>NZ_JABFTX010000009.1 GCF_021404305.1 Billgrantia ethanolica | reverse complement strand
CGCAACGACCTGGATGGCCAGCTCTTCGCTACCTTCAGCGCTGCTCGCGAGCTACTGCGTCAGGAGCCGAGGCAGGCCGACGACCGCGATACCCTGCGCGGCCTGCTTGCCGAACGCGAGGCAGGCGGGATCATCTTTACCACGGTTCAGAAGTTCACCCTGCTGGAAGGGGAGTCAAAACACCCGGTACTCAATGATCGCCATAATCTTGTGGTGATCTCAGACGAAGCCCACCGTAGCCAATATGGCTTGAAGGCCAACCTCAAGCAAAGTGGCCGCTACACCTTCGGCTACGCCAAGCATATGCGCGATGCGCTCCCCAACGCGTGTTTCATTGGCTTCACCGGTACACCGATTGATAGTGAAGATAAGAATACCCGCGCTGTCTTCGGCGATTACGTTTCCATCTACGACATTCAGGATGCGGTGGAAGACGGCGCCACGGTGCCGATCTACTATGAATCGCGGCTGGCCAAGCTCGAGATCAACCAGGCCGAGATCGAACAGTTATCCGATCAGGTCGAGGAGGTCATTGAGGACGAGGAAGACATTGGCCACCGCGAGCGCACCAAGGGGGAGTGGAGCCGCCTGGAAAAGCTGGTTGGTTCCAAGCCACGTCTCAAACAGGTGGCCGCCGATTTGATCGAGCATTTCGAGACGCGCAATGCCACCATCACTGGAAAGGCAATGATCGTAGCGATGAGCCGCGAGATTTGCGCTCACCTCTACAACGAGATTACCGCTCTGCGCCCTGAGTGGCATGATCCCGATCCGGAAAAGGGCGTGATCAAGATCGTGATGACCGGCTCCGCTGCCGACAAGGCACTATTACAGCCGCATATCTATAACAAGAAGACCAAGAAACGCCTGGAGGCACGTTTCAAGAATCCCGACGATCCTCTCAAGCTGGTGATAGTGCGAGACATGTGGCTGACCGGCTTCGATGCACCCTGTTGTCATACCATGTATGTCGACAAGCCGATGAAGGGCCATAACCTGATGCAGGCCATCGCGCGGGTGAACCGGAGTTATCGTCAAATCTGGTGGATGGCGATCAGGCCGCATTCCTGTCTGATTGATCAACCACTTGCTCCCCGTCCTGGAACTTGACGTTGCTGACGACCAGTTCCAGCTTCTGGAAGTGCTTGATCCTCCTCCATCGCTTTTGGGCGCTCTGGAGCAGCTTGAAGACCATCGCCAAGGTCGTCGCCCGGGAGCCGCAGTTCCGGCTCCGCTTGGTCCTCAGGCGGACCGTGGCGAAGGTCGACTCGATCGGGTTGGTGGTGCGGATATGCACCCAGTGCTCTGCCGGGTAGTCGTAAAACGCCAGCAGCTCGTCCCGATCCTTGGCCAGGCACCCCATCGCCTTGGGGTACTTGGCCTCGAAACGCTTCACCGTGCGATCGAAGGCCCTGCGTGCCTCGTCGCGGGTCTCGGCCATCCAGATGTCATGGAGGTCCGCCTTGACTTTGGGCTGCACCGATTTTGGTAGCTTGTTCAGCACGTTGGCCGTCTTGTGGACCCAGCAGCGCTGATGGTCGGTTTCCGGGTAAATCTTGCTCAGCGCTGCCCAGAACCCCATGGCACCGTCACCCACTGCCAGCTTGGGAGCCTGGGCCAGGCCACGCTCTCGTAGCCCTGTCAGCAAGGTCTCCCAACTGGCCGCCGACTCGCGAAAGCCGTCCTCGACGGCCACCAGCTCCTTGCGGCCCTGCTCGGTGACGCCAATGATCACCAGCAGGCACAGGCGGTCACCCATGCGGACGTTGCTATACACACCGTCGGCCCACCAGTAGACGTAGTGTCGGTCGGCGAGGTCCCGCTTCCTCCACTCGGTATGCTCGTCTTCCCACTGCTTCTTGAGCCGTGACACGGTGTTGGCCGACAGACCCTTGGCCTGGTCGCCGAGCAGCGCCGCCAAAGCCTCCTGGTAGTCGCCGGTAGAGATCCCCTTCAGGTAGAGCCAGGGGATCAGCTCCTCGATGCTGCGGGCCCGCTTCAGGTAGGGCGGCAGCAGACTGCTGTTGAAGCGAGCGCCACCACCGCTACGGTCGCGCACCTTGGGCACCTGCACGCTGACATCCCCGACCCCGGTCTGGACGGTGCGCTCGGGCAGGTAGCCGTTGCGGACCACCGCTTGGCGCCCATCATCGAGCCGCTGGTCGGCGTACTGTGCCAGGAAGGTGGCCAGTTCAGCCTCGACGGCCTTGGCGATCAGGTCACGGGCACCTTGACGAAGCAGCTCGTGCAGCGGGTCAGTGACCGGGGGTTCTGGTTGTGAAAGAGCCCGGAGGGTAGAATCGGTCATGGCGTATCCACTCATGTTGATTGAGATCTTGGTCGTGATCAATCAACAGGATACGCCACCCTTCCTACCTCCTCCCATACACCAGAAATCACCATAGCTCGACGCCCATGCAGCAGGTAGCAAGGTGAACCGGGTTCACATTACCCCTCATTCATTCCTATGACAGGACAGCGGCCAGACATCAGCTTGGCCTGCCAGACGGCGTGAGACTCGATCCATCCGTTACGAGACACAGAGAAGCGGCCACCATTGTACCAGCCCTTCCGTCAAAGGCGTCTGCACCATTGCAGGATTAGGTAGCGGGAGAGGTTGCCCATGATGGCTAGCTCATGAAGGTGATACAGAAATGAAAATGTACAAAGGTCCTCGGTGTCAGCATCAACCTATCTGGATATTTGGTTATGAAAAAATGGCTTATTAGACTAATTATTTATTAGGAGAATGCTTGTAAGCGTATGTATCAACTGTTACGGTTGCGTTGGGGCTGAACACAGCCTCTCCGCTCTTTAAGAAACAGCTATTACTGCAGCAAAGAAATCGACGCTAGAGCGGGCCTCTAGCGACTTCTTACTATAGCGGTGAGAAGTCATGACCGCCCTCCCGGGGTCTCTCGGTCACGCGGGCACCGTAGGCGCATCCTCGTAGCAAAGTAATGCGACTATTGTCTGGCAAGAAGCTAAGTATCAACTCACATCCAACATTCAATTCTTTGCGCGTGTGGAAAACCTCGGTCTGGCCGGTCAACCATGTCGGTTGGCTGTAACCTGAGGAGTATTACGATGAAAATCGAAAATACCACTGTTATCCGCATCAGTAATAGCTGCAAAGAGTTTGGTTCTTCACCTAGAGATAGGCAGAACCAAGAAGGAGTTGGAGTGAGCGGAAATATCCA
>NZ_JABFTX010000008.1 GCF_021404305.1 Billgrantia ethanolica | reverse complement strand
TGCGGGCCACCGCCAAGAGCGTGGCCAAGTGGACCTATCAGCGGCTGAGTCCGTCAGGATTTGCCGCCGTACAGGCCCAGAGAGGACGCAGGAAGGGCGAAAAGGATCGAGCCCTTATGATGCCCTTGGTTCGGGAGAAAATCGCTCAGGGGGCCTCGCGGGCCGAAATAGCCCAAGAGCTAGGCGTTCACCGGAACACCATCCGCAACTGGATCGAGCGGATGCACAAAAGCCATATCAGATAACAGCCCTCGGGAGGGGTGTGCATGGAAACTCGTCGTGTGTTGCGGAAACGTGCCTGGGTCTTGCTTGGTGCGGCCATCGTAGCCCTTAGCTTCACTGCTGGGCGGCGGTCAGCGAAGCGTGACACTCGAAGCCATATCAGATAACAGCCCTCGGGAGGGCCCTCATGTCCCCTACCACTGAGCTCGCGATCCTGATTGCCCTGGTGCTCATTCCGATTGGTATCGGCCTGACACTGCGCTGGTGGTACGAGAACCGGCGATAGCCAATCCGCCGAGCGCAGCGAGGCAACCCCCTTCCCCCGGCATCCAGCGCGAGCCGATTTCCAATCGGCGAGTGGTGGTGCCCGACAAGCGAGCGAAGCGGAGCGCGTCAGTCGAAGCCGCCCACGGTTGACGCTGCCACCAACCTAAGCCAGCATACACAGAGGGCCCTTTGACTCGCTTCGCTCGTCTGGGCCTCTGTGAGCTGGGTCAGGGGGCTGCGCCCCCCGACACCCCTGGCAGCCACCGCCCACGCCGCGACCGCTTGAGGCGGTCACGTCCTGGTCGGCGGCACCGACTTCACCCCGGAGGAACTGCATGGCCACGCAGCCGAAGCGCGAGAAGATCATCAAGATCCGCGTCAGCCCCGAAGAGCTGGAAACGCTCAAGTGGCGCTGCCCCAAACCCCAGCTCGCCGAGTGGATGCGTGAGCAGTGCCTCAACCCCGATGGCGACTGGGTTCGGCAGTCCAAGGGCCCCGAGCCGGCAGACCCGGCGCTGCTGCGGCAGCTCGCCGGCATCGGCAACAACCTGAACCAGGTCGCCAGGCGCGTGAACAGCGGCGAATGGGGTGCGGCAGACAGGGTGCAGGTTATCGCCGCCCTGGCCGCCGTAGAGCGCGAACTGGCCGAACTGAGGGCCCTGCACCGGTGATCGTCAAATTCCATGGCAGGGGCACCGGGAAGGGCGCTGGGCCGGTGGATTACCTGCTGGGCCGTGACCGGGACCGCGAAGGGGCCGAGCTGCTGCGCGGTGACGCCGACCAGACCGAGGCGCTGATCGACGGCAGCCGGTACGCCAAGCGCTATACGTCCGGCGTGCTGTCGTTCCAGGAGGCCGACCTGGACGACGCCGCCAAGCGCGAAATCATGGACTCATTCGAGAGGGCCCTGCTGCCGGGGCTCGATGGCGACCAGTACGACTGCCTGTGGGTCGAGCACCGCGACAAGGGCCGCCTGGAGCTGAACTTCGTGGTGCCCAATGTCGAGCTGACCAGCGGCAAGCGGCTCCAGCCGTACTACGACCGGGCCGACCGGCCCAGGATCGACGCCTGGAAAACCCTGACGAACGCCAAATACGAGCTGCACGACCCCAGCGATCCCGCCAACCAGCGGGCCCTCACCTATCCCGCAGACCTGCCCCGCGACAAGGCCCAGGCACAGCGCCAGATCACCAACGGCCTGCTGGCACTGGCCGAGCGTGGCGAGGTCACCAACCGCGCCCAGGTGGTGGCCGTGCTCGAGGACGCCGGTTTCGAGGTGACACGGCAGACCAAGACCAGCATCAGCGTTGCCGATCCCAGCGGTGGCAAACCGCTGAGGCTACGAGGAAAAATCTATGAGCGAGATTTCGAGGTTGGCAGCGGGCTTCGAGCAGAGATCGAAGCAGCAAGCCGAGAGTACCGAGCAGGCCGTGAGGAGCGCATTCGAGAGGCACGAGAACGCCTTGCTGGCGGCCTTGAGCGAAAGCGAGCAGAGAACCAGCGCCGCTATCCGCGCCCAGAGCCGGAGCTTGCAGCGGACCGCGCTCACGAGCTGGCTGGCCGTGGTTATACCGGTAGCCCTGACCTTGCTGCTGGGCTCCGGGGCCCTGTGGTGGATGAGCCAGAGCGTCGCCGGGAAGCTGGCCGAGATCGAGCGCCACAACACGACGCTGGAGCGGCTGGCCCAGGAGGGCGGCCGGGTGCAGCTGACCCACTGCGGGAACGAACGGCGCCTGTGCGCGAAGATCCACCCGGACAGCCGGGGCCAGAGGCCGCAGACCTTCGGCGAGAACGGCGAGTACCTGATCCTGGAGGGCTACTGAATGACCGACCTGGAGCGCGAGCTGCTGCGCGCATTCGAGCAGTTGCAGACCGCCTACGAGACACAGCATCAGGAGTGGCAGAGCGCCTACGCGAGTTTGCAGGCCATGTTCGAGGCCACGCAGCGCGACAACGCGGCGCTGAGCGACCAGGTGCAGCGCTTGAGCAGGCAGGTCAACGACTTGAGCGAGAAGGTGTCGCGCTGGACGCCAGAGGGCACGAGGCGGTAAAACAGCGAGAGCGTGAGTTCCGGCGTGGCCGCAGCGGGCCGGGCATGGAGCTCTGAAAAGGGAACACCCCCGAACCCGGCTAGTTTGGCGACCTGACGGGAACGAGGGTGCACGTAGAACGTGAGGACATTGTGACCCAACCCGCAGAGGCCTGCCAAGGCCCTGAACCGACGAACCTGGCGCTTTTCCGCCAGCGGCTCCCCCGGAAGCCCTACCACACCGACGCCCTGGGCGACGGTCTGCGCATCCGCGACGTGCAGCGGGCCCTCGCTGCCCGGTACATCCAGCCCAACCAGCCGCACCACCGCTACTGGCTCGTCTACGACGTGGACCGCAGCGGTGCCGCCCTGGACTGGTCCGATCGCAGCGCCCCGCCGCCCACGATCGTGGCCCAGAACCCCGCCAACGGGCACGCGCACCTGATCTACGGGCTCGATGTGCCGGTGAGAACGGCCCCTGACGCGAAATCTGCGCCGCTTCGCTACGCCGCCGCCGTGGATTGCGCCCTACGGGCCCTGCTGGACGCCGATCCCGGCTACTCCGGCCTGATCTGCAAGAACCCCCTCAGCCCCTTTTGGCGTGTCACGGAGTGGGAGCCACGGCTGTACGAGCTGGGCGACCTCGATAGCTGGCTCGACCTCAGCGCCTTCAGCGACCGCCGTAAGCGGCTTCCCGACTACGGCCTAGGCCGCAACTGCAACCTGTTCGAACGCCTGCGACAGTGGGCTTACAGGGCCATACGGCAGGGCTGGCCGGAGTACGACCGCTGGCACGAAGCGGTGCTGACCAGGGCAAGGGGCTACAACGACTTCGACACCCCGCTGCCCGAGAGCGAGGTGCGGGCCACCGCCAAGAGCGTGGCCAAGTGGACCTATCAGCGGCTGAGTCCGTCAGGATTTGCCGCCGTACAGGCCCAGAGAGGACGCAGGAAGGGCGAAAAGGATCGAGCCCTTATGAT
>NZ_JABFTX010000007.1 GCF_021404305.1 Billgrantia ethanolica | reverse complement strand
GGGATGTCTCATCTTGAAGGGGGCTTCCCGCTTAGATGCTTTCAGCGGTTATCCCGTCCGCACGTAGCTACCCGGCAATGCCACTGGCGTGACAACCGGAACACCAGAGGTGCGTCCACTCCGGTCCTCTCGTACTAGGAGCAGCTCTTCTCAAACATCCAACGCCCACGGCAGATAGGGACCGAACTGTCTCACGACGTTCTAAACCCAGCTCGCGTACCACTTTAAATGGCGAACAGCCATACCCTTGGGACCGACTTCAGCCCCAGGATGTGATGAGCCGACAT
This sequence comes from Billgrantia ethanolica, assembly GCF_021404305.1. Classification (GTDB taxonomy): domain Bacteria; phylum Pseudomonadota; class Gammaproteobacteria; order Pseudomonadales; family Halomonadaceae; genus Halomonas; species Halomonas ethanolica. The sequence goes on along the minus strand of NZ_JABFTX010000007.1, from coordinate 4,735 downwards.
CGAGGTGCCAAACACCGCCGTCGATGTGAACTCTTGGGCGGTATCAGCCTGTTATCCCCGGAGTACCTTTTATCCGTTGAGCGATGGCCCTTCCATACAGAACCACCGGATCACTAGAACCTACTTTCGTACCTGCTCGACGTGTCTGTCTCGCAGTTAAGCACCCTTATGCTCTTGCACTCAATGCACGATTTCCGACCGTGCTGAGGGTACCTTCGTGCTCCTCCGTTACTCTTTGGGAGGAGACCGCCCCAGTCAAACTACCCACCACACACTGTCCTCGATCCGGATCACGGACCTGAGTTAGAACGCCAATGATGCCAGGCTGGTATTTCAAGGTTGGCTCCACCCGAACTGGCGTCCGGGGTTCCTAGCCTCCCAGCTATCCTACACAAGCAACATCAGCGTCCAGTGTGAAGCTATAGTAAAGGTTCACGGGGTCTTTCCGTCTAGCCGCGGGTACACAGCATCTTCACTGCGATTTCAATTTCACTGAGTCTCGGGTGGAGACAGCGTGGCCATCATTACGCCATTCGTGCAGGTCGGAACTTACCCGACAAGGAATTTCGCTACCTTAGGACCGTTATAGTTACGGCCGCCGTTTACCGGGGCTTCGATCAAGAGCTTCGCCCGAGGGCTAACACCATCACTTAACCTTCCGGCACCGGGCAGGCGTCACACCCTATACGTCCGCTTGCGCGTTTGCAGAGTGCTGTGTTTTTAATAAACAGTTGCAGCCACCTGGTATCTTCGACCGGTTCGAGCTCCAGCAGCAAGTGCCTTCACCCTACGCCGGCGTGCCTTCTCCCGAAGTTACGGCACCATTTTGCCTAGTTCCTTCACCCGAGTTCTCTCAAGCGCCTTGGTATTCTCTACCTGACCACCTGTGTCGGTTTGGGGTACGGTCCCACTGTATCTGAAGCTTAGAGGCTTTTCCTGGAAGCGTGGCATCGATGACTTCGGCACCGTAGTGCCTTCGTCTCGCCTCTCGGCCTTAGGGATTCGGATTTGCCTAAATCCCCAGCCTACTGGCTTTCACCAGGACAACCAACGCCTGGCCCACCTAGCCTTCTTCGTCCCCCCATCGCAATACAGTGAGGTACGGGAATATTGACCCGTTTCCCATCGACTACGCCTTTCGGCCTCGCCTTAGGGGCCGACTCACTCTGCTCCGATTAGCGTCGAACAGAAACCCTTGGTCTTCCGGCGGGGGAGTTTTTCACTCCCCTTGTCGTTACTCATGTCAGCATTCGCACTCGTGATACCTCCAGCAGACTTCTCAATCCACCTTCATCGGCTTACACGACGCTCCTCTACCGCGACTAACCCGTAGCTTCGGTACCTGGTTTAGCCCCGTTACATCTTCCGCGCAGGCCGACTCGACTAGTGAGCTATTACGCTTTCTTTAAAGGATGGCTGCTTCTAAGCCAACCTCCTAGCTGTCTGAGCCTTCCCACATCGTTTCCCACTTAACCAGGATTTCGGGACCTTAGCTGACGGTCTGGGTTGTTTCCCTTTTCACGACGGACGTTAGCACCCGCCGTGTGTCTCCCACGCTTGCACTCACCGGTATTCGGAGTTTGCCTCGGGTTGGTAAGTCGGGATGACCCCCTAGCCGAAACAGTGCTCTACCCCCGGCGGTGATACGTGAGGCGCTACCTAAATAGCTTTCGAGGAGAACCAGCTATCTCCGGGCTTGATTAGCCTTTCACTCCGATCCACAAGTCATCCAAATCTTTTTCAACAGATCCTGGTTCGGTCCTCCAGTTGATGTTACTCAACCTTCAACCTGCTCATGGATAGATCGCCCGGTTTCGGGTCTATTCCCAGCGACTGGTCGCCCAGTTAAGACTCGGTTTCCCTACGCCTCCCCTATACGGTTAAGCTCGCCACTGAAAATAAGTCGCTGACCCATTATACAAAAGGTACGCGGTCACAGAACGAGTCTGCTCCCACTGCTTGTACGCATACGGTTTCAGGATCTATTTCACTCCCCTCTCCGGGGTTCTTTTCGCCTTTCCCTCACGGTACTGGTTCACTATCGGTCAGCCAGGAGTATTTAGCCTTGGAGGATGGTCCCCCCATGTTCAGTCAAGGTTTCACGTGCCCCGACCTACTCGATTTCACGACACTCAGATTTCGGCTACGGGACTATCACCCACTATGGTCAGGCTTCCCAGCCTGTTCGCCTATCAGTTGTGCCGCTTAAGGGCTAGTCCCCGTTCGCTCGCCGCTACTGGGGGAATCTCGGTTGATTTCTTTTCCTCGGGGTACTTAGATGTTTCAGTTCCCCCGGTTCGCCTCCCAACACCTATGGATTCAGTGTGGGATACCCAGCTTGTGCTGGGTGGGTTTCCCCATTCAGAGATGCCCGGGTCACAGGTCGTTTGCCACCTCACCGAGCCTTATCGCAGGCTACCACGTCTTTCATCGCCTCTGGCTGCCAAGGCATCCACCGTATGCGCTTAATCGCTTGACCATATAACCCGAAAGGGTCTGGTCCGCGATTACGTACGACAATTGCCGGATACGCTTGAGACGTATCACTTTTGCTTTCTCCTTGCGGAGAAAACTTGTCAGCATGATTCACATTGTTAAAGAGCAGACTGTTCACCAAAATTTGGTGGGTCTGGGCAGATTTGAACTGCCGACCTCACCCTTATCAGGGGTGCGCTCTAACCAACTGAGCTACAGACCCGGCTTACAACCACTGGGTCTTCGACCCAAACAGTCTTTGCTCTGGCCGATCAGGTAATTCATTGTGAGCACTTGCCGCGAGGCGTGATACGTCGTTTAAGGAGGTGATCCAGCCGCAGGTTCCCCTACGGCTACCTTGTTACGACTTCACCCCAGTCATGAACCACACCGTGGTGATCGCCCTCCCGAAGGTTAGGCTAACCACTTCTGGTGCAGTCCACTCCCATGGTGTGACGGGCGGTGTGTACAAGGCCCGGGAACGTATTCACCGTGACATTCTGATTCACGATTACTAGCGATTCCGACTTCACGGAGTCGAGTTGCAGACTCCGATCCGGACTGAGATCAGCTTTCTGGGATTGGCTCACTCTCGCAAGTTCGCAACCCTTTGTACTGACCATTGTAGCACGTGTGTAGCCCTACCCGTAAGGGCCATGATGACTTGACGTCGTCCCCACCTTCCTCCGGTTTGTCACCGGCAGTCTCCTTAGAGTTCCCGACTTTACTCGCTGGCAAATAAGGACAAGGGTTGCGCTCGTTACGGGACTTAACCCAACATTTCACAACACGAGCTGACGACAGCCATGCAGCACCTGTCTCTGCGTTCCCGAAGGCACCCCTTCGTCTCCGAAGGGTTCGCAGGATGTCAAGGGTAGGTAAGGTTCTTCGCGTTGCATCGAATTAAACCACATGCTCCACCGCTTGTGCGGGCCCCCGTCAATTCATTTGAGTTTTAACCTTGCGGCCGTACTCCCCAGGCGGTCGACTTATCGCGTTAACTGCGCCACAAAGTCCGCGAAGGACCCAACGGCTAGTCGACATCGTTTACGGCGTGGACTACCAGGGTATCTAATCCTGTTTGCTACCCACGCTTTCGCACCTCAGTGTCAGTGTCAGTCCAGAAGGCCGCCTTCGCCACTGGTATTCCTCCCGATCTCTACGCATTTCACCGCTACACCGGGAATTCTACCTTCCTCTCCTGCACTCTAGCCTGACAGTTCCGGATGCCGTTCCCAGGTTGAGCCCGGGGCTTTCACAACCGGCTTATCAAGCCACCTACGCGCGCTTTACGCCCAGTAATTCCGATTAACGCTCGCACCCTCCGTATTACCGCGGCTGCTGGCACGGAGTTAGCCGGTGCTTCTTCTGTGGGTGATGTCCTTCCTGACGGGTATTAACCACCAGGCTTTCTTCCCCACTGAAAGTGCTTTACAACCCGAGGGCCTTCTTCACACACGCGGCATGGCTGGATCAGGCTTGCGCCCATTGTCCAATATTCCCCACTGCTGCCTCCCGTAGGAGTTCGGGCCGTGTCTCAGTCCCGATGTGGCTGATCATCCTCTCAGACCAGCTACGGATCGTCGCCTTGGTGAGCCATTACCTCACCAACCAGCTAATCCGACATAGGCTCATCCGATAGCGCAAGGTCCGAAGAGCCCCTGCTTTCTCCCGTAGGACGTATGCGGTATTAGCCTGGGTTTCCCCAGGTTATCCCCCACTACCGGGCAGATTCCTATGCATTACTCACCCGTCCGCCGCTCGCCACCAGGAAGCAAGCTTCCCGTGCTGCCGCTCGACTTGCATGTGTTAGGCCTGCCGCCAGCGTTCAATCTGAGCCATGATCAAACTCTTCAGTTTAAGATCATATAGTCCTTACCCTGACCCCTGCCGAAACAGGAGCAGAAAGCGGACCAAACTTGGCTCAAGGTCAAAGCTTCTCAAAAGACCCGAAGGTCTCGACGAGTCGCTTGCCTTGAAATGGTGTGACTTCTCACCACCTCATCGACAAGCGCCCACATGAATTACCTGATCGATTGTTAAAGAGCGGCTCCTTTTCTCTTCAAGCCTCAGCCTGAAGCGCGGAGCGTCTCGCTTGCCGTCGTGGCCGTCGATCCAAGGATCGAGGGGCCTCGCCAGCGCCCTGCGAGGAAGGCGTATTCTACTGAAGCGCCGGAGTTTGTCAACTCTCTTCGAGGTCGTCACCGAGGTGACCCTGACATCGAAGACCGGCCTGAGCCGGCGACCGCAAGTCCGCTTC
>NZ_JABFTX010000066.1 GCF_021404305.1 Billgrantia ethanolica | reverse complement strand
TCTTCCGGCGGGGGAGTTTTTCACTCCCCTTGTCGTTACTCATGTCAGCATTCGCACTCGTGATACCTCCAGCAGACTTCTCAATCCACCTTCATCGGCTTACACGACGCTCCTCTACCGCTCATCCAGAGGATGAACCCGTAGCTTCGGTACCTGGTTTAGCCCCGTTACATCTTCCGCGCAGGCCGACTCGACTAGTGAGCTATTACGCTTTCTTTAAAGGATGGCTGCTTCTAAGCCAACCTCCTAGCTGTCTG
>NZ_JABFTX010000065.1 GCF_021404305.1 Billgrantia ethanolica | reverse complement strand
CGTAGGTGGTCTCGCCGCGGCTCCAGGAGCGCAGGAAGAAGCTCCAGCCCAGGGTGGTCAGCATGTAAATGAACGGCACGAAGAAGATCAGGTAGCCGAGAATCTCGAGCAGCGCCTGCTTCCTGCGCGAGAGCAGGCGCTTGAGCACGTCGACCTCGACGTGGGCGTGATGGCGCAGGCCGTAGGCGGCCATCAGCATGAAGTGGGCGCCGAACAGCATCTTGGTGATGTCGAAGGCCCAGTCGCTGGGGCGCCCGG
>NZ_JABFTX010000006.1 GCF_021404305.1 Billgrantia ethanolica | reverse complement strand
GCCTGACGACCATAGCGAGTGGGAACCACCTGATCCCATGCCGAACTCAGCAGTGAAACCGCTCAGCGCCGATGGTAGTGTGGGGCCTCCCCATGCGAGAGTAGGTCATCGTCAGGCACTTAATTCCAAAAACCCCGAGTACGAAAGTGCTCGGGGTTTTTCTTTATTTGTCGATTCGCTACGCGAAGCGGGCGCCTGGCGGCGCCCGTGGGGTGGCTCAGCGGCAGAGCAGCTCGAAGGCTTCGATCAGGCTGTCCATTTCGTCATCGGTGCCGATCGAGATGCGCAGGAAGTCGCGCAGGGCTTCGGTGTTGAAGTGGCGCACCAGAATGCCCCGTTCACGCAGGCCGACGAAGAGCTGCGCGGCGTCGTGCTCGGGATGACGAGTGAGGACGAAGTTGGCCTGGGAGGGCAGGACCTCGAAGCCCAGGTCGCCGAGGCGCCTGGCGGTGCGCTCGCGGGTGGTGACGACGCGCTCACGGCAGGCATCGAAATGCTCCCGGTCCTCGAGCGAGGCGATGGCAAGCGCGCTTGCCAGGCTGTCGACGGGATAGGAGTTGAAAGAGTCCTTGACCCGTACCAGCCCTTCTATCAGCTCGCTTGAGCCGATGGCGTAGCCCAGGCGCAGGCCGGCCAGGCTGCGGGACTTGGAGAAGGTGCCGGTGACCAGCAGATTGGGGAAGTGCTCGATCAGAGGCACCACGCTTTCGCCACCGAAGTCGACATAGGCTTCGTCGACCAGCACGACCTGATCGGTCAGGCGCTGGAGCAGGCCGGCAATGGCATCGCGCGAATGCCCATGAGCCGTAGGGGCGTTGGGGTTGGCGAAGATGGCGCCGCCGCTGTCGGCAGTGAAGGCGTCGAGATCGACCCGCCACTGCTCGTCCAGGGGCAGGCTGCGCCGCTCGATACCGTACAGCTTGCAGTAGACCGGGTAGAAGCTGTAGGTGATGTCGGGCATCTCGAGCGGACGCTCGTGACAGAAGAAGGCCTGAAAGGCCAGGGCCAGCACTTCATCGGAGCCGTTGCCGACGAATACCTGCTCCACCGCGACGCCATGTTCGCGAGCAAGCGCCTGACGCAGGGCGAGAGACTGCGGGTCGGGGTAGAGGCGCAGATGATCGACGGGGTAATCGCGTAGCGCCGCCTCGACGCCGGGCGCCGGCGGGTAGGGGTTCTCGTTGGTGTTCAGCTTTATCAGCTTCTCGCGCGGCTGCTCGCCCGGTACGTAGGGCGTCAGCTCGCATACCGCCGGGCTCCAGAACTGGCTCATGATGTCTCGTTTCTCATAGGGACGGAACTTTAGGCCAATGTTGACCGCTGCGGCCTGACCGCGCAAGCCGACAGCATGCTAGCCTAGGCGCTTTCGTCTGGATCCTGGAACCCCTAATGACCGCCCAGATCATCGCCACTCTGCTGCCGGTTTTCCTGATTGCCGGTTGTGGCACGCTGTATGGCCGCTTCCGCACGCCTGACATTCGTAGCCTCAATACGCTCAACATGGAGATCTTCGTTCCCATGCTGGTGTTTGCCGTGCTGGCCGACGGCCAGGCGCCGCTGGAGGAGTACGCCGGCCTGGCGTTGGCGGCTGCGGTGGTGGTGTTGGGCTCGGGGGGGGTGCTGTGGCCGCTGGTCAAGCTGCTCAGGCTCGAGCCCAAGACCTTCTTGCCGCCGATGATGTTCAACAATTCCGGCAATATGGGGGTGCCGCTGCTGGTGCTGGCCTTCGGTGAGGCGGCGCTGCCCGCCGCGGTGGTGGTGTTCATCGTTGAGATGCTGCTGCACTTCTCGGTAGGCCTCTACATGCTCAGCCCACGCACGCCGCTGTGGCGGCTGCTGCGCATGCCCATCGTACTGGCCAGTCTGGCGGGGCTAGGGGTGAACCTGGGCGGGGTGCCGCTGCCGGGCTGGCTGCTCGAGGCGCTGCACATGCTGGGCGGCGTGTGTATTCCGCTGATGCTGTTCGCGCTCGGGGTACGCATGCTCGACATTGACTTTCGCGACTGGAAGACCGGCATGCTGGGGGCGGTGTTGTGTCCGCTCTCCGGCCTGATCCTGGCGCTGCCCATGATCCTGTGGCTGGAGTTGACGGGCCTGCAGGCGGCGGTACTGTGGGTGTTTGCGGCGCTGCCGCCGGCGGTGCTCAACTATCTGGTCGCCGAGCAGTATCGACAGGAACCGCAAAAGGTCGCCTCGCTGGTGCTGATCGGCAACCTGGGCAGTCTGGTGGTAATGCCTATCGTGCTGGCACTGGTGTTCATGCATGTCTATCCAGGAGCGGCGTGAGCCGTGGCTTCAGTCGAAAAGCCGAGACTGTCTGCGAGCGCTCTTAAGGGTTATGCTGTCACATATGATGACACACCCTACAAGGCGACAAACCCATAGGTTAGGAGTGAGCAAATGCAAGTAAGGACCCTGCTGGCTGGCTCGGCCATGCTGGCCTTCCTGGCCGGTTGTGCAGCCCCTGCGGTTGACGATCGTGCCGACGTGGCAATGGACGATGCCGTGGCATATCAAGGAACGCTGCCCTGCCGCAACTGCGCGGGCATCGACCTGACGGTGAACCTGCGTGGCAGCGAACAGGCGTCACTGGAGGAAAGAACCTTCGACCTGCGCGCCAGCTATCGCGAACACCCCCAGGATCCGCCCGATGAAGAGTATGCCGGCAACTGGGAAGTGCTCAGTGGCACCGCGGTCGACCCCGATGCCACCGTCTATGAGCTGACACCGGATGGCGAAGGCCAGATCTATTACTTCCTGCGTGTCGATGACCAGACCCTGGAACTGATCGACCCTCAGCGTCGTCGCTTCCAGAACAACGAAGCCCTGCAACTGCAGCGCATGTAAGTTCGCGTTGCGGGCATCAGCGAAGGCGGCCTGCGGGCCGCCTTCGCGCGTCTGATACGTCCAGCGGCCCAGGGGGTCGAAGAGCGGGGAGAGGCCCACATGGCCAAAGCGAAGAGCGCCTTCGTCTGTACCGAGTGCGGTGCGGAGTACCGTAAGTGGCAGGGTCAGTGTTCCAGCTGCCTGGAGTGGAACACCCTCAGCGAGGTACGCCTGGCAGCCGCCCGCCCGGGAGCCGCCACCGGTGGTGCTGGGCGCACGGGCTACGCCGGCGGTCTGTCGAAGGAGGTGGTCGATCTCGGCAGCGTCGATCTCACCGAGGTGCCGCGGCTCTCCTCTACCTTCGGCGAGTTCGATCGGGTGCTGGGCGGCGGTCTGGTGCCGGGCTCGGCCGTGCTGCTGGGTGGGCACCCCGGCGCCGGCAAGTCGACCCTGCTGCTGCAGACCGCCTGCAAGCTGGCTCAGCAGCGCAGGGTGCTCTACGTCACCGGCGAAGAGTCGCTCTCCCAGGTGGCGATGCGCGCCCACCGTCTGCAGTTGCCTACCCAAGGGCTGAAGATGCTGGCCGAGACCAGTGTCGAGACGGTGCTGGCGGTGGCCGAGCGCGAGCGCCCCGAGATCCTGGTAATCGACTCGATCCAGACCATGCACCTGGAGGATATCGCCTCGGCGCCCGGCGGCGTGGCCCAGGTGCGCGAGTCCGCCGCGGTGCTCACCCGCTTCGCCAAACAGTCCAACACCGTACTGCTGCTGGTGGGGCACGTGACCAAGGACGGTACCCTGGCCGGGCCCAAGGTGCTGGAGCACATGATCGACGCCTCGCTGCTGCTGGAGGGCGGTGCCGATTCGCGCTTCCGCACCCTGCGCGGGCAGAAGAACCGCTTCGGCGCGGTCAACGAGCTGGGGGTGTTCGCCATGCTCGAACACGGCCTCAAGGAGGTGAAGAATCCCAGCGCCATCTTCCTCTCCCGCAGCGAGGAGCAGGCCGCCGGCAGCCTGGTGATGGTGGTGTGGGAGGGCACGCGGCCGCTGCTGGTGGAGGTGCAGGCGCTGCTCGACGAGTCGGCGCTGGGCAACCCGCGGCGAGTCGCGGTGGGGCTCGACCAGAATCGCCTGGCCATGCTGCTGGCGGTGCTGCATCGTCATGGCGGGCTGTTCACCGGCGACCAGGACGTCTTCCTCAACGTGGTCGGCGGGGTCAAGGTGCTGGAAACCAGCGCCGACCTGGCGGTGCTGCTCGCCGTGGTGTCGAGCCTGCAGAATCGCTCCCTGCCGCGCGAGCTGGTGGCCTTCGGCGAGGTGGGGCTTTCCGGCGAGATTCGCCCCGTGCCCAGCGGCCAGGAGCGCATCGTGGAGGCGGCCAAGCACGGCTTCACCCGCGCCATCGTGCCGCGGGCCAATGCGCCCAAGCGCGCCCCGGAGGGGATGGAGGTAGTGGCCGTGGACAAGCTGGCCGATGCCCTCGAGGCGCTGTGAGGCAAGCATGCTCCGCTGCGGTAGAATGGGAAATGAACTGCCAAGGAGAACGAGATGAGCGCGATTCGACTGACTCAGTACAGCCACGGCGCCGGCTGTGGTTGCAAGATTGCCCCCGACGTACTCGACGGCATCCTGGCCAAGGCCGGACCGGGGGCAACCCATTCGCGTCTGATCGTAGGCAATCAGGGCCGCGAGGATGCGGCCGTCTATGACCTCGGCGATGGCCGCGGCATGATCGCCACCACCGACTTCTTCATGCCCATCGTCGACGACCCCTTCGACTTCGGCCGTATCGCTGCCACCAACGCCATCAGCGACGTCTATGCGATGGGCGGCAAGCCGGTCATGGCGCTGGGTATCCTCGGCTGGCCGCTGGACAAGCTGGGGCCGGAGATCGCCGGTGACGTGGTGGCCGGCGCCCAGGGCGTCTGCCGCGAGCTCGGGCTGGCACTGGCCGGCGGACACTCCATCGACTCGCCGGAGCCGATCTTCGGCCTGGCGGTCAACGGTCTGGTCGATCTCGAACACCTGAAGCTCAACAAGGGTGCCCAGGTGGGCGACCTGTTATACCTGACCAAGCCGCTGGGCGTGGGGTTTCTCACCACCGCCGAGAAGCAGGGGCTGTTGGAATCGGGCCATCAGAACCTGGCTCGGGAGACCATGCTGCAGCCCAACCATATCGGCATGGCGCTGGCCCGGGTGAAGGGGGTGAACGCCATGACCGACGTCACCGGGTTCGGCCTGGCCGGTCATCTCACCGAGGTGTGCCAGGCCAGCGGCGTGGCGGCGCGCATCGACTTCCGACGTTTGCCTCGGCTGGCCGAGGCCGAGGCCTATCGTCGCCGTGGCGCGGTGCCTGGCGGCACCCTGCGCAATCGTAAGGCGCTGGGTGCGGCGCTCAAGGAGATGGACGAGCCGCACTGGCAGTGGCTGTGCGACCCGCAGACCTCCGGCGGCCTGCTGATTTCCGTGCACCCCTCCTGGCAGGACGATGTCGAGCGCATCGGGCGTGAGCACGGTATCGAGCTGGTGCCCTTCGGCGAGGTGGCCAAGGCCGAAGGAGAGGCCTTGATCGAGGTGCTGGGGTGAGGGAGCTACCGCTGATCGAAGCCGATCTCTCTCTGTTGTGCCAGGGCGTGCCGCTGATCGACGTGCGGGCACCGGTAGAGTTCGCTCAGGGCGGGTTGCCCGGGGCGATCAACCTGCCGCTGATGGACGACGAGGAGCGGCGCCTGGTCGGCATCGAGTACAAGCAGAGTGGCCAGCAGGCCGCCATCGAGCTGGGCCAGCGGTTGGTCAGCGGGGGTATACGTCAGGCACGCATCGCGGCCTGGCAGCGCACGGTCGAGGCCCATCCCGAGGCGATCATCTATTGCTATCGCGGTGGGCTGCGTTCGCAGATCGCGCAGCAGTGGCTGGCCGAGGCCGGTGTAGAGCGGCCACGTATCCGTGGTGGCTGGAAGGCGATGCGTCAGGCGCTGTGTGTGCGTATCGATGCCGCGGCGGCCCAGCCGCTACTGGTGGTGGGCGGGCTCACCGGCTGCGCCAAGACGGCGCTGGTGCAGCAGCTGGATAACGGGCTCGACCTCGAGGGCTGCGCCCGCCACAAGGGCTCGGCCTTTGGCCGTCATCCCTTGCCGGCGCCCAGTCAGATCGACTTCGAGCATGCCATGGGGCTACGCCTGCTGGCGCTTCCCGGGCCGCTGGTGGTGGAGGACGAATCTCGCCATATCGGCACGGCCAACGTGCCGCTCACCTTCTGGCGGGCGATGGAGAGTGCTCCCAGGGTGCGGGTGGAGATGCCCCTGGATTGGCGCCTGGCGCAGATTCACAAGGATTACATCGACGATCTGTGGGCGATCTACCGTCAGCAGTTCGGCGAGTGGCTGGGCTGGGCGCTGATGCGCAAGCAGCTCTCCAGCGCGCTGGCCCGGCTGCAAAAGCGCCTGGGCCATGCCCGACTGGCGCGCCTGCAGCGGCTGCAGCAGCTTGCCTTCCGCGAGCACGAGCGCGGCAACCGCCAGGCGCACGAGGCCTGGCTGGCGCCGCTGCTCACCGAATACTACGACCCCATGTACCGCTACCAGTTGGAGAAGCGCAATGCCGAGCGCTTCTTGCATGTCGGCGACTGGGACAGCTGCCTGGCGGCGGCGCAAGCCTGGTCGCAGGAGCGCTCGCGGCAGCTCGATTCGCAGCCGCAGCCGGCGTGAGATGCCTTACGCCGGGGCGCTGCGCATCCACTGGCTGAGCAGGCGGTCTAGCAGCGGCGCCAGGCGGTCGAAGCGCCGGTCGTCGGCGAGAATGGCCTCGTCGGGCTGGGCATGAGGGCTGGCTTCGCTGCCTTCCGGTCTTTCCCCTTCGGCAAGCAGGGCGTCGACCCCGGCGCGCGTGACCTCCAGGTGGCAGAGCAGGCCCAGCGCTCGTCCGGCGTCCCAGGCGAAGCCCTGCACCGGGCTGCCGGAACTGCCGCCTAGCGGCAGCGCCTCGTCGGGCAGGGCGAAGACGTCGCGATGCCACATGAAGGCGGTAAAGCGCTCCGGCAGGTCGAAGGGGCTCTCGGGGGCCAGGGTTACCTCGTGCCAGCCCACCTCGGCGAAGGTGCCGCGGCCCACCGTGGCGCCGAGTTCGGTAGCCATCATTCGGGCGCCCAGGCCGATGCCGAGCAGCGGCTTGTTGCCATCCAGCGCGCGGGCGATCAGCTTGCGCTCGCGCTTGAGCCAGGGGTGCTGGGCATCGTCGAGAACATGCATCGGGCCGTCGAGCAGTATCAGCGCATCGCCATCGGCGAGGCTGGGCGGGGTCTCGCCGTCGTAGAGATGGAAAACGGTGTGGCTGTGCCCCATGCTGGACAGCCAGTCGGCGATGCGGCCCGGACCATGGTACGGGCTGTGTTGAAGCAGGTGCAGGTGCATGGAATCCTCGCCGTTGAAGGGTGACACGAAGCAGGGAGCGAAGCGTACATGAAACCAGCGCTGCGGGAACAGATTCTGACCGTCATGGCCGCCATACCGCCAGGGCGGGTGACCACCTACGGTCGCATCGCCGCCATGACCGAGGGCGGTACGCCACGACTCGTCGCCCGGGCGCTGCGTGAGCTTCCCGACGACCACGGACTGCCGTGGTTCCGTGTGATCACCGCATCGCGCCGGGTGGCCGAGCATCCCGGCGCCATCGAACAGCGCCAGCGACTGGTCGCCGAGGGCGTGCTCTTCGATAGCCGGGGACGTGTGCCGCCCGAGGTCATGTGGCCGTGAGCCGTGCGCATCCCATCCTTTCTTCTGACCTTCGAATCACGAGGAGAATCCATGAGCCAGCCAAAAGGGGGCTTTCATGAGCGACTGCAGGCACTCTCGCCGCGTCAGCAACAGGCCTTCATGGCGGCGCTGTGCGAGCGGATGCTGCCCAACTATTCGCTCTATGCCCAGATGACGGGGGGCGGCAATCCGGCCGGCCTGCGTGTGATGCTCGATCTGGTGTGGGAGCAACTTGCTGTACGCGAGGCGCGAATCGATTTCGAGCGCCAGGCTGAGAAACTGGTCGAGCTCGAGCCGCCGGAGGGCGACGACAGCTTTGGTGCCCGGCGCGCGGTGGAGGTGGTCGTGGCGATCTCCTCGCTGTTCGATACGCTGCGAGGCGACTCCCCCGAAGCCGTGCTCGAGGTCAGTCGCATCTCCAAGGGCGGCGTGCGCGCCTTCGTCGAGCTGACCGAAGGAGAGGAGGACGCCAGCAAACTGGCCAAGCTGGTACGTGAGCACCCACTCATGGCCGACGAGAACGACTTTCAAGACGCGGTGCTGGAGGCGGCGGAAGGCCCGCTCGAGCGTGACTCGCTCAAGGCGTTACGCCAGCTGGGGCGCAACGACGGCGTGAGCAATCTCGGGCTGGCGCTGGAGTGATGGGAGGGCGAAGCGGGCGTCGGCGCCCGTTTCGTCCGGCCTAGAAGCGAATGCCGCCTATGATCATCGCCCCGGCGGTGCCGAACACAATCAGGTCGGTCTCGAAGCGTCCCCACTGCACGCCCAGGCTGGGCAGGGCGGCCGGGGCGGTGCCGTAGCGGTTGAACGGAATGTTGTCCTGGTATTCGCCGCGGTAGCCGTGCAGTAGCCCGGCGGTGAGCTTGGCGCGCACCGTGACGTTGTCACTAGGCTGCCAGAAGGGGAACTCGCGGCCGGCATAGAGGTAGATGGCTTCCTGGTCGAAGGAGTTGAGGAAGCGGGCGCCACCCACCAGCCAGCGCTGCGAATTGTGCAGCTCGAGGCTGATCAGTTCCTGGGTATTGTTGTGGTCGGGCTGGGGGTTGAAGTGGCGCGTGTAGAGACTGGTCTGGACCAGCACGTGGTCCACTTCGAGCAGCGGTGGCCAGATCGGCTGATGCTCCGCGGCCAGAGCGGCCGGCGCCGTCAGCAGCGCCAAGAGCGGAGCCAGGGCAAGCCTCCTGATGGCCTGACAGCAACTCTTCCATGAATACCGCACGCTCGCGCTCCTTGTTCGCCTCACAAACGCATCTCGATACCGCGCTCGGCCATGTAGCGCTTGGCCTCCGGAATGGTGTACTCGCCAAAGTGGAAGATGCTGGCGGCCAGTACTGCATCGGCGCCGCCCTCTATCACGCCGTCCACCAGATGGTCGAGGTTGCCGACGCCGCCGGAGGCGATCACCGGCACCGTCACGGCGTCGCTGATGGCCCGGGTCACGCCCAGGTCGAAGCCGGCCTTTGTGCCGTCGCGGTCCATGCTGGTCAGCAGCAGTTCGCCAGCGCCGTATTCCACCATCTTTTTCGCCCACTCCACGGCGTCCAGCCCGGTGGGGCGGCGCCCGCCATGAGTGAAGATTTCCCAGCGCGGCGTTTCGCCCTCAGCCGAGACCCGCTTGGCGTCGATGGCTACCACGATGCACTGGCTGCCGAAGCGCTCGGCGGCCTCGCGCACGAAGTCGGGGTTGGTCACCGCCGCGGTATTGATCGAGACCTTGTCGGCACCGGCATTGAGCATGGTGCGGATGTCGTCGCAGGTGCGGATGCCGCCGCCCACGGTCAGCGGGATGAACACCTCGCCGGCGATGCGTTCGACCATTTCCACCGTGGTATCGCGGTCCTCGTGGCTGGCCGTGATGTCGAGGAAGGTGATCTCGTCGGCACCCTGCAGGTTGTAGCGCTGGGCGATTTCCACCGGGTCGCCGGCGTCGCGGATACCGATGAAGTTGACGCCCTTGACCACGCGGCCGGCGTCGACGTCGAGACAGGGAATGATACGCTTGGCCAGGCCCATGTCAGCCTCCCGCTCGGTTGCCGGTGAGTTCGTCGCACAGTTGTTGACCTGCGGCGACGTCCAGAGTGCCTTCGTAGATGGCGCGGCCGGTGATGGCGCCGAGAATGCCCGGCTCGCCCGCAGCGACCAGCGCGCGCAGGTCGTCGAGGTTGGTCACCCCGCCGGAGGCGATTACCGGCAGGCCGCCCTCTCGGGCAAGCGCCACGGTGGCCACGACGTTGACGCCGTTCATCATGCCGTCACGGGCGATGTCGGTGTAGACGATGCTGGACACGCCGTCGTCGGCGAAGCGCTTGGCCAGGTCCACTGCCTTGACCTGGGAGACCTCGGCCCAGCCGTCGGTGGCGACGAAGCCGTCACGGGCATCCAGGCCGACGATCACGTGACCGGGGAAGGCGCGGCACATCTCGCCGACGAAATCCGGCTCCTTGACCGCCTTGGTGCCGATGATGACGTAGGAGACCCCGGCGGCCAGGTAGTGCTCGATGGTCTCGGCGCTGCGGATGCCGCCACCGATCTGAATGGGCAGCGAGGGCCAGCGCCGGGCGATGGCGGTCACCGCCTCGCCGTTGACCGGTTTGCCCTCGAAGGCGCCGTTGAGATCGACCAGGTGCAGGCGGCGGGCGCCGGCCTCGACCCAGCGCGCCGCCATGGCCACCGGGTCGTCGCCGTAGGTGGTGGCGTCGTCCATCCGGCCCTGCTTGAGGCGGACGCACTTGCCGTCCTTGAGATCGATGGCGGGAATTACCAGCATGTCATGTCCTCTCGGGTGCGCGTGCGCACCGGGTTGTCATCGCGGCTCGGCCTGGGCGCGGCTCACGGTGCCTAGCTGACCAGGCGCGGTTCAGGGCGCCCAGTTGACCAGGCGCGGTTTAGGGCGCCCAGTTGACCAGGCGCGGTTTAGGGCGCCCAGTTGACAAAGTTTTCCAGCAGCTTGAGCCCGGCCCGGGAACTCTTCTCCGGGTGGAACTGCACGGCAAAAGTGGCATCTCGACCGATGGCCACGTGTGCCTCGATGCGGCCGTAGCGGGTGGTGCCGAGCACGCAGGCGTCGTCCTCTGCCGCCACGTAGTAGCTGTGCACGAAGTAGAAATGCTCGTCCTGGTCGATGCCTTGCCACAGCGGATGCTCGTGATGCTGATGCACCAGGTTCCAGCCCATGTGGGGCACCTTGAGGCGTTGGCCGCGCTCGTCGACCATGTCGACGGGAAACCGCTTCACCTCACCCGAGAGAAAGCCCAGGCAGGGGATGCCGCCGCTCTCCTCGCTGTGATCGAGCAGCATCTGCTGACCGACGCAGATCCCCAGCAGCGGCTTGCTCTGATTGGCCAGCAGCTCCTGTACCAGGCCGCGCAGCTCAGTGCGCTCGAGCTCGCCCATGCAGTCACGGATCGCCCCCTGACCGGGCAGCACCAGGCGGGTGGCGCCCTGGATGCGCCGTGGGTCGCGGGTGATGACCACGTGCTCGTGGGTCACATGTTCGAGCGCCTTGGCAACCGAATGTAGATTGCCCATTCCGTAATCGATGACGGCAATGGTCATGAAGGCTCCTCTCAGGTTCGGTCGTCAGCGTTACAGGCAGCCCTTGGTGGACGGCATCTGGCCGGCCATGCGCGGGTCCGGCTCCACGGCCATGCGCAGGGCGCGGCCGAAGGCCTTGAAGATGGTCTCCGCCTGATGGTGGGCATTGAAGCCCTTCAGGTTGTCGATATGCAGAGTGACCCGGGCATGATTGACGAAGCCCTGGAAGAACTCCCAGAACAGCTGGGTATCTAGGCGGCCGATGCTGGCGCGGGTGAACTCGACGTCCATGAACAGCCCGGGGCGACCGGAGAAGTCTACCACGACTCGCGACAGTGCCTCGTCCAGCGGCACGTAGGCGTGGCCATAGCGATGGATGCCGCGCTTGTCGCCAATGGCCTGGTCGAAGGCTTGGCCGAGGGTGATGCCGAGATCCTCGACGGTGTGATGATCGTCGATGTGCAGATCGCCCACCGCCTTGATGTCGAGGTCGATCAGACCGTGGCGAGCCACCTGATCGAGCATGTGATCGAGGAAGGGGACGCCGGTCTCGCAGTTCAGCCGGCCCTCGCCATCGAGGTTCACGGTCACCGTGATCTGGGTTTCCTTGGTGTCACGGGTTACCGTGGCGATTCGCTCGGACATGTCGGGTCTCTCTCGCGCTCTGGCGCGTCGCATGGTGTGGGCCCGGCGTGCCTTTGTGCGGCTTCCGGGCGGCAAGCGGCTGGGCTTGCCGTCATGGGCCGTCCATTATAGAGAATCGCCCCCCCCATCCGCTACAATGCGCCCATCACAGCGGCGGCCCGAGCCGCGGCCAGGGAGACCGCCATGCCGGTAACGCTTCACCTCGTCGACAGCAGCGTCTGGGGCTCGGACCGCCAGGTGCAGCTCGATCTACAGCGAATCTATACCGACGCGCCGGCCGAACGGCTCAGCGTGCCGGTGGATACCTTCATTCGCGAACATCTCGAGGCCGGCCATTTCTTCGGCTGCGCCCGCTTCAATGACCGGCTGTTGGGCGCCGTGGCGGTGATCACCGACGAGCAGGCGTGGTGGCTGTCGGAGCTGTGCGTGCGCAAGGCCACCCGGCGGCGCGGGGTCGGTTCGCGACTCCTCGCCCTGGTCAGCGATGCGGCGCGTGGCGAGGGTCGCGAGCTGCGTGCGCCATCATCGCGACTGCCCGTCGCCGACCAACTGTTGCTCAACCGTCTGGGGTATCGCTTGCATGCCACCGGCGACTATTACGAATTGGCCCCACCGCTGTAAGGAGGCGGTAACACATGAAGCGATTGTTACAGACGCTGCTGGCCGCCATCGGCGTTCTCGGGGTAGTGGTGGTGGCTGCCGTGGTCTACGTCACGACCTTTCTCGACCCGGAAGACTTCAAGCCGCGGCTGATCGAGGTGGTGCGTGAGCAGAGCGGCCTCGAGCTGACGCTGGATGGACCGCTCACCTGGTCGTTCTATCCGCGCCTCGGCGTGAGCGTGGAGCAGGCGGAAGGCCGACTTCCGGAGCAGAGCCACGACGAACCGCCGTTCGTGGCATTCGCTCATGGTGAGGTCAGTCTCGCCTTCGCTCCGCTGCTGCGCGGCGAGATCGCCATCGAAGGCTTGACGCTGGAAGGCATGCAGCTGCGCCTGGTGCGCGACGAAGAGGGGCGCGGCAACTGGGAAACCCTGCTGCAGCGGCTCGATGAGCGCCGTGAAGGTGCCGAATCGGCACTGGCGCCGGCCACTGCCGGACCTAGTTTCGAGGGCAGCAATCTGGCCGTGGCGCTCAATATCGCCAGCGTCCAGGTGCGCAACGGCGCGGCGATCTATCGCGACCTGGCCGCCGGCTCGGAGTGGCTGGTCGACGAGATCAACGTCTCCGGCACCAACGTCAATCCCCAGCGCGCCTTCCCGCTCAAGTCCTCCTTCCAGGTCAGGTCGTATCCTGCATTGGATTGGCGGGAGCTGGAGCGTAGCCCAGCGCTGGCGAGCGAGGTCTCGCTGGAAGGGCGGATGCGCCTCGCTCTCGCCGAGCGCCGTTACGTGCTCGAAGGCATGCGGCTGACCACCCTGAGCCGGCTGGCGGGCGCCGAGCACCGGCAGCAGCTCGATCTGAGCGGTCAGCAGCTCGTGCTCGACCTGTCTCAGCAGCGCCTGCAGCTCCAGGAGGGCCGTCTCGACGCCGGGCTGCGGCACCCCACGCTGGGCGAGCGCGCGCTGCCCTTGTCGCTGACCATGGCGCTGGATGCCGACCTGGCGGAGAACACCGCTCAGTTGCGCGATCTGCAGCTCACCGGCCCCGACGATCTGCGCCTTAGCGGGCACCTCAACCTGGCGGGCCTCGACCAGTCGCCCAGCTACAGCGGCCAGGTCAGCCTGGCACCCTTCTCGCTGCGGCCGTGGCTCGAGCGCATGAACCAGCTGCCGGCCATGGCCAATCCTCAGGCGCTCTCCGACGTGGCATTGACCAGCCCCGTGCGTGGCAATCTCGAGCGCCTCGAGCTGCCGGGGCTGACCCTGGTGCTGGATGGCAGCACCTTCACCGGACGTTTGGCCGCGGGACTCACGGGGCAACTGCTGGACTTCGAGCTGCAGGGTGATCGCCTCAACCTGGATGGCTACCTGCCGCCTGCCGAACCCACGGGGCAGAGTGCCTCCCGTTCCGGCCTGCTGGGGATCCGCAAGGCCCACGCCGACGACACCGCCACGCTGATTCCCGCCGAGTGGCTGGCCCAGTTGACCCTGAACGGGGCGCTCGATCTGGCGCAGTTGCGTCTCTCCGGGCTCGACTTCACCGAAGTGTCGCTGGCCCTGGCGGGTGCCGATGGCCAGCAGCGTCTCGAGCGCTTCAGCTCAGTGTTCTACGACGGCGAGCTGAGCGCCAGCGGCGGGCTCGACCTCAGGCGTGAGCCGATCCTGTGGCAGCTGCGTCCGTCGCTGTCGCGGGTGCGTCTGGCGCCGCTGCTCGAGGCGCTGTCCGACGACGACTCCCCGGCACCGTTGCGCGGCCGGCTGACCCTCGGCGGCGAACTCGAGACCCGCGCCAACACCTGGCCGGCGCTCAAGCGCAATCTCAACGGGCGTCTGGAGGGTCGCATCGATGAAGGGGCCGTGCTCGACGTCAACGTGTCTCAGGAGCTGTGCTCGCTGGCCGCCATGGTCGAAGGCCGCGAGACCACCCGGGACTGGAGTGCCGATACGCGCTTCGACCGCGCCGAAGCCCGCCTGCGCATCTCGGATGGAGTCGTGCAGAGCGACGATATCCTGATGACGATTCCAGGCATCGACATGCGCGGGACGGGCGAGCTGGATCTGACCAGCGAGCGCTTCGACCTGCGCGCCGCCGCGCGCTTCGTCGACGGTGCCGATGCCGCCTGTCCGGTCAACCCGCGCCTGGAGCGCGTGCCGCTGCCGGTGCGCTGCAGCGGCGAGCTTTCCGGCGACAGCGGTGATTGGTGCAGCTTCGACCGTGAGGCCTTCCAGGTCACCCTGGCCGAGCTGCTGCGCGACGAAGTGTCCGGTCGCGCCAGAGAAGAGCTGGAGCGTCGCCTGGAGCGGCCGCTGGAGCGTCTCGAAGAACGTCTCGGCGAAGAGGGCGGTCGGGAACTTCGTGACGCCTTGCGTGGTCTGTTGAACTGACGACCCAAAGCCAGTCCCTGCGCCGACTCCCAGTCGGCGCTTTTTTTCGCATGCATTTTTTCGACAGGCATCTTTGAGGTTGGTCCATGAGCGAAATGCCTACACCGGTGCTTGAGCCTGCAGTCTTCCAACAGCGTCTGCTGGCGTGGTACGACCGCGCCGGCCGCCATGACCTGCCCTGGCAGCGCCAGCGCACGCCCTACCGCGTGTGGGTCTCCGAGATCATGCTGCAGCAGACCCAGGTCACCACGGTGATCCCTTACTTCGAGCGCTTCATGGCGCGCTTCCCCACTCTCGAGGCACTGGCCGAGGCCACCCAGGACGAAGTACTGCACCTGTGGACCGGGCTTGGCTACTATGCCCGCGGTCGCAACCTGCACAAGGCGGCCCGCCAGGTCGTGGCCGAGCACGGCGGCGAGCTGCCGGTAGCGAGCCTCGAGGCCATGGCGGAGCTGCCCGGCATCGGCCGCTCCACCGCGGGCGCGATCATCGCCCAGAGCACCGGTCAGCGCGCCGTGATCCTCGACGGCAACGTCAAGCGCAGCCTGGCCCGGCTGCACGCGGTGGCGGGCTGGCCGGGGCGGCCGGCGGTGGAACGCGAGCTGTGGGCACTGGCCGAGCACTACGCGCCGGAGCGGCGCGTGGCCGACTACACCCAGGCGGTGATGGACCTCGGCGCCACCCTGTGCCGGCGCGGCACCCCCGAATGCTCGCGCTGCCCGTTCGCCGACGTTTGCGTGGCCCATGCCCGCGGCGAGGAGCGCCGTTTCCCCGAGTCGAAGCCGAAAAAGGCGCTGCCGACCCGTACCACGCTGATGCTGGTGCTGCGCGACCCCGAAGGACGGGTGCTGCTCGAACAGCGCCCTGCCAGCGGGCTGTGGGGTGGGCTATGGGGGCTGCCTCAGTTCGACGACCTGGCCGCGTTGCGGGGCTGGCTCGACATGCACGCCCCGGGGGCTGCCATCGACCCGGCCTGGCCGGCCTTCAGCCACACCTTCAGTCACTTCCGCCTCGACATCACCCCGCAGCCGGCGCGGATCGGCAGGCTGGATGCGGTGGGCGAGGCACGATGCTGGTACGATCCAGGCAACCCCGAGCGCATCGGCCTGGCGGCGCCGGTCAAGGCGCTGCTGGCCTCGCTGGCACCGTTCGCTCTGGCCGCCCCCGCGGGGCCCTGAACACTGCCACTACCAACAGCAAGGAGACCGCCATGAGCCGCACCGTGTTCTGTCGCAAGTATCAACAGGAGCTCGAGGCACTGCCCTTTCCGCCGCTGCCGGGCAAGAAGGGCCAGGAGATTCAGGCCAGCGTGTCGAAGCAGGCCTGGGAGGAGTGGCAGGCGCTGCAGACCCGGCTGATCAACGAGAAACACCTCAACATGCTCGACCCCGAGGCGCGGGCCTATCTCAACGAGCAGATGGCGCGCTTTCTCGACAACCGCGAAACCGACCAGGCGGAAGGCTACGTGCCGCCCGAGCGCTAGGCGTATGGCTTTGAAACGACGGCAGCATCTGCATGAAACGAAAGGCTTGACGCTGCCGATCTGATCTTGTTTAATACGCACCGTTGGCAGCGGCCAGATAGCTCAGTCGGTAGAGCAGGGGATTGAAAATCCCCGTGTCGGCGGTTCGATTCCGTCTCTGGCCACCAAACTGCTGGGGTATCGCCAAGTGGTAAGGCACCGGTTTTTGGTATCGGCATTCCCAGGTTCGAATCCTGGTACCCCAGCCACGCCAACCCTTTTCCGACTCTGCAGTTCGCACGCGTCGGTCCCGAGCCGGCATAGCTCAGTTGGTAGAGCAACTGACTTGTAATCAGTAGGTCCCGGGTTCGACTCCTGGTGCCGGCACCACGATCGGGATGTCATCAAGCGAATTGCCAAGCCTTAGGCGTGTGTGTTCACCGTTCATTCTACGGAACGGGGATTTCACATGCGTATCCTCTCGGTGCTCTCTACCAAAGGTGGCGTCGGTAAGACGACCACTACCGCCAACCTTGGCGGCCTTTTGGCTGATGCGGGATTCAGAGTCCTGCTCATCGATGCTGACAGCCAGCCATCCCTCTCCAGCTACTTCCAACTCCAGCATAAAGCCCCTGGCGGATTCTATGAGCTGATCGCGCTCAGCGAGACCCAGCCAGATCGCGTCATCTCTCGAACCGTGATTGATGGGCTCGATATTGTCGTCTCAAACGATTACCAGAGCCAGCTGCCACAGTTGCTTCTCAATGCCCCGGATGGGCGCTTCCGGCTCTCTCACTTGCTCCGTCACGGCCCTCTGGCCGATTACGACGTCATCCTGATCGATACACAGGGGGCGCGCTCGATCACGCTCGAAGCTGCGGTACTGGCTTCTGATCATGCCCTCTCGCCGATCACAGCAGATCTGCTGTCCGCCCGGGAGTTCGTACGCGGTACCATTGGGATGTACGACGATCTCGAAACCCTTTCGCAGTACAGCTCCCTAGCTGTTCCGCCACTCTCCCTACTGCTCAATCGACTAGACGAGACCCGCAACTCGCAGGATCTCGCCATTAGCCTGCGCAGCATGTACGCCAGGGATGGCCGCGTCAGAGTCATGGATAGTGCCTTTCGCCTGCTGGCGGCCTTCAAAATGGCTGGCGCCGCCGGTGAGCCGATCCATCGCTACGAGCCGGTTAAGCCGTACAAGCGAGTGACACCCGCTGGCGCTGACTTGATCAAGGCCATGGCCAAAGAGCTCAACCCGGCTTGGATCGATGCGATCGATGCGATGCCAGAATACAGCCGGGGAGGGCATGGTCATGAGCACCATTGACCCTCAACTGGCCCCAAACTATGAAGCACTCGCCATCGGTCTGTTGCCACCACATAGCATAGAAGCCGAGCAGTCCTTGCTGGGTGCTCTGATGCTAGACAATTCCAAGTGGGACGATGTGGCTGACCGTATGACGAGTGCCATGTTCTATCGCCCCACCCATGGCATGGTCTACCAGGCCATGCAGCGCCTGTCAGCCCAGGGCGTCCCGCTGGATGTGGTCACTATCTCGGAAGCCCTCGAGGAGCAACACCAACTGGAGCGCGTGGGTGGTCTCGCGTATCTCGCCGAGATTGCCCGCCATACGGCCTCAACTGCCAATGTTGAAGCCTATGCCAACATCATTCGCGACCGTTACCAGCTTCGGAGGCTCTCAAACACCTGCACCGAGTTAAACCGGCAGGCGCTCAACCCCGAGGGACGTGCTGCGGAGACCATCATTGAGGAAGCCGAACGTGAACTGTTCCGCATTGTCGAGGATCGGCCCCACGAGCTGAGCAGCGTCAATGACATGCTTAGCAAGGCGATCGATGTCATCGATGCGGCATGCCAAGCCAAGGGCGGCATTACTGGCGTTCCTTCTGGGTACGCAGATCTCGATGACATGACGGCCGGTTGGCAACCCGGCGACCTGATTGTGATCGCTGGAAGGCCCGCCATGGGCAAGACCACCATGGGCCTCTGTCTGGTCGAGAACGCCTTGTTTTCGGCCGCTACCGCAGCCCAGGGCCCGGTGTTTGTCTTCTCGTTGGAGATGCCCCAGGAGCAGTTGATGCTGCGACTGTTAGCCAGCGCGGGGAGAGTCTCCATGCAGAAGATGCGCAAAGGCGAACTCGAGGAGGAGGACTGGCCGAAACTCTCCGCCGCTGCTGCCCGAATCAAAGGACTGGATGGACGGCTGTTTATTGATGACGAGTCGGGCATCTCTGCATCTGCGCTCAAGGCTCGGGCACGTCGCATGGCACGGCGCTACGGCCAGCCATCGCTGATTCTGATCGACTACCTTCAGTTGCTCCACGAGTCTGGCAGCGAGAACCGCAACCTCGAGATCGCAGAGATCAGCCGGATCCTGAAGGAGCTGGCCAAGGAGTTGCGCGTTCCAGTCATCGTGCTTTCGCAGCTGAATCGGTCCCTCGAGACCCGTACCAACAAGCGCCCCATCATGGCCGACCTGCGTGACAGCGGTGCCGTCGAGCAGGATGCGGATGTGGTGGGGTTTGTCTATCGCGATGAGGTGTACCACCCGGACAACCCAGAAAACCACGGACTTGCCGAATTGATCATTGGCAAGCAGCGACAGGGGCCGATTGGCACAGTTCATCTGACATTCCTAGGCGAGTGCACTCGGTTCGAATCACTGGAGTGGAAACATCAGGAGGTGACGGTATGAGCTCCCAGCGTCTGCCCGATATCAGCCAACTCACCTTTTTGCTTGCTCTGGCACAGACCATGCCGCCTCGCTCGCAAGACAAGATGCATCCGGCCCAGTTACCACCGCTGTTGGTGGAGCGCGCCCGGCAAGAGGCACGGAACCTGCTGGGCATCGATGTCACTACGGAGGGCCGGGAATGAAAACTGTAACCCTCAACGCCCCCAGCACTGTGTATTTCCATTGGGCCGAGTCGGACGATCGTTTGCGGCATGACTTTTTACTGATCGTCGATGGCTGGGAGGTCGCACTCAGCTACGCCGTGGTTTGGCTGGATGATGAGGCACTTGGAAAGGCCATAGAGCTGGAACAGCTTGCGCCTGGCGACAGCACCGGATGGTATGTGCTGGATGATTGTGGCGATGTTTGCCAAGAGCTGGAGCCGCTTGAAGAGTGTGGCCCCTTGGGCCGGCTAGTTTGCCAGGAAATCAGCGATAAATTGCATGCCTTGAGCGAGATCGGCGAACCACCCTCGAAGCCACTCCAGGAGATCTATCTGGAAGGCGAACTCTTTCAGGGTCTACGCCGGTTTCGTGCTGAAGACTCCTGTCATGGCGTGCTGATCAACCCTGTACTACCCGATGCCTTCGACGATACCCCGAATGACGACCGTCTGCAGGGCGACATCGAGAATTGGTGGGGGCGACCCTTCATCATCACCCACACCCTGGATATGCGCCTCGAAAGCTATGAGAGCTATTTGTCCAGAGCCCGGCGAGGCGGTTGGACACCGGACATGAGCGCCGAAGAGTGGGCCGACAATCAGGCACGGGTGCGTCAGCGGTGGTTTGAGCGCTTTCCCAGTGGCACTGCCTATACCGTACGTTGCCTAGATGGTGGTGCCTGGGATCGCTCCACATGGTGGGGCGATGCCGACAACCTAGATGCGGCACTGGAGATTGCCAAGACCGGTCCGCGTTGGAAACACCAGGGAGGGCTTCTCAAATGACCTTGATCGAAACCGTTCTGGGAGCCGAACCGATCGTCTACATGGACTGGTCGCGTCCCCTATTGCTGCGGTCCCTAGGGCTTGATGCCCAAGTTCGCACCGCCAGCCCTTTTGATTCCCCTGTGGCGGATCGCTATGAGGCGGGGGATCTCGACGGTACGGAATCTCCCGAGCTGTATGGCATGGCATCCCCCAAGGGATATCGCCTGCTGGCCAGTGGCCCATCCGAGGATGGCGAGTGGATCTGGGCTATATACGTGCGTCCCATTACTCGTCTCGGCAAGCGGTTCCTGGAAGAAATCAGCGAGGCGGATTACCGGGAGGTGGCCGCATGAAGCCTCAGAATTTTGCACTGGATCGTGAGCAGCACGAGCACGCGTCGAGTGCCAACCTTCGCCAATTGGAAGCGCAGGCAGCCAGACAGAGGTCCGCAGAGCGTGCGTTGCATACGATCACTCGACAGCTCGGTATCACCTTGGAGCCAGATGACAAGGGGCATTACGACGCGGCAACCCTTCAGGCCCAGGTGGTGGATGTCTTGGAGCGTCGCCAGGTAGATCCGGTTCTCGATGCCACACCGCGCCCCTCGATCTTGATAGAGGCCGGGCTGCCGTTTCCGCTTAACGAGCTTGCACAGCTGGAAGATGTTCTGGCCGAACGCCGAGCTCAGTACCACCAGTTGGAGCGGGAATGCCAAGCATTGCTAGCCAGGAAGCAGCAGTTGGTCTTGTCGCTCCAAGGGCAGTTGGATCTCTTCCGCGACCAGGTACACCGGGGAGAGCAACTGCTCAAGGAGGTGCGCCATGGTTAGGTCATTGCGCGGAGCCAAGCGTGGCATTGAGCGCGTCGTGAGCTATGCCGTGGCACACGACTGGACCGTCGAGCGTACTCGGGGTGGCCACGTAAAGCTCAGCAAGCCTGGATGCTCCCCGGTATTCACTAGCTTCACGCCCAGCGATGGTAAGCGCTCTGCGTTGAATGCCATGGCCCAGCTTCGCCGGGCTCAGCGCCGGTTGGATGCACAAGGAGGTGCTCAGTGATTCCCGATCGCGTTATGCGCAAGATCCAGCGTTGCCTCGCACTCTCCCAGAGTGGCAACGCCAATGAGGCCGGGATCGCTCTGCGACAGGCCCAAGCGCTGATGGCCGCCCACGGAGTCAGCCACAAGGAGTTAGCGATTGCCGATTTCGATGTGGCCTTCGTGGATACCCGCTCTGGCAAGACTCCGCCGCGCTACCTCGAGGCTCTGGCACAGTTGGTTAACTCTGCTTTCGGTACTACCACCGTCTACAGCTGGCGGGGGTGGAGGGGGGCCTTTGAGTTCCTGGGGCCTCGGGATGCGGTTCAGGTCGCCACCTATGCCTTCGAGGTCCTCCAGCGTCAGCTGATTCGCGATCGCCGCAGCTTCCTTGCCACCCAGAGCAAGAGACTCAAGCGGACAACCAAGATCCGCCGCGGGGATGCGTTCGCGGAAGCCTGGGTGCTCGGTGCTAAGAATCTTGTGTCCCCTATGTCCATGACCGACGAGGTGCGAGCACTGCACCGGGAGTATGCGCAGCGCCGCTATGGAGAACTCAAGAAGCTGACGACACGGGAGCGACAACCGCTCCGGCATCATGACGAGACGGCCCTGGATGCCGGATACGCCGCAGGCCAGGCCGCACGGCTCTCCCCAGGGGTGGCGACAACGCATCGGAAGGAGTTGACCCATGGCTAAGCTGATGCGCCTCCATGATCGGCCGTTTCCGGGTACTGATGTTGCCTCTCAAGGAGGAGACCGCTCATGAGTAAGAAACACCCTTCACAAGACGAATTGTTGGTGAAACTGCAGATGCCGGGCCCCACCCTCAACACTCAGCCGGTGAATTCGCTGGGGGCGCCCATGGTCGAGCTGGGCATCCAGGTGACGCTCGACAAGCTGCGTGCCTACGACCGCAATCCGAGGAAGCTCCGCAACCCGAAGTACGACGAGATCAAGGAGTCGATCCGTGCCGTCGGTCTGAAGAACCCGCCGGTGATCACCCAGCGCCCCGGTGACGACAAGTACATGATCTCCGATGGTGGCAACACTAGGTTGCAGATCCTTCAGGAGCTCTACGAAGAGACCGGTGACAAGCGGTTCTATGAGTTCTACTGCATCTATCGCCCCTGGATCTCCGAAGCAGCGGCACTGGCCGGCCATCTTTCCGAGAACGAAACCCGCGGAGACCTGACCTGGATCGAGAAGTCGCTCGGGGTGCAGGCTCTGAAGGAACAACTGGAAGCGGAGGCGGGTGAGACACTCCCCCAGCGGGAGCTGGCACGCCGTGCAAAAGTATTGGGCTTTGCCCTGGACCAGAGCCATATCAGCCGCATGCTCCACACCGTTGAGCATATCTGGCCGACGCTGCCGATGACCCTGGAAAGCGGCATGGGACAGCCTCAGATCAAGCAACTGATCGCCTATCGTGAGGCCAGCTTGCTGATCTGGCAGCGCTGCGATGCCAAGCCGGAGGACGACTTTGGCCCTGCCTGGCATGAGACCCTGGCGTACTTCGATCATGAGGGGCAGACGGTGTTGCCCTGGTCACTGGTCGAGGATCGCCTCTTGGGCATGCTTTCCGACGAGACCGGCGCCCACCTGAGCCCGATCGAGCATGCGCTGCAAACCATTCTGGAGTACCGCAAGCGTCGCTGGTCACTTGAAGAGCATGCCGAACAGGTTTGGGGGCCGCTGGATGCCGAGATGGAACGGCTACGCAATCCCGATGCACCGCCCCTTGACTACCAACCTGCGTCACTGACCAAGAATAGCCAGGGAGGCAAGGCCTCATCCTTATCCAATGGTGCGGGCGACCCGCTATCTCTGGTCCAGGGCAAGACTGGCGAGCCAGCATATGCCAAGGAGGCGCCCGGTCTTTTACCTACTTCCAGGGAATCCATGGAGACCAATGCTGGATCCAACAGGCAGGACTCCAAGCAAGAAGCTTTGCGGCGTGAGCAGGCGGTGTTGTGGCGCGAACTTGAACGCTTGCAGGAAGAGAGTGCGTTGCTTCAGCGTGCCCCCATCGCATCTACTTCCCATACGGAATCGGATAGTGATCTTGATCTCGATGGCCTGATGCCGCCTGCATCGGATGAAAATCTTGAAGAGCAGTGGACTGAGGAAGCGCGTCAACAGCGCCTCGATGCTCTCACGGTGACGCCGCATCGCGAGGCGGACAGCCATCGTCGCATGCGCGAGATGATGGCTCGCGAGCATGGTGGTGAGCCCATTGACTTCGAGAATAATGCACTGCGCTCGATACCCCTCATGGCTGGTGGCCCGATGCACCCTGTCACCGACATTTGGGCGATCGAAGCTCACTTCCAGGGCACTCGGGAGCTGCGCTTGGAGATCAGCCTCTTCGCCCAGTACCTCGGACGCTGGGCAGGCATCAACATGCCCGGAGACCAGTATAAGCCCATCATTCCCACTCACGAGGCTGGCGAAGGCCTGGGTTACACCTTGGAGCCGCTCAATGAAGAGCAAGCCCAGAACCGGCGTGCACAGTGGGTATGGCAGTTTCTGGCCGGACTGATTGGTGAGCCGCTGCATCCCATGTATCCCACCGATGTGGGTTTGATTGGTGAGCTGCTCGGCACTGTCTCCGATGACGAGGGTATGCCCGACGAGATCCTGGTTCGTGTCTTCCGCATGGTGCGGCTGATGCGAGTCCTCAAGGAACAGTTGAGGGAGGGGAGTGCATCATGAGCTCGAGAACATTGAATCACGCATTGCTGAACCAGGCCCTGGGGTATGTGCGGGAGGGGAATATGCGGCGAGCGAGGTCACTCGGTTTCAACGACGATGAGCTTCGCGAGCTGCGCAGGATGTCTGCGACAGAATTGGATGCGCTGGCAAGCGAAGGGGCGGTCATCTGTCGGCTTGCAGTAGACCATTCGATGCTGATGGCCAGGATTTACCGACTGACTCAGGACCAGGATCGCGAGATGCAAATCGATCGTTGTCTGGAGTTGGGGGCAAGCGTCCAGATGATGGCCGACTTTTTCGGGCTCACCGGTAACGACTGCTCGACGCGACGAGCTCTACTGGGGCTCGAGTCACGGCAAGGCCGCCTGGCACAGCCTCCAGAAGAGGCAGAGCATGCTGCTTGGCATCGTTGGCAGGCGATCTGTCCTCACCCTAGTGATCCGCAGCGTGCATCGTTAGATCTTCAGGGCATGATGACGTTGGCGGAAGAAACACGACTTCCCCTGGCGGTCATCTGGCACTTGGTTAAGAACTGGGCAGCGCCGGATCAGCCCAGAAGCGAGATACCACAAGATGAGCAGGAGGAGGATGCGGCAGGAGGGCCAACATGGGTCGCAATGTAGCTGATGTTGAGGTCCTGGTCGGCCGTGCTGCATCCGCCATCACGCAACGCCGAGGCAATACTGCCTCGGCGTTGGCGGATCAAGCTGAGGATCAAGGAGCCGATGGTCTTCTCTTCTTGGGCAACCCTCATGAGACGGTGCCAAGGGCGCTTTTGATCGATAAACGCCTAGGGGCGGTGGATGTACTGGGTTGGCAGGTCATTCACATGCTAGCCAATTCGGATAGAACCACGGCGTTTCCCACCTACGATCAGCTACAGCCGCTATTGAGGAGCGGCGTCGGAAGCCAGGCGTCCCGTGGCACGGTCGCCCGGGTGATGGCGGTGCTTCGATTGACCCGCTGGATGAGCCTCTGTCATCGCTCACGTAACGAGTCCAATGGCCGGGTCATCGGTAACGTTTATGCGCTGCACGATGAGCCCGTATCTCCCACCGAAGCCAGCATGCTCGACAGAGAGTATTTCGCCTTCGTTGAACAGAGTTGTCGTCACAAGAATCGGGCAGTGCGTGATGTGGCATTGCTGATTCGATCCGAGCTCGAGGATGAGGGCGCGCTGATACCTGATTCGCCCGGGAAAGCACGAAAGCCCGTTCCATCGCCGATAGCACGCCTGAATCAGCGGGCGCGGAGGTTCGAGGAGATGCAGCCCAGTTCTCAGAGCGAACTAAGGCGGTTCAGTAGTGACAATCCCCAGTTCTCGGTGCGAACCAAGTCTGAAATCAATGGATTAGCTGCTAGTTCTCAGAGCGAACTCAGAGAAAGGCACGAGAGAACCGTTCCGAGTTCTCAGAGCGAACTAAGCCTAAAATCAAAAAGTTATCGCTTAGTTCCCCTGGCGAACTCTGCCCTTACTACAGTACGTAGTAGTAATCATTACTTACGTACTGGTAAGGAGGGCCGTTCACAGGACATGGCGTACTCACGTCAGCTGTTCTGGTCGGACCTCCTGGAGCTTCAACCCGGAGATCGGGACACCATCATCGACGCGATGTCGGTCCTGCCTGTTGAACTTCAGCAGGCCGTGCTGGACGAGACGGCAGGGAAGGTGGCATCGGGTAAAAGCGACAACCCGCGCGGCCTGCTCTATGGACTGATCAAGCGGGCGACCGCAGGTGAATTTCGTGTCACGCAGCATGCCCAGCAGCAGGCGGAGCGTCGTGGCGAGCGCTATGTTCAGGACACCTTCAGACATCCCACCGGGCCAGGGCCGCTATCACTTGGGCCTTTCGCATCGCACACACCTGATGAGCCTGCGAGTGAGGCGGCCAAAGGCCAGAAGGTTGATGGACAGGCTGCGCGCCAGGAGTTACTGGCCAGCCTGGGAATTCGGAGATGATCACGGGCAGCCAGGGCAAAGAAATGCCTTTGGTGAATTTATGAATTCTGCTGGCCCATCACAGCACGATCGGGTGAGAGTTTTGGCACCCCTACGGACAGTGAGGCCAGTATGGCAGCAGATACCAGCTCGATGGGCGCCCTGCGCTCCAAGATCAATCTCAGCCTTCACACCTATCATGCCACCAAAGCGTGGTGGGGCCGTAATGCCGAAAGCGGGAAGCCACCTATCATCGGGATGCGACAGTTTCTGTTTCTGGCCGGCGCCGTGCAGCGTAACGTGACCCGTGATGACCCATATGCTGATTACTGGATGCTGCTCATCGATGAGAAACTGGCGGATGTTAGGGCCAAGCTGGATGCGGCCATGGCCGATGCTGAAGCTCTGCTCGAGCAGATCCCGAGCGAATTGGCTATTGAAGAGAACGTTAACCAGCAGCCGTTCACTACCCCGGTCTATACCGGGGGGCAGCAAGGCTGGTTGGCCCTGCGCCTGCTGATCGATTTCGACCGTCTGGCCCGCAATATTCTCTTGGCCACACATGTGGCGCTGATGACTCGGAAGGATTCCATCCGGTTTCTTGATGCAGTGAACCATGAGATCCGCAGTCTATGCGCCTTCCCGCAGCGCTACCCAGGTTATAGCGGTGTTACTCGCGATGACTTTGCCGCCAACAATGCCAAGGCGCGTGAGGCACGAGAGAAGTTCGGGGAGCTTCCCGACGATGTTCTCAAGGGAACCCGTCGCAGCCCGTATGCCCCTGAAATCCAGAAGCCGCACCAAACCGCTGCCACGCCAGGACCTGCGACTGAGTCGGAGGACAAATCTCTGGACGTGGCCGAACCTACCGAGGGCGAAGAACCTGCCAATGGGGGATGGTAGTGCCATCAAGCCAACTTAGGATTGGCTGGTTTGGGGGGCGATGGTAGCGCCAACGCCCAGGAAAGCCTCGGGGGTGATGGTAGTACCATCAAGCCAACTTAGGATTGGTTGGCTTGGGGAGTGTTGGTGGTGCCAGCGCCCAGGAAAGCCTCGGGGGTGATGGTAGTACCATCAAGCCAACTTAGGATTGGCTGGTTTGGGGGGTGATGGTAGCGCCAACGCCCAGGAAAGCCTCGGGGGTGATGGTAGTACCATCAAGCCAACTTAGGATTGGCTGGTTTGGGGAGTGTTGGTGGTGCCAGCGCCTGGACGATGAGGTACTGGGGGAATAATTGACAACATGGGAGCCCGTTCAGGGAAGCCGGGCCAGATTCGACGACTGAACGACACAGGAATCACAGACATGGCACTTGACCCTGCCGCACCACATCGCCTTCAGAACCCCGCACCAGATGGCTACGGTGGCTTTTCACCAAATCCCTACGCAAAGGGGTTTTTAAAACCCTTTTATAAGGGTAAGGGAGGGGTGCTCCGTTTACGGGATGAGCTGGAGCAGGAGGCTGATGCGTTGGCTCAGGAGGGGACGAACCTTGAGCAGGAATACAACTCAGGATTGCTGTTCAAGCTTGGAATCTCGATTCGCCTGCATGGCGATCGTGGGAAGCGAGCTCCCTACCTGCGTTGGCGGGACCGGAGGGCGTCAAAAATGGGGAGTGCCTTCTGGGAAGGTGCCATGGCTCGGAAGGACATCACGGAGGCGATGCGACAGAAGCTCTATGACCTGGAGGTAAAGCGCATTCTATTCAATGCCAGGGCTGGAGCAATCAATGCAGAGCTGAAGCAGTTGCGCTCTGTGATAGCGAACTTCGAGCGTGCTGAGCAGGTGATGAACGGCCAATAGTGCCCAGCTGAAATACAGTCGGGTGCGCTTAACATTTTCTCTGGGCCAGGGGGGCACCAGAAGCGACAGTGGCTTCTCAAGTCCTCTACAGAGAGTTTGTGATGAGTACGCGATTTATCGGTGAGGGGAATGTTGGCTCGGATCCCACCCTTAAAATGTTCCCCGGTAATGGTAACCAGCCCCCACGAGGTGTTCTTCGACTCAACGTCCGATTCGATAACCCGGTACCCACTGATGAAGGTTTGGTGGACCGTGGTGGGTTCTGGGCCAACGTGGAAATCTGGGGGCGTGACGTGGATCAGTGGGCCTCGCTTTATCAGCGGGGCCAGCGGATTCTGGTCATGGGCCAGATGGTACAGGACACCTGGAAGGATGAAAGCGGCCAAGATCGGTCAGCTTTCAAAGTGACGGGGGCTCGGGTCGGCATCTTGCCCTACCGCGTTGCGCGGGTAGAGATGGAGCCTGGGTATGGCCAGGACCAACACCAGCCACATCAGCAGAGCCGCTACGAACAACCTGCGGACATGGACACCGGAGGGCATGATGACACTGCATAAGCTACGTGCTCTGGTGGGGGCTGGTGTGGTAGCGGTTGCTATCTCTGGATGCACCACATCTGACCACCTCTACTCGCAGGGGCGGTGCCTGACCTGCGTCAACAATCCCATTACTGGTGAGCCGATCAACTACGAACCGCAGCGGGAGCCTAGCGCACAGGTGGCTGTGGCAGAGAATCAAGGTGGGACGAGGGCTACTGCAAGGGATGGTAGTCGTGGGCGCTTCGGCATCGAGACAGATTTGGACGTTGATCTGGTCTACGCCAGGCTGCGGCAGGAATTTGGCTTCCGTTCTCATGACGATTTCAACCCGGGGTATCGGCAACATCGACTCGCTATGATGGATAGCGCCTGGCACTTCAATGCCACTCCTGGGACTTTCTATGAGCTGAGCGATTACACCGATCAGTCCCTGGGTGGAGTGCAACACAGCATCGTGCTCAAAGCGAAGATTCAGCGCAGTGGCGGTGGCTCGCATGTCATCTTCGAGTTTGCTCCCTCGGGGAATGACCGCTTCTCTAGCGATCTCATGGCGGCGGCCCTGCGGCAGAGGGCTGAGGCTGTGCTGCGGTGACGATCTATTGCCTTGTTCCACAGCGTGCGAGTGAAGGGCATGTCCTCAACGAGCGCCGTCCCGGGTACCCGGCCAAGGAGGTCGGGTACCTGCGTTTGGCATGTCTGCCTGTGTATGAAGGTGAGGGCTGGATTGTGCGGGATATCGTTCACGGACATGTTTTCCAGGGCGTTACACCCGAGCAAGCCCTGGAAGCTTTCGATAAGGGGAGGGTGCGGATAGGCTATTGTGTTCGTGAAGGAACACAGGGAGGAGGGTGATTGATACGGGAAGAGGAGATCATGGCAAAAGATCTGAGTAGTGAGCGTGTTGGCATTCAGTCCGCAGCTAGGTTGCTTGGGGTGAGGGTATCCGAGCTCAAGGGCGCGCTGCGGCAGGGCACGGACTTGAAGGGACATCCACCACCTCAGCCTATTATCAGAGGGGCTGGCTCAACTGGCACCCAAATGCTATTCCGTCTCAGCGATGTCATGGCAGCTGCCGAGAAGATCGGTAAGGGATGATACGTCCTCAGAGGCGATGCCACCGCAGGAGAAACCATTAAATTCAGCGTTATGGTTTGCCCTTCTTCATGATCTGAGATAACCGAATGCTTCTCCCATGATGTGATGGGAGAAGATGATGCGAGTATTCCTTTGCGAGAAGCCGTCCCAGGCTCGAGACATTGCCAAGGTGCTGGGAGCCGGTCAGAAGAGTGACGGCTGCCTGCAAGGCAACGGCACAGTGGTGACTTGGGGCTTCGGGCATCTGCTCGAGCAGGCTCCACCAGAGTCATACGATCCAGCGCTGAAGCGCTGGGCTCTGGAGACACTGCCGATCCTGCCGCAGTCCTGGAAGTTGGAGATCAAGAAGGACGGTCGCAAGCAGTTCGGCGTGATTCGTAAGCTGCTGCGCGAGGCCACCGAGGTGGTGGTTGCTACCGATGCCGATCGCGAGGGTGAGACCATCGCCCGCGAGATCCTGGACTACTGCGGCTACCGGGGGCAGGTGACCCGGCTGTGGCTATCGGCGTTGGACGATGCTTCGATCCGCAAGGCGCTGGCCGACATTCGGCCGGGTGACTCGACCTATCCCCTCTATCTGGCCGGGCTCGGTCGCAGCCGTGCCGACTGGCTGGTGGGAATGAATTTGACCCGCGCCTATACCGTGATTGCTCGTCAACAGGGCCATGACGGCGTGTTGTCGGTGGGGCGGGTGCAGACGCCGACCCTGAGACTGGTGGTCGACCGGGATCGTGAGATCGCCAACTTCGTGCCCAAGCCCTTCTGGGAGGTTGTGGGGCTGTTTCAGGCCCAGGGCGGTGTCTTCAAAGCGAAGTGGAAACCGCGTGACGAGTCGCTGCTCGATGAGGCGGGCCGCTGTATCAGCGAGACTGCCGCCCGGGCACTGGTGCAGCGTGCTTCGGGCGGCCAAGGCCGGATCACCCAAATTGAGACAGCGCGCAAGAAGGAAGCACCGCCGCTGGCAATGGACCTGGCGACACTACAGCAGGAGGGGTCACGGCGCTTCGGTTATGGGGCGCAGCAGGTATTGGACATCGCTCAGACGCTCTATGAGACCCATAAGGCCACCACTTACCCCAGGACTGACTGCCGCTACCTGCCGGTCTCGATGCTGGATGAAGCTGAGGTGGTGGTGACGGCGCTTCTGCAATCGGATCCGGAGCTTGCTTCTCTTCGTGATCGCCTGGATCTGACGCGCAAGAGCCGCATCTGGAACGACAGCAAGATCACTGCTCACCATGGGATCATTCCCACGACCTCACGTTGCGATCTCTCGAGGATGAGCGAGCCCGACCGCAACCTCTACGATCTAATTCGTCGCCACTACCTTGCCCAGTTCCTGCCGCCCCACGAGTACGACCAGACCGATGTGGTGGTGAAGTTGGAGGGACAGGATTTCGTGGCCAACGGGCGCCAGGTTCGGGTCGATGGGTGGCGGGAGCTGTTCTCGAATGGGAAGGACTGCGATGAGGGTGATGCAGGTGGCAACAAGGAGGACGACGGTGCCCAGGCCTTGCCGGTGCTGGCCCAGGGGGAGGTGTGCGGGGTGTCGTCCTTGGATGTGCTGACCAAGCAGACCACGCCGCCCAAGCCATTCACCGAGGGAACGCTTATCGCGGCGATGAAGAACGTCGCCCGGTTCGAGCAGGATGAGAAGCTCAAGGCGCTACTCAGGGAGACAGCCGGGATCGGCACCGAGGCGACCCGGGCGGGCATCATCGACACGCTGCTCAAGCGGGGCTTCCTGCAGCGCAAGGGACGTGCTCTAGTGTCGACCCCAACGGGGCAACAGCTGATCGGCGCACTGCCGACGCTTTTGACCGCCCCGGGGATGACGGCATTGTGGGAGCAGTCTCTGGACGAGATCGCTGAACGCCGCTTGAGCCTAGAGGAGTTCATGGATCGCCAGGCCATCCTAATCGGCAAACTGGTTCAGCACGCGGCAGGAGTGCCAATGACACTGCCACAGCAACCCACCCAGAAGTGTCCGGAATGCGGGTCGCCCATGCGGAAGCGTAAGGGTGAGAAGGGGCCCTTCTGGGGCTGCACACGCTACCCAGACTGCAAGGGGATCGTGAATATCGTCCAGCGCCGTGGGAGGCAAAAAGGAAGTGGGACGCGAGGCAAATAGGGGTGATAGAGGAGAGGCCGGTTGGCCCTCTGGTCGCCATATCTTGTTGAAAGTCCGTGGTACTGACGTTGTCGCTGTGTTGACCGCCACGATGAGGATGCCATAATGACGGCGTACCCCGTTGGTCACTGTCGGTCATCAGTGACGCCCTTTGAGTCCGAGAGGCTCACGTCCCGAAGTTTCCCAAGCCTCACGAGAGGAAACGCCCTCACCCTCACTCAAGACCTAGGTGAGAACCAGTTGGCGCTGGAGGGTTTGAGGCATTGTCCACTTCGGCCGACCTGGTGTGTTGGCCACCCCATACCTTTCGCCAGTCCGGCCAGCGAATCTCCTCTCGTGGGTGATTCGCTGGCCGGATTGTCGTTGGCTTCACCTAGGCGGTGCCCGCCGCTTAACCAATGGGATCCCTTTGTGCGGGAGAGGCCGTGCATAGTCGCAGTTAGCGATTGCCGATCGTATGCCACCATCGGATCGGGTGTGAGTTGGATCAGTTCATGGCTTGGAGGGACATGACTGACACGCACATTGTGGCCTGCTATTTCGATCTACCCTTTCCGGCAGGTAGACGTTTCTTCGCTTCATTCACCATATTCCAGGCCGGGTGCTCCAATGGAGCACTCCGGTTTGTGAAATGTCCTTTGTTCCAACTTAACATTCCCTGTCGACCCACCCATCCCCTAACGGCACCGTGAACCTCATTCCGATCAGAGCTTCGCGAGGCCGACATGATTGTTTCCTTTCCCCGTCTTTTGACCTCTGGTCTGGTCTTGGCACTGTTGGCTGGATGTGCGCAGCATCCTGACCGGGCCGGTACCGAGACCCGGGCAGTGGATGCAGCCTCACCCCTCGAGATATCACCTCTCAAAGAGCCCCAGACAGTGACACGAGAGCGTCGCGTAGTGACCGGGCCTAACCCGCCTCAGCGTGGAATCGTTATCCCTGATGTCTATGAGGACGATCTGATTCCGGTCGAAGTGTTGCGCACTGGGCGTTACCAGTTGGTAACCACGCGAGCGCCATTGGGGCAACGTCATTTGCTCGAGCAAGTCGTGAATGTTCAGGTTCCGCCGAGTGTCTCGACCACCGTGGGTGATG
Source organism: Billgrantia ethanolica (assembly GCF_021404305.1). Lineage (GTDB taxonomy): Bacteria > Pseudomonadota > Gammaproteobacteria > Pseudomonadales > Halomonadaceae > Halomonas > Halomonas ethanolica. The sequence continues at coordinate 52,998 of NZ_JABFTX010000006.1, read as the reverse complement.
GGATCCGCTATACCCTGCAACACACTGGCTTCACCCTGTGCGAGCCGATCCATGTCCACCAGCGGTGGCTGTTCAGCCGTCCGCTTCCCGCCACTCATTACCGTCTGGGGCCGATGCCGCTGCGCGAGGCTCTGCAGGTGCTAGCCGGCGATGCCTGGGAACTGGAAGCGGATCCGGTCAGGCGTCAGGTCTGCTACGAGCAGCGCGATATCCGCACTGTGGAGACCGCCGAGACGATTGCGCCCGTCGCCGCTACTGGAACGGTATCCGTGGAGGTGCGCGATGAGTGATCTCACCTCGAAGCCATGTGAGGAGCCGATGACATCTTCAGAGACGCCGTCGTTGTTCGCGGAGCCGGAGGATCATGAGAATCCGTCGCCTCGCAAGCCCCTGCTCAAGCGTCTTCTGCTCGTGGTGAGTGCCTCAGTCGTGCTGTTGATGGTGTTTGCCGGTGCTTTGGCTGTCTTCGGTGGTGGAGAGCGTGGCGGCGAGGATCCTCTCCAGGAGCTGAGACTGGACCTGGCCGGCACACAGGCGGATGTGCTGCTCATCGAGGAACGTCTGCAGGTACTCGCCTCAATGGAGGAACGCATCGGCGCCTTGGCTGAGATAACGCAGCTCCTCGAGGACAGCGATACCGAACTTCGTCAGCGGGTTCAGCAGTTGGTTGGGGGAGATAGCCCTGACGCACGCATAGATGCCCTAGAGGAGGGTGTTGGACGATTCATGTCTCAGATCGAAGTCAGAATCGAGGCCCTCTCGGAGCGACTGGATACAGAACTTGAGAAGACTGAGGCCGCTGTAGAGGCGGCCAAGCAAGAAGCAGAGGAGGCTCGGAAAGCTCAGGCAGCCCGTCAATCATCCCCCGTCCAATCTGCAGCACCACCGCGACCGCCGTTCCGTATCTCTGGAGTCGAGCATCGCGGTGGACGGCCCTACCTGAGCATCGCGACTGGCAGTGGTCCGGTGAACTCACTGGGACAAGTGCGGCTGCTGGGAGAGCGTGAAGCCCAGGGGGATTGGCAACTTGTATCGATCGGAGGAGTGACTGCGGAATTCAATTACCGCGGTCGGTCCGTGACGGTGCCGCTGCCTTAGGGAGAGGGGGAGAAGCAAGCATGAAGCAGGAATCAACTCTGAGACTGTGGTGGACGAGAGGCCTAACCCTTGGCTTGGGCCTCACGGCAGCGGCTGGCACTGCCTTGGCCCAGCAGGCGGTGACTGAGGCATCGCTTGAGGTGGAAGCGTCGAGTGTTCGCGAAACTCTGCGTGCCGAAGCTCGCGAATGGGGCCTGACCGATCAGGAGTGGGAGCGCTACGAGACATTGATGGAAGGCTCCCGTGGTATCTGGTCGCCGGATCTCGATCCGCTGACGGCACTTGGTGTCGAGGCTCGCAGCGACCAGGAGCGACGGCGCTATGCTGAGTTGTTGGTGGAGGTGGAGAAGGCCCGAGTCGAGAGCGAGCTAGCCTTCCAGCGAGCCTATGACGAGGCCTGGCAACGGCTCTATCCCAACGAATTGCCGGTCGATTCCTTCCTGACGTCGGCACAGGGCCAGGTCGGCGTCTTCCCGGCCACGGCCAACCAGTCACAAGCTTCCCGCCTGAGTCTCCATGTAGCAGCACGGGATTGCGCCGAGTGTGACGCCACAGTGGCTCAGTTGCTCGATAGCGGCGTACCCATGGATGTGTTCGTCATCGATTCCGAGGGTGATGATGGCGTCATCAGACAATGGGCACGGGAGCGTTCGATCCCCGTCTCTCGGGTCCAGGCCCGTGAGATCACTCTCAACCATGGGCAGATCGATGCCTCACTGGGGGTGACCCAGGAGAGCGTGCCCCAGATCTTCAGCAGGTAGGCCGGGAGTTGCCCATGTGTACGCGACGCTCCCTCACCCTGTTCGTGTCTTGGGCGGTTTCGCTTTGGCTCTGGTTGATGAGTGCCAGTTCAGTGGCTGGTACAGATGTGCCCAGGGCTTATGTGTTGGCTGCGCAGAGTCATGGGGTGCCGCCTGAGGTCCTCTATGCTGTGGCAACCACCGAATCTGCTGTCACGCTCGAGCATGGGCGGCGGCCGTGGCCCTGGACGCTGAATGTGGCCGGGAGAGGTTACTACTTTGCCACGCGAGACGAGGCCTGTGAGGCTCTGACCCGTTCACTCTTCGAGACCACTGTCATCGATGTGGGGATCGCACAGCTCAACTATCGCTGGCAACCCCAGCTCTTCGGGGCTGGGACCCGCTTTGTCGATCCGTGTGACGCCCTGGATCCCTACGCCAATCTTGATGAGGCCGCGAGGCTGTTGCGTTCGCACTTCGATGCCAGCGGAGACTGGCTAGTAGCTGCGGGAAGGTATCACCGCCCTGCCGGCGGAGCGCCTGCGGCCCGCTACCGCCGTGAGGTAGCGGCCAATCTGGCTCGACTGGAGTACCAGCCCGATCAGGTGCTGACGACGGCAACTACCCAATTCTCCACGGTGGAGGAACTACAAGTCCCTTCCGTGACAGCGCCCCAAAGCAATCCAACTCGCGTTCATGTGCCCGCCGAAGTGCCGATTACCATCGATCGTTCCCTGGTCTGGGTGGTCCCCATGGAGCCGGTGTCATGGATCGATCCGGAGGTTCGATGGGATCGTCTCGTGGCGGCACACTAGCATAAGGAATCTCGTATGAATCGAGTCCTAATCTCTGTTGTCGGACTGGCCGCAGTCGCCCTGCAGCCGGTGCTGGCTCAATCGTTACCTGAGCAATCGGGAGATCTTGCGGCCGATCTTCTCCCCCCACTAACGGTGGTGGCTGACCATGGTGGTGAGCCCGCTCGCCCCTACTACGTGGCCATCGGCATGGCTGGGGTGTCAGAGGAGCAGGGTTATGTGCCCGATGCGGGGGCTCCGGTGCCTATCAGCGAGCGGGACATGTTGCCGGTGGTGAGCGAGCGGATGTCGCCGGGGCTAGTCCAGGCCCGCTCGCTGGATTTGCCTGCCGGTACGACGCCTTTCTTTCTGGTTGGTGATGATGACCTGTCCGAGGCCTGGCTGGCGGAGCGCGGGGAGTTCCTACGTGAGCTTAACGCTGTGGGGTTGGTGGTCCAGGTGCAAGACCTGGAGGGGCTGGAACAGCTGAGGGTCTTGGCACAGGGGCTCGAGATGCGGCCGGTCTCAGGGGATGACCTGGCTGGGCGTCTGGGACTTTCCCATTATCCGGCTCTGATTACTGCCACCGGCATCGAGCAGTGAGGGACATAGATGCTTCCTGACACTGCTTTCGACGATCTGAATGTACCTAAGCTCAGCCCTGTGCCTGCCGATGCAGATTCGCATCAACTTCGACTCTTCGCTTCTCGTCTGCTCAGGATCAGTGCTCTCACCTCACTTCGACTTGGTAGGCCTCTGGAAGCTGAACGGGTTGTCTCCCAGGTCGGGTGCCTTGAGGCGTTGGACAACCTGTTCCTGGAATTGGCCAATGAGGAGCTCCCGCCCGAGGCATGGGAACAGATAGCGACAATCCAGGCCGGCTTCGGTGAGCATGCTCTTCCCCGTGTGTACCAGGGGCGGGATCCGCGCCTGTGTGCCCTGGTGGTCTTTCTTCAGTCATCCCATTGCCAGGATGCTGAGTTGATGCGCTTGCTCAACGGCTTTACCAAGGCAAGTCGATGCGATGACCACCTCTACCGCACCACTTTGGCCAGCCTGGGGGGCGATGGAGCGCTCACCGATCTGGCTATCCATGTACTCGAACATCTTGAATCGAACAGACCCGTTGAAGTCACCCATAGCGAAGAGAGTGAGCCATGAAGCAAGTGCATCCTCTTGAGTCACTCCTTCGGCCGGCGGTGGAGCTCAACACGGCTGTGGTGTGTATCGCTTGCGCGGTGCTGTGCCTGTTCGCTCCCTGGGCTCTGGCATTAACGCCCAGCGTGGGGATCGGCATGGCGGCCGGGTTCGGGGCTTTCGGGCTGTGGCGGGCTCGGCAGGGGTGGATCGTGTTGCGTTACCGCCGAAATATGCGTCGCCTGCCGCGCTTCGCCCTTCGCAGTGATCAAATCCCCGTCAGCAAACGCAACCTGTGGCTGGGTAAGGGCTTCAAGTGGGAGGCCAGGCATACTCAGCGCTTGCACGAGAGCCAACAGCCGGATACCGAGCAATATGTCAGGCCATCGCGAATCTACCGCTTGGCTCGAACGTTGGAGAATCGCCTGGAGCGTGTTCGGTCGCTGTACATCGTGATTCGACTGCTGAGCGCAGATAGCGCGCTCAACCCTGTCCGTCCACTTCCGCCGGTGGGAGGGATTCCCGCTCTGCATGCCGTGGAATGGCGGGAGATTGATGTCTACCTGCCCTTGGGGGAGCGAGTCGGTCATACCTTGGTGGAGGGAACCACCCGGGTCGGCAAGACACGTCTGGCCGAGGTGATGATTACCCAGGACATCCATCGAGAGACGCATGATGTGGTGATCTGCTTCGATCCCAAGGGGGATGCGGACTTGATGATCCGTATGTACATCGAAGCGCTGCGGGCTGGGCGGGGTGATGAGTTCTATGTCTTCCACCTTGGCTATACGGGTATCAGCGCCCGCTACAACGCAGTGGGTAGGTTCGGCCGCATCTCCGAGGTGGCCACTCGTATTGCCGGCCAGCTTTCCGGCGAGGGTAACAGCGCGGCATTCCGCGAGTTTGCCTGGCGGTTCGTCAACATAGTGTCCCGAGCCCGGCATGCCTTGGGCCAGCGGCCTTCCTATGAGCAAATCCTCGCCGACGTGGTGAACATTGATGCCCTGCTCATCGAGTACGCCCAGCAAACGCTGACCAAGCATCACCCCAACGCTTGGGAGACGATCAGCGAGATCGAGGGCAAGCTCAACGACAAGAACATCCCTATGGCGATGAAAGGCCGCGACAAGCGAGTGGTGGCCATTGAGCAGTACCTGCAGCAGGTCAAGGTACGCGACTCCGTCCTTGAGGGTCTGAGGTCGGCTGTGCGCTACGACAAGACCTACTTCGACAAGATTGTGGCCTCGCTTCTGCCTCTGCTGGAGAAGCTGACTACCGGGCGTATCGCCGAGCTTCTGTCGCCCGACTATCAGGACTTGGAGGACCCGCGACCGATCTTCGATTGGCAGCAGATCATTCGTAAGCGCGGCATCGTCTATGTCGGGCTCGATGCCCTCTCCGACTTCGAGGTTGCCCAGGCGGTGGGCAACAGCATGTTTGCCGACCTGGTGTCGGTGGCGGGCCATATTTACAAGCATGGTGTCGACGATGGGCTGCCCAAAGTCTCTGGTCACAAGTCCGGCAAGGTGTCGATCAACCTTCACTGCGACGAATTCAATGAGCTGATGGGTGATGAGTTCATCCCGCTGATCAACAAGGGTGGCGGCGCTGGTATTCAGGTGACGGCCTACACCCAAACCATGAGTGACATCGAGGCGCGCATTGGGAGCGCTGCCAAGGCTGGTCAGGTCATCGGTAACTTCAACAACCTGGTCATGCTTCGTGTGCGGGAGGAGCGCACCGCCCGGTTGCTGACCGATCAGCTGCGCCGTGTCAACGTGGCGACCCGCATGCAGGTGTCCATGGCGGGGGACAACTCGGACGTGGACAGCGCCGTCGATTTCACTAGTTCTGGCGGTGACCGGATTAGCGCCGTTCCGGTGCCCATGCTCGAGCCGGCGGATGTGGTGAGCTTGCCGAAGGGGCAGGCCTTTGCCCTGCTCGAGGGCGGGCAGCTATGGAAGATCCGCATGCCGCTGCCATTACCCGACAAGGGAAAGAACATACCCAAAGGCATTCAGGACATTGCTGAAGGCATGCGCTCGCGGTACAGCACTGGCGAAAGATGGTGGGAAGAGGTCATGCCGGCGCCAATCAGGTTTGAACCCCCGGCCGAGTTTCGGGAAGGAACTCGCCAGGCAATCTATCAAGCCCCAAGTGCCGTGGTCATGGCGGGGGAGCAAGATGAGGGGGCTTCGTCGTGGAGCAATTGACGATTATCAGCTGGTCGATGAATCAGAAGCCGGTGAAAGCGGGAGCGTCTCATGGCGACCAGGACAGCTGAGCAGACTCAGCAGCGCCGTGCAGGGCTCTTTTCGCGATCGCTGGGAATCCCCATGCGGCTTCTGGGCATTCTGCTGGTGTCATTGATGTGCTCGATCATCATCGAGTGGGCGGGCATCTACTGGCATTGGTGGGAGCAACCGGGAGCAGAGCATGCGAGGTCGACGATGATGCGCGAGATGAGCTGGCTAGACACTGAGTTTTCTCGCTCACTGGTACTGTCTCGCCCGGTAGAGTCGGCGACTTGGTTCATCGGCCAGGCATACCACTGGCTATTCGTGTGGACGGGAATTTCTACCTTCCTTGAGGCGAATGCTGACGTAGGGGGCTGGGTCGGTACCCTACATGAATATCTGCAGGCAGCTATCTACGTCACGCTGATGACGCTGACCCGGGTGGTTATCCTGGTCCTGACGTCGCCACTGTTCGCCCTGGCGGGGCTCGTTGGCTTCGTCGATGGCCTGGTTCGTCGCGACTTGCGCCGCTTCGGCGCGGGACGCGAATCTGCATTTATCTACCATCATGCGAAGCGGGCTGTCGGTCCGATTTTCGTGGTGGGCTGGATCATCTATCTAAGTGTTCCCTTTGCGATCCACCCCAACGTATTTCTCTTACCCTGTGCGGCACTGTTCGGGTTGATGATCAGTATCGCCAGCGGCAGCTTCAAAAAGTATCTCTAGGTTGCTTTCTCCCTGAGACCCTTGACGCTCTGCGGGGCGTCTTTTTTATGGCCGGAATACCTCACTTCATTGCTTAACATTTATGGCTGAACTGGTTGCCAGTTCCCCTGACGATGCTCATATCTATTCATCGCAGGGCCGAGCCAATGTTATCCCGTTCTCGCCTATGTCTTGCCACAACTTCCAGCGTGCTTGCTTTAGCACTTACAGCGCCTTTATCCGCCATGGGCGAGGTGCACGACGAGATCTTGCGACGTGACTTAGCCGTAGTGCAGGAACAACTGCAGCAGATCGGGATTGTGGTTGAGCGCTTGGAAGCCCGGCAGGCCAATGCCGACCCAGCAACTCACCGCAACTATCTCGACACCCGGCAACTCCGTGCTGACCTCGAAAGCATCATTGACGGCATCGACGAATACCTGGCCCCACCTCGCTTACCGCCACGACAGCCATTGCCTCTCTCCGGTGATTACCTCGGGGAGGCTCGCTGATGGATAGCGCCGAGGCCTTCGAAGCAGCTGCGGGGTTCGACACCAACACGATCTTCCTTGTCCTGGCTGCGGCGGGTTGCGTGGCGGCCATCCTGTGGGCGGCATGGGCACTCATCTCGACGTACCGCGGCTGGGCAAAAGGCAACGTCGATGGGGACGTGATGAGCTTTGCTGCCGTGCGCCTGCTACTGCTCATCCTGATTTTCATCTGGCTGTTCGTGTGAACGGCTGGCAACGCAGCAACGACGTGTAACCAAAGGAGTCACTAGATGAAAGACGCAATTCTCTCTCGCTCGGCACGTATGGCCAAGAGCTTCACTACGGCCATAGCAGCGCTAGTTCTGCCTGCCACTGCCCTGGCTCAGCAAGGGTTGCCGGAGCTTGAAGCGCCCTCTCAAGGGGGTGGGGGCTTCATGTCGATGGCGCAGGGCTATCTCTACGATGGCGCCATCCTCTTGGGCTTAGTGCTGGCTGTGGTGGCAATCATGGTTGTGGGATCTGCCTCTGTGGCCTCCTTTAAGGAAGCGCGAGAGCGGGAGACCTGGAGTAAGTTCGCCGTCACCGTTCTGGTGGGTGTCGTGCTGATCCTCGCCATCATCTGGCTGGCGACAGAAGCCGCGCCGATCCTGTCTCAGTAAGAGTAGGCATCATGACGAACATTGCCTTCATCCCGAAGCGATTGAACGAGCCGCCGGTGGTGTTTCGCGGCATGACGGGGCGTGAAGTTGTCCTGATGGCTGCCTTCGGATTCGCCACGGGGCTGCCGGTAGGCATCGTGGTTGCCTGGCTGTTGGGGATTGTCGCCATGGTGCCTACTGTGGCATTCGCCACTGCTGGGGGAGCGATCTGGTTCGGTGGGACGATTATGCGCCGGCTTCGCCGGGGTCGCTCCACCACCTGGCTCTATCGCAATCTTCATTGGCAGTTGGCGAGTGCCGGCTTTCCTCTTGGGGAGGGCGCGGCACTCATCACAAGCTCGACCGTTTATCGGATCCGGCGTGATAGGCCTCTGAAGGGAGGCCGCTGATGAGCCGATATCGCCATGCATTGTCTGCCCGTGACGCTCATATTCTGACCTTGCGCGGGATTCTTGTGGTCCTGGTGATCGCCTGTGGTGCCTTGTGGTGGGGCTGGAAAACCGCTCCCCAGGACCTGACTATCCACAATCCCCCTGACCTGCGAAGCGGCAGCACCCGAGCCTGGTGGGAGGTCCCACCCTCAAGCGTTTATGCCTTCAGCTGGTATGTCTGGCAGCAGCTTAACCGTTGGCCAAAAAACGGCGAGACGGATTATCGGCGAAACCTGTATGCCTACCAGCACTTCCTAACGCCGTCATGCCAGATTGAGCTCAATCGTCAATACGAGCGACGGCGTGAACGCAACGAGCTCACTAATCGTGTACGGGGTATCTACGAGATCCCCGGTCGGGGCTACCGTCCCGAGTCCGTTGAGATCCTGAGCCGTGACTCGTGGGTGGTGACCCTCGATCTGGCAATCGATGAGCGGTACGCCGGTACGCCTGTTCGAGACGTGTACATCCGCTACCCCTTGCGAGTCGTTCGTGCCGATGTCGATCCCGCCAACAATCCTTGGGGCCTGAAGATCGATTGCTTCGATGGTGTGCCGCAGCGCCTGGAGGTACCTACCCCCAGCCGGGAAGGAGATGACGCATGAGCCTGATTCGTCGTGGGACGCTGCTTGTGGCCGGGGTGCTGATGGCTCTGCCTGCCTGGGGGGTGGAGATTATGGAGTGGAATCGTCGACCGCTGTCCATCCCGTTGCCCACGGGCAGTGAGAGGATCGTGGTGCTGGATCGCAACGTCCGGGTCGGGCTGCCGGCGGCGATTGCCGATCCCGACATCCTGCGGGTACAGAGCACCGGTGGGGTGCTCTACCTGCTGGCTCACGAGGATTTCGATACCCAGCGGGTGCAGCTTCAGGACGTCGAGAGCGGCGAGATCCTGCTGGTTGACCTGTCGGCCCGGCAAGGAGCGAGCGATGAAGATATCCGCATCGTTGAGGCGCGGCCACCGACCGAGGCGAAAGACGATGAGCGCTCGACGGGCAGCCGTGAAGCCAATCCCGGGCCCCGTTCACCGACGCCAGTTGCGCTGACTCGTCACGCGGCTCAGTCCCTCTATTCGCCGCTGCGTACCATAGAGCCTCTGCCCGGCGTACGGCGGGTGCCGATGCGTCTGCCAGAGTCGTTACCGACCTTGCTGCCATCTTTGCCGGTGATCGCAACCCCTCTCGCAGCATGGGCTCTAGACGGTTATACGGTGACAGCCGTACGCCTTACCAACCAGGATCGCCGTCGTGCTTTCGAGCTTGATCCACGTTGGCTCCAGGGAGACCTGTACAGCGCCACGTTCATGCATCCGAGTATCGGTCCCAAGGGTAGCGCGGAGGACACCACTGCGGTGTTCATCGTGACCCGTGGCGGAAGTCTCGCCCAGGCAATCCTTCTGCGCCCCGATACCGGTGAGGAGGGGGATGACGCATGAAGAGTAATGGATTGCTGAAGATCCTGGTGCCTATGCTGGTTGTCGTGGTGATCATGGTGATGATGAGAGCTTGCAGCGGGGGAGGGGGCAGCCGAGAAGCGAGCGATGCTAAGGCCGATCCCACCCTTGAACTGACCCAGGATGAGCTGCTGGCACTAGGTGTCGAGGGGGATACCCCCCAGGACACCGTAGCCACCCTGGTGGGCCAGGTTCAGTCGATGCGTGACGACCTGGAACGCTCACGGGCCGAGAGCGAAGCGCTACGCCAACAAAATGAACGTCTCGGCGAGCAGGCGCGAAACGTCGATCAACAGATCGAGTCGGCTCTGCGAGCCGAGCGGCAGCGACAGGAGACCGCAGCGCGTCAGAGAGGGCGAGAGGACCAGAGTATGCTGAGTACTCTGCAACAGCAGCTCAATCAGCTGCAACGTCGCGTCGAGAGCCGAGGCGAACAGAACGACCTTCCCATCGGTCTTGGCCTTGAGGGTGGGGGATCTCCCTCAAGGGATTCTGAAGGTGGCGGCGCAGCTGCATCAGGTTTGGCCTGGATCGAGCCGATGGATGCCCTGGAGGGTTCCCGCCGTGGCAGCTCTGAGGAGGCGCTGAATTTCCCCACGTCTTTCGGCGAGGCCGCGGGTACCGCCAAGAGTGTCGGGCAGCGCACGGCCAGCGCGGTGGAGAGTCGTGTGACGGGTCAGCCCGATGCTTCCACCGTTGAGCCCGTCTATACCGTGCCGGAGAACGCCACGCTGATGGGCTCGCTGGCCATGACCGCGCTCATCGGGCGTGTGCCCGTGGATGGCACGGTTACAGATCCATATCCATTCAAAATCGTCGTCGGCAAAGACAACTTGACCGCCAATGGCATCGAGTTGCCCGAGGTCCAGTCGGCGATCATGAGTGGCACCGCGACTGGAGACTGGACACTGTCGTGTGTCCGCGGCGACGTGCATTCGGTGACCTTCGTATTCGAGGACGGTACCGTCCGCACCTTGCCGACGCCCGAGGATGTGAACAGTGGATCGGGTGATTCCCGGACCAAGATTGGCTGGATCTCGGATGGGTTTGGTATCCCCTGCGTCAGTGGTGAACGCAGCAGTAATGCCAAGCAATACCTGGGCACCCAGTCCCTACTCACCGCTGCTGGTGCCGGCGTGGCTTCGCTACTCAGTGATGACGGTGACATTGTCTCGACGATGAACACGGATGGCTCCGTCTCTACCGCCATGAGTGGCAATCAGGCCGTCAATCAGATCATGGCATCCGGGGTCAACGATATGTCGCGCTGGGTCAACCGGCTGTATGGGGAAGCATTCGCCGCAGTCTTCGTACCACCCGGTAAAGAGGTGGCCATTCATATCGACCGCGAATTGCATATCGACTACGAAACCCAGGGCAGGAGGGTGCACTATGGGCGTGACCAATCGCTCCGCTATGAAATGCCGTAAGCGGCTATCGAAGGCAATGGTGCTTGCCGTCGGGGTCGTGGGGTTGGGCCTGCTGTCCGGCTGTGCGACGTCCAAGGACGAGATGTGGCAGCACGATGGGGTGTCGATGCAAGAACTGTGGCGCCAGGGTGGTGCCGGCGGCGGGGGCGACAGCCTCAGCCAACGCGGGCTGCTCGATGCCCGTGGCGAGTTGCGCCGGGCCCTCAGCGATGGAGAGTTGTTGGATCAGCGGCTTGCCTACACCCGAGACGCCACCAACGAGATCTACAGCCAGTTCACGCGGCTGCCCAACCCCGACCTGGTCATGTATGTCTTCCCGCATCTGGCCGGTGCTGAGGTCCCAATCCCGGGTTATTCCACGGTGTTCTCCCTCTATACGCGACCGCAATACGCCATGCCAGGGGAGACGTCTCGTCCTCGGGCTCCCGAGCCCGAGCGCCGGCCTGGCCTGGTAACGCTCGAGCGTTCGGGGGATGGCGGACAATGAGCGTTTTTGATCGCATGATGAGTCGACTCTTCCCACCCACGGGTGCGGGGGGAGAACAAGGGGCTCTCTCAGAAGCTTCCGATCAGGCGGAGGGAGTTCCTGCACAAGTTCAGGTGCTGGTGACCGATGAGCGAGGTCGACCTCTCTCGTTGCCGCGAGGCAAGCCGATTACCGAGGAATCCTTGCGTTTGGCTTACCGCCGGGCGCCGAGCTTTGCATCGCGCCTGCCTTGGGTCGAGTACCTGCCAACGTCTGGGTGTTTCCTACTCGAGGACGGGGTGTCGGTGGGGGTGGTGGCCGAGGTCATCCCGGTCCCAACGGAGGGGCGCTCCTCCGAGGCCTTGGAGGAGGTGCGCGATACGATAACCGCCGCGCTCCAGGACAGTCTTCCGGAGAATGATCACCACCCCTGGGTAGTTCAGTTTTATGGCCGGGACGATACCGATCCTCGTCAGGATCTCGAACGGCTACGCGCTTATGCCCGTCCCGGCCTGCTGGATACCGAGTATACCCAAGCGTGGTTAGCCAGCATGGAGGCACATCTCCGTGCGATCGCCAAGCCTGGCGGGCTTTTCGAGGACGACCAGGTAACCCAGACGCAGTGGCGAGGACAGACTCGCCGCACACGCCTGGTGCTGTATCGCCGGATAGGCAACAGCAGGGCCCGGCTTGGCGAACGTCAGTCAGCTCGCGATCTCCACCCGGAGGATGCCGTCAACCACACCTATGATCGTCTAGAGTCTGCACTCAGGTCCGCTGGGCTGGAGTTGCGCCGATATGACGGCCGCGACTTCCATCGCTGGATGATGCAGCGCTTCAATCCACGGCCGCGCTACTCGCCTGATGATCCACAGCGCTTCTACGATGTCTTCGACTACCCGGAGGATGGAGAGCGGCTACCCCAGTACGACCTGGCCGAGGGGATGCTGGCGAGCTCCCCGTTCGGCGATGTCGAGAAGGGTGTGTGGTTCTTCGATGACATGCCCCATGCCGTGGTACCCGTGGAAGAGCTGCGTCACGCGCCCAAGGTCGGACATATCACTGGCGAGGTGACCAGGGGCAATGGCCGTGGTGGGAGTTCGGTCTCCAATGCTCTGATGGATCTGCTGCCGGAGGGGACTGAATACTGCCTGACTATGGTGGCCATGCCCCAGGAGCCTCTTGAGGATCACATCAATCGGCTGCGAGAGAAGGCGGTTGGTGACAGCGTGGTGGCTGAGAGGGTCCGGCGCGATTGCGATCAAGTGAGAGGCTTCCTGGGTGAGGATCACAAGCTGTACCAGTCGTCGCTGGTGTTTTACGTGCACGGCGAGGATGACCGGCAGCTGCAGCATCGCCTGATGCAGCTGACGACTCAATTGATCAACGCCAACCTCAAGCCGGTGGACCCCGAGGACGAGGTGGCGTCACTGAATAGCTACCTGCGCTGGCTACCTATGGCCTTTGATCCGGAGCTGGATCGCAGCCGCTGGTACACCCAGATCAACTTCGTGCAGCACATCGCTAACCTGGCACCTTTGTATGGCCGGGCCAGGGGTACCGGCAACCCAGGAATCAGCTTCTTCAATCGTGGTGGTGGTACCTTCAGCTTCGATCCCTTGAATCGCGCCGACCGTGCGGCCAATGCCCATATGTTCTTCTTTGGCCCGACCGGAGCGGGTAAATCCGCCACGCTGAATTCGGTCACCAGCCAGGTCATGGCGCTGCACCGGCCACGGCTGTTTATCATTGAGGTCGGCAATTCCTTCGGCTTGCTCGCGGATTATTTCCAGCGCAAGGGCTTGAAGGTCAACAAGGTTCGCTTAGCCCCGGGATGTGGGGCCAGGCTCCCGCCCTTCACTGAAGCCCACCGCCTGCTGGACGCTGAGATGGAGGCGGCACGCCGCCTGCGCGATGCTGAGGATCACAACCCCTACGAGTCGGCTTCAGTGGAGTCTCTTGTTGAGGCGGTTGATGAGCAGGATGATGATGAGCGGGACCTGATTGGCGAAATGGAGATTGCGGCTCGCCTGATGATCACCGGAGGTGAGCCCAAGGAGGAGGCGCAGTTCCGACGCTCAGACCGGCGTATGGTGCGTGATGCGATCTATCGTGCGGCCCGCGCTTCCCATGCCGAGGGAAGGCAGTGCCGTACCGAGGACGTGCGCCGTGCTTTCCGCGACATCTCGGAGGACCAAGGGATCCCTGAACAGTCGCGGGAGCGTGCTTACGACATGGGGGAAGCGTTGGGCCTATTCACCGACGGCTTTGATGGCGAGGTGTTCAACTCGGTAGGAGACCCTTGGCCAGAGTGCGATGTGACAATCATCGACCTGGCCCACTATGCGCGCGAAGGATATGAGGCCCAATTGGCCCTGGCGGTGATCTCAATCACCAACATGATCGCGAACATGGCCGAGCGAGACCAATATTCGGGTCGGCCTATCGTCCAAGTGATCGATGAGAGCCACATTCTCACCGTAAACCCGTTACTGTCGCCCTTTCTGGTGAAAGTCGGGAAAATGGGGCGGAAGCTGTCGCACTGGCTTTGGTTTGCGACCCAGAATCTGGATGATTTCCCCGATGCGGCGGCGAAGCTGCTGAATATGGTCGAGTGGTGGGTCTGTCTGACCATGCCCAAGGATGAGATCGACAAGGTTTCTCGCTTCAAGGAGCTTACGCCGGCGCAACGTCAACTGATGCAGTCGGCCACCAAAGCCAACCATAAGTACACCGAGGGGGTGGTGCTGGGCGGGCGTCTTGAGGCGCTGTTTAGGGTAGTGCCGCCGAGTCTATACCTCGCCTTGGCGGGTACTGAGGGTGACGAGAAGGCCGAGCGGGACCGGGTGATGCGAGAGCTTAACTGCTCCGAGCTTGACGCGGCAATTGAGATCGCCAGGAGGCTGGATGAGGCCAGGGGGATTGGCTCATGACCCAACGGCACCTTTAGAAGGTTCAAGTGGCATAGTCGCGGTACCAAGCTCCTCGGCTTTAACGCAGGATTACGGCAATTGTCAGCTCTGGTCGTGAGGCCGCTGGGGCCTTGTTACCATCAATGCCCGGGCGCGATGCCTTCACACAACATTTTGCTCGTCAATATCTCTTCCAGCCTGTTATCACCGATTCCAGAAATCCTCACCAGCTGCTCAGGGTGCTCCCAGGGTCGTCCTTCGATGATGGCGTCAGCCCTTGTCGGGCCGATATGGGGGATCTCCAGCAGTGCCTCACTCGTCGCGGAGTTAAGATCGATGCAATAGGGGGAATCGTTGGCCGCTGAGAGTGCATCCAGGTTCTGGGAAGAAAATGGACGCAGTACGAGCTCTGCGCTGCCGAGCGCTACGTAGACCGGAGCATGGTCGGAGATGACGTCCCGGGCCCTGACATGATCAATGCCGAACACCTGTGGGAATGTCAGGATGCCACGCTGGCCGATCTCGAGCTTACCCTCAATCTTCCAGATGTTGTCGTAGAGGTTGGCAAACCTGCCATCCACTGGGCTCAGCGTCGTGGCGCCCTGGGTGATGGCAGGTATTGCCCCCATCGCCCTCAGCGGCTCCCAGCCAGCGTGGTGTGGAGCCAGGTTGAAGTCCCCCATGAGCAGACGGGGGGTGCCCTCGTAAACCTCACCAAGCCATTCCCAGTAGTTTGCCAGGGCCTGGATCTCGGGAAGCCTGTCGCCAACGCTATTGCCGTAGAGAATATGGACGTTGCCCACGGCGAACTCTTGTCCGGTGCGAAGGCTCCGGAACCGCGCCGAGTACGGCTCCCGGGCAAAGGCATCCCGGTCATCGATGTAGACGACTGCCCCGTCCAGATACTCCACGGCGCTGTCGCGCCACAGGAAGGCGTAGTGCTCACGATAGCTACCTCGACCCAGGGCATGACTGGCCATTGATGACCAGGATTCGCCCGAGGCGGTTTCAACCTCTCGTTCGAGCTGTTCCAGCGCTTGCTCGTTCATCAGCTCCTGGATGGCCAGGAAGTCGAAGTGGCCAGCAATATGGGCCACCTTGTCAAACCGCTTGTCATTGTTCCAGCCAAGGTTCTGGATGTTCCAGCTACCCAGCAGGACGTCGGCTACGGCTAAACCTGGCAGGAGCAGCAGCACCATAGCAAGAAGGTGTGTGAGGCGGTGCATGACGGTCTTGTCTCGTTGTTTGGATAGTGGCCATAGGGAAGAGCGAACTGTGCATTACGTCAAGGGGACAGTGGGCAAACCCTAGATACGGAATTAATGTTTTCTACTGAGCCAGCTCCAGTACACAGGTATTCCTGTGACAGTCCATCGATTGTCTGGAGTGGCATCCATGCAGAGACATCTCCACATTTACCGCCGCTGGCTGGCCCTCCTAGCAGTCAGTGCGTCCGTCCTGGCCCCTATTACCGGGCTGGGACAGGGCATCTCCCTTGCCCTGGAACCTGCCCCGCAATTCAGCGACACCGTTGAGGTGTTCACCATCGCCGGCATCCCAGTGACCAATGTGCCACCTGGCACAGCAGTCATTGAGCTCGATGCGCCGGCTCGTCTCGATGCCGAGCTGTCGGAAGGGCTGCCGGCCGATCTGTCCGCGGCAGAGGCGGTCATGCGCGATCGGATGCAGTCCCCGGAATGGAATGACGCCATACGACGCTATGGCGAGCTGCATGTCGGTGTGGCTCGGGCCTGGATGCTGAGGGTGGAGAAGGTGCCCGCAGTGGTCGTGGATGGTGAATTCGTAGTCTATGGCCAACCTGACGTCTCCGCAGCAGTCGCCGAGATTCTCGATACTCGAGGGGAGGTGACACGATGACAATCCGAGTCTCTCGCTTGAGGTGGGCCTTGCTGGTCGGGCTATTGAGCCTGGGAGGAGTGCTCGTTTCACAGCCGACCAAGGCGATTACCACCCCGATGATAGTGCAATCCGCGCTGTCAACGGAGTGCCTGGACTATCGCGTTGTTGGCATATGCGTATGGCTGCGTTGCACCGCATTCGGGTGCAGTATCCGCACGTCGCTCAAGGTCCGTCACTACATCCCTGAGCTGGTGGTCTCCAGCTATGAGAACACCGGGGAAAACCCCTGGACCGAAATCGCGATGGTCTCGCCGCCGCTGGGTAATGCCATGGGCGGCGGTCAGAGTACTTCGGATGCTGAGCCGAATTTCCACGAGCATCTGCGTTTCAAGAATGTCGACGCCATTGGCCATCCCGGCACAGAACTCTTCAACCATTTCGCCAGTGCCTTGGGTTTCACCTGCTCTGGAGCGGCACAGCCGTTCCAGCCGTACTTTGTCTCCACACTCGATGCTTTTGCATGGCGTTCGGGCATTCCTGAATCGGCCTATCCCGAGGCACTGATCCCTGGACGTCGAGAGCTGGGCCAGATGGGAGCGGACCTATGGGGGAATATCTACCCCCGTAGCGGGTTCATCACTCAGGTGCACGATTACAAGGCAGCGGCGCTCATGGCGCAGCGATCGGCCGACATCGTGACCCGGACGGGGCAGCCTCACGTCTACCAGCCGCTGGTTAGCCGGGCCAGGGACGGCCATTGGCCGCCAGGGCCTGTCGTGGAGGGGAATTCAAACCACAAGTGGCAGCACCTGTCACCGAAGCTAAGCCAATCGTGCGTCGTTTGGCCTGACCGCGGTGCCGGTGATACCTACGCCGACCGGTTGGATAGTGGGGGCGATTATGTCTTCGCGTTGTGGCAGCGCTACCGCTGCTGCCAACGCCGCGGACAGACCCTGCTATCTCATACCGGCTCATAGGGAGGGAGACCCACATGAAGCGGCTCTTCTTGCGTTCCATACTGCCTATGGCGGCGGTGATGGTCGTGGCGGTTGGTGATGATGCTGTTGCTCAGTCCGCCGACAACCTCTACTACCAGATTGGTGGTGCGTCACCATTCTCGATCTCGGCTGGCAGGGGCTACAACCCCTATGCCAGAGGGATTGGAGTGCGCTGGAACATGAATGCCACATGCGGGAACTTCGATATCGGAGCTACCGTCAGCAACCAACTCAATGGTGTGACCGATGGCTTTCAGAACCTCATGGGCCAGGTTGTTCAAAATGCCCAGGGTGCTGTGGCATCTCTTCCAGCCATGATTATCCAGCGCGCTAACCCCGGGCTTTACGACCTGCTGAGTAACGGCGTGCTCCAAGGACGCGCCGACTTCAATTCCGCGAAACTCTCATGCGAGAACATGTCCGAGCGCTTGGCTGACATGGCGATGGGACAGGGACTCTTTGATAGGGCTCAGGCCGAGAGTTGGAAGGATTCCGCTCAATCCACCAACGATGTAGTCGCCGCACAACGGCAAGTTGAGCAGACCGGGGGCGACAACGGCTTTACCTGGGTGGGTGGTGAGAAGCGCGGTGGGCGCAACCAGCCACCCATGAGGGTCATCGAGGATACTGCTCGAGCGGGTTACAACCTACTGCATGGGCGCAGCAATACCACGAGCAACGAGCCTGTCGCCGGCGGCGGCGGGGGATGGGGCTCGGTTACCACCAATGATGGTAATTGGATCGGTGGTGGAGGGAACGGCGGGAGTGGCGGCGGAGAGTGTTTCGGTGGCATGTGTACTGTCTGGGGCAGTCCTGCCGAGGCAGCCGAGTGGACCCGTACCGTTGTTGGCGAGGACGAGCTCCAGACGTGTGATGGCTGTGAGGTGCATCAGGCCCAAGCTGGTACAGGCTTGATGCGTGAGCTCGAGAGTGAGCAACAGGAAGTGTACGAAAGGTTGGTTGCTCTGGTGGCCGGCAACGAACCACCTTCTCCCGAGAACCTGCGGGCCGTATCCGCAGGTGAAGGCTTGGTCGTCTCTCGTGGGGTGATCGAGTCTCTGCGGACCGATCCCGAGGCGCAGCTTCTTACGCACCGCTTGGCGAGTGAGATGGCGCTGGCGCGCACGTTGACCAAGGCTCTATGGGCTAGGCGTGCGCTGCTCGCTGGCGCTAGTGATCCAGGTATCGCTGGCAATGACGAGGGAATGTCAGCGCTGGATCGGCGACTTGCGTCCTTGGATCGTGATATCGACACCCTTCAATCAGAAATGGAGGTCCGTCGCGCCTTGGCAGCCAGTGCTGCCGGCACCGCTCTGGAGCGGGCATCTAACCGTGCGGCGTCCTCCAGTCGGAGTGAGACGACACGGCCTGGCGGGATCCTGGATAGCCGCGGCCGCCCGACGAATGGAGAGGGCGAATGAGCCGCTCACGTCACGCATGGTACGACCCCAGGAGATGGCCACCACTGGTCGTGTTCGTGTTCGTCTTGCTGGTCGTGTACATGCTCAGCGGGTTGATTGCGTCAATTGGGCTGCGCATGGCCGGCAGTTTGCGGGCGTGGCAGTCAGTCATGGATAGTGCCGCCCCCTTACTACTGGGGTGGCGAGTAGTGCTCTATGGGGCGATCACCTGGCTTTGGCTCCACCGTTGGAAACCCCGTGTCATGACCCGCATCGCAAACGACAAGGATGGCGGGTTGATGGCCCGCCACAAACTCAAGCGCCTTGAGTTCGCGTCTGCTGGTTTCATTTTGGTGCTCGAGCTAATCAGCGTCACCAAGTGGCTGGGAGGAATCTGATGGAAGGCATGCTTACTGCGCCATTGGTGGCCTTTGATTATTTCTCCAACGCGATGCTCATGCTCGGCTGGTTGGTGAACAATGCAATCTGGAGCGTCATGAATGGTACTGGGCTTGCTGCGGTGCCGTTCATCGCTCTGATCGCTTCGGAATGGTACAGGGCAAGGCAGGAAGGTGATGAGGCAGGGTCTAAGGGGGTCCTTACCATCAATCGTATTGAGACGCGGCTCTACGCCATGGCCCTTATCTTCCTGTTCACCTGTCAGCCGCTCCTGCAACTGCAGCTAACTACGTCCGACTTGGATGCGCGACGCAGCCAGGAATGTGGAACTCGGCAGTTTGCGAGCGGGCAATGGGGTGAATCGACGCTCAACACGATCGATGGCCAAATCCCACGAATTCCTGTCTGGTGGGCCTTTGTCCATGCGGTGTCCCACGGCATGACCGGGGCCGCCATCGCCGCTATTCCATGCAGCACAGACTATCATTCGATCCGCACCGAGCTTGACCTAAACAGTATTGAGGATTCGGTCCTGCAGCGGGAAGTTGGAGAGTTCCAACTGGCTTGCTTTGGCCCCGCACGCAATCGGCTCTACCAGCAGACTGGGAGCGTCGATAGCAGCCGTGCCCAGGATGTCGATTGGATTGGTAGTCGCTATTTCCAAGACACACCTGGCTACTACGACAGTTTCTACGCCAACCGGCCGGTGTCTGGCTTCCCTTACGATGCCAACCGCGACATGTCACGACCGAATACGGGGCCTGGTCAACCAGGCTATCCAACGTGCCGGGAGTGGTGGTCAACCGCTGATGTCGGCCTTCGTGCGAGATTGTACGACCAGGTCGATCCAAGGTTCTGGGACAGCTTCCGCAGTGTGTTCACTAGCAACGAAGCTCAGGACTATGTGATCCGTCGGTTGGTAAGCCCCAGATCCGGAGCGGCGAATGGAAACCTGGATCAGACCGTTGTGGGCTATCGTGATCTTGGCGGGGATGGAAACTGGGATTGGATCTTTCAGACCCTCACCACTGCCGGTGGCGCTGTAGGGGGCGCTACCGCCATGCTGCCGATGGCAGCGGGGATGGACATGGTTAAGCAGTCCCTGCCGATGGTGCAGGCGATCCTAATCATGGCCATGGTGATCTGCCTACCGTTCATCCTGGTGATCTCTGGCTACTCCTACAAGGCAGCGGGCATGGCAACCTTTGGTCTGTTCGCCACCTGGTTCCTGACATTCTGGTGGGAACTGGCTCGATGGATCGATTCCAGAGCTATCGACCTACTCTATAGCAGCGATGCGGCCAAGATCAGCTGGCTGGCAGCAGTCAACAATGCTTATGACTGGCTTGTGCTGCAGTTCGTTCAGGCGATGATGTTCTTGGTGCTGCCGGCGATTTGGATGGGTGTGCTGGGCTGGGCAGGAATACGCGCTGGACAGGCCGTAGGCAGCAGCCTTGATACCGGCAGTAAGAAGTCTCAAGCGGCTGGTGAGCAAGGGGGGAGACAAACGCAGTCAAAGGCGACTGGTGGAAAAGTATAACGAGGCGATGGAGAGATAGGGCCAGAGTTTTCTGGCCTTATTCATCGTCATCTACTCGGAAGGGCCCATGGTAGTAACCGGGGCCATCAATACCGTTTCGGCAACTCCACCCTTCCCACTCTTCATCCACTTCCTCTTTTGAGGCAGCATCTGGCGGGGGGGATGCCAGCGTCTTCGATGCCCCTGCAACTGCCGCCCCGGCGGCGGCACCAAGCGTCCACAGCAGCCCCTTGGACCCAGTGTCGCGATTCCCAAACAATAGAGCAGAGGTGAAGGCAGCAGAACCTTTGAGTAACCGCTTGGTGGACTGAAGGGTGTCGTTCTGATTGTTCCCGTTGGCCATGGCATCCTCCCATGGTGTTCTCAATGGCGTCCCCAGTGAGCGTAAGAGTGCAAAGGGGTTTGCAAAGAGCGTAGCACGGTTCACGCGGGGGGACGAGGTGGCTGACACTATATGTGGTGATTAGTCAACTCAGATCTACTACCAGATCTTGTGTTATCCCCCGGCGTGACCTGCACCTGGCGGGTTCAACTACGTTATTCGTTCGATCCAACGCTTCAGTGTCCATCTCACTGGCCTCGAGACGGCAAACTCCCAGTCCCTGCGAATCTCCTGCAGGTTCTTTTCGCGCGCCTTGAGCTCCCAGCGTTGGTCCCGGATCTGTCCCAATGCCTTGGCCAGGAACCGCTCCAGGGGGATCTCCTGGATGTTTTGCTGCCAGCGGTCGACGGTATTAAGCTCCCGCACCTTCATGGGTTGCGAGACGCCCGCCTCGTGTTCGCTCGTCTCGTAGTCGAACCGTATACCGAACTGCTCGTAGAAGCGATTCCGTCGCTTTCGGTTGTCAGCCGAGGCCTGTCCTGCAAGCAACTTGATCTGACAGACTTCAGCCTCGGGCCACTGCTGTGCCCAGGCGATGATCTCATTCTGCAGGTAGGTTCCCAGCTTGTGGCCCGCTAGCCAACTTGGATCGACAACGACATAGCCGCCCTCATGGACGGAGGTGCTGGACAGCCTAACCAACTCTTCATTGCTTCCCCAGTCACGGTGGTAACAGGCGCTGAACTCGCCACCCTCTACGTGATGCAAAGTCGGGTCTTCATGGATGACCTGGTACGTCAGCGAAATCGAGGCCTCGCAAACCTTCCCCTCGTACCTTTCAGCCTTCTCGGTTCGCTCAACCAGAAGAAAGACGGGACCCTGATCTTTCCGGCCGACCTCGAGCACTTGAATGGAGGGTTTGGCTGGCCGGCGAGCACCCCATTCGATATCTAGGGACGGAATCAGGCTCATGTTCAGGCATTCACGGCTTTCTTGAGGGTCTGCCCAGCTTTGAATGCTGGGGAGGTCGTCGCTGGAATCTCGATATCAGCCCCTGTTTGCGGGTTACGCCCGGTCCACCCGGCACGCTGACGGGCTTCGAACGTCTGGAATCCTGGCAGGGTCACCTTATCCCCTTGCGACAGGGTGTCCGTAACGGTAGCGATGAACGCGTTGAGACAGCGGTTGGCTTGAGCATGCGACAGGTCCGCGAAGGCCGCAACCTGCTTTACAAGATCCTTCTTGTTCATGAAACACGACTCACCATAGATGACCTGGGCTCCCGGACGGTATCAGCGGTACCTGTAGGTTACAGAGTCAGTCACTCTTGTGGCAATCGCGAGGGCACCCCTGGAAGGCGCTGATGAAGGAATGGGAAACCCAGAGGGAAAGGGGAAAAGGCCCAAAGGGGGTAATGGAATGGGTAGGACAAGGGGAAGGGGCTTACCCGAGAAAGACGGGGTTGTGCGGGGTACCACAAAGGCTGAAAGGACAAAGGGCTGCTCCCGTCCATATCCCTCGTGCTGCTGCTGCCCGAAATTGGTGCATCCATGAACCACATTCTTAACGAACGTGACTCGATTCAGTCGCCATCGCTCTCATGAACCCTTCCTTGAGGATCCCTTCGTCACCCATCGGTTACCTAGCTTCATGAGTGATGTACATAAATTTATGTGTAAAACACATTTTTTTGTGTGCATACTTCCGGTTTCTGTTATGGTATTTTCATGACCTATCAAGAGTTCCTGCGGCAACTCGGCAAGGCGGGACTCACGGTGAAGGAGTTCAGCGAGCTGGTTGGAATGAACCGCAATTCAGTCTCCAACTACGCTGGGCGGACCTCGGTTCCGACCCATCTGGCGGTCATTTCAAAGCTGATGGGCGAGATGGCGGAGCAGGGCATCGACTTCAGAAAGACACTCGCGGGGCTGGAAGCAGTCCCGAAGAAGCCAAGAGGCGCAAGCAGGAACCGCCGTTTGGCCGAAATGCAAGACAGAGGTGATGGAACAGTGAGCAGGACGAAAGGTGATCAGGATGAGTAGCATCGAGCTTTTCGCCGGGGCTGGTGGCCTCGCGATGGGCATGGCCCGCGCAGGGTTCCAACACTCAGCAGTGGTTGAGTGGGACGACGATGCCTGTCAGACCATCCGAGAGAACCGGACCCACTACGATTCTCATGGAGAGGATTTCGTTCTCTTCGAGGGTGACGCAAGGCAATTCGACCTGACACCGTACGCCGGAAGGGTGGAAGTTATCTCAGGCGGCCCGCCGTGTCAGCCGTTCTCCTTGGGCGGCAAGCACAGAGGCAACCTAGATGAGCGGGACATGTTCCCCACAGCGGTGCAAGCCGTCCACAAGACGATGCCTCGCGCCTTCATCTTCGAGAACGTCAAAGGGTTGCTCCGTCAGAGCTTCGCCAGCTACTTCGAGTACACGTATCTCCAGCTCAGCCATCCCGAGGTAGTGAAGCGTCAGGGCGAGTCCTGGGAAGAACACCTTGCCCGCCTCGAAGGCCTCCACACGTCTGGCAAGCAGCCGACCTACAATGTCGTCTTCCGGCTCTTGAACGCTGCCGACTACGGCGTTCCCCAGAAGCGTGAACGGGTGTTCCTCGTCGGCTTCCGCTCAGACCTGGGCATTGAGTGGTCATTTCCAGAGCCCACTCACTCCGATGTGGAGCTGCTCCGCGCAAAGTGGGTCACCGGGGAGTATTGGGAGCGTCATCGAATCGCCAAAAAGAACCGCCCAGCGATTCCGGAGAGGATGAGGAACCGCATCAAGCGCCTCGCCACAGAGGAACGAGAGGTTACCAACCGTTTGCCTTGGATGACCGTGAGGGATGCTATCAGCGACCTTCCCGACCCCGAGAAGCCATCTCTCTTCACGATTCCAAACCATGTGTTTACCCCTGGGGCCAGGATCTACAAGGGCCACACCGGGAGCCCATACGACGAGCCCTCGAAGACTCTCAAGGCTGGTGCGCATGGCGTGCCAGGCGGAGAGAACATGCTAGTCCGCGATGATGGCTCCGTGCGGTACTTCACCGTCCGTGAGGCCGCAAGGCTCCAGACCTTCCCAGACGAGTACATCTTCCACGGCGCCTGGGGCGAGACCATGCGCCAGCTTGGTAATGCCGTCCCAGTGAAGCTCGCTGAGGTTGTGGCCAACTCAGTCGCCAAGGTGCTGCATGAGGTGAACTGACCCAAGCCGGTTTCAAAAACGTAAAGGGAGTGGCATAGTTACCTTTTTTCTAGAGAGGTTGTCTATGCCATCGCGCGGTTATATCGAAGAGTTAGAGTTCGATCTCCCTACCAAACTCCTAGAAGAATTGGTGAAGCTTTTTGATGAAATGACAGAGGGTCCCCTCGACACCTCCACCATATCGTCTAGCGTAAAAGAAGAGCAGGGTGTTTACCAATTGTTCAAGGATGGTGAGCTTGTCTATATCGGCAAAACTGACTCTGATGCTGGCCTAAAAAGGCGCTTGCTACGTCACTCTAAGAAAATCCAGTCTCGCAATAATCTAGATGTCGAACAAGTTGGCTTCAAAGCAATACGCGTCTACGTTTTCACAGCCATGGACTTGGAAGGCTTGCTTATCAAGCACTACAGAGAAAAAGGCATTCGCCCAGGTTGGCAACATAGCGGATTCGGCTCAAATGATCCAGGCAGAGAACGTGACTCTACAGAAGTTAAGGACGATAGCTTCGACGCCCTATACCCAATTAACTTAGATGAAGTGGTAATCCTGGAGTCTGATAGTAATACAATGAAAGTGGCAGACCTTTTGACACAGATGAAGAATCAGCTTCATTACAACATTCGATTCCAGACCGAGCCGCCCAGGAGCAGAAATCCACACCCAGAACTGAAAGAAAAGGAAGTAACTGTCGACTCGCTTGAAGGAACCACTTTCCAGTACCTCCAAAGAGCAAAGCGGGCACTTGGAGATAGCTGGAGAATTATGACCCTGCCTGGCTATGTTATCATATATAAAAATGATAGAAGGAAGATTCCATCTGGTACAATAGTGGAAGCGGACTAGCCCTTCACTTCATCCAAAAACTCCGAAATTTTTAACAGCAAGCTATTGGGGCTCTTCAATTCACATTCCCAAATGACGAGCACGGCCCAGCCCATCTCTTGTAGGCGCTCCTCGTTCCTCTTGTCCCTCTCTCGGTTGGCTTCAAGCTTGGGCAGCCAGAAATCCAACCGGGACTTCGGTAGTCTAGCCAGAGGGCACCCCTCATGGCGATGCCAAAAGCAGCCATGCACGAAGATGACCTTCCTGCGCCCCTTGAACACCAAGTCAGGTTTCCCTGGCAGCTTCTTTCCGTGTAAGCGATACCGATAGCCCGCCCCATGGACGAGTCGCCTTACCGTCATCTCAGGGCCGGTGTCCTTGTTCCGCACCTTGCCCATAATTTTGCTGCGAGTCTCTCGATCAACTGAGTCGACCATAGAAGCTCCAGCTGTCGGCGACAGAAGCGGCCGGCGCCTCAAGCGCCAGCCACAGGGTAGCTTCTGCTGATACTTTGAAGCTAAGCACGCCTGTCCGGCAGCCCTTCCGACAGCTCAATAATCCTCGTGATCGTAGCTCATTATGGCGTCGTTGGCCTCAAGATCGCCTTCGACCACCTCCAGTCGGATATCATCAAGCCAAAAGTCGCCAAAAACCGCGTTTCCATCCTCAACACTGAGAGTCACCTCGATATCGTTTTCGAGATCCTTGAAGAGGAAGCTGGCATCTGTTTCTCCACCATCCTCCCATGAAAAGGCCTCACCCTCGAGGTTAAATGTATGTTCCGGCTGCCCCGGCACCTGCAAGGTAATTGTGCCCTTTAGCCCTGGATTCATGCTCTGCCTCCTTACCCTGGGGCATGACGCGCCCCGTTGAAGGTTAGCGCACGCACTGCCGCGCCCCTGCTCGCCGGCTCTCGCTTGTAGGCTCTTTGAGCACCGGCCCTTACGCTAAGGTTGCCATGTCACGATCTTTTCGACACCTCTCTACCGTGCATAGGCACAGACACCCACTTGCTCAATTTAGCAGACCACCCGGGAAAGGAAGCCACTGTCTTATCCCCTGGCGCTCAACCACGCCGGCATCGGCTAGTCGACCTTCGCAGCCGACAAGCCCTGGCCACTGCTTGAGATCAAGCGCCATTTCATGGCGGGACGCAAGACGACCGGCAGTGAGCCCAGCCGGAGCAGACGGTGGAGCTAGGGGATGACCGAGGTTGTGGATGGTGGCTACAGGTGAGACGGACACCATGCAATGCCCCCCCCTTATCAGCACCAGTCAACGCGAGCACGGTGCTGGCAGCCAGTGATGGAGCGAAGAGAAACAACGGGTGGGGATAAGCTGTGGACAATCTATGTTCAGCAACAAGAAATTGAAAAACAGGGTCCTTCAAGTGGACAAAAAGCTTTTGGAGCCAAAGCTCGTGACCCTGCCCTAGCATCAGTTTGTTCTCGAGCACGGTTTGTGTACTGGTAGCGAGTTTGCTAGTGCTCGGCCCGGCCGCACGGCCGGGCTCGCTTGTTAAAGCGCCCTTGCCGCAGGCAGCTCATCCCAGCGCGTCGAGTAGCGCTGAGTGAGGTTAGCACAGCGCAGATGCCACGCCGCTCCTGGGCTGGGGGTGCCCAATTTAATCGTTCCACGGCCCATCCTGCTGTTCAGTTCATCCATCACGCTCATTAGTTTGGCGCTGCGCTGCCGTTCGGCGTCGGTTTGGGGCGTATCCAGCAGCGAGAGCTGCTGCCGATCAGCGTCGATCAGGTCCAGCAGCATCACGCCACCTTTCTGATACAAATAGCCTTTGCGGTAGATCCGCTTCAAGGCCTGGCCGGCAGTGTGCAAGATTTCGCGGCTGTCGGCCGTGGGGCAGGGCAGTTCGAGCACCAGGCTCGGTGAGTACTGTTGCAAATCCTCGCGGAACGGATTGGTCTTCAGAAACACCAGCACTGCCTTGGCCAATCCATTCTGCCGGCGCAGTTTCTCGGCGCCACGCTGGCCGTGCTGTCGGATCGCCTCGCGTATCTCGTTGATGTCGTCGGTGAGTTTGCCGAAGCTGCGGCTGGTCATGATGCGCTGGCGGGCTTCGTCGAAGTCGTTCATTTCGATGCAGGACACGCCGCGCAGCTCCAGGGCGGTGCGCTCCAAGGTGACCGAGAAGCGGCGGCGGATCTCCTTCGGGTTCGCCTGGGCAAGGTCCCAGGCGCTTTTGATGCCCATCACGGCCAGGCGCTCGACGAGCCGGCGGCCGACGCCCCAGACGTCGCCCAGCTCGATCTTCTTCAGCAATACCTGGGTTTCCCTGCTGTTGGGCTGCAGCACACATACGCCCTGGTAGGTGGCGATCTTCTTGGCCGCACGGTTCGCCAGTTTTGCGAGTGTTCGCGTGGGCGCGACACCGACGCAGACCGGAATGCCAGTGAACTGACGCACCTTGTGGTGCAGCTGCCGGGCGTGCTCGAGTAGCTGCGCCGACTCGAAACCGTCGAACCTGACGAACATCTCGTCAATGCTGTAGGGCTCGACGCCTGCGGAGAACTCCTGGAGCACCTCTTGCACACGGGCAGACATGTCACCGTACAACTCATAGTTCGAGGACAGTAGGTGGATCTGCCTGCGGCGTACCAGGTGCTGAAGCTCAAATGCGGGCGTGCCCATTTTGACACCGAGGGCTTTGAGTTCCGTAGAAAGTGCGATGACGCAGCCATCATTGTTAGACATCACGCCCACAGGCAGCCCGCGTAGCCGCGGCTGAAAGACACGCTCGCAGCTGACGTAGAACGAATTGCAGTCCACTAGGCCGATCATACGGCGTACTCGTGAATCACAGAGCGGACAACGCCCCAGACCTGACAGTCGAGGTTCTCGAGGGGGATCGGGGCATAGCGAGGGTTGCCCGAGCACAGACAAGGCTGGCCACTGCGTATCTCGTAGCGCTTGACCGTGATCTCGCCGTC
Source organism: Billgrantia ethanolica (assembly GCF_021404305.1). Taxonomy (GTDB): domain Bacteria; phylum Pseudomonadota; class Gammaproteobacteria; order Pseudomonadales; family Halomonadaceae; genus Halomonas; species Halomonas ethanolica. Next base: position 24,954 of record NZ_JABFTX010000006.1, on the reverse strand, counting down.
CACGAGCGCAACCAGGATATGGCCCGGCCGAGGATCGATGGAGCGATCGACCACCAACAAGTCGCCACCTTGGATACCCAGCTTGATCATTGAATCTCCGATCACCGCCAGGAAGAAGGTGGCGGCCGGGCGCTTTACGAATCGCTCGTTGAGGTCAAGCGTTCGTCCCTCATAGTCCTGTGCCGGTGATGGGAAGCCCGAGAGACCGGCACGGCCAAGGACCAGCGGGTACGGCAAGGCAAGTGCCGGTGCAGCATCAACGGCACGACCTAGGATTTGCAATTGGACGGTCATAGCGTCGTCCTTGCCCGCCACTCCACAAGGGCGCTTCCGTCGGACTGACGTGTCACCGTGGCTGCGCCACCCTGCGTAATCGACGTCAGGGTTTTCTCCCATTCCACAGCGCTCTCGCCGGGCTGCCGTTCAAGTATGAGATGCTTCGATCTAGCTGGAGGTGTCACCGCCTTGGGTTTCTTGGCCATGATGGGTCTCCTGTTTTCCCGATACTGATATTTATACAGCATTGCCGGGAAGATTCGCCAGCGGTGTAAGTCATATCGTACAAAACTGATGGAAAAACGCTTACAGAAATCCACCTGACGGGAGTGAGCCCAGATGCCACGCTGAGTGATGTGTCAGGGATCGATGCGCAACGGGATGGGCCCGGCCGAGGAGCGGCCGGGCCTTTTGCGTGTCTGGGCGGCTGCTGGCGCGGGATACTCAACGGCTGGGGCTGGGATCCGTTAGACAATCGCCGATTTGTCAGACAGTGAGGGGCGTAGTGCGCTGATGCGGAAGGGAAACGGCGATGGTGCAGCTCTACCATTGAGCTACACCCTCGAGTGCGTCAAGGCTTGGGATTTTGCAGACGCTCTATGATGCGGTCCTTGGCTCTGATCTCGTTTTGCAGATCAACAATTTCCTGCTTAAGCCTCTTGTTGTTTTCGCTCCATGCGTACCAGATCGGTGGCATGATGAAGAGAAGTAGAATAGCCCAGGCAAGCAAATCCATGCGCAAGATCCCCTATGGTTCCGAGTTCATCCGCGAGGCTTGGCCGATGTGGCCACACCTAGAGCAACGGTATGCAACATTGGTAGATCCATCCAGGCCACGGCCGCGCTCGAACTCGGAGAGATGGCTTTCATCGCGCACGGTTTCGGAAGCGCCACATGGACACGTAATGGTGATCTCATCGGGGCTTTCGACGATATTGAACATGGCAGTCCCTCCCGACTGGCAGATCCCAATCATGCCGCAAAATCTCGCCGGAGCGCCAGTAGCCACATTAGCTTAGAACTGTATACGCTTCCAGTTGTAAGGGTGGGTGTCGCTTGTGCGGCAAAGGTTAGGCGAGCGCAGGCATCCAGTTTTGTTGATAGACTTCGAGCAGCTTCTACTTGCTGACACGAAGCCTCTGCCTCAGGCGCTTTACGTATGGGCCGTCCACCATGTCTTCAGGACTAAGATCCAATGCACAATTTGCTATAGTGGCAAGTGTATTGTCAGTCAGCCGAAAGGCTGTAGGAAGAAGCCCATGGATGCTTTCTTGATGCTCCTCAATACCTGCAAACAAAGCTTTGAAAAAGTCAGCTAATGATGATCTTGCTCCTGTAGTGGCAGCAGCAGTGAGGGGGTCAGTGGCTTCGATGGTAGCCTGTTCAGCATCATCAGCTAAAGCTTCTAGAAAACCTGGCAAGGTCGGCCAATATTTAAGATCGTATTGATAGCGAAGCCGATCAAGTGATTCTGAAACATAGCTTTCAAAGAGATAATTCTCTTCACCCGCATTGGCTACTGGGTCCAGAATGTGGACGAATGTGCCGCTTGTGAAGCCGGAAGAGTTATGAAGTTCGGATCGGATCTCAAGGAGCGATGCCAGCTCGTAAGCCATATCTGCAACCTTTTTATTGAGAGTCACTAGCTCGGCGCGAGCCCGCCGTGCCGCAGCGATCTGCTCCGGATTCCAGAACGCAGCCGTGCTCAAAATAATCCCTAAGAATAGCTTAATAGAGCGGGAATTTTGGTGCAATTTAATGTAAATCTCATCATAGGCTTCTCTCAGCTCAACACTGCGGGCGAGCAGCCGTTCCGCGACTGCAGTTTCACTTGGATAGATGCCCTCTTCGGTATTGTATCGCTTTTCCTCAATCAAGATGAGCTCGCAAATATCACTTGGACTAGGCTGACGTTGCTTCATATGACATTTCTCGGGTGACTGTACCTGATCGAAATATATGGCAAAAGAGTAGCTGCGTCGGCACCTGAAGGAACGTTTTTGGGAAGCTTACAGGTACCTGATAGCCTTTTGGCAACTGGGCACATGACGCCTGGCTGCTAAAAAATCGAGCGGCGGCCTGTAGCCGATAGGTGTGTTTGTGATCGATTACCAAGCCCACCTGGCGCAACAGCGAATGCAGCAGTAAGCATCTTTAGCCGGGATAGCAGGTTTCCAAGCCATGCAGTTGAGCCCAAAAACGGCTCCTCGTCACGCGCTCAACCTCACTGATCTCACCAGACCCAGTGCCGGTTGGCTTCTCACTGGCCGGTCACCAGGAGCTTAATAGACGCAGCTTCTAACAAAGCTGTGAAAAAACTTTCTTTCAACGCTATCTGCATCGCCCTATCATTCCATGGGAATTAAGGGCATGTGAGTCCGACGCCTACCTTTTTAGCGATTCCGTATCTTCCCATACTGCCTCCGTGCGGTATCCCTCAGCCAATCGACCAAGCAGAGCCGAGGTGTGTGGATGGGTTACCGCAAGCGTGCGCTGCCATGCCTCGTATTGTGCCGCTAGCTCTCTTTCTTGTTCGCCGCCATCACTTGGTGACCGCAACGTAACACCTCGCAGATTCCGCTTCCCAACCACGAATCCATCCGCTAGCGCCTCGGAGCTATAGAATTCAAGAGCATCACGCACGGACTCGTGGGGCCAGACACCATCCGTGCCGAGTGGCGAACTTGCTAGAGCTTTTCCGAGGAGGTCGTCAACGATGTCGGTGTAACGTTTTTCCGCAGCCAGCTTACGCACCCGTTCGATGATACTCGCAAGCTCTTTGGCCGACGGAATCTCGTGTGACGAAGTGCCTGCGAATGGTTTCCACTCGTTCAGAATACGCGATGCCTGTGTCGCCGCTGCACGTTCGCCCTCTGAGGGCTCTGGCCGTCCCTCACGGGATTCGCCTTCTGGAATGTAGATGAGCGCAATGAGTTCCAGTAGCAGTTTGGGGTCGGAAATCAGTCGCTCGTAGATGACGAGTTCATGCTGTGCCTGACGTTCCAAGACCCCAAAATAGATCCACTCCAGATGCATCAGCTCGCTGACTTCAAGGCGTCTAGAATCTGCGAGCGCCTTGATGAGACGGGCAATGTCGTACGCGATACGCTGGCCGTGAGCAGGGTTAGCATTCGCCTCCGCGACTCCAGCATTGAGCACTTCGACGATGAGCCGCACGTCACCGGTGCCTGCTAGCCAGTCGTTTTTGACATTCGCTGCTAGGAGATCAATTGCCGCTAAGGCCCGACCTACCGATAGGAGATTCCTTGCCACCTGCTCAGCTTCGCTCGGTTGGTCGAAAAGGTGAATGTGGACTTCCTTCCAGTACAACTCGCGGCAGATCGGGCCAGCAGCCTCGACTGCATCCCAGACCACCGGACATGCTGGAAGCCCTTGAAGCATTGTTGCCACAGCTTGTTCGGTTATGAAGTCCTGGCTTTCCTTCGAACTCCATCGGGCCATGAATCTTACGGGTTCGGTTTCGTAACGTGCATTGGAAAAACCGCGTGCGAGTTCCCGCTCTCTCTCGTCCGCGCTCGTGGCACAGCTCCGGAGTAAGGCATTCTCGATTGCTTCAGCACGAGAACTGTGCCCGAGGCAGTAGCCGAGCAAGCGATGGTTTTCAAAACGAGGCATCGCAGCAATCAGAACATTCAAGTCTAAGCTCGCGAGTATTTCTGAGGCTGAAGCCTGTGCCTCCTTGCTCTTCTCCCGCTCTTCACGCCAATCCAGCGCAACATCAGTCGGCCGCTCGACGTGGAAGTCGAAAAGCCAAGCCAGCTGACTGATCGGGTCATCGGGGGTGAGTCTCGCGTACAATGACTCCAGACGATCGAGGAGTTCTCTCGAATACACCCATTCGACGGCTTCCTTCGCGCTGAACTGGTTGTGGTGATGCAAGAGCTTGCGGAGCATCGTCCAGAACAAGAACCGATCATCACCCTGGATCTCAGGGAGGAGTTCTTCGGCTCCACGCAACACGTGCTCTTTGAGAGGCGGCATAAAAGAATTCAGGGAGGATACTAAGAAGTACCATCGCTCAGGGTTTTTGTCGGCGAGCTCAACCAGCCGCTCCGAGATGTCCTTGATCTCAGCCCAGTAATCCGCGATGAGTACCGGCCTGCGTTCTTTTTCTGGTGACCACGAACGCAGCTTGGGCCGAGCGGTCGGAGTGCTTATACTCGTCTGGTCGGGCATCAGCGATTTTCCGAGTTCCCATCCGACTTCCGGAAAACGCTGTGTGATCAGCATGAAGAGGCGCTTGCGATCAGGAGCCGTGGTGCTGCATTGGGGCTGCCAAGGCAGAAGAATTTCTGTTAGAGAATGAAGGGGGCGGTTGCTCCAGCGACCACCTGGATCATGTTCGGCAAGCGACGCGAGGGCGAGTACTGCACGACCGACATGTTCCGGCGCCCAGGCAAGAAGTTCCAAGGCACGCAGGAGATCTGCATGAAGGCAGGCGCCGTGCTCGCCTTCTTCCTCGAATAAATCTAATACCTGAGGTTGCTCCTGCGCCAAATCAGCTTCTAGTGCGGTTAAAAACTGAACAGGAGCCGCTTCGGCGAGCTCTCGCAGCTCACCATGAATCCGACGCCAGAAGCCGGGTTCACTGCGCTTCTCAAATAGCCGACGGCAGGCGGCATCAACCCAGCTCTGAGCTCGTCGCCCAGCGTAACAAGCTGCATCGTCTCGTCCGAGCGAAGCGGCATGCAGTAATCCGCGCGAAAGACCACTGCGCAGGTGGCTCGAGTGCGCACGGCGTTTGCCGTGCATATTGGCCATCCAACGCTCCTCGGGTGCAAGGTCGAAACGCGGATCAGGCTCTAGTAGAACGTCTTGTGCAGACTGCAGGAATACCTCAAGTTGACGCGTAGTCAGTGCTGGCTCCAGCAGCTTCCATGCAGTCGGCCGCGCATAAGCCTTCCACACCGACCCGGCACGACTGATCAACGGCGACGGACCAGACTGGAAAGGTATTATCGCGCGAACGAACTGTTCGTATGGGATACCGGTAACTGCCGAAACTATCTCGTTGTCAGTCTCGTGCGACTCATCCCATTCTCCAATGAGAATCGCTGCAGCTACTGTTACTCCTACCGCAGGGACTGCCCACTCCGGCATAGCTGGAGCGACGGCAAGCAACCTGTGTCGCACGCGCTCAAAGTACCCGCCTGCTTCCCGGCACAACTCATAAGCGTCATTGTGAGTTAGTCCCTGCTTGGCGAAATACTCGATAAGCGCAGAAATGGGCTGTGCGCCCAGCTCTATAGCATTCTCTCCCCCCGTGCTGAAGCTTGCGCATACTTTCACGAAATGATGTTGGGTGACGGTACTTGGAAGTTCGCCGGATGCAACAACGAGCAATGGGTGATCCGAAACTGCGATGGAGCGAAGACCGGCGCTCGAATCGACCCAGATCGCGCGCGACCAGAGAGCGTCACGCTCGTGCTCGGGTAATGACCCGATGCATGCGCCGACAAAAGCGGCGGCCTCGACGGCAGTCGTCGCCGACATCTCAATTACGAGCGGTGGGCCTTGCAAGAGAGCGAGCAACTTTGTCCGCTCAGCATCACGCCCGATGAGAAGCCCTGGCAGGTCGAGCGCGGGCTTGGTGGCGGCCCTGAAAGCGTCACATACCGCTTCCAGTGCATGTGCATCAGCTGGCAGAGCTCCCACCACTGGCGCAAGCCACGCTGCGACTGCTGGCGACATTTCTAGCCACTGCACGAGACTTTCCGCGTCGAAAGCTAAGACATCCTTCCAGTTACCTTCCGCACGTTTCTCTTCCACCCAGGCGTCCCTGCCAGGCCAGCGACGTGGCGTTGCAAAGACGAAGGTCGCCTGACGTGGATCGACGTCGAGCGGATTTTGGGTGCGCTTGTTGTAATCGTCGTTAGCTTTAGCACGCGGATCGTGTCCCGTGCCGAGTTCCCAGACCGAAAAGCCGGATACGACAAAAGGAGAGGCATCTTCCGCAAGAACCTGCCCATCCCACCCGCCCAGTCGCACTGCTTCCTCAGCCGGAAAGTCGACCCGCTTGAGCCCTCGCGCTGTCGCGTGCACCAGAAGCCGAACGAGCCGCGGAAACTCAGGTGCTGCCGTAATGCGCGACGCCCAGCGGTCAAGGTCATCTGCTCGAATTAGCCCGATCATGTTATTTGTTCTCATCTGCTTCGTGAGCGGCTCTAATTAACGCTCATTCTGTTCAACAGCACTTAGATTCCACGCCTCATCATTGAGGCAACGTGCTGGCAGCAGGAGCCGTGTCGGCCGCAAGGGGCTATCGACTGCTACCGCCCGGCGGGTCCCGTGAGGGGCGCGTCCTTGATGGGCGAGCAGCTTGGGTCGCAGATGACTTCCATAGCAAGTCCGCCGTGTCACATACAATAACACTCAGGCTACTAAAATTTGCTCAGTCCTGCCCAATCCAATTTGAGTCTTTTTTCATGTGGTACCGACGATTGTGCACCACTCACAATCTGTACCGTGATGGGAGATTTCCCTGTGGCTATCAATACAGCTACGCTTGGCCACCCTTGACACTCCGCCCGGCTTCGCTAGCATAGAGACTGCATATGCTGTCGATGGCAGCCCGGTGGTCTCGACCGGCTCCAACCGAGACACCTACCCAAGTCCGCTACGCATCCTGTAAGCGGTCGCCGCAGCATGCGGTCGGATGCTCCTACACCCCCGGCCTCTTGGCCATATACCCACCATGGGAATTGCCTTCCCATGTGGGATTGGTGTTTCCCGTGGATTCGTTCGTCTGAACCCCAAGGAGAAACACCATGACTACTCAAAAAGTTGCCAACAGCTTCTTCGATCTTCATATCACTGGCCTGGGCTACCTCAATCGAATCAGGGAGGTGACCCCGAAGCGCGGTGACGCCTTCTGGGCTTGTGACATCGCGGCCCTAAATGGCCCAACAGATGATGTCAGTTACACGCGCTTCGACTGCCGCGTCAGCGGTCGAGAAGCAGAGAAGCTCGTAAAACGCTGCCAGCAGGCAGTGGATATGAAGCGCAAGGTTCTGATTGGCTTCAAGCTCGGCGACCTCTGGACGGATACCTTTATATACTCAAGGGGAGAGAAAGCCGGCCAGACAGGTGTCAGCTTGAAGGCGCGCCTGCTCTTCATAAGTTGGATCAAGATCGACGCCGAGATGGTTTATCAGGCACCTCGGCACGATGAGCAAGGCGTCGATAACGATAGCCCTGCTGGCACAGCTGAGCAGCCTGAAGCAAGCAATGGCTATGCCGCTACTCACCCAGGAGAAGCGGCCGGTTCGTTCGACTCGCCTGCCATGCACTGATCTGAGCTATTTAAGCTCTGATAACCCAACCCAGCCGGGGAGAACCTCTCCCCCCGGGGTGGGGTTCTCCTTGTCACTTGATCAAGGAGAAACACCATGCGCACCTTTGATATGACGATGCTTGCAGAGGACTCTGGCTTCACAGGCCAGGTCCGTCTGAGTAATAACCTGATCTGCGACAGCATGTTCGCTAGCGAAGAATGTGTCGATCGTTTCGGTGTGCGGGCGGTAGGGCGCCTTGAGTTGATGCTCAAGGATGCAGCTCGCCAACTAAGCCAGTATCCCAAGGGAACCCAGGCGGCGCGGTTGACCCATTACCGCATCCCACCAGGCGGAAGCGAGTGTGAGCCTCTTGCCCTGGAAATCGAAGCCATCGTCGTCCAGGGCGACAGTGAGCATGGTGAATACCTTCTGCTCGCCCAGCTCGACGAGCTAAACCACGCCAAGGTGCTGCTGAGCGCTGTCGCGTAACTCCTCTTTACCACCCACCCTGACCGGGACCTCACTCCCGTCAGGGGGTGGGGTCTTGGTCATGCTCAAGAGAACAGGGACATGATGCATTCCAATCTTGCAATCTCTCTTCAGGAAAGCTCGGCATACACCTCTCAGCAGGAGCCCCTGCTATTTGTACGTGATAGTGATGGCAGATATCTGGCGGCTCCGGATGATCACATCATTGAGGTGGCCCGACTGGCGGTGGAGCGCTCCGTCTCCAGAGGCGCGAAGCTCACCACGCCCAATCGGGTGCGGGAATTTCTGTGGCTCAAGCTGGCAGGCTACGACCATGAGGTCTTCGGCGCCATCTTCCTTGACACTCAGCACCGTGTGATCGAATTCAGCGAACTGTTCCACGGTACGCTTGACTCCGCCTCGGTTTATCCAAGGGAGGTGGTGAAAGCGGCGCTGCGCCACAACGCAGGTGCGGTGATATTCACCCACAACCATCCCAGCGGGGAGCCCGATCCCAGCGATGCAGACCGACGTATCACTCAGCGTCTACAAGAGGCGCTTGGTCTGATTGAGGTGCGAGTTCTTGACCACATCGTTGTTGGAGGGGCGGAATCGGTGTCCTTCGCTGAGCGGGGCTATCTCTGATTCTTCTGGCGCTCCTTCTCGATACTTTCGGATGTTCTCTCAGCCCTCCTTTCTTGCGAAAGGAGGGCTTTTTATCTTGAACTAGCATCAAGGAGTTTGGGGCTTATTGGCTTAGTTCACGCATTTCTCTGGCTCTGTCAATAGTGTGGCATTTCCACACAGGAGCAAGACTTCCGGACCCAGCGGCAGCTGGCAGCAATAGGAGAATGATCGGACTTCGGCATTAGCATTCTCCCTTCCGCAGAGCAGTAGGACATCGTCAGATAGGGGTGAACGACCGGCTGACGAGAGCCACTGATGCTTAATCGACTGTTTTCACGAAAGAAAAATGACCTACAGGACCAGCAAGGGGATGGCTGGTTGATGCCCCGCTCAGGGGGTGAACTCCTCAGAACACCCTACCGGCAGGAGGTGATCAAGTCGCTGTGGGACCTGACGTCGTTAACGCGCCCGGTCTTCGTCGAATACCTGCAGCGCCCGCTGGAACGCTATGCCGAGCTCGTCCAGCAGCTGCCGGCCTCTGAGAACCATCACCATGCCTATGCCGGCGGCATGCTCGATCACGGCCTCGAGGTGATGAACTACGCACTGCGGATCCGCCAGCAGCACCTGCTGCCTCCCGGTGCAGCTCCAGAAGACCAGCTGGCTTCTGGTGAACGCTGGACGATCGCCGTGGCCTACGGGGCGCTGCTGCACGACGCTGCTAAGGTGTTGGTTGATTTAGATATTTGTTTAGAAGGTGGGAGAATCTGGCGACTATGGCAGGGTAGGATTCCAGGGCCTTATCGCGTGCAATATCGGAAGGGGCGCGATTACCAACTGCACCAGGTCACCAACGGCCTGTTGTGTGAGCCGATTCTCGGTAGCCAGGTGCTGGGTTGGCTGTACGAGGACCCAGTAGTGTTCAGCCAGCTCATGTATACCATCACGGGGTACGGAGCAGAGTCGGGCATCATCGGTGAGATCGTTGCTCAGGCGGATCGTGCAAGTGTCGCAAGTGCCCTTGGCGGTGATCCTGCTAAGGCACTTAAGGCACCTGTCGAGTCGCTGCAGCGCAAGCTGGTGGATGCACTCAGGTATCTGGTGAAAGAGCAACTGGTACTGAACACCCCCCGAGCTCCGGCGTACTTGACCGAAGACGCCTTGTGGGTTGTGGCGCCCAGCGTGCCTAATCAGCTCAAGGCGTGCTTATTGCAGCATGGAGTGCCAGGGGTGCCTTCAAAGACCACTCGCATGTATGACGAAATGCAAGCTCATGGCCTCATTCTTGAAGCCAACGACGGAAAGTCGGTGTGGAGAGGAGAAGTAAGCATTGGAGAGTGGAAAGCCACTCTCAGTTTTCTTAGGGTCCCGCCAGAGGTGATATGGGGGCCGGGGGAGACTCGTCCTTCCACACTAGCTGGTTCATTGGTGGTGATAGGTACAGAGGCTAAGTCGGAAGCGAGGTCATCCATCACGGAAGTTCATGTAAAAGAACAGGCAGCAGAAACTATTGATGATGCCATTCCACCGGTTTCCAGCTCTAAGGGTGACGCTGACTCGTCGCTGCCTTGCGGAGAAGAACAGGGCGCTACCGCATATCTAGTAGGGGAGCCCACAGCTAAGTGTAAGCCAAATCCTTCATCGACTGTCGTGGATGTCGACGAAATGATATCGCTGATTTCTGGCAAGGAGAAGGGTGAAAATCTGACAGATAGGAATGAAGAAGTTGGGTATCATGTTGAGATTTTGCATGATGAGAAATCGACAGGAACAACTGAGGCGGTTGGCACAGAGGACTATGGGGAGCGGTTCCTACAGTGGTTGAAAGAAGGGATTGAATCGCACCAAATTGTTATCAATCATACAAAGGCGCTAGTGCATGTTGTTGATGATGCTTATTTTTTAGTGAGCCCAGGAATCTTTAAGCGATTTTGCACTCTTGCTTATGGCTCAGAAAAACCTTGGAATAAGGTGCAGCAACGATTTCAGAACCTCGGTCTTCACCAGAAGCCATCCGGCGATCGAAACATTGTTGAAGTAGAGGTTAGAGGTCCTAACAGAAAAGGGAATGTTCTGAAGGGCTACATGCTGAAACCGGATTGCGGTCTCACGCCCCACTTACAGAACAATGTATTTCTTTCGTTGAAAGGTGAGGCGGAGTAGCATGCGCGACTTGACGTTTCCGGAAGTGATGCAAGAGATGTTCACTGAGCGGTGGTTGTCTCCCAAGACTCAAACCTCATATGCTGGGCCAATAGCTCTCTTTCGGCGTCATATCGGCATGGAAGTCCTACCATCCGAGGTAAGCCGTAAGGATGTGCTGATGTGGCGTTCGGCTATCGTAACGTCTCCTCGCAACCCGTCAGGAATTGAAGAGAGCTCATGGAACAACTATGCCCGCCATTTGAAGGCATTTTATAGATTTGGGATATCGCATGAGCTCATTCCTATCGTCAGTTCTCCGTTCGAGAATGTCTTCCTCAGGGAGAAAAAACGTGGCCACAAGACGTTGCGTGAAACCGACATCGTCTATGCTCGTGAGGCACTCGAGATTTGCCGTCGCTACGAAGTGGTCAGGTGCGAGCCAGCACCGCTTCACCCAGCATGGTTCTGGCAGGTCGTTGTAGAAACATTTTATCACACTGGAATTCGCCTGAATCAGCTACTGAATATGACGCCTAACGATATCCACTTAAAGAGGCGTCGGTTGATCGCCTCAGCCGAGGGCGCGAAGAACAAGAGTGAAGCCGTCCTGCCGATTACTGAGGACTTGTATCCTTATCTCGCCAAGCTGATGACTGCAGCACATGCAGCAGGCTTCAAGCGTCATGATCAACTTTTCAATGTCAATCGATTCAGCCTGCGTCACCGGCGGGAGACCATGAACGTGTGGCAGGTAGAGGGATTCTTCAACCGGCTGTCACGGTACTGCGGCAACCGTGTTACCCCCCATAGGTTTCGGCACTCACTCGCTACAGACCTGATGCGAAGCCCTGGTCGGGATATCTTCCTTACCCAGCAGGTATGCGGGCATACGGACATTCGCTCAACGATAGGCTATGTCGCCCCGGACCTTGCCACCCTGCGCAGATACCTAGAGCAGCGGCATGCTGCAAGCCACCTTGATGATGCCAACGGGATGCCAGATAGGGGTTCACCCCGTCAGGGGTTACCAGCCCCTGTAGGCAGGTCAAATTAGCCTGCCGAGCTTGACATGATGCTGTTGCTGGTATTGACTGTTATACGCCAACTGGTGAACAGAACCACCCTAAGGTCTTGATTCCCAGTCTTGATGATCGTCTGGTTTGTCAGTTGTTACCGGCCAGCATCAGAGCAACTGACTTGTAATCAGTAGGTCCCGGGTTCGACTCCTGGTGCCGGCACCATCCGAAACGGATGAAGAATCGGGACAAGCAGCGACTGGCAGACACCAGAAACCGCCCATCGAGGCGGTTTTTTCGTTGCGCTTGAAAGCCCGCTCCATCGCCACCACATCACTGCTGCAAGGTCCTGCCGGGACCTCCCGCCACGGCTGCACGCCGTTGCACGAGCTGGGACTGAAAACTGATCACGGATACACAGGAGGTGATTGGATGACAGTGCACACTTCGTCCAACCGTAAGCTGAAGCAGACCACCGACTACGCCGTCACCGATACCATGACGGCACCGCTTCGCAGCGCCGCGAAGCGGGTGCAGGATGCCTATCCCACCCGGCTGAACAAGCCGCTCGACACCCTCTGGGTGGAGCGCCGCGAGGGCGTGGTGCGCGGCAGCGCCGACGAGGGGCCGCTGAGTCGGGCGCAGCTCGACGAGTTCGAACGCAAGGGCTTTCTTTTCGAGCCCAATTTCATCAGCGGGGAGGAGCTCGATGAGCTGCGTCGGGAGCTGGATGCCCTGCTCAGCCGCGACGACTTCCGCGGCCGCGACTTCAGTATCACCGAACCCGACAGTCAGGAGATCCGCTCGCTGTTCGCGGTGCATTTCCTGTCGCAGCGCTTCGCCAGACTGGCCCACGACGAGCGCCTCGTCGGGCGGGTGCGTCAGATCCTCGGCGGCGAGGCCTACGTGCACCAGTCGCGTATCAACTACAAGCCGGGCTTCGAGGGCAAGGGCTTCAGCTGGCACTCCGACTTCGAGACCTGGCACGCCGAGGACGGCATGCCGGCGATGCACGCGGTGAGCGCTTCCATCGTGCTGACCGACAACCATGAGTTCAACGGCCCGCTGATGCTGATCCCGGGCTCGCACAAGGTGTTCGTGCCGTGCCTGGGCGAGACCCCGGACGATCATCACCGTCAGTCGTTGAAGCGCCAGGAGTTCGGTGTGCCGGGCCGCGAGGCGCTGCGCGAGCTGGTCGCCCGCCACGGCATCGAGGCGCCCAAGGGCGCGGCCGGGGGCCTGCTGCTGTTCGACTGCAACACCCTGCACGGCTCCAACGCCAACATGTCGCCGGACCCGCGCAGTAACGTATTCTTCGTCTACAACCGGCGCGACAACGCCTGCGTCGAGCCTTTTGCCGCCCGTCGTCGTCGGCCGAGCTTCCTGGCACATGGGCTGGACGAGCTGTGGACGCCCCAGGACTGACGCCTATCGTTTCGATAGCGTCATCAGGGTGGAACGGAGCGCATGGTGCGGTAGACTGTGAGGCTTGTCGTTGAGAAGCGGCACGCATAACGAGAAGGAGAAGACCCGCCATGCGCTTTGTTCCCCGTTTTACCGATGGCCAGGAGTTTCCCCATTCGCTGGGCAAGATCGTATGCATTGGCCGCAACTATGCCGATCACGCCAAGGAGCTGGACAACCCGATACCCACCGAGCCGCTGTTGTTCATCAAGCCGGCCACCAGTGCGGTGAGCCTCGACGAGCCCCTCGATCCGCCTTTCTCTCGTGGCGAAGTGCACTACGAGGCGGAGCTGGCACTGCTGATCGGCGAGACGCTGTCCCATGCCACCGCCGATGAGGCCGAGCGTGCCATCGTCGGCATCGGCCTGGCGCTGGATCTGACCCTGCGCGACGTGCAGACCCGCCTGAAGGAGAAGGGCCACCCCTGGGAGATCGCCAAGTCGTTCGACGGTGCCTGTCCGCTGTCGGCCTTCCTGCCGCTCAGCCGTGCGCCGAACTGGAATGCGCTGACCTTCGAGCTGGAGATCGACGGCGAGCTGCGTCAGCACGGCGAGGGTTCCGACATGCTGTTCCCAGTGCCTACGCTGGTGGCCGAGATGAGCCGTCACTTCACCCTTGAGCCGGGCGACGTGGTCATCACCGGCACCCCCGAAGGCGTCGGCGAGCTGCCGCGCGGCGCCAAGCTGCGTATGACCCTCACCGGCGGCCTCGAGGTCACGGCTCAGGTCGTCGAGTAAGGCCCGCCCCGACCGGTACTCAGGTTCCAAACGACGACGCCCGGCGGTCTGGCCGCGGGGCGTCGGTCGTTTGCGCTCGAGTGGCGCCGGCAGGGTTGAACAACCTACTCGAGATAGGTATAGCCCTGCAGGCCGGCGGAGAGGTCGTCGAGGAAGTGCTCCTGCTCCTCTGCCGGCAGCCCGCTGTCGGCCAACTGGCCGGCCAGGCGGTCGCGCAGCACCTTGGCATCGAAGTTGACGTAGGCCAGCACGTCGGAGACGCGGTCGCCCTGCTGGGCGTGGCTCAGCACCCACTCGCCGTTCTCGTCCAAGGCGGCGTCGACGGAGTCGGTGTCGCCGAACAGATTGTGCAGGTCGCCGAGGATCTCCTGGTAGGCACCGACCAGGAAGAAGCCTAGCAGGCGCTCCTCGTCGTCACGCCACTCGGGCAGCGGCAGTGTCGTCTCCACCCCCTGGCCGTCGACGTAGCCATCGATGCGGCCGTCGCTGTCGCAGGTGATGTCCTGGATCACGCCGCGGCGACTGGGCTCGCGGTTGAGCCCGGTCAGCGGCAGCACCGGGAAGATCTGATCGATGCCCCACACGTCGGGCACCGACTGGAACAGCGAGAAGTTGACGAACAGCTTGTCGGCAAGCTTCTCGGCCAGTTCGTCGATGATCTCGCGGTGGGCGCGGTTGCGGCTGTCGAGTCGTTCGCGCAGGCGCGCGCAGGCGGCGAAATAGACCCCTTCGGCCTCGGCGCGCACGGTGATGTCGGCCAGCCCCATGAGGAAGCGGTCGTGCATTTCGCTCATCGCCTGCAGCAGGTCGTGCCATGCCTCGACTAGCTCGCGCGGCTCCACCGAGCCGTTGAGCAGATCGTGCACGCGCCACAGCTCGTCGAGCTGAGGGTCATCCTCGGCCAGTCGTTCGGGCGCCTCGTCATTGACCCGCTCCTCGCCGATCACATTGGTGATCAGCACCGCGTGGTGGGCGGTGAGGGCGCGGCCCGATTCGCTGATCAGGTGAGGATGGGGGATCTCCGCCTCGTTGCAGGCCTGGGCGAAGGCGCTGACTACGTTGCGTGCATACTCGCGCATGGAGTAGTTGATCGAGCAGAAGCTGCGCGAACGGGTGCCTTCGTAGTCGATGCCCAGGCCGCCGCCGACATCGACGGTGTCGATCGGTGCGCCCAGCGCCAGCAGGCTCTGGTAGAAGCGCGCGCACTCGCGCAGACCGACCTGGATGTCGCGGATATTGGCGATCTGCGAGCCCAGGTGGAAGTGCACCAGCTGCAGGCTGCCGAGCGAGTCGGCTTCGCGCAGGCGCTCCACCACCGCCAGCATCTGGGCGGCGGTGAGGCCGAACTTGGATTTCTCGCCGCCGGTGTCCTGCCACTTGCCCATGCCCACCGAGGCCAGGCGCGCGCGCAGGCCGATGCGCGGGGTGACGCCGAGGCGTTCGGCCTCCTCCAGGATCAGCGGCAGCTCGGAGAACTTCTCCACCACCAGGTAGACCCGATGGCCGAGCTTCTCGCCCATCAATGCCAGGCGGATGTACTCGCGATCCTTGTAGCCGTTGCACACGATCAGCGAGGGGCCGTCGGCGGAGAGCGCCAGCACGGCGAGCAGTTCCGGCTTGCTGCCGGCCTCGAGGCCGACCCGGCCGTGGCCGCGCTCGCGGGTGGCCAGTATCTCCTCGACCACGCGCCGCTGCTGGTTGACCTTGATCGGATAGACGGCAGTGTAGCCGCCTTGATACTCCTCCTCGCGCATGGCCAGGTCGAAGGCTTCGCACAGCTGCTCGACACGGTCGTGCAGGATGTCGCTGAAGCGGACCAGCACCGGCAGGCGCAGGTCGGCCTCGCGCAGTTGGTCCACCAGCGGTGCCAGCGGCAGGGCGGGGCCTTCGGCCTCGCTGCCGAGAGGGCGCACCAGGGCATGACCGTTGTCGTCGACGTCGAAGTATCCGCTGCCCCACTGGTCGATGTTCCAGGTGCGGCGCGCGCGCTGGGCGGGACCGGAGGCTGCTCCCATGGATAGGCTCATGTATCGCTCGCTTCAGGCAGGGGCAGAGCGCCGTGGTTCAGGCGTGCCGTGAGAATGGTATGGAACTGCGCCGGGTCGTGGGGCGTCAGGTCGTGGGCCGGCGGATCGACGTAGACCACCAGCAGACGTGACAGCCAGTAGCGCAGCGCGGTCATGCGCAGCATCGTCGGCCACACCTCGCGCTCGGCGGCGGTGAGGGGACGGCGAGTCTGATAGGCGCTGATGATGGCGTCGTGGCGGGCGCGGTCCAGGCGGCCATCGGGGCCTGAGGCCCAGTCGTTGATGACGATGGCCAGGTCGAACAGCAGATCGCCCGTGCAGCCGTTGTAGAAATCGATGATGCCGCCGAGGCTGTCGCCCTCGAACAGGGTGTTGTCGCGGAACAGATCGCCGTGCAGCGCCCCATGGGGCAGTTCGGGGGCATCGCCGAACACGCCCTGGTAGATCTCCACCTCGTCCTTCATCAGGGTCTGATCCTCGGGCGAGAGGTAGACCAGCACCTTGTGGTGCATGGCCGTCAGCCAGTTGAGGTCGCGTGGGTTGGGTCGATGGCCGGGAAAGTGCTGGGATACCGTGTGCATACGCCCCAGCGCGTCGCCCAGGGCGCGGCACTGGGTCAAATTGGGCGACATCGGGTGACGGCCGGGCAGGCGCGGAAACAGCAGCGAAGGCTTGCCGGCCAGGCTGTGCAGGGCAACCCCTTCGCGGTCGTGGACTGGGCCCGGCACCGGCAGGCGATGCTCGTCCAGATAGTCGAGCAGCTCGACGAAGAACGGCAGCTCCTCATGCTCGCCCTGCTCGAACAGGGTCAGCACCAGCTCGTGGCGGTCGGTGGTGACGAAGAAGGTACTGTTCTCGGTACCGCCGGCGACACCCGCCAGGGACACCAACTCGCCGACATCGAAACGCCTGAGAAACTCTGCGACCTGTGCGTCGCTCAACGGGGTGAATACGGCCATGTGTCTCTCGCCCAGGTTGCCAAGCCGCCTATTGTAGCGTCTTGGCACTGTGATGCACGTCTGCTGGACAGGTTCCGACATTCACCCGGTGAAAGGATTGGTTCGGCTGCTAGAAGCGACGCAGCACCCACTGCGGTACGGCGATGCGGTCGCCCTCCTGGCGCTCGAAGTTGCCGTCGCCGTCGTGGTCGACCAGGAAGTAGCTGGGGCCCCGGCTGGGGCGGATCTCGATGGCGTAGAGCTGGCCGTTCACCCGGTATTCGCGAATGGTCTGATCCGCTTCCTGGCGAATGGTGATGTCGGGTTCGAGGTTGGCGGACTGGGCCAGGCTCGGCGTAGCCGCTGCCAGACCGAGGCCGAGGGAAAGCAGTGCAACCGCCAGGAAACGAAGAGCGTTCATGTTGGCCTCCGAAAGACCGCTTGCGACAGTCGTTGCCATCGAGGTGACTAACCTATCGAATGGCTAACCCTAGTGTATGACGTTGGACAGCACGATCCCAACGATGGCGGCAAAAGCGACGCGCAATGCGTATCATGGCTGATCAGGATCACATTTTCTTGCACAGACTCAACGGATGCCCGATACATGGCCGACACGCCCATCGTTCTCGTCGACGGTTCGTCCTATCTCTACCGCGCTTTCCACGCCCTGCCGCCGCTGACCACCTCCACGGGCCAGCCCACCGGTGCCGTCAAGGGCGTGCTCAACATGCTCAAGCGGCTGATCAAGGATTACCCGGACAGCCCCATGGCGGTGGTCTTCGACGCCAAGGGCAAGACCTTTCGCGATGAGCTGTTCGAGCAGTACAAGGCCCAGCGCCCGCCGATGCCCGACGACCTGCGCAGTCAGGTGGAGCCGCTCTACGAGTGCGTTCGCGCCCTCGGCCTGCCGCTGCTGTGCATCGAAGGCGTCGAGGCCGACGACGTCATCGGCACCCTGGCCCGACTCGCTACCGAGGCCGGCCGCGATGCGGTGATATCTACCGGCGACAAGGACATGGCGCAGCTGGTGAACTCGCACATCACCCTGGTCAACACCATGAAGGACGAGACCCTCGACGAGGCCGGGGTCGAGGCCAAGTTCGGCCTGCCGCCGGCGCTGATCATCGACTTCCTGGCACTGATGGGCGACAAGGTCGACAACATCCCCGGGGTGCCGGGGGTGGGCGAGAAGACCGCTTTGGGATTGCTGCAGGGCATGGGCGGTGGCCTCGATGCCATCTATGCCGACCTGGATCGGGTCAAGACTCTCGATTTTCGCGGGGCCAAGACGTTGCCCAAGAAGCTCGAAGAGCATCGCGAAATGGCCTATCTCTCCTACCAACTGGCCACCATCAAGACCGACTGCGAGCTGCCGGTGGGCCTCGACGATCTCGACATCGCCCACCCCGACCGTGAAGCGCTAAAGCGGCTCTATACCGAACTCGAGTTCAAGGCCTGGCTCTCCGAACTGCTTTCCGGCAAGGACGAAGGGGTGGACGACGTCCAGCGTGGCGCCGGGGTCGCCGGCACCGCCGCGGCGGACAACCTCGACCCGGAAGCGCCGCCGGCCAGCGTGACGGCGTGCAAGAATCACCTGATCCTGACCCAGGCCGAGCTCGACGAGTGGCTGGCGCGGCTGGGCCAATGCGAGGCCTTCTGCTTCGATCTCGAGACCAACAGCCTCAACTACATGGACGCCGAGATCGTCGGTGTGGGGCTGGCGCTGGAGCCCGGCGAGGCGGCCTACGTGCCGCTGGCACACGATTACCTCGACGTGCCCGAGCAGCTCGACCGCGCCGCGGTGCTCGCCGCGCTCAAGCCGCTGCTGGAGGACCCCTGCCGCGGCAAGATCGGCCAGAACCTCAAGTACGACATCTCGGTGCTGGCCAACTACGACATCCAGGTGCGCGGACCGCTCACCGACACCATGCTCGAGTCCTACGTGCTCAACTCCACCGCCACCCGACACGACATGGATTCGCTGGCGCTGAAGTACCTAGGCCAGAAGACGGTGAGCTTCGAGGAGATCGCCGGCAAAGGTGCCAAGCAGCTCACCTTCAACCAGATCGACTTCGAGCAGGCCGTGCCCTACGCCTGCGAGGACGTCGACGTGACCCTGCGCCTGCACTGCGAACTGAGGCCGCGCATCGAGGCCGAGGGGCGCCTGGCCGAGGTGCTGGACACCATCGAGCGGCCGCTGATCCCGGTGCTGTCACGCATCGAGCGCACCGGGGTGGCGATCGACGCCGCGCGCCTGCATGCCCAGAGCCAGGAACTCGAAGCGCGCATTGCCGAGCTCGAAACCCGCGCCTTCGAGCTGGCCGGGCGCGAGTTCAACCTCGGTTCGCCCAAGCAGCTCGGCGAGATCCTGTTCGAGGAGCAGAAGATCCCGGTGCTCAAGAAGACGCCCAAGGGCGCGCCCTCCACCGCCGAGGCCGTGCTCGAGGAGCTGGCGCTGGACTACCCGCTGCCCAAGGTGATCATGGAGCATCGCGGCCTGGCCAAGCTCAAGTCGACCTATACCGACAAGCTGCCGCGGCTGGTCAACAAGCGCACCGGGCGGCTGCACACCAGCTACCATCAGGCGGTCGCCGCTACCGGCCGGCTCTCCTCGAGCGACCCCAATCTACAGAACATCCCCATCCGCACCGAGGAAGGGCGCAAGATCCGCCAGGCCTTCATCGCCCGGCCCGGCT
Organism: Billgrantia ethanolica; assembly: GCF_021404305.1. Lineage (GTDB taxonomy): Bacteria > Pseudomonadota > Gammaproteobacteria > Pseudomonadales > Halomonadaceae > Halomonas > Halomonas ethanolica. Next base: position 5,262 of record NZ_JABFTX010000006.1, on the reverse strand, counting down.
ACCGCATCGTCGCCGCCGATTACTCGCAGATCGAGCTGCGCATCATGGCGCATCTCTCCGAGGATCAGGGGCTGCTCACCGCCTTCGCCGAGGGGCGCGACATCCACACCGCCACCGCCGCCGAGGTATTCGGCGTGGCGCTGGGGAAGGTCTCGGGCGAGCAGCGCCGCAGCGCCAAGGCGATCAACTTCGGGCTGATCTACGGCATGAGCGCTTGGGGGCTTTCCAAGCAGCTGCGCATCGAGCGCAGCCAGGCGCAGACTTACATCGATCGCTACTTCGACCGCTACCCTGGCGTGGCCCGCTACATGGAGCGCATCCGTGCCCAGGCCGCAGAGGATGGCTTCGTCGAGACCGTGTTCGGACGGCGGCTCTATCTGCCCGAGATCCGCGCCCAGAACCACGCCCGACGCCAGGCCGCCGAGCGCACCGCGATCAACGCGCCGATGCAGGGCACCGCGGCGGACATCATCAAGCGCGCCATGATCGAGGTCGACGCCTGGCTGCAGGAGAGCGCCTTCGACGCCTGCATGGTCATGCAGGTCCACGACGAGCTGGTGTTCGAGGTCGGCGAAGGGCAGGTCGACGAGTTCATCGGCGAGGTGAAGGCGCGTATGCAGGCCGCCGCCGAGCTCAGCGTGCCGCTGATCGTCGAGGCGGAGAGTGGGGTGAATTGGGACGAAGCCCACTGAGGCCAGCTTCTCACAGCAACCGAAAGGCCCGTGGCATCCGCCACGGGCCTTTCGGTTCAGCCCTTCTTACCGCCAGCCGACGCGATCGAAGATCCTAATCGCTTCCGGGTTGTTCTCACCCAGCACGCTGATGTTCAGGTCGTCCTTGTGCAGCTCGCCCCAGGACTTCAGCGTCTCGTCCATGTTCACACCGTCGACGACCGGGTACTCGAAGTTGCCGGCGGCGAAGATCTCCTGGGCGGTATCGGAGGAGAGGAACTCGAGGAAGCGAATGGCGTTCTCGCGGTTCGGCGAGGTGGCCACGACGCCGGCGCCGCCGACGTTGACGTGAATGCCGCGGTCGTCCTGGTTGGGGAACAGGATGCCGACGCTCTCGGCAACGTTACGGTCGGCTTCGCTGTCGGAGTTGAGCAGGCGCACGTAGTAGTAGTGGTTGGCCACGGCCAGGTCGCACTCGCCGGCGGCGACGGCGCGGATCTGGTCGGTGTCGCCACCCTCGGGCTGGCGCGCCAGGTTGTTGACGATGCCCTGGGCCCAGGCCTCGGCTTCTTCAGCGCCGTGATGGTCGATCATCGCCGCCAGCAGCGACTGGTTGTAGATGTTGTTGGACGAGCGAATGCACACCTCGCCCTCCCAGCGCGGATCGGTCAGATCCTCGTAGGAAGTGATCTCGCTGGGGTCGACGTTCGCCGGGTTGTAGAAGATCGCCCGTACGCGTTGACTGAAGCCGAACCACTTGCCTTCGGGGTGGCGCATGGAATCCGGCAGGCGCTCGGCAAGCACGTCGGACTCGATGGCCTGGAAGATGCCCTCCTGCTCGGCGCGCCACAGACGGCCGGCATCCACGGTGATCATCACGTCGGCGGGGCTGGCGATGCCCTCACGCTTGATGCGGTCGATGAGCTGGTCGGAGTCGCCCTCCAGCAGGTTGACCTTGATACCGGTCTCGTCGGTGAAGGCCTGATAGAGCTGCTCGTCGACGTCGTAATGACGCGCCGAGTAGAGGTTGACCTCATCTGCTGCTACCGTGGTGGCAAAGGCCGAGCCGGCCAGCATGGCGGCAAGCGGAGCGACGAGACGTTTGGCTTGGGACATGATTCACCTCGAGGGACGAACGATCAGGTTGCTTGAGTACTAATGATAATACGTTGCATTACGTTGATCGCTATTGAAGCGTTTTCCGTTGATGCCGTCAAGCGACCCTTGAGCCACGAGACGAAGGAGAGCTGACCGGGAGCAAGGAACGATGGAAAAATTGACAAATGCGAGTAGATTTCAAACGTATCTACTAGACATTTCGGGTACGATGAGCCCTATACCTTCACTTGACCAAGTCGCCTGACCTATGACTAGCCAATCGAAGCCAATGGAAGTCGGCCACGCCCCCTACCGACAGCCTACTGCGCTGACCATGGAGGCGGTGCAACACACTTTCGACGGTCTGGCCGCCGTGCGCGGCGTCGATCTCGTCGTGGAGCCCGGTGAAGTCGTCTGTCTGCTGGGGCCCTCGGGATGCGGCAAGACCACGCTGCTGCGCATCGCCGCCGGCCTCGAGGTTCTGCAGCAGGGGCGCGTGACGCTCAACGACGGCGAGATAGCGGTGCCCAAGGGCAAGCACGTGCCGCCGGAGAAACGCAACGTCGGCCTGGCCTTCCAGGACTCGGCGCTGTTTCCCCATCTCACGGTGCTGGAGAACGTGACCTTCGGGCTCAAGGGCGAGCCACCGCGCCAGCGTCGCGAGCGTGCGCTTGGCCTGCTCGAACAGCTGGGCATGGCCGCTTACGCCGAATCCTATCCGCACATGCTCTCCGGCGGTCAGCAGCAGCGTGTGGCGCTGGCGCGTGCTCTGGCGCCTTCACCGCAGCTGATGCTGCTCGACGAGCCTTTCTCCAGTCTCGACGCGCGCCTGCGTGACCGCATCCGCGACGATACCCTGCACGTGCTCAAGAAGGTCGGCGCGGCCACCCTGTTGGTGACCCACGACCCCGAGGAGGCCATGTTCATGGCCGATCGTATTGCGCTGATGCGCGACGGTCGCATCGTCCAGGTGGGAACGCCGCGGGAGCTCTACTGTGCGCCCTGCGATCCTTTCGTGGTGGCGTTCTTCGGTGAGGTGAACGAGCTGCAGGGCGAAGTGCGCGGCGGCCGCGTGATGACTCCGGTAGGGCCGGTGGAAGCCGGCTGGCTGCCCGAAGGGAGCCAGGCCCAGGTGATGATTCGCCCCGAGGCGCTGCGCATCACCGAGCACTTCGAGCCGGCCCCGGAACACCGCTACAGCCATGTAATCATGGCCAAGCTGCTGGGTCGCAGCAGCCTGCTGCATATCTGCGCCCACGGCGAGGACGGCAGCGAAGCCCACCTGCACGCCCGGGTTCCCGGCGTCTTCCTGCCCGCCGAAGGGCAGCGGGTGGACATCCATCTCGACCTGTCGCAGGTCTTCGTCTTTCCCTCAACGCTTGCCTGAGCCGGGGCGCGAGCGGCGCATGGCCATGCTCAACAGCACTACCGGAATGATGCCGACGGCCACAATCGCCAGAGAGGCGGTCGAGGCCTCGGCCAGCCTCTCGTCCGAGGCCAGGCTGTAGGCCCGCACCGCCAGGGTGTCGAAGTTGAAAGGGCGCAGGATGATGGTGGCCGGCAGCTCCTTCATGATGTCCACGAACACCAGAATGCCCGCCGCGAACAGACTGCCGCGCATGATCGGGGTGTGAACCCGCTTGAGTGTGCCGGCCGGCGTCTGGCCGAGGGTGCGTGAGGCGGCATCCATGCTCGGTGTCACCTTGCCCAGGCTCGCCTCCACGGTGTTGAACGAGACCGCCAGGAAGCGCACCACGTAGGCGTAGATCAGGATGAACGCCGTGCCGCTGAAGATCAGGCCGACGATCATGCCGTAGTGGGCGTGCAGCCAGGTGTTGACGCTCTTGTCGAGCCAGGCGAAGGGAATCAGGATGCCCACCGCGATCACCGAGCCGGGGATGGCATAGCCCATCGAAGCGATGCGCGTGGCGATGCGCGTCAGTGGGCTGTCGTGCAGGCGCACGCCGTAGCTGAGTATCACCGCCAGCCCCACCGCGATCAACGAGGCGATCACCGCCAGCTTCAAGCTGTTCCAGGCAAAGCCGAGGAAGCGCGTGCCCCACAGGGCGTCGCCCGTGGTGATGGCCATCTGCGCCAGCAGGCCGCTGGGAATGAGAAAGCCAATCAGCACCGGCAGCGCGCAGGCGGCGAAGGCCGCCGCGGCACGCCAGCCGTGCAGGCGGTACTCGGGCAGCTGCTGGTAGCGATTGGTGGTGTGGAAATACTGGCGTTTGCCCCGCGACCAGCGCTCCAGCAGGATCAGCAGGAACACGAACAGCAGCAGGCAGGCGGCCAACTGGGCGGCAGCCACTTGTTCGCCGAGGCCGAACCAGGTGCGATAAATGCCGGTGGTGAAAGTGTCGACGCCGAAGAACTGCACCGCGCCGAACTCGTTCAGGGTCTCCATCAACACCAGCGAGACGCCGCCGACGATGGCCGGGCGCGCCAGCGGTACGGCCACGGTGGCGAACAGGTTCCACGGGCCGCGCCCCAGGGTCCGGCCGACGTCGAGTACGCACACCGACTGCTCGAGGAAAGCGGCCCGGGCCAGCAGGTAGACGTAGGGATAGAGCACCAGCGTGATCAGCGTAGCGGCGCCGCCCAGCGAGCGAATGTTGGGAAAGTAGTAGTCGCCGCGGCCCCACTCGAACACCTCGCGCAGCCAGGTCTGCAAGGGGCCGGCATACTGCAGGAAATCGGTATAGGCGTAGGCGATCACGTAGGTGGGCACGGCCAGCGGCAGCAGCAGCGCCCATTCGAAGATCCGCCGCCCCGGGAAGCGGCACATCACCACCAGCCAGGCGGTACCGGTACCGATGATCATGGTGCCCAGGCCCACCGTGACGGTGAGATAGAGGGTATTGCCCACGTAACGTCCCAGCACCGTGCTGGCCAAATGCTGCCAGACCCCCTCGGTGGGCATCACGATGTGGGCCAGCACCACCATCACCGGCAGGGCGACGACGAAGGCAACGCTGAGGATCAGGAGTGTCCAGGGGCTCATGCGACGAGTGATCGAGGCAAGCCCGGTAGCGGTGGAACGGAACAAGCGGAGCTCCTTGGCTGGCTGGCTCGGCAGCGCGGTAATGCGAGGCGGTCACGATTGGAAATGATATCAGTTGTCGCATGCCCCTGCAGCTGACCGATGTCAATGAAAAGCGCCCGCATCCTGGGATGCGGGCGCCAAGGTCAGGCAGGTTGGCGGTTCAATAACCGAGCATGAGCGACGGCAGGCCCGTCACCAGCACCGGGAAGAAAGCCATCAGCACACAGGCCAGTACGATCAGCGCCACGAACGGCACCACTGCCTTGTACAGGTCGACGATCTCGACCCCCTTGGGTGCCACCCCCTTCAAGTAGAACAAGGCATAGCCGAACGGTGGGGTGAGGAACGAGGTCTGCAGCACCACCGCCACCATCACCACGAACCACAGCACGTCCACGCCCATCTGATTGACGATCGGTAGCATGATCGGGAAGCTCAGCAGCACGA
>NZ_JABFTX010000064.1 GCF_021404305.1 Billgrantia ethanolica | reverse complement strand
ATCGGTAGCATGATCGGGAAGCTCAGCAGCACGATGCCGGTCCAGTCGAGGAACATCCCCAGCAGGAACACCAGGAACAGCATCAGGATCAGCGCCCCGGTGGTGCCGCCGGGCATCGCCAGCACCAGCTCGCTGATCACGGTCATGCCGCCGCCGCGGGAGAACACCCCGGTGAAGGCGGTGGCGCCGACCAGCACCAGCATCACCATGGTGGTGGTCTTGCTGGCATCGATCAGGGTACGAAAGCAGGTGGTGAGCTTGC
>NZ_JABFTX010000063.1 GCF_021404305.1 Billgrantia ethanolica | reverse complement strand
GCCGCCGCACATGCCGATGCAGTGCGCGCCACCGAGCAGGCCGAAGACGAAGGCCGCCAGCAGTGGCGGCAGTCCGAGTCCCGTCGGGTCCATCAGCGTTTCGCTGGTCCGTTGTCATCCTTTTCGGATGGCTTGCGACGCGCGGCCTGGCGGCGCTTCTCGCGCTCCTCCGCGGTCAGGTCGTTCTCGTCCTCGTCGAAGAGGATGCGGTGGGCGGGGCCTTCCAGGTCCTCGAACTGATCGTTCTTCACCGCCCAGAAGAAGGCCCACACGGCC
>NZ_JABFTX010000062.1 GCF_021404305.1 Billgrantia ethanolica | reverse complement strand
TTGTTGGCCTGCAGCGGGCCGATGAAGTGCCACACGATGCCCTTCAGGTCGGCCAGTTCGGTCTGCTTCTCCAGCGCTTCCTGGACGTAGTTCTCGCCGAATTCCCGCTGGCCGAGCTGCCACGCCTCGCGAATCATGCCGGCCGGCTTGGTCTTGCTCACGGCCAGCAGCCGGGCCGCATCGGGCGTGCGTCCGGCCGCCGACAAGGCGGTGGCCAAACGTCGGCGAGCGCTGGCCAGCGACTCGGAAAGCATGGTATCCGTCATCTCAGCCACA
>NZ_JABFTX010000061.1 GCF_021404305.1 Billgrantia ethanolica | reverse complement strand
GCACGCCATTCAACGCCGCTACCTGAGAAGCGGCGTCGCCCACCTGCTCGGTGCGGATCTCGCGGCTGACGTCGTCGCCTTCGAGCAGCACGCGGGTGCTCTCCGCCTCGGCGACAAACACCACGTCGAGACCGGCAGCAACCCGTTCCAGCGCGGCTTCGTCATCCAGCGCCACGCCGTGGCGCTGGGCCGCCAGCGCGGTCAGCCGGTACAGCGCACCGCTGTCGAGCAGATGCCAGCCCAGGCGCTCGGCGACCAGACGGCTGATGGTGCCCTT
>NZ_JABFTX010000060.1 GCF_021404305.1 Billgrantia ethanolica | reverse complement strand
CGCCAACATCGAGGCTGAAGGGACAAACGCATGAATCGCCTAGACAGGGATGTTCAAGTATTCGAAGCCCGTGCAACCGATGCCGACCTCGACGACCTGCGCGCGCGACTGGCCGCGGCGCGGCTACCGGAGACCGAGACGGTCTATCGCGCCGCGCCCGATCCTCGCCGCTGGGATCAGGGTGTTCCTCTCGCCGATCTTGTCGATCTCGTGAACTACTGGCGCACCGAGTATGACTGGAGATCGTTCGAGGCGCGCCTTGACCGTATCGGCCAGTT
>NZ_JABFTX010000059.1 GCF_021404305.1 Billgrantia ethanolica | reverse complement strand
ACCGGCGCACTGGATGCAGCGGCTCCCTTTGCCGCCCGTGGGGCGCAGGCGCGGGTGGTGATCGCCCCCGAGCGGCTCGAGGCGGCGCTGAGCGCTTGGGGCGAAGCCCCGCCAGAAGTGATTGCCGTTAACACGGAGTCGCGCCATTTACCGGCGGCTGAGGCTGCCGAGCGGGTGGCCACGGTGACCCGGCGTCTCGCCCCATACACCCCCACGGTGTGGTTCAAGAAGGTCGACTCCACCCTGCGCGGCCAGGTGGTGGCCGAGAGCCTGGCCATG
>NZ_JABFTX010000058.1 GCF_021404305.1 Billgrantia ethanolica | reverse complement strand
CGCGAATCATGGCTTCGAGAAAGGCGGTGGCCTCGGCTGAGAGCGGCGGTACCTCGACGATACCGCCCTGCTCGGCGAGGCGCTGCAGCCAACGAATCTCGACGATCACGCGGGCGCGGATCAGGCCGAACTCGCTGAAGTGTTCACGCAGGCTCTCGGCCTTGTTGCCGTAGCGGCCGTCGACGGGAGAGAGGGCGGTAAGAGCGGTGAGGGGCAGGGAAGCGGCTTGCATGGTCATGGTCCGGTACGTGTAGGAAAAGGGGTCAGCTCAGCTGGTCC
>NZ_JABFTX010000057.1 GCF_021404305.1 Billgrantia ethanolica | reverse complement strand
GCAGCACGGCCTCAACCACCTCCGGGTAGCGATCGGCAAATGCCTTGCGCACCACGATGCCGTGGAAGGTCGGCACACCGGCTTCGCTGCCGTCGAAGATCTTGCGCCCGGTACCGCGGAACTCCATCACCTCCGACCAGGGGCCGAAGTCGGCATGGGCATCGATACGGTTGCCGGCGATGTTGGCCACCCCCACCGGCGGGCTCTGGTCGACGATGGCGATCTGCCCATCGAGTCCTGCATCGCGCAGGGCCTTGAGCGTCATGCCCCAGGCGGCAC
>NZ_JABFTX010000056.1 GCF_021404305.1 Billgrantia ethanolica | reverse complement strand
TCCGCGTGCCCGGCGCTCCCCTCTACATGATGTTCCCGCGTGCGGCCGGTGCGAATCCCACCCCCATCGCCTTCGACGAAACCTACCTGGCCCTGCAGCAGGGGGTGGTCGATGCCCAGGAAAATCCTCTGCCGGCGATCCGTGCCATGGCCTTCCACGAGGTACAGGACGTCATCAACCTGACCGGCCACGTGACGGACTCGCTGGTCACCATCATCAGCGGCATACGCTGGAACCAGCTCTCCGAGGAGGATCAGGAGATCTTCCGTGAGGTGCTGCA
>NZ_JABFTX010000055.1 GCF_021404305.1 Billgrantia ethanolica | reverse complement strand
CAGCAGCAGGTAGCGACCGATCCTTCGGGTGCCGGCATGCAGCAGCAGGCTGAAGGCCATGGTCAGCATGATGGTGGCGTGATTGCTGGGAAACGCCGGGGTCGGGGCGTGTTCCAGGAAGGTCTGCCCGACTGGCATCATGAACGGACGTGGGGTCGGCCACAGCCAGCCGATCATCCAGCTCGCCGCCAGGGCGAGCAGAGTGGCGATGAAGGCCTCCCACAGCGGGCGTTTCAGGCGCTCACTGCCACGCAGCCAGCCAATGACCAGCAGAGCCGGTACCAGC
>NZ_JABFTX010000005.1 GCF_021404305.1 Billgrantia ethanolica | reverse complement strand
GGCAGCGGATGCGTACTTTACGGCTTTCCCCCGAGCCCCGCAAGGGGCGGCTGTAAAAAAATTTCAGGGGCGCAACACAGCGGCTTATCCACAGCCGCTCGCAGGCGAGCGGCTGTGGATGGTTTTTCGCTAGAAGGGAAGACGACGACGCCCGCACGGGGCGGGCGTCGAAGATCACGCAGCCACTCAGCTCGAGGGCGGTGAGTGTTTCATCTTGCGCATGGCGGCAAGCGTCGGGCCGGACGCCACGTAGGCGCCAAACAGCAGCAGCAGCATCACCGAAGGCTCGACCGAGATCACCACGAAGCCGAGCACGATGGCCAGCAGCACCACGAAAGGCACCGGTCCCTTGAGATCGATCTCCTTGAAGCTGTAATAGCGAATATTGCTGACCATCAGGATACCGGCGGTTGCCACCACGAACAGCATCAGCAGCTTGAAGCCGAAGGCCTCGGCATCGAAGCTGTGGAAGGTCCAGACGCTGGCCGCCACGAAGGCTGCCGCCGAAGGACTAGGGAGGCCAATGAACCACTTCTTGTCGACGCTACCGAGCTGGACGTTGAAGCGAGCCAGCCGCAGCGCCGCGCAGGCGACGTAGAGAAACGCCACCACCCAGCCGGTCTTGCCGATGTCCTGGAGTATCCAGGTGAACGCCACCAATGCCGGCGCCACGCCGAAGGAGAGCATGTCGGAGAGGCTGTCGTACTCGGCGCCGAAAGCGCTCTGGGTATTGGTCAGGCGAGCCACCCGGCCGTCCAGCCCATCCAGCACCATGGCAATGAAGATGGCCACGGCAGCGGCGGTGAAGTCCCCGTTGATACCCGCCACCACCGAGAAGAAGCCGGCGAATAGAGCTGATGTGGTGAAGAGGTTGGGCAGCAGATAGATGCCCTTGCGCCGCACCTTCTTGCCATTCTCGATCGACTCTTCGATCACCTCCGTCTCACGCACGAAGGCGGCGGCCAGATCCTCTTCGGCCGGTGGCTCCCTCTTGCCCTCAGTGGGGCAAGGCTCCGGGGCGTCGCGGGAATTGTCGTGCTCGGTGTTGCGGGGCTCCTGACTCATTCGTCTCGTCCGTTGCCAGAATGGGTTCACCCGAAGGTATTGTTCACATTCTACACCGAGATATCGCAGCGGACAGTGCACATGCGGGCCACCAGAACGCCAAGGGCGCGGAAAATCCGCGCCCTTGGGTGCAACACATGCGCCAGACGGACAATCAGTTCTTGGACTTGTCCACCAGCTGGTTGGCCGCGATCCACGGCATCATGCCACGCAGCTTGGCACCCACCTGCTCGATCTCATGCTCGGCATTGAGGCGACGACGGGCAGTCATCGAGGGGTAGTTGGTGTTGCCTTCCTGGATGAACATCTTGGCGTACTCGCCGGTCTGGATGCGCTTGAGTGCGTTGCGCATGGCCTGACGGGACTGCTCGTTGATCACCTCGGGGCCGGTCACGTACTCGCCATACTCCGCGTTGTTGGAGATGGAGTAGTTCATGTTGGCGATGCCGCCTTCGTACATCAGGTCGACAATCAGCTTGAGCTCGTGCAGACACTCGAAGTAGGCCATCTCCGGAGCGTAGCCCGCTTCGGTAAGGGTTTCGAAGCCGGCCTTGACCAGCTCGACCGCGCCGCCGCAGAGAACGGCTTGTTCACCGAACAGGTCGGTTTCGGTCTCGTCCTTGAAGGTGGTCTCGATGATGCCGCTCCGACCGCCGCCAATAGCTGCGGCATAGGAGAGCGCGAGCTCTTTGGCCTTGCCGGAAGCATCCTGATGGATGGCGATCAGGTCGGGAATACCGCCGCCCTTGACGAACTCGGAGCGAACGGTGTGACCCGGCGCCTTGGGCGCGACCATGATCACGTCGAGATCCTTGCGCGGCTCGATCTGGTTGTAGTGGATGTTGAAGCCGTGGGCGAAGGCCAGGGTGGCGCCCTGCTTCAGGTTCGGCTCGATCTGGTTCTCGTAGATCGCCTTCTGATTTTCGTCAGGCGCCAGCACCATCACCACGTCGGCCGCCTTGCACGCTTCTTCGACGCTGGCAACCTTGAGGCCGGCCCCTTCGGCCTTGGCCGCGGAGGACGAACCCGGGCGCAGCGCGACGGTGACGTCGACACCGGACTCCTTGAGGTTGTTGGCATGGGCATGGCCCTGGGAACCGTAACCCACGATGGTGACCTTCTTGCCCTGGATGAGGGCGAGGTCGCAGTCCTTGTCGTAGTAGACGTGCATGTGTATTGCTCCTGAAAGTGAAGGTTGGCGAAGTGTCGTGTCAGCGTTGACGGCCACCCGCGCCGTCTGTCGCGGCGCTGGGAGTCGGCTCTTTCGATGTGGCTACCATAACGCCGCACGCACGTTGCGTAAAACGCGATATTTGCAACACGACATGCCAATTTATGCAATAATGGCTCGATGGATATGCGCCCCCTCAAGCAGTTTCTCGCTCTGGCAGATACGCTGCACTTCAGTCGTGCCAGCGAGCTTTGTCACGTCAGCCCTTCGACGCTCTCACGGACGATCCGCCAGCTCGAAGAGACCCTCGATGCGCCGCTGTTCGTGCGCGACAACCGGCACGTCGCCCTGACCCGTCAGGGCCAACGCTTTCAGCAATACGCCCGTGAGGCGTTGCACCAATGGGAGCTGCTGCGCCACGCCCTGGGCAGCCAGGCCGGCGAGCTTGCCGGAGAAATCAGCATTTACTGCTCGGTCACCGCCAGCTACAGCTTCCTCTACGACCTGCTCAGCGACGTCCGTCAGCGCCACCCGCGCATCGAACTCAAGCTGCATACCGGCGATCCGGCGGAGTCGATGGGCCGGGTGCTGGCCGGAGAGGAGGATATGGCCATCACACCGCGGCCCCGCAGCATGCCGGCCGGCCTGGCCTTCAAGTCACTGACCCGCTCGCCGCTGGTGTTCATTGCCCCGATGGCCCAGGCCGAGTGGATTCCCGCCACGCCCGACTCTCCCTCCATCGAACAGTGGCGCAACGTGCCGATGATTCTCTCCGAGGCAGGACTGTCACGGGAATATGCGGACACCTGGTTTCGCGCCTTGGGCGTGCCGCCCAGCATCTACGCTCAGGTAGCCGGTCACGAGGCGATCGTCAGCATGGTGGGGCTCGGCTTCGGCATCGGCGTGGTGCCGCGAATCGTGCTCGACAATAGCCCCCTGGCCCAGCGGGTGCGGGTACTGCCGGTCAAACCCGAGCTGCCCCATTATGATGTCGGGCTTTGCGTTCTCCACCGCCAGTTGAAGAGCCCGCTGATCCAGGCGTTGTGGGACGAGGTCGAGGAGCGCTGACAGAGCCAGCCAACAAAAAGCCGCCCCGTAGGGCGGCTAGACATACTGCAGAAGGTAGATTTACGTCACGAACGCAGTCGTAACTCAGAGCGAAAGCACTTTATCGCCGCGGGCGATGCCCGACACCCCGGTCCGCGCCACTTCGAGAATCCCAACCGGCCCCATGGCCTGCAGGAACGCATCGAGCTTGGGCGCATCGCCGGTGATCTGCACCGTGTAGAGGCTCGGGGTGACGTCGACGATCTGCGCGCGGAAGATGTCGACGGTCCGCTTGACCTCGTCGCGGGCCGCTCCCAGCGCCTTGACCTTCACCAGCATCAGCTCGCGCTCGATATGGTTGCCCTCGGTGAGGTCGACCAGCTTGATCACGTCGATCAGCTTGTTGAGGTGCTTGGTGATCTGCTCGATCACCCGGTCGTCACCGACGGTAGTCACGGTCAGCCGCGACAGCGACGGATCCTCGGTGGGCGCCACGTTGAGCGTCTCGATGTTGAAGTTGCGCTGCGAGAACAGCCCTACCACGCGAGACAGTGCGCCCGGTTCGTTTTCCATGAGAATCGAGATGATATGGCGCATCAGGTCCGCTCCGTCTTGGAAAGCAGCATGTCACGCATGGAGCCGAGGGGCACCTGCATCGGATAAACGTGCTCGCGCGGGTCGACGATGACATCGACGAACACCAGCTCGTGCTTGTCGGCAAAGGTGCGTTCCAGCGCCGGGCGCAGCTCGTCCATCGTCTCCACCCGCAACGCCGTGAAGCCATAGGCCTCGATCAGCTTGGCGAAATCGGGCAGCGACTCCATGTAGGAGTGGGCATGGCGGGACTTGTAGTTGAGGTCCTGCCACTGGCGCACCATGCCCAGCGAGGCGTTGTTCAGGTTGATGATCTTGACCCCACCACCGAACTGCTTACAGGTGGAGAGCTCCTGCATCATCATCTGGAAACTACCCTCGCCGGTGACACAGATGACCTGCTCGTCCGGGAAGTTCTGCTTGATGCCCATGGCCGCCGGGAAGCCGAAGCCCATGGTGCCGAGCCCGCCCGAGGTGATGAAGCGGTTGGGCTTATCGAACTTGTAGTACTGGGCCGCGAACATCTGATGCTGGCCCACGTCGGTGGTCACATAGGCCTCACCGCGAGTGATTTCGCACAGCGCCTCGATCACCTCCTGAGGCTTGAGCTGCTCGCCGGGCTTCGAGGGCTCGTAGAGCTTGCCGCGGCGCTCCTCGCGCCAGCCGTCGATCTTCTGCCACCACTCGGTCAGCGCCTCGGGGTGAGCGATCTCCTTGCCCTGCACCAGACTGATCATCTCGTCGATGACGCTGGCCGCCGGCCCCACGATGGGCACGTCGGCGCGCACCGTCTTTGAGACGGAGCTGGGGTCGATGTCGACATGGATGATCTTGGCCGTGGGACAGAACTTGGAGGTGTTGTTGGTCACCCGGTCGTCGAAGCGCGCGCCGATGGCGATGATCAGGTCGGCATGGTGCATGGCCATGTTCGACTCGTAGGAGCCGTGCATGCCGAGCCAGCCCAGGCACTGCCTGTCGCTCTGCGGATAGGCGCCGATACCCATCAGTGTGGTGGTGATGGGGTAGCCGAGCCGCTTGACCAGATCGGTGAGTCCTTCGCAGGCACGCCCGGTGATGACCCCGCCGCCGGTGTAGAAGACCGGGCGCTTGGCCTTGAGCATCATCTCCACGGCCTTCTTGATCTGACCGGTATGGCCCCGCGCCACCGGGTTGTAGGAGCGCAGCTTGACCTTCTTCGGATAGACGTACTCATAGCGCTCGGTGGGAGCGGTCATGTCCTTGGGTATGTCCACCACCACCGGGCCGGGCCGACCCGTCGCGGCCAGATAGAAGGCCTTCTTCAGCACTTCGGGAATCTCGGTCGGATGCTTGATCGAGAAGCTATGCTTCACGATCGGCCGCGTCACGCCGATGATGTCGGTCTCCTGGAAGGCGTCATCGCCGATCAGGTGGCTCATCACCTGCCCGCACAGCACCACCATGGGTATCGAGTCCATGTAGGCGGTAGCGATGCCGGTGACGGCGTTGGTGGCACCGGGGCCGGAGGTGACCAGCACCACGCCGGGCTTGCCGGAGGCCCGGGCATAGCCGTCGGCGGCATGGGTGGCCGCCTGTTCGTGGCGTACCAGGATGTGCTTGACCTTGTCCTGACGGAACAGTGCGTCGTAGATGTGCAGCGCTGCGCCGCCCGGATAGCCATAGATGTATTCGACGCCTTCATCCTGCAGGAATCGGGCGATCATATCCGCGCCGGAAAGCAATTCCACTTGTGTATCTCCCCTGGAGGTCTCGAGTGCGATCCGCGCCCGTTGATGGGCACGGGTTCGAGTGCGGCGGTATGCCGCTGTCGGCCGAGCCGACACCTGATGCCAAACCCTGGCATTTAGCCCTGTTGGGGCCTGCACTCTCATCGGGAACGCACTACGACGACCGCGCTCGCGGTAGCCGGGCATTCCCATCACGGCGGATCGCCGCGTCGGGGCATTGGCCAGAAGCGGCGGTTGGCCGCATCCGGTAGTCCTTCGGCGGGTAAAGGCCAGTGTGGCCTACCCTTCGCGCGGGGATGGGGGGTTGCCCGCTGAAATCCGCGCCCGCAAATCAGGAACGCTCAAGATTCCAACAGCCTTGCGGTAGTGTCAACCGTGAGCCGCCATGCAAGCACCGGTGGGATAAAAAAACCCGCCGGCGAGTGCGGGCGGGCAAGGGGGTTACAGGACGCAACCTATAAACAGTGTAGTCGTTTGCCGGATCGAGCAGCGGCCAATACGTAACGTTATGTATCAGCGGTGAAACACCAGCTTTTCCTCTTCAACCTCGACGCGAATGGTGTCGCCGGGCGCGAAGCGGCCGGCCAGCAGATCCTGTGCCAGCGGGTTCTCGATACGGCTCTGGATCGCCCGCTTGAGCGGCCGCGCACCGAATACCGGATCGAAGCCTGCCAGGGCGAGCTGGGCCATGGCCTCCTCGCTGACCTCGAGGCCGAGATCGTGCTCGGCCAGACGTGCCCGCAGCCTGTCGAGCTGAATGCCGGCAATCGCTTCGATCTGCGTCTGACGCAGAGCGTGGAACACCACGACCTCGTCGATGCGGTTGATCAGCTCGGGACGGAAGTGCATGCCCACCACGTCCATCACCGCCTGCTTCATCTCCTCGTACTTGGTGTCGTCGCCGCCAAGACGCTGGATGATGTCCGACCCCATGTTGGAGGTCATCACGATCACGGTGTTGCGGAAGTCCACCGTGCGGCCCTGGCCGTCGGTGAGGCGTCCGTCCTCCAGCACCTGCAGCAGGATGTTGAAGACGTCGGGATGGGCCTTCTCCACCTCGTCGAGCAGCAGCACCGAGTAGGGCTTGCGACGCACCGCCTCGGTCAGATAACCGCCCTCCTCGTAGCCGACGTAGCCGGGGGGCGCACCGATCAGACGCGCCACGGAGTGCTTCTCCATGAACTCCGACATGTCGATACGCACCATGGCCTCTTCGGTGTCGAACAGGAAGCTGGCCAGCGCCTTGCACAGCTCGGTCTTGCCCACCCCGGTGGGGCCGAGGAACAGGAACGAACCGTTGGGTCGGTTGGGATCGGCGAGCCCGGCACGGGAGCGACGCACGGCGTTGGCCACCGCGGTGACCGCCTCCTCCTGGCCGATCACGCGCTGATGCAGCGCCTCCTCCATGCGCAGCAGCTTGTCGCGCTCGCCCTCGAGCATCTTGGCCACCGGAATGCCGGTCCAGCGCGACACCACTTCGGCGATCTCCTCTTCGGTGACATTGGAGCGCAGCAGCTTGTGCTTCGAAGTGTCGGTCTCGGCTTCGCTCGACTCGGCGATCTTCTTCTCCAGCTCGGGGATCACGCCGTACTGCAGCTCCGACATGCGACCGAGATCGCCCTGACGACGGGCCTGCTCCAGCTCGATCTTGGCTTTTTCGAGCTCCTCCTTGAACTGCCCCGCCCCCTGGATGCTGGCCTTCTCGGCCTTCCATATCTCGTCGAGGTCGGCGTACTCGCGCTCGAGTTCGTCGATCTGTTCCTGCAGGCTTTCGAGACGCTTCTTCGAGGCTTCGTCGGTCTCCTTCTTGAGATGCTCGCGCTCCATCTTGAGCTGGATCAAGCGGCGGTCGAGGCGATCCATTTCCTCGGGTTTGGAGTCGAGCTCCATGCGGATGCGCGACGAGGCCTCGTCGATCAGGTCGATGGCCTTGTCGGGCAGCTGCCGGTCGGTAATGTAGCGGGTCGAGAGCTTGGCCGCGGCGATGATGGCACCGTCGGTGATGTCGACATTGTGGTGCACCTCGTAGCGCTCCTTGAGCCCGCGCAGGATCGCCACGGTATCCTCTTCGCTGGGCTCATCGACCAGTACCTTCTGGAAGCGCCGCTCCAGAGCGGCATCCTTTTCGATGTACTTGCGGTACTCGTCGAGAGTGGTGGCACCCACGCAGTGCAGCTCGCCACGGGCCAGCGCCGGCTTGAGCATGTTGCCGGCATCCATCGCCCCCTCGGCCTTGCCGGCACCGACCATGGTGTGCAGCTCGTCAATGAACAGAATTACCCGACCCTCTTCCTGGGCCAGCTCCTTGAGCACCGATTTCAGGCGCTCCTCGAATTCACCGCGGAACTTGGCCCCCGCCAGCAGCGAGCCCATGTCCAGCGACAGCACACGCTTGTCCTTGAGGCCCTCCGGCACCTCGCCGTTGACGATACGCTGGGCCAGCCCCTCGACGATAGCGGTCTTGCCCACGCCGGGCTCGCCGATCAGCACCGGGTTGTTCTTGGTGCGCCGCTGAAGCACCTGGATGGTGCGGCGGATCTCGTCGTCGCGGCCGATCACCGGGTCGAGCTTGCCATCGGCGGCACGCGCGGTGAGGTCGAGGGTGTACTTCTCCAGCGCCTCGCGGCTCTCCTCGGCGTTGGGATCGTCGACCCGCTCGCCGCCACGCACGCTGTCGACGGCCTGCTCCAGCGCCTTGCGGGTCACGCCGGCCTGGGTCAGCAGTTTGGTCACCGCATGGTTCAGCTCCAGCGCGGCGAGCAGCACCAGCTCGCTGGCGATGTATTGATCGCCGCGCTTCTGCGCCTCGCGGTCGGTGAGGTTGAACAGCTTGATCAGGTCCCGCGAGGGCTGCACCTCGCCGGTGAACTGGGAAACCTTGGGCAGGTCGTCGAGATGCCCGGTCAGGGCGTCACGCAGCCGTGCGGCATCGCCGCCGGCCTTCTGGATCAGTGCCTTGATGCCGGTGTCGCGGGCATCGAGCAGCGCCAGCAGCAGATGGCCGGGCTCGAGCTGATTGTGCCCACGGCCGACGGCCAGCGACTGGGCGTCGGCCACGGCGTTCTGCAGCTTGGCGGTGAACTTGTCGAAACGCATTCGCTTTCCTCCATCGGGGTGGCGGCGCGTTCGGACGCACCGCTTGGCCCTGTCGTATCGGTGACAGATTCAATGGAGTCAGCGTGGCCGGCTTTCAAGTCGCCGACCAGGGAAAGCGAACCGTGCTTGATCTGGATCAGCGTAGCCAGATCACGCTGGCCATGCGTCCGGTCTTGCCGTTGTCGCGGCGGTAGGAGTAGAAACGGGATTCGCAAGCGGTGCAGAAGTGACCGCCGCTGATATGGGCGACCCCCAGCCGCTCCAGGCGCAGGCGGGCGAGCTTGTAGAGGTCGGCCATGTAATGGCCCAGGCGATAGGGGCTGGGATCGAACGCCGCTGCCGCTTCGGGATGGATGCCGACGAACGCCCGCTGCACCTCGGGGCCGACTTCGAACTGGGCATTGGAGATCGCCGGCCCCAGCCAGACCATGATCTCTTCCGAGGGTACGCCGAGCGCAGCCACCGCCGCCTCGAGCACGCCGCCGGCCAGGCCGCGCCAGCCGGCGTGGGCCACCCCCACCCGAGTTCCCATGCGGTCGCAGAAGAACACCGGCAGGCAATCGGCGGTGAGCACCACGCAGGCGTAGCCGCGATCGAAGGCCACCGAGGCATCCGCCTCGGGTACGCTGTCGCTGTAGCTCGACTGCACCCGTGCACCATGCACCTGCCGAAGCCACAGCAGCGGCCGCTCGTCGTCGATCTCATCGGCCAGCAAGCGACGACACAGCGCCACGTGAGCCGGATTGTCGCCCACCTGATCGCCCGGATTGAAACAGGCGAACTCCCCCTGACTGGGGCCGCTCTCGCGGGTCGTGACGAAAGCTCCGACACTGGCCGGCGCCGGCCAGTCGGGCACGATCAGGGTCGGCTGCAGGTGGGGGGCATCGCTCATCCGGGCTCCTCAGCGCATGACCTCGTGGTCGTCACGCAGATAGTCGATCAACAGCAGCAGATCGTCGGGCAGCGGCGCCCGAAACTCAACTGTTTCACCGCTGGCAGGATGCAGAAAGGCCAGCTTGCGGGCATGCAGTGCCTGCCGGGGGAACTCCCGCAGCAGCGTCTTGAGCTCATCGCTGGCTGCGGCCGGCAGCTTGAGGCGTCCACCGTATACCGGATCGCCCACCAGCGGGAAGCGCCGATGAGCCAGGTGCACACGGATCTGGTGGGTGCGCCCGGTCTCGAGTCGACAGCGCACGTGGGTGTGGGTGCGGAAACGCTCGACCACCCGGTAGTGGGTCACCGCCGGCTTGCCGCTGGGGTGAACCGCCTGGCGCTTGCGATCCTTGGGGTGGCGGCCGATGGGAGCGTCCACGGTGCCACCGGAGGTCATCACGCCGACGCAGACCGCATCGTATTCGCGTGACATGGTGCGAGCCTGCAACTGCTCCACCAGGGCGGTCTGGGCCGCCAGGGTCTTGGCCACCACCATCAGACCGGTGGTGTCCTTGTCCAGCCGGTGCACGATACCGGCACGCGGCACGGCGGCAAGACTAGGACAGTGATGCAGCAGGGCATTGAGCAGGGTGCCGTCGGGATTGCCGGCGGCCGGGTGAACTACCAGGCCGGCCGGCTTGTCGATGATCAGCACCTCATCGTCCTCGTGGACGATGTCGAGGGGGATGTCCTCAGCCTCAAAGCGAGTCTGCTCCTCGAGCGTGGCCACCAGCTCGAGCCACTCGCCGCCGGCCATCTTGTCCTTGGGCTTGCCCGGCCGGCCGTCCACGGTGAGTGCGCCCGCCTTGATCCAGCCCTTGAGCCGCTCGCGGGAATGGTCGGCAAAGAGTTCGGCAGCGGCCTGGTCGAGGCGGCTGCCGGCCAGGGAGATGGGCACACGCTGCTGGGCTTCCACGGTCTGGGGCATGATGGACTGTCGTTGAAGAGCATCCTCGGACTGCGTTTTGACGCGAGGTGCTTTATAGTGGACGGGTTATGGCCAATTCTACCATGGCCGACACGAGTTGTTAGATACGAGGATCACGATGCGCGTTTCCCCCATCGCCACACGCCTTGTCGCCCTGCTTCTGGCCGCCGCCCTGATCACGGGCTGTGCCGGCAGGTCTGGCACGGAAGAACAGGACGAATTCGAAGGCGTCGCCGAACAGCAGCTCTACGACGAGGCGCGCGACGCGCTCGAAGGCGGCCGCTACACCACCGCCATTACGCGCCTCGAGGCCATCGATACGCGCTATCCCTTCGGACGTCATGCCGAACAGGCTCAGCTCGAGTTGATCTACGCCTACTACCAGACCCAGGACTGGGAAGCCGCCCGCGCCGCCGCCAGCCGCTTCATCCGTCTGCACCCCACTCATCCGCAGGCTGACTATGCGCTCTACATGCGCGGGCTGTCTTCCTGGCAGGCGGGCCGCTTCAGCCTCGAGCGCCTGCGTCTGATCGACATCTCCAAGCGCGACCTGGGTGCCTCGCGCGACGCCTACTCCGACTTCCGCGAGCTGGTATCGCGCTACCCGGCCAGCGAATACGCGCCCGACGCCGAACAGCGCATCGTCTACCTGCGCAACGTGCTGGCCCGTCACGAGCTGCACGTAGCGGACTTCTACCTGCGCAAGGGCGCCTATCTGGCCGCCGTGGAGCGTGGCCGCTGGGTCATCGAGAACTACCCGGAAGCCGAGGCCACCCGCGATGCGCTGGCCGTGATGGTCGAGGGCTACCTGGGGCTCGACATGCGCGACCGCGCCCGCGAAGTGCTGCAGGTGTTGATTCAGAACGATCCCGGTAACGAGCGCCTGCGGGGCCGTACCTTCCAGCCGCAGCACGTGCGGGCCCAGTCGCTCTCCGCTTGAGTCCGTCAGCCCCCGGCTGAAAACCAAGAACCCGCGAGCTTGCTCGCGGGTTCTTGCGTTGGGCGCTTTGGCTCGGTCAGTCGCCGGGCTGCCAGCCGTTGACGATGGGATAACGGCGGTCGCGCCCGAAGCCGCGCGGAGTCACCCGCACGCCCACCGGCGCCTGGCGCCGCTTGTACTCGTTGCGATCGACCAGCTTGACCACCTGATAGACGTCGTCGCGTTCGAAGCCGGCCTCGATGATCGCCTCGGCGCTCATGTCGCCCTCGATGTAGCGCATGAGAATGGCATCCAGCGTATCGTAGTCGGGCAGCGAGTCGGTGTCCTGCTGCCCCGGCGCCAGCTCGGCCGAGGGCGGCCGGGTGATCACCCGCTCGGGAATCGCCGGCTCCTGCGCGTTGCGCCAGCGGGCCAGTCGATAGACCCAGGTCTTGTAGACGTCCTTGAGCGCATTGAAACCGCCCACCATGTCGCCGTAGAGCGTGGCGTAGCCCACCGCCATCTCGCTCTTGTTGCCGGTGGTCAGCACCATCAGGCCCTTCTTGTTGGAGATCGCCATCAGCAGCACGCCGCGACAGCGCGACTGCAGGTTCTCCTCGGTGGTATCGCGCTCGGTGCCGGCGAAGGTGTCGGCCAGCGTAGTCATGAAGGCGTCGACCATCGGCTCTATCGGCAGCACCTCGTAGTGCACGCCGAGCACCCGGGCCTGCTCGGCAGCGTCCTCCTGAGACATGTCGGCGGTATAGCGGTAGGGCATCATCACCGCGTGCACCCGCTGCGGCCCCAGCGCATCCACGGCGATGGCCAGGGTAAGGGCCGAGTCGATGCCGCCGGAAAGCCCCAGCACCACGCCTTCGAAGCCGCTCTTGTTGACGTAATCGCGCACGCCGCTGACCAGCGCACAGTAGAGACTCTCCTCGGGCTCCTCGAGGGGCTCGATCTCGCCCTCCACCGGTGCCCAGGCGCCATTCTCCTGCACGAACTGCACCGGCATCAGCCCCGCCTGCCAGTAGGGTGCCACGACCCGTACCTGGCCACCGGCATCGACGCAGGCCGAGCCGCCGTCGAACACCAGCTCGTCCTGGCCGCCGATGGTGTTGACGTAGACCAGCGGCAGCGACACCTCGGCGGCACGCTGCTCGAGCAGGCGCAGGCGTTCGGCCGGCTTGTCCTGGTGGTAGGGCGAGGCATTCAGCGTGACGACGATATCGGCGCCGGCATCGCGTGCGGCCCGCACCGGCGCACCGTCCCACAGATCCTCGCAGATCAGCACGCCGAGCTTGGCCCCCTTGTGCTCCAGTACCAGGCTCTGCTCGCCGGTGGCGAAGTAGCGCCGCTCGTCGAAGACCTGATAGTTGGGCAGCACCTGCTTGGCGTATTCGCCGATCCACTCCCCGTTGTAGAGCAGCCCGGCCAGGTTGTAGCCGAGCCCCTCGCGGCGGCCGGGATAGCCGATGATCACCAGCACGTCGCGGGACATCTTGGCCGCCATGCGCGAACGCGCCTCGCGCAGGCGGGTCTCCATGGAAGGACGCAGCAGCAGATCCTCGGGCGGATAGCCGCTCAGGAACAGCTCGGGAAACACCACGATGTCGGCACCGTGCTCGATGCGTGCCTCGCGAACGGCCTCGATGGCACGCTCGGCGTTGCCGGGAATGTCACCCACCAGCGGGTCCAGCTGCGCCATCACCAGCGTCAAGTCTTGCATGGGCGTAGGAATCTCTTGAGAATCGATGTCATGACATTGTCCCGCAAGGGCGTCCGGCTGGCAAAGCCGCCAACCCAGAAGGGAGCCAGAAAAGGATGAACCTATTGCTCATTCGCCTGATCATCTTCGCCGTGCTGTTCTTCGCCGGCCTCAAACTCTATCGCATGTACCGCGAGTGGAAGCTCGACCGCGAAGGGCAATTGGAGGATGCATCGCACCAGGAAGGCAACCAGATGGTGCGCTGCAGCTGGTGCCAGGTACACGTGCCGGAGAACGAAGCACTGCGCGAGCAGGGCGAATGGTTCTGCAGCAGTGCCCATCGCGACCGTTACCTGCAGGAGCAGCGCCCCGAGGAGTAAGCTGTCAGGCCGTAGCGGCAATCGCCTACAGGCTCCATCGGCGATGACTGATAGACGCTCTGCGCAGCTCGACTAGAGTGGAGGTCTCATGCGAGGACACCACTCTGGAGAGCGCCATGGATTCGGCTCGCGCCACGGCTTTCATCGCCCCACGCCAACGTGGTCTGACCCTGATCGAACTGCTGGTCGTCATCGTCGTGGCCGGTATCCTGATGGGATGGGCGGTGCCCGGCCTGCAGGCGATGCACGCTCGTCAGGAAGTGGTCGCCGAAGCGCACCGCCTGCGCACGGCACTCGTGCTGGGGCGCAACAGCGCCATTACCCGACGCAGCACGGTCATCGTCTGCCCCAGCCCGGACCGGCAAAGCTGCCGCATGGATGACTGGAGCGCCCCGCTGGCCATCGTGCTCGGCCCGCTGTCGGGCAACGACTTCGCCCCGGACGCCCTGCTCAGGGTGCTCGAGAACGGCCGCGGCGTCAGCGTCAGCTATCGTCAGGATGACAAACCGGTACGCTTCACCCAGTTGGGTCGGTCGTCGGGCCACAACGGCACCTTCCGCATCTGCGGTCGGCATGGGCAGGGTACCGAGCTGGTACTGAGCAATTTCGGCAGAGTGCGCGCAGGCAGCGCCATCGACTGCTGACCCCGCCAAATCTGACGAGCAGAAAAATGCGTCAAGCCATCGTAGGTTACCACCGGGACGACGAAGGACACTGGGTCGCGGAGCTGGCATGTGGCCACAACCAGCACGTGCGCCATCAGCCGCCCTGGATAGAGCGCCCCTGGGTCATGAGCGAGGCCGGGAGGCGTACGCGCCTCGGCGTCGAGCTCGAGTGTCTGAAATGCGAGCGGGGCGAACCGCGGGACGATCCATGACCCGGCCCCGCCCCATGGCACCGCTCATCAGCGAGCCCGCTATCCCTTGGGCCCCATCAGCAGCCAGATGATCAGCCCCACCAGCGGGAACAGCAGCAGCACGATGATCCACAGCAGCTTGGCAATGGGGCCTGCCGGGCTCTTGGCCACCTTGACGATGGCCCAGACCAGGATGATCAGCCAGATCAGGCCCAGAAGGCCGCCTACTTCGATTCCCATCAGACATCTCCTTGTCCAGCGGTCGGTGTTGTTCAAGAAGTAGCACGCAGCGGCACAGGTAACAATCCGAAACTGTTACGCCAGGTAATATCAGGTAACTCATCTCAGCCGAGCTGCCACCAATCCGGGAACAGCCGGCGCACTTCCGCACGCCGAAAGCGATCGTCCATCAGCACCAGCGTGCCGCGGTCCTCGGGGCTGCGAATCACCCGACCGGCGGCCTGAATCACCTTGATCAGTCCCGGTATGCGATAGGCGTAGGCATCGCCGTTACCGAACCGCGCCTCGAGCCTGGCCTTGAGGGTCTCGTTGAAGGGATCGAACGGCGGCAGACCCAGGGTGGCGATGAAGGCGCCGATCAGCCGCTCGCCGGGCAGGTCGATACCCTCGCCGAAGGCCCCACCCAGCACCGCGAAGCCGATGCCCTGCCCGCCCGCGCGAAAGCGGGCCAGGAAGGCATCCCGCTCCTCTTCGCGCATACCGCGGGTCTGACACCAATGAGGCAGTTCGGGGTGGAGCTGCTCGAGCCGCTCGGTCACTGCCTGCAGGTAGGCGAAGCTGCTGAAAAAGGCCAGATAGAGCCCCGGGCGCTGGCGGTACTGTTCGGCCAGCTCGGCGACGATGGGACCGAGCGAGGCCCCGCGGTCACGCAGGCGGGTCGAGATACCGCCCGGGATGCGTACCGCCAACTGGTCGCCGCGAAACGGCGAGGCGACCGACTGCCAGACACAGTCGTCCGGCAGCCCCAGCAGGTCACGATGGTAGTGTGCCGGCGACAGCGTGGCCGAGAACAGCACGCAGCTGTGGGCCTGGGCGAAGCGCGGGGCCAGGAAGTCGGCCGGCACCAGGTTGCGCAGCCCCAGCACCGCGCGCCCACGGCCATGACGGCTGAGATCGCACAGCGAATGCTCGCCGAACGACTCGGCCAGACGGCCGAAGCCGAGGGCATCGAACAGCCGCTCCTGCAGCACCGGGTCGGCGCCACCGGGATGCTCGGCCAGATAGTCGCCGATCGCCGCCGCCACCTGCTGCAGCGCGCCGACCAGGCGGCTGGGCAGGTCATCGAGTACTTGGTAGGCGGGGCGGCCCCGCTGCCCTTCGTCGGCGCCGCCCTGCTCGCGCACCAGCGCCTGCCACTGGCGCATCAGCCGGCCGAGGGGCTTCACCAGCGGCGCCGGGGCACTGCGGTACAGCGTCGCGAAAGCGTGCTGATCCAGCTCGCCGCTGTACATCCCCCGGGCTCGCTCCACCAGGTTGTGAGCCTCGTCAACCAGCAGCGCCAGACGCCAGCCGTTGGCCTGGGCCAAGCCGTGCAGCAGCGCCGAGACGTCGAAGTAGTGGTTGACGTCACCCACGCAGACGTCGCTCCAGCGCGCCAGCTCCTGACCCAGGTAGTAGGGGCATACCCCATGCTCGAGGGCCACCTCGCGCAGCGCTTCGCGGTCGAGCCAGCCGCGCTCGGCCGCGGCCTGGCGTGCGGCGGGCAGCTTGTCGTAGAAGCCGGCGGCCAGCGGGCAGGCCTCGCCATGGCACGCCTTGTTCGGGTGCTCGCAGGCCTTGCTGCGCGCCGTCAGTTCCAGTACCCGCAGCGGCAGGCGCTCCTCCTGACGCTCACCGCAGTCACCGGCGGCTCCCAGCTGCACCAGCGCCTCCAGCGCCAGGCGCCGGCCCGGGGTCTTCATGGTCAGAAAGGCGAGCCGGTCGATCTGCTGGCGCGGCATCGCCTTGAGGGTCGGGAACAGCGTGGCCACGGTCTTGCCGATGCCCGTGGGCGCCTGGGCCAGCAGGCAGCGCCCGGTGGCCGCCGCCTTGTAGACGCCCTCGGCCAGCTCGCGCTGCCCGGGGCGAAATTCGGCGTGGGGAAAGCTCAGCCCGGCCAGGGCGGTATCGCGGGTCTGGCGATGGCACGCCTCCTGCTCTGCCCAACTCAGGAAGCGTTCACACTGAGCCTCGAAGAAGGCGGTGAGCTCGGTGGCGCTGGCCTGCTCGGTAAGCAGCGTCTCGCGCTCGCTGCCGATATCGAAATAGACCAGCGCCAGGGTCAGCGAAGCGAGCCCCCGCTCGGCGCACAGCAGCGCCCCGTAGACCTTGACCTGGGCCCAGTGCAGAGCGCGCTGATTGGCGGGCATGCGCGAGAGGTCGCCGCGATGGGTCTTGATCTCCTCGAGGCGGTTCAGCGCCGGGTCGAAGCCGTCAGCCCGACCGCTGACCGCAAGACCGCGGTAATGCCCGCTCAGGGCCAGCTCACGCTCGAAATGCTTGCCGCGTCGCCCTGCCACCAGGGCATGGCCGGCGATGCCTTCGCGAGCGCTGGGCGAGGGCGTGAAGCGGAGGTCGAGATCGCCCTCGCGGGCGGTGAAGTCGCATAGCGCCCGCACCGCCACGCGATAGAGCGGCGCTTCGCCACTCGTCGCGGCAGCACTCATGGCGCTCCGCCTTGCTGCCAGGTCACGTGACAGACCACGGCCTCGATGCCCTGGGCCTGGAAGAACGCCAGCCAGCGCCCCTGGTTGTCCTGCAGCCGGTCGCCGGGCCCCTTCACTTCGATCAGGCGATAGCGGGGCTCGCCGCTGGCCGCATCGGGCAGGAACTGAATCAGATCGGGCAGTCCCGCGCGGTTGGTCTTGAGGTCGGCGAGCAGGCGCTCGAAGCAGGCCCGCAGGTGCGTTGCCGGAATACAGACCAGGGCCTGCTCCAGCAGCTCCTCGTCGAGCGCGTCCCAGTAGACGAAGGGGGACGCCAGGCCGCGTTTCTCGTGCCAGACGCGCCATATCGCCTCACCGTGGCTGCCATCGTCGAGGCGCGCCAGGCAGGCGTCGAAGATCTCGCGCCGACGCGCGACGAAGTCGTCGCGATAGAGATCCGCCGGGCCGATGTGAAAGGGGTGGAAGAAAGCGCCCGGTAGCGGGGCGAACAGTGCCGGCCAGCAGAGCAGGCCGAACAGGCCGGCGATCAGCGCGTTCTCGACATAATGAACCGGTGCTTCGGGACGGCTCAGGTGTTCGGCCGCGGCGCGCTCGACGCCGACCGAGCCGGCCATGGGCAGGCAGAGATCGAGACGCCGAACGGCAGCGTCGGGCTCGCGGCTCGGCGGCGCCAGCTGCAGTCGCCGGCACAGCCTAGGCAGCAGGCGCGCCAGCGCCTGGCGCTCCTGCTCGCCGACGGTCGATGCCCATGCCCGGCTGGCCAGCGCATGGGCCTGGCGATACTCACCCAGCCGCTCCAGCAGCCGCAGGTGGCGTATGCGCGCCTCCACCTGGCCGCCCGCCCCCTCGCCGCTTTCGGCATAGAGCTGCAGGGCCAGGGCTTGCTGGCCGCTGCGTTCGGCTGCCTGGCCCAGCAGGAACGCCAGTCTGCCTCGCCGCTGCGCCAGCCAGGCGTTCTCCTCCGGCACGCTCGGCAAGTCGGTCATCAGCGCCGCGATCGGCTCGCCCTGCTCCAGGCGCTCGCGCAGCGCGTGCAGCGCCAGATAGGCATCGACTTCTTCGCGACGCTGGAAGGCGCGGGAGCCGGGCGTCAGCGGCACCCGCTCGAAGCGCTGCAGGCCGAGCTCGGCGAGCACGAACTCGGCCCAGTCCTGGCGCAGGTTGCCAAAGAACATCAACCGCAGGCGGTCGCACCAGGGCATCACCGCTAGCCGCACGATGCGCTCGCCGTCCAGAGCTTCACTCGCCACCGACCACCATTCGCTCAGGCGCTTCGCCTGGAACTCTTGCACCGACAACGCCTCGCTGATTGCCGTCTTGCTCGCTCCGGGAGCAAGCCCGGCAGCGGCAATCTCCGCCTTCAGCGCCCGGCGCAGTTCGGCCAGACGCAGCAGACGAAACAGCTCGGCGAACCCCAGCTCGGGGTCCGCTTCGACCCAGCCGGCATCCACCAGCGGCGCCAAGGCGCGCTCGGTGTCGCCAATCTCGGGATAGACGAGCCTGCCGGTACGAAAGAGCTCTCCCTTGCGCATCACCATGCGCACCAGCAGCGCCTGGGACGACCGAGGGAAAGCATCGAACGTGGCGAGAAGACCACGCTCCTCCCGGGTCAGCAGGTCGGCATGATGCGTACCCACCCAGTCCAGGACGAAGCGGAAGTTCGCCAGGTAGTAGAAGGGGTCGTCGAGGGAGGCGGTGGCCGCAGCGGTGCCTGAAACACTGTTCATGCATCCATGATATCAGTCTCACCGCCGCCCGCCAGCTCTGCCTCAGCTCAAACCTGCGGCGAGAGCGCGCACCACCTCGGCCGCCGGCACTTCACGACAGCTGCTGGCGTTCTGTCCGGCCCACAGCGGCGAAAAATCGGCGCTGCCCGCGGCCTCGGCGGCGCTGCGCAGCGGGGCAATGGCGGCGGTGGCCAACGGGAAGGCCGGTACTGCCTCGCTGAGCGGACCCTGCTCGCGCATCAGCCGGGTGATGATGCCCCGCGCGGGGCGCCCCGTGTACAGGTTGGTCAGCGCCGTATGACGCGCGGCCTCGCTCTGCAGCACACGGCGATGCAGCGCCGAGGTAGTAGCCTCGGGGCAGCATAGGAAGGCGGTGCCGACCTGGACCGCCGATGCCCCCAGTGCGAAGGCGGCAGCCACGCCGCGCGCATCGGCAATCCCCCCGGCGGCTATCACCGGCAGCGACACGGCCGCCACTACCTGCGGCAGCAGGGCAAAGGTACCGAGCTGGGTGGTGACGTCCTCGTCGAGGAACATGCCGCGGTGGCCACCCGCCTCAAGCCCCTGGGCGATGATCGCATCAGCCCCATGGGCCTCGAGCCAGCGTGCCTCCTCGACGGTGGTGGCGGACGAGAGCACCACGGCTCCCCAGCCCTTGACCCGCTCGATCAGCGCCGCCTCCGGCAGACCGAAATGGAAGCTGACCACCTCCGGGCGGAAGGGCTCCAGGGCATCGCACGCCGCCTGATCGAACGGATGCCGCCCGGCGCCGGCCGGCACGCTGTCGATATCGAGGCCGTACTCGGCATAGTAAGGCGCCAGCAGCCGATGCCAGCGTGTGAGCCGCGCCTCGTCCGGCAGCGGCGGCGCATGGCAGAAGAAGTTGACGTTGAGGGGCCGCGAGGTGGCAGAGCGAATGCGCTGGAGCTTGTCCGCCATGGCTTCCGGCGTGAGCATGGCGCAGGGCAAGGCGCCAAGCCCCCCCGCCTCGCTCACGGCCACTGCCAGCGTGGCGCCCTGCACGCCGGCCATGGGCGCCTGAAGAATGGGAAGCTCGATGCTGAGCTGGCGGGTCAGGCTCATGATTCCTCTCCCTGCTGTCGCTTGTTGCGCTGCCAAGGGCGCCTCGGCCCCAGCGTGTCGGCGGCATAGGCGCCCCGCTCGCCCATGGGCCGGGGTTCGCCCACGGTGGTATCGCGCTTGGTTTGACGCTCCATTTCAGCGTTGATCTCGGCGCCCAGCAATACGACGAACGAGGAGAGCCAGAACCACAGCATCAGGATCACCACCGCCCCGAGCGAGCCATACAGCTCGTCCATGTTGGCGAACTGGCTCACGTAGAGCGACAGACCGCCTGAGCCAAGCAGCCACAGTAGCGTGGCCACCAGGGTGCCCACGCTGACCCACTCCCAGCGCGGCGAGCTGCGATAGGGGCCGTAGCGATAGAGCACCGCGATCACGAACATCATCAACAGCAGCAGGGCCGGCCAGCGTAGCCAGTTGATCAAGGTGACCACGGGCCCCTCCAGGGCCAGCCAGCCGACGACCAGTGGAAATAGCGCAACGACACCGATCGCCCCGAGCGAGATCACGATCAGCCCGAGAGTCAGCGTGGCCACTACCAGCATGCGATGCACGAAGCCGCGCCGCTCCTCCTCGCCATACACCACGTTGAGTCCGACCAGCAGGCCGCGCACCCCCTTGGATGCCACGAACATCGCCACCGCCAGACCGAGCAGTGCCGTCAGACTGAGTCCAGTATCGGTATTGGCGCCGACCTCCTCGGCCTGCTCGGTAATCAAGCGAGCTCCACCGGGCGGCATGAAACGGCCGAGCTCAGCGATCTGCTCGGCCAGCTCCACCGGATCGAAGGCCAGTGCCCACAGCGAGATGACCGCCGCCATGGCGGGAAACAGCGATAGCAGCGAATAGAAGGCGATGCCGGCTGCCAGCATGTTGACGTGGTCGTCCGCCAGCTGCTCCTTGACCCGCCAGATCACGTCCAGCCACCCCGGAGCGGGTATCTGGTTCGGCTTGCCGGCCTTGCGGCCTCTCAGTTCCTTTGCCATGACATCCTCAGGGCTGCTGCGCCGGGCGCAGTATCATGCGGGCATCGCGAATCTCGATGTCGAAACGATTGAGGAAGCTCATCCCCAGCAGCGCCACCTCGCCCTCGAGCCCGGGGCTGATGGAGCCATTGACGTTAGTGGCTGTGAAGCCGCCCAGACTGACCTCGTCGAGTCGGGTGAGGTCCCCGCGAACACGTCCGTTGGCGGTGTTGAACCAGGCCGAACCGGCACTTTGCAGGCCAAGCCGCTCGGCAAACTCGGCGGGAACGGCCACGTAGGTGGCACCGGTATCGAGCAGGAACTCGATCGGCTCGCCGTTGATACGCCCGGTGGCGACGAAGTGGCCGGAGCGGTTGCGCTCCAGCACGATTGGCTCGTCGGAGCCGGTCACGGCGTTGACCAGGTGCGCGTTGGGATTGCGCTGTTGCTCGAGAAACCCGTGGAACCACCAGCTGCCAACGCCGATGAACGATACCCAGAACAGCAGCATCATGCCCATGCCGGCACGCCTGATAGAACCGTTCTGTCGGTTCATGTCTTTTCCCCCGATTGGCAGGCTTCGCCCGCTTTGACACTTTGGGTCTGGCTGTCTGTACTGAACGGCGCTGCGCCTCCCTTGGCTGCGCTTCGACGACTGTCGCTTCAAGACATCTATCGATTCAATAACGTCCATCTATTCAATAACGACAAGGATAGCCACATGCACGACCGCATCGAACATTCGACCATGATTGCCCAGCGCCATTCCCCTCTTGCCCCGACGCTGATCGGTGCCGCCATGATCACGGCCCTGCTGGCCAGCATGCCGCTGGCGGCATGGGACGGAATGGTGGAAAAGCAAGTCTTCGAAATGGACGAATACACCACCATCGGCGGCGACACCATCGCGCCGGTGCGCATCGGCTGGGAGGCCTACGGCACCCTCAACGAGGAGAAGGACAACGTCATCCTGATCACCCACTTCTTCTCCGGCACCAGCCATGCCGCGGGCCGCTACGCCGAAGACGATGCGGCACCCGGCTACTGGGATGCCATCATCGGTCCCGGCAAGCCACTGGATACCGACGAGTACTACATCATCGCCTCGGACACCCTGGTCAACCTCAACGCCCACGACCCCAACGTCACCACCACCGGACCGGCCACGCCCAACCCCGAGACCGGCGAGCCCTGGGGCACCGACTTTCCGCTGGTCACCATTCGCGACTTCGTCGAGGTACAGAAGGCCCTGCTCGAGAGCCAGGGCATCGAACGGCTGCATGCCGTGATGGGGCCTTCCATGGGAGCGCTGCAGGCCTACGAGTGGGCCAGCGCCTATCCCGAGCGGGTCGAGCGGCTGATTCCGGTGATCGGCGGTGGCGCTGCCGATCCCTGGCTGCTGGCGACCCTGAGCGCCTGGGCTGCCCCCATTCGCCTGGACGCCAACTGGAACGAAGGCGACTACTATGACGGCGAGCCGCCACTGGACGGGCTGCGCGAAGCGCTCAAGCTGGTGACGCTGAACGCCAACCACTGGCTCTGGGCCAACGAGACTTTCGACCGCAGCTGGGCCGACGAGGATGCCGATCCGGCCCGTGAGCTCGACGCGCGCTACGCCATCGAGCAGACGCTCGACGACATCGCTGCGGCCCGTGCCGAACTGGCTGACGCCAACCACCTGCTCTATTTGGTCAAGGCCAACCAGGCGTTCATCGCCGGCCACGGCGAAAGCCTGGAAGAGGGGCTCGCCCGCATCGAGGCACCCACCCTGATCCTCTACAGCGAGAACGATCTGGTCTTCGCTCCGCAAGGCATACGCAAGACCGCCGAGATGATCGAAGCCGGTGGCGCTGACGTGGAACTGGTGACCCTCGAAGGCAAGCGTGGCCACCTGGATGGTGTCCTCGGCATCGATCAGGCAGGTGATCGCATCCGCGCGTTCCTGGCCGAGTGAAGCAAGCGGTCGCTACCCGCCTAGCCGAGTAGCGACCGTGCCAGCAGGTAGCCCCCCATGGCCAGCAGGCCGCTCAGAAAGATCCGCCGGAAGGTGGTTTCCGAGAGCCGTTGACGCAGCCGCTGACCAAGCTGCATGCCTACCAGAGCCGGTACTACCGCTCCCAGCGATAGCAGGCCCAGCTCCACGCTGAGCAGGCGCTGGCCGCCCATGGAGAGACCGAGAGCCATGGTAGTGACCACGAACAGCACCCCCATGGCCTGGATCAGCATGTCCCGCGGCAGGCCGAGAGACTGCAGGTAGGCCACACCGGGAAACACCGAGGAGCCGGTCATGCCGGTGAGCAGGCCGGTCAGCGCCCCGTTGACCGGCGCGGCATGCCGGCCGCGGCTGACCAGCTTGCCCAGGCCGAGGTTGAACAGCCCGGCCAGGGCGTAGAAGGCGATCAGCACTCCGAGCAGCCCCGAGAGCCAGCGCACGTCGACCCGGGCCAGAACGGCCACGCCCAGCCACACGGTGACCACCGACGCCAGCAGGAAGGGCCACAGGCGCCATACGATCTGCTTCAGGTAGCCCCCCACCAGTGCCTGCCAGACGTTGGTGATGATGGTGGGGGCCAGCAGCAGCGCCATGGCCGAGGGCAGGCCCACCGTGGCCGCGAGCAGCGCCAGCGACACCGTGGGCATGCCCATGCCGATCACTCCCTTGACCAGGCCGGCCACGACGAAGGTGAACGCGACCAGTGCCAGCAGCAGGAAATCGAGCGTCATGTCGTTGCTTCCTTGTCGGTCACAGAGACGCCGTTATGCGCCTCCCATTCGGCCGCCGCCTGCTGCCCGCGGGCCTGGTCGACCGCCAGGCAGATGAGCATGGCTACGATGAACAGCGCCGCGCACAACAGGATCGACGCCTGGAGCCCCACCACGGATTGCAGCAGTCCGAGCGCGATGATGCCGAAGACCCCGGCCAGCTTGTTGGCCAGCCCCCAGAAACCGAAGAACTCGGCGGCCTTGCGCGTCGGCGAAAACAGCCCGACCAGGGCGCGGCTGGCCGACTGGCTGGAGCCCAGTGAGAGCCCCGCCAGACAGCCGACGAACAGGAACAGGTGCTGGGCCTCCCAGTCGAGGCCGAAGGCGGCATTGAGGAAGGCGGTGACCTCCGGTGTGGCCCAGATGGCCAGAATCGCCGCCACCCACAGCAGCAGGGTCAGCTGGTAGGTGAACTTGGTGCCGATGCGATCCTGGATGAAGCCGAAGCCCAGCGCGCCGGCGGCCGCCGTGATCTGCACGATGATGAACATGATGTTGCGCACCGCCTCGTCCCAGCCGATCACCTGGGCGCCGTAGATGAAGGCGAAGGCGATGATGATGTAGACCCCGGCCATGGAGAACAGCAGCGACACCAGGAAGATGCCCAGATCGCGAAAACGCCGCAGCTCATGGAGCGTGGTGGAGACCCGCTCCCAGGCGATCTCCCGATAGCGCTTGCGGTGCGGCTGAGGCGTGCCGCGCTCCTTCAGCCACACAAAGGTGGGAATGGCGGTGATGAGGAAGAACGCTGCGGCAAAGGGGCCGACCCAGCGTATACGCTCGAAGTTGTCGGCACTGGCCTCCCCCAGCACCACCAGCGTGAAGCCAGCTGCGAACAGACCGCCGACGTAGCCCAGCGCCCAGCCGAAACCGGAGATCTTGCCCAGATCCTGCGGCGGGCCGAGGTCGGGCAGAAAGGCGGCAATGAACGACTCGCCCATGGAGTAGGCATAGTTGGACACCACGATCAGCAGCACGCCCAGCATGACGTAGCCCGGGGCCACGAAATAGAGCAGCGCCGTAGCAATCACGGTGGCGATGTAACTGATGAACAGGAAGCGCTTCTTGGCCGCCTGGTAGTCCATCACCGCGCCGCACAGCGGTGCGGTGATCACCACCAGCAGATAGCTCGTCGCCAGAGCCAGGCTCCACAGCAGGTTGGCAAGACGAAAGCCGTCGCCGCGATCCCCGACGATGACGGTAGTGAACAGCTCGCCGAACACCACGGTGATGATCAGCAGCGTATAGGCCTGGTTGGCGAAATCGAACATCGCCCAGCCCAGGATCTCCTTCTTCGATGCCCGCTGCCTGGCGCCAGCACTGCTGGCCGCCGGTATCACGCTCATCCCACTCTCCTCATGCCTGCGGGACCTTCCCGAAGCGCTAGCCTACCAGCAATCCGACGCAAAAATGACGCTGGGGCGGCTTTCACTACACTGAGGGTCACACATGGACTGGAGGTGAATCATGAAAGGACGCTGGAGCGGTACCCCCCTGCTGGCACTGGCCGTGCTCGCCACGGCAACGAGCGCCGACGAAGTGACATTGACGACCGAGCATCAGACGCTGAGGCTGGTAGCGGTGGCGGAAGAGCTGGAGCGCCCCTGGGGTGTGGCTATCTTGCCTGGTGGCCTCTACTTGGTCAGCGAGCGCGGCGGGCGGATTCAGACCTTCTACAACGACGAAAGGGAGACGATCGACGACTTGCCCGGCATTCAGAGCGACGACCAGGGCGGGCTGCTCGACATTGCCGCCTCGCCCGACTATCCCGATACCGGCTGGATCTACTTCACCTATGCCAGTGGCGACGCCGACTCCACCGCCACGGCCCTGGCCCGCGGTCGCCTGGCCGGCAATCGGCTGACGGACGTGGAAGAGCTGTTCGAGGAGAACCGTCGCTCCGAGCCCGGCCCCCATGCCGGCTCACGCCTGGCCTGGATGGGCGACGACACCCTGCTGATGTCGGTCGGCGACCGCGACTCGCCCGAACGGGCCCAGGACACCAACGATCACGCCGGCTCGATCCTGCGGCTCGGCCCTCAGGGTCTGGCACCCGAGGACAATCCTCGCTTCGAGGACGTGGGCTACCTGCCGGAGATCTACTCCTGGGGCCATCGCCACGTGCTGGGGCTGGCCGTGGATCGCGATAGAGGCGACGTCTGGGCCGTGGAAGCCCGCGGCAACGGACATGACGAGCTCATGCGCATTCGCAGCGGCGAGAATCACGGCTGGCCGGAGGACGACGACAGCGAGGAAGCCGCCGGCGCGGACCTGCTCGACGACATCGCCAGCGGTGAGCTGTTCACCGACGAGGAGGTCATCGAGCCCGTGCATCGCTTCTCCTCGGACGTCTCTCCTGCAGGCCTGGCCGTGGTCGACGGTGAACGCTACCCGCAGTGGCAGGGCAACCTGCTGGTGGGCGGCCTGGAGAGCGGTCAAATCTATCGCCTCGAAGTGAACGGCGATGAGGTGACAGAAAAGGAAGCGCTCCTCGACGAATCGCTGGGGCCGGTGCGCGACATCCGCCAGGGCCCCGAGGGTTACCTCTACGCCCTCATCGGTGACGATAACGGCACGCTCTATCGGCTCGAACCGGAAGAGTAACACGTGCGCTACATTTTGCCGGCCCGGCTTCGGGCCGGCTTGTCTTGCGTGGAGTGGAATCCTTCCTTTCTCACGCACCGCCGGGCATTATCACTGTTAACCTGAGTTAAACAGCTTTGTCCGGTGGCGCTGTTATCTGCCCTCTGGCAGGAAGTCGACGCTTGGCAGCGTGACTCTCGTCACCAGACAGTAATCAAAAGAACAAGCTGGCAGGGTGGGGAACGCATGAGAAAAAGGTTGACGATGATGCTGGTCCTGCTGCCGCTTTCAGCAGCAGAGGCCTTGGAGGAGCTGACCTTCATCACCGAGGAATACCCACCCTACAATTATCGGCAGGAAGGTCGACTCGAAGGCATATCCATCGAACTCCTCGAACGTATCTTCGCCGAAACCGGTACCTCCCTGTCCCGCGAGGACGTGCTGTTCTATCCTTGGGCCCGCGGTTACGAGACGGCCCTCAACGAGCCCGGCACGGTGCTGTTCTCCACCACCCGCACCGAACAGCGCGAGGAGCTGTTCCAGTGGGTGGGGCCCATTGCCACGGACAGGGTGGCCCTGATCGCTCGCCGCGGCAGCGGCATCCAGTTGAACGATATCGACGACGTGATCGCCGGTGACTACCGTATTGCCGTGATCCGCGAGGACATCGGCGCCCAACGGCTGCAGGAAGCCGGAGTGCCGGAAACCCAGATCCATGCGGCGATGTCAGGTGCCAGTGCCCTACGCATGCTCGAGCGGGGCCGGGTCGACCTGTGGGCCTATGGCGAGGACGTGGCCTTCTGGCTGATGAATGAAGAGGGCCTGCCGACCACTGACTACACCCCGGCCCTGACCATCAGCGAATCCGACCTCTACTACGCCCTGAACCGGGACACGGACCCCGAGCTGGTGGCCAAGATGCAGGCGGCGCTGAACAACCTGCGCGAGGGCGGCGTGCTGAGTGAAATCCTCGGCGGCACCATCGCCTTCAATACCGAGGAGTACCCTCCCTACAACTACCTGGATGAACACGGCAGCATCATCGGCTCGTCCACCGAGCTGCTGCGCACGGCGCTGAACGCCGCCGACCTCGAGGCCGACTTCCGCCTGCTGCCCTGGGCTCGCGCCTATACCGAGGCCCAGCTGCGCGAACGCCACTGCGTCTACTCCACGACCCGTACACCCGAGCGCGAATCCCTGTTCACCTGGATCGGGCCGCTGACCTCCAGCACCTGGACCGCCTTCGCCCTGGAGAACACCGACATCGCAGCCGACTCGCTGACGGACCTGTCCGAGCTGCGTGTCGGCAGCTTTCGTGAGGACGCAGTGGGTCGATATGTCGCCAGCCAAGGCATTCCCGTCGTCGTCACCAGCGCCGAGCGCGAAAACGTCAATCGTCTGCAGAGCGGAGTAATCGACGTCTGGGTCACCGGGGCACAGGCGGCCGACTACCTCGCCGCCGAAGCCGACCTGTCACTGCGCCCTCTGTTCACCTTCAACGAGGTCGATCTCTATCTCGCCTGTCACCCTTCGGTTCCCGATCAGTTCGTCTCGCGGCTGCAGGCCGCCATCGACCGCATTCATGCCGAAGCGGAGGTACCCTAGTGAAATATATTCCTGGCATGGATCGCCGGGCCGGTAGACGCAGCCTGACCGCCAAGCAGGCCGGCCTCACTCTGGCCATCGCACTTCTGCTCAGCATCATTGCCGGCATCGTCGAGCTGGCGCTCGACGCCCGTGCGATGCGTCACGAGATCGTCCTCGAAACGCACTACCGTATCGACCTGGTACACGGCACTGCCGCCGAAGCGGCCTTCCAGCTCAATCCTGAACTGGCGACACAGGTGGCCGAAGGCCTGCTCAGCGGCGGGCGGATTGCCAGCGTCACCATCAGCGACGATTTCGGTCGCGTCATGGCTGAACGTCGGCACGACGACTCCGATACCTCCAGCTGGATGGTTCAGGCTCTGTTCGCCGATATCCTCCACTACCGCAAACCGCTGGTCTATCAGATAGGCTCCGACAATGCGCCCACATCAATTGGCGAGCTGGAGTTGACGCTATCTCTCGACAGCTTGTCCCGCGATTTCATCGATCGCAGTCAGTTGATCTTCTCTCTCGGCGTGGCCAAGGCCCTGGCCATTGCGGCCCTGCTGGCACTGGTCTTCCACTGGTTCATCACCCGCCCCCTGCTCAAGGTGCACGCAGCGATCACCGAGACCGACCCCAGTCAGCCCGGGCGCTGGTCCAAGCCGGTCATGGGAGTACATGGTAACGATGAGCTGGGGCATCTGGTGGAGAGCGTCGACCGGCTGCTGCAGGCCTTCCAGCACGGTCTCGACCAGCGCGATCAGCTGCAGCAGATCTCCACCATGGATGGCCTGACCGGCATTGCCAACCGCCGCCACTTCGATGCCTTCCTCAGTCAGGAGTGGCAGCGCGCCCAGCAAGGCAATCATGACATCTCGGTGATCTTCATCGATATCGACCATTTCAAGGAGTTCAACGACCACTACGGCCACGTGGCCGGCGACGACACCCTGCGAGCCGTCGCCCACTCGCTTACCCGCGTGATCCATCGTCCTTCCGACCTGGTCGCACGCTATGGCGGCGAGGAGTTCGTCTGCGTGCTGCCGGAGACCAATCTGGCAGGCGCCCAACGGGTAGCCGAACGCATCCAGAAGGAGATCCACGCGCTCGACATTCCTCATGCCCACGCCACCCAAGCGGGCCGGGTCACCGCCAGCCTCGGCGTGGCCAGCAGCTACCCCGCACAGGACGACGTTGCCGGCTTCGAGGCGCTGCTGGCCGAGGCCGATCACCAGCTCTATCGAGCCAAGCGCCAGGGGCGTGACCGGGTCGCCGTCCAGACCTGAGCAGTGCCGGGGAACCGGTCCGGTAGTATGGAATCGATAGAGTAGACCCAGCCGGAGGCGGAGCAAGCGTATGAGCAGACGCGACGAGTTCGTCGAGCAGATGAAGGCCCAACTGGACGAATGGAACACCGAGATCGAGGCCTTGGTTGCCCGCGCACGCAAGGCCAGCGCCGAGGCGCAGCACCGTTATCAGGACGATATCGAGCGCCTCAAGCGGCGTCGCGACGAAACCCAGCGCCGCCTCGAGGAGTTGCAGTACGCCGGCGAGGCGGCCTGGGATTCGCTGCAGCAGGGGTTCGACGACGCCTGGGAGCTGTTACGCAAGGCGCTGAGCGATGCTCAGCGCCACGAGCCACCGCCCAAGGACGTAAATGAAGCGGATGAGGAAAGCCCAGGCTCCCGATCGCCAGGTGGCTCGCCTTAGCCCTCTTTCTCGCCCTTGTCCTTGGGTGGCAGCTGCTTCTTCTCTTCCGCATCCTGGGAGTGGACCTCGTTGCCGCGCTGCAGCCTCTCGATCGACTCCCCACCCTGGTGCGTCAGCTGTGCCAGGCGGTCGATCTGGGCGTCGAGCTGGGGCAGCGCTTCCTGGCGATAGCGCGACAGATCGTCGATGGCACCCAGCACGTCATCGAAAGCCTGCTCCAGCGCCTGCATGTCGAGTTGGGCCGAGGCGGCACGGGTCTGGATCTCCACCCCCTGCTGACGCAGCGCCTTGCCCGTTCCGGCAATCATCTCCGAGGTCGTGGTATTGAGCGACTCCACCCGATCCAGCACCAGGCGCTGATTGGCCAGGGCCAGAGCCACCGCAACCGCCACCGTCAGCGCCGACACGGTAACGTGGATCGCCCGGTCGACGCCGCGAATCAGTTCGCGGTTGTTGCGAATGATCACTTCCAGCGCCAGCACGCCCTGCTGGCTGACCGCCTGCTGCTGCTGCAGATCGACGATGCGCTGGCGCAGCGGGAAGAGCAGCTCCTCCTCAATGAAGGTTCGCTGAGGGTGATCGTCGCCCAGCCGCTCCAGGGCCTGTATCAAACGCTGGTCGATCAGACGACCCAGGACGATCTGCCGCTGCAGCCGACCAAGCAGCTGACGCAGGCTCTCCTGATCGTCGCTGAGGGTGATGTTGTCGCGGCGCAGCATGTCGCGACCGCCTTCCAGGTCGGCGATGATGGCGTCCAGCGCCTGCTGGGCATTTTCGAACTTGCGGAAGTAGCGTTGAACACGGCTGCCGGCACCCGGAATGCGTGACAGTAGCCGGTCGAACGGCCCCGAGGCCAGGCGGTGCTGGTGCGGATCGAGCTCCTGCATGTGGCCGCGCAGGTCGATCAATGCCTTGGCCACCGGGCCGCCCTCGTCGCCCTGGTGTGCCAGCTTGCGCAGCGGCGCCTGCAGCATCTCGCTGTGATGCGCCGCCTGCTGCTGCAGCTCGAGCCCCATCTCGTCCACCGCGCGACGCTGGCGATCGAGCTCGGCGCCTTCGCTGGACAGCACGTCGTCGACGAAGGCATTCGCCAGTTGCTCCAGCTCAGGGTCGTCGACGACGATCTCCTCGCTATCCTTCGGCTCGGGCGCCACCGCCTCGAGTTCGCTGGCGATCTCCTCCACCGGCGGCAGCGAGAGCGGTGAGCCGCGTTCAGACGACTGCTTCATGAGTACTTCCCCATTCAGGCCTTTCCCCTACCATAGCAATTCCGCTCCTGACGCTGCGCGATCAGGCTGGGCATACATTCAACGACGTTCGCTGCGGCTGTAGCGCTCTGCCCCCTCGATGAAGCGACGCAACTCTTCCAGCGCCCGGTCGGTGGCAAGCGACGCCTGGGGTCGCCCGGTCTCGACCCGCGCCAGGGCCACTGCGGTATCGTCGAGCAGGGTCAGCGCCGACTCGTTGCGCGCCACCAGGCGTCGCAGGCGCCGGTCGGTCTCCTCGATCAGCTCCAGGCGGCGCTTGAGCGCGATGCGCTCCTCGACGGAGAGCTGGCTGCCCTCCTGGGTCAGGCGGCGGCGCACGTATGCGTCATCCAGCCCCATCACCCCCCGCGCCTGGGCCGCCATGGAGGTGAAGGTGTCCACCGCCCCGAGGCAGACCTCGGTGATCAGACTGCGCGAGCGCTCGAAGGCCAGCTCGCTCTTGTCGAAACGGGCGGCGAGCAGTTCCATCACATGGGTATAGCGGGTATAGAAACGGTCGACCTGGCTTGCCAGGTCGCCGCGCCTGACGTCGAGTAGCTGCTGCTTGACCCGACACAGTGCCAGGGTCAGCTCATCGGCCCCCACCGGCGGTCGGGCCGGGTCGAGCTCGGCCACCCCCGCTTCCCGGGCCGCACGCTCACGGTCGGCGCGTTGACGCTCGGCCTCTGCCGCGAGCCGCTCCTGCAGGCGCCGCTGATGTCGCCGACTGCGCCAGCGACGCCAGCCCCGTTCCACGGGCAGCGCCACCGCGACCGCCACCAGCCCGGCCAACCAGCCGCTCAGGCTGGGGCCAAAGCCGCCCCACAGCGAGGTCAGCCACAGCACCATGCTGATGAACGGCACCAGCAGGCAGTAGCGAAACAGTACCTGGAAGCGATTGGGGTTGTCGGTGGGCACCGCCAGCCGCGGGTTGGCCAACCCGACCAGACACCACGGCAGGCAGGTGACGAACAGCCCGTAAGCGAATCCCTGCAGAAATCCCAGCATAAGCCTCGTGCGCCAGCGGGTAGATGCATCTGAGTGTACGGGGGCCGGCGACGCGGCGCGAGCCTGACGGCCTCAGCGGCACAGGCGAAAGCCGCGCATGCCGAAGTGGAAGTGATCGGCATGGGCGCGATTGTACTTCGGCCCCAGCACGTTACCGAACAGGTCGCAGGCGCCGTCACGCGCATCGCGCAGGAAGTCTCCCCGCGCATCCTCGTCGTCCCAGTGGTCGAGCAGCGTGATACGTCGCCCATCGGCCAGGTGGAATGCCGCCACGTCGAGCGCCTCCGCGGTGGCATGCTCACTGAGGCGTCCGCTCTCGCGACCGTAGACGTTACGACAGGCAAAGCTGCCGAAATGTTCGACCCGCGCCACACGCACATCGAAGTGGGCCTCGGCGGCAGGCTGCAGACGCTGCCGCTCGTACATCACCCAGGCCAGCGCCAGCGGGCAGCGCGCCACGAAGCTGGCGTTGAACTCGACCTCGCTGCCATGCACACGCACCACGTTTTCCAGCGGGCAGCCGCTCACCGGTTCGTGATCGTCGAGCGGGGTCATGCGCAGCGCGCCCTCGGGCGCCGTTGCCAGTGCCGCCAGACAGCCTTCGCGATCCTCGGCCAGGCGATGCAGCTTCCACTTGGTCACCGGGGTCAGGGGGTCGTCGACGTGCAGCGGCGCCCAAGGGTGCCAGTGGCGAGGGATACGCTCCTCGAACTGCCACCAGGCGGCCGCAGCCACGCCAATCAGCACGATCAGGACAAGCAGAAAACGCATCTCACCTCATCGTCAGAGAAACAGATGAAGGAGCAGCGCCACGCCCCCCACCGCCAGGGCCGTGATCACGGCGACGTCCACCGCGCGGTCGAGCCAGCGGTCGAAGCCGCCCGAGGAGCGGCGACGCGGCTGGCGACGCCGGGTGGCGCCGCGCTGTAGCGAACGTTGGCGTGAGCCAATGAGAGACATGGTAGGCATCCGATACCGTTTCTTTCTCAAGCTTACGACCTGTCACCACGCCTGGCTACCGCCGCTGTCAACCATCTAGCCTCCCTCGCGCCGATGAATGCGCCGGTTGACCACGTTGGGTGCCCGCCGCAGGCGCTCCTGCTCGCCCAACGCCTCGGCCTCGAAGGCGTCGGCACCCACCGGGGTCTCGCCATGACGGCGGTAGAGCTGGGTCAGCATGGCCTGACGGTCGGCGCGCAGCTCGCGGATCAGCACCAAGATCATGCCGTAGAGGATGAAGGTGAACGGCAGCGCCGAGAGTACCGCGGCGGACTGCAGCCCGGTCAGCCCGCCGGCGGCAATCAAGGTGAGGCAGATGGCGGCGATCAGCACGCCCCAGATCACCCGCTTGAACAGCGGCGGATTGATCGAACCGTTGTCGGTCATCTGGGCCACGATGTAGGACGCCGAGTCGGCCGAGGTAACCAGGAAAATGAAGATCAGCAGCATAGCGATCACTGACAGCACACCGCTGTAGGGCATCCGCTCGAACATCTCGAACAGCGCCACGGTGATGTTGGCCTCGGTGGCCGCCGCCAGGCCGGCGTCACCGGCCAGCTCCATGTGCAGCGCAGCGCCGCCGAATACACCGATCCACAGGCAGGCCAGCAGCGGCGGCACGATCAGCACGCCGAACACGTACTGCTTGATGGTACGGCCACGCGAGACCCGGGCGACGAAGGTGCCGACGAAGGGCGACCAGGCGATCACCCAGGCCCAGTAGAAGACCGTCCAGTTGGCCGCCCAGGTGTTGTCGGTGAAGGGCGAGATACGCAGGCTCATGCCGATGAAGTTCTGCAGGTAGTCGCCGATGCCGAGCGTGATGGTCTCCAGGATCATCACCGTGGGCCCGGTGATCAGCACGTAGAGCATCAGTCCGATGCACAGAATCATGTTGAGGTTGGAGAGCCGCCGGATGCCCTTGTCCAGCCCCGACCAGGTGGAGGCCATGTAGGCCAGGAACATCACGAACAGGATGACGAACTGCCACAGCACGCTCTCGGGCAGACCGAACACGGCGTTGAAGCCGCCATTGAGCTGCAGCACGCCCAGGCCCAGCGAAGTGGCCACCCCCATCACCGTGGCCACCACCGCGAACACGTCCAGGGTCGGCGCATAGGGACGAACCCGGGGATACTTCGCCGAGATCGACGACAGCACCGAGGAGACCAGCCCGGCCTGCCCCTTGCGGAACTGGAAATAGGCGATGATCAGGCCGACCACCGAGAAGGCGGCCCACTGGTGTACGCCCCAGTTGAAGTAGCTGTACTGGATGGCATAGCGCGCCGCCTCGGTGGTTTCCGCCGGCACGTCGCCGTAGGGCGGCTCGATGTAGTGGAACATCGGCTCGGCCATGCCGTAGAACACCAGCCCCACGCCGAAGCCTGCCGCCAGCAGCATGCTGACCCAGGAGAAGAAGCTGAAACTCGGCGTGCTGTCCTGGGGCCCCAGGCGGATCTTGCCGTACTTGCTGAAGGCCAGCGCCAGCAGGAAGAGGACGAAGCCGAACACCGAGATGAGATAGAACCAGCCGAACAGCCGGGTGACCCCGGCGAGAGCGGCATCCGCGGCATTGGCGAAAGCCTCCGGAAAGCTGGCGCCGGCGGCCACCAGCGTCAGGATGATCAGGGCCGAGACGATGAAGACCCGCTGCCCTCCATGGTTGGCCATACAGAATTCCCTTAGTCGTCCTTGGGGCTTCTCATGCTAGCAGCCCGACCGCAGCGGCACACCATCCTCCCTCGGTCTGCCTCACTTCCGGCGTTTGGGCATTGCATCGGGGCACGGAGAAGAGGATTCTAGGAAAACCAAGCAGGCTAAACATTTTTTTCGAGTGCCATCATGTCCCGACTCTCCCGGACGCCACTGTCCGTGCTCGACCTGGCGCCCATTCGCCAAGGCGGCACCATCGCCGACAGCTTCGCC
Organism: Billgrantia ethanolica; assembly: GCF_021404305.1. GTDB lineage: Bacteria > Pseudomonadota > Gammaproteobacteria > Pseudomonadales > Halomonadaceae > Halomonas > Halomonas ethanolica. The sequence goes on along the minus strand of NZ_JABFTX010000005.1, from coordinate 170,799 downwards.
GAAAGCGTGGCCCTGGCCCAGTTGACCGAGCGTCTCGGTTTCACCCGTTACTGGCTGGCCGAGCATCACAGCCTCGACGGCATCGCCAGCGCCGCCACCGCAGTGCTGATCGGCCACATCGCCGGTGCCACCTCACGCATCCGCGTGGGCAGCGGCGGCATCATGCTGCCCAACCATGCGCCGCTGGTGATCGCCGAGCAGTTCGGCACCCTCGAGACCCTCTACCCGGGCCGCATCGACCTGGGCCTGGGCCGTGCGCCCGGCTCCGATGCCGCCACCATGGCAGCGCTGCGCCGCGACCCCTACGCCGGGGCCGAGAACTTCCCCGAGCTGCTCGCCGAGCTGCAGGGTTTCCTCGACGACGAGCGCCCCGAGCAGCGCGTGCGCGCGGTTCCCGGCCAGGGCACCAGGGTGCCGCTCTGGCTGCTCGGCTCCAGCGGCTACAGCGCCCAATTGGCCGCCCGCGAGGGGCTGCCGTTCGCCTTCGCCGCCCAGTTCGCCCCAGGCTATTTGCACGAGGCGCTGCGCCTCTATCGCGACAACTTCCGCCCCTCGGCCCTGCTCGAACGGCCCTACGCCATGGTGGGCCTGCCGGTGATCGCTGCCGAGAGCGACGAGCGAGCAGAGTTCCTCGCCTCCACCGCCCGCCAGAAGTTTCTCGGCATGATACGGGGCAAGCGCACCCGCGCGTTGCCGCCGGTCGAGACCCTCGACTGGACGCCCATGGAGCGGGTTCAGGTCGAGCAGTTCCTGGGTGCGTCGGTGATCGGCGGGCCCGAAACCGTACGGACGGGCCTCGAGCGCTTCCTAGAACTGACCGGCGCCGACGAGCTGATGCTCAATACCGATACATTTGCCAGCGCGGATCGACTGCACAGCTACGAGGTCGTCGCCGAGGTGTGGCGGGCATGAACGACCGTCCCGGCGCACAACTCGATCTCGCCGGCATTCTCGTCGGCATCCGGCGCATGGCGCCGCTGTCGCTGTTCGTGGTGATCTTCGGCCTGGCCTTCGGTGTGGCCGCCCTGGCGCGCGGGCTGTCGGGGTTCGAAGCCATGCTGATGAGCGCGCTGGTGTTCGCCGGCGCCTCGCAGTTCGCCGCCCTGGAGCTGTGGGGGCCGGAGATCCCGCTGCTGCCGCTGATCGCCACCACCTTCGCCATCAATGCCCGCCATCTGCTGATGGGGGCCGCCATCCAGCCCTGGCTGGCCCACCTGCCCCCGGCTCAACGCTACGGCAGCCTGGTAGTGATGAGCGACTCCAATTGGGCCATGGCGGTGGCCGACCGTCAGCGCGGCGAGACCAACGTCGGCATGCTGGTGGGCGGCGGCATCGCCCTGTGGCTGACCTGGCTGGCGGGCACGCTGCTCGGCGTGATCTTCGGTAGCGGCATCGCAGAGCCCGAGCGCTTCGGCCTCGACGTGATCATGGGCTGCTTCCTCCTGGCCATGCTGCTGGGTGGGCGCCGTGATCTCTCCATGCTCGCCCCCTGGGGTGCCGCCGCCCTGGCGGCCCTGGCCGCCATGGTCTGGCTGCCGCCGCACTCCCACGTCATCGTCGGCGCCCTGGCCGGCGGGCTGGTCGGCCTGATGGTGCCCGCCAGGCCAACCCGGGAGGCGACTGCATGAGCCTGCCAGCTACCGCCGCGGGGGCGCTGGCGGCCATTTTCATCATGGCACTGGTCACCTACCTGACCCGCGCCGGCGGCGTGTTCGTGATGTCGCGGGTACCCATCGGCCCCAGGGTGGAACGGTTCATCAATGCCATGGCCGGCTCGGTGCTGGTGGCAGTGATCACGCCGATGGCGGTACAGGGCGACTGGGGCGCCCGCCTGGCGCTGGTGGCCACGCTCGGCATGATGCTGGCGACGCAGAAAGCGCTGGCGGCAATCGCTGCCGGTATCGTGACCGCCGCCCTGTGGCGGCTATGGCTGTGATAGCCTGAGGCCCAGGAACGTTTGTCGTGTCGCGGTCTCCAAGAGATACCGACCACACCCGTGAGGCGGAACCAATCCGCCCGGAGATGATCATGTTCGACCCCAACGATCTACGCCGCAACGCCGCCTGGCAGGCCGCCCAGCAGTGGCGCACCCGTGCCAGCCAGTCTCCTCGCGGCCCCTTGAGCGGACTCAAGCTGATCCTGACCTGGCTGCTGTTCGGCGTGCTGCTGATCGTCGGCACCGTGCTTGGTCTGTTCTTCCTGCTGCTCGGCTGGGCCATGCTGCCGATCGTGCGCTACCGCATGAAGAAGCGCCTTGAACAGCTACGCGCCGAGCAAGCCAGGGAAGCCGGCAGCGGTTACCACTATCACGAGACCCACACTCGAGAGACCTACTCCGGCGAAGCCCACTATCGCGGTAGCGAGCCTGAATTGCTGGAAGGGGATTTCGAGGTGCGCGACGACAAGCCCAAGAGCTGATCGGCCATTCGGCTCTCCACGCGCATGACAGTCCCACGCGCATGACAGTCCCACGCGCATGTAAAGTCCCATGCAGTAAAAAGCCCGCCGAGCGGCGGGCTGAAAATGTCATGCAGGGATTGCAGACAATCGGCCTCGGCCGACCTGTGCAGATTATCGGGGCCTTCCGCCAACGGCTCATAGGCTTTCTTCATAGACGCGATAGGCCACGGCTCACGGTGGAAAATCAGCGCCGACTGCCATACCTTGAAGCCATACGCTCCCGGCGTCTCCATGCGCCCTTATCATCCGGAGGACAACAACAATGCCTCGACTTCGGACCACGACGGCACGCGTGCTGCGCCCCTCGCTCCTCGCCTGCCTGCTCGTTGGCTTCGCCTTGCCCGGCCTGGCCAACGACTACCCTACCGAAGCCCGCGTCGATTACGTGCTGGGCTGCATGGCAGCCAACGGCAACAGCTACCTGACCATGCAGAAGTGCGCCTGCAGCATCGACGTGATCGCCGAGCATCTGCCCTACGAAACCTACGAACAGGTCGAGACGGTAATGGGCATGCAGGACCAGCGCGGCGAGCTCGGCGTGCTGTTCCGCACTGAACGCGGCATGCAGGACCAGGTGCAGGCCCTGAACCAGGCCCAGGCCGACGCCAACCTGCGCTGCTTCTGATGCCCAGACCTCGCTTCACTGCCGGCCTGCTACTCGCCACGATCACGCTCTGGAGCGCTCCGCTGACGGCCTTGGCTGACGGTCATGCCGAGGGCGAGCGGCTGTTCCGCGCCCAGTGCGTCGGCTGCCACAGCATCGAACCCGGCCGCCACCTGGCCGGCCCCAGTCTGCACGAGGTGTTCGGGCGCCCGGCGGGCAGCATCGAGGAGTTCGACTACTCCGCCGCCTTCGAACAGGCCGAGCTGACCTGGGATCGCGACACCCTCGACGCCTTCCTGGCCGGGCCCGCCACCTTCCTGCCCGGCAACCGCATGGTGCTGTGGGAGCTCGACCCGCGCACCCGCCAGCGCATCATCGACTATCTGGAGTACCGCAGCCTGGAAAGCCAGGGCCAGGAGAGCCAGGGCACTCCCTGACGCTCAGCCGTCACTGCCACCCTTGGGGGACGCTGGAGCTTCAGCTTCCCTTGCGGGCCATCATGCCGCGGGACGGGTTATAACCCACGATCGCCAGCACCAGCAGCACCGCCGCCACCGCCACGCTGATCGCCACCGCCTCGGCGTTGAAGCGCTCGTACATGGCGAAGCGGATCATCTCCACGGCGTGGGTGAAGGGATTGAGCGCAGCGATCTGATAGACCAGATAGCTGCCCTCGCGGATGCGCCACAGCGGGTAGAGCGCCGAGGAAAGGAAGAACATCGGGAAGATGACGAAGTTCATCACCCCGGCGAAGTTCTCCAGCTGGCGGATGAAGGAGGAGAGCAGCAGCCCCAGCGCACCGACCAGGAAGCCGGTGATCAGCAGCGCCGGCAGCAGGTAGAGATAGCCCATCGCCGGCGCCTGGATGCCGTAGGCCCAGGCGATGGCCAGAAAGACGTAGACCTGCACCACCGACACCAGGGTGCTGGCCAGCAGCTTGCACACCAGCAGGTACCAGCGCGGGAAGGGGCTGACCAGCAGCACCCGCATGCTGCCCATCTCGCGGTCGTAGACCATGGAGAGCGAGCTCTGCATGCCGTTGAACAGCTGAATCATGCCCACCAGCCCCGGCACGATGTAGACCTCATAGAGGATGTAGGTCTGGTAGGGTTCGGTCATGGCCACCCCCAGCGCCATGCGAAAGCCGGCGGCGAACACGAACAGCCACACCAGGGGGCGCACCAGCGCAGCGAGAAAGCGGCTGCGCTGGTGCAGGAAGCGCAGCAGCTCCCGCCCCACTACGCCGCGCAGACAGTGCAGCCAGGGCATCACTCGCATGCGGTCTCCTTTCCCCCGACGAGACGGTCGAAGGCCTCGCCCAGGGTCTCGACGCCGAGCCGGGCGGTCAACGTCTCGCCGTGCTCGTCGGCCAGCAGCCGCCCGCGGTGCAGCACCGCGACCCGATCGCCGGGGCGCACCTCGTCGATCAGGTGCGTAGCCCACAGCACCGCCACGCCCGCCTCGGCGCACAGCCGATGGGCATGCTCGACCAGGTCGCGGCGCGAAGCGATGTCGAGCCCCACGGTGGGTTCGTCGAGCAGCAGCAGGCGCGGCTCGTGCATCAGGCCCCGGGCGATCTCCACTCGCCGTCGCTGGCCTCCGGAGAGGCGACGTACCCGTGTGCGGCGCTGGTCGGCCAGCCCCACCCGCTCGAGCTGAACCAGCGCGCGCCGCTTCGCTTCTCCGCTCGACATGCCGTGCAGGGCGCCGTGGTAGGCCAGGTTCTGCATCACGCTGAGATCGAGGTCCAGGGTCGGCTGCTGGAACACCGCGCCGATGCGGGCGTGGGCCTGCACTGCCTGGCGGCGCACGTCGAAGCCGCCGATGCGGATCTCGCCCCGGCGGCGATCGTGCAGTCGGGTGATCAGCGAGAACAGCGTGGTCTTGCCGGCGCCGTTGGGTCCGAGCAGCACGACGAACTCCCCGGCCTTAACGGCCAGGGAGACGTCGTCCAGCGCCGGCCTGCCGGCATAGGCGAAACTCAGCCCGCCCACCTCCAGCGCCAGTGCGGCTGCATCGTTCGCCTCGCTCACGGCTCGACGATCACGCCCCAGGGGAAGCGCCCCACCGGTATCGACTTGACGGCCCGCAGGCTATCCACCTCGATCATGGTGACGTCGCCGCTGACCCCGTTGGTGGTGTAGAGCCGGCTTTCGTCGCCGTTGAGCGCCAGATGCCAGACCCGCTGGCCGACCAGGATGTAGTCGAGTACTTCGTAGGTCTGCTGGTCGACCACCGCCACCCGGTTGGAGGGCCCCAGGGCGACGAAGCCGTAGCGACCGTCTGAGGTCAAGGCCACCCCCACTGCCTGCACAGTTTCCCGCGGTACGCCAGGTACGTCGAAGCGGATCACGTGCTTGACGTCGAAGGTCTCTTCCATGTCGAGGATCGACACGGTGCCGGCGATCTCCGCCGAGACCCAGGCCTCACGGCCGTCATGGGTGAACTCGGCGTGGCGCGGACGGGCGCCCACCAGGCGGTGATACACCGCTTCCATGGTCTCGGTGTCGATGATGTGGGCCATGTTGGAAGTCTCGGTGGTGGAGACCAGCCAGCGCCCGTCTGGACTGATGCCGAGCCCTTCCGGCTCGACCCCCACCGGGATCTCGGTGACCAGTGTGCGACGCTCGTAGTCGAGCACCGAGACGATGTTGTCGTCCTCGTTGGAGACGTAGATGTAGGGCCGGTTGGGGTCGACGCGGATCACCTCCGGATCGTCGCCCGAGGCCTGGCTGCGCACCACCTGCAGCGTCTCCAGATCGATCATGTCGATGGCCTCGTCGTCGCCCACCGCCACGAACAACTCGCTGCCGTCGCTGCTGAAGGCCATCGACCGCGGCCGCCGCCCCACGCTGATGGTCTCCACCACCTCGAGGCTCGCCCCATCGATGACCGAGATGGTGTTGTCCTTCTCGTTGGAGACGAAGATGCGCTCCGCCTGGGCGCTGGCGGGCAGTAGCACCAGCGCCCCCAGCGCCAGCCCGAGCAGGCCGGGCGAGATCATGCGGTTCAGAAGCGGCATTGTGATTCCCCCTCGTCGGCGCCGAGTGCATCGAGCGGCGTGCGTGGATGCAGATAGCCCTCCTGTGGCGACACCGAGGCCACCATGCGCGGTCCGGTGATCAGGATGGGCTGGCGTAGCTGATGGTTCCAGGTGCGATAGCTGACCGGGAAGCCCAGGTAGCCGGCAAGCTCGAACTCCTCGCTGAGCATGTAGTCGAGCACGGCATCGCGCTCGACGGAGCCGGTGCGGGCCGTCGCTTCACCCAGCGAGCGCAGCGCCAGCCAGGCGCCGAAATCCCGCGGCGTCATCCAGCGGTCGGCGAGCTTCTCGAAGCGCCGCTGCAGCTGCACCGCGCCCCAGGACTCGTGAGCCCGATGCCAGGGCGTGGCCATCAGGCCTTGGGTGCCGACCACCGGGCGTGGGGCCCAGGTCTGGAAGGGGAAGTATTCGCCGAAATAATCGGTCTCGTCGGCAATCACCAGCACGTCGTGCTCGGGCAGGTCCTGCAGGAACACCGGGATCTCGCGCTGGATGGCGTGGAAACCGCCCTCGGCGCGGCGTGCCATGGGGTCGTGAGGCCACATCCTGTCGCCCACGACGCGATGGCCGTAGCGCTCGGCCGAGGCGCGCAGCACGTCGGCCAGGATGCGATCCTCGTCGGTGTTGCCGTAGACCAGCGCCCAGCGGTCCCACTGCTTGAAGCCAAGGAACTGGGCCAGGGCGTCGGCCAGCATGCGCCGGCTCGGCGTGGTGTGATAGAGCTCCGGGTGGCATGCCTCGCCGCGCAGCTCGTCGTCCGGCGCCCAGGCGTTGAACACCACCCGGCCACCGCGGGCGGGGTGCGCCATCACTTCATTGAGCGCCGCGGCGGGCAGGCCACTGACGATCCACTCGACGCCCCGCTCGACCAGGCTCTCCAGCGCCTCGCCGACGTCGCCGCCCTGAGCCACCACCGCCTCGTGAAAGACGAACTCCTGGCCCAGAAACTGAGCCGTGGCGTTGTTGTCGTTGATGCCCAGGCGAGCGCCCTGCAGCCCTTCGTCGTCGATCACGGGATCGAGCACCGAGAGCGGCTCCTGGTCGTCGGGGCGCTCCATGCCCAGATACCCCACGACGATGGACGCCGGCGTATCGGCCGGCACCAGGGGCGACCACCCCAGGCCCAGCGCCAGCCCTCCCAGCGCCAGCCAGCGAAAGGCTCGCGGTAGCGTACTCATAAGCACTCCTCAGGCAGCCGCACTGCCGCTGTTGTCGTTGTCATGCTGCTCTAGCCGATGCTTCATGGCATGCGCGCCATGATCGTGCGCACCATGCGCGACAGCTTCTCCTCGAGCAGATAGGGCTGCTCGCACATGGCCGGCAGCGCCTGCTGACGCTGCTGAAAAGTGCGCTGCTCCCAGAACAGCGCCTCGGAGAGTCGCTCGAGCTCGGCCGCGTCGGCGCTCTCCTCGGCACGCCGTTCCTCGAGTTCGTCGACCATGGCCGAGATGGTTGCCAGGCGTGCCAGCTGGGCGCGGGAAGCGCTGCGAATCCCTTCGATGGTGCGCCGCCGCTCGCGATTGGTGAGCTCGAACAGCCCGGCGAAGAGCAGGGTCAGGCGCCGCTCGACCTCTTCGTCGGCCTGCTCCTCGGTCAGCGACTCGACGAATTCGCGCACCCGCGCCTGGGCCTGTTCTTCCGGCGTCGCACGCGAGGTGGCAAAGCGCGCCACCCGGCCGACCTCCTCGTCCTCCCACCAGTCCTGCTCCAGCTCCTCCGGCGAGGGCCCGGTCCAGATGGTGCCCCAGGCCAGCTCGGGGATGAGCCGCTGCACGCAGGGCCAGTCGGGTGGTCCCGCCGCAGCGCGCTGGGCCTCGGTCTCGGTCGCCGCGAACAGCGCCAGCGTGAAGCCGACTCCCAGCAGCAGGGGGGCGAATGGTCGTACACGGCTCATGCCCCATCTCCTTCATCCGTATCCAGCAGCCGGCCGCGGCGGTCGAGCAGCGGCACGTCATACTCGCGCAGGATGGCGTCGATCTCCCCCTGGCGGCGCTCGATGAAGTCGTTGATCCAGTCCTTCCAGTGGGGCTCGCCGCGGCGCACACCCATGGTGATGCGATAGTCGAGGGTGGCATCTGAGTCGTCGTCGATCAGCGGCACGACCTTGAGCGGCGGGTCCTGGCGCGCCGCGTAGTAGCCGGCCAGCGGCCCCCACAGCACCGCTCCCTCGGTCACGCCTTCGGCGACGTCGGCAATGGCATCGCGCACCGGGGCACGCACGCGCGTATCGACCATCAGCGGATAGCCCTGGATGCGCGCGCCGGTTCGCCGCAGCGGCACCAGCGGCGGGGTCTCGGCCACCACGCCGATGCGACGCCCGGCAAAGACCGGATCGCTCAGCCGAGTGGCGTCAAGCTCGGAGTCCTCACGTACCACCAGCGCATAGACCGAACGGTAGTAGGGGTTGGTGTTCTGCACGAAGTCGTAGCCCGCCACGACGCCGATCATCACGTCGCATACGCGCAGCTCCAGGGTGTTGCGTACGAAGCCCATGACCTGGGGCGCCCAGACGTAGGTCAGCGGCACGCCGAGGTCTTCGGCCATCAGCTCGGCGATACGGTTCTCGAACCCTTCGCCGGCCTGGTTGCTGAAGGGCAGATTGTTGCCGTCGGCGCAGACCCGCAGGGCCTCGCGCTCCTGGCGCTCGGGGGGATTGGCTAAGGCACCCACGGCAGCGGCCAGCCCCAGGGCCACGGCCAACGCCTGCAATGACTGACGACAGGCTGCTCTCATGCATCCTCCGCTTCAGGAAATGATGTCGCGAATGGAGCGGGCTCACTCCTTGGCGTTCGCTTCCTCAGCGGCCTTGTCGTCGCCGTTCTCCTCGGCTTGCTCCTGCATCGACTCGATGATCTGCGGACGACCTCGCCCCAGGCCGCCCTCGCCGCGCGCTCGCATGTAGCTGAAGAGTTTGGGAATGTTGCCCATGACGTAGGGGTCGTCGGCGAAGGAGGGCATCACCTGCCCGGGTTGCACTTCGCGCCCCGAGGCGATGGTGCCGGCGAAGTTCTCCCAGCCACGCCGCTCGGCCGCGCGAATCAGGTTGGGGGCGAACGAGGAGCCCATGCCGTCGGGCCCGTGGCAGGCCATGCAGGCCCGGGTATAGACGAGGTAACCCTCGTAGGTATCGGGATCGACCTTGCCATCCTCGACGACAAAGGCGCCGGGTCCATCGCCGGTGACGCGATGCTCGTCGGCAAGGGCGGCGGAAGCCAGCCCCAGGGTGAGGAACAGTGCGGGAACAACGTGAAAACGTGCAAATACCGTCATGCAGCACATCCTTCTGGTAACCGCTTCGGCCACGAGGAGACCACCTGCTGCCGAAGTGAAAGAGGATGGGCGGGAATGGCAAATGGCCATTCCCGCCCCGGCCAGACCCGCTCAATCGGGCAGAGCGAAGACCGTCAGCACGCCACCGAGCTTGGTGTAGTCACCCAGCGCGGAGAACACGCCCACGGCACCGAGGCCCTCTTCGGGATCCTCGAGTCCCGCTGCCAGGCCGATACCGGCCCAGCCGCCGACCCCGGAGAGCACGGCCACGTACTGCTTGCCCTCGTGCATGAAGGTATTGACGTTGCCGATGATCCCGGAGGGCGTCTTGAAGCGCCACAGCTCCTCACCGTTCTCGATGTCCACCGCCTTCACGTGACCTTCGAGCGTGCCGTAGAAGGCCAGATCACCGGCCGTGGCCAACGCCCCGCTCCACACCGCGAAACGCTCGTCGACCTCCCACACGGTCTCGCCGGCAACCGGATCCCAGGCGATGAAGCTGCCCATGCGGCCTTCCATCTGGCCGTTCTCGGTGGGCGAAGGCATCATGGTCAGGGTCGCACCCACATAGGGCTGACCGGCCACGTACTCGGTCTCGTAGGGCTCGTAGTTCATGCAGATGCGGTTGATGCCGGCATAGATCAGGCCGGTACGCGGCGAGTAGGCGCTCGGCTGCATGTTCTTGGCGCCCATCGCGGTGGGACAGATGTCGGTGGTGTTGACGTTCACCCCCTGACGGAAGGTGCTGTAATCCTCGTTGACGTTGGGCCGCCCGGTCTCCATGTCGTAGCTGTCGGCCCAGTTGGTCTCGGGAGCGAACTTCTCGGCCACCAGCAGCTCACCGGTTTCACGGTCGAGCAGGAAACCGAAGCCGGTGCGGTCGATGATCGCCAGGCCCTTGCGCTCCTCACCCTCGAACTCCACGTCGATCAGCTGGTTCTCGTTGACGCCGTCGTAGTCCCACTCGTCGAACGGCACCTTCTGATACACCCACTTGACCGAGCCGTCGTTGGGATCGCGGGCAAACACGGTGATGGCCCACTTGTTGTCGGCCGGCTCGCCGTCGACGGCGCGCTGATCCGGGTTCCAGGTGCCGGGGTTGCCGGTACCGTAGTAGATCAGGTCGAGGTCGGGGTCGTAGGTGACCCAGCCCCAGGGTGCCCCGCCGCCGCGCTCCCACTCGTCTTCCGGCCAGGTGGAGACGCCGAGGTCGGCCTCGCCGATGGGCTCGCCCAGCATCAGGGTGGTCTCGGGGTCGATCAGCACTTCGTCGTCCGGCCCGGTGGAATAACCGCGCCAGACCATCTCACCAGTCTCGACGTTGTAGGCGGTCATGTGACCGCGGATACCGTATTCGCCGCCGCTGATACCGACGATCACCATGTCATGCACCACCAGCGGCGACATGGTGTTGGTTTCGCCGACGGTGTGGTCGCCGTTGCTGACGTCCCACAGCAACTCACCGCTCTCGGCATCCAGTGCGATCAGGGTGTTGTCGGCCTGGCCGAGGAACAGGCGGCCGTCGGCATAGGCCAGGCCACGGTTGACCGTGTCGCAGCACATCACCGGAATGACGCGGGAATCCTGATCCGGCTCGTAGCTCCAGACCACACGTCCTTCGTCCTCCAGATCAAGGGCGAAGACCTTGTTGGGGAAGGGGGTGTGGATATATAGCCGGCCATCGCCGACATAGAGGGGACCGCCTTCGTGGCCGCGCAGCACGCCGGTGGAGAACTGCCACACCGAGCGCAGCTCGTTCACGTTGTCGCGGTTGATCTGGTCCAGTTCGCTGAAGCGGTTGCCCTGGTAGTTGCCCAGCTGAGTGGCCCAGTATTCCGGGTTCTGCTGGAGTTCGAGTTGATTCTGGTTGGCATGCGCCACCGACACAGCCAACAAGCTAATGGCCGTTACGGCATAACCGGTCTCCCTAAGCATGGCGTTGTCTCCGTCTCACTGAAGGTGTGCCTGGGGAAAGCGGCACATCTTGTGTAATTGTGTTTCAGGTATTGACAAGATCAGGTCTAGCACAACATCGGCAGGAGCATGAGCAGATCAGTTAATTTAGGTATAGCTGGGAATAAAAAGACTATTGCCTCTGGGCAACAATCCTGGACCACCCGAGCCAACCCCCCGCCATTGCGGCATTTCAAGAGCCTATGTCTCCTCATTCGGAGACTTTTGACGGATCTTATTTGCCCTTACTAGACTTAGGTCGCAAGGTAGCGAAGCCATTAGCTGCTTTACTGAATGGGCATGCCATCAATCCACCCATGTGGAGGAGTTCTTATGTGGACCAAGCCTGCTTATACCGACCTGCGTCTGGGCTTCGAAGTGACGCTATATATCTCCAATCGCTGAACCATCCCTTCGGCACGGACTCGACCGGCTGACGCTCTTCGCGGGCGTCAGCCGGTCGTTTTATCGGGTTCACCTTCGCCACGGAGTCCTGAATGCACGTACTGGTCCTCGGCGCCGCCGCCGGCGGTGGCTATCCACAGTGGAACTGCAACTGTTCGCTCTGCCATGGCCTGCGCACCGGCAGCATCGAGGCAACCCCTCGTACCCAGTCATCCGTTGCCATCAGCGCCGACGGTGAGCGCTGGCTGCTGTGCAACGCCTCGCCCGACATCCGTACCCAACTGGCCGCCAATCCCGAGCTGCACCCGCGCCGCATTCCCCGCGACAGCGGTATCTCGGGCGTGCTGTTGATGGATGCCCAGATCGACCACACCACCGGCCTGCTGTCGCTGCGCGAAGGCTGCCCCTTCGACGTGTGGTGCACGCCTAACGTGCATCAGGACCTGAGCAGCGGCTTTCCACTGTTCACCATGCTCGAACACTGGGGAGGACTGAACCGGCGGGCCATCGGCATCGATGAAGCTCATCTGGAGGCCACCTTCGAGGTGCCTGCCTGTCCGGGCTTGTCGTTCACCGCGGCGGCGCTGGACAGCAACGCGCCGCCCTATTCGCCCCGCCGCGGCGCACCGACGCCGGGCGACAACATCGGCCTGCTGATCGAGGACCGGGCCCGCGGCACGCGGCTGTTCTATGCCCCGGGGCTCGGACGCCTCGACGAGCGGGTACGCGGCTACCTCAGCCAAGCGGACTGCGTGTTGGTCGACGGCACCCTGTGGCATGACGACGAACTGCTGCGTGCCGGGGTGGGCAAGTCGACCGGCGCTGACATGGGCCACCTGGCTCTGGCCGGACCGGGCGGTCTGCTGGAAGAGCTGGGGCGCTTGCCGCCGTCCACCCGCCGGGTGCTGATCCATATCAACAACACCAATCCGATCCTCGACGAGCGCTCCGCGGAGCGTGCTACGCTCACGGAAACCGGCATCGAAGTGGCTTTCGATGGCATGCGCCTCGAGATCTGAACCCGGCGCACCGAACGGCGTCACAACGATAGCGCATCCGCTCGCACGCACTGGGAAGGAATCGTCTCATGAGTTCGATCGCATCCCCTTTCGCCGTCTCGACGGTGGATCCCGACACCCCGGCGCTTTCCCCCGAGGCGTTCCGCGAAGCGCTGCTGGCCAAGGGCGACTACTACCATGTTCACCACCCCTATCAGGTCGACATGGCCGAAGGACGCGCGACGCCGGAGCAGATTCGCGGCTGGGTGGCCAACCGCTTCTACTACCAGGTGATGATCCCGCAGAAGGACGCCGCGCTGCTGGCCAACTGCCCCGACGCCGCTACCCGTCGCCGCTGGATCCAGCGCCTGCTCGATCACGACGGCCATGATGACGACGGCGGCGGCATCGAGGCCTGGCTGACCCTTGGCGAAGCGGTGGGCCTCTCCCGCAACGAGCTCTGGACTCAGGAACACGTGCTGCCCGGCGTGCGCTTCGCGGTGGATGCCTACGTCAACTTCGTGCGCCGAGCGAGCTGGCAGGAAGCGGCGATCTCCTCGCTCACCGAGCTGTTCGCCCCTCAGGCACACCAGAGCCGGCTCGACACCTGGCCGACCCACTATCCCTGGATCGACGAGACCGGCTACGGCTACTTCCGCAAGCGCTTGAAGGAGGCACGCCGCGACGTCGACCACGGCCTGGAGGTGGCGCTGGCCGTGTGCACCACCGCCGCTGCCCAGCAGCGCGCGCTGGAGATCCTGCAATTCAAGCTCGACGTGCTGTGGTCGATGCTCGACGCCATGACCCTGGCCTACCAGCTCGAGCAGCCGCCCTACCACTCGGTCACCGACCGGCGCGTCTACCACAGGGGGCTGTGATGGCCATGATCGAGTCCGCTACCGTCTATCGTCTGCGCCCCGGCTGGCGCCTGCAGTGGGAAGAGGCCCAGGGCCGTCACGTGCTGCTTTACCCCGAGGGTATGGTGCAGCTCAACGACAGTGCCGGCGCCATTCTCGGCCAGCTCGATGGCCAGCGCGACGTGGCCAGCCTGGTGGCCAACCTGCAGGCACAGTTCCCCGATGCCCCCGCTGCGGCGATCGAGCAGGACGTACACGAATTCCTGCTCGATGCCGCCCGACAAGGGTGGATTCAGCATGACTGACCGAACCGACACCGCCGCTGTCAATGGCGCCACCGGCGCGCCGCTGTGGCTGCTCGCCGAGCTCACCTACCGCTGCCCGCTGCAGTGCGCCTACTGCTCCAACCCGCTGGACTTCGCCGCGGTGCAGGAGGAGCTCACCACCGCGGAGTGGACCGAGGTGCTGCGCCAGGCCCGCGCCATGGGCGCCGTGCAGATGGGGTTTTCCGGCGGCGAACCGCTGGTGCGGCACGACCTGGAAGAGCTGGTAGCCGAGGCTCGCCGCCTCGGCTTCTATACCAACCTGATCACCTCCGGGCTCGGTCTCGACGAGGCGCGCATCGAGGCGCTGCGCGAGGCCGGCCTCGACCATATCCAGATCAGCCTGCAGGCCGCCGACCCGGACGTGGCGGCAGCCGTGGCCGGTTCGCCCAAGGCCCATGCCAAGAAGCTGACCATGGCGCGGGCGGTCAAGGCCGCCGGCTACCCCATGGTGCTCAACGTGGTGCTGCACCGGCACAACATCGACCGCATCGACGAGATCATCGCCCTGTGCGACGAGCTGGGGGCCGACGCGGTGGAGCTGGCCAACTGCCAGATGTACGGCTGGGCCCACCTCAACCGAGAGGGCCTGCTGCCGAGCCGCGCCCAGCTCGAGGCCGCCGAGGCTACCACCGCGCGCTGGCGCGAGCGTCTGGCCGAGCGCGGCCGCGACATGCGCCTGCTGTTCGTGGTGCCCGACTACTACGGCGAGCGCCCCAAGGCGTGCATGGGCGGCTGGGGCTCGATCTTCATGACCGTGGCCCCGGACGGAGCGGTGCTGCCCTGTCACAGCGCGCGCATGCTGCCGATGACGTTTCCCAACGTGCGCGACCGGGGTCTCAGGGAGATCTGGTACGACAGCGAGCCGTTCAACCGCTACCGCGGCGACGCCTGGATGCAGGAGCCCTGTCGCAGCTGTGACGAACGCCACAAGGACGTCGGCGGCTGCCGCTGCCAGGCCTACTTGCTCACCGGCGATGCCGCAGCCACCGACCCGGTCTGCTCGCTGTCGCCGAATCACCATTTGATCGAGGCTGCCCGCCGCGAGGCCGACACAGCCACCCGCGCCATCGAGGCGCTGACCCTGCGCAACGTGCATGAGTCGCGAGTGTTCTGCCGCCAATGAACGCCCCGCCCCCTCTCGACGACGACGCGGCCCGCCGCGCGGGGCTGCCGCCGGGCAGCCGCTTGCAAGAGGTGCAACTGCCAAGCGGGCTGTGGATCGCTGCGGCGGAAGTGCCCAACGCGCGCCTGCAGCGCCTGGTCGCCGCGGTGGGGGTGGGCTACCTGGACGAGCCCGACGACTGCCGCGGCCTGGCCCACCTGCTCGAGCATGCCCTGTTCCTGGGTTCGACCCGCTATCCCGAGGCTGGCGAGCTGGCGCACTGGGTCGGCGAGCGGGGCGGGCGCTACAACGCGCGTACCGACGACACCGTTACCGACGTACACCTGCACCTGCCGCCGGACGAGACCGATGACGGCCTCGCCCGACTGGTGGACATGCTGGCCCGGCCCCGGCTGGTTCCCGAATCCATCGCCCGGGAGGTAGAGGTACTCGACGCGGAGTTCCGCGCCCGGCTGGCCGACCCCGACCTGCACCGGTTGGCGGCACTCGGCCGGCTCTGTCGTGAAGGCCACCCCGCCCGGCTCTGCCACGCCGGCAACCGCAAGAGCCTGGGCGACGATGCGACTCACCTGGTCTCCCGGCTCAGCGACTTTCACGCTCGTCACTACCGCAGCGGCCGCATGGCGCTGGCCATGCTGGGGCCGCTGCCGCTCGCAGCACAGCTCGAGCTGCTCGCGCGCCACGGCGCGGCGCTCCCCATAGGCGACCCCTCACCGCTTCCTCGCACCTGGCGCTGGGGCGAGCCTGGCGGCGTGGCCTGGCATTCGCCCCAGGCCACGCCCGGCACGTCGGCGCTGGAGTTGTTGTGGCCACTGCCTGACGAGCTCGATGCCAGCCACAGCGACTGGCTCTCCGGCGTGGCCGCGCGACTGGCCGACGGACGGCTGGCCGCCACGCTGCAGGCCGCCGTGGAGCTCGACAGTTTCGACGTGACGCTCACCCCACAAGGCACCGGAGCGGCCCTGGCGCTGCGCCTGGCACCGGCACCCGACGAAGAGGCCGTCCAGACGCTGCTGGCCGCCTGCCGCACGGCGCTCGAGCGGGCCCTCGTCTCGCCGTTGGCCACACGCCCCCCCGCCGCCATCGAGCTGGATGCCTGGCCCCGCCGGTGCGCCTGCCGCCTGGCCGGTTCGGGCAGCAGCAGCGATCGTGGCAACGATGGCCAGGCAGCGCCGCCGAAAGCCCTGCTGCCCTGGCTCGCCACCGAGCAGTGCCGGCTGCTGTGGCAATCTCCACATGCCCCCGGCAGTTGGAAGCGCCTGACCGAAACCGGCACGGTCTGGCAGCCGCAGTCGCTGTCAGAGGCAGAGCTGCCGTTGCCCTGGCGCGCGGCCCCCGCGCTGCCGGCCCGCACCCTACGACCGAGCGCTGATGAACCCGACCCACACCTGCTGAATCAGGGCGTGGGATTTCAGCTCTGGGCCGGCGATCCGCTGCAGCTGCCCGGCGCACCGCCGGCATGGTTCTGCCTGGGCTGGTCCGCCTCGCTCGCACACCAGACCGCACGTCTGGCCCAGTGGCGGCAGAATGCCCTGCCGCTGCGTCAGGCCGCCGCCGCCAATGGCCTGCAGCTCCGCTGCGACGGCGACGTTCGCGGCGACTGGCTGATCGCCACGGGCCCGGCCGAACGGCTGGACGCCCTGGTGGAGCTGGCCGTCGCATGCTGGCCCGAGACGGTGACGCGGCCCCGCGACGAAGCGCCCAAGGGGCTATTGGCCCAGCGTATGCTGGCACGTCTGGAAACCCTGCCACCGCCCGGCACGCCCGGTAAGCCGAACCAGCAGCCGCTTGCCTGGGTGTACGGCGACACCGATACCCAGGCAGCCGAGACCCTGCTGCGGCGGCTGGCGGCAAGCCGACGGAACGACGACACAGCGCACGAGGTTACCGCAGAGACACACTGGCTCTCAGCGCAGGCAGACGACCATGCCGTGATGCTCGAGATTGCCGGCCCGGACGACACGCCCCAAAGCCGCTGGCTGCTGCAGTTGCTGGCCCAGTGTCACGATGCCGCCTTTCATCAGGAGATGCGCCAGCAACGTGGGCTCGGCTACGTGGCGGCGGTACGCTACCGCGAAGCGGCGGGCTACCCGCGGCTGGGCTACGTGGTGCAGTCGCCAGGCACGGGGGTGGACGCGTTACGCCAGGCCATCGGCGAATTCCTGGCCCACCAGGGCGAAGCGCTGGCGCGCCTCGACGAAACGGCAATGGCAAACCGCAAACGCGCCCTGCTTGCCGCCGCCGGCCCGCCCGAGACCCATACCGAGGCCTTGAGCCGCTTGTGGCAAGCGCTGCGCCGTCAGCCACAGGCGGATGCCTGGCAGCCCCTGCCGTGGGAAGCCGAAAGCCAGGCCCTCACCTCACTGCATGCCGGTGAGATCACGGCGATGGCCAGCGCCATCGCCGAGGGTCGCCTGGCGCAGCGCTGGTGGCTGCATGACCCAAGCGCAGCCCACCCGTAACACTTGTTACGAGAATGTTGCCCACCAGCAACTCTGTTATGCCACTGCGCCACAATCGCCCCGCCTCGACTCACCTAGACTGACATCAGCGTCATCCCATGACGGGCGCCGCAGCGCCCCATACCACAACAAACCAGGGAGACCTGCCGATGAAATCTCGCGCCGCCGTTGCCATGGCCGCGGGCCAACCCCTCGAACTCACCGAGATCGACGTCCAGGATCCCAGGGCCGGTGAGGTGCTGGTACGAATCAAGGCCACCAGCGTGTGCCACACCGACGCCTTCACCCTCTCCGGCGCCGACCCCGAAGGGCTGTTCCCCTCGGTGCTGGGCCACGAGGGCGCCGGCATCGTCGAGGCAGTGGGCGAAGGGGTGACCAGCCTCAAGCCCGGCGATCACGTCATTCCGCTGTATACCGCCGAGTGCGGCAAGTGCAAGTTCTGCCGCTCGGGCAAGACCAACCTGTGTCAGGCGGTGCGCGCCACCCAGGGCCAGGGGCTGATGCCCGACGGCACCTCGCGCTTCTCGCTCGACGGCAAGATGCTGCACCACTACATGGGCTGCTCGACCTTCAGCGAGTACACCGTGCTGCCCGAGGTCTCCCTGGCGGTGGTCTCCAAGGAGGCGCCGCTGGACAAGATCTGCCTGCTCGGCTGCGGCGTGACCACCGGCATCGGCGCGGTGCTCAACACCGCCAAGGTGGAGCCGGGCGCTACCGTCGCGGTGTTCGGCCTCGGCGCCATCGGCCTGGCGGTGATCCAGGGCGCGGTGATGGCCAAGGCCAGTCGCATCATCGCCATCGACGTCAACCCGGACAAGTTCACGTTGGCCAAGCAGTTCGGCGCCACCGACTTCGTCAATCCCAAGGAGCATTCCGATCCGATCCAGCAGGTGATCGTCGACATGACCGACGGCGGGGTCGACTACTCCTTCGAGTGCATCGGCAACGTCAACGTGATGCGCTCGGCGCTGGAGTGCTGCCACAAGGGCTGGGGCGAATCGGTGATCATCGGTGTGGCCGGTGCCGGCGAGGAGATCTCGACGCGGCCGTTCCAGCTGGTCACCGGGCGGGTGTGGCGCGGCTCGGCGTTCGGCGGGGTGAAGGGGCGCAGCGAGCTGCCCGGCTACGTGCAGCGCTACAT
Organism: Billgrantia ethanolica; assembly: GCF_021404305.1. Taxonomy (GTDB): domain Bacteria; phylum Pseudomonadota; class Gammaproteobacteria; order Pseudomonadales; family Halomonadaceae; genus Halomonas; species Halomonas ethanolica. The sequence goes on along the minus strand of NZ_JABFTX010000005.1, from coordinate 152,157 downwards.
GGACGGCGAGATCAAGATCGACGAGTTCATCACCCACGACATGCCGTTCGAGCAGATCAACGAGGCATTCGAGCTGCTGCATGAGGGCAAGAGCATTCGTACGGTGCTGCATTATTGACAGCCGCGCGAAAGCGTCACAAGAGCGATACACGTCCAGGGGACAAGGAGGCAGCATGAGCCTGATGGATATGATACAGCGCTGGTTCGGCGGCAAGCCCGCCGCCGCGACACAGAGCACGCCCCGGCCGCCGCCTGCGGCGAGAAACCCCGAAAAAACGACAACACAGGGGAGTCAACCCACCATGAGCCACCACAACGTTCACATCCATCCCGCCGTGGACGACGGCGTCAAGCGCGGCAGCGACAGCTTCACCGGTGGCAAGCTCCACTGCCACTGCCCGAGCGACCGGGTCGAGGTGACGATCGACGCCCAGTGCGCCCACAACCATGTCTGCGGCTGCACCAAGTGCTGGAAACCCGAGGGCGCGCTGTTCTCGATGGTGGCCGTGGTGCCCCGCGACAAGCTCAAGGTCACCGCCCACGAGGAGAAGCTTCAGGTGGTCGACCCGGCCGCAGCCATTCAGCGCCATGCCTGCACCGGCTGCGGCGTGCACATGTACGGCCGCATCGAGAACACCGGCCACCCCTTCCACGGGCTCGACTTCATCCATACCGAGCTGTCCCATGATCAGGGCTGGGCCGGCCCCGAGTTCGCCGCCTTCGTCTCGTCGATCATCGAGTCCGGCGCCGACCCGCAGAACATGGGCGCGGTACGCTCACGGCTACAGGAGCTGGGCCTGCCACCCTACGACTGCCTCTCGCCGCCGCTGATGGACGCCATCGCCACGCATACCGCCAAGGCCAAGGGGGTGCTGTGACGGTAGCGTTCATCTTCCTGAAAGCGTCCGGGCCCGCCATGCTGATCTAACCTCGATAGCGGGCCCGGTCACTTTCGCCTTGTGCGGCGGGCCGCACCTCGCCCTTACTCGCCCAAATAGGCCAGCGCTGCCGCCGCCAGCGCCTCGATGCCGGTGCGCAGGGTCTCGGGGTTGCCCGGGAAATAGTAGGGGGAGTGCGGCATCTCGAGGTGGCGCATCTTGTCGGCCACGCTCGCCCCCGGCGTCTCCGCCCAGCGTGATACCGGCGTCGCGCCGATGAACCAGTAGACGTAGGGAATGTCCTCGCCGCCGAACCCGCCGGCCTCGGCATTGCCGAAGAAGGGAAAATCCTCGCTGCCGTTGAGCCGTGGCATCTCGTAGAGACGCTCCGACCCGAAGTGCCCGGCGTGAGCCCGGCGCACGTGGTCGACTGCCACGGGGTCGTTGTGCAGGGCGATGGTCTCGTTCAGCACAAGGAACTCCGGCGCTCTGGGCGAGCGCCCGGCCTCGCACTCGGCGCGTACGATGCGCTCGATGGCGGCTACCACCTGGCGATGCAGGGTGTCGTCGAAGCTGCGCACGTTGATCTCGAGCTCGGCCGAATGGGGGATGATGTTGGCCTGAGTGCCGGCCTGCAGCTTGCCAACGGTGACCACCACCGTCTCCTCCGGCGGTACCTCACGAGCGACGATGGTCTGCAGGCGAGTGACCACGTGAGCGGCGATCACCACCGGGTCCACCGTCTGGGCGGGCATGGAGCCATGCCCGCCGGCGCCGTGAATCGTCACCGCCAGGTTGGTGCAGGCGGCCATGGCGCGGCCGGCAATGTGCCCGACCGTGCCGGCCAGCGCCGGCATGTTGTGCTGGCCCAGCACCACGTCAGGCCGGGCGAAGCGCTCGTAAAGGCCGTCGTCGAGCATGGCCCTGGCACCACTGAAGATCTCTTCGGCAGGCTGGCAGATGAGCATCAGGGTGCCATTCCAGCGCTCTCTCAGTGCTGCCATCACACCGGCGGCACCGACCACGCAGCTGCTGTGCAGGTCATGGCCGCAGGCGTGCATCAGCGGCACCCGCTCGCCCTGGGCGTTCTCGGCGCTCTCCCGACTGGCGAACTCGAGCCCGGTGCGCTCCTCGATGGGCAAAGCATCCATGTCGCCGCGCAGCATCACGGTGGGACCCTCGCCGTTGCGCAGCAGGGCCACGACACCGGTACCACCCACGCCACGGGTCACCTCGAACCCCAGGCTCCCCAGCGCCTCGGCGAGGCGGGCGCTGGTCTTGTGCTCCTGGAAGGGCAGCTCGGGGTAGCGGTGCAACTGGCGGTAAAGCGCCTGTACCTCATCGAAGCCAGCCTCCACCTGGGCGCGAACGGCGCCCTTGAGGTCCAGAGTGGGGGATAAGATCGTCATCATGGCCTCCGTGGCGGTTCAGTGACTTGGAGTGCTGGATAAGGGGTGGCCCTGACGAGCAGAGCGGGATAGCCCCTGCCAGGCCGCTACCACGCCCACGTTGAGCAGCATCGCCCATACGCCGGCATGCCAGCCCAGCGGCGAGCTCCAGACGAAGTCCATCAGCAGATAGGCCAGGCTGCCCATCAGGGCGCCCGCCATGACGCTGGTGCGACGCAGTCGCGGCAGGAACAGGGCGCCGATCACCATGGGGAAGAGCTGTACGATCAGTCCATAGGCGCCGAGCAGCAGCAGGACCAGGGAAGCGGGATTTGCCAGGGCGAAGAGATAGGCGATCAGCGACAGGCCGACCACGCTCCAGCGGGTGGCGCTGACCACGGTCCGTTCACTGGCGCGCTGCATCACGGTGGGCCCCAGCACATCGCGTACCAGTACGATGGCCGCGGTATGGGCCAGGTTGGCGCCGGTGGACATGGCCGCCGCCAGCGCACCGGAGAGCATCAATCCGATCACCCAGGGGGAGAAATTGGCCACGTCCATGACCATGCGCAGCAGCACGGTATCCGAGCGCGCCAGCGGCTCGTCGGCGAACACCAGCACGCCGGCAAAGCCGATGAACAGCAGCGGCACCAGCAGGTAGGCGTAGAGCGGATAGAAGACGCTGACCTTGCGCAGGGTGCGGCCGCTGTCGGCGGAGTAGAACTTCATGAACAGATGCGGCCACATGGCCCCGCCGAAGGCGCTGACCAGCACCGCGGTGCTGAAGTAACCCCAGCTCATGCCGCTGGCGCCGGGCATGGTCAGGTACTCGGGCGCCGCCTGCTGAAGCTGGAGGAACATTTCGCCGACCCCGCCGTAGAGGCGCTGCGACACGGCCAGGCCCAGAAACCAGGCGATGGCGATCATCATGATGCCCTGCACCAGATTGGTCCAGCCGATGCCGCTCAGGCCGCTGCAGAACACGTAGGCCGCCACCACCATGAAGGCCAGCAGGGCGCCGAGCCAGAAGGGAATCAACCCATCGGTGGCGGCCTGGAAGAGCAGCCCGGCTCCGGCGATCTGGATGGTCAGATAGGGTACCAGCGCCAGCACGCCGATGGTGCCGGCCAGGATACCCAGCGCCTTGCTCCGGTAGTGGTCGGCGATCATGTCGCCCTGGGTCAGATAGCCCTTCTGGCGGCCCAGCTCGGCGACCCGAGGCCCCATCGCCCAGATGGTGATCGGCACCAGCGCCAGGTAGGCGAGAATGTAGAAGGCCGGCGAGCCGTGCTGATAGGCCCAGCCCGGCGCACCGAGGAAGGCAAAGGCGGAGAAGATCTCGGCACCGAGGATGAAGAACAGGATCACCACGCCGACGTGGCGTCCGCCGGCCACATAGCCCTCGAGGCTCGAGCTCTGCTGACCGCGGGCGCGCAGGCCCACCCACAGCACCATGGCGAGATAGGTCAGGGTGATACCGACCACGATCAGCGAATCAGTCATGACGGCCGCCTCCGTGACGTACGACGTAGGCAAGCCACATGCCGGCGAACAGCACCAGCATCCACAGGATGTACCAGAAGAACAGGAAGGGCAGCCCCAGCACGATGGGCTCGATGCGGTTGGCAATCAGCGCACCGGGCCAGATCATGGCCAGCGTGCACAGGGCGAAGTGCAGCCCAGTCAGGAGATGGTAGGTCTTGGTCATCGGGAGAGTCCAGCTCGCCGCAGCGAGTCTTGTTGTGGGTTGTCTCCTGACTATGGGACAGACGGCACGATCGAAAAAATAGGGATTTGGGATGCGAGCCATGCCATGACGGCATGGCTCGTGGAAGGCTTCCTTACTGAAGCGCGCGGAGCGGTTACTGAGCCAGGCTGGGACGTACCTGCTCCGTTCTGGCCACCATCACGGAGTCAGCCACCAGCTCGGCGGTGATTGCCGACAGCGTCCAGCCCAGATGACCGTGACCGGTGTTGTAGAACACCCGTGGCTGCCGCCCTCTTCCCACCCGCGGCATCATGTCGGGCAGCATGGGGCGCAGCCCCGCCCAGGGCACGACCCGCCGGGTACCGACGCCGGGGAAGCAGCGTTCGACCCAGTCGATCAGCGGACGAACTCGGTCGTGACGGATATCGCGGTCGAGGCCGTTGAACTCGGCGGTGCCGGCCACGCGGAAACGCTCGGCGCCCAGCCGGCTGGTGACCAGCTTGGCCTCGTCGTCCAGCAGGCTCACCATCGGCGCCGCATCTCGAGAGGCCGCGTCGTCGAGATGCACGGTGATCGAGTAGCCCTTCACCGGATAGACGTTGAGACGGTCGCCGAGACTGGCCGCCAGGCCACGACTCGCCACACCGGCGCACACTACCAGGCCGTCGTACGCCTCCCGCTCGCCTTGCACGCCGACCCAGGCTCCGCCGGCATCGGCCCCGACGCCGGACACGTCCTGGCCGTAGCGAATGCTCCCGCCGCGACGCTCGACGGCAGCCGCCAGGCCCTGGGTGTACTTGTGGATGTCGCCCGTGGCGTCGCTCTCGGTGAAGAAGCCGCCATGGTAGTCGCCGGCCAGATTCGGCTCGATGGCGCGCATCTCCTCGGGCGTCACCGGCCGCCGCTCGAGCCCGCCATTCGCCAGCAACCTGGTGACTCTGGCTGCATGCTCGAAGCTCGCCCTGTCGCGGTAGATGTGCAGAATGCCCCGCCGCTCGAGGTCGAACTCGATCTCTTCGTCGCGCGCCCAGCGGTAGAGATACTCCCGGGCGGCGATCGCCAGGCGTGCCGTTTCCGTGGTGTTGTCGGCATAGCGGGGAATGGCGGCGATGAACTCGGCGAACCAGCTCAGCTTGTGCCAGGTAGGCCGGGGATTCACCAGCAGGGGCGCATCGGCTCGCAGCATCCAGCGCAGCCCTTTGAGCACCGTGGGCCAGTGAGTCCACACCTCGGCATTGGAGGCCGACAGTTGGCCACCGTTGGCGAAGGAGGTCTCCATGGCTGCATAGCGGTTGCGCTCGTAGAGCGTGACGTCCAGGCCGCGTTTGAGCAGCGCGTAGGCGGTGGTGACACCCGTGATGCCACCGCCGATGACGGCGATACGTTGCATTGCGTTTCTCCAGACGCGTCGGGTCGAACTCGCCGCCAGCCGGCAGCGAGTACCCCATCCGTCATGGAACCTGAGAGATTCACGCGCGCAATGCCCGCTTGCTCCTTCGGTGTGCCGACGGACGCAGTCGTCGGCCGCTCTTCGGAATCAGTGATGCGAAGCGGTCCTGTGGCCTGAGAGTTTCCGGGGCAGTTGCTCCTTCGGCGCCGGTGCCGCAGCTCACGGACCGGTCTCTCCCGCTGTCGCACTATCAGTCATGCCACTATCCGCGCTGGGAATCCATAGGAAAAATACCAATAATCGATGAAAGCCATGCCATTCAGGTATCGGAGCCGATGGAATTCCGCCAACTGCACTACTTTGTCGCCGTCGTCGAGGCCGGCTCCATTTCCGCCGCCAGCCGTCGCGTGCATGTCGCCCAGCCCGCCCTGACCCGTCAGATTCACCTGCTGGAAGAGGACCTGGAGACGCGGCTGTTCGAGCGGCATGCCCGCGGCGTACGCCTGACGGTGGCCGGCCAGGCGCTCTATGAGGAAGCACAGCAGCTGCTCGACCGCCGCACGCGGCTCAAGGCACGCCTCACCGCGCTGGGACAGGGGGTGGTCGGCAAGGTCAGCCTGGGCGTGACGGTGACCCACCTGTGGGTTCCGCAGGTGGCCGGGCTGCTCGGGCGCTATCGCGAGCGCTTCCCTCAGGTTGCCTTCGAGGTCTTCCCGCTGCTCTCGGGGCCGCAGTTGGAACGGCTGCGGGAGGGCACCCTGGATGCCGGCATCCTCTACCTCGACGACAGCGGCCAGCCGGGGCTGGAGACACGCCTGCTGCAGCACGATTCGCTGGTGCTGGCGGTGCCGGCAAGTTCTTCCTGGGCCGAGGTCCCGCCGACGAGGCTGGAGCAGTTGGCCGACGCCGAGTTCGTGTGGGGGTTTCGCAGCGCTTCGCCGGTCTACTTCGATCGCATGCAGGCCCACTTCCAGCGTCTAAGCTTCCACCCCCGGGTGGTGCAGTATGGCGCCGACAACATCGCCATCCTGAGCATGGTGGCCGCGGGGCTCGGCATCGCCATTCTGCCCGCCGCCAGCAGTCATCACCCCATGCCGGGGATCCGCTTCCTGCACCTGCCGGAGCTCGACGCCTGCGCCATGCCGCTGTGGTTCGCCTGGCGGCCCGACAACGATTCCCCGGCACTCTGCAATCTGATCGAGCTGGTCGAGAGCCTGGACGCCCCTGCCCGCCCAGTCGAAGGCTGAGATTCACTACCCCTCGGGCACTCCCAGCGCCGCAAACAGCGCCGCCAGTTCCGGGTCCTGCCGCTTGGCGCGTAGCAGCGCGGCGTCCTCCACCGCGAAGCGGCCCGCGGTGGCACTCAGGTAGACCTTGCCGCTGGCGCGGTCGGCGAAGCGCACCTCCGGTACCTTGGCGAGGCACTGCTTCAGAAAGGTGCAGTTGGCGGCCACGGCCAGGGTGTCGCCGGCGGGATAGACCTCCTCCGGACACGTCGCCGCGGTGTGGATCTTCTTGTAGCGGTCGAGGTTGACCAGGCCCACTGGGTCCAGCACGTGCAGCACTTCGCGGGTGCCGTGGGCGACGACCTCCGGCGGGGTGTGCCGGGGCACGCTGTTGTCGAGGAACACGTACTTGAAGCGTGGCCGCGGGCTGTCCATCCACTTGAAGAACACCCTGGGCATGCCGTCGTAGGCCTCCACACAGTGCCCCAGGAAGTCCGACACCGCCTTGTAGCGCCCGCGCTCCAGCCCCCTCAGCCAGCCCCGCTCCACCGTGGCCTCCGGCGGGGTGATGATGAAGTACATGTGCATGGTGGAGACGTACTTGGCGTAGGTGCCATCCAGCAGCCGCGGCACCGTGTCGGAGGAGAAACTGTCGAAGCGAAAGCGGTCGATCAGCAGGTTGGGAATGGTGCGGTCCCGCTGCGCCTTGTCGCGAATGTAGCGGTCCAACTTGGCGTCGATCAGCTTGACCTCCTTGCCCGCCAGGCGACCGGCGTACTTGTAGGCCTCACCCAGGGTCTCGTAGTCGAGCAGCAGGCGACGCCAGATATCGGGCGTGATGGTGCCGTACTGCTCCGGCGGGATACCGAGGTCCTGCAGGGTGTATCTCAACAGGTGGCGCAGGGAGCTCTTGCCGGCCGCCGAGGCGCCCTTGAGGCTGATCAGGATCGGCTCGTCGGCGAGTGGCACCCGGGCGTAGCCCTCCTGCTCGATGGCCCGCTCGACGTGTGGCGCCAGCAGGTTGCCGACCACACGGCTGCCGTAGTCGTTGCAGGCGTGGCGGGCGATCAGCGTCGCCAGCACCTCGCGGTCCACGCCGATATGCCCCTGGACCGCGGCAATCGAGCTCATCACCCGATAGGCGCTCTTGTAGATGGCCTGTGCGAGCTCGTCCTGGGCGGCCAGCCCCCGCTGCTTGATGCCCTGGATGGCATCGTGGTGGCGCTCCTCCAGGGTACGGCGGTCGGCCTGCCGCTGCGGCGCCGGACGCCTGCCCAGCCAGCGGGCCAGCCGCGAGACCGGCTCGGGCTCGGGCTCGGCCGCTTCCGGCTCGACGGCGAAGGCCGCTTCCAGGATCTGCCCCACTCCGGCCCGGATCGTCGCGTAGAGCTCGTCGAAGGCCTGACGCAGCGCCGGCATGTGGGGCAGCAGGTAGCCGCTGAGGATCTGCAGGGTGATGCGGCGGAAGTTGCGCCCCAGCACTTCCTCCTCTTCCCCCTCGGCCACTCGGATATCGGCGGTCACCCGCACGATCAACTCGTGCAGCACCAGACGCTCGGCACGAAACGCCACCAGCTCCTCCTCCTCGAGGCCGGTGAGGGCTCTCAGTTCGGGGATCTCGCTCAGCCGGGTATAGACGTTCTCCTCGCGATGGATGGTTTCCAGGGGCTGGTAGCGCCTGGGCAGGTCGGCCTCGAGGCCGGGATTCCACGCCGAGTACTCGGGGGTCTCTCGATCAGACATGGGAGCCACGCTCGTGCTGCGATTGCCGGCCGATGTTCGGCACTCATGCCTCGACATTGGCCGAATTCGCTGCCCAGAGCAATCATGGCTTTTCTCCAGCGACAGAAGCCGCCCGCTGCCTTGGCTGCGCCCACGGCCGATGCAGGATCAAATAGGCCGCACAGCCGATCGCCACACCCCAGAAGGCCGAGCCCAGACCGAACAGGCTCATCCCCGAGGCGGTGGCCAGGAAGGTGATGATCGAGGCCTCGAGGTGCTGCTTCTCGGCTGCCGCGGCACTGAGGTTGCCGCTGATCGCCCCGATCAGCGCCAGTCCCGCCAGCAGGGCGACGAAGGTCACCGGCAGCGAGGTGAACAGCAGCACGATGCTGCCCGAGAACAGCGCGCCGAACAGATAGAACACGCCGTTGGCCACCCCGGCCACATAGCGCCTGGCGGGGTCGGGGTGGGCCGCCCTGCCGGTACACAGCGCCGCGGTGATGGCCGCCACCACCGTGGTGATGCCACCGAACAGCGCCATCGGCATCGACACCAGGCTGGTGACGGTGAGGATCGGCCGGGCCTGGGTGGCGTAGCCGGCGCCGCGTAGGATCGCCATGCCCGGCAGGAACTGGCCGGTGAGACTGACCAGCGCCAGCGGCAGCGCCAGGCTCAAGGTGGCGCTCAGCGTCCACTCGGGGCGAATCGGCTCGGGCGCGGCCAGTTGCCATGAAACGCCCGCCAGGCTGGCGCCCTCCAGTACCACCGCCAGCACGATCCCGACCAGCAGCAACAGCACCAGGAAGTAGCGCGGAAAGAGCCGCTTGAACACCAGGTAGGCGGCGAGCATGCCCATGGCCAGGGCCGGAGAGCTCTCCAGCGCAGTGAACACGCCGAGGCCGAACTGGAACAGGATGCCGGCCATCATTGCCGCGGCGATGCCGGGCGGAATCAGTGCGATGAGACGGTCGAAGGTGCCGCTCACCCCCACCGCAAAGACGATCAAGGCGGCGGTGAGATAGGCCCCCACCGCCTCGTTCAACGACAGCCCGGGAAACAGCGTGACCAACAGCGCCGTGCCGGGCGCCGACCAGGCGGTGATCACCGGCACCTTGAGCCACAGGCTCAGGCCGATACCCGACACCGCGGCGCCAATGGAGATCGCCCACACCCAGGAACTCATCATCTGGGCGGAGATGTCCGCGCTCTGCGCGGCCTGGAAGAAGATCGCCAGCGGGCCGGCGTAGGAGATCAGCACCGCCACGAAGCCGGCGGTCACGGCCGACAGCGACCAGTCCTGGCGCAATGACATGGTTCACCTCGCGTGAGTGGGATGGAGAGTCGAAACGGGAAAAAAGGCCCGCGGCGACGGATCGCACGCGGACCAATGGAGGACGTACGGCCGCTACGCTAGCGCGCCGCGGCGGTCTCGCGCTTGACGATGAACTCGAAGTCCTTGGTCTCGAAGATCATCGAGATCAGCACCCCCAGCACCAGTGCCCAGAACGAGGCGCCGATGCCGAGGATCTGGATGCCCGAGGCGGCGATCAGGAAGGCGAACAGCGCGCCCATCTCGTGCTTCTTGCCGGAGAAGGCGATGGCCAGCGCCGAGGTCAGCACGCGGACCAGCGCCAGGCCGGCGATGATGGCGATGAAGTAGCCCGGGGTGGCCTCGATCAGGCTGACCACGTAGCCGTAGAAGGGCGCGCACACCACGAAGATGGCCCCGGTGATCACCGCCGCCACCCAGCGCTTGTCGCGCTCGCCGGCTTCCGGCGAGGAGCAGATGCCGGTCATCGGCGCGGCGATGCAGGTGCTGTGCAGGTTGAAGAACGAGGAGATCATGGTGCCCAGGCCGCCCACCGCGGTGATGCCGTTGGCCGGTACCTTGTCGTAGCCCATGCCCTTGACCAGGCCGACGCCGGCCGGGGTCTCCATCCCCACCAGAATGATCGCCAGCGGCAGGCCGTAGGCGAGGAAGGCGCCCAGGGTGAACTCGGGCACGATGAACTCGGGGAAGCGCACCGTGGCCTGGATGCCGGAGAAGTCGACGCCGGTGGCCATCAGGTAGGCGATGCCCGCGCCCATGGCCACCAGCAGCGGCGGCACGCGGCGAAACAGCCGCGCCGCCAGGAAGAAACTCAGGATCATGATCGCGGCCGGCAGCAGGGCGTCGTCCAGCGAGCCGACCATGCGCGTGCCGAAGCTCAGCAGCACGCCGGCGATCATGCCCATCACGATGGGCATCGGGATCAGCCGCATCACCGTGGCCATCACCCCGGTGAGTCCGGCCACCAGCGAGATGGCGCCGGCGATCAGGGTCGCGCCCAGGGCGGCCTCGAGCCCCACCACCGGGATCACCGCGGCGAACAGCAGCGCGCCGGGAATCGAGTTGGCCATGGGCAGGGGCAGCCGGTAGTAGCTCGGCACCAGCAGGCCGAACAGACCGTTGATCATCAGGTAGCTGATCACCCAGATCATGATGAAGGAGGAATCCAGGCCGGCCGCGGTGCCGGCGCTGATGTGGATGACGCCGGCGCTCAGGCCGAACACGCCGGCCACCAGGCCGGCGCTGGCATTCTCGGGCGTCAGGTCGCGGATGAAATCGCCGGGTAGGCGCTTCAGGCTCGTGCCTTTCTCGATGTGTTTCACGGTGTGCTCCAGGGGACTGTTGTTGTCGTTGGGTGGGTGCGAGCAGGTGGCGTGAATGGCGCGACGGTATCGCTCAGCCGCTGTCGCCGCCCGCCACCGGCACCACGCTGCCGGTGATGTAGCTGGCATCGCGGGAGGCCAGGAACAGGATCGGGCCGGCCTGCTCGTCGAGGGTGCCGTAGCGCCCCATGAAGCTGGTGGCCTTGGTCTGATCGATCAGCTGCTGGTACCACGCCTTCTCCTGCTCGCTGGGCTCGGCGCTGTTGCGCGGCGTCAGCCGCGGCGGCGCCTCGGTGCCGCCGGGGGCGGTGGCGTTGACGCGAATGCCGTACTCGGCGTATTCGAAGGCCAGCGCCACGGTCATGGCGTTGACGCCGCCCTTGGCCGCGGCGTAGGGCACCCGGTTGATGCCGCGGGTGGCCACCGAGGAGACGTTGACGATGTTGCCCTGGCTCGCCAGCAGATAAGGCAGCGCCGCGCGACAGCACCACAGGGTGGGAAACAGCGAGCGGCGCACCTCGGCCTCGATCTGTTCGGGCGTGTAGTGGGCGTAGGGCTGGGCCCAGATGGTGCCGCCGACGTTGTTGATCAGCACGTCGAGCCGACCATAGTGCTCCTGCACCTGGCGCATTACGCCCTCGGCGCCCTCCCAGGCCTCCAGGTCGGCCTGGAGGGCGATCGCCTCGATGCCCGCCTCGCGCAGCTCGGCCGCCACCCGCTCGACGTGCTCGGCGCGGTCCACCAGCGCCAGCCGGGCGCCCTCGGCCCCGGCGCGTTCGGCGACGCGCTTACCGATGCCCTGAGCGGCACCGGTGATCACCATCACCTGCTCGGCAAAACGCGCGCTCATGCCACCGCCTCCTTCTTTGCTTCTTCCGGGGCCAGGCTCGGGGTGAACTTCTCGTAGTGGAAGCTCGCGGGCGAAATCCCCTGCTCGCGGAAGTGAGTGAGCACCGCGTCCACCATCGGCGGCGGCCCGCACAGGTAGACGTCGACCTCGCCGTCATGCAGCAGCTCGGGCGCCATGTGGTGGGTCACGTAGCCCTTGCGCATGTGCTCGCTCGCCGCATCGGCGACCACCGTGGTGTAGGCGAAGTCGGGCAGCGCCTCGACGAAGGCGTCGAGTTCGTCGAGCTTGACCAGGTGGTCGTCGACGTTCACACCGTAGAGCAGCCGCACCGGCTGGTCACAGCCCTGCTCCTGCAGCTGGCGCAGCATGGCCAGGAACGGCGCCAGGCCGGTGCCGCCGGCCAGCATCAGCACCGGGCGTCTGACCTCGCGCAGGTAGAAGCTACCCATCGGCCCGGTCAGGGTCAGGGCGTCCTCGGGCTTGGCCGCGCCGCTGAGATAGCCGCTCATCAGGCCGTTCGGCACGTTGCGGATCAGGAAGCTCGCGCGGCGCTCCCCTGGCGCCGAGCTGAACGAGTAGGAACGGGTCTCGTCGCTGCCCGGCACCTGGATGTTGACGTACTGGCCCGGCAGGAAGGCCAGCTCCTCGCCCTCATCGAGATACTCTTGATCAAGATCGATGACCAACTCGAAGCTGTCCTCGGAGAGGCGCGAAACCTCGGCGACTCTGGCCGGGAACTCGCCCACCGCGGTCTTGCACAGGGTCGATGCCACCGGCACCTGCACCACGCAGTCCGATGAGGGCACCATCTGGCAGGTCAGCACCTTGCCTTCAGCCACCTCCTCGTCGGAAAGCGCCTCGTCGATGTATTCGTCGCCAAGATCGAATGCCCCCTGCTCGCAGGTACCCTTGCAGGTGCCGCAGACGCCGTCGGAGCAGTCCATCGGCAGATTGACCTTGTGACGATAGGCGGCATCGAGCACCGTTTCCCCTTCCTTGCAGGAAATGAAACGGGTCACGCCGTCCTCGAAGTTGAGCGCAATGGTATAGCTCATGCTCGTCTCCTCCCCACCGGGTTCACGATCGTTCAGACGTGATACACGTCGATGACCTGGTGGATGTAGTCGTTGTTGAGCACCACCTTCTTGCTGACGATCAGCGGCTCTCCGCCGCTCACGTCCAGGGTGTAGAAGGAGGTGCCGAAGTAGCCGTCGGTCTGCTGGTAGCGATGGCTCAGGGTGTGCCAGTTGAAGCGCAGCTCGACCGTGTCACCTTCCTGGGAGAGCACCTCAAGATTGGAGATCTGGTGGGTGGTGCGCGGCTCGGGAATGCTGGTGGCGCCGGAGCGTTCGGTCTTGATGCGATAGACGCGATCCTCCAGCCCCTCGCGGTTGGGGTAGTAGATCAGCGAGATCTCGCGCTGGGGGTCCTCGGTCAGCCGATCGTCGTCGTCCCATGCCGGCATCCAGAACACCGCATTCTTGCTGTAGCAGGTCAGCCACTCGTCCCATTCGCGGTCGTCAAGCAGACGGGCTTCACGATGGATGAAGGCCTGGATGGCCAGAAAATCGATACTCATGATGACCTCCTCAGGATTCGCTCGTTGCGCCAGACGTGGTGGCGATGAACTGGCTGCGTTCCTTGTCGATGGCACGCAGCATCTCCTCGACCCAGTGCTTGTGGTGCAGCACATAGAGTCCTTCGTCCTCGGGGGAGGCACCGCTGAGCAGCGGCTTCATGTCGATGGCCTTGGCGTTGTCGTCGGCGCCCTCGATCCACTTCTTGGCGCCGCGGGAGAGGTCGTTCCACTCCGCGTCGAGTCCGGCGTAGCCGTTCTGGCAGGCGCGGAACTCCTCAAGGTCGTCGGGCGTGCCCATGCCGCTGACGTTGAAGAAGTCCTCATACTGACGGATGCGCAGGGCGCGGTTTTCGGCGGACTCACCCTTGGGCGCGAAGCAGTAGATGGTGACCTCGCTCTTGTCCACGGCGATAGGCCGGATCACGCGAATCTGAGTAGAGAACTGATCCATCAGGTAGACGTTGGGGTAGAGGCAGAGATTGCGGGTCTGGTTGACGATGGAGTCGGCCCGCGCCTCGCCAAGCTCCTGCTCGATGCGCTCACGCTGGGAGTAGACCGGACGTACCTCGGGGTTGAGCAGGCGGGTCCACAGCATCATGTGGCCGTTGTCGTAGGAGTAGAAGCCGCCCATGCTCTTCGACCAGCCGTTGGCGTCCACCGCCTTGGTGCCGCCGGCGTCGTAGTTGCGCCGCTCCATGGTCGAGGCGTAGTTCCAGTGCACGGTGCTGACGTGGTAGCCGTCGGCACCGTTCTCGGCGCCCAGCTTCCAGTTGCCATTGAAGGTGTAGGACGACGTGCCGCGCAGGATCTCGATGCCTTCCGGCGCCTGATCGACGATGTTGTCGATGATCTTGGTGGTCTCTCCAAGGTACTCGTTGAGCGGGGCGACATCGGCACTCAGGCTGCCGAACAGGAAGCCGCGATAGTTCTCGAAGCGCGCCACGCGCTTGAGGTCATGGGAGCCTTCCTGCTTGAAGCTCTCCGGGTAGGCGCCGGCCTTCTCGTTCTTGGCCTTGAGCAGCTTGCCGTCGTTCTTGAACGACCAGCCGTGGAACGGGCAGGTGAAGGTGCCCTTGTTGCCGCGCTTCTTGCGGCACAGGGTTGCGCCGCGGTGGGCGCAGGCGTTGATCAGCGCGTGCAGCTCACCCTGCTTGTCGCGGGTGAGGATCACCGGCTGGCGGCCCATGGTCACGGTCATGTAGTCGCCCGGCTCCGCCACCTGGCTCTCGTGAGCCAGGAACAGCCAGTTGCCTTCGAAAATGTGCTTCATCTCCAGCTCGAAGAAGGCCGGGTCGGTGAACATGCTGCGGTGGCAGCGGAAGATACCGTTCTCGGGGTCGTCGACGACGGCGCCGCGAACGCGTTTCTCGAGACGATCAAGCTGTGCGGTCATGGCTCCAACTCCTCGTTGCTCTTGTCAGGGACGAGGCTCCCCTACCCACCGGCGGGGGCCGGCGGGCAGAGCGCTTCGTGTCGTCAGTCAGGTAGCGTCAGCTGCGGGCGCTCAGGCCTCGACGGGCTCGCGCTTGGCCGGTGCCGCTTCGTCTTCCAGCGCCCGCGGGCGCTTGTGGCGGCTCTGCTGCTCGGGGTCGGCGGTGGGTGCCAGCTCGACGTCGAACACCACCTCGGTGAAGGGCGCTTCGAGCCCGCGCTTGGCGGCCTCGGCGGCGTCCTCGATGCGGGTGGCGTCGACCACCAGCTCTTCACGGGTGGCGAAGGCGAAGTCGTCCCAGGTGTACTCGTCGCCGGCCAGGTTGATCTGGGTGGTCAGGTGACGATGTCCTGGAGCGGAGACGAAGAAGTGGATGTGCGCCGGACGCTGGCCGTGGCGACCCAGCAGCTTGAGTACCTGGTCGGTGGGGCTGCCGGCCGGCACGCCGTAGCCGGAGGGGATGATGCTACGCGCGCGGTAGCGGCCCTCGGCATCGGCGATGATGGTGCGGCGCAGGTTGTACTGCGACTGCGAGGGATCGAAGAAGGAATAGCCGCCCTTGGAGTCGGCGTGCCAGATCTCCACCTGGGCGCCGGCCACCGGCTTGCCCTGGGTGTCGCGCACCTGACCGGTCAGCCACATCACCTCGGCATCGGCGTCGCTGCCGTCGTCCATGCGCGCCTCGCCTTCGCTCACCGGCGCGCCGGCCACGTAGAGCGGACCTTCAATGGTACGCGGCGTGCCGCCGGTCAGGCCGGCCTGCTCGTCGGCGGCGTCCATGCGCATGTCGAGGTAGTGGTCGAAGCCGAGCCCAGGGGCCAGCAGGCCGAACTGGCTCTCCTTGCCCAGCTCGTTGAGCAGGCTCACCGCCGACCAGAACTCCTCGGGGCTGACGTCGAAGTCGTCGATCAGGCGGTATACGTCGGAGAGCAGGCGATGCAGGATCTGCTTGCCACGGTGGCTGCCGCCCTGCTGGTCGAAACCGGCCACGGCCTTGAGAAAGTTCTGCACGTCGGGGGTGTCATGGATCTTCACGGTCATGGGTCTGTCCTCGTTGTCGTTGGGTGCCCCGCGGGGCTGGCGTGATGCTTGATCAGCTGTCGTCGTCGCGTATGGATGACGGATGGCGGCACAGCGGCTTGACGCTGATCTCCATCCACGGGAAGAGCGGCAGGCCCGCGACCAGCTCCTGCAACTCGGCGTTGTCGCGCACGTCGAAGATGCTGACGTTGGCGTAGCTGCCGGCGACCCGCCACAGGTGGCGCCACTTGCCCTGACGCTGCAGCTCCTGGGCGTACTCCTTCTCGCGCGCCTTGATCGCGGCGGCCTCGTCGGCCGGCATCGTCGGCGGCAGCTTGACGGTCATCTCCACTTGGAAAAGCATGCGTTTCTCCTCAACGGCGGGCGTAATGCGCCAGTTTGTCTTCATCCAGGGCGATCCCCAGCCCCGGGCCTTGCGGCAGCTCCACGCCGAACTCGCCGTAGGTCAGCGGCTCGGCGACGATGTCGTCCTTGAGCAGCAGCGGGCCGAACATTTCGCTGCCCCAGGCCAGCTCGGGCAGCGTGGCCCAGGCGTGCAGCGAGGCGGCGGTGCCGATGGTGCCCTCCAGCAGAGTGCCGCCGTAGAGACCGATGCCCGCCGCCTGGGCCACCTCAGCCAGCGCCAGGGCCCCGCGCGGGCCGCCGGCCTTGGCGATCTTCAGCGCATAGGCGCCGCTGAAGCCGGCGGCGGCCAAAGCGAAGCCGTCGCGGGCGTCGGCCACCGCTTCGTCAGCCAGCATCGGCACCTCGAAGCGCTTGGCCAGGCGCACCAACCCGGCATGCTCGCGGGCGGAGACCGGCTGCTCGATCAGCTCGATACCGGCGGCCTGCAGCGCGGCGATACCGCGCACGGCGGTGCTCTCGCTCCAGGCCTGGTTGACGTCGACGCGCACGCTGGCCCGTTCGCCCAGCGCCGCCTTGATCGCGGCCACGTGGCGCACGTCGTCGTCCACGGCGTTGGCGCCGATCTTGAGCTTGAAGTCGCAGTGGCGGCGCTGTTCCAGGCGCTGGAAGGCCTCGTCGATGTCGCGGGCGGTATCGCCGCTGGCCAGGGTCCACAGCACCGGCAGGTAGTCGTGGCGCGCACCGCCGAGCAGCTCGGCCATGGGCAAGCCGAGGCGCTTGCCCTGGGCGTCGAGCAGCGCGGTCTCCAGCGCCGACTTGGCGATGGCGTTACCGCGGGCGTGGCGGTCGAGGCGGGCACGCAGCGTGGCGACGGCGCTCGCCGGCTGGCCGATCAGCAGCGGCGCCAGGTAGCTGTCGATGTTGCGCTTGATGCTCTCGGGGCTCTCGGGGCCATAGGCGAGCCCGCCGATGGTGGTGCCCTCGCCCAGGCCCTCGACGCCGTCGGAGTCGCGCAGACGCACGATGACCAGCGTCTGGCAGGCCATGGTGGTCATGGAGAGCTTGTGAGGGCGGATGGTCGGTAGATCGACCAGCAGCGTTTCGATGGACTCGATAACAGATGACATGCGCGCTCCGGCGGTTCGGTGTTTCGATACCGTGGCAGTCTGATTGCCACGGCGCGGCCGAACCAATATCGTTTAGGTCCCGAGCCATACCTTGGAGGTATCATGGAGCTGCGACATCTACGCTATTTCTGCATGGTCGCGGAGGAGCTCAACCTGACCCGAGCGGCCGCCAAGCTGCATATGGCACAGCCGCCTTTATCACGACAGATCAAGCAATTGGAGAGCGAAATTGGCGCCGAGCTGTTCGAGCGAAGTGCCCGTGGACTACGCCTGACGCCGGCGGGTCAGTTCTTCCATGAGCATACCCTGCAGATAATGGACAAACTCGACACCACCGTTGCCGCGACCCAGCGCCTGGCCCGCAGCAAGCGCGTGATCTTCGGCATCGGCTTCGTTCCTTCGGTGTTCTACGGGCAGCTTCCGCTGCTGGTGCGGGAATTACGACAAAAGGATAATGTCGAGCTGGTGCTGGCCGAGCTGACCACGGTGCAGCAGGTGAAGGCGCTCAAGAGCGGGCGCATCGACCTGGGCTTCGGCCGCATGCGCATCGACGACCCCGACGTGGAGCAGGAGAACCTGTTCGACGAGCCGCTGATGGCGGCCCTGCCCGAAGGCCACCCGCTGGCCGACACCGTACCGACTCTGGCCCAGCTCGCCGAGTACCCGCTGGTGCTGTTTCCGGCCCAGCCCAGGCCGAGCCTGGCCGACATCACCTTGGGGCTGTTTCGCCGCCGCGGACTCAAGGTCACCGTGGCCCAGGAGGCCAACGAGCTGCAGACGGCGCTCGGCCTGGTCGCCTCCGGCCTGGGCATCACCCTGGTGCCGGAGCAGGTCAAGCGCGTACGGCGCGACGGCATCGTTTACGTCTACCTCGCCGACCCGGGCCTCATCTCGCCGGTGATCTGCAGCCGGCGCAAGGGCGAAGCGCCCTCGCCGATCATGCAGGAGGCCAATGCCATTCTTGAGGTATTGGTGGAGAACCGCCGCAGCGGAAGATATCCATGAACTGTCGGGAAAGTTCAGGCGAGAGACCGCGCCACGGCCAGGCACGATGCCCGGCTGCCGTGACGCGACAGCACCGTGAACTCTTCGAGCCGCAGGCCGGCGGCGTCGAGCTGCGCCTTGAAGGCGTCCTCGTAGGTCACCCGGCCGAAGTCGATGCTGGTGAGCCGCTTGAGCATGGGCTTGAGCCACTCCATCCCGCGGGAGGGCCGCAGTTGGATGGTCTGGGTGAAATAGAGCCGTCCGCCTGGGTTCAACAGTGCCGCGCAGTGGCGAAGTGCCCGCTCGGGCTCCGGCAGCAGCATCAGGCTGGCCGAGAAATAGGCTGCATCGTAGGGGCCTCCGTCATGGTCGTAGACGGACTCGAGACGCACCTCGGCATGGGCGCAGAGCGACTCCTCCTCCAGCCGGCGCTGGGCGCGGTCGATGTAGTCGGCATCGATGTCGATACCGGTGATGCGCAGCCCCTTGCGCCTCACCGTCTCGGCGTTGGCCGCCAGCGCCCCGGCCGTGCCGACCCCGACGTCCAGCAGGGCCGCCTCCTCGGGCAGCCGTTCGAGCACCGCGGCGTACCAACGGGAAGTCAGCCTGAGGATCAGGGCGTCGTAGATAAGGCTGCGCAGCATGGTTCAGCGGCCACGCCTGGCAAAGAAGGCATCGATGGCACCCTGTGCCTCCGGCGAGCCGCAGCGCTCGAGCAAGCGTCGCTCCTCTCTGGCGAAAGCGCCTTCGACGGCAGCGTCGTCACTCTCACGCAGCAGCGCCTTGATGGCGAGCAGCGTATCGAAGGGCTTGGCCACGAGCCGTTCGGCACAGTCGAGCGCCTGCATCAGCGCCTTGCCGTCGGGAGCGACATCGGTGATCAGCCCCAGCTCACCGGCACGGGCCGCAGTGAACGGCTGGCCCAGCATCAGCATCGCCGTGGTGGCCTTGCCGCCGGCCAGGCGTGGCAGCAGATAGGTAGTAGCGCCCAGCGGTGTCAGGGCCAGGTTGACGAAAGGCAGGCAGAAGCGGGTCGAGTGACCGGCATAGGCGAAGTCGCAGTGCAGCAGGATCGACGTGCCGAGCCCCAGCGCCAACCCCTCGGCGGCGGCCACCACGGGCTTGGGAAAGGCACGCAGGCGGCGCAGAAAGGCGATGGCCGGCACGCTTTCGGCATCGGCCAGTGCCTTGTAATCGTTCAGATCGTTGCCGGCGGTGAAGCAGTTCTCGCTGCCGGTGATGACCAGCACCTTGACCTCGGCGTCCGCCTCGGCCGCATCGAGCACCTCGATCAACCGCGCATAGCTCGCCGCGTCCAGAATGTTGCGCCGCTCGGGGCAGCTGATTCTGAGCAGCTCGATGCCGCCCTCTCGCCGTGACGTGGTGATGTCGGTTGCCATGATCCGCACTCCTCTCACACCCAATGCCTGACCACAGCATAAGAAAAAATTAATAAGTAAGCTAAGTTTTCCCGCCTGGCCGCGTTGCGTCCCGGGGCGCTATTCGAAAAGTAGACCATCGAGACGAAGGAGATAGGCCTCTCCCGGTTTGAAGGCCCAGGTGAGAGAAGTATCCAGACTAGCCCTCTCGTACCCATTGATGACGCGGGGCACGCCGGCCGTGACGCCGTGCTGCCAGCCGTGCCTCGGCCCGCTCCTGCAGCTGCGGCAGGGAAAGGCACTCCAGATGCAGCGCCCATTCGCGGCGCAGCCCTTCGTCGAAGGGTTGGTAAACGGCGGTCTTCAACGCTTCGAACAGTCTGGCGCAGGCCGGGTTGTCACGCGCCTCGTCAGGTAGCGCGAGGCTCAGGCGCTCGAGCCAACCGGCCGCATCGGCAACGGGCACCTTGATGCGCCGGTCGCGGGTTCGTCTCACCCCCTGCGCCGCCAGCTTCCACGCCTCGGCCTGCTGCTGCGCCTCCACGTGCAGCCGCGGCGTCACGGCATCGATGAGCCCCAGCCGTCGTGCCTGGGTCGCCCCGATGGTCTCACCCGAGAGCAGCAGGTGCAGCGCGGCGGCCAGCCCCATCAACCGGGGCAGCCGCTGGGTGCCGCCAGCGCAGGGAATCAAGCCCAGGGCGATCTGCGGCAACCCCAGGCGCAGCTCGGGCGGACCTAACCGGTAGTGACAGGCCATGGCCAGCTCCAGGCCGCCGCCGAGTACCGCACCGTGCAGCCAGGCCACGCAGGGTTTGGTGCCGCTCTCGATGGCCAGTGTCAGCTCAGGCAGGGAGGGCGCTTCATGCAGCCGGTCGAGCTCGCCCATGTCGGCGCCCGCCGAGAAGCAGCGGCCTCCCGCCTTGAGCAGGATCCACCTCACCTTCGGGTCGTTCTCGGCTTCGATTAGGGCCCGGCGAAGCTCGCTGCGCAGCCGCTGGGTCAAGGCATTGACCGGCGGATTGAACAGAGTGATCCGCGCGCAGTCGCCCTCGCGAATCAAGGTCACGGCTCGGCTCATGGCTCGTCTCGCTGTGTGATTAAAGGGCCGGCTCTTGCAGCATTACTGACAACTTATTGTCACAGCTACTTCTTCACGCCATTGCCAGTTCATGGAGAGAGTTTAGCCAAACCAAAATAAAAGACAATGTGTTGACATAAAATTTCGACTCGCCTAGCTTGAGCCTCAAGACGCGCCGAGCCGCACCAAGCACCGGCGCCCGCCACAACAACGAAACAACGGCAACATCAGGAGCTCGTATGGCTATCGAGACGAATCTGACTCCCGAGCGCAGGCAAGCGATGATCGCGCTTGGCGCCTGGAATGACATGCTCTTGACGGATTATCTGGATAAGGCCGTGGCCAGCGCCGCCGGTCGCCCGGCCATCGTCACCTACCGCATGGCCGAAGGCAGCCATGACTCGCTGTCCTACGCCGAACTGAACGAGAAGGTCACCCGCATGGCGGCGGGTTTGGCCGGCCTGGGCGTGGCCAAGGGCGACGTGGTCTCCTGCCAGCTGCCCAACTGGTGGCAGATGACCGCGCTGCACCTGGCCTGCATTCGTATCGGCGCAGTGCTCAATCCGCTGATGCCGATCTTCCGCGAACACGAGCTGCGCTTCATGCTGGCCCAGGCCGAGAGCAAGGTATTCGTCGTGCCCGGCGTGTTTCGCGGCTTCGATCACGCCGCCATGGCCCGGGGGCTGAAGGCTGAACTCACCGCCCTCGAACAGGTGCTGGTGGTAGGCGGCGAGGGACCGGACAGCTTCGAGAACACCCTGCTGGAACGCGCCTGGGAGCGGGAAACGGATACTGCCGCGCTGTTCCGCGAACGCCGCCCTGGCGGCGACGACGTGGTGCAGCTGCTTTACACCTCCGGCACCACCGGCAAGCCCAAGGGGGTGATGCACACCTCCAACACCCTGATGAGCCACATCCGCCCCTTCGCCACCCGGCTGGGGCTGGGCAACGACGACACGGTGTTCATGCCCTCGCCGCTGGCGCACCAGCTCGGCTTTCTCTACGGCCTGATGCTGCCCGTCTACCTCCAGGCCACCGCGGTGCTGCAGGACACCTGGAAACCGGCCGAGGCCGTCGACATCATTCGTGCCGAGCGGCCCAGCCTGATGCTCGGCTCCACGCCCTTCCTGGCCGACATCGCCGAGCAGGCCGAGGCCCACGGTCCCGATCTGCAGTCGCTCAAGCTGTTCATGTGTGCCGGCGCACCGATCCCCAGCCCGCTGGTTGAGAAGGCCGCACGCAACCTGCCGACGCGCATCATCTCCGCCTGGGGCATGACCGAGAACGGCGCGGTGACCACCACCCGCCCCGGCGACGCCCCCTCTCGCGCCGTGCACACCGACGGCCTGCCCCTGCCCTTCATGGAGCTGAAAGTCACCGACCTGGAGGGCAATACCCTGCCGCCCGGCCAGGAGGGGCCGCTCTATGTTCGCGGCGCCAGCCTGTTCGTCGGCTACTTCAAGCAGCCGGAGCTCTACGGCGTCGACGCCGAGGGCTGGTTTCCCACCGGCGACCTGGCCCGCCTCGACGAGCAGGGCTACGTGCGCATCACCGGACGTTCCAAGGACGTGGTGATCCGCGGCGGCGAGAACATTCCCATCGTCGACATCGAAAACGCGCTCTACCAGCACCCGGCAATCCAGGCCGTGGCCCTGGTGGGCCGTCCCGACGAGCGCCTGGGCGAGCGGCTGTGTGCCTACGTCACCCTCAAGGAAGGCGTCGAGTCGCTGACGCTTACGGATGTCACCGCCTTTCTCAGCGAGCGCCAGGTGACGCGCCAGTACCAGCCGGAGTTCCTGGTGGTGCTCGACGAGCTGCCGCGCACGCCCTCGGGAAAGATACAGAAATTCAAGCTGCGCGAGCAGGCCGCCCAGAGCGTGGCGTGACGCGAGGCCATCGCCTACCCAATCCGCAACGAGAGAGAGCTGCATGAGAGGACTTCAGGACAAGACCGTCATCGTCACCGGTGGCGGCGGCGGCATCGGCCGCGCGGTGTGTTGCCGCTTCGCCGCGGAAGGCAGCAAGGTGGCGGTGCTCGACCGCGATCTCGACGCCGCCCGCCGCACCGTGGAGGTAATCGCCGAAGCCGGCGGCCAGGCCCGCGCCTATGGCGCCGACATCACCGACTACGCCGCCATCGTCGACACGGTCGAGCTCATCGAGGCCGAGCTCGGCGTGCCCCTGGTGCTGGTCAACAACGCCGGCTTCGATCGCTTCATGCCGTTCCTCAAGACCGAGCCGGCGCTGTGGGAGTCGCTGATCGCGGTGAACCTCACCGGCGCGCTCAACATGCACCACGTGGTGCTGCCGCGGATGATCGAGGCCGGCGGCGGCAAGGTGATCAACGTCGCTTCCGACGCCGCCCGGGTCGGCTCCTCCGGCGAAGCCGTCTACGCCGCCTGCAAGGCCGGCCTGCTGGGGCTGAGCAAGACCCTGGCTCGGGAGCTCGCGACCAAGGGCGTGACCCTCAACGTGGTCTGCCCGGGCCCCACCGACACTGCGCTGCTGCAGGGTTTTGCCGAGACCTCACGCGACCCGGAGAAGCTGCTCGAGGCGTTCCGCAACGCAGTGCCCATGCGCCGTATCGGCCAGCCTGAGGACTACCCGGGAATCATCGCCCTGCTCGCCAGCGACGACGCCGATTTCATCACCGGCCAGGTCATCAGCGTTTCCGGCGGCCTCACGATGGCGGGCTGACGCCCCCGCGACGCCTTCAGCCCCACAACGCTTTCAGGAAGACACTCATGACACTGCAGACACCTAACTACGAAGACGTTCTCTATGACGTCACCGACGGCGTGGCGACCATTACCATCAACCGCCCGGAGCGCTACAACGCCTTCCGTGGCCAGACCTGCATGGAGCTGCTCGACGCCTTCAACCGCGCCGGCTGGGACAAGTCGGTGGGCGTGATCGTGCTCACCGGCGCCGGCGACAAGGCGTTCTGCACCGGCGGTGACCAGGGCGCCCACGAGGGCCAGTACGACGGCCGCGGCATCATCGGCCTGCCGGTGGAGGAGCTGCAGACGCTGATCCGCCAGGTGCCCAAGCCGGTGATTGCCCGGGTCAACGGCTTCGCCATCGGCGGCGGCCATGTGCTGCACGTGGTGTGCGATCTCTCCATCGCTGCCGAGACTGCCATCTTCGGCCAGGTGGGGCCCAAGGTGGGCTCGGTGGATCCAGGCTTCGGCACCGCCTACCTCGCCCGGGTGATCGGCGAAAAGCGCGCCCGCGAGATCTGGTACCTGTGCCGCAAGTACAGCGCCGCCCAGGCGCTGGAGTGGGGCCTGGTCAACGCCGTGGTGCCGCCCGAGCAGCTCGACGAAGAGGTGCGCCGATGGTGCGACGAGATCCTCGAGAAGAGCCCCACCGCGCTTTCCATCGCCAAGCGCTCGTTCAATGCCGACAGCGAGAACATCGCTGGCATCGGCGCTCTGGGCATGCAGGCGCTGAGTCTCTACTACGAGACCGACGAGTCGCGGGAAGGGGTGGCCGCCTTCAAGGAGAAGCGCCGGCCCGAGTTCAGAAAGTTCTACAAGTGACGGCCCCTGCCGCGAGGATGACAGCATGAACTTTGCCTTTACCGAACAGCAGCAGGCCATTCGCGAGAGCGTGGCGCGGCTGGCCGCCGACGCCCTGGCCCCGCGCTACCGGGCCCGCGAGCAGGAGGCGCTCATCGAACGCGAGATCGTCGTCCAGCTCGGCGAGATGGGCTGCCTGGGCGGCGAGCTGCCCGAGGCGTACGGCGGCAGCGGCCTGGACTGCGTGACCAGCGGTATCATCGTCGAGGAGATCGCCCGCGGCGACTTCAACGTCGCCTACCTGCCGCTGCTGGCCTCGCTCAACGGCCAGATCATCGCCCGCTACGCCCGCCCCGAGCTGGCCCGGGAGTGGCTCGGCGGCATCACCGCCGGGCGCAAGATCGCCTGTATCGCGCTGACCGAGCCCCACGGCGGTTCCGACGCCGCCAACCTCAAGCTCAAGGCTACCCGCGACGGCGAGCGCTTCCTGCTCAGCGGCGAAAAGACCTCGATCTCCATGGCCGACCAGGCCGACGTGGCGGTGGTATTCGCCCGCACCGGCACCCAGGAACAGCGCGCCAACGGCATCAGCGCCTTCCTGGTGCCGATGGATTCGCCCGGCATCTCCACCAGCCGCTTCGAGGACTCGGGACAGCGCGCCATTGGCCGGGGCTCGATTTTCTTCGACAATGTCGCGGTACCGGCCGATCACATGCTCGGCGACGAGGGACAGGGCTTCAAGCAGGTGATGCAGGGCTTCGACTACAGCCGCGCGCTGATCGGCCTGCAGTGCCTGGCGGTGGCCCAACAGTCGCTGGACGAGACCTGGCAGTGGCTCACCGAGCGCGAGGCCTTCGGCCACAAGCTCGCCGCCTTCCAGGGCCTGACCCATCCGCTGGCGGAGTACCAGACCTACGTTCAGGCCGCCCGTCTGCAGTGCTACTACGCGCTGTGGCTGAAGGACAACGAACTGCCCCACACCAGCGAGGCGGCAATGAACAAGTGGTGGGGGCCGAAGCTCGCCTTCGACGTGATCAAGCAGTGCATGCTGGCCCACGGCCATACCGGCTGGGGCGAGGACATGCCCTTCTCCCAGCGCATGCGCGACGTGCTGGGACTGCAGATCGGCGACGGTACCGCCCAGATCATGAAAAACATCATCGCCCGCCAGGCGGTGCCCAGATGACCAACCTCATCGCGACCGAACGCCCTGACTCCCGCCTGGCGGCGCTGCTCGACAAAGGAGTGCCATCGATGGCGATTCAGGACGACAAGAGCGTGGCCAACCGGCTGTTCTTCCGCCTCTTCCAGGCCAGCAACATCCTGCAGAAGCAGACGGTGGGTCAGGTCGGCCTGAGCACGGTCCAGTGGGCCGTGCTCGGCGCCCTGTCGCGCAAGGGATATGAGGACGGCATCTCTTTCAATCAGCTCACCGAGTACCTGATCGTCAGCCGCCAGAACCTCGACGGCGTGCTCAAGCGGCTGGAGCGGGACGATCACGTCAAGCGCATCACCCACCCCGACGACAAGCGCGCCCGGCTGATCCTACTCACCGATAAAGGCCGCGCCTTCTGGGAGAGCCTGCAGCCGAAGATCCACGAGTTCTATGCCCAGGGGCTTGCCAATTTCACCTTCGACGAGACGGTGAGCCTGCTGCACTACCTCAACAAGTTCCAGAAGGACCTGGAGGCCATCGCCATGCGGGATGCCCCCACCGCCGAGCACGAGAAGAGCTGAAACAGCCCGGCGGCTCGCCCCACAGCTCTTACCAAGGAGTTTCTGAATGCACGTCGACGACGCCATCCGCAGCCGCAAGTCCGTTCGCCGCTTCTTGCCCGATCCGGTCAGCCGCGACACGCTGGCCCACATCGTTGAAGTCGCCGGACGAGCGCCCAGCGGCAACAATATTCAGCCGTGGCAGGTTCACGTGGTGACGGGTGAGGCACTGCACCGGCTCAGCGCTTCCATTCTCGCCGCCTTCGACAGCGGCGAGGAGCATCAACCCGAGTACACCTACTACCCCACCCAGTGGTTCGAACCCTATCGCGAGCGCCGCCAGCGCTGCGGCTACGGCCTCTACGAAGCGTTGGGCATAAAGCGTGAAGACAAGGCCCGGCGCCACGAACAGATGCGCCGCAACTTTCACTTCTTCGACGCCCCGGTGGCCATGATCGTGACCATCGACCGACGCCTCGAGACCGGCAGCTACATGGATGCCGGCATGCTGATCCAGAGCCTGATGACCTCCGCCCGAGGCCAGGGCCTGCACACCTGCGCCCAGGCCGCGCTGGCCTGGTATCACCGGATCATCCGTGAACAGCTGGGGCTGGCCGACAGCGAACTGGTGCTGTGCGCCATCGCCGTGGGTCACGAAGATCCCGAGGCACCAGAGAATCACTTCATCACCGAGCGCGAGCCGGTGGAGAACTTGGCCACCTTTCACGGCTATTGAAGATAGCGCCAAGTCTCGCCAGGGGGCTGGTCAGCATCGCCGCGAGTGCCGCGGCGATGGCGGTCGCCGCCGCCAGCTACTGCCCCACCACCTGGTCGCGCCCCTTTGCCTTGGCGGCATAGAGATGCACGTCCGCATCCGCAAACATCTCGTTGAACCCTTGAGATTGCGGGTCCCCGACAGCGACACCCGCACTGATCGTCACGTGCACACTCTGGCTTTCCACCGACACAGGTTCCACACCTACGGCCAGGCGAAGCTTCTCGGCGCGGCGCCAGGCAGCACCGTCCCCGCAGTCGTAAAGCAGGACACAGAACTCCTCTCCCCCCAACCGGGCGACCAGGTCCTGTGCACGGACTGCCGAAAGCAACCGCTGGGTGACGGCGACGATGACCTGGTCCCCGACGGCATGCCCGTGGGCATCATTGATCGCCTTGAAGTTGTCGATATCGATGAGGACGAGGGCATACGGACGATCCAGGTTGCACAGAGCTTGGCGAACCCGTTCGAAGCGCTGCAGGAAATGGCGGCGGTTCGAGATACCGGTCAGGCTGTCCTGGTTGGCTAGCGCTTCGATTCGATGGTAGGCGGCCTCCCGGGATCGTTCCTGATAATACGCCGCGGCACCGAAGGCCATCATCGCGCCGAGGATATTGGTCAGGGCGGCCCCCGACAGCGCCGGCCAGTCGTTTCGGTAACTGAGGGTCAATGACAGGATGACTGCGAAAAAAACCAAGTAAACGGGCAAGCCCTTGCGCGTGCCGAGCAGGAAAAAATTGACGATAGCGAAGAAAACCGTCCATACCGCTGCAGAGACACCCGCCTGCACATACCAAAAGAAGAAGGCAGAGAGGAGACCGCAGGACAGGACCGTCACCCAAGCCGATCGCTCGATGTTACGGTTGACCCGCATATCTGCCAGCGCCAGCACGACGATGACGAAGAACCCCAGCTCGACGACCGCCAAAGGGATCGCCTTGAAGTAGAAGAAGTTGATCAAGGCATACGCCAGGGAGGTCAGCGCAACGATGATCAAGAAGCAGTTGGCCAGCCAGAATCGTCGCGAGTCCGCTCCCAAGTCAGTGTCGCTCTCGACCCGCCACCTACGCGCTAGTGGTGTGTTCATTGCTCCCCCGCCCCCTGATGTCGCCACTTCTCGAGAAAGTAGGCTTCACGAAAGCATGACCCCACCCGACGCTGACGATCATGTTTGCGAATGCTAACAGAGGTATATCGGCCGGGCTGCGGGGGCCTTGAGGTCACCCATCAACGCTCAAGACGAAGGTCGCATTGTGGCGATCGGGCGCAGCCTTCAGCCTTGAAACGAACTTGTGTACGCATTGCGTACGATCAACTCCCTCTGCAGCGTCACCAACCGGAAGCTCTTGCAAGGACCACCCCACATGACCGAACCCTGCGCAATCGTCACCGGCGGTGCCCGCAACATCGGCCAGGCCATCGCCCTGCGCCTGCAACGTGACGGCTATCGCACCATCGTGCTGGATATCGTCGAGCCCGAGGCGGAGTCGCTCAGAGCCGATGCGCGCCTGGTCGATCTCGCCGAGGTGGAAGCAACCCGCGAGGTACTCGCCGAAATCGTCGCGGCTCACAGCGTAAGCTGTCTGGTCAACAACGTGGGGATCGTCGCGCCGGCGCTGCTCGACGACACGCGAGTGGAGGACTTCGACCGCCTGATGCACCTCAACGTGCGCTCGGCGCTGATCTGCACCCAGGCGCTGTTGCCCGGCATGCGCGAACGCAACTACGGCCGTATCGTCATGAACGCCAGCCGCGTGGTGCTGGGCAAGGAGGCACGCAGCCTCTACAGCGCGACCAAGGGCGCGCTGCAATCCATGGCCCGCACCTGGGCGCTGGAGCTGGCCGGCGACGGCATCACCGTCAACTGCGTCGCCCCCGGCCCCATCGCCACCAGCGCCTTCTGGGAGAACAACCCGCCGGATTCGGAGCGCGCACGACGCATCATCGACAACATCCCGGCGCGGCGCATGGGCCAACCCGAGGACGTGGCCCAGGCGGTGAGCTTCTTCTGCGACGCACGCAGCGGCTTCGTCACCGGCCAGACCCTGTTCGTCTGCGGCGGCGTCAGCGTCGGCTGATCCGCGCTAGATCACATCGCGCTGGCGCAACTCGGCGATCTCCTCCGGCGTCTTGCCAAGCAGCCGCGCCAGCACGGCCTCGGTATCCTCGCCCAGTGCCGGCGGCGCCTTGCGATACTCCAGCCGGGTACGCGAGTACTTGATCGGGTTGGCCACGCCGGGCACCGGCCCGTGGCGCGACTCCAGCTCGATCTTCATTTCCCGCGCCTTGACCTGGGGGTCGTCGAAGACCTGAGCGATGTTCTGGATTGGCCCGCAGGGCACGGCGATCTCGCCCAGCAGCGCGATCCACTCGGCGGCGGTACGGCTGCGGGTGATCTCGACCATGATCGGTACCAGCTCGAGGCGATGCCGGACCCGCTCGGGATTGGTCGCAAAGCGCGGGTCCTCGGCCAGCTCGGGGCGCCCCACCGCCTGGCAGAAGCGCTGGAACTGGCCGTCGTTGCCGATGGCGATGATCACCTTCTCGCCGTCGGCGGTGGGAAACGGCTGATAGGGAACCAGGTTGGGATGGTACTCGCCGGTACGGGTGGGCGGCGTACCGCTGCAGAAGTAGTTCTGCGCCTGGTTGGCCAGCCAGCTCACCTGCACGTCGAGCAGGGCCATGTCGATGTACTGCCCTTCGCCGGTCAGGTGACGGTGGTGCAGCGCGCCGAGAATGGCGATGGTCGCGTTCATGCCGGTGGTCAGGTCCGCCACCGCCATGCCGACTCGCTGCGGCCCCGCGCCGGGCTCGCCGTCGGCGGCGCCGGTGATGCTCATCAGGCCGCCCTGGGCCTGGATCAGGTAGTCGTAGCCGGCCAGAGCGGCCATCGGCCCGGTCTGGCCAAAACCGGTGATGGAGCAGTAGATCAACCCGGGATTGATCGCCTCCAGGGTGGCGTAGTCGAGCCCCTTGCGCGCCAACCCGCCGCGCTTGAAGTTCTCCACCAGGATGTC
This sequence comes from Billgrantia ethanolica, assembly GCF_021404305.1. Taxonomy (GTDB): domain Bacteria; phylum Pseudomonadota; class Gammaproteobacteria; order Pseudomonadales; family Halomonadaceae; genus Halomonas; species Halomonas ethanolica. Next base: position 122,349 of record NZ_JABFTX010000005.1, on the reverse strand, counting down.
GCTCTGGGCGGCCAGCTCACGGATCAGCGCCTGCCCTTCGGGCTGGCCCATGTCCACGGTCACCGAGTGCTTGCCGCGGTTGGCCGAGAGATAGTAGGCGGATTCGCGGGTCTCGTTGCCGCCGCGATCCTTGAGCCAGGGCGGGCCCCAGTGGCGCGTGTCGTCACCGCTCACCGGGCGCTCGACCTTGATCACCTCGGCGCCCATGTCGGCGAGTATCTGGGTACACCAAGGGCCGGCCATCACCCGGCTCAGGTCGAGCACGCGCAGGCCTGTCAGCGGTCCCGCCATATCACCTCTCCCGCTTCTTGCGTTGCGCCCGTGGGTGCGATACCGCTCACGGGCTCTCCTGCGTCACGCTGGCGCTGACGGACTGACGGCGCGCCGCGACATAGCGATAGATCGCCAGCAGGATCGAGCCCAGCGTCAGGGCGATGAAGAACCAGGTGATCGGACCGCGCACGAAGATCGAGAGATCGTTGTGCCCGATCAGCAGCGAGCGGCGCAGGTTGTCCTCGAACATCGGCCCGAGAATGAAGCCGATCAAGAATGGTGCCGCCGGAATCGCCGCCCGGTTGAAGATGTAGCCCAGCACGCCGAAGCCCAGCATCAGCCACACGTCGAAGGTGTCGTTGTTCACCGCGTAGGCACCGTAGACGCAGAACATCAGCACGATGGGGAAGAGGATCGACTTGGGAATGTCGGCGATCAGCGAGAAGTACTTGATCGCCCCGTTGCCCACCACCAGCAGCACCAGCGAACTGAACATGATGCCGACGAACAGCGCGTAGATCAGCGTCAGGTTCTCCTGAAACATGATCGGGCCCGGGGTCAGGCCGTGGACCATGAAGGCGCCGAGGATGATGGCGGTGATCACGTCGCCGGGGATGCCCAGCGACAGCAGCGGGATCATGGTCGCCCCAGCCACGCCGTTGTTGCCCGCCTCGGCGGCGGCCACGCCTTCCACCTCGCCCTTGCCGAAGTTGTCGCGGTTGGGCGAGCGGCGGCGGGCGTCGCTGTAGGAGATGAAGGCCGCGGCGGTGGCCCCGGTGCCGGGAATCGCGCCGATGATCACGCCGATCAGGCTGCCGCGAATGATGCTCTTCAGGCAGCGTTTGAGCTCCGCCAGGGTCATGCCCACCCCGCTGGCCTTGGCCTTGAGGTGCGGCAGCGCCTTCTTGCGATAGAACTCGATGATCTCGGGAATGGCGAACAGCCCGATCAGCAGCGGGATGAACGAGATGGAGTCCATCAGGTTGTAGTTGCCGAAGGTCAGCCGCTGGGAACCGTAGACCTCGTCCAGCCCCACCAGCGAGAGCAGGATGCCCATCAAGGCGGCAAGCAGGCCCTTGATCATCGAGCCGCTGGCCAGCGAGATGATGATGGTCAGCGAGAAGCAGATCAGCCAGAAGAACTCCGGCGCACCGAAGTTGAGCGCGATCTTGGCCAGGTAGGCGGCAAAGAAGATCAGCGCGATGTTGGAGATGAAGTCGGCGATCACCGAGGAGTAGAGCGCCGTCTTGAGCGCCTTCTTGGCGTGGCCCTGCTGGGCCATCGGGTAGCCGTCGAGCAGGGTGCAGGCGGAAGCCGGCGAGCCCGGGGTGCGAATCAGGATGGCCGTGATGGAGCCGCCGTACATGCCGCCCTTGTAGATGCCCACCAGCAGCAGGATGGCCGCCACCGGCTCCATGGTGAAGGTGAACGGCAGCGCCAGCGCGACCGCCATGGTCGCGGTCAGTCCTGGAATCGAGCCGACCACGACGCCGATGACCACCCCCAGCGCAATGGCCAGGAAGTTGTCCAGGCTGAGAAAGAGATGAAGGACTTCCGAAAACATATCCATGCATTCACCCAGGGGCAGTAGCGCCTGCCGTCAGAACGGCATCAGCGGCAGCGGTACGTTCATGACCTTCACGAAGACGAAGGCGACCGCGGCAGGTAACACGAAGGCCAGGCTGTAGACCCACCAGGTCCTGACCGGGTGAGCGGCGAACAGAATCAGCGTGGCCAGGATGCCGCTGATCACCGCCCCCAGCGCCTCGAACAGCGCCACGTAGACCACCAGCGCCGCCACCATCATGGCGAAACGCAGCCGGGGCCCCTTCTCGATGCGGCGTCCATCCTCCTTGTCGGTGTTGTCCACCAGCATTCCCTGCACGATCAGCAGGCAGGAGAAGAACAGCATCAACCCGCCCACGATGCGCGGTAGCCAGCGCGGCGACATCAGCGGGCTCTGCATGATGGGCGGCTCGCTGATGTAGTTGGGGATCAGATAGAACAGCAGGATGGCGGAAGCGACCAGCAGCACACACCCCGAGAGAACGTCTCCGGGGTCGCGAACCGCCATGACACGCTTTGACGACGAGGACGACATGACACCCTCCAGAGGACAGGTGAGGCGAGGACAGAGCCTCGCCTCAGCGAACGGTGAAAGCGGTCGACTCGCTTACTGACTGATGCCGGCCTGCTCGGCCACTTCCTGCCAGCGCTCGACCTCCTGGGCGATGAACTGCTTGAACTCCTCGCCGGCCACCTGGCCCGGCTCGGCACCCAGTTGGTCCGCGAAGCTGACGAATTCCTCGCGCTGCATCACGGCATCGAGCGCGGTGCGCATGGCCTCCTGAGCCTCCACGGAGAAGGACTCGTGAGCGATCAGGCCGAACCAGGCGGTGGTCACGAACTGGTCGAGGTTGTAGTCGCCGACTTCCACCAGGGTGGGCACATCGGGCAGATGCTCGGAACGCTCGGCGGAGGTCACCGCCAGCGCCTTGAGGTCGCCTGAGCGGATATGGGACAGCACGGTCGGCATGTTCTCGAAGGAGACGTCGACATCGCCTCCCAGCAGAGCCGGAAGTGCGGCACCGCTGCCGGCAAACGGCACGGCGGTCAGGTTGGTCTCGGTCAGCGTCTTGAACAGCTCTCCCGACATGTGAATGGAGCTACCCACGCCGCTGTGGCTGAAGGTCATGTTCTGCTCGCGCGCCGCCTCGACGAACTCTTCGACGCTGTCATAGGGGCTGCTGGCCGGCACCACCATCACGTTGGGGATATCGATCAGGTTCTGCAGGAAGACGAAATCCTCGACCGGATCGTAGTCGAGGTCGGGATAGATCGCCGCCCCGATGGTATGTCCGGGCGAGGCCATCAGGATGGTATGCGCGGCGTCGCGCCCACCGCGCGCCAGGCGACCGGTGGCCACGGTGGAACCCGCTCCCGGCCGATTCTCCACCACCACGTTGGCGTCGAGCTCATCCTGAAGCAGGTCGGCCACACGACGCGACAGTACGTCGGTGGTACCGCCCGGGGCATAGGGCACGACCAGACGCACGTCGCCGGTCGGCCACTCGTTGGCATGGGCAGTAGAAACGGACATTGCCACCGCCAGGCCACCACCGCATGCCGCAAGGCACACCTTTTTCAACAAGCTCTTTTGCACACCAGCCATCACGCCACCTCGCATCGTCGTTTGAAATTGTTCGCAAAGCGCACACTTATTCGTTATCGAATCGAGAGTACTGGGTTGCGCCCGGGCTCCAAACCCGACCTTAGTCTTAGCGAGTCTCTCGGCAGGCATGAAAAAGCCCGGGCCAACCACCACAGCCCGGGCAAGGAGGAGCAAGGAGGAGCAAGGAATAACGCTACTCGAGCGACTCGTAGGGCAGCCCGACGTAGTTCTCGGCGATGGTCTTGAGGCCGGCCTCCGAAGAGGTGAGATAGTCCAGTTCGGCCTGCTGCATGCGGGTCTCGAAGTCTTCCTCGTCGGAGAACTTGTGCAGCAACGAAGTCATCCACCAGGAGAATCGCTCAGCCTTCCAGATACGCTTCAGGCAGGTCTGCGAGTAGTTGGGGATCAGGTCGGTGCGGCCCTCCTGATACACCTTCACCATCAGCCGGTAGAGCGTGTTGACGTCGCTGGCGGCGAGGTTGAGTCCCTTGGCGCCGGTGGGCGGCACAATGTGGGCGGCGTCACCCACCAGGAACAGCCTGCCGTACTGCATGGGCTCGACCACGAAGCTGCGCAGTGGTGCGATGCTCTTCTCCAGCGCAGGGCCGGTGACCAGCTTGGCCGCCACCTCTTCGGGCAGGCGACGCTTGAGTTCCGCCCAGAAGCGCTCGTCGGACCAGTCCTCGACCTTCTCGTCAAGGGGCACCTGCACGTAATAGCGGCTGCGGGTCGCCGAGCGCATGCTGCACAGTGCGAAGCCGCGCTCGTGGCGGGCGTAGATCAGCTCGTCGGAGACCGGCGGCGTATCGGCCAGCAGGCCCAGCCAGCCGAACGGGTAGATCTTCTCGAACTCCTTGATGCGATCCTTGGGGATCGACTGGCGCGAGACACCGTGAAAGCCGTCGCAGCCGGCCACGTAGTCGCAGTCGAGGCGCACGGTCTCGCCGTTCTTGTCGAAGGTGACGTAGGGAGCGTCGCTTTCGAGGTCATGCGGCTGCACGTTGTCGGCCTCGTAGATCGTCGTGCCGCCGGCGGCCTCCCGCGCCTCCATCAGGTCGCGGGTCACTTCCGTCTGGCCGTAGACCATCACCGCCTTGCCGCCGGTCAGTCCGGCCAGGTCGATGCGTACGCGGCGGTTGTCGAAGGCCAGCTCGACGCCATCGTGAGGCAGGCCCTCCTCGTTCATGCGTGCGTCTACGCCCGCTTCGCGCAGTAGGTCGACCATGCCCTGTTCCAGCACGCCGGCACGAATGCGGCTGAGCACGTACTCGCCGCTCTTGCGTTCGAGGATCACGTTGTCGATGCCTTGGCGGCTCAGCAGCTGGCCGAGCAGCAGCCCGGAGGGGCCGGCACCGATGATGGCTACCTGGGTCTTCATGGAAAAAGCCTCATTATTGTCAGGGACGACACATGAGTTGCATTTTTCAATGAAAAGTCTCGGCTATTAAGGCAAGATAAATACCAATAGTTGGACTTTTCGCACATTCTTTATCGACTTTAGTCGTACTGGAGGGCCCGTAATGAACTCTCCCCACGCCTCGGTGCCCGTGTTCAAGCTCTACGGTGAGACCCACCCCTGGCCGACACCCGACCTGCTGCACTGCGAATCGATCCCCGAGCGCAGCCGGCTGCACGACTGGCACATCCGCCCCCACCGGCACGCCGACCTGGTGCACGTGCTGCACATCGCCAGCGGACAGGTCGAGCTGGAGCTGGAGGGCACCCAGCATGCCCTCAGCGGGCCGCTGGCCATCGTGGTGCCGGCCATGAGCATTCACGGCTTTCGCTTCTCGCAGGATATCGAAGGGCATATCGTCACCCTGGCCCAGCCGCTGGCCGAACAGCTCGGCCAGCAGCTCGAGGAGCAGGCCAAGGCGCTGCGTCAGGCCAACTACTTCCCGCTGGAACAGGCGGCCCAGGCGCACCGCCTGGCCACGCTGGTAGCGCAGATCGACACCGAGTACCGCCAGCCCGCCGCGGGCCGCGACCGCATGCTGGGTGCGCTGGTGCAGGCCTTGTGCGTGGAACTCGCGCGCCTGGCTGAGCCGCACGGCCCCGCTACCGCGGAGCCACGGAGCCGCGACCGCGGCCACGAGCACCTCGCCCAGTACCAGACGCTGATCGAGGCGCAGTACCGCCAGCAGCCCAGCGTCGAGCAGTTTGCCGAGTGGCTCGGCATGAGCAGCGCGCACCTCAATGCCCTGTGTCGCCGCCTGGCGAATCGCAGTGCGCTGCAGCTGCTCCACGAACGCCTGCTGCTGGAGGCCAAGCGCCAGCTCACCTACACCAACATGACCATCAGCCAGATCGCCGACAGCCTCGGCTTCTCCGAACCGGCCTATTTCACCCGCTTCTTCAAGCGCAATACCGGGCTCTCGCCGCGGGACTTCCGCCTGCGCCAGCACGCCGAAACCTCGCCCAAATGAAAAGGCCCCGGTCAGCTAGGCTGAACCGGGGCAGGAGATCAAAGGTGCGAGGTTATAGCATCCATAGCGACAGCACCGGGAAAGCAATCAACAGCGCCAGGCGCAGCAGGTCGGCGACGATGAAGGGCGCCACGCCGCGGTAGATCTCGCCCAGCCCCACATGGGGCGCCATCGCCTTGATCACGAACACGTTCATGCCCACCGGTGGCGTCACCAGCCCCAGCTCCACCGTCAGCACGGTGAGAATGCCGAACCACACCGGATCGATGCCGAGCATGGTGATGATCGGGAACACCACCGGCACCGTGATCACCAGCATGGCGATGGAATCCATGAACATGCCGAGCACGAAGTAGAGCAGCAGGATCAGCAGCAGAATGACGATGGTCGGCACGTCCAGCCCGCCGAGGAAGGTGCTGATGGTGAAGGAGATGCGCGACACCGAGATGAAGTAGCCCAGTGTCTCGGCCCCTACCAGCATGAAGAACACCACCGCCGAGAGTGCCAGGGTTTCCCGCACGCTCTGCCACAGCCCGGCCAGACGCATGCCCTTGTAGAAGGCGTAGAGCATGGTGGCGAAGGCGCCCACGCTGGCCCCTTCGGTGGGCGTGAACATCCCTTGGTAGATGCCGGCAATGATGATCACGAACACGGCGAAGAACGGCAGCAGCCCGGAAATCGAGCGCAGCTTCTCGCCCAGCGAGGTGGGCTCGCCCGGCACCGCCATATCGGGCCAGATGCGCATCACCACGCTCACCGTCAAAGCATAGAAGAGCAGCCCCATCAGGCCGGGGATGATGCCCGCCGCGAACATGTCGCCGACGGACTGCTCGGTGATCACGGCGTAGATCAGCAGCGCGATGCTGGGCGGGATCATGATGCCCAGGGTGCCGCCGGCGGCCAACGTGCCGGTGGCCAGCGAGCGCTTGTAGCCGTGCTTCTCCATCTCGGGCAGCGCCACCCGGGTCATGGTGCTGGCGGTGGCCAGCGACGAACCGGAAATGGCCGAGAACACCCCGCAGGAGCCCACCGTGGCGATCGCCATGCCGCCCTTCCAGCCGCCGCAGATGGTGCGCGTGGAGTTGAACAGCATGCCCGCCATGCCCGAATGGGCGGCCAGCACCCCCATCAGGATGAACATCGGAATGGCGCTGAAGCTGTAGCTCGAAAGTACGTCCACCGGTACCGACTTGACCATGGAGAGCGCCGCGCCCCAGGAGATCACCTGGGCAAAGCCCACCACGCCGACGATCAGCATCGCCAGCGCCACTGGCACCCGCAGAATCAGCAGTACCAGCAGGCCGATCAGGCCGATGCCACCGATCATCTCGCTACTCATGATGGACACCTCCCCCCTCGGTAGCGAAGAAGGCACCCAGGACGGCATGCAGCAGGCTGCGCAGCGCCAGCAGCGCACACAGCACGGCACCGAACTGGTAGATTGGCCCCATGGGAATCCGCAGATCCTGAGTCACCTGGCCACGCTGGGCGGCGATAGCAGCTTCCTGCCACAGGCCGATGGCCATGACCGTGCCCAGCACCACGAAGCCGAACAGGAACAGGCCGCCCAGGCGCTCCTTGAGCACCGGCGAAAGGCCGTGTGAGAAGGCCTCCACCACCACCTGGCTGCGCTCCACGCTGGCGGCCATGGCCGCCAGCAGCGAGAACATCAACAGATAGCGCACCAGCTCGACGCTGCCGATCACGCTCCAGTTGAGCGCCCCGCCTGAGAGGCGGAACGCCATGCGCAGCAGCACGTCGACGATGGTCACGCTCATCAGCGCCAGCAGCGCCAGACCCGCCACCAGCAGGCACAGGCGCCCCAACTGGCGGCTTGCGAACAGCAAGGGTTGCATCATGGCCTCCCGGCTCAGCCCTGCTCGACCGAGCAGGCCTCGCGCGCCGCCATAGCGGCTTCGTAGACTTCACGCGCGTTGTCCAGGCCGCGGCCTTCGAGCTCGCTCAGGTAGTTCTCGATCCCCGCCTGGAGCGGACCGGCCCAGTCGTCGTGCTCGAGCGGATTGTCGATCACGCGGATGGTGTGTCCGGCCTCCTCGGCTTCCTGCTTGCCGGCCTCATCCAGGCCGTCGAACACGCCGCCGGCCACTTCGCTCCACTGCATGCCCATGTTGGCCTCGATGGCCGCCTGCTGCTCGTCGCTCAGGCGGTCGAAGCTGCGCTGGTTCATGGTGGCGACGAAGATCAGCGAGTAGAACGGCACCTGGGTGTGATAGTTGGCCAGCTCGTTGAGGCGGAAGACCTTCATGCCCTCCCAGGGGAAGCTCAGGCCGTCGATCACGCCGCGCTGCAGCGAGGTGTAGATGTCCGGGGCCGGCATGCCGACCGGCTGGGCGCCGAGCTGCTCGAGCATCTCGCCGGCCACGGCGGTGGGACGGCGGATACGCAGGCCGGAAAGATCGGCGGGTGACTGGATGTCGTTGTCCACGGTGTGCAGGTACCCCGGCCCCGTGGTGAACATGAACAGTACCTTGGTGTCGTCGTACTCGCTGGCGATGTGGCCGTCGTCATAGAGGGTCTGCAGGATGCAGGCGCCCTGGCTGGCGGTATCGGAAACCCCCGGGAGCTCGACGATCTGCGACAGCGGGAAGCGGCCCGCGGTGTAGCCCTGGGCGGTGATGGCGATGTCGGAGATGCCGTTGACCGCGCCCTGATAGGCCTGATCGGCGCGGGTCAGGGTCTGGGACGGGTAGTTCTCGATTGTTAGCTCGCCGCCGGAAGCCTCCTGCACGGCCTCCGCCCAGGCCTGGAAGATCTCCTGGTTGATGCCGGAACCGTCCGGCCAGAAATGCGACATGCGCAGGGTGGTGGAGGCCTGCGCGGCGGAAGCGGCAGTGAGCCCAGCGATGGAAGCCGCCAGCAGGCAGCGAGACAGGACACGGTTCATGGGTGCCTCCAAGGGTCGTTGTAGTCGATTTGCAGTGCCATTGTTCGCAACACGAACACACGTTCGGCTTAGCGACTAAGCTACCCCACCACTGCCCCACCCGATAATCGACATTAGTCTATGTCGCTTGGATTTTTCGTTGCTCTAAAAGAAGAAACAGCGCTTCAGGTCTTATTTATGTGGACTATCGATAACTTTTATTGGACTTTTGGAATCCCGAGCCAGCCGGAGGATTCACCCCAGCCCCCATAGCTCGCCGTAGCGCAGGCCGATGAAGGCGTGCTCGCGCATCAGCATCTCGGCGCGGGCACCCTCGCCGTGGCGCAGCGCCTGAAACACCAGCTCGTGCTGGGTCTGGGCCAGCTGCAGCTTGCGGTACTCCCGATCGAGCGCCTCGCTGTCGATGACGATGGAATCCGCGGCGGCAAAGGGCAGATGGTTGTTGCGGGCGATGGCGTCGCCGATCACCGGGCTGCCGGCCGAGCCGACGATGGTTTCGTGGAAGCGCCGATTGAGCTCGCTCCAGACGTCGACGTCACGCTCCTCCAGGTAGCCCTTGGCCAGCAGATCGCGCCCCTTTTGGATCCAAACCGTCAGCTCCTCGGCCAGCTCCGGGCTCAACCCCTGCTCCGCCAGGCGCCGTGCCGCCAGCCCCTCCAGCACCCCGCGCACTTCCACCGCGCAGAGCACGTCCGCCTCGGTGAACTCCCGCACCATGAAGCCGCGCTTGCCGGCCCGCTGCAGCAGCCCCTCCTGCTCCAGGGTGCGGAAGGCCAGGCGCACCGGGGTGCGCGAGACGCCCAACTGCTCCGCCACCGCCACCTCACCGATACGTTCACCGGGCTGATAGAAGCCTTCGCCGATCAGCTTGCGCAACCGGCTCACCACGCTCTTGTCGCTGTCGCTCACTCGATCACCACCCTTGCTGCCCTTTCGAAATTAACAATGGATCCAACTAAAGCATAAGTTGACCATCATCAGGCTGAAAAGCTCTACTTTGGATCCAAACACAATATTCACGACCGTGACCGAGCGCGGCTTCACGCCGCCGGCATGCCGGCCCCTGCCGAGGAGAGAACCATGAGTCAACAGGCCCCCTTCCCCAAGAACACCTGGTACGTCGCCTGCACCCCGGACGAGATCACGGACAAGCCGCTGGGGCGCACCATCTGCAACGAGCCCATCGTACTCTTTCGCGGCGACGAAGGCCGCGTTGCCGCAGCGGAGGACTTCTGCCCGCACCGCGGTGCCCCGCTGTCGCTGGGCTTCGTGCGCGACGGCAAGCTGGTTTGCGGCTACCACGGCCTGGAGATGGGCTGCGACGGCAAGTGCGCCGGCATGCCCGGCCAGCGCGTACGTGGCTTCCCCAGCATCCGCGCCTACCCGGTCGAGGAGCGCCACGGCTTCGTGTGGCTGTGGCCAGGGGATCCCGAGCAGGCCGACCCGAGCCTGATCCCCGAGCTCCACTGGGCCAACAGCCCCGACTGGGCCTACGGCGGCGGGCTCTACCACATCCACTGCGAATACCGCCTGATGATCGACAACCTCATGGACCTGACCCATGAGACCTACGTGCACGCCTCCAGCATCGGCCAGCCAGAGATCGAGGAGGCCGCCCCCGAGACCACCGTGGAGGGCGACGAGGTCATCACCAGCCGCCACATGGAAAACATTCCGGCACCGCCCTTCTGGCAGGCGGCCCTGCGTGGCTGCGGCCTGGCCGACGACGTGCCGGTGGATCGCTGGCAGATCTGCCGCTTTACCCCGCCGAGCCACGTGCTGATCGAGGTGGGCGTGGCCCACGCCGGCAACGGTGGCTACGACGCCCCAGCGGCGGTCAAGGCATCGAGCATCGTGGTCGACTTCATTACCCCCGAGACCGACACCTCGATCTGGTACTTCTGGGGCATGGCGCGCAACTTCAAGCCAGAGGACGGCGAGCTCACCGAAAAGATCCGCGAGGGCCAGGGCAAGATCTTCGCCGAGGACCTGGAGATGCTCGAGGCCCAGCAGCGCAACCTGCTGCGCTATCCGGAGCGCCAGCTGCTCAAGCTCAACATCGACGGCGGCGGCGTACAGGCCAGACGCATCATCGACCGCATCCTCACCGAGGAGCGAACCGCCAGGGAGGGCGTCACCCCATGAGCAGCGTTCCTCTCTCGCTGATCGTCGAGGTCAAGGCGCGCCACGACGAGGCCCGGGACATCGTCACCTTCGAGCTGGCCGACCCTCACGGTCGGCCGCTGCCGGCGTTCAGCGCCGGCGCCCATCTCGACGTGCAGGTCAGAAGCGGCCTGATTCGCCAGTACTCGCTGTGCAACCACCCCGAGGAGCGCGACCGCTACCTGATCGGCGTGCTGCGCGACCCCGCCTCCCGGGGCGGCTCGGTGGCCATGCACGAGGAGATCCAGGTCGGCGACCTTATTCAGATCAGCGCGCCCAAGAATCATTTTCCGCTCAAGCCGGCAGCGCGCACCCTGCTGCTGGCCGGCGGTATCGGCATCACGCCGCTGCTGTGCATGGCCGAGCGCCTTGCCCACACCGATGCCGAGTTCGAGCTGCACTACTGCACGCGCTCGCCGGAGCGCACCGCCTTTCGTCGGCGCATCGCCGAGTCCGGCTTCGCCGAGCGGGTCCACTTCCACTTCGACGATGGCGCAGCGGAGCAGAAGCTGGACCTCGAGACGCTGGTCGCCACGCCGGATCCCGACGCCCGGGTCTACGTCTGCGGCCCCACCGGCTTCATCGAGGCGGTGCTCACGGCCTGCAAGGCGGCGGGCTGGCCCAGCGAACGGCTGCACACCGAGTACTTCGCCGGCGCCGTGACCGACACCGCCGACGACGACAGTTTCGAGGTCAAGATCGCCAGCAGCGGCGCCAGCTTCACCGTGCCCGCCGACAAGACGGTGCATCAGGTGCTGGCCGAGAACGGCATCGAGATCATGGTCTCCTGCGAACAGGGCGTCTGCGGCACCTGCCTGACCCGGGTGCTGGAGGGCGAGCCCGACCACCGCGACCTCTACCTGGACGACGACGAGCACGCCGCCAACGACCAGTTCACCCCCTGCTGTTCGCGGGCCAAGAGCAAGGTTCTGGTGCTGGACCTGTAGGTGCTTCACATGACGACACCCATAACGACAAGAGGAACATCCCCATGACACCCAGCAAGATCGTCACCGGTATCGCTTTGGCAACCACGCTGCTGGCCGCACCGGCTCTCGCCGAGGCCACCACCCTGCGTATCGCCCACGTCTGGCCCGGCGGCTCGCTGATCGACCGCGAGCTGTTCCAGGCCTGGGCGGAGAGCGTCGAAGAGGCCTCCGAGGGCCGCCTGCAGGTGCAGATCTTCCCCGGCGCCACCCTCACCGGTGCCGACAACGCCTACCAGGGCGTGGTCAACGGCATCGCCGACATCGGCGCCACCGCCCAGGGCTACAACGCCGGTCGCTTCCCGCTGACCCAGGTGGTCGAGCTGCCCGGCGTCTCGGCCAGCAGCCGCCAGGGCTCGTGCATCCTGCAGTCGCTCTACGAGCAGGGCCACTTCGACGAGGAGTATTCCGATACCCGGCCGCTGTTCATGTTCACCACCGGCCCCGGCTACCTGCACACCAAGGAGCGCCTGATCGAGACGCCGGCGGACCTGGAAGGGCTGCGCCTGCGCCGTCCCACGCCGGTGGTCGGCGACATGTTCACCCGACTCGGCGCCCAGGCCGTGGGCATGCCGGCGCCGGAAGTGTTCACCTCCATGCAGCGCGGCGTGGTGGACGGGCTGAGCTTCAACTGGGAGGGCATGAAGACCTTCCGCCTCAACGAGCTGGCCAGCTACCACACCGAAGTGCCGCTGTACGACCTGTCGCTGTTCGCCACCATGAACCAGCGCACCTACGACAGCCTGCCCGAAGACCTGCAGCAGGTGATCGACGACCACAGCGGCCTGGAGTGGTCACTGCGCGCCGCCGAGGTCTATGACGAGCTGATCCGTCAGGGCCGCCAGGACGCCGAAGAGGCCGGCCACGAGTTTCTGGTCATCGAGGATGCCCTCGAGCATCCCGACTGGGGGCCGGTGCTGAACGAGACCATCGAACGTTACCTGGACGAAGTCGGCGAGGAAGGCCGGGAGATCTACGAAGCCGCCCTCGCGCTACAGGACGAGTGCCGCGGCTGAGTTCATCGCTAGTCGCTTCACTCGCCATACTCTACCCGCCACCCTCCATTCGCTAAGTCACCCTTCGTTACGGCAGCCCTCGGGCTGCCGTCTTCGTTTCTCCTCCAGAACGCTTCTTGCAAGACTAAAGTCGAAGAAAGGTAGGAATGACCCGGCTCGGCGACTGCTGTACTCTATCTATTGTTTAGTTACACAACAGTATCTTCGAACAACAAGCGCTCAGCTTGACGATTATTGCCGAGGCACACATGACCGAAACGCTCGTCAAGACGACTCTGGACGACACCATCTACACCATCACCCTGGCGCGCCCGGAGAAGCGTAATGCCGTCAGCGACCGTCTGCTCAGCGCCCTGGAAGAGGCCCTGGTGGCAACGCCGGAAGAGGCCCGGGTCATCGTCCTGGCCGCCGAGGGCAAGCACTTCTGCGCCGGTCTGGACCTCGCCGAACATCAGCATCGCGACCCCTTCGGCGTGGTGCAGCATTCGCGCGGCTGGCACCGCCTCTTCGATCGCCTGCAGAACGGCGGCCTGCCGGTGGTGACCGCCATGCAGGGGGCCGTCATCGGCGGCGGGCTGGAGTTGGCCACCGCCACCCATGTGCGGGTCGCCGAGTCCAGCACCGTCTATCAGCTGCCGGAAGGGCGTCACGGCATCTTCGTCGGCGGTGGCGCCTCGGTGCGGGTCTCCAACATCATCGGCCCCGGCCGCATGTGCGAAATGATGCTCACCGGCCGCGTCATGGACGCCGACGAGGGCCAGCGTCTCGGCCTCTCCCACTACGTGGTCGGAAACGGCGAGAGTCTCGACAAAGCCCGCCAGCTTGCCGCGCGCATCGCCGAGAACGCGCCAATGGCCAACTGGGCCATGGTCTCAGCCATCTCGCGCATCGACAACATGGCCAGCGACGACGGCCTGTTCGTGGAATCGCTCACCGCCGCCCTGACCCAGACCAGCCCCGAGGTGGCCGAGCGCATCGGCAACTTCTTCAAGCACAAGGGCCAGGGCCCACGTACCTGAGGAAAGCATCATGAAATTCCAGGACAACACCTTCATCGTCACCGGTGGCGCCTCGGGGCTGGGTGAAGCCACCGCCCGCGCCCTGCACGATGCCGGCGGCAACGTGGTGATCGCCGATCTCAATGCCGAGCGCGGCGAAGCGCTGGCGGACGAGCTGAACGCCAGGAGCGCCACCGACCGCGCGCTGTTCCGCCGCACCGACGTTACCAGCGAGGCTGATGCCCAGGCCGCGGTGGCGCTGGCCGTGGACACCTTCGGCGGCCTGCACGGGCTGATCAACTGCGCCGGAGTCGGCGACCCCGCCAAGGTGGTCGATCGCCACGGCGAGCCGCTGCCGCTGGACGCCTTCGCCCGCATCGTCAACATCAACCTGCTGGGCACCTTCAACATGCTGCGCCTGGCCGCCGCCGCCATGGCCAAGGGCGAGCCCCAGGCCGACGGCGAGCGCGGAGTGATCGTCAACACCGCCTCGGTAGCCGCCTTCGACGGCCAGATCGGCCAGCCCGCCTATGCCGCCTCCAAGGGCGGCATCGTCGCCATGACCCTGCCCATCGCCCGGGAGATGGCCCGCCACGGCATTCGCGTCATGACCATCGCCCCGGGGCTGTTCAGAACCCCGCTGATGGAGGCGCTGCCGGAAGAGGCGCAGCAGTCCCTGGCCGCGTCCATCCCCTTCCCCAACCGCCTGGGCGAGCCCGACGAATTCGCCCGCCTGGCCTGCCATATCGTCGACAACCCCATGCTCAACGGGGAGACCATTCGGGTGGATGGGGCGATCCGGATGGCTCCGAGGTAAGGAAAGGCCACCATGCTCGATTACCAGGCGCCGCTGCGCGATATGCAGTTCATCCTCGAGGAGCTGGCCGGCCTCGAGCGGATCGGCGAGCTTCCCGGCTGCGAAGATGCCTCGCCGGATCTGGTCAGCGCTGTGCTGGAGGAGGCCGGCAAGTTCGCCGCCGGCGTGCTCGCGCCGCTCAACCCGGTCGGCGACCAGCAGGGCTGCCGTCTGGAAGGCGAGCGAGTGGTCACCCCCGAGGGCTGGCAGGCAGCCTACGACCGGTTTCGCGAGGCCGGCTGGATCGGCCTCTCGCTGCCCCCTGAGCATGGTGGCCAGGGCCTGCCCAAGCTGGTCTCCACCCCGGTGTGGGAGATGTGGTTCTCGGCTAACATGGCCTTCGCCATGCTGCCCCAGCTCAACGTGGGCCAGACCGAGGCGCTGATGATCGCCGCCAGCGAGGCGCAGAAAGCCACCTGGCTCGACAAGATAGTAAGTGGCGAATGGGCCGCCACCATGAACCTCACCGAGCCCCAGGCCGGCTCCGACCTGGCCGCCACGCGCATGCGCGCCGAGCCCGAGCCCGGCGGCGCCTACCGTCTGTTCGGCCAGAAGATCTTCATCTCCTACGGCGAGCACGAACTCACCCCCAACATCGTGCATCTGGTGCTGGCCCGGTTGCCCGACGCCCCGCCGGGAGTGAAGGGCCTGTCGCTGTTCCTGGTGCCCAAGTACCTGCTCGACGAACGGGGCGAGCCGGGGCCGCGCAACGACATCCGCTGCATCGCCATCGAGCACAAGATGGGCATCCACGGCAGCCCCACCTGCACCCTCAGCTACGGCGACGACGGCGGCGCCCTGGGCCATCTGGTGGGCGAGCCGCACCAGGGCCTGGCCACCATGTTCGTGATGATGAACGAGGCCCGCTTCAACGTGGGCATTCAGGGCGTGGCCCTGGGCGAGCGCGCTTATCAGGCCGCCCTCGCCTACGCCCGGGAGCGTGTGCAGGGGCGCGACATCGTCACCGGCGAAGCCGGCAAGGCCATCCTCGCCCACCCCGACGTCAAGCGCATGCTGGTGTCGATGCGCGCCCGGCTGATGGCCATGCGCGGCCTGCTCTACAGCGCCGCCGGCTGGTTCGATCTCGCCCGTCATCACCCCGAGGCCGAGGCTGCCGACAAGTACCGCCGCTACGTCGACCTGCTGATGCCGGTGGCCAAGGGCTGGTGCACCGAGGTGGGCAACGACCTCTGCGACGAGGCGATCCAGGTGTTCGGCGGCATGGGCTTCGTCGAGGAGACCGGGGTGGCCCAGCTGTTCCGCGACGCCCGCGTCATTACCATCTACGAGGGCACCACCGGCATTCAGGCCAACGACCTGCTGGGTCGCAAGATCCTGCGCGAGGACGCCGCCACCCTGCGCGAGCTGATCGCGGATATTCGTCAGACGGCCGGTCGGCTCGACGGTCATGAGCACCTGGGCGACCTGGCGCAGCCGCTCTACGACCAGGCCACCCTGCTCGACGGAACCGTCGACTGGCTGCTGGCCCACAAGGCCCACACCGCCAAACTCTACGCCGGTGCCGTGCCGCTGCTGCACCTGCTCGGCATCGCCTGCGGCGCCTGGCAGATGGCCCGCCTGGCGCTGGCCGCCGAGGCCCGCCGCGCAGCAGGCGACGGCGACCCCGACTACCTGACGGGGCTGAGCGAACTGGCCCGTTTCTACCTGGCCACCCAGGCACCCCAGGCTCACAGCCATGCCCATACCCTGCGCTACGCAGGGGCGGTACTGAGCCGCTTTTCCGAGAAAGGGCTTTGAGAGCAGGGCTTTGAGAGAGGGCCCTAGGCCCTCTCCCCACCAGCCTTACCCCACCTTGACGATCAGCGCCGCGGCGGAGTCGCCGGCGGCGCAGCCGGTCACCAGGGCGTAGCCGCCGCCCTTGAGTGCGGTCTCCTCGATGGCTTCGATCAGCAGACGCGCCAGGGTCGGCGCCTGGGGGTGGCCGTAGACCAGCGAGGTGCCGTAATTGTTGAAGCTGTAGGCGTCGAGCCCCAGCGCCTTCGAAAGGTGCAGGTCGTTGGCGATGAAGGGCGTGTGGTTCTTGATCGTCTTGATCTGGTCGAGCCGGAGATCGGCCCGGGCGAGCGCACGCTTGACCGACTCGGCCGGCGCCATCGGCATGTGCGCCGGCTTGGTGCGGGCATGGCCGTAGGCCACCACCTGCACCGCCATCTGCGGGTCGCGGCTGAGCTCGACGGCCCGCTCGCGGGTGGTGACGAGAATGCCGGCATTGGCATCGGCCGGGTGGGTCTGGGCGCCGTAGGTATGGATACCGTCCGGCTGCACGCAGCGCAGCTTGGCGAGTCCCTCGGCGGAGGTCGCAGTCACGCCCTCGTCGGCTTCGACGAGCTTGGTCTCCTTGCGCGAGACCGCGACCTCCACGGGGAACATGTAGCGCTTCTGGAAGGCGCGCTCGCTGGCCAGCGCCTCGGCGTACTGCTCATAGCGCCGCAGGGTCAGCTCATCGGCCTGCTCGCGGCTGAAACCGTGCTCCCGCGCCACGTTCTCGGCGGTGGTCAGCATGTCCTTGCCGGTGGCCGGATCGGCGGCGATGTTGTCCATGTTCCAGTTCTCGGCGATCACCTCGCCACCCGGCCCGTTGGGGTTGGGCCAGATGGTGTGGGGGCCGTTGGAGGGCCGGTCGGCCAGCAGGCAGTAGGTGGTGTCGAAGCTGCCGGAATCCACCGCCAGGGCGGCATTGAACACCGCTGTGGTGGCGGTGGCGCAGGCCTGGGTGATGTTCTGCCCCGGGGCCTGGCCGGCGCCCATCATGGCCGCGGCCCAGGGGGCGCCGTAGAAGATCGACTTCTGCCCCACCGACACCCCCAGGTAGAGGTAGTCGATGAGCGCGGGATCGATGTCGCGGGCGGCGAACCAGCGCTTGCTGGTGGCCGCACCCAACTCGATGGAGTTGACGTTGGCCAGGCTGCCCATCCACTTGCAGAAAGGGGTGGTGTAGTAGCCGCCGTAGGGGATGTAGGCGTTCTTGAACATGTCCGATCTCCAAATGCTGTTCAGTCGCGGGTCAGGTGTGCGCGCAGGCCGCCCCACTGGGGCTGGAAGAGCTCCGCCGGCATCTCGCGCAGCTCGCTGGCAATGCGCGGCACGAAGTCCATGGCCGCCAGGATGTCGCGCTCGACGTCCAGCCCGGGGGCGATTTCGGTCAGGGTGATCTCGCCGTCGAGCAGCTCGAACACGCAGCGCTCGGTGACGAACAGCACCGGCTTGCCGGTCTCGTGGGCGTAGCGACCGCTGAAGGTGATCTGGTCGACGCGCTGGACGAACTTGCGCCGCGGCCCCTCCTCGAGAATCCGCAGGCTGCCGCCCTCGACCGCCACCTTGCCGCCGTTGGTGAAGGTGCCGCAGAACACCACCTTGCGGGCGTTCTGGCTGATGTTGATGAAGCCGCCCGGCCCCACCACCTTGTCGCCGAACTTGCTGACGTTGAGGTTGCCCTCGTGGTCGGTCTGGGCCAGCCCCAGGAAGCACACGGCCAGGCCGCCGCCGTCGTAGAAGTCGAACTGATAGCCGTGATCGATGATCGCCTCGGCGTTGTAGGCGGTGGCGAAATCGCCGCCGCTGGCCGGCACGCCGCCGTAGGTGCCGAGCTCGGTGGTCAGCGTCATCAGGTCGCTGACGCCCTCTTCCGCCGCCACGCTGGAGACCCCTTCCGGCATGCCGATGCCGAGGTTGACCACCCCGCCCGGCACCAACTCCATGGCGGCGCGCCGGGCGATCACCTTGCGCGGGTCCAGCGGCAGCGGCTTGATGCCGCCCAGCGGCACCTTGAGATCGCCGGCCAGGGCCGGGTTGTAGGTGGTGGTGATAGTCTGCATATGGTGTTCGGGCTCGGCCACCACCACGTAGTCGACCAGGTCGCCCGGCACCTTGACCTGCTTGGGGTGCAGGCTGCCCTGGGTGGCCAGGTACTCCACCTGGGCGATGACGATGCCGCCGCTGTTCCTGGCCGCCTGGGCCATGGAGAGCTGCTCGAGGAACAGCGCCTCGCGCTCCATGCTCAGGTTGCCGCGCTCGTCGGCGGTGGTGGCACGGATCACTGCCACATCCACCGGGAAGGTGCGATAGAGCAGCCACTCCTCGCCTTCCAGCTCGACCAGCTTGACCAGATCCTCCTCGGCGGCGCTATTGGCCTTGCCCCCCGCCAGGCGCGGATCGACGAAGGTGCCGAGCCCCACCTTGCTGAGCACGCCGGGCTTCTTGCCGGCGATATGGCGCCACAGGTGCGCCAGCACGCCCTGGGGCAGCAGGTAGCCCTCGACGCGGTTCTCGCGAATCAGCTCGCCCATGCGCGGCGCCTGGCCGGTGTGGCCGCTGATCAAGCGCTTGACCAGGCCGGCGTGGCCAAGGTGGTTCATGCCGCGGCTCTTGCCGTCGCCGCAGCCGCAGCTGTGCGCCACGGTGAGGTCGCGGGGCGCCCCGGTCTCGAGGAAGCGCTGCTCCAGGGCCGTGGCCACGGCTTCGGCGAAGCCGCACAGGCCGGCGGTGGTCCAGATGACCGTATCGCCGTCCTGGATCAGGTTCGCCGCGGCAGCGCTGTCGATGATCTTGTTCACACTTGTCGGCTTCACTGTTGTCGGCCCTCTTGCGAAATCACCACTAGGCTCTGTACGAAAACTGTCTGCGCTCGCCCATACGGCGTTAAAAATCGGCTCAAAGTACTCATTTACACCCCGTAAGCTCCGTCTTTTCGCCGATTTTTGCCTTGTCTGGCCATCGCTCGCCGACTTTTCGTACAAGGCCTAGCATGGATATATATTGTTGAATCAACAAACATACTGACTCATGGATCTCCCACTCGAACGCCCCGGCTAGCGGGGCGCTCCCGTCAGCCGCTGGTCAACACCAGCACGATCTGGGGATAGAAGATCACCAGTGCCACCACCAGGATGTCGGCCACCAGGAAGGTCGAAACGCCGCGGAAGATGTCCATCAGCGAGGCGTACTGCCCGGCCACGCCCTTGATCACGAAGATGTTCATGCCCACCGGCGGCGTGATCATGCCGATCTCCAGCAGCTTGACCAGCAGCACGCCGAACCAGATCAGGCTGACGTCATACAGCTCGAAGATCGGCAGCAGCACGGGCAGGGTCACCAGCATGGCGCCGAACGGCTCCATGAACAGCCCGAGGAAGAGATAGATCAACACCACCACCAGCATCAGTTCCAGATAGGTGGGGTCCCAGCCGCTGACGGCACCGGTGATGTAGCCGGCCACACCGCTCAGGCTCAGGAACATGGTGAACATGCTGGCACCGACGCCGATGATCAGCAGCGCCGAGGTGGTGGAGAGCGTCTCGAGCAGCGCCGCCTTCATGGCCCTGCCATTCAGCCGCCGCAGCACCAGGCCGATAAGAATCGCCCCGGCAGCGCCGACGGCACCGGCCTCGGTGGCGGTGAAGAAGCCGGAGAAGAGGCCGCCGAACACCAGCACCCCGAGCGCCAGCACCGGCCAGATATCGAGCAGCGCCTGACGCGGAGACACCTCGCGGGCGCCAACGGCCTCCCGGGGCACGATGTCGGGGCGCAACCAGCTCACCACCAGGATCACGATGCAGTAGCTCACCGCGGTCAGCAGGCCGATGGTGATGCCGCCCAGGAACACCTGGGTGATCGAGACCTGGGCGAACACGCCGTAGACGATCATCAGGATGCTGGGGGGAATCAGCGCCCCGATGGTGCCACCCGCGGCAATGGTGCCGCAGGCGAAGCTGGGCTTGTAGCCGCCCTTCACCATCTCGGGAATCGCGATGCGCCCCATGGCCGCCGAGCAGGCGACGCTGGAACCGCTCACCGCGGCAAAGCCGGAGCTGGCAAAGATGCTGGAGATGGCCACGCCGCCCGGCAGCCAGCGGAACACCACCTTGGCCGCATTGAACAGGCCGTTGGTCAGCCCGGCGTGGTAGCAGACGAAGCCCATCAGCAGGAACATGGGTACCGCGCTGAGCGTCCACTTGGCGATGAACTCATAGGGCGTCGAGGAGAGCATGCCGATGGCGGTGTTCCAGCCGAACATCATGGTCATGCCGCCCAATGAGACCGACACCAGAGCAAGCGCAACCGGTACGCGAAGTGCCAGCAGGACAAGGAGAATGATCAAGCCATAGAAACCGGTCGCAACGGACATGAATTACCTTTCCTCTTGCGCGGGAGAATCGTACGTCGTTCCCGTCGCCAGCAGCGGCAGCCTGACCAGGCAGACCAATGCAGCCAGCGCAAAGGCCACGGGCAGTACGAAATAGGTCGGCCAAACGGGCATCGGCACGTTGAGTGACATGACGTAGGCGCCGATCTGGTACTGCTCCATGGCCTTGCCCCAGGTGGCCACGGCCAGCGTGGCGTAGATGGCCGCCGAGAGCAGCGATACCAGAACGTCGGAAATGCGGATCAGCCTGGGGCCCATCAGGCCTTCCAGCGCTTCGACGCTGATCATGTTGCGGCGCCACTCGACCCAGCCCAGCGGCAGCAATGCCAGGGTGATCAGGTAGTAGCGGGTCACCAGTTCCAGCGTGGCGGGAATGGAGATCGACAGCGTCGAGCGCAGCACCACATCGAGCGTGATGTGCACCACCATCAGCAGAATCCCCAAAGTGCCCAGCAGCGCCAAGCCGACAGCGGCGAGGTTGGTCAGGCGATATAACACAGCCATGGGGCGTCTCCTACATCAAGGAAAACACTGCACAAATGCCGGCCCGAAGGCCGGCCATTCGTGGGGTACACGACCTACTCAGCTGCCGTAGGTGGCGAAGTCGACGTCACTAAAGATTTCACGCTTCATGGCCTCGGCAATGGCCTCGTGATCGTCGCCGATCTCCTCGACGATCTCGGTCCACTTGTCGACCAGCGCCTGGAAGCGCTCGATCTTGGCCTCGGCGTCTTGCACACCGTGACGCCTTTCGGCCTGCTCCGCGGCGTAGACCAGGTCCTCTTCAATGAAGGCCGGAATGGCATCGAGAAGATCCTGCTCGGGCTCGAGAATCTCGATGCCGCTCTCCTTGGCAACTTCGCGCGCCTCCTCGGCCATCTCGTAACCCCAGCGCTGGGTGATGGCGGCACTCGCCTCGACGGAAGCGTGGATCATCGCTTCACGCTGTTCCTCCGTCAGGCTGTCCCATGCCTGCTGGCCGACGGCGTGGGAGATGGTGCTGTGGAAGGTGCCCAGCTCGACGTCGGTCACGTAATTGAGAACGTCGTCAAGACGGAAGGAAATGATGTCGGCGATGGAGGCGATGGTGCCCTCGATCACACCCTGAGAGAGCGACTCGTAGGTCTCGCCCACCGACATGGTCGCCGGTGTCAGGCCGACCGATTCGGCCCAGCGCGAGTACTGCGGGCCGCCGACGCGCATGCGCAGGCCGCGCAGATCGGCAAGGGAGCGTACCGGCTTGGTGCTCAGGATGCGATAGAGATCAGAGGCATGCGAGCTGGTGTAGACGATACCCAGCGCCTTGAGCTCTTCCTGACATTCCGCACAGGTAACGATATATTCCGTCACTGCCGCCGCCATGGCATGGGGCGTGGTGCCGAGGAAGGCCATGTCGCCGACCAGGTTGATCTCGGGAAGGTCGGCCGGGAAATAGGCCGGCAGGAACAGCCCCGCCTCCACCAGACCGCTGCGGATGGCATTGCGCATGTTGCCGATGTTGGCCACCTCGGTGCCCAGCAGATTGCCCCTCAGCTCACCGTTGGTCTTCTCCTCCAGGCGCTCGGCAAACTGGGTGAACATCGGGTTGTAGGCGGGATGAGCGGGCGGTACCCCAGGCGCCATGCGCAACTCACGGGCCTGAGCATGGCTGGCGAGCGCCAGACTCCCGACGGTGACGGCAATGGCAACGGTCTTGAGCAGCGTGTGATTCGTCATGGGTGTCTCCAGATGGATTATATTTGTTTGTTGAATCAACAATGGTTGTAGTCATCTATCTGATGGCCGATTATAGTCCACTCATCAACCCCTCTCGATACCCGACTTTGGTCTAAGTCCGCTTGGCACAATGACATCCCAGAGCGCGGGCTCAACACGTTTGGCGAGCCTCGCTAGTGCTTTGCCTAGCTGTGCGCGCCTCGGCATGGATTCACGGCACTATCGCTCGCCCACCACGGCACCATGGTGAGAGCCATCGAACGAAGGGTCAGCGACGGATCGTTGCAGCCTATAGTCGAGGGCGATACACTCAAAAATGAAATGTAGCGGCTGGCATCTTGCATTACCTTTTCGACAAATAGCGGGTTATTTAACCAATAATTTTAAAGTTTTCTTGGTAAAAACATGAGCCACCCACTACCACCTCTAAACCCGCTAAGAACGTTTGAGGTCGCCGCTCGCTTACGCAGCCTCACTCGTGCCGCCGACGAGCTCCATGTATCGCAAGTTGCCGTTAGCCGACAGGTCAAGGTGCTGGAAGATTATCTTGGTGTCGCCTTGTTCACTCGCCTGCATCGCGGCATAGAGCTTACCCAGGAAGGCGCTGAACTCTACGAGGGCGTAAAGCAAGCCTTTCAGGACATAGAAAAAGCCACGAAGAAAGTATCGCGCCGAAATCAGCGAGACACGCTTTCGATACAGTCCTACACCACGTTTTCCCAGCGCTGGCTGATACCTAGACTGGCAGACTTCCACAAGAAGAACCCATTGCTGGAAGTCAAATTGTCGTCGTCATTGAAGCCCGTCGACTTCAGCATGCAGAACGTGGATGCAGCCATTCGTTCGGGGCATGGAGACTGGCCAGGCCTGCACGCGGAAAAGCTGGTCGACATCGAGCTGGTCCCGATCGTATCGGCCTCATTGTGGGCAACCGAGCAATTGGAGAAAGACGCCATTTCTCGAGTTCGTCTGCTGCACTCGACGGCACGGCCCGATGACTGGAAGGCGTGGATCGAGGCAAGCGGGCACCAGGCAGATCCAGATATGGGGATAAAATTCGACACCTCCGCGCTGGCCTATGAAGCCGCCTCGATGGACATAGGCTGCGCTATTGCCATCAAGGTCTTCGTCGAACGTCAGCTGCAAGACGGTAGCTTCGTGGCACTATCGGACTTCATCTGCAAGACGGGCGAGGCCTATTACTTGACCTGGCCGAAGGATGCCCGCCCTTCGGATGCATTGCTCAAATTCCTGGAGTGGATGAGAGGCATGATAGACCAGCCGCTCTGACAGAATCTTGTTGGAAAACCCGCCTGTCATTCAGAAAGCCCGTGAACGAGCCTCTTGTCATGGCGATGCCGAAGCCATTGGAATATCGCCAGGTGCACGAACAAAAGAACTCCGCACAAGAAATAGGCCAACGTAAAGCCCGCGAGCTGCGTGGCAAGCCCCAGGAGCAGAGGTGCGAGGAACTGCATGGCTCGGTTGGCCATAAGGCGCATCGCCAAGGCTTGCGCTCTCTGCTCTTCGCGCACCTCCTCGGCGATCACCACCATCGAGAGCGGCTGGGACAACCCCACCCCGACACCTACCAGAATGGCGAAGAAGCACAACAGGTAAAAATCGCCTGCCAAGCCAGTGAGCAGCAAGCCTGAGGCCATGAAAGCCATGGTCAATGCCATGGTCGCGTAACGTCCACGGAAGAGACGAACGATCATGCTGGTGAATGGCCTGATGGCCATTGAGGAAAATGCGCGCAGGCTGACGATGATCCCGATCGTGGTGCCCGTGAGCGCCAGGCTTTCCAGGTACACGGGGAGGAAGCTGGAGTGCGCACCCAGCGCCAGCATCGCTGCGAGCGAAGCGATCATGGATAGCTGGACGCCATGCGTGTTCTTCACCAGCGCCAACTGCCTTGTCAGCCCCACTCGCAAGCCGACTTTTTCCTTTAGGCCACCATGTCCCTTGCGCTTGTTGGAGATGAAGATCGCCACCAGCGAGACCAGAGACATGTGAAAAGCCGCGTGGATGGCCCCCGCAGGACCACCCCGATGGTCGATGATCCACCCGGCCAGCAAGGGCCCGAGCATTTGGCCGACGGAGAGAAAGGTCGTGTACCAGCCGAAGTATCGCTCCAGCTTGGTCCCCCTGCCGAAATAGCTGACAGCCGTTTGCGCCGAGATGATCATCATCAGCTGCGCCAGGCCAATCACCAGCTGGCCTGCGACCAGGCCTGTGAAGCCAGGCAGTGCGGCCAGCAGCCATGCCCCCAGCACCATGCCCGCCGCACCCAGCTGCAGGGGGCGTGTACTCCCCCAGCGAGCGACGAGCGAGCCAAACGATAGCGCCAGGAACAGCGGTAACACGTACGGAGCACTGACCAGAAGCCCCAGGGCCAGTGGCGTTGCTCCCAGCTCGATGGCTGACAGCGGTACGGCTACCAGCAACATCGTTTGCACGAGGAAGGCGACGCCTAGGCTCAGGCAAATACACGCAAACTCCTGCCGCATCGTATGCTATCCCTATTCCTGAACGCCTGAACGCCCGAACTCCTGAACCAACCATAAAGGGGCGGGCACAGCCACTGCCCACCCCTCCCCTTATCGGTCGCCTCCTCACCCGCCTCTATCTCACGATGGGCCGCTGGCGACGGTATCCTTTGATCTTGTTGCGGAAAGCACCCAGCGCCGGCAAGACGAACGACAGCACCGCAAGCGCGAGCAGCGTGGCACTCAGCGGGTTCGTCACAAACGTCGTCACATCGCCATTGGAGATGGAAAGTGCACGACGCAGGTTCGTTTCCAGCATATCGCCCAATACCAGTGCCAGAATGATCGGGGCCAGGGGGATATTGGTCTTGCGCAGCAGGTAGCCGATGACGCCGAAGGCCAAGGTCACATAGACCGGGAACATCGAGCCTGCAGAGGCATAGGCGCCGATCAAGCTGATGGAAGCCACGATGGCGGCGATGGCAGGACGCGGTATGTCGGCCACCTTGGCCCAGAACCGAGCCCCCGCCAGGCCGATGAACACCATGATCGGCACACTGATCCACAGCGAGACGAAAACCGTATAGGGGATCTGCGGGTTGGTGGTGAACAGCAGGGGCCCGGGCTGTATGCCGTGAATCATGAGCGCGCCGATCATGATGGCCGTAGTGGCCGAGCCCGGAATGCCCAATGCCAGCATGGGCGCAAGGGAGCCGGAAACCGAGGCGTTGTTCGCCGTCTCCGAAGCAGCGATACCCTCGTAGCTGCCTTTACCGAACATTTCCGGCTGCTTGGAGAAGCGCTTGGCAACGGCGTAAGAGACGAAGGAACCGACGGAAGCACCCGCGCCGGGTATCACACCGACGAAATAGCCGATGATGGAGCTCCGCAAGAACAGCGTCTTCATCTTGTAGAACGATTTCAAGGGCACTGCCAGGATACCGCTCATCGGCTGGTTCTTGGTCTTGTTGCTGGCCCCCGCCTCGATCATGTAAAGGACTTCGGAGAGAGCGAAAAGACCCAATAGAGCAGGAACCAGCGGCAGCCCCTCGAAGAAGTCGGGATGGTAGCTGAAACGCGGCACCCCCGTTTGGGTATCCAGGCCGATGGTGGCCAGGGCCAGCCCGATCCCCATCGCCAGGGCGCCCTTCCACATCGAACCGGAAGACAGGCTGGATACCAGGCTCAACCCAAGCAGCGCGAGTGCGAAGTAGGCCGTAGGGCCGAAATTCAGCGCATATTCCGAGAGGGGAACGGCGGTCAGGAACAGCAGAATGGCGCTGGCGAAAATGCCTACGCCTGAAGAAACGATGGAGATGTTCAGCGCAATCCCCGTCTTTCCCTGCTTGGTCAACGGGTAACCATCCCAGGCCGTTGCCACCGCCGCCGCCGTGCCGGGAGAGTTGAGCAGAATGCCCGAGATGGCACCGCCGTACTCGGCCGCGGCAAACAGCGCGACCAGCATGACGATGGAAACGATGGGATCCATGCCGTAGGTAAAGGGAATCATCAATGCGATGCCCAGGCTGGGCCCCAAGCCGGGGATGGCACCGATCAGATAGCCGATGAGAGCGCCCGCGACGAGGCCGAGGGGGACCATCGGATTGGTGAAGGCATCGAGGCCTATCAGAAGATTGTCGATCATCATCACACCTCAGTCGAAGTAGACGCCAAGCACCAGCACGAAGAGGACGTAGATACCGGCGGATAGCAACGGTGGCAGGCTGAACAGCAGCAGATAGCGCCTTTCGCCGCCTAGCCACATCAGCAGGAGCGCGAGTAGCGCGATACCGACAAGAGGCCCTATCGCCCGGAAGGAGAGCACCAGGACGAACATGACGGCGATGGTCAGTGCGACTTGCACCGGTCGACTGACCGTCACGTAGGCGTCGGCGTCATTCTTTGGTGCCGCAATGAGGGATACGAGGATGAGCGCAACCAGCGATACGCCGATCAACAGGGAAACAAGGACAGGAAACCCACCGGCTCCGACTCCACGCGCCGCACCGGGAAGCTCCAAGGCCTCCTTGAAATAGAAAGCATTGACGAGAAAAAGCACCACATAGACGAATATCTCGAGCCACTTTTTCTTCAGCCTAAGCTCCGAAACGACGTCGTCTTTGGCATTGGCATCATGGGACAAATCACTCATTGGCGGCCTCCTGATCTGTTATAGTTTTTTCTTTCGATACTCGACATGAAGCCGCTAGGCTTCTGTTTCCGCTGTCTTCACCAGGCCGGCATCGCCTCGCTCATGGCCCTTGCCGCTCACATCGGCAAGCCAGCCGAGCTGCGACGCGAGCCTCTCGTGGCCCCACTGGCGCGCAATGAAGAGGGGACCGCCCCGCCAGCGCGGGAAACCGTATCCGTGTACGAGTGCGATATCGATATCCGCCGGTCGCTGGCAGACGCCTTCATCGAGCAACAGCAGCGCCTCGTTGATCAGCGCGAGCAGCGCCCGCTGCTGGATCTCCTCGTCATCGAACGCCCTCGCCTCAATACCCTGCTCCTGGCGGTAGCGCGCGACGATTGCGGCGACCTCGGGGTCCGGGATGGGGCGTTTGTCTTCGCCGTAATGGTAGTAGCCCCTACCGGTCTTGCGGCCCAGGCGACCGACCTCGCAGATCACATCGGGTATCCCGACGTAGCGGCGCAGATGCCGGGTGGCCAGGGTTTGCTGACGCATCCTCCAGGCGATATCCAGCCCGGACATGTCAGCCACCTTGAACGGCCCCATGGCAAAGCCATACGCCTCCAGAGCGGCATCGATCCGCTCGGGGGTGGCGCCCTCTTCCAGCATGAACTCGCACTGGCGACGATAGGCCGCGTACAGCCGGTTACCGACGAAGCCCCAGCTGTTGGCGACCACGATGGCTTTCTTCTTCACCCGCCGCGAGAACGTGATGGCGGTGCTGAGCGTCTGCTCGCTGGTGGTCTTGCAGCGCACCACCTCGAGCAGCGCCATGCGCTGCGCGGGGCTGAAGAAGTGCAGCCCAAGCACGCGTGCCGGATTGGCCACGCCCTCCGCGATGCGGTCGATATCGAGATAGGAGGTATTGGTCGCCAGCAGCGTGTCCTCACCGACCAGGTCGGCAAGCTCGGCAAACAGTGCCCGCTTGACGTTGAGGTCTTCGATGATGGCTTCGATCACCATATCCGAGCCGGCCACCGCCTGGATCTCCTGGGTGGGGCGCAGTCTCGCCAGCAGCTCATCGCGCCGTTCGGTCGTCATGCGCCCGCGCCCGATATCGGCTTCCAGCTCCTGTTCGATTCGCTTCACGCCCGCCGTGAGGGCTGTGGCATTAAGCTCCAGCAGATCGACCGTATAGCCGGCCTGCAGCACGCAGAGGGCGATTCCGCTGCCCATCGTGCCGGCACCGATCACCGCGACTCGCTCCAGCGTGCGAGGCACTATGGCCTGGCTCGGCGTGAAGGGCTGCTCGCGCTCGGCGAAGAAGAGGTAGCGCAGCGCGCGGGCGGGCTCGCTGCCACGCAGGGCGAGGAAGTGCGCCCGCTCCTGGGCCAGCGCTTCGGCAAAGCTCGACTTGCCGGCACTCATCACCACCTCGGCCGCCACGGCTGCCGCCGGCAAACCACGGGAGCGTGCCAGGAGCTTTTGCGCCTGGGCCTGTAGTGTTGCTTCATCGACGTGGTCGACGTCACGCTCGGCCAGGGGGCGCTTGCCACCCCGGTAGCGGCTTGCGTAGGCCAGGATTTCGGCATGCTGCGCCGCGCCCTCTTCCGTCGCCGTCAGCAGCTCGTCCACCAGTCCGATCCGATTGGCCTCGACGGCAGCTATGGGCTTGCCGCCGACGATCATCTCCAGCGCCTTGGGCAGCCCCACGGCGCGCGGCAGACGCTGGGTGCCCCCGGCGCCGGGGATGACCCCGACGCTTACCTCGGGCAACCCCAGCGTGGCGCTGGGCGTGGCCAGCCGCACGTCGCAGGCCAGCGCCAGCTCCAGCCCGCCGCCCAGGGTGTGGCCCTTGACGACGGCGATCACCGGCAGCGGAAAGGCAGCCAGCGCCGCCGTGACTTGCGGCAGCGTCGGCTCGGTCGGCTCGCTTTCCAGCTCGCGCAGGTCGGCGCCGGCCATCAGGTGCTGGCCCGCTCCCGTCAGCACGACGGCGGTGGTGCGCTGCACGTCGATCCGGCCCAGCGCGGCCAGGATGCCTCTGCGCACCGCGTCGGTGCTGCTGTTGACCGGCGGGTTGTCGAGGACGATGACCGCCACCGCCCCCTCCTGCCGCAGGTGGACCTGGCCGCCGGTGCGCGGTTCAGCCATGGGAGCTACCCTCCCCGCGACCCTCGTCGAGGACGAGCACCGCATCCGCCGCCACCACGCCCTGCCCTTCCGGCATAACGAACAGCGGGTTGATTTCCGAGGTCACAACGCGGTCGCCCAGCGCTGCCATCAGGGCGGAGAAATTGACGATCGCCTGCGCCAGCGCTTCGGTATCGCGACGCGCTGCACCGCGATAACCGTCGAGCAGAGGCCAGGTGGTCAACTGCTGCATCATCTCCCTGGCCTGTTCCAGCGTGAGGCCGCCCTGCATCGGTAACAGCCGGATGGCGGTGTCCTTGAACAGCTCGGCCGTGACGCCACCGGCCCCCAGCAGAATGGCCGTGCCCAGGGCATCGCGATTGGCGCCCAGGATCAGCTCATGGCCGCCCGACACCATCACCTCCACCAGGTAGGCTTCGGGGCGGCGTCCCACGTGGGACTCCACCTGATGCGCCATCTGCTCCAGGCGATCGCCGATGGTCTCGGCATTCAGGTGCAGTGCCACGCCGCCGATGTCGCTCTTGTGCAGCAGGTTGGCATCCAGCACCTTCAGCACGACCGGCGCCCCCACTTCACTGGCGGCATGCTCGGCTTCCTCACGGGTGTGCACGACGCGGCTCGCCGGTACGGCAATGCCGGCCGCTGAGAACAGCCGCTTGGCGGCCACCTCATCGAGCGCACCCTCAGGCAGGCCGCTCACATCGGGCAGCGGAACGCTCGGCAGGCTGCCTTCAGCGCTCAGCGGCCGGCTGGTGACGTACAGCGCTTCCAGCACGGCGCTGCAGCTTTCCGGCGAGCTGAAGCCGGGTATGGCCGCGCGATTCAGGCGCTGCAGCGTGTTCGGCGCATAGGGGCTGACATAGGCCAGCACCGGCTTGTCGCTGGCACCCAGGCTGTCGCTGATCGCGCCGACCACCAGGTCCGGCATGGCCAGGCCCGAAGAGCCAATGATCACGATCAGGGCATCGTAGCTGTCGCTTGCGAGCAGGATGCGAATCGCTTGCCGCAGCAGATCGGGCTGCAGCCCCGCCAGGGTCACGTCGATGGGGTTGCGGTCGAGTGCCGTTGGCGTATCGCCCTGCAGGGCGCGCAGTTGCTCCGCGGTGGCCTGATCCGGCGCTGGCGTCTCGAAGCCATTGATGCCCAGGCTGTCGGCGATGAGGGTACCGGCGCCGCCGGTAGAGGTCAGCACGGCGACGCGGCGCCCCGCCAGCTTGCGCCCGGCCACCAGTACGGCGGGCACGTCGAGGAATTCGTCGAAGGTGTTGACGCGAATGACGCCCAGCTCACGGAAGAAGGCATCGTAGACACGGTCTTCTCCCGCCAGCGCACCGGTGTGCGAGCTGGCGGCACTGGCTCCCGCCTCGGAGCGGCCGATCTTGAACACCACCAGCGGCTTGCCTGCTTCGCGGGCCCTCAGTGCCACTTCACGGAAGCGCCCCGGGTGACGAATGCTCTCCAAGTAGAGCGCAATCACCTTGGTGCTGGGATCGTCGATCAGGTACTCGACGAAGTCGCTCACTTCCAGGTCCACCTCGTTGCTGGTGGAGATGAGCGATGAGAGACCGATGCCGCGGCCCGCCGCACGCGAGAGTAGCGCCCCCAGGATGCCGCCGCTCTGCGAGACCACCGCCACGCTGCCGGCAGGCAGCTCGCTGACCTCCAGCGCCCCGCTGGCCGAAAGGGGGATGCCAGCGGTCAGGTTGACCAAACCGATGGTGTTCGGCCCCAGGATGCGCATGGAGCCGGCGGCCTCCTTCAGCTGTGCCTGAAGATCCTGGCCCTCTTCTCCCGCCTCCGCATAGCCGCTGGCGAGCACCACCGCGGCCTTGCAGCCCAGTTGCGCCAGTCCGCGAACCGCATCGATGCTGCGCTTGGCATTGAGCAGCACCAGGCCGACATCCGGGGCCTCCGGCAGCGCCTCCACGTTCGGGTAGCAGGTGAGACCCTGAATCTCGTCGGCCTTGGGATTGACCGGATAGATCGGCCCTGCGAAGCCGTGCTTGATCAGGTAAGACACGGGCAGACCCGATGTCTTCTTTGGATCGGCGGAAGCGCCGATCACCGCAATGCTGCGCGGATTGAGGAGGGCATCGATCGGGTTCACTGCTGGGCCTCCTTCATGCGATCGAGAAAGGCCTGCACCGAGCCGCGATGCTCTTGTGAGGTGTAACAGATACCCTGCGCCTTGCTGCCCTCGGCGAACACCTGGTGCTCGGACATCTCGTAGCTCTTGTTGATGACCGATTTGGTCAGCGCGATGGCCGTACGCGAGCCGCTGCTCATCTCGTCCGCCATGGCCTGGGCCGAGCTCAACAGCTCGTCGGCGTTGCAAAGCTGGTCCGCAATGCCCAGTCGCAAGGCCTCTTCGGCATTCACACGACGACCGCTGAAGATCAGCGCCTTGGCACGCGCCAGGCCGACACGACGGGGCAGGAAGTACATGCCGCCGCCATCCGGCACCAGCCCACGGGCGATGTAGGCCCAGGTGAAGTGGGCATGCTCGGATGCCACGACGAAGTCACAGGAGAGCGCCAGATCCGCGCCCAGCCCAGCCGCCGCACCGTTCACAGCCGCCACGGTGGGAATCGGCAGGTTCAGCAGCAGGCTAGCGGCATAGTGGACGCCCTGCTGGCGCTCCCAGCCGTTGAATCCCACCGTCGCCGGATCCGCCTCCATCCGTGTTTTCATGCCTGCGATGTCGCCGCCGGCACAAAAACCCTTGCCATTCCCGGTAATGACCAAAGCGCGAATGGCGCGATCGCCACGGATCGAAAGCAAGTGCTCGACCAGCTCGGCCCGCATGGCATCGCTCATGGCGTTACGCTTGTCGGGACGGTTCAGCGTCAGCAGGGCGATACCGTTGTCGACCGTGCGGATAACCAACTCAGGTTGACTCATAAAACACTCCTTCTGGAGAGGGCATCACAATATCGGCACCAGCCCCAAGACCAAGCAGGACAGTCTTGATGCAACATTGTCGGACCGCTCACCGAGATATCATTGCCAATACAAAGAAACCAATGACGGTCTTGCATTGCTTAAGCACCTGATCATTTGCATTCCTTTGGCACTTGGCATTACTTATATACTGGAATTAATTAGTCACTAGGACGTTACTTTCATCCGCCGCCAAAAAACGACTCAAATAGTATTGACTTGACGACCAAACATGCCTTCCGTGAGGGGCTGAGCAATGCGAGAGCGTTTCCACACTGACACATTACTCAGCGAATATACGAAGTCTGTTTATTCTTCCAACTGGGCCTTTGCCACCTCGCTGATTTGATGGGCAAAAGCGGTATACTCTTCCGGTCCCATCCAGGTGTCGGTAACACCGGCGTTGCGAGCGTAGTTTTGGTAGTGTTCGCTACGCATCGCCTCATGGAAGGCATCGGCGATCTGCTGCTGCAGCTCCATCGGCATGCCGGCAGGACCGAATATCCCGCGTACCTGCACCCAACTGGAGTCGACGTCGAAGCCTTGCTCTTCCAGCGTGGCGACGTCGTCGAGCCCGTCCACTCGCTCCGCTCCGTGTACGCCCAACCCTTGCAAGCGCCCTGCCTCGAAGTAGGCCTGGGCCCCGCTCAGGTTCGACATGCCCACGTCGACATGTCCGCCCAGTACGGCGGCAACAATATCGGGGGTCGAATTGAACGCCACCCACTCGAACTCGACATCGGCGGCCTTTTCCAACATCCGCAGTGCAATATGCTGTGTCGACCCCACTGGCCCGAAGCCGCCTACGGCGACCCTGCCATCCCGCGCTCTGGCCTCTTCGACCAGATCGTTGATGTCCTCGATGTCCGATCCGGTTCTGGTCCATATCAGGTTGGGATCCGACTGAGCGGTGGCTATCCAGCTAAAATCCTCGATGGAAAACGTACCCTTGAGGTTGGTCAGCATGCCGGTAAAGTGGGACAGGGTGTTCACCGCCAGCGTCAGCCCATCCGGGTTCGCAGACCTGACTCTTGCCATCTGGGTCGCACCTGCGCCCCCCGGCGAGTTGATGACCGCAATGGTTTGCCCTATCTTCGGCTCCAGCGACTCCGCCACGGTACGAATGAATACATCTGCCGAGCCACCGGCACTCGTGTGCATAATGATTCTGACAGGCCCTTCAGGGCGCCACTCACCTTCATCTGCGGTAGAAGTCGCACTAAAACCCAGTGCGATAGACAATGACAAGAAAGAAGCGAAGCAATATTTCTTGAGCGAAGATGAGCCATGGTATTTTTTCACGTCGTGCTCTCCTTTATATAGCAACACCATATTTATTTTTTAGCTGCAATTCGATACTGGCATACCCCTTAGCAGCCAGCCACTGACCATAAATTGGTGCTTGGCCAACCTTTGGTTTATCGAATGCTAGAAGGCTATTCAGGCTCGGCGGGCAGGCCGTCGCCCCACAGAATGTCGTTCTTAATCTCTTCAAGCCGACGTTGCGAAAGGATTCCCGCCGTCAGCTCATCATACTTTTCGATGAGTTCGTCATCCGACATGGGCTCTTCGGGATCTCCCTTGCGCACCCTCTGCATATGGTGGTATTCCTGGCCGTCATCGGTCATCACGATGATGTTAGCCATCCGCTTCGCCGGGTACTGCGCCGCAATATCCTCTCTTTCGGCTACCGTCACCCTTTTCATCAGGTCGCGCACCCGTGCATCACTCAGCATTGAGCGCTCGAATGCCTGCAACCTGACCTTCCCGGTAATCAAAAAGACGGCAATGCAGTACTGAATGCTGAACCTGGCTTCCTGCGCGGAGACAGGCTCGGGCCGATTGCACATCGAGTAGGTGGCGCCATACCCCTCGATATGGATGCTCTGAATCCGCTCGATCGGTATGCCCTCTCTTTCCCGCAGCACTTTCAAGCCATCGAGCGCCGGGAAGATGTGCCCACAGCATCCATGATTCTTGATCGTCATTCGCGTGATGGGCGTCCAACTGCCGATACCTTCCAGAGCGACCTCCCAGTTCCCCGTGGAGTCGCTGGTCGCCGCAGCGAAGCCGTTGGGCGCATGCAGGCTGTCCAGCGATGCCGTCACACCATGGGCTGCAGCCATGCCGGCCATGAGCCCGGCGTCCGCTGCATGGCCGGCATGCAGGGGCTTGGCCATGCCTTCGCCCTGCAGGTTCTGCTGATGCCCGCCGGCGAAGCTGCTCGCAAGCGCGATGGCGTGGGCGATCTGCTGTCGGCTTGCTCCCAGCAGCATTGCCGTGGACACCGCCGCGCCGATGGTCCCCACCGTGGCCGAGGTATGCCAGAAGGTGTAATGGCTCGGCTGGACCGCCAAGGCGATACGACAGCCGACTTCGTAGCCGCCGACGATGGCGCGGTGCAGCCGTTCGCGCGATACGCCGGTGTTCTGGGCAACGGCAAGTGCCGCAGCAATGGTGGAGCTGCCGGGGTGATAGCCGCCATCCTTGAAGATATCGTCGAACTCGACCGTATGGCTGGCAGTGGCGTTCAACAAGGCGGCGTACCTGGGCGCACTGTGCAGTCCATCCACGTAGCACACGGCCTTACCGGCGCCGCGCGTGGCAGCAAACGCCTGGGAGAGCAGCGTGGCAGGTTCATGGCGGGTACCGGGCAGCGTGGTGGCAAACCAGTCCAGCAGCGCTCTGCGCGTCGCCCACTCCATCTCAGGGGCCAGTGGCCGGTGCTGCCACTCGTCCGCCGAGCTCGCCAGGCGTTCGATAGGATGATTCATTGCGGACTCTCTGCGTGGATCTCGTCCAGCGCACCGCCGATGACACCCGCGGCTTTCAGCGCCTGCAGATCGCCTGCCGAGTATCCCAGACTGGTGAGCAGCTCTCCCGTCTGGGCGCCGACCCTTTGCGGAGGAGAAGTGATTCGCCGCTCTCCGGCGGACATCGTGAACGCCGAGACCGGCACGACCAGTTCGCGCTCGTCATTCTCGGCGATAGGCTGGCCGTGCAGCACGCCTCTCGCGCCGACATGCGGATCTGCCAGCGCCTCCTCCAGCCGCCTGATGCGTGCCGCCGGAATGCGTCGCTGCTGCAAGAACGTCTCCCAGTAGCTCGCCGTCATGGTGCCGATGATTTCCGCAATGACTCGCGCCTCTTGCGCATGGCCATCCAGGCGCTGATTGTTGTTCTCCTTGATCATGTCCTCGCGCCCCAGCGCGGTCCACAGGCGTTTCTGCTGGGTCAGGTTGGAGGCAGCGATCATCAATGGCTCATCGGAAGCCTGGTAGCAACCGATGGTGGCAAAGGGGAAGGTGTTGCCCTTTGGCTCCGGCTTCGCCCCGTTCCACAGCAGGGCAGTCAAGGCTGGGCTTGTCAGCATCAGGGCCGTGTCCAGCATCGACACATCGATGAACTGCCCTTTGCCACCGTTGCGCTCACGCTGAAAGAGCGCCGTCGCGATGGAAAATGCCGCTGTCGTGCCCGTGGCATAATCGACTACCGGCGCCCCGCTCTTGAGCGGCCCGGTATGACGGTCTCCCGTCATTGCCATCATGCCGGAGAAGGCCTGAATGACATTGTCGTAGGCCGTCAGCTCCCGGCGCGGCCCCGTGGTGCCAAACGCAGAAATGGAGCAATAGATCAGCGCCGGGTTGATGGCTGCCAACTCTTCATATCCCAGCCCAAGCTTTTCCAGAGCACCGGGGCGATAGTTCTCGACGAACACGTCGGCCGTTGCCAGCAGCTTCTTCATGATTTCTTGCCCTTCGGGCTTCTTGAAATCGATGGCGACAGCCTTCTTGTTGCTCGCCTGCGACATGAACGCCGTGCCCATGCCGATATCGTTCAGTTTCCGATCGGATCCTTGAAGACGCGCCTGGTCGGGATCGGATGGCGACTCCACCTTGATGACGTCCGCCCCCAACACGGCCAGCTGATACGTGGAAAAAGGGCCGGCCAACACATGGGTGGCATCGATGATTCGCACGCCTGCAAAAGGGGGAGACATAGCACCTCGTCACTTTCTCAAGTTATTCGTTTTGTATGAATTCCCGGTACAAACCGTACACCGCTGACTTTCAACATATACAAGGGTGGGGAACAGCTGTACTGAAGAAAAATCATGCCCGGCTTAACAAAAAGTTAGCGGGCTCTCTTGAAAGGAGAGGCAAGGAGAGAAAACAAGGGAAGGGGCGCGAGATAGCGATGCTCTACATCATAAGCAGGTAGGCCAGCGCCGGGCATAGGGCTAACTGGCAGCAGGAAGCTGGCAGCGGTAAAAGCAGGAGAACCAACGCGAAAAGGCCCGGCGAGTCGCGTTCTCGCCGGGCCGAAAGCAAGCTAGTCGGACACAGAGCACCTTGGCATCAGAAGCTGACGCTGAGACCCGCCGCCACGTTGTTGTCGGTGCGGTCGTAGCGGCCTGCCTCGAGGAAGCCGTACACCTTGTCGTTGAAGTGGTGGCGCACGATACCCACCCAGGCGTCGTTGTCGAGATCGAAGTTGCGGTTGTTCTCGGCGTAGCCGAGGGAGACCGACCAGGCATCGCTCAGATTGGCCGAGACGTTCACACCCCAGGCATCGAAGTCGGAAGCGGCACCGCTGTCCTCGCGGTCGTCGTTGTGCTCGTATACCCCGCCCAGTTGCACCATGCCGAAGTCGTAGCCGATGCCGAAGGAGGTACGGTGCAGGTTGTCGATGCCCGGGCGGCGCACCTGGGTATGGCCGATGCCGAAGTTGAGCGGCCCTTCGTTGTAGACCAAACGCCCCGTCACCACGTCGAAGTCCTGATCGTTCTGGGCGTTGGTGGTCATCACGGCGCCGATGAACTGGAAGCCACCGAACGTGGGCGTGCCGTAGGAGAGCACGTCGCTGCCCTGCTCGGCTTGGCCGAAGATGGCGTTCTGCCCGGTCTGGCCATGGAAGCGGTTGTATTCGAAGGTGTCGATGTTGTTGTAAATCTGGTGCCAGAAGCCGGAGGGCACGCGGGGCTGGAAGCCGAAGCTACCGAAGTCGGTCAGCAGCAGCACGCGGGCGGTGCGGATGTAGATCTCGCCGTCATCCTGGCGGTGGGCGCCCGGCGTCCAGGTCTGCTCATCCACGGAGTTGATGGCATTGGCGAAGTCGGCGATCAGGTCGTAGCGGATGCGGAGGCTGGGATTGACGGTGTAGACCCCACCCACGCCGGCCTCGGCCCGGAAGGCCCAGAGGTCGAGATCGCGGTCGCTTACGTCGAGTACGCCGCCGGTCACGTTGCCGGAGAAGGTGGGGCCGTTGTGCTGGGTGTCGGCCAGGGCCTGTCCGGAAACCGCAGCGGCCAGGGCGAAAGCGAGAGGCGTCAAGGTCAGTCGTTGGAGCGTTGTCATTGTGTGTTCCCATTGTGTGTCTTGTTGGCGAGCAGCGCGCTCAAACGCTGCATAACAATACTTTCCAACAAACAAATTGTTGTCAAACACAATGTTTATATCAACATATCGTCCGCATAACGAACAATATTGGAAAATGGAAAAACACAATTCATACAAAGAGTTGCAGAGATTTCCAGGGTGTGCATCGGCAATCGCTCACACAGCCTCCCTTGCTAAAGTCGAATGCCGTAGCTGCTGAAACGAGGTACTCGCTTACCAGAACGAGGAACGCCCCGGCTTCCAGGACGGGGCGTCAGACATGCAGCCTGTGTTGCTCTACAGGAGTGCTCAGCGGAATCGATGCACGCGATATCGGACTCAACCGAGCTGCAGGACGCTCGGCGGCAGTGGCTCGCGATACAGCTCGTCGACGATGGCGGCCCGGTTATCGAGCACCGCACGCTGGTTGATCGAGCCTTTGTCGGTGATCTCATGGGCATCCAGCCGCGGCGGTTCGTCGAGCAGTACCAGGCGCCGCACCCGGGTGGAGCTGCCGGTGCTGTGAGCGTCCAGGTCGCGCAGCATCTGCCGGAAGCGCTCGCGCACCGGCTCGCTTGCCAGCACCGTGGCGGCATCGACCTCGCGGTCCAGCCCCGCCAGCTCGCGGCACTTCTCCAGATCCGGGAACACCATGACCGAGATATAGGGCTTGTCGATGCCGGCAATCACCACGTCCTTCACGTGGGGGGCGCCGGCTTCGATGATGCGCGCCCGCAGTGGCCCGACGCTGACCCAGGTGCCGGTATCGAGCTTGAAGTCCTCGGAGATGCGACCGTCGAAGCGCATGCCGCGCTGGGGGTCGTCCGGGTCGATGAACTTGACCGCATCGCCCAGGCAGTAGAAGCCCTCCTCGTCGAAGCTCTTGGCGGTGAGCTCCGGCTGGCGCCAGTAGCCCGGCATCACGCTGGGCCCCTTGACCCGGCACTCCAGCTTGCCGCTGTTGGGCACCAGCTTGATCGTCACACCGCGGGCCGGCAGGCCCACCACCCCCGACTTGGACTCCTCCAGCGAAGCGAACATGGCCGAGGGCGCAGTCTCGGTGGCGCCCAGCCCCGTGAGCATGCCCACCTTGCAGCCAAGGGTCTGGACGGCCAGCCGGTCGAGCTCGTCCCAGATGTGCTGGGAGAGCCCCGCGGCGGCGAAGAACATCAGATTGAGCCGCGAGAAGAAGGTCTCGCGCAGGGCATCCTCGCGCTTCAGGTAATCCACCAGGATCTCGAAGCCCTTGGGCACGTTGAAGTACACCGTGGGCGCGATCTCGCGCAGGTTGGCGATGGTTTTCTCGAACTCCCCCGGCACCGGGCGGCCGTCGTCGATATAGAGGCTGCCGCCGTTGTAGAGCACGATGCCGACGTTGTGGTTGCCGCCGAAGGTGTGGTTCCACGGCAGCCAGTCCACCAGCACCGGCGGCTCGTCGCGCATGAAGGGCATCAGCGACGCCAGCATCTCCTGGTTGGAACAGAGCATGCGGTGCGTATTGATCACCCCCTTGGGCATGCCGGTGGAACCCGAGGTGAACAGAAACTTGACGATGGTATCGGGAGTGACCGCCGCGCGGGCCGCCTCCACCGCCTCGGTGGGGGGCGTATCCAGCAGCGACTCGAAGGCATCGATGCCGGGAAAGCCGGTGGTATCCACCGCCACGCAACCGCAGTCGGCCGGCTGCACCGCCGCCAGCGCCGGCGCGAAATCCTTGGCCTTGTCGACCAGCAGCAGGCCGGGAGTCAGCAGCTCGACGATATGGCGTAGCTTGGCGTAGTCGCGGCTGACCAGCGAATAGGCCGGCGAGATGGGAGCGAACGGCACGCCCACGTACATGGCCGCCTGGGCCAGCAGCAGGTGCTCGATGGAGTTGCCGCTGAGGATGACCAGCGGCCGCTCGACGCTCAGCTCGTGATCGAGCAGCGCCTGGGCCAGGCAACGCACGCGGCTCAGGGTGTCGGCATAGCTCAGGCGCTGCCACTCGCCGCTCGCGTCGCGGCGCGCCACGAAGGTTCTCTCCGGCGCCTCGTCGGCCCAGCGCTCCAGACACTCGAGCAGCGTAGCGGGATAGTCGCCAAGAGGCTCCTCGATGCTGAGCAGTTGGGTGCCGTCATCGCGCGAGACCAGTCGGGCAGTGGCAGTGCCCAGGTGAACATCGCGAAAGGGGTGAAGCATGGGCGCTCCTGCTGTTGTGATCGTTGTCAGGGGTCGAAAGGGGCATTCGCTACCCTCGGCCTGGGAGCCTTGGTAACATGGGTCCAGTATTTTTTTAAATTGTTGGATAGTCAAACATTTAACCACCATAACATTATGCTTGGGAATGCCAGCGGCAGGTGAGGAAAACCAAAGAATATCAAAAAGATATGCGGCACATCGGGCGATACCCATCACGCCTGGATACGACTAAAGTTGGTACCCAGGCAGCCCCGCCAGCTGCTATCCGATAGGCTATTCACTGCTCCGCCCGCGTGGCTCACCCTAGGTCAGGACCCACATATTCATGAGCAACGACGACCAGAACGGAATCGACTACTCCATGCTGCAATCCCGCCTTGGTTACAAGCTACGCCGGGCGCAGCTCGTCTACTTCGACGTCTTCTTCGAGGCCTGTGCGCAGGAGGGCATCACGCCCGGGCTGTTCAGCATCCTCGCCATCATCTACCACAACCCTGGCTTGACCCAGTCGGCGGTTTCCACGGCCCTGAACGTGGACCGCTCCGCCATGGTGGCGGCCATCGACAAGCTGGAGAGCATGGAGGTGGTGGAGCGGCGCAAGTCGAAGAACGACCGCCGCTCCTATGCGCTCTACCTGACCGAAAAGGGCAAGGAGTTCACTGAGCGGCTCAACCGCAAGGTCTCGGCGGGCGAAGACCGCTTCGACAAGTTCATGAAAGAGGGCGAGCGCGAATGGCTGCTCGACCTGCTCGACCGCATCATCGAGAACCGCAAGGGCAACTAAGGCCCGTCGCCTGCCAAGCGTAGGGGGCGATACCATCGCCCCCTGCTACTTGCCTGGCTCGGCAGCTCAAATGGGGGCTGCTCAAATAGGATAGTGCCGTGGGCCCAGTTGCACCGTCACCCAACGCAGCTCGGTGAACTCCTCGATACCCGCCTTGCCGCCGAAGCGCCCGTAACCGCTGGCCTTGGTGCCGCCGAAAGGCATCTGCGGCTCGTCGTGCACCGTTGGCGCATTGATATGGCAGATACCCGAGCGGATCTTCCCGGCCACCTTCATCGCCCGCGCCGTGTCGCGGCTGAACACCGCCGCCGAGAGGCCATACTCGCTGTCGTTGGCGATGCGAATCGCCTCCTCCTCGCCATCGACGCGGATCACCGCCACCACCGGCCCGAACGACTCCTCGCTGTAAAGGCGCATGGCCGGGGTCACGCCATCCACCACCGTGGCCGGCATGATCACCCCATCGGCCCGGCCGCCGGCGGCCAGGCGCGCACCGTGGCTCTCGGCATCGTCGAGCAGCGCATTGAGCTTCTGCCCCGACTCGGCGTTGATCAGGGTGCCCAGGGCGTTGCCCTCGCCGCGCGGATCGCCGACCTTGAGCGCCGCGGCGCGGGTGGCCAGCTTGTCGACGAAGGCATCGGCCACCGAGGCATCGACGATCAGCCGCTCGGTGGACATGCAGATCTGCCCCTGGTTGAAGAAGGCACCGAAGATCGCCGCATCCACCGCGGCATCCAGATCGGCGTCGTCCAGCACCAGGAACGGCGCCTTGCCGCCCAACTCCAGCAGCACCGGCTTGAGATGGTGCGCCGCCTTCTCGGCGATGATCCGCCCCACCCCGGTAGAACCGGTGAAGTTGATGCGCGTCACCTCGGGGTGGGCGATCAGCGTCTCGACGATCTGCGGGGCCTCGTGGGGCGCATTGGTGACCACGTTGACCACGCCCTCACCGAGGCCGGCCTCCACCAGCACCTCGCCGATCAGATGGTGGGTCGCCGGGCACTGCTCCGACGCCTTGAGAATCACCGTATTGCCGCACGCCAGCGGTGTGGCCACGGCGCGGGTACCGAGGATGATCGGCGCGTTCCACGGCGCGATACCCACCACCACGCCGCAGGGCACGCGGATGCCCATGGCCAGGTTGTCGGGTACGTTGGAAGGGATCACATCGCCCTGAATCTGAGTGGTCAGCGACGCTGCCTCGCGCAGCATGCCGGCAGCCACCATCACGTTGAAGCCGGCCCAGCCCGGCGTAGCGCCAGTCTCGTTCACCATGCGCTCGATGAACTCCGCCTGGCGCGCTTCCATCAGCTCCGCCGCCTTGAGCAGCTTGCCGCGCCGCTCGCCGGGGCCCGTTTGCGACCAGGTCGCGAAGGCGCGGCCCGCGGCATCCGCCGCCGCCTTGGCATCCTCCACCGAAGCCGCCGCCGCCGTGGTCGCCACCTCACCGGTGAAAGGGTTGCGACGTTCGAACGTTCCTTCTCCAGAGGCAGCCTTGGCCTGGCCGCCGATCAGCAATCCGAGGGTCGTCATGGGTCACTCCGTTGCGTTGTTTTCAGCATTGCCCGCTTCTCATTCTCCCCGAAGCCAACGGCTGCATAAGGCAATATCAGCGGGATTACTTGGACTTTTCCCGTATCGGGTTGGGACTTTAGTCGTGTATCTCGAGCGGTATCAAGGAAGGGCGCGGCTAGGCTGCCGACTAATATCGGGAGGCAGGAGACGGTCAGAAGCGATCATTCATAAGAAGCTGGTTTAACTTGGAGCTGAGCCGCCGTTTGAGAGGCACTACGCAGCTTCTGAACATTCCATGCCAGCTCATTGCTATATCTCTTCAAACTCAAGGTCAAACGAGGAGGTGCTTCTTTTTCCCTGGAAAACTTGTGCATGGGGAATATGTTCCTCTACGGCTTCTAAAATCTGCTCCCTCACCTCGTCAGTCATACGGCATCCGAGATACACGGCTCCGAATACGCTCGGATTCTCTTTAAGGAGCGTATAGCCATCGCCCGGTGGCTCGTGAAGTAGCGGCATGTGAACACGCCATTCTTTTTCGTACGCCCAGTCGGTGTGCTTTGTAAAGGCCACATCCCAACTCAGAGCAGCCAAATCAATTGGATCCTCACCCGTCAGGTGCCGGACGTACTGATCGAGGGAAGGGAACATTGGGAATTCCCTTGAGTAGTCGACTCTCCGTGCCGCCAAGAGGGTATTGTCCAACTCATCGATACAGCGGAGCTTAAGGACAAGGCCTCGGTGTTCCTCTGCGTAGTGCGACCACATCACGACATTGTCGTTTGTCTCGCTGACGCAGAGCACCCGAGAGTGCGTAAGATGTTCTTGTATAGCGGCATGCAGCCTCTCAATATTTTGCGGGAAGTTGTACGCTATCTCTTGTGTAGCCTCCCAAAGCTCTTTCATAATCGCTTCTTCGGGAAGTCTGCCTGCGATGCCCTGTAGACCGAGAGCGAGTTGAGTAAGTAAAGTAGGCTCTTTGAAATCGGTTTTCCCCCGAAAGACAATCTGCTCTATCTCCCGGAACAAAGCTTGTCCGATTT
The DNA here is from genome assembly GCF_021404305.1 of Billgrantia ethanolica. Lineage (GTDB taxonomy): Bacteria > Pseudomonadota > Gammaproteobacteria > Pseudomonadales > Halomonadaceae > Halomonas > Halomonas ethanolica. The sequence continues at coordinate 79,063 of NZ_JABFTX010000005.1, read as the reverse complement.
CGGGACCACTGAACCCGAAGGTGAAGCCAATCTGATGGTCAAACGGATCATTGAACTTTAGGGGGGTACTCCACCGAAGAGAGTGGTTCGATATCACCTTTAAAGCCGTCTCGACCGACATGTATTTGTAGAAGTGATGCTTATCATGGGCCCGGATCACTCTCTCCCCCTAGTATAATAAGAAGCTTCGCGGTAATTTTAGCACCTCGAAGAAGTGGAACATTTTCCAGCAGCAGCGTCTGACTATCTGAAGTGTGACGGTATTTACCTGACAGTCGGCCACTGAAAAGCAACGTGGAAATTTTACAGCGCACACCAATGGAAATACCTAGAAAGGTATTTCAAAAACCTCAAACTTAGACTTTCCTTCATATTTATAATACTTCCTTAACGCCTCAGACAGCTCCTCTCTAGCCTCTTTACCTTCATTCATAGTAGCCACTTCGCTTTCGTGTAAATCTACTTGAAACTCTATTGTGCTTTCTTGTTTATTCCAATGCATATGTCCTTCTTTCAACAATTTATTCACTTTTGAAGGCTCTTCAATAAGCGAATATAACGACCACCATATATCGTCTGCCACATCATCCTTGAAAAAATTTAGCTTTTTGGCATCCCTGGTAATCTCCGAACAAAATTTTTCGTGAATTTTGCCAAAGGCCATCTTATTTGCATTATGCAAATTGTTATATTGCTGAATAATTTTCTCAAATCGATCTGCCCGAACGAAATGTACCTTAGCAAAGGTCTGCTGCTTATCCAAAATATATCCCGCCACATAAATTTCATCATCTATGGCGAAGCCTTTAGCTATATTTTTTTCAAAATCCAGACGAACAAGATCTGTTTGAGCCACTGACAGCAAATTAAATTGAAATACACAAGAATCTTTTTTGCGCAGGGGCAGGGCATTCATCTCATACGCCTGAGCCTTCATAACTGAATTTACGGAATTGAATATATTTTTATCATTCTGAGGGGATCCACTCACCTTATTCATCTCTTGAAAACCAAATATATGCCGCTCCGGCTTACCAGTTACAATATTGGCTTTCTTTTGTTTTAAAATAGAGAGGTAAAATTCTTTCCAGTCAGGCTCGTCAAGCATATAGGACAATACACGATCATTTGACCAAGCATGAACTGGAACCCACTCTATATTGGGATCACTATGATTGGACTCTTTCGACAATAGCGCCCAAGCATTTTGCTCACTTTTCTTGCAACTTAAAATTAATGCAGTATACACATAGATATCATGTACAAGATTAGCTTTGTATGCAACAATATCTATTTCCCGAACAACTTCTTGCTGATCGTCCACATAATATTTGTTATTGATTACATTCCAACCATTCTTCACAAGGATGTTAGATATGTCGAATTCTAATCTGAAACCAGTTTTTTCAATGCCTTTTTCAATTTTCTCTATATCCATAACCCCTCACCCCAGCTATTAAATTTCATCCAAGTTTAAATCTCACTTTCACTGACGAACCTCAATCGCGGCAAGCATCGCCTTAATTGACTTTTCTAGTAAGTCACGTGCTCGCGATTTCATCTTGGTCCTTCTTATACTAACGCCAAGTTCTACAGCCCTCTGGCCGCGTCGCGGCGACGAACGTGCATGCTGCCCTGCCCTTCATGTCCGCTCCGGGCCGTTACCAGCATCAGCTTTTTCCAAATTGGCAAACATAGTCTTGATTTTCCGGTGAGAAGATCCTATAGCTATCATGAAGCACGCAAATAAGCACTTAATACGCAAGGTCATATTCAACGCCACCCAAAAACACTGAATGTAGCCCACCAAACTTTACTGCAGCATTAACTTCCTGTATTGTCGGCCCTAAAAAGACCCTGTAATCCTCATTGCCTTCTGAATATATATTCCCGACAACAAACCATCTATCGATGTATTCATCAGAGTAACAGAGGTGCTCTCTGCTAAAAGGCGAAACCACCTTATCAAATATCCGATAAGAACTGGACAAAAGATTTATTGAATGATTCCCCTTAAATAACTCTAGACGAAAATACGCTCTTTTAACCGTTTTAAAACTATAGTTGGAAACCTGAACAAAGATAGGGCGAGATGGCGGGCATTGACGCGCAGACCCTTCTCTATCTATTGTTACCTTCATACCTTGTCCATAAAAAAGCAATGACGCAACCACTCCTAATACTAACAGCCCTGCACCTGCGCTTAATAAAAATATCATTTTTTTCATTCTTTTCCACATTTCCCCGATGTATCGCCTAGCTTATAAATCAAATGCTTTTTGCACACCACACACTTTAGGTTGTTAACTGCCACCTCAGCTTCATCAGCATTGACTGAGGTTTACCATTCGGCCATGAGCGGACACTGTGACTTTCCTGATGTTTAACGCCAGCCCTAGGCTGGCGCTAAGCCATGGAGCGGGTTAGCGTCAGATGGAGTGCCCTTGTTAAACGGCACTACCGCTCGCTCCTATATAGCCACTAACAAACCCTGTGAGAGCGAAAATGATGATTCCGAGTAGCACACCCACTCCGAAACCAGCCCAGCCACTTTTACTGCGGTACCGCCAGACCGCGGCCATTAGAAGGCCTGTCCACAGCATGGAGCTGTACCCTGACATCGGCTCAGGGCTACGCCCAACCAACGCCGGAATAAACATTGCGGCGTATACCCCAACTACCAATACCCCCGCAAGCAGTACCCAGACAAGGGATTTGCGATCACTTTTGTCTTGCTTCTGTTGAACGGTCTCATCATCACCAGACACTGCTCCCTCCTTTGCTGTTAACAGGTCTTAGACAGTGTGCTCGGTTATTGACTTGAACGAGCCCGCGCTTTCAACTAGATACGCCGCGCGTATCCAGCCCCCTAAGGCACTAGAATATTGAAATATTAAGTATGGCTCGGCTACATAATACCGGTCACCGTGCATGCTACATATCCCAATGAACGTGCCCGCTGACTTCCAGCATGTCAGCTTTGGGTCGTTAGCTGCCATTACCCTTCCGCTCCATTGCCAAGCCAGGGGCCAGCCTAAAGCGCACCCACCTTTTCAGATTACAAACGAACACATACAACCAGCCTAGACGCTCCCTCAGCCCCACACCAGCGACCTATGTCAACGCAATGCCAAAAAGCCAAGAGCCAGCGCAATGGCTGGCTCGCGGTGCTGACAACCGCTCCATGATCTCGCCGGGCGACTAGTTCTCTATTGCCGCGAACGCTGCGGCGATGGTGGGCGGCGCCGTGGGTCGGGCGTACATCGCCTTCAGGTACTCTCTCAGCCGCGGGGCGGCGTCGAGCAAGTTCTCTTCGTTGGCCCAGTCCAGGGTGTAGGCGGCGTTGAAGTCGGCGACGCTGAGTCGATCACCGACGAGGTACTCGCGCTCCTGCATGTGGCGTTCGAACACCGTCAGCATCTCCCTGCACTCCTGCCTGGCCAGGTCGACGTCCTGGGGTATGCGCATCTCGTCCGGGTAGATGAAGGTATGGCGAGCAATGCGCCACAGCGGTGGCTCGATCTCGGTCATCAGGAAGAAGATCCAGCGGTACATCTGGGCGCGTTCTTCCACAGCGCTGGGGATGAAACCCGCCTGTGGATATTTCTCGGCCAGGTAGAGCTGTATCGCAGCCGATTCGGCGATGGTGGCGGTGCCGCCGGCTGGGCGAATATCACCTTCAGGTGCTTTCTCAGCTTCGGTGTTGGCGCCGACGGCGACGGAACCGAAGGCATAACATGATCTTGCGCAATCCGCACGGGCACCGCCAAACACCTTTCAGCCTGCACAGCAGCGAGGCCTTCCTGCCTCCCTTTTCGGCCGTTCTCCATCGCACGATCTACCGGTACCGTTGCCCGACCCAGGGGCGCGGGCACTTCTCGATGTCGCGGGATATATAGTGATGGTCGACGGAACATCGATCCGCAGCTCGGGACCGAGCGTGTTAACGCCACCGTGGCTTGCGTAGTAGATGCGGGCCGCCGAGGCTGCGCGTGAAGCGCCGAAAACGCAGATTACTAAGCCTGTAGCCCCAATGGCAACCTTGGTGCGCCAGTGACATTACTGTCGTCAATGTCTTACAAAAAGCAGAGAGGGTGACCTACAGCCTGCAAACTCAATGCCTGCTACCCTAACCCGCTTTCTAGGAACTAGGCGCTAATATCTCGCCGCAGGGAGGCACATTGGCCAACGCAAACGGATGGCAATTCACCCTGACCTTGCCTGGGGCCGACGACCTGGCGGTCATTGAGTTCACTCACACCGAAGCGCTGTCCCAGCCCTTCAAACTGAGCATGCGCTTCGCCAGCCGTAACGGCAGCCTCTCCGCTACCGAACTCCTCGATCGCCAGGCCAGCCTGACGATCTGGCAGAACGGCGAGGTGCTGCGCCGGGTCCATGGCGTGGTCAGCGAGTTCGCGCGCGGCGACCGCGGCCATCGACACACCCTCTACCGGGTCGAGATCCGCCCCGCGCTGTGGCGCCTTGGCCTGCGCCACAACTCGCGCATCTTCCAGGAGGTCTCGCCGCTCACCGTGCTCAACACCCTGTGCGACGAGCGCGGCCTCACGGATGTGGCCTTCGCCGCTACTCGCGAGCTGCAGACTCGAGAGTTCCTTGTGCAGTACCGGGAAACCGATCTCGCCTTCGTCGAGCGCCTGACCGCCGAAGAGGGCCTGTTCTACTTTCATGAGTTCGAGGATGCCCCGAACGGCGCCCATCGCCTGGTCTTCGCCGACGCGCCCCAAGTGCTACCCCACCTGGGTGAGCGCACCTACCACGGCCGCGCCGGCGGTACGCCACCCAAGCGCCACGTGCGCAAGCTCGAACAGTTCGCCCGAATCGCCCCGGCCTCGGTCACGCTCAAGGACTACTCGTTCAAGAACCCGGCCTATGCGCAGCTTCACGAACACGCCGCGGGTGACCTGGAAAACCACGCCCAAAGGGACGACTACGAGCACTACGACTATCCCGGGCGCTACAAGGCCGACGCCGCCGGCGATGCATTCACCCGTATTCGCCTCGAAGCGCTGCGCCAGAAGGCCAGCACCGCCGACGCCGAGAGCGACCTACCCGAACTCGCCCCGGGCGTGCGCTTTGCGCTCACCGACCACGACATCGATGAGCTTAACCGCGACTGGCAGGTCATCCAGGTCGTTCACCACGGCAAGCAGCCCCAGGCGCTGGAAGAGGATGGCTTCGTTCAGGGGGGCAATCAAACCGATCAAGGCGGCATGACCAAGTACCATAACGAACTGGTGCTGATGCCCGCCGACCAGGCCTGGCGGCCCACGCCCAACCCCAAGCCCCGCGTCGACGGCCCACAGATCGCCGTGGTGGTCGGCCCCGAGGGCGAGGAGATCTACTGCGACGAGCACGGCCGGGTCAAGGTCCAGTTCCCCTGGGATCGCTACGCCGAACCCAACGAGACGGCAAGTGCCTGGGTACGCGTGAGCCAGGGCTGGGCCGGCGGCGGCTACGGTAGCATGGCGATTCCCCGGATTGGGCATGAAACGGTCGTCTCGTTTCTGGAGGGCGATCCGGATCAGCCGCTGATCACCGGGCGGGTCTATAACGCCGTCAACACACCGCCCTACGAACTCCCGGCCCACAAGACCCGTACCGTCCTCCGCACCCAGAGTCACAAAGGCGAGGGCTTCCAGGAGCTGCGCTTCGAGGACGAAGCGGGCCAAGAGCAGATTTGGCTGCACGCCCAGAAGGATCTGGAGCTGCTGACGAATAACGACTGCACCGAAGAGATCGGCAACGACAGCTTCCTCACCGTGCACCACGACCGCATCGGCGAGATCCATGCCGACGATCACCACACCGTGCGCGGCGAGCGCCATGAGCAAACCGTCGCCAACCAGCACCTCACGGTACAGGGCACCCTGCACCTCAAGGCCGGCCAAGCCTGGCTCAGCGAATGCGGCCGCGAGCTGCACATCAAGGCCGGCCACAAGGTGGTGCTCGAAGCCGGTAGCGAAATGACGCTCAACGCCGGCGGCAGCTTCCTCAAGCTCGACGGTGGCGGCGTCACCCTGGTCGGCCCCAAGGTCAAGATCAACGCCGGAGGCAGCCCCGGCTCGGGAAGCGGCCAGGCCGTCGAGACGCCGCTGCTGCCGGGGCGGGCAATGGCTGAAGCGCATCAGCGTATTGAGGGCTTCACGCACGAGGCACGGCTTACGACGCACCTCAAGTTGCCGGAGATCTGCGAAGAGTGCTGGCGGGAAGCGTTGGCCTCGGGGCAAACAATGGTTCAGGCGGGGAAATAGCGTATGGCTGAGGTCACAACGATACCCGTCGACTGGCAACGGACCCCTTGGCCAGCGGAAGAGGCACCCAAGCGCATCGCTCTGATCGAATTGGGGCTTCTCGATCCGGCTGCGCGCACCGCACTGTTCGAGACATCAGGCATCACGGCCTGGCCTTTGCTGCAGGATGACCGGCAGCCGCATCTGGCCGCTGAAGGGCCATGCCTGTTCGAGGTGACGCTCGAGTCGATGGCCGAACTGTCAGCACAGCATGTGCTTGGTTGCGCTCTGCATGCCTGGATCGAGAGTCGCATGGCGACTCAGCGTCTGGCCAGCCAACTGGCACCCGCCATGGTGGCCTATCCGGCTGGTGAGCCACCGGCACTGTTGAGATTCTATTTGCCCCAGGTCATCCGGCAATTGCATGCCGAGACCCAAGCCGATTGGCACCACTCGCTCTTCGGTGGCATCGAGCAGTGGTGGCAGCGGGACGATAACCGAGGCTGGCAGCCGCTAGGCGTCATGCCCGAGCAAGCGCCGCAGGAATCCCCTTGGCAGCTGACCTTGTCTGCCTCGCTTTACCAGGCGCTGCAAGGCGATCCGGAGGTACGCACCGCGACTCGCGTGCTCACCCAGCAGTACCCCGAACTCTTTGCCGGCATGTGCGCCTGTGCTCGCTCGCAGCGAGTGGAAGCTGCGCTCTTGGCCGCGACCGAGGCGGGTCTGGTTCAACCCGGCGAGCGCCTGGCTTATGTTTATCGCCGCTTGCTGGCTGAAAACCAGGAGCGATAAATGCTGGTGAGATGGATCTGGAACTGGTTGTTCAACCAAATCTGGTACGGCCTGCCCAAGGGAGCGCGCTGGGGGCTGGGCGCGCTGTTTGCCGGCTATTTCGTGTGGCTGTTTTTCTTGCCCGATTTGCACCCCATGCCCACGGATACCTCTATTGAAGGGCGCAGCCATATCGACCGCCCTATCCATCGGTTTTGGGTCAATGGTCGCTGGGGGGGGGAATCTAGATCCTTATGGTGGTGGGGGAACGGTATGCTGCCAGTCTATCAGCGGCGATACCGCTGAGATGGTGTGGGTGTATGGGCGGACCGTCGAGGAGTTCGAACGTGGCGATGAGCCCGAAAGACGCCATGTGACGCTTCCCATGCCGGAGCGCATGCGGGAAGACCGCTACCTGCACGTGCACTTTCTGCCCAATCACGAGGTCAAGCTGGGCTGGAGCTCTAATCTGGTGTCGCCCTATGACCATTTGCCGAAGAGCTTAGACGTGGCCCGCTATCAGGAGCAATAAATGCTGGTGAGATGGATCTGGAACTGGCTGATCAACCAAATCTGGTACGGCCTGCCCAAGGGGGCGCGCTGGGGGCTGGGCGCGCTGTTTGTCGGTTATTTCGTGTGGCTGTTCTTTATGCCCAGCCTGCACCCCATACCCACGGATACCTCTATCGAAGGACGCAGCCATATTGATCGTCCTATTCACGACTTTTGGGTCAATGGTCGTTGGGGAGGAAATGTCGAACCCTATGGTGGTGGGGGGGTCGTCTGCTGTCAGCGTATTAGCGGCGAGACCGCCGAGTTGGTGTGGGTGTATGGGCGAACCGTCAAAGAGTTCGAACGTGGCGATGAGCCCGAAAGGCACCACGTGACACTACCCATGCCGAAACGCACGCGGGAAGACCGCTACCTACATGTTCACTTTCTGCCCAATCACGAGGTCAAGCTGGGCTGGAGCTCTAATCTGGTATCGCCCTATGACCATTTGCCGAAGAGCTTGGACGTGGCCCGCTATCAGGAGCAATAAATGCTGGTGAGATGGATCTGGAACTGGCTGTTCAACCAAATCTGGTACGGCCTGCCCAAGGGGGCACGCTGGGGGCTGGGCGCGCTGTTTGCCGGTTATTTTGTGTGGCTGTTCTTCCTGCCCGACCTGCATCCTATGCCTACGGATACCTCGATACGTGGGCATAGTCATATCGACCGCCCTGTTCATCGTTTCTGGGTCAATGATCGCTGGGGGGGAAATCTTGGTCCTTATGGAGGAGGTGGGACCGTGTGCTGTCAACGGATTAGTGGCGATATTGCCGAAGTGGAGTGGGTGTACGGGCGGACCGTCGAGGAGTTCGAACGTGGCGATGAGCCCGAAAGGCACCACGTGACACTACCCATGCCGGAGCGCACGCGGGAAGACCGCTACTTACATGTTCACTTTCTGCCCAATCACGAGGTCAAGCTGGGCTGGAGCCCCAACCTGGTATCGCCCTATGACCATTTGCCGAAGCGCTTGGACCAACTCGAGGAGGGAAGTGGCCCATGACCGAAGAGGAAATCCTGGCCAACTGCGAGGCGCTAAGCGCTATTGCCGAGGATCTAATCGCTATGGACACCATGACGTGTCATAGCATCTTGGAGGTGGGCGTTTTCTTCGATGGCATTGGGCGACACGCTGAGCGAGATGAGCCCGATGGACGGTTTAGCAACGTGGCACGTCTCTACGAAACATTCCCCGATCAGACTAGCGATCAGCCAGGTCGACGTTTCCGCAAGCTCTATCTTCCTGGCTTGGGTACACCGATGGAGAGTGAAGCGTCCGAGAGCCTGGCTGCGGTGGGGCGAATGGTGCCCGGTGAGGCACGTAGAACCATAGAGGGGCACCTGAGCGGTAGCGCCCGTCAGACCGTAGGGCGCGGACTGCTGGAAGAGAGTGGGCGTGCCTGGTGGGAGACCTCCCGGCGTACCCTGGCCCAGCAGTTCAGTTCGTTCAAGGGCTGGGTGATGGCACCGCGTGATACTCTCGCACGCCTCGGTGTCGAATCCTGGGCGCCGGTGCGTGACAGCCCCTTGATGGCGCACCTGCTGACCAGCGGTGCGGCCTCGCGGCTGACCAAGGCGATGAGCGAGTTCGAGGAGGAAATTGCACTAGCGAATTCAGCCGAAATGCCGCTGCGTACTATTCGTGTATCAGTGTTCGGCTTCGATTTCGGCGCGGCCTTGGCCAAGGCCTTTATCCGCGAGCTGCTCGACAAGAGATGCGAACGCCAGGGCAACACCTACCGCTACCAGGACGCTGAAGTGGTAGTCGCCTTTGCCGGACTGTTCGACTGCGTGCATCGCACCCACCCGGATATGGGGCCGCTGGAAGCCCTGACGCCGACCGTCACGGAGATCGACGACGGTGGCCCGCTACATCCCGCCTGCCGCCGTGCCGTGCACCTGATCGCCGCCCAGGAGCGGCGGATCACCCGCCGCTGCCGCCCGCTTGGCGGGCAGCGCGCCAACTGGCGCGAGGAGCTGCTGCCGGGCATCAGTGAAGATGTCGGTGGTGGCCTCAAGCCCGGCGAGCAGAAGGTCAGCGCCGAGCTGTCGCGCTATGCGTTGCACCGAATGTACCGTATGGCGCACCGGGCCGGTGTTCCGGTGCCCAGCCTGGAACAGCTCTACCAACGCAACCCTGATGTGGCAGCTTATTTCATGGTCGATGACGAGATCGATGGCCGTACGCTGCCTTCACTGGCGGCGGCCTACGCTGCAGCAACCCGCAAGTACCGGGAACCAAGCGCCGAGAGCTTCCTCTTCCACGCCGAGCTGTACCTATCCTGGCTGGACAAGCGCTACCTGATCTACCGCGACACCAGGGCCGCGCTGGAGGCTCGTCTCGGCGCGTTGCCGAGCCGTACGCCAAGCGGTGTGCTGGGCGTGCCTGCGGCCTCATTGACCCGGCCGGCCGAGTGGGAGGATATCGTTGCCACTGCCGAGGAGATCGAGCAGGCACTGGCGGAGCTGGAGGTCCAGTGGGGCTGGTTGAAGGAGGTCGACCGGGAGGCTCGGAACATCAGTGCCCAGCATCGGACAGGGAACAATGAGATTGGCGGCTATGCTCGGCGACACTTGGCAACGGAAGGCAATCTCGCCGAGCTGTGGATGGCCCGGGTTGGCAGCGAGTCGGCGCGAAACGAGCTCGAGGAGACCTTCACGCGAAATAGTGATGTCGCATACCTGTTCCGCTATGGAATTCATGACCGCCATGCCGACGACCAGGAACTGCAATTCCAGGCCGGGGGCGCGAATGCCAGCGTGGGTAGCCGGCATTACCGCTTCTTCGCCTGGCGCGGCGTGGACATGCCTGGCGAGGAGCCACCGGAGCGCCCCGCTCAGCATCCTAGGGAGAGAATGGAGCGCTGGACCATGCGTTGAGCAAAAGCTAGCCCCCAGGCCCCGCCTGGGAGCTGAACTGGCATGCCGGCGAGGTCGACGAGAGACACGCCCTGATCCCAGCGGCGAGGGTCCGATCCATGAGTCTGTCCCTTCAGTCTCAATGTTGACGCCGACGGAGCCGAAGGCACGACAAGGCCTTGCGCAATCCGCGCCTGGCACCGCCAAACAGTTTGGCAAAAAAAGCGGCGCGCAGCCGGGCATTGCGCCGCTCGATGTCACGCATTTTTGGGTCGGGGTTATGGAAGGCCATCAGTCGTCTCGCCCGCTGTCGTTCTGCCAGCGTAGCAAAATTGGGGATCATCACCCGGCCCGGCACATGCTATACGTGTATTGACTGATTAAGGCGGCAATCGGCCAGTAGCTGCCACTTGATTGCCTCTGCGAAATCTTGGGCGATACAACTGGCGTTTTGGTACCTGGCTAGGTGAGTGCGACTTTACCGTCCTGCATCGCTCAATCGGCACGACTGACGCCAGGCCATAAGCGAGCTAGGCCAATCCCCGCTGCGACTGCTCAGGCCTGCGAAGGCAAAGATGCGCCGTAGGCCAGCAAAGAATCGGGGACAGGCCACGATTCATTTCAACCGTGGCTTCCCCAGTTGACACAGGCCGGCCTTTACACCACTGCAGCCGCCACCGCCCTGGAACGCCAGGCAAACCCCAGCACCATCAGCAGCCCCAACCCCGCCATCGCCGCACCGGCCAGGGAAATCGCCGGGTAGCCCAGGCCGACGTTGATCACCGCACCACCCAGCGCCGCGCCAATCGCATTGCCCAGGTTGAAGGCGCCGATGTTTACAGCCGAGGCCAAGTTGGGCGCGTCCTTGGCGGCTTCCATCACCCGCATCTGCAGCGGCGGCACAATGGCGAAGCTGGCGATACCCCAAATCAGAATGGATGCAGCAGCCGGTAGCGGCCAGCGCATCAGTACCGTGAACGCCAGCAAGACCAAGATCAGCGCACTCAGCGAGACGATCAGGGTGCGGTCGACGGAGCGATCTGCCGCCTTGCCACCCCATATATTGCCCAGCGTCAGGCCGATGCCGTACAGCACCAGCATGGCGGTGATAAAGGTGGTGGACGCCTGGGTTTCGCTGCTGAGGATCGGCGCGATATAGGTGAATACGGTGAACATCGCGCTGGAACCGATCACGGTCAGGGCCAGAGCCGACAGCACCGGTCCCCGGAGCAGCACTCGGATTTCAGCCAGTACGCCGTCGCTTTTCCGCAGCGCCACGTTGGGCAGGGCGAACCACAAGGCGGCCATGGCCAGTACGCCCAAGCCGGTAATGCCCCAAAACGCGGTGCGCCAGCCAAACACTTCACCGAACCAGGCCGCCAGCGGCACGCCGCCGATGGTCGCCAGGGTCAGTCCCATGAACATGGCCGCCACCGCGCCGGCACGTTTGTCCGGCGCGACCACGCTGGCGGCAACGATGGAGCCGACGCCGAAGAAGGCACCGTGGTTCAGCGAGGTCACCACCCGGGCAATCAGCAGACTGTAGTAATCGGTGGCCAGGGCCGACATCAGGTTGCCCAGGGTGAAGATGGCCATCAGCCCGATCAGCAGGTAGCGCCGGGGTATCCTGCCGGTGGTCAGGGTCATCAGTGGCGCGCCGAGCAACACGCCCAGCGCATAGGCGCTGACCAGCAGGCCGGCAGCAGGAATGGAGACGCCGAGATCGAGCGCGATGCCCGGCAACATGCCCATGGGGGCGAACTCGGTAACGCCGATGCCGAAGGCACCGATGGCGAGTGCAACAAGGGGTGGATTGATACGCATGGAAGGCTCCTCATCTATGCCGCGAATGCTAAGATCCAAATCTTGGCGGCGGTAGATGGCTTTTCTGGCAAACACCTTTGCTTACGGAGCACAAATGGACTTCAACGGCAGGTCAGGTGAAATGGTCGTGTTCGCCAGCGTGGCGGAGGAAGGCAGCCTGTCCGCTGCGGCGAGAGCACTAGGGCTGACACCCTCGGCGGTCAGCCGGATCATCTCCCGTACCGAACAACGCCTCGGTACCCGCTTGCTGCTGCGCACCACCCGCGCGATCACCTTTACCGCCGAGGGCGAGGCGTATCTACGTGGTGCCCGGCGCATCCTTGCCGATATGGCCGAGGTCGAAGAAGCGATCGCCGACCAGGGCGTGCCACGGGGTCGCTTGCGTGTGAGTGCTGCGCTCGGCCACGGGCGGCTGGCCATCGTGCCGTTGGTGACCGCATTCAGTGCGCGTTACCCGAACATCACTGTCGACCTCACTCTGGGCGACGAAGTAGTCGATATTCTCGGCGGCCAGGCCGACGTAGCCGTGCGCTTTGGCCATCTGCCCGACAGCCCACTGACCGCTCGCCGCATAGGCGATACCGGCCAGGTGGTGGTGGCCTCCCCAGACTATCTCCAGCGCCACGGTACGCCGCAGCAACCGGAAGACCTGCTGCAACACAACTGCCTGCGCTTCAACTTCCGACGTGCTGAACCCAACTGGCCGTTCATCCGCGATGACCAGGCATTCTCCCTCAAGGTATGCGGCAATATCGAATGCAGCAGCGGTGAGGCGCTGGCGCAATTCGCACGGGTGGGCGCCGGCATCGCGCGCATCGGCGAATTCAGCGTGGCCGAGGATTTGCAGCGCGGCGACCTGGTACCGCTGCTGGAAGCCTTTAATCCCGGTGATAGGGAACCCATTCATGCGGTGTTCGTGGGTGGCTCGGCGATGCCGGCGCGGGTGCGATTGTTCGTGGACTTCCTGCTAGAGAATCACCGCATGTAAACAGGCGATAGCTCCGAGGGTGAGTGATGGCTTTCGGCCAGGAGCGCTCTTTTAGTGGACGCTTATATAAACACGCCATTCAGCGGACGCAGCTTTTTACGTTCTGCTGAATGAGCTGGTTAGCATACAGGTGCATGATCATTGATCTGCTTTTCTGGAACCACTCAAATATTAACTACAGTATATCTTTTTGCTACATATCTTAGCCACCTGTCGCATCGCAGCCAGATGGCATGAGTTTCCGTTGTGCAACCGAAAAAGGACCAGTCGCTTAGTAATATATGCAACTCTTGCCTCTTTACGGCAAGGTCTATTTTAGCCAGGAAAAGCTCCCGTGTGCTTCTCAATAATTTCAATATCATTCTCGGAAAGCGTTTCAATATACCCCCTGTCAACAACCACATTTTTTAGGCCAAATTTTGCACAAATCCGTGCAAGCTCCGACTTTCTATCACGCTTTGTAACATCACCAAAAACAGACAGCACGGCCTCACACAGAGTCCTTTTTTCATCGTCAGATTCAAATAAATCAGATCCAGCGGTCTCGATAGACCTAACGAGATTGTCGGCCATAATGTCTCGCCCCTCTTGAACTGAAAGCGTTTCGCGGAGTATTTGCAAAAATGCATCGCCAGAAAGATTCTCCACGTTCACCAACATATTATTATACAAGCGGGATGCCTGCTCGTCCGTTATGTCGGTATCGATAATTGTGTCAACCAAGACAGTCGGCCAGTTTTTTATAATTGCGGAGACCCACATCGCCATAATTGAATCGGGAACCCCGTCCGAAGCTTCAGCCGGTTGTCCGAGGAGCGTAGTTGTTGCCGACTTAATTTCAGATTCGTCGGCGCAGGAAACCTCATGCTCCAAGACAGTGACCAAACTGATTGAATCATGATTCTCTTCAGAATTCGCCATCTGAATGAACTGCTGGACAAGATTTGCCAACTGATCTGACGTCCGTGTCGCGTCCGGGTACTTCTGTGCAATTTCCTCAGAAGCGGCAGGGTCATATGCCCATAACTGATAGGCACTGGCAACAAGTCGGTCTGGATTTTCTGGTTGCGCCAAACGAGCACGACGGTGCAGATCGTCTAAGCTATAGAGCAAGGCTGCCGCCTCGTTTGTTTGGCCGAGCCTATCGAGAGTATCGATGCCAGCGTTGAAGAGTTTCTGAGCCTGGAAATCCACTCCCCCTTCTGCAGCTGGGATTGGCCATGATCCCGAGAGCTTGTTATACACGCCCGCCAAGATACTGGGGTGCGCCTGGAGTTGTGCCAACGCATTGAGCAGTTTCGTCACTTTCTCATTGGAGAGTTTAGAAAGGTTTTCGCTGACTGCCTCTATTTTGGATACGATAAAATCTCCAGACTTTTGGGAAATTTGACTTACGAGTTCGTCAATGTATTGATTGATCTGCTCAATGAATGGGCTTTCCAACAAAGTTTGGGCATTTAGCGTGAAAAGGAGGCGCGACATTGCTTTTATTTGGTGCTCGGTTAGCTCATTGCTGCCTCGGAGCGAGGAAATCGAGGAAGCCACCTGAGTGCGCAAACTATCGGGTGCATCGTCTTCGGTTACCGCGGCTAGGAGCGCAAGTTGGCAAGGCTCCTGTAGATCACTGAATAGCTGCTTAGCCCAGGCTTGACTCAGATTGCCCGCCTGTTCGGAATCCACCTCTGCAATCACTGAATAAAGTCGAGCTGCGCTGTCAGAACGCTCTGCTGACTCTGACCATTTCTGAGCCAGTCGGGCCATGTGCTCGACGCCGGTGGCACTGAACGATTCACAAGCCTCCGCAACTTCGACAATTGTGCTTCGAAGGGCTTTCTCATCCGTCAGTGGCCAAGTGCCGGCGTCGCTTTCGTGCTGATCGAAGCGAGCAGCAAGGGCTTCAAAAACCTTCTGTGTCGAGGCCTCATCAGCGTCAACGTACCACTGTGCAAACGCGGTAAAAGCCACCTCTGCCAAGGAAGGTTCCCGGAGGGCAGCAAAGTTGGCAAGGTAATCCCATAGTGCCGCGCGGCTTTCGGCCCCCTGCTCGAAAAGCCGTGTAAACACAGTGTCCACGCGATCTCTAATGACGGGCAAGTCCAGGTTTTCTGGCTCTTCTTTTTTGAACTCTTCTTGAACGAGAAAGGGGTACCTGTCCTCAATTAGTGGCAAAAGGACATCCCCGCGATAGGATAGTTGCTCTTCGAGCCAGGACAGAGGAAGTTGATCGGATTGACCTTGAACCTTTAAGGTCCGGTGAAGCAGCCATTGACCAAATTTTTGTTGGGCCTGAGGCGGCAGGTCAACTTGTTTCATCAGTTCCAAAACAAGCATAGCGGCGGCGTCCGTTAGCTCTCGCAATTCTCGCAAGCTGGGGCGTTGCAGGGTAGGCAAGAGGGCCTTACTAGTTTCCGCAGCAATGTCTTCGACGAGAGAGCGACCAAGGGCGCGGAGTTCCTCATTGTCACCATATGCCCTGATTTCAAAGAGCTTGGTGGGTCCGACGCGCCAACGTAGAGAATCACTGTGTCCTGAACGTCGAACGACGAATCCGAGGATACGGCGCCTTTCATTCTCTGGGATTCGCTGACTTATCTCAGCGACTGTGAAGGCGGCGTTGTCCTGAATTGTAAACGTTTCGGCGCGTAGATCGTCAATCAGGTCGGCCACCAAAGCACCGATTTCTGCTGACAAGGGATTCGTGCTGCCGGTAAGTCCGGTAGCGTCTAACAATGCAGTAATGTCCGTTGTTCTCAGGGCTTCCTCAATCGGAACCGCCTTGTCGCCATGCTTCCGAGAAACAGGATCCTGCGACAATGCCAAGAAGGGCTGCAAACTATACGGACGGCGCACATCCTGTATGTGAGACATAAATTGCCGCAGTCCACGGTGTTGAGTCTTTACCACCCAGCGACCCTCTACAGTAGCATCGACAGAAAAAGCAGCCAATTCTTCACGCACCTCAGCCGGTAACTCCTCTATAGGTTCTGGGCGAATGAACCTATCGATAAAATAATCGAAGATACGTGGGTTGCGCTGTAGAGCCTGATATAGGTCAGGAAAGTCGCTTCTTATCGCACAGATGATCCCGACAGTTAGAGGGTGATCCGTAATGACTTTTTCACCTAGGCCACCTGGGCTGTTCGACCCGATGCCTCCGTGCTCTCGTATAGCGCCAAGCCACCAACTTTGGGCGAACAGATTGACGATTTGAATAGCGTTTCGAGGACTTTGTACTCCAGGATGAATCATTCTGTCGACGAGTTCCTGAATATCTACCTTTCGGTTTTTTAGGTCTGTTTGAAGAGCTGAGAACTCCGATTTTATGAGGCCAAAGGCGAAACTACGCATATCTCGCTTTGGAAAGGGCGGGATTTCAAGCCGAAACTGGAAGATTCGATCGAGATAACGGCGTGCGTCCTGAATTGTGGAAACCGCGGCTGGAAGCTCCGCGGATGGCCGCCGTTTACTCAATGCATCAGCAACCCTTTCCTCATCGCACGAGATGACAAAGACGATACCAATATCATGAGGCACTTGATGTGATGCGATCTCTATAAGGCTTCGGATGCCATCGAGTCCACTCACCATTTCATCGGCAGTCAGCCGATCAAGATCGTCAATAAAGACAACGATCCGTCGGACCTTTTTGCCGTGAGTATCACGAACACGGCCACTCTTGAACTTCTGAAGCTGCGCTTGAAAGATATTCTCGAACTCCTCAATTGTCTGACTTGGATTCGATGTGACTTGAATTGGTATGCGTGCCGATAAAATCGGCAAATTGGTAAAAAACTTGTACGCAAGCAATCCAACCAAACCAGCGGAACTGAATATACTTACTGATTTAGAAATGGGATCATCGAAACCAAAAACCCACCCCATCAATGTAACGAGTACAAAAAATAAAAAACCGAACCCAGCAACAACCAGAAGTCCCACTGCGTAATGGTCGATAAATTCGGCCCAGAGCTCATTTAGTGGCTTTCTCCGAGATTCTGTTGACACGATGGTTTTTAGTAGCTGTTTATCAGCCTCTTCGTGAGTGCCACCAATCTCCAGAAATATATGGCGGAAGAGCGATTTTCGGATATCGCTTTCACCGCCATACTTCCAAGCGTTGAAGGTGATTGGGTATATACGATCACGGCGCGGTACGCCATCGACGCTCCTCGTTTCATCATCTTGTAGGTCGCTTAGGTAAAGCCTTTTAACGGTTGATTTTCCAGTGCCCCATTTGCCGAGAAGGCCGATCGAGTATGGCGGTCGGTGTTTATTATCTTCGAGAAGCCCTTTCAATGCCTTTGCGAGATGAACATGGCCAAATTTATCACCATCTGCCGAGGAAACTTCTCTGTCGAGATAGGCAGGCATTTGTTCTTTATGAAGCTCGGATTTATGCATGGAGTACCCCTTTTGCTCCCATGAAAATAGAGATATTTTTTCTTTTTAGGTTCGAACACTTTCTTATATTATTGGGGGCGGACCACGACACCTTATTTATTTTCATATTTAATTTCCAAAAATGCATCATTAATCCATATATTAAGTAAAAATTATCTTACCGCATCACTATTTGTGTAAAGGCATGTAAAGCACACTTTCAAGTGCAGCCATAATATGATCGGAGATAAGAGACCCAACAATAGCATAAACAATCTTCATCAAAGCTTACTTGCTTGCGAATACTAGGTATTAGATAGCGTGATCAATAATCTACTCGAACGCGCATACTGCCTTTTCCAGCATGACCGCTTTGGGTCGTTAGCTGCCATTAGCTTTTATTCAGCCCAGAGCAACCGCCACCATTTCAGCTTACAAACGAACACATACAATCAGCCTAGACGGTTGCTCAGCCCCACACCAGCCACCTACGTCAACGCAATGCCAAAAAGCCGAAAGCCAGCGCAATGGCTGGCTCTCTCGGTACAACAGCTCAACAACCTCCGGGCGACCTAACTCTCCATTGCCGCGAACGCTACGGCGATGGAGGGCGGCGCCGTGGGGCGGGCGTACATCGTTTTCAGGAACTCCCTCAGCCGCGGGGCGGCGTCGAGCAAGTTCTCTTCGTTGGCCCAGTCCAAGGTGTAGGCGGCGTTGAAGTCGGCGACGCTGAGCCGGTCGCCGACGAGGTACTCGTGCTCCTGCATGTGCCGCTCCAGCACCGCCAGCATCTCCCTGCACTCCTGCCTGGCCAGGTCGACGTCCTGAGGTATGCGCATCTCGTCCGAGTAGAGGAAGGTGTGGCGGGCAATGCGCCACAGCGGTGGCTCGATCTCGGTCATCAGGAAGAAGATCCAACGGTACATCTGGGCGCGTTCTTCCACAGCGCTGGGGATGAAACCCGCCTGTGGATATTTCTCGGCCAGGTAGAGCTGTATCGCAGCCGACTCGGTGATGATCTGGTCGCCGTCGACCAGCACCGGAACCTTGGCGGCAGGGTTGAGCGCAAGGAAATCTGGCTTGAGGTGCTCACCTTGCATGAGATACACCGGGACCTGTTCATACTCCAGGCCCAGTTCGTTGAGCATCCAGATCACGCGCAGGGTACGGGTCGGGGGCGTTCCGTAGAGTTTCATCATGTTCCGGCTCCATCGATTGGCTGGCATCTGCCGTTTCGCCTGTTTCCGGAACTCATCGAACGGGGTCGCGCGCTATCGACACTCCATAACGAGAAGAGCCAGCGCAGGCGCTGGCTCTTCTCGTCGTATCTGATTACCGGGCCGACTCGGCCAGGCACTACTACCCGTTAGAGGTAGTAGTTGTTGCGCAGACGAGGCGCATGCTGGCGGTAGGCAGCTTCGCTCATCCGCTCGAGCAGACGGTACGCGGCAGAGCCGATGCGCTTGATCAGGGGAGCGCTGGTTTGGGTGGCGACTGCGGTGTGGGAAAGCGTCTGGGTGGTCATGGCTGGGTATCTCGGTTACTTCATGAGGATGCTAACAGAATACCCGAAATTTAGACTTTGGTCTAACTTATTCGCCTTTAGTCGCATGACCTGCGTCATGCCAATGGCCAAAAAAACCGAGAGCCGGCACGTGTGCCGGCTCTCGGTGTCTTGCGGCCCTCTTGGGGCGGATTCGCTGCGGTGATGGAGAATCAGAAATCGAAGAACACCGTCTCGCCTTCGCCCTGCAGCCTGATGTCGAGGCGGTAGCGCACCTTGCCGTCGGCTTCTTCGCGCTTGGCGATGAGGGTCTGGCGGCGGGTCGGCGATTCGATGCGCGAGAGCACCGGGCAGGCGGCGTTGGCCTCGGCTTCGTCCTCGAAGTAGAGGCGGGTCTGCAGCTGGATGTTGATGCCGCGGGCGAAGATCGCCAGGTTGATGTGCGGCGCCATGAGCTGGCCGTTGGGGTGGGCCACCGGGCCGGGCTTGACGGTCTTCAGCGACCATTCGCTGCCGTGGTCGAAGGTGGTGGCGGTGCGCCCGAAGCTGTTGAACGGCTTCTTGAGGTCGAACTCGGGCTGGTAGACGCCGTTGGCGTCGGCCTGCCAGGCTTCGAGGAAAGCGTCGCGTACCAGGTCGCCGTTGCCGTCGATCACGGTGCCAACGACTTCGATCAGCTCGCCCTCGGCGCCGGGCTTGGCCATCTCGTTCCAGATCTCTTCGTCGCGGGTCGGGTTGCCCGCGGCGGCCAGGGCCAGGCCGATGTGTACGTAGGGCCCGGCGGTCTGGGAGGCGGTCTCGCGCAGCATCAGCTCGCTGGTGGGGACGCTGTTTGGCTGTTTCATGTGATTTCCCTCACTGATTCTCGAACCCGCTTACTGATTTTCGAAATAGGTCTGCAGCTCGCCGCGTACCACCAGGTCGAAGCGGTAGGCCAGGCAGTCCATGGGCTTGCTGCGTGCCATGTCGAGGCGGCCGATCATGGTCTCGACCGCGGCCGGGTCCTTGATGGTGTGGACGATGGGGCACAGCGGAATCAGCGGATCGCCCTCGAAGTACATCTGGGTGATCAGGCGGGTGGAGATCGAGGGGCCCATCACCGAGACGTGGATGTGCGAGGGGCGCCAGCTGTTGGGGTCGTTGGGCCAGGGGTACGGGCCGGGCTTGATGGTGCGGAAGCGGTACCAGCCCTGCTCGTCGGTGAGGGTACGGCCCACGCCGCCGAAGCCGGGGTCGAGCGGAGCGAGGTAGCGGTCGTTCTTGTGACGGTAGCGCCCGCCGGCGTTGGCCTGCCACATCTCGACCAGGGTGTGTGGCACCGGCTTGCCGAACTGGTCGATCACGCGGCCGAACATGATGATGCGCTCACCCACCGGCAGGCCGGCCGCGCCCGAAAGCGACGGGTCTTCGCGGAAGTTGAGCAGCAGGTCGTTGTCGTGGGGGCCCATGCGCAGGTGGCGGAAGTCGGGGCCGGTGAGTTCGGAAGCGGTGGCTTGCTGCATGCTGGCCAGGGCCTGCTGCGGCGAGCGGGGCACGCTGGTCTTGTAGCCGGGGGCGTAGGCCGGGGGGTGCCAGTTACGGTCGCGCTCCACGAAGCGCTTGTTGTGATCTTGCATGGCGTGTCGTCTCTTGGGGAGAGTGGTCTTGTCTCGCCCAGTGTGGCCTCTCGCCAAAGGCCCGCCAATTGACGACTCGGGCACCCCTCATAACCGTTGGGTTATGCTGCACCGCCGCTATGACGCTATTTTCAATTGCTCCCGGCGCCGCGCTCGGCGCTCACTTCGCGCAGTACTTCGCAGAAGGCCTCCAGCGCCAGCGAGGGCTGCATGCTGGCGTTGTAGCACAGCCCGACGGAACCGCCGCGGGGTTCCAGCTCGATGCCGAGGCGACACAGCCGCCCCGCCGCCAGGTCTTCGGCCACGGCCTCTTCGGGCACGACCCAGATGGCATCGCTCTCCAGGGTGTAGTGACGGCTGATGGGCAGCGAGAGCGTCTCCAGCCGCTGGCTCATCAGCGTCAGCGAGTGGCGCACGCAGAAGCTGTCTACCTGCTGGCGCAGGGTGGTCTGCAGGGGCGGCAGCACCCAGGGGAATTCGCCCAGCCGGGCGGCTTCCAGCGGCGCGATGCCGGCCAGCGGGTGGCCGCGGCGCACACACAGCAGCAGCGGCTCGTAGTAGAGATGCTCGAAGGCCAAGTCGCGGATCTCGCGGGCCTCGGTCATGCGCCCTACTACCAGATCGAGCTCGCCGCGGCGCAGACGCGAGAGCAGGAAGGCGCTGGCGCCGACTACCACGTTGACGCCCACCGCGTTCTGCCCGCCGGGCGCGGCGTGCCAACGGCGGATGGCCTCGGGCAGCAGCCGGCTCTCCACCGTGGAGAGCGCCCCCACGCGCAGGTCGTGGGCGCCCAGGCGCACGTCGCCCACCGCGGCCACGCCCTCTTCCAGCGCGCGCATGGCCGGCCCGGCATGGCGCAGCAGGGTCAGGCCCGCCTGGGTCAGCGCCACGCCCTGGGGCGTGCGTTCGAACAGTGAAGCACCGAGGCTCTCTTCCAGCTCGCGAATGGTCTTGGAGATGCCCGGCTGGGTGATCGCCAGCCGCTCGGCGGCCCGGGCGAAGCTGCGCTGGCGGGCCACCTCGAGGAAGGCCTGCAGATGGCGCAGCTTGATACGGGCATTGAGCATGGGGTTTTCCTACTGGCGTAAGGCGAGCCAACTATCAGCGACTAGCAGCGAATATCAGAAGGTACCCGAAGAACGAAATGACGACCATGGAAAGCCGAACCGGCCAGGCGGCCGGTTCGGATGGTGCGACTTGTGCACTCTCTTTGCTGATGAATCAGTCTATGCGCAAACTGACTATCAGGCATGGTGAGGTGGCTTGATCAGGCTCTCGGCAGGAATACCGAACATGTCGTGTAGTTTCCAGACCATGGCGAGGGTCAGGTTCCGCTTGCCATTCAGGATCTCATAGACGCGATTGCGACGACCAAGAGCGGGCTCGAGATCCTTGGGCGTGAGCCCCTGCTGTTCCATGCGAAACTTAATCGCCTCAATGGGATCCGGCAGGTCCACGGGAAAGTGCTTGGCTTCAAAGGCCTCGATCAGCGTCAGGAGGATCTCGAAGCGGTCGCCTTCCTCGGTGCCGGGCTCCGGCTCATTATCGAAATAGCCAGAAACTTCCCGCAGGGCGGCCTGATAATCGTCCTCGGTACGAATGGGGCGAATATCCATGGGTTACTCCATCTCTACGGTTTCGGCATCGACTTTGTCATATTCCGCGTGCGTGCCGATGAACTTGATGTAGACCGCGCCAAATCGGTAGGCAACGGCGACGATCAGTCGATAGTCGTTACCTTTGATGTTGAACACCACACGCTTGTTGCCCACAGGGCTGGCGCTGCGGTATTTGGCCTTGATGTCATGCGCATCTTTCCATTCGGCATGCTTCACCTCATCGACCCAAGCTTCCAATGACGCCTTGGCATCGGGGTGTTGCCGCCAAAAGTCACGCAGATACTTGATGGCGATGATCCTCATAGCGCCAATGATGTCCCAATATGGGACCATGCGCAAGGCGAGTGGTTCCCTACGCTGCCCCACCGCTCTACCAAATCATGGTGATGCCACTTACCCAGCCCCGGTTATACGAAGCTCGCGAGATGAGCCAACGCATGGAAGACGCCAGACAAAGGCAGCCGTAGAAACCTTGCATCCCGAATATCGGTACGCCTAGAATTGGCCTCAATACACCCGCCAAGCCTATGTGGACTTCGGTCCTCACGCTCAAGTTGCGCGGGTTTTTTTATTTCTCGTCACAAGAACGTGAACCGGGCAGGAAGGCTCGGACGACTTCCTGCCTCTGCCCCAAGTCAGCCTAGCTCCTCGCCCCAGCCCAGCTCCTTGGCCAACGCAAACGCATGGTTCGCCGTCGGTACGCCGGCGTAGATCGCCACGTGCATCAGAACCTGGCGCAGTTCCGCTTCGCTGAGGCCGATGCGCTTGGCGGTCTTGAGGTGCAGCGTGAGCTCCTCGCGGCCCAGGGCGGCGAGGATGCCGGTAGTGATCAGGCTGCGTTCGCGGCGGGTGAGGTCGTCGTTGCTCCACAGCTCGCCCCAGGCCAGCCGGGTGATCATCTGCTGGAAGGGGGCGTCGAGGCTGTTGGCGTTCCGGCTGGCGCGGGCGACGTGCTCCTCGCCGAGCACCTGCTTGCGGGTCTCGAGACCCTCGGCATAGCTCACGCCATGCTCGCCGACGTCCTCACGCTCGCTGGCCATCCACAGCAGCAGCCGCTTGGCCATGGCGGCGGGCGCCTCCACCGAGGGCACGTGGGCAATGCCTTCGAGGATCTCCAGCGGCGCCCCGCCACACTCGGCGGCCAGGGCCTGCAGGGTCTCCGGCGGGGTGGCCACGTCGGCGCTGCCGCCGAGCAGGTGCACGCCGATGCCCGGATGCTCGGCGAGCGGCCCTTTCAGCTTGCCGCGGAAGTCGGTGCGGCCGAGCATCTCGCACAGGCGGGCGTAGGATTCGTCGTCGCCGCGGCCCATCTGGGTGCACCAGCCGGCCTTGAGCGCCGGTTCGGCCTCGAAGCAGGCCGGCGCGAACCAGCGCGGTACGATCTCCTCGGCCATGGCCGCCAGGCCCTCCTGACGAATGCGCTCAGCGCGGGTGCTCCACAGTTCGGCATTGCCGATCACCGCGCCGGTGTTGGTCAGGGTTACGGAGTAGAGCCGCTCGGCGTGCTCACTGATCAGCTGCTGGCCGACCACGCCGCCGATGGAGGTGCCGACGAAGTGGAAGCGCGAGGCACCGGCATGTTCGACCAGCGCCAGCGCCTCGCGGGCCAGCGTCGCCGGGGTGATCTCGCCGCCTTCGGCCGGCCAGGCCTGGCTGGCCCCGTGGCCGGGCAGGTCCCAGGTCAGCACGCGGTAGCGTGGCAGCAGCGCCGGCAGCAGCTCGTCCCACACCGCCTGGCTCATGCCCAGCGGATGCGCCAGCACCACCAGCGGCAGCGCCTCGGGGCCGAGCAGGCGATAGGCGACGCTGCGGCCGTCGATGGTTAGAAATGCCATGTTCCTTCTCCCTGCAGTGCAACGGGAAAAGCCGGCAGTTCCTCACCGCCGGCCCTGGTTCCAATCTCAGTCTCGCTTAGATCCTTTCGATCAGCGTGGCAATACCCTGCCCCACGCCCACGCACATGGTGCACAGCGCGTAGCGCTTGCCGGTGCGCTGCAGCTCGTGAGCGGCAGTGAGCAGCAGGCGGGCGCCGGACATGCCCAGCGGGTGGCCCAGGGCAATGGCGCCGCCGTTGGGGTTGACCCGCGGGTCGTCGTCGGCGAGCCCCAGGTCCCGCGTGCAGGCGAGGGCCTGGGCGGCGAAGGCCTCGTTGAACTCGAAGATGTCGATCTCGTCCATGGTCACGCCGGTGCGCTCGAGCAGCTTGCGCACCGCCGGCACCGGGCCGTAGCCCATGATGCGCGGCTCGACGCCGGCCGTGGCCATGCCGATGATGCGGGCCATGGGCTTGAGCCCATGTTGCTCCACTGCGGCCTGGCTTGCCACCAGCATGGCGGCGGCACCGTCGTTGACGCCGGAGGCGTTGCCGGCGGTGATGCTGCCACCCTCGCGGAACGGCGTCGGCAGCCCGGCCAGCTTCTCCAGGGTGGTCTCGCGCGGGTGCTCGTCGGTATCGAATACCAGCGGCTCCTGCTTGCGCCGGGGGATCTCGATGGGCGTGATCTCGATGGCGAAGCGACCCGCCTTCTGCGCGGCGGCGGCCTTCTGCTGGGAGCGCAGGGCGAAAGCGTCCTGGTCCTCGCGGGAGATGTTGAACTGTTCAGCCACGTTCTCGGCGGTCTCCGGCATGGAGTCGATGCCGTAGGCCTTCTTCATCAGCGGGTTGACGAAGCGCCAGCCGATGGTGGTGTCCTCGATCTTCTGGCCGCGGGAGAAGGGGCTGTCGGCCTTGCCCAGCACGTAGGGCGCACGGGACATGGATTCCACGCCGCCGGCCAGGGCCAGCTCCATCTCGCCGGCCTTGATGGCGCGGAAGGCGGTGCCTACCGCGTCCATGCCGGAGCCGCACAGGCGGTTCATGGTGGTGCCGGGCACCGAGGTGGGCAGGCCCGCCAGCAGGGCGGACATACGCGCCACGTTGCGGTTGTCCTCGCCGGCCTGGTTGGCGCAGCCCATGAAGACCTCTTCGATGGCGGCCGGGTCGAGATCCGGTGCCTCGGCCAGCACCGCCTTGAAGATGGTGGCGGCGAAGTCGTCGGGGCGCACGCTTGCCAGGGTGCCGCCGAAGCGGCCGATGGCCGTACGCCGCGGGTGGCAAAGGAATACGTCGGTCATGGGACTCTCCTGTTCGGCTTACTGAACGCTATGGGCGCGCTCGGTGCGAGCCTTCAATTCACGCAGGATCTCGAGTTCGTTGGCGCTCGGCTCCGGCGTGGCCTCGAGGGTGTCGGCGAAGCGGATCTCCCAGCCGGTGGCCTCGATCACGTCCTCGCGGCTCACGCCAGAGTGCAGCGAAACCACCACCAGCTCCTTGGTCTCGGGGTCGGGCTTCATCACGCACAGGTCGGTGATGACCCGGGTCGGTCCCTTGCCGATGTTGGGCACGCCGTCGCGGCCCTTGCCGTCGCGGCCGAAGCCCAGGGTGGTGACGAAGTCGACCCGATCGACGAAGGCGCGCTTGGAGTGCTTCAGGGTGATGAATACCTCACCCGCGTTCGTCGCGATTTCCGGCGCACCGCCGCCGCCCGGCAGGCGCACCTTGGGCTCGCGGTAGTCGCCGATCAGGGTGGTGTTGAGGTTGCAGTAGCGGTCGATCTGGGCGGTGCCGAGGAAGCCCACGTCGATCTTGCCGCCCTGCAGCCAGTAGCGAAACATCTCCGGCACGGAAACGGTGGTGAGCGCGGTTTCGGCCAGCTCACCGTCGCCGATGGAGAGCGGCAGCACGTCGGGCTTGGTCTGCAGGGTGCCGGATTCGTAGATCAGCACCACATCGGGGGCATGGGTCAGGCGCGCCAGGTTGGCCGCCTCACTGGGCAGGCCGATGCCGACGAAACAGGTCATGCCGTTCTCCAGCGCGCGGGCCGCGGTGACGGTCATCATTTCCGCCGAGGTGTAGTCCAAGCCCTTATCGACAGTACTCATCAGGCGTTCCCCCCTGCTTTCATGACGTTCTCTTCGATCCACCGGGTGAAGGTGTCGCGGTCGCGGGCGATGCCGTCCCACTCCTTGTAGAAGGCGTTGTTGCGCGGGTAGTAGCCGTGGGCATAAGAGGGCAGCGAGCCCTTCTCGGCCACGGCGATGGCGCTGATGGCCCAGCCCGGGATGATGCAAGCGTTGGGGTGATAGTCGGCCTCGGCGCGCAGGTCGTCGACGATCTCCTCGACGGTGACGATGCTGTGCTTGGCCGCCAGCACCGCCTCCTTCTGCACGCCGACGATGCCTTCCACCAGCACATTGCCGGCGCGGTCGGCCTTCTGCGCGTGGACGATGGAGACGTCCGGGCGCACCGCCGGCACCGCGGCCAGGCGCTCACCGGTGAAGGGGCACTCGATGAACTTGATCTGGTCGTTGACGCTGGGCAGCTCACTGCCAACGTAGCCGCGCAGCACGGCCAGCGGCAGCCCGGCGGCGCCGGCCTCGAAGGCGCAGGCCATGGCGGCGTGGCTGTGCTCGAGGATCTCGACCTTGTGCGGCCAGCCCTTCTCGACCGCGTCGCGCAGGCGGTGCAGCGAGCCCACGCCGGGGTTGCCACCCCAGGAGAAGATCACCTTCCTGGCGCAGCCGGCGCCGATCATCTGGTCGTAGACCAGGTCCGGCGTCATGCGGATCAGGGTCAGGTCGCGCTTCTTCTGGCGGATCACTTCGTGACCGGCGGCGAACGGAATCAGGTGGGTGAAACCCTCCATGGCCACGGTGGCACCGTCTTCGACGTAGCGGGCCACCGCGTCATGCAGGCTCAGGAACTCGGCCATGATATGTCTCCTGGGCGCTCTCGCTGAAGTTCGAATAACGAACTTTGTTTTGTGATGCGAACAAATTACCCCCGCAGCATTCCCGCCGTCAAATTCAAGGTGGCTGAAACAACACTTCAGGCAGCCAAGCTCGCGGCTGACCGATACTCTTAATAGGTTGATATATCGAGCAAAAGGTGAGAAAGCCGCGAGACTGAGCGCAACACCCCTCAGCCCGAACCACTACCAAGGTATAACCAAGACACCTACACCGCTGGTCTCAGTTAGAGGCCAGACCGAGGATCTCGCGGGCTTGCTGCCACGTAGCCACCGGACGCTCGTATTTTTCACACAGTGCGGCGGCACGCTCGACAAGGGCGGCATTGGAGGGCGCCAGGGTGTCGCGGTCGAGCCGCACATTGTCTTCCAGGCCGGTACGGGTGTGACCGCCCGCGGCGATCGACCACTCATTCAGCAAAAGCTGGTTGGAACCGACGCCGGCACCGCACCACTGGGCATCCGGAGCCAGTCGCTTCAGGGTCTCGATGTAGAAGTCGAAGGTCGGCTTGTCCGCCGGCATGGCATTCTTGACCCCCATCACGAACTGGACGTAAAGGGGCGCCTTGAGCCTGCCCTGCCTGGAAAGCTGCACCGCTTGGTGAATGTGCGACAGGTCAAAAGCTTCGATCTCTGGCTTCACGGCGTACTTGAGCATCTCGTCGGCAAGCCACTCCACCAGCTGCGGCGGGTTCTCGTAGACGCGGTTGGGAAAGTTGTTGGAGCCCACCGAGAGGCTGGCCATGTCCGGCTTGAGCGGCAGCATGCCGCCGCGCTCCTCGCCGGCGCCGGAGCGGCCGCCGGTGGAGAGCTGAATGATCATGCCCGGGCAGTGCTTTCTTAGCCCTTCCATCAAGCGGGCGAACTTCTCGGGGTCCGAGCTCGGCGTCTGGTCATCGTTGCGCACATGGCAGTGAGCGATCGTCGCCCCGGCCTCGAAGGCGGCCTGGGTACTCTCGACCTGCTCCTCGACGGTAATGGGAACAGCGGGGTTGTTTTCCTTGCGCGGCAAGCTGCCGGTAATGGCAACGCAGATAATGCAGGGATTGGACATGATGACCTCTCGAGGAACCGGGACGCAGCCAGACGTTGACGGATCAATGTCTGAGAAGATTTCGAAAAGTTCGTATAACGAACTTAATTTTGCAATACGAACAATCTAGCGCCCTGTCTCTCTGCGGTCAAATCGGCAAGCGTGCAAAAAAACAAAGGGGAGGCCAGGCCTCCCCTCGTCGGGTGTCATCAATCGATGGGTTTTCAGCACATTATTCGCGCTGAAGCCAAGCAGCGGCGCGGCGCACTTGCGCTTGGCTACTACCAAGGTATAAGGCGGGATCGGTTGCCTGGCGCAGCGCTTGCGCTTCCACCTGCCCTTGCAGCTCAGGGTGAGCCTGCAGCGCCTCGGCATAGGCCACGCCCTGCAGGCGGGCCGTTTCGGCAGCCTCGGCGCTGATGCGCTTGGCCGCGTCCTGGCCCAGCGTGGGCGCCAGCAGGCGCAATACCGGCTCGGCCATGATGCCGCCACCAGTGACGGCCAGGTTGCGGCGCATGGCCTCGGGGTGCACCTCGAGCCCTTCGAGCAGCACAGCGGCCTGCTCCAGGGCCCCCTCCACCAGCAGCGCGCTGTCGAGCAGCGGCGTCCACTCGGCGTGCCACTCGCCCAGGCCGCGCTCCAGCGGCTGGGCCTGGGCATTGAGGATCACCGAGACATGGCCGTGGACCTGCCGCGCCGCGCCGCGAATCAGTGCACAGCGCACCGGGTTGCGCTTGTGCGGCATGGAGGAGGACTCGCCCATGCCCTCGCCGCCGGGCTCGCTCACTTCGCCCACTTCGGTCTGGGTCAGCAGCGCGACATCGAGCGCCAGCTTCTCGGCGGCGCAGGCCACGGCGTCCAGCGCGGTGGCCAATGCATGGATCGGCTGGCGGTCGGTGTGCCAGGGGAGCACCGGAACGCTCAGCTCGAGGCGCTGCGCCAGGGCATCCATCAGTTCCAGGCCCAGCCCGCTCGGATCGGTTCCATCCAGTCCCTGCCCATCCAAGCCCGGCCCGTCCAAACCCGAGTGCACGGCTACCGCACCACCGAACTGCACCGGCAGCTCGAGGGTGGCAAGACGACGGCGCGCCTGCTCCAGGCCGATGCCCCAGTGCGCCACCTTGACGCCGAAAGTGAGCGGTAGGGCCTGCTGCATCAGGGTGCGCCCCACCATCACCGTGGTTTCGTGAGCCTGCATCAGCTCGACCGCAGCACTACGGCAGCGTCGCAGCAGCGCATCCAGCGCTGCCAAGCGCGGCTTGAGCATCAGCATCAGCACCGAGTCGATCACGTCCTGGCTGGTGGCGCCGAGGTGAAAATGGCGCCGCAGCTCGGCGGGCAGCGCCGCGCGCGCCTGCTTGACGAAGGGGATCGCCGCGTTGCCGCCGCTGGCCACGCCGGCGCCAATGGACGAGATATCGAAGGCGTGTCCCTCGAGTGCCTGACGCATCTGCGCCGCCACACCTTCGGGCAGAAGGCCACGCGCCTCCTGCACCTCGGCCAGGGCCAGCTCGAAGGCCAGCATGCCGGCCACCATGGCCTGGGCATTGCACTCATTCAGCGCGGCTTGGCTCATGAAGGGATGCTGAAGCAGGGCGTCGGACATATCATGTCTCCGGTAACATGTTTCCGGTCATCAGGGCTCGGACTCACGACTTGGTCTTGCCAGTCGCTCAGCCTATAGTCGAACAAGTGTTCGTGATTCGAACACTATGCTAGATTGGGGGCGACCCGGGAGCAACTCACGATAACGGAACGACAATGACACCAGAGGAAGAGGTTCTCAGCCCAGACGACCGCGACTTCGTGACCGCCCTGGCCAGCGGCCTCGAGGTCATTCTGGCCTTCGACGAGGCCAACCCGCGCATGACGCTGAGCGAGGTGGCGGCACGCACCGACATGAACCGCGCCCGCGCCCGGCGCTTCCTGCTCACGCTACACGCGCTGGGCTACGTGAGAAAGCAGGGCCGTTACTTCGAGCTGGCCCCACGGGTGCTGCAACTGGGCTACGCCTTTCTCTCTGCCAACAACTATCGTAGCGTGATCCAGCAGGTGCTGGAGGACATCACCGCAGAAAGCGGCGAATCCTCGTCCCTGGGCGTACTCGACGGCGATGCCGTTACCTACGTGGCGCGCTCCTCGGCCCCCCATCGGCTGATGGCGATCACCCTCTCGGTTGGCACCCGCCTGCCCGCGGCGCACACCTCCATGGGCCGAGCGCTGCTGGCTCAACTGCCCGACGCCGAACTCGATGCCTTCCTCGAGCGGGTCACCCTGGAGCGCCACACCGACAAGACCGTGACCGACAAGGCGCTGCTGAAGAAGTGCATTCTCAAGGTGCGCCAGCAGGGCTACGCCATTGCTGATCAAGAACTCGACTCGGGGCTGCGCTCGCTGGCGGTACCGGCCTTCGACGCCAACGGCAAGCTGCTCGGCGCGATCAACATCAGCACCAACGCCGCCCGGGTCGATCTCGACACCCTGATGCGGGAATACTTGCCGCTGCTGCAGAGAAAGGCGCGGGAGATTAGGGAAACGGTAAGTTGAGCATGGCAAGGCGAAACGCCGTCTAACCCACCCCATGCCAGGAAGGGTGCATGCTGGAAATACTCGCCATCACCACCCCGATCTTCCTGTTGATCGGGGCCGGCTACCTGGCCATGGGCACGCGACTGGTGAATCGGGAGCAGCTGCAGGGGATCACCATCTTCGTGCTCTACTTCGCCTTGCCGGCGCTGGTCATCCGCGCGGTGACCCAGAATCCCCTCGACGAGGTCCTGCGACCTCACTACCTGCTGGCCTATGGCCTCGGTTCGCTGGCGGTGTTCGCCTTCGCCCTGCTGCTGACCCTCGGCCTGCAGCGCAAGCCGCTCAGCGAAGGGGCTATTCACGCCCTGGGCATGTCGGCCTCCAACAGCGGCTTCATCGGCTTTCCGGTGGCGGCCATGGTGCTGGGTGCCTCTCCGGCGGCGGTTTTCCTGGCGCTGAACATGCTGATCGAGAACCTGCTGATCATTCCGATGGCGCTGATTCTCGCCGAGGTAGGCCGCCAGCGCGGCGCCGGTCTCGCCACGGTGGCACGCAAGACCCTCTTCCGCCTGATACGCAACCCCATTCTGGTAGGGCTGGCGCTGGGCCTGCTGCTGGCGGTGACCGACACCGCCTTGCCCCGGCCGCTGGCCCAGGCGGTCGACATGCTGGCCAACGCCTCCGGCCCCGCGGCGCTGTTCGTCATCGGCGGCACCCTGTTTGGCCTCCAGGTGCGCGGCATGATGAACGACGTAGGCCAGATCGTAGCGGGCAAGCTGATCCTGCACCCGCTGGCGGTGCTCGGCGTGTTCCTGCTGATACCGGAAGCGGACCCCATGCTGCTGGCCGGGGCGCTGCTGTTTGCCTGTGCGCCCATGATCAGCGTCTTCCCGCTGCTGGGCCAACGCTACGGCATGGCCGGTGTCAGCGCCGCCACGCTGATGGTCGCCACCCTATCCGCCTTCGTGACCCTGAGCGTGGCTATCTGGGCGATCAAGAGCGTTGGGCTGCTGCCCACTGCCTGAGGCTAGCGACCAGCGCCCCCGTCTCAGTTACGCTAGAACTCCCCACCTCGCTCAATCGGCCGGGTAGCCCGGCACCGGTGCATCCCGCTTCAAGTGAGCGACCCAGGACTCGATGCCGGGCAGCCCCGTGGCGGTACTCTGATAGAACTCGCTCATGTCAGGCAGCTCGTGGGCAATGCCCTTGTGGCAGGTAATGCAGGTTGCCTCTCCGTCGGCGAGGGTGGTGGAGTGGGCAAGCGCGGCGCGTGAGCTCTGCTGGGTGAAGTCCATGGACTCGAAGTCGTGGCAGTTGCGGCACTCCAGCGAGTCATTGGCCTCCAGCCTGGCCCACTCCCTTTCCGCCAGCTCGCGCCGCTTGTCCTCGAACCGCTCCTCGGTGCGAATGGTGCCGAAGATCCAGCCCCACACCTCCTTGGAAGCCTCCATCTTGCGCCCCATCTTGTGCGTCCAGCCGTGGGGCACATGGCAGTCGGCACACTGGGCGCCGACCCCGGAGCGGTTGACGTCGTGGATCCTGCCCTGCATCTCACGGTAGGGATTGCGCTCCATCTCATGGCAGGAGATGCAGAACTGCTGGGTATTGGTCGCCTCCACCGCGGTGTTGAAGCCGCCCCAGAAGAAGATCCCGGCGATGAAGCCGCCAAGCGTCAGGAACCCCAGGCTGAAGTGCATGCTGGGGCGCATCAGGATACGCCAATAGGTGATCAACCAGCGCTTCATTGGCCACCTCCCTCACGCTGCTGGAGCATTTCTCCCAGCATCTCGTCGACGTTGAGGAAGGTGTTGGGAACGATGGGGCTGGCATCGGTCTGTGGCACATGACACTGGGTGCAGAAGTAGCGGTCGGGCGACACCGCCGCCAGCACCTGCTGGTGGCGGTCGCGGAAGTGACTGATGCTGACCATGGGCGCACCGGCCTGAACCGCATGCTCGCGGCTGTGGCAGGTGAGACAGCGGTTGGCCCGGGTATCGACCTGATAGTCGCGGATGCCGTGGGGGATGACCGGCGGCTGCTCCGGGTAGTTGAGCACTTCGCGCCCGGCGTCCCGGGGCTCGCCGGCCAACGGCGGTGCCGGCAGGGACTGGCTGAGGGTACCGCCCGGCCGCAAGCCGTCCGGTGCCGAATCGTCCCGATGCTCTTCGGCGATTACCAGTCCGGCAACGACCAGCGCCAGCGAGAGACTGAGCATAGTGAGCCATTTCATCGCATTTCTCCTTCTGTCTCGGCCTCAGGCCAGGCTGACCAGTTCGAGACGAACCGCGCACTTCTTGAAGTCCGTCTGCTTGGAGATCGGGTCCGTGGCGTCCAGCACCACGTTGTTGATCAGCCGGTTGGCATCGAAGAAGGGCACGTAGACCAGCCCCCGCGGTGGCGTGACCCGGCCGCGGGTCTCCACCCGCAGGCGCACCTCGCCACGACGACTAATCACCTTCACCTCGCTGCCGCGCCGCATGCCCTCTGCGCGGGCATCCTCCGGGTGCATGTAGAGCAGCGCCGCCGGTACCGCACGATGCAGCTCCGGCACACGGCGGGTCATGGAGCCGGTGTGCCAGTGTTCGAGCACCCGCCCCGTGGAGAGCCAGTAGGGGTACTCCTCGTCCGGCGACTCGGGCGGCGGCTCGTCGGGAACGGCAAAGATCAGCGCGCGGTCGTCGGGCTTGGCGTAGAACTGTACGCCCCGGCCCTCTTCCACGTAAGGGTCGTAGCCTTCGCGATAGCGCCACAGGGTCTCCTGGCCGTCCACCACCGGCCAGCGCTTGCCGCGGTTCTGGTGGTAGTTATCGAAGGCGTCGAGATCCTTGCCCTTGCCGCGGCCGAAGCGAGCGTACTCCTCGAACAGCCCCTTCTGGATATAGAAGCCGAACGCCTCGGCCTCCTGGTTGGCGTAACCCTCTTCCATGTCCGAGAGCGGGTAGCTGTCTACCTGGCCGTTGGCATAGAGCAGCTCGAACAGCGTCTTGTCGCGGTACTCGGGGGCCTTGTCGAGCAGCTCGCTCGGCCACACGTCGGCGACGTCGATCCGCTTGGAGAACTCCACCAGTTGCCAGAGGTCGGAGCGCGCCTCCCCAGGGGCATCGATCAGCTGATGGAAGAACTGGGTCCGCCGCTCGGAGTTGCCGAAGGCGCCCTCCTTCTCGACCCAGGAGGCAGCCGGCAGGATCAGGTCGGCGGCCTGGGCCGAGGCCGTGGGGTAGATGTCGGAGACGATGACGAAGGCCTCCTCGTTGCGCCAGCCCGGCAGGATCTCCTGCTGGGTGTTGGGCCCGGCCTGCATGTTGTTGTTGACCTGGGTCCAGTAGACCTTGATCGCACCGTCCTTGAGCTTGCGGCTCTGCTCCACGGCATGAAAGCCGACGCGTTCGGGAATGGTGCCCTCGGGCAGCTTCCAGATCTGCTCCGCCTCGCGGCGATGCTCGGGGTTGGTGACCACCCGGTCCGCCGGCAGGCGATGGGCGAAGGTGCCCACCTCGCGGGCGGTACCGCAGGCAGAGGGCTGGCCGGTCAGCGAGAAGGGGCTGTTGCCGGGCTCGGAGATCTTGCCGGTGAGCAGGTGCAGGTTGTAGATGAGGTTGTTCACCCATACGCCGCGGGTGTGCTGGTTGACCCCCATGGTCCAGAACGACATGACCTTGATGTCGGGGTCGGCATAGAGCTCGGCCAGCCGCTCCAGGCGGCTCTCGGAGACCCCGGATTCCCGTGCCGCCCGTTCCAGGGTGAAGTCGGCGACGTGGTCGGCGAATTCGTCGAAGCTCATCTCCGTCCAGCGGTTGGGATTATCGGCATTGGCGGCCGCCTGCTGCAGCGGATGCTCGTCGCGCAGGCCGTAGCCGATGTCGTCCACCGCACGCACGAAGTTGGTGTGATTCTCGACGAAGTCACGGTCGACACGATCGGTCTGGATGATGTGGTTGGCGATGTAGTTGAGGATCACCACGTCGGCGTTGGGCTTCATCACCATGGGGATGTCGGCCAGGTCGAAACTGCGGTGCTGAAAGGTGGAGAGCACCGCCACCTGGGTCTCGGGATAGGAGAGCCGCCGGTCGGTGACCCGGGTCCAGAGGATCGGGTGCATCTCCGCCATGTTGGAGCCCCACAGCACGAAGGCGTTGGCGTGCTCAATGTCGTCGTAGACGCCCATGGGCTCGTCGGAGCCGAAAGCGCGCATGAAGGCGAACACCGCCGAGGCCATGCAGTGCCGCGCATTGGGGTCGATGTTGTTGGAGCGCAGCCCGGCCTTGAACAGCTTGCTGGCGGCATAGCCTTCCCAAATGGTCCACTGGCCGGAGCCGAACATCGCCACGCTCTCGGGTCCGTGCTCGCGAATGGCGCTCTTGAACTTGTCGGCCATCAGGTCGAGGGCTTCGTCCCAGGAGACCGGCTCGAAGTCCCCGCGCTTGTCGTAAACGCCGTTGCGCTTGCGCAGCAGCGGCTGCTGCAGGCGGTCCTGACCGTAGAGAATCTTGGACAGGAAGTAGCCCTTGACGCAGTTGAGCCCGCGGTTGACCTCCGAATGAATGTCACCGTGAGTGGCCACGATACGGTTGCCCTGGGTGGCCACCATGACGCTGCAGCCCACCCCACAGAAGCGGCAGGGCGCCTTGTTCCAGTTCAGCCGCGTCAAGTCGGCGTTGGTGATGAGGTTGGTGGCGCCGGCCGGAATGGCCATACCGGCAGTGGCCGCCGCCACGGCCACTGCGTTGGCCTTGGCGAATTCACGACGCGTCATCTTCATGTCGGCATTCCTTCTGCAGCGGCTTGGGATGAGACGGGATCGGCGGGTTCATCGGCAGACGCGGGATCGAGTACCTGGTGATACACCAGCGCCGCTCCCAGTACGCCTGGCCGCACCTGGATCGCATCGATCAGCTCGAGAATCCGCGCCTCGCGCAAACTCTCCACCACTACCACCAGTTTGCCGCTGGGATCCTCGGCGCTGACCTCGCTCTCGGGCTGGGCAGCCAGCCATCGCGTCACTTCCCGGGCGTGCTCGGGCCGGACATGTACCAGCAGACTGGCGATGTGGAGGGTTTCATTCGGCATGGGCCATCTCCTCGCTTGTCATTGTGATGGCGTGGTTGGGGCACAGGGCCTGGCAGGCCCCGCAGCCGGTACAGGCTTCGCCGTTCAGGCGCGGCTTGGGCGGGCGCCCCAACTGGGGGGAAAAGACGATAGCCTGCCACTCGCAGGCGTCCTGGCAGCTCTGGCAGTGAATGTCGGCCAGCGCCAGGCAGTGGCTCTCGATATGGGCGCGCCAGGGAAAGGCGGGGCGCTGGGTGTCGAACACGTCTGCCTCGCAGACCTCGACGCAGGCGCGACACAGCGAGCAGCCCGCCTGGTCGAAGCGGATCTCGGGATAACCGCCGCCGCCATGGAACAGCACACCCTCGGGGCAGGCCTCGATACAGGCCGCACAGCGCACGCAGCGTTCGGTGAAGTCATGGTCGGACCAGGGTGGCCGCCGGATCGGGCCATGACCGCCGAGAGAGCGAAAGAACTGGCGACGTGTATTGTGATTGTTCGCCTTGTGCATACGACCCTCAGCTCGGCGGCCCGGGCGGGCCCGTGAAGGTCTGGTAAATCCATACCGAGAAGCCGAAGCTGCCGACAACGGCTATCGCCAGGATGGGAAACAGCAGGATGGCGATGAAGAGGAACAGCTTGAACTCCTTTTTCTTCCGCTCCTCGGGCGCCATGGTATCCGGGTCTTCCATGCCTCTCCCCTTATTACCCGTTAGTTATTATTGAGCCTCCTGATGTCAGGGTAGCTAATATTCCAGCATCCCAAGTGCTTGTTACAAAAAGATACGTAACGGGCCCGCTTGTGTGGGCGGGCCCGTTACGTCAGTGGCAGATAAACAGCCGATCAGCTTTACCTCTAGGCCTTCACGTCTAGGTCGTCAGGTCTGGGTCTTCACGTCTGGGCGGCGGCATTGATCACTGCATCCAGCGCCGCCAGGTAGCCCTGGCTGCCGAGGCCAGCGATCACGCCATCGGCGCGCAGCGAGACATAGGAGTGGTGGCGAAAGCTCTCGCGCTTGTGCACGTTGGAGAGATGCACCTCGATTACCTTGCCGTCGAAGGCGTTGAGGGCATCGAGGATGGCCACCGAGGTGTGGGTATAGGCGGCGGGGTTGATGATGATCGCCGCCGTGCCGTCCTCGCGGGCGGAGTGGATGGCATCGATCAGCACGCCTTCGTGGTTGCTCTGCAGCGCCTTGATGTCCCAGCCGTTGATGGCGGCCTTCTCGTAGAGCGAGTTGTTGATGTCGTCGAGGGTCTCATACCCATAGACTTCCGGCTGACGGCTGCCGAGCAGGTTGAGGTTGGGGCCGTGCAGTACCAGGACCTTGTTCTGAATCATACGCCAATCTCCATAACGTATCGTGCGGGCTTCTGCAGAGAGCAGCCAACGCGCCTCACCATCATCAAGAAATTCTGTATCCATGATTTCATACGGCAAGGCGGAGCGTGGCCGTCACTCCTGGTCGCCGCGGAAAAACAATAACGAATTTCCAATTAGACATCACTTGATACTGGAAAAAATCCAATCTGGCTATTTTGCCCTCTCCATCAGCTGTAATTCCACCCCAGCGCTATAGAAAATACGTGATAGCAAGGCGATTTCGGACCTCGTTGCGCCAGGCTTAAATCGACAGGAGGCAATAGGTTGCCCCTGAAAAAAGAGAATATTCGTCGTAAAAAAATGTCAACTGAGGCATGGCTTTCTGACATGCCCCCACCTTAAACAAGTCCAAGAGGTGTTCAGATGGATAAGACACGTTTAGCAGGAAAGAACTGCCTGATTACCGGCGCCGCACGCGGCATGGGGGCAGCCGTTGCCGAACATTATGCCGCCCAGGGCGCCAATGTCTGCGTGGCCGACCTCAACATCGAGGGTTGCGAGGAAGTGGCCCAGCGCATTAACGCAAGGGACGGCGGGAAAGCCATTTCGGTCAAGCTCAATGTGACGGATCGCGATCAAATGAAAGCGGCCGTCCAGGCCACCGTTGAGGCTTTCGGCAGTCTCAATGTCATGGTCAACAATGCCGGCATCAACAAGCCATTGATGTTCCTCGATATCACCGAGGAAAACTGGCATCAGATCATGGACGTCAATGCGCTGGGCTGCTTGATCGGCATGCAGGAAGCCGCCAAGCAGATGATTGAACAGGGCAAGGAGCACGGCCCCTACAAGATCCTCAACGTCGGCTCCATCCTTTCCCGGCAGGCCTTCGATGACGTGGTTCCCTACTCCTGCAGCAAGCACGCCGTACTGGCCATGATCAATGGCGGGGCGAAGGCACTTGTAGATCACAACATCACCGTAAACGGCTATGGTCCTGGCGTTGTGCGCACTGAGCTTTGGGAGCAGCTCGACAAGGACCTGGTCAGCATCGGCAAGTTCGACAAGCAGGGCCAGTCCATGGACGAACTCGCCGCGAAGATGATCCTGATGAAGCGCTACTCCTACCCGGAAGACGTGGTCGGCACGGCCTCCTTCCTGGCCAGCTCCGAATCGGACTACATGACCGGCCAACTGTTGATGATCGACGGCGGCATGATTCTACAGTGATGTAACCAGCCTGCAGATGGATCAGTAGAACCCTCTGTCCTGCATTACCCTATCGGCCCTGTCCTGCGCCAAGGACAGGGCCTTCTTGATGGAACGCCGCCCGTCCAGCACCTCGAAGATCTCTTGTCCGGCGATGTTGATCAGATCGGTGATGCCCGGCACGGGAGGCCTCGGCCATGCCTGCAGGATGTCCTTTCTCGCCATGTCATCCACGATTTCGATCAGCGGCGACAGCGCCGACACCTCCGGGTCGCGGCTGACGCTGAAGCGCGGCGTCACCAGGCTGCCGTTCAGGATATAGAGCTTGGACATGTTGGCCGAGGTCAGGTGGCGCAGGGCCGTCCAGACGGCCTCGACCCGCTCCTCGGAGAGGTTGGCGGGAATGGCCAGGGCATAGCCGCCGATCGGGGTGATGGCACGGCCATGGTTGCCGATCGGATGCGGCAGGTAACCCGTCTTGCCCCAGGCCGGTGACTTGCGATCAAACTCGATGAGCGGCGCCAGCAGCGTGTAGCAATAGGCCATGCAGGACTCGCCGGTGGCATAGGACTGGGCACGTTCATACCACGCCATGTTGAGGATGTTGGGGGGCGAGTACTTGAGGATGTCCAGCATGTACTCGCAGGCCCGGTAGGCGGCATCCGACTGGAACATCGGCCGCAGATCCTCTCCAGAGGCCTGCTGATAATCGTAGCCCCCCTCGCAGCGGCGAAGATTGACGATCGGCTGGCCGAACTTGGCCATCAGGAAGCTGAAGGTATGGCCCAGCGGCGTACCTCGTGCGGCATTCCAGGCAATGCCATACCGCCCCCTGGCGGGATCGTGCAGCCGCCTGGCCGCCTTGATCAGTTCCTCGGTCGTCGTCGGCGGCTCAAGCTGCGCCTCCTCGAGGAGGTCCTTCCTGTAGCAGAGCAGCTCCGGGGTGGTCTGCAGGGGAATACCGTACTGCTGGCCGGCGTATCGCGTGCTCTGCACGGCGACAGGATGGAAGTCGGAGAGGTCGTAGGCATCGCGGCGGATGAAGCGGTCGAGGGGCATCAGGATGCCCTTCGAGGCCAGCTCGCCGAACCAGGGCAGATCGCAGGCCACCAGGTCGTAGCGGGACTTGGCCCGGCCGGCGTTGACCAGGATCGCCTCGAGCAGGTCATCGATGGACCTGGCGGAGTTGTGGATTTCCAGGCCAAAAATGGATTCCAGCTGCTGCTTGAGGTTATGCATTGCCATGAAGGTAGGATCGGCGTGGATGAGCCCACGCAGCCCACCCTTCATCTCGAGCCGCGCCGAGAGTACCGCCGGCGGAGAGATCACGCGATCCGTCGCGGCCGCATCGAGGAAGATCCGTCGCCCGGTATCCGACTCGGGGTCCACGCCGAACAGGGGGCCCAGCAAGCCCTTGATACGGTGCGCATAGGCCTCCCACTCCTCGATCATCATGGGCGAGGGATGCAGCGAGACGGTCTTGCCCGATTTCGTCCTGGGCCGTGACAGGATCAGTCCGCGCTTGACGATGCTTTCTATCCCGCGCTTGGCGGTGCCGTAGGAGAGCCCGGAGGCAGCCGCCAGTGAGGTGGGCGTCGTCAGCCGGCCGGCCAGATGGTTGCGCATGAGGTGGAGCATCATGCGCATCTCCCGGTAGCCGTGGCTCAGCGACAGGGCATGCTCGGTTTCCTCCTCGAACTTCTCGATGAAATCGATGAAACGGGAGAGCTCCGTGTTGGAAAGCTTGGGCCTCGGCGTCTGGGAAAGTCTGTCGTAGGGCCCCTCGGGATGGCTCTCGTCAGGGAGGTCGCTCATGATCGCCTCGAGGAGGATGAAGGGGGTTCACCAAGATAGCGCCCCTCAGACACTGACGGCAAACGCGGCGCCAGCTCGGCTACCCCAAGCCGTCGACGATCAGCCGAATGCCCAGCAGGAGCAACAGGACCAGGATGACCCGGAAGAAGAGCTCCCCGCTCAGGCGCTTCTGAATGACCAGCCCCAGGCGCACCCCCAGCCAGGCCACCGGGATCAGCAGCAGCGCGATGGTGAGGTTCTCGACGTTCAGCAGGCCCAGCATGCCGTAGGGCACCAGCTTGACCAGGTTGGTGGCGGCCAGGAAGACCACCGCGGTGGCGAGAAACTGCTCCCGGGTAAGCCGGCACTGCAGCAGATAGAAATTGAGCGGCGGTCCCCCGGCATGGGCGATGAAGCTGGTGAAGCCGGCGACACCGCCGCTCAGCGCACCTGCCCAGGTGGGCAGAACCCTGCCGCGAAAGGGCTTGAGCAGCCCCCACAGGCCGAACAGGATCGAGAACACCCCCAGCAGCACCTTCAGCAGCGCCTCGTCGAAGCGGCCATAGGTCAGGTAGCCGACCGCCACCCCCAGCACCGCCGGGGGAAACATCAGCCATAGCACGGGACCTACCCGGTGCCGCCACCAAGCCTTGAGGCTGAACAGATCCATCACGATCAGCAAGGGCAGCATCACGGCCACGGCGAAGACCGGGCTGGCCTTCAGCGAGATCAGCGGCACCGCCACCACCCCGACGCCGCCGGCAAAGCCCGACTTGGAGATGCCGGTAATCAGCACGGCGACGATGAGCAACACGATGAACTGCCAGTCGTACAGCATGCGGGCCTCTGCTCTCTGACCAGATAGAAAAAAAGGGCCGTGGCGAACACGGCCCAATCGGAGCATGGCATTGTCGCCCATGAAGGGCATGCCTCACGGCACCGAGTGCCACCTCCCGGAAGCGGGTTTACAGCACCTCGCAGATCTCCTCGAAGGCGAAGCGCTCCTGCCGCGGGAAGAGCGCCTCGACATCCCCATAGCCCAGGTTGCAGAGGAAATTGCTCTTCACCTTGCCGTCGGGGAAGAACACCTCATCGACGGCGGCATTGTTGAAGCCGGACATCGGCCCGGCATCCAGGCCCAGCGCACGCGCCGCCAGGATGAAGTAGCCGCCCTGGATGGAACTGTTGCGGAAGGCGGTAGCGTGGATGAAGTCCGGCTTGCCCTCGAACAGCGACTTGGCGTCCTTGTTGTGGGAGAACATGCGCGGCAGGTGGTCGTGGAACTCGGTGTCGAAGCCCAGCACGGCCACCACCGGTGCCTTCATGGTCTTCTCCTGGTTGCCGGGCAGCAGCGCGGGCTTGAGACGCTCCTTGGCTTCCTGGCTCTTGAGGAAGAGGATACGCGTGGGCTGGCAGTTCATGGAGGTCGGGCCGAAGTGCATCAGGCGGTAGAGCTCGTGCAGGGTCTCGTCGCTGACGTCACGATCCTGCCAGACGTTGTGGGTTCGCGCTTCGGTGAACAGGGTCTTGATCGCGGTGTTGTCGATAGCCGTCATGTCGCTTTCCTCTTGCTGAATGGTGTTGGCTTCAGGGGGTCGTCTTGCAGTGGGACTAGCGGCTCGCCTTGAGGCCGAAGTCATAGGTCAGATGGCGGAAGGGAACGTCCATCGACCGTCCATCCGGTGCCTTTCCCGGCGGCAGCAGCTGGTACTCCCTGACCAGGGAATCCTTGACGCCGAAGACGGCGTCGGAGTCGAGATAGGGGTCGTCCTCGGCGAAGACCTGGGTCACCAGGGTGTCAAAGCCCTCGGCCATCAGCATGAAGTGCACGTGTGCGGGGCGATAAGGGTGGCGACCGGTGAGTTCCAGCATCTTGCCGACCGGGCCGTCGGTGGGGATCGGATAGGGCGAGGGGGTCACCGTCCAGAAGGCATAGCGCCCCTGGGCATCGGTGGTGAACCTGGCCCGCAGCGAGGCGCCCTCGAGCTCCTTCTGGACGTCGTAGAACCCTTCGCTGTCCGATTGCCAGACATCCACAACGACATTGGCCAGGGGCTCGCCGCGCTCGTTGTGCACCCGCCCCTCCACCAAGAAGGGCTCCCCCTCGACGTTCCAGTCGATCGACTCGCCCTGGGCGGCCTCGGGCGGGTCGGCCACATAGAAGGGGCCGAGCACGGTGCTCTCGGAGACCATGGGGTCCGAGCTGTGGTGATTGATGGCATCGACCAGCATGGTCACGCCCAGGGTGTCGGAGAGCAGGATGAACTCCTGGCGCTTGTCGTCGCACATCTGGCCGGTGCGGGTCAGGAAGTCTATGGCCTGGGTCCACTCCTGCTCGGTGGGCTCCACGTCGCGGATGAAAGCGTGGAGGTGGGTGACCAGGCTATTGAGTACCTGCTTCAGGCGCTCGTCACTGCAGCCGGAAAACTGCTCGATCACGGCATCCGTGATGTTCACGGCATTCAGGTTTCGCATCTCGTCATTCCCTGGCGCCGGTGGCGCTCTCGAAGGCCGGCAGCCCAGACAGCCGCTCGGTATGGTGGATCGTGGCGATGTAGTCGTCCTCGCCGTGGCCCGTGCCGATCAGCGAGCTGTAGGCCTCGCGCATCTGGGCGGCAAGCGGCACGGCGACACCGTCGGCATGGGCACAGCCGAGGATCAGGTCCAGGTCCTTGGCCATCTGGGCGGCCGAGAAGGTGGCGGTGAAGTCGCGATCCTTCAGCGGCTGGGTCTTGTACTTGACCATCGGCGAGCCGACGGCGCTGTCGGCCATCAGGTCCAGCATCGCCTCCCAGCCGATGTTGCCCTTGCGGGCCATGGCCAGGGCCTCGCCCATCATGCCGGCGCTCACCGCGATCATCAGGTTGATCGCCAGCTTGGCGTAGCGGGCCTGCTCAGCGTCGCCGAGCCAGTACTGGGCCTTGGTGAAGGCGGCCATCACCGGCACGGCTTCCTCCAAGGCCTCACGTGGGCCAGAGACCATGGCCGACAGGGTGCCGGACTCGGCGGCGACGGGGTTCCCCGACACCGGGCTGCGCAGATAGGCGATGCCCCGCGCGTCGGCGGCCTCGGCCACCCGGGCGGAGGCCTCGATGCTCACCGTGCTGGTCTCGATCAGCACGCTGCCCGGGGCCATCGCCTCGACCAGCCCGTCAGGCCCCAGATGCAAGCCCAGCAGCGCCCGGTCATCGGGAATCGAGACGAAGACCAGGCGGCACCCCTCGACGGCGGTAGCCAGGGACAGGTGAGCAGTGATGCCGACCTGCTCGGCCAGGACCATGCGCTCGGCGCTGAGGTCGAACCCCTGGACGGGGGTCCCCGCC
Organism: Billgrantia ethanolica; assembly: GCF_021404305.1. Classification (GTDB taxonomy): domain Bacteria; phylum Pseudomonadota; class Gammaproteobacteria; order Pseudomonadales; family Halomonadaceae; genus Halomonas; species Halomonas ethanolica. The sequence continues at coordinate 35,654 of NZ_JABFTX010000005.1, read as the reverse complement.
GCCGCGATCCGCGCGGCCATGGGCAGGCCCAGCTTGCCGAGGCCGATCCAGGCCACCTTGTTCGACGTGGTCATGGGGCTCGTCGTGGTCATAGCGCTTGTCGTGCTCATTGGGCTCTCTCCCCTTGTGCTCGGGATTCCCGCTCTCGTGACATCAGTTCGCCGTAGATGCGTTGGCCGGAGGCGTCGAGGTGACCGAGGCCGTCCGCCACGTCGGCCAGCAGCCTGCCGTGGCGCTTGTGGAACTCCCCCGCCACCATGACGCTGTCGACGTTGGCCAGGCTCGCCTGCATGACCACGGTAGAGACCGGGTCGCTGACCGGCTGCATGTTCAACAGGCTGGTATCCAGCAGCACCATGTCGGCCTGCTTGCCCGGCGTCAGGCTGCCAATTCGCTCCTCGAGGCCCAGGGCTCGAGCGCCGTCGAGGGTGATCCACTCAAGCGCCTCGCGGGTGCGGATGGTCGAGGTGTCGGGTATGCCGCCCTGCTCGCGCCGCGAGGCGTCGTTGTCCAGCGAGCGCTGCATGCCCAGCGCCATGCGGGCGACCGTGAACATGTCACCGGAGATCACCGACTCCAGGTCCACCCCCAGGGAGACCACGCCGCCGTGACGGCGAACGTGGCCGGTGATCGGGAAGCCGTGCCCCTGGGTCATCTCGTTCTCCGGGGCGATGGAGAAGGTCACGCCCTGCGCGCAGAATCTCGCCAGCTGCGCGTCGCTGAGGCTCTGCCCATGCACGATGTTGATGTCCGGCCCGAGCAGCCCCCGCTCCTCGATCACGTCCCAGCCGCCGGGGCTGACGGCCTCGCCGCCGCCCTGGTGCATGGAGGCGACCAGGCCGAACTCCTTGGCCAGTGCGAAGTCCTGCAGGCTGACCTCCAGGGTGGAGTAGTGCGGCCCGAGGATGGCCATCCCCAGGGTGACGCGCCCCTCGGGGTCGGAGAGCTCGCCCTGGAGCAGGCGCTCGACCTCGCCACGGGGATGCGGGATCTCGCTGAAGTGGGGCTGGCCCGGCTTGGGGTCCGGCTTGGGCGAGCCGTGGAAGAACAGCGCCCGGATGCCGGATTCCTTGAGCCCGCGCACCGCCGCATCGGTATGCGCGGGGGTGGGGTTGTTGTGGCACCAGTCACCCAGGGTGGTGGTGCCACAGTTGAGCTGGTTGAGGGCCCCCATGCGGGTGGCGATATAAATGTCGTCGGGGGAGAAGAGCGTCGCCAGGCCGCGGTGGACGTGGCGAAAGTACTCGAGCAGCGTCCAGTTGGCGGCCACCCCGCGCAGGGCGGTCTGCCAGGTGTGCAGGTGGGCGTTGACCAGGCCGGGGATCAGGATGCCGCCGCGGCAGTCGATGACCTCGGCCCCCTCGGCGGGCAGGTCATGGCCCACGGCCAGGATGCGGTCGCCCTCGACCAGCACCTGGCCGTTGGCCAGGTCGCCGAGCTCGGGATCCATGGTGATCACGGTGGCATTGGAAAATAGCGTCTTCATGTTTGGGCTCCCACCTCGCTGGCCGGTCGCTGGCCGACCAGGGCATGGCTCAGCAGCCGGTGGATGCCCTGAGCCTCGACCTCGCGGGGGTTCCAGTAGGGATTACGGGTGGCGATCTCGGTAGCCCGCTCCACGTCCCCCGCCTTCAGGCCGATCTCCTCCAGTGCCGTGGGCGCGCCGATCGCTCGGGCCAGGTCGAAGAGGCCGGCGGCGGGATCCTCACAGCCCAGCGCCCGGGCGATGCGTGACATCGCCTCGGGGGCCGAAGGGGCGTTGTAGGCCACCGCATGGGGCAGCACGATGGTGTGGGTCTCGGCGTGGGGCAGGTCGAAGGAGCCCCCCAGGGTGTGGCAGAGCTTGTGGTGCAGCGACATGCCCACCGAGCCCAGGCAGGTACCGCACAGCCAGGCGCCGTAGAGGGCATCGGCGCGCGCCTCGGCGTTGGCCGGGTCGTTGGCGATCACCGGCAGGCTCCTGGCCAGCGCCGCGATGCCCTCCTCGGCCATCAGCGAGATCACCGGGTTGCGGTCACGGGCGTAGAGCGCCTCCACCGCATGGGCGATGGCATTGATGCCGCTGGTGCCGGACATGCCCGCGGGTAGCGAGAGAGTCAGGTCGACGTCGTAGATCACCGTCTCGGGCAGCACCTCCAGGGTGCGCTGGGTGGTCTTGAGGCCGTCGCGGGTCTCACCGAGAATCGGCGTCATCTCGGAGCCGGCATAGGTGGTGGGGATGGCCACCTGGGGTAGCCCGGTGCGCAGCGCGATGGCCTTGCCCAGGCCGATGGTGGAGCCGCCACCGATGGCCACGGTGCAGTCGACCCTCAGCTCCTCGACCACCCGCATGGCGCGCTCGGTCACCTCGACCGGGGTGTGCATGGCGGCCTCGGCATAGAGGCCGACGCCGCGCTCGCCCAGTTGCTCCAGCACCGCGCGGGCCTGCTCCTGCTGCTGGGGAGTGGCCAGCACCAGGGCCCGGCGGCAGCCAAGCTGCTCGATTTCCTCGGCGAGGCGCGACAGGGTCCCCTGGCCGAATACCACCCGAGATGGCAGGCCATGATAGACAAAGGGTTGCATGGTTATTTCCTCAGACGTTGAAGGTGCATGTCGGCGCCCCGCGGGGCGCCGCGATGGCTGCGAGTCCGCCTAGACGGTCGCGGCTTCTGCCGGCGATGGTTGACCCATTCCGGTAATCGCCTGCACCAGCTCGTCCTCGCTGACGCTGTCGCCGTCGAACTCGGCGGTGACCCGGCCGTCGTACATGGCGATGATGCGGTTGCTGAGGCCGAGCACCTCCGGCATCTCCGAGGAGATCACCAGTACCGCGTAGCCCGACTTGGCGAGCTCCTTGACCAGGGCATGAATCTCCGCCTTGGATCCCACATCGATCCCGCGGGTCGGCTCGTCGAGGATCAGCAGCTTGGGGTGGGTATGCAGCCACTTGCCGATGACGATCTTCTGCTGGTTGCCGCCGCTCAGGTTGCCCACCTTCTGGCGCCAGCTGGGCGTTTTGATCTTCATCGCCTGGTGGTACTTGTCGTAGACGGCCCGCTCATCGGCACGCTTCATGAATCCCAGCGTGGAGACCGACTCGAGTCCGGCCAGGGTCATGTTGTCGCGGCAGTTCATGCCCAGGATCAGTCCCTGGTCCTTGCGATCCTCCGGCACCAGGGCAATGCCCGCGGCCACGGCGTCGTGTGAGGTATGGAAGCTCACCGGTTGGCCATCCAGCAGGATCTCGCCGGCCGTGGGGGAGCGCAGGCCGAAGATGGTCTCGGCGACCTCCGAGCGCCCCGCTCCGACCAGGCCGTACATGCCGACGATCTCGCCCTTGCGGATACTGAAGCTGACGTCCGAGAACAGCCGCTTCACCGACAGGTTGCGCAGCTCGAGCATGTTCTCGCCGAACTCGCTCGGCTTGCTGGCGTGGTCGAGCTCTAGGCTGCGGCCGATCATCATCCGCGTGACCTCGTCCTCGTTGGTCTCGCAGGTATTCACCGTGCCGGTGTACTCGCCGTCGCGCAGCACCGAGATGCGGTGGGAAAGGTGGAAGATCTCGTCCATGCGGTGCGAGATATAGACGATCCCCACGCCCTGCTCGCAGAGCGACTGGATCACGTCATAGAGCACCGGCTTCTCATGATCGGTGAGGGAGGCGGTGGGCTCGTCGAACACCACCACCCGCGGGGTGAAGACCAGCGCCCGGCCGATCTCGACCATCTGCTTCTTGGCGATCGACAGCGAGCCCACCAGGTCATCGTGCTGAAAGCTGCACTTGAGGGTCTCGAGGATCCGGTTGGTGTCCTCGCGCAGCTTGCGCCAGTCGACCCGATTGCCCCACTTCTTCGGCAGGCTGCCGAGGAAGATGTTCTCGGCCACGGTCATCCCCGGCACCAGCGACTGCTCCTGGTGGATCAGCACGACCCCGGCACGCTTGGCATGCTTGGGATTCTCGAAGGCCATCTCCTCGCCGCCGAGGATGATCCTGCCCTCGTTGGCCTGGTGCTTGCCGGCCAGCACCTTCATCAGGGTCGACTTCCCGGCGCCGTTCTCGCCGAGCAGGGCATGGACCTCGCCGGGGCGCACGTCGAAGTCGACCTGGTTGAGGGCCACCACGCCGGGAAAGCGCTTGGTGATGCCTTCGAGCTTGAGAACCGGCTCGGCGTCGATCGGCTGGCGGTGGCCAGTCGTGGCGTGAACGGGGGTCATATCCGCACCTCCTTGGTCGAGGGCACATTGAGCTTCTTGTCGATGATCAGCACCGAGATCAGGATCAGGCCGAGCACGACCAGCACGTAGAAGGCCGGCACCTGCATCAGGTTCATGCCGTTGCGCAGGATGCCGATGGCCAGGACGCCGCCCAGGGTGCCGACGATGCTGCCGTAGCCACCGGTGAGCTTGGTGCCGCCGAGTACCACCGCGGTGATGGTCCACAGCTCGTAGTCACGCCCGAGGTTCGGAGTGGCTGCGCCCATCTGGCTGGCCAGCAGCACTCCGGCCAGGGCCGCGAAGAAGCCGACGATGATGAAGTTGATCATCATGTGGCGGCCGAGCCGGATGCCGGCATCGATGGAGGCTTCCGGGTTGCCGCCCACGGCGAAGGTGTTGCGCCCGTGGCCGGTGCGGGTCAGCACCAGGTGCATCACCAGGGTGCAGAGCAGGAAGATGATCGCCAGTACCGGGATCGGCCCGATGGTGCTGGCGCCGAAGTCGGCGAAGGCGAAGTTCATCGAGTAGAAGGACTGTTCGCCGGTGTAGAGAAAGATCAGTCCGCGAATCCCGAGCATCGCGCCCAGGGTGACGATGAAGGCATTGACCCCGGTCTTCCACACCACCAGGCCGTTGATCGCGCCGAGCAGCATGCCGGACGCCAGCGCCGCAATGATGGCAATGGTCAGTCCATAGTCCTGCAGCCCCACCGCCAGCGAGGCGGCAAGCCCGAGTATCGCCCCCACCGAGAGGTCGATATTGCCGTTGATCATCACGTAGGTCATGCCCAAGGCGATCAGGCCGATGGTCGAGGTCTGGACCAGGATATTGGTGATGTTGCTCAGCGACAGGAAGTACTCCGACATGAAGCTGAAGAAGATGAAGATGGCAATGACGAAGACCCAGATCGGTTGGATAGTCGTCCTGCCGCGGAAGAAGCCTTTTATTGAAATCATGTGTCATGCCTCCGCGTCATGAATGGGTCGTCAACAGGCGCTTGCGCTTGTTGGCGAGGTCCAGCCAGACGGCCAGGATGATGATGACCCAGGTCACTATCCACTGGGTGTAGTAGGGGTAGCCCATCAGCAGCAGACCGTTCTGGATGAAGCCGAGGATCAGCACGCCGATCACCGTCTTCCAGATGCTGCCGGCGCCGCCGAGCAGGCTGGTGCCGCCGAGGATGATGCCGGCCAGCACCAGCAGCTCGTAGCCCTGCCCCACATTGTTCTGGGAGCCCATGACCCGGGAGCCGAGCACCAGGGCCGCGCAGGCCACGCAGAAGGCCGAGATCAGGTAGGTGCTGAAGACGCACCAGTTCCTGCGAATGCCGGAGTAGACGGAGGCCATCGGGTTGCCCCCGACGGCAAAGATGCGTCGCCCGTAGCCGGTATAGGACATGACGATCTGCATCAGCAGGGCCAGCAGGCCGAAGAGCAGCACCGGTACCGCGATACCCAGCACATAGCCGCGGCCGAAGAAGGCGAACCAGGTGCCGTCCTGGTTGGCGATATCGACGTTCTGGCCCCCGCTGTAGATCAGCACCAGCCCCTGGATGACGGAGAGCATGGCCAGCGTCACGATCAGGGAATTGAGCCGCATGAGGCCGATCAAAAAGCCGTTCACGGCGCCGAGAAGCAGGGTGAAGGCGAACATCACCAGGATGGCGTTCATGGGACCGATCTTGTCGTGAAGGTCGACCACCAGCACGGTGGCGAACGACAGCATCGAGCCCACGGAAAGGTCCAGGTTCCCGCCGATGATGACCACCGTGACCCCGACGGCGATGATGCCGATGATCGACGCCTGCCGCACGACGGTCATGATGTTCGACTGGGAGAGAAACTGCTCGGAAAACAGTGAGAAGACGAACATGCTCAGAAGAAAGAACACCAGGATGCCCTGAGCGGAGAGAAAGCTGAGGATCCCCGCGCGGCTGATTCTTCCATTGAGGAGCTGTGGATTGGTTTGTTCTGCAGAAGCCATGGTAATCACCTGTCTGAATATGGCCATGCGCAGCAAGTGCTGGCACAGGCTCGATCCGTGTCCCGGGACATGGCGCCTGTGCGCCAACTCCCGGGCAGCACGCCGTGCCGTCAGAAGACTGGACGGTCGAACTCTTCCAGATTCTCAGCGGTGATCTTCGGGGTCTCGAAGAAGTTGAGCTTGGGTACTTCCTCGCCGGCCAGGACATCCAGAGCGGTCTGCAGCGCCGCCTCGGCATCATCCACCGGGGACTGGTAGATGGAGCCGTAGTACTCTCCGCGCGCGATGGCGTCATAGCCCACGGCGAAGTTGGTGGCACCGATGAAGACGATATCGCCCGCCCGGCCGGCGTCCTTGGCGGCGTTCAGCGCGCCTACCCCCATGTTGTCGTCGCCGGAGTAGACGCCGTCGATGCGGTCGTACTTGGTCAGGAAGTCCTCCATGACGCGCTGCGCCCGCTCACGGTTCCAGTTGCCCGGCTGGGTTTCCATCAGCTCGACATCGGGGCAGAGTTCGGCGAGACGCTCCTCGAAACCGGCCGCACGCTCGATGGCGGTGGTGTAGCCCGGCTGCCCCGAGATCTGCACGATCTGCCCTTCCCCTTCCAGGGCTTCGCACATCATCTCTGCCGCATAGGCCCCCTGCTCCACGTTATCGGGGCCGGAGAATGCCGCGATGAAATCCATCCCGGCATCGGCAATCCTGGAGTTGGTCACGACGACCGGGATGCCGGCATTGTTGGCCTGGCGAATCGCCGGAATCACCGCCTGACCATCCGTGGGCCAGATGATGATGGCATCCATGCGCTGCTGGACGAGGTCTTGCATCTGGCCGATCTGTCGGGCCACATCGCCCCCGGCGTCCAGCACCACGATATCGACGCTGCCATTGGCCTCCGCGGCTGCCACGAAGGCCCTCTCATAAGTCGTCTGGTAGCTGTCGACACCGACGTTGTTCTGTGTGATACCGATCCGATAGGTGGAGTCGGCGTGGGCTATCCCCGAGGCAAGGAGGAGGACACTGGTAGCTAGCGCTGTCTTGTAGAACATGTTGTCACCTGTTGTTGTAATAGCCTGTTGTAATAACCTGTTGTGCTTGCATTCTCGTGTTGCGTGACTGTCCGCGCATGCGGCCCGTCAGGGTGAATTCAGCTTATGGGCTGAGAAGAGCTCGCAGCAACGGCGCTCGGGAAGTGAAATATCCATTCTGGTTATTTTCCCCGTGCCGGCCTTTCGCCAAAAACGACACGAGAAAAGCCCCGGCCGTGGTAACGGTCGGGGCAAGCGAGGGCACAAGGGGAACGGGGCATTGGCAGGTGGCTGGAGCCTCACCTGCCGAGGGTCAAGGCGTCGGCGGCTCCAGCAGCCGCTGCCAGGCATTGATGACGGTTTGGCGGTGCGCCTCGAAGTCGGCCTCGCGCCCGCGGGCGGCCTCGCGGGTCAGCGACGCCCGGTGGGCGGTGCTGCGCAGGGCCAGGTAGGCATCGCGCAGGCGCTGACACTCCTCGGCGGGCAGGCGTCCGCTGCTCTCCAGGGTCTCGAGGATGCGCATGTTGTCGCTCCAGCGCAGCAGCTCCGGCGTCTCGTGGCCCATGGCGAGCACCGCGAACTGGCACAGAAACTCGATGTCGACCATGCCACCGGGGTCGTGCTTGAGATCGAACTGACCCGCCTCGCTCTTGCCGCCCAGGTGCTCGCGCATCTTGTGGCGCATCTTGACCACCTCTTCGCGCAGCGCCTCACGGTCGCGCTCGCGGCCGAGAATCTCGCTGCGCACCGCATCGAAACCTGTAGCCAGGCGTGGGTGCCCTGCCACTACCCGCGCCCGCACCAGCGCCTGATGTTCCCAGGTCCAGGCCTCGCGGCGCTGGTACTCGCCGAAGGCATCGAGGGTGGTGACCAGCAGCCCGGCGTTGCCCGAGGGACGCAGGCGCATGTCGACCTCGTAGAGGGTGCCGGCCGGGGTCACCGCGGTGAGCAGGTGGATGATGCGCTGGCCCAGGCGGGTGAAGAACACCGAGGCGTCGATGGGCCGGGTGCCGTCGGTCTCGCCGCGGGAGTCGCCGTCGTGAATGAACACGAGGTCGAGGTCGGAGCCGTAGCCCAGCTCGATACCGCCGAGCTTGCCGTAGCCGACGATCAGGAACTCGGGCTCGGCGCCGGCGCGGGAGCCGTCGCGGCGCAGCGGGTAGCCGTGCTTGCGCACCAGGTGGCGCCAGGCCATGGCCAGCACCGTTTCCAGCAGTACCTCGGCAATGTAGGTGAGATAGTCGCTGACCTTCATCAGGTGGCGGGTGCCGGCGATGTCGGAAGCGGCAACGCGCAGCACGTGGGCGTGCTTGAACACGCGCAGCGCCTCGAGCTGGGCCTCCTCGTCGTCCTCGGGAATGCGCCCCAGGGCCTGGCGCAGCTCGTCGGCCAGGCGCTCCTTGTCGGCGGGGGTGTAGAGGGTGGCCGGGGTCAGCAGCTCGTCCAGCAGGATCGGGTAGCGGGCCATCTGCTCGGCGATCCAGGGGCTGGCGCTGCACAGCCCCATCAGATGACTCAGCGCTTCGGGGTTCTCCCGCAGCAGCGCCAGATAGGCGGTACGCCGCAGCACCGATTCGATCAGCGGCAGCACCCGCTCCAGGGCGGTGTCGGGCGCGTCGCTTGCCGCCACCGCATCGAGCAGCAGCGGCATCAGGGCTTCGAGGCGGTCGTAGCCGATGCGCTGCATGGCCTGCACCTGGCGCGACTGGCGCAGCCCGACGAGACGACGTAGAGCCGTCTCGGCCTCATCGAAGCCCGCTTCGGCGAGCATTGCCTCGGCCTCCTGGGGCTCGAGCTCTCCGCACCACAGCGCCCGCCAGTCGTCCAGTGACAGGCCGCCTTCGTCTGCCGCCTCGCCGTTCTCCTCGATCTCTTCCTCGGGGTCGGCGATCACCGCATCGAAATGGCCTCGCACCCGGCCGCGCACCTCCTCCAGGCGCGCCAGCAGCGCCGGCCAGTCCTCCATGTCCAGCGCCAGGGCGACGCGCTCACGGTCGAGCTCGTCGTCCGGCAGGCTTTGGGTCTGGCGGTCTTCCAGCGCCTGAAGTACATGCTCCAGATCGCGCAGGAAGACGTAGTCGGGCTCGAGCTCGTCGACCACGTCTTGCGGCAGCAGCCCCAGCGCCGGCAGACGCAAGAGCGCCGTGCGCAGCGAGGTGACCTGCAGCTCGGTGTCACGCCCGCCGCGGATCAGCTGGAAGGCCTGCACCACGAACTCCACTTCGCGAATGCCGCCGGGGCCGAGCTTGATGTTGGCCTGCATGCCGCGCCGCTTCACCTCACGGTTGATCAGTCCCTTCATCTCGCGCAGCGACTCGATGGCGCCGAAGTCGAGGTACTTGCGGTAGACGAAGGGGCGCAGGTTGCCGAGCAGCTCGCCGCCGGCCTCCAGGTCGCCGGCCACCGGCCGCGCCTTGAGCATGGCATAGCGCTCCCACTCCCGGCCCTGGTCCTGATAGTAGGCGGCCAGCGAGCTGAAATTGCCGACGAGCGGACCGCCTTCGCCCAGCGGACGCAGGCGCATGTCGACGCGAAAGACGAAGCCGTCGGCGGTGACCGCATCCAGCGCAGCGATCAGCTTCTGACCCAGCTTGGTGAAGTACTCCTGATGCGCGAGGGAAGTGCGCCCGCCCTCGGTGTCGCCCTGCTCGGGGTAGGCGAAGATGAGATCGATATCGGAAGAGAGATTGAGCTCGCCGGCGCCGAACTTGCCCATGCCCAGCACCACCAGGCGCTGCTCGCTGCCGTCACTGCGCGCCGCCGGGCGCCCCCAGCGCGGCTCGAAGTGACGTTCGAGCCAGCCCAGGGCGCCTTCCAGCGACACCTCGGCCAGCTGAGACACTGCGGCGGTGGTGGCCCACATGTCGGTGCCCGCCGGTCGCACCAGGTCACGCCACACGATGCCCAGCATGCGCGCCCGGCGGAAGCGCCGCAGCACGGCGTGCAGGCCGGCCTCGTCCTCGGCGCTCTCCAGCCGTTCGCCGAGCCAGGCCGTGAGGGTCTCGGCCGTTGGCGACTCGTCCAGCTCGCCGCCGGCGTCCAGGTGCAGCAGCCATTCGGGGTAGCGCACCAGGGTGTCGAGGGCGAAGTCGGAAATGGTGATGACCCGCGCCAGCTGGCGACGACGCTCCGGCCCCAGCGCCAGCCAGTTCTCCGAGGGCGGCTCCTGGCCGGTCATCTCGGCCACATTGTCGGCCCGAGCCAGGCTCTCGCTCAGGCGCTGCCACGCTTTCTCCAGGGCGGGCCTGAGCGCGGTCGGAATTTCATCGACGGGCAGGAAGTCAGCGGGAAGAGCCATGGGCAACTCGCCTTGTCGCAGCGGAATTGCCCCCAGCATATCGAAGGCGCCGACGCGACGGCACCCCCATCGACGGCCTTCAGCCGAAGAACTTCTGCCAGGCGAGCAGGCCCCAGGTCAGACCGGCGGCAATCAGCGCGATCATCACTGCCGCCGAGCCGATGTCCTTGGCCCGCCCGGACAGCTCATGATGCTCGGTGCCGATGCGGTCGACCACGCTCTCGATGGCGCTGTTTATCAGCTCCACGGTGAGCACCAGCAGGCAGCTGCCCATCAGCAGGATCCACTCCACCGGCCCCGCGCCGATCCACCAGGCCAGCGGCAGCAGTACCACACAAAGGGCCAGCTCCTGGCGAAAGGCCGTCTCGTGGTGAAAGGCGAACCTGAGCCCCTTGATCGAGTAGCCCGTGGCATCGATGAGGTGGCGCCATCCGGTTCGTGCTGGTTTCATCGTCTCGCATCCTGAGTTGCGGGTTGAGTCGGCTTCAGTGCGCCTCGATCATGCGCGCCAAGTCTTCGGAGAGCGGGTCCAGCACCTGAGCCCAGTTGAGCCAGGGCGTAGACGAGGTGCCGTTGACCATCACCGTGAACACGCCCCAGCGCCCCGAGCGGGTACGGAAATAGCCGCTCACGGCGCGCACGGCATAGGGCTGATTGAGGGTGCCGGTCTTGAGCATGATGTGGTCCTGAAACAGCGGCGAGCCACGGCGAATGAAGCGTGACACGCCGTTGGCCGGCGACTGGAAGCTGGCGACGAAGCTGGGAAACAGCGAAGAGCGGTGGAACATGCTCTCCAGCAGCGCGTTGCTGCCATGGGCCGAGGTGCGGTTCTCCGTGGTCAGACCGCTGCCGCTGAGCATGATCACCGGGCCGTGATCGGGCAGACCGGCCACGTACTGCTGAATCGCCTCGCCGGCCTGGAACAGGTCCGCCCTCGGGGTATCCACCAGGTTGAGCGCCAGTACGTCGGCCATGAAGTTGTTGGAGTAGTTCATCACATGCAGCAGCAGCTCCTGCAACGCCCTGCCCTCCACCTGCGCCAGCGTACGCGCGGAAGCGGCAGGCTGATCGATGCTGGTAACGTAGCCCCCACCCACGCCGATGCCGGCCTGCTCGAGCATGGCCATCAGGGTGCGGGCGGTCTGGCGGGCTGGGTCGCCGCTGGCGCGGTAGACGTCCCGGGGCGAGGCATTGAGCGAAATCTGGCCGCGCAGCAGCATCACGTCGCCCTCTTCGCGGGTCACGCGCTCGGCGCTGAACTCGGTGCCGCTGTCGGGCGGGCGCGTTTCGATCCGGTTGTCGACCTCCAGGATCAGCCCCTGACTGTCGCAGCTGGTGATGCGAGCGGGCTCGCCCGCCGCCGCCCCCGGCGCGACGTTGACGCACCAGTTGCCGTGGTTGACCCCGGCCGAGGAGAGCAGTGCGCTGTAGCTGTTGGCGGTGCGCGATTGCCCCTCGCAGCGGTCGGTGGTGATGCACTCCACCGGGCCGAAGCGCCATTGGCTGACCACCAGGCGCCCTTCGATCTCGCGTACGCCGGCCTGATGCAGCCGTTGAGTCAGCCGCCACAGGTCCTCGCTGGAGAGGCCCGGGTCGCCGCCGCCGTCGAGTATCAGGTCGCCGCGCAGCACGCCGTCGGCATCGAGTTCAGCGGTGCTGACCAGCCGCGTGGCAAAGCGATGCTGCGGCCCCCAGCGGTCGAGCGCGGCGGCCGCCAGGTAGGCCTTGGACACCGAGGCCGGCGACAGCTGGCGCTGCGGCTCGATGGCGCCGAGCAGGACGCCGTCACGCCCACCGTCACCCAGCAGCCGCGCTTCGGCGCTGATGCGAAAGCCGCTCTCGGTCATCTTGCCGAGCTCGGCAAAGCCAGACCCGACCGCCGTCACCGGCAGCAGCGAACCGCACAGGAGAAGCAGGCAGCCAAGCCTGGCAAGAGTTCTCGACATCATCGAACCATCCATCTAAAGCCCACATGACGTTCCTCAGTGGGCGGACATACGGGAAAACAGCTGAATCACCACCACGCCGGCCACGATCAGACCGATACCGAGCACCGCCGGCAGATCGGGACGCTGCCCGTACACCACGATACCGACCAGGGCCACCAGCACGATACCCAGACCGGCCCAGATCGCATAGGCGATACCCACCGGGATGGTGCGCAGCACCAGCGACAGCATGTAGAAGGCGATTGCATAGCCGACAACCACCATCAGGCTGGGAACGAGCCGTGTGAAGCCGTGGGTCGCCTTGAGCGCGCTGGTTGCCACGACCTCGGCGACGATAGCCAGGGCCAGATAGACGAATGCCATCAGCTTCTCTCCCTATCGCCGGGTACTAGCTCAGGGGCATGGGGCAGCTCGGCAACCAGACGCCAGAGTGACTGACCGCTGGCGTGGTACTTTCGTTCAAAAGGAGTGAGGTGCCGGGTGCCGGGGTCGAACGGCTCCACCGCAGCGGTCGTACCGGTCGCCTGCGCCAGCGCCAGGGCGAACTCCTCGACGTAGAGCCGCCAATTGGAGCGCAGCTCCAGCCGGCCGCCCAGCGCCAGAATAGTCGGCAGCACAGGATGCCCATGCCAGCGCTGCTTGAGATGCACCGACTTGGGGTAGGGGTTGGGGTAGAGCAGATAGTGCCGCACCGGCTGCCAGCCGGCGGCCAGTGCCAGGCGCCAGAAATCCACCAGGTCGGCGCGTACCAGCAGAGCGTTCTCGCCCAGTTCGCCGTGCTCTCGGGACAGCCGCTCGGCGCTGCGATCCACGCCGATCACCAAGTGATCATCGAACTGTCGGGCCAGCTCGCGAGTGGAAACCCCCACGCCACAGCCGGCATCGAGAATCAGCGGACGCTGCCCATCCCCGGCTTCACGCTGGTACCATGCGCGGGCCTGCTCGAACGCCTCCCGCGTGTGTTCGGCCACGGGCTTGCGCAGCGGATGGCGCAGAGCGCGGTCGACGCGCTTCTCGACATCCCGGTGGGGGCCGCTCTGGTTGGTCGCGATGGGGCGGGAGGTGGCATGCATGAGGCGAAATCGATCGGTAGCGGACGAACGGCCATTCTAGCAGCCATGCCGACGCGCGCGAGGGGGTAGGCGCGAGCGGGTGGCAGAGAGGGGCGAGGTAAAGAGGACGAAACAGGGCGCAAAAAAAAGGCGCCTCGACAAGGAAGCGCCCACATACCCACTCGTATGACTCAAACAGCACGATCAGGATAGCGTGTTTCCCGTCACATTTCAAACGTTTGTTTTATCTTTGCTGGCCGTAACTTGCATGCTACGCCCATGACGGAGTCCCGAAGCGGGTGCTATGATCGCCAGTCCAATATTTACATTACCGACTTGCACCAACAGCACAACGAGGAAAGCGGCTTGTCTCACTTACCGGTGATCGTCGGCATGGGTGGCGTCAACGCCGCCGGTCGTACCTCTGGCCATCAAGCGTTTCGTCGCACCGTGATCGACGCCCTTCCTGAAGCCGAGCAGCAGGCGTTGATGCTCGGCCTGGCCGCCATGATGGGGCTGGGTACCTATCGGGAGGGCACCTGGTACGATACCGCCGGAAACCCCATCGAGACCGCTCGCCTGGCCGAGAACTGTCGCGCGCAGGTGCTCGACCATACGCTGATACGGCGTATCGAGAACCCCCTCTTCAACGACGACGGTCTGCCGGCCAATCGCCGTGCCAGCCTGGGCCTGGGCTCGGAGCTGACCTTCAGCATTCGCCGCCGCCAGTTGCCCGAGCGGCTGCCGCCGACCTGGCAGGTGCGCGAGCTGGATCGCCACACGCTGGAGGTCACGGTGCCAGCCGGTGAGCTCGACGTGCTGCTGCCGGAAACCCGACCGGCTCTGGTGCGTGCCGCAGGCCAGCTGCCCAGCGGCTTCGATCCCAGTCGCTACTACCGCAGCGTGCACCATCCGCGCGGCCTGTCGATGTCGATCTTCGCCGCCAGCGACTGCCTGGCGAGCAGCGGCCTGGCGTGGGATGAGCTGCGCGACCGTCTCGATCCCGACGACATCGCCGTGTACGCCGGCAACTCCATCGGCCAGCTCGACGACGAAGGCTGGGGCGGGCTGCTCAAGAGCTTCGTGTCGGGCAACCGGGCCACCTCCAAGCAGATGCCGCTGGGCTACGGGCAGATGCCGGCCGACTTCCTTAACGCCTACGTGCTCGGCAGCGTGGGCGGCACCGGGGCCGCACTGGGCGCCTGCGCCAGCTTCCTCTACAACCTGCGCCTGGGCGTGGAGGACATTCGCAACGGCCACCGTCGTGCCGTGATGGTAGGGACGTCCGACGCCCCGGTAACGCCGGAGATCATCGAGGGCTTCCGTGCCATGGGTGCGCTGGCCGACGACGAAAGCCTCAAGGCGCTGGACGCCCTGGAGCTGCTCACCGACGCCGACTATCAGCGCGCCTGCCGCCCCTTCGCCCGTAACTGCGGCTTCACCATCGCCGAAGCCAGCCAGTTCATCCTGCTACTCGACGATGCCCTGGCCCTAGAGCTGGGCGCCGAGATCCTCGGCAGCGTGCCGGGCGTGTACGTCAATGCCGACGGCTGGAAGCGCTCCATCTCCGCCCCCGGCATCGGCAACTACATCACCCTGGGTAAGGCGGCCGCGCTGGTCCGCGACATGCTGGGCGACACCGCCCTGCGCGAGCGCACCTTTCTGCACGCCCACGGCACCAGCACGCCCAAGAACCGCGTGACCGAGTCCCACGTCTTCGATCTGGTCGCTCAGGCTCATGGCATCGAGAACTGGCCGGTGGTGGCGGTGAAGGCCTTCGTCGGCCACTCCCAGGGCAGCGCCGCCGGCGACCAGCTGGCCAGCGCGCTCGGCAGCTTCGCCCACGACCTGCTGCCGGGCATACCCACCCTCGATGCGGTGGCCGACGACGTCTACGCCGAGCGGCTGCGCTTCTCCCGCGAGCCGCAGCCATTCACGGCCGATGCCGCCTTCATCAACGCCAAGGGCTTCGGCGGCAACAACGCCACCGGGGTCGTGCTTTCGCCCGAGGTGACCGAGCGGCTGCTGGCGCAGCGCCACGGCCAGGCCGCCGTCGAGGCCTGGCGCCAGCGGCGCGAAGCGGTGCGCGAGGCCAGCCAGGCCTACCTGGCCGCGGCCGATCGCGGCGAGTTCGAGGTACGCTATCGCTTCGGCGAAGGCGTGCTGGAAGGTCCCGAACTCGAGGTCCGCGACACCCATATCGTCATCCCCGGCTATGCCCGCCCGGTATCGCTGGCCGTGGACAACCCCTTCGGCAAGCTGGAAGAGTGATTCGACGCGGCCCGCCGACGTTGTCGGTTGGGCCGCTGGCGGTTACCCTGAGCCCCCCCTGGCAGTGCAAGTGAGCGGAGCGCCATGAAAATCGCGGTCTATCCCGGCACCTTCGACCCCATTACCCACGGCCACTATGACCTGATCGAGCGTGCCTCGCTGCTGTTCGACAAGGTGGTGGTCGCCATTTCCGCCAGCCCCGGCAAGAACCCGGCACTCGATCTCGATACGCGTATCGCCCTGGCCCGCGAGGTTGCGGCCGGCCTCGACAACGTCGAAGTGATCGGCTTCTCGGGCCTGCTCACCGACATGATGGCCGAGCAGCAGGCGCACATCATCCTGCGCGGCCTGCGCGCGGTATCCGACTTCGAGTACGAGCTGCAGCTGGCCAACATGTACCGGGCCCAGGCGCCGGAGCTGGAGAGCGTGTTCCTCACGCCGGCGGTGGAGAACTCCTACATCTCCTCCACCATCGTGCGCGAGATCGCCAAGCTCGGCGGCGACGTCTCGCGATTGGTGCATCCCAGGGTCGCCGAAGCGCTGCGTAAGCATTACAATACCTGACCGAATTACTCGGCTTTTGTCCGAGCCGCCTTACCGGGGCGCGGCCGAATGCGCCCCGCCCGATCGCGAGGTAGCCCCATGGCCCTGATGATCACCGACGAGTGCATCAACTGCGACGTCTGCGAACCCGAATGCCCCAATGATGCCATTTCGGCGGGGGAAGAGATCTACGTCATCGACCCCAACCTGTGCACCGAATGCGTCGGTCACTATGACGAGCCGCAGTGCCAGCAAGTGTGCCCGGTGGACTGCATCCCCCTCGACCCGGAGCGTCGCGAGAGCCGCGACGAACTGATGGCCAAGTACCGCCTGATCACCGCGGCCTGAGCCGCCGTCCGCGCACTGCGCCTCGATCTCGGCTCGCTCAGCGCTCCACCGGTGCAGGTCGCGGGTTGATCGAGGTACAACCCAGGCAGCGGCGGAAGGTCGCCTCGGCCGGGGTCTTCACCAGCGCTTCGGCCGCCTGGTCGACGTTGCCGCCCATGGCCGAGAACGGCAGCGAAACGACGAACAGCGCGGTACCGCCAATGGTTGCCACCAGCAGCAAGGGTCGCGCAATCAGCGCATCGGCGACCATCGCCCCGCCGCTGGGTCGCGCCTCCATACGCTGCTGCTGGGCTTGTACCTGCAGACTGCCAAGCAGCAGCGCTGAGGCCACCGCCAATGCCGTCACGATTCTCGTCATGCGTACCATTTCTTCCCCTTATTCCCCTGTACGGCTCGTCGAACGTCACGCTGTCGTAACCTGACTCACCTCCACCTCGCTAAAATCCCACAGCCGACGCCGCGCTTCCAGTGTAGCCAGCCGCGGTTGCGTTCTGCCGCCTCTGTCGCCATGCTGCTCGGTTCGTTTCTCTTGAAAACGTTCGGTGACGACTCTGCATAGCGAAACACCCGCGGCGGCAAGACGGCGCATCTGGACGCTAGCGTGGCCAATCATACTCTCGAACATCACCGTGCCGCTGCTGGGCCTGGTGGATACCGCCGTGGTCGGCCACCTGCCGGACTCGCGCTATCTGGCCGGCGTCACGCTGGGGGCCACCCTGTTCAGCTTCCTGTTCTGGGGCTTCGGCTTCCTGCGCATGGGCACCACCGGGCTGACCTCCCAGGCGGTGGGCCGCGAAAGCGACAGTGAAGTGCGCAACCTGCTGGGGCAGTCGCTGCTGCTGGCCATGGGAATCGGGGCACTGCTGATCCTGTTCTCGCAGCCGCTGATAACGCTGGGGTTGTGGCTGCTCGACGGCAGCGAGATCGCCACCGAAATCGCCGCCGAATATGCCCAGATCCGTATCCTCTCGGCCCCGGCGGTGCTGGCCAATTACGCCATCCTCGGCTGGTTCCTGGGCCAGCAGAACTCGCGGGTGACGCTGGCGATCCTGATGCTCACCAACAGCGTCAATATCGCCCTGGACCTGCTGTTCGTGGTCGGGCTGGGCATGACCAGCGACGGCGTGGCCTGGGCCACGGTGATCGCCGACTACACCGCACTTGCCTTCGGCAGCTGGCTGGTGCTGCGTCAGCTGCAGCAACTGGAAGGTCGCTTCATGCGCGAACGGCTGCTGCGGCTTGCCGCCTATGGCGAGCTGTTCCAGGTTAACGCCAATCTCTTCGTGCGCACTCTGGGCTTGCTGTTCGCCATGGCCTTCTTCACCTCTCGCGGCGCGGTACAGGGCGACACCGTACTGGCCGCCAACGCCGTGCTGCTGCAATTCATCATGCTCACCAGCTATGCACTGGACGGCTTCGCTCACGCCGCCGAGGCCACCATCGGGCGCACCGTGGGCCGCCGGCGCTGGGACGAATTCGGCGATGCCGTGCGCGCCGCTGCCTGGTTCTCGCTGGCGACGGCCGCTACCGCGGCACTCGCCTTCGCCTTGGGCGGCCACTTTCTCATCGCCCTGCTGACCGGCCTGCCCGAGGTGCGGGACACGGCCGGCATCTATCTGCCCTGGATGGTGGCCATGCCGCTGATCGCGGTATGGAGCTATTTGCTCGACGGCGTCTTCATCGGCGCCACGGCCATTCGCGAGATGCGCAACAGCATCTTCATCGCCCTGGCGAGCTATCTACCGGTATGGTGGATAGCGAGTGCAGTGGCACCGCCAGGCTACGAGAACCACGCGCTGTGGCTGGCGTTCATCGCCTTCTCCATGGTGCGATCGGCGGTGCTGGTCGGCTACTATTGGCACCATCGGCGTACCCGGTGGTGCCATCAGCCCAATGAGCCAGTGCCACCGACAGCGGCCAACCGCTCCGGCTGAGCCGAACCGCCATTTAATTAGGGCAAGCTGATGAGTTTGCGCTATTTTTCTCAGACGCATACCCGACAACCAGAAGAAGCGACGCTGCCATGCTCAGATTCCTCTCGAGACCCGCCGTCAAGCTGGTCGACCGTTATCTGCCGGACCCTTTCATCTTCGTGCTGCTGCTGACGGTGGTGGCCGCGGCCGCCGCCATCGGCGTGGAACGCCAGACGCCGCTGGCCGTGATGCGAATGTGGGGCGACGGTTTCTGGAACCTGTTGACCTTCTCCATGCAGATGCTGCTGGTCCTCGTGACCGGCTTCATGCTGGCCAGCTCGCCGCCGGTCAAGAAGCTGCTGCAGCGCCTTGCCGCGCTGGCCAATGGGCCGGGCGGTGCCATTCTGCTTGTAACCTATGTGTCGCTGGTGGCCAGTTGGATCAACTGGGGCTTCGGCCTGGTGGTGGGTGCGCTGTTCGCCAAGGAGCTGGCGCGTCTGGTGCGGGTCGACTATCGCCTGCTGGTGGCCAGCGCCTACTCCGGCTTCGTGGTGTGGCACGGCGGTCTGGCCGGCTCCATCCCGCTGACCATCGCTACCGAGGGCCACTTCACCGCCGAGCAGATCGGCGTGATCGGCACCGGCTCGACCATCTTCGCCTTCTTCAACCTGGCCATCGTGGTGTGCCTGTTCGTCGCCATCCCGCTGGTCAACCGGGCCATGCTCCCTGACGAAAAGGAGAGCGTCTACGTCGACCCCAAACTGCTCGACGATGCCCCGGCCGCCCGGGTGCGCGTCACCCGCCCTGCCGAGCGTCTCGAGAACAGCGTCACCCTGGCCTGGCTGGTCGGCATCCCCGGGGTGATCTTTCTGCTCGATCATTTCGTGTTTCGCGGCGGCGGTCTGAACCTGAACATCGTCAACTTCATGTTCCTGTCGCTGGCCATCGTGCTGCACCGCACGCCGCGCAGCCTGCTGGAGAGCCTCAACGAGGCGATCAAGGGCGGAGCCGGCATCGTCATCCAGTTCCCCTTCTATGCCGGCATCATGGCGATCATGGTGCAGTCGGGGCTGGCTGAGTCCATGTCTCAGGGGCTGATCTCGTTCGCTACCGAAACCTCGCTGCCATTCTGGTCCTTCATCAGCGCCGGTATCGTCAACCTGTTCGTGCCCTCC
The DNA here is from genome assembly GCF_021404305.1 of Billgrantia ethanolica. GTDB lineage: Bacteria > Pseudomonadota > Gammaproteobacteria > Pseudomonadales > Halomonadaceae > Halomonas > Halomonas ethanolica. Next base: position 15,900 of record NZ_JABFTX010000005.1, on the reverse strand, counting down.
GGCGGCGGCCAGTGGGCGGTTCAGGCACCGGTCATGCTGCCGGCCGCCGAAGCGCTCGGCGTCGATATCGCCCGGGTCTCGATGGCCGTGGCCTGGGGCGATGCCTGGACCAACCTGCTGCAGCCGTTCTGGGCGCTGCCGGTACTTGCCATCGCCGGCCTGAAAGCCAAGGACATCATGGGCTATTGTCTGATTCAGCTGGTGATAACCGGCGTGATCATCTCGGTGGGCCTGACCTGGTTCTGACAAGGCGTCATCTGCGTAGCGCGGACCCGGCCTGGCCCGGGTCCGCTGCCACTTCTCAACGCCGCGAGCCTTATGGATACCTTCCTGGAAGTCATCGATGCCATTGCGCTGTTGATCGAGGTGCTGGGAGTCACGATCATCGTCGGCGGTTTCGCCATCACCTCCTGGCGCTTTCTGCATCACCGCATGTTTCACGAACAGCGGGCTTTCATGCACTATCGCCACGGCATCGCTCGAGCGCTCATACTGGGGCTGGACTTCCTGATTGCCGGCGACGTGATCAAGACCGTGATCATCGCCAACACCGGCCAGCAGGTCGCCACCCTGGGGGTGATCGTACTGATCCGCGCCTTCCTTGCCTTCACCCTGCATGTGGAAGTGGAAGGACACTGGCCGTGGCAGGACAGCCGCTACCTGAGAGCGAAGGATGGCGAACGACATGACCGCCCCGAACGAGAGAGGTAACGAACATGGCAGGCGCCGACAGCCTTCCCCTGGATCTTCCCGGCCAGCACGAGCTGAGCATGACGGTGCTGATGACACCTGACATGGCCAACTTCAGCGGCAAGGTGCACGGCGGCGCCATCCTCAAGAAGCTCGACGAGGTGGCCTACGCCTGCGCCAGCCGCTACTCCGGCCACTATGTGGTGACGCTCTCTGTCGACCAGGTGCTGTTCAAGCAGCCGATCCATGTCGGCGAGCTGGTGACTTTCCTGGCCTGCGTCAACCACGTGGGCCGCTCATCGATGGAGATCGGCATCAAGGTGGTGGCCGAGAACATCCGTGACAAGGTGATCCGCCACACCAACAGCTGCTACCTGACCATGGTGGCGGTAGACACCGACGGCAAGCCGGCACCGGTGCCGCCGCTTGCGCTTACGACACCGCTGCAGAAGCTGCGCTTCGAGAAGGCCGCCCTGCGCAAGAAATTGCGCAAGCAGGCCGAAGAGGCCGAGCGCCGCGCTCAGGCAGAGCACGGCCAGGCGTGAAGGTCCGCGACCACAGCTACGGCGGTATCAGCCGCAGCCGATGTCGGTGATAGTATCGCTGTCGTCGATATGGACGTTGATGCGGTCGCCGCGGTACTCCATGGTATAGGCGTGTCCCGGGCGGATGACCCGCAGCGTGGCGGCGCCGCTCTCGCGTTGGATCGACTCGCCCAACGCTTCGTCATAGTGCCGGCCGACGCGATCCTGCACATGCCGCGCGCCACAGGCATCTTCGCTCTCACTGACCTCAGGCGGCCTGGGTGCAGGATCATGGGGTTGAGATGGGTTCGAATTGGACATAGGCGCACATCCTGCCAGCAACAATGCGCTGAAAGAGGCCAGGCAAAAACGCGATGGGCTAACCATGCGAAGATCTCACTAAAAGGGGGGAAGAGTCTATCGATTCAGGCAGCACACGGGGAGACTGCCAAGGTCGCCCGCATGCTGCCAAGCCGGACCGCTGGGATTTACTGGGCGGCGTCCTGCACGTGCTGGCCGCCACGCTCGACGTCCTGACCCGCGCCTTCCATGGTGTTGCAACCCGCTAGGGCACCGGCAGTCATCAGCAGAGCAAAGCTCAAAGCAATCGCTTTCTTCATGGTCGTATCTCCTTGAAATAGCCTTCGGGAATTCCATTCCTTTCCGTGAAGCAATGGCCTCTTCAAGCGTAACAGCCGGTTGTCATTTTGAAAAACGCTAATATGAATTCGACTGCCGCTGAATCGCCTCGCCACCGGCTTCGATGTCTTCACCCATGCCGCGCATGGTGTTGCATCCGCTGAGCAGTGACAGCCCGAGCAGCAATGCCAGCACAGTAGCTACCATCCGTTTCATTGTCGTTCTCCTGTTCGTCAGGCCTGACCCCTTCACTTTAGTCGCTAACGCAGCGAAGCGCCCGCCGAGGCTGGCAGACGCTCCCCCGCGCTTGTGCCATGATGAGGGCATCGCCACCATGAGGGAGAGCCGATATGTCGTCAGTGGAGCTGGATGAACGCCTGGTCAGGGACAGCTACCCGGTTGCCGAGCTGCCGCTGTGCCAGCTCAGACTGATGGACGATACCCGCTTCCCCTGGCTGATCCTGATTCCGCGGCGTGCAGGGGTGAGCGAGACATTCGACCTGGACGAAGCGGACCAGCGCCAGCTATGGCATGAGGCCAGCGAGATGGGCCGCATGCTCAAGGCGATGACCCGAGCCGACAAGATCAACGTGGCCAATCTGGGCAATGTGGTCGCCCAGTTGCACGTGCACGTGGTGGCCCGCCGACAGGCCGACGCTGCCTGGCCGGGGCCGGTGTGGGGGCAGGGCGAGGCGCAGCCCTACGATCTGGACGGACTGGCCAGCATGCGCGATCACCTGCTGGCCCAGCTGGATGGGCTGAAAGCGCGCCTCTGACTCCCTCAGCCGCCGAAGGGGTGCCCTCCCCCGGCCGGCGGCTGAGCCGGCGCGCTGCGGGCCGGCGGCTCGCCCAGCATGGGGGCGGAGGTGGGCTGGGAGATACCGGTCACCGAGAGCGAGATGCCCAACGACATGATGGCGAGTCCACCCGCCAGGGCCACCCAGCTGAGCAGCCGTGCGCCTCGCTGTAAGCCGTTCTGCCTCGCCAGCTGCTTTTCGGCCCAGCCACGGGCAAAGACGCTGGCCAACGCCAGCGCCGAAACTGTCAGCGCCGTGCCCAGCGCCATCACCATGACTGCCGCCACGCCTACGGCAAACTGACCCAGCAGGCTGGCGGCCCCCAGCAGCAGAACCCCGCCGCTGCAGGGACGAATGCCGATAGAGACCACCGTGGCCAGTGCCGTGCGCCAGTCGGCGGCCTGTTGGGGATCGACGTGATGATGCCCGCCGCAGCAGTGAGCGTGGTCATGAGCATGGGAGTGGCCGTGCGCATGTGAATGGTCGTGCGCATGGGCATGACCGCCGGCCGGCTGTCGCCGCAGCTGACGAATCGCTCGCCAGCATAGCCAGGCCCCCAGCAGCGCCACCATCAGGAAGCTGGCCTGCTCGACCCACACTACGCTGCCCATCGCCTGCCGGGTGACCCAGCCCAGGCCATGCACCAGCACCACCACCAGGCTGATGGCCACCACCCCCTGCAGCAGCGAAGCGGCAAAGGAGAGCCCCAGCGCCCGGCGCACCGCGCCGCCCTGGGAGAGTAGATAGGTGGTCAGCACCGCCTTGCCATGCCCCGGCCCGGCGGCATGAAAGACCCCGTAGGCGAAGCTGATGCCCAGCAGCGTCGCCCAGGCACTCGCGGAAGGGGTGCCGGAAAAGTTGGTGATCGCCATGGTCAGGGCACGATGAAAGTCGCGCTGCCAGGCCACCAGCTGCAGGCTCAACGACTGCAGACCGCCCTGGGCGAAGAAGTTCAGCGCCAGCAGGGCCACGGCCAGCAGGCCCAGCCCGACAAGCCAATTACGGGTACGGGGGTGCGCTCTTGCCACTACTCGCATTTGACGACTCCGGTCTCGGCAAAGTGACGACCCAAGCCGGGCTCCGCCTCGTCGGTGACGTCCAGCATGGCGGCCTGCATCACCAGCTCGGGGTCGGGGTTGGCGGGAACGATCTGGGTGCTGCAGCTCAGCTCGCCGCCCACCAGCAAGGCGTCGTCGAGCGGCGTCTCTCCCTCTGCCTCATGCACCACCTCAAGGTAATAGGTGGGATCGAACACCTTGTACTGCAGCGTTTGGCCTTTGAGCGGCTGGGTCGTCTCCAGCGGCAGAAGAAAGACGAACTCGACCCGACCGCCACGCTCCATCACGGTGTACTCGGAGACGTCACCCAGGCCGAGTCGCTCCTCGCCCAGGCGAATCTCGGTGAAGTAGTCGAACGGCGCCAGGTTGCCACGGATCTCGCCGCCCAGGCGGTCGAGCCCCGCTTCCAGGCCACCCTCGGTACGGCTCAGCTCCTCCAGCAGCACCAGGCTGTAGAAAGGGTCCATCCGCCAGGCCTGATGCAGCGCCTCCAGGCGCCCTTCGTCGTCGACCACCAGGCGAACGCGAATGTCGATCCAGCCATGGGGGTGGGCCAGTGCCAGGCCGGGCAGCAAGCCCAGCAGCAGTACCGCAAGCCAGGCACGTTTCACCCTGGCGGAGAAAAATTCATATAGGCGATTCATGTCGCAACGTGTCTCTCATGAGAACCAATGACGTCGATCAAGGGGCCAAGCCCAGCCGGCGCTGAAGCTCGGCCAGCAGGGGGTCGAGAAGATGCGGCGGCAGCGGCCTGCCACCGCGGGTGGCGCTCAACGAAGCACGGGCCCCCTGCCCCTCCGGCACCACCGCGACGTCGACCCGATAGCCGGGCCAACGTGCCAGCGCCGCCTCTGCGCGGCCCCGCTCGGCATTGGCACGGCGAATCACGTAGCCCTCGTCGGCCAGGAGGCCGAGAGCCTCCTGCAGTACCGCTTCCGGCGCTGCGGCGAACGCCAGCTCGCGCGGCTCCGGGGCCGGCGTGGTCGTCGCACAACCCGCCAGCAGGGCCAACAGCGACACCAGGACAGCGCGACGCATCACAGCGACTCCCCGGCCGGCACGGCCGTCATGGCCTGGCGCAGCGAACGACAGAAGGGCGCGTCGCTACCGCTGCGGGTCTCGCGCAATTCGCCGCGCCAGTCGATCACCTGGATGTCGCGACTGACCCGCACCCCGCCGGGATCGGCGATCACCGATACGCGCTCGAGCTGGGTGGCGTCCTGCGCGATGCTGCCGCCGGCGCCACCGAAGCCGATCATCATGCCGGTGGAAACCCCGCGCCCAGCGCCGATACCCACGCCACCGAAGAAGCCGGTGCTCTCCCAGCTGTCGTAGCGATCGCCGTAGCCGGGTATCGTCCGGGTGCGGTCGGCGCTGACCAACCCCACCGCCGGCTCGGTGTCGCGCACGACGAAGCCGTCCGCTTCCAGCGCGTTGAGCGCACGGCGCACCCATTCCCGCGGTTCGAGGCCATCGGCTTCCCAGCGGCACTCTGCAGCCGGCTGCGGTTCTGCGGTGGGCAGCACCGTCGGTGTCGTCTGGCAGCCTACCAGCAAGGCCAATCCGGGCATCATCCACCACCACTGGCGCATGAGGTGTCTCCTTTCGTCATAGGGCGCAGTCTACGCCGCACAGCCCACCATGCAAGGGTGCTGCTGCCGTCTTGAGAGTGCCAACGGCCGCTCGGGTTCCCGAGGCGTCGTCACTGCGTCAACGAGCCGCCCCCACTTGACCGTCGCCGGCGTCACACGCACATCATGCAAAGCGGCTATCGTGCCGATGTTGAGATATTGCTTAAGCGACGCCATATCGACACGTAGACTCTGAGGAAATCCCATTACGCGACAAGGAGAACGCGCATGAGTGACACCAACGCCATCGGTCTGCACGAGAGCAGCGCCAGTCAGCTCGCCGAGAAACTCAACGCCCTGCTGGCGAACTACCAGATCTTCTACATGAACGTTCGCGGCTACCACTGGAACGTGAAGGGGCCGCAGTTCTTCGAACTGCATGCCAAGTTCGAGGAGTTCTACACCGACCTGCTGACCAAGGTCGACGAAGTGGCCGAGCGCATCCTGACCCTGGGACACAAACCGGTGCACGCCTACAGCGACTACGTGGCCATGTCGCAGATCCGCGAGGACAAGAACGTACATGACGGCGAAGCCTGCGTACGCGGCGTGCTCCAGGGCTATCAGACCCTGATCGAGCTGCAGCGCGAGCTGCTGGCGCTGGCCTCGGATGCCGACGACGAGGGCACCGCCGCCCAGGCCGGCGACTACATCCGCGAACAGGAGAGGACCGTCTGGATGCTCAACGCCTATCTGGGCTGAAAGCCTGCTGACGGCAGCACCGTGAGGTCGCAGCGCAATACACGGCTGTTCAGGAACGGCGAGCATAGTCGAACAGTGTTCACTATGCTCCCTTTCCACCGCTATAATGGAGTGAGGGAAAAGAAGGGGTGACCGGAACGTGTCGTTGGCACTTGAGGAGAACCCCCATGAAACGTCTGATCTTCACCGCCTTGGTAGCCGCCTTGTCGCTGCCCTTCTCCATGTCGGCAAGCGCCGACCATGGCCGATATGCCGCTCATGGCACCCAGATTCATCATCACCACTACTACGTGCGCGACCATCGCGGCAAACCACCGAAGCATCGGCGCCATCATCGCGCCCATCGCCACTCCCGACCCGCCCATCGCGTAGTGGAGCATCACTATTACGCTCCTCCACGATACGACCATCACTACCGCGGCCACACCGATGTCCCGCTGGTCACCGTAGGGGGCTATCCCGTGGTTCACATCCAGGTCAACCACTGACGCCTGACTCACATGCCACTACATCGAGTCACGGTCCGATACCCCACGTCCCTTGTCTTCCGCCCTTGCCGTTTTATGGTGATAAGGGGCAGTGCTTATGTCGTCGCACAAGGAGCAAGGAGATAGCGAATGAGCGAGAAGCTGAAAGGCAAGACCGTCGCCATCCTGGCCACTGACGGCTTCGAGGAGTCGGAGCTCACCGAGCCCAAGGCCGCGCTCGAGCGCGAAGGGGCCACGGTGCACGTCATCGCACCGGACAAGGACAGCATCCGTGCCTGGGCCGGCACCGACTGGGGGCCTTCCTATGACGTCGATCGCAAGCTCGACCAGGTCGATGCCGGCGACTACGACGCCCTGGAGCTTCCCGGCGGCCTGTTCAACCCCGACGCCCTGCGTCAGAACGAGCAGGCGCTGGCCTTCACCCGGCGCTTCTTCGAGCAGCACAAACCGGTGGGCGCGATCTGCCATGGCCCCTGGGTATTGATCAACGCCGGCGTGGCCAAGGGCCGCCGCATGACCTCCTACCCTTCGGTGGAGATGGACCTGCGTAACGCCGGCGCCGAATGGGTCGACCAGGAAGTGGTAGTGGATAGCGGCCTGGTGACCAGCCGCAAGCCCGACGACCTCGACGCCTTCTGCAGCAAGCTGGTCGAGGAGATCGCCGAGGGCAAGCACAGCCGCCAGCACGCCTGAGGCACTGCCCGGCGCCGCTCATCGCAGCGGCGCCGGGTCGTTTCAAGCCTCAAGCGCTGTCCGCGGCCAGATCCTCGATCAACGCACGAAGCAGGCCCCAGAACTCCACCACGGAGTCCAGCTCCACCCGCTCGTCAGGTGAGTGGGCGCCGCGAATCGAAGGGCCGAAGGAGATCATCTCGAGGTTGGGATACTTGCCGGCCAGGATGCCGCACTCGAGCCCGGCATGGATCACCTTGACCGCCGGCTCGCGTCCCACCAGTTGCCGGTGCAGACGCTCGAAGCGCGCCAGCAGGGCGCTGTCGGGGGCAGGCGTCCAGCCGGGGTAGTCGTTCTCGACCCGCGTGCGCGCCCCGATCAGATCGAACAGGCCGCGGAAACGATCGGCCAGATCCTCCACCGCACTGTCACGCAGCGACCGCACCAGGGCGCAGAGATGGAAGCGGCCTTCGTCGAGGTTCACCACGCCCAGATTGTTCGAGGTTTCCACCACGCCGGGCACTGCGCTGCTCATACGCTCCACCCCGTAGGGCGCGGCGTTGAGCGCCGCCAGCAGCATGCTGCTGGCATGGGCATTGAGCGCCTGGGCGGGTCTTTCCGCCACGCGCACCGCGACCAGAGACAGCCCGTCGTCGACGCCGGCCAGCTCGGTACGCAGCTGCTGTTCGAGCGCCTGCACCCGACTCTCGGCGGCGGCGACTTCATCGGCCGGCAGCACGACGGTGGCGAAGGCTTCGCGCGGGATGGCATTGCGCAGCGTACCGCCACGATAGCTGACCAAGCGGATGTCGTAGGCTTCTAGCGCTCTGAGCACACGTACCAGCAGGCGATTGGCATTGCCGCGCCCGCGATGGATGTCGATGCCGGAGTGACCGCCCACCAGCCCGGTCAGGGCGAGCTCCAGGGCCACCTCGTCGACTCCCGACTCGGCGGTAGGCAGCTGCGCCTCGACCACGATGTCGGCACCGCCGGCACAACCGATGAAGACCTCGCCGCGGTCCTCGGAATCGAGATTGAGCAGCACGCTGCCCTGCAGCCATTGCTCCGCCAGCTGCAAGGCACCGCCCATGGAGCTCTCCTCCTCGAGGGTGAACAACGCCTCCAGCGGCCCGTGCACCAGGGTGTCGTCTTCCAGAATCGCCAGCGCCGCCGCCACCCCGAGACCGTTGTCGGCGCCTAGCGTGGTGTGGCGGGCGCGCAGCCAGCCGTCGTCCACGTAAGTGTCGATCGGGTCGCGGGTGAAGTCGTGGGGGTGATCGGCGTTGGCCTGCGCCACCATGTCGAGATGGCCCTGCAGGATGACGCCCGGCGCGCTCTCATGGCCCGGCGTAGCGGGCTTGCTCAAGCGCAGGTTGCCGTAATCGTCACGGTCGTGGGCGAGCCCATGCTGTTCGGCCCAGCGCTCGAGGATCGCCACCAGTTCGGCCTCGCGCCCTGAGGGGCGAGGCGTATTGCACAGCGTGCGAAAATGGCGCCACAGCGGCTGTGGCGAGAGTTGCGCGAGATGTTCGTTCATGTTGGATCTGCATGATGGTAACCGGCCTACCTTACCGGGCCGGCAACGCCGGGAAAAGCCCGCTCAGCCTGCGCGCGATTCGTCGGCCAGCAGCGTGGCCACCAAATCGCGCATCCGCGCCATGACCTGTCGCCGCCCCTCGACTCCGGCCCGGGCGGCCAGCCAGGCGATATCGCGCCCTTGAAAGGCCCAGGCGGCGAGCCATGCCAGCTCGGGGTCATGCCGCCCCACCACTACCGCACGGCATATCAGCCGCTGCAGGGCGAGACGCGCCAGCGCCGGCTCGCGGTGGCCGTGGGCCACATCGTCCAGGTCGCGCCACGCGGCCTCATCGAGCTCCGCTCGCTCCCCTTCCGCCAGCAGCGCCAGGGCGACCTCCGGCTCCAGCCCGGCCAGCTCGAAGGCGAGCAGAACGGGCAGCAGTGCATGGAAGCGCCGCGTCAGCGTTGCACACAGCGATTGCCCCATGACAGTGAGCGGTGCCACCACCATGACCGCATGTTCTCCCGTCGAGGTTTCCCGCGACAGCCCCAGGCGCACCGTGCGAAAGCCTTGGGAGCGCCAGAAGGCGAGCAGCCCCGGCTCGGCGCCGAAACTGGCGCCCAGCAGGTCGACGCCAGCTTCCTGAGCCGCTGCACGCTCTCCCTCCAGCAGCCGCGCCCCCAGCCCCTCGCGGCGCCGCTGGGGGTGCACCGAGATACGCTGCACCCGGCGCAGGCGGGCCGTGAGCGCTTCACGGCAGCCGGCATGGGCGGCCAGCGACTGGGCCAGCAGGTGCCCCGGCAGCCGCCGCTCGCCTCGCGCCACTTTGTCCGCCAGCTCGGGGGCGAAGCCCCCCTCGTCGGCGCACACCGCCACCGCTTGGATATGGGTGCCGTCCGTCAGCGTCCTGACCCTGAGCTCCGGCGCATCGAGCAGCCGCTGAAGGTCAGCCGGCGCGGTGCGGTAGTGGGCCTGCACCAGCAGGCCGAAGATCTGGCGCAACGCGGGCTCGTCGCCGGCCAGCGCCTCGGGCTGCCAGACCCATTCCTGCAACGGTTTCGACGCCACCCCCGGCGGCTCGGCATCGAGCAGCAGCAGGTCGCCGACCAGTCGTTCGAGCGGGTCGCCTTCGGCCCAACGTATCGGCGCGGCGAGATGGCATTCGCGCCAATCCGGTGTCTGTCGCTCGAGCCTCTCGCGGAAGCGCAAGGCGAAGCCGCGCCCGGAGCCTTCGTAACCGTGCACGGTGGTGGCGAAGGCGATGCGCGGAAACGCTTCGAGCCACTGCCCGAGCAGGGCGGCGGGAATGGCCGCAGCCTCGTCCACCAGCAGCCAGCTTCCTTGGCCGCCCGCCTCGCCGCGCTCGACCCGGGCACTCAGCTCGTCGGGGGCGACGAACTCGACGCGTCCGCCGCCCTCGTCATCGAAGCGCCCGCCATGGCGATGCCCTTGCGGACACAGCGACGCCAGACGCTCGAACAGCGCCTCGACCGCCGCCAGGCGTGGCGCCGTCACCCAGATCTTCGCCTGCCCCTCGTTAAGCAGGCGGGCGCAGGCGATACCCAGCGCGGCACTCTTGCCGCGGCCCCGGTCGGCGGTGATCACCAGCGGTCGCCGGCGCCGGAGGCCGATCAGGCGCTCCACCGCCTGGCGCTGGTCGCGGGTGATGCAGTCGGGATCGCCGCTATCGGCCTCGGGCTTGGGTTCGGGCCTGGGGCCGGGCAGCCGCAGCGGCTCGCCGGGCGTCCAGTGCACGGCATCCGTCGCCTGCACCAAGCGTTCACGCAGGCGGGCCATGTAGTGGCTGACCGCCTGGTTGCCAGTGGCCGGTGGCAATAACAGCAGCAGCAAGCCGCCTGCCCGCAGGGTGCCACTCAGGGCACCGAATGCATCCGGATCGAAGCCCGCCTCGCTGGCGGCATCGTAGACGATCAGATCGTGCTCGCCGCCCAGCCGGGTGCGGGCCTTGGCCGGTGGTAGCCACGCCGCTTGCCATGCCTTTTCCGGTGCCGCCGACGACACCCAGCAGGGGTGCTGCCAGGCGCGGGCCTGCCATACAGCCAGCGCTTGCTGCCGCGCCGTATCGGCAGGCGAGGTCGACCACACCAGACCGCGCCAGCCCTGCGCAGCCATTTGGTCAGACCAATTCAATACCGAACTCGCCTCTCGCTCGTACACAACACCAACCCCCACCGAAGACTCTCCCTGCACGCCTCTTGGCATTAACAATTGGTCGCACTTTTAGATACACCGAAAAGGCTAAGCACGCTAAAGATAAGCATAGGATCTATAGAAAAGGCGCAATTTTTCCAGAAGATCGCAACAAAACACCATCAGTTACCTATAGAAACACACTTCTTCTCAGCGAGACCCCATCCGCACACTTTGGTCTGACCAATTTTCCATTATTGCTTTCCCTTTGAGTTGCATGGCTAATTCAGCGCTGGAATAGGCCTTTCCCTAAAACAATACCCGTCACAACAAGTGGAGTCGCGTCTATGCAAGCATCAACTGGCCCCAAGGTGTCCACACGTTTCAAGCTGGCCAGCACGACCGCCGCCGTAATCCTGGCCGGCGCCGCCATGGCCAGCACCGCCAACGCCCAGGAGCGCGTGCGCTGGCAGGTACCTATCGCCTTCCCGTCACACCTGGTGGGCCTGAGTACGCCGGTCGTTCATCTGTCCGAAACGCTGGAAGCGATCTCCGGCGGCAACATCAACCTGCGCTACTACGAGCCGGGCGAGCTGATCCCGCCGTTCGAGATCCTCGATGCCGTTTCGGAAGGCCGCTACCCGGCCGGCTACACCTGGATCGGCTACGATCAGGGCAGCATTCCGGTATTGCCGCTACTCTCCGGCCCTCCCTTCGGCATGGAGCCCCCCGCCTTCATGGCCTGGCACTATTTCGGCGACGGCTACGAGCTGCTGCAGGAAGTGTACGAGCCCTACGGGGTCAAGGCGCTGCTGTGCGGCGTGATCGGGCCGGAAGCCGCCGGCTGGTTCGCCGAGCCACTGGAATCCCTCGACCAGATCGACGGCCTGCGCATCCGCTTCGCCGGTATCGGCGGCCGCGTCATGGAGCAGCTCGGCGCCTCGGTCACCATGCTGCCCGGTGGCGAGCTCTACCAGGCCATGGAGCGCGGCACCATCGACGCCCTGGAGTTCTCGGCCCCGGCCGTGGACCGCATCCTGGGCATGCAGGAGATCGTGCAGAACTACATCATGCCGGGCTGGCACCAGACCTACACCACCTCGCACCTGCTAGTGAATCAGGAGACCTGGGACGACCTTTCCGACCTGAGCCGCGCCCAGATCGAGATCGGCTGCCGCTCCGCCACGCTGTTCGGCTTCTCCGAGAGCGAGTGGGAGAACCCCCAGGCGCTGGCCGGCTTCGAAGCCGAAGGCGTGAACGCCCAGACCCTGTCGCCGGAGATCCTGGCCGAGCTGGAGACCGTCACCATGGGCGTGCTGGACGAGATGGCCAGCAACGACGCACTCTTCGCCCGCGTGCTGGAGAGCCAACGTGAATGGATGCAGGTCCACGGCAACTGGCATGCCAAGGGTTATCTGCCGCGCGCCTACTACTCGCCCAACTCCAACTGACGGCAAGTGCCGGTTGCCGGTGGCATGCCACCGGCAACCGGCCTCCCGGCTTGCGGCAACATGCAAGAGGCTGCACGATGTCTACACTGCTTCCCGACGCTCCCCCGGACGCCACCACGCTGCGCCCGGAGCTTCCCACCAACCGTGTCAGCCATATGATCGACACGGCCATTGCCGTTCTCGGCAAGCTGCTTTCCTGGCTGTGGCTCGCCACGCTTGCCGTGGTGCTCACCAATGTGTTCAGCCGTTTCATTCTGGGCCGCGGCTCCATCGCCCTGGAAGAGCTCTCGTGGCACTTCTTCGGCGCGACGATGATCCTGACCCTGGCTTACGCCGTGGTCACCGACGACCACGTCCGCGTGGACGTGCTGCGTGACAAGTTCTCGCTGCGCTTCCAGGCCTGGGTCGAGCTGCTGTGTATCGTACTGCTGGTGCTGCCGGTGCTCTATTTCATGGTCGACGGGCTCACCGAGTACGCCCAGCGCTCCTTCGCCCGCGGCGAGCGCTCCCAGGCGCCCAGCGGCCTGCCCTACCGCTTCATCATCAAGAGTACCCTGCCGATCGGCATGGCGCTGATCGCCATCGCCTTGTCATCACGAGCGCTGCGCTGCTGTACCTATCTCTTCGGCTTCCCCCGGCAGTTGCCTCTGCGGCGGCCGGTGGACCACCGCTAACGTGCCTTTGCGAGGAAGATCATGGGTCTCGAAGAAATTCTCGTCATCGGCATGTTTGCCGGCTTCATGGGACTGCTGCTGATCGGCTTTCCCGTGGCCTGGGCCTTGGCCGGCATCGGTTTCCTGTTCGCTGTCATCGGCCATGTGCTGGTCGAGCACATGGGGGCCGATCTGTGGTTCTCCTGGGGCGGCACCATCGGCGTTCTCGACCGGCGCCTCTACGGCATCATCGCCAACGAGCTGATGGTGGCCCTGCCGTTGTTCATCTTCATGGGCATCATGCTCGACCGCTCGGGCATCGCCGAGCGGCTGATGAACTCCCTGGTGCGAGTACTGGGTGGGCTGCGCGGCGGCTACGCCGTTACCGTGGTCATCGTCGGCGTGCTGCTGGCCGCTTCCACCGGCATCGTCGGCGCCTCGGTGGTGCTGCTCGGCATGCTCTCCATCGGCCCCATGCTGCAAGCGAAGTACAACAAGTCGCTGGCGGTGGGCACCGCCTGCTCGGTGGGCACCCTCGGCATCCTGGTGCCGCCCAGCATCATGCTGGTGCTGATGGCCGACCGCCTGGGCACATCGGAAGCCTCGGTGGGCCGACTGTTCATGGGCGCACTGATTCCCGGCATCATGCTGGGGGTGATGTACATCGCCTACATCGTGATCGCCGCCTATATCAAGAAGGACCTGGCGCCGGCGCCGGAGAACCGCCAGCCGCTCAATGCCCGCGCCCTGCTCGAGGTGCTGATTGCCGTGCTGCCGCCCCTGGCGCTGATCGTGGCGGTGCTCGGTTCGATCTTCACCGGTTTCGCCACCACCACCGAAGCTTCCGCAGTGGGTGCGCTGGGGGCCGTGCTGCTGGCCCTGTTCAATCGCCGCCTGAGTTTCGATGTGGTGTCCAAGGCGCTCTATCAGACCACCCGCACCACCGCCTTCATCTTCGGCATCTTCGTCGGTGCCACCATCTTCGCCGTGGTACTGCGTGGGCTGGGCGGCGATGACGTGATTCGCAACGCCATCACCGGGCTGCCCTTCGGCCCGGCCGGCGTGGTGCTGACCATCATGCTGGTGGTGTTCCTGCTCGGCTTCTTCCTCGACTGGGTGGAGATCACGCTGATCATTCTGCCGCTCGTCGCCCCGGTGGTGTTCAGCCTGGGTGTCGATCCGGTGTGGTTCGCCATCCTCTTCGCCATCTGTCTGCAGACCTCGTTCCTGACGCCACCGGTAGGCTTCGCACTGTTCTACATCAAGGGCGTCTGCCCACCGGGCATCACGACGCTCGACATCTACAAAGGGGTCGCCCCCTTCGTGGCCCTGCAGATGCTGGGGTTGTTCCTGGTGTTCTTCTACGAGCCGCTGGCCACCTGGCTGCCTGCTCAGGTCTACGGCGGACGCTGATGACAGCGACGGCGCCCGGCCGGGCGCCGTCTGCCGCGTTATCCGGCTAGACTTTGGTCTATTCTCACGCTCTTCTATCTCTTGCCCCACCCTGCCACCAGGCGGAAGTTTTACCTTTCAATACAGATAGATCCGCCTCCCATTCTTTCTTAATTAAACGTAACCGATGCTCGGCTCAACCCTGCTCAGCACCGTAGCCAGCTATCGATTCCGGTCATGACAGCGTGCTAGCTTGTCGATGTTCTCTGGCGGCCTGACCGATCATTCAGCAAATCACAACGACTGCGGCATGCCGCCTGGCAAGATCTTCTCTTTACGGCAGCACAATAAGACCCAGAAGGGAGCACGACATGAAGATGAAGACAAGATTCGCCATCTCCGGCCTGGCGGCCGGCATCGCTCTGGCCGCCTTCGCCACCACCGCTCAGGCCCAGGAGCGCTGGACCATGACCTCCACCTGGCCGGACAGCATCGATCTGATCCAGATCGACCGCCACTGGGTGGAGCTGGTCAACAAGATCGCCGGCGATGAGCTGCAGATCGAGTTCCGCGCCGGCGGCACCCTGATGCCCGGCACCGAGGTGTTCGACGCTACCGAGACCGGCAGCATCGAAGCCGCCGGCGACTGGCCCGGCTACTGGGCCGGCCGCAACCCGGCCTTCTCGCCGCTGGCCACCACCACCATGCTGTTCAACGCCGTCGACTACCTGAACTGGATCCAGCAGTGGGGTGGCTGGGACCTCTACCAGGAGATCTACGGCCAGTACGACATGGTCTACCTGCCCTACGGTATCACCAACAACGAGTCGGGCTTCATGGGCCGTACGCCCATCGAGAGCCTGGCCGATCTCGACGGCAAACGCCTGCGCCTCTCAGGCCGTGACCAGGGCCGCGTGCTCGAGCAGCTCGGCGGCTCCCAGGTGACCCTGGCCGGCGGCGAGATTTATCAGGCGGTGGAACGCGGCGTGGTCGACGGCGCCGAGTTCTCCACCCCGGGCGTGGATTACAATGCCGGCTTCGCCGAGGTGGTCGAGTACTGGTCGGTGCCGGGCTGGCACCAGTCCGCCAGCGTGTTCGGCGTGATGATCAATCGCGACGCCTGGGACGCCCTCTCCGAGGAGACCCAGGAGCAGCTGAAGATCGCCGCCGATGCCACCATGGCCTGGTCCATCGCCTGGTCCGAGCGCGGCTCCACCGAGGGTACCGAGAAGTTCATCGATGCCGGTGTGACCATCAATCAGCTCTCCGACGAGGATCTGGAGCGCATCCAGGAGATCACCAACGAGGTGATCCTGCGCGGCGCCTGCGAGCACCCGGACCACGCCAAGGTCTACCAATCCATGATCGGCTACCTGGAGCACTACGCCACCTGGCGTGACATCTCCGCGCCGTTCAACATGAGCCGCACCATGGACAACCTGCCCTCGCTCGAAGAGATCGAAGCCTGTCTGTAAGGCTGTACCGGCCGCCCCACCCGGGGCGGCTGTCGTTCCGACGTCGGAGACTGGACCC
>NZ_JABFTX010000054.1 GCF_021404305.1 Billgrantia ethanolica | reverse complement strand
GAGCATCGTAGAAGTCGCTGGCAACGCCCACTCGCAGCCTGGAAAGGTGGCGCAATTCGGAGTGTTTCTCGGTGATCCCGATCAGCAAATCAAAAAGCAGCTCTTCCAGCCTGCCCTGAGGCACAAAGCCGAAAGAAAACATGGCATCGATCAGCAGGTCCGCATGATCCCGCATACGGGACGTAAGTTCGATGCAGGGGCTGGAAAAGAAGTCGGGGCGACCGCTCAACGCCAGTCCGCGCTGCAAGGCCGCCAACCAGCTCGGCTCGATGTAGAGGGCCAGGATCA
>NZ_JABFTX010000053.1 GCF_021404305.1 Billgrantia ethanolica | reverse complement strand
CAGTAACGCGAGCCTGTAACCAAGTTGGGGCATCAAAGTGTTTGAACGTTGGCTGGACTTTGCAGGTTGGGCTTACTGGGTCTTAAACGGACTCGCCCAATCCAAGTAAAGAGTGGTCCACGTGGGCTGAGCGAAGGCTTGGCTCGCTTGGCTCCTAAAGTGGAGGGCACAGCGTGAGGCTGGTTTCACAGAGCAGCGACAACCTCCCGCTCTCGTCAGTGGATGGATAACGGGTCGGTTCCCAGTCAGTCCGCTCATACCTGGATGGTCCCTCTCAATAGAACAAAC
>NZ_JABFTX010000052.1 GCF_021404305.1 Billgrantia ethanolica | reverse complement strand
GCTCAGTAACGCGAGCCTGTCACCAAGTGGGGCATTAAGGTGTTTGGACGTTGGCTGGACCATCCAAGTTGGGCCTGGTGGGTGCGATACCGGCCCGCCCAATCCAAGTAATGAGTGATCCACGTGGTCCGGGCGAAGGCCTGGATCACTTGGATGCTAAAGTGGAGGGAACCGCGTGAGGCTGGTTTCACAGAGCAGCGACGACCTCCCGCTCTTGTCAGTGGATGGATAACGGGTCGGTTCCCAGTTGGCTCGCTCGTACTTGGATAGTCTCCCTCAATAGAACAAAC
>NZ_JABFTX010000051.1 GCF_021404305.1 Billgrantia ethanolica | reverse complement strand
CTACTTGCGCGCAAATTATCTTGACAACTCAAGCAGTTGTTCAATTAGTTCTGGATCATGAGGTCGCTGCCAGTCTTTCGTGTTACAAACCCATGCCATACAGCTGACCGACGCTGGATCAACGGCAGCGCCACACTGCCAACCGATGCAGCAGCGCAAGCAGGATCAAACCGGCGGAAAGCCAACCGAGGCCGAGCAGCAAGGTACTGAATCCGCTTGGCAGGGTATGGGGCGGACGATAGCTCATGCCGTGTTCGGCCAGGCGTGCCACGAGGTAGGTGAGCGCAGCGAC
>NZ_JABFTX010000050.1 GCF_021404305.1 Billgrantia ethanolica | reverse complement strand
GGCGAGCTGCACCACCGCCGCCCGTGTGCGCTTGCCGTTGTTCGGCATATTGTCGCAGCACAGCACCGTGAACGGCGGGACGCCCGCACTGCGCCGCCGGGCCAGGGCCTCGACCAGAATGCCCGGCGCGGTGCGCGGTGCCTGGGGTTGATCGATATCGTGAGCGATCAGCGGATCATCACGCAGCAGGCTGCCCTCGGCGGGGCTCAGGAAGTAGCCCTTCTCGGTCACCGTGAGAGTGACGATACGCGTCTCGGGCGAGGCCATGCGCGCCAGCAGCGACGCGAGATCGC
>NZ_JABFTX010000049.1 GCF_021404305.1 Billgrantia ethanolica | reverse complement strand
CGGAGAACGCCGTGTTCGGCCAGGTGGGCCCCAAGGTGGGCTCGGTGGACCCGGGCTTCGGCACCGCCTACATGGCGCGGGTGATCGGTGAGAAGCGCGCCCGCGAGATCTGGTACCTGTGCCGCAAGTACAGCGCCGCCCAAGCGCTGGAGTGGGGTCTGGCCAACGCCGTGGTGCCCTCCGACAGGCTCGACGAGGAGGTGCGCCAGTGGTGCGACGAGATACTCGAGAAGAGCCCCACCGCGCTCTCCATCGCCAAGCGCTCGTTCAATGCCGACAGCGAGAACATCGCC
>NZ_JABFTX010000048.1 GCF_021404305.1 Billgrantia ethanolica | reverse complement strand
TGGCCACTGGTGCCTTGGCCGACGAGGGGCTCTACGGCCGCCTGCGTCAGGCCGCCGAGGCGGGCAGCGGGCGCATGCTGGTGCTCTCCGGTGCCGTGGCAGGTATGGACGGCCTGGCCGCCGCCCGTGAGGGCGGGCTGGAGAGCGTCACCTATGAGGCCTGCAAGGCACCGCGCAGTTGGAAAGGCAGCCACGCCGAGCAACTGGTGGACCTCGACGCCCTCCGCGAGGCGACGGTCTTCTACGAGGGTACTGCCGGCGAGGCGGCGCGCCTCTTCCCGGCCAACGCAAACGTGGC
>NZ_JABFTX010000047.1 GCF_021404305.1 Billgrantia ethanolica | reverse complement strand
ACCCGATGTCCCTTGGGACTTTTTGAAATGATCGTCGACCACCTCTTGATGACGAGCATCTCTCAGTGCAAAGGACGTTCGTGTTGCTCCGTCCTCGGCTAATGGTGTCGTACACGCCTCAATCCAAAATTGTGAGGCATCATGATTTTGACCCCCTATTAGCACACCAAATGCCTCAGGTTTTCCTCTCGAATCTTGCTTCAAGGCTTGCCAGCTATCTAATACCGCATTAGTTACCCATACTATAATATCGTTGTCTTTGCTTAAATATTCAATGGTTGCAGACATCACAGTCCTCAT
>NZ_JABFTX010000046.1 GCF_021404305.1 Billgrantia ethanolica | reverse complement strand
CTGGCCAATCTGTGGAACCTGGTGCGCCCACTGCGCGGGCCATGGCGGGAAGTGACCGCACTGTGCGACGAACTGGGCCTGAACGGCCTGATGCGCCGCCCGGTGGGCGAGCTTTCCGGCGGCCAGCGCCAGCGGGTGGCCATCGCCCGCGCCCTGTATCAGGCCCGCCCGCTGTTCCTGGGTGACGAACCGGTGGCCAGCGTCGATCCTCACCAGGCGCTGCGGCTGCTGGACCTGATCGACTCCCGCCACACCACCTCGGTAGTGGCGCTGCACCAGCGCGAGCTGGCGCTCTCCCACT
>NZ_JABFTX010000004.1 GCF_021404305.1 Billgrantia ethanolica | reverse complement strand
CGAAGCGAATCGAAAAATCCAAACAGCGACAACCACTTACCACTCTTCCCACCGCCTGCAACGTTGCCCGTCACCGGCAGCGGATGCGTACTTTACGGCTTTCCCCCGAGCCCCGCAAGGGCCGGCGGGAAAAATATTTCAGAATGATGGCGGAGCGGTGACGAGACGTGGGCCGGCGAGCTATCCACAGCCGCTCGCAGGCGAGGGGCTGTGGATGGTTTTTCGCTAGAAGGGAAGACGACGACGCCCGCACGGGGCGGGCGTCGGTAGAGCAACCGGCTTGTCATCGGTTGGCCAGGAGCCGGCGGAGTAGCTCAGCGTAGCGTGACCCGGGCATAGCGCTTCTTGCCGGCCTGAATCACGTAGCAGTTGCCGGTGTCGAGCATGGCATCCTTGGCCACCACCTCGCCGTCCACCTTGACCCGGCCGTTACCCAGCATGTCCTTGGCCTGGGCGCTGTTGTTGGCCAGCCCGGCCCGGTTGAGCACCGCAGCGATGGGCGCCTGGGTGCTGCCCTCGAAGTCGACCTCAACCTCGGGCAGGTCTTCGGGCAGCTCGCCTTCGGCCAGGCGGTTGCCGGCCGACTTGTGGGCATTGGCCGCGGCTTCTTCGCCGTGGTAGCGACCGATCAGCTCGCGGGCGAGGATCATCTTGATGTCGCGCGGGTTGGCACCGGCCTCGACGTCGCGCTTGAGCGCCTCGATCTCTTCATTGGCTTTCAGCGAGAGCAGCTCGAAGTAGCGCCACATCAGACTGTCGGGCATGGAGACGAGCTTGTTGAACATCGAGCCCGGCGCCTCGTCGACGCCGACGTAGTTGCCCAGCGACTTCGACATCTTCTGCACGCCGTCGAGCCCCTCGAGCAGCGGCATGGTGATGACCACCTGCGGCTCCATGCCGAAGTGCTTCTGAATCTCGCGTCCCATCAGCAGGTTGAACTTCTGGTCGGTGCCGCCCATCTCGACGTCGGCTTCGAGCGCCACGGAGTCGTAGCCCTGCACCAGCGGGTAGAGGAACTCATGGATGGAGATCGGCTGACCCGACTTGTAGCGCTTGTCGAAGTCGTCGCGCTCGAGCATGCGCGCCACGGTGCTCTGGGCGGCCAGCTCGATCATCTTGGCCGCGTTAAGCTCGCTGAACCACTCGGAGTTGAAGCGCACCTCGGTCTTTTCGGGATCGAGGATCTTGAACACCTGGTCCTTGTAGGTCTGGGCATTGATCCGGACCTCTTCTTCGGTGAGCGGCTTGCGGGTGACGTTCTTGCCGGTAGGGTCGCCGATGCGCCCGGTGAAGTCGCCGATCAGGAAGATGATCTGGTGGCCCAGGTCCTGGAACTGGCGCATCTTGGTCAGCAGTACGCTGTGGCCGAGGTGCAGGTCGGGAGCCGTGGGATCGAAGCCCGCCTTGATGCGCAGCTTGCGGCCGGACTCGAGCTTCTTGATCAGCTCGTCCTCCAGCAGGATCTCCTGGGTGCCTCGTTTCAGCAGCGCCAGCGCGCTTGCGACCTCGCTCATCTCTCCCACTCCAAATACGTTGATCGCCCGTGCGGGCAGGGTCCATCGAATGGGGGACGATGGTAGCATGACTTGAGGTCCGCTGGGGCTACCGCACAAAGGAGAGAGCAGATGGCACGGTACGTTGGCTTGATGTCCGGCACTAGCCTGGACGGTATCGACGCTGCCCTGGTCGAGATCGACTCCACGGGGAGCGCGCGCCTGCTTGCCACCCACGCCGAACCAATGCCCGAAACCCTGCGCAAGCAGCTACTCGAGCTCTGTCAGGCTGAACGGGTCAGCTTCGCTGAGCTGGCGGGCGCTGAGGATGCTTTCTGCCGGCTCCAGGCCGCTGCGGTTAGACATCTGCTCGCAGACAATGACATCGCAAGCGAGCAGATTACCGCCATCGGCAGCCACGGCCAGACCATCGAGCACGCCCCCTGGGGCCACGCCGAGGGGCCGGCCTATACGCTCCAACTCGACAATCCCAGCCTGCTGGCCGAGTTGACCGGCTGCACGGTGGTGGCGGACTTCCGCCGCCGCGACCTGGCCGCCGGCGGTCAGGCCGCCCCGCTGGCGCCGGCCTTTCACGAGGCGCTGTTCCGGCGCGCGGGGCAGTGGCAGTTAGTGCTCAACCTGGGCGGCTTCGCCAACCTGACCCTGCTCCCGCCGGCGGGAAGCGAAGCCGCGGTGATCGGCTTCGATACCGGCCCGGCCAACGCGCTGCTGGATGCCTGGCACGCCCGCCATCGCGGCGGCCGCTACGATCCCGACGGCGCCTGGGCCGCTTCGGGCCAGGTGGACGACACCCTGCTGGAGCGCCTGCTCGCCGAGCCATTCTTCCATCGCCCGCCGCCGCGCAGCACCGGGCGCGAGGTGTTCCACCTCGACTGGCTCGAAGGTCACCTCACGGGTAAGGAGCGTCCTGCCGACGTACAGGCGACCCTGGCGGAGCTGACCGCCACCAGCGTGGCCCTGGGCATCGAGATGGCACGCGAGCTGGCCGGCGCGCCTCCGGCCTCGGCGCTGATCCCGTGTGGCGGCGGCGCCCACAACGGCGATCTGCTCGGCCGTCTGGCACGCCATTTGCCGGAAACCGCCCTGGTGCCCAGCAGCGACTGGGGCTGGCCGGCCGACTGGCTGGAAGCCGGTGCCTTCGCCTGGCTCGCCTGGCGCCGCCTGGAAGGGCGGCCCGGCAATCTGCCTAGCGTCACCGGTGCCGCCGGCCCGCGCGTCCTCGGCGGCATCTACTCACCCTAAATTATTCAAGGCTAAAAATCGTCGTCATTGCGCAGCGATAGCCTCTGCGCCGACTCCTGCGCCTTGGCCAGCACGTCGCTATTTTCGTCGCCGTACTTGATCATCATGCGCAGCTCGTTGGCCGAGTCGGCGTGCACCATGGCCACTTCCTCGCTGATCGTGCCCGTCTTGTAAAGGTCGTACAGGGCCTGGTCGAAGGTCTGCATGCCTTGATCGCGGGAGCGGCCCATGACGTTCTTGATCTCGCCCACATCGCCCTTGCGGATGAGATCTGCGATCAGCGGGGTGCGCAGCAGGATCTCGATGGCCGGACAGCGTCCGCCGTTGCGGGTGGGCAGCAGCTGCTGGGCGACGATGGCGTGCAGGTTGAGCGACAGATCGAGCCAGATCTGCTCGTGGCGCTCGTGGGGGAAGAAGTGAATGATGCGATCCAGCGCCTGGTTGGCGTTGTTGGCATGCAGCGTGGCCAGACACAGGTGCCCGGTCTCGGCGAAGGTCAGGGCGTGCTCCATGGTTTCGCGAGTGCGCACTTCGCCGATCAGGATCACATCCGGCGCCTGGCGCAGGGTATTCTTCAGCGCCACCTCGAATGACTCGGTGTCGATGCCCACCTCGCGCTGATTGATGATCGCCTTCTTGTGCGGATGCACGTATTCGATGGGGTCCTCGATGCTGATGATGTGGCCGCCCACGGTCTCGTTGCGCTGCTGGATCATCGACGCCAGGGTGGTCGACTTGCCGGTGCCGGTACCGCCCACCACGAACACCAGCCCACGCTTGAGATTGGCCAGCTCGCCCAACTGAGGCGGCAGCGAGAGCTCCTCCAGGTGGGGGATCTCGTAGGCAATGCGCCGGATGACCATGGCCAACTGATTGCGCTGCTGGAAGGCGCTGACCCGGAAGCGACCGCGACCGCTGAGACTCAGGGCGAAGTTGGCCTCGCGCTCCTGTGCAAAGCGCTCCTTGAGCCCATCCGGCACGGCCACGTTGACCAGCTCACGCACCTGCTCCACCGAGAGCCGCTGGTCGCCCAGTGCGGTAAGCTTACCGGCGGTCTTGATGGTGGGTGGCGCCTGGACCGAGATCAGCAGATCCGAGGCCTCTTGCCGGGCCATGATGTCGAGCAGCTGCTCCAGCCATTCCTGTGCTTTCATCTCCCCACCCCCTTGTCGTCGTTACCGAACACTCAACTGGTCAGCGCGCTCTTGGCCCGGGCCTGGGCTTCATCGCGATTGACCACGTTCTCCGCCACCAGCTTGGCCAGCGCGGCGTCGAGGGTCTGCATGCCGATGTTGCCGCCGGTCTGGATGGCCGAGTAGATCTGCGCCACCTTGTCCTCGCGGATCAGATTGCGCACCGCCGCATTGGCGATGAGGATCTCGTGAGCCGCCACGCGCCCGCCGCTGCGCCGCTTGAGCAGCGTCTGGGAAATGACCGCCTGCAGCGACTCCGACAGCATCGAGCGCACCATGGCTTTCTCTTCGCCGGGGAAGACGTCGATGATCCGGTCGATGGTCTTGGCTGCCGAGGTGGTGTGCAGAGTGCCGAATACCAGATGGCCGGTTTCGGCGGCGGTGAGCGCCAGACGGATGGTCTCGAGGTCGCGCATCTCGCCCACCAGGATCACGTCGGGGTCCTCACGTAGGGCGCTGCGCAGTGCCTGGGCGAAGCCGTGAGTATCGCGATGCACCTCACGCTGGTTGATCAGACAGCGCTTGCTGCGATGCACGAATTCCACCGGGTCCTCGATGGTGAGGATATGGTCGTAACGGTGATCGTTGATATAGTCGATCATGGCGGCAAGGGTAGTGCTCTTGCCCGAGCCGGTAGGCCCGGTGACCAGCACCAGCCCGCGGGGCAGCAGGGCAAGGCGGCGGAAGACCTCACCGAGCCCCAGGTCCTCCATGGTCAGCACTTCGCTGGGGATGGTACGGAATACCGCGCCGGCGCCACGCGCCTGGTTGAAGGCATTGACACGGAAGCGCGCCACGCCCGGAACCTCGAAGGAGAAGTCGGTCTCGAAAAACTCCTCGTAGTCACGGCGCTGACGGTCGCCCATGATGTCGTAGATCAGCTTGCGGACTTCCTTGTCCTCCATGGCCGGCACATTGAGACGACGAATGTCGCCATCGACGCGAATCATCGGCGGCAGGCCGGCCGACAGGTGCAGATCGGAGGCGTTCTGTTTTGCCGAGAACGCCAGCAGTTCGGTAATATCCATGCGATTCCCCTGCTCCCGATTTAAGGTTCCAGCGAGTATGACAGACCTTGCGGACATGAAGGACTTCATGTGGCTGAGATGACGGATACCATGCTTTCCGAGTCGCTGACCAGCGCTCGTCGACGTTTGGCCGCCGCCTTGTCGGCAGCCGGACGTACGCCCGACGCGGCCCGGCTACTGGCCGTGAGCAAGACCAAGCCGGCCGGCATGATTCGCCAGGCATGGCAGCTCGGCCAACGGGAATTCGGCGAGAACTACGTCCAGGAAGCGCTGGAGAAGCAGGCCGAACTGGCTGACCTGAAAAGCATCGTGTGGCATTTCATCGGCCCACTGCAGGCCAACAAGACCCGCGCCGTGGCCGAGCATTTCGACTGGGTGCACAGCGTCGACCGCGAGAAGATCGCCCGGCGCTTGAACGACCAGCGCCCCGAGGCACTGGGCCCGCTCGAGGTCTGCCTTCAGGTCAACGTCAGCGATGAGGCCAGCAAGTCGGGGGTGGCCTTCGACGAACTGGAAAGCCTGGCGCAAGCGATCGTTTCACTGCCACGCTTGCGTCTGCGCGGGCTGATGGCCATTCCGGCCCCGGCGGCAACCCTGGCCGAGCAGCGAGCCCCGTTGGCACGCCTGCGCCAGGCTATGGAAGCACTGCGGCAGCGCTTCCCCGAGGCCCCGCTGGACACCCTGTCGATGGGCATGAGCGACGACCTGGAAGCCGCCATTCTCGAAGGCGCCACTTTGGTACGACTGGGCACGGCCATTTTCGGCGCACGGAACACATCGCGTCGCTAGACGCACTCGCACCGGCACGTGGCCGGTCGCTGGATAACAGAAGAAGGACACATCGCAATGGCCAGCAGAGTCACCTTCATCGGCGCAGGCAACATGGCCAGCGCCATCATCGGCGGTATGATCGACAACGGCCACCCGGCCACCGCCATCACCGCCACCTCGCCCAGCGATGCCTTCCTGGCGCCGGTGCACGAGCGCTACGGCATTCGCACCAACACCGACAACCAGGCCGCAGTGCGTGACGCCGACATCGTGGTGCTGGCGGTGAAGCCTCAGGTCATGCGCGAGGTCTGTGAAGGGCTGCGCGACACCCTGCAGCGCCAGCGCCCGCTGATCATCTCGGTGGCGGCGGGACTCACCGCCGAGTCGCTGCAGACCTGGATGGGCGGCGGCCTGCCGCTGGTGCGCTGCATGCCCAATACGCCGTCACTGGTCGGCGCCGGCGCCGCCGGCCTGTACGCCACTGCCGAAGTGAGCGACGAGCAGCGCGCCCAGGCCGCCGAGCTGCTCGAGGCCGTGGGCCTGGTCGAGTGGGTCGAGCAGGAAGCGCTGCTGGATGCCGTGACCGCCGTTTCCGGCAGCGGCCCGGCCTACTTCTTCCTGATGTTCGAAGCCATGGAAGAAGCCGGCGTCAAGCTCGGCCTGCCGGCCGAGACGGCGCGGCGCCTGGCGATCCAGACGGCACTCGGCGCGGCGCGCATGGCACAGCAGAGCGAGCTCACCCCGGACCGTCTCAAGCGCAACGTGATGTCTCCCGGCGGCACCACCGAGCGTGCCGTGGAGCACATGGAGCAGGCCGGCCTGCGCGGCATCGTGGCCGACGCCATGGATGCCTGCGCCGCCCGCGCACGTGAGATGGCCGAAGAGCTCGGCCAACGATAGTCTTCGGCCAACGATAGTCTTTCAGGCCGCTCCCGCCGATGGAGCGGCCATCTCGACGACATGGAGGAGCCCACATGGGCCAAATGGGAAATGCCGGCCTGCTGCTGGTCAACACCCTGATCAACATCTACCTGTTCCTGATGATGCTGCGCTTCCTGCTGCAGGCATCCCAGGCCGACTACTACAACCCCATCAGCCAGTCGGTGGTGAAGATCACCCAGCCGGTGGTGCGCCCCTTCCAGGGCTTTCTCGGCCCGGTGATGGGACGCTTCGACATGGCCACCCTGGCCGCGGCCTTCGTGCTCAAGGCGGTCAGCATCGTGGTGATTCTGCAGATCGCCGGTATCGGCATGCCACCGATCACCCAGGTGGCGATCGGCGCCATTGCGGCCATCGCCAACGCCATCCTGAAAATCTACTTCTTCGCCCTGATCGTGATGATCATCCTGAGCTGGGTCGCGCCCAACGCCAGCCATCCCGGGGCGCTGCTGGTGATGCAGCTGGTGGAGCCGATCATGGCGCCGGTGCGCAAGGTCATCCCGCCGCTGGGCATGATCGACCTGTCGCCGATCGTGGTGTTCATCGCCATCAGCATCGTCGATGGTATCGTGGTAGGCGCGCTGACCCGTGCCGCCGGTATCGCCGGCGCTCTGGTGGGGCTGTGAACCACACTGTCGCCGTGACCGACCTCAACGACTGGACATAGAACGACAAGATGCCCGAGCTTCCCGATGACTCGGTCGGCCTGGTGACGCCGCAGACGGCGCACTTCGACGACCCCCTGGCCCTGGCCTGCGGCAGAACCCTACCCGCCTACGACCTCGTCTACGAGACCTATGGCACGCTCAACGCCGAGCGTTCCAATGCGGTACTCATCTGCCATGCCCTGTCGGGACACCACCATGCCGCCGGCTACCATGACGCCGACGAGCGCAAGCCCGGCTGGTGGGACGCCCATATCGGCCCGGGCAAGTCGATCGACACCAATCGCTTCTTCGTGGTGTCGCTGAACAACCTGGGCGGCTGTCACGGCAGCACTGGGCCGATCAGCACCAACCCCGCCACCGGCCGCCAGTGGGGGCCCGACTTCCCCATGGTCACGGTGAGCGACTGGGTGCACAGCCAGGCGCGCCTGGCCGATCGCCTGGGCATCGAGCGCTTCGCCGCCGCCATCGGCGGCAGCCTCGGCGGCATGCAGGTGCTGCAGTGGACCCGCCTCTATCCCGAGCGGGTCGCCAACGCGGTGATCATCGCCGCCACGCCCAAGCTCTCGGCGCAGAACATCGCCTTCAACGAGGTGGCTCGCCAGGCGATCCGCTCCGACCCGGACTTCCACGACGGCTGGTACGCCGAGCACGGCACCGCCCCCCGGCGCGGCCTCAAGCTGGCGCGCATGGTGGGGCACATCACCTACCTCTCGGAAGACGCCATGGGCAGCAAGTTCGGCCGCGACCTGCGCAGCGAGGACCTCAACTTCGGCTATGACGTGGAGTTTCAGGTCGAGTCCTACCTGCGCTACCAGGGCGACACCTTCTCCACCGCCTTCGACGCCAACACCTACCTGCTGATGACCAAGGCGCTGGACTACTTCGACCCGGCGGCGGAGCACGGCGGCGTGCTGGCCGAAGCCGTCGCTCCCTGTCAGTGTCCGTTCCTGGTGGTGAGCTTCACCAGCGACTGGCGCTTCCCGCCGTCGCGCTCCCGCGAGCTGGCCAATGCCCTGATTCGCGCCGGCAAGCGGGTGAGCTACGTCAACATCGACTCGCCCCACGGCCACGACGCCTTCCTGCTGCCGGAACCGCGCTACCAGGCGGTGTTCGCCGCCTTCATGTCTCGCGTCGCCCGCGAGCTGGGCCTGGAGGAGACCGCATGATGCGCGCCGACCTGGAGTTGATTCATCGCTGGGTGCCCGAGGGAGCCCACATTCTCGACCTGGCCTGCGGCGACGGCACCCTGCTCGAAGCCCTGGCGCGCGACAAGGGCGTCACCGGCTACGGCCTGGAGATCGACCCGGCCGGCATCACGGCCTGTATCGCCAAGGGCGTCAACGTCATCGAGCAGAACCTCGACGAGGGGCTGGTCCACTTCGAGGACGACACCTACGACCTGGTGGTCATGACCCAGGCGCTGCAGGCC
The DNA here is from genome assembly GCF_021404305.1 of Billgrantia ethanolica. Classification (GTDB taxonomy): domain Bacteria; phylum Pseudomonadota; class Gammaproteobacteria; order Pseudomonadales; family Halomonadaceae; genus Halomonas; species Halomonas ethanolica. The sequence goes on along the minus strand of NZ_JABFTX010000004.1, from coordinate 680,419 downwards.
CTGCGCCGCCCCGACCGCATGCTCGACGAGATGCTGCGGGTGGCCAACGAGTGCATCATCACCTTCCCCAACTTCGCCTACTGGCGCCACCGGGTGCACCTGGGCATTCGCGGCTACATGCCGGTCTCCAAGTCGCTGCCCCATGCCTGGTACGATACGCCCAACATCCATCTCTCGACCTTCAACGACTTCGAGCACCTGTGTCGCGAGAAGGGGCTACACATCACCGACCGTGCCGTGGGCATCGGCGATCACGAGGGCCACTGGGCCACCCGGCTGCGGCCCAACCTGTTCGGCGAGATCGCGATCTTTCGCGTCGCACGTAAGGATCGCCGCTGAGGCCGAGCCGCGGGCCCGCCATTTCAAGGCAGGCCCGCCATTTCAAGGAGAGAGTGCCATGTCGAGCCATCGCATCCTGCCGCTTCGTCACCTTGCCGCCGGCCTGCTGCTGGCGCTGGGCCTGCTGTCGCTGTCGGCGCAGGCCCAGCAATACGAGCAGGTCGGCAACTACCAGATCCACTACAGCGCGGTGAGCACCGACTTCCTGCCCGCCGCCGTAGCCGAGGCCCACGGCATCCAGCGCAGTCCGGCCATGGCGCTGCTCAACGTCAGCGTGCTGGAAGAGGTCGAGGGCGAGCTGCGACCGGTCAACGCGCCGGTCAGCGGTACGGTCGGGGAGCTGCAGGGACAGAATCGCACGCCGCTGGAGTTCCGCACCCTGCGTGAGGGCAATACCCAGTCGCAGGTGGCGGTGTTCCGCATCCGCGACGACGAGCCCATGCGCTTCGACTTGGAAGTGCGCTACGACCGTAACCGGGAGCCGGCCGAGGTGGGCTTCGTCCAGCGCTTCCATATCGACCGCTGAGCCCATGTCCCAGCCCATTGCCCACCTGGCGCAGTTCGACACCTCGCCTTCACGGGGCGTGGCGCTGCCCGACGGGCGCCACGCCTTCCTGGTGCGCGTTCACGGCCGGGTCAGCGCCTTCGTCAACCGCTGTCCGCACCAGCAGGTGCCGCTCAACCTGCCGGATGGCGAGTTTCTCGAAGCGAGCGGCGAACTGATCCAGTGCGGCATGCACGGCGCGCTGTTCCTGCCGGAAAGCGGCGAGTGCGTGTTCGGCCCCTGCCAGGGCCGCTTCCTGGAGCCGCTGGCGGTCTCAATCGACGCCGAGGGCAATATTCACTTGGCGAGTGAGTGACACCGCAAGCCGGCCACCCAACGCCACCGACACCGGTCGCTCCTCGCGCCAGCCGAACTCGCAGCCGTAGGCCAGCACTTCCACCCCCTGCGCCGCCACGGCCTTGAGCGTGGCGGCATAGGCCGGGTCGAGGTGTGCCGCCGGCGCCACATCGCGAATGCCGTCGTGGGCGACGCAGAACAGCAGCACCGCACGCTGCCCCTGCTCGGCCAGGGCCGCCAGTGCCAGCAGGTGCTTGCGGCCGCGCTCGCTCACCGCATCGGGAAAGTAACCGTGGCCGTCCTCCTCCTTGAGCGTGACCTGCTTGACCTCGACGAAGGCGCAGCCGAGCTCGGGGTCGTCGAGGCGAAAGTCGATCCGCGCGCCCTCCACCTTGGCCTCGCGCCGGAGTGCGGCATAGCCGGCCAGCGCGGCAATTCGCCCCCCTGCCAGCGCCTCCTCGACGATGCGATTGGTGCGCCCGGTATGCACCGACGCCAGCGCCACGCTGCCGTCGGGCTGGGTCAGCTCGATCAGCTCCCAGGTCCAGGCCAGCTTGCGCGCCGGATTGTCGCTCGCGGCCAGCCACACCCGGCAGCCGGGCACGTTGACCGCCCGCATCGAGCCAGTATTGGGGCAGTGGGCCACCACCTCGCGGCCGTCGTCGAGGCGCACGTCGGCCAGGAAGCGCTTGTAGCGGCGCAGCAGCACGCCGGGAACCAGTTGGGGATAGTGCATCTCGCCGCCTACCGTCGCGCCAGGAAACGTTCAAGCCGGCTCACCGCCTCTTCCAGACGCTCGACCCCGGTGGTGAAGGCGATGCGCACGTGGTGCTCGCCGCCCGCCACGGCAAAGTCGATGCCGGGGGTGATGGCGACATTCTCCTCTTCCAGCAGGCGCTGACAGAACGCCTGGCTGTCGCGGCTGTAGCGCGAGATGTCGAGCCACAGGTAGAAGGCCCCCTGGGGTGGCAGCGAGGGCGCCAGCCCCAGACGGGCGAGCCCGGCCAGCAGCGCATCGCGGCGGCGGCCGAGTTCGCGGCGGCGTGCTTCGAGCAGCTCCCGGCACTCGGGGGTGAAGGCGGCCAGCGCCGCATGCTGGGCCGGGGTGGGGGCCGCCAGAAAGACGTTCTGCGCCAGTCGGGTCAGTGGCTCCACGGCCTCCTGCGGCGCCAGCAGCCAGCCCAGACGCCAGCCGGTCATGCCGAAATACTTGGAGAAGCTGTTGACCACGAAGGCATCCCTGCTCAGCGAGGCCACCGATAGCGGCGCGATGTCGTAGCTGAGCCCTTGGTAGATCTCATCCACCAGCAGGTGGCCGCCGCGCTCGGCCACCGTGTCGGCCACCGCCTTCAACTGTCCCGCATCGAGCATATGGCCGGTGGGGTTGGACGGCGTGGCGAGCATCGCCAGCCGGGTCGCCTCTTGCCAGTGCTGCGCGACGAGGCTGGCATCGAGCTGCCAGCCGCTCTCCGGGCCGATGGTCACGGTATCCACCTCGGCCCCCGCCAGCGCCATGAAGTGGCGGTTGCAGGGGTAGTTGGGGTCGGCCATCAGCACCCGGTCGCCGGGCCCGACCAGCAGTTGACTGGCCAGCAGCAGCGCCCCGGAAGCCCCAGGCGTGACCAGAATCCGCCTGGGGTCGATGTCGGCACCGAAATGCTCGCCGTAGTGGCCGGCAATCGCCTCGCGCAGGGCCGGCAACCCCGCCGCCGGGCTGTAGCGCGTGTGCCCTGCGGCGAGCGCCGCCTGCCCGGCCGCCACCACCGGCTCGGGAGTGGCGAAGTCGGGCTCGCCCACCTCGAGATGGATGACGTCGTGGCCGGCTGCCTCGCGCGCCTGAGCGGCCTCCAGCAGGCTCATCACACGAAAGGGGGCGACGCGATCAACGCGCGGATTCCACGACATGGCGAACTCCTAAAACACAAGATAGATGGCCGACGTTGGGCACTTTTTCCGTTCCAACGGTCAAAAAACCATACCATTGATTTGACTCACCTGGGGATGCCAGGCGTTGCTGCCAGGTATTGCAAAGTTGGCCAATATCCGATAAACAAGCATGCCTTTGGCGTGAGATACCTTGCACCAGGTTGCGGCGGGTATTGATCAGCAGTCACTCAAGTAATGAGGCAGTCCCATGCCAGTAGCAGACAAGAAAACGGAAGCGCCCAAAAAATTCACCCCGTACGAGTCGGCACCGGGTGAAGAGTACATGAACGAGCAGCAGCTTGAGCACTTCCGACAGATCCTGCTGGGCTGGAAACAGGAGCTCATGGAAGAAGTCGATCGCACCGTGCGCCACCTGCAGGAAGAGGCGAACAACTACGCCGACCCTGCGGACCGGGCCACCCAGGAAGAGGGGTTCAGCCTGGAGCTGCGGACCCGCGATCGCGAGCGCAAGCTGCTCAAGAAGATCAACGAGACTCTCGAGAAGATCGACGAGGAAGACTACGGCTACTGCGAGGCGTGCGGCGTCGAGATCGGCATCCGCCGGCTGGAGGCTCGCCCCACCGCTACGCTGTGCGTCGACTGCAAGACCCTGGCCGAACTCAAGGAAAAGCAGCTCGGCGGCTGAGGTCCCTAGCGTGTGGGTCGCGTCACTTCGCAACGGGCACCCCTGGGTGCCCGTTCGCATGTCGGCCATCGTCTCCGGGAGCGCGTCATGACCGGTTATCGCGGTCGCTTCGCCCCGACCCCCTCGGGCGCCCTGCACTTCGGTTCGCTGATCGCCGCCCTGGCCAGCTTTCTCGATGCGCGCCGGGCCGGCGGCGAGTGGCTCGTACGCATCGAGGACATCGACCCGCCGCGCTGCCCCGCAGGAGCCGCCGATACCATCCTGCGCCAGCTCGAGGCGTTCGGCCTGCACTGGGACGGTCCCGTGCTGTGGCAACACTCACGCGACTCGGCTTATGCTGCGGCACTGGAGCGGCTCGAGGCGCTGGGGCTGGCCTATCCCTGTAGCTGCTCGCGCAAGCAGTGGCGTGACTTTTCGGTCTACCCCGGCTGGTGCCGTGAAGGTCCGCGCGAACCGGACAAGCCGCTTGCCTGGCGCCTGCGCAGCGACCTCGGCCTGCGTCCGGTGGTATGGCAGGACCGCCTGTTCGGCGAGCAGCGCTTCGATCCGGCCGAGCTCGGCGACGTGGTGCTCAAGCGCAAGGACGGCCTGTGGGCCTACCAGCTGGCGGTGGTAGTCGACGACGCCGATCAGGGCATCACGGATATCGTTCGCGGCTTCGACCTGCTCGACAACACGCCCTGGCAGCGCCAGCTGCAGCAGGCGCTGGAGTTGGCCGAGCCGCGCTATCTGCACCTGCCCTTGATCGTCAATCGCGACGGCCAGAAGCTCTCCAAGCAGAATCTGGCCCCGGCGCTGCCGTGCGAGGAGAGCGCCGTACGGCCGCTGCTGTACCGCGCCCTGGCGGCACTCGACCAGGCGCCGCCCGCCGAACTGGACACGGTGCCGGTGCCAGAGCAGCTGGCCTGGGCCATCGACCACTGGGAACCGAGCCGAATCCGCCCCGAGGCCCACCGCCAGGAGTGAGGAGCGCCCATGTACGTCTATCGCATCATGCTGTTCCTGGTTCTGGCCGGCTATCTGCTGTCGCCGCTGCTGATGAGCGGCTGGTCGAGCCCCGGAGTCGCCTGGTACCGCCCCTTCGTCATCTGGGGCGTACTGATCGCCCTGACGCTGTGGCTGGAGCAGAAGAGGAAGCTCGATGAACGCTAGCCTGGTCAGCGTGTTCGCCCTCGGTACCGGCTTCCTGCTGCTGATGTTTCTCTGCGCCCTGGCGGTGGAGCGGGGCTGGCTGAGCCGCCGCGTGACCCGTCATCCGGCCGTCTACACCCTGGCGCTGGGCGTCTATGCCAGCGCCTGGGCGATCTACGGCAGCCTGGAGCTGGCCTCGAGCTCGGGCTACGGCTATCTCGCCTATTACCTGGGCGTGGCCGGCGCCTTTCTGCTGGCCCCGGTACTGCTGGTGCCCATCCAGCGCATGACCCGTACCCACCAGCTCGCCTCGCTGGCCGACCTGTTCGCCTTCCGCTTCCGCTCGCGCTGGGTCGGCACCATGATCACGGTGATCAGCCTGCTGGCGGTGATGCCTCTGCTGGCGCTGCAGGTGCAGACCTTGGGCGATGCCATCTTCCTGATGACCGGCACCGCCTCACCGTCGCTGCTCGCCCTGGCGCTGTGCGCCCTGATCGCACTGTTCGCGATGATCTTCGGCGCCCGCCACGGCAAGGGCCCGGCGCGGCACGATACCCTGCTGGCGGTCATCGCCCTGACCTCGGTGGTCAAGCTCTTCGCCATGCTGGCACTGGGCGCCATCGCCCTGTTCGTCGTCTTCGATGGCCCCGCCGACCTGCAGCACTGGCTCGACGGCCCCGGCCAGCTCTACCAGGCCGGCGTGGTGCAGCCGGATGCCGCCCACTGGCGCACCCTGCTGCTGCTGTTCTTCGCCGCCGCGCTGCTGATGCCGCACATCTTCCACATCACCTTCGCCGAGACCCTGTCGCGGCACACCCTGCTGCAGGCGAGCTGGTCGCTGCCGCTGTTCCTGCTGTTGATGGCGATTCCGGTACCGCTGATCCTGTGGGCGGGCCAGCGGCTGGGCAGCCACGAACTGGTGGGCGCCGCCTATCTGGCCTTCGGTCTCTCCGACGCCTTCTGGGTCCAGGCACTGGCGTTCCTGGCCGGCCTGGCCGCCAGCAGCGGCACCATGGTCATCATCGCCATGGCGCTGTCCGGCATGATTCTCAACCACGTGCTGCTGGTGGCCCACCCGCCCGAGGCCCAGCCCAACCTCTACCGCTGGCTGCGCTGGCTGCGCCGGGCGCTGATGGCCGCGGTGATTCTCAGCGGCTGGCTGTTCTATCGTACGGTCGGCGTCAACCACGACCTGACCACCCTGGCGCTGGCCGCCTTCGTCGGCATGGCCCAGTGTCTGCCGGGGCTGCTGGCACTGCTCTACTGGCCCGGGGCCAACCGCAAGGGCATGGTCTCGGGGCTGGTCGTCGGCGTCGTCATCTGGCTCGTCGGCCTGTGGCTGCCGCTGCTCACCGGCCTGCCCACCCTGATCCTGATCCCACCGGGGCTCGAGCTGCTCGACGGCGAACCGGACTGGTACGTGGTCACCCTGGTGTCGCTGGCGCTCAACGCGCTCGTCTTCATCATCGTCTCGCTGGCCACGCGTACCTCGGAGGGCGAGCGCGCGGCTGCCGAAGCCTGTTCGGTGGATGCCGTGATCCGGCCCAAGCGCATGCAACTGCTGGCCGCCACCGGCGAGGAGTTCAAGCAGCCGCTGGCCCAGGCGCTGGGCGAGGAGGTCGCCCAGCGTGAGGTGGAGCGCGCCCTGACCGACCTCGGCATGTCGCCGCTGGATGGCCGCCCCTATGCCCTGCGCCGGCTGCGCGACCGTATCCAGGCCAACCTCTCCGGCCTGATGGGGCCCTCGGTAGCCCAGGACATCGTCGACCGCTACCTACCCTATCGCCGCAGCGGCCAGGAGCCCACCGACGACATCCACTTCGTCGAAAGCCGGCTCGAGGCCTACCGCTCGCGGCTCACCGGCCTGGCCCGCGAGCTCGACGGCCTGCGCCGCTATCATCGGCGCATCCTCACCCGCCTGCCGGTGGGCCTATGTGCCTTCGGCGTCGATGACGAGCTCTTGATGTGGAACGATGCCCTGGCCGAGCTCTCCGGCATCGACGGCGGCAGCGTCGTGGGAGCCAGACGCGACGGCCTGCCGGCGCCCTGGTCCGAGCTACTGGGCCGCGCCCTGGTCGAGCCCAACGACCACCTCTACAAGCAGCCGGTAGAGCTACGCGGCAACACCCGCTTCCTGACCTTCCATCGCGCCGAGCTGCAGGCCGACGACGACGTGCGCGGCGGCACCGTGATCCTGGTCGAGGACCACAGCGAGATGAAGTGGCTCGAAGACGAGCTGGTGCATGCCGCCCGGCTGGCCTCGATCGGTCAGTTGGCGGCCGGGGTGGCCCACGAGATCGGCAATCCGGTGACCGGTATCTCCTCGCTGGCCCAGAACCTGCGCTATGACACCGATGATCCCGAAGTGCTGGAAACCGCTCAGCAGATACAGCAGCTGACCGACCGCATCTCGCGCATCGTCAGTTCACTGGTGGGTTTCGCCCACGGTGGGCGTCATGTGAAGGACACCACCCTGGCGCCGGTCTCCATTGCCGCCATCGCCGACGAGGCGCTGCACTTGATCCGGCTGGCACGCTCGGGCGAGGATGTCAGGTACCGCAATCACTGTCCTGCCGAGTTGAAGGTGCTCGGCGACACCCAGCGGCTGCAGCAGGTGATGATCAATCTGCTGAGCAACGCACGGGATGCCAGCGAACCTGGCGGCAAGGTGGAGATCGATGCCGAGCTGGATGGCGACACGGTGAAGGTCACCGTGACCGACGAGGGACATGGGCTCGACGACCGGGTTCGCGAGCACCTCTTCGAGCCCTTCACCACCACCAAGCCACCGGGCGAAGGCACTGGGCTCGGTCTGCCATTGGTCTACAGCATCGTGGCCGAGCATCATGGCAGGATAGAGATCGAATCGCCGCCCCCCGGGGCTGAGCGGGGCACCCGCATCTGTCTGTGGCTGCCCACCGAACGAGAGGATGGTGAACATACCGATGAGCCGGATTCTGATCGTTGAAGACGAAGCCATCATCCGCACCGCACTGCGCCGGCTGCTGGAGCGTCACGACTACCAGGTGAGCGAGGCCGGCTGCGTGGACGAGGCGCTGGCGCTCGAGCCGCGCGGCTTCGATCTGGTGATCAGCGACCTGCGCCTGCCCGGCGAACCCGGTACCGACCTGATCGAGCACGCCGCACCGGCCCCGGTGCTGATCATGACCAGCTATGCCAGCATGCGCTCCGCGGTAGAGGCACTCAAGCAGGGCGCCGTGGATTACGTGGCCAAGCCCTTCGACCATGACGAGCTGCTGGAAACCGTGGCCCGGGTGCTCCACCAGCGGTCGACACACAGTACCACCCCTCCCGACATCACCGATGCCGGCGGCACGCGCCAGCCGATGATCGGCGAGTGCGCGGCAATGCAGGCGGTCTATACCCGTATTCGCAAGACTGCCCCGGCCGACGTCACCGTGCTGATCCAGGGCGAGTCGGGAACCGGCAAGGAGCTGGTCGCGCGCGCCATCCACCAGCAGAGCCAGCGCGCCCACGCCCCGCTCATCTGCGTCAACTGCGCAGCCATCCCCGAAACCCTGATCGAGTCGGAGCTGTTCGGCCACGAGAAGGGTGCCTTCACCGGCGCCAGTGCCGCCCGTACCGGTCTGGTCGAAGCCGCCGATGGCGGCACGCTGTTTCTCGACGAGATCGGCGAGCTGCCGCTGGACGCCCAGGCCCGCCTGCTGCGCGTGCTGCAGGAGGGCGAGATCCGCCGTATCGGTTCGGTGGAGACCCGCCATGTCGACGTCCGGCTGATCGCCGCCACGCATCGCGACCTGCGCGCACTGTCGAAGACCGGCGAGTTCCGCCTCGATCTCTACTACCGGCTCAACGTGATGCAGATCGACCTGCCGCCGCTGCGCGAGCGCGAGGACGACATCCTGCTGATCGCCGACGTGCTGCTGGAGAAAGCCTGCCAGCGCCACCATCGGGATGGCTTGCGCCTGTCGCGAGCGGCGCGGCGCGAGATACACGACTACCCCTGGCCCGGCAACGTGCGGGAACTGGAGAACGCGCTCGAACGCGGCGTGATCCTTGCCGAGGGCCATCTCATTCATCCCGACGACCTGGGCCTCAGGCCGAGCCTGGCATCGGCGCCCCGCACCATCGTCGAATCCCAGCCGGCCACCGCCCAGGTCGAGAGCGAAGCGCTGGACGCCGAAGAGGACCTGTCGCTGGAGGACTACTTCCAGCACTTCGTGCTCGAGCATCAGGATCACATGAGCGAGACGGAGCTGGCCCAGAAACTCGGCATCAGCCGCAAGTGCCTGTGGGAGCGGCGTCAACGCCTGGGCATCCCGCGCAAGAAGCAGGCCCGCCGCAGCAGCGCCTGACCGCCCCGCCCCTTTCTACGACTAATGTCCAAGCGTCTCGTGCGGCTTCGCCGAGGCGCTTTTTTGTGCCCTTCCATGTGCTCATGCACCAGGTGTTACCTTCCCACCCAGAACCTGCCCCCTCATGGCGCACCCGGGGTAACACATTCGCCATGGCATGCCGGACCGCATTCGAGGCGACAAAATAAACCCCTGTTTTGTATGGATTAAAGAAACCTTGGCACATGCCGTGCAACATTCATGGCAAGAAAAACAATATCCGGCTGCATCCCGAGTCAACAACAACAACAAGGCATCGGGGGAGCAGGGCCTGCGCCAACAACAACAATGGCAGGCTGTGGATAGAGACGCGGCGAGGGGCAACAACAACAAGACGCTCCGGAGAACGCCGCCCTTCGCTTCGACTGCAACAACAACAAGACCGAGCGAAGCACCGGATCCATCAGGACGCGACGCGCCAACCCCGGCCCACAACAAGAACAACGGCCGCAAACGCGCACCTTCGGCAACAATGCCAACAAGCCGAAGGGAGGCATATCTTCCATGCCGTCGTGGTTGGATTATTGTTTTGAATACGAGGCGGTCGCATAACCAGGAACGTCAACAATCACAACAACACTGTTTGCCTGTGACGCTTGGTGACTGTGGTGCGTATTCAAGGCGATGCGCCATCACGAAGAAGAAACAGCCGCAAGGACGCAGCATCACCTTTGCTTGTGAGAGGAGGCCCGCGGGCCTCCTCTTTTGCTTGCTTCCGCTGCGATAAGTTCACATGGAATCCGCACGCCGCTTTGCAAGGTGTCGGCGGTCCGCTACACTCTAGTACTTTCGCACACCGCGAGTCGATATCGCCGCATGTTCAAAGGATTTACCCGCTTTCTGCAGAGCCCTGGCGCGCATTTCAGGACACTTTTCGGCCCCCAGGATGCCTCAGGGGGGCACGCAGGCCCTCGAATCATCCCCCGTGATCAGCACCCCGTGTCGCGTCAGCACTTCAGCGAGCCGGCGCTCAAGGTGCTCTATCGCCTGCACAATGCCGGGTTCGAAGCCTATCTGGTTGGCGGCTGCATTCGCGATTCGCTGCTGGGCAAGATGCCCAAGGACTTCGATGTCGCCACCGATGCGACCCCCGAACAGGTACGCGAGCTGTTCCGCAACTCGCGCATCATCGGCCGCCGCTTTCGCATCGTGCACGTGCGCTTCGGCCGCGAGGTGATCGAGGTCACCACCTTCCGCGGCACCCACAACGACGACCATGACGATCACGTGGCCCAGCAGTCGGAACACGGCCTGCTGCTGCGCGACAACGTTTGGGGCAGCATTCAGGAAGACGCCATTCGCCGCGACTTCACCGTCAATGCCCTCTATTACAGCATCGCCGACTTCTCGATTCATGACTTTGCCGACGGCATGCGTGACATCGAGTCACGCACCCTGCGACTGATCGGCGATCCGGCCGTGCGCTACCGCGAGGACCCGGTACGCATGCTGCGCGCGGTTCGCTTCGCCGCCAAGCTGGACTTCCAGATTGCCGCCGATTCGGAAGCGCCGATCGAGAAGCTGGCACCGCTGCTGCTGCAGATTCCGCCGGCACGACTGTTCGATGAGGTACTCAAGCTGTTCATGGCCGGCCATGGCGTGGCGACCTTCCGCCTGCTGCGCCATTATGGCCTGTTCGCCATGCTCTTCCCAGAGACCGACGAGGCGATGGTGGAGCAGCCCTGGGCCGAGCCGCTCATCGAGCACGCCCTGGCCAGCACTGACAAGCGCATCCACGAGGAGCGCCCGGTCACGCCGGCGTTTCTCTTCGCCGCCCTGCTGTGGGGGCCCGTGCAGCGCCGCCAGGCCGCACTACAAGCCGACGGCATGCCTCCCGTTCCGGCGCTGCAGCTGGCCTCGCAGCAGGTCCTGTCGCGCCAGCTGCAGCACATCTCCATTCCCAAGCGCTTCAGCATGCCGATGCGCGACATCTGGGACCTGCAGCAGCGCCTGCCTCAGCGGCGCGGCAAGCGCGCCCTGCAGACCCGCGAGCATCCGCGCTTCCGTGCCGCCTACGACTTCCTGCTGCTGCGTGAAGCCGCCGGCGAGATCGAGGCGGGACTGGGCGAATGGTGGACCGCTTACCAGGAAGGCGACGAGCACGAGCAGCGGCGTCTGCTCGACAAGGCCGGTGCCGATGCCGGACCCGGCGGTAGCGACTCGCGCCGTCGGCGCCCGCGCAAACGGCGTCGGCGCAGCTCCTCCGGCCCCTCATGACGCCTCTCGTCGACGTCTATGTCGGGCTGGGCAGCAATCTCGAAGACCCCATCGCCCAGGTGCGCCTGGCGCTCGAAGCGCTCGGCACACTGCCGCTGACCGAGCGTGTCGACGCCTCGCGGCTGTACGTCAGTCGGCCGCTCGGTCCACAGGACCAGCCCGACTTCATCAATGCCGTCGCCCACCTGCGTACCCGTCTGTCCCCTCTCGCCCTGCTCGACCAGCTGCAGGCCCTGGAACAGCGCCATGGCCGGGTGCGCCGGCGTCACTGGGGACCCCGCACGCTCGACCTCGACCTGCTACTGTACGGTGACGAGCAATTGGAATTGCCGCGCCTGCGGGTACCGCACCCCGAGATGACCGTGCGCTGCTTCGTCCTGCTGCCGCTCGCCGAGCTTGCGCCATCATTGCAGCTGCCGGATGGCCGCCCTGTGGCGACTCTGGCCAGCGCTCTTGCGACGAGCGATGAGATTGAAGTGTTACCTGAGTAGCGCTGAGTGAGCGGCCAAGTGTTACCAGTCGACACGACTGCCTTATTCTGGTAACAATCATGCGCAGCATTGGTGCAGGCGGCTCCAGACCGCTCGCCCGAGACACAACGAGAGCACGCCATGAAAACCGTCACGCTAAGCACACTGCAGGCCTGCAAGCGCGCTGGAGAAACCTTCAGCTGCCTGACCGCCTACGATGCCACCTTCGCCCGCACCGCAGCCGAGTCGGGTATCGAGGTCCTGCTGGTCGGCGACTCCCTGGGCATGGTGCTGCAGGGGCATGACAGCACGCTGCCGGTGACCCTCGACGACATCTGCTACCACACCCGCTGCGTGGCGCGCGCCAAGGGCGCCAGCCTGCTGATGGTCGATCTGCCCTTCATGAGCAACGCCACTACCGAACGCATGCTCAACGACGCCGGCGAACTGATGCGTGCCGGTGCCGAGCTGGTCAAGGTAGAGGGCGAAGCCTGGATGGCCGAAGGCATCCGTGAGCTGACGCGCCGCGGCGTTCCCGTTTGTGCCCATCTGGGCCTGACGCCGCAGACCGTGCATCAGTTGGGCGGCTACAAGGTGCAGGGGCGCGATGCCGAACGGGCGGCGCAGATCCTCGAGGATGCCCGCACCCTGGCCGAGGCCGGCGCCTCGGTGATTCTGCTGGAGTGCGTACCGGCCAGCCTCGGCCGCGCCGTCACCGAGGCCCTCGACGTACCGGTGATCGGTATCGGCGCCGGCCCCGACACCGATGGTCAGATCCTGGTCATGCATGACGTGCTGGGCGTCACTCATGGGCGCACGCCGCGCTTCGTCAAGAACTTCATGGCCGAGGCCGACGACATCCCCGATGCGTTCCGGCGCTACCACGAAGCGGTCAAGGCACGCCGCTTTCCGGCCAAGGAGCATAGCTTCTGAAACTGAGCTTCTGAAACACAGCTTCTGATACTGCGCTTTCCTTCCAGGAGTCATGCCGATGCGTACTCTGCGAGACATTCCGGCGCTGCGTGAGGCACTCGGTGAGTATCGCCGACGCGGGCAGCGCATCGGACTGGTGCCAACCATGGGCAACCTTCACGCCGGCCACCTGTCCTTGGTGGAGAGCGCCAGGCGTCATGCCGACGTAGTGGTTGCCACCATCTTCGTCAATCCGTTGCAGTTCGGCGCCGGCGAGGATCTGGATGCCTATCCCCGCACCCTCGCCGACGACCAGGCCAAGCTCGAGGCCGCCGGGTGCGACCTGCTGTTCGCGCCCAGCGATGCCACCCTCTATCCTCACGGCCTGCAGGGCCTCGCCCAGGTGAGTGTGCCGGTGGTCAGCGAAGGGCTTTGCGGCGGCTCGCGCCCCGGCCACTTCGACGGCGTCGCCACCGTGGTTGCCATACTCTTCAACCTCGTGCAGCCCGATGTGGCCTGCTTCGGCGAGAAGGACTACCAGCAGTTGGCGGTGATCCGCAAACTGGTTACGGATCTGCACTTCCCCATCGAGATCGTTGGCGTACCCATCGTGCGCGCCGAGGACGGGCTGGCGCTCTCCTCACGCAACGGCTATCTCGATGCCCGCGAGCGCGCCACGGCAGCGGAGCTGCAGCGCACCCTCATCGCCCTGCGCGAAGCCCTGGAAGCCGGCGCGCCGATCGAGGCGACCCTCGAGACGGGGCTGGCCCGGCTGCGGGTGGCCGGCTTCGAGCCCGACTATTTGGAGCTTCGCAGCAACGACTTGGCGGCGGTGAATGCCACCACCCGCGAGGCCGTGCTGCTCGTCGCCGCACGCCTGGGCAAGACCCGCCTGATCGACAATCTGACCCTGACCCTGCCGCACTGAGGCGGTTCCCAGCGCTATCCGGAGGTAATACCCCGCATGTTCACCATCATGCTCAAGGCCAAGCTGCACATGGCCCGCGTCACTCATGCCGTGCTCAACTATGAAGGCTCCTGTGCCATCGACGGTGAGCTGCTGGACATGTCCGGCATTCGCGAGAATGAGCAGATCCAGATCTACAACGTCGAAAACGGCCAGCGCTTCACCACCTACGCCATTCGTGCCGAAGAGGGCTCCAGGGTCATCTCCATCAACGGTGCCGCCGCGCATCTCGCCGGCCCCGGCGACCGCGTGATCATTTGCAGCTATGCTCATTACAGCGAGGCCGAACTGGAGCACCACCAGCCACGCCTCGTCTACCTGCAGGAAGGTAACACCGTCAGCCACACCAGCAACGCCATTCCCGTCCAGTTCGCCTGATCGGGTGGGTGACTCGCGGCAGTATCGTGAACCGTCACGTCAGCGGGGGGATTGCCGCGCTGCACAATAGTCGCCTATGCTGGTCGGGCTGACGCCAGTGAACGACTCGGGAGAATGACAATGCAAGACGTGGTGATCGTTGCCGCCCGCCGTACCGCCATCGGCGCATTCGGGGGCTCACTTTCCGGTATCGCCGCCAGCGACCTCGGTGCGCTGGTAATCAAGGACATACTGGCCACCACCGGTGTGGCCCCGGAGCAGGTAGACGAGGTATTGCTCGGTCAGGTACTGACCGCCGGCGTGGGCCAGAACCCGGCCCGTCAAGCTGCCATCAAGGCCGGCCTGCCCGCCGCCGTGCCCGCCATGACAATCAACAAGGTGTGTGGCTCGGGCCTCAAGGCTCTGCACCTGGCGACGCAGGCGATTCGCTGCGGCGACGCCGAGCTGATCATTGCCGGCGGCCAGGAGAACATGTCGGCCTCGCCCCACGTGCTGCCCAACTCGCGCAACGGCCAGCGCATGGGTGACTGGAAGGCCATCGACACCATGGTGCACGACGGCCTGTGGGACGCCTTCAACGACTACCACATGGGCATCACCGCCGAGAACCTGGCCGAGAAATACGGCATCACCCGTGAGGAGATGGACGAGTTCGCCGCCGCCTCGCAGCAGAAGGCCGCCGCCGCCATCAGGGAAGGCCGCTTCAAGGGCCAGATCGTGCCGGTGGAGATCCCCCAGCGCAAGGGTGATCCGGTGGTGTTCGACACCGACGAGAACCCGCGCGAAGTGAGCGCCGACAAGCTCGCCGGCATGCGCCCCGCGTTCAAGAAGGACGGTACCATCACCGCCGGCAACGCCTCCTCGATCAACGACGGCGCCGCTGCGGTGATGCTGTGTTCCGCTGACAAGGCCCGCGAGCTCGGCCTCGAGCCGCTTGCCCGCATCGTGGCCTACTCCAACGCCGGCGTCGACCCGGCGATCATGGGCATCGGCCCGGCACCGGCTACCCGCCGCTGTCTGGAGAAGGCCGGCTGGAGCCTGGACGACCTCGACCTGGTCGAGGCCAACGAGGCCTTCGCCGCCCAGGCGCTGTCGGTCAACAAGGAGCTCGGCTGGGACACCTCCAAGGTCAACGTCAACGGCGGCGCCATCGCCCTGGGGCACCCCATCGGCGCCTCCGGCTGCCGCGTGCTGGTGTCACTGCTGCACGAGATGATCGCCCGTGACGCCAAGAAGGGTCTGGCCACGCTGTGTATTGGCGGTGGCCAAGGCGTTGCCCTGGCAATCGAGAGATAATAAAGCCGCGGCGTCAAAAAAAAACCGCCCCCATGGCCAGGCCATGGGGGCGGTTCGCGTTTCGGCGTCGAGTAGTGCTTACACCGCGACCTCTGCCTCGGCGGCTTCGAAGGCAGCCTTCTCTTCCGCGCTGATCTCCTTGATGGTGAGCTTCACACGGTTGCGGTTGTCGATGTCGAGCACCTTGACCACCACTTCGTCACCCTCGTTGAGGAAGTCACGCACGTCGTTGACCCGCTCGGGCACGATCTGCGAGATGTGCACCAGGCCGTCGGTACCCGGCATGATGTTGACGAAGGCGCCGAAGTCGGCGATGCGCACCACCTTGCCGCGGTAGAGCTTGCCGATCTCGGCTTCGGCGGTGATCGACAGCACGATGTCGATGGCCTTCTTGGCCGCCGCCTTGTCCTCGGCGTAGATGCGCACGGTGCCGTCGTCGTCCAGGTCGATGGACGCGCCGGTATCCTCGCAGATCTTGCGGATGGTGGCACCGCCCTTGCCGATGACGTCGCGGATCTTCTCCGGGTCGATCTTGATGGTGGCCATGGAAGGCGCGTTCTCGGAGACTTCGGAACGGCTCTGGGCGATCACCGTGTTCATCTGCTCGAGGATGTGCAGACGGGCCTCGTTGGCCTGCTGCAGGGCGATCTCCATGATCTCCTCGTTGATGCCCTCGATCTTGATGTCCATCTGCAGCGCGGTGACACCGGCGGCGCTGCCGGCCACCTTGAAGTCCATGTCGCCAAGGTGGTCTTCGTCGCCGAGGATGTCGGTAAGCACGGCAAAGCCGTTCTCATCCTTCACCAGACCCATGGCAATACCCGCCACCGGCGCCTTCATCGGCACACCGGCATCCATCAGGGCCAGCGACGAACCGCACACCGATGCCATCGAGCTGGAGCCGTTGGACTCGGTGATCTCGGAGACCACGCGAATGGTGTAGGGGAAATCCGCCTCGTCGGGCAGCATGGCCTGGACGCCGCGACGCGCCAGACGGCCATGACCGATCTCGCGACGCTTGGGTCCGCCCATGAAGCCGGCCTCGCCCACGCTGTAGGGGGGGAAGTTGTAGTGCAGCAGGAAGCGATCCTTGCGTTCGCCTTCCAGCGATTCGATCAGCTGGGCGTCGCGCAGAGTGCCCAAGGTGGCAATGACGATAGCCTGAGTCTCGCCGCGGGTGAAGATCGCCGAACCATGAGTCTTGGGCAGGCTGCCCACCTCGATGGCCAGCGGCCGCACGGTCTTGTGGTCGCGACCGTCGATGCGCGGCTCGCCCTTGACCACTCGGCTACGCACCACGCGCTTCTCGAGACCGGCGAAGGCACCCTTCACCTCGTCGGCGTCGAACTTGCCCTCTTCCTCACCGGCCAGCTGCTCGAGCGCCTGCTCCTTGAGCGCGGCCAGCGCATCCTGACGCGCCATCTTGTCGGTGATGCGATAGGCTTCGCCGACCTTGACTTCGAAGGCCGTCGCCAGCGCCTGCTTGAGCGCGGTGTTCTCGGGCGCGGGCTGCCAGTCCCACTTGGGCTTGCCGGCCTCGGCGACCAGCTCGTTGATGGCGCGGATGGCGACCTGCATCTCCTGGTGGCCGTAGAGCACGGCGCCCAGCATCTCGTCCTCGAGCAGCTCGTCGGCCTCGGACTCGACCATCAGCACGGCCTTCTCGGTGCCGGCCACCACCATGTCCAGCTCGGAGCTGGCCAGCTCTTCCACGGTGGGGTTGAGGAAGTAGCCCTTCTCCTCGTCGAAGCCCACGCGGGCGGCGCCGATGGGGCCGTTGAACGGTACGCCGGAAATCGCCAGCGCCGCCGATGTGCCGAGCATGGCGGCGATGTCCGGGTCATGGTTGCGGTCGGTGGAGAGCACCGTACAGATGACCTGCACCTCGTTCATGAACCCCTTGGGGAACAGCGGACGGATGGGGCGGTCGATCAGTCGCGAGGTGAGGGTTTCCTTCTCGGTGGGACGCCCTTCACGCTTGAAGAAGCCGCCGGGGATCTTGCCCACCGCGTAGGTCTTCTCCTGATAGTGCACGGAGAGCGGGAAGAAATCCTGCCCGGGCTTGGTGTCCTTGCGGGCCACCACGGTGCACAGCACCACGGTGTCGTCCATGGTGACCATGACGGCACCGGTGGCTTGGCGGGCGATGCGCCCGGTTTCCAGGGTGACGGTGCTGCGACCGTACTGAAACGTTTTCTTGACCGGATTCACGGCGACTTCCTTCAACTTGTCTCTACTTCATGTATGGGTCGTTTTTGACTCGGCGACCATTTTAGGGGTTGACGCGCGCGAGAGCCACCTATACCACCGATTTCACCCCTGGAAACGCAAAACGGGCAGCCCCATGGGGCTGCCCGTTTCGTTTCCAGCTTCGCGTCGTTTAACGACGCAGGCCGAGGCGCTGGATCAATGCCTGATAGCGCGCCAGGTCCTTGCGCTTCAGGTAGTCCAGCAGCTTGCGGCGCTGGTTGACCATGCGGATCAGGCCACGACGGGAGTGGTGATCCTGCTTGTTGGTCTTGAAGTGATCCTGCAGGCCGTCGATGTTGGCGCTCAGCAGGGCCACCTGAACCTCGGGGGAACCGGTATCGTTGTCGCCACGGGCGAATTCCTTGACGATCTCGGCCTTCTGTTCAGCGGTAAGTGCCATCTGTTTCTCCAGTAAGCAATATGCCTGAAACGTGAATGTGTGAGACCACGCATATTTGCAGTCTCGGGCGTCTCTCCTTGCGGGACGGCGCTCGCGCCATCCCTCAATCGGCTGCCGTGAGCAGCCGCTTCGGCGCCACCTCCTGTGGCCCCGTCACCACGCCGAGCCCGATGAAGGTCTCGCCGCAGTAGAGTCTCGTCAGCTTGCCGGCCGGCTCGCCGCCGGCATCGACGCTTGCCGCCTGGCCGTGCACGAGCCGCTGCCTGGCACTTTCGTCGACGATGAGCTTGGGCAGATGCGCCACCAGCACGTCGACCGGCAGCAGCACAGCTTCTCGCTCATCCTGATCCGACAGCGCCTCCAGCGCCTCGATGGGCAGCATGCCCTCCGTGCCGAAAGGGCCGGTGGCCAGCCGCCGCAGGGCAGTGATGTGCGCCCCACTGCCGAGCGCCCGACCGATGTCCTCGGCCAGGGTACGCACGTAGGTGCCCTTGCTGACCCGGACTTCCAGCTCGAAGGCATCGCCCTCGAAGGCAAGCAGCCGGGCATCATACACCGTCACGCGACGCACTGCACGCTCGACGCTCTTGCCCTCGCGGGCCAGTTCGTAGAGCTTGCGCCCCTGATGCTTGAGCGCCGAGTACATCGGTGGCGTCTGCTCGATCTCGCCGCGAAAGCGCTCGAGCACACGCTCGACGTCCGCCGCCGTCAGCGATGGCACCGCGCAGCGCTCGATCACCTCGCCTTCGGCGTCGCCGGTGTCGGTCACCGCACCCAGTTGAACCCGGGTGCGATAGACCTTGTCGGCCTCGAGCAGGTGTGCCGAGAACTTGGTCGCCTCGCCGAGGCACACCGGCAGCAGCCCGGTGGCCATCGGATCCAGCGTGCCGGTATGGCCCGCCTTCTGCGCCTGCAGCAGGCGTCGTACCCGCTGCAGGGCATGATTGCTCGACGCGCCCTTGGGCTTGTCGAGCAGCAGCACGCCGTTGACCGGCAGGCCGCGACGGCGCCTCGCCATCAGCCGCGCTCTCCTTCGTCGCTGCCGTCCGGGCCGTGCTCGTCATCGTCGTGACGCGCACGATCGCTGGAGACGGCCTCGTCGATCAGCGAGGAGAGCCGCTGGCCACGCACCACGCTCTCGTCGTAGTGAAAGCGCAGCTCCGGCACGTGACGCAGCTTGATGCGCCGGGCGATCTGACTGCGCAGGAAGCCCGCCGCCTGCTTGAGGACCTTGAGGTTCTCCTTGATGCGCTCGGGACTGTCCTCGCCCAGCAGGGTCACGTAGACATCGGCGTAGCCCAGGTCACGGCTGACCGTGACCCCGCTGACGGTGACCATGCCCAGGCGCGGGTCCTTGACCTCACGCTGGATCAGTACGGCCAGCTCCTTCTGCATCTGATCGCCGACCCGGTCGGTACGCTTGAACTCGCGCATGCTCAACTCCCGCTGCGATTACAGCGTCCGCTCGACCTTGACCTGGTCGAAGACCTCGATCTTGTCGCCGACCTGGACGTCGTTGTAGTTCTTGACGCCGATACCGCACTCCATGCCGCTGCGCACTTCCTGCACGTCGTCCTTGAAGCGGCGCAGCGATTCGAGCTCGCCCTCGTAGATGACGACGTTGTCGCGCAGCACGCGGATCTTCTTGTTACGGAAGACGGTACCCTCGACCACCATGCAGCCGGCCACGGCGCCGATCTTGGGCGCGCGGAAGACATCGCGAACCTCGGCCACGCCGACGATCTCTTCCTTCCACTCCGGTGCCAGCATGCCGCTCATGGCCTGCTTGACCTCGTCGATCAGCTGGTAGATGACGCTGTAGTAGCGCAGATCCAGCCCTTCGCGCTCGATGATCTCGCGAGCGGCGGCGTCGGCACGCACGTTGAAGCCGACCACGATGGCCTCGGAGGCCAGCGCCAGGTTGGCGTCGGTGCCGGTGATGCCGCCCACACCGGAGGAGACCACGGAGACCTGCACCTCGTCGGTGGAGAGCTCCTCGAGAGCGCCCTTGATCGCTTCCAGCGAGCCCTGCACGTCGGCCTTGAGCACGATGTTGACCTTGGCCACTTCGTCCTGGCCCATCTGGCTGAACATGTTCTCCAGCTTGGCCTTCTGCTGACGCGCCAGACGCACCTCGCGGTACTTGCCCTGACGGAAGTTGGCGACCTCGCGGGCCTTCTTCTCATCGGCCACGACCATGAAGTCGTCACCGGCATCCGGGGTGCCGTCGAGACCCTGAATCTCCACCGGCATGGCGGGACCCGCCGAGTCGACCTGCTGACCGAGCTCGTTGGTCAGGGCGCGCACGCGGCCGTAGTGCAGGCCGGCCAGCACGATGTCGCCCTTCTTCAGGGTACCGTTCTGGACCAGCACGGTGGCCACCGGGCCGCGACCACGGTCGAGGCGCGACTCGACCACTACGCCCTTGCCGGGCGCTTCCGGCACGGCCTTGAGCTCGAGCACCTCGGAAACCAGCTGGATCGCCTCCAGCAGATCCTCGATGCCTTCGCCGCTCTTGGCCGAGACATGCACGAACTGGGTGTCGCCACCCCACTCCTCGGAGATCACGCCGTGCTGGGACAGCTCGTTCTTGACCCGATCCGGGTCGGCCGCCGGCTTGTCGATCTTGTTGACCGCCACCACCATGGGCACCTCGGCCGCCTTGGAGTGCTCGATCGCCTCGATGGTCTGGGGCATGACGCCGTCGTCAGCCGCCACCACCAGGATGACCACGTCGGTCGCCTTGGCGCCGCGCGCACGCATGGCGGTGAACGCCGCGTGACCCGGGGTATCGAGGAAGGTCACGCCGCCGTGCTCGTCCTCGACGTGGTAGGCGCCGATGTGCTGGGTGATGCCGCCGGCTTCACCGGTGGCCACCTTGGCCTTGCGGATGTAATCGAGCAGCGAGGTCTTGCCGTGGTCGACGTGACCCATCACGGTCACCACCGGCGAACGGGTGATCTCCTCGCCCTCGTAGGAGATGCCTTCGAGCATCTCGGTCTCGAGTGCATCGTCCTTGATCAGCTTGGGCTTATGGCCCATCTCCTCGACCACGATGGCCGCGGTGTCCTGATCGATGGTCTGGTTGATGGTCACCGCCGCACCCATGGTGAACATGGTCTTGATGACCTCGTTCGCCTTGATCGACATCTTGTCTGCCAGCTCGGCAACGCTGATCGACTCGGGGATGGTAACCTCACGCACGATCGGCTGCGTCGGCTTCTGGAAGCCGTGCTTGCCACCGCCGCTCTGGCCGGAACCACGGCGGCCGCCGCGACGCTCGGCGCGCTTGACCTTCTTGCCGCCGCCACGGCGACGCTCTTCGCGATCGCCACGGTCGTCGTCATCGCGGTCGTGACGACCCTTCTTGGCCGAGGCCTTCTTGGGCGGCGCGGTACGACGGTCGGTACGGCCTTCCTTGGGCGGCGCTGGCGGCTCGGGCTGGGCAGCCGGTTCTTCTTCCGGCTCCACCAGTTCGGGCACCGCCATCTTGGGCGCTTCAGCCTTGGCGGCTTGAGCGGCCTCGGCAGCTTCGGCCTTGGCGGCCTCTGCGCTGGCGGCCTGCTCGGCGGCGCGCGCCTTGGCTTGCTCGGCCTGCTCGGCCTCGCGCTTGGCCTGGGAATCGGCCATGTCGCCTACCAGCTGGCGCGGCCCGCTCTCTTCCACCGGCTCCGCCTTGGGCGCCTCTTCCTCTTCCGCACGCTTGACGTAGGTACGCTTCTTGCGCACCTGCACCTCGATGGTCTTGCCACGCTCGCCGGTCTTGATCTTGCTGCGCGTCTTGCGCGTCAGCGTGATGCGATTGCGCGCGCCGGCACCGGCGCCGCCATGGCTCTTGGTCAAGTAGTCGAGCAGCTTGCGCTTGTCCTCCTCGGACACAGCGTCGCCCTCCGACTTGTGCTCGAGCCCGGCTTCTTTCATCTGTTCCAGCAGGCGGGGCACGTCGCGCCCAACCTTCGCTGCAAAATCCTTAACGGTCATTTCCGACATCTCGACCCTCCTCAGCCCGTGACCCGTTTACTGTTCGTTCTCGAACCAGGGCGCACGGGCAGTCATGATCAGTGCTGCAGCGCGCTCCTCGTCCATGCCCTCGATGTCCATCAAGTCGTCGACGGACTGCTCGGCGAGATCCTCCATGGTAACGATGCCCCGGCTGGCCAGGATGAAGGCCAGATGACGCTCCATGCCATCCATCTCCAGCAGGTCGTCGGCCGGCTGTGCACCGTCGAGTTCCTCTTCGGAGGCGATGGCCAACGTCAACAGCTCGTCCTTGGCGCGGGCACGCAGCTCTTCCACCAGTTCTTCGTCGAGCTCCTCGATCTCGAGCATCTCCTCGAGGGGCACGTAGGCGATCTCTTCCAGCGTGGTGAAACCCTCTTCCACCAGCAGCCGGGCGAGGTCGTCCTCGATCTCCAGATGCTGAATGAAGTTCTCGACCAGACTGTCGATTTCCTGCTCGCGCTTGTCTTCCGCCTCGCTCTCGGTCATGACGTTGATCCGCCAGCCGGTGAGCTCGGAAGCCAGACGCACGTTCTGACCACTGCGACCGATGGCCTGGGCTAGGTTGTCCTCGGCCACGGCCACGTCCATGGCATGCGCATCCTCATCGACCAGGATCGAGCCAACATCGGCCGGCGCCATGGCGTTGATCACCAGCTGAGCGGGATTGTCGTCCCACAGGATGATGTCGACCCGCTCGTTCTGCAGCTCACTCGACACCGCCTGAACGCGTGAGCCGCGCATGCCGACGCAGGCACCGACCGGATCGATGCGACGGTCGTTGGTCTTGACCGCGATCTTGGCCCGTGAGCCAGGATCGCGTGCCGCACCCTTGATCTCGATGAGCTGCTCGGCGATCTCCGGCACCTCGATCTTGAACAGCTCGATGATCAGCTCCGGGCAGGTGCGCGACAGGATCAGCTGGGCGCCACGCGCCTCGGCGTCGACCTTGAGCAGCAGCGCGCGAACACGATCGTTCATGCGGTAGCGCTCGCCGGGAATCATCTCGCTGCGCGGCAGGAACGCCTCGGCGTTGTCGCCCAGGTCGATGATCAGGCCGTCGCGAGTGGTCTTCTTGACAATGCCGGCAACCAGCTCGCCTTCGCGCTCGGCGTACTGCCGTACCACCTCGGCACGCTCGGCCTCGCGCACCTTCTGCACGATGACCTGTTTGGCGGTCTGGGCGGCGATGCGACCGAAGGCGGCATTCTCGATCTGCTCCTCGACCACGTCACCCAGCTTGAGCGGCGGCTCGCGACGTGCGGCGAAGGATTCCTTGATCTCGGCGTCGGGGTTCTCGAACTCGTCGTCCTCCACCACTTCCCAGCGGCGGAAGGTTTCGTAGTCGCCCGTTTGACGATCGATGTGCACGCGCACGCTGACCTCGCGATTTTCGAAGCGCTTGCGTGACGCGCTGGCCAGCGCCGCCTCAACCGCCTCGAAGATCACTTGGCGGGGTACGCCCTTCTCGTTTGAGATCGCATCGACGACCATCAGAATTTCTTTACTCATGCCTTTGCCTCGCCAGAAAACCTGTTCTTGTGCACCGAACCTGGCCTGCGCCTCAGTCCTCGAATCGCGGGACTACCCGTGCCTGATCGATGCTTTCGATGGGAAAGCAGTATTCCTCGCCGTCGAGCTGCAGCAAGACCTCGTCTTCCTCGATACCGGTCAGCAACCCCTGGAACTTGCGCCGTCCGTCGAAGGCCACGCGCAGCTTCAGTGCCACCTCGTGCCCAGCGTAGCGAGCGAACTGATCAAGGGTATACAGCGGACGATCCATCCCCGGTGACGACACCTCCAGGCGATACTCGCCCGGAATGGGATCCTCCACGTCGAGCACGGCACTGACCTGACGACTCACGTCGGCGCAGTGGTCCACGCTCACACCGTCGGCATGATCAATGTAGATCACCAACTGGGAGTGCTTGCCCTGAGGGCGATACTCGATGCCCCAGAGCTCGAAACCCATGGCGGTGACCACCGGTTCGATCAGCGCATGCAGCGCAGCGTCCTTGAGTGCCACAGAGAAAGCTCCTACAGCCGTTGCATCAGGCACCTGGCCGGGAGTGAACAGGAAAGCTAGGTGGCTGATTGGCGTTGCCCGGATAAGCACTGCCGACCCATGCCGGCAGTAAGCTGCTAACAAAAAGCCCCTTCGCAGGAAGGGGCCTTTCACAAGAAACCTGTAGTACCACTTTCGCCACTCTGCATCCCTTATAGGAACACTTGGCTGAAAATGGTAGCGGGGACCGGATTTGAACCGATGACCTTCGGGTTATGAGCCCGACGAGCTACCAGACTGCTCCACCCCGCAACATTCCAGGTCGGCGATTGTAGGCGCGAAAAGCGCTTGCGTCAAGGAGACTTGCGCTAGACACGGACCTGCAATCTTCCTGGTGCCAATCCTGCTTCTGACGACTCACGACCCCAATGGGCTCGCAGCGTTTCAGATGGTGCCGAAGGCGGGACTTGAACCCGCACGACCGTAAGGTCACTACCCCCTCAAGATAGCGTGTCTACCAATTCCACCACTTCGGCTTGCTTGACTGCCGGAAGCGCGACTCAGCCGTCGCTTTCCTCCAGCACTGGCGCGGTATTATCCACGTCGCGGGCTTCATCGTCAAGCGTCGGCAAGCCGCGCTGCTGTTCGATGAGGCGCGAATCGGGAATACCCGCTTCCGGCGCCTGCCCGGCCTGGGTAGCGAAGTAGGCCAGGGTCAGCGAAGTGGCAAAGAAGGCCGCGGCCAACACCGCCGTAGTGCGTGACAGAAAACCGCCGGTCCCGCGCGAGCCGAATACGGTCTGCGAGGCGCCGCCACCGAAGGCGGCACCGGCTTCGGCGCCCTTGCCCTGCTGAAGCAGGATGAGAACGACCAGGGCGACGGCAATCGCCACATGGATCATGAGAATGGCAACTTGCATGAGTTCAACCTGCTGACTGACAAATGGCTAGGAAATCGTCGACCTTGAGCGAAGCACCGCCCACCAGGCCGCCGTCGATGTCGGGCTGAGCCAGCAGCTCAGCCGCGTTGTCGGCATTCATGCTGCCGCCGTAGAGCAGACGCAGGCCCGCCGCCAGAGCGCGATCATAGCCGGCCTGATAGTCGCGTATACCGGCCATGACCTCCTGGGCCTGCTCGGGCGTCGCCGTACGCCCGGTACCGATCGCCCAGACCGGCTCGTAGGCGATGACGACACGCTCACGCTGATCGGGCTCCAGCCGGGCCATCACATAGCCCACCTGGCGCAGCACCACTTCCATGGTCTTGCCGGCATCGCGCTCTTCCAGCGTCTCGCCCACGCACAGAATCGGGGTGATCCCCACGTTCAGCGCGGCCAGCAGCCGATCGAGCACGGCCTCGTCGTCCTCACGATAGAGCTGACGACGCTCGGAGTGGCCCGCCAGGGCGAACTCCACGCCGAACTCCTTGAGCATGCGCCCGCTCACCTCGCCGGTGCGTGCACCGGAGTGCAGCGGGTTCAGGGTCTGCGCCCCCAGGCGGATCGGCGTGCCCTCGAAGGCACGTCGCGCCGCGTCCAGATAGGGAAAAGGCGGCAGAATGACCACGTCCAGCGACGCCGGGAGCGACTTTTCGGCGAAACGATGTCCGAACTCCTCGACCAGCGCGGCCGAACCGTTCATCTTCCAGTTCCCGGCAATCAGCGGCGTGCGCATGCTGCGTCCTCTTTCAAAGTGGAGCGAAATGGTATAGGAGGTGCCTAGTCAAGACAACCGTTGCGGCGGTTGTCAACCCAACTCTCCCTCGACCTGAGCGGCCAGGCGCTGCGCCAACCCCTCGACGTCGAGGTGCGCCCGCCCTTCGACCATCACGCGAATCAGCGGCTCGGTGCCCGAAGGGCGCAGCAGTACGCGTCCTTCGTCGCCCAGCTCCGCCTCCGCCTCGGCCACGGCATCCTTGACGGCCGGGCTCGCCATCAGCGCCTTGGCATCGCTGCCCGGGGTCAGGCGCACGTTGACCAGCACCTGCGGCACCTTCTCCAAGCCGGCGAGCAGCGCGTGCAGAGGCTTGCCTTCGCTGATCATGATCGCCAGCACCTGCAGCGCCGAGACGATACCGTCGCCGGTACTCTGTACGTCGGCACAGACGATGTGGCCGGACGACTCGCCGCCCAGTTGCCAATCGTTGGCCAACAGGCGCTCGACCACGTAGCGGTCGCCGACCTTGGCGCGCTCGAAGGGAATGCCCATGTTCTCGAGCGCCATGGCCAGACCGAAGTTGGTCATCAGGGTGCCGACCACGCCACCCACCAGCTGGCCGCGCTGATGCCGGTCGAGGGCAATCAGGTAAAGAATGTCGTCGCCATCGATCTCTCGACCGTCGGCATCGACCATCAACACCCTGTCGCCGTCACCGTCGAAAGCGATACCCAGATCGGCGCTCTGCTGGATCACCGCCGCCCGCAGGGTGGCCGGCGAAGTGGAACCGACGTCGCGGTTGATGTTGAGACCGTCGGGGCTGGCCCCGACCAGGCTGACCTCGGCGCCCAGCTCGCGGAACACGCTGGGGGCGATGTGATAGGTGGCGCCGTGGGCACAGTCGAGCACCATGCGCAGCCCGTGAAGGCTGACCCGGTTGGGAATGGTCGACTTGCAGAATTCGATGTAGCGACCGGCAGCGTCGTCGATGCGCATCGCCTTACCCAGCTTGTCCGCCGCCACCGTGGTCAGCGGCTCGTCCAGCATCGCCTCGATACGCTCTTCGAGCTCATCGGCGAGCTTGGTGCCCTCGGTGGAGAAGAACTTGATGCCGTTGTCGGCAAAGGGGTTGTGGGATGCCGAGATGACGATGCCGGCATCGGCACGGAAGGTACGCGTGAGATAGGCGATGGCCGGGGTGGGCATCGGGCCGAGCAGCGCCACGTCGACGCCGGCGGCGGAGAGGCCCGCCTCCAGCGCCGATTCGAACATGTAGCCCGAGATGCGCGTGTCTTTGCCGATCAGCACGCGAGCGCGCCCCGACTCACGGGCCAGCACCCGCCCCACGGCCCAGCCCAGCTTGAGCATGAAATCCGGTGTGATGGGATACTCGCCCACCGTCCCACGAATGCCATCCGTACCAAAGTATTTTCTAGTCATTCTCGCAGCCTTCCCTAAGCACGGCCCAAGTCATGTTCACCGCATCCATGGCAGGGCCAACGTCATGGACGCGCAGGATACGCGCACCGCGCTCGATCGCCAGCGACGCCAGCGCCAGCCCGCCGGGCAGACGCTCCTCCACCGGCCGACCCAGCACCTTGCCGATCATGCTCTTGCGCGACATGCCCACCAGCAGCGGCAGCTCCATGTCAGCCAGCCGCTCCATGCGGTTGAGCAGGCGCAGATTGTGTTCCACGGTCTTGCCGAAGCCGAAACCGGGGTCGAGCAGCAGCCGCTCGCGTCGCAGCCCGGCGGCCTCGCAGGCCGCCACCCGGGCGGCGAGGAAGCCGGCCACCGCCTCCTCGATGGGCTCATCGTAGTGAGGCGCCTGCTGCATCTCGTGAGGCTCGCCCTGCATATGCATCAGGCACACCGGCAGGCCGGTGCCGATCGCCGCCTCCAGCGCGCCCTCGCGCTGCAGAGCGCGCACGTCGTTGAGCATGCCGGCACCGAGTTGAGCGGCCTCGCGCATGACGTCGGGATTGCTGGTATCCACCGACACCAGCGCATCGAGTTCGCACACCAGCCGCTCGACCACCGGCGCCACGCGGTCCAGCTCCTCCTGGGTGGCCACCGGCTGCGAACCGGGACGAGTCGATTCGCCTCCCACGTCGATGATCGCCGCGCCCTCCGCCAGCATGCGCTCGGCGTGACGCAGGGCATCGTCGATGGCGACATGGCGGCCGCCGTCGGAGAAAGAGTCGGGAGTGACGTTGAGAATCCCCATCACGCGGGGGTAGGAGAGATCCAGTCGATGCCGCCCACACGGCAGCCAAATCGCTGAAGGAGAATCTGTCATGTCATGCATCCTGTGACATGGGTCGCGTCAGGTCGCCCCACGGCAAAGGCGCCCCGGTGGGGCGCCTGTGTCGGCATCGCGGTTCACGATCCGGCGGGACCGCCCAGCGGGTCAGAGGGACGTCGGCGAGGCTCGTCGTCCTCATCCTCGTCGCCGTGGTCTCCGCCATCGCCGCCTTCGCCACCGCTGTCGGTCGGCTGTGGTGCCGGCTCCGCTTCGGGCTTGGGCTCGGCGCCACCGCCGACCGGCGCGCCGGTGCCCGAGTCGCCGTCTTCCCAGTCCTTGGGCGGACGCGGCGTACGGCCTTCCATGATGTCCTTGAGCTGATCGGCGTCGATGGTCTCGTACTGCATCAGCGCTTCGGCCATGGCGTCGAGCTTGTCGCGATTCTCCTCGAGGATCTGCTTGGCCTTGGCGTAGCACTCGTCGATGACCTTGCGCACCTCCTTGTCGAGGCGTGAGACGGTCTCGCCGGACTTCAGCTTGCCGCCGCCCTGGCCCGGGCCGCCGAGGAACTGATGCGACTCGTCCTCGTCGTACATGATCGGCCCCATCTCCTCGGAGAGGCCCCACTTGGCGACCATGTTGTGGGCCAGCTCGGTGGCGCGCTTGATGTCGTTGGACGCCCCGGTGGTGACACCGTTCGGCCCCAGCGTCATCTCCTCGGCGATACGGCCGCCGAACAGCGAGCAGATCTGGCTGAGGATCTGCTGACGCGACAGGCTGTAGCGATCCTGCTCGGGCAGGAACATGGTCACGCCCAGGGCGCGGCCGCGCGGAATGATGGTGACCTTGTAGACCGGGTCATGCTCAGGCATCACCAGACCGATGATGGCGTGGCCCGACTCGTGGTAGGCCGTGTTGAGCTTCTCCTTGTCGGTCATGACCATGGAGCGGCGCTCGGCGCCCATCATGATCTTGTCCTTGGCCAGCTCCAGCTCTTCCATGCCCACCAGGCGCTTGTTGCGCCGCGCGGCGAACAGCGCCGCCTCGTTGACCAGGTTGGCCAGGTCGGCGCCGGAGAAGCCGGGGGTACCGCGGGCAATCAGCGACGGCTTGACGTCGTCGGCCAGCGGCACCTTGCGCAGGTGCACGTTGAGGATGTGCTCGCGGCCGCGGATGTCGGGCAGCGGCACCACCACCTGGCGGTCGAAGCGGCCCGGGCGCAGCAGCGCGGGGTCGAGCACGTCGGGACGGTTGGTGGCGGCGATGACGATGATGCCCTCGTTGGCCTCGAAGCCGTCCATCTCCACCAGCAGCTGGTTAAGCGTCTGCTCGCGCTCGTCGTTGCCGCCGCCCATGCCGGCGCCGCGCGAACGGCCCACGGCATCGATCTCGTCGATGAAGATGATGCAGGGGGCCTGTTTCTTGGCCTGCTCGAACATGTCGCGCACGCGGGACGCACCCACGCCGACGAACATTTCGACGAAGTCGGAGCCGGAGATCGAGAAGAACGGTACCTTGGCCTCGCCGGCGATGGACTTGGCCAGCAGCGTCTTACCGGTACCCGGCGGCCCAACCATCAACACGCCGCGGGGAATGGTGCCGCCCAGGCGCTGGAACTTGGATGGGTCGCGCAGGAAGTCGACCAGTTCCTCGACCTCCTCCTTGGCCTCGTCGCAGCCGGCGACGTCGGCGAAGGTGGTCTTGATCTGATCCTGGGAGAGCAGCTTGGCCTTGGACTTGCCGAAGCTCATCGGCCCGCCCTTGCCGCCGGCGCCACCCTGCATCTGGCGCATGAAGAACATGAAGATGGCAAGAATCAGCAGGATCGGGAAGCTGGCTATCAGCAGTCGCGTCCACAGACTCTGCTCCTGCGGCTCGCGCCCTATCACGGTGACGTTATGGGAGAGCAGGTCGTCGATCAGCTTGGGGTCTTCCGCCGCCGGCCGGATGGTCTGGAACTGAGAGCCATCGGCGCGCTCGCCGGTGATCCGGTAGCCGTCGATGGTCACGCTGCGGACCTGCTGGTTCTGCACCTGCTGGACGAACTGGGAATAGTTCATCGTCTGCGGCGTCGTGTCGACGGTGAAATTGTTGAACACCGTCAGCAGCACTGCCGCGATGACCAACCACAGGATCAGATTCTTCGCCATATCATTCAAGGGACTACCCTCATTGCAAGCTACTCTCGGCCAACGATGCCTGGCTTTAAGACCACGAATGGAGAGGCCATGTTCCGCCTCGCGGGCCGTACCCGCACCATCCCACACTGTGGCACAGTTGGGCGGCCATGTCTGGCCATCGCGCTATTAGTCTATAGCTATTATCGATCGCCCAGGACCGGCGGCGCCGCACCCTGGCTCGTGTCGTCGGGCCGAGCCGCGGCTCAGCCCCGAAATCCGTCTGCCAGCAGGTAGACCTCGCGCGAACGGGCGCGGGACGCCTCCGGCTTGCGTGTCACCACCTTGGTAAAGCTCTGACGCAGCTCCTGCAGGTAGGCATCGAAGCCCTCGCCCTGGAACACCTTGGCCAGGAAGCGGCCGCCGGGGCGCAGGGTCTGGCGCGCCAGGTCCAACGCCAGCTCCACCAGGTACATGGCCTGGGGCTGGTCGATGGCGCTCATACCGCTCATATTGGGGGCCATGTCGGACATCACAAGGTCCACCGGCCTGCCGTCGAGGGCGGCGAGTATCGCCTCCAGCACGGCTTCCTCAGTGAAGTCGCCCTGAATGAACTCGACGCCGGCCAGGGCATCCATCTCGAGGATGTCCGAGGCGATCACCACCCCGTCGGGGCTTACGCGGTCGGCCGCCACCTGACTCCAGCCGCCCGGGGCCGCGCCCAGGTCGATCACGCTCATGCCGGGCTTGAACAGCCGGTCCTTCTCGTCGAGCGCCAGCAGCTTGTAGCTGGCACGGGAGCGATAGCCGTCCTGCCAGCTCTGCTGGACGAAGCGGTCGTCGAAGTGCTCCTTGAGCCAGCCGGCGCTGCTCTTGCTGGCACTGCTCTTGCCGGCACCGCCTTTGCTGGCACCAGGCTGCTGGCGGCGCGAGCCATCGGATGCGCCGTTGCGGGACGAGGAAGTGGATCGAGCCACACGATCACCTTGACTGAAGACGCCGAGCGAAGCGCAGACATGCCGGCCCGGTTCGTTGTGATGCAGAGCTGGACGAGGGCCCACCGGGCCTTGCCATGCTTTCGCCGGCGCACATTTCACCGTACCATGACAGGTTACGCGCAACCGGGAAGACGCAAGATACCATGAGCTTGTCACAGGCACAAAAGAAAGCATTTCGCAGCATCGGCCACCATCTCAACCCGGTGGTGACAGTGTCGGAGAACGGTGTCTCCGAGGGCGTGCTGGCGGAACTCGACCGGGCGCTCGCCGATCACGAACTGATCAAGGTGAAGCTGGCCCTGCCGGAGCGCGACGACCGCGCCGCCATGCTCGAGGAGCTGTTGGCGGCCAGCGGCGCCGAGCGCGTGCAGACCATCGGCAAGATGGCGCTGCTCTACCGCAAGAGCCCCCAGGCCAACCCGAAGCTCTCCAACATCAAGCGCTTCGAGAACCACCACGGCCGGCACTGAGACCCACCGGCAAGCCGCCGGAAGGCCCAAAGGAGCCAGAGCCCAAAAAACAAGCCCGCGACATGATGTCGCGGGCTTTTTCTTCGTACCGGGTTGAGCTCGGCTTGGCTCAGCGATGCTCGACGCTGGAAATCTCGTACTCGACCTCACCGCCCGGCGTGCTGACCACCACCACGTCGCCCTCCTCCTTGCCGATCAGGGCACGGGCAATGGGCGAGGTGACGGAGATCTTGCCGGCCTTGATGTCGGCCTCGTCCTCGCCGACGATCTGGTAGCTCACCTCCTCGTCGCTGCCGAGGTTGATCAGCTCCACGGTGACGCCGAAGATCACCTTGCCGGTTTGCGGCAGCTTGGCCACGTCGATCACCTGGGCGTTGGAGAGCTTGCTCTCGATCTCCTGGATACGCCCCTCGATGAAGCCCTGCTGCTCACGCGCCGCATGGTACTCGGCGTTCTCCTTGAGATCGCCATGCTCACGCGCCTCGGCGATTGCTGCGATCACCTTGGGGCGCGCCTCGCTCTTGAGCTCCTCGAGTTCCTTGCGCAGGCGTGCTTCGCCGGCAACGGTCATCGGGACCTTGTTCATTGCGTTGCTCCTGCATGCAGTTCCTGTAACCGCCGCACCGTGATCTCGTTGCCATATTCCAGCGCCATGCAAACGGCACTCGCCCCTGCCAGGGTGGTGGCATAGGGCACCTTGCGGGCCAGTGCGGTACGGCGGATTACCGAAGAGTCGTTGATCGCCTGGCGACCCTCGGTGGTATTGACGATATAGGCGATGTCATCGTTCTTGAGCAGATCGACGATATGCGGACGACCTTCATAGACCTTGTTGACGACTTCCACCTCGAGGCCTGCGGCTTCGAGGGCTGCGGCGGTGCCGCGAGTCGCGCACAGGGTGAATCCCAATCCTAGCAGAGAACGGGCAATCTCGATAACTCCCGCCTTGTCCGGTTCACGCACCGAGAGGAACGCCTTGCGCTCGCCGGTCAGCGCCGGGATCGCCTCGCCGGCGCCCAGCTGCGCCTTGTAGAAGGCCTCGGCGAAGGTCTCGCCCGAGCCCATCACCTCGCCGGTGGACTTCATCTCCGGCGACAGGATCGGATCGACCCCGGGGAACTTGTTGAACGGGAACACCGCCTCCTTGACGCTGAAGAAGTGCGGCACGATCTCGCGGGTGAAGCCCTGCTCGGCCAGGGTCTTGCCAGCCATGCAGCGGGCGGCGATCTGGGCCAGCGAGGTGCCGATGCACTTGGAGACGAAGGGCGCGGTGCGCGAGGCGCGCGGGTTGACCTCGATGACGTAGATCTCGCCGTCCTGCCACGCCAGCTGCACGTTCATCAGGCCCACCACGCCGAGCTCGACGGCCATGCGCTTGACCTGCTCGCGCATCTCGTCCTGCACTTCGGCGGGCAGCGAGTAGGGCGGCAGTGCACAGGCGGAGTCGCCGGAGTGCACGCCGGCCTGCTCGATGTGCTGCATGATGCCGCCGATCACCACTTCGTGGCCGTCGGAAACGGCGTCGATGTCGATCTCGATGGCGGCATTGAGGAAGTGGTCGAGCAGCACCGGCGAGTCGTTGGAGACCTTGACCGCGTGGGTCATGTAGTTCTCCAGCTCGTCGGCGGAGTAGACGATCTCCATGGCGCGGCCGCCAAGCACGTAGCTCGGCCGCACCACCAGCGGGTAGCCGATCGCCTCGGCCTTGGCGAAGGCCTCGTCGAAGCTGCGCGCGGTGGCGTTGGGCGGCTGCTTGAGGCCCAGCTTGTCGATCATCTGCTGGAAGCGCTCGCGGTCCTCGGCGCGGTCGATGGCGTCCGGGGTGGTGCCGATGATCGGCACGCCGGCGGCCTCGAGCTCACGGGCGAGCTTGAGCGGGGTCTGACCGCCGAACTGCACGATCACACCGACCGGCTGCTCCTTGTCGGCGATCTCCAGCACGTCCTCCAAGGTCACCGGCTCGAAGTAGAGGCGATCAGAGGTGTCGTAGTCGGTGGAGACGGTCTCCGGGTTGCAGTTGACCATGATGGTCTCATAGCCGTCGTCGCGCATGGCGAAGGCGGCGTGGACGCAGCAGTAGTCGAACTCGATGCCCTGACCGATGCGGTTGGGCCCGCCGCCCAGCACCATGATCTTCTGACGATCGCTGACCTCGGCCTCGCACTCCTCCTCGTAGGTGGAGTACATGTAGGCGGTGTCCGAGGCGAACTCGGCGGCGCAGGTGTCGACGCGCTTGTAGACCGGGCGGATGCCGGCCTTCTGGCGCGTGCGGCGGAATTCCTTCTCGGAGACGCCGAGCAGCTTGGCCAGGCGCGCATCGGAGAAGCCCTTGCGCTTGAGGCGGAACAGCTCCTGGGCGCTGAGTTCGGAGAGCGAGCGCTTGGCCACGTCGTGCTCGATACGCACCAGCTCCTCGAGCTGGACCAGGAACCAGGGGTCGATGTTGGTCAGGGCGAAGATCTCTTCCACGCTCAGACCGGCGCGCATGGCGTCGGCGATGTAGAAGATGCGCTCGGCGCCGGCGGCCTGCAGCTCACCCTTGATGTGCTGCATGGCCTCTTCGGTGAACTCGCTCACCTTGGGGTCGAGGCCGTCGTTGCCGGTCTCGAGGCCGCGCAGGGCCTTCTGCAGCGACTCCTGGAAGGTACGCCCGATGGCCATCACCTCGCCCACCGACTTCATCTGGGTGGTGAGGCGGTCGTTGGCCTGGGGGAACTTCTCGAAGGTGAAGCGCGGAATCTTGGTGACCACGTAGTCGATGGAGGGCTCGAACGAGGCCGGGGTGCGGCCGCCGGTGATGTCGTTGGAGAGCTCGTCCAGGGTATAGCCCACTGCCAGCTTGGCGGCGATCTTGGCGATCGGGAAGCCGGTGGCCTTGGAGGCCAGCGCCGAGGAGCGCGACACCCGCGGGTTCATCTCGATGACCACCATGCGCCCGGTCTTGGGGTCGACGCCGAACTGCACGTTGGAGCCGCCGGTCTCGACGCCGATCTCGCGCAGCACCGCAAGCGATGCGTCGCGCATGATCTGGTACTCCTTGTCGGTCAGCGTCTGCGCCGGGGCCACGGTGATGGAGTCGCCGGTGTGCACGCCCATGGGGTCGAAGTTCTCGATCGCACAGACGATGATGCAGTTGTCGTTTTTGTCACGAACGACCTCCATCTCGTACTCCTTCCAGCCCAGCAGCGACTCGTCGATGAGCAGCTCCTTGGTGGGCGAGAGGTCGAAGCCGCGATCGCAGATCTCCTCGAACTCCTCCTTGTTGTAGGCCACGCCGCCGCCGGAGCCGCCCATGGTGAAGGAGGGGCGGATGATCACCGGGAAGCCGAGTTCGGCCTGGATCTCCCAGGCCTCTTCCATGGAGTGGGCGACCTTGGCCCGCGGGCACTCCAGGCCGATGTTCTTCATCGCCTTGTCGAAGCGGTCGCGGTCTTCGGCCTTGTCGATGGTGTCGGCGTTGGCGCCGATCATCTCCACGCCGTACTTTTCCAGCACGCCGTGCTTGTCAAGCGCCAGCGCGCAGTTGAGCGCGGTCTGGCCGCCCATGGTGGGCAGGATGGCGTCGGGGCGCTCGGCCTCGATGATCTTCTCCACCGCCTGCCAGGTGATCGGCTCGATGTAGGTGGCGTCGGCCATCACCGGGTCGGTCATGATGGTGGCCGGGTTGGAGTTGACCAGGATGACCCGGTAGCCCTCCTCGCGCAGCGCCTTGCAGGCCTGGGCGCCGGAGTAGTCGAATTCGCACGCCTGGCCGATGACGATGGGGCCGGCGCCAATGATCAGGATGCTGTTTATGTCGGTACGCTTGGGCATGTCGGTTCCCGCGGCTGGATTCGTTGAAAGCAGGCGATAAGACGAAGGCGGCGCCGCTCAGCGGCGCTCACGCATCATCGTCACGAAGCGGTCGAACAGCGGCGACACGTCGCGCGGTCCGGGGCTCGCTTCCGGGTGCCCCTGGAAGCTGAAGGCCGGGCGATCGGTCAGCTCGATGCCCTGCAGCGTGCCGTCGAACAGCGAACGGTGAATGGCGCGCACGTTGCCCGGCAGGCTCGCCTCGTCGACGGCGAAGCCGTGGTTCTGGCTGGTGATCATCACGTGGCCGCTGTCGAGGTCCTGCACCGGGTGGTTGGCGCCGTGGTGGCCGTGGTTCATCTTCACCGTCTTGGCACCGGCGGCCAGCGCCAGCAGCTGGTGACCGAGGCAGATGCCGAACACCGGCACGTTGGTCTCGAGGAGCTCCTGGATCGCCTTGATGGCGTAGTCGCAGGGCGCGGGGTCGCCGGGGCCGTTGGCCAGCAGAATGCCGTCCGGATTGCGCGCCAGCACGTCGCTGGCCGGGGTCTGCGCCGGCACCACGGTGAGGCGGCAGCCGCGGGAGGCCAGCATGCGCAGGATGTTGTACTTTACGCCGTAGTCGTAGACCACCACGTGGAAGGGGCGCTCGCTGCCACTGGCATCGGCGTTACCCTGGCCCAGCACCCACTCTGCCTCGTTCCACTCGTAGGCCTGCTTGCAGCTGACTTCCTTGGCCAGGTCCATGCCCTTGAGCCCGGGGAACGCCCGCGCCGCGGCCAGCGCACGCTCGACGGCGTCTTCGCCCTCGGCCTCCCGCCCCGCCAGGATGGCGCCGTTCTGGGCACCCTTGTCGCGCAGGATGCGGGTCAGACGGCGGGTGTCGATGTCGGCGATGCCGAGCACGTTCTGGCTCTTGAGGTAGTCGGAGAGCGACTGCTCGGAGCGGAAGTTGCTGGCGATGAGCGGCAGGTCGCGGATCACCAGGCCGGCGGCGGCGATCGAGCCCGACTCGACGTCTTCGGCGTTGACGCCGGTGTTACCGATGTGCGGGTAGGTCAGGGTCACGATCTGTCGGGTGTAGGAGAGGTCGGTGAGGATCTCCTGATAGCCGGTCATGGCCGTATTGAACACCACCTCGCCGCTGGTTTGCCCATCGGCGCCGATGGCGGTGCCGTGAAACACACTGCCGTCTTCCAGGGCCAATATCGCGGGTCTGCTCAATGCGGGGCTGTTCAAGACAAGGTCCTCCCATGCTGGTGCGAGCCTGAGGGGCGCAGGCTCGGCGGCTATCGTCGCGGCGACAGATTTGGCTCGTAAAAAAGCGGGACGAAGCCGATGGAACCGGTTTCATCCCGCTTGTTGTCTCTGTTTGCTCGGGGCTGGCCACGCAACAAGCGCGCAGTTGGACTGCTGTTTTCAGGCGCCCGGCCAAAATTTTGGAGATGTTACAGGATTCTGCCCTTCTCGACCACCCCTTTAGTCCAATCCGAGCACGTCCTGCATGCCGTATCGACCGCTTTCCTGGTCGGCCACCCAGCG
The DNA here is from genome assembly GCF_021404305.1 of Billgrantia ethanolica. Lineage (GTDB taxonomy): Bacteria > Pseudomonadota > Gammaproteobacteria > Pseudomonadales > Halomonadaceae > Halomonas > Halomonas ethanolica. Next base: position 643,446 of record NZ_JABFTX010000004.1, on the reverse strand, counting down.
CGCCGCCCGCACCGCGCCCTTGGCGAAGGTCATGCGGCTCGAGGCCTTGTGGGTGATCTCGATGCGCTCGCCCTCGGTGGCGAACATCACCGTATGCTCGCCAACGATGTCGCCGGCGCGCACCGTGGCGAAACCGATCTCCTTGGGATCCCGCGGCCCGCACTGGCCGACACGCTCGAACACGCCGTGCTCCTTGAGCGTGCGCCCCAGCGCCTCGGCCACCACCTCGCCCATCTTCAGCGCGGTGCCGGAGGGCGAGTCGACCTTGTGGCGATGGTGGGCCTCGATCACCTCGATGTCGTAGCCCTCGTCGCCCAGCGCCCGGGCCGCCGTCTCGAGCAGCTTGAGGGTCAGGTTCACCCCCACGCTCATGTTGGGAGCGAAGACGAAGGGCAGCCGCTCGCGGTAACCGTCGAGCTCGGCCAGCTCGTCGTCGGAGAGCCCGGTGGTGCCGATCACCATGCGCTTGCCGTGCGCTGCGCAGAAGGCCAGGTTGGCCAGCGTGACCCGGGGGGCGGTGAAGTCGATCAGTACGTCGAAGTCGTCGACGATGGCATCGAGGGAGTCCACCGCGGCGACACCCAGCTTGCCGAGCCCCGCCAGCTCGCCAATATCGGCCCCGGCCAGCGAACTGCCCGGCTCGACGATACCGCCGGCCAGGGTGGCACCGGCATCCTCCTGCACGGCGTTGACCAGGGTGCGGCCCATGCGGCCGGCGACACCGACGATGGCGATACGGGTCATGCGGACTCCTGCGAAAGCTGACGAGTGGGGATCGAGGCAGTATATCAGAGCCAGAGCCCGCCTGGCCGAGTGCTTGGGCAGCGACGGCGGAATCGCCCACACTGGGCATGACAACACCACTCAAGGAACGCCATGTCTGAGTCGATGCCGCCCGATACCACCCGCGCAGCCGCCCTGCTAGAGCTGCTCGAACGTCATCCGCGCGTGCTGCTCACCGGCCCGCCCGGCAGCGGCAAGAGCACCCTGGCGCGAAGTGCGGCGGCAGCCCTGGCCGAACGCGGCCAGGTGTGCCGCTGCCTGGCCGCCGACCCCGGCCTGCCCGGCTTCGGCCCGCCCGGTGCCGTATGCCTGGGGCACTGGGATGAGCGCTTGGGCGAGTGGCAGCTGGAGGCCATCGAGGCGCTCGCCACCCTCGACAGCGCCCGCTTCCGCCTGCCGCTGACAGACGCCGTACGCCGCATGGTCGCACGGCTCGACGCGACGCCGCTGGTCATCGACGCCCCCGGCGTGGAGCGCGGTATCGGCGGTGCCGAGCTGCTGCCGGCACTGGTCGGCGCCGGCCGGGTGAGTGCCGTGGTACGCCTGGCGCCGGCGCAGGAGCGCGACCCGTATCCGCATGAGCGCGCCGCCCTCGGCCTGGCAACGCTGAACCTGCCCGCGCACCCTCAGGCGCGCCACCCCGGCAAACAGCTGCGCCGCCAGTGGCGCACCGACGCCTGGGATGCTTATCTCGACAGCGCCGAGATGCGGGAACTCGAGCTGTCGGCGCTGACCTTCGTCGGCGCCCCGCCGCCCGGCGGCGCGCCTCATGCCTGGCCAGGGCGTCAGATCGGCCTGCTCGATGCCGGCGGGGCGACCCTGGCCATGGGCGAAGTGTTGGCTCTGGTGGGGGATCGGCTCAGCGTGCGCACGCCGCCCCTGACGGGCACGCCGCGTACCCTGGTGATTCGCGATGCCCGGCGCAGCGCCGAAGGACAGCTCGGCACGGCGCGCCCTCATCCTCGCTCCTCGACCGCATCCGGTGAAGCGCCGGCGCTCTCGTACACTCCTCAGGAGAGCGCCACCGGCCCCCGCCCGACGCTGCGCCTCGATGGCCTGCGCGCCACGCTGGTCAACGGCGTGTTCGGCGATCCGCTGCTGCATCTGCGCCTGCGCCACCGCAAGCGCAGCCTGCTGTTCGACCTGGGCGACCCCGGCCGGCTGCCGGCGCGGCTGGCCCACCAGATCAGCGACGTGTTCATCAGCCATGCCCATGTCGACCACATCGGCGGTTTCCTGTGGCTGCTGCGCTCACGCATCGGCGACTACTCGGCCTGCCGGGTCTACGGCCCGCCCGGACTCGCCGCTCACCTGGACGGCTTTCTGCGCGGCATCCTGTGGGACCGGGTCGAGCAGAAGGCGCCTCGCTTCGAGGTCTTCGAGCTGCACGGTGAACGCCTGGCCCACTATCGGCTCGTCGCCGGCCAGCCGATGCAGGTGCTCTCCCCATGCGAGGTGGATGGCGACGTGATCCACGCCGAGCCCGGTTTTCGCGTGCGCGCCGCCACGCTGGATCATGGCACCCCGGTACTGGCCTTCGCCTATGAGCCGGCGACCCAGCTCAAGGTGCGCAAGGAGCGCCTGAACGCACACGGCTGGGCGCCCGGCCCCTGGCTCGGCGAGCTCAAGCAGCGCGCGCAGGAAGGCGGCGACGCAGGCGAGATCACCCTGCCCGACGGCAGCCGTCAGCCCGTCGCCGGGTTGGCCGAGCAACTGCTGTTCGCGCAGCCGGGCCAGCGCCTGGTCTATGCCACCGACTTCGGCGACACACCGGAGAACCGCAAGCGCCTGTGTGCGCTTGCCCACGGCGCCGAGGTGCTGTTCTGCGAGGCTTCGTTTCGTGAAGACCAGGCCGAGCAGGCCCGGCGCACCGGCCATCTGACCGCCCGCGCCTGCGGTGAGATCGCCGCCGCGGCCGGGGTCGGCCAGCTGGTGCCGTTCCACTTCTCGCGCCGTCACGTGGCGGACGTGAGCGAGCTCTACGCCGAGATTCGCCGCCACTTTCCGCGGCTGTCCGCCACACCAGGCAGTGAACCGGACACCGAGGAGCTGGATTAACGCTCTTGGGCCGCCTTGCCGTCCTGACGCAGCAGCAGCCCGATGGCGGCGAGCACCAGCGCGCTGCCCGGCAGCCAGTGCCAGCCGAGCTGCTCGGGGGCGGTAACGAACAGCAGTAGCATGGAGACGAAGGGCACCATGTAGCCGTAGGCGGTCACGGCTCCCGGTGTGAGCACCGCCGTGGCACGCTGCATCAGCCAGAAGGTGAGCGCGCTGGAGAAGAGCCCGAGATAGACCACCAGGGCCAGATCCTGCCAGCGCATGGCGACGAGGTGGGTAGCCGGCTCGATGGCGAGCCCCAGCAGGCCGATGGCGATCCCGCCAAGCCCCAGACTCCAGAAGGTGCGTACCGCCGCCGACTCGGGCAACCACTCCCGCGCCAGCCCCCACTTGCTCAGCACCGGATAGAGCGCCGACGCCACGCAGCCGAAGAAGAACACCGCCTCGCCGATCCCCACCCGCATGCCTTCACCGTGGCTGCGGGCCTCGGCGAAGGCGAGCGCCAATGCCCCGGCGGCGCCCAGCGCGAGGATGGCCGGCAGCTGCCAGCCCAGTCGCTCGACGCGGAACCCCAGCCCCAGCAGGTAGGCCAGCAGCGGCACGGTGACGTAGAGGGTGGCCATGGAGAGCGCGGTGGCGTGATGGGCGGCCCAGAACATGGCACCGAAGAAGCCGGCCAGACACAGCCCCATCAGCGTGTAGAGCGGCAGCAGCCGCCAGGTGGGCAGGAAGTCGGACGAGCGCCGCGCCAGCCACCACAGCCCGGCACAGGCGATGGCGAAACGTAGCGCGGTGAGCGAGAGCGGCGGCAGCTCGCTCATCAGCCCCACGGCGGGAAACGACAGCCCCACCAGCAGAGCCCACAGCAGCATGCCGAGGTGGGCCAGGCGGGGCGACGGCGGGGTGCTCAATTTTCCCAGACGATGGCCAGTTCCTCGTCGCCCGCCATGCGCTGCAGGTGGGAATCCACCACGCCCTCCAGGCGGTCGAGCACCTCATCGTCCAGCGCCTCGATGGCCACCAGCAGCTTGCCCGGCTCGACGCGCATGACGCAGGAGCCGCCCTCGAACGCCACGCGACTCTGCTCCTCACCCTGCTCCACCTCCAGCTTGTGCGCCCAGTGCTTGCACAGCCGGTTCATCACCCTCGCCCCGGACTCGGTAGCGATCACCGCACGCGACATCGGCATAGCAACGATCTCCCTTCGTATCTGAGCCAACAGACTAAGACGCCGGAGCGGGTTGGCGCCAGCCCCGATGCGCAGCACCGGGCGGAACGTTGGGTTCGAAGGAACCGACCACACTGAAAATGCAAAAGCCCCCGACACCGCCAGGGCTCGGGGGCTTTCATGGCGCAGTTCCGCCTTACGGCTTCATGTCCTCGAAGAACTTCTTCACGCCGTCGAAGAAGCCGCTCTTCTTGGGCGAGTGGTGGGCGCTGTTGCTGCCCCCCAGGCTCTCCTGGAACTGGCGTAGCAGGGCCTTCTGCTCTTCGCTGAGGTTGACCGGGGTCTCCACCACCACCTTGCACAGCAGGTCGCCGGGCGGACCGCCGCGTACCGGCTTGACGCCCTTGCCACGCAGGCGGAACAGCTTGCCGGTCTGGGTCTCGGGCGGGATCTTGAGCTTGACCCGGCCGTCCAGGGTGGGCACTTCGAGCTCGCCGCCCAGCGCAGCGTCGACGAAGTTGATCGGCACCTCGCACTGCAGATGCTTGCCGTCGCGCTGGAAGATACGGTGCGGCTTGATCGCCACCTGCACGTAGAGATCGCCGGGCGGACCGCCGTTGATGCCGGACTCGCCCTCGCCGTTGAGACGAATGCGGTCGCCGGTATCGACCCCGGCGGGAATCTTCACCGACAGGGTGCGGGTCTCACGCACGCGGCCCTCGCCGTGACACTTGTGACACGGCACCTTGATGTGCACGCCGCTGCCGTGACAGGTGGGGCAGGTCTGCTGCACGGCGAAGAAGCCCTGCTGCATGCGCACCTGGCCTAGCCCGTTACAGGTGGGGCAGGTCTCCTTGGTGGAGCCCGGCTCGGCGCCCTCGCCGTCGCAGCGGCTACACTCCACGTGACGCGGCACGCGAATGTCCACCGTGGTGCCGGCCACCGCGCTTTCGAGATCGAGCTCGAGGTTGTAGCGCAGGTCGCTGCCGCGCTGCGGCGCATGGGGACTGCGCCGGCCGCCGCCGCCACCGAAGATGTCGCCGAACACGTCGCCGAAGATGTCGCTGAAGCCGCCGGCACCCGCACCGCCGAAGCCGCCGGCGCCGAAACCTCCGGCCTGTCCGTCTACCCCGGCATGGCCGAACTGGTCGTAGGCGGCACGCTTCTCGCTGTCGGAGAGGATCTCGTAGGCCTCGGAGACCTCGCGAAACTTCTCGGCGGCCTTGTCGTCATCCGGATTGCGGTCCGGATGGTACTTCTGCGCCAGCCGTCGGTAGGCCTTCTTGATATCTTTGGTGTCGGCCCCTCGCTCGACGCCGAGCACCTCGTAATAATCGCGTTTGGACATGGGTCCATGCGCCTCCTGGTCTAGGCAGTGCTGCCCGATCCGCGGAAACGGCAGCGCGGGAGTCGTCCCCCCGCGCTACCGTCGTCCGTGGCATCGCCTTGGCGATTACTGCTTCTTCTGGTCGTCGTTGACTTCTTCGTACTCGGCGTCGACCACGTCTTCTTCCTGCTTGGCACCGGCTTCCTGGCCCTCGCCACCGGCCTGCTGGGCGGCTTCGGCCTGGGCGGCGTACATCTTCTGCGCCAGGTTACCGGAAAGCTCGGTCAGCTTGTCCAGCTTGGCCTGGATGTCGTCCTTGTCGTCGCTCTTGAGCGCTTCCTCGAGTTCGGAGGCGGCCGTCTCGATGGCCTGCTTCTCCTCGTCGGTGCCATGCTCGCCGGCTTCCTGCACGGTCTTGCGCGCGGCGTGGACCATGCCGTCGGCCTGGTTGCGCAGGGCCACCAGCTCCTCGAACTTCTTATCCTCGTCGGCGTGAGCCTCGGCGTCGCGCACCATCTGCTCGATCTCTTCGTCGGTCAGACCGCTGGAGGCCTTGATGACGATCGACTGCTCCTTGCCGGTGGCCTTGTCCTTGGCGGACACGTTGAGGATGCCGTTGGCATCGAGATCGAAGGCTACCTCGATCTGCGGCACGCCGCGCGGCGCCGGCGGGATGTCGGCCAGGTCGAAGCGGCCAAGCGACTTGTTGCCGCCCGCCTGCTTGCGCTCACCCTGCAGCACGTGGATGGTCACGGCGGTCTGGTTGTCATCCGCGGTCGAGAAGGTCTGGGTCTTCTTGGTCGGGATGGTGGTGTTCTTCTCGATCAGCGGGGTCATCACGCCGCCCAGGGTCTCGATACCCAGGGTCAGCGGGGTGACGTCGAGCAGCAGCACGTCCTTGACGTCGCCGCCCAGCACGCCGCCCTGGATCGCCGCGCCCACGGCCACGGCCTCGTCGGGATTGACGTCCTTGCGCGCTTCCTTGCCGAAGAAGTCGGCGACTTTCTTCTGCACCATCGGCATGCGGGTCTGGCCACCGACCAGAATCACGTCATCGATCTCGGAAGCGGACAGGCCGGCGTCGGACAGCGCGGTCTTGCACGGCCCCAGCGAGCGCTGCACCAGCTCTTCCACCAGCGACTCCAGCTTGGCCCGGGTCACCTTGACGTTGAGGTGCTTGGGCCCGGTGTTGTCGGCGGTGATGTAGGGCAGGTTGACGTCGGTCTGCTGGGCGCTGGAAAGCTCGATCTTGGCCTTCTCGGCGGCTTCCTTGAGGCGCTGCATGGCCAGGTTGTCGCCGGACAGGTTGATGCCGCTGTCGGCCTTGAACTGATCGACCAGGTAGTTGATCAGCGCCATGTCGAAGTCTTCACCGCCGAGGAAGGTGTCGCCGTTGGTGGCCAGCACCTCGAACTGGGTCTCGCCGTCGACATCGGCCACCTCGATGATGGAGATGTCGAAAGTACCGCCGCCCAGGTCGTACACGGCGATGGTCTTGTCGCCGCGCGACTTGTCCATGCCGTAGGCCAGCGCCGCCGCGGTGGGCTCGTTGATGATGCGCTTGACCTCGAGACCGGCGATACGACCGGCGTCCTTGGTGGCCTGACGCTGGCTGTCGTTGAAGTAGGCCGGTACGGTGATCACCGCCTCGGTAACGGTCTCGCCCAGGTAGTCCTCGGCGGTCTTCTTCATCTTCTTCAGCACTTCGGCGCTGACCTGCGGCGGTGCCAGCTTCTTGCCCTTAACTTCCACCCAGGCGTCGCCGTTGTCGGCCTCGACGATGCCGTAGGGCACCATCTTGATGTCCTTCTGCACCACGTCGTCCTTGAAGCGACGACCGATCAGGCGCTTGATGGCGTACAGGGTGTTCTGCGGGTTGGTGACCGCCTGGCGCTTGGCCGACTGCCCCACCAGAATCTCGCCATCATCGGTATAGGCGATGATGGAAGGCGTGGTGCGGGCACCTTCGGCGTTCTCGATCACCTTGGCGCTGTCGCCGTCGAGTACGGCCACACAGGAGTTGGTGGTCCCCAGGTCAATACCGATGATGCGTCCCATAGGAAATCCTCGAAAATTCGTTTGCCTTGAATCCATCGCTGCGGCGATTGCCGCGGTTGACGTCTATCTGGGGGCGTCGGGTGGCTTTTCAAGCCCCGCCCCCGTTTTCATTCGCTAGGCCTCAGCCGGCGGCCTGACTGACCACTACCATGGCCGGGCGCACCAGGCGTCCGTTGAGCAGGTAGCCCTTCTGGATCACTTCCATCACGCTGTTGGGCTCGAGCTCGGGGTTCGGCACCATGGCCATCGCCTCGTGGAACTGCGGGTCGAACGGCTCGCCGGCCGGCTCGACCGTTTCGACGCCGAACTTGGCCAGCACGTCCTGCTGCATCTTCAGCGTCATGGCCACGCCCTCACGGTGAACGTCGCTGGCGTCCTCACCCATGGCGTCCAGCGCCTTCTCCAGGCTGTCGACCACCGGCAGCAGCTCCTTGACGAAGCGCTCCAGGGCGAACTTACGCGCCTTCTCGGCCTCCTGCTCGGCGCGACGCCGCACGTTCTGCGCTTCGGCGGCGGCGCGCAGCGCCTGATCCTTGGCCTCCGCCAGGCTCTGCTCCAGCTCCTCGACCTGGGCTGCCAGCATGTCGGCCTCGGGGTTGTCGCTCACCTCCGCCGGCTCCTCGGACGCCGCGGCAGCGTTCTCAACGAGGCTGGCCGCATCGTCCAGCTCGCCTTCCAGCGGCTTCGGCCGGGCCTCTTCCTCGCGCCGCGCCAGCTCGTCGTCAAGCGGGGTCTGGGGTTCTTTAGCCATGCGCATCTCCTGAAGCAACACCGGCCCAGCGAGGCCGGAAAGATTTCGAATCGGCGAATGCCTTGTAAGGTCTGCGGCCTATATGGGGGTCTTCGCCACAAACTCAAGTGATCGGGCCTTAACGTTAGGGGTCTGGCTTGCACATGTGTTGTGAGCGAACCTCGACTACTGTATAAAAACGCAATAACGTGTATGGATATCCAGCTCACCAGGATACCGGCCGCCGGGAGGTCCCATGCTGACTCAGCTTGCCATTCGCGATTACGCCATCGTCGATACACTCGATCTGGAGCTTGCCGGTGGCATGACCGCCATCACCGGCGAGACCGGCGCCGGCAAGTCGATCCTGCTCGGCGCCCTGGGGCTGTGCCTGGGCGAGCGCAGCGACGCCGCCAGCGTACGCCACGGCTGCGAGCGCGCCGATCTCTCGGCGCGCTTCGACATCGCCGCCCTGCCCGCCGCCCGCACCTGGCTCACGGAGCGCGAGCTGCCCGACGACGACTGCCTGCTGCGCCGGGTGGTGACCGCCAGCGGCCGCTCCAAGGCATGGATCAACGGCCAGCCGGCCACGGTGGCCGATCTCAAGGCGCTGGGCGAGCACTTGGTCGAGATCCACGGCCAACATGCCCACCAGTTACTGCTGCGCGAGGAGACCCATCTGCGTCTGCTCGACGACTTCGCCGGCAACCGCGCCGCGGTGAACGAACTCAGCGAGACGTTCCGCCGCTGGCAGGCGACCCGCAAACGCCTGAAGCAGCTGACCGAGAGCGGCGACGAGGTGCAGGCACGCCGCCAGCTACTGCGCTACCAGGTCGAGGAGCTCGACTTACTGGCACTGGGCGACGAGGAGCTCACCACCCTGGAGCACGAGCAGGAACAGCTCGCCCACGCCGAGGAGACGCTGCGCGAGGCGCAGCACGCCGCCGAATGCTGCGACAACGACGAAGGCGGCGTATTGACCCTGCTCAACCAAGCGATGCATCGGCTCGATCCGCTGCCGGGCAGCGACCGCGGCGCACTGGCCGAGATCCTCGCCATGCTGGGCGAGGCGCGCATCCAGGTCGAGGAGGCGGTGCGCGAACTACACCGCTTCGCCGACGCTACCGAGCTGGACCCGGAGCGCCTGGCCTGGGTCGAGTCGCGTCTGGGCGAGGTGCATCGCATCGCCCGCAAGCATCACGTCATGCCCGAGGAACTACCTTCCCTGCACCGCCGGCTGCAGGCTGAGCTGGAGGGCCTGGAGGGCGGCGAACACGACCTCGAGGCACTTCGCGCCGAGGTCGAGAATCTTCGCGACCGCTGGCGCGAGCAGGCGCGGCGGGTGGGTGACTCCCGCCAACAGGCGGCAGCCAGATTCGGCAAGGCGGTGCAGGAGCAGCTCGCCTTCCTGGCCATGGGCAAGGCGCGCTTCGAGGTGGAAGTCGCGCCGCGCCAGAGCCCGCTGGCCGACGGCATGGAGGAGGTGCGCTTTCTGATCAGCGCCAATCCCGGCCAGCCGCCGCGCCCGCTGGCCAAGGTCGCCTCGGGCGGCGAATTGTCGCGTATCAGCCTGGCGATCCAGGTGGTCGCCGCGCGCCACTCGACCATCCCCAGCCTGGTATTCGACGAAGTCGACGTGGGTATCTCCGGCGCCACCGCCGAGATCGTCGGTCAACTGCTGCGCCGGCTGGGCGAGCAGGGCCAGGTGATGACCGTGACCCACCTGCCCCAGGTGGCGGCGCAGGCGCACCACCATCTGCACATCGAGAAGCAGGCCAAGCGCGACACCACCCTGACCCGCATGGCGCTGCTCGACGAGGCCGGTCGGGTCAGCGAACTGGCGCGCATGCTGGGCGGGGTGAACCTCTCCGACCGCACTCTGGCGCACGCTCGCGAGATGCTGGATGCCAGCCAGCAGGGTGCGTCGCACTGAGGGCCCACTGCCTGCGACCGGTTGACGCAAGGTAAAGCAAAGCGGCCCCGATCGATGATCGGGGCCGCATTATCACTAAGCTTTGATAGCGGGTCGCTTATTTTCGCGGCGTGCCGTCCTGACGAGTGGCATTGGAACCACGTGGGCGCACGTAGAGCACCAGGGCGTGATCGACCAGCTCGAAGCCGTGCTCCTCGGCGATCTCCTGCTGGCGCCGCTCGATGGTCTCGTCGAAGAATTCGATGATCTCGCCGCTATCGAGGCACACCATGTGGTCATGGTGCTCCTCCTGGGAGATTTCGAACACGGCATGGCCGCCGTCGAAATTGTGACGAATCACCAGGCCCGCCGACTCGAACTGGGTCAGCACGCGATAAACGGTCGCCAGACCGACGTCCTCTCCGGCTTCCAGCAGGGTCTTGTAGACATCCTCGGCGCTCAGGTGATGCTGACCCGTGGCATTCTCGAGGATCTGCAGGATCTTGACTCGGGGCAAGGTGACCTTCAGGCCTGCCTTGCGCAGTTCATGGTTCTGGTCGGCCATGTTCGCTCTTCGCAGTATCAGGTAGGGTCGGGTATGATCGACCGAATCCACGATAGTGAAGAACGGACACAAATGCAAAAGCTGATCAAAACCATACCCCTCGTCATCGCCCTGACCGTGGTCAGCGGCTGCGTCTACAAGCGGGATCTGCCCCAGGGCAACTACATCACCGAGGGCATGGTGCAGCAGCTCCAGCCCGGCATGAGCCGCACCCAGGTCGTCGACGTGATGGGCCGCCCGCTGCTGGAAGCGCCCTTCAATGCCAACCAGTGGGACTACGTGTTCCGCCTCGACGAAGCCTACGGCGGCGTGCAGCAGCGCCGGGTCACGCTGACCTTCGACGGTGAGCGCCTGGTCAACGTGCAGCGTGAGGGCGACTTCTCCGGGGATATCGAACTGCGGCCGCAGAACGGTGTCGGCCCAGCCATCGAGGGCGCCGACCCCATGGGCGAACTGCCGGCCACCCAGCCGGAAGCCGCTCCCGAGGCAGCACCCGATGCCGGCGGCACGCTGCCCCAGGGCGGTGAGCCGGCAACCACCGAGCCGCTGGCACAGTAACGCGAACGCGCAGCCGGGTTAACGCCCGGCGCGCCGGAGCCGCGCCTCCTTGGGGTCGATCTCGAGAGGGCGATAGACCTCGACCCGATCGCCGGCACGCAGGCGATGGTTATCGGGGTCGCGCAGCAGCTGACCGAAGATGCCCAGATCCGCCGTGGCGAAGTGCGTCGCCGGCAGTTCCGGGAAGTGCCGCTCCAGCTCGGCCAGAGCGACTGCCTGGCGCGCCGTGGTGCCCGCGGGCACCTCCAGCGTCACGATGCGCTGCCGCTCGGGCAGCGCGAAGGCGACCTCTACCTGAAGCGCCACCTCAGCGCCCGTACAGCTCGTCGGCGCGACGCGTGAAGGAGTCCACCAGTTGGCCGGCAACCTGCTGGAACAGCTTGCCGAAGGCCATGCCCAGCAGCCGGTTGGCGAACTCGAACTCCAGCTCGAGGCAGACCTTGCAGGCGCCCTCGCCCATCGGCAGGAACAGCCAGCGCCCACGCAGACGCTTGAAGGGGCCGCTGACCAGCGACATTTCGATGCGCTCGGGCTCGATCAGGTCGTTACGCGTGGTGAAACTCTGCTCGATACCCGCCCGCCCCAGGGTCATTTCACCGATCAGGTGCGAGTCGTCGCGCTCGAGCAGCCGCGCCCGCCGACAGCCGGGCAGGAATTCCGGATAGCGCTCGAAGTCGTTGACCAGTTCGAACATGTCCTGAGGGGTGTGCCGCACCAGGGCGGACCGATTGACCATTGGCATTGAGCTCTCCGCTGACTTCACAGTGCCCAGGGCGTATCATGAGCGGTTATTTCATGCCTTGAATGGTAACACGCTTCCCCTCATATCGAAGGAGGCGTGCCATCAGCAGAACGTGACAAGAGGTTCCATGGCCGACAAGAAAGGCAAGGGCAAGGGCCCTGGCGGCGGCGTCATCGCCCAGAACAAGAAAGCTCGCTTCGAGTATCACATCGACGAGACCTTCGAGGCCGGCCTGGTGCTGGCCGGCTGGGAGGTGAAGAGCCTGCGCGCCGGCAAGGCCCAGCTCACCGACACCTACATCCTGATAAAGGATGGCGAGGCCTGGCTGCTGGGTAGCCACATCACCCCGCTCAATACCGCCAGCACCCACGAGATCGCCGATCCGTCCCGCACTCGCAAATTGCTGCTGCACCGCAAGGAGATCGCCAAGATCTTCTCGCGCTCCCAGGAGAAAGGCCACACCTGCGTGCCGCTCAAACTCTACTGGAAAGGCAACAAAGTGAAGTGCGAGCTGGCCCTGGTGACGGGCAAGAAGCTGCACGACAAGCGTGCCACCGAAAAGGACCGCGACTGGCAGCGGCAGAAGGGCCGGATCATGCGGGAACATACCAAGGCCTGAGGCGTCTTACCGCAAGAGATGTCGATTGGCTCCCCGAAAACGGCAAGAATCGGGGAAGCGAGGGAACCAGCCCTGCCAACAGGTGTCATAGACGTACCCATGCTGGTAAGATGGGACTGCTACGGGGGCGACATGGCTTCGACGCCGATGACAACCTCCTAGGTGCATGCCGAGAGCGTGATGTATCTCGTAAATCCAACATCACGACTAAATAGTCGCAAACGACGACAACTACGCTCAGGGCGCGCTGGCAGCTTAATAGCTGTTAGCTTCTAGTCCGGCCCCAAAGCGATGTGCCCATTCATCGCGGAGGGGATATGAGCCAAGACTGATGGGATCGCGGTTGGTGGTGTCCTCTCGCCAATCGCTAAACTTTAGAGGAATCGCGTAGCTGGATCCTGCCCGTTGGAGCCAGATGCGTTAAATCAAAAAACGGACCTAAGCATGTAGAGCCGAAGAGCGAGTGTCGGCGGACGCGGGTTCGATCCCCGCCGCCTCCACCAATCGAGTACGAAAAAAGCACCCCACGGGGTGCTTTTTTCGTTTCTGCCGTACCTTTCCCAACGCCGGCCGCTCTCGCCGCCAACGCAGCATGGTGCCAGCGAGGAGCCTGGAGCCAATGAAAGTCTGGGGCTAATGAAAACTGTGAAACGCCGGGGATAGCGTTTCGTCGATATAGGTGTCGTTGAACTCGACCAGCCGCGCCAGCGCCTGCGGATCGAGCAGCACCACATGCTGGCGGTCGCGTACCACCAGCCCTTCGTCGCGCAGCATGGAGAAGGTGCGGCTCACGTGCACGGCGCTCAGCCCCAGCGCATCGCCGATCTGCTCCTGGGAGAGCGGCATCTGGAAACCGTTTTCCGCCACCGCCCCGATCCGCTTCAAGCGCAGATAGAGCTCGTAGAGGAAATGCGCCAGCCGTTCGTGAGCAGCGTAGCGACCGAGATAGACCAGCCGCTCGGTGAGCATCGCCTGCTGGCGCACGACCGTGGCGATGATGCTCGCGGCCAGCGCCGGCGAGCGGCCGATGAGTTCGAACAGCTGCTGATGCGTGAAGGGACTGATCACACCATCGTTGATCATCGCGACACCCGCCAGCCGGCGCGCGAAGCCGAAGTCCCGCATGCCGATGATGTCGCCGGGCAGATAGACCTTGAGAATCTGCATCGAGCCGTTGCCGAGGTTGCGGTAGGAGTAGGCCCAGCCCTCCTTGACCACGCAGAACAGGTCCACGTCCGCACTCTCCTGCCACAGCACCTCGCCGGCGATGGCTCGTCTGGGATTGAGTTCCAGGTTAAGCAGCAGGGTCTTCTCTTCTGCCGTCAAAGCGCCGTGTCTGCCCAAGCCCTGCATCACTATACTGTCCAGTAGGGTCACGCTCTGCCTCTCCGGCTTATGGTTGATTCCGCGCAATACTAAAACACAAGCTTATATAGAGATTCATAACGCAGGTTATAGACGAGAAATAATGCCAAAACGCCCCACTATTCATGGGCGCCGAGCCGACCCACCCCCTTCTTTGGTCTAACGCGCCATGACAAAATCACTTGCCCCCGGCTTCGCTGGGGGCCATCATCAGCGCGCAAGCGACGAGCGAGACCGGGGTGGCATCGGGCACGGGCATACGAGATGGCCGAAACACCGATAAGACCCTACGCTTTCATACACATCCCCGATCTGGATTCGAGAGGCCCATGAGCAAAGTCCTGATTATCGGCGCCGGTGGCGTCGGAGGCGTTGTCACCCACAAGTGTGCCCAGCACCCCGAAGTGTTCAGCGAGATCTGCCTGGCCAGCCGCAACGAAGCGAAGTGCAAGGCCATCGCCGCCCAACTGGATCGCCCGATCCAGACCGCCCAGGTGGATGCCGACAGCGTCGACGACCTGGTCGCGCTCATCGAGTCGTTCAAGCCGGACGTGCTGATCCACGTGGCCCTGCCCTATCAGGACCTGACCATCATGGAGGCGTGCCTCAAGACCGGCGTGCCCTACCTCGACACGGCCAACTACGAGCACCCGGATGAGGCCAAGTTCGAGTACAAGGAGCAGTGGGCCTTTCACGACCGCTACGTCAAGGCCGGCAACATGGCCACCCTGGGCTGCGGCTTCGACCCGGGCATGACCAACATCTACTGCGCCTACGCCCAGAAGAACCTGTTCGACGAGATCCACCGCATCGATATCCTCGATGCCAACGGCGGCGACCACGGCTACCCCTTCGCCACCAACTTCAACCCGGAGATCAACATTCGCGAGATCACCGCGAAGGGTCGCTACTGGGAGAAGGGCGAGTGGAAGGAGACCGACCCGCTGGCGGTGAAGCGCAAGTTCGACTTCGACGGCATCGGCGAGAAGGACATCTACCTGCTCTACCACGAGGAGCTCGAGTCGCTCAGCCAGAACATCAAGGGGCTGGAGCGCATTCGCTTCTGGATGACCTTCTCCGAGAAGTACATCACCCACCTCAAGGTGCTCGAGAACGTCGGCATGACCAGCATCGAGCCGATCGAAGTGGGCGGCACCAGGATCGCCCCGCTGGAGTTCCTCAAGGCGGTGCTGCCCGACCCGGCCTCGCTGGGCCCGCGCACCAAGGGCAAGACCAACATCGGCATCATTGCCGACGGCATCAAGGACGGCAAGCGGCGCAAGGTGTACATCTACAACATCTGCGACCATGAGGCCTGCTACCGCGAGGTCAAGTCCCAGGCGATCTCCTACACCACCGGCGTGCCGGCGGTGACCGGCGCCATGCTGATGCTGGAAGGCATCTGGAAGGGCGCGGGCGTATTCAACGTCGAGCAGCTTGATCCCGACCCCTTCATGGCGCGCATCGGCGACATGGGCCTGCCGTGGCAAGTGGTCGAGCTCGACCCGGAGCACGACCCGCTGGCATGAGTAGCATGACGAGCCCCGACTTCGACATCCACGCCTGTCCGTCGCCGGCCTACGTGGTCGACGACGCGCTGCTGCGCAAGAACCTGGAGCTGCTGCGGCAGGTCCAGGAGGCGAGCGGCGCAAGGATCCTGCTGGCGCTGAAGGGCTTCGCCATGTGGGACACCTTCCCGCTGGTCAGCCAGTACCTGGTGGGCACCACCGCCAGCGGGCAGGACGAGGCGCGACTGGGCGCGGAGACCTTCGGTGGCGAGGTGCACGTCTATTCGCCGGCCTTCACCCCCGAGGAGATGGCGGTGGTGCTGCAGTACGCCGACCACATCAGCTTCAACTCCCCGGGGCAGTGGCGCCGCTTCCGCGAGACCGTCGCGGCGGCGCCGCGCCAGGTCTCCTGCGGCTTGCGAGTGAACCCCGAGCACTCCACCGGCGCGGTACCGCTCTACGATCCCTGCGCGCCGGGCTCACGGCTCGGCACGCGGGTGTCGGATCTCGCCGAGGGCGACCTGGAAGGGCTCGAGGGACTGCACTTTCACACCCTGTGCGAGCAGAACAGCGACGCCCTGGAGGAGACCCTGGCGGCGTTCGAGGCGAAGTTCGGTCAGTACCTGGCCGGGCTCCGCTGGGTCAACTTCGGCGGCGGCCATCACATCACCCGCGCCGATTACGACATCGAGCGGCTGGTGCGGGTGATTCGCGGCTTCCGCGAGCGTCATCCTCACCTCATCGTCTACCTGGAGCCGGGCGAGGCAATCGCGCTGAATACCGGCTACCTGGTGTGCTCGGTGCTCGATATCGTCGAAAACGATGGTCCCAACCTCATCCTCGATACCTCGGCCACGGCGCACATGCCGGACGTGCTGGAGATGCCCTACCGCCCGCACATCATTGGCGCCGGCGAGCCGGGCGAGAAACCCTTCACCTATCGCCTGGGTGGCACCACCTGCCTGGCCGGCGATGTGATCGGCCGCTACTCGTTCGACCAGCCGCTGGCCATCGGCGACCGCCTGGTGTTCACCGACATGGCCCACTACACCATGGTCAAGACCACCACCTTCAACGGCATTCGTTTGCCGTCGATCTGCCGGGTCGACGAGCGCAGCCGCGAGGTACGCACGGTGAAGACCTTCGGTTACGAGGACTACATGCAGCGGTTGAGTTGAGACACCGCTGCACGAAGAGAGCCCCTGCGGGGGCTTTTTTCGTATCTGCACCGCCACTTGCACGGCGCGGCGGGCTCCCCTTTCACTGGCCGCCGTTATGACCCATGGTGTAGGGCACGACGTCACCAGACAGGGAGAGCCCGACATGACGACCGTATTCAAGTTCGGCGGCGCCTCGATCAAGGATGCCGATGCGATACGCCACCTGACCCCGCTGCTCGAGCGGCATCGCGACCGCCCGCTGGTCGTGGTGGTCTCGGCCATGGGCAAGACCACCAACAAGCTGGAAGCGCTGCTGGCCGCCGCCCGCGGCGAGGGCGGGACGCAGGGCGACGAGTACCGCCGCTGCTTCGAGGCCCTGCAGACCGAGCACCGCGAGGCGATCGAGGCGCTGTTCGGCGACGCCGCCGACTCACCGCGCGAATACGTCGACGCCCTGTTCGACGAACTCGACGCCCAGCATCGCCGGCATCGCGACAGCGACCATGCCAAGCACTACGACCAGACCGTGTGCTACGGCGAGCTGATCTCCACCACCATCGTCGCGGCCTGGCTCAACCACAACGACATCGCCACCGACTGGCACGACGCCCGCGAACTGGTGCGCACCGACGCCTACCATCAGGCCGCCAACCTCGACTGGTCCACCACCGCCGAGACCGTACGCCAGCGCCTGGCGGGCAGCGACCGGGTGATCCTGACCCAGGGCTTCATCGGCGGCACCGCGGAGGGCGAGGCTACCACCCTGGGCCGCGAGGGCTCGGACTTCAGCGCGGCGATCTTCGCCCACTGCCTGGATGCCCGCGAGGTGGTGATCTGGAAGGACGTCACCGGGCTGTTCAACGCCGACCCACGGCGCTTCGACAACGCCGTACAGCTCGAGCGAATCTCCTACGCCGAGGCCACCGAGCTGGCCTGGCACGGCGCCAAGGTGATCCACCCCAAGACCCTGGGGCCGCTGCAGGAGAAGTCGATTCCGCTGACGGTGCGCTCCTTCGAGACGCCCGATGCCGAACCCACCGTCATCGACGCCGAGCGGCGCTTCGACAGCGACGTGGCCAGCTGCATCCTGCGCGAAGCGCAGGTGTGGGTGGAGGTGAGACCGCGCGACTTCTCCTTCATGGACGAGCCGCGCCAGCACGACATTCTCGGCCGCCTGGTGAAGGCCGGCCTTCACGCCAACCTGGTCGACAGCGGCGCCATGCGCTTCGCCTTCTGCCTCGACGACAAGCCCGAGCGGCTCGAGCCCCTCATCGAGTCCCTGCGGGGCGACTACGAGGTCGACCGCGAGGACGCACTGACACTGCTCACCGTGCGCCACCCCCGGCCCGGCATGCTGGATTTCCTCAGCGAAGGACGCGAATCGCTTGCCGAGCGCCGCAACGCCACCACCGCCCAGCGATTGTTCCGCAGCCGAGAGTGCCCGGAGACCTGGCACATCCCCGAGTAAGGCCAGCAGAGGCGAAAAGACCGCGCATGCTCGCATGCGCGGCCCATCGGTCGTTGCCTGACGGCAGCGACATCAATCGCTGAGGTCGATATCGTCCTCGTCGGTCGCTGCACCGGTCACGGCACCCGCGCCGGCCCCAATGGCGGCTCCCCGCACCACGCTGCCTCCCGTGGCAGCACCGGCGGCACCGCCGACGGCCGCACCAACGCCGGCACCGCTGGCAGCCCGCTCGCCGGTACCGGTACCGCAGCCCGCCAAGCCCAGCATCAGCGATGCGGCAAAGACCACCAGGGCGCTACGCATTCCAAAGCGCTTCATCACATACCTCCCGATCCATGGATGTACCTTTCCAGCATAGTCAATGGCCCCGGTGACAAGCCAAGCGAAGCGAAGCGGTGGACAAGTGAAGCCCACATGAACGAGCGCCGGAGCGAAGATTCGCTCCGGCGCGCACGGTTCCGGCCACTCGGTCCGTATCGACGCGTCAGGCCGCTTCGCGCTTGGCGTCACCCGCGGCATGCATGGACAGCGCCGTGTCGAGCATGCGGTTGGAGAAGCCCCACTCGTTGTCGTACCAGGCCATCACCTTGACCAGGCGACCGTTTACCCGGGTGTGGTTGCTGTCGAAGGTGGAGGAGTTGGCGTCGTGGTTGAAGTCGATGGACACCAGCGGCTGAGCATTCACCGCCAGCACCGGGGATGCCTCGGCGGCCTTGGCGAGGATCTCGTTGATCTCTTCTCTGCTGGTATCGCGCCCGGCGGTGAATACCAGATCCACCAGCGAGACGTTGATCACCGGTACCCTCACCGCCAGGCCGTCGAACTTGCCCTTCAGTTCCGGCAGCACCAGCCCCACCGCGGCGGCAGCGCCAGTCTTGGTCGGGATCATCGAGTGGGTGGCACTGCGCGCCCGGTAGGGGTCGCTGTGGTAGACGTCGGAGAGATTCTGGTCGTTGGTGTAGGCGTGCACCGTGGTCATCAGGCCATTCTCGATGCCCACCGTGTCATTGAGCGCCTTGGCCACCGGCGCCAGGCAGTTGGTGGTGCAGGAGGCGTTGGAGACCACCTTGTGCTCGGGCTTCAGCACGTGCTCGTTAACCCCGAACACGATGGTGGCGTCGGCATCCGGGCTCGGCGCCGAGATGAGCACGCGCTTGGCCCCCGCCTCGAGATGCTTGGCGGCGTCCTCACGCTTGGTGAACAGACCGGTGCACTCCATCACCAGGTCCACGCCCAGCGTCTTCCACGGCAGTGTGGCCGGATCGCGCTGGGAGAAGATGGCAATGCGATCGCCGTCCACGCTGAGGCTCTCCTCGTCGTGCTCCACCTTGAACGGAAAATGGCCGTGCACGGTGTCGTGGCGCAGCAGGTGGGCGTTGAGCGCGGGATCACCCAGGTCGTTGATGGCGACGATCTGGACCTGATTGCGATAGCCGTTCTCGTACAGAGCGCGCAGCACATTGCGGCCGATGCGGCCGAATCCGTTGATGGCGATCTTGAGCGTCATGGTTCGTTCCTCCGTAAGTGTTCTGTCGGTATGGAGTCGAGCCGATTGGCGGAGGTCGTGCTCACTGGGTGGAATACGCGCAGGCCCACGGCTCATGGCAATACCCACAATGTGGCGCAGGACGGCGACAGACTCAAGGGTTTTTTAGTAACTTTACAACATAAGCATTATGATGAATCGATTCATCGCAATCGGCAGCCATTCCGCCATGGCTTTGCTGCTTAGCAGGATAATCAAGCGTGACCAGCCATGGAGTACACATCCCCCATCGCAACGACATGTAGTAAACTTACCGCAGAACCGATATTGTTGTAGCTTAACGACATCCCCTTCCTTCAGGAGGCGCTACGACATGCCGAAGCCACCGCACACACCCATCCGCCGCACCAAGATCGTCGCCACCCTGGGCCCGGCCAGCGACCGTGAGGGCGTGCTGGAGGCGATGATCCGCACCGGCGTCGACGTGGTGCGCCTCAACTTCTCCCATGGCAGCGCCGCCGACCATCGCCGCCGGCTGATCGCCGTGCGTCAGATCGCCGACCGCCTGGGCAGGAGCGTGGCCGCCCTCGGCGACCTGCAGGGGCCCAAGATCCGTATCGCCCGCTTTCGCGACGGCGCCGTGACGCTTACCGAGGGCCAGCCCTTCGTCCTCGACATGGCGCTGGACAGCGATGCCGGCGACGCCAGCCGCGTCGGCTGCGACTACAAGCAGCTGATCGACGACGTCGCTCCCGGCGACCGCCTGCTGCTCGACGACGGCCGCCTGGTGCTCGACGTCGAGCGCATCGAGGGGCAGCAGGTCCATACCGTCGTGGTCACCGGCGGCAAACTCTCCAACAACAAGGGCATCAACAAGCAGGGCGGCGGGCTCTCGGCTCCGGCGCTCACCGACAAGGACAAGGCCGACCTCGAGACCGCCATCGAGATCGGCGTCGACTATCTCGCCGTCTCCTTCCCGCGCCACGCCGAGGACATGCGCGAAGCGCGTCGCCTGCTCGGCGAAGCGGGCAAGGAGATCGGCCTGGTGGCCAAGCTCGAGCGCGCCGAGGCGGTGGCCGACGACGACACCCTCAACGGCATCATCGAGGCCAGCGAGGCGGTGATGGTGGCGCGTGGCGATCTCGGCGTGGAGATCGGCGACGAGAAGCTGATCGGCATGCAGAAACGTATCATCAAGCGTGCCCGCACCCTCAACCGCGCGGTGATCACCGCGACGCAGATGATGGAGTCGATGATCTCCTCACCGCTGCCCACCCGCGCCGAGGTATTCGACGTCGCCAACGCCGTGCTCGACGGCACCGACGCGGTAATGCTCTCCGCCGAGACCGCCGCCGGCGACTACCCGGTGGAGACCCTCGAAGCGATACGTCGGGTGTGTCTGGGCGCCGAGCGCGAGCGTGTGGCCCAGGAGTCGGGGCACCGCATTCACGAGGGCTTCTCGCGTATCGACGAGACCATCGCGCTCTCCGCCATGTACGCCGCCAACCACCTTACCGGGGTGGCCGCCATCGCCTGCATGACCTCGACCGGCTACACCCCGCTGATCGCCTCGCGCATCCGTTCGGGGCTGCCCATCGTCGGGCTGGCCCACAGCCCCATCGCTCAGCGCCGCATGGCGCTCTACCGCGGGGTGGTCTCGCTGCCGTTCGACACCAGCGCGATGGCGGCCAGCGAGCTCAACGACCGGGCGCTGGCGCTGCTGGTGCAACAGGGGATTGCCGAACCGGGGGATCATGTCATTCTGACCCGAGGCGATCACATGAACGCCCACGGTGGAACCAATACCCTGAAGATACTCGAGGTAGGCCAGCCATGACCGACAGCCGCCCCCAGCGCAGCGTTCGCCGCACCCTGCCGGCACGCAAGCGCATCGCCCTGATCGCCCACGACGGCAAGAAGGCAGAACTATTGGAATGGGCCGCACGCTGGCGCGACACCCTGGCCAAGCATGAGCTGGTCGGCACCGGCACCACGGCCGGGCGCCTCTCGGCCAGCCTCGGGCTCGAAGTGGAAGGCTTGATGAGCGGTCCGCTCGGCGGCGACCAGCAGATCGGCGCGCGCATCACCGAACAGCGCCTAGACCTGCTGGTCTTCTTCTGGGACCCCTTCGCCCCCCAGCCCCACGACCCGGACGTCAAGGCGCTGCTGCGCCTGGCGGCGCTGTGGAACGTACCGGTGGCGTGCAATGCGGCCAGCGCCGACTTCCTGGCCAGCTCGCCCTGGCTCGACCAGTCCTACGAGATGGCCATTCCCGACGCCGAGGCCTGGGTGGCCTCACGCAACCCCTGATAACGAGATGGCGGGCCGCGCCCGCACGTGCGAGGAAACCATGTTTCATCTGACCCGCAGCGTCACCTGGCAGGCACTCCAGCGGCTGCATCAGGCCACCGCCCACGACCGTATCAGCGATTATTTCGCCGCCGACCCGCAGCGCTTCGACAAGATGAGCCTGCGCGTCGGCGGGCTGTTCCTCGACTACTCCAAGCATCACGTCTCCGAGGCGGTGCTGGCCAAGCTGCTCGAGCTGGCCGATCACTCGGCGCTGGTGCAGCGCCGCGCCCAGATGTTCTCCGGCGACATCATCAACGTCACCGAGGACCGTCCGGTACTGCACACCGCGCTGCGCAACCTCGGCGAGGGCCCGCTGATGGTCGACGGCAAGGACGTGATGCCCGAGATCCAGCGCACCCGTGAGCAGATCCGCCAGTTCTCCGAGGCGGTGCGCAGCGGCGAGTGGCGCGGCTACAGCGGCGAGCGCATCAAGGACGTGGTCAACATCGGCATCGGCGGCTCGGACCTCGGCCCCAACATGGCCTGCCGGGCGCTGCTCAAGTACCGCCACGCCGAGCTAAATTTCCACTTCGTCTCCAACGTCGACGGCACCCACATCCAGAAGGTGCTCAAGCGACTCGACCCGGCCACCACGCTGTTCATCGTCTCGACCAAGACCTTCTCTACTCAGGAGACGCTGCTCAACGCCAAGACCGCCCGCCGCTGGTTCCTCGACAATGCCGGTGAGGGCGCCGACGTGGGCGCTCACTTCGTCGCCGCCTCGACCAACCGCAAGGCGGCCATGGAGTTCGGCATCCGCGAGGAGAACGTGTTCGAGTTCTGGGCCTGGGTCGGCGGACGCTACTCGATGTGGTCCTCCATCGGCCTGCCCATCGCGCTCTCCATCGGCTTCGATGGCTTCATGGAGATGCTCGAGGGCGCCTACGCCATGGATCAGCACTTCATCGAGGCCCCCAACGCCCGCAACATGCCGGTGCTGATGGCGCTGATCGGCATCTGGTACATCAACTTCCTCGGCGCCGAGACCCAGGCCATCGTGCCCTACGATCAGGCGCTGCATCAGCTGCCGGCCTTCCTGCAGCAGCTCGACATGGAGTCCAACGGCAAGTCGGTGGACATCTTCGGCCACCCGGTGAACTACAAGACCGGGCCCATCGTCTGGGGCCAGACCGGCTCCAACGGCCAGCACGCCTTCTTCCAGCTGTTGCACCAGGGCACCCGCTACGTGCCCATCGACTTCATCGCCTCGCTCAAGCCCGAGCCCGGCGTCGAGGAGCACCACTTCGCCCTGCTCACCAACATGCTGGCCCAGGCCAACGCCTTCATGATGGGCAGTCAGGAGGGCAGCCAGCTCGACCCCTACAGCTGCCCCGGTAACCGCCCCTCCAGCGTGCTGCTGCTCGATGAGTTGACGCCGCGCAACCTCGGCGCGCTGATCGCGCTCTACGAGCACAAGGTGTTCGTGCAGGGGGTGATCTGGAACATCAACTCCTTCGATCAGTGGGGGGTTCAACTGGGCAAGCGCATCGCCGGCGAGATCAGCGAGCGCATCGACGAGCGCAGCCAGGAGTTCGATGCCTCGACCCAGGGCCTGCTGGCGCTGGTCCGCGAGCACTTCCGCTCCGCCCCAGAGGCGGAGGAGACGGTGGAGCCGGCCAAAGCCGGCAAAGTGGGAAAGAAGACGGCGAAGGCCAGGCGCTGACAGCGCCAAAAGGAAGGAAGGCAGCCAGACGCGGCCCGTCAGCCGTGACGGGCTCGCACGAAGCGGTCGCCCCACCAGGCCGCCGCCAGCCACAGCGGCACGCTGAGCACGACGTAGAGCAGCGCCAGGCCGGGGCAGCCGAGCTCGAGCAGGAAGAGCGTTTCCAGGCTGAACAGCGAGAAGGTGGTGAAGCCGCCGCAGAAGCCGGCCACCAGGAACGGCTGCCAGCGCGCCACTCTGCCGCCGACCCGCAGGGCAGCATGAGCGGCGAAGGCGGCGATCAGCCACGAGCCCAGCAGGTTGACCACCAGCGTGCCCCAGGGGAAGGCCGGGCCGAGCGTGGCAAGGCTGGCCAGCGATACCAGATAGCGCAGCGCGCTGCCCAGGGCGCTGCCCAGCCCCACCGCCGCATAGGCGCGCCAGCCGTTCATGTCAGTCGCCCCGTCAGCCACCAGCCAAACGCTGCCAATGCCAGCCCGGCTACCAGGGTGACGGCAACGTTGCCGATCGCCCCCCGGCGGTGGCCGCTCTGCCACAGGGTCAGGCTCTGCAGGCTCAGCGAAGAGACGGTGGTATAGCCGCCCAGCAGGCCGACGACCAAAAACAGCCAGCCGCCCGTCATCTCGCCCCCTCGGGCCAGGCCGAACCAGCCGGCCAGCGCACCGGCCAGCAGCGACCCGCTGAGATTGACGAACAGAGTGCCCCAGGGAAAGGCGGTACCCACCCACCTGGCAAACAGGTTGGTGATTGCCAGGCGTGCCATGCCACCCAAGGCACCGCCCGCTGCTACCATTAGCACTAGCCCCACGCTCGCATTCATGCGCCTCTCTCGTCGCTGTCGCCAGCCGATGCTAGCCGACTCGGGTGGCCGAGACAAAAAGAAAGCCACCCAGGGGATGGGTGGCGAAGAGGGATGTCGAACTTGGTGCAGGGAATCGCGCCACAAGGGGGATGGCGCAGGTTAAATATTACACAACAATCAAATGATGTACAATAGCTGAATAAGAAAGCCGGGCGTGCAGCACAAGCATTCGTTCCTCACGCCTTGAACCCGTATGATTGGCTCAGTACGCTTCGCTGCCTGCCGACACGCCCGAAATGGAGGACCTGCGTGATTGCCCAACGGATTCTTGCCTGCCTACTGGTCTGGCTATCTATCGCCCTGCTGGCGTCTTCGCCGGCCTTGGCGCAACCCGCCGACAACGGCGCCGCTCCGGCCCCTGAAGTACTGGCCGAGCTGCTCGAGAACGAGCAGACCCGTCAGCAGCTGATCGAACATCTGCGTCGTCAGGCTGCCGCCGACCCGGGGCTGGCTGCCGAACCGGATGGCGCGATATCGCTGCCCAGGCAGCTGGCCGAAATGACTAGTCGCGTCGTCAGCGATATCGGTGGCGAGATGCGCAACCTGTTCGACGTGGTGGCTGGCCTGTTCACCGCCGAGACCGACACCACCGCCATCGACTGGGGCGACTTTCTCACTGCGGCGATCAACCTGGGGCTGGTCATCGCCGCCACCTTCGCCCTGTTCATGGTATTCCGCCGCTTTGAGCGGCCACTCTTCGTTCGCTTGAGCCATTGGAAACAGCAGAAAGGTGGGCTCAATCCCACCATTCGACTCGTTCTAGGGGTACTGGCCGCTGCCGTTGCCGACGTGCTGGTGGTGGCGCTGGCCTATGTGGGCGGCAACCTGATCGCCACCTTCGCCGTGGGCGAGACCGGCGAACTCTCGACCCGCGCCTCGCTGTTCCTCAACGCCTTCTTGATCATCGAGCTGATCAAGGCGGCCGTTCGCATGCTGTTCGCCTCGCGCTACGAGGGGCTCAGGCTGCTGCCCATCTCGGCGGCCGAGGCCTCCTACTGGAACCGCTGGCTGGCCCGGCTGATCGGCCTGGTCGGCTACGGCCTGCTGGTGGTGGCGCCACTGACCAGCGTCTATCTGGCCCCGACCATGGGCCAGGCGGTCGGCGTGCTGATCATGTTCGGCGCCTTCATCTATGCCGTGGCAGTGGTGCTGAAGAACCGCCTGCGCATCCGCGATGAGCTGAATGCCATGGCGGCGCGCTCCGACTTCACCGCGACCCGGGTCACCCTGCAGTTGTTCGCACGCACCTGGCACCTCTTTGCTTTGCTCTATTTCCTGATAGTGCTGGTGCTGACCCTGACGCGCCCGGTCGATGCGCTGCCTTTCGTTCTGATTGCCACCCTGCAAACCTTGGCGGTGGTGATCGTAGGCATGCTACTTTCCAACCTGCTGACCCACTCCATCGGACGGCGTATCCGCCTCTCCGACGACCTGCGTCGCAAACTGCCGCTGCTCGAGCCACGGCTCAACAGCTACGTGCCCAATGCGCTGCGGTTCATCCGCACGATCATCCTCATCGTCGTGGTGCTGCTGATACTTAATGCCTGGGGCGCCTTCGACCTGGCCGCCTGGTACGCCTCCGAAGCCGGCCGAAGCGTAGTGGCCATGGTCGCCAGCGTAGCCACGATTCTGGCCCTGGCCGTTGCCGTATGGCTGGCACTAGCCAGCCTGATCGAGCACAAGCTCAATCCGGAGACCGGTACCGGTGAGCCCGATGCCCGCGCCAAGACGCTGCTGACCCTGTTCCGCAATGCGCTGGCCATTGCGCTGATCACCATGACCGGGATGATCGTGCTGTCGGAGATCGGCATCAATATCGGCCCACTGATCGCCGGTGCCGGGGTGCTGGGTCTTGCCATCGGCTTTGGCGCCCAGAGGCTGGTGCAGGACATCATCACCGGCATCTTCATTCAGGTGGAGAACGCCATGAATACCGGCGACGTGGTCTCGGTGGGCGGCATCACCGGCACCGCCGAGCGGCTCAGCATTCGCTCGGTTGGCATCCGCGATCTCGCCGGCACCTACCACATCGTGCCCTTCTCCAGCGTGGATACCGTCTCCAACTTCATGCGTGATTTCGGCTACCACGTCGGCGAATACGGCATCGCCTACCGCGAGAACATCGACGAAGCGATCATCGCCTTGCGCGAGGCATTCGATGAACTGGCCGCCGACGAGACCCACAAGATGAACATCGTGGCACCGCTGGAGGTGGCTGGCGTCACGGCTCTGGCAAACAGCTCGGTAAATCTTCGCGTGCGCATCAAGACCACGCCCGGCACTCACTGGGGCATCGGTCGCGCCTACAATCGCCTGGTCAAACTGCACTTCGACGCCAGGGGCATCGAGATTCCCTTCCCGCACACCACGCTCTACTTCGGCCAGGACAAGACCGGCTCGGCCCCGCCCGCCAACCTGCGGGTCATGCAGCAGGACTTCACCATCGACGGCAGCCCCGCGGGCCAACCCAAATCGGAAGATAGCCATACCGACGACCGCTACGACCCCAGGGCAAGACCCAATCCGAAATTCAAAGGGGATTTCGACGAGGAAACCTGACCTTCCACACCTCGGCGGATGAGCTACTGGTGTAGTCATCCGCCATAGCGACTGCCTTTTTAAGCGCGCCCCGGCAACTGCCGACAGCGACTTCAGCCAGGCTTGCCCAACAAAGCTGCACTCGTTATATTAATCAACCACTTAAAATCAAAGCGCACGTTAAACCACAGTGCATTCATAAACGCTACTCACATACACGGGCTTATGGACAAGGATATGAGTCTCTGATAGCGCCGACTCGGGGCCTAGCGAATGGACACTATCAACACCCTGTTTCTACTTTCCGGCTCCTTGCTGGCGCTGAGCATCCTGGCCAGCCGGCTCTCCTCCCTGTTCGGCTTGCCCTTGCTGGTTCTCTTCCTCGCCTTGGGCATGCTGGCAGGCGAGCAGGGCCTGCTTGGCATTCGCTTTGACGATTATCCCCTCGCCTTTACCATCGGCCACCTGGCATTGGCGCTGATCCTATTGGACGGTGGCCTTCGCACCCGCCTTTCGACCTTTCGCTCGGCCTTCAAGCCGGCTCTCTCGCTGGCCTCCATCGGAGTCTTTCTCACCAGTGGCATCACCGGCCTGATCGCCATGTGGGTCTTCGGCCTCAGCTTGATCGAGGGACTGCTGATCGGTGCCATCGTCGGCTCTACCGATGCGGCTGCCGTCTTCTCGATGCTGAGCGGAAAAGGCGTGAACCTCAACGAACGGGTCGGGGCGACGCTGGAGATCGAGTCAGGTACCAACGACCCGATGGCGATATTCCTCACTATCATGCTGATTGAAGTGCTGGTCGGGGATATCGGGGGAGTAGTGGAAACCACGCTTTTCTTCTTCCAGCAGTTCGGTGTCGGAGTGGCAATGGGGGTCGCGGGTGGCTGGCTGATCGCGCGCTTCATGCGCTGGGTCGACCTGGAGCCCGGCCTCTACTCGCTTCTCGCCCTCGCTTTGGGCTTCTGCGTCTTCGGTCTGACTAGCGTCGCGGGTGGCAGCGGCTTCCTGGCCATCTATCTTGCCGGCTTGATGATCGGCAACCAGCCGGGCAAGCACTTGAATTTCATACTGCCCGTCAATGACGGCCTGGCTTGGCTCAGTCAGATAGGCCTGTTCCTGGTGCTGGGCCTACTGGTCAATCCCACCGACCTACTCGAGTATGCCTTACCGGCCACCATCGTGGGACTGGCCCTGATCTTCGTGGCGCGCCCGCTGGCCGTAGTGCTCACGATCAAGCCTTTCTTCAAGTTCCGCTGGCACGAAATCGGCTTCATCTCCTGGGTCGGGCTGCGTGGCGCGGTGCCCGTCGTTCTGGCGATCTTTCCCGTAATCGGCGGAGTTGAGAACGCCTCGCTCTACTTCAACGCAGCCTTTGCCGTGGTACTGATGTCGCTGCTGATCCAAGGCGGCACCATTCCCTTGATGGCTCGTCTGCTGAAGGTCGAGGTACCGCCGGGGGTGACACCCGAACAGCGCGGGCCGCTCGGCATCCTACCGGAGGACGATTACGAGTTGTTCGTCTATCGGGTCGAGAACCAAGCGCTGGACGATGTGCCAATCCGTATGCTGCGCTTTCCCTCCGGGGCCTTGATTTCGGCGCTATTCCGCGAGCGCGACATGCTCCATCCCAAGGGCAGCACCCGTCTACAGCTTGACGACGTAGTCTGCGTGATTGGCCGCAACCATGATCTGCCGGCGTTGAACAAGCTGTTCAGCGGCGAGAAGCGCCTGAAGAAAGCCCAGGAATTCTTCGGCCCCTTCGTGATTGACGCTGAGGCCCGCATGGCCGATATCGCCAAGGCGTATGGGCTCTCGGTGACGCCCGGCGAGGGTGACGTTTCGCTTGGTGATTTTATCTCCAAACGCGTAGGCGGCCATCCGGTAGTGGGCGACGACGTCAGTTGGCATGGCATCCACTGGGTGGTCAGCGAGGTGGCGGGCGACAAGGTGCTCAAGGTGGGGGTGCGCTTCTATTGAGCCGGCGCTTGCCTTGGCCAGGCCAACCACAGCGCCTTGACCAGGGTGGCCAGGGGAATCGAGAAGAACAGCCCCCAAAAGCCCCAGATGCCGCCAAAGAACAGCACCGCCACGATGATAGACACGGGATGCAGGTTCACCGCCTCGGCGAACAGCAGCGGGGCCAGCACGTTGCCATCCAGCGCCTGGATCACGCCGTAGGCCAGGATCACGTAGAGAAATGGCTGGGTGAGACCAAAGTGGAAGCCCGCCACGGCGGCAACGGGAAGGGTGACGACGGCAGCACCGATATAGGGGAGCAGCGTCGAGAGCCCTACCAGAATGCCCAGCAGCAGCGCATAGGGCAGCCCGAACAGGGCAAAGGTGGCATAGCTGACCGTGCTGACGATGAGGATTTCGAGCGCCTTGCCCCTCACGTAGTTGCTCAACTGCACCTCCATTTCCGCCCAGACCTGGCTCATCAAGGTGCGCTTCTCCGGAAGGAAGGGCAGGAAGAAGCCCAGCAGCACTGCGCGATCCTTGAGCAGGAAGAACACCAGGATCGGTACCAGCACCAGATAGATGATGAGCGCCATGACATTACCCAGCGAAGCCAGCGACAGCGCCAGCAGCCGCTGACCGAGCTGGGTGGCCTCACGCCCGGCCATGGCGGTCCACGCCTGGATCTGCTCGGGGCTCACCAGGTTGGGGAAGCGCGTTTCGAGCTGCCCCAGCAGCTCCTGGCCCTGGCCGACGATATAGGGGATCTCCTGTACCAGGGCGGTCAGCTGTGACCACACCAGCGGAATCAGCAGCAGCACGACCTTGAGCAGCAGCCCGACGAACACCACGAAGACCGTGATCACCGCCGCCAGGTGCGACATGCCCCGCCGCGTGAGGCGCGTTACCGCTCCCTGTAGCAGAAAGGCGAGCACCAGGGCGGTAAGGAAAGGTGCCAGCATGCGCCCCAGCCAGAGGACGGCGGCAAAGCCGGCGATGAGCAGAACGAGCAGGATCACCGCCTGTTCGTCGGAAAAGTAACGGGACGTCCAGCGCTGCCAGACCTGCTTGAGTGCCACGGTGTCCTCCTGCGACACGGCAAAGGGGCGCCGAGGCGCCCCTTGCGTTGCCTTGCGACGGCTTGAAGCCGACTCAGCTCGCCTTGGGAGAGGCCGGCTCCGCATCCGTTGCCCCGGCGGGTTCGGCCGGCTGCGGCAAAGAGGGCAGCGACTTGTCGAGCAGTTCGACGCTCTGGCGATAGTAGAGCTGGCTCTTGTTGTGCTCGCCCAGGTTGGCATAGAGCCGCGCCAGCTCGGCGCAGACCAGCCCGCTGGGGCGCTGGCGCTGGCTCGCCTCGAAGTACTCCTGGGCCTTGCCCCAGTAGGCGTTGCGCAGCGCCAGACGGCCCAGGGTCAGCAGCAGGTCGGGGTCATTGGGACGCTCCTGCAGCCACTTCTCGGCGTGCACCAGCTGACGCGCCGGGTCGACGTTGAGCAGCCCATAGCGCAGCACCAGGCGACTGTCCCAGTGCTCCTTGAGCGAATGGCGCAGCAGGCGCTCGGCGATACCCTCTTCGTCGCCCCGCACCAGCGCTTCGGCATACAGCACGATCAACTCGACGTTGCCACGCAGAGAGTCCGGCATGTCGGCCCACAGGCTGCGAATGCGCTCGACGTTCCCCGGGTCACGGGACTCGTGTACCAGCAGCTCCTTGTAGGCGCGCAGCTCCAGCTGACCACGCTCCTGGGGCGAGATCAGCTGGCGCGAGGCCAGACGCGGCATCAGGCGACGCAGACCCTCCCAGTCGTTGACGCTGAGATAAGCCTGCTTGAGCTGCTTGAGCACCTGAGGGTGGTTGGGCAGCTGACGGTCGAGGCGGGTCAGGATGGCCAGCGCCTCCTCGTACTGCTGACGGTCCAGCATCAGTTGGACCTGCATCAGCCCCACGGCGGTGTCGGCGCCTTCGGTGGAGAGGTGAGCACGCTTGAGCAGCGTGTCGGCCTGCTCGTAACGGCCCTGATAGTGGGCCGCCAAGGCGGCGGAAAGATAGTTGACCAGCGGCGTGCTGGAATCGTCGGCGGCCTTGACCAGCGACTTCTCGGCGCGCTTCCAGCGCCCTTCGGCCAGCGCCACCAGGCCGCGCACGGTGCGCTTCATGGCGTTGCGATGGCGCGTGCGGCGATTCCACACCTTGAGCCGGCTGACGGGGTGGCTCATGCGCATCAGCAGGCGCAGCACGAAGTGCAGCACGAGGAAGGCAGCCAGCAGCAGCACCAGGCCGAACCAGAACGAGGTCTGGTAGGAGGTATCGCCTACGCGCACCAGCCAGTAGCCCGGCACCGAGACCATCAGCTGGCCGAGCAGCGCTCCCAGCGCCAGGCCGAAGAGAACGATCAGCAGCAGCTTTCTCATGCCTCATCTCCCCGCTCGCCGCGCGAACCGAAACGACGCTCGATGAACTCGGCCAGCGCCTGCTGGGAGCCGCTGATGTCGGGCAGCTCGGGTTGGATGTTCTCGCCCCTGAGCTCCTGGAGCCGTGCGATGACGGCCTGGACTTCGTTGCGCTCGGTGTCGTAGTAGCCTTCGATCATGGCCAGGGCCTTGTCGAGGCTGGCCTCGTACAGCTCCTGCTCCTCCTTGAGCAGCGCCAGCTGGGCTTGCTCGAGAATCAGTCGGGCGCTCTGGCGCAGGTAGGCCTCCTGCTCCGGCGTGACCAGCGCCTCGAGCGCCTCGTCGTGATGACGGATCACCACCAGTTCGCGCAGCTCCTGACCGAAGCGGGAGAGCTGATCCTGCCAGCCGCCGGTGGGCGCTTCCTCGATGCCGGGGCGTGCGGGGATCTCTTCCAGCTCGCGGGACAGCGGCAGCTGCGCCAGACGCTGCTGCTGGGCGTTGAGCGCCAGATAAAGGCCGGTGCGGTCGACGCGGGGCACGCCGTCAAGAACAGAAAGCTCGGCGGCGATGGCACGGCGTACGGAGAGCAGCGCCGGGTTGTCGGCCTCGTTCAAACGGGCATCGGCGGTACGCAACAGCGCCGCGGCCCCTTCCACGTCACGCTCGAGCTGCAGCCGCTGGTTGGCCAGGCGCAGCAGGTAGGCGGCTTCGGCGTGGAGCCATTCGCGCTCGTCGGCATCCTGCTCGCGGGAGAGCTCGGCCAGCACCTGGTCCAGGGCACCGTCGACTTCGCTGCGGTAGCTGGCGAATTCGCTGCGCATGGTTTCGATAGCTTCGGCCACCTCGGCGTCGCGGGTCTCGTCGGCACGCTCCAGCTCCTCGCGCAGGCTGGCGACCTCGTCGGCGGACGCCGCGCCTTCGGCGCGCTGCTCGAGTTCGGCCAGGCGCTGCTGCTGTTCGTCGAGGCGCTCCCAGGCGTTCCAGGCGAAGAGGCCGGCGCCGATACCCAGGAACAGCACCAGGATCAGAGCCAGAACACCGGCCGCACGCCCGCCGCCCTGGCCGCCGCCACTGGCAGCAGACGCCGGCGGCGGGGTCGCCGCGCCGCCGCCCGGTGCCGCCTTGGCAGTATCGCCGTCGCTCTTGCCGATGCCGCTCTTGCTATCGCTGGTCGTAGGCTTGCCCGCTGCAGCCGGCTTGTCGCTGCTGGCGGGCTTGGCAGGTTCGGGCTTGGCCGCAGCGGGCTTGCCACCACCCTTTTCCTGAGCGGCCTTTTCCTGAGCGGCTTTGGTCTCGGCAGGGGTCGCAGCGACGGGCTGGGCCGGCTTGTCGGAACCGGTAGGAGCGTTTTTGGCAGCAGCAGGGCCGGCATCCTTCTTGTCAGCAGGACCGGCAGCGCTCGGGGAGCCTCCCACAGGCGCGGCGGTGGGCTTCTCGACGCTCTTGGCGTCGCTGCCCGCCGCTGGCGAAGACGCCGCACTCCTGCCGCTGTCGCTGGCGGGCTTCGACTTTGCCTCCGCCTCGCGGCCCTTGCCGTCCTGTCCTTTGCCGGAAGACGCCTTCCGTTCATCCTGATCGTTGGTCTGCTTGCTCATCTGTCGCTAGCCCTTTTCGAGATCGTCTTGATCGACATCGGCATCCTCCTGGTTACAGGCTGCGGCCACGGCACTGGCGAGAGCCGCCGGCGTGGCACCCGCCGCCACCACGGGAGTGCGAAAACCCAAGTTGCTGGCCAGTGTAGCCAAACGGCGACTGGACACGATTAGCGGTTGGTTGAAGGTGGCCCTGGCACACCATCTTGCCAGATGTTCGAGCAGTTCGCCGCTGCTGACCACCAGCGCCCGAAACTCGCCACGTGCCAGGCGCTCCTGCAGCTCCGGCGGGGGAGCCTGCAGCCGCCGGCGGTAGAGCGCTACCCGTGTGACCTTGGCGCCGCGTGCCGCCAGGGTATCGGCCAGCAGTGTGCGTCCCCCTTCGCCGGCCACCAGCAGCACGCGCTGATCGTTCAGCGAGCGCAGCGAGGCGAGTTCGAGCAGCGCCTCGCTGGTATCCTCGCCGGCGGCGGCCGGGGGCAGGTGGACCCGCACGCCGAGCCGCTCGTGGAGCGTCTCGGCGGTGGCCGCCCCCACCGCATACCACTGGGTGCCCAGCGGCAGCTGCGGCCAGTAGCGATCCAGGGCTTGGTAGAGACATTCCGCGGCGAAGGGGCTGACCACCACCACCTTATGGAAATGGTCGAAGTCTAGCCAGGCCTGGCGCAGCGCCGGGTCTTCCGGCAACGCTTCCAGTGCCATCGCCTCAAGATTGAGCACCGGGTAGCCCACGCCCTCGATGGCCGCCCTCAGCGCAGCGGCGCGCTCACCCGGGCGGCAGATGAGGACGGCGGGCTCGGCAGCCATTCAGGCGCCGTAGACCTGCGCCAGGATTTCGCCGGCGCCCTGCTCCAGCAGCTCTTCGGCCACCCGAACGCCCAGCGCCTCCGGCTCGTGAATCGACCCACGCCCCTCGGCGCGCAGCACCTGAGTACCCTCAGGGTTGCCCACCAGCGCCCTCAGCCACAGCGTCTGGCCGTCGTTCTCGAAGGTGGCGTACCCGCCGATGGGCACCTGGCAGCCGCCCTCGAGACGGGTGTTCATGGCTCGCTCGGCGCGCACCCGGGTAGCGGTGATGGGGTCGTCCAGCGGCGCCAGCAGCGCGATCAGCTCCGGGTCGTTGATACGGCACTCGATGCCCAGCGCGCCCTGGCCACAGGCCGGCAGACACACCTCCGGCGCCAGCTCCTGGGCGATACGCTCGCCGAGCCCCAGTCGCTTGAGACCGGAGGTCGCCAGGATGATGGCGTCGAACTCGCCGGCATCGAGCTTGGCCAGGCGGGTCTGGACATTGCCGCGCAGAGTCAGGATCTCCAGATCGGGGCGCTGCTCGCGCATCTGCAGCCCGCGACGCAGGCTGGAGGTGCCGATGCGAGCCCCCTCGGGCAGCTCGTCGAGCGAGCCATAGTGGTTGGAGACGAAAGCATCGGTGGGTTCGGCGCCGGCGAAGATCACCGACAGGCCGAGGCCCTCGGGGAAGTGCATCGGCACGTCCTTCATCGAGTGCACGGCGATGTCGGCACGGCCGTCCAGAATCGCCTCTTCCAGCTCCTTGACGAACAGCCCCTTGCCGCCGATCTTCGCCAGCGGCGTGTCGAGGATCTTGTCGCCGCGGGTGGAGAGCGCCACCAGCTCGACCTCGAGCCCCGGGTGTTCGGCCATCAGCAGATCGCGAACGTGTTCGGCCTGCCACATGGCCAGTAGACTCTTGCGGGTGGCAATGCGCAGCGTGTTGATGGATCGCACGTGGTTCTCCCCAGGCAGCGGGCCCCGGCGGCCCTGCTCAACGATGATTGCCGCAACATTATCGGTCACGGTCGGCAGTCGGTCATTGACGTTCATCATAAAGCACCGAGCGAAGCAGGAAAAATCGAGCGCCCCGCGCTTGGCCGCCGCCCCTCGCCAGCCGCGCCGACTCTGGTACACTGCAAGACCTGACTGCCGCCGCCGCAGGCGGCTTCCCGATGAACGTCACAGCACGCAACGCGCAGGATGTCCACGCCGATGAGCTCTAGTCCCACAACCCCCGGCACCAACCAGTCCTGGGGCGGTCGCTTCAGCGAACCCACCGATGCCTTCGTCGAACGTTTCACCGCTTCGGTCGGTTTCGACCAGCGCCTGGCGCTACAGGACATCCAGGGCTCCATCGCCCACGCCACCATGCTGGCCCGGGTCGGCGTGCTGACCGACGACGAGCGCGACGCCATCGTCGCCGGACTGACTGAGATCCGCGGCGAGATCGAGCGCGGCGAGTTCCAGTGGTCGGTGAAGCTCGAAGATGTGCACATGAACGTCGAGGCGCGCCTGACCGACAAGATCGGCATCACCGGCAAGAAGCTGCACACTGGCCGCTCGCGCAACGACCAGGTGGCCACCGACATCCGCCTGTTCCTGCGCGACGAAATCGACGTGGTGGAAGCCGAGCTCAGCCGCCTGCGCGAGGGGCTGATCGAACTCGCCGAGCGCGAAGCCGACACCATCATGCCCGGCTTCACCCACCTGCAGACCGCCCAGCCGGTGACCTTCGGCCACCACCTGCTGGCGTGGCAGGAGATGCTCGCCCGCGACCACGAGCGCCTGCTCGACTGCCGCAAGCGGGTCAACGTGATGCCACTGGGCGCCGCGGCGCTGGCCGGCACCACCTACCCCATCGATCGTCATGTCACCGCCGAGCTGCTGGGCTTCGAACGCCCCGCCGAGAATTCGCTGGACGCGGTGAGCGATCGTGACTTCGCCATCGAGTTCGCCAGCTTCGCCAGCATCTTGCTGATGCACCTGTCGCGCATGAGCGAGGAGCTGGTGCTGTGGACCAGCGCCCAGTTCGACTTCATCGACCTGCCCGACCGCTTCTGCACCGGCAGCTCGATCATGCCGCAGAAGAAGAACCCCGACGTGCCCGAGCTGGTGCGCGGCAAGACCGGGCGCGTCTACGGCCACCTGATGGGCCTGCTGACGCTGATGAAGTCGCAGCCGCTGGCCTACAACAAGGACAACCAGGAGGACAAGGAGCCGCTGTTCGACACCCTCGATACGGTGCGCGACTGCCTCAAGGCCTTCGCCGACATGGTGCCGGCCATCGAAGCGCGCAAGGAGAGCATGTACGAGGCCGCCCGCCGCGGCTTCTCCACCGCCACCGACCTGGCCGACTACCTGGTGCGCCGCGGCGTGGCCTTCCGCGACGCCCACGAGATCGTCGGCCAGTCCGTGGCCTTCGGCATTCGCGAGAAGAGGGAC
Organism: Billgrantia ethanolica; assembly: GCF_021404305.1. GTDB lineage: Bacteria > Pseudomonadota > Gammaproteobacteria > Pseudomonadales > Halomonadaceae > Halomonas > Halomonas ethanolica. The sequence goes on along the minus strand of NZ_JABFTX010000004.1, from coordinate 607,345 downwards.
CTCTCCGAGATGAGCCTCGACGAGCTGCGCCAATTCTCCGACGTGATCGAGAGCGACGTGTTCGAGGTGCTGACCCTGGAGGGCTCGGTGGCCGCGCGCAACCATATTGGTGGCACCGCGCCGGACCAGGTGCGCGCCGCGGCGAGCCGTGCCCGCGAGGCCCTGACCGCCCTGCGAGGCAACCACCCATGAACCGTCTCGCCCTGGCCGCGCTGACGCTGGCGGCCAGCCTGCTGCTGGCCGGCTGCGGCCAGACCGGGCCGCTCTATCTGCCCGACGACGAGGCCGCCGCCGAACGCTACGGCACGGGCGCTGCCTCTCCCAACGACGACGAGAGTTAACGGACCAACATGGATCACTTCGAATACCGCGACGGCGTACTCTACGGCGAGGAGGTCCCGCTGACCCAGGTGGCCGACGAGATCGGCACGCCCTGCTACGTCTACTCTCGTGCCACCCTGACCCGCCACTACCGGGCCTACACCGAGGCGCTGGGCAGCCACCCTCACCTGATCTGCTACGCGGTGAAGGCCAACTCCAACCTGGCGGTGCTGAACCTGCTGGCACGCCTGGGCGCCGGTTTCGACATCGTCTCGCTGGGCGAGCTGGAGCGTGTGCTGGCCGCCGGCGGCGACCCGGCCAAGGTGGTGTTCTCCGGCGTGGCCAAGCAGGAGCACGAGATGGCCCGTGCCCTCGAGGTAGGCATCAAGTGCTTCAACGTCGAGTCGCGCCCGGAGCTCGAGCGCCTGTCCGCCGTGGCCGAGCGGCTGGGCAAGGTGGCGCCGGTGTCGCTGCGGGTCAATCCCGATGTAGACGCCGGTACCCACCCCTATATCTCCACCGGGCTCAAGGACAACAAGTTCGGCATCGCGGTGGACGAGGCGCTCGAAGTGTACGAGCTGGCCACCCGCCTGCCGGGACTGAAGGTCGTCGGCATCGACTGCCACATCGGCTCGCAGCTCACCGAGCTGGCGCCCTTCCTCGACGCCCTGGGCCGACTGCTGGTGCTGCTCGAGCGTCTGCACGAGCGCGGCATCAGCGTGGAGCACCTCGATCTCGGCGGCGGTCTCGGCGTGCCCTACCGCGGCGAGCGTCCGCCCCAGCCCTTCGACTATGCCGCCTCGCTGCTCGAGCGCCTGGCCCAGTGGAAGCACGGCGAGAACCTGACCCTGCTGTTCGAGCCGGGCCGCTCGATCGCCGCCAATGCCGGCGTGCTGCTGACCCGGGTCGAGTTCCTCAAGCCCGGCGAGACCAAGAACTTCGCCATCGTCGATGCCGGCATGAACGACCTGATCCGGCCCTCGCTCTACCAGGCGTGGCAGGCGATCATTCCGGTGGACACCAGGCCCGTGCGCGAGAGCGCCGTCTACGACGTGGTCGGCCCGGTGTGCGAAACCGGCGACTTCCTCGGCAAGGAACGCGAGCTGGCCATCGCCCCCGGCGACCTGCTGGCGGTGCGCTCCGCCGGCGCCTACGGTTTCGTCATGGCCTCGAATTACAACAGCCGCCCGCGCCCCGCCGAAGTCATGGTGGATGGCGACGCCTATCACGTGGTGCGCCAGCGCGAGAGCGTCGAATCGCTGTGGGCCGGCGAGGCGCTGCTGCCCCATGGCAGCGCGGCAAGTGAAGGAGACACGCGCTGATGCTGCTGCACTTCACCAAGATGCATGGCCTCGGCAACGACTTCATGGTGATCGACCTGATCACCCAGCGGGCGCGGCTGCGTGACGAGCAGATTCGCCAGCTCGCCGACCGCCGCTTCGGCATCGGCTTCGACCAGCTGCTGGTGGTCGAGCCGCCGCGCAGCCCCGACATGGACTTCCGCTACCGGATATTCAATGCCGACGGCAGCGAGGTGGAGAATTGCGGCAACGGCGCGCGATGCTTCGCCCGCTTCGTGCGCGATCAGCGTCTGACCCACAAGCGCGAGATCCACGTGGAGACCGCCGGCGGGCCGCTGACGCTGGTGGTCAATGACGACGACCAGGTCACGGTAGACATGGGCACTCCGCGTTTCGCGCCTTCGGACCTGCCCTTCGATGCCACCGAGGATCGCCCGCTGCACAGCCTCGAGGTCGACGGCGAGCGCTACGAGATCGGCGCCGTTTCCATGGGCAACCCCCACGCCGTGCTGCGCGTCGACGATGTCGACTCTGCCCCCGTCGAACGCCTCGGCCCGCTGATCGAGCGCCATCCACGCTTCCCGCGCCGGGTCAACGCCGGCTTCATGCAGGTGGTGTCTCCCCACGAGATCCGCCTGCGGGTATTCGAGCGCGGCACCGGCGAGACCCTGGCCTGCGGCACCGGCGCCTGTGCCGCGGTGGCCAGCGGCATCCGTCAGGGTCTGCTGGAGAGCCCGGTCACGGTCCATCTGCGCGGCGGCGACCTGCGCATCGAGTGGTCCGGCGACGAGGCGCCGCTGCTCATGACCGGCCCGGCCGAACGCGTCTTCGAAGGGCGTATCGCCCTGGCCTGATGTAACGGGCCCACCCCGAACCGTAGGAGTCACTGCATGACCCGAGCCGTTCCCGAACCGCGCAAGACCCTCGATCCGGACCGGGTGGCCGAGTGGCTGGCCCGCCATCCGGACTTCTTCGTCGGCCGCGAGGGGCTGTTGCAGCAGCTCAAGGTGCCCCACCCGGAGGCCCACGGCACCACCTCGCTGCTGGAGCGCCTGGTTCACGACCTGCGCCGCCGCGCCGAGCAGGCCGAGTGGCGGCTGGAGCAGTTGCTGGAGTCGGCGCGCCACAACGAGGTGCAGTATCGCCGCACCCGCGAGCTGGTGCTGGCACTGCTGGAGGCCGAAGATGCCGACGCCCTGGGCCAGGCGCTGGCCACGCAGATGGCCGAGCGTTTTCAGATCCCCGCCGTGGCCCTGTGGTGCCCCGCTCAGCTCACCAACCACGAGCCGCTGCCGCCGCAGCCGCCGCGCCACGTGCTCGACGAACACGCCGGCGTCCGCCTGGCCGCACTGCTCGACGGGCGCACCAGCCGCTGCACCCGGCTTACCCCCACCGACTGGGGGCGTCTGTTGCCTCATGTCAGACCGCCGCGCCAGGCCGGCTCCTGCGCTCTGACCCGGCTGACCCTGGGCGAGCCGATGGGCTACCTGGTGCTGGCCAGCCCCGACCCGGACCATTTCCGCGCCAGCATGGACACCCTGTTCACCGAATACCTGGGCGACGTGCTGGCCCGGCTGCTGCTGCGCCATGCGCCCAGTGTCCATGACAGCCCCCCGGCCCATGGCTGATAGCGCGCTGCGCCATCAGTTGGACGCGTGCCTCGAGCGGTTGGCACAGCAGGCCAGTCCGGCCACGCTGAGCGCCTACCGCCGCGACCTCGAAGCGCTGGCGGAATTTCTCGAGGCCCGCGACATCCATGACGCCGCGCACCTGGACCTGAGCCTGGTGCGTCGCTTTCTCGGCGCCGAGCGCAGCCGCGGCCTGGCCCCTCGCAGCCTGGCGCGCCGCCGTGCCGCCGTGTCGCACTTCGGTGCTTTCCTGGTCAACGCCGGCGTGCTCGGCCACAACCCCGCCGAGCTGGTACCGACGCCCCGCCAGGGCGCCCACCTGCCCAAGCCGCTGGATGCCGACCAGCTCGCCCGGCTGCTCGATACGCCACACGACGGCTCGCCGCTGGCGCTGCGCGACCAGGCGATGCTGGAGCTGTTCTACTCCAGCGGCCTGCGCCTGGCGGAGCTGGCCGGGCTCGACCTGGGCGACGCCACCAGCCGCCGCGTACGGGTCATGGGCAAGGGCAGCAAGCCGCGCCAGGTGCCGGTCGGCCGCAGCGCACGACGCGCCCTGGAAGCATGGCTGGCCGTACGCGGCACCCTGGCCGGCGATGGCGAAACGGCCCTTTTCGTCGGCCGCGGCGGCAGCCGCCTCGGCCATCGGGCGATTCAGAAACGCCTGGCCGAGGTGGCCCGCCAGCGCGGCCTGCCCGAGCACCTGCATCCGCACCGGCTGCGCCACTCCTTCGCCAGTCATCTGCTGGAGTCGAGTCAGGACCTGCGCGCGGTGCAGGAGCTGCTGGGTCACGCCAACCTCTCCACCACTCAGGTCTACACCAAGCTCGACTGGCAGCACCTGGCGGCCAGCTACGACGCCGCGCACCCCCGCGCGCGGCGGCGCCGCGACGACTCTCCGGGCACCTGAACCATGCTGCGAACCACGCCGCTCCAGGCCATCACCTTCGACCTCGACGACACCCTGTGGGACAACCACGGCGTGATGGTGGCCACCGAAACCGGCCACTACGGCTGGCTCGACCGCGAGCTCGGCGCCTGGCTGAGCATGCGTGGACAGCAGGGCTCGCCCTCGTTCGCCGAGCGCTTCCCGCTGGAAGCCTTCGAGCAGCGCCGCCGCGCCCTGGCGCGCGCCCATCCGCTGCGCCGCGGCGACTTCACCTGGCTGCGCGAGCGAGCCCTGCGCGAGATGCTGGCGGAGTTCGGCCTCGACCCGGCCGCCGCCCGGCTGTGGGCCGGAGCGGCCATGGAGCGCTTCATGGAGCTGCGTCATCGGGTCGAGCCGCACCCCGAGGTGGAGCCGCTGCTGGTCGGGCTGAGCCGGCACTACCGCCTGGCCAGCATCACCAACGGTAACGTGGCGGTGCAGCGGCTGGCCCTGGGCCGGCACTTTCCAGTGGCCATTGCCGCCGGTGAGATGTTCGCCCCCAAGCCGGATCCGCGGCCGTTCCTGGCGGCCCTGGGGCGTTTGGGTGTGACGCCGACCCGCGCCATGCACGTGGGCGACTCCTGGCGTGAGGACGTCGAGCCGGCCAGGCGCCTAGGCATGCAGGCGGTGTGGATCTCACCTCAGGTGGACAGCTTGCCCCTGCCGCCCGGCGTGCATCGCCTCGACCACGTACGCGAGCTACCTGCGCTGCTGCGCCGGCTGGGTCAGGAGGCCCCGGTGCTGCCCGATTCCTGAATCTCGGTGGGCTCCGTCAGCCACTGGTCCAGGCGGGCGCACGCCTCGTCTACCCCCTCGCGCTTGAGCGAGGAGAACAGCTGCACCGTCACCAGATCCTCCCACTCGCGCAGGCGGCTGCGCACCTGCTGCAGGGCGTTCTTGGCGGCGCCGGACTTGAGCTTGTCGGCCTTGGTCAGCAGGATGTGCACCGGCTTGTCCTGATCGTCGGCCCAGCCCAGCAGGGTCTGGTCGAACTCGGTCAGCGGATGGCGTACGTCCATCACTAGCACCAGGCCGCGCAGCGAGCGCCGCTCCCGCAGGTACTCGGCCAGGTGGCGTTGCCACTCGAGCTTGACCGCCTCCGGCACCTTGGCATAACCATAGCCGGGCAGATCGACCAGCCGGCGGCTGGTATCCTCGCCCAGCGAGAAGAAGTTGATCAGTTGGGTGCGTCCCGGTGTGCGCGAGGTACGCGCCAGCGCCTTCTGCCGGGTCAAGCTGTTGATCGCGCTAGATTTTCCGGCGTTGGAGCGGCCGGCGAAGGCGACTTCGGCACCGTCGTCGACCGGGCACTTGGCAAGCGTGGGGGCGCTGATCAGGAAACGCGCGCTCTGGTAGTTCAAACGGGACATGACCTCGACTTCCTACGACATGGGCATCAGGGGCAGCGCCGGGTTCTTGACCTGCATTCCCGATGCCGGCTTGTTTCGTTATAATGCGGTGTCTTTTGTCTGCGACCTGGGCGCGCTAGTGTACCACCGTGCTCTTGCCGGCAGCGACCGACGCTCGCGGCGCTCGCTTCGACAGGATGAGCCCGGCCTGGCTCGTGAGAGACCCGGGCAGCTCCCAGGATGCGTACCGGTACAACCCATAACGGCATAGTGAAAAAGCGATGAGAAAGTTACTGGCAAGCCTGGCATTTACCATCGGCGCCGTTGGCGTCGCCCACGCCGACCTGGAAGCAGACGCCGATCCTGCCGCCGGACGTGAGCTGGCACAGTCCTGTGCCGCCTGTCACGGTCAGAACGGCATCAGCTCCGCTTCTTCCTTCCCGCATCTCGCCGGTCAGAACATGACCTACACGGCCAAGCAGATCATGGACATCCGTGACGGCAATCGCGTGGTGCCGGAGATGGCCGGTCAGGTCGACGACTTCTCCGACGAAGATGCCTGGGACGTGGCCGCCTTCTATGCCGAGCAGGATGCCCATGTCGGCCAGGCCGACGCCGACGAGGAAGCGCTGATGCGCGGCCAGGAACTCTACCGTGCCGGCGACATGACCAAGGGCATCCCGGCCTGTGCGGCCTGCCACGGCCCCACCGGCGCCGGCATCAACACTGCCGTCTACCCGGCGCTCTCCGGGCAGTTCCCGTCGTACACCGTGTCGACGCTGCAGGACTTCGCCAGCGGCGAGCGGGCCAACGACCCGAACAACATGATGGCCGACATCGCCGCCAAGATGAGCGATGCCGACATGCAGGCCGTGGCCAACTACATCTACGGTCTGCACTGAATCGCTGCCGACAGGCATACGCCGGCCCCGAGCCGGCAGCGGAAGGCGGCTTCGGCCGCCTTCTCCGTATGCAGCGACAGAGGGTTCCTGGGGAACCGTCACCGACTCCAGCCCTCAAAGTGAGCAGCAAATTCGCTATGCTGACATTGCCGCCCTAACCTGCGGCCTCTCAAGGAGCTCATCCATGTTCAAGCCTTTACGCCTTCTTCAGTCAGCCGTGATTGCCGTGGCCGGCCTCGGTCTGGCATCGCTCGCCTCGGCCAATGTGGTCGAGGGCCAGCACTACGAGCGCCTGCCCGAGCCCGTCGAGACCCGCGTCGAGGAGGGCCAGATCGAGGTGGTCGAAGCGTTCTGGTACGGCTGCCCCCACTGCTACAACCTGCAAAGCAGCGTGAAGGCGTGGTACGAGACCCTGGACGACGACGTCAGCGTCGAGCATCTGCCCGCCACCATGGGCGGCGACTGGAACACCCACGCCGTGGTGTTCTATGCCGCCGAGGAGCTAGGCATCCGCGAAGAGGCCCATGCCGACATCTTCAACGCCATTCATCAAGAGGGACGTCGGCTGAACGATGCCGACAGCATTGCCGCCTTCTTCAGCGAATACGGCGTCAGTGAGGAAGAGGCTCGTAAGGCGCTGGACTCCTTCGGCGTCAAATCACAGGTCAACCAGGCCCACGCGCGGATGCGCAGCATGCGCCTGATGGGCGTTCCGGCGCTGATCATCGACGGCCGCTATCTGGTCACCCCCAGCAGCGCCGGCAGCCTGGAGAACATGCCGCAGGTGGCCGATGCCCTGCTCGAGCGCGTGCGTCAGGAGCGCGAAGACTGACCGTGACTGCCGAGAACTCGCACCTGGCCCAGGCCAGGACCCCGACCCTCGAGGGTGGGCACCTCAAGCTGCTCACCTTCAACATGCAGGTCGGTATCCAGACGTCGGCCTATCATCACTACCTTACCCGTAGCTGGCAACATCTGCTGCCGCACCCGCATCGGGCGCGGCGGCTCGACATGGTCAGCAGCGTGCTGAGCCGCTTCGACATCGTCGGCCTGCAGGAGGTCGACGGCGGCAGTTTTCGCTCGAGCAACGTCAACCAGGTCGAGTACCTGGCCACCCGCGGCGGTTTTCCTCACCATTACCAACAGCTCAACCGCAACCTGGGACGCTTCGCCCAGCACAGCAACGGTCTGCTGTCGCGGCTCGCCCCGACGCTGGTCGAGGAGCACCGCCTGCCCGGCACGCTGCCGGGCCGCGGCGCCATCCACGCCCGCTACGGCGACGGCCCGGACGCCCTGCACCTGTTCGTCGCCCACCTGGCCCTGAGCCACCGGGCGCGGATGCGCCAGTTCGACTATCTCAGCGAGATCATCCAGCCGCTGCGCCACGTGGTGGTGATGGGCGATCTCAACTGCACGCCGGAGCAGTTGCACTCGCATTCACGTTTCTGCGCCTCGCTGCCGCTGCACCCCGTGCGTCCGCTGCTCAGCTACCCCTCCTGGCAGCCGCGCCGTGCACTGGACCACATCCTGCTCTCCGATTCGCTGGAGGCGCGGGACGTGCGCGTGCTGGATCACCTCTTCTCCGACCACCTGCCGATTGCCGTCGACGTCGCCCTGCCGTCATCCTGCCAGGCAGTGCTGGAGGCGCTGCACAGGAAGCAGATCCGCTAGTTCCGCATCACACGAGGCCGGGCGTTGAGGACCGGGGATGACGCCCGCGGCGGAATCGGCGATGATGCGATCCCTGAATTCGCTTCGACACGAGACCCACCCATGCCTACCGCGAACCGTGATCCGGTCCTGCTCGCGTGGCTCGACGGCTTTACCGAGGTCGTGGGCCGCTCCATCGCCTGGCTGGTGATCATCATGATGGCGGTACAGTTCGCCATCGTGGTGATGCGCTACGTCTTCAGCATCCATAGCATCGTGATGCAGGAGTCGGTCATGTACATGCACGCCATGGTGTTCATGCTGGGGGCCGCCTGGACCCTGCGTCACGACGGCCATGTGCGCGTCGACATCTTCTACCGCAAGCTCTCCGCCCGCGGCCGTGCCTGGATCGACCTCGGCGGCACGCTGATCCTGCTGTTCCCGGTAGTGCTGTTCATCGCCTGGTCGAGCTTCGGCTACGTGCGCAGCAGCTGGGCGATCCTCGAGCGCTCCCCCGACGGCGGCATCCCAGGCGTCTACCTGCTCAAGACGCTGATCCTGGTGATGATGGCGCTGCTGCTGGTGCAAGGCGTGGCCCAGGTGATGCGTCAGATTCTGATCCTGCGCGGCAAGGCGCCGGGCAATACTCCCGACCACGACGAGGTAGTCTGACGTGGAAGCCCTGCTCGAATTCATGCCGCTGTTCCTGTTCTTCACCGTCTGCGCCGTGCTGATGCTGGGCTATCCGGTGGCCCTGGCGCTGGCCGGCACTGCGCTGATCTTTGCCGGTCTGGGCCATCTGCTGCTGCAGATGGGCGTGCCGGTACCCTTCGAGGCGCGCATGATGGGCGCCATGCCCAACCGCCTCTACGGCATCATGACCAACCAGACCCTGCTGGCGGTGCCGCTGTTCGTGTTGATGGGGGTGCTGCTGGAGAAGTCCCGCGTGGCCGAGACCCTGCTCGACGCCATGGCGCTGCTGTTCGGCACCCTGCGCGGGGGGCTGGGCATCTCGGTGATTCTGGTGGGCATGCTGCTGGCCGCCTCCACCGGCATCGTCGGCGCCACCGTGGTCACCATGGGCCTGCTGTCGCTGCCGACCATGCTCAAGCGCGGCTACTCGCCGGCGCTGGCCACCGGCAGCATCTGCGCCACCGGCACCCTGGGCCAGATCATTCCGCCCTCCATCGCCCTGGTGCTGCTCGGCGACGTGCTCTCCAACGCCTATCAGCGCGCCCAGCTGGCCATGGGCGTGTGGAGCCCCAAGACCGTCTCGGTGGGCGATCTGTTCGTCGGCGCCCTGATTCCCGGCCTGCTGCTGGTGGTGGCGTATATCCTCTACATGATGATCGTCGCATGGCTGAAGCCGGAAAGCGCTCCGGCCGCCGATCGGGACGTGCTGAAACAGGAGCTGGGCCAAACCGGCAGCATCCTGCCGCTGCTGATCAAGGGGCTGATTCCCCCGGTGCTGCTGATCGTCGCCGTGCTGGGCTCGATCCTCGGCGGTTTCGCCACCCCCACCGAGGCCTCGGCAGTGGGTGCCACCGGCGCCTTTCTGCTGGCGCTGGCCAACCGCCGCTTGAACATCCCCATGCTGCGCAAGGTGGTGTTCACCACCACCAAGGTCACCAGCATGGTGTTCCTGATCCTGATCGGTGCGGCGCTGTTCTCGCTGGTGTTCCGCGCCTACGGCGGCGAGGAGCTGGTCAAGGAGATGTTCGAGGCGCTGCCCGGCGGCGTGGTGGGCGCTACCCTGGTGGTGATGCTGGTGATCTTCCTGCTTGGCTTCATTCTCGACTTCATCGAGATCACCTTCGTGGTGGTGCCGATCGTCGGCCCGGTGCTGCTGATGATGGGCCTCGACCCGATCTGGCTGGGCATCATGATCGCGGTGAACCTGCAGACCTCGTTCCTGACGCCGCCGTTCGGCTTCGCGCTGTTCTACCTGCGTGGGGTGACGCCGGAGTCGGTGCCGACCTCGGCGATCTACCGCGGCGTGGTGCCCTTCATCCTGATGCAGCTGGGCATGCTGGGGGCGCTGGCGCTATTCCCGGGGCTGGCCACCTGGCTGCCTTCGGTGTTGAGGTGAACCTGGCCTGGTCTTGAGCCTGGCCTGGTCTTACGTTACTGGCAGAGCGGGGCCAGCCACGCCTGGGCCAGGTAGAGCACCACGGCGTAGCGCGTCCCCTTGGCCACGGTGATCAGCAGGATGGCCCGCCACCAGGGCAGGCGGAAGATGCCGGCCAGCACGGTGAGCGGGTCGCCGATCACCGGCGCCCAGGAGAGCAGCAGGCTCCACTCGCCGAAGCGGTGATACCAGCCCTCGGCCCGGGCCAGGCCCTGGGGCGAGGCGGGAAACCAGCGCCGGTCCTGGAAGCGGCGCGCATAGCGTCCCATCCAGACATTGACCAGACTGCCCAGGGTATTGCCCGAGGTGGCCACCAGCCACAGCGCCAGCACCGGCTGGCCGAGGCACCACTGGCGCGCCAGCCATACCTCGGAGCCACCCGGCAACAGGGTGGCGCTGACGAACGCCACCACGAAAAGACTCAGCATCCAGCCTCCCTACACACGCCATTCTGTTTGCGAGAGGACGCCATGACGACCCACCGCCCCATTCCCAATGCGCTCACCATCGCCGGCTCCGATCCCAGCGGGGGCGCCGGCATTCAGGCCGATCTCAAGAGCTTCTCGGCGCTGGGCGCCTATGGTACCAGCGTCATCACCGCGCTGACCGCCCAGAACACCCTTGGCGTGCGTGGCGTGCAACCGATACCGGTGGAGTTCATTCGTCTGCAGCTCGAAACCCTGCTCGATGACGTGACCATCGATGCGGTGAAGATCGGCATGGTTGCCAGCCGCGAGGTGGCCGAGGCCATCCGCGACGCACTCGAGGCCAGGCGCCCGCGCTGGGTCGTTCTGGACCCGGTGATGGTGGCCAAGAGCGGCGACATCCTGGTCGATGACGTGGGCATCGCCGCGGTGCGCGAGGTGCTGGTGCCGCTGGCCGACCTGATCACCCCCAATCTGCCCGAGGCTGCAGTGCTCCTGGGGCGCTCGGCGCCGGCCAGCCGCGATGAGATGCTGGCCATGGCGCCGGCGCTGGCCGGCCTGGGCGCCGCTACCGTGCTGCTCAAGGGGGGGCACCTGCGTGACGAAAGCTGCCCCGACCTGCTGATCGAGGCCGGCGAGAGCTGCTGGATCGAGGGCACCCGCATCGCTACCTCAAACCTGCATGGCACCGGCTGCTCGCTCTCTTCCGCCATCGCCGCCCGCCTCGCCCTGGGCGATGAGCTGCCCGTCGCCATCGCCGCAGCCAAGCAGTGGCTCGAGACGGCGCTGACCGAGAGCCGGCGGCTCACGGTGGGCCAGGGCCACGGACCGGTGCACCACTTCCATCGCTGGTGGTAACGAAACGGCCTTGCAGCCTCGCCGAGTGGCGCCCATGCTGAAGTCTGCCTCGCCAGGCTCATCGCATCGGAGAGACGCCATGACCCAGACCCTGCTGTTCGCCTGCGACCTTTCGGCCGAGAACCGTGCCGCCTTCGCCCGGGCCATTCGCCTGGCCACCGAGAGCGGCGCACGCCTGGACGTGATCCACGTTCTCGACCCTTATCTACCGCGCCGCGTGCTGCACGATCTCGAGGCCGCCGTGGTCGACGACATGCAGGCCATCATGAAGGACATCCGCGAGGACTACGCCCTACCGGAGCCCAGCGTCATGCTGCAGACCGTGGCCGGCGCCAGCTATGCCGAAATCGTCCGCGAAGCCCACGAACGTGAAGTGGACATGATTGTGCTCGGCTCCCACCGCAAGCGCGGCCAGAACGATCTGATCGTCGGCACCACCCTGGCTCGCGTGCTGCGCAGCGCACCCTGCCCGGTACTGTCGGTGATCCAGCCGGCCAACCGCGACTGGCAGGAGGTGCTGCTGCCGGTGGACTTCTCGCTGGCCAGCCGCAACACCCTGCGCGAGGTGCTCAAGCGCTTCCCCGAAAGTCACCTGACCCTTCTGCACGCCTGGGACATCCCCGGCGAGCGCGAGATGGGCTCCGACAGCGACTATGCCCGCTGGCGCGACCGCGAGGTGGAGCGCCTGCGCTGCCAGCTCGAACGCGAGACCGATCAGCTGATGGGCGAGCTCGACAGCGTGCCCGACGTCGACCTGGTGCTGGAACAGGGCGACCCGCTTGAGGTGCTGGTCACCCGACTGCGGCGCCAGCCGCCCGACCTGCTGGCGCTGAGCAGCCGCGGCCAGTTGGGGCGTCAGAGCCCCATCACCGAGGCGCTGCTGGCGGAGCCGCATTGCGACATCATGTTGTGCCGCGCCTGGTAACACCCTCTGCCGGGCGTGATACCCTTTCGGCCAACTTGAGTCTGAAAGGGAAACTCGCTGCATGAAGGCCCTGATACAGCGCGTGCGACGCGCCAGCGTGACGGTGGATGAGCGAACGGTGGGCGCCATCGATCATGGCCTGCTGGCCCTGGTGGGAGTGGAGAAGGGCGACGACGAGGCCGCCGCCGAGCGCCTGCTGCACAAGCTGCTGCGCTACCGGGTGTTCAGCGACGAGGCGGGCAAGATGAACCTCGACCTGCAGCAGGTCGAAGGCGGGCTGCTGCTGGTCTCCCAGTTCACCCTGGCCGCCGATACCCGCAAGGGGCTGCGCCCGAGCTTCTCCAGCGCCGCACCGCCGGCCGACGGTGAGCGGCTGTTCCACTACCTGCTCGACCGCGCCCGGGCGGCCTGGCCCCGGGTCGAGAGCGGCGAGTTCGCCGCCAACATGCAGGTCGAGCTGATCAACGACGGGCCGGTGACCTTTCTGCTGGAGAGTTGAAGGCACCATGCTGGCCGCATCCCGCGGCTGATCCGGGGACAGGCCTACGAGGAGGCGCTGTGAACCCATCCCTGGGCGCTACATTTGCCATCCATGGCAAATGACCTCCTCTTCGACCTGTCCCCGGCGCCGCTAGCGTAAGCTGCCATCAGCATCGTGATGTCGTTGTTCCGGGCATGTCAGGCCCCGCTTTCGAGCAGCTCCGCCTCCATCGCCTCGAGCGCCTCTTCGGCGACCAGCCACTCGGCTTCCAGCGTCTCCAGCCGTGACTTGAGTTCGCCCTGCCGGGCCAGCCGCTCGGTGAGCTCGGCCTTGCGCGCCGGGTCAGTGTAGAGCTCGGCCTCACCCAGCGCTTCCTCCACCGCGGCCAGCTCCGCCTGGGCCTTCTCCAGCGCCTGCTCGGCGCGGTCGCGCGCCTTCTTCAGCGGCCGCAGCTTCTCGCGCAGTTCGGCGGCGGCGCGGCGGCTCGCCTTGCGATCCTCCTTGGGCGCGGCACTCTCCGCCTGGCGCTCGGCCTTGTCGGCCCGCGCCTCGCGCCGCTCGCCCTCCAACCGCGCCTTGAGCCAGGCACGATAGTCCTCCAGGTCGCCGTCGAAGGGCTCGACGCGATGGTCGGCCACGCGCCAGAACTCGTCGACGGTGGCACGCAGCAGGTGACGGTCGTGGGAAACCAGGATCACCGTGCCCTCGAAAGCGGCCAGCGCCTCGGTGAGCGCCTCGCGCATCTCTAGGTCGAGGTGGTTGGTGGGCTCGTCGAGCAGCAGCAGGTTGGGCTTGCGCCAGGCCACCAGGGCCAACGCCAGGCGCGCCTTCTCGCCGCCGGAGAAGCGTCCCACCTCGCCGAAGGCGTCGTCGCCCTGGAAACCGAAGCCACCGAGGAAGGTGCGGATCGCCTGGTCGCTGGCGGTGGGTGAAAGCCGCTGCACGTGCATGAACGGCGTGGCCGCCATGTCGAGCCCCTCGAGCTGATGCTGGGCGAAGTAGCCGACTGCCAAATGCTCACCCGGTATGCGCTTGCCTGCCAACAGCGGCAACTCACCGATCAGCGACTTGATCAGTGTCGACTTGCCGGCCCCGTTGGGCCCCAGCAGGCCGATGCGTTGCCCCGGCAGAATGGTCAGCTTGACCTCGTCGAGCTGAAGCGTTTCTTCGCCTGCGGCGTCGCGGTAGCCAAGCCGCGCCTGGTCGAGCACCAGCAGCGGATGCGAGGTCTTGTCCGATGACGGAATGGTGAAGTGGAACGGCGAGTCGGCGTGGGCCACGGCGATGTCGCCCATGCGCTCGAGCATCTTCATGCGGCTCTGGGCCTGGCGCGCCTTGCTCGCCTTGGCCTTGAAGCGCGCCACGAAGCGCTCGATCTCCTCGCGCCGGGCCTGCTGCTTGGCCGCCTCGGCCTGCTGCAAGGCCAGCTTCTCGGCGCGAGTCCGCTCGAAGGTGGAGTAGTTGCCACGGTAGAGCACCAGACGGCGCCGGTCGAAATGGACGATGTGGTCGCACACCGCGTCGAGGAAGTCGCGGTCGTGGGAGATCAGCAGCAGGGTGCCGGGGTAGCGCATAAGCCACTGCTCGAGCCACAGCAGGGCATCGAGGTCGAGGTGGTTGGTGGGCTCGTCGAGCAGCAGCAGATCCGACGGCATGAACAGGGTGCGCGCCAGGTTGGCGCGCATGCGCCAGCCGCCGGAGAAGGCCGACAGCGGGCGGCTCAGATCGGCCTGGCCGAAGCCCAGCCCGATCAGCAGCTGAGCGGCCCGCGACGGCGCGCGGTAGCCATCCAGTGCCTCGATGTGACCGTGCAGCTCGGCCTCGCGGTTGGCATCGCCCTGGCGACGCGCCTCCTCGAGCGCGGCCTCGGTCTGGCGCAGCTCGCGGTCGCCGTCGAGCACGTAGTCGACGATAGGCCGGTCGAGGGCATCGACCTCCTGGGCCATGTGGGCGATGCGCTGGCCCCCGCTCATCTCGATTTCGCCGCGGTCGGGGGCAAGCGTGCCCAGCAGCAGCCCGAACAGGCTGGACTTGCCGGCCCCGTTGGGGCCGACGATACCGGCCTTGTGCCCGGCATGCAGGGTCAGTTCGGCTTCCTCGAGCAGGGTCTGGGTGCCGCGTTGCAGGGCAACCTGGCGCAGTGCAATCATGCAGGCTCCAACTGGCGATACAGGGTTACGGTCGCGGCCCGATGCTCGCTATCGAGACAGCGGCGACGACTTCGGATCATGAGCAAAGATTCTACCGCAACCATGGCGTCTCTGCGGGCCGGGCTTGCCGCCGACCCGCTGTGGGAATTCGCCCTCTCCTTCTATGCCCGCCCCGGTGTAGAGGCGGCCTGCCTGCTGCTGCAGGATGACGCCGGTGTCGATGTCTGCGAACTGCTGTGGCGCTGCTGGCTGCATCGTCACGGCTTGGCGCCTGCCGGAGAGCCCGACGAGCTGGCAGCGATACGTCACTGGCAGGACGAGGTGACGGTGCCGTTGCGGACGCTGCGTCGACGGTTGAAGGCCCAGGCCGCCCAAGACCCCGGCACCGCCGAGGTGCGCCGTCGCATTCAGCAGGCCGAGCTTGCGGCCGAACGTGAAACGTTGCTGCGACTGCAGCATCTGGCCCTGCGAACGATGCCGCCGTCGGCCTTCTCCGCCGCTACTCCTGACCTCGAAAATTCCCTTGCAAGTCGCTGGAAATTACAGAAAAAAGAGCAACTTTTGGCGGTTCAAACCCTCGAATGCCAGCTTGACCCTCTGTAGGCGGCACGCTAGCCTGAAAAAAGATGTGTAGCGTTTTGTGGCTACCAATGCCTGTCGATACCGCTTTTTTCACGGGCCAAACCTGCAAGGAGAACATAATAATGAAGGCAACCCAGCTGTTGACCACTGCCAGTATCGGCGCACTGCTGTTCGGCATGTCGGCTGCCGCCCATTCCGCCAACTGGCGTTATGCGCATGAGGAATTCGAAGGTGACGTTCAGGACGTATTCGCCGTAGCCTTCAAGGAGTACATCGAGGAAAACTCCGATAATACCGTCCAGATTTACCGCTTCGGCGAACTGGGTGAATCCGACGATATCATGGAGCAGACCCAGGCCGGCATCCTGCAGTTCGTCAACCAGTCACCCGGTTTTACCGGCGCCCTGATCCCCGAAGCCCAGATCTTCTTCATCCCCTATCTGCTGCCCACCGATGAAGAGACCGTTCTCCAGTTCTTCGACGAGAGCGTGGCGATCAACGAGATGTTCCCCGAGCTCTATGCCGAACAGGGCCTGGAGCTGCTCAAGATGTACCCCGAGGGCGAAATGGTCATCACCGTGGATGAGCCGATCCGCACCCCGGAAGACCTGCGCGGCAAGAACATCCGCACCATGACCAACCCGTTGCTCTCCGAAACCTATCGCGCCTTCGGTGCCACACCGACCCCGCTGCCCTGGGGTGAGGTCTACGGCGGTCTGCAGACCGGCATCATCCAGGGTCAGGAGAACCCGATCTTCTGGATCGAGTCCGGCGGTCTCTACGAGGTCTCCCCGCACCTGATCTTCACCGGTCATGGCTGGTTCACCACCGCAATGATGGCCAACCAGGACTTCTTCGACGGCCTCTCCGAGGAGGAGCAGCAGTTGGTGCGTGACGCCGCCGAGGCGGCCTACGAGCACACCATGGAGCACATCTCGGGCCTGGCCGACGAGTCGCTGGAGAAGATCCAGGAAGCCTCCGACGAGGTCACCGTGACCCGTCTCGACGAGGACGAGATCGAAGCCTTCCGTGAGCGTGCTCCGCGGGTTGAGGAACGCTTCATCGAGATGACCGGCGATCGCGGTCGCGAGCTCCTCGAGCAGTTCAAGGCAGACCTCGAAGCCGTCACCGGCGACGAGTAAGCCGCGAGCGATTCGACGTGCAAGCATCGAGGGGGTGGCCGGTCGGCTGCCCCCTCGGCGTTTGGACGCAGATCCGACTGAAACTCAACCCAACCCGTTTCTGCGCATCATCCCGCGCAGCGGAGCCTGGAGCCTGCCGCCATGGACATGAGTGAAGAAGACATCGCCGAGAAGAACTACCGTTCCACGCTCCCCGGCCCCCTCGGCGTCGTCGACACCTGGATCAGCCGCGCCGAGGCCGTCATTTTGGCCGTGGGCGTGATCCTGATGGCGATCAATACCGTCTCCAACGTGATCAGCCGTTTTGCCTTCGGCGAGAGTCTGCACTTCGCCGAAGAGGTCAACCGTATCCTGATCGTGATGATCACCTTCGCCGGCATCGGCTATGCGGCGCGCCACGGCCGCCACATCCGCATGTCCGCCTTCTACGACGTGCTGCCCACCGGTGGCCGGCGCGCCCTGATGATCTTCATCTGCCTGTTCACTGCGCTGGTGATGTTGGTGCTCTGCTATTTCTCCATCGGCTACATCCAGACGCTCTACGGACGCGGCCGGGTGCTGCCCTCGCTGAGCATTCCGGTGTGGACGATCTATCTCTGGGTACCCATCGGTTTCGCCATCACCGGCATCCAGTATCTGCTGACCGCGTTCAAGAACCTCACCTCACGCGACGTCTATCTGTCGACCCATGTGGTCGATGGCTACAAGGATACCGAGACGGAAGTCTGACGCAGGGCGACAAGGAACAATAACCATGACAGCCATTATTCTCACCATCATGATCGTGCTGCTGCTGCTGGGGTTTCCGATGATGATCCCCCTGGCCACGGCGGCCTTCGTCGGTTTCTACATGACCTTCGGCGGCATGGGTCAGATGGAAACCCTCATTCAGCAGATGATGGGCGGCATCCGACCCACGGCGCTGATCGCCGTGCCGATGTTCATCCTCGCCGCCGATATCATGACCCGCGGCCAGTCGGCCCACCGCCTGATCGACATGGTCATGAGCTTCGTCGGCCACATCAAGGGCGGCCTGGCCGTCAGCACCGCGGCCTCCTGCACCCTGTTCGGCGCCGTCTCGGGTTCCACCCAGGCCACCGTGGTGGCGGTGGGTTCACCGTTGCGCCCGCGCATGCTCAAGGCCGGCTACAAGGATCCCTTCACTCTGGCGCTGATCATCAACTCCAGCGACATTGCCTTTTTGATCCCGCCGAGCATCGGCATGATCATCTACGGGGTCATCTCGGGCACCTCCATCGGCGAGCTGTTCATCGCCGGCATCGGTCCCGGCCTGCTGATCCTGCTGATGTTCTCGCTCTACTGCGTGGCCTACGCCATCATCAAGGACGTGCCCACCGAGCCCAAGTCCAGTTGGCGCGAACGCCTCACCGCGGTGCAGAAGGCACTGTGGCCGCTGGGCTTTCCGGTGCTGATCGTGGGCGGTATCTATGGCGGTATCTTCAGCCCCACCGAGGCCGCCGCGGCCTGCGTGCTGTATGCCGTACTGCTGGAGTTCGTGATCTTCCGCTCGTTGAAGCTGCCGGACATGTATGCCATCGCCAAGTCCACCGGCTTGATCACCGCAGTGGTGTTCATCCTGGTGGCGGTGGGCAACGGATTCTCCTGGATCATCTCCTTCGCCCAGATCCCCCAGACCCTGCTCGAGGCGTTCGGCATCAACGAGGCGGGGCCGGTCGGCGTGCTGATCGCCATCTGTGTGGCCTTCTTCATTGCCTGCATGTTCGTCGATCCCATCGTGGTTATCCTGGTGCTGACGCCGATCTTCGCCCCGGCCATCGCCGCCTCCGGCCTCGACCCGGTGCTGGTGGGCGTGCTGATCACGCTGCAGGTGGCGATAGGCTCGGCAACGCCACCCTTCGGCTGCGACATCTTCACCGCCATCGCGATATTCAAGCGACCCTACTGGGAGGTGATACGCGGCACGCCGCCCTTCGTCTTCATGCTGATCCTGTCGGCAGCGCTGATCATCATGTTCCCGCAGATCGCCCTGTTCCTGCGCGACATGGCCTTCCGCTAGCGGCCCGAGGCTGAGGAGACGCTGAAATGTTCAATCGCATACTGGTACCGGTGGACGGTTCGAAGGGCGCCCTGAAGGCGCTGCAGAAGGCCGTGGGCCTGCACCTGCTGACCGGCGCCGAGCTCTACGTGCTGTGCGTGTTCAAGCACCACAGTCTGCTGGAGGCCTCGCTCTCCATGGTGCGCCCGGCGAAGCTCGACATCCCCGACGATGCGCTCAAGGCGTACGCCACCGAAATCGCCGTGCAGGCCAAGAGCGAGGCGGTGGGGCTGGGAGCCGACCCCGACAAGCTGCGCGCCTTCGTCAAGGGCGGCCAGCCTTCGCGCACCATCGTGCGCTTCGCGCGCAAGCGTGAGTGCGACCTGATCGTGATCGGCGCCCAGGGCACCAACGGCGAGAAGAGCCTGCTGCTGGGCAGCGTGGCGCAGCGGGTGGCAGGCTCTGCCCACTGCCCCACTCTGGTGGTGTGACCCACAGGCCGGTTTCGTCATGCACCATTCGCCATGCACCATTCGTCATGCACCACGCATGTGCGGAACCGGCCCTGCCCTGATAGAGTCCGAGTACTGTTATCGAGCCGACCGCTCCCACGGGAGCACTGTACAAATCGCCCAACGATCAATCGACAGGACTCTGCATGAAGACACTGCTGACTTGCGCCTCCCTGGCTGCCCTGGTGGCCGCGGCGCCTTTCGCCCTGGCTGCGCCGGAGACAGAGGATGAGCGTCTCAGCTACAGCCTCGGCATCGCCTACGGCCAGAGCATCGCCCAGGAGTATCCCGAGCTCGATGTCGACGCCTTCAGCGCTGCCATTCGCGACATCATCGAGGGTAACGACACGGCCATGAGCGCCGAGGAGATGGCCGAGACCCTGAGCCAGTTCCAGCAGGACGCGCTGGCGGCCCGCCAGGCCGAAGCCGAGCAGCTGGCCGAGCGCAACCTCGCCGAAGGTCAGGCCTTCCTGGCCGAGAACGGCGAACGCGAGGAGGTCACCACCACCGATTCGGGCCTGCAGTATGAGGTACTGGAGAGCGGCGACGGCGAAAGCCCTGGGCCGAGCCACCATGTGGAAGTGCACTACGAAGGCACCCTGGTCGATGGCACGGTGTTCGACAGCTCCCTGGAGCGCGGCCAGCCGCTGAGCTTCCGCGTCGACCAGGTGATCGAGGGCTGGCAGGAGGCCCTGCAGCTGATGAGCGTAGGCGATACCTGGATGCTGTTCATTCCCCCGGAGCTGGGCTATGGCGCCCAGGGTCAGGGCCCCATCGGCCCCAACGAGACGCTGATCTTCCGCGTCGAGCTGCTCGACGTCATGGAGTGACATGACGTCATGAGAGCCTCGACACTCCTGGTCGTCGGCCTGCTGCTGACGACCGGTGCGCAGGCCGACGAGCGCCTGCCGGACCTGCCCCGACTCGGCATCGAGCCTGATGGGGTCAGCGTGATCGGTGTCTCCTCGGGTGGCTACATGGCCGCCCAGTTGGCCGTTGCCTGGCCGGAGCGCTTCGCCGGCGTGGCCATACTGGCGGCCGGCCCCTGGAGCTGCGCTCAGGGCGGGCTCGGTCAGGCATTGGGTCAGTGCATGGCCACGCGCCGCGGACCGCCCGACCTCAGCGCGCTGGACGTGCGCCTGCGGGACTATCAGGCCCGCGGCCTGGTGGGGGAGGCGGAAGCGCTGGCCGAACTGCGGGCCTTCGTCTGGCACGGTGACGAGGACGGCGTGGTGAATCCAGCCCTGGGCGAGGCCCTGGCGGAGCAGCTCGCCGGCTGGCTGACCAGCCCCGACGAGCAACTCAGGGTCGTGCGCTCACCCGGTGTCGGTCACGGCTGGCCCGTCCAGGCCGACGAGCAGGTCCCACCGAGCCAGCTGGCGCAGTGTCGACTCGGCGGTGGTACCCATATGCTGGCCTGCGATCTCGACATTGCCGGCGAGGCGCTGGGCTGGCTGCACGGCTCGCTGACGCCACCTCGGCAGGGCGCCGGCAGTGAGCTGCTGCGCTTCGATCAGGCCCCGTTCGCCGCTCGCGGCCTGGGCAAGGCCGGCTATGTGATGATTCCCGAAGGCTGCGAGGAAGGCGGCTGCGAATTGACGATCGCCTTGCACGGCTGCGGCATGACCGAGGAGCAGATCGACCGCGCCTTCGTGGAGTACAGCGGACTCAACGAGTGGGCCGAAACCAACCGGCGCGTGGTGCTCTATCCCCAGGCCACCACCAGCCTGGCCAATCCCCAGGGCTGCTGGGACTGGTGGGGTTTCACCGAGAGTACCTGGCAACTCGACCCGCTCCACGACACCCGGGAAGGCGTACAGGTCAAGGCGCTGATGAGCATGCTCGAACGGCTCGGACAGAGCCCTGAGTGAGGGTAGGCGAACTCCGCGGCCTCAGCCGCCGAGCTCCTGCTCCAGCGCCGAGCGCAGGGCATGCGGCGCCGGCGAGTAGAGGACGCGCTGACGGATAGTGCCCTCGCGATCGACCAGGTAGAGCGAGGAGCTGTGATCGACGGTGTACTCCATCGCCGACTCGGGCGTTTCCACCCGGCGCCAGACCACGCCATAGCGCGCGGCCAGCTCCTCGAGCTGCTCCTGACTGCCGGTAGCACCGATGAAGTCGTCGCCGAAGTAGCCGACGTACTCGGTGAGCCGCTCGATGGTGTCGCGCTCGGGATCCACCGAGACCAGCACCGGCACCACCCGGCGACGCTGCTCGTCGTCCAGCCCCTGCATCACCTGACGCATCACCGCCATGCTCATCGGGCACACGTCGGGACAGTAGGTGTAGCCGAAGAACAGCACGGCCAGCTGGTCGTCCTCGAGCTGGGTCAGCGAGAAGTCGCCCTGGGTAGAAGGCAGCTCCACCGGGCCGCCCCGCGGACTGCCGTCGTCGTCATCCTGGAACTGCTGGTAGCCGAAGAGTCCTCCCAGGCCCACCACGACGATCAGCGCCCCCAGCGCCATCCATATACGTTGCCGTTTCATGGCAAACTCCGCTCCACCGTGAAATCGAATCGGCCCCCTAACCGGCCTTCAGGTGTCTCCACCACCACCTGAGCCTGCCAGCGCATAACCGATTCGGTACAGATCGGCACCTGGCCGACGCCTTCGAAATGCCCTCTATCCTGCTTGCTCAGAGGGAAACGATGCAAGCCCATATCCATGTCGCTGCCAACGAAGTCGACCCTGACCGACTGCGCCTCGACGCCATCCACATGCACCTTCAGCGGCAGAAGTTCCAGCGCCCGAATGCTCCCGGGCGCGCCGACGTCAAGGGTCAGCGTGCGTCTCCCACCCAGGGTGGCGCTGCACTCGCCGCGCTGAAGCTCGCAGGGCTGCGTGGCGAGATGCCAGTCGACGTCGGCGCCGCCACGCAGCAGGTGCGAGGCCAGATACCACAGCGCCACGCTAAGCGTCAGCAGCGTGACCAGTATCAGCAGACTAAGCCCCGGAAAGCGGGACTTGCCGACGTTAGGCAGGGTGGGCGAGGACATGGCAGCGAAAGCAGCACTTCACGAAACGGCGGTAGAAGGTAAGCTTAACAGCATTTGCCGGTCGCCCTGGCGTGTACCGTTGTCGCAGGGTTTAACGGTTCCGGCACCTCAAATCCCGAGACGACAAGGACATCGAGATGGATGGCGTCACCAATGCGCTGGGCCCCCTGTTCCTGCTGATACTGCTCGGCGCCGCGCTGGGACGCTTGCGCCAGCCGAGCGACGATTTCTGGGTACAGCTCGAGAAGGTCATCTATTTCCTGCTCTTTCCCGCCATGCTGGTCGCCACGCTGGCCAACGCCAACGTGGGCGAGGTACCGGTGGTGCGCCTGGCCATCGCCCTACTCGGCGGCATGCTGGCCTTCGCCGGGCTGCTGTGGGCCGCGCAGCGGCGGCTGGGCCTGGAGCCGGCGGCCTTCACTTCGGTCTTCCAGGGTGCGCTGCGCTTCAATACCTACGTGGGGGTCGCCGGGGCCGCCGCCCTGCATGGCTCGGCCGGCGCCACGGTGGCCGCGGTGGCCGTGGCGCTGATGGTGCCGGTGGTCAACGTGCTGTGCGTGGCCAGCTTCATCGCCGCCGGCACCCTGGGCCCCTCGAGCCTGGCCAAGAGCCTGGCGGCCCTGGTGCGCAACCCGCTGATCCTGGCCTGCCTGACTGGCATCGCCCTCAATCTCACCGGTATCGGCCTGCCCGGCTGGAGCGGCTCGGCCGTGGAGCTGCTGGGTCGTGCCGCCCTGCCGCTGGGGCTGGTGGCGGTGGGCGTCGCCCTGCGCCCCCAGGCGCTACTGCGCCTCGATCGCGGTGTGTGGGTCTCGAATCTGGTCAAGCTGATGCTGATGCCGGCGCTGGTGTTCGGCCTGGCGCTGCTGCTGGGGCTGGACGCCGTGAGCCGTGACGTGGCGCTGCTGTTCGCCGCCCTGCCCACCGCCACCTCGGCCTATATCCTGGCTCGCCAGCTGGGCGGCGACGCCGAGCTGATGGCCGCCCTGATCACCGGTCAGACGCTGCTCGCCATGGCGACGCTGCCCCTGTGGCTGCACCTGGCCGGAAGCTGAAATAAAAAACGTTCGCATTCGTGTTGACAGAGAGAATGAGAATGACTTACATTGAGGACGTGGTGTTGATGAGGCACCACGGCCATTAGGGGAACCGCCAGTTTCCCGCTATGGTTTCTCCCCCTCATTGCTAGTCACGGTCTTGCCTGCGCCTCCTCTGGAGGCGCCTTTTTTGTTCAGAAAACACCCCCCTCATTGCTGCTCTTCACCGGGTCAGGGTCTTGCCTGTGCCCACTCCCGACTCATCCGGCTCCGCGCCAGGGGCCGCGTCCTCGCAGACGCTCGCGCAGCAGCTCGGCCAGGGCCTGGGCAGCAGGCTGCGAGGCGGGTGCAATGGCGCGGGCGAAATGCAGCTGCGCTTCGCAGCGGCCGAGAGCGGGCAGGCCTTCGGCCTCGCCCAGCTCGCGCATGGCAGGGGTCAGGCGTTCGCGGTCGAGCACGCTGATCGCCAGCCCCGTCTCCACCGCGCGCTCGATGGTGTGGATGCTGGTGCTGGTGAACAGCGCGTGCCAGGGCCTGCCGAGCCGCTCCAAGGCTTCGGTGGCCAGCGCCCGGTAGGGGCAGTCGACCTCATGCAGGGCCAGTGGCAGGCTGTCCCGCTCGGTCAGGTTGGCGGCACGCGGCGCGGCCCATACCGGGGTGGTGCGCCACAGCGGCTCGCCGCCGGGCAGTGCGATGGGCCGGTCCAGTACCACTGCCAAGTCCAGCCGCGAGCGCTCCAGTTGCCGCACCAGCTCGCCGCTGGTGGCCGTCACCGCCTGCAGCAGCACCTCGGGGTGGTGCGAGGTGAACTCGGGCAGCACGTCGCCGAGCAGCTCGCGGGCATAATCCTCGGGCAGGCCGAAGCGCACCTTGCCCCGCAGCCCGCGCCCGGCATAGCGGGCCAGGATTCCGTCGTGCATGCGCAGCAGCTCCCGCGCCTCCTGCAGCAGTGCCGCCCCGGCGGTAGTGGGCACCACGCCACGCGGGCCACGCTCCAGCAGGCGGACGTCGAGCAACGCCTCCAGGCGCTTGATCTGCATGCTGATGGCGCTGACAGTGCGGTGCCGCTGCTCGGCCGCCGCCGCCAGCGAACCGAGCTGGGCCGCAGCCTGAAAACTGCGCAGCAGCTCGAGATCCAGCGTTGCCGACGAGACTTCAGCCATATTGAATCCTGCCTACAAAATATATCGCTTCATTGAAGCCGGGATGACCGTCAAGCTCAAGCACCGCCATCGATGAAGGAGCACGACGATGCCAGCACAGGTTCCTGCGCTACTGATCGCCATCGGCTTCGTGGTGTGCTGGAGTTCGGGCTTCGTCGGCGGTCGGCTGGCCAGCGAGCTCGACACGCCGGTGCTCGACCTGTTCGCCTGGCGCTTCCTGCTCGCCGCGCTGCTGGTGGCGCTGTGGTGTCGCCTGACGCTTGGCACACTTCCGGCAATACGCGACATGAGGCGCGAGATGCTCGTGGGCAGCCTGACCATGGGCGGCTATCTGCTGGGAGTGATCGTGGCCATCGATCTCGGCGTCAGCGTCGGCATCACGGCGCTGATCGCGGCCCTGCAGCCGCTGCTGGCGGCAGCCCTGGCCGGACGCTGGCTGGACGAGCGCCTGGGCGCATACGGCTGGCTGGGGATGGTGCTGGCCACCCTGGGCGTGGCGCTGTGCGTGGGCGACGACATGCAGCGCTCGCTGGCTGCGCCGGGCTGGGCCTATCTGCTGCCGCTGCTGTCGGTCGCAGCAGTGACGCTCGGCAGCCTGCTGGCGGTGCGCCAGCCCTCGGTACTGCCGCTGCCGACGGCGCTGCTGGCCCAGCTGCTCGCGGCCGGCGGCATCTTTCTGGTGGCCGCCTGGGTGACGGGGGGCGGCAAGCTGACCGCCCCCGGCTTCGAACCTGCCGTGCTGGTGACCATGAGCTGGCTGGTGGTGCTGTCGAGCCTGGGCGGCTACGGCTTCTTCGTCGCCAGCCTGCGCCGGCTGGGCGTCACCCTGACCTCGGCGCTGGTGCATCTGACCCCGGGAGTGACGCTACTGTGGGCCGCGGCGATGTTCGGCGAACGCCTCGGCCCCACCGGCCTGGCAGGCATGGCACTCGCCGGGGCGGGCGCCGGTCTGGCTATTCGCAGCGCTCGAAGATCAGGTCCCACACGCCGTGGCCCAGACGCTCGCCGCGGGCCTCGAACTTGGTCAGCGGACGAAACTCGGGACGCGGCACATAGGGCGCCGTCTCGGGTGTCGCCGTATTGACGTAGCCCGGCGCGGACTCCATCACCTCGGCCATCCATTCGGCATAGGCCTGCCAGTCGGTGGCCATGTGCAGCTTGCCGCCCAGCTCGAGACGGCTGCGAATCAGCTCGACGAAGGCGGGTTGGACGATGCGCCGCTTGTGGTGCTTCTTCTTCGGCCAGGGGTCGGGGAAGAACAGCTGCAGGGTGGCGAGGCTGGCCTCCGGCAGGCACTGCTCGAGCACTGCCAGGGCGTCCTCGCGGTAGACGCGGATATTGGTCAGGTTGCGCTTGTCGGCTTCGTCGAGCAATTTGCCTACGCCAGGGGCGTGTACCTCGATGCCGATGAAGTCGGTATCGGGGTGGGTCTCGGCCTGCTCGATCAGCGAGGCGCCCATGCCGAAGCCGATCTCCACCACCCGCGGCGCCCGGCGTCCGAACAGGGCGTCGAGATCTTGCCGCCCCTCGGCCAGGGTCAGGCCCAGCCGCGGCCAGACCTCTTCCAGGCCGCGGGTCTGGGCCTGGGTCATGCGGCCGGCGCGCAGCACGTAGCTCTTGATGCCGCGACGATGCAGCGGGGCGTCCGGCCCTTCCGGGCCGGTAGTCGAGGGGTCGCGTTGCGGGTCACTCATGGATTCGTTGCGGCTCCAGTGAATTCAGCCGTTGATGCGGCCGGCAAAGGGGGAGGAGGGATCGGCGCTCTGACGGCGCGGCATGCGTCCGGCGAGGAACGCCTCGCGCCCGGCCTCGACGGCCTTCTTCATGGCGCTGGCCATCAGCACCGGCTGGCGGGCGTGGGCGATGGCGGAGTTCATCAGCACGCCGTCGCAGCCCAGCTCCATGGCCATGGCGGCGTCGGAGGCGGTGCCGATGCCGGCATCCACCAGCACCGGCACGTTGGCGTGTTCGATGATCAGGCGAATGTTATGCGGGTTCTGGATGCCGTGGCCGGAGCCGATCAGCGAGCCCAGCGGCATGATCGCGCAGCAGCCCAGGCGCTCGAGCTCCTGAGCCACGATGGGATCGTCGCTGGTGTAGACCATCACGTCGAAGCCGTCGCGGATCAGCTCCTCCGCCGCCTTGAGGGTCTCGACCACGTTGGGGTAGAGGGTCGAGTCGTCGCCGAGCACCTCGAGCTTGACCAGCTTGTGACCGTCGAGCAGCTCACGCGCCAGCTTGCAGGTGCGCACGGCGTCCTTGGCGGTGTAGCAGCCGGCGGTGTTGGGCAGCAGGGTGAAACGCTCCGGCGGCACCACGTCGAGCAGGTTGGGGCCGTCTTCCTGGCCGAGATTGGTGCGACGCACGGCGAAGGTGACGACCTCGGCGCCCGAGGCGGCGATGGCGTCGGCAGTCTCGTCGAAATCCTTGTACTTGCCGGTACCGACCAGCAGGCGTGAGGTGAAGGCGTGGCCGGCAATCCGCAGCGGCTGATCCTGGAAGAAGTCTGTCATCGCGTGGGCCTGTGTCTGTAGCGGGTCTGGAAGCGGGAACCGTCGGCAGGTGGCAATCAGCCGCCGCCGATGGCGTGAACGATCTCGATGCGGTCGCCGTCGGCCAGGCGCGTGGCACCGTGCTCGCTCTTGGGCACGATCTCCTCATTGCGTTCGACGGCGATGCGCCGACCGCTCAGGCCAAGGTCGTCGACCAACTGCGCCACCGTAAGGTCGGGGGCAAGGTCGCGGGGCTCACCGTTGAGCTGGATCTGCATGGCGTCCCTCTTCAGTTGACGAGTGTCGCGGGCCCATATTGTAGCCCCTTAACGCCGCCCGGGGTACGGTAGGCGGCAATCCCAATCCCCGAAGGAGGACGAGATGCGCGATCGCGGATGGTGGTGCCTGGCGGCGCTGTCGGGCGGAGTGGCAGTCATGGCCGGCGCCTTCGCCGCTCATACCCTGCAGGGTCAATTGCCGGAGCGGCTGCTGGCCGCCTTCGAGACCGGCGTGCGCTACCAGATGTGGCACACCCTGGCGATGCTCGGCGTGCTCGCCTGGCGCGCCTCGCATCCGCGGCGCGGGTTCGGCGTCGTGCTGGGCCTGTGGGCCGTGGGGGTGCTGCTGTTCTCCGGTTCACTGTATGTCATGGCGCTGACCGGCCTGCGCGGCCTGGGCATGATCACCCCGTTCGGCGGCGTGCTGATGATCGCCGGCTGGCTGACGCTGGCCGTGGGCGCCTTGCGCGCCGGGCGCGACGCTCAGTCGGAGTCGGGAATGGCGTAGGTGGCGGTGACGTGGGCCACCGGGCGCTCGTCGCCGGCGGAGAAGAGCTGCACCTCGCCCACCGCCAGGCGACGGCCCAGTTTGATCACGCGGGCGTTGGCGATGAGGTCGCGGTCGCCGCGGGCGCGGCGCAGGAAGTGGCAGTTGAGATCGGTGGTCACGGCCATCGGCTCGGGGCCGATCTGGGCCAGGATGGCCACGTAGAGGCAGACGTCGGCCAGCCCCATCATGGTGGGCCCGGAGACGCTGGAGCCGGGCCGCAGATGCTCGTCCTCGATAGCCAGACTCATGGTGGCGCGCATGTGATCGACCGCCTCGATGGTGCCGGCACGCTGGGGAAAGACCTCGTCGAGAAAATCTTCGATGGCGGCGGCGGTCATCACGGTCATCGTCGGGCTCCCTGCTGGTTGTGCTCGTGGCTAGCGGTGGTGATCGTGGAGCCCAACATAACCCAAAGCGCCCCGGGCGGGTACCCGGGGCGCAGTGGATCAGACGTCGGCCTGAGGAAGCAGCGTCAAGGCATCAACGCGCCTTGTGCACCGCCCGCCAGTGATGCAGCAGCGGCTCGGTGTAGCCGGAGGGCTGCACGCGGCCCTTGAAGACCAGGTCGCTGGCCGCCTTGAACGCGGTGGAGGCCGCGAAATCGGCGCTCATCGCGGTATAGGTCGGGTCGCCGGCGTTCTGCTCGTCGACCACCTTGGCCATGCGCTCCAGGGTCTTCTGCACGCGCTCGGCGTCGACCACGCCGTGGTGCAGCCAGTTGGCGATATGCTGGCTGGAGATACGCAGCGTGGCACGGTCCTCCATCAGGCCCACGTCGTGGATGTCCGGCACCTTGGAGCAGCCCACGCCGTGCTCGACCCAGCGCACCACGTAACCGAGGATGCCCTGGCAGTTGTTGTCGAGCTCCTGCTGCAGCTCAGCGTCGGACCACTCGGCCTTCTCGGCCACCGGCACGGTGAGCAGCTTGTCGAGCAGCTCCTCCAGCAGGGCAGGCTCGCCCTGGGCCTCGAGCTCGCGCTGGATCTCGCTGACGTCGACCTGATGATAGTGCAGCGCATGCAGGGCGGCGGCGGTAGGCGACGGCACCCAGGCGGTGTTGGCACCGGCCTTGGGGTGGCCGATCTTCTGCTCCAGCATGGCCGCCATCAGGTCCGGCATGGCCCACATGCCCTTGCCGATCTGGGCCCGTCCGCGCAGGCCGCAGGCCAGACCGACCAGCACGTTGTTGCGCTCGTAGGCGCCGATCCAGGCGGCATTCTTCATATCGCCCTTGCGGATCATCGGGCCCGCTTCCATGGCGGTGTGCATTTCGTCGCCGGTACGGTCAAGGAAGCCGGTGTTGATGAACACCACGCGTGAGGCGGCCTCGGCAATACACGCCTTGAGGTTGACCGAGGTGCGCCGCTCCTCGTCCATGATACCCATCTTGAGCGTGTCACGGGCCAGGCCCAGCAGGTCCTCGACGCGGCCGAACAGCTCATTGGAGAAGGCGACTTCCTTCGGTCCGTGCATCTTCGGCTTGACGATGTAAACCGAGCCGCTGCGGGAGTTGCGCGGATCGCTCTCGCCTTTCTTGAGATCGTGCAGGGCCAGCAGGCTGGTCACGATACCGTCGAGAATGCCCTCGGGCAGTTCGTTGCCGTCGGCGTCAAGCACCGCCGGGGTGGTCATCAGGTGACCGACGTTGCGCACGAACATCAGCGAACGGCCGGGCAGGGTCAGGCTGCCGCCGTCCGGAGTGGTGTAGCTGCGATCGGCGTGCAGGCGACGGGTAAACGTCTTGCCGCCCTTCTCGATGGCCTCTTCGAGATCGCCCTTCATCAAGCCCAGCCAGTTGGAATAGACGCCGACCTTGTCCTCGGCGTCGACCGCGGCCACGGAGTCTTCGCAGTCCATGATGGCGGTCA
Organism: Billgrantia ethanolica; assembly: GCF_021404305.1. GTDB lineage: Bacteria > Pseudomonadota > Gammaproteobacteria > Pseudomonadales > Halomonadaceae > Halomonas > Halomonas ethanolica. The sequence continues at coordinate 577,666 of NZ_JABFTX010000004.1, read as the reverse complement.
GGGCGGCCTCGACCAGCAGATCCTTGACGCCGGCCGGGTCGGTCTTGCCGATGGGGTGGCTGGGATCGATCTGGATTTCCAGATGCAGGCCATGGTTGGAGAGCAGAATCGACTGCGGGCTTGCCGCATCGCCGCTGTAGCCGACCAGCTTGCCCGGCTCCTTGAGGCCGGTCTCACGGCCGCCTTCGAGACTCACGACCAGGTGGCCGTCACGCAGCACGTACTTGACGGCATCGCGGTGGGAACCGGTGGCCAGCGGTGCGGCCAGGTCGAGCACGCCGCGGGCGTAGGCAATGACCTTCTCGCCGCGCTTGGGGTTATAGCCCGAGCCCTTCTCGGCGCCGCCCTCTTCGGAGATGGCGTCGGTGCCGTAGAGCGCATCGTAGAGGCTGCCCCAGCGCGCATTGGCGGCGTTCAGCGCATAGCGCGCATTGCTCACCGGCACCACCAGCTGCGGGCCGGCCTGAATGGCCACTTCACGGTCGACGTTGGCCGTGGACACCGTCACCTGTGCCGGGGCGTCCACCAGGTAGCCGATCTCCTCGAGAAAGGCGCGATAGACGCTCATGTCGCGTACCGGACCCGGATTCTCACGATGCCAGGTATCCAGCTGCGCCTGCAGTCGCTCGCGCTCGGCGAGCAATTCACGATTTTTCGGTGTCAGATCATGAAAGATGGCGTCGACCCCGGCCCAGAAGCTCTCGGCATCGATGCCGGTGCCCGGCAGGGCCTGGTCGTTGATGAAACGGTCCAGCTCAGCGGCCACCTGGAGACGATGGCGAGTAACGCGTTCGGACATGGAAGAGTCTCCTCCTGCGTGGCGGCCGACTATCCTGCTCTCGGCTCGCCGCAATTCGTGGGGGTGATACCACTGCGAGGCGCCAATTTTGTGGAAAACTGTTCCATATGTAAACCCGAAGGAAGGGCTACCCTACTAGACATAGGGTTAAGAGTCGTTTTTCTGACCAAATGGTCAACAAATATCGGCTACCGCAGCGATCTTTCGGGAAGCGCTGCACAAGTCGATGAGCGAGTGCAGTGGTTTCCCTCACTCGACAGCATGGCCGGAAGTTATACTCACTGCACGCTCGGTGTCGCGACAGATGAAAGGAATCGAAGGGAAAGTGTCTTGATCCGCTGGAGCACGTCATGACCGACTTTACGCCCCTGCAGGCGCTGGGACCGGTGGCGCCCTTTCGTGCCGAAGGCGAGCCTTCGCTGGCGGGCTATTTGGCACATTACGGCCTGGCACCGCTGCTCACCGACCATGTCGGCCTCTACGTTGGCTATACCGGCACCGAGCGCTATCAGCTGTGGACCCAGGTATGGAACCCCGCGGAGCCCATCGGCACGGCCTTCGTGGTACACGGCTACTACGATCATCTCGGCCTCTACCGACACCTGCTGCAGCGGCTGCTGGAGCGTCGCTGGCGGGTGGTGATGTGGGACCTGCCGGGGCATGGCCTGTCCAGCGGCAAGCGCGCCTGCATCGATGACTTCGCGCATTACGGCGAGTGCCTAAATGCGCTGCAGGATCAGCTGGAAGGGAGCGGGCTGGCCCCCCGGCCCTGGCTCGGAGTGGGCCAGAGTACCGGGGCCGCCATTCTTGCCACCGACGCCCTGAGCCACGCCGACGAGGATCGCTGGGCCGGCCTCGCACTGCTCGCGCCCCTGGTGCGCCCTTTCGGCTGGCCTCAGGCGGGGTGGCTGCACACCTTGGTGGGCCCCTTCGTCGAGACCCTGCCGCGCCGCTTCGGCGCCAACTCCACCGACGCCGAGTTTGCCGCCTTCCTGCGCGAGCACGATCCGCTGCAGCCGGAGCACCTGTCGCTCAACTGGGTCAGCGCCATGCGCCGCTGGATGCCTGAGCTGCTCGCCCTGCCCCCACGCGACCTCCCCACCCTGATCCTTCAAGGGGAGCAGGACGTCACCGTCGATTGGGAGTGGAATCTGGCGGTACTGGAGCGAAAATTCCCCAAGGCCCGCATCGAGCGCCATCCTGAAGCGCGCCATCATCTAGTCAACGAAGCCGAGCCCATCCGCGACGCTCTGTTCAAGTCACTCGACGCCTTCGTCGAGGAGCTGGAGCAGCGCCTGGCACCGGCCGCTCAGGAGCCTGACATTCGATGCTGAGACATATCGCGCTGCTCGCTCTTCTCATTTTGCTGGCGGGCTGTGCCGCCCAGCCGCCCGAACCCGATCCCATTCGCCGCGCCCTGCAGAACCTGAGCGACCGCGCCGTCGACCGGGTGATCCAGGTAGATGCCCTGCAGCCCCCCGCCGACCAAGTGCTGCTGCTGGTCTCGCCCCAGGTTGACGATAGCCTCGAGATCGACAGCGACCGCTTCCTCGAAAGCCTCACCCGTGCCCTGCTGGGCGTGAGCGACGGCCCTCAGGTGATCGATTGGCGGCCGGCGATGGCCGGAGAGGGCGGCGCTCACCAGTGGCGCATGGAGAGCCGGCTGGAAGCCACCGCACCGCGCCTGCGCCTGACCGACCGCGACCTGCTGCCCTACCGCCTCACGCTGTCGCTACATCGCCCCGACAACGACGGCGCCCTGTGGCAGACCGAGGTCGAAGGCGCCTTCGACGCCACGGCGCTGTAAAGCTCATCAGCAAGCATTGGCTCATTAGGAGAGGGTGTTTACACGCGTTACGAGCGACGGCCAGGCAAGGCGAAATCAATCGAAAAAGCGGAGTTTACTGGTTTGTAAATGAGCAATTTGAGATTGATTTCAACACAGCATGGCCTAGCGCAGTAGCGTGTAAGCAGCCTCTCAACCCTGGCGCAATTGGCGATCGAGCTGCCGATACCCGATCGCCTCCATCAGCTCGCCGCGCTCCGGGTGCGGCTTTTCGGCCAGATCGGCCAGGGTCAGCGCCACCCGCAGCACCCGGTGGTAGGCCCGCGCCGAGAGCCGCAGGCGCTCGAGCACACCGGCCAGCCAGGCACGGTCGGACGTGGAGAGCGCACAGGCCGCCTCCAGCTCGCGCCCGCCCAGGTAGGCGTTGAGCGCGCCGCGGGCGTACTGACGCTCGCGAGCTGCCATCACCCGGGCGCGCACCACGGCGGAGCTTTCACCCACCTCACGTGACGTCAGCTGCTCCGGCGGCAATGCCGGCACTTCGATCTGCAGATCGATGCGGTCGAGCAGCGGCCCGGAGAGGCGCGACTGGTAGCGCTGGATCTGCGCCGCGGTGCACTGGCAGGCTTGGCGCGGATCGCCCAGATGACCGCAGGGACATGGGTTCATCGCTGCGACGAGCTGGAACCGAGCCGGGAATTGACGCTCGTGGTTGGCCCGGGCGATATGGATTCGCCCCGACTCCATCGGCTCGCGCATCACCTCGAGCACGTGGCGGCTGAACTCGGGCAGCTCGTCGAGAAACAGCACGCCGTGATGGGCCAGGGAGATCTCCCCCGGGCGCGGCCAGGAGCCGCCACCGACCAGGGCCACGGCGCTGGCGGTATGGTGCGGCGCGCGAAACGGCCGGCGCCCCCACTGCTCGGCCAGGGGCAGACCGCATACCGAGCGGATGGCGGCGACTTCCAGCGCCTCCTCCTCGGTGAGCTCGGGCAGGATGCCGGGCAGGCGGCTCGCCAGCATGGTCTTGCCGGTACCGGGTGGGCCGGCGAAAAGCAGGTTGTGAGCGCCGGCCGCGGCGATCTCCAGCGCACGGCGTGCCTGGTGCTGGCCGCGCACGTCGGCCAGATCGCCTTCGCGCACGGTGGCAGCGGGCGGCGCCTCGAGGCGGTGCGCGGCGATGGGCTGCTGCCCCAGCAGGTGCGCCATGACGTCGAGCAGGTGCTCCGCCGGCAGCACCTGCAGATCGCCGGCCAGGGCCGCCTCGTCGGCATTTTCCTTAGGCACGATCAGCTTGCGCCCGGCCTTGCGTGCGGCCAGCGCCAGCGGCAGCACGCCGCTGATGGGACGCAGCCGGCCGTCCAACGCCAGCTCGCCGACGCTCTCGATGCCTTCCAGCGCCTCGCCGGGAAGCTGGCCTGAAGCCACCAGAATGCCCAGCGCGATGGGCAGATCGAAACGCCCGCCGACCTTGGGCAGGTCGGCGGGCGCCAGGTTGAGCACGATTCTGCGTGTGTTGGGGAAGTCGAAGCCGGCATTGACCAGGGCACTGCGCACCCGTTCGCGGCTCTCCTTGACGGCGGCCTCGGGCAAACCCACCAGGGTCATACCCGGCAGGCCGTTGGCCAGATGTACCTCGACCTGCACTTCGGGCGCTTCCAGCCCCAGGCCAGCCCGCGTGGCAACGATCGCCAGCATCTTGCGGTCCCTCGCAGTTCATTTGCGTGAGGCTCAGATACTAGCACTATGCCGCAATGGGCTTTCCACGCTGGCTCAGCGCTTGGCTTCGCTGGGTTCGCCGTCGTCCTTGCCTGCGTCCTCGGGCAGCGTGAGAGTCGCCTGGGTCACCGGAGTTTCGCGGGCCGCCAGCGCCTTCTCCAGCGCGGCTACCTGCTGCTCCAGCGCCTCGACCCGGATACGCGTGCGCTGCAGCACGTCCATCAGGATGTCGAAATCCTCCCGCGATACCAACTCGAGGCGGTCGAAGGCGCCGCGCACGACCTGCTGTATTCCCTTCTGCAACTCTTCCGGCGCCTGGGCCGCCCCCTGCAGGCGCTCGCCGAGCTGCTGCGCCAATCGGCTGATGGGGTCCTGACTCGCCATGGTGCGCTTCTCCTTCTGCCTGGGCATGTTGCCCTACAGCATACGCAAGGCGCTGCAACGACGCATGCCCTTCTCACGCTCCGACATGACGCACCTGCACCAGAGCAGAGCACCAAGCTGGTGCATGGGCGTGCAGCCCCTCTCTCCCTCTTGGTGAATCGAGCCTCCCTCGCTCTGAAAAACGGCTGTAAGAAAAGGTTTTTTTCGGAAATGGCACGTAATGCGCATAAGCAGGGCACAGCTGGCAACTCATCGCCCCATTCCCAGCATGGAGAGACGCTAATGAAGCTCATCACCGCCATCATCAAACCCTTCAAGCTCGACGACGTACGCGAGGCCCTGGCCGACAACGGCGTGCAAGGCATCACCGTGACAGAAGTGAAGGGCTTCGGTCGCCAGAAGGGCCATACCGAGCTCTACCGCGGCGCCGAATACGTGGTCGACTTCCTGCCCAAGGTCAAGGTCGAGGTGGCCGTGGACGACTCCCGCGTCGAGAGCGTGCTGGACGCCATCTGCGGTGCGGCCAACAGCGGCAAGATCGGCGACGGCAAGGTCTTCGTGACGCCGCTGGAGGATGTGATTCGCATCCGTACCGGCGAACGCGGCGCCGAAGCCGTCTGATCGTCATAACGAGAACAACGGAGAACACCCATGAGTGAACTTGCCGAGTTGAGCTATGCGCTCGACACCTTCTATTTCCTGATCTGCGGCGTGCTGGTGATGTGGATGGCCGCCGGCTTCTCGATGCTGGAAGCCGGCATGGTGCGCGCCAAGAACACAGCCGAGATCCTGACCAAGAACATCGCCCTGTTCGCCATCGCCTGCACCATGTATCTGCTGGTGGGCTACTCGATCATGTACTCCAGCGATGCCGGCGGCATCCTGCCCAACCTGGGCGTGCTGATCGGCGGCGAGAACAGCGTCGATGCGGTCACCGCCGGCGGTGAAGACGCCCCCTACTACTCCATGCGCGCCGACTTCTTCTTCCAGGTGGTGTTCGTCGCTACCGCCATGTCGATCGTCTCCGGCGCCGTTGCCGAGCGCATGAAGCTGTGGGCCTTCCTCGCCTTCGCCGTGGTCATGACCGGCTTCATCTACCCGGTGTCCGGCTACTGGACCTGGGGCGAGGGCTGGCTCGACGAGCTGGGCTTCTCCGACTTCGCCGGCTCCGGCATCGTGCACATGGCCGGGGCGGCCGCGGCTCTGGCCGGCGTGCTGATCCTCGGCCCGCGCAAAGGCAAGTACGGCAAGGACGGCAGCATTCATGCCATCCCGGGCGCCAACATGCCGCTGGCCACCCTGGGGACCTTCATTCTGTGGATGGGCTGGTTCGGCTTCAACGGCGGCTCGGAGCTCAAGCTCTCCGACGTGGCCTCGGCCAACAACGTGGCCCAGGTACTGGTCAACACCAACGCCGCAGCGGCCGGTGGCGTCATCGCCGCGCTGATCCTGGCCAAGCTATGGTTTCGCAAGGCCGATCTGACCATGGCCCTGAACGGCGCCCTGGCCGGCCTGGTGGCGATCACCGCCGAGCCGCTGGAGCCCACTGCGCTGGGCGCGACCCTGATCGGTGCCGTGGGTGGTTTCATCGTGGTGGCCGCCATCGTCACCCTCGACAAGCTGAAGATCGACGATCCGGTCGGCGCTATCTCGGTGCACGGTGTGGTCGGCATCTGGGGCCTGCTGGCGGTGCCGCTCTCCAACGGTGACGCCACCTTCGGCGCCCAGATCATCGGCGGCCTGGCGATCTTCGCCTGGGTCTTCGCCGCCAGCCTGGCCGTATGGCTGATCATCAAGGCGATCATGGGCGTACGGGTCAGCGAAGAGGAAGAGTACGAGGGGGTCGACCTGGCCGAGTGCGGCATGGAAGCCTACCCCGAGTTCAGTGTCGCCCGTGTCTATGGCGGTAGCGGTGGACGTCCGCAGTCCGGCGGCTATGCAGCCGGCGCACCGGTCGGCCAGCCCCGCCCAGAATAAAAATACTTCCCCCTTCCGGGCTCCCTGCGGGGAGCCTTTTTTCTTCCTGCCGAGGGCGGTGTATGCTTGAGGCCAGCCGATTCGTACCCGCCCGGGTTCGAGCGAAGAACCCCGCACGACAACGAGGAAACAGACCATGAAACTGGTGACCGCCATCATCAAGCCGTTCAAGCTCGACGACGTTCGCGAGTCGCTTTCGGAGATCGGGGTGCAGGGTATCACCGTAACCGAGGTGAAGGGCTTCGGTCGTCAGAAGGGCCACACCGAGCTCTATCGCGGTGCCGAATACGTGGTCGACTTCCTACCCAAGGTGAAGGTGGAGATCGCCATCGACGACGACCTGGTCGAGCAGGTGATCGACGCCATCACTCAGGTTGCCAATACCGGAAAGATCGGCGACGGCAAGATCTTCATCACCCCGCTGGAGCAGGTGATTCGCATCCGCACCGGCGAAACCGGCAAGGATGCGGTATAAGCCCAGCCAAACAAAAACCCACGACCGCAAGGCCGTGGGTTTTTTGAAGCTCGGCAAGCACCGAAACGCCCCTTTTTATTTCTCGACGAAGGCGCGCTCGATCACGTAATCGCCGGGCTCGCCCATGCGCGGCGAGATGTTGAAGCCCAGGTCGTCGAGCAGAGCGCTGGTCTCGTCGAGCATCGCCGGGCTGCCGCAGATCATGGCGCGGTCCTGCTTGGGATCCATCGGCGCAATGCCGGTGTCCTCGAACAGCTTGCCATTGCGGATATGATCGGTGAGGCGGCCCATGGTATGGAACTCCTCGCGGGTCACGGTGGGGTAGTAGACCAGTTTCTCGCGGATCTCGTCGCCCAGGTATTCGTGGGCCGGCAGCTCCTTGGTGATGAAGTCGGCATAGGCCAGCTCGCTGACGCTGCGCACGCCGTGCACCAGGATCACCTTCTCGTAGCGCTCGTACACCTCCGGGTCCTGGATCAGGCTCATGAACGGGGCCAGGCCGGTACCGGTGGAGAGGAAGTAGAGGTTGCGCCCCGGCAGCAGGTCGTCGGTGACCAGGGTGCCGGTGGGCTTGCGGCTGACCATGATCTGGTCGCCCACCTTGAGGTGCTGCAGACGTGAGGTCAGCGGACCATCGGGCACCTTGATGCTGAAGAACTCGAGGTGGTCCTCGTAGTTGGGGCTGGCGATGGAGTAGGCACGCATCAGCGGTTTGCCGTTCACTTCGAGACCGATCATCACGAACTGACCGTTCTTGAAGCGCAGGCTGCGCTCGCGGGTGGTGCGGAAGCTGAACAGGGTGTCGTTCCAGTGGTGGACACTGAGAACCTCTTCCAACGCAAACTTGCTCATGCCGGCTCCTAGATATTCCTATATCGAATAAAGCATTGGGCTAGATGATTTGCTTGCATTATAAGAGCGCAAGGTTTATCTGTTAATTGGATTGTATGGATATCCTTTATCCAGATTTCTGATATAGATCAACATCGAGCCGTTTCATGCACTTCACCCTGCGCCAACTCGAGGTCTTCGTCGCCGTCGCCCAGCATGAGAGCGTCTCTCGCGCCGCGCGGGCGCTCTCGCTGTCGCAGTCGGCCACCAGTACCGCCCTGGCCGAGCTCGAGCGCCAGTTCGACTGCCAGCTGCTCGACCGCATCGGCAAGCGGCTGCGGCTCAACGCCCTGGGATTTCAGCTGCTGCCCAAGGCGGTGGCGCTGCTCGACCGCGCCGAGGAGATCGAGGAGATCCTGCACGGCCAGCAGGGCATCGGCTCGCTCGACGTGGGCGCCACCCTGACCATCGGCAACTACCTGGCGACGCTGCTGATCAGCGACTTCATGCAGCGCCACCCGGGCAGCCGGGTACGCCTGGCGGTGCGCAACACGCGAGAGATCATCGACCGCGTGCGCCAGCACGAGCTCGACCTGGGGCTCATCGAGGGTCACTGCGAGGAAGAGAACGTGATCACCCAACCCTGGGTGGAGGACGAGCTATCGGTATTCTGCTCGCCTCGCCACCCGCTGGCCGGCCAGGGGCCGGTGGAGCTGGAGCGCCTGCTGCGCGAGGCCTGGATCATGCGTGAGCAGGGCTCGGGCACGCGCATGACGCTGGAGCAGGCGGCGAGGCACCGCCGCGGGCGCTTCAACACACTACTGGAGCTGGAGCATACCGAGGGCATCAAGCGCGCGGTGGAGTCGGGGCTCGGCATCGGCTGCGTATCGAAGCTGGCGCTGCGTGACGCCTTTCGCCGCGGCAGCCTGGTGCCGATTCCCACGCCCGAACTCGACCTGAGCCGTCAGTTCGCCTTCATCTGGCATCGCCACAAGTACCTGGCCACCGGCATGCGCGAGTTCCTGCGCCTGTGCCGCCAGATGACCGAGGGGGCCAGACGCAGCGACGAGATCGATCTGCCGCCGGTCTCCTGACCCGCCTGTTGCCCCAGCCTCTGTGCCTCAGCCTCTGCGCGTCAGCGATCGCGCAGGCGGAAGCCGCCGACGACCTGGGCCAGACGATCGGCCTGCTCGCTGAGCTGCTCGGCGGCGGTGGTCGACTCCTCCACCAGCGCGGCATTCTGCTGGATCGTACGGTCGAGGTCGGCCACGGCCACGCTGACCTGGCCGATGCCGTCGCTCTGCTCACCGGCGGCCATGCTGATCTCGCCGAGCATGTTGGCCACACGGTTCACGCTGGCCATCAGCTCGCCCATGCTCTCGCCGGCGCGTCCCACCAGCTCGGTGCCGTTGATGACGCGCTGGCTGGAGGCCTCGATCAACCCACGGATGTCGCGCGAGGCCTCGGCGCTGCGGGTGGCCAACTGGCGCACTTCTCCCGCCACCACGGCGAAGCCGCGGCCGTGCTCGCCGGCCCGGGCTGCCTCGACCGAGGCATTGAGCGCCAGCAGGTTGGTCTGGAAGGCGATGCCGTCGATCACCTTGACGATCTCGCCGATCTTCTCCGACGAGCGGCTGATCTCCTGCATGGTGTCCACCACCTGGCCTACCGTGTCGCCGGAGCGCTGGGCGACCTCTGCGGCCGACTTCGACAGCCCGTTGGCTTCCCGCGAGGAGGCCGAGGTGTGTTCCACCGTGGCCGAGATCTGCTCCATGGAGGCAGAAGTCTGCTGCAGACTGGCGGCGGCCTGCTCGGTGCGCCGCGACAGATCCTCGCCGCCACTGGCAATCTCGCTGGCCGCTATACGTACCGATTCGCTGCTGGCGCGCACATCGAGCAGCACGTCGTGGATCTTGTCGACGAAAGCATTGAACTGAATGGCGAGCTCGGCGCTCTCGTCGCGCCCTCGTACCGGCAGGCGCTGGGTCAGATCGCCGTCGCCGGAGGCGATGTCACGCATGCGTTCGGCCAGCAGGCGCAGCGGCCGCGACACGCGGGTGCCGACCCACCACAGGGCGGCGAGCCCCAATGCCGCCAGCAGCAGGCCGACCAGCGCCATGCCCAGGGTGTCGGCCCGGCGCTGCTCGTTCATCATCGCCTGCAGCGCCGTGAGTTCTGCCATCACCGCCGCTTCGGGCAGCCGGATCATCAGCGTCCAGGGCTGCTCGCTGGCACCGATGGTGAAGGGCTGATAGCGCTCCAGCATGCCATCCCGCGCCAGACTCACGCTGGTGCCCTCGGCCCGAGCCCGGTCGAGGGCCGACAGCACCTGAGCATCGAAGGCCTCGCTTGCCGCATCGCCCAGCCGCTCGGCATTGGCGGTATAGGCCACCAGCCCCCCGCGCCCCGCCACCAGCGCCATTTCGCCCGCACCGCCGTACAGTTGGCCATTGGCCTGCATCAGCAGCTCCTGGATGAAGTCCAGCGACAGGTCGACGCCGGCTACGCCGCGAAACGCCCCGCCGACGACGATCGGCACGTTGAACGAAGTGACCAGCAGCGTCTCGCCGCCGAAGTCGTAGGGCGCCGGGTCGATGATGCAGGGGGCGAGGCTCTCCCGCGGACAGAGGTAGTATTCGCCCTCACGCACGCCGTTGCCGAGCAGCGCCGTGCTCTCCATGGTCTCGCCCAGCGGCAGCACCTCAACGCCACCCTCCCCGGTGCGATACCACCAGGGCATGAAGCGGCCGCTGCCATCGTAGCCGTCGCTTTCGCCAAGCTCGGCATACAGCGCATCGCGGCCGAAGGCATCGGGCTCCCAGCCGATGAAGGCATCCAGCAGCGAGGGGTTCTGCACCACCGTCTCGCGTACCAGGTTGGAGAGTTCGCGCCGGCTCAGGCCAAGGGCGGTACGGCCGCTGCCGTCCCTCTGCCCCATCAGCGCGTTGGTATCGGCCAGCTGGGTGGCCAGGGTCAGGGCATGCTCGAGCTCGCGCTGGATCCTGCCGGCCTCGGCGTCCGCCAATACCTCCAGACGCTCGTCGACGGCCCCTTCGAGCAGTTCGCGGGTGTGGGTTTCGACGGTCTGCTGGGTACGTGCCGAGGAGAACAGGGCATAGACGACCAGGGCCACGACCACTGCCAACAGGCAGGGCCCGGCCAGCATGACCACGAACTGGCGGATCGATCTGAAATGCATGGGCGTTCTCGCTGAAGTGGGTAGCATGTTGCAGCGAAGCAAACTTCACAGACATGCTCCTTCTATCGGCAAGAACGCCCTTGTCTTGAGTGCAAGCTTGAATGCGAGGCTAAGGGAAACGCTGAACAAATCGACGAGCGAGATGAAGTGCAAGGCGCACGGAGCACAGGAACCGGAGCATATGGGGTATATGTGAGGATTCCGACCGGGCTGGCGCACCAGCACCGCGCAACGCAGCGATTCGCTCGCGCAGGCATTTGTGCAGTGTTTCCTAAGGTCGCTTCAGCGCATGTCGCTGACGGCTCTCTGGATATCGTTCAGCGGCGCCTTGGAGAGATCCTTGTCCAGAGTGTGAATGATCAGCTTGCTGGTCGGCCCGTCGATCTTGTCACGCAGCACGCCCAGGAAGCGGGGCGGCGCGACGAGGATCAGCTTGTCCATGCGGTTATCGACTCGGGCCTTGTAGATTCGCTCGGCGATCTGCTTGGCGAAGATTTCCGCCTCATGGTCCAGCGCCACGCTGTCACCGCGGCTGGAACGCCGCGTATGGGAGGTCGACTCGTCGACGGCTCCCGTCTCGCCGGTGACCAGGTCTCCCTCGTGCAGCCGCCCTTCGGCGTGCACCAGGCTCTCCTTCTCCTCCAGCTGCAGCGCGTCGCGGGTGAATACGCGCGCCCTAGCCGCATCGGCCACCACGATATACGTTGTCATAGCCTCTCCTTGATGCAGTGAGTGGAGCCCCATCACGGGGCCTCGAGTTCAACATGGCAAGGGGCGCCGGGTAGGTCAACCACCACCTCATCGACGCCTTCTAGAGCACCTTGCGCCGCAGCAGGCCCGTCACTGCCTCGCCGATCAGCACCAGTACGACGATGGCGATCAGAATGGTGGCCACCGTGGGCCAGGCGAAGGTGTCGATGGCCCCCTGCAGGATCACCCCGATACCGCCGGCGCCAACCAGCCCCAGCACCGTCGATTCGCGGATGTTGATGTCCCAGCGCAGGATGACGATGGCGAAGAACGCCGGCATCACCTGGGGCACGACGGCATAGGCGATCACCTTGGCCTTGGAGGCGCCGGTGGCTTCCATGGCCTCCACCGGGCGACGGTCGATCTCCTCGATGGCCTCACCCATCAGCTTGCCGATGAAACCGATGGAGCGAAACATGATGGCCAATATTCCCGCCAGCACCCCGGGACCGAAGATGGCCACGAACAGCAGCGCCCAGATGATGGTGTTCACCGAACGGCTGGCCACCAGGATGAAGCGCCCCAGCCACAGGCAGGCGCGGTTGGGCGTGGTGTTCTGGGCCGCGATGTAAGAGACCGGCAGGGCGATGAAGATCGTCAGCAGGGTCGCCAGGGTGGCGATGTGTACCGTCTCCAGCAGCGCGTTGGTGATCGCGGCAAGCCGCGAGGGGTCGGGCGGCCACATGCGCGCACCCAGACTCGAGATCTGGTTGGGGGCGTCCCACACCCACGGCCAGAAGATGTCGATGTCGCGTATCGCCCAGTAGACCACCATCACGGTAACCAGCAGCACGCCGTAGCGGATCAGCTGCTGCTTGCGGTCGTAGCGCCGCCAGACGCGGTCGGCCAGGGCACCGGCATGATCTACCATATCTTCTTCCTCACCCAGCCGCTGATGCCTTCACTGACCAGAATCACGGCGATGATCATGAGCAGGATGGCAAAGGCGAAATCGTAGTCGTAGCGACCGAAGGCATTCATCAGGGTGCCGCCGATCCCGCCGGCACCGACGATGCCGACCACCGCCGAGGCGCGCAGGTTGCTGTCGAGCTGATACATGGAGAGCCCCACCTGGCGCGGCAGGATCTGCGGAAACACGGCGTAGATCAGGGTCGCCAGGTAGCCCGCCCCGGCGGCTTTCATCGCCTCGACCTGGCCCCAGTCGATCTCCTCGATCTCCTCCGCCAGCAGCTTGCCGACGAAGCCGATCGAGTAGATCGTGAGCGTCAGGATGCCGGCCAGAGGACCGAAGCCCACCGCTGCCACGAACAGGATGGCGACGATCACCGGATGGAAGCTGCGCGAGATGATGATCACCGCCCGTCCGAGGAGGTAGATGGGCTTGGGCGCCACGTTCTTGGCCGCCATGACGGCGAACGGAATCGACAGCGCCACCCCCATCAGGGTGGCCAAGATGGCGATCTGGAAACTCTCCTTGAAGCCGGTGATCAGCAGCCCGCTGCGCTCGAAGCTGGGAGGAAAGCCGCCGCCGAAGATACGTGCCGCCCGTGGCAGGCCCTCGCTGATGCGCGCCCAGTTGAACGGCAGCGAGCCGAAGGCCCACACCAGGTAGACGATCACCACCAGCCACAGCCCATAGCGCAGCACCGGGTTGGCGATGAAGGGCGGCTTGCGCCAGGTGCGCGGCGCGGTGGCCTGGTCAGGTCGAGTCATGAGCCACCCCCTGCTGCGCCGGGCGGCCGGGCTCCTCGGTGATCTCGTCTTCGGCCGTCTCGATGCCGCCGTAGATGGCGTCCAGCGCCTCCTTGCCGAAATCGGCCGGCACGCCGTCGAAGATCATCCTGCCGTGGCGCAGGCCGACGATGCGTTCGGTGTAGGCCTTGGCCTGGGCCACGTTATGAATGTTGATCAGTACCGGCAGTGAGAGCTCACTGGCCAGGCTCTGCAGCAGCTTCATGATCTGCTCGGAGGTGCGCGGATCGAGGGAGGCGGTGGGCTCGTCGGCGAGAAGGATTTCCGGTTCCTGCATCAGCGCCCGCACCACGCCGACCCGCTGACGCTCACCACCGGATAGCTCGTCGGCCCGCTTGTTGGCGTAGTGGGCGATGCCCACTCGTTCCATCAGTGTGAAGGCGCGCTCGATATCGCTCTGGGGATAGCGGCGGGTAATCGCCTGATAGAGATTGACGTAGCCGAGCCGCCCTGCCAGCACGTTCTCCATCACCGTGAGACGGTCGATCAGATTGAAGCCCTGAAACACCATACCGATCTTGCGCCGGGCACGGCGCAGGTCGCGCCCGCGCAGGTTGACCAGCTCGGTGCCGTTGAGCTTGATCGAACCTGAAGAGGGCTCCACCAAGCGGTTGATACAGCGCAACATGGTGCTCTTGCCGGCCCCGGAGGCGCCGACGATGGAGACCACGCTGCTGCCTTCGACCTTCAGATCCAGCTCCTTGAGCACCGGCTCGTCACGGCCGTAACGCTTGACCAGTTTCGCAATTTCCAGCATTCACCCACCTCACGCTGAAGGGACAGGAAAGCCCTCTGGGACAGGAGAGCCCTCGGCATTGCCAAGGGCCCCGGCTTCAGAGTCCGCCTGGTTATTCCTGCTCCAGGTCCTCGCGGGTGTAGCGCACGTCGTTGGCGGCCTGGATGGTGCGGATCATCTCCCAGTGTTCCTGGTAGTTGATGGGGATGAACTTGTCGACGCCCTCGAACTCATCGCCCAGCGCCGTGCCTGCGAAATCGAAGGTGAAGAAGGCTTCCTTGATCTTCTCGACAAGGTCAGGGTGGAGGTTGTGCGCGTAGTTGTAGGAGGTGGTGGGGAAGGCATCGGTTTCGTAGATGATCTTGACCTCGTCCGGATCGTAGAGCCCCCGCGCGGCCATGCGCTCCACTACCTCGGAGGCCACCGGTGCGGCGTCGTAGTCGCGAGCGACCACGCCCAGCATCGACTGGTCATGACTACCGGAGTAGACCACTTCGTAGTCTTCATCGGGCACGATGCCGAGCTCAGGGAACAGGGCCCGCGGCGCCAGGTTGCCGGAATTCGACGTGGGCGAAGTGTGCGCCACCCGCTTGCCGCGCAGGTCCTCCAGCTCGTCAATGCCGGAATCGACGTGGGTATATACCTGCAGGGTGTAGCCGAACTGACCGTCGTCGGAGCCCATCAGGGCGAACGGTACCGCGCCGGCCAGATTCACCGCGAACGGCGTCGGGCCGGTGGAGAAGCCGGCAATGTGCAGCCGCCCGCTGCGCATGGCCTCGACCTGAGCCGAGTTGGACTGCACGGCGAAGAAGCGTACGTTACGCTCGGTCACCTCCTGCAGATGATCGATGAAGGGCTGCCAGATGTCGGAGTAGATGGCAGGGTCCTCCACCGGGGTGTAGGCGAAGATCAGCGTATCGGGGTTGGCCCACTCGGATTCATCGGCGGGCAGATCGGCGACCATGTCGCCATCCTCGTCGCAGAATAGAGTGTCCAGGTCACCGCGGGGGCAATCGGCCTGGGCCTGTGCCGAGATCAGCAGCGCCAGAGGCAGCAGGCTGGACAGGGCCAGAGAATTGAGGGCAGAGCGTCCGAAAGGCTTGGGTGTTGTCATTGGCGTGTCTCTCTGATCTTTGTCGTTATTCGAGTTATTGGATTCAAGTGTGCCGGTCTTGCGGCAAGACACGGGATGACCCGTACCGGCATCCCGCCTATTCTGCTCGAAAGCGAACATGCTATAGCCCGCATGATCGCAAACGAAACTAACCTTCAATCTAGGTAGTGTGACAAGACGATGTCAAACCGATTTCACTTCTCTACGGGCGCGCGCCACAACCGCTACCTGCTGATGCGGCATGGCCATAGCGAGGCCAACGAGCGGCACTTGATCATCAGCACCCCGGCCAGGGGGCTCTCGGCGTACGGCCTCTCCCATCGGGGCGAGGCACAGCTGCAAGCGCTGCTCGCCGACTGGCGCTGGCCGACGCCGACCCGCATCCTGCACTCCGACTTCCTGCGCACCACCGAAACCGCCACCCGAGTGGCTACGCACTTCGGGCTCGCGCTGCAACCCGAGCCGCGCCTGCGCGAGCGTGCCTTCGGCGATTTTGAAGGTGGGCCGGACAGCCGCTATCCCGAGGTCTGGGCGCTTGATGGGCACGACCCGGAGCATCGCGAGCATGGCGTGGAGAGCGTCGCCAGTGTCGCCTCTCGCATGCAGGGGGTGATCGCCTCGCTGGAGCAATCGCTGCGCCAGGAGACCGTGCTGCTGGTGAGCCACGGCGATCCGCTGCAGATCCTGTTGACCGCCCTGTCGGGCCGTCCGCTCGGAGAGCATCGCGACCAGGACGCTCTGTTACCGGCAAGCATCACCCTGCTCGACCGAGGGTGAGCGTTTCCCGACGTATCGGCTGACGCTGGCCGCGATCTGGGGTAGCATCGAACCGTCGGCAGGGATGTCGGCACGTTCATCGTATGCCGATGTGCCCAAGGGAGGAGCCCGATGCGTCAGTTTCTGTTTCCCCGCCGCCCCATGTCCCGCGGCTTCCTGCTCTTCTTCCATCTCCTGTTGCAGATGGGGCTGATTGTCGCCGCCGCACTATGGCTGCTGCCACGCACCCCCTGGTTCGCTGCCACCGGCTGGTACCAGACCTGGCCCGAGCTGGCCGTGGGCGCCGGGCTGTGGCTGGCCGCGACCCTCGTCCTGCGCTTGCTCGTCGAGATCTCGCTGCTGCCCTACCATCTCGACACCCGGGCGGGCTTCGCCCCCGGCGACGTGATGACGCGCTCCTTCGAGCGCCGCCCGGCAGTACATGATTCCCAGGCCGCATGGACCAGCGAGGCACGCTCGGTCGAGATCGAACCCAGCGTGCTGGGCAGTGCCCGCGTGACACGCCCCGCCGAGCCCCTCAAGCCTCAAGGCAGCATCTGATCGGCCAGCGGTCACGCCCACACCGGTAGGCCGACCGCCTCGTCGAGGCATGGGCGGCTGCCGGACCGTAACGAAAGGCGGTCCCGGCAGCCTCGCTCCTAGTGACCGAGGATCTGGCTGAGGAAGAGCTGAGTACGCTCGGACTGCGGGTTGTTGAAGAAAGGCTCCGGCGCGTTCTCCTCGATGATCTGCCCCTGATCCATGAAGATCACGCGGTCGGCCACGGTCTTGGCGAAGCCCATCTCGTGGGTCACGCACAGCATCGTCATACCCTCGTTGGCCAGCTCGACCATGACGTCGAGCACCTCCTTGATCATCTCCGGGTCGAGTGCCGAGGTGGGCTCGTCGAACAGCATCACCTCGGGATGCATGCACAGCGAGCGGGCGATCGCTACGCGCTGCTGCTGGCCGCCGGAGAGCTGCCCGGGGTACTTGCGCGCCTGCTCGGCAATCCGCACCCGTTCCAGATACTTCATGGCCTGCGCCTCGGCCTCGCGCCGCGGCTTCTTCTGCACCCACATGGGTGCCAGGCAGCAGTTCTCCAGCACGGTGAGGTGCGGGAAGAGGTTGAAGTGCTGGAACACCATCCCCACGTTGCGACGGATCTGCTCGATGCGCTTGACGTCCTGGGTCAGCGGAATGCCGCCGACCACGATCTCGCCGGCCTGATGCTCCTCGAGATGGTTGATGCAGCGGATCAGCGTCGACTTGCCCGAGCCCGAAGGGCCGCAGATGACGATACGCTCGCCGCGCTTGACCTCGAGATCGATGTCGCGCAGCACGTGGAAGTCGCCGTACCACTTGTTGACGCCGCGCATCTCGACCATGGGGGTCTCGGTGCCGGCCTTGGTTGCTTGTTCAGTCATTGTTCTCATTCCTATCTCTTATGGCCGGTGTGCAGCTTCCGCTCGAGGTACTGGCTGTAGCGCGACATGCTGAAACAGAAGATCCAGAACATGAACGCGGCGAAGACGTAGCCCTCGAGCGCGAAGCCCAGCCAGCGGGAATCCGACAGCGCCGCCTGGACG
This sequence comes from Billgrantia ethanolica, assembly GCF_021404305.1. Classification (GTDB taxonomy): domain Bacteria; phylum Pseudomonadota; class Gammaproteobacteria; order Pseudomonadales; family Halomonadaceae; genus Halomonas; species Halomonas ethanolica. The sequence goes on along the minus strand of NZ_JABFTX010000004.1, from coordinate 559,838 downwards.
ATGCCCAACAGGTCGAACAGACCGATGATCATGACCAGGGTGGTGTCCTTGAACAGCGAGATGAAGGTGTTGACGATACCGGGGATCATCATCTTCAGCGCCTGGGGCAGCACGATCAGGCCCATGCGCATCCAGTAGTTCATGCCCAGCGCCGCCGCCGCTTCCTCTTGGCCGCGGGGTATCGCCTGCAGCCCGCCCCGGATGACCTCGGCCATGTAGGCGCTCTGGAACAGGGTGATACCGATGAAAGCGCGGATCAGGCGGTCGACGCTGACGCCCGTCGGCATGAACAGCGGCAGCATGACCGAGGCCATGAACAGCACGGTGATCAGCGGCACGCCGCGCCAGAACTCGATGAACACCACGCAAAAGCTCTTGACGATGGGCATCTGCGAGCGGCGTCCGAGCGCCAGCAAGATACCGATCGGCAGTGCGCCGACCATGCCTACCACGGCCAGTACCAGGGTCAGCATCAGTCCGCCCCAGCGGTGGGTCGGCACGACGGGCAGGCCGAAATACCCGCCGTAAAGCATGAAGTAGGCGAATACCGGGAACCCCACCAGGGTGACCAGCGCCACCCAGCGCTTGAAGGGCAGCCGCGGTATGGCCAGCCAAGCGATCAGCGCGGCGAAAGTGGCGAAGGTCACGTCGACCCGCCAGATCTCGCTGCGCGGATAGAGCCCGTAGATGAACTGGGTGAAGCGAGCGCTGACGAAGACCCAGCAGGCCCCTTCGCGGGAGCAGTCATCTCGCGAGGTGCCGATCCAGTCGGCGTTGATGATGGCCCACTGGATCGTCGGGGTGAGCAGCAGGTAGAGCAGATAGAGGCCAAGCAGGGTGAAAAAGGAGTTCACCGGCCCGCTGAACAGGTTGGCACGCAACCAGGCGACAGGCCCCACCGTGTTCCTCGGCGCAGGACGCGCCTCGATCATCTTGTATTGAGTCGTCATGGCGCCTCTCCTAGCGTTCCACCAGCGCCACGCGGGCGTTGAACCAGTTCATGAACATCGACACCAGCAGGCTGATGGTCAGGTAGACCGCCATGGTCATGGCGATGACCTCTATCGCCTGCCCCGTCTGGTTCAGCGTGGTACCGGCAAACACCGAGACGAGGTCGGGATAACCGATGGCCGTGGCCAGCGAGGAGTTCTTGATCAGGTTGAGGTACTGACTGGTCAGAGGCGGAATGATCACGCGCAGTGCCTGAGGCACCACCACCAGGCGGAGCACCAGGTTCTGCGGCAGGCTCAACGCCTGGGCCGCTTCGGTCTGACCATGGGAAATCGCCTGAATACCGGAGCGCACGATCTCGGCGATGAACGACGCCGTGTAGATCGAGAGCGCCAGCCACAGAGCCAGGAACTCGGGGATAATGGTGATGCCGCCGCGGAAGTTGAAGCCGCGCAGCTCGGGCACGTCCCAGGTGACGGGTACGCCGGTCACCAGCAGCACGAACAGCGGCAGGCCGACGATCAAGGCCAGCGAGATCCAGCCCGCCGGCAGACGCTTGCCGGTGGCTTCATGCCGCCGCTTGTTCCAGATGATCAGCGCGATACTTGCCACCACCGCAATGCCAAGGGCCAGCGGGATCAGGCCAAACCCCGACTCGAACAGCGGCTCGGGCACGTAGAGGCCGCGCACGTTGAGAAAAATCACCTCGCCAAGGGAGTAGCTGTCACGTGCCGAAGGCATGGCGCGCAACACGGCGAAGTACCAGAAGAAGATCTGCAACAGCAGCGGGATGTTACGAAATATCTCGATATAGCCGCTGGCCAACCGGGCGATCAGCCAGTTGGGCGAGAGGCGAGCAATCCCGACGATGAAACCGATGATGGTGGCCGCCACGATGCCCAGCGCCGACACCAGCAGCGTATTGAGCAGGCCCACCAGGAAAGTGCGCCCGTAGGTGCTCTGTGACGAGTAATCGATCAGGCTCTGGACGATGCCGAAACCTGCCGTGTTGTTGAGGAAGCCGAAACCGGTGGTGATGCCTCGAGCAGCAAGGTTGGCCTGGGTGTTACTGACGATATAGAGCAGGAAGGCCGCGACAGCAGCAATGAGCAGAACCTGGAAGATCAGGGCTCGCTTGCCGCGGTCGCGCCAGAATGGCGGTTTTGGGCCCAGCGAATGGGCCTTGGGTCGAACGGACATGAAGGGACTCTCCGCCTGGATCCGTCAAGCAGTTATCGAGCCCCGGCCGAGGGATGTCCGGGCCGGGGCTTAGGTGGATCGAGGCACCTCAGGTGACTCGGACGGTTCAATCAGCGGATCGGCGGAGCGTACTGAATACCACCGTCGGTCCACAGCGCGTTGATACCGCGCTCGATCTCCAGCGGAGAGCCCATGCCTACGTTGCGCTCGAAGCTCTCACCGTAGTTGCCCACCTGGCTGATGATGTTGTACGCCCAGTTGGCGTCGAGCCCCATGCCTTCGCCGTAGTTGCCGTCCTGACCCAGCAGACGGGCAATGTCCGGATCGTCGGAGTTGCGCATCTCGTCGACGTTATCCTGGGTGATCCCCATTTCCTCGGCGTTGAGCATGGCAAACAGCGACCACTTGACGATGTTGAACCACTGATCATCACCCTGGCGCACCACCGGGCCCAGCGGCTCCTTGGAGATGATTTCGGGCAGAATGACAGAGTGATCCGGATCGGAGAGCTGAATACGCAGCGCCGCCAGCTGTGAGGTATCGGAGGTCAGCACGTCGCAGCGTCCGGCCTCGTAGCCACCCACGGTCTGCTCGGAGGTGTCGAAAACGATGGGGTCGAACTCCATGCCGTTGGCACGGAAGTAGTCGGCCACGTTCAACTCAGTGGTAGTACCGGATTGCACGCACACAGCCGCTCCGTCGAGCTCCTTGGCGCTGCTCACCCCGAGGTCACGATTGACCATGAAGCCGATACCGTCGTAGAAGGTCACGCCGGTGAAGTTCAGACCCAGAGTGGTGTCGCGGGTGGTGGTCCAGGTGGTGTTACGCGAAAGTACATCGACCTCGCCGGACTGCAGCGCGGTGAAGCGCTCCACGGCGTTCAGCGAGATGTAGCGTACGGCGTCGGCATCACCGAACACCGCGGCCGCAACGGCGCGGCACACGTCGACATCCAGCCCCTGCCACTCGCCCTGGTCGTCGGGCGCGGAGAAACCCGGCAGGCCGTCGCTGACGCCACACTGCACGGCGCCACGCTGAAGAGTATTCTGCAGCGTGTTGGCCGAAGCGAGGGAGGCGGTACCCAGTGCCAGTACCGCTGCGGAAGTGACCAGAAGCCACTTGTTCTTGTTGTCGCGCATTGAATAGATCCTCATGGGTTCTTGGTATTCTTGGACGATGCATGCCTGGGCATGTGACCAGCACCTTAGCAAGGTTTGTTCCAGGACGGGGATAGCGCAGGCAAAACCATTATTCAACGCTCGCCTCTAAGGCGATCCACCCTGTGCAAATGCACCACAATGAAGCATCAGGCACGCCTCAGCGCACCGGTGGGGCATACTGCAGGCCACCCTCGGTCCACAGGGCATTGAGTCCCCGGGCGATGTTGAAATCGGACCCGGCACCTACGTTGCGCCCAAACATCTCGCCATAATTCCCGACCTGCCTGACAATCTGGTAAGCCCAGTCTGCGGTCAGCCCCATACCCTCGCCGAAATTCCCGTCGCGACCGAGCAAGCGAGCGATATCCGGGTCGTCGGAATCAAGCATCTCATCGACGTTCTCACGGGTGATGCCGTACTCCTCGGCATTGAGCATGGCGAACAGCGACCACTTGACGATGTTGAACCACTGGTCGTCGCCTTGGCGCACGGCCGGTCCCAGCGGCTCCTTGGAGATGATTTCGGGCAGGATCAGGGCGCTGTCGGGATCGGCGAGCTGCATGCGCTGGGCGTAAAGCTGAGAGGCATCGGAGCTGAGCACGTCGCAGCGACCGGCTTCGAACCCAGCGATGGACTGCTCCGGCGAATCGAATACCACGGGGTCGTAGTCTATTCCGTTGACACGGAAGTAGTCCGACAGGTTGAGTTCGCTGGTGGTGCCCGATTGGGTGCACACCGCAGCACCGTCGAGTTCCGTGGCGCTTGCCACCCCCAGATCGCTGGCGACCATGAACGCCTGGCCATCATAGTAGCTGACACCAGTGAAGTTGATGCCCAGCGTGGTGTCCCGAGCCGAAGTCCAGGTCGTGGTTCGCGACAGCACATCCACCTCACCCGACTGCAGCGCCGTGAAACGTTCCACCGAGTCGAGCGGCACGAAGCGGACCTTCTCGGCATCGCCCAGCACGGCCGCGGCAATGGCTCGGCAAACATCGGTATCCAGGCCACGATAGCTGTCTTGGTCATCCAGTGCCGAAAATCCCGGCTGGGCGGCGTTGACGCCACAGCGAACCTGGTCCTGCTGCCGCACGTTGTCCAGCGTCGCCGCTTGAACCAAGCCTGCACCGCCGAGTAGCAGCGTGGCTGACATCAGCTGCACCTTTCGGTTGCGCTTCTGGTGTTGGGTCATTTTGCTCCCTCGATTAGAGACGTTGTCATTGATGAACCCCATCTCATGAGTAGCGCATCACGGTCGGGGACGCACTAAGGGGGATGACAGCCAGCAATCCTTGTCTTCAACGAAGTTTACTTAAATGTATACGAAAAGCGCCCCGCAGGGTCTCTCGACCTGCGGGGCGCAAGAAGGACGGTCGGCCTGCAGCGACAGCCCGCTGCAGGCGACTCGACGTCAGTGACGAATCAGATAGTCGAAGGCGCCCAGGGCGGCCTTCGAGCCCTCGCCCATGGCGATGACGATCTGCTTGTAAGGCACGGTGGTGACGTCACCGGCGGCGAAGATCCCAGGCACCGAGGTCATGCCGCGCTCGTCGATCACGATCTCGCCACGCGGTGAGAGCTCGATGGGCGAATCGGTGAGCCACTCGGTGTTAGGCACCAGGCCAATCTGGACGAAGATACCCTCCAGCTCGAGCCGCTTGATCTCGCCGCTGGCACGCTCCTCGTAGGTCAGGCCGTTGACCCGGGTACCGTCGCCATTCACCTCGGTGGTACGCGCGCCGAGGATGATCTCGACGTTAGGCAGGCTGCGCAGTTTCTTCTGCAGCACCGCGTCGGCGCGCATCTCGTCCATGAACTCGATCAGAGTCACGTGACCGACGATACCGGCCAGATCGATGGCCGCCTCGACGCCGGAGTTGCCGCCGCCGATCACTGCCACGCGCTTGCCCTTGAACAGCGGGCCGTCGCAGTGGGGGCAGTAGGCCACGCCCTTGTTGCGATACTCGGCCTCGCCTGGCACCTTCATCTCGCGCCAGCGGGCGCCGGTAGAGAGAATCAGCGTCTTGCTCTTGAGGCGCGCGCCGGATTCGAACTCCACCTCGTGCTCACCGCCCTGATCCGCAGCCGGGATCAACTTCACAGCGCGCTGCAGGTTCATGATGTCGGCTTCATACTCCGTGACGTGCTGCTCGAGGGCCGCGGCCAGCTTGGGGCCTTCGGTGTAGGGCACGGAGATGAAGTTCTCGATGGCCATGGTATCGAGCACCTGGCCGCCGAAGCGCTCGGCCGCCACGCCGGTGCGGATGCCCTTGCGTGCGGCGTAGATGGCCGCCGCGGCGCCGGCCGGGCCGCCGCCCACCACCAGCACGTCGAAGGCTTCCTTCTCGTTGAGCTTGGCCGCCTCGCGCTGGGCCGCGCCGGTGTCGACCTTGGCCAGGATCTGCTCCAGGCTCATACGCCCCTGATCGAAGGGCTCGCCGTTGAGGTAGATGCTCGGCACCGACATGATCTGGCGCTGTTCGACCTCGTCCTGGAACAGCGCGCCGTCAATGGCAACGTGGCGCACGCCCGGGTTGAAGATGGCCATCAGGTTGAGCGCCTGCACCACGTCGGGGCAGTTCTGGCACGACAGCGAGTAGTAGGTCTCGAAGTGGAACTCGCCTTCGAGCGCCTTGATCTGGGCGAGGGTGTCGTCGCTGACCTTGGGCGGATGGCCGCCCACCTGCAGCAGCGCCAGTACCAGCGAGGTGAACTCGTGGCCCATGGGAATACCGGCGAAGACCACGCCGGTCTCCTCGCCGGGACGGTTCAGGGCGAAGGAGGGCTTGCGCGCATCCGTACCGTCCAAACGCAGGGTAATCTTGTCGCTCAGGGCGACGATGTCCTTCAGCAGCCCGTGCAGCTCCTGGGATTTCGCGCCGTCATCGAGGGAAGCGACGATCTCGAACGGCTGCGTGACCTTCTGCAGGTAGGCTTTAAGCTGACTTTTCAGATTGTCGTCCAACATGACAGCGGTTTCCTTCATGTCCGGGCTGGAAAATGGCAAGACGATGCTCTCAGCGCTGACGTGGCGTCGGCGCAGGCACGGGCTTGCACGTATCGGAAAATCGCCCGGGCAGCACATGCCCGGGCGGGAACGCACGCGGGATCAAAAGCGAGTCCCGCGGGTCAGGAAAGATCGGTTAGATCTTGCCGACCAGATCCAGAGAGGGCGCGAGAGTCTGCTCGCCTTCCTTCCACTTGGCCGGGCAGACTTCGTTCGGGTTGTTGCGAACGTACTGAGCGGCCTTCAGCTTGCGCAGAGTCTCCGCGACGTCGCGGGCGATGGCGTTGTCGTGGATCTCCAGGGTCTTGATCACGCCTTCCGGGTCGATCACGAAGGTGCCGCGCAGGGCCAGACCGGCTTCTTCGATGTGCACACCGAAAGCGCGAGTCAGCTGGTGAGTCGGGTCACCGACCAGCGGGAACTTGGCCTTGCCCACCGCCGGGGAAGTCTCGTGCCACACCTTGTGCGAGAAGTGGGTGTCGGTGGTGACGATGTAGACCTCGGCACCGGCCTTCTTGAACTCCTCGTAGTGCTCGGCGGCGTCCTCGACTTCGGTCGGGCAGTTGAAGGTGAACGCGGCCGGCATGAAGATCACCACGGACCACTGGCCCTTCAGGTCCTCGTTGGAGACTTCGACGAACTCGCCGTTGTGGAAAGCGGTGGCCTTGAACGGCTGGACTTCGGTGTTGATCAGGGACATTCAGTAATGCTCCATGTCATTGGTGGGTGATCCGAATACGGGGCATATCTTATCCATCGCAACCGATAGGCGAAAATTGATTGCCGCCATGGTTCCGATAAGGGTTCTCTATGGTGTCACCGACGCGCTATTGCAAGGCTATCGCCTCGCCCTGACGATTCAGCGCCAGGAAGCTCTGGGTATTGCCCATCTGCAGCGACTGCACCATACGCTGAAGATGGTTCTCGGCTTCTTCGCTGGTGGGCGCCTCCCGGCCGCGGCCGGACAGGGCGCCGACGAACACGACGTCCCACTCGATGCCGGTGTGCTGCGACTCCGCCACCAGCGCGGCCATGTCACTGAGCTCCTCGGGCGTCTTGTCGACGCACAGTACCGGGGTCAGCGCGCCACCCTCACCCTGCTCGAAGCGCTCACGCTGTTCCTCGGTGGGATTGTCGGGCAACTCGGCGCGGGTGAAGACGAACAGCAAGCGCTGCGGCTCGGGCTGACGACGCGCCTCGTCCAGCAGATCGGCAAAACGGGAAATGGCCAAGGCTCTCCTCCAGCAGATTCAGTGCGCTTACGCGGCATGATCGTGTCCATCGCCGGGCGTCCGGCGGCTCCCGATACGATAGCGCATCGAGCACCGCTGCGTGCAAGCAATCAGGGCGACCAATCGACGCGCAGGTCACTCTCGTCGAGCAACCAGCTACCGGTGGCCGTCTCGTCGCCATCCACGATCAGGTAGCCATGCGCCAGCTGGTGGCGCAGGCTGCCCAGCAGGCGCATGAGGGTCTCCCGGTCGTCAGCGCTGATTGCCGTCACGGCGGTGCCGGGCAGGGTCCAGGCCCGCGCCTGGCCACGTTGCCCCATGCTCCGAGCAACCTCAGCGAACCCCTGATCTTCGAGCCAGTCAGCCACTTGCCCGGTCGCGCCCGCCACCAAAAGCGGCGGCGCATCCTCCGCCAGCGATGGCGTCTCGCTGGCCGCAGGCAGCGGGGTACCCAAGGCTTGCCTGACCGGCTCGGCCAGCGCAGCCTCCAGCGCCAGCAGCCGACTGGCGGGATCGAGCGTCACCCGGCGCAGGATCGGCGGGCCGTCCACCCGGCGCAGCAGGTCGAACTCGGGGTCGACGAGAAGCGCGAGCGGCTCCTTCTCCAGTCGCAGCGAGAAGTCGGCTCGCGCCTCTTCGAGCGCCACTCGGTGCCGCTCCACCCCGGCGGCAGTCTCGACCGTGAGCGGCACCTGGAGCGGCCAGGGTGCACCCGCCCCGCTCTGCTCGAGCACCCCCGCTATCGTCCAGCCATCCGATGTCTCGCGGCGGATGGTCTCGACGGCCAGCGCCGGACGTCCCGGCCGCTGCACCCAGGCCTCGACGGACGCCTGCAGCGGCTCGCCGGCGGCCTCGCTCAGCGCCGCCGCGAGGTCGTCCCAGCCGGCCCGGCGATGCATATGGCGCTCGGCGAAGCGGCGCAGCCCCTCGTCGAAGGCCTCGTCGCCGATACGCTGGCGCAGCATGTGCAGCAGCATGGCGCCGTGCTGGTAGCCCAGCAGCCGCATGGCCGGGTCGCGCTGGCCGCGAAAGTCGGCCAGCCGGCGGTCGAAGTCGTCCGGCAGCGCCGCCAGATCGAGCAGCCAGCGCCTTCGGGTCTCCCTCGCCTCGCCGCGGGCTTCGTCGAGGGCATAGTCGGCCAGGTAGGTGGTCAGCGCCTCGGACCAGTTGCCGCCAATCCCGTCTCGATCGGAATAGTCGACCAGCACCCCGGCGCCCCACCAGGCGTGCATCAGCTCGTGGGCCAGCGAAGTGCGGGGGATGAACGGCAGCGGGATGACCCGCTCGCCGAGCAGGGTGAAGCCGGGGTAGGCCAACCCCACCGGGGCCGGCGCGGAGGCGATGGTGAAACTGGCGTAGGGATAGGGGCCAACCCGGCCGACGAAGCGCTGCAGGTAGTCGGCGGCGTGGTCCAGGTAGGTCTCGGCGTGGGCTTCGTCCAGCGCCTCGGGGAACAGCGTGCGCAGGCGCACGCCGTCGACCTTGCGGCTGCGCTCCTGCCAGGGGCCGGCGGCCAGCTCCACCACCGTCGTACGCGGGTGAGCGTGGTGCACGCGATAGCCCGACTCGTCGGCCCGAGGCTCACCCTGCAGCGAGCCGGTGGCCACCGCCCGCTGCCCCGGCGGCAGCGTGACTTGCAGCGTCAGTGCGAACGGGCCCAAGTCATCGAAGCGCGGATACCAGCCGCCGTGGGCCGGCAACAGACTGCCGTGAGGCGAGACCATCAGCCCCTCGCCGTCCTCCAGCCGCCCCTGCCAGCGCAGCGTCAGCGACTCGATGCCCGACGGCCAGGCGAGCCGATGGCGGCCGTCGTCGTCAGCCTCGGCCGTGATGGCGTCGCCATCGGCCTGCGCGGCGACGAGCTCGAGGCCGGGCAGCAAGGTGAAGCCGTTCGACGCAGGCGGCGGCACGAGGGTCATCTCCCCCTCCAGGCTGCCGCTGCCGGGGTCGAGGGCGATATCGAGGCTGACCTGGGGCAGCGCTTCGGCCCGCGCCGCGACGATGCCGAAAAGCAGGACGAGCGCTATCAGCCCGGGCAGGAGCGAGCGCAGCGCGTTCGGCATCGCCCGGCTCATCTTGTGCCGTTGCCGCTGTCACGCGGCGGGAAACGCGCCAGGATCTCGCGCCGCTCACCGTTGCGCTCCACCTCCAGCGGCAGCAGGGTGCCGGGTGGCTGACGCTGCACCCGTTGGGTCAGGTCGGCAGGCCTCGTCAGCGTCTCACCGGCGGCGCGCAGAATGATATCCCCCTCCTCCAGGCCTGCGCTCTCGGCCACTGAGCCACGCTGAATGCCGCGCACCTCGATCCCGGCCTCGTGGGGCACGATATAGACCCCAAGCTGCATTGGCGGCTGGGCCTGCGCCGGAGTCTCGGCCAAGGTGAACACGGCATGCGCCAGCCCCGCCGGTGGCGGTTCGCACTCCTCCACCACCGCCCAGGGCAGCAGGGTAGCGTGGGACTCGACGCCAAGGTCGTCCAACTGGTGGGGGACGCCATGCTCGTACTGCAGGTGCCCCTGACCGATTAGGCCCACCGCCAGGGCGCCCTCGGCGGTGGCTTCGACCAGCCCCGCAGCCATGGCACGATCCCACACCAGTTGGGCGGCGACGAAACGCTCCAGGCCGGCGTCGTCATCGCCGCTGGGGTGCTGGGCATACACTTCAGAGAGGCGCTCGCGATACGCCGGCAAGGCCTCGGCCGGGGCGGAAATGCCGAAGCGCTCGCTTTCCGGCACCCCATCCCAGCCCTCACCGGCCAGGCGGCCGCGCAGTTCGGGGGTGACGTTGATTGCCTTGAGCGGCACCTTGTTCAGGCGGGCGAAGTGCAGAATCGGCAGGTAGAGCGCCGGATCGAAGCCCCAGGCAGTGCGCCAGTTGCTGGCGGAGAGGAACTCGGCCTCGTCGAGCTCCCCCGCCACCCAGGCGTCCAGCGCCGGCTGGGCCTCACGGGGCAGCATCTCCAGACCGATCACCAAGTCCGGACGCAGGGCATGCAACCCGGCCAGGGTGTGCAGCTGCCAGCGGTGGTGATCCATGCGGTCATGCTGTTCACCGAGCAGCACCACGTCGCGCTCGGCAAGCTCAGCGAACAGCGCCGTCGAATCGAGCCGCTCGCCGCCGGGCTGCAGCCACTTGCCCGGCGTCGGGCAGCCGTCGGCCTGTACGGTCATGGGCAGCGACAGGCAGGCCAGCAGGCCCAGCACACGACCCGGCACGCAGGGCAGAGCGAATGAACGTCGCATCGGTCTTTTTCTCCCTCTGAGGGCGTCCCCCATGATGGCGCATTCGCCGGCCTCAGGCAGCCTCTTCTCGCGACGGCTCCGTGGCCTCCTCGAAGTGAAACTCCAGCTGGGTCGGCTCCAGGCGCGGGTCGAGCTCGGTGAAGTGCGGCGTCTCCAGGGTCGGCACCGCCACGAAGGGCTCCTGCTCGACTTCCTCGATCGGCTCACCGGGACGACGGCGCAGGCGCAGCGTGACGAAAAGCGCCAGTGCCAGCGAGGCGCCGCCGAGGAACATCCACAGCCCGTCCGGGCCGATCGCCTGCATCACCAGCGAGGCCGAGAACGGACCGATGATCGAGCCGATGCCATACCAGATCATCAGCTTGGCATTGGCGGCGACGATCTCGCCGGGCTCCAGCCAGTCGTTGGTGTGCGCCAGGCTCAGGGCGTAGAGGGTATGCAGCATGGCGGTGTGGAAGCAGGCCACCAGCACCAGCAGCCAGAAGTCGATGCGCACCAGCATCGACACCAGCGCCCCCGAGATCGTCATCACCACGGCCATGCCGAGGATCACCTTGCGCCGGTCGATATAGTCGGAAAGCCGCCCGAGCCCCCACTGGGCGAACAGCGCCACCATGGTGGTGATCGCCATGAAACGCGCCGTCTCGCCGGTGGTCAGGCCGATCTCCTGACCGTAGAAGGGCGTCATGGCGAAAAAGGACTGCACCATCAGTCCGGCGGTGAAGGCCCCCACCAGCCCCACCGGCGCACGCTTGAACAGCGTCTTGAGCGGGATCTTCTGCGGCTGGATGTCGTGGGTCTGACGCGGCCCATGAATGCGCACGATCGACAGAGGTACCAGCGCCAGGGCGAACAGCATGCCGACCAGGGAGAACAACGCCGGGCCGGCCGGATCGGCCAGGTTGAGCATCCACTGCCCGCCGGCCAGCGACAGGGTCGAGATGATCATGTAGATCGCCAGCACCCGGCCGCGATTGTCGTTGGTCGACTCCCCCGAGACCCACGACTCCATCACCATCAGCATACCGGCCGTGGCCACCCCACCGAGCAGGCGCCAGACCAGCCAGGCCCAGGCATCGACCCACAGGCCATGGAGCATGGCGGTCACCGCCAGAATGCCGGCGCAGGCAGCGAACACGCGGATATGCCCCACGCTGCGGATACGCTTCTCCAGCAGATAGCTGCCCAGCACGAAACCGAGCGAGAAGCTCGACATCAGCAGACCCGCCATGTGCGAGGGGAAACCCTCGATGGACATGCGCACGCCGAGCAGGGTCATGATCAGACCATGCCCGAGCAGGAAGCTGATTTCGCAGACGAACAGGATCGGGAGGGTGGCCGGCAGACTGCGCAAGATGTCACTCCATTGACGACACATACATGTAAAGGAACGTGAGCCCCGGCATCCCATCGGGGCGGCCTGGCTCCAGTGTAGAAAGGCAAGGCGCGAGATTGCCACCCATCGAGCCAAGGCGCCTCGCTGTCGGCCTCATTCGTCAGGGTCTACGCTGGGGGTGAGAGAGCGGCAGGCAAGGAGGCAAGCATGACAGCCAAGACGTTCGTCCCTCTGCTGGGGGCAACCATGCTCTGGTCGGCCACGGCGCTGGCCACCGACCCGGCCACACCGGACGAGAGCGCCGCCGGCATGGACCCGGCGGAGATCACCGAAGCGCCGGACGTCACCACCGGGCGAGCCGGCACCACCAGCGGTATTACCGGTGCCGACATGGAAGAGGAGGATCAGGGCAGCGGCAGCGGCGAGACCCAGGGCGACGAGCTGTTCCAGACCCCACCCGCCGCATCCGACGCCGGCCCGGCCTACGAGACACAGTCGCCCGAGCGCGAAGAGGACGGCGAAGAGGACGACAACGACGACGTCATGCCCGACGAACCGCTGGGTGCCGACGACACCGGCCGCCGCGAGGATGGCGAGCCCCAGGCCAGCGGCGACCAGTCGCCCTGATGACCCGGCGACAACCAACTGCGGCAGCCGTTCGTTACCAACGGAAACCAACGGCGAACCGCGAACCTGTCAGGAGTCGCTACGCTTAATACAGACCGCTAGCAAAGATGCACAACGACACAATGGGTACGGGAACCAGGCAGGAGGCCTCATGACCCTCAGGGTTTCGCGCAGACAGTTCTTCAAGCTCGGTGCGGCGGGGATGGCCACATCCAGCATGGCGATGATGGGCTTCGCCCCGGACCCCGCCATCGCCTCGATCCGCCACTTCAAGCTCACCGGCGCCAAGATCACCCGCAGCAACTGCACCTACTGCTCGGTGGGCTGCGGCGTGCTGATCTACGCGCGCGGCGACGCCGCGATCAACAACATCGATGACATCTACCACGTCGAGGGCGACCCGGATCACCCGGTGAGTCGCGGCTCGCTGTGCCCCAAGGGCGCGGGGCTGCTCGACTACATCCGCAGCGAATCGCGACTGCGCTACCCTCAGGTACGCGAGGCCGGCAGCAGCGAGTGGAAGCGGATCAGCTGGGACGAGGCCTTCACCCGCATCGCCCGACACATGAAGGACGACCGCGACGCCAACTTCATCACCGAGAACGAGGAAGGTCAGACCGTCAATCGCTGGACCACAACGGGCATGCTGGCGGCCTCGGCCTCGACCAACGAGACCGCCTACTGCACCCACAGAATCGCCCGCAGCCTGGGCATGGTGGTGTTCGACAATCAGGCGCGCGTCTGACACGGACCGACGGTGGCAGGTCTTGCCCCAGCATTCGGTCGCGGTGCCATGACCAACCACTGGGTCGACATTCGCAATGCCGACCTGATCATCGGCATGGGGGGCAACCCTGCCGAAGCGCACCCCGTGGGCTTCCGCTGGGTGATGGAGGCGCGCGAGCACAACGACGCCCGGCTGGTGGTGGTCGACCCGCGCTTCACCCGCACCGCCGCGGTAGCGGACTACTTCGCCGAGATTCGCACCGGCACCGACATCGCCTTCCTCGGCGGGCTGATCCACTACCTGATCGAGAGCGGTCGCTTCCAGCGTGACTACGTGCTCGCCTACACCGATGCCAGCCTGCTGGTGGCCGACGAGTTCGGCTTCGAGGACGGCCTGTTCAACGGCTACGACGCCGACAACGGCGAATACGAGATGGAGGGCTGGCAGTACCAGTACGACGAGGACGGTCACGCCCTGCGCGACGAGACGCTGCAGCATCCACGCTGCGTGTTCCAACTGATGCGCCAGCATTACAGCCGCTACACCCTCGACGTGGTCTCGTCGGTGTGCGGCACGCCGCGCGAGAAGATCCAGCACGTGTGGGACATGGCCGCCGAGACGGCGGCCCCCGACAAGACCATGACCTTCCTCTATGCGCTGGGCTGGACGCAGCACTCCATCGGCTCGCAGATCATCCGTACCGCGGCCATCGTCCAGCTGCTGCTGGGCAACATGGGCATGCGCGGCGGTGGGGTCAACGCCCTGCGCGGCCACTCCAACATCCAGGGCCTGACCGACCTGGGGCTGCTCTCCGACCAGTTGCCCGGCTACCTGACCCTGCCCGACGACGACGAGCAGGACTACGAGGACTTCATCCTCGAGCGCGCCCGCCCGCCGCTGGTGCCCGAGGAGATCTCCTACTGGCGCTACTACGAGCGCTTCCACGTCAGCCTGATGAAGGCGTGGTACGGCGACGCCGCCACCGAAGCCAACAACTGGTGCTACGACTGGCTGCCGAAGATGGGCGAGGACCTCTACGACATCCTGCACACCTTCGAGCGCATGCATCAGGGCGAGATCAACGGCTACCTGTGCCAGGGCTTCAACCCGCTGGCGGCCTTCCCGCACAAGGCCAAGGTCACCGAGGCGCTGTCGCGGCTGAAGTTCCTGGTGGTGATCGACCCGCTGAGGACCGAAACGGCGGAATTCTGGATGAACCACGGCGAGTATCACGACGTCGATCCTGCCGCCATCGACACCGAGGTGTTCCGCTTGCCCACCACCAGCTTCGCCGAGGAGGACGGTACCATCGTCAACAGCTCGCGCTGGCTGCAGTGGTTCTGGCAGGCGGCGCCGCCGCCGGGTGAAGCCAAGCCCGACACGGCGATCCTGGCCGGCATCTTCCTGCGCATGCAGCGGCTCTACCAGGAGGAGGGCGGCGCCTTCCCCGACCCCATCCTCAACCTGCACTGGCCCTACCGTCGGCCGGAGGAGCCGAGCCCCGAGGAGCTGGCCCGGGAGTACAACGGCTGGGCGCTGGAGGATGTCTTCGACGAGGACCGCAACCTGGTGGTACGCGCCGGCGAGCAGATCGAGGACTTCGGCTTCCTGCGCGCCGACGGCTCCACCGCCTGCGGCTGCTGGATCTTCGCCGGCTGCTGGACCGAGGGCGGCAACCAGATGGCGCGCCGCGACAACTCCGACCCCTACGGCAGCGGCCAGACCCTGGGCTGGGCGTGGTCGTGGCCGGCCAATCGCCGCATCCTCTACAACCGCGCCAGCGCCCGCCCCGACGGCACGCCCTGGGCGGCCAACAAGGCCGTGGTGTGGTGGGACGGCGAGCGTTGGGTCGGCAACGACGTGCCCGACTTCCCCGAGGACTCGCCGCCCGAGGCGACTCAGGGCCCGTTCATCATGAACCAGACCGGACGCGGCCAGCTGTTCGCTCGCGACCGCATGAAGGAGGGTCCCTTCCCCGAGCACTACGAACCCTTCGAGACGCCCATCGCCAGCAATCCGCTGCATCCGGACAACCCCCTGGCCAAGCACAACCCGGGGGCGCGCATCTTCCCGCAGGATCGCGAAAACCTCGGCACCTTCGAGGAGTTTCCCCACGCCGCGACCAGCTATCGCCTGACCGAACACTTCCACTACTGGACAATGCACAACCGGCTCAACGCCATCGCCCAGCCGGAGAAGTTCGTCGAGATCGGCGAAAGCCTGGCCCAGGAGCTGGGCATCGCCAAGGGCGACCGGGTGCGGGTCAGCTCCAAGCGCGGCCACATCGACGCGGTGGCGGTGGTGACCAAGCGCATTCGCCCGCTGCAGGTGGCCGGCAAGACGGTGCATCAGGTGGGCATTCCGCTGCACTGGGGCTTCCTCGGCGAAACCAAGAAGGCCCATCTGACCAACACGCTCACGCCCTCGGTGGGCGACGCCAATACCCAGACACCCGAGTACAAGTCGTTCCTGGTGCGCGTCGACAAGCTGTAGGCACAGGGCAAGGAGGCCAAAGATGAGAGGCGAACAGGTCAATCTGCAGAACATCATCGCCCGCTCGGCGACCACGGTACCCTCGCCCCAGGAGCGAACGGGCGGCATCGACCCGGTGACCAAGCTGATCGACGTGTCGCGCTGCATCGGCTGCAAGGCGTGCCAGGTCGCCTGCGCCGAGTGGAACGACCTGCGCGACGAGGTCGGCAACAACGTCGGCGAATACGACAACCCGCTCGACCTCACCCCCAACACCTGGCAGGTAATGCGCTTCGACGAGTACGAGAACGAGCAGGGCAACCTGGAGTGGCTGATCCGCAAGGACAACTGCATGCACTGCGCCGACCCCGGCTGCCTCGAGGCGTGCCCGGCCCCCGGCGCCATCGTGCAGTACGCCAACGGCATCGTCGACTTCAACTCCGAGCACTGCATCGGCTGCGGCTACTGCGTCACCGGCTGTCCCTTCGACGTGCCGCGCATCTCGGAGGTGGACGGCAAGTCCTACAAGTGCACGCTGTGTTCCGACCGGGTGTTCCACGGCCTGGAGCCGGCCTGCGTCAAATCGTGCCCCACCGGTTCGATCATGTTCGGCACCCGCGACGACATGCTCGACCTGGCCGAGACCCGCACCAACTTTCTCAAGCGCCGCGGCTTCGACAACGCGGGGGTCTACAACCCCGAGGGCGTCGACGGCACCCACGTGATCTACGTTCTGCAGCACGCCGACAAGCCGGGGATCTACAGCGCCCTGCCGGAGAACCCCAGCATCAGCCCGATGGTCAGCGCCTGGAAGGGGGTGACCAAACCGCTGGCCTCGGCGGCCATCGGCCTTGCCGCCCTGACCGGCTTTCTCCACTACGCCACCGCCGGGCCCAAGGAGCACGGCGAGGATGACGAACAGGCGGTGCGCGACGACGAGGCCCGCCAACGAGAGCGGGAGGCCAGAGAAGAGCGAGATGAGCGGGAGGGTCGACCATGAGCCTGGCCAAGACGGACCCACAGCTGCTGCGCTACGGCGTCTGGACACGCCTGCTGCACTGGCTCGTCGCCATCAGCTTCGTGCTGCTGGTGCTCAGCGGGCTGCCCTTCTTCCACCCCTTCTTCTGGTCGCTGACGGGGCTGTTCGGCGGCCCCACCATGACCCGCATCCTGCACCCCTGGATCGGCCTGTTCCTGTCGCTGCTGTTCGTGCTGATGGCGATCCGCTTCTTCAAGGAGAGCCTGTTCAAGCGTCACGACGTACAGTGGCTCAAGCAGATCGACGACGTGCTGACCAACCGTGACGAGAAGCTGCCGCCGGTGGGCAAGAACAACGCCGGCCAGAAGCTGGTGTTCTGGGTCATGCTGCTGTGCATACCGCTGCTGCTGATCACCGGCGTGCTGATGTGGCAACCGCTGGTCGGCGAAGAGGTGCCGATCACCCTGCGCCGGCTGGCCTCGGTGAGCCACGCCTACCTCGCCTTCCTCGCCATCATCACCCTGATCATCCACATCTACTCCGGCATCTGGGTCAAGGGCTCGTTCCAGGCCATGGTTCGCGGCCGGGTGAGCAAGGCCTGGGCTCGCCACCATCACGACCTGTGGTACGAGGAGGAGATGGAGAAGGAGCGCAAGCACCGCGAGATCAGCCGCCGCCACGCAAGCCGCAGAGGGGAATCGCCGTGAATCACTCCTATGGCAATGCCCCCATGGGGATCATGCAGCCGCCCGAGGTCCGCCTGCCCACCGACGACCACTTCGCCCGGCGCGCGCGGCGTCTGCAGGCGCTGGCCGAGCGCAACCCACCGCTGGGGGAGTTTCTCGGCTTCATGGCCCAACTGGCCACCGCCCAGCAGGTGGCGCTGGAGCGCGCCACGGGCTGGCAGCCTGAGCCCGAGGCATTTCGTCTGGCACTCGAGCACGGCATGCCGCCCCTGAATGCCCAGGCGCTGCAGGACGACATCGACATCCCGGGCGAACTGGCGGCCCTGCTCGGTGCGCTGGAGCTGCACGTGGGCGCAGCACAGCGCCCCCTCATCGCCGCCCTGCGCGAACTGCCCGACGCCACGCTGAAGCAGCTGGTGGCCCAGCTGCTTGCCGGTGAGGCCGGTGACGAGCAGCACCGTGGCCTGATGCCGCTGATCGCCGCGGCCCTGCAGGTAGCCTGGCAGCGGCTGGTGCAGGCGCTGCCGCACGTGCCGGCCCGCCCCAGCGGCGAGATACGCACCCTGTGCCCCTGCTGCGGTTCGCCGCCGGTGGCCAGCGTGATCGAGAGCGAGGCCAGCTGCAGCGGCGTGCGCTACCTGCAGTGCGGCCTGTGCGCGACCCAGTGGTACTTCGAGCGCTCCCTGTGCAGCGTGTGCGAGCAGAGCGGCAAGCTCGGCTACCTGAGCCTGGCGCCGCAAGCGAGCGCAGAGGAAGACGAGGCGACTGCCGAGGTGGCCCAGGCCGAGGCCTGCGGCGACTGCGGCAGCTATCTCAAGATATTCCCCCGCACGCTGGACGCCAAGGCCGAGCCGCTGGCCGACGACCTGGGCAGCCTGGCGCTGGACCTGCTGCTGGGCGAGGAGGGGCGCTACCGGCGCAGCGGCTATAACCCGCTGCTGATCGCCGAAGGCTGAGCCGGCGGTTGGACGCCGCGCGGTCGGACATGCTATGCCATAGGGAGCCACAGTGCGCTTAGGCGCCTGGCAACGCCATCCTCGCACCGGGGGATGATCGCTCCGACATGGACATGAGCACGACAATGGACGTTCGACGCAGCCTGCCCGCAGTGGATACCCTGCTGGCCCACCCCGCCGTAGCCGCGGCCCGTGCCCGCCATGGTCACCGCCTCGTGCGGCGTGCGGTGCGCCAGACCCTGGACGAGGCCCGTGAGCAGCTCACCGGTGACCGGAAGGCCGGCGAGATTGCCGACGGCGACGTCCTGGCCGCCACCGCCCTCGCGCGGCTCACCGAGCTGGCCCGCCCGGCTTCCCGCGCGGTGTTCAACCTCACCGGCACCGTGATCCACACCAACCTGGGCCGCTCCACCCTCGCCGAGGCCGCCATCGCCGCCATGACCGATGCCGCGCGCCACCCCACGGCGCTGGAGTACGACCTGGAGGATGGCGAGCGCGGCGACCGCGACCGCCTGGTCGAGGACCTGCTGTGCGAGCTGACCGGCGCCGAGGCCGCCACCGTGGTCAACAACAACGCCGGTGCCGTGCTGCTGGCGCTGGGCGCCCTGGGGGCCGGACGCGAGGCGCTGATCTCCCGCGGCGAGCTGATCGAGATCGGCGGCGCCTTCCGCATGCCCGACATCATGCAGGCGGCCGGCTGCCGGCTGCGCGAGGTGGGCGCCACCAACCGCACCCACCCCCGGGACTTCACGTCCGCCATCGGCGAGCACACCGGGCTGATCGTCAAGGCCCACACCTCCAACTACGCCATCACCGGCTTCACCAAGAGCGTGCCGGAGTCCACGCTGGCCGAGATCGCCCACGCTCACGGCGTCCCCCTGCTGATCGACCTGGGCAGCGGCGCGCTGGCCGACTTCTCCGCCCTGGGGCTGCCCTACGAGGCGCAGCCGAATGACGCCATCGCCGCCGGCGCCGACGTGGTCACCTTCAGCGGCGACAAGCTGCTCGGCGGCCCCCAGGCGGGCATCATCGTTGGCCGCCGGGCAGCCATCGCCACCATCAAGCGCCACCCGCTCAAGCGCGCCCTGCGCCTGGACAAGCTCACCCTGGCGGCGCTGGAGGCCACCCTGCGCCTCTACCGCGACAGCGACGCCCTCGAGCGCGACATCCCCACCCTGGCGCTGCTGACCCGCGCCGAGGCGGAGATCGCCGCCACCGGCGAGCGCCTGCTGCCCCATGCGAGCGACCTGCTCAGCGACTTCGAGGTGACGCTCGCCCCCTGCGCCAGCCAGCTGGGCAGCGGCTCGCTGCCGGTGGACCGGCTGCCCAGCCGGGCCCTGACGTGGCGCCCCCGCGCCGACCAGCGACGCCAGCGCGAGCGGCAGCTGCAGCGCCTGGAAACCGCCCTGCGCCGGCTGCCGCGCCCGGTCATCGGGCGCCTCAACGACGGCGCCCTGCTGCTCGACCTGCGCTGCCTGGCCGGCGAGGCGGAAATCGCCGCCTTCCTCGGTCAGCTGGAGCAGCTGCCCCGCCTCTATGGCGCGGCCCCGCCGGGAGGCCAAGCGTGATCGTCGGCACCGCCGGCCACGTCGACCACGGCAAGACCGCCCTGATCCGGCAGCTCACCGGTATCGATACCGACCGGCTGAAGGAAGAGAAGGCCCGCGGCCTGACCATCGAGCCCGGCTTCGCCTATCCCGAGATGGCCGAGGGCGTCGAGCTCGGCTTCGTCGACGTGCCCGGTCACGTGCGCTTCCTGCATCACATGGTGGCAGGCAGCGCCGGGGTCGATACGGTGCTGCTGGTGGTGGCTGCCGACGACGGCGTGATGCCGCAGACCGTCGAACACCTGCAGATCCTCTCGCTGCTGGGACTCGACCGCGGCCTGGTGGCACTGACCAAGGTCGACCGGGTCGATACCGCGCGCCGCCGCCAGGTACGCGAGGAGATCGCCGCCCTGCTGGCCGACACGCCGCTGGCCGAGGCATCGCTCCACGAGGTGTCGAGCACAAGCGGCGAAGGGGTGGATGCCCTGCGCGAACGGCTATGGGCGATGGCCGCAATGCAGCGCGACACCGCCGTGCGCGGCCATTTCCGCTTCGTCGTCGACCGGGTCTTCACCAAGCGCGGCGCCGGCGTGGTGGTGACCGGTACCGCACTGGCCGGCCAAGTGAACGAGGGCGACACGCTACGCCTGGCCCTCGGCGGCCATAAGGCCAGGGTGCGCGGCCTGCGCCGTCAGCACCGCGAGAGCGACCGGGCGCACCAGGGCGACCGCGTGGCGCTCAACCTGGCCGGCGCCGACATCGACCGCGATCTCATTCGACGCGGCGACTGGCTGGTTGCCGAGGCGCTCGACGCGCCGCCACTGCGACGCCTGGACGTGGCGCTACGACTGCTCGACTCGGCCCCCGGCGTGAAGCACTGGACACCGGTGCAGGTGCACCTGGGCGTGGGCCGCTATAGCGGACGTATCTCTTTGCTGGAAGGCCAGCACCTCGCCCCCGGCGAGAGCATGCTGGGCCAACTGGTGCTGGAGGAACCGGTACACGCCTGCCTGGGCGACCGCTGCGTGATTCGCGATCCTGCCGCAGGCATCACCCTGGGCGGGGCCACGGTGCTGGAGGGCGACCCGCCGCGCCGCGGCCAGCGCCGTCCCGAACGGCTGGCCTGGCTCGCCGCCCTGGCCCGCTGCGCCGACAGCACGCCGCTCGACCTGGCACCGGCGCTGGAAGCCGGGCTACGCCTGCAGCCTGCCGGCGTCGACCTCGACACCCTGGCGCGCAACGCCAACCTCGAGCCGGCGGCGCTGGGCGACGCGGTGGCGGCGCTGGGCGGCGTTACGCTTGCGAGTCGAGGGCAGCTCCGCGCCCTCTCGGCCGAGGCCATCGCGGCCCTGGAGGCACGGCTGCTCGACAGCGTGGCTGCCAACCACGAGCGCGAGCCCTCGATGCTGGGCACCGAGCGCGGCCGGCTGACGCGCCAGGCCGCGCCGCAGCTGCCCGAGGCGACGGGCCGGCAGCTGATCGAGCGGCTGGTAGCCACCGGCAAGCTGGTCGCCCACGGCCCCTTCGTCGCCCAGCCCGGCCACCACGCCAGCCTGAGCGAGGCGGACGAGGCGCTGTGGCAGCGACTCGAACCGCACATCGCCGAGGCAGGCTTCCAGCCGCCGCGAGTGCGCGATCTGGCCGCCTGCGAAGACCTGGCAGAAGAGAGCCTCGATGAAGCCCGCATCCGCGAGGTGCTCATCGCCTGCGCCCGCCTCGGCCGGCTCTACCAGGTACGCCGCGACCACTTCTACCCGGCCGACACGGTGGCCGAGATGGCCACCATCGTGCAGGCGCTGGAGCGCGAGCACGGCAGGATCCGCGCAGCCGCCTTTCGCGACCGCATCGGCACCGGCCGCAAGCTGGCCATACACATGCTCGAATTCTTTGATAAGGTAGGCTACACGCGCCGAATCGGAGACGAGCGCGTGATACGCAACGTCGAGATGTGGCGTTAACGACTCAAGGAAGAGGATCGACCCCCGGTGGGGCGGCCAGACTTCAAATCTGGCAGGGGCTGCCAGCGGTCCCTGGTGGGTTCGACTCCCACGCTCTTCCGCCAGCTCCCCCTATTGATGCAAGGCTTTGCTTAACCCTTGATCACCACCCGCGTGCCGATGCGCAGCCAGGGGTCGAGCGCACGGATCTCCTCGTTGTTGACCGCCACGCAGCCCTCGGTCCAATCGAAGCTGCGATGGATCTCGGGGTCGCCCTGTCCCAGGCCATGAATTCCGATCAGCCCACCCAGCGCCGTGGTATGCGGTGCCCGGCCGTGGCGCGCCCGGTAGTTCTCGATGTACCAGTACTCCTGCATGGTGATCTTGCCGCTGCGCAGTGCCTCTTCGGCGACCTGGGCGTTGGGGTAGTCGAAGCCGAAGAACAGGCCGAAGCGTGAGGCACGGTTGATGCGGTCGACGCGGAACTCGCCGATCGGCGTCATCGAGCTGCCCTTGGCGCGCAGCGGCGCCGCACCGCCGGCACCGAAGGCGAGGTGCTCGATGCGCTTGATCTCGTGCTCGCCGCGCATCACCCGCACCCGGCGGTTGCGCAGGTCGATGCTGAGCCACACCTCGTCGGCGGTCAGCCCTTCGGGCTGTGCCACTGCGTCCAGCACCTGCCACAGCGTCGGCGTGTCCGGCATCACGCCATTGAGATTATGAGAAGAGTCGGGAATGTTGGCCTGGGCCGCCGGCCCAAACGCGAAGAAGCCTGCCGTCAAGGCGGCAGCCTGGAAGAATGGCCTGTTCATGAGCCCCTGCCCGTGCGTAGTGGAGTTATCGTCGACTCAAGCCGATCGAATTATTCGGACCCGCCATGGCCCGTACCATGAGGATATGGCACGCCTCCCTTCGAGGGGATCTCGTCACATGGGGCTGGGAACAAGGTCGCCGACCGAACCATGAGACGCGTGGGTCGAATATACCATAGGCATGCTAAGGCAAAAGAGGGACTCGCCTCCTTTCGTTGAAAAAGCGCGGGAAAGACCGGTATCGGGCGTCAGGCGCTCGCCGAATGCGTCTCGCTCTGGCTCTGTGCCAGCCGCTCGATGGCCTGCCGGGCCAGGGGCGACAGCTCACTGCCGTCCTGCTGGAGATAGTCGACGATCTGGCGCTTCATGCTGCGCGCCCAGAACTTCTTCAGGTGGGTATACACGCGCTCGGCGGCATCATCGCCGTAGTGGGCATTGTTGGCGGCGATCTGGTTCGCCATGTGGATCAGGGTATCGAGCTGACTGCGGCTCATGGCGACTTCAACCTCCGCTGGCTTGAACGACCGGCACGGCTTCGCGTACCGGCTGATGATAGATGACGTGGCGCCCCGTGCGGGCAAAGCCGACCAGCAGCAGACCAGCCTGACGCGCCTGCTCGATGGCGAGCGAGGTGGGGGCCGAGACGGCGACGAGGCAGCCGATGCCGGCGCTGGCGCACTTCTGCACCATCTCGTAGCTGGCCCGGCTGGAGACCAGCGCAAAGCCGTCTTCCACCGATAGACGACGACTCAGCATGGCGCCGATCAGCTTGTCCAGGGCGTTGTGGCGACCGACGTCCTCGCGTACCAGTTGAATCCGCCCGCCGAGGTCGCACCAGGCGGCACCATGAGTGGCACCGGTTTCGCGCTGTAGCGGCTGGTGCCACTTCAGCGCCTCCAGCGCCAGCTGAATGGCAGCATCGTCAACGGTCGGAGCAATCACCCGGCCGATGGGACGGATCGCCTGCTCCAGCGACTCGGTGCCGCACAGCCCGCAGCCGGTACGACCGGCCAGACTGCGACGGCGCTGCTTGAGCTCCATGAAGCGCTGAGTGGCGATCTCCAGATGGACAGCAATGCCGCAGTCCTCCTGGCGCACCTCGATGCCGTAGAGCTCATCCGGCGTGTGCAGGATGCCCTCGGTGAGGCTGAAGCCGAGAGCGAAGTCGTCGAGATCGTCCGGCGTGGCCATCATCACCGCATGGGAGATGCCGTTGTAGACCAGCGCCACCGGCGTCTCCACCGCGATGCTGTCCTCCCGCCGCTCGGCGCTGCCGGCCCGGCGCACGTCCACCGGAACCCGGCAGCGGCTGTGGTCGTCACTCATTCACGCGCCCCGCTGAGAGCCTGGCCCGCTTCGTCCTTGTTCCCACCGCGCAGCAGTTCGAGCTGCAGCTGGTCGAAAGTCTGGAACTGGCGCTGCCAGGCGGACGGCTGGCTGACCTTCTCGACCTGCACGGCGGTCACCTTGTATTCCGGACAGTTGGTCGCCCAGTCGGAGCTGTCGGTGGTGATCACGTTGGCTCCGCTGCCCGGATGGTGGAAGGTAGTGTAGACCACCCCCGGCGGCATGCGGTCGCTGATCCGCGCACGCAGCACCGTCTGGCCGGCGCGGCTGGTGATGCCGACCCAGTCGCCGTCGCGCACGCCGCGCAGCTCAGCGTCGGCCGGGTGCAGTTCGAGCACGTCCTCGTCGTGCCAGGCCTGGTTGTGCGTGCGTCGGGTCTGGGCGCCGACGTTGTACTGGGAGAGGATCCGCCCGGTGGTCAGCAGCAGCGGGAAGCGGCGGTTGCTGAGCTCGTCGCTGGCCACGTAGTCGGTGATGGCGAACTGGCCCAGGCCGATGGGGAAGTCCTCGATGTGCATGGTCGGGGTGCCCTCAGGGTGCGCCTCATTGCACGGCCACTGAATGCTGCCCAGCGCGTCGAGCCGCGCATAGCTGACCCCGGTGAAGCTCGGCGTGAGGCCGGCGATCTCGTCCATGATCTGCGACGGATGGTCGTAGTGCATGGGATAGCCCAGCGCATTGGCCAGATCCACGGTCACTTCCCAGTCCTGCTTGCCGGCCAGCGGCGGCATCACCTTGCGCACCCGGTTGATGCGGCGCTCGGCGTTGGTGAAGGTGCCATCCTTCTCCAGGAACGAGGAGCCCGGCAGCAGCACGTGGGCGAACTTGGCCGTCTCGTTGAGGAAGATGTCCTGCACGATCAGGCACTCCAGCGAGCGCAGCGCCTGCTCGACGTGCTGGGTATTGGGGTCGGACTGGGCGATGTCCTCGCCCTGCACGTAGAGCGCCTTGAATTCGCCGGCCACGGCGGCATCGAACATGTTGGGGATGCGCAGGCCCGGCTCGTCGTCGATGGGCACACCCCAGGCCGCCTCGAAGCGCTCGCGCACGGCGGGGTCGCCGACGTGCTGGTAGCCCGGCAGCTCGTGGGGGAAGGAGCCCATGTCGCAGGAACCCTGGACGTTGTTCTGCCCGCGCAGCGGGTTGACGCCCACCCCTTCGCGGCCGATGTTGCCGGTGGCCATGGCCAGGTTGGCGATGCCCATCACCATGCTCGAGCCCTGGCTGTGCTCGGTGACGCCGAGGCCGTAGTAGATCGCGCCGTTGGGCGCCTGGGCATAGGTGCGCGCGGCGCGGCGCACCTGCTCGGCGGGCACCCCGGTGATCGCCTCGACGTTCTCCGGCGCATGGCGCGGGTCGAGGATGAACTCGCGCCAGGCCTGATAGCCCGCCGCGTCGCAGCGCTTGGCGATGAACTCGCGGTCCTCGAGCCCTTCGCTCATCACCACGTGAGCCATGGCGTTGATCATCGCCACGTTGGTGCCGGGGCGCAGGGCGAGGTGCTGGGCACCGCGATGGTGCGGCGTCTTGAGCAGGTCGATGCGGCGCGGGTCGACGACGATCAGCTCGGCGCCCTGGCGCAGGCGGCGGCGCATCTGTGAGGCGAACACCGGGTGGGCGTCGGTGGGGTTGGCGCCGATGACCACGATTACATCGGCTTTCATCACCGAGTCGAAGGTCTGGGTGCCGGCGGACTCGCCCAGCGTCGTCTTGAGGCCGTAGCCGGTGGGCGAGTGACACACCCGGGCACAGGTGTCGGTGTTGTTGTTGTGGAAGGCCGCGCGCACCAGCTTCTGCACCAGGTAGGTCTCCTCGTTGGTGCAGCGCGACGAGGTGATGCCGCCGATGCTTTCGCGGCCGTACTTGGCCTGGATCGCCTTGAGCCGCTCGGCGGCGAATGCGATCGCCTCCTCCCAGCCCACCTCGCGCCAGGGCCGGTCGATCGACTCGCGAATCATCGGCGTCTTCAGGCGGTCGGGGTGGGTGGCGTAGCCGAAGGCGAAGCGGCCCTTGACGCAGGAGTGGCCGTGGTTGGCGTCGCCGCCCTTGTACGGCACCATGCGCACTACCCGGTCGCCCTGCATCTCGGCCTTGAACGAGCAGCCCACGCCACAGTAGGCGCAGGTGGTCACCACGCTGTGCTCCGGCTGGCCCTGTTCGATCACCGACTTCTCCATCAGCGTCGAGGTCGGGCAGGCCTGCACGCAGGCGCCGCAAGAGACGCATTCGGAATCCATGAACGCCTCGCTCTGGCCGGCGGCGACCTTGGACTCGAAGCCGCGCCCTTCGATGGTCAGGGCGAAGGTGCCCTGTACCTCTTCACAGGCGCGCACGCAGCGCGAGCAGACGATGCACTTGCTGGGGTCGAAGCTGAAATAGGGGTTGGAGTCGTCGGTCTCGGCGTCCAGGTGATTGGCGCCGTCGAAGCCGTAGCGCACCTCACGCAGCCCCACCGCACCGGCCATGTCCTGCAGTTCGCAGTCGCCGTTGGCCGGGCAGGTCAGGCAGTCAAGCGGGTGGTCGGAGATGTAGAGCTCCATCACGTTGCGCCGCAGCTTGGCCAGCCGCGCGTTCTGGGTGGTCACCTTCATGCCGGCCTCGACCGGCGTGGTACAGGAGGCCGGCAGGCCGCGCCTGCCCTCGATCTGCACCGCGCACAGGCGGCACGAGCCGAACGCCTCGAGGTTGTCCGAGGCGCACAGCTTGGGAATGTTGATGTCGGCCAAGGCCGCGGCGCGCAGCACCGAGGTGCCTTCGGGCACGCTGATCGCGACGCCGTCGATCTCGAGGCTGACCCGCGTCTCGGAGAGCCGCGCCGGGGTGCCATAGTCGCGCTCCGGCAAGAAGTGCTGCGGAGCGGGCGTCTGCTTGGGATCGTAATAGTTCAACATATCGGGCCTCCTCCCGCTCAATGCGGCTGCGCGTCGCGCTGCAGATCGTCGGGAAAGTGTTTCATCACGCTCTGCACGGGGAACGGCGTCATGCCGCCCATGGCGCAGAGTGAGCCGTCCACCATGGTCTCGCACAGGTCGGCGAGCAGTATGAGATTGGCCTCACGACGCTCGCCGGCGCGGATGCGGTCGATCACCTCGACGCCGCGCACCGCACCGATGCGGCAGGGGGTGCACTTGCCGCACGACTCCACCGTGCAGAACTCCATGGCGAAGCGCGCCTGCTCGGCCATGTCCACCGTGTCGTCGAACATCACCACGCCGCCATGCCCGAGCACTGCACCGACCTCGGCGAAGGCCTCGTAGTCGAGCGGCAGGTCCCACTGGCTCTCGGGCAGATAGGCGCCCAAGGGGCCGCCTACCTGCACCGCACGCAGCGGTCGCCCGGTGAAGGTACCGCCGCCGAATTCCTCCATCAGCTGGCGCAGGGTGGTGCCGAAGGCCAGCTCCACCAGTCCGCCGCGCTGGACGTTGCCGGCCAGCTGCAGCGCCAGGGTGCCGCGTGAACGGCCCATGCCACAGTCGGCATAGGCCGCGGCCCCCTCGGCGAGAATGAAGGGCACCGCCGCCAGCGACAGCACGTTGTTGACCACGGTGGGTTGACCGAACAGGCCTTCGATGGCCGGCAGCGGCGGCTTGAAGCGCACCATGCCGCGTTTGCCTTCGAGGCTTTCGAGCAGCGAGGTCTCCTCGCCGCAGATGTAGGCGCCGGCCCCCAGACGCACCTCGAGGTGGAACGCCTGGCCGCTGCCGAGGATGTCGCTACCGAGATAGCCGGCGGCCTCGGCACGGGCGATGGCCTCATTGAAGATCTGCTGAGCCAGCGGATACTCCGAGCGCAGGTAGACGTAGCCCTGGGTGGCACCCACGGCGAGGCCGGCGATGGCCATGCCTTCGATCAGCAGGTAGGGGTCGCACTCCATCACCAGGCGGTCGGCGAAGGTGCCGGAGTCGCCCTCGTCGGCGTTGCAGACGATGTACTTCTGCGCGGCGGGGGCGTCGAGCACGGTCTGCCACTTGATGCCGGTGGGGAACGCCGCCCCGCCGCGACCGCGCAGGCCGGAGGCCTTGACCTCGTCGACGATGGCCTGGGGAGCGAGACCAAGCGCCCGGCGCAGGCCGCGGAAGCCGTCGTGGGCGCAGTAGTCCTCCAACGACAGCGGGTCGGTGACACCGATGCGCGAAAAGGTCAGACGCTGCTGGGCCTGTAGATAGGGAATCTCCTCGGCCGGCCCCTGGCACAGCGACGGTGCCTCGCCGCCTTCGAGCAGGCCGGCATCGAACAGCCCGGCCACGTCCTCGGGGGCTACCGGCCCGTAGGCGATGCGCCCGACGGCGGTCTCGACCTCGACCAGCGGCTCCAGCCAGAACAGCCCGCGGGAGCCGTTGCGCACCAGTTCGATCTCGACGCCACGGGCCTCGGCCTCGGCCTCGATGCGCTGGGCGACCTCGTCGGCGCCAAGCGCCAGCGCGGTGGTCTCGCGGGGAACGAAGAGTCTCGTGGTCATCAGCTCACCTTCAGCACTTGGGTGGTCAGTTCATCGACCAGCCGGTCGAAGCGCTCGGGGGTGACCCGGGCCAGGATGCGATCGTCGACGCGCAGCGACGGGCCGCAGGCGCAGTTGCCCAGACAGTAGACCGGCTCCAGGGTGATCTCGCGGTCGGCGGTGGTCTGGTGGTAGTCGATCCCCAGGGTGTCCCGCGCGTGCATTTCCAGCGCCCGTGAGCCCCGCGCCTGGCATGCCTCGGCGCGACAGATCTGTACCACGTGGCGCCCCGGCGGCGTGGTGCGGAAGTGATGGTAGAAACTGATCACGCCGTGCACCTCGGCCCGGGTGAGCTGCAGCGATTCGGCGATGAGCGGCACCGCCTCGCGCGGCACGTAGCCGCAGCGGTCCTGGATCGCGTGCAGGATGGGAAGCAGAGCGCCGGGCTTGTGCTTCAGGGCGTCGATTTCGTCCTGAATCAGCTGGGGCGTCCATGAAGGGAATGGGCTATTGAGCATGGCCTGGCCTCGAAGCGAACGTAGGGAGCGCATCTTCTGGCGTCTTGCGTCGGTACGTTCGAAGCTGCTGGTTACGGTCTCGTTATGTACTACTTATTTATGTACTACAGTGCATATATTGGATAAGGTGTCCGTAGCATCATTGATGGTGCGTATTTGTGAAGGTAGCAGTCCTGCCTGGGTTACGAAATATGAAAAACACATCATATGAAACGTATTAAAATCGAACCTGCCTGGTCCTTCACCGACGAGGCCGGCAACCGCCTGGATCCGCAGCTGTTCGGGCTGCTGCAGGGCATCCATCGCAGCGGCAAGCTGACCGAGGCCGCGGCCGAGGCCGGTATCTCCTACCGCCATGCCTGGAACCTGCTCAACAAGTGGGCGGACTTCTTCGGCGTTACGCTGGTGGAAATGCAAAAGGGGCGCGGCGCACGACTCACTCCACTGGGCGACAAGCTGCTGTGGGCTCGCCAGCGGGTGGCCGCCCGGCTCGGTCCGCAGCTGGAGAGCCTGGGCTCGGAGCTCAATCTCGAGCTGCAGCAGCTGTTCGAGGGCGTCGAACCGGTGCTGCGCATGCACGCCAGTCACGGTTATGCAGTGGCGCTGCTGCCCAGATTCGCCAGCGACTTTCAGCTCGATCTGCAGTACTGCAGCCCGGCAGAGGCCCTGGCCGCGCTGAATCGCGGCGCCTGCGACGTGGCCGGCTACCACATGCCGACCTCGGCGACCCAGGGTCCGCTGATGCAGGGCTACCGCCGTCAGCTGCGGCCGCGCAGCCATTGCATCATTCGCTTCATCACCCGCTGTCAGGGGCTGATGCTCGCACCG
This sequence comes from Billgrantia ethanolica, assembly GCF_021404305.1. GTDB lineage: Bacteria > Pseudomonadota > Gammaproteobacteria > Pseudomonadales > Halomonadaceae > Halomonas > Halomonas ethanolica. The sequence continues at coordinate 529,840 of NZ_JABFTX010000004.1, read as the reverse complement.
GGCAATCCCAGGGGTGTGGCCGGCCTGGCCGATCTCGTGCGTGGCGACGTGCGCTTCATCAACCGCCAGCAGGCTTCCGGCACCCGGGCGCTGCTCGATATCCTGCTGCGGGAAGTGGGCCTCTCGGCGCAGCGCATCCGTGGCTTCGAGCTGGAGGAGTACACCCACTCCGCGGTGGCCGCCTACATCGCCGCCGGCATGGCCGACGTCGGCTTCGGCGTCGAGGCCGCCGCGCGCCAGTTCGGCCTGGATTTCCTGCCGCTGGCCAGCGAGCACTATCTGCTGCTGTGTCAGCGCAGCAGCCTGGCCGACCCCAGCGTCTTACGTCTGCTCGAGATGATCCGCGGCGCGCCGTTCCAGCAGGCCGTGCGCGAGCTGCCCGGCTATTCGCTGGACCGTTGCGGCGAGGTGTGCGGCGTCGACGAGCTGTTCGACGAGTCACGCCACGGCTGAGCCTCGCCGGTGCCGTCGTCAGTAGTCGACCACCACGTCGCCCAGCGGCTTGCTGCAGCAGGAGAGGATATAGCCCTCTGCCACGTCCTCGTCGGTGATGCCGCCGTTGTGCTCCATGTCCACTTGCCCGGACTTGAGCCCTACCCGGCACGTGCCGCAGATCCCCATGCCGCAGGCCTTGGGGATGTGCAAGCCGAGCTTGGCGGCAGCCGAGTGAACCGTTTCACCCGGCTGAATACGTACGCTCTTGCCCGAGCCGACGAACTCGACGCTGAGCATGTCGGCGTAATCGATCTCCTCCGCCTCGGCCTCGGCTTGCTCGGCCAGCTCCAGCACCTCCTCGCGCACGTCAAGCGGCGTGGCGCCGAAGGATTCCTCGTGGTAGCGGCTCATATCGAAGCCGTTTTCGCGCAGGATGTGCTTGATCGCGTTCATGTACGGCGTGGGGCCGCAGCAGAAGATCTCCCGCTCGAGGTAGTCGGGCGCCATCAGCTCGAGCATCGGCTGGGTCAAATACCCGCGATAGCCGGCCCAGGCCTCGCCGATGTCGTCCTTCTTCTCACAGACGATATGCAGTTTGAACTCGGGGATCCGCGAGAACATGTGCACTAGTTCGCGATGGTAAATGACATCCCGCGGGGCGCGCGCACTGTGGATGAACTCGACGTCGACGTTGGCGTTGGTGTCGAAGAACCAGCGTGTCATCGACATCAGCGGCGTGATACCCACGCCACCGGAGAGGAACAGCACCTTGTCGGCGGGAAAGTCGATCGAATTGAAGTTGCCCACAGGGCCATGTACCGCCAGTTCGTCGCCGACCTTCAGGTTGTCGTGCAGCCAGTTCGACACCTTACCGCCGGGCACCCGCTTGACGGTGATCGAGAAGCTGTAGGGAATCGACGGTGAACTGGAGATCGTATAGGAGCGCATGATCGACTCGCCGTCGATCTCAAGCTCCAGGGTCACGAACTGCCCCGGCTTGAAGAAGAACAGCACCGGCTGCTCGGCCATGAAGCAGAAGGTACGGACGTCCCAGGTCTCCTGGATCACCTTGACGCAGCGCACCAGGTGGCGGCCGTTGGTCCAGGTCTGGGTCGTGACGGGATTGAGAAAGTTCATGGTCATGTCGAGTCGCCTGGCATTGATCAGCGTGGAAGGCTCCGACTGCGGAACACCGCCTGCCGTTGATCGAATTCTGCGTCAGCAGGCAAGCCCACGACTTGCCTGACTGCGACACGAACGTACCCCTGGCTTCCACTTGGGGCGACTTTTCTGCACCCGCTGGTCGCGACTGAACGCTTTCGGGTCGTCAACAGACAACTGAGCGACCGGTGGCTGATCCACACTCGCCGTATTCGTACTCGGCACCCAAGACAATGACTATGCCGCTCCCTGGCGAAAACCAACAATTCGACCGATGCCGCAACCGCGGCCAGCAATGAGGATGTCTCTGCATGGATCCGATCTCACCCACCACTCTGGACGATCCCCTGGACCCGGCGCGTGAAGCCGTCGTCGCGATGCTCGCCGAGCGCGAGCGCAACTTCTCGCTGCCCCAGCCGTTCTACAACGATGCCCGCCTGTTCGCGCTGGACATGCAGGAGATCTTCGGCAAGGAGTGGCTGTTCGCCGGCATGACCTGCGAGATTCCCGCCAAGGGCAACTACATGACCCTGCAGGTCGGCGACAACCCGGTGATCCTGGTACGCGGCGACGGCGGTACCATCCATGCGTTCCACAACGTCTGCCGTCACCGCGGCTCGCGGCTGTGCGTCAGCGACAAGGGCAAGGTGGCCAAGCTGGTGTGTCCCTACCATCAGTGGACGTATGAGCTCGACGGCCGCCTGCTGTTCGCCGGCAGCGACATGGGTGAGAACTTCGATCTGGGCAGTTATGGCCTGAAGCCGGTTCAGGTGCGCACCGGCGGCGGCTACATCTTCATCAGCCTGGCCGAGCAGCCGCCCGTCATCGACGACTTCCTGCTCACCCTGGAGCACTATCTCGAGCCTTACGAGATGGGCAACCTCAAGGTCGCGGTGGAGTCGAACATCGTCGAGCAGGCCAACTGGAAGCTGGTGCTCGAGAACAACCGCGAGTGCTACCACTGCAACGGCTCCCACCCGGAGCTGCTCAACTCGCTGCAGGAGTTCGACGACACCGACGATCCCCGCGCCACGCCCGCCTACAAGGCGCTGGTGGCGAAGAAGCAGTCCGACTGGGACGAGCAGCAGATTCCCTGGCAGCTCAAGCGCTTCGGCAAGCGCAACCGGCTGACCCGCACGCCGCTGCTGGATGGCGTGGTCTCGATGACCATGGACGGCAAGCCGGCCTGCGCCAAGCTGATGGGCCGCCTGACCAGCCCCGACATGGGCTCGCTGCGCATCCTGCACCTGCCCAACTCCTGGAACCATTTCATGGGCGACCACGCCATCGTGTTCCGCGTGCTGCCGCTGGGTCCGCAGGAGACCCTGGTCACCACCAAGTGGCTGGTGCACAAGGATGCCGTGGAGGGCGTCGACTACCAGCCCGAGGAGATGCGCCGGGTGTGGGACGCCACCAACGCCCAGGACAAGCGCCTGGCCGAGGAGAACCAGCGCGGCATCAACTCCAAGGCCTACCAGCCGGGTCCCTACTCCGAGACCTACGAGTTCGGCGTGATCGACTTCATCGACTGGTACAGCGAGCGGATGCAGGAGAACCTGGGCCACAGCGCCCCTCACCTGCAGGTGGTGAAGGGCTAGCCCTCGCCCGCTCCTCGCGATGTGAAAGAAATCGCCCCCGGCCTTGGCCGGGGGCGATTCGTTTCACCCGGGTTCAATCAAGAGCTGACAGCGGTGTGGCTCATGCCGCTCTAGCCAGCGATTGGCCGCAGATGATTCACCAGCGCTTCGCGCACCTCGGGCAGCATGACGCCGGTCTGTGCCTCCAGCTCGACGACCAGCGCCTCCAGGCCGGGCACCCCCGCCTCGGCCTGTTGCTGGGCGGCAAGCCGGGCGCAGGTATCGGGGTCGGCATCGGCATCGGCAGGCAGGTCGATGCCCAGCGCCACCAGGCGCTGACGGAAGTCCTCCGCATCGATCAAGTCGGCATACATCATCTTTCTCACCTCCCGCTGCCGTTACCGTCGTTCGCTCCCTAGAGTACCCGCTCGGCCGTCAGTCGGCCACGCTGCCGTGGGGGTCGATATCCCAAAATGGCTGGCCGCCACGCTTGCTTACGCAGCCACGCTGCCATGGGGGTCGATGACGAATTTCTTGGCCGCCCCGCCATCGAAGTCGGCATAGCCCTGCGGCGCCTGGTCCAGCGAGATCACCTGCACGTTGACCGCATCGGCAATCTTGATCTTGTTGAACAGGATCGCCTGCATCAGCGGACGGTGGTACTTCATCACCGGACACTGGCCGGTGTGGAAGGAGTGGGACTTGGCCCAGCCAAGACCGAAGCGCATGCTCAGAGCGCCCTGCTTGGCGGCATCGTCCACGGCGCCCGGGTCTTCGGTCACGTAGAGGCCCGGGATGCCGATCTGGCCGCCGGCGCGGGTCATCTGCATCGCCGAGTTGAGCACGGTGGCAGGCGCCTCCTTGTCGTGATTGCAGCCGCAGGCGTGGGCCTCGAAGCCGACGCAGTCGACGAAGCAGTCGACCTCGCGCTCGCCGAGGATCGCCTCCAGCTTGTCGGCCATGTCGCCTTCCTGGGTCAGGTCGATGGTTTCACAGCCGAAGCTGCGCGCCTGGGCCAGACGCTCCTCGATCATGTCGCCGACGATCACGCAGGCCGCGCCCAGCAGCTGGGCCGACGCCGCCGCCGCCAGCCCCACCGGGCCGGCCCCGGCGATATAGACGGTGCTGCCCGGCCCGACGCCGGCTGTCACGCAGCCGTGGAAGCCGGTAGGGAAGATGTCGGAGAGCAGGGTCAGGTCGCGGATCTTCTCCATGGCCTGGTCGCTGTCGGGGAACTTCAGCAGGTTGAAGTCGGCGTAGGGCACCATGACGTATTCGGTCTGGCCGCCGACCCAGCCGCCCATGTCGACGTAGCCGTAGGCGGCACCGGGGCGTGCCGGGTTGACGTTGAGACAGATCCCGGTACGACCTTCCTTGCAGTTGCGACAGCGCCCGCAGGCGATGTTGAAGGGCACCGAGACCAGATCGCCCGGCTTGATGAATTCGACGTCGCGCCCGCACTCGACCACCAGGCCGGTGATCTCATGGCCCAGCACCAGGCCGGCGGGCGCAGTGGTACGGCCGCGCACCATGTGCTGGTCGCTACCGCAGATATTGGTGGTGACCACCTTAAGGATCACGCCGTGGTCGCATTTGCGATTGCCAAGGGCGAGTTCCGGATAGGGGATGGATTCGACGTCGACCTTACCCGGACCTTTGTAGACGACGCCTCGGTTGGCTTGGCTCATGGCTGGCTCCACTCGTTGTTGTCATGGGGCGGTACATACCGCCGCTTCAGCCTATGCCCTCCATCAGGTGGCACTTGCCCCACAGAGACCTCCGCATGCCTGCCCGAGACATGACGCGACCGCGGTGAGCCAACGGATAGCTGGAGGTCGCTTTCACGACATACCCCTCGCCGACCTGACCCAACAATGGTTCGCCCGGGAGCGCCTGCCGCTTGCGGATGCCAACAACAACATGTGAGGAATCCCCATGAAGCATGACGATGCGCCAATCCTTGAGCCCGGGCAGGACAACGCCCAGGTGTTGGGAATGGACTTCCACCATCCCGTGTTCCCACTCTCGGCCCTGGCCATTCTGGCCTTCATCCTCTACGCCCTGATCTATCCCGATGCCGCCAACAGCCACCTCACCGCGGCCCGCGGCTTCTCCATCGAGTATTTCGACTGGCTGTTCATGATTGCCGGCAACCTCTTCGTGCTGCTGTGCCTGGCGCTGATCGTCCTGCCGTTGGGGCGCATCCGCCTGGGCGGCAGCCAGGCCCGCCCGGAGTACTCGACCACCTCGTGGTTCGCCATGCTGTTCGCCGCGGGCATGGGCATCGGCCTGATGTTCTGGAGCGTGGCCGAGCCGGTGGCCTACTACACCGACTGGTACGGCACTCCGCTCAACGCCGAGGCGCACACCCCGGCCGGGGCCAGCGCAGCCATCGGCGCCACCATGTTCCACTGGGGCCTGCACCCCTGGGCGATCTACGGCGTGGTGGGCCTGTCGCTGGCCTTCTTCGCCTACAATCGCGGCCTGCCGCTGACCCTGCGTTCAGCCTTCACGCCGATCCTCGGCGAGAGAGTGCGAGGCTGGTTCGGCCACATCATCGACATCGTCGCGGTACTGGCCACCATCTTCGGTCTGGCCACTTCACTGGGCTTCGGTGCCTCCCAGGCGGCCGGCGGCCTCAACTACCTGTGGGGCGTGCCCAATACCATCGGCACCCAGCTGGCGATCATCGTGGTGGTCACCGCCGTGGCACTGTTCTCGGTGTGGCGCGGCATCGACGGCGGCGTGAAGCTGTTCTCCAAGATCAACATGATGCTCGCCCTGGGCCTGCTCACCTTCGTGCTGGTGACCGGCGGCGTGCTGCTGTTCGTCAACAACCTGTGGCACACCACCCTGGCCTACGTCAGCCATATCGTGCCGCTCTCCAACTGGGTCGGCCGCGACGACACCGTCTGGTACCACGGCTGGACCGTGTTCTACTGGGCCTGGTGGATCTCCTGGTCGCCCTTCGTCGGCATGTTCATTGCGCGGGTCTCCCGTGGGCGCACCGTACGTGAGTTCCTGATCGCCGTGCTGCTGGTGCCGACCCTGGTCACGCTGGTGTGGATGAGCGCCTTCGGCGGCACCGCCCTGACTCAGTCGGCGGCCGGCGTGGGCGCCCTGGCCGACGGCATCAGCGACGTCTCGCTGGCGATGTTCCAGATGCTCGAGCACCTGCCGCTGACCACCCTGACCTCCAGTCTGGCGATCCTGCTGGTGCTGATCTTCTTCATCACCTCGTCGGATTCCGGCTCGCTGGTGATCGACAACATCACCGCCGGCGGCAAGACCGATGCTCCCCGCGGCCAGCGCGTGTTCTGGGCGGTGCTGGAAGGCGTGATCGCCGGCATCCTGCTCTACGGCGGCGGCAGCACCGCACTGGGCGCCCTGCAGGCCGGCGCCGTGGCCACCGGGCTGCCATTCACCCTGGTACTGCTGGGCATGGCTTACTGCCTGGTCAAGGGGCTGAGAGAAGAGCAGCGCGGACTGGCGGTCGCCAAGCTGGCCTGAAATCGCCAACCTCATGTAAGGAGTAACCACGCGACCCCGGCCTTGGCCGGGGTCTTCTTGTTGGGGGAAGACATAAGCCAAGCTCCAAGAGACCAACCGGTTGGATCGCTGTCGCAAGCGATACAAGGCCCGCCGCCGGCGCGCGGTTGGCGTGTGTGCCACTTGCCCTGGGTGCTGCCTATCTCCGCCAATACCGCCCCCCAACGCAACAACCCCGGCCAAGGCCGGGGTCGTTGCGTTGGGTTATGGCGTTATCGTGGGTGCGTTATCGCAAGCTAGCGCAGAACGCCCTCTTCCTTGAGCAATTTGAAGATCGACTCGGCGCCCTGCTCCGGGGTCACGTCGGTCAACACCTGGCCACTGCCGCCTTCGGCCTTGGCCGCGGCGGCCTTGAAGCGATCCCGCGCCGAGGCCGCCTTGACGATCTTGAGCCGCTTGGGACGCTTGCGGGCCGGTGTCACGTTCCACTCCGGCTGAGCCTCGTCCCACTCAACCGCTGCCGACTCGGCCTCGATCTCACCGCGCTGGGCCGGGCCGAAGGCGCTCTGGCGGGCCGCGGCGGCGGCAGCGTCGACGGTGACGATGGCCGGCAGCCGCACCTGCAGCCGGCGGCGCTGGCCACGAGGCAGAGCCTGGAGCAGGGTGGCCACGCCATTCTCGACCTTTTCCACGGCAGCCAGGCCACCGACCAGCGGCCAGCCAAGACGCTCGGCCAGCAGGTAAGGCAGCATGCCGGAGCCTTCGCCCTGCTCGGCGCGCTCGCCGGCGATCACCAGTTGCGGCCGTGCTGCACTCAGCCTGTCGGTCAGAGCGGGGATCACGTCGGCACCAGGCAACTGCTCGACCAGGGTCAAGGCGGGGAAGCCCATGCCCAGATAGCCGCGCAAGGCACTTTCGCTCTCCTCGTCGAGCGCGCCGGCGTGCAGCAGGGAGATGCGCGCCCCAGCGAGGGACAGGGCCAGCTCCACGCCGCGGGCGTCCTGATCGGCGCGCCGGGCGCGCCCGGTCACGGGGTGGCGGCCCACGGAGACCAGCACCGCCACGTCGAGTACCGCCTCTCTTTGTACTTCAGGCTGCATCGCGCTTCTCCTCCCGTTGCCGTTGGACCATCTCGACCAGCGCCGCGAGTATGCTCGCCGAGTCGCCGATCACCGCCAGGTCGGCGCGCTTGATCATGTCGCATCCCGGGTCGAGGTTGATGGCCACTACCTTGTCGCAGCTCTGGATGCCCTGCAGGTGCTGGATGGCACCGCTGATGCCCACCGCCACGTAGACCCGTGCAGTGACCCAGGTCCCGGTAGCGCCCACCTGGCGATGGCGCGGCATGAAGCCATCGTCCACCGCCACCCGCGAGGCACCTTCGGTCGCTCCCAATACCTTGGCGGCTTGATGGAAGCCCTCCCAGTCCTTGACGCCGTTGCCGGCGGAAAGAATGAACTCGGCTTCGGAAAGCGCCACGCCGGCCGGGTCGACGGCCACCTGGCCCAGGTCCTCGATGCGCCCCAGCAGGGGCGGCAGCGGCTGCGACAAGCCCAGCGGCTGTACCGCATGGCGGGTTTCGGAAACGGGTTCGGCACATTCGGCCAGCGCCAGTACCACACGCGGCAGGGCGCGCTGGATATCGCTGGTTCCCGCAGCACCGCGCCCGGTACAGCGCCAGCCCAGCGCGCAGGCAGCGTCCCGTTCGACCTGCCAGATGCCGGCGGCAGGCCGTTCGCCAAGGCGCGCCGCCAGGCGCCGCCCCAGGTCGGCGCCGCCCAGCTTGGAGTCGGGCAACAGCCAGTGACGCGGAGCAAACTCGCCGTCGACGGCGGTGAGTGCCGCCAGGCGTGCCTCCGGCGCGTAGCCGTCGATGTCATCGCCCTCCAGCACGAGCAGCCGATCGATGCCGGCGTCGCCATACCCTCCGACATCCGCCTGGCCGAAGACCACCGCCAGCACGGCCCCCGGCCGCTCACCATCGGCGTCGGCCAGCTGCCGGGCCAGGCCCAGCAGGTCACGGTCGTGGCTGGAGAGACGCCCGCCGGGCAGGTCCGGTACCACCGCGACCAGGAAGTCCGGGGCCTCGATGATGACCTGCCGCCGCTCGTCGGCGGCCTTGCTACCGGCACTGGCGCCACGTCCCGCTGCGGCAGCCTGCTGGACACCGCTGCGGTCGATGCGCTTGATACCGTTGGGCCCGATGAAGCCGACCGCATGGGGATTCTTGCGGATCACGCCGTTGGGGCCCATCCATTCCGTCGCCGCCATGCCATGCCCGGCACTCTGGCCAAGCTCGGCCAGCACCCGTTCGTGCTCGGGATGCAGGCGGTTGCGGGCGATCCACTCGCGGCGCGGATCGCGACGCACGATCTCGCTCATGGCGTGACCTCCTTCATCAAGGGACGGGTTGAGGCAGACTGCGGGGTGCGAGCGCTATCGCTGCCGCCACCGGAGCCAGCAGGGCGCTCCACCAGGGCATCGGCCACCAGCTCGGCGATGTCGCGCACCTCGGCGGTGGCATCGACCACCCCCTCGAGCATGGCGGTGCACTGCGGACAGCCTACCGCCACCAGCTCGGCGCCGGTCTCCTTGACGTCGTTCATGCGCATGTCGGGAATCCGCTGCTTGCCGGGGATATCGGTGATCGGCGCGCCGCCGCCACCGCCACAGCAGCGCGAGCGGAATCCCGAACGCTGCATCTCGGCCACTTCGATGCCCAGCGCCTTGAGCACGTTGCGTGGTGCTTCGTATTCGCCGTTGTAGCGGCCCAGATAGCAGGGGTCGTGATAGGTGACGCGGCCGCCCTTCCAGGGCGTGAAGTGCAGCCGACCCGCCTCGAACAGCTCGGCGATGTAGGTACTGTGGTGGCGCACAACCCAGTTTGCATTGAAATCAGGGCCGCCCAGCTCGCGGTACTCGTTCTTGAGAACATGGAAACTGTGCGGGTCGCAGGTGACGATGCACTGGAAGCGGTACTGCGACAGCGTCGCGATGTTGCGCTTGGCCAGCGACTGGAAGGTCGCCTCGTCGCCCAGGCGGCGTGCCACGTCGCCGCTGTCGCGCTCCTCGTTGCCGAGCACGGCAAAATCGACGCCGGCCGCACGCAGCACCTTCACCAGCGCCCTGAGCGTGCGCTGATTGCGCATGTCGAAGACCCCGTCGCCCAACCACAGCAGCACGTCGACCTGCCCCATGTCGCGTATCAGCGGCAGGTTGAGGTCCGCCGCCCAGTGCATGCGCGAGCCGGGATCGAAGCCGCCGGGATTGTCGGTGGCGATCAGGTTGTCGAGCACCTCGGCGCCCTTGCCCGGGGTATTGCCATGCTCCAGGGTCAGGAAGCGACGCATGTCGACGATGGCATCGACGTGCTCGATCATCATCGGGCACTCCTCGACGCAGGCGCGGCAGGTGGTGCACGACCACAGCGTCTCGGCATCGACAAGGGCAGTGCCCTCGCGGGCCACGATGGGCCCATGCGGGTGGCCGCGGTGTTCGCCAATGGGCTTGTCCGGGTAGGGGCTACCGGCATAGTGGGCATCGCTGCCGCCGGCCATGCCGACGACCATGTCCTGAATCAGCTTCTTGGGATTGAGCGGCTGACCGGCGGCGAAGGCCGGGCACATCGCCTCGCAGCGTCCGCACTGCACGCAGGCATCGAAGCCGAGCAGCTGGTTCCAGGTGAAGTCGCTGGGCGTCTCGACACCCAGGGGGGCCTTGGGGTCGTCCAGGTTCAGCGCCTTGAGCCCGGTGGAGCGGTTGCCCTCGCCGAAGCGCTCAGGGCGGCGATGGAAGGCCAGATGCAGGGCGCCGGCAAAGGCGTGCTTCATCGGCCCGCCCCAGGTCATGCCGAAGAACATTTCGCCCAGACCCCACACCAGCACCGCGGCCAGCGCCAGAGCGAGGATCACGCTGCCCGTTCCGGCAGGCAGGATGCCAAGCGTCGGCAGGGTGAGCAGGAACACGCTCGCCGAGAACGCCATCAGACTCTTCGGCAGGCGCATCCAGGGCCCCTTGGAGAGCCGCGCCGGCGGGTTGCGCCGCCGTTTGGCGACGAACAGGCTGCCGACGAACATGGCGGCGCTGGCCAACAGCAGCAGCCCGCCGAGGATGGGCCCCATGCTTTCTGAAGAGCCGAGCCCCAGGCCATGTACCAGGATCATCAGCACGGCCGCCGCGACGAAACCGCCGGCGGTGGCCACGTGGGTGTTGGACATGACCTTGTCACGTGCCACCACATGGTGCAGATCGACCAGGTAGCGCCGCGGCATGGCGGCGAGCCCGCGCAGCAGATCGACCCGGGCGGGTCGACCCTGGCGCCACAGGCGAATGCGCCGCACGGCGCCGATCACGGCCAGCGCCAGGGCGGAGAAGATCAGTATCGGCAGGAGGGTGTCGAGCATGGTGCTCACCTCGTCTCATAAGCCGTTGGCTTTGGCGTTAGCTTTGGTGCCGGGGCTTTGCCGGTGGCAGGCCTATGCGAGGGCGCTGTGAACCCTTCCCTGGGCGCTACATTTGCCATCCATGGCAAATGACCCTCGCGACGGCCTGCCCCCGGCGCCCCTCACCGTTGGTGGCTTTCGCCAACTCAGAGGTCTTTACACAGCCGCAGGGCGTCATAAATTGCTGCATGCGTATTGCGCGGCGCGGTGCAGTCGCCCAGGCGGAACAGCAGGTAGCCGTCGCCTTCCTCGGCGAGGCAGGGCTGCGCCTTGGCGGCGTAGAGCGCCTCGAGATCCACCTGGCCGCGGTTGCGCGAGCGCTCCTTCAGCGCGTAGTAGAGCGCCTCGTCGGGGCGTACGCCGTTCTCCACCACCACCTGGTCGACCACTCGCTCCTCCATGGCGCCGGTGTACTCGTTCTCGAGCACCGCCACCAGGGCGTCGCCCTCGCGGTAGACCTTGTGCAGCATCAGGTCGGAGGTCATGATCACCTCCTTCTCGTAGAGACTGCGGTAGTAGGTCGGGAAGGTGGTGCCGCCCACCGCCGCGCCGGGCTTGATGTCGTCGGTGACGATCTCGACCTTGGCTCCCTTGTCGGCCAGATAATCCGCCGCCGAAACGCCGGAGAACTCGCAGATGGAGTCGTAGATCAGCACGTTCTTGCCCGGCGCCACCTTGCCGGAGAGCACGTCCCAGGTGCTGACCACCAGGCTCTCCTCGGGGTTCTCCGAGTAGCCCCACTCCGGGTACTGGCTGAGGAAGGGCTGGCCGCCGGTGGCCAGTATCACGACGTCCGGGCGCAGGTCCTCGAGGGTGGCCTCGTCGGCGCGGGTGCCGAGGCGCAGGTCCACCTTGAGGCGAGCCAGCTCCAGCTGGTACCAGCGGGTGATACCGGCGATCTGGTCGCGCTGCGGCGCCTGGGCGGCGATGGTGATCTGGCCGCCGAGCTGATCTGCGGCTTCGAACAGGGTCACGTCGTGGCCGCGCTCGGCGGCGACACGGGCCGCTTCCATACCGCCGGGGCCGCCACCCACCACCACCACCTTGCGCTTCGGTCCCTCGGACTTCTCGATGATGTGCGGCAGGCCCATGTACTCCCGCGAGGTCGCGGCGTTCTGGATGCACAGCACGTCGAGGCCCTGATACTGGCGATCGATGCAGTAGTTGGCTCCCACGCACTGCTTGATCTGGTCGATCTGGCCCATCTTGATCTTGGCGATCAGGTGCGGGTCGGCGATGTGCGCCCGGGTCATGCCCACCAGGTCGACGTAGCCCCCTTCGAGGATACGCTGGGCCTGGTTGGGATCCTTGATGTTCTGGGCGTGGATCACCGGCACCTTGACCACTTCCTTGATGCCCGCCGCCAGGTGCAGGAAGGGCTCCGGCGGGAAGGACATGTTGGGAATGACGTTGGCCAGGGTGTTGTGGGTATCGCAGCCGGAGCCGATCACGCCGAAGAAATCGACCTGGCCGGTGGCGTCGTAATAGGCGGCGATCTGCTTCATGTCCTCGTGGGTCAGGCCGTCCGGGTGGAACTCGTCGCCGCAGATACGCATGCCGACGACGAAGTCTTCGCCCACCTCGGCACGCACCGCCTTGAGCACCTCCATGCCGAAGCGCATGCGGTTCTCGAAACTGCCGCCCCACTGGTCGGTACGCTTGTTGACCCGCGGGCTCCAGAACTGATCGATCAGGTGCTGGTGCACCGCAGAGAGCTCGACGCCGTCAAGACCGCCCTCCTTGGCCCGCCGCGCGGCCTGGGCGTAGTCGCCGATGATGCGCCAGATCTCCTCCTCCTCGATGGTCTTGCAGGTGGAGCGATGCACCGGCTCGCGAATGCCGGAGGGCGACACCAGGGTCGGCCAGTCGAAGCCGTCCCAACGCGAGCGCCGACCCATGTGGGTGATCTGGATCATGATCTTGCCGCCGTGCTTGTGCACGGCATCGGCGAGATTCTGGAAGTACGGGATGATGCGGTCGGTGGACAGGTTCACCGAGCTCCACCAGCCCTGGGGGCTGTCGATGGAGACGACGGAGGAGCCGCCGCAGATACACAGGCCGCAGCCACCCTTGGCCTTCTCCTCGTAGTACTTGACGTAGCGCTCGGTGGTCATGCCGCCGTCGGTGGCATGCACCTCGGCGTGGGCGGTGCTGACCACACGATTGCGGATGGTCAGCTTGCCGATCTGGATCGGCTCGAAGATCGCGTCGAATGCCATGGAAACCTCCTCAACCCTGGGCGTCGGCCAACGGCTGAACGGTGAAGATGCCTACCTCGCAGCCGGGCTCGGCGGCGCTCTGGGTCTGTTCGGCGACGGTGCGCAGGGCACTGCCGCGGGCGGCGAGGATCTGGTCCATGGCGCCGGCGAACCAGCCGGTGAACATGTACTCCTCCTTGTGCCCCGTCTTGCCGAGCTGATAGACGAAGGCGCTGTGCTCCAGGCGTACGCGGGCGGTACCGGCATCGAGATCGATGGCCTCGGTGACGAACTTGCCCCAGCCGCGCTGAGACAGCCGCTTCATGTAATGCTCGAACACGTCGACGCCTTCCAGACCGTGCAATTCGGCCTCCTTCTCGCACCAGTGCCAGGCGCTCTTGTAGCCGGCGCGGTAGAGAATCTCGGCATAGTTATCCACACCCAGCGCTTCGGCGACGGCCGTGTGGTTGTTGATAAAAAAGTGCCGTGGCACGTAAAGCATCGGCAGGGCGTCGGTGGTCCACACGCCGGTTTCGCTATCCACCTCGATGGGAAGCTCAGGGGCCATCTTGGTCACGGTTGGTTTCCTCAAATCTTGTTTGTTATGGCATTGCGGGCAAGAGCATCGTCTTTGGCAGCACCGCTCGGAGCTGATCCGGGGGCAGGCCCCGGGGCGCCGGACCGTCGAGGAGGCGCTGTGAATACTTCCCTGTACGCTACCGATTCCCTGCGGCGCTCTCGCATCCTGCTCCGCTTGCAGGGCCGGTGCTGGCCATCCATGGCCAGCCCGTTCGGAGCAGTGCTCCTCACCCCTGGAGTCGGACCTCCTCTTCGGCCTGCCCCCGGCGCTCCTCGCTGAGGAGTCGCCTCAGCCGCAATCGTCAGGCGCCCCAAACGTCTTTCAATATGCGTACCCAGTTTTCGCCCATGATCTTGCGTACTTGACGCTCGCTCATCCCATGGCGCAGCAGCGCTTCGGTCAGGTTGGGGAACTCACCGATGGTGCGAATACCCTCGGGATTGATGATCTTGCCGAAGCTGGTCAGGCGACGGGCGTAGCCCTTGTCGTGGGTCAGCCACTCGAAGAAGTCCTTGCCGTGGCCCTGGGTGAAGTCGGTACCGATGCCGATGGCATCTTCGCCGACGATGTTCATCACGTACTCGATGGCCTCGACGTAGTCGTCGACGGTGGCGTCGATCCCGGCGCGCAGGAAGGGGGTGAACATGGTCACGCCGACGAAGCCGCCGTGCTCGGCGATGAAGCGCAGCTCCTCGTCGGACTTGTTACGCGGGTGTTCCTTGAGCCCGGACGGCAGGCAGTGGGAGTAGCAGACCGGCTTCTTCGATTCGAGAATCACCTCTTCGGAGGTCTTCGAACCGACGTGGGAGAGGTCGCACATGATGCCGACGCGGTTCATCTCGGCGACGATCTCACGACCGAAGCCGGAGAGCCCACCGTCGCGCTCGTAGCAGCCGGTGCCCACCAGGTTCTGGGTGTTGTAGCACATCTGCACGATGCCGACGCCGAGCTGCTTGAAGATCTCGACGTAGCCGATCTGGTCCTCGAAGGCGTGGGCGTTCTGGAAGCCGTAGATGATGCCGGTCTTGCCCTCCTCCTTTGCCCGGGTGATGTCGGCGGTGGTGCGCACCGGGCGTACCAGGTCGCTGCACTCGGCCATCAGCTGGTTCGATTTGACGATGTTGTCGACGGTGGCCTGAAAGCCCTCCCACACCGAGACGGTGCAGTTGGCGGCAGTGAGACCGCCGCGACGCATGTCCTCGAACAGTTCGCGGTTCCACTTGGCGATGATCAGGCCGTCGATGACGATGGCATCGTCGTGCAGGTCTTGGGGCGTCATGAGGGCGTGCTCCGGATGGATTGACTTGAAGGCAGCATAGCGCTGGCATGATGAGTCCCGACTTCTGGAAGCGACGGCGATAATTCCAAAAACGTCACTCCTGTCGCGACTGCGACGAACGGCACAGCTCACCACTCCTGCCGCCTTCCACTGGAAGGGCGGAATCCAGTCACGCAAACCCCTCTCCCGCGCCGGGCGGGAGAGGGAAGGAATCGAAAAGAGATGGGTTAACGGCCCACGGCGCCCAAGTCGCGAGCCGTCGGGGTCAGTGGTCCAGACGCACGCTGGCGTAGGTGGGCTCGCCACGGGCGTTGTCGAGCGCCACCAGCGCCGCCGAGATCGGCTGCTCCGGCACTGGCTCGAGGCGGACCGGTTGCAGCAGCAGGCCTTCGGCAGGCGGCTCGGGAAGCGTCGGCTGGCGCAGCGGACTCATGCCCAGCCGCTCCTCACGTGGCGGCAGGCCGAAGAACTCCCGATAGCATTTGGAGAAGTGGGGCGTGGAAACGAAGCCGCAGGCCGAGGCCACTTCGATGATCGGCATCGAGGTCTGCTTGAGCAGTTGGCGGGCCCGGGTGAGGCGAAGCTTGAGGTAGTAGCGCGACGGCGAGCAGTGCAGGTACTTCTGGAACAGCCGCTCGAGCTGGCGACGCGAAACGTCGACGTAGTCGGCCAGCTCGGCGAGCTCGATGGGCTCTTCCAGGTTGGCTTCCATCAGCGCCACGATCTCCAGCAGCTTGGGCTGGGTGGTGCCCAGCACATGCTTGAGCGGCACACGCTGATGATCGTTCTCGCCGCGCACGCGGTCGCAGATGAACATCTCGGAAATGCCCGCCGAAAGCTCGCGCCCATGTTCGCGCTCGATCAGGGTCAGCATCATGTCGAGCGGTGCGGTGCCGCCGGAGGCGGTGGCGCGGTCACGGTCAATAGTGAATAGCCGGGTGGTCAGTACCGTCCGGGGGAACGACTCGCGCATCGCCGCCAGACACTCCCAGTGCACGCTGGTCTCGTAGCCGTCCAGCAGCCCGGCCTTGGCCAGCGCCCAGCTACCGGTGCAGATGCCGCCCAATCGACGCGACAGGCGCGCCTGGGACTGCAGCCAGACGACGTGTTCACGCTGCACGGTTCGGGCCGGCCCCACACCGCCGCAGACGATGATCATGTCCAGCGCAAGCGGCATGGTGATGGCGCCGTCCGGCGTGACCCTAAGGCCATCGCTGGCCGAGATCGGCCCGCCGTCCACGCTCAGCGTGAACCAGCGGTACAGCTCGCGACCGGCCAGCTGATTTGCCATGCGCAGCGGCTCGATGGCCGAGGCCAGCGAGAACAAGGTGAAATTCTCCAGCAGCAGAAAACCTAGCGTCTGGGGCGTGGGTGCCTTGCGCAGGGGCTGAGTCGGGGCGGCCGAAGCCGGTGGCATCGTGGACATGTTCATACTCCAATGCCGGGAATCGTTATACGTTGTATCGGCATTCAGCTCGTCAGGGTCTTGGTGTCGCTCTCAGGCAAGCCTGTCTGGCAAAGGTAAACCAAGTTGTCGCTCACAGATATGCTTAACATCGTTCAGACGCAGAAAGTATGCCAGTAGCGTCAAGCGCATATGTCGTAAACTGGATGGGTCGGCGTCGTATTTGCCCAGTGCTGGCGCATTGACTAGGCTGAGCCTGCCCCGCCCGCCCAGAGCGAAGACAGAGCAAAGACAGAGCAAAGACAGAGCAAAGACAGAGCAAAGACAGAGCAAAGACAGAGCGAACACAATGACAAAACGCATCGTCGCCTACACCCGCCTCAAACCGATCCATCTCGACCAGCTTCGCCAACGCTTCCACATCGATTACTTCGAGACCTTGAAGAGCACCGACGACCCCGACTTTCGCCAGGCTCTGGGGCAGGCCCACGGCCTGGTCGGCTCCAGCCTCGTCATTACACCGGAGCTGCTCGACCTGGCCCCGCAACTGGAGGCCATCGCCACCATCTCGGTGGGCTACGACAACTACCCCCTCGAGGCGCTGACCCGGCGCGGCATCCTGCTGTGCAATACGCCCGACGTGCTTACCGAAACCACCGCCGACACCGGCTTTCTGCTGATCATGGCGACTGCCAGGCGCGCCATCGAGCTGGCCGATATGGTCAAGCGCGGCGACTGGACGGCCAGCATCGGCGAGCCCCACTTTGGCACCGATGTCCATGGCAAGACGCTGGGCATGGTCGGCTTCGGCCGTATCGGTGCCGGCGTGGCCCGCCGCGGTGCCCTGGGCTTCGGCATGCGGGTGCTCTACGCCTGCTCCTCGCCCAAGCCCACGCTGGAGCAGGAGCTGGGCGCCGTGCGCTGTGAGCTGGACGAGCTGCTGGCCCAGGCCGACTTCGTCTGCGTCACCGTACCGCTGACGGCGGAGACCACGCACCTGATCGGCAGGCGCGAGTTCGAGCTGATGAAGCCCTCGGCGATCTTCGTCAACATCGCCCGCGGCAAGGTGGTCGACGAAGCGGCGCTGATCGCGGCGCTGGAAATGGGCGAGATCCACGCCGCCGGGCTCGACGTCTTCGAGCAGGAGCCGCTCTCGCCGGAGTCGCCCCTGCCGCACATGGCCAACGTGGTGGCCCTGCCGCACGCGGGCTCGGCGACCCACGAGACCCGCGACGCCATGGCCCAGCGCGCGGTGGACAACATCACCCTGGCGCTGGAAGGCAAGCGCCCGCTCAGCCTGGTCAACGAGGTAGCGTGGCGCGGGGAAACGCCATGAACCGCTTCGACTTGCACGGCCGTGTGGCGATGGTCACGGGCTGCAACAAGGGGCTGGGGCAAGGCCTGGCTTTGGCGCTGGCCGAGGCAGGTGCCGATATCGTCGGCGTCAATCGCAGCAACAGCGACGAGACCCGCGAGAAAGTCGAGGCCCTCGGTCGGCGCTATGTCGCCGTCGAGGCAGCGCTGGGCCGCGATACGCCCGAGGCCATCGTGGCCCGCGCCCTCGAGTCGACCGGACGGCTCGACATGCTGATCAACAATGCCGGCACGATCCGCCGCGCGCCCGCGCTGACGTTCACCGAAGAGGACTGGGACGCCGTGGTCGACGTCAATCTCAAGGCGGCCTTCTTCCTCGCCCAGGCGGTCGCCCGACACCTGGTGGAACGCGGCGCACCGGGGCGAATCGTCAACGTTGCCTCGGTGCTCTCCTTTCAGGGCGGCATCCGGGTGCCTGCCTACACCGCCAGCAAGAGCGGCCTGCTCGGCCTGACCCGGCTGCTGGCCAACGAGTGGGCCGCCCACGGCATCACCGTCAATGCCATCGCCCCGGGCTACATGGCCACCGACAATACCCAGGCCCTGCGCGAGGATGCCACCCGCAGCGCCGAGATCCTGGGGCGTATTCCCGCCGGTCGCTGGGGCACCCCGGAAGACCTCGCCGGCGCGGTGATCTTCCTCTGTTCCGACGCTGCGGCCTACGTCAACGGCCACGCTTTGGCGGTGGATGGCGGCTGGCTGGCGCGCTGAGCCGGCCCCCACGGTAAAGCAGCCGGCTCAGCGGCAAAGCCCGTCCATCCGGTCCCGAAACAGCCATACAGCGCCCGCGCTGCGCTGGATCGACGCGACGGCATCATCTACGGTAGGCTTGTATGACAGGTAGCACGACATACCATGTATCACAAGTCGATCCGCTGCATCCCGCGCAAGGAGCTCCCATGACACTGCAAGGCACATCCCTGATCGGCCGCGAGGCCGTTACCGGCAGCCGCGGCGAGATCCGCGCCGTCAATCCCGCCACCGGCGCGGATCTCGACCCCGTCTATCGCGGCGGCAGCGAAGCCGAGGTGGAGCGCGCCTGCCAGCTCGCCGAAGAGGCGTTCGGCGTCTACCGCGAGACGACGCTGGAGCAGCGCGCGGCGTTCCTCGACACCGTCGCCGGCGAGATCGAGGCCATCGGCGACGCGCTGATCGAACGCGCCATGGCCGAGACCGGCCTGCCCCGCGCCCGTCTCGAGGGTGAGCGCGGCCGCACCTGCGGCCAGCTGCGCCTGTTCGCGTCAGTGGTACGCGCCGGCGAGTGGCTCGACCTGCGTCTCGATCCGGCTCTGCCGGAACGTGAGCCGCTGCCCCGCGCCGACCTGCGCCAGCGCCACATTCCGCTGGGCCCGGTCGCCGTGTTCGGCGCCTCCAACTTCCCGCTGGCCTTTTCCGTGGCCGGCGGCGATACCGCCTCGGCATTGGCGGCCGGCTGCCCGGTGATCGTCAAGGCCCACTCCGCCCACCCCGGCACCTCGGAGCTGGTAGGCCGCGCCGTGCAGCGCGCGGTGGAGAAGCGCGGGCTACCGGAAGGGGTATTCTCGCTGCTGTTCGGCTCGGGCCGCGAGGTGGGCCAGGCGCTGGTGGCCGACCCGCGCATTCAAGCCGTCGGCTTCACCGGCTCCCGCAGTGGCGGTACCGCGCTGATGAGAACCGCCCAAAGCCGCCCTCAGCCGATCCCGGTCTACGCCGAGATGAGCTCGATCAACCCGGTGTTCCTGCTGCCCGAGGCGCTCAAGGCGCGCAGCGCCCAGCTCGCCGAAGGCTTCGTCGCCTCGCTCAACATGGGCGCCGGGCAGTTCTGCACCAATCCCGGGCTGGTGATCGGCGTGAAGGGGCCTGAGCTTGCCGCCTTCGTCGAGACCGCGAGTGGTGCCGTCAAGCAGAGCGCCGGCCAGACCATGCTCACCCCGGGCATCCACGACGCCTACGAGCAGGGTGTGAAGCGGCTCTCATCCAACGGCAAGGTACGCGAAGCGGCCCGCGGCCAGGTCGGCGAGAGCGCCCATGCCTGTCAGGCCGGACTGTTCGTCACCACCACCCAGGACTTCCTCGCCGAGCCCGAGCTGCAGGAAGAAGTGTTCGGCGCCACCTCGCTGGTGATCGAGTGCGCCGACACGAGCGAGATGCAACGCGTTGCGGCCCACCTGGAGGGCCAGCTCACCGCCACCCTGCAGATGGACGACGGCGACCTGGACGCCGCCAGGCAGCTGCTGCCGACCCTCGAGCGCAAGGCGGGGCGCATTCTGGCCAACGGCTGGCCCACCGGGGTCGAGGTGTGTCACGCCATGGTCCACGGCGGCCCCTTCCCGGCCACCTCGGATTCCCGCACCACCTCGGTGGGCAGCGCGGCGATCTTCCGCTTCCTGCGCCCGGTGTGTTACCAGGCGTTGCCGCAGGGGCTGCTACCCGAGCCGCTGCGCGACGGCAACCCTTGGGGGGTGACACGGCTGGTCGACGGCAAGCGCGAAACATAGGAAACGCTACACAACGCCTACGCGAGCGAATCGCTGCGTTGCGCCTCATCTCGCTCGTCGATTTGTTCAGCGTTTCCATCGCATATTTCTCTGAAACCTTTGGCGGCCTCGGACCGCCTTTTTCATGTCACTGCTTGGCATGGCTGGCGCCAACCAGGACCACGCCCTGGCCGGCCACGTTCGGTTGGCAAGCCGTCATTACTGAGCCATACTTGACCGAACATCAGGCTAGCAGCCTGTCATACAGGTGGGGTGCCATGCGACTGCAGCACAAGACCGCTCTGATTACCGCCGCCGGCCAGGGTATCGGTCGTGCCACGGCCCTGCGCTTCGCCGCCGAGGGCGCTCGGGTCATCGCTACCGACATCGATGCCGACAAGTTGCGCGATCTCGGGGATACACCCGGCATCGAGGCGCACCGCCTGGACGTGCTCGATGCCGAGGCTGTCGCAGCCCTGGGCAACGAGCTAACCTCGCTGGACGTGCTCTTCAACTGCGCCGGCTACGTCGCCAGCGGCGCGCTGCTGGAGGTCAGCGATACCGACTGGGAGCGCTCGCTGGCCCTCAACGTCACCGCCATGCTGCGCCTGACCCGTACCCTGCTGCCGACCATGATCGCGGGCGGCGGCGGCAGCATCATCAACATGGCCTCGGTGGCCTCCAGCCTCACCGGCGTGCCCAACCGCTGCGCCTACGGCACCACCAAGGCCGCGGTGCTCGGCCTGACCAAGTCGATCGCCGCCGACTACATCGACCGCGGCATCCGCTGCAACGCCATCTGCCCCGGCACGGTGGACTCCCCTTCCCTGCGCCAGCGCATCCGCGAGCAGGCGGAACGCCAGGGGCGGCCCGAGGCCGAGGTACACGCCGAATTTCTCGCCCGCCAACCCCTGGGGCGACTCGGCACGGCCGAGGAGATCGCTGCCCTGGCCACCTATCTGGCCGCCGACGAATCGGCCTATACCACCGGCACCGCTCAGGTCATCGACGGCGGCTGGCTCATCTGACGGAGGAGAACTCGATGAAACTGCTGCGCTTCGGCCCCCGGGGCCACGAGAAGCCCGGTCTGCTCGATACGGACGGCGTGATCCGCGACCTTTCGGCCCACCTGACCGACCTCGACGGTGCCCATCTGGGACGCGACACCCTGGCCCGACTGGCCGAGCTCGACCCCGCCCGGCTGCCGGCGGTAGATGCCGACACCCGTCTCGGGCCCTGCGTGGGCCGCGTAGGCAAGTTCATCTGCATCGGCCTCAACTACTCCGACCACGCCGCCGAGACCGGCGCCGAGGTGCCGCCGGAGCCGGTGGTCTTCGCCAAGTGGACCAGTGCCATCTGCGGCCCCAACGACAACGTCATCATCCCCCGCGACTCGCGCAAGACCGACTGGGAGGTGGAGCTCGGCGTGGTGATCGGCAAGACCGCACGCTACGTGGACGAGGCCGACGCCATGGCGCACGTGGCGGGTTACTGCGTGGTCAACGACGTCTCCGAGCGGGAGTTCCAGCTCGAACGCAGCGGCACCTGGGACAAGGGCAAGGGCTGCGACACCTTCGGCCCGCTCGGCCCCTGGCTGGTGACGCCGGACGAAATCCGCGACCCGCATGCGCTCGACCTCTGGCTCGAGGTGGATGGCCACCGCTACCAGGACGGCAATACCCGCACCATGGTCTATCGGATCCCCTTCCTGATCAGCTACCTGAGCCGCTTCATGAGCCTGCAGCCGGGCGACGTCATCTCCACCGGCACCCCGCCGGGCGTGGGCATGGGCCAGACGCCGCCAACCTATCTGCAGCCCGGCCAGCGGATGCGCCTGGGCATCGAAGGGCTCGGCGAGCAGCACCAGAACGTGATCGCCGAGCCGCAGTGAAGAGACGCAGCCAAGCCGCCGTAAGGAGCACCGTCCCATGACCACCCAGATACTGGCCAACGACCGCGGCCAACTCGACAGCCTGCGTGTGCATCAGGCCGACAACGTACGCGTGGCCCTCAAGGACCTGCCCGCCGGCCACGCCGTGGACGATGGCGAGCGGCGCCTGCACCTGGCCGAAGCCATTCGCCACAAGCACAAGTTCGCCCTGCGCGACCTGGCCGTGGGCGAGGCGGTGATCATGTACGGCGTCACGGTGGGCCGCGCCACCCGTCCCATCCAGGCGGGGGCGGCCATCACCACCGACAACACCGCCCACAGCACCGCCACCAGCGAGCCCCAGGCCCGCCGCGGCCAGTGGCAGGCGCCGGACGTCTCGGCCTTCACCGATGCCACCTTCGACGGCTACCACCGTCCGAACGGCCAGGTGGGCACCGCCAACGTCTGGCTGGTGGTTCCGCTGGTGTTCTGCGAGAACCGCAACATCGAGGTGCTGCGCCAGTGCGTCGCCGATGCCCTGGGCGAGGACCCCTATCGCGACTACAAGCGCATGGCCCGGGAGCTGCTTCACGGTAGCAGCGGGACGGCGCCGGTCGAACCGAGCGGCGAACGCCTCTTCCCCAACGTCGACGGCGTGCGCTTCCTGACCCATACCCTGGGCTGCGGCGGCACCGACGACGATGCCCAGGCGCTGTGCCAGCTGCTGGCGGGATATATCTGCCACCCCAACGTGGCCGGCGCCACGGTGCTCAGCCTCGGCTGTCAGAAGGCGCAGATCGAGATGCTGCAAACCGCCGTGGCCGAGCGCGACCCGCGCGGGCTGCGTCCGGTGCACTATCTGGAACAGCAAGCCAGTATCAGCGAAGAGGCGCTGATCCGGGAGGCCCTGACCACCATCTTCGACGGCCTGAGTGAAGCCAACCGCACGCCGCGCACACCGGCCCCGCTCTCGGCGCTGACCCTGGGCGTGGAGTGCGGCGGTTCCGATGGCTTTTCCGGGCTCTCCGCCAACCCCCTGGTGGGAGCGGTGGTCGATCGCCTGGTGGCGCTGGGTGGCAGCGGTATCCTGAGTGAGTTTCCCGAGCTGTGCGGAGTGGAGCACGAGCTGATCGCCCGCTGCCGCGACGACGCCGTGGCCGAGCGCTTCGCCAAGCTGATGGAGGCGTATCAGCGCCATGCCGCCCGGGTCGGCGCCGATTTCTCGATGAACCCCTCCCCCGGCAACATCCGCGACGGCCTGATCACCGATGCCATGAAATCGGCGGGGGCCGCCAAGAAGGGTGGCGACAGCCCGGTAGTGGACGTGCTCGACTACACCGAGCCGCATACCCGGGCCGGGCTGAGCCTGCTCTGCACCCCGGGCAACGACGTGGAATCGACCACCGCCCTGGCCGGCTCCGGGGCCAACCTGATCCTGTTCACCACCGGGCTCGGCACGCCCACCGGTAACCCCGTGACCCCGGTGCTCAAGATCTCCAGCAACAGCGAACTGGCCGCACGCATGGGCGACGTCATCGACTTCGACGCCGGCCCCATCATCCGCGGCGAGGCGAGCATCGACGAACTCGCCGAGCGGCTGCTCAGGCTATGCCTCGACACCGCCTCGGGGCGCTATCTGCCCCGCGCCGTGGAGCTGGCGCAGTATGATTTCATCCCCTGGAAACGCGGCGTCTCTTTATAGTGGTCAACGTGGCTGCGCTCGACGAGGGGCGCCGGAGACAGCGCCTCCTCGTAGACCTGTCGACGGATCAGCGCCGAGTCAACTTGCAGCTGATCGCTACTCCGAAAGGCGCTTTTTGAGCTTCATATAGGTGCCGTAATGCCGGTCGAGGTGGCGCCGCATGGCCGCCTCGGCGGCATCGGGGTCGCGGGACTCGATGGCCTCGACGATCTCGATGTGGGCCGCCATCGCCGCCTTGTCCTCGTCCTTCTGCTGCAGCACCTGGGCACGACGGTCGTCGAGCCACTCGGAGAGCGCCACGTGGATGGCGTCGAAGATGGGGTTGCGGGCGATGCTCGCCAGCACGCCGTGGAAATCGTTGTCGGAGCGCTTGAAGCGCGCCTCGTCGCCCACGGCCTCGCGGTTGTCCTGCAGCGCCGCGCGCAGGTTCGCCAGGTCCTCGTCGCTGGCGTGGCGAGCGGCGTAGCGGGCCAGGGAAATCTCGAACAGGGCACGCGCCTCCTGGAAGTACTGCTGGCCGTCGGGCTTGGCCAGCAGCTGGCGGGTAACCCCGGAAAGACGCGCCATGACCGATTCGGCAGTGGGGCGGATGACCCTGGCCCGGGTGCCGCTGTTGATGGCGATCAGGCCCAGCTGCTGCAGATGGAAGAGCGCCTCGCGCACCGCCGGGCGGCCCACGCCGAACTGCTCCATCAGCTCGCGCTCCGAGGGCAGCTGATCGTTCTCGCTCAGTCGGCCCTCGAGGATATCCGCCTCGAGCTGCTCGGCGACCTGCTCCGAGAGCGTCTTGCGCTCAATCCGGTATCGGCTCATGGGCTGGGGCTCCTGTCAGTCACGATTGTTGCGGCTATCTTACTGCATCGCCGCGTCAGATGCGCTCAGCTCAGCGGTCGCAGCGGCGGCACGTCCAGCCGCTCGGCCAGCTCGGCGTAGGCAGCCTGATTGGCGCTGTCGAGGGGAATGCCCAAGGCGTCGCGCTGCGCCTGACAGCCCCATTCCCGCTCGCCGGGCACCAGCACCTCGCAGCCGTTGCGCCCCGGCTGGGCACGCAGGTCATCGAGGTAGCGCCGCAGGCAGGCGGAAAAGGGGTCGCCCGGCGCGAAGGCGTCGGGCTTGAGCGCCATGACGAAGTGGGCGACGCCGCGCGGGGTGGCCATGTCGGGCCCGCCCATGGGCAGCAATCGATAGCCGTGCTGCATGCCGGCGAGCATCGAGCTGAGCACCTCCACCATGCCGCCGAGGCCGGCCCCCTTGAAGCCGAAGTCGCTGCCGCCCAGGGGCAGCAGTGCCGCCACCTCGCCCGGCGTGCGGGTCACCCGACCCTCGGCATCGGCGGCCACCTGGTCGGGCAGCTCGCGGCCGATGGCGCCATACTGCTGCACGCGGTTCCAGGGGATGGCGCTGGTCGCCATGTCCAGCAGGTAGGGCTGCTCCCCCGCCACCGGCGCGGCAAAGGCGATGGGGTTGGTACCGTGGAACGGGCGGCTGCCCTGATGGAGCAACACGAAGGGGTCGGAATTGCACGTCACCAGCCCGATCAAGCCCCGCTCCGCCGCCACCAGGGCATAGCACCCCGCCGCACCGAAGTGGGAGGCGTTGCCCACCGCCACCGCCCCCATGCCGACCTGCTCGGCCATCTCGGCGGCATGCGCCATGGCGGTATAGGCGGCCAGGTGGCCGAGGCCATCGTCGGCGTCGAGATAACCGGTGGCGGGCAGCCGCCGCTCGAAGCGCATCTCGGGCGCGCCCTTGAGACGGCCGCCCTGCAACGCCTGCACGTAGTGAGGCAAGAGCCGCAGCCCGTGGCTGTCGGTACCCATTCGCGAGGCAGTGACCAGGGCGCGAGTCACGGCGCCGGCCGAAGCCTCGTCGGCGCCGGCACGTGCCAGCGCCGCCAGCATGAAGCGCTCCAGCTCCTCGCGTGTCACTCGATAGTCCGTTGCATCTCCCATCGTTTACCTTCCTTAGCGGATAGTCGTTCAGCGGTAGACCAGCGTCGGCAGCCACATGGAAATGGCCGGCACGAAGGTCACCAGCAGCAGGCACAGCACCAGCGGGATGAGGAACGGAATCGTCCCGCGCATGCAGCGCTCGAAGCTGACGTTGGAGACCCGCGACAGCACGTAGAGCACCATGCCTACCGGCGGCGTCAGCAGGCCGATCATCAGGTTCAACACCATGATCACCCCGAAGTGCACCGGGTCGACACCCACGGCAACGGCCAGCGGCAGCAGCACCGGCACCAGAATGGTGATGGCAGCGATGGTCTCCATGAAGCAGCCGACGATGATCAGTACCAGGTTGGTCATCATCAGCACCACCACCTTGCTGTCGGAAAAGGGCCCCATCAGGGCGATCACGTGCTGGGTGACCTGATTGCTGGTGAGAATCCAGGCGAAGATGGAGGCGGCGGCAACGATGAACAGGATCACCGCCGTGGTCTCGATGGTCTCCATGCTTACCTTGATCAACTTGCGCCAGGTCAGGGTGCGATAGACCACCACGCCCAGAAACAGCGCATAGAATACGGCGGCAACGGCGGCTTCGGTGGGGGTGAAGGCACCGGTGATGATACCGCCGACGATGATCACCGGCGTCAGCAGCGAGAGAAACGCCCGGGAGAACGTGTACCCCAGTACCCGAAACGAGAAGTCGGCATCACGCTGGTAGCCACGGCGACGGGAGACCAGGAAGACCATTCCCATCAGCATGGCCCCCATCAGCAGGCCAGGAATCAGGCCTGCGGCGAACAGCTGCCCCACCGAGGCCGAAGCCATCACGCCATAGATGACCATCGGCAGGCTGGGGGGAATGATCGGCCCGATGGTAGAGGAGGCCGCGGTGATACCGACGGCGAACTCCTCATCGTAGCCGGCATCCTTCATCGCCTTCACCTCGATCATGCCGAGGCCGCCTGCATCGGCCACCGCCGCCCCCGACATGCCCGAAAAGACGATGCTCGCCCCCACGTTGACGTGGCCGAGCCCTCCGCGCATCCAGCCCATCAGCGCCTTGGCGAAGTTGAAGATGCGCTCGGTGATGCCAGCGTTGTTCATCAGGCTGCCGGCAAAGATGAAGAAGGGAATGGCCAGCAGCGGAAAGCTGTCGATGCCGTTGATCATGCGATGCGCCACGACGATGTCCGGCACCTGACCGGAGATCAGCACGAACAGCAGACAGGAGCCCGCCAGGCTGATGGCGATCGGCATTCCCAGCACCAGCATGGTGAACAGCGAGAAGAACAGAAAGGAGAGGTAATGGCCCATTACGGCCAGAATCACGCACCCCAGCACGGCCAGCGCCGAGAGCGTGGGGGTGACGATGGGCTTGTGCCAGCGCATCACAGAGAGTCGAGCCATGCGTAGCCTCGCGAAAAGAGGGTCTTGTTGTCGTCAATGCGAATCGGAAGGCGCGGGGCGGCGCGAGACCTGGCGACGCTCCGCCAGGACACGGCTCACCAGACGCTGTAATCCTCTTACCGCCATCAGTACGAAGGCCGCACAAACGGCGTAATAAAGTACGCTCTTGGGCACGTCCACGGAGATCATCATGCCGCCGGTGCGGCCAGCGAGCTTGAACGTGATCCAGGCGAGCATGGTGTAAAACGCGATACTGGCGATCTCGACCGCGACGTTGAGCAGCCGCGACAGCCAGCCGGGCATGTAGTGGTAGAAGAACTCCACCATGATGTGGGTGCCCCGACGAACCGCCATGACGCTACCGATGAAGCCCACCAGGATCAGCAGGTAGCGAGCGATCTCCTCGGTCCAGGTCGTGGAATCGCCCAGCACGTAGCGGGTGAAGAACTGCAGAAAAACGACGAAGATCAGCGCCCAGAACACCGCCAGGGTGACGTAATCCTCCACGGCATAATCGCGAAAGCGAAAGTCGTCGTCATCGAACGCCACGTTGAAATCGATCTCGGGCTCGACGGGCGGGGAGGACGGTGCCTTGGGAGACGGGTTGCGAGACATGGATCATACCTCCTGACCGGCCCCACGCCTGATGGCATGGGGCCGGGGCGAGATGAATACGCAGGGAGCCCTGGCCGCTATTGGCCGATGGCCTGCAACCGCTCGTAGGTCTCCTCGTCCCAGGTCGCTGCATCACCCAGGTGGTGCGGCATGACGACCTCACGGAAGGGCGTACGGTCGACCCGGTTGACCGTGGTGCCCTGCTCCTCGAACCATGCCACCAGGTCCTGCTCGGCCTGCACGATCTCCTCGGTGTTGTTGCGCGCCGCCTCCTCGAACACCTCGCGGAAGATCTCGCGATCCTCTTCGGAGAGCTGATTCCAGCGCGGCCCGCCGACGATGGTGATCAGCGAATCGGTAATGTGGCCGGTCAGGTTGATGTAATCCTGCACCTCATGGAACGCCTTGGCCCGGATGGTTGGAAGCGGGTTCTCCTGGGCATCCACCACGCCCTGCTGCAGGGCCAGATAGACCTCGTCGAAGGCGATCGGTGTCGGGTTGGCGCCCGCGGCGCGGGGGAACATCATGTAGAGCGGCGCATTGGGCACGCGTATGCGCAGGTTGCGCATGTCATCGGGGGCGTTGATCGCCTTGTTGGCGGTCACGTGGCGCTCGCCGTAATAGTTGAGTGCGAGGGGCACGTTGCCAGTGGCGTTCTGGTAGCCGTCGGCGATCTCCTGGAACAGGTCGCTGTCCGCGTAGGCCTGCCAATGATCGAAGTCGCGGAACATGTAGGCGGCACCGGCGATGCCGATGGGGCCGTAGGAGCGGCCCGCGAACTGCGTACCGGTATAGATGACGTCGATGGTGCCGAGCTGGAGCCCCTCGTTGATGTCCTCCTCCTTGCCCAGCGATGAGGCGGGGTGAACCTGCATCGTGTAGCGACCTTCGGTTCGCTGCTCGATTTCGTCGGCCGCCCACAGCGCCCACTTGTGGAACGGCTCCGAGGTTTCGTAGACATGGGCGAATCGCAGGCTCTGCTGGGCATTCGCCCCCATGCTGATGCCTGCCGCCGCTAGGGCGATGGCGGTCATGCGCAGGAGCTTGAACTGGCGTTGGCGCTTGTGGCTCATCTTGTTCTCCTTACAACCTGTCGGATTATTCTGCTTGTCGATTTAGGGTGCAGGCCTATGGGCAGCGCAGCGGTATCGAACCGGGCCGAAGCACGCTAGTAGCGTTCGGCCTGATCGGAAGACTGTCTTGCTGTATACGTATCATACCACCCAACCCAAACTTAGACGTTCGCCTGCGCCCGCGCAACCGTTATCGCAGCACGGACAGGCTCAGGCTCGACGAAAGACGCCGAAATGCGCGACTTCCGCGTGCAGCTGCAGTAACAGCTCCGCATCGCCGAAGCCCCCCGCCTTGGTCATTACCTTATGCTGCGGCTCGCCATCGAGGTAGCCCAACGCGACGCCAGGACGCCACTCCGCCACCACCTCGATGAAGCGCGCTCCCAGGCAGCTGAGTGCCGCCATCGCGGTGTCGCCGCCGGTCAGAAACAGCAGTTGGGAGCTAGCGCGCGGCCACTCGGCGACGATCGCAGCGATGCGCTCGCCCATCGCCAAGGCCACGTCGGCAGGGTCGAGGACCCCACTGCCCTCATCCCCTGGTACCAGCAGCCGATGGGCGGACACCCTCGGCAAGCGGGGAGATAACGCCGCCTCGCAGTCGAGGTCTGGCACCCCCTCGCGCAGCCGCCGACACTGCTCCAGCGCGCGCGGGCTGCGCGAACCGACCGCATAGAGCCGGTGTGCGACGTGGCTCAACCACGGTGCGGAACCGTGCATCAAGCCGAAGCTGCGTCGCGCCACCTCGCTGGCCAGGCCGGCGGCACCCACCAACAGCCAGCGCTCCGGCCGCCGGGCTACGTCGTCGTACAGGGTGGCAAGGTCCTGCTGGGACGAAGCATCGACGACACAGTGCACTTCGGGCAGTGCAAAACCCGCGCCAGCCCGCCGCCGCGCCAACGTCACCCCCGCCGCACCGAAGGCCGTGTCCAGCGGCCCTTTCAGGGAAGGTGAACGCGCATCGGCCCCATAGGGGGTCGCCTTGAGCGGCCTGCCCTCCACCCACACCTCGGCATCACGCACCACGCGCTGCTGGGCAGGCACGGCGGGAGCCACCCACAGCTGACGCCCCGTCACTCTCAGCATGGCCAGGCTCTCGGCCACGACCTGACCGCGCAGGGTCGAGTCGATCTTCTTGAACCAGACCTCTGGCGAGAGCCGTGCCAGGAGTCGCGTAGCCTGGACGACCCGCTCTGCCGCCTCGTGGCTCGGCAAGTGACGCGACTCGGTGTTCACGGCGACTACCTGCGGGCCGTTCTCCGCCCACGCCTCGAGGCAGCTCGCCAGCCGTTCCAATGCAACCACCACACGCGTCTGCGCCCCGCGGGCGGCAAAGGGAGCTGCCGCATCCAGGGCGCCGGTGAGATCGTCGGCGACGATGGCGACCCGACAGCGGCTCATGACTCGCCGCCCGCGGCCAGGCGGCGCGCGTAGGCGATGGCCGCCCCCAGGTTGGTGGCGTCCGCGCACCCCTGCCAGGCGATGTCGAAGGCGGTGCCGTGGTCCACCGAGGTGCGCTGAAGCGGCAGCCCCAGGCTGACGTTGACCGTGGTGTCGAAGGCGATCAGCTTCACCGGGATATGACCCTGATCGTGATACTGGGCCACCACCAGGTCGAACTCGCCGCGCGAGGCGCGGTAGAAGACGGTGTCGGCCGAGATCGGCCCCTGCACCTCGAAGCCGCGCTCGCGCAGCTCACGCACCGCCGGCGCGATGATCCGCTCGTCCTCGTCGCCGAAGATGCCGCCTTCGCCGCAGTGAGGGTTGAGTCCGGCCACGGCGATGCGCGGCTGCGGGATGCCCATGCTCACCAGGTGCTCGTGCCCCACCGCCACGGTGGCGGCGATGCGCGCCTCAGTGACCCGCTCGATGGCGTCGCGCAGCGACACGTGGGTGGAGACGTGCAGCGTGGAGAGGGTCTCGGAGGCGAGCAGCATGAAGGAGGAGGGCGCACCGGTGAGTGCCGCCAGCATGCCGGTATGGCCATCGTAGTGATGCCCTGCGGCATGCAGCGCCGCCTTGTTCAGCGGCGCGGTGACGATCACCCGGGCACGGCCCGCCTGCACCAGCTCCACCGCCCGTTTCACGCAGCGAAAGGCCAGGTCTCCGCCGGCGGCACTGATGCGGCCATCGGCGATCTCTGCCTCGGCAGGCACCTCGGCCACGGCTATCTTGCCATCGCCGGCACGCACCTCTTCCAGCGCAGCAAAGTCGAGCGCGGCACCGATCAGGGCAGCCGCCCGGCGATAGATGGCCGGATCGCCCACCAGCAGGGTGCCGTCGCGCTCTTCCGCTGACATCGCGGCCAGGGCACGACAGATGATCTCCGGGCCGATACCCGCCGGGTCGCCCATGGTGATGGCGATGGCGTAGGGAGCAGATTCCTTCATGGCATCAACTGACCTCCGTTGACCTCGATCACCTGGCCGGTGACATAGGCACTGAGCGACTCGCTGCCGAGGAAGAGATAGGCACCCACGCACTCCTCCGCCGTTCCCAGCCGCCCCATGGGAATGCCGGCGCGGGCCATGGCCAGGTGTGCCTCGTTGGAGTGGCGAACGTGGAAGTCGGTGGCGATGGTACCGGGGGCCACGGCGTTGACGCGAATCCGCTCCGCCGCCAGCTCCTTGCCCATGTTGCGCGTCAAGGTGCTGACGAAGCCCTTGGCCGCGGCGTAGAGCCCCGCCCCGGCACCGCCGCCGTTGCGTGCGGCAATGGACGTGGTGTGTATGACGTTGCCGCCACCAGCACGCCGGAAGTGCGGCAGCGCCGCCCGGCTGACCATCACCACCGACCGAGCGTTGAGATCCATGACCTGATCGTAGTGGACATCATCCATCTCCTCGAGCGCGACCCGCCCGAGCATGTCGCCGGCGTTGTTGATCAGCAGGTCGAGACCGCCGAGCCGCGCCGCGGCCTCGTCCACCACCCGCTGCGCTTCGCTGGAACGGCTCAGGTCACCCGCCAAGGCGAAGGCCTCACCGCCCGCGGCACGAATCTCTTCGACCACCGCCTCGGCCGCTTCGCTGCTGGCGTGATAGTGCACCGCCACGCTAGCACCGAGCGCTCCCATGCGCCTTGCCACCGCCGCGCCAATGCCCCGGCTGGCGCCGGTCACCAGCACTCGCTTGCCCTTCCACTCCTCGAACATCGTTTGCCCCTCGCGGTTCGTCTCGCCCCGTCTTGCTCCTCGACCCCTCTGCGCCCTTGCGATAGAGTGAGGAGATCTGGCATACCTGTCATACATGCCTACATCAATAACATGATAGGCGGAACCTGGCCAGGCGCCACTCCGCCCTCACCGGAGGCCCCCATGACCCCTCTCTCGTTACGCGACTGTCTGCCTAGGGACTTGGACCGTGCCCATCTGGTCGGCCGGGTCTGGTGCGACACACCGCAGCCCGGCCCAGTCCTGATCACGGTGCGCAATGGGGAAGCCATCGACGTCACCCGGCTGGGGCCGACCATGGCCGACCTGCTCGAACGCGACGACCTGCTCGAGGCGTTGGCGAATGCCGAGGGGCCGTCGCTTGGCCCGGTGGAGCAGCTGCTGGAGAACGCCCTGGCCGAGCCACAACAGGCCCCCTACCTACTGGCCCCCTGCGACCTGCAGGCGGTGAAGGCCTGCGGCGTGACCTTCGCGGTGAGTCTGCTCGAGCGGGTGATCGAGGAGCAGGCGGGGGGCGATCCGGCCCGGGCCAGCGCCCTGCGCGCCGAGCTGCAGGCGCTGATCGGCAGCGACCTGTCGCGCATCGTGCCGGGTTCGGAAGAGGCCATGACGCTCAAACGCGAGCTGCAGGCCCGCGGCGGCTGGTCGCAGTACATGGAGGTCGGCATCGGCCCTGACGCCGAGGTGTTCACCAAGGCGCAGCCGCTCTCCTCAGTAGGCTTCGGCGCCGGCGTGGGCCTGCACCCGGCGTCGCAGTGGAACAACCCCGAGCCGGAGATCGTGCTGGCAGTGGACAGCCGCGGCACGGTCAGAGGGGCCGCCCTCGGCAACGACGTCAACCTGCGCGACATCGAGGGGCGCAGCGCCCTGCTGTTGGGCAAGGCCAAGGACAACAATGCCTCGAGCGCCATCGGCCCCTTCATTCGGCTGTTCGACGAGAGCTTCGGCATCGATGACGTGCGCCGCGCCCGGGTCACTCTGCGTATCGAGGGCGCCGACGACGACTTCCTGCTGGAGGGCGAGAGCGACATGGGCGAGATCAGCCGCGACCCGCTCGACCTGGTGAGCCAGACCCACGGCGCCCACCATCAGTACCCCGATGGCTTCATGCTCTATCTCGGTACCATGTTCTCGCCGATCCAAGACCGCGACGGTGCCGGCCAGGGCTTCACCCATCACCTGGGCGACCGGGTCACCATCGCCACGCCGGCGCTGGGCGCCCTGGTCAATCACGTGGGTAGAAGCGACGCCCTGCCGCCCTGGCGCTACGGCCTGCGAGCGCTGATGCGCGATCTTGCCGCCCGCTGAGCCTCGGCCTCTATTCGCACCCGCGGTCAGGCCGGGCGGAAACGCCCTGCCAGGCCGCGCAGCGCCTGGGCCAGCAGCAGGGCATCGATACCCACCCCGACGAAGCCGCACCCCGCCGCCAGGTAGTCGTGGGCCTGCTGCTCGTCCAGCGTGAGAATGCCGGCCACGCTGCCGGCGGCGCGGATCCTGACGATGGCGTCGTCAATGGCGGCACGTACTTGCGGGTGCCCCGGGTTGCCGCGATGGCCCATCGCCGCGGAGAGATCTGCCGGCCCCACGAACAGCGCATCGACCCCCTCCACGGCGGCGATGGCCTCGAGGTTGGCCAGCGCCCGAGGGCTCTCCAGCTGCAGGATCAGGCAAATCTCGTCATCGGCGCGGGCGACATAGTCTTCGACCTGGCCCCAGCGCGAGGCTCGCGCCAGCATGCTGCCCATGCCGCGCACGCCGTGCGGTGGATAGCGCGTGGCCGCCACCAGCTCGGCGGCCTGTTCGGCGGTCTCTACCATGGGAATCAACAGATTCTGCGCGCCGATATCCAGGTACTGCTTGAGCAGCGCGGTGTCGCCATGGGGCGGGCGCACCACCGGATGACTGGCATAGGGAGCGATGGCCTGCAGCTGGCCGAGCAGGCTGGCCAGGTCGTTGGGGGCGTGCTCGCCGTCCAGCAGCAGCCAGTCGAAGCCCGCGGTGGCCGCCAGCTCCGCCACATAGGGGCTGGCCAGCCCCAGCCAGATGCCGGTCAAGGGCTCCCCCGCGAGCAGCCGCCGCTTGAAGTCGTTGTGTCCCATGTTCATCCATACCCCCTTGTGTCCGGCGAAGCCGCCTCGCCATGGTGATGATCCGGTCAACTTGTCATACAAGCATACATGCTCTAATAGTGAATCGGCATGAGACTGAGCATGCATGAGGAATTTCACGTGCGGGGGCGAACAGGCACGCGCTCTGGTGGCTGCCTGGCGCGCTGCGGCAAAGGGGAGATCGGAACAAGAACTAAAAAAGCCCCACGGCAGAACCGTGAGGCTTCGAATTCGTGGCGCGCCCGGCAGGATTCGAACCTGCGACCTTTGGCTTCGGAGGCCAACACTCTATCCAACTGAGCTACGGGCGCTTTGCTTGCTGAGAAGCGGCCAACATCGTAACCGCCGCCGCCCGGACTGTCCAGCCCGGGCGCTGCTCAGCGGCTTCCCAGGATGCGGTATTGCGACGGCACCTGCGCCGCCTCTTCGGCGTCGTGGATGCCCTGCTGCAAGCTGCGCTCCAGAGATTGCGTCCAGTCGCTCGCGGCGGCCTCGAGAGCCTGGCGCACCTCGGCCCTGGCGCGCGTGAGTTCGAGCTCCAGCTCGGCGTGCATGTCGTCGCGGTAGCGACTCTCCTCGGCCTTGAGCAGGGCGTATTCGGTGCCGGCAAAGCCGGCCAGTGCCACCGCCGTGGCGGCGGTGCCGGCCACCAGCGCCATCGGGCCGCTGGGTGCGGTGGCGGCCGTGGTCGCCGCGCCGGTGCCCACCGAACGCGCCGCGTGCATGCCCAGGCGTGGCGCGATACGGGCCATCAGGGCACGCGAGCCCTGCATGGCCGTGCCGGCCACCAGCCGCTGGGTCAGTGCGCGCCCGGCGGCGAAGCCAACGACCCCGCCGGCCCCCGCCGTTCCCCAGCGCGCCTCGTCCCAGCGGCCCTGGAGCGTGCCTTCGAGGGCCAGATCGAGATCGATGGTGGGGAGCTCATCCTCGTTTCGCGCCGCGGCCTGGCGGGGGGCGTAGCGTGCCTGCAGCGTGCTGCCGATCTCCCCCACGACTCGCTGCTGCACCTCGACCAGGCGTGCACCGAAGTCGGCTTCCAGCTCTTCCAGCGCCGCGGCAATGTTGCTGCGCTCGAGGAGCCGTTCGTTCAGCTGTGCCTCGAGCCACTCGTCGAGATCGCCGCCCAGCGCCACCGCCAGACGCAGGTAGCTGCCCCGCAGCGAGAAGTGCCAGTCGAGATACTCCGGTATGGCCGCCGCCAGCGGTGCGAAAGCGGTATCGAGACGCGCATCCAGCCACGGCTGCATCTCGTCACGCAGATGAAGATCGAGCTGGCCGCTGAGCACGCTCAGCTCCTGACCCAGGGCGGCATGGGTCTCACCGTCCAGAATCAGCGCCTCACCGTTGACGACGACCCGAAACAGCGGCGCCTCGCTGCGCTCCTGCAGCTGCCGATAGCCGTAGCCCAGCGCGAGCATCAACGTCAGCACGAGCAGCAGCGTCAGCCCCCAATAAGCCGCCGGTACACGCCGCACAGGCTCGACCATCGATGTCATGGTGCATCCTTCCTTCCAGCGTTGCGAAAGTGCCCGAGCGTAGCGCGCAGGGCATCGGCGCCGACCGTCAGCCTCACCACGGCCCAGGCGAAGGCGCTCTGGGTGAGCAGCAGCAGGAACCAGCCGAACACGGCCAACCCCTGGCCCAGGCCGTGCCGCTCGAGAGCATTCTGCATGGCCCAGTACTGGGTCAGTTCGAGCGCCTGGCCCAAGCGCTCGAACGCGCCCAGCAGACCGTCGCCGGCCGCCGTCGAGGTGTGGCGTATCACGGCCTCTTCCCAGCCCAGACCCACCAGGTAGGGTTGCGGCAGCCACAGCGTCGTGAGCACCAGCAGCAATGCCAGCAGCGCACCGGCGGGCCACACCAGCAATCGTCGCACCAGAGCGGCGACGTACTCGTCAATGACGTGACGCTGCAGCTGCCGCCTCAGGAGCTGCTGAACGAGCACCAGCGTCACCAGCGACAGCAGCAGCACTGGCCAATAGACTGGTGGAAGGAGCCGCAGTTTCACCAGCAGCAGCAGGGCCAGCAGGATGGCGAGGCCCTGGTGCCACAGGGCCATGAGAAGACCGCCGCGCAGCCAGCGATGCCAGGGCGAGGCGGAGTCGAGATACTGCCCCAGCCAGGCCCGGCGGCGCAGACGTGCCGCCTCGAAGCTGCCGACGAAGATAAGCTGCGCCGTGATCACCCAGGCCGGCAGCAGCAGAGTGGCGGCAACTGCTGGTCCCAGCAGCGCCCACAGCCCCATGAAGCCCGCCACGCAGATGACGGGGCCATGCCGCCCCAGGACCTGCCGCCAACGTGCGGAAAGGTGCTTGGCCATGTTAATGCCTCGCTCGGCAATGCAGCCGACACCCACTGTTGCTGCGAACGGGTTCGATCAGCTCGACTGCACCATCGCGCTGACCTTGTCGAGAATGTGCCGGCCGATGGGCAGCGCCGAGGTGGCGGCCGGCGACGGGGCATTGCAGACGTTGACGGTACGCCGGGTGTTGACGAACAGGAAGTCGTCGATCAGGCGGCCATCGCGGGAGACGGCCTGGGCCCGCACCCCGGCGGGCCAGGGTTCGAGATCGTCCAGCGTCAGGCTGGGGCAGTACTTGCGTACCTCTTCGAGATAACCGCGGCGCCACAGCGAATTCTTCAGCTCGTGTATGCCCGGCCGCAGGTTGCGCCCCAGCACCTTGAGGATGCCGGGGTTGCTGAACATGCGTGCCATGTCGGCAAGCGAGACGTCGCTCTTGCGGTAGCCTTCGCGCTTGAGCGCCAGCACCGCATTGGGCCCCACGGTCACCGAGCCGTCGATCATGCGGGTCAGGTGCACGCCGAGAAACGGCATGCTGGGATCGGGAATGGGATAGATCAGATGCTTGACGATATCGCTGTGACGGTCGGGCAGCCGGTAGTATTCGCCGCGGAAAGGACAGATGGTGAAGCCCGGATCGCGGCCCAGCAGACGCACCACCCGATCGGCCATCAGGCCGGAGCAGGTCACCAGATAGCGGCTGTTGAACTCGCCCTGGGAGGTGCCGACGATCACCTCACCGGTGCGCTCGGCGAGGCCGGTGACATGGTGGTCGTAACGGATCTGCCCCCCGTGCCGCTGGAACTCGTCGGCCATGGCCTCGGCCACCCGGGCATAGCTGACGATGCCGCTGGAGGGCACGAAGATGGCACCCTGGCCGGTGATGTGCGGTTCGCGCTCCTTCAGTTCACCGGCGGAGAGCCACTCGCGCTCCAGCCCGTTGGCGGCGGTGCGCTCCCACAGCGCCTCCATACGCCGCATCTCCTGCTCGTTGGTGGCCACCAGCAGCTTGCCGCAGACCTCGTAGGGGATGGCGTGACGGTCGCAGAACTCCTTCGTGGCGCGGTTGCCCTCGAGGCAGAAGCGCGCCTTGAGGCTTCCCGGCGCATAGTAGACGCCGGCATGGATCACACCGCTGTTGTGGCCGGTCTGGTGCTGCGCGGGGCCACTCTCCTTCTCCAGCAGCAGCATCTTCTTTTCGGGGTAGCGTTCGATCAGCTGCATCGCGGTGGAAAGGCCGAGAATGCCGCCACCCAGAATGATGAAATCGTACACGTAGGCCTCGCGTCGCCAGTGTGATCGCCAGAAGGATGGCCATTACGATACCCTTGGCCCGTTGGGCTTGCCAGCCGTACCGCGAACCCTTCATGCCAAAGGCGTGGGCAACGGCGTTTTCCAGCGGTTTGGGTTGTCGGTATACTAGTGCGCATTGTTCGAGGCGCCCGGTCGTTGCGTACAGACATCGCCATGGGCAGATAACGATTACAGGACCGTCGAGAGGTGGTGAGAGTGAAATCCAGCAAACTGATCTTGGGCTGTCTGGCCACCGTGGGCCTCACTGCAGGCGCTGCGACCGTGCACGCCGAAGTGGACCGCGATGCCATTGCCGAGCGCATCAAGCCCATCGGCCAGCTCTGCCTGGTAGGTGACGACTGCGGTACGGCTGCGGCACCCGCCAACGGCAACGGCGAAGCCGCGGCCAACGGTATCGATGGCGGCGACATCTACCAGCGCGTGTGCATGGCCTGCCACGATACCGGCGCTGCCGGTGCTCCCCGCCGCGGCGAAGAGGGCGAGTGGAGCGAGCGTATCGACCAGGGCTGGGATACCCTGCTGGAGCACGCCATCGTCGGCATCGGCGCCATGCCGGCTCGCGGCGGCAACCCCAACCTCTCCGATGAGGAGGTCGCGGCTTCCACCGCCTACCTGCTCGAGCCGGTAATGGACGTTCCTGAAATCGAGGACGAAGCAGCCGCTGAGGATGCACCGGCCGACGAAGAAGCCGTGACCGAAGAGGGTCCGGTGGAAGAGGAAGCCGAAGCGGCCGCCGTGGCAGCCGACGAAGCGGTCGAGGAAGAGGCCGTGGAGGAAGCTGCTACCGAAGAAGCGGCCGCTGGCGATGACGAGCCGGCATGGGCCGATATCGACGGCGAGGCCATCTACAACCAGGCATGCATGGCCTGTCACATGACCGGTGCCGCCGGTGCACCCCGCCGTGGCGAAGAGGGCGAGTGGGCCCAGCGCATGGAGCAGGACATGGACACCATCTATGACCATGCCATCAACGGCATCGGCGCCATGCCGCCGAAGGGTGGCCACGCCAACCTCTCCGACGATGAAGTCCGCGCCGCTACCGACTACCTGGTCGAGCCGGTACGCTGATTCAGCCGAGAGCGGTAACGCAAACGGGGCGCCAGTGGCGCCCCGTTTGCGTTGGTGGCAGGAGCCTTCAGCTTGTGAAGAGCCTTCAGCTTGTGAAGAGCCCTCAGCTCAGTGGAGAGCCTTCAGCCCAACAATGAACGTAGCCCGGCGATGGCATCCTGGCCCCGCGCCTGCTTCTTGTCCGGGTCCTCGCGGTCCGGCCGCCCCTCCCACTCCAGGTCGTCCGCCGGCAGCTCGTCGAGAAAGCGGCTCGGCACGCAGTCCATCATCTCGCCGAAGGCCTTGCGCTGGCGCGCCAGGGTCAGGGTCAGGGTCTGGCGCGCCCGGGTGATGCCTACGTAGGCCAGGCGCCGCTCCTCCTCCACCGTGCCGGCCTCGATAGCATTACGATGGGGCAAGAGCTCCTCCTCCAGTCCCATCAGGTAGACGTGGGGAAACTCGAGCCCCTTGGAGGCGTGCATGGTCAACAGCTGCACCCGGTCGGTATCGTCCTCTTCGGCCTGCTGCTCGAGGATGTCGCGCAGCACCAGACGCGAGATGGCCGCTTCCACGTCGTCGGCCTCGGCGCTCTCTTCGGCCTCGATTTCCTCCGGGTCGCGTTTCATCGACTTCTCGAGCTGGTCGATCAGCGTCCAGACGTTGGCCATGCGCTTTTCGGCGATGGTCGGCGCGCTGGCGTTCTGGTAGAGCCACGCCTCGTAGTCCATCTCGTGCAGCATGCCGCGAATGGCGGCCAGGGCGTCGCCCTCGTCCATGCGCCGACGCACGCCGTCGATGAAGTGAGTGAAGCGGCCAAGCCGCTCCACCGCCCGCGCCGGCAGCTGCTGCTCCAGACCCAGCTCGTGACAGGCGTCGAACAGCGAGGCGCCGCGCTCGGTGGCATAGTTGGCCAGCTTCTCCAGGGTGCCGGGGCCGATCTCGCGGCGCGGCACGTTGACGATGCGCAGGAAGGCGTTGTCATCGGCCGGGTTGATCAGCAAGCGCAGGTAGGCCATGGCGTCCTTGATCTCGTTGCGCGAGAAGAACGAGGTGCCACCGGAGAGCTTGTAGGGAATCTGGTAGTGCTGCAGCTTCAGTTCGAGCAGGCGGGCCTGGAAGTTGCCGCGGTAGAGCACGGCGAAGTCGCGCCACTCGGCGCGCTCCTTGATGCGTCGAGTGAGGATCTCGCTGGCCACCCGCTCGGCCTCGGCTTCCTCGTGGCGGTTGACCACCACGCGGATCGGCGCACCCTGGCCCATCTCCGACCACAGCGTCTTCTCGTAGACGTGGGGGTTGTTGGCGATCAGGGTGTTGGCCGCGCGCAGGATGGTGCCGGTGGAGCGATAGTTCTGCTCCAGCTTGATCACGTTGAGCCGTGGAAAGTCCTCGCCCAGGGTCACCAGGTTCTCGGGCCGCGCGCCGCGCCAGGCGTAGATCGACTGGTCGTCGTCGCCCACCACGGTGAAGGTCTTGCGCTCTTCCATCAGCAGCTTGACCAGCAGGTACTGGGAGACGTTGGTGTCCTGGTACTCGTCCACCAGCATGTAGTGGATCTTGCGCCGCCAGCGCGCCAGCACCTCGGGATTATCCTTGAGCAGCACCACCGGCAGCAGGATCAGGTCGTCGAAGTCCACCGCGTTGTAGGCCTTGAGGTGGCGCACATAGGCCTCGTAGACCCGGGCGGCGTACTGTGCGTCCTCATCCACGGCATGGGACAGCGCCTGGCCCGGCAGCACCAGGTCGTTCTTCCACTCCGAGATCTGGTGCTGCACGGCGTTGATCTGCTCGGCATCGACCTGGGCGTCCTTGTTCATCAGGTCACGCAGCAGCGCCTTGGCGTCCTCGGGGTCGAACAGCGAGAAGCCCGGTTTGTAGCCCAGCGCCTTGAGTTCGCCGCGGATGATGTTGAGGCCCAGGGTGTGGAAGGTCGAGACGGTCAGCCCATGGCCCTCCTTGCCCTTGAGCATCTGCCCCACCCGCTCCTTCATCTCGCGGGCCGCCTTGTTGGTGAAGGTCACCGCGGCGATGCGCCGGGCGCTCATGCCGCACTCCTGCACCAGGTAGGCGATCTTGGTGGTGATCACGCTGGTCTTGCCGGAACCGGCACCGGCCAGCACCAGGCAGGGGCCGTCGATGTAGCGCACCGCCTCCTGCTGACGCGGGTTGAGCTTGGCCAGGCGCTGCTGAATGCTCATGGGCGTGCCTCGCTAGGCATATCGAGATCCACCGCACCGGCGAAGCCCAGCTGACGCCAGGCCTCGAATACCAGGATGGCGCAGGCGTTGGAGAGGTTGAGGCTGCGGCTGTCGGGCAGCATGGGGATGCGCAGGCGCTGCTCCGGCGGCAGGGCGTCGAGCATGGCCTGGGGCAGCCCGCGGGTCTCGGGACCGAACAGCAGCACGTCGCCGGGACGGTAGCTAGGCTCGTGGTAGCCGGTGCGACCGCGGGTCGAGACGGCAAACACCCGCTCGGGTTGCAGCGCTGCGACGAAGGCCGGCCAGTCGTGGTGCACGCGCACGGCGGCCCACTCATGGTAGTCGAGCCCGGCGCGGCGCAGGCGCTTGTCGTCGAGCACGAAGCCCAGCGGCTCGATCAGGTGCAGGCGAAAGCCGCTGTTGGCGCACAGCCGGATCAGGTTGCCGGTGTTGGGCGGGATCTCGGGTTCGAACAGCACTACGTCAAGCATGGGGTGGCCTGCTGGAACGCATGCGGGCCCCCGCAGGGGCCCGCTGGCTCGGTGAACGAGCGATCAGAAGCTCAGGCGAACGCCGACCTGGGCGCCGCGGTCCAGGGTGCGGTTGCCGTGACGGTTGTCGAAGTCGGCCGCCGCC
This sequence comes from Billgrantia ethanolica, assembly GCF_021404305.1. Classification (GTDB taxonomy): domain Bacteria; phylum Pseudomonadota; class Gammaproteobacteria; order Pseudomonadales; family Halomonadaceae; genus Halomonas; species Halomonas ethanolica. The sequence continues at coordinate 488,057 of NZ_JABFTX010000004.1, read as the reverse complement.
TGACGCAGGCCGACGTAGCCGTCGACATTGGGCGTGAAGGCGTAGCGCGCACGCACGCCGAACTCGTAGCCGTCGTCCAGGTCGCCGCTGGTCACCACGCTGGGGGTATAGAAGCCGTAGCCGCCCACGGAGACGGCCGGCGCCTGGGGCAGGTAGACGTAGCCATAGCCGCCCAGGCCGAGACCGCCGCCGTTGCCGTAGTCGGTATCGTACTGGGTCCAGCGGGCGCCGATGCCCACATCGCGCTCGCGGGTGCGCTGCGCGCCGAGCAGCTGGGCGTGGTAGATGGTGGCGTCCTCGCGATAGTCGCTGTGCAGGACGCCGCCGCCCAGCATCACGCCGTGGGCGATCTCGCCGGCCGCCTCGAACTGCACGGCGTCGGGGCCGAGGTTGAGATCGAGACTGCCGGCGGCATGGGCACCGGCGGCAACGAAGAGAATGCCGGTGGCCAGCGCGGCCTTGGCGAAATGTCCAAGCGTTTTCATCGACGACTCCTCAACAGATGCGCTTGAAGCGCGCTTCACGATTCACTCAGCGGCGACGCCATAGCGCGCGCGATAGTCGCGTATGGCGGCCGCATGTCCCTGTAATTCCTGGTTCGACTGCTGCTCGAGATAGCTCAGCACCAGGTCCAGGGTGACGATGCTGACCACCGGCATGGCGTAGCGCGATTCGACTTCCTGGATGGCGCTCTGGCTGCCCTCGCCGCGCTCCTGACGGTCCAGCGCGATCACCACGCCGGCCGCCTCGGCGCCGGCAGCCTCGATCAGCGTCATCACCTCCCGAATGGCGGTGCCTGCGGTGATCACGTCGTCGATGATCAGGATACGCCCGGCCAGCTCGGCACCGACGATGTTGCCGCCCTCGCCGTGACTCTTCGCCTCCTTGCGATTGAAGGCGAAGGGCAGATCGCGGCCATGGTGGTCGGCCAGTGCCACCGCGGTGGTGGCCGCCAGCGGAATGCCCTTGTAGGCGGGGCCGAACAGCACGTCGAACGAGAGCCCGCTGGCCTCGATGGCATTGGCGTAGAAGCGGCCCAGTTGCGCCAGGGCGCTGCCGCTGCGAAACAGCCCGGCATTGAAGAAATAGGGGCTGACGCGGCCCGACTTGAGGGTGAACTCGCCGAACTTCAGCACGCCCTGCTCGATCGCGAACTCGATGAACTCCCGCTGATAGGCTTGCATGCTGGCCGACACCTCACTTCCCCTGCTATTCATAAGGCTCTGTTCATAAGCCCAGTTTTCTCATCCATGGGATGGGATCTGTGTCCTACCATGGAATATCCATGCGGGCCATTTACCCAAACGTCGAAACGTCGGGTATCATACACGCGCGACGTCAAAGGGACCATGTATGAAAATTGCCACCATCAATGTCAACGGAATCCGCGAAGCGGTCGGACGGGGCTTCCTCGACTGGCTGGCCGAGCAGGACGCCGACGTCATCTGCGTGCAGAACCTCAAGGCCAAGAGCTTCGAACTCGACGACAGCATTCTGTACCCGGAAGGCTACGAAGGCTACTTCCTCGACGCCGAGGAGGACGGCTTCTCCGGCGTGGGGATCTATTGCCGCAAGATACCCAAGGCGATCATGTACGGCCTCGGCTTTCCCCAGTGCGACCACGAGGCGCGCTTCCTGCAGGCCGATTACGACCGTTTCAGCATCGCCAGCTTCCTGATGCCCGACGGCAGCGATTATGCCGCCAAGCAGGCCTTCATGGCCCAGTATCAGGAATACCTGAACAAGATGGCACGCAAGCGTCGCGAGTACATCATCTGCGGCACCTGGCACATCGCCCACAAGACCATCGATCTTGAGAACTGGGCCGACAACCAGACCACGCCGGGCTTCAAGCCCGAAGAGCGGGCCTGGATGGACCAGGTATTCGGCCCCACCGGCTTCATCGACACCTTCCGCGAGATCAACCGCGACGCCGGTGAGTACACCTACTGGCCCAAGCTCGACCAGGATGTGCCGCGCTCACGCCAGGAAGGCTGGCGGATCGACTATCAGATCGTCGGACCCAACCTGCGTCGCCACGTGGTCGACGCCTGGATCGACTACGACGCCACCTTCAGCGAGTACGCCCCGCTGTTCGTCGAGTACGACCTGACGCTGTAAGCACACCCCTTCGTCGCGGCCCAACCGGGCTGCAGTGCGCCGGCATTGGATGCCGGCGCACTGCGTTTTGATTCAGCGACGAATGCCCAGGGCCTCGCGCTGGTGCTCGAAGAGCTGGGCGCCGGCGTTCTCGGCCAGTTCCAGCATGGCGTTGAGCTGCTCGCGGGAGAACACCCCCGCCTCGGCGGTGCCCTGCACCTCGATCAGCCCGCCCGACTCAGCCATCACCACGTTCATGTCGGTGTCGGCGCCGCTGTCCTCGGGGTAGTCGAGATCCACCACCGGCACACCCTTGAACAAGCCCACCGAGACCGAACTGACCAGCTGCACGAAGGGGTCACCCTTGATCAGCTTCTTGCGCTGCAAATAGCGGATGGCATCCACCAGCGCCACGCAGCCGCCGGTGATCGAGGCGGTGCGGGTGCCGCCATCGGCCTGGATCACGTCGCAGTCCACGGTGATGGTGAATTCTCCCAGCTTCTTGAGATTGACCGACGCCCGCAGCGAGCGGCCGATCAGACGCTGGATCTCCAGCGTGCGCCCGCCCTGCTTGCCGCGGGCCGCCTCGCGGCCGCCGCGGGTGTGGGTGGCGCGCGGCAGCATGCCGTACTCGGCGGTGACCCAGCCCTGCCCCTTGCCGCGCAGCCAGCGCGGCACGCCGGCCTCGACGCTGGCGTTGCACAGCACCTTGGTGTCGCCGAACTCCACCAGCACCGAACCCTCGGCGTGGCGGGTGAAATCGCGGGTCAGGCGAATCTCGCGGGGCTGGTCGGGGCGCCGTCCGCTGGGGCGTTTCAGGTCGGAAGCCATGTTACCTCTCGAATCGATACGAACTGAGTGACGCCGGGCCGGGCGGGACGCCCTGGGCATCGGTGTCGAATGGCTGGCCATTCTACACGGTCGGGGCGGGTAATCGGTTAAACTCCTCGTCTCACATCCCGTCCGTGCTGCCGAAGTGCCGACGACCGAACAAGGAGTTCCCATGGTTGACCAAAGCAAGGTTCACAGCATGACCGCCTTTGCCCGCCAGAGCCGTGAGGACGACTGGGGCAGCCTGCAGCTGGAGCTGCGCTCGGTGAATCAGCGCTACCTGGAACCCTTCTTCCGGCTGCCCGAGGCCCTGCGCGATCTGGAGCCCGCCTTCCGCGAGGCGCTGCGCACGCGCCTGGCCCGCGGCAAGGTGGAGTGTCACCTGCGCTTCGAACCCACCGACATCAGCGAGACCCTGGCGGTCAATCACACCCGCCTGGTGGCCCTGGCCGCAGCGCTGGGCGAAATTCGCGAAGCGCTGCCCCAGGTCGCCATGCCCGACGCCCTCTCGCTGCTGGAGCACCCCGGCGTGCTCGACGCCCAGGGCATCGACCTGGATCTGGTGAAGGCGGAAGCCACGGCGCTGTTCGAAGCCGCCCTCGACGAGCTGATCGAGGCCCGCGCCCGCGAGGGCGACAAGCTCGCCGTGATGATCCGTGAGCGCCTGAGCGGCGTGCGCGAGCAGGTTGCCGAGGTGCGCCGCCTGATGCCGACCATCCTCGAGCGTCAGCGCACCCAGCTGCTGGAGCGTCTGGAAACGGTCAAGGCGGAGCTCGACCCCCAGCGCCTGGAAGCCGAACTGGTGCTGCTGGCCCAGAAGGCCGACGTGGACGAGGAGCTCGACCGGCTCGAGGCCCACGTCAGCGAAGTGGAGCGCCAGCTCGGCCAGAAGGGCCCCAAGGGGCGCCGCCTCGACTTCCTGATGCAGGAGCTCAACCGCGAGGCCAATACCCTCTCCTCCAAGTCGGCGGTGGCCAGCACCACCCGCTGCGCGGTGGAGCTCAAGGTGCTGATCGAGCAGATGCGCGAGCAGATCCAGAATATCGAGTGACACGACCATGAAGGCGAACCGGGCAGTGCCTTGTCGAAGGCATCCATCCCGCGTCATGGGGTGGCTACGACGGCTGGCACTGGCCGTCTGCCTCGCGGTGCCCCTGCCGGGCTGGGGACAGACTGTGGTCGAGGGGCCCGAGGGGGCCAGAGACGTCATCGTCGTCGGTGGCGATCACTACCACCCGCCCTACGAGTTTCTCGACGACGACGGCGAGCCGGCCGGCTACAACGTGGAGCTGACCCAGGCCATCGCCGAGGTGATGGGCATCGAGGTGCACATCGAGCTCAAGCCGTGGAGCGAGGTGCGTCGGGGGCTGGAGCAGGGGGAGATCGACATTCTCCAGGGCATGTCGTTCTCCGAGGCGCGCACCGAACAGTTCGATTTCGCCCCGCCCCACGCCATCGTCCACCAGTCGATCTTCGCCCGCCGCGGCGACCCGGTGGTCGAGGTCGAGGAGCTGCGCGGCAAGGAGGTGCTGGTCCAGCGCGGCGACATCATGCACGACTACCTGATCGAACATGACATCGGCGCCGTGGTGATCCCCGTGGACACCCACGCCGATGCGCTGCGGGCGCTGGCCGCCGGCCAGCACGACTACGCCCTGGTTGCCAACCTGCCGGCGCTCTACCTCAGCCGCGAGCTGGGCCTGACCAACCTGGTGCCGGTGGCGCGGCCCTTTTCGCTGCGCTACGGCTACGCGGTGCGCCAGGGCGACGCCAACCTGCTGGCCAAGTTCAGCGAGGGGCTGGCCATCCTCAAGAACACCGGCCGCCACCAGGCGATCTACGACCGCTGGCTGGGGCCATTGGAGGGCGGCGAGGGCTTCCCCTGGCACCGGGTCGGCCAGGTCGGCGCGGCGCTCTCGGCGCTGCTGCTGCTGATCCTGGGTGTCATCGTGATCTGGAACCGCCTGCTCAAGCGTGAGGTGGCGGCGCGCACCGAGGAGCTGCAGCTGCACCAGCAGCAGTTGATCCAGGCCGACAAGATGGCGTCGCTCGGCGTGCTGGTCTCGGGGGTGGCCCACGAGATCAACAACCCCAGCAGCCTGCTGCTGCTGAACCTGCCGGTGCTGCGCGACGCCTGGGCCGACGCCGAGCCGATCCTCGAAGCGCACTACCGCCGCCACGGCGACTTCCCGTTCGGCGGGCTGCCCTATTCGCGCATGCGCGAGGAGATCCCCGGCATGATCGACGACATGCAGGAGGGCACCCGGCGCATCAAGCGCATCGTCGGCGACCTCAAGGATTTCGCCCGCCAGGGCGGCAGCGCTCAGGCCGAGCTCTTCGATCTCAACGAGGTGGTGGCCACCGCCGTGCGCCTGGTGGACAATTCGATCCGCAAGGCGACCGGCCGCTTCGAGGCCCACTATGCCGACGACCTGCCGCCGCTGGTCGGCAACGCTCAGCGCATCGAGCAGGTGGTGATCAACCTGGTGCTGAACGCCTGTCAGGCGCTGGAGAACCCTGCCCAGGGCATCCGCCTGACGACGCGTCACGAGCGCAGCGAGGGCCGGGTGCTGGTGGAGGTGTGCGACGAGGGGTGCGGCATCGCCCCCGAGGACATGCACCGGCTGACGGACCCCTTCTTCACCACCCGCCGCGAGTGCGGCGGCACCGGGCTGGGCCTCTCCGTCTCCGCCAGTATCGTCAGCGAGCATCAGGGCGGCCTGACCTTTGACTCCCGGCCCGGCCACGGTACCCGGGCCGTGCTGTCGCTGCCAACCAGGCCGGCCGATGCGACATCGACCAGCACGCCCCAGACCCGTGAGCAGGAGACAGACGCACCATGAGCACGCCCCTGACCACACCGCCCCTCTACCCCGCATTCGGCGTGCTGCTGGTCGACGACGAACCCTCCTTCCTGCGCAGCCTGAGCATCGCCCTGGAGCGCAGCGGGGGCATCAACCACATTCACCGCTGCCAGGACAGCCGCGAGGTCATGGACATCCTGGCGCGGGAGAACATCGGCCTGGTAACCCTGGACCTGACCATGCCCCACCTGTCGGGCGAGGAGCTGCTGGCACGCATCGTCGAGGAGTATCCCGACATCGGCGTGATCGTCATCAGCGGCCTCAATCAGGTGGAAACCGCGGTCAACTGCATCAAGCTCGGGGCCTTCGACTACTTCGTCAAGACCGACGAGGAGAGCCGGCTCATCGAAGGCATCCGCCGCGCCATTCGCCTGCAGGAACTGAGCCAGGAGAACCAGGCGCTGCGTCGGCGCGTGCTCTGCGACACCCTGGAGCGGCCCGAGGCCTTCGCCCATATCGTCACCGCCGACAAGGCGATGCGCGCGGTCTTCCAGTATCTGGAGTCGGTGGCGCTGACCCGTCAGCCCATCCTGATCACCGGCGAGAGCGGCGTGGGCAAGGAACTGATCGCCCGGGCCGCCCATGCCCTTAGCGGCTGCAGCGGGCCGCTGGTGTGCGTCAACGTGGCCGGCCTCGACGACAACGTCTTCGCCGACACGCTGTTCGGTCACCAGCGTGGGGCCTTCACCGGCGCCGACCAGCCGCGGGCCGGCATGATCGAGCAGGCCGCGGGCGGCACCCTGCTACTCGACGAGATCGGCGATCTCAGCCCGGCCTCCCAGGTGAAGCTGTTGCGCCTGCTCCAGGAGGGCGAGTACTACCCGCTGGGCAGCGACCGGCCCAAGCGGCTGCAGGCCCGGGTGCTGGTGGCGACCCACCACGACCTGGCCGAGAAGCAGCGCACGGGCGCCTTCCGCAAGGACCTCTACTATCGCCTGCGCACGCATCAGGTACACATTCCGCCGCTGCGCCAGCGCAAGCAGGACATTCCTCTGCTGCTGGACCACTTCCTGACCGAAGCGGCCGAGGAGCTCGGCAAGCGCAAGCCGAGCCATCCCCCCGAGCTGGAGATCCTGCTCGGCGAGTACGCCTTTCCCGGCAACGTGCGCGAGCTGCGCGCCATGGTCTATGACGCCATGAGCCTGCACCGCAGCCACACGCTCTCCATGGAGTCGTTCAAGCGTGCCATCGGCCAGCCGGGAGCGGTGGTTCCCACGCACCAGCCCAGCCCAGGGCCCATGTTCGCTGCCGACGAGCCGCTGCCCACCCTGGAAGCGGTCGCCGAGGCGCTGGTGGAGGAGGCGCTGCGCCGCGCCGAAGGCAATCAGTCGATCGCCTCGCGCTGGCTGGGCATCTCGCAGCCTGCCTTGAGCAAGCGGCTGAAGAAGCGCCGCACGGAAGGGTCATAACCTGGGTTATAACGATAACTTGAGTTATAACTCTTTTTTGTCCTTCCAGTTCAATCAGTTAGCTTTATCGCTTAGCCCCTCTAGAACCTGGGTTATAGCGCTGACGATGGCGCAGAGCCTCACCCCTTGAATTTTTTCTCGCTGAATCAATAGGTTGCAGGAAAGCAGCGGGATGGCATGGAACTTGCGATGACAACCGGCCCGCTTACGGTGGGCCCAGTCGAAAAACATCCGCAAGAGGTTCCAGTTCCATGCCAAGAATAACGATACCCACCGCCACTCCCCGTTCCGTGCTGCCCCTCGTCGCGCCCGAGCGGAGGAACGCCTGATGCTCGATCTGATCAACGATCTGCTGTGGGGCAAGGTGCTCATCGCCCTGCTGATCGCCGTCGGCGTCGGCTTCACCCTGGGCTCGCGCTTCGTCCAGTTTCGCTATTTCGCCCGCATGTTCCGCATCCTCGGCGCCAGCCAGGCGTTCAAGCGTGACAAGCACGGCCACCTGAGCTCCTTCCAGGCGCTGCTGCTCTCCATTGCCGGCCGCGTCGGCGGCGGCAACATCGCCGGCGTGGCGGTGGCCATCACCCTCGGCGGCCCCGGGGCGATCTTCTGGATGTGGCTGGTCGGCCTGATGGGCATGGCCACCAGCTTCCTCGAGTGCACCCTGGCCCAGGCCTACAAGACGGCCCAGCCGGACGGCACCTACCGCGGCGGACCGGCCTACTACATTGCCCGCGGCCTCGGTAGCCGCTGGAAGTGGCTGGCCGCGCTCTACTCGGTGCTGCTGCTGGTCACCTTCGGTTTCGGCTTCACCGCGCTGCAGTCCTATGCCGTGGCCACCTCCTTCGACGACGCCTTCGGCATTCCGGTGCTCTATACCGGGATCGGCATGGCCGCGGTGGTCGGCCTGATCATCTTCGGCGGCATCAAGCGCATCGCTCGGGTGACCGAGGTGCTGGTGCCGGTCATGGCGGTGGGCTACCTGCTGATCGCCTTCGTGGTACTGGGCATGAACCTGCCGCGCATCCCCGAGGTCTTCCTGCTGATCGTCAACAGCGCCTTCGGCCTGGAGCCGGCAGTGGGTGGCGGTATCGGCGCCGCCATCATGATGGGGGTCAAGCGCGGTCTGTTCTCCAACGAGGCGGGCCTGGGCAGCGCGCCCAACGTCGCCGCGGTGGCCTATGTGCCGCACCCGGCGAACCAGGGGGTCGTGCAGGCCTTCTCGGTGTTCATCGACACCCTGATCATCTGCTCGGCCACCGCCTTCATCATCCTGCTCAGCGGCGCCTACGACCCGGCCAGCGGTGCCGATATCGGCGGCGTGGCGCTGACCCAGGTCTCGCTGGCCGACCACGTGGGCGAATGGGGCCGCAGCTTCGTCAGCGTGGCGCTGCTGCTGTTCGGCTTCAGCACCATTCTCTACAACTACTACCTGGGCGAGAACAGCCTCAACTACTTCAGCGATGGCAACGTCACGCTGTTCAACCTGTTCCGCATCGCGATCGTCGCGCTTTGCGCCTGGGGCGCGCTGACCGACCTGGGCACGGTGTTCGCCTTCGCCGACGTGACCATGGGCTTCCTGGCGCTGGCCAACCTCATCGCCCTGCTCATGCTGTTCAAGCCTGGGCTGCGCCTGATGCGCGACTTCGACGAGCAGATCCGCGCCGGCATTCGCCACCCCGTGTTCGATGCCCAGAAGTTCGCCGACCTCGACATCGATCCCGCCGCCTGGGAGATCGAGCCCGAGGACATCGAGCGCCTCAAGCGTTACGGCGCAGCGGCACCGACCGCCGGCCAGCCGGCGAAGTAGCGGTGCGACACCCCCTGTCACGGCCTGCGGCCGGCCCCGATGCTTCGGGGCCGGCCGTTGGGGCTCAGAGCGTGCGAACCCTGCCGGAAAGGGCAGACATGCAGGCCTGGCTGGAGAGCATCCATGCCCGGGCCCGCTCCCGGCTCGGCAGCGGCCGGGTTGCCAGCTACATCCCGGCGCTGGCCGAGCAGGACCCGGAACGGCTCGGCATCGCCGTGTGCACCAACGACGGCACGCTGTATGCCGCCGGGGACGCCGAGACGCCCTTCTCGATCCAGAGCATCGCCAAGGTGCTGCTGCTCACCCTCGCCCTGCGCGTGCACGGCGAAGCGCTGTGGCAGAGGGTCGGGCTCAATCCGTCGGGCATGTCCTTCAATTCGCTGGCCCAGCTCGAGGCCGAGCGAGGCAAGCCGCGCAACCCCTTCATCAATGCCGGCGCCATCGTGGTCACGGATCGCCTGGTCAGCGCCTTTGCCACCCCGGACAAGCACCTGCAGGACGTGGCCCGGCGGCTGGCGGGCAACGCCAGGATCCTGATCGACGACGAGGTGCTGGACTCCGAGTGGCAGCACCGCTCGCGCAATGCCGCCATGGCCTACCTGATGAAGGCCTTCGGCAACCTGGACAACGACGTCGACGAGGTGCTGCGCACCTACTTCTCCTGCTGTGCGCTGGCCATGAGCTGCACCGACCTGGCCGTGGCCATGAACTTCCTGGCGGCCGACGGCGAGGCCCGCGCCATGGGCGAGCGCTTCGTCTCGCCGGGACTGACGCGCCGCATCAATGCGATCATGGCGACCTGCGGCATGTACGACGCGGCGGGGGATTTCGCCTATCGCGTCGGGCTGCCGGCGAAGAGCGGCGTGGGTGGCGGCATCGTCGCCGTGGTGCCGGGACGGATGACGGTCTGCGCCTGGTCGCCGGCCCTCGACGACAACGGCAATTCCGTGGCCGCCCAGTACGCCCTGGAGCTGTTCGCCGAGGAGCTCGATCCGCCGGCGCACGGGTGAGGCAGCCGTCGCGCGACCGCCACGGGCCATGACGCACCCTTGGCCGGGCAGGTATACTATGTCGCTCGAATGCGCAGCCATGGCGCTCGCCCCCCTTCGCTTCCGGCGAACGGGGGCATTTGCGATCCGGAGCCCGATATGTCCCAAGGTACGCTTTTCATCGTTTCCGCGCCCTCCGGCGCCGGCAAGACCACGCTGGTACGCGAGCTGATCGAGAGCCTCGACGGCATCCAGGTCTCGGTGTCGCATACCACCCGGGGCCAGCGCCGTGGCGAGGTGGACGGCGTCAACTACCACTTCGTGACGGTGGACGAGTTCGAGGCGATGATCGCGCGGGGCGAGTTCTTCGAGTACGCCCGGGTGTTCGACAACTTCTACGGCACCTCGCGGCCGGCGGTGGAAGCCCTGCTCGAGGCCGGCCAGGACGTGATCCTCGAGATCGACTGGCAGGGCGCCCGCCAGGTCCGCGAACAGATGCCCGATGCGGTATCGGTCTTCATCCTGCCGCCTTCCCGCGACGAGCTGGAGCGGCGCCTGGCCAACCGCGGCACCGACGAGCACGCCACCATTGCCCGCCGCATGCGCGATGCGGTCAGCGAGATGTCGCACTACGACGAATACGACTACCTGGTGATCAACGACGACTTCACCACCGCCCTGCGCGAGCTGCAGTCGCTGGTGATCAGCCGGCGCCTGAGCCTGGCACGGGTGAAGGAGAGTCACGGCCCGCTGCTGGATGCGCTGTTGTCCTAGCGACAGCCGCCTGTCCTATCCGCGGAGCGCCTGTCCTGGCCCGCAGACGCTTGTCAGGGTAGCCGAACGTCGAGTAATCTAGTCTGTCCTGTTCCATTTCGGTCCTTCGGCCGCTGCCGTGGGCCCACCACAGTTTCCGGGAAGTACCCTAATATGGCGCGTGTCACCGTCGAAGATTGTCTGGAAAACGTCGAAAACCGCTTCAAGCTGGTGATGATCTCCACCCAGCGCGCTCGCCAGCTGTCGCGCGGCTCGCGCGATGCCCAGCTGCCCTGGGAGAACGACAAGCCCACCGTGATGGCGCTGCGCGAGATCGCCGCCGGGCTCGTCGACCATACCGTGCTGGACGAGCCGATCGAGGCGCCGGTGAGGATTCGCCGCGAGGGCGAGCCGGGTATCGCTCTCGAGGAGTAAGGCTGTCACTCAAGGCGCGCTAATGTTCACCATCGACGACCTGGCCGACAGACTCGGCGGCTATCTTCCTCCCGACGAGATCCAGCAGGTCAAGCGCGCCTTCTACTATGCCGAGCAGGCCCACGACGGCCAGCGCCGGCGCTCCGGCGAACCCTACGTCACCCATCCGCTGGCGGTGGCCAACATCCTCGCCAACATGCACATGGACCATCAGAGCCTGATGTCGGCCATGCTGCACGACGTGATCGAGGACACCGGGGTTTCCAAGGAGGCTCTCGCCGAGCAGTTCGGCAAGCCGGTGGCGGAGCTGGTCGACGGCGTCTCGAAGCTGACCCAGATCACCTTCGAGGACAAGGCCGTCGCCCAGGCCGAGAACTTCCAGAAGATGGTGCTGGCGATGTCCAAGGACATCCGCGTCATCATCGTCAAGCTCGCCGACCGCCTGCACAACATGCGCACCCTGGGTGCCCTGCGCCCGGAGAAGAAGCGCCGCATCGCCCGCGAGACGCTGGAGATCTACGCCCGCATCGCCAGCCGCCTGGGTATCAACACCATCCGCGTGGAGCTCGAGGACCTCTCGTTCCAGGCGCTGCACCCGATGCGCGCCGAGCGCATCAAGCGCGCCGTCTCCAGCGCCCGCGGCCATCGCCGTTCGGCGATCCGCCAGATCCAGAGCACGCTGCAGAAGAGCCTCGACGACGAAGGGCTGGCCGGCACCGTGGTGGGCCGCCAGAAGCACCTGCTGTCGATCTACAAGAAGATGCGCGACCAGCGCAAGCCGTTCGCCGAGATCATGGACGTGTTCGGCTTTCGCATCATCACCGAGGACGTCGACAGCTGCTACCGGATCCTCGGCGTGGTGCACAACCTCTACAAGCCGGTGCCGGGTCGCTTCAAGGATTACATCGCCATCCCCAAGGCCAATGGCTACCAGAGCCTGCACACCACCCTGTTCGGCAGCGGCGGCATGCCCATCGAGGTGCAGATCCGCACCCGCGAGATGGAGGCCATGGCCAACAACGGCATCGCCGCCCACTGGCTCTACAAGGCGGGCCAGACAGACCACCCCATTGCCGAGGGCAGCCACGCCCGAGCCCGGGAGTGGGTCAAGGGGCTGCTCGAGATGCAGCGCCACGCCGGCGACTCGCTGGAGTTCATCGAACACGTCAAGAACGACCTGTTCCCCGACGATATCTACGTGTTCACGCCCCGCGGCGACATCATGGAGCTGCCCCAGGGCGCCACGGTGATCGACTTCGCCTACGCCGTGCACACCGATATCGGCAACAGCTGCATCGCCTGCCGTATCGACCGCCACCTGGCGCCGCTCTCGACCCGCCTGGAGAGCGGTCAGACGCTGGAGATCATCACCGCCCCGGGGGCGCGTCCCAACCTGGCCTGGCTCAACTTCGTGGTCACCGCCAAGGCGCGCTCGGCGATCCGTCACGCCCTCAAGCATCAGCAGCAGACCGAGGCGGTTCAGCTCGGCCGACGGCTGCTCAACAAGGCCCTGGCGGATTTCGAGACCAGCCTGGAGGAGCTGCCGGAGAGCGTACTGCCTGAGCTGCTGACGGAGCTGTCGCTCAAGGACGAGGAGAGCCTGCTGGAGTCGATCGGTCTCGGCACCCGAGTGGCCCACGTGGTGGCCCGGCGCCTGGTCGATCTGCTGCGCGGCGACATGGCCGAGGCCGGCGAGCGCGGGTTGGCCGCCCAGGGCCCCATCGTCATCAGCGGCGGCGAGGGCATGGTGATCAAGTTCGCCCGCTGCTGCCACCCGCTGCCCGGCGATCCGGTGGTGGGCCATCTGTCGGTGGGCAAGGGCATCGTGGTGCACCGCACCGAGTGCCGCAATCTCGACGAATTGAAGAGCGACCCGGACAAGCTGTTCGCCCTGGAGTGGTCCGAGGAGATCAGCGAGGACTTCCCGGTGGCCCTGCGCATCGAGATCGAGAGCCGCCGCGGGCTGGTGGCCGAGCTCGCCAGCCTGGTCACCGACGCCGACGCCAACATCGAGCGCATCGGCATCGAGGAGCGCGACGCCCGGCTCTCCATCGTGCACCTGACCCTGGCAGTACGCGACCGCGTGCACCTGGCCCGCATCATCAAACGCATTCGCAACCTGTCCCACGTCGGCAAGATCACCCGCGTCGGCAATTGAACCCGTTTCGGCCCGTTCGCCGCCGGCGCGGCGAACGGGCTTTTCATTGACCCTTGCCATGCAGTACATGGACACCAAGAGGAGCGCATCATGAGCAACAAGGCCGTGATCAATACCGATAAGGCCCCCGCCGCCATCGGCCCCTACTCCCAGGCCATCAAGGCCGGCAACACCGTCTATCTGTCCGGTCAGATTCCCCTCGACCCGGCCACCATGGAGCTCATCTCCGACGACTTCGAAGCCCAGGCCCGCCAGGTCTTCATCAACCTCAAGGCCGTGTGCGAAGAGGCCGCCGGCTCGCTGGGCGAGATCGTCAAGCTCAACCTCTACCTGGTCGACCTGGGCAATTTCGCGGTGGTCAACAAGGTGATGGAGGAGTTCTTCGACAAGCCCTACCCCGCCCGTGCCGCGGTGGGCGTCAAGGCGCTGCCCAAGGGGGCGCAGTTCGAAGCGGAAGCCGTGATGGTGATTGGTGATTAAAGAGCCGTGCGGCTCTTCCTGGCACTGAATCCGCCGCCCGAGCTGCGCGAGCGGCTCGGCGCGCTGGCGGATATCGCTCATGCCCGCTGCGGCGGAAGGCGCATGCCCGACCCTAGCCTGCACCTGACGCTGGCCTTTCTCGGCGAGGTGCAGGAGGCCAAGGCCGCCGAGCTCGTCGAGTGGGTCCAGGGCCTGGCCATCGAACCCGGCGAGTGGCGCCTCGACGGCTGGGGCTGCTTCCGGCGCCTCGGCATCATCTGGGTAGGCGGCCGGCACACCGACCACGGTCTGGCACGGCTGCAGGGCCGGCTGTGGGACGAACTCGAAGCACGCGGGTTCGGCAAGCGTCCCGCCAGCTTCACGCCCCACGTCACCCTGCTGCGCCGTGCCGTCTCGCTCGAGGTGAGCGGGCTTCCCGCCGTCGACCTGACATGGTCTTATGAACGCATGGCGCTGCTTCACTCGATCGTCGATCAGCGGGGCGCGCACTACCACTCTCTGGCCGCATCTCAGTGCTGATGCCGCAAGGATGAAGAGACGCCAGAGCAGCCAACATCCGATTGGCACACAAGAAAAGGGGAACACTGTGAAGCGCGGGAAGAACCTCGCCGCCGGACTGCTGGCCGGCCTGGCCCTGATCGGTAGCCCTGCCGGGCTGGCCGACCTCTATCTCGACGCCGGCATGACTAGCGAATCGGCCGCCGCCGCCCGTGTCGAGATCGATACGCGTCCCGAACTCGAATTCCTGCCGGCAGCGCTCAGCCTGCGTCTGGCCACCGGCCTGCTGCTGCTGCAGGGCCGCGAGGGCAACCACAACGCGGCGTGGCTGGCCACCCCGGCACTGCGTTGGACCTTTGGTGAAGAGCGCGGCGTGTTCATCGAAGGCGGCATCGGCGTGGCGCTGTTCCTCGAATCCCGCCACGAGTCGCGCGAGCTCGGCAGCGCCTTCCAGTTCCAGGATCGCCTGGCGTTGGGCGGGCCGCTGGGGCCCGGCGAGGTCGCCCTGAGCCTGACCCATTACTCGAACGGCGGCATCCGCTCGCCCAATCAGGGCTTCGAAGTGCTGGCCATGGGCTATCGCCTGCCGCTCTAGTTTAGAACCAGTCCAGCTCGATACCGCACAGCGCCGCGTGGATCAGTACGAGTCAGGGCTTGTCTCATGACACCTCTCATGACACCAACGCGGGCAGGGCGCCCGCGATGGCGAGCGGACTCAGACCGGCTCGGGTAGGAAGCCGCCCTCTTTCATGACCTGAGCATAGCCTTCCCGATAGCTGGGGTAGCGGAACACGTAGCCGGTCTCACGCAGGCGGGTATTGTCGCAGCGCTTGCTGGAGCGCTTGCGCAGCGGCGCCTGGATCACCTCGGTGGGTTCGACCTTGAGCTGGCCGGCCAGCCACGCCATGACCTCGTACAGCGGCTCCGGCGCACAGTCGCTGGCCAGATAGAGCTCCTCCAGCG
Organism: Billgrantia ethanolica; assembly: GCF_021404305.1. Taxonomy (GTDB): domain Bacteria; phylum Pseudomonadota; class Gammaproteobacteria; order Pseudomonadales; family Halomonadaceae; genus Halomonas; species Halomonas ethanolica. The sequence goes on along the minus strand of NZ_JABFTX010000004.1, from coordinate 472,770 downwards.
ACTCGCCTTGCGCGTCCAGGCCGATCAGGTGGGCCAGTACCCCGGCGCAGTCGTCGCGATGGATGCGGTTGGAGTACATGGGCGGAGTTGCCGGCGCAATGCGGCCCTCCAGCACCTGCCGAATCAGGCGATCGCGGCCCGGCCCATAGATGCCCGAGAAGCGCACCGTGGTACCCGGCAAGGGGCTCGCCCGCAGGGCCTGCTCGGCCTCGCGCATCAGCGCACCGGCAAAGCCCGCCGATTCGGCCTGGGTCTCCTCATCGACCAGCTCACCCTCCTTCTGGCCGTAGACACTGGTGGACGAAACGAAGAGCAGGCGTTTGGGGGCCGTGTCACGCCCTTCATAGACCTGCAGCACGGCCTTGAGGCCATCGAGATAGGCGGCGCGGTAGGCGGCCTCGTCGAAGCGATCGGCGCTGAGGATATAGACCACGTAGTCGGCGTCGGGCAGCGCGGCCAGGGCCTCTTCGTCGTTCAGGTCGAGCGGTAGCGGTTCGATACCGCTACCCTCCAACGGTGCGACGCTGCGCCGGGCTCCGATCACGCGATGCCCTGCCGCCAGCAGTTCCCTGCCCAGCACCATTCCGATGTCGCCGCAGCCTAGAATCAGTGTGGTTTTCTTCACCTTTCTCTCGCCCCCTGATAAAAAGTCCCTATTGAAAGTCATCTATCGTCCGAGAGGATGCCCACAGGGCACCAGTCATGACTCTAACAGAACTTCGGTACATCGTAACCTTGGCGCAAGAGCGTCACTTCGGCAGAGCGGCCGAGCGCTGCTTCGTTTCTCAACCCACGCTGTCGGTGGCGGTCAAGAAACTCGAGGAGGAACTTGGCGTGGCGCTGTTCGAGCGCTCCAAGTCCACCGTGCAGGTCACGCCGCTGGGCGAGAAGATCGTCGAACAGGCCCAGCGCGTCCTGGAGCAGAGCAGCGTGATCAAGGAGCTGGCCAATGCCGGCAAGGATCAGCTGGCGAGCCCGCTGCGCATCGGTGCCATCTACACCATCGGCCCCTACCTGTTCCCGCACCTGGTACCGGCCCTGACCCGCAGCGCCCCGCAGATGCCGCTCTACATCGAGGAGGGCTTCACCGCCAGCCTGCGGCGCAAGCTGCGCAGCGGTGAGCTCGATGCAATCATCATCGCGCTGCCGTTCACCGAAACCGACGTGGTGACCAAGCCCCTCTACGAAGAGGAGTTCGAGGTACTGATCCCGGCCGATCACCCCTGGAGCCAGCGCGAGTTCATCGAGAAGGAGGACCTGCTCAAGGAGCGTCTGCTGCTGCTGGGCGAAGGTCACTGCTTCCGCGATCAGATTCTCGAGGCCTGCCCCGCCATCAGCCAGCAGCTCAACAGCCCCAGCAACACCCTGACCGCCGAAGGCGGCTCGCTGGAGACGATCCGTCACATGGTCGCCTCGAAGCTGGGCATCACCGTGCTGCCGCGCTCGGCCATCGGCACCGGCCACTACGAAAGCGGGCTGCTCACCAGCCGGCCGTTCAAGTCGCCGGCGCCATCGCGCACCGTGGCGATCGCCTGGCGCGCCAGCTTTCCGCGTCCCAAGGCCATCGACGCGGTGACCGACGCCATCCAGCTGTGTCACGAGGCGCTCCCCGAGCCCGCATGAGCGCCGACGTCAATGCGCTGGATGCGCCAGTCACCTCCCTGAAGGGCGTCGGGGAAGCGGTAGCGGTCAAGCTGGCCCGCCTGCGCATCGAGAGCGTGGCCGACCTGCTGTTTCATCTGCCGCTGCGCTATCAGGACCGTACCCGCATCACGCCGATCGGCACGCTGAGAGCAGGGCACGAAGCGGTGGTGGAGGGAGAGGTGTCGGCCAGCGATGTGGTGAAAGGCCGCCGCCGCAGCCTGCTGGTGCGACTGCGCGACGGCTCAGGCATCATCAGCCTGCGCTTCTTCCACTTCTCACCGGCGCAGCAGCAACAGTTCCGCCCCGGCACCCGGGTGCGCTGCTTCGGCGAGGCGCGCGCCGGCGCCACCGGACTTGAGATCTATCATCCCGAATATCGCCTGCTCAGCGCCGACGCCCCGCCGGTGGAAGATCATCTGACACCGATCTACCCCACCACCGAAGGGCTCAATCAGGCGCGTCTGCGCTCACTGATCGAGCAGGCGCTGGCCCGCCTGGACGAGGCCCCCGAGGCGCTGCCCGACTGGATCGGCGAAGATTTGCGCACCCGCTTCGGTCTGCCCGAGTTGCGTCACTGCCTGCAGATGCTGCATCAGCCGCCACCCGATGCCGACCCCGAACGCCTCTCCAGCGGCAAGCACCCGGCCACGCGGCGCCTGGCCCTGGAGGAGCTGCTGGCCCATCGCCTGAGCCTGCAGCAGGTGCGTCTGAAGATTCAGGAGGATGGCGCCCCGGCGCTGCCCAGCGGGCGCAGCCTGCAGGCGCGCTTTCTGACCCATCTCCCCTTCTCGCTGACCGGCGCCCAGCGTCGCGTGCTCGACGAGATCGGCGCGGATCTGGCCCGCGAGGTGCCCATGCTGCGGCTGGTGCAGGGCGACGTCGGTTCGGGCAAGACAGTAGTGGCCGCCATGGCGGCGCTGGCGGCGATTGCCGGCGACTGCCAGGCGGCCATGATGGCGCCCACCGAGATCCTGGCCGAACAGCACTACCGCACCCTCAAGGCGTGGTTCACGCCGCTCGGCATCGAGGTGGCGTGGCTGGCTGGCAAGCTCAAGGGCAAGACGCGACTCGACACCAAGGCCGCCATCCTCGACGGCCGCGCGCAGATGGTGGTGGGTACCCACGCGCTGTTCCAAGGCGACGTGCACTTCCAGCGCCTGGGCCTGGCCATCGTCGACGAGCAGCACCGCTTCGGCGTGCACCAGCGCCTGGCGCTGCGCGAGAAGGGCGAGGCCGGCGGGCTGACGCCGCACCAGCTGGTGATGACCGCCACGCCGATTCCGCGCACCCTGGCGATGAGCGCCTACGCCGACCTCGACGTCTCGATCATCGACGAACTGCCCCCCGGGCGCACCCCGGTGAAGACGGTGGTGGTGCCCGACGAACGCCGCCCCGAAGTGGTGGCGCGTATTCGTCACGCCTGCGCCGAGGGGCGCCAGGCCTATTGGGTCTGCACTTTGATCGAGGAGTCGGACGCGCTGCAGTGTCAGGCCGCCGAGGCGACCCGCGACGAACTCACCGAGGCGCTGCCGGAGCTGGCCATCGGCCTGGTCCACGGGCGCATGAAGCCGACCGAGAAGGCGGCAGTGATGGATGCCTTCAAGAGCGGCGAACTCGACCTGCTGGTGGCCACCACGGTGATAGAAGTCGGCGTCGACGTGCCCAATGCCAGCCTGATGATCATCGAGAACCCGGAGCGCCTGGGGCTGTCGCAGCTGCACCAGCTGCGCGGGAGGGTCGGCCGCGGCTCCAGCGAGAGCTTCTGCGTGCTGCTCTACCATGGGCCACTGTCGGCCCACTCGCGGGAGCGCCTGGCGGTGATGCGCGAGACCACCGACGGCTTTCGCATCGCCGAGAAGGACCTGGAGCTGCGCGGCCCCGGCGAGGTGCTCGGAACCCGCCAGACGGGCCTCGCCCAGATGAAGATCGCCGACCTGGAGCGCGACGCCGACCTGCTCGAACGGGTCGCGCCGCTGGCCGAGGCCCTGCTGGCCCGCCATCCCGAGGCAAGCCGGCCGCTGATTCGTCGCTGGCTGGGTGAGGAGGCCGGACGATACGGCCAGGTGTGAGCCGCTAAGGAAACGCTGCACAAATGTCTGCGCGGGCAAATCGCTACGTTGCGCGGTGCTCGGAATCCTCACATATACCCCATATGCTCCGGTTCCTCTGCTCCGTGCGCCTTGCGCTTCACTCCGCTCGCCAATTTGTTCAGCATTTCCCTAACCGGCGGCGTTCAGGGCCTCACGCTCAGGGCGCTCGCGCATCGCCACCAGCCGCTCGGCGGCTTCGCTCAGGGGCGTCAGCTGACGTGCGACCAGCAGTAGCTGACCATGCATGGGCCGGTTCTCCTGCTCCTCCTCTTCCGGCAATGGCCGCACCTCCTGCTCCAGACTTGTCAGCAGGGCTTCACGCTCTGCCTCCAGCTCCGCCAACGGCTGGCGCCGCTCGAGCCGCTCGGCCAGCGCGGCGAGGTACTCGGCAATACGTTCGCCGTTCGGCAGCAACTGCGCGTCGGCCTCTTCGGCATCGAGCCGATGGCGATGGGCGCCCAGCGCCGAGAGGTAGCCCAGCAGCGTATGCGAGTGCACCAGGAAGCGGAAGCCGTCGTCGGCGTCGCGCCGCCGGTAGTGCTCCGGCTCCTGCAGCATGTTGGCCAACATCGTCGACAGCGCCGCATCGGCATTGTGGGCGTTGCGCCGCGCCAGGCGGTAAGCCAGGTCGTCCTGCTTGCCGCTGGCGTATTGGTGCAGGATCTCCTCCAGGTAGCGCCGGCTCGCCTGTAGCGCCGCGGCAGCCTGGCGATGCAGGCGCCGGCCCTGCCAGTCGGGCAGGATCAGGAACACCGCGGCGCCGGCGATCGTGGCGCCGATCAGCGTATCGAACAGCCGCGGCCAGATCAGGTCGAAGCCGTCTCCCACCTGATTGAAGCTGCACAGCACCAGCAGCGTGATCGCCGCGGTGGCGATCACGTAGTGCCTCTCCCGCGTGGCGAAGAAGGTCACCCCGGCGGCCACCGCGATCAAGGTCTGCAGCAGGGGGCTCGGGAACAGCGTGATCGAGACCCAGCCCGCCACCAGGCCCAGCACGGTGCCGACGATACGCTGGGACAGGAAACGTCGGGTGGCGGCGAAATTGGGGCGGCACACGAACAGCGTGGTGAGCAGGATCCAGAAACCCTGCGTCGGATGGATCAGGTGCAGTACCCCGTAGCCGGCCAGCAGCGCCACGGCCAGCCGCAGCCCGTGGCGGAAGGTGGGTGAGGCCACCGTCAGATTGAGCCGGATACGCTCCCAGGCATCCTTCACGCTGCCGGGCGAACGGTCGAACAGGCTGGTGTCGCCGGGGCTCGAGTCGCTGTCGGGATTGTGCGCCAGGACCAGCTGACTCTCGAGACTGGCCAGGTTGTCGGCCAGGGCGTTGAGCGGCGGCATTAGCTCGCGCCACGCGGGGTTGCGCATGCCTTTGAGATGATCGATGGAGGCGCGCAGATCGGCCAGCGCCTGCTCGCTCTGATCGTGCTCGAAAGGCTGATTGAGCAGCAGCGCCTTGGCCAGCCGCCGGCACGCCCGACCCTGCTGGTCGAGCAGGCGCTGGCAGCGAAACAGCACGTCGTAATGGAAGAAGGCCTCGGTCAGCCGCGCGTAGGGGTAGTGCGAGGAGCTGGCCCGTTCGTGGATGTCCTGGGCGATGAAGTAGATGCGCAGGTAGCGGTTGAGCTTGCCCTCGCCGCGCTGCCCCTCGAGGCGACGGAAGATCGTCTCCTTGGCCAGGTTCAGCGCCTCCACCACCCGGCCGTTCTGTCGCGCCAGGGCCAGACGACGCGCCTCGACGTCGACACCGCGCAGCGGCTCGAACAGCTTGGCCTTGAGGATCAGGTAACGGGCCAGCTCACGGTAGAGCCTGGCCATGCTCTGCTTGACCGGCTGACGCGAGAACAGCGCGCACCACACCACCGAGATCGCCCCGTACCAGGCCGCCCCGGAGAGAATCAGCAGCATCTGACTCCAGTCGCCCGCCTGGGGCACGCCGCCGTGGTGCTCGATGTTGATCATGGTGTAGATCGACAGGATCAGCGTGCCCGACGCGATGGTGGCGTAGCGCTGCCCCACGGCGCCCAGCATCACCAGCACTAAGGTCGCGAGCCCCAGCCCCAGCGCGAACAGCCACGGCCAGGGAAACAGCCAGCGCACGATGAGCGAGGCGGTAGCGAAGCAGATCAGCGTGACCACCAGCGCCTGCAGACGGCCCTGCCAGCTGTCGTCGGTCTCCGACAGGGCGCTGGCGATGATGCCGAGGAACAGCGGGATCACCAGCCCGATGTCGGCCAAGGCCCAACTGAGCAGCAGCGCCCCGCTGAACGCGAGAAAGACCCGCAGGCTGTAGGCGAACTTGTCCAGCGTCCACAGACGCCGCAGCGACAGGGAGAGGGTGGTCGGCATGTGTTCGGCTTATGGTGGAATGGCCATCATCATGTTACTCGACGCTAGACTTTCGTATAAAGCCAAACCTTCCTTAGGCACACAGCAGCCCGCCCCAGCAGCACTGGTACGCGCGTAACAAAAAGCAGAACACCGGCAGCCTATCATTGGAACACCCACCTTTCGATACTCGGAGGGGTCCCATAACACGACAAGGACAACCCAATGGACATGAAGCTGCTGCTCAACTGGCGCCTGCACCTGACGGTGATACTGGCGTCCCTGCTCGCCGAGTGGATCGGCATTCTGCGTATTCCTCTCGGCCCCGGCACGCTGCTGCTGCTGCCGCTGTTCTACGCCTTCATCATCGGCGTACTGCTCAATCCGCACCTGTTCTCGGGCATGCAGCGGATCATTCCCAAGCCGGTAAGCAATGCCGCCGGACCGCTGATCATGATCTCGATCCTGCCCTTCATCGCCAAGTTCGGCTCCACCATCGGGCCAGCCATCGAACAGATCATCGCCGCCGGGCCGGCACTGATCCTGCAGGAGCTGGGCAATCTCGGCACCATGCTGCTGGCGCTGCCCTTCGCCGTGCTGGTGCTGCGCATGGGCCGCGAGGCCATCGGCGCCACCTACTCCATCGCCCGCGAGCCCAACATCGCCATCATCTCGGACAAGTACGGCCTGAGAAGCCCCGAGGGCATCGGCATCATGGGCGTCTATGTGGTGGGCACCATGTTCGGTACCCTCTACTTCGCGCTCATGGCCGGCTATCTCGCCTCGCTGGATATCCTCGACATTCGTGCCCTGGCCATGGCCTGCGGCGTAGGCAGCGGCAGCATGGTGGCCGCCTGCTCGGGTGCCCTGGCCGAAGCCGCTCCACATCTGCGCGACGAGCTACTGGCCTTCTCCGGCGCCAGCAACCTGTTGACCTACGCCACCGGTCTCTACGTTTCCCTGTTCATCGCCCTGCCCACGGCCGAGTGGCTCTACAAGCGCCTCGGCGGCGCCAAGCTCAAGGAGGCTCGCAATGAAACCCTCTGATACCACTGCACCCAATACCGGTTTCGACGCGTCCGCCCTCCAGGAGCTGCGCCCCGAGCAGCAGCTCGGCAAAACCGCCCTGCTGCTGGCCGTGGTGTGCGTCGCCGCCTGGATCGCCAACATCGTGCATGGCGCCCCGCTGCACCAGGCGCTGCCCGGCATGGTGCTGCTCTACGTCATGGTCATGATCGGCCTGCTCATCGGCCGCTTCGCGCCGTTCTACCTGCCCAGCGTGGCCTGGGTCTCGCTGATCAGCATCGTCATGACGCTGCCCTTCTTTCCCGGCAGCGGCTGGATCGTCGGCCAGCTCGCCCACGTGAACTTCCTCGCCGTGGTGACCCCGGTGCTGGCCTATGCCGGCCTGGCGCTGACCGGGCGCGAGTTCACCATGTTCCGCCAGACCGGCTGGAAACTGGTGATCGTCTCGCTGCTGGTCTTCACCGGCACCTTCGTCGCTTCGGCGTTCATTGCCCATCTGGTTATCTGAGGAGCCGCTCATGGACGACAGCCTGCTGCCGACGCCGGACCGCCTCGCGGCCTGGCGCCACGACTTCCACCGCCACCCGGAGACCGCCTTCGAGGAGCATCGCACCGGCGCCCGCGTTGCCGAGCTGCTGCGCCAGGCCGGGCTCGAGGTCGTCACCGGCCTGGGCGGCGGCACCGGGGTGGTGGCGATTCTCGACGGCAGGCGCGGCCCCGGGCGCGCCATCGGCCTGCGGGCCGACATCGATGCGCTCGACGTCGAGGAGGCCAACGACTTTTCCCACGCTTCCACCATACCGGGCAAGATGCACGCCTGCGGCCACGACGGGCATACCACCATGCTGCTGGGGGCGGCCTACGCGCTGGCCGCCGACCCCGACTTCGCCGGGCGGGTGTACTTCATCTTCCAGCCGGCGGAGGAGAGCGAGGGCGGCGGTCGCGTGATGGTCGAGGAGGGGCTCTTCGAGCGCTTTCCCATGGACGCCGTCTACGGCCTGCACAACTGGCCCGGGCTCGCCGTGGGCGAGGCGGCGGTGCACGACGGCGCGGTGATGGCCGCCTTCGACGTCTTCACCCTGCGGCTCAGCGGGCACGGCTGCCATGCCGCCATGCCCCACCTGGGCAGCGACACCATCCTGGCCGCCTGTCAGCTGGTCAGCCAGCTGCAGGGGCTCGTCAGCCGCGAGACACCGCCCCATCAGAGCGCGGTGCTCAGCATCACCCAGTTCCACGCCGGCGACGCCTTCAACGTGATCCCGGAGACGGTGGAGCTGCGCGGCACCCTGCGCTGCTTCGATGGTGAGCTGCGCGCCTACCTGGAGCGACGCTTTCGTCAGGCCGTCGAGGCGCTGGCCAGCTTTCACGACCTCAGGGTCGAGCTCGACTATCAGTCGCGCTACCCCGCCACGATCAACGCACCCGAGCATGCGGCGCGCTGTGCCGAGGTGCTCGAGACGCTGCCGGGCGTCAGCCGCGTGCATCGCGACCTGCCGCCGAGCATGGCCTCGGAGGACTTCGCCTTCATGCTCGAGGCCTGTCCCGGCGCCTATATCTGGCTCGGCAATGGCGTATGGAGCGCTGCCCTGCACAACCCACACTACGACTTCAACGACGCCATCGCCCCGCTCGGCGTGGCGTACTGGCAGGCGCTGGTCAAGACCCTGCTCGACGGCTGACGGCGCCTTTCGACACGTCTTCCATGGCCGCAGCGCTGCTGCGGTCCGGATCGACGCGCCTGCCAGACACGACATTCTGCATCTTCTTGAGGAACGACCATGAGAATCTGCGTTATCGGCCTCGGCCAGATGGGCGGTAACATGGCCCTGACCCTGCAAGCCTCCGGCTTCGACGTCACCGGTAGCGACCTGTTCGACAGCGCCCGACAGCGCCTGGCCGAGCAGGGGCTGCCGGTAGTCGCCCCCGACCAACTGCCACCGTGCGACGTCTACCTGCTGTCGCTGCCCACCTCGGCCCAGGTCCGCGAGGTGATCGAGACCTCCCCCGGTCTGCTCGGCCTGGCGCCGAAGGGCAGCGTCATCGTCGATACCTCGACCTCGGATCCGGTGGTCAGCCGGGAGCTGGCCGCCAAGGTCGAGGCCGCCGGGCTGGGGTGGCTCGACGCCCCGGTCAGCGGCGGCCCCAAAGGGGCGGCGACGGGCAAGCTCGGCATGCTGCTCGGCGGCGAGACGGCCACCATAGAGCGCCTGGCGCCGATGCTCGAGGCGATGTCGGCCCGCTACACCCACGTCGGCGGGCCGGGCAGCGGCCATGTGGTCAAGTTGGCCAACAACTACCTCTGCGCCGCCCACCTGCTGACCACCGCCGAGGCGGTGGCCATGGCCGTCCGCGCCGGGGTCGACCCCGGCGCCTGCCTGGCCGGGCTCAACAGCGGCTCGGGACGCAGCGCGGTGAGTGAGGTCAACTTCCCCGAGTGGATTCTCTCCGGGCGCTTCGACTCTGGTTTCACCACCGGCCTGATGCGCAAGGACCTGCGCCTGGCCCGCGACGCTGCCGAGCGCCTCGACCTGCCGCCGGGTCTGCTCCAAGCCGTGGTCGGGGCGTGGCACGCCGATCCCGAACACCCCGCCGATGGCGACGACTTCAACCGTATCGCCGGCGTGCTGCTGGCTGCCGCCAGCGAGGAGACCGCATCATGAACCGTCTCCATCGACAGGCCCAGGAGCGTCTCTCGACGCTGCTCGATGGCTTCGGCCTGCAGGGTGAGGTACCGCTCTCCAACTGGATCGACGGCGCGCCCTGCCCGGGCGAAGGCGAGACGATCACGCTGATCGATCCCGCCACCGGCGAGGCGCTGCTCGACTACCGCGATGCCGGCCCGGCCCTGGTCGAGCGCGCCGTTGCCAGCGCCACCCGGGCGCAGCAGGCGTGGATGGCGCTCACCGCCAGCGAGCGCGGCCGGCGCATGAACGCCGCCGTGCGCGGCCTCGAAGGCCACGAGGAAGCGCTGGCCCAGCTCGAGAGCGTGGTGGCCGGCAAGCCGATCCGCGACTGCCGCGGCGAGGTCGGCAAGGTGCGCGAGATGTTCGAGTACTACGCCGGCTGGTGCGACAAGCAGCACGGCGAGGTGATCCCGGTACCCACCAGCCACCTCAACTACGTACGCCACGTGCCCTATGGAGTGGTGGGCCAGATCACGCCGTGGAACGCGCCGATGTTCACCTGTGCCTGGCAGCTCGCCCCGGCCATCGCCGCCGGCAACGGCGTGGTGCTCAAGCCTTCGGAGCTCACCCCCTTCACCTCGGTGACGATCGCCCGGCTGCTGGAGCAGGGCGGCCTGCCCAAGGGGCTGGTCAGCATCGTCAACGGCCTGGGGCCGAGCACCGGCGCAGCGCTCACCGGTAGCGAAGGCATCAGCAAGCTGGTCTTCGTCGGCTCGCCCCAGAGCGGGCGCCTGATCGCCGAAGCCGGTGCCCGGCGCCTGGTTCCGAGCGTGCTGGAGCTAGGCGGCAAGTCGGCCAACATCGTCTTCGCCGACGCCAGCCTCGATGCCGCCGTGGCCGGTGCCCAGGCGGCGATCTTCGCCGCGGCGGGACAGAGCTGCGTGGCCGGCTCGCGACTGCTGGTCCAGCGCGAAGCCTTCGCGGAAGTTACCGAGCGGCTGGCGCGTGCCGCGGCCGGGATCGAAGTCGGCCTGCCCGGCGACGAGGCGACCCGCATGGGGCCGCTGCAGAACGCCCGCCAGTACGCTCACGTGACGCGCATGATCGAGGACGCCGTGGCCGCCGGCGCGCGGGTGATCGTCGGCGGCAGCCGCCCGGCAGGATTGCCCGAGGAGGCACAGGGCTACTTCCTGGCGCCCACGGTGCTGGTCGACGTCACCCCGGAGATGGAGATCGCCCGCGAGGAGGTGTTCGGCCCGGTGCTGGTGGCGATGCCCTTCGATGACGAGGCGGACGCCGTACGCCTGGCCAACGCCACCCGCTTCGGCCTGGCCGGCGCGGTGTGGACCCAGGACCCGGCCCGCGCGCACCGGGTGGCCGGTCAGCTGCGCGCTGGCACGGTGTGGATCAACGGCTACAAGGCGATCAGCGTGATGTCGCCCTTCGGCGGCTTCGGCGACAGCGGCTTCGGTCGTTCCAGCGGCCTCGACGGCCTGCGCGAGTACACCCTGCCGCAGAGCGTATGGGTGGAGACCGCCAGCGAAGCCAGCGTGGCCATGGGTTACGGCAGCGGCGTGGGTTAACGGGTAGCGGTCGAATCGACGTTCTGGAAGGCCTGCATCCAGCGCTGCAGGTGGCGCAGCAGCAGGATGCTGGCCTTGGGCTGCTGGCGACCGATGCGTGTCACCATGTGTGCCTGGGAGCGCTGGAACAGCGGGTCGTCGACGGGGCGTGCCACCAGACGCCCCTCGGCCAGGTCGTCCGCCACGGCAAAGGCCGGCAGCAGGGTGATGCCCATGCCGCTGCGCACGTACTGGGCAAGAATGGCCATGGAGTTGGTGTTCATGGCCATGCGCGGCCGTAGCCGCGACTGATGGAACGCCTCATCCACCATGTGGCGCACCTGATGGCTGGGGTCCCACATCGCCATGGGTGCCTCGCTCAGCTGCGCCAGGGTCAGGGGCTTGGTCTCTTCGGCCAGCGGATGCTCGGGCGGCAGGATGGCCATCAGCGGCTGCGGGCTCGAAACCCAGAAACGCAGCTGGTGATGCGTGCGCTCATGGAACATCAGGCCGATATGCGCCTGCTCGTTGATCACCGCCTCGATGATGCCCGAGGTACCGGCCAGATTGATATCGATCTGAATACCGGTATATCGCTCGGTGAATTCACGCAGCGGCTTGGCCACCAGGTCGCCGACGAAACCTTCCCCCACCACCAGCGATACGGTGCCGGTCTCCAACCGCTGGTAAGCCTCCAGCGAGGCGATGAAGCTCTCGTCCAGGGCGCCGCGGCGCTCGCAGTATTCGAGCAGCATCTCGCCCACCGGCGTGGGCCGGATCCCCGTGCGCTTGCGCTCGATCAGCGTGGCGCCCAGCGCATCTTCCAGCAGGCTGATCTGTCGACTAACCGCCGACGGTGCGATATCCAGACGAGCGGCGGCCTGCCGCACCGAGCCCGACTCCAGGGTGACTCTGAAATAGACCAGACGCTGGTGAGGTATGTCCACGTGGTGTTACGCCGAAAGAGGCTGGATCAAGGTGGATTTCAGAGGTGCTTGAGCAGCTTCTGAAGCTTCTGCAGGTCGCCCGAATCGCCCACCAGACGCACCTTGCCGGCCATCATGCCATCGAGAAAGGCCTGCTGGCTCGGCTTGCGCAGCACGCGAATGGCGGTGGCTTCATCGTCGAAACGCAGCTCCAGGTCGAGGTCCACCGGCAGTCCGGCACCTACCTGGATGCCCTGGGGGGTCATGCGGTAATGACGGGCAATGGAGAGGTCTTCGGTGGCGATGCCCCAGTCGAGGCTGCGCATCTCGGCGAGCTGCTCGCGAAAACGCGGCTTGCGACGCAGCGCGCGTTTCAGCATCCACCCAAGCAGCCAAAGCATCAGACGCAGCTTCATGTCGAATCCGTTTCGGGCAGGTGGTGGGATACCGCGGCCTGACCAGGCAGGCCGCGCCGGGTGCGATCCGCGCTCGGATCAACCCTTGCCGACAGCGTCCTTGAGGCCCTTGCCCGGCTTGAAGGCAACGGTCTTGCTGGCCGGGATGGCCAACGGCTGGCCGGTCTGCGGGTTCTTGCCGGTGCGAGCGGCACGCTCACGCACGGTGAAGGTACCGAAACCGATGAGGGAGACATCCTGCCCCTGGGCCACACTGCCGGTGATCTCGTCGAGGATGACGTTGAGCACCTGGCTGGCCTTGTCCTTGGATAGTTCCGCACGCTCGGCGATTGCTGCGGCAAGTTCTGGTTTACGCATACAGCCCTCCTGATATTGGCTATATCCCGGCAACATGCCGGTATGTTGTTATGCACGATCGAGTCAAGTTGATGATACCTGCCACTTTCCCCGGGAGAGCCCGGCCCCCTTTGTCTGGGTTCTTCCCCTGCTCATGAAGCGTCAAGCGCAGCGATCATCGGTTGCACCGAGCAGCGAAGCCGGCCGGAGCGATGACGACACTAGCCTAGCAACGGCGGCGTTGCCCGCGCCAGCTCAACTTTCCGCTTCACGCAGCCTCCTGTCAACGCAAAGCCGATCAAACGTTCGTCTTGATCTTCGGCAAGGGCGACCAGATCGCGTCCTTCGCCTTCCACCCGCCAGCGTACCGGTGCCTGCAGCGGTGGCAGGGCTACCACCGGCAGCAGGGGGGTCTTCACCAGTACCGGCCAGGCGCCATAGCTCACCGGGGTGGGCGTGCCGGCAAGCGTACGCGCCAGTACCTTGGCGCTGGCCTGCAGCGGCTGCACGTACATGGCATTGACCCCGTCCACGCAGGCCACGTCGCCGAGCGCGAAGGCACCGGCAGCCGAGCTCTGCAAGTAGCGGTCGACCTGGATACCCGCCGGCCCGGCCTGCAGACCGGCCGCCTGGGCCAGTTCGATGCGCGGCCGCAGGCCGGTGGCCAGGAGCACCAGATCGGCCTCCAGCACGCTGCCGTCGTCGAGCACGAGCCCCACGTCGCTGCCGCTCTCTGCCAGCCGCTGCAGGCCGTGCCCCAGGTAGAGCCTCATACCGGCCTCGGCAAAGGCCTCGCCCAGCGCCTTGCCCAGAGGCTCCGGCAGCAGGCGCGGCAGAGGCGCTCGCTCGGGGGCGACCAGACTCACCGCATGTCCACCCGCCACCAGGTCGTTGGCGAACTCGCAGCCCACCAGGCCGGCACCCACGATGGCCACCCTGGCCGACCGGCCCAGCGCCTCGAGGGCGGCATGAAAGCTCCGGTAGTCGTCCAGGTCGTTGATGCTGAACACCCGCTCCGCGATCCCCTCGGGGATGGCGAAAGGCGTACCGGGCGCCGCACCGGTGGCCAGCACCAGCTCACTCCAGGCCAGACGCTCCTCGCCGATGCACAGGGTGCGGGCGTCGAGATCGATGGCATCGACGCGGGTGTGTGTGCGCAACACCGCGCCCAACTGGTCGGCCACCTCCAGCGCGGAGCGCGCGGCCAGCCGCTCGGGCGGCAGGCGCTTGGCGAAGCCGGTGGAGAGCAGCGGCTTGGAGTAGTCATCGCCGCTGTCGGCGGTGATCAGCGTCACGGGGCGTTCGGTATCCAGAGTGCGCAGTTGCTTGAGCAGGCCAATGCCTGCCATGCCGGAACCGATGATGGTCAGAGGAGCGGTCATGGGGTCCTTGTCTCGCACGGAGCCGCCGGCTCGCGCCACGGCTCGGTCAGATTCGTTCAGGTCGCATGGTACACTATGCGCCCCTATTTCGACCGGAGAGTGCAGGTGACCCGCTACCCCACGGCGCACCATGGCAAGTTCCCCCTGTCCTTGACCTGGCGCCCTCTGGCGGCGGGTCGGCCGGTCATGAGCCCGGCCTGGTGGGCCTGGGTGGCGACCCGCGATTCGCTCACCGCACGTCTGATGGAAGCCGGCAACGGTCGAGTCTTCCGCGTGCGTTTGCTCGAACAGCGTCTGGGACGGCCGCGGCCCGACGAGGCCCGTGCCATGGGCCTGCCTCTCGACCGCATGGCCTGGCTACGGGAAGTGGCCCTGTGTCTCGATGGGCGTCCCTGGGTGGTGGCCCGCTCGGTGGCCCCGCTGGCGCAGCTGCGCGGACAGCGCCTCGAGCGACTGGGCGAGCGCTCGCTGGGCAGCTGGCTGTTCCGCCAGCCCGACCTCGAGCGCAGCCCCATCGAGATCACTGCCGCACCGGCGCCCTTTCACCCGCTGCCCGGCCCTTGGGGGCGTCGCTCGGTATTTCGCCACCGCCGTTTCGCGGTGCTGGTGCAAGAGTTCTTTCTCGACGCCATGGCGGATGAACTGCAGCTGCCGACACGCTAGGATGATCGACATCGAATGAGGAGATACCGATGGATCGCTCCCTGATGCGCCCCAAGGGGCTGGCCCGCCTGCCCGACTTCCTGCACCTGATGCGGCTGGATCGGCCCATCGGCACCTGGCTGCTGATGTGGCCGACGCTATGGGCGCTGTGGGTGGCTGCGCAAGGGCTGCCCGAGCGGCATTTGCTGCTGATCTTCGTTGCCGGGGTCTACCTGATGCGCGCCGCGGGCTGCGTGATCAACGACTACGCCGATCGCCACTTCGACGGCCACGTCAAGCGCACCAAGGACCGCCCCCTGGCCACCGGACGCATCAGCGAGCGCGAGGCCAAGGGCCTGTTCGCCGGCCTGGTCGCCTCGGCATTCGTGCTGGTGCTGTTCACCAACTTGTTCACCGTGATGCTGTCGCTGGTGGGCGTGGTGCTGGCCTTCATCTATCCGTTCATGAAGCGCTATACCCACCTGCCCCAAGTGTTCCTCGGCGCAGCATTCTCCTGGGCCATTCCCATGGCCTTCGGCGCGGTGCTGGGCCACGTGCCGTTGGAAGCCTGGCTGCTGTTCGCCGCCAACGTGGCCTGGACGGTGGCTTACGACACCGAATATGCCATGGTCGACCGCGACGACGACCTGAGGATCGGCATCAAGTCCACCGCGGTGCTGTTCGGCCGCGCCGATCGCGTCATGATCGGCCTGCTGCAGCTGGTCACCCTGGCCCTGCTGGGCTGGGCCGGGCTGCGTCTGGGCCTGGGCGTGTTCTTCTGGCTGGGCCTGGCGGGCATGGCCGCCACCTTCCTGCACCAGCAGTTCCTGATCCGCGGTCGCGAGCGCGAGCGCTGCTTCCAGGCCTTTCTCAACAACCACTGGTCGGGACTGCTGGTATTCGCCGGCATCGCGCTGAGCCTGTGGCCGGTCACCGGCGTCTAACGCCGCTGGCGGCGGTGTCATGCAAATGTCATGATCACATGGTGAGATCGTCACCGACCCGTCACTGACCGCGAGGCCTCGGGATGACCGCCAAGACCGTATTGATCGTCGATGACGAAGCGCCGATTCGCGAGATGATCGCGGTGGCGCTGGAGATGGCCGACTATCGCGTGCTGGAAGCCGCCAATGCCCAGAGCGCCCACGCCATGATCGTCGACAACCAGCCCGACCTGCTGCTGCTCGACTGGATGATGCCCGGCACCAGCGGCATCGAGCTGGCGCGCCGGCTCAAGCGCGAGGAAGCCACCCGCGAACTACCCATCATCATGCTTACCGCCAAGAGCGAAGAGGACAACAAGATCCTCGGCCTCGAAGCCGGTGCCGACGACTACATCACCAAGCCCTTCTCACCGCGCGAACTGGTGGCTCGGCTCAAGGCGGTGCTGCGCCGGACCACGCCCAAGGGCGTCGAGGAGCCGGTGGAAGTGGACGGCCTGGTGCTCGACCCCGTCAGCCACCGGGTCAGCTCCGACGGCAAGCCGCTGGAGATGGGCCCGACCGAGTACCGCCTGCTGCAGTTCTTCATGACCCACCAGGAGCGTGCCTATACCCGCAGCCAGCTGCTCGACCAGGTGTGGGGCGGCAACGTCTATGTGGAGGAGCGCACCGTGGACGTGCACATTCGCCGCCTGCGCAAGGCGCTGGGCGATGCCCACCAGCATCTGGTCCAGACCGTGCGCGGCACCGGCTACCGCTTCTCCAGCAAGGGCTGACGTGCGCCTCTGGAGCCATGAACTCTGGCGCCTTGGCCTGCTTGCTGTCGCCGGCACCCTCATCGGCTGGCTGTTTTCCGCCCCCGGGCTCGGGCTGGCCCTCGGGCTCGCCCTGCGTCTGGTCTATCATCTCAAGCAGCTGCACGCCCTGCGTCGCTGGCTCACGCGTAACCCGCACAGCGAACCACCTGCCGCCACCGGCCTGTGGGGCGAGCTGTTCGACCGCCTGTACCGCTATCAAAAGGGTCAGCGTCAGACCCAGCAGCGCCTGCAGACCACCCTCAAGCGTATCCAGGAATCCTCGGAGGCGATGCGCGACAGCGTGGTGATGCTCGACCAGCATGGCGACCTCGAATGGTGGAACAGCGCCGCCGAGCGCATGCTGGGTCTGAAGGCCGCCCACGACCGCGGCCAGCACATCACCAACCTGATCCGCGACCCGCGCTTCGTCACCTATTTCAATGCCCGCGACTACCGCGAGCCGCTGACGCTGAGTTCGCCGGTGAACGAACGCATGGTGCTGCAGTTCCAGATCACTCTCTACGGTGACGACGAGCGCCTGGTGATGGCGCGGGACATCACCCGCCTGCACCGGCTGGAGGAGATGCGCCGCGACTTCGTCGCCAACGTCTCCCATGAGCTGAGAACCCCGCTGACGGTGCTGGCAGGCTATCTCGAGACCTATGCCACCTACGCCGCGCAGCTGCCGCCGCGGCTGGCACAGGGGCTGACCCGCATGCAAGAGCAGTCCAACCGCATGCAGAACCTGGTCAACGATCTGCTATTACTATCACGCCTGGAGATCGACCGCAGCGGCGAGGACCACCTGCCGCTGGCCATGGATGCCCTGCTTGAGGAGGTGCGCCGCGACGCCCAGGCGCTGGCGGCGGGCCGCCAGCAGGTGCGCGTCGAGCTGGAAGAGACCCGACGCCTGGTCGGCAGCGATACCGAGATCCACAGCGCGCTGTCCAACCTGGCCTTCAACGCGGTGCGCTACACCCCGGAGGGCAGCGAGGTGGTGCTGCGCTGGAAGGCACACCCCAAGGGGGCGTGCCTCGAGGTGCAGGACGATGGCGAAGGCATCGACCCGGTCCATATCCCGCGCCTGACCGAGCGCTTCTACCGGGTCGACAAGGGCCGCAGCAGCGAGACCGGCGGCACCGGCCTGGGGCTGGCCATCGTCAAGCACGTGCTGCTGCGCCACGATGCCTACCTGGAGATCGAATCCCGCCCCAGCCAGGGCGCGCTGTTCCGCTGCGTCTTCCCCGCCGAGCGGCTGGTGGCGGCCGAGGCCGCAGCGAATCACATCTCAGACGCTTGATCCTCGCGGCACTGCCCTGGGTGCTTACTCAGATGGTGGCGACATCCCCCTCACCGCGATAGTGGCGGTCCCACATCAGCACGGCGCCGGCCACGGCACCGGGAAGCAGGAAGAGGTTGGCCAGCGGGATCCAGGTGATCAGCGTCACCCAGCCGCCGAAGGTGAGGGTCTGCCAGGCGTGTGCGCTGAGGCGGCGGCGCATGTCGGCAAAGGTCACCTTGTTGTTGTCCATCGGGTAGTCGAGATAGGTGATCGCCATCATCCAGGCCGAGAACAGGGCCCAGAGCAGGGGAGCAAACACGTTCAGCGCGGGTATCCAGCTGATCACGAACAGCGCCAGCGCCCGCGGCAGGATGTAGCCCAGCTTGACCAGCTCGCGGCCCAGGGCATCCACCGCGGTGCGCGCCAGACCACGGTCGTCCAGCGGCGGCCGGCCGGTGACCTGGACCTCCACCTTGGCCGCCAGGAAGCCGTAGAAGGGCGCGGCGATCAGGTGGGTCACCAGGGTGAAGGTGAAGAACACGATCAGCACCAGACTCAGCACGAACAGCGGCCACAGCAGCCACTCCAGCCAGCCGAGCCAGGCCGGCACCATGGCCATCCACGCCTCCAACCAGCCGCCGAAGCGGGTCATCACGTAGTAGAGCATGGCCGTGTAGACCACCAGATTGACGGCGATCGGCACGTAGACGTAACGGCGCAGGCCGCGGCGATAGACCAGCCGCGTGCCGCGATTGAGTGCCGTGAAGGCGGCCAGCATGATCCTCAGCCCTTGCGAGTGAGCGCATCCTCGTCAAGCTGGTCCGGGTCCATGTGGCGAATATCGAGGCCCTTGACCAGATAGATCACGTACTCGGCCAGATTGTCGGCATGGTCGCCGACCCGCTCCAGGGCACGCAGGATCCACATCACGTTGAGCACCGGACCAATGGCGCGACTGTCCTCCATCATGAAGGTCATCAGCGAGCGCATGGCGCTGCCGTACTCGTCGTCCACCGACTCGTCCTCGTGCACCACACGCAGCGCCAGCTCGGTGTCGAAGCGGGCAAAGGCAGTCAGCGCATCGCGCAGCATGCCGCGCACGTGCTCGCTGATGTGGCGCACCTCGACCAGGCCGCGCACGTTGTTGCCGTTGTCGATCAAGGTCAGGGCGTTGCGCGCGATCTTGCTCGCCTCGTCGCCGATGCGCTCGAGATCGGCGGTGGCACGGATCACCGCCAGCACCAGGCGCAGGTCGGAGGCGGCCGGCTGACGCCGCGCCAGCACCCGCGTGCACTCGTCGTCGATCTTGAGCTGCATGGCGTTGACGTCACGGTCGCGGTCGCGCACCTTCTCGGCCAGGCGACTGTCGCCTTCGAGCAGCGCCTGAATCGCCTCCTGGACCTGCTGTTCGACCAGCCCGCCCATGGTCATCAGTTGTGTCTTGAGGGCCTCCAGCTCCTGGTTGAACTGGCGGGAAATATGCTGACTGTGAGTTTCGCTGGTGATGTCCATGGTGCTCTCCTCGAGCGGCCTGATCAGGCCATACGACCGGTGATGTAGTTCTCGGTACTGCGCAGACTTGGGTTGGTGAACAGAGTATCGGTGGGGGCGTACTCCACCAGTTGGCCATCCTGCAGGAAGGCGGTGTAGTCGGAGACCCGCGCCGCCTGCTGCATGTTGTGGGTAACCAGAATCAGCGTGAGCTGCGACTTGAGGCTGCGGATCAGCTCCTCGATCTTCAGGGTGGAGATCGGATCCAGCGCCGAGGCCGGCTCGTCGAGCAGCAGCACCTCGGGGCGCACCGCCAGCGAGCGGGCGATCACCAACCTCTGCTGCTGACCGCCGGACAGCGACCAGGCTGATGCTCGCAAACGATCCTTCACCTCATCCCACAGCGCCGCCGACTGCAGCGCCCACTCGACGATGTCGTCCATGCGCCGGCGCGTCAGTCCGCCCTGCAGGCGCAGGCCGAAGGCCACGTTCTCGTAGATCGACATGGGAAACGGGTTGGGCACCTGAAACACCATGCCGACTCGCCGCCGCAGCTCGTCCACGGCCACCTCGGGGGCGTGGATGTCCTCGCCTTCGAGCAGAATCCGGCCACTGTGACTGACCTCTTCGTTGAGGTCATGCAGCCGGTTCAGCAGCCGCAGCAGCGTCGACTTTCCGCATCCGGAGGGCCCGATGAACGCCGTGACCCGATGCCGCGGCACGCGCAGGGAGATGTCGCGCAGCGCCGGCTTGCCGCCATAGGCCAGACTCACCCCTTCGATCTCGAAGCAGCTGGCGGTGGGATCGAAGTCGATGATCGAACCCGAGGCGGACGGCTGAAATCGCGACAGTAGGGTCATCGGTGAGCGTTTTCTCCTCATGGGCGCGGCTGCACGCCGTGGCGCGAACGAAAATAATGCCGCAGAAATATGGCAGTCAGGTTAAGCACCAGGATCACCATGACCAGCAGCAGCGCCGTGGCATAGACCAGCGGCAGCGCCGCCTGGACGTCGTTGCCGTGAAAGGCCGTATCGAAGATGTGATAGCCGAGATGCATAAACTTTCGATCAAGATGGATGAAGGGAAACTCGCCGTCCACCGGGATCTGCGGTGCCAGCTTGGCCACCCCGACCAGCATCAGCGGCGCCACTTCGCCGGCGGCGCGGGCCACGGCCAGGATCACCCCGGTGAGCATGGCCGGCACCGCCATCGGCAGCACCACCCGGGTCAGGGTCTCCAGACGCGTGGCACCCAGCGCCAGGGCGCCCTCGCGCTGCTGCACCGGAATCCGCGCCAGGCCCTCTTCGGTGGCCACGATCACCACCGGCAGGGTCAGCAGCGCCAGGGTCAGCGAGGCCCACAGCAGACCGCCGGTGCCGAAGGTGGGCGACGGCAGAGCATCGCTGAAGAACCAGTCGTCGAGCGTGCCGCCAATACCGTAGACGAACACGCCCAGCCCGAACACGCCATAGACGATGGAGGGCACCCCGGCCAGGTTGCGTACCGCAATACGCACCAGATTCGTCAGCCGTCCCTGATGGGCCACCTCGTTGAGGTAGACCGCAGCCAGCACGCCGAAGGGCGTCACCAGCAGCGACATCAGCAGCACCATCAGCACGGTGCCGAAGATCGCCGGCCACACCCCGCCCGCGGTGTTGCCATCCCGCGGCCCCTCGGAGAGAAAGCGCCATACCCCTCGCGCCCAGGCCCCGGCCTTCTCGCCAAGCGACATGGCGTTGGGCTGCCAGGCGCGCAGCACCTCGTCGAGAGGCTGGACCAGACGCCGTCCATCGACGCTTTCAAGCAGCGCCGCCTGACCGTCCATGGCCTGCTGCAGCTCACGCACTCGTGCATTGGCCTCGGCCAGCGCCTGTCGGGCAGCCGTGTCGTCCGGGCGGGCATCGAGGCGTCGAATCAGCGGTCGCAGCACGTCTCGGCGCAGCCGGTCATACTCATCACGCAGTCCCCCGAGCTCCGCCAATCGCGCCTCCAACCGGGCCCAGGCCGCTTCACGGGACTGCGCCGACGGCAGCGCATCGGACTCCCCCACCGCCACCAGCCGGCCGATGAAGGCGCCGTGCCGCCTGCGCTCCAGCACCACCAGTTCGGCTGGCCGCTCGCTGGCCACGATGCTATCCACCGGCAGCCAGTGCCAGACATGGCCGTCCAGATCACGATTGCCGGTGAAGTAGAGCCGCTCGCGCCCGGCTCGATGTTCCAGCGGCAACTCGCGCACCGCCTGTCCCGCCAGCAGACGGCCATCCTCCAGCTCGACGAGCGTCACCGAGACGGGCCAGAAGTGCCCCAAGCCGCGTACGGCCAGCAACAACAGCAACCCTCCCAGCATCAGCAGCGACAGCGCCACGCTGCCGGCGGCCAGCCAGGCCCAGGGCCCTTCCGAGCGCGCCAGCCGGCGCCTCATGCCGCACCACCCAGCCAGCGATAACGCCGCCTCAGGCGACTGCGTACCACCTCGGCCAAGGTGTTGACCAGGAAGGTGAACAGGAACAGCAGCAGGGCCGCCAGCATCAGCAGCACATAGGCCTCGCTGCCCGGCACGGCCTCGGGCAGTTCGACGGCGATACCGGCCGCCATGCTGCGCATGCCCTCGAACGGGCTCAAGCTCATCAGCGCGGCGTTGCCGCTGGCCATCAGCACGATCATGGTCTCGCCCACGGCGCGACCGGTACCGATCATCACCGCCGCGAAGATACCCGGCGACGCCGCCGGCAGCACCACCCGCCACAGCGTCTGCCAGCGGGTGGCACCCAGTGCGTGGGCGCCCTCGCCGAGTCGGCTCGGTACGCCGGAGAGCGCATCCTCGGCCAGGGCATAGATGCTGGGCATGACGGCAAAGCCCATGGCCACGCCCACGATCATGGCATTGCGCGTGGAATAGTCGAGCCCCAGTTCACGATCCAGCCACACCCGCAGGTCACCGCCGAACAGCAGCCCTTCGAGCCAGGGGGCGAGGGCAAAGGTCACCAGCGCCAGCAGCAGCAGCCAGGGAACGAGCCACAGCCCGGCGCGCGCCAACGACAGCCCACGCCGCCAGCCCGACGGCAAGCGGCGCCAGAGGCCCGCCGCCAGCAGCACCCCCAGGGGCAACGCCAGCATGAGCGTCAGGACGCCGGCCAGATGACGCTCGACCCAGGGGGCCATGACCAGCCCGGCCACGAAGCCGACCACCACGCCCGGCATGGCCTCCATCATCTCCAGAGTCGGTTTCATGCGGCTACGCAAGCGCTGGGTCATGAACAGCGCCGAATGAATGGCGGCCCCCAGCGCCAGCGGCACGGCAAAGAGCATCGCCCATAGGGCCGCCTTCAGCGTCCCCCAGGCCATTGGCGTCAGCGCAACCCGCACCCGCTCCATGTCCAGCCGGCCAGCGAGCAGGACCGGCAACACTTCGACGACGAGAAAAGCGCCGATCGCCATGACGGCCACGATCACGCCGATACCGCCCGCCGCGATGAGCCCCGTGGCCAGTCGATCGAAACGTCGGCGCCAGGGCGAGCGGGGAGCGGAAGCGAGATTTGGGGGCTCTATCATGATCGGCAGCCTATAGCGGCTTGATGACAGTTTCGTGACACGCGCTCAGGGCCGCGTGACGTCGAGGCCCAGCAGCTCACGTTGGGCGGTCAGATGCTCCTCCGCCAGCGCCACGAAGCCCATCTCGGCGACCGTACGCTGCCCCTGAGAAGACAGAATGAGATCCAGCAGGGCCCGCTCCGGCCCGGCGAGCGCCTCTCCGGGGGGGAGGTTGACGTAGAGAAAGAGCGCACGGCCAAGCGGGTACTCGCCCTGGCGCACCGTTTCGGCAGCGGGGGCATGTCGGCGCCCCTCGCCATCCTCGATGGCGAGAGCCTTGACTCCGGGAGTCAGATGATTGAGTCCGACATAGCCGATGGCCTCGCGGCTCTCGGTGACCGCCGCCACCACGGCGGCAGAGCCCGGGTGCTCGTTGAGCCGTGGGCTGTAGCTGCCGCCACACAGGGCCTGCTGGCGGAACAGGCCAAAGCTGCCGGAGGCGGGATTGCGCCCGTTGAGCTCGATCCTGCCCCCTCGCCCCGCGACGCCGAGCTGCTCCCAGCGCAGGATCGCCTCGTCGCCACCGCAGCGGCGCGTGGTCGAGAAGATGGCGTCGATCTCCTCCAGCCGCAGCGACTCCAGCGCATGGTGACGGTGCACGATGACCGCCAGAGCGTCTCGTGCCACCTCCACTTCCAGCACCGGATAACCGTGCCGTTGGTGGAAGGCCTCACGCTCGCTGTCGCTCATGGCCCGCGACATTGGCCCGAGTCGGGTGGTGCCGGCCGCCAGCGCCGTGGGAGCACTGGCCGAGCCGCTGGCCTGGAGCTGCAGGCGAATGCCCGGATGGCGCTCGCTGAGCTGTTCGCCCCAGCGCAGCATCAGCCCGGCCATGGTGTCGGAGCCCACCACGCCGAGCGTACCCACCGGCTCATCGCCGTGGGCCGTGGACATGGCCCAGGCCAACAGCAGCGCCAAAGCGCTGTGCCATAGCCTGCGCCGACCACGCGCCTTGCCGAAAGGGATCATGAGAGGCTCCTTGCCGCGGACTGGGACGATAGCTCACGAGTGACGGCTTGTCGCAGCGCTGGTGAGGCCCGGGCTTGGCGTATAAGATGGCCCCCAGCAAGCGCTGCAACGCAATATCGCCGCCCACAACAACAAGCCGAGCATACGACATTCCATGACCGACCTCGACGACGTTCCCGCGCCCCAGGGGCAATTGACACTCAAACTGCTGGCCGATCGCCAGGATACCAACCTCTATGGCGACATCCCCGGTGGCTGGCTGGTGCGCCACATGGACCAGGCCGCCGAGCTGGCGGCGGGCCGTGAGGCGCGTGGTCGCACTGCCACCGTGGCCATCGAGACCATGGACTTCCTGTGTCCGGTGCGTGTCGGCTCGATGGTCAACATCTTCACTGCCGTGCGCGAGATCGGCCACAGTTCGATCAAGATCGACGTCGAAGTCTGGATCCGACAGCTCCACGAACGCGAGAGCAGCGAACTGCACAAGGTCACTGAGGCCCGCTTCGTGATGGTGGCGCTGGACGACAAGGGGCGCATCCGCGCGGTACGTCAGACCGGCTGAGATCCTCCAACGCAGCGAGGGCGCCAATAGGCGCCCTCGCTGCTTTCGACGTCGTCGATCAGCTGACGATGGTGTCGCGGGTCTTGAGATACTCGTACTCGCCCACGTCGCTGAACGGCCGCACCAGCGCCTGGAACGCGCGGTAGGACTCGTAGACCTTGGCCGAGTCGGGGTCGTTCTCCACCTGCTGCTGGATGACCTGCTGCGACGACTCGTAGAGCGCCTCGATGACGTCCTGCGGGAAGGTGCGCAGCTGCACGCCATGCTCCTCCACCAGGGTGGCCAGCGCCTGAGCGTTGCGATAGGCGAACTCGCTTATCATATCCAGGTTGGACGCCTTGGCGGCTTCGCGAACCACGGCCTTGAGGTCGTCGGGCAGGGCGTTCCAGGCGTCCAGGTTGACGGTTCCTTCGAGCACGGCGGTCGGCTCGTTCCACGGCGAGGTGTAGTAGTAATCGGCCACCTGGTGCAGGCCGAAGGCCATGTCGTTGTAGGGGCCGACCCAGTCGGCGGCGTCGAGCACGCCGGTCTGCATGGAGGTGAAGATCTCGCCACCCGGCATGTTGACGGTGGTCACGCCGATGCCGTTCATGGCCTCGCCGGCCAGGCCCGGCAGGCGCAGGCGAATGCCCTGCATATCGGCCAGCGAGTTGATCTCGCGCTTGAACCAGCCGGCCATCTGGGCCCCGGTGTTGCCCACGGCGAACGGCTTCAGGTTGTGCTTGGCGTAGATCTCGTCCCACAGCTCCTGACCGCCACCGTGATAGAGCCAGGCGTTCATTTCGGTGGTGTTCATGCCGAAGGGCACAGCGGTAAAGAACTGCGAAGCGGCGACCTTGCCGCGCCAGTAGTAGGAAGCGGAATGGCCCATCTCGGCGGTGCCGGCGGCCACGGCATCGAACACTTCCATGGCCGGTACCAGCTCGCCGGCACCGTGCACGCGCACGCGCATGCGGCCGTTGGAGAGCTGTTCGATACGCTGCGCGAATGCATTGGCACCGGTACCCAGGGCCGGGAAGTTGGTCGGCCAGGAGGTGACCATGTCCCAGGTGATGGTTTCCTGCGCCTTGGCGGTGGAGACGAAGGGGGCAGCGACGACGCCGGCAGCACCGAGGCCGGCGGTCTTGAGGAATTTACGGCGTTGCATGCTGGCATGACTCCAGGTGGTTATTCTGAGTCGCGTCTAATCAAGCGCGATGTGTCCGCCAGTGAGTATGCTTAATGGCAATTTGGGCAGCAAGCGCGGCTTTTGACGTAGACGTCAACGTACCCAGGAATACGCTGAGCTCTCTATAATGGAGTGAGCTTGGCAAACCCCAGCACCAGCCACTTGTCGCCCTCGCCCTCGAAGCTGACCTGCACCCGGGCCCGCGCGCCCTCGCCCTCGGCGTTGAGAATCACCCCCTCGCCGAAGACGGGGTGGTGCACCCGCTGGCCGAGACTCAGGCTGGGCAGGTCGTCGCCGCCGTCGACCGAGGTCTGACGCGACAGCCCCACCGCCGGACGCATGGCCGTCACCGGCCGCGAGATCTGCCCACGCAGCCGCACCTCCTCCAGATACTCGGCGGGGATCTCGCGCAAAAAGCGCGACGGCCGCTGGAAGGTCTCCTTGCCGTGCAGGCGGCGAATCTCCGAATGCGTGAGGTAGAGCTTGCGCATGGCACGGGTCAGGCCGACGTAGCACAGCCGCCGCTCCTCCTCCAGACGACCGGGCTCCTCCAGTGACATCTTGTGCGGGAACAGCCCCTCTTCGACCCCGGCAATGAACACCACAGGAAACTCCAGCCCCTTGGCCGAGTGCAGGGTCATCAGCTGTACGCTGTCCTCGAACTCGTCGGCCTCGTGTTCGCCGGCGTTGAGCGCCGCCTCGGCGAGGAAGGCCTCCAGCGCCACAGCGCCCTCGCCGGCCTCGGGCGGATCGAAGGATTCGCCCTGGGTGAAGGCGCGGGCAGCGTTGATCAGCTCTTCCAGGTTCTCGACGCGGGCTTGTCCCTTCTCGCCCTTCTCGTTGCGATGATGCTCGACCAGCCCGGAGCGCTCGTTCACATGATCGATGATCTCGTGCAGCCTCAGGCCGGCGGTGTCGTTGTCGAGCACTTCGATGAGATCGGCGAAGAGCTGCAGCGACGCCCCGGCGCGTCCCTTCAGCGAACCGTCGGCCAGACCATCGTGCAGTGCCTGCCACAGCGACACCCCGGCCACACGCGCCCGCTCGCGCAGCTGCTCCACGGTACGGGTGCCGATGCCCCGCGGCGGCACGTTGATGATGCGCTCCAGCGAAGCGTCGTCGTCGCGGTTGAGCAGCAGACGCAGGTAGGCCAGGGCGTTCTTGATCTCCAGCCGCTCGTAGAAGCGATGACCGCCATAGATGCGATAGGGCATGCCCTGGCGGATCAGGGTTTCCTCGAGCACCCGCGACTGGGCATTGGACCGATAGAGGATGGCCACGTCGCGACGCCGGTAACCCTCGTCGACCTTCTCCCTGATGGTGTCGACGATGAAGCGCGCTTCGTCCAGGTCATTGAAGCCGGCATAGACCGAGATCGGCTCGCCGCGGGCGCCGGCCGTCCACAGCTCCTTGCCCATGCGCTCGGCGTTGTGGCTGATCAGGGCGTTGGCGGCATCGAGAATAGCGCTGGTGGAGCGGTAGTTCTGCTCCAGGCGCACGGTATGGGTGCCTGGGAACTCCTGCTCGAAGCGACGGATGTTCTCGATCCGCGCGCCGCGCCAGCCGTAGATCGACTGGTCGTCGTCGCCGACCACGGTCATTGGGGTCTTCATGCCGGTGAGCAGCTTGAGCCAGGCGTACTGCAGGGTGTTGGTGTCCTGGAACTCGTCGACCAGCACATGGGCGAAGCGCTCCTGGTAGTGAGCCAGCAACGCCGGGGTATCGCGAAGCAGCTCCAGGCTCCTGAGCAGCAGCTCGCCGAAGTCGACCAGACCGCCGCGCTCGCAGGTGAGCTGGTAACGCTCGTAGAGCTCGACCATCTGGGCCATGTAGGCGTCACCGTGCACGTCGACCTGATGCGGGCGCAGCCCCTCCTCCTTGCAGCCGGAGATGAAGTACTGCACCTGGCGCGGCGGGTAGCGCTCGTCATCGATCTGGTGATCCTTGAGCAGGCGCTTGATCAGGCGTAGCTGATCGTCGGAGTCGATGATCTGGAAATGCTGCGGCAGCCGTGCGTCCTGCCAGTGGGTGCGCAACAGGCGATGGGCAATGGAGTGGAAGGTGCCGACCCAGACGTTGCGCAGCGACAGCCCCAGCAGCGCCTCGAGCCGCGTGCGCATCTCGCGGGCCGCCTTGTTGGTAAAGGTCACGGCGAGGACGGCGTAGGGCGAGAGCCCCTCGGCCTGCATCAGCCAGGCGATGCGATGCACCAGCACCCGGGTCTTGCCGGAGCCGGCTCCGGCCAGCACCAGCATGTTGCCCTGGGGGGCGCTCACCGCCTCGCGCTGGGCCGGGTTCAACTGATCGAGAATCGCCGTGACGTCGTCCATGGAAGGGGTCTGCCGCTGGAAAAAATGAGCGCCCAGCTTAGCATATCCGCCCGCCTCGACATGAGCGGCGCTACACGCCGAAAGTCATCGTTCGCGGCTGTTCCGCCGGCGCCCCATGACAAGCTAAGAGCGACGGTCCGACGCATCGGCACCGCCGGCGGCCAGCTGTCTTCACAAGGGCCCGAGCGCAGCAATAAATCAGCCTTTCCTCAGGGTTTGCCTTCCTGCTCCGGAAACCTCAACGGCGTCAGGCTCTTCTTGACCGCCTTGAGCTGCTCGGCGAGCTTCGGTCCGCGGGTCTTGGCCACGCCCACGGCGAGCACGTCGATCAGCACCAGGTGCGCAACGCGCGAACTCATCGGCGTGTAGATCTCGGTGTCCTCGTGCACGTCGATGTAGAGCGGCAGGGTCACCTCCTCGGAGAGCGGCGAACCGCTGGGGCACAGGCCGATCACCGTGGCACCGGCCTCGCGGGCCAGGCGCACGCTGGCCACCAGGGCGCGGGTACGTCCGGTCTGGGAGATCGCCACCACCACATCGCCCTCCTTGAGAGTCACCGCCGACATGTTCTGCATGTGGGGGTCGGCGTAGGCCGCGGTGGAGATCTGCAGACGGAAGAACTTGTGCTGGGCATCGAAGGCCACCGCCCCGGAGGCGCCGAAGCCGTAGAACTCGACCCGGTTGGCCATGGCCAGCGCCTGGATCGCCCGGCTCAGGGCCTCGTTGTCGAGGCGGTCGCGCACCGACAACAGGGTGCCCACGGTGGAGTCGAAGATGCTCTGGGAGAACTCGGCGACGGAGTCGTCGTCGTTCATCGAGAACTGGGCGAACTGGCTGCCCGAAGCCAGCATCTGCGCCAGCTTGAGCTTGAAGTCCTGGAAACCGTTGCAGCCCAGCGCCCGGCAGAAGCGCACCACGGTCGGCTCGCTGACCTTGGCCTCGGTGGCCAGATCGACGATACGCATGTGAATGACTTCTTCGGGATTGCGCAGCACGAAGCGCGCCACTTTCTGCTCGGAGCGGCGGAAAAGCTCCATGCGGCGTCTCATTTCATCGAACAGGGCGCGGCTCACGCTGAACTCCTTGGTTTGACGAACGCAGAATCTCAGTATGCACGATCCCGACTCGCTTGGGGGAGTTTCGCTCCACAGCGTGGAATGGCCCACTTCGTCATCATTCTGTCAAGTAGGGTATAGTAAAGATGCTGTGATTTGATCTTGCCGTACAGACGAAGATAAGGCACAGAAGAAGAAGGGAGGGTCGATCATGAGTAAGGTCGAACGAGTCACTTCCGTCAAGAATGAACTTCTCGACATCTTCATGAGCATCAACGTCGCCGAGCATGAGAAGCGCTCTCGCAGCGCCGCCCAGCGAAACCTGCGCGCCCGCCGCGGAATCGAGCTGCACCAGGAGTTCAAGCAGCTGGAGCGGGACATCGCCGACCTGGTCGACGACGAAAGACACTGAAGCGGCCGCCCAGCGGCGGCCGCAACAAGCAGGTAATTCGGCCCCGGCATGCGGGGCCAGGTGGGCTCGTCCCCCCAATAAACCCGGGGTCATCCCAACAGGGAGTTGACGAACACCAGTATCACCCCCAGCGGCGCCACGTAGCGCGCCACCACCAGCCACACCTGCTCGCTACCGCCGGTCAGATTCAGCTCCGCGGCCACGCTGCGGCGATCCAGACACCAGGCAACGAAGACGATCGCGCCCAGCCCCGTCAGCGGCAGCAGAATCTTGCTGGTGAAGGTGTCCAGCAGATCGAACACGTTGAGACCGAACATCACCGGCTCGGGCCAGACGTTGAACGACATCAGCGCGGCAATCCCCAGCAGCCACACCGCCACGGCGCTCACCAGGGTGGCCATGACCCGCGTCAGCGGCGTGCGCTCCTCGACGAATTCCACCACCGGCTCGAGCAGCGAGATGGCCGAAGTCAGCGCGGCGAAGGTCAGCAGCAGGAAGAACATCAGCCCCAGCAGCATGCCTCCGGTCATGTTGCCGAACGCCAGCGGCAGGGTGACGAAGATCAGCCCCGGGCCTTCCCCGGCACTCAGGCCGTTGGCGAAGACGATGGGGAAGATCGCCAGGCCGGCCAGCAGGGCGATGCCGGTATCCAGGATGATCACCGTGCGCGCCGTGCCCAGCAGATTGACGTCCTCACCCAGATAGGAGCCGTAGGCCATCATGATGCCCATGCCCAGCGACAGGGTGAAGAAGGCCTGGCCCATGGCGGCCAGCACCACGTCGCCGGAGAGCGCGCCCCAGTCGGGGCGGAACATGAAGGCCAGCGCCTCGCCGAAATGACCGGTGGTCATGCCGTAGCCGACCAGCACCACCATCAGCACCACCAGCGCCGGCATCATGGTGCGTACCGCACCCTCCAGCCCCTTGACCACGCCGCGTGCCACGATCCACACCACCAGCGCCATGAAGGCGGTGTGCCACAGCAGCAACAGCAAGGGGTTACCCAGTAAGCCCTCGAAGATGGCGCCGACGCCGTCGGCATCCTGGCCGGTAAAGGTACCGGTGACCGACCCCAGGGTATAGGAGAGCGACCAGCCGCCGATCACGCTATAGAAGGAGAGGATCAGGAAGGCTGCCAGCACGCCGCTGGCACCCACCAGTGCCCACGCCTTGGGCTGGGCGTTCTTGCCGGCCAGCTCAGCCATGGCGTTGATCGGGTTCTTCTGGCCCCGCCGGCCGATCAACCACTCGGCCACCAGCACGGGAAGACCCACCACGGCCACGCAGGCCAGATAGACGAGTACGAAAGCGGCGCCACCGTTGTCTCCCACCATGTAGGAGAAGCGCCAGATGTTGCCTAGCCCGACGGCCGACCCGGCGGCCGCCAGCACGAAGGTCATCTTCGATGACCACTGCGCATGGACGAGTTTAGACATGAGTCACCTGTTGTTATGTATCGGATTGTTGATCTGTCTCAAGCGCAAAAACCCGGAAAAACGATGGGTATTTGCACCGAATGGTGGCAAATCTATCCGATCATACGCTCGAAGGCCAGCGGCGGTGGATTCAAAACAGCGTGGCTTGACGCTCGCCGGCGAAGTCGTTGAGCGGCGCTTGGTCGAGAGGGGCGATCAGCTCGCCATGGAGTCGGCGAGCGAGCTCGGGGGCCTGTCGGTTATTCGCGGTATGCACAAAGAGAAAAGGGGTTTTCCCCTGTTTTATCCACAGCTTTAGCTGGTCGATCCAGGGCCGGAAGTAGCTGAGGTTGATCTTCTCATCGAGGTGTCCGATAAAGCGGACAAGCGGCTCATTTCCCGTGGAAAGCACGTGTAATGGGCAGCGTGGCTTTTCACTCTGCGCTTGTGCAAGCGCAGGGCTGCCCGTTGCCGGGGTCGAGAACAGCGGCCGCACGTCGAGCATGACGCGGTTGGCACCATGAGTTATCAACAGGCGGTTGAGAGCAACCTCGGCCGCCCCCTTGTGGAAAAATTCAGGATGCCGGACCTCCACGGCGCAGGGGATCGTCGCAGGCCAGCGCTCCAGCAGCGCTGCGAGGCGGGGCAGCAGGTCAGGGCCGAAGTCCCGAGGCAACTGGACGAGCAGAGGACCCAAGCGATCGTGCAGTGGAGAGAGCGCCTCGACGAAGGCATCGAAGTCCGCTTCGACACCCTCGAGCCGGCGCTCGTGGGTCAGTGCCGCCGGCAGCTTGAAGCAGAAACGGAAACCAGCAGGCGCCTGGCGCAACCAGCCAGCCACCGTCTCGGCCCGGGGCGCCCCGCTGTAGAAGG
The DNA here is from genome assembly GCF_021404305.1 of Billgrantia ethanolica. Classification (GTDB taxonomy): domain Bacteria; phylum Pseudomonadota; class Gammaproteobacteria; order Pseudomonadales; family Halomonadaceae; genus Halomonas; species Halomonas ethanolica. The sequence continues at coordinate 440,908 of NZ_JABFTX010000004.1, read as the reverse complement.
TCGTGTTGCCCTCCACCGCGTTGAACACCCGCGCATAGTCGCTCAGCCAACCCTCCTGGCCGCCATAGGGTGGGTACAGGGAGCCACACCAGTCGGGATTGGCCCACATCGCCAAACCCAGATACAGTCTGGACAACCTTGTCATGCTCCTGTAACAAAATTAATCGGAAACGCCGCCCGGCGAATGGCAGCATGGCTGCCTGCTCCATAATGAACAAGGAAGAGCGCCCAGCGCACCTAGCCCATGGAAACGACACTCAACCTTGCCCTGTTCGCCCAACTCAACGCGGCGCCCGGCAGCGACCCACGGCTGCTGTTGATGGCGGAAGTCTTCGCCGTATACTTGATCTGGCTGGTGCCGGCTCTGCTGGTCATTGGCTGGCTACGCGGCAGTGAGCGCCTGAAACGCCCGCTGTGGGAGGCCTTCATCGCTACTCTGCTCGCCCTGGCGGCGAGCTGGATGATCGGCTGGCTATGGCCGACGCCACGGCCTTTCATGATGCCCGTGGGACAGACCTTCCTGGAACACGCTCCGACCCCGGCATTTCCCAGCAACCACGCCACTATCATGCTGACCATGGCCTTCAGCCTGCTGCTGCATGCCGGCACCCGGCGGATCGGGCGCTACCTGCTGCTGCTGGCACTACCGGTAGCCTGGGCGCGGGTGTTCCTCGGCGTACATTTCCCCCAGGACATGCTGGGCGCCCTGATACTGGCGGCTGCGATGGCCACGCTGGTAGGCGTCAGCCGCAGCTGGCTGATTCTGCCCTTCTATCACCGGGTGGCCATGCGGCTCTATCGACTGCTGTTCTCGCCGTTGATTCGCCGCGGCTGGGTGGTGCGCTGAGCGCGCCACCCTGCCGCAGAGTTCAACGTAGCTTCGGTGTGACTCAGAACTGCCCCAGCAGCCACTCGCCGGGTTCGCCGTTCACCAGCAGCTGGCCGTCCTGTAGCTGCACCTTCAAGGTGTAGCTCCCGTCCTGCTCGCGGCGAACGACGCCCATCTCGAGCATCGGCTCCACGCTTCCGGTCACCACCTCCTTGGCCATGGCATCGAGCTCATTGCCCGACAGCATGCCGTTGTACTGCTGACGCAGAACTTCACGGGTCACCCGATGCAACAGCATGGCGGAAGCCTCCACGCTCAGGTCCAGGCGGTTTTCCGCATCGAGCAGAGAGCTGTCGTCAAAACCGGCAATGTCCTGAAGCAGCAGGTCGGCTTCCAGCGCCAGGGCGATGTCCGCATCGCCCATGCTGAACGACGCCGGCTTGATGGTGAGTACGGATCGGCCCGCCATCAGCGCCTCGCCGGCCTCCTCCATGCGCTCGAAAATGGGCAGCAGGGCCTCAGGATCGTCCCACTGGAAGCTGGCAATGGCTTCGTAGATCAAGCTCCACAGGGTGTCGTACTCGGTGCGCGACAGCTTCCCGTAGCTGGACTCAACATGGAAGGCGATCGACTCTTCCAGGCCTTGAATCTGTAGCCCCTCGGCCGCCCACAGCTGCGCCAGCTGGAAGCGTGCCTCGGATTCCGGCACCAGCCCCAGACGGACCGTGGCGCTTTGCGCGGTAAAGCCCGGCGAGTACTGCTCGCGCACCGCCAGGCCGTCGAGACTGAGGCCCAGTTGGCCATACCAGCTGCTATCGCCATGGCGAGTCGCCGTGAAATCGGCTGCCAGACCATCCATGGTGAGATAGAGGTCGGGCGCTTCGGATTCGAACCCCTGCATCTCGAAGTGCGCCATCAGGTCAGCGAAGCGGCCCTGGTCGTCGAACAGGAACTTGACCTCGATACTCTGCCCTTCGATGCGGTAGTTGCTCACCTCTTGCAGATCGCGGCTCTGCGTCGACAGCGGCGCATCGTCCGAGCGCAGCGTGATTTCGCGCAGCACTCCCTGGGGGAAAGAAATCATCAGATCGGTGGTTGAGCCCTCGAAGGTGTGAACGGCCGAGGGCTCCACCAACCGGGACTGCCCCAGACGATTCGTACTGCGATACTCACCCGAGTCTGGGTCGTAGCGGAACTCACCGCCCAGGTACTCGCCCTCGTAACGTATCTCCACACCGAGATCATCGAGTAGCGGACCCGAGGCCAGCGTTACCGCCATGGGCTCCCACTCGCCCTCGACCATCTGGTCGAAGCCGACCCTGCCGGCATAGCGGGTGAAAGCCTCGTCTTCTACCAGTTGGATCGCCTGCTCGAACAGCCAGCCCGACGCCTCGGCTCGCCCCTCGAAGGTGGCCAGAGCGCCCATGAAGGGGCCGTGGGTGATGCGGTCGTTGACGACTATCCTGAGCGGCTCTCCGTCGAACGACAGCCCCATTTCTGCGCCAAGGAGACGCTCATACGCCTGCGCAAGTTCAGGCTCCATGATGAGTTCATAGCTGGCACCGGCTTGAAACCAGTTACGTTCATAAACCAGGTTCTCGACCTGTATATAACCGAAGCGCTGCAACTGTTGCAGATAGTCGGCGTAATGCTTTTCCACCTGCTGGCCCAACCAATAGGGGGCTCCCAAACCCACCACAAGCACGAGCCCTGCGCCGATCACCAGCAAGCGTTTCAGGAAACTTCCCTGACGTTTCTGTCCGTTCCCCAAGTCGATGTCCTTTTCTCGTTCTTCGTTTAATTGAAATCAGGCAGCAACAAGTGCCTTGTAATGACTTGTTGCTGCCCAGTTCAAGGGCGAAGTTTAACGACAGGTAACGAGAAAAGTAAGCTGAAGTATCCTGAGTTCACTCCACCGTTACAGACTTAGCCAGATTACGCGGCTGATCGACGTCGGTGCCCTTGAGCACCGCAACGTGATAACTCAACAGCTGCAGTGGCACGGTATAGAGAATCGGCGCCAAAGCGTCATGCACGTGGGGTAACCGCAGCACCCTGACGCCGTCTTCCTCCTCGAGGCCGACCTGCTCGTCGGCGAAGACGAAGAGTTCACCGCCGCGGGCGCGTACTTCTTGCAGGTTGGACTTGAGCTTGTCGAGCAGCTCGTCGTTGGGGGCGACGGAAATGACCGGCATCTCGCTGTCCACCAGCGCCAGCGGACCGTGCTTGAGTTCGCCGGCGGGATAAGCCTCGGCGTGAATGTAGGAGATCTCCTTGAGCTTCAGCGCACCCTCCAGGGCGATGGGGAAATGCGCGCCGCGCCCGAGGAAGAGGGCGTGATGCTTCTCGGCAAAGGCGGTCGACAGCCGCTCGATGGCGTCATCCAGTTTCAACACCTGGCCCACCAGCTGCGGCAGAGAGCGCAGCCCGGCCACCAGCTCGGCCTGGGTCTCGGCCGCCAGCCCCTTGACCCGCCCCAGGGCCAGCGTCAGCAGCATCAGGGCGGTGAGCTGGGTGGTGAAGGCCTTGGTCGAGGCCACGCCGATCTCGGGACCGGCCTGGGTCATCAGGGTGAGGTCGGACTCCCTTACCAGGGAACTTCCCGGCACGTTACAGATGGCCAGACTGCCGAGGTAGCCCCGCTCGCGGGCGAAACGCAGCGCCGCCAGGGTATCGGCCGTCTCGCCGGACTGCGACAGCGTGACGAACAGGGTGTCGTCCGGCACCACCACCGTGCGGTAGCGGTATTCAGAAGCGACTTCCACCTGCACGGGGATGCCGGCATAGCGTTCCAGCCAGTAGCGCGCCACCAGGCCGGCGTGATAGCTGGTGCCGCAGGCGATGATATGCACCTGCCTGACCCGCTCGAACAGCACCTCGGCATCGGGGCCGAAGCACCCGACCGGCACCGAGCGCTCGCCCAGCCGGCCTTCCAGTGCCGCAGCGATCACCGCTGGCTGCTCGAAGATCTCCTTCAGCATGTAGTGACGGTATTCGCCCTTGCTGGCGGCGCCATCGCCGTGCTCGAAGGTATGGGTCTCGCGCTTGGCGGCTTGTCCCTGCGCATCGTGGATCTCGATCCGACCACCATCGGAGAGCCGCACCACGTCACCCTCCTGCAGGTAGATGAAACGGTCTGTAACCTGCAGCAGTGCCAGCGGGTCGGAGCCCAGAAAAGCTTCATCGATACCCACCCCTACCACCAGCGGACTGCCCTTGCGCGCACCTACAACGACATCGGGCTCATCGGCATGCACCACGGCCAGGGCATAGGCACCTTCCAGGCGAGCGAGCACTCGCTGCACGGCGGCCAGCAGGCCACCGCCATGGCGGTATTCGCGCTCCAGCAGGTGCGCCACCACCTCGGTATCGGTCTGCGAGGAGAAGACATAGCCGTCGGCTTCCAGCTCGCGGCGCAGCGGCTCGTGGTTCTCGATGATGCCGTTGTGCACCAGCGCCAGCCGGCTTCCCGACTGGTGCGGATGGGCGTTGTCCTCACTGGGCTTGCCGTGGGTGGCCCAGCGGGTGTGGGCGATACCGCAACGCCCCGGCAGGGCTGCCTCATCGAGCATGGTCTCGAGAGCGGCGACCTTGCCCAGCGCGCGGCGGCGCTGCAGCTCGCCATCGGCAGAGATCACCGCCATCCCTGCCGAGTCGTAGCCGCGATACTCCAGGCGCCGCAAGCCTTCGAGCAGGATGCCTTCCACGTTGCGCTCGGCAACGGCACCGACGATTCCACACATGACGATTCCTCGCGCTGGTTGTCAGTCTCGGGTCTTCTTGGCCGGTCGCACCCAGTCGGTCTTGCCGATCTGGCGCCCACGGGAAACGGCCAGGGCGTTGTCGGGCACGTCCTTGCTGATGGTAGAACCAGCCCCCACCGTGGCACCACGCCCGACGCTGACCGGTGCCACCAAGGCGGTGTTGGAGCCAATGAAGGCGTCATCGCCAATGTCGGTATGGTGCTTGTTGGCACCATCGTAGTTGCAGGTGATGGTACCGGCGCCGACGTTGACGCCGCGCCCCAGTCGCGCATCGCCCACATAGCTCAGGTGATTGATCTTGCTGCCCTCGCCCACTTCGGCATTTTTCGTCTCGACGAAATTGCCCACCTTGGCGCCCACTGCCAGACGGGTTCCCGGACGCAGCCGGGCAAAGGGCCCGATGCGGTTGTGGCCGGCCGCCACGGCCCCTTCGATCACGCTGTGTGGCTCGACGACGGTTTCGGCACCGATGTGGCTGTCGCGAATCACACAGTGAGGCCCGATACGTGCCCCTTCGCCCAGCTCCACATCGCCCTCGAACACGCAGCCGACATCGATCTCCACGTCATGACCGCAACTGAGGCGACCGCGCACATCGATGCGTGCCGGATCGATCAACGCCACTCCCTTGGCCATGAGCTCGTCGGCGATTCGCATCTGATGGGAGCGCTCCAGGCGTGCCATCTGCTGGCGATTGTTGACCCCTTCCACCTCCATGGCATCGGCCGGCTGGGCCGTGGCAATGGCTACCCCTTCGGCGGCCGCCATGGCAATGACGTCGGTGAGGTAGTACTCGCCCTGGGCGTTGTCGGCCGAGAGCCGCGGCAGCCAGCGCTTCAGCTGGGCCGCGGTCATGGCCATGATGCCGGTATTGCATTCGCGGATCGCCAGCTCACGCTCACTGGCATCCTTCTGCTCGACGATGGCCACCGCCTCGCCGTCGGCGTTGCGCAGTATACGGCCGTAGCCGGTGGGGTCGTCCAGGGTCACGGTGAGCAGTGCCATGCGCGACTCGCTCACTTCGGCCAGCAGTGCCGCCAACGTCTCGCGACGAATCAGCGGCACATCGCCGTACAGCACCAGCACCTTGCCTTCGCCCAGGCCATCCAGCGCCTGGGCCACGGCATGGCCAGTGCCCTTCTGCTCGGCCTGCAGGGCAAAGCGTACCGGGTATTCACCGAGTGCCTCGCGCACCCGCTCGGCACCATGGCCGACCACGACGTGCAGGCGCTCCGTCTCGAGTTCGAGGGCGGTATCGAGTACGTGACGCACCATCGGCTTGCCGGCCAGGCGATGCAGCACCTTTGGCAGGGTCGAACGCATCCGCGTACCCTGCCCGGCGGCAAGGATCACCACATCCAGGGTCATCGAAGACTCCTTGTCCATTCGATTGGCTTCAGTTCATCAGGGACCAAACGGCACCCATCGCTCAATATGGGCCGTGCACCGCTCTTTTCCGGCGGTTCAGCGCACCTCTAGGCCCATCTCTTCGCTCAGTTCCCCACCGAAGCGTTCCGCGAAGGCCGGGCTCGCCACGCTTCGCCAGCCTTCGTCCTCACGTACCAACAGCAGTACCTTGAGGTCCTGCTCACGCGCCAGGGCCAGACTCTCCTCTTCACCCAGCACCAGCATCGCCGTGGCCCAGGCGTCGGCCCAAGCATTCGAGGGATGCGCCACCGTCACCGAGGCCACCCGATGCTCGATGGGCCGACCGTTTCGAGGGTCGATGGTGTGCGAGAAGCGCCGCCCCTCCTCTTCGAAATAGTTGCGGTAATCGCCGGACGTGGCAATCGAGATATCGTGCACAGGCACGATCTGTGTCGCTTCCTGACGGTCGTCCAGCGGTGCCTCGATGCCGATACGCCAAGCCTCGCCGTCGGCATCACGAAAGCCGCGTGCAATCAGATCGCCACCCAGGTTGACCAGATAGTGTTCGATGCCTTCGCCATCGAGGTAGGCGGCAACCCGGTCGGTCGCATGACCCTTGGCTACACCGCCGAGATCGACGAACACGTCGCGCAACCGACGTGCCTGCATGGCGTTCTCGTCGAGCTCGATACTGTCGGGCCCCACCTCAGCAAGGCGCGCCTGCAAGGTCTCGTCGTCCGGCACTTCCCGCGGACGCGCCTCGGAGCCGAAACTCCACAGGTTGACCAGCCCGCCGATGGTCACGTCGAAGGCACCATTGCTGCTCTCGGCCACCGACTGGCTGATCGCCAGCACCTCGATCAGCTCGTTGGAGAGCGGCTGCCATTCACTCACCGGCGACTGATTGAAGGCTATCAGCTCCGCGTCTTCACGATAGATCGACATGGACGCATCCACCTGCTCGAGTACTTCGAGTAGCCCCTCTTCCAGTTCGCGCGCCTGCCCTTGGGTCAGACTGTCGGCGATGGTCACCTGGTAGAAGGAGCCAAAGATGGCGCCTTCGAGGCGTACTGGCGAATCCAGCGGGCGGTCGTTTTCCGAACATCCGCTGAGCAGAAGCGCCAGGCTTAGAGCCACAGCCACCACGGGTCGCAGGACAGAGGTCATGATAACAGGACTCCTCGATTAGAACGGTCTACCAGAAGATCCACAGCAGCCATAGCCCAAGCACGATGCGGTAGACAACGAAAGGCTGCATTCCGATCCGCTTGATGAAGGCGATGAAGTAGTGAATACAGAGATAGGCACTCACCCCCGACAGCACCACACCCACCGCCATCGCCTGCCAGTCGATCTCACGCGGGGCCTGCAGCACCCCGTGAATTTCCAGTGCCGAGGCCAGAGCGGTAACCGGGATCGACAGCAGGAAGGAGAAGCGTGCCGCTCCTTCGCGGCTCATGCCCAGCAGCAGCGCCGCGGTCATGGTGATGCCGGAGCGCGACGTGCCTGGGATCAGTGCCAGCGCCTGAGCGGCACCGATCACCATCGCGTCACGCAGAGTTAGCTGGTACTCACTTTTTCCGGCGCGCTTGTTCCAGTCGGCATAGCCCAGCAGCAGGCCGAAGCCGATCAGAGTAGCGCCGATCAGTATCGGCGAACGCATGCTGACGCTGATGATGTCATGCAAGAGGAAGCCGATCACGCAGACCGGAACAGTAGCCAGCAGCACCCACCACGCCAGCCGGGCATCCGGATCTTCGACGCCCTCACGCAGGCTGCGCTGGCGTAGCGACATGGCCCAGCTCGCCCCCATGCGTCGCAGATCGTGACGGAAGTAAAGCACCACCGCCAGCAGGCTGCCCAGGTGCACCGCCACATCGAAGGTCAAGCCCTGGTCATCCCAGTCGGTGAGCACCGGCACCAGGATCAGATGGGCGGAACTCGAAATCGGCAGGAACTCGGTCAATCCCTGAACCACTGACAATACAACGACCTGGAGCCAATCCATTCCTGGCACTCTCCCGATGACAAAGCATATGCAGTGCAGCAAACGCACGACCGGACGCGAAGAGGATACACGCCCCCTTGCCGATTGTCCGCCGTCGCTCGTTACAATTCCGCGGCTCGTGCCGATATTGCGGACCGGCAATGACCGGCCTAGAATGCCCGCGCCACCTAAGGAAGCGCTGCACAAATGCCTGCGCGAGCGAATCACTGCGTTGCGCGGTGCTCAGAATCCTCACATATACCCCAATATGCTCCGGTTCTTGTGCGCCGTGCGCCTTGTGCTTCATCTCGCTCGCCGATTTGTTCAGTACTTCCCTAATGGCGGCGACACCCCATTTTCCCGAGGACGTTATGGAACCTCCGAGTCGACAGACAACGACGGACATTCCAGCTAGCAGCGCTGCACCGCCGCGCGCGCCCTGGCCCTTGCCGGACCTGCCTCTCTAAGGTCCCGCCACGGCTTCTGCGCGCACGTGCCGATGCGCGCCAGGAGCCCAACCATGAGCTATGCCATTCTCGCTGCCTCTCTGCGCAGCGCCATGCAGCGTCGCGACCAGGAAGCCATCGAGCGCCTGATCGCCGAAATGCAGCCGGCCGACCTGGCCGAATTCGTCCAGCATGAGCACACCGATACCGTGCTCTCGCTCTTGCAGCACTTGCCGCTCGACCAGCGTGCGGTGGCGTTCGGCTATTTGAGCGTGGCGCTGCAGGAGGAGCTCGCCGCCACGCTGACCGACAGAAAGCTGGGCGAGCTGCTGCAGCACATGAACGCCGACGAGCGTGCCGACCTGTTCAAGCTGCTCGACGAGGATCGTCAGCAGGCGCTGCTTCACACCATGCCACGTGCCGAACAAGAAAACCTGCGCAAGCTTTCCAGCTACGAGGAAGGCACCGCCGGGGCGATCATGACCTCGGACTACGTGGCGATTCCGGCCTACTACGACGTTACCCGCGCTCTGGCCACGGTGCGCGACACCGGCACGCATGCCGAAACCGTCTATCAGCTCTACTGCATCGATACCGACGGACGCCTGCTCGGCACTGTGTCCCTGCGCGAGCTTATCCTGGCCGACCCCGACAGCCAGGTCGCCGAGCTGATGACCGAGGAGGTAGTCTTCGTCACTGCCGATACCGCTCAAGAAGAGGTGGCCCGACTGGTGGCTCGCTATGATCTTCTGGCGCTGCCGGTAATCAACGGCGGGGAGCGCCTGGTGGGTATCGTTACCTACGACGACGCCATGGACGTGGCCGAGGAAGAGGCCACCGAGGACATGCACAAGGGCATGTCCATCGGCAAGATCGAGGGTGGGCTGCGCAGCGCCAGCCTCTACGAGCTCTACCGCAAGCGGGTGGTATGGCTGGTGCTGCTGGTGTTCGCCAACATCTTCTCCGGTGCCGGTATCGCCTATTTCGAGGAGACCATCGAGGCCTACATTGCGCTGGTGTTTTTCCTGCCGCTGCTGGTGGACAGCGGAGGCAACGCCGGCTCCCAGGCCGCTACCCTGATGGTACGGGGCATGGCCACCGGCGACGTACGCAGTCGCGACTGGGCCAAGCTGCTGGGCCGAGAGGTCACCGTGGCCATCGGCCTGGGCCTGACCATGGCGCTGGCGGTGTCGGTAGTGGGCATCTTCCGTGCCGGCACCGAGATTGCCATGGTGGTGGCCATGAGCATGGTGGCGATCGTGATCATCGGCAGCCTGATCGGCATGATCCTGCCGTTCCTGCTGCAACGCTTCGGCGTCGATCCGGCCACCGCCTCGGCGCCGCTGGTGACCTCCATCGCCGACGCCTCGGGGGTGCTGATCTATTTTGCCATTGCCACCGCCGTGCTGGGCCTACCGGTTTAGGCCTGACGCTTCAACTGTCTCGATGTAAATGAGAACATATAGCAGTTGGAAGCAGGGAGCTCGAACGACCATGATCTCGACTGACGATCAGGCATTACATAGCCGCGATGCCAAGCGCGCCACCTATATCGCCGTCTGGCTCGACGGCCTGCTGGGCTGTGCCAAAGTGGTAGTCGGTGCCCTGGTCGGTTCGGCGGCCCTGGTGGCCGACGGCATCCACTCGTTCTCCGATCTGGTCACCGACGGCTTCGTGCTGGCAGCCACTCACTATGGCCGCCAGGGCCCCGATCATGACCACCACTACGGTCACGGCCGTATCGAGACCCTCGCCACCCTGCTGCTGGGCAGCGTGCTGATCTTCGTCGCCGGTGCCATCGCCTGGTCGAGCCTGCAGCGGCTGCTCGCCGGCACCGAGATCGCCGCTCCGGGGATCTGGGCCATGCTGCTGGCGCTCGCGGCCCTGCTCGCCAAGGAGTGGCTGTTTCACTACACCATGCGCGTTGCCAAGCGGGTGAAGTCGAAGCTGCTAGAGGCCAACGCCTGGCACTCGCGTTCCGACGTGCTCTCCACTGCGGTGGTGCTGTTAGCACTCATCGGCGCCCAGTTCGGCTTCGGCTGGCTCGACGCCGTGGCAGCGGTGATCGTCGGCCTGCTGGTGGGCAAGGTAGGCTGGGATCTACTGTGGGAGTCGGCCCGCGAGCTGGTCGATACCGCCCTGCCGGCCGATGCACAACAGCAGATGCATCAGGTGGCTCTCGAGGTGCCCGGTGTGGAAGGCGTGCACGACCTGCGCACCCGCCAGTCGGCGGGGCACGCCATCGTCGACTTGCACGTGGTAGTGGGCCCTCGCATCAGCGTCTCGGAGGCTCACGAGATCGGCAACGAGGTCAGCCGCCGGCTGCGCCTCGCCTATCCCGCCCTCAGCGACGTGACCTTTCACATCGACCCCGAGGACGACGCTGGCGAGGGCGATCCCAGCCGCTTCCCCGGCCTGCCGCTGCGACCCGAGGTGGACCGGGTGCTGCAGCAGCGTTGGTCGTCTCACCCCTGCTGGCCCCTTATCGAACATTATCGGCTGCACTATCTCGAAGGACGAATCAGCGTCGACGTGTTCATGGATGGCCAGCTGTCTTACTCGGAACTCGCGGCGCTGCCCCGTCAGCTGAGCGAGCTCATTCACGACGTACCGTGGCTGGCAGAGGTCGAGATCAAGCAGAACGTGCGCTGAAACCCGGCGTCCGCCGTGCTATCATCACCTGTCCAGTCGACGCCTAGCGCCGGCGCTCCCCACCCGCCGTTCTCAAGGAGTTCGCCATGGCCGCCGACATGATCGTGCCTGCCGTTTCGCTCATCCTCATTCCCTTCTCGCTGCTGCTGACGGTCATTCTGTTCGTCGCCATTCGCTCGTTCTTTCAGAGTCGAAAATAATACGTCTACTGGCGCGGCAGCTATTTGCAGACAAATGAAGAAGACGGCTGCGTGAGCCGTCTTCTTCTTTGCGTATTACCGGCCTGACGACATCAGAAGGCGTAAGGGGCTAGGGGCTAGGGCTAGGGCTAGGCACGAGTGTTCTCCCCGCCCAACTCCCCTTCGAAAAGAGCATCGATCAGCACTTTTTCGTCCAGCAGCGACAGCCGTGGGCCCACCTCGATTCAGAATCTACACGGTAGGCGCTTGATCGTCCTGGAGGAAGTGATGAAACGGTGCCCCAGGGTACGGCTATCATATGGAGGGCAATAACAGCGCCAGCAGCCAGCTCGCCAATAGCATCGGTAGCGACCAGCGATGGAAGTCCCGCCACAGTCCCTTCTCCCGTGCCAGACGCAAGGCAATGATATTGGCCATGGAACCGATGGCGAGGCCGAAACCGCCCACGCTGACGCCCCATGCCAGGGTCCGCCAGTCATCGGTGAAACCCTCCAGCAGAATGGCAGCCGGCACGTTGGAGATGCCCTGAGACAACAACGCCCCCGTGGTCATCATGCCACCGGGCCATCCGGCCAGATGCCCGACCAGACTCACCACCGGGTCGAGCATGGCGGCAAGGCCGAGCACCATGAACATCAGCACGAACACCAGCAGCAACAGCCAGTCGACGTAGCGCACCACACGGGTCTGAAACAGCAGGTAGAGCGTGATGATCGCCACGGCAGCGGGTAGCGCCAGTCCGGCATCTATCGCCAGCAGCAGCGGCAGGTACAACGCCAGCGACACTCCGGCCAGCCTGGGTTTGAGCGCCGGTGGGGATCCCCCCGGCTCGATATGGATGGCCTTGGCGGGGAAGGCCAGCGGAATCGCAGCGATCAACAGCGCCATCATGGCCAAGGCCAAGGGCGTCATGGCAAGGAAAAACGTCGTGAAATCGACACCTGCCTGCTGCCAGATGAACAGGTTCTGCGGGTTGCCGATGGGGCTGATCGTCGAGCCGGCATTGACCGCCAAGGCTTCGAAGACGATCAGCCGGCCTATCGGCAACGTCGCCACCAACCGCAGGCCCAGGGTCAACGGCACCACGATGAACAGTGCCACGTCATTGGTCACCACGGCAGCGAGCGCCGCTGAAAGCAGTGTCAGAACCAGCGCCAGATAGCGCTCAGTGTCGACCCGTGCCAGCAGACGGCGACCGACTCGCGTCAGCGCTCCACTCTCCTCGAGCCCCCGGGAGAGCACCATCAGCCCCGCCAGGGCAGCCAGCGTGTCCCAGTGCACCAGATGGTGCAGATCACCCGCTTGCTCGGGCAATGCCAGCAACAGCAGCGGCAAGGCGGCCAGCAGCACCAAGAGCAGCAGCTCCTGGCGCAGCCTCGATAACAGTAGGCGCAGCTCGGTCGTCTCCCCTTGTCGGGCCAGGATAGAGTTCGGTACCGCTTTCTACAGCCCCGTCAAAATCGCCGTGGCGATGGTGAAATAGATCACTACACCGCAGGCATCGATCAAGGTCGTCACCAGAGGCGCCGAGGCGGTAGCCGGGTCCCAGCCCACGCGATTGAGCACAAAAGGCAGGCACATGCCCAGCAGGCTGCCGAACAGCACGATGGTGACCATGCTCATGGCCACCACGATGGCTACCGCCTCGCCACCGCGCAGCACGCCGATGGGGGCCACTGCCAGTGCCATGGTTAGACCCAGCGAGCCCGCCACCAGCAGCTCTCGCCCCAACAGCTTGCTCCAATCCTTGACCCCGACGTCCCCCGTCGCCATGCCGCGCACCATCAGCGTGGCGGCCTGGGCGCCGGCGTTACCGCCGCTACCGATAAGCAGCGGCAGGAAGAACACCAGCGCCACCTGGGCAGCAATGGTGTCCTCGAAGTAGGCGATACCGGCACCGGAGAAGAGATTGGCGAATACCAGCAGTACCAGCCAGGTTACGCGCTTGCGATAGAGACTCCAGATCGGCACGCGGCTGACGCCGTCTTCCAATTGGCCGATGGACATCCCCTTGTGGAAGTCTTCGGTGGCCTCCTCTTCGGCCACGTCCATGGCGTCATCGTGGGTGACGATGCCCACCAGGCGCTCATCGTGGTCGATCACCGGCACCGCCAGCATGTCGTAGCGGGCGACCAGGCGGGCGACCTCCTCCTGCGCCTCGTCCACCGACACACTGATCACGTCCTTGATCATCAGGTCGTCGACCTGGGCGCCTGGGCGCGCCACCATCAGCTGGCGCAGCGACAGCGTGCCCGCCAGCTTGCCATCCTGGTCGATGATATAGAGCTGATAGACGGTTTCGGCATCCGGTGCGGTCTGGCGCACCCGCATCATTGCTTTGGATACGGTCATGCCGCTGGGAATCGCCACGTAGTCCGAGGTCATGATCGAACCCGCGGTGCCCTCTTCATAGCTCGCCAGCCGCTTGAGATCCTCGCGCTCCTGGCGGGCCATGCGCCGCAGCAGCACTTCCTGGCGATCCTCGCCGAGCAGGTTGAACAGGTCGGCACGCTCGTCCGAGCCCATCTCCTCCAGCACCGAAAGGAGGACTTCATCGGACATGGCTTCGGCAACCTCGACCTGGACCTCGCCAGTGAGATAGCCCAGGACGTTGGCGCGACGTTCCAGCGGCAGGCAATCGAGCACCTTCAATACCGTCGGCAGGTCGCCATCGTCCTCGGCCATCTCTTCGAGTATTTCGGAAAGATCTGCCGCCCGCAGCTCCGGTAGCCACTGGTCGAGCAGCTCGCGATCCTCCTGCTCGATGGCGGCAACGAGGGTTTGCTTGTGTTCCTGCAGCTGTTCGCTCAACTCCATGGCATTCTCCTGAGTCCTTCACGCAGCTGCCAGGCAGTCGTTGCGTGATGGCATGAGTGTGGACCGGGCCTCCGGTACCAGAGCTTCATCATAACAGAGACGAAAACGCCCCTCGAACACTGTTCGAGGGGCGTTTCGTGACAGACAGGCCTGGAATCAGCCCTTGCCGGCCTTCTTGCGCAGCTGCTGAATGGTACGCAGCTGGGCCACGGCTTCCGCGAGTTCGGCGGCGGCGCGGGTGTAATCCAGCTCCGACGACTTGTCGTTGAATGCCTTGAGCGCATGCTGACGGGCTTCCTCGGCAGCGGCCTCGTCGAGGTCGCCGGCACGGGAGGCTGCGTCGGCCAGTACGGTCACCACGTCGGGCTGCACTTCGAGGAAGCCGCCGGAGACGTAGAAGTTCTCTTCCGCACCGCCTTCCCGGATGACGCGGACCGGACCAGGCTGAAGCTCGGTCAGCAGCGGGGCGTGCCCGGGCAGGATGCCCAGGTCGCCCATGATGCCGGAAGCGACGAGCTGCTCGATCTCACCCGAGAAGATCGCCTCTTCGGCGCTGACGATGTTGCACTTGAAGCTATTCGCCATAGCGAAGTCCCCCTGGTGGACGGCCTTACTTCATCTGGTTGGCTTTCTCGACGGCCTCGTCGATGCTGCCCACCATGTAGAAGGCCTGCTCCGGCAGGTTGTCGTATTCGCCCTCGAGGATGCCCTGGAAACCGCGAATGGTATCCTTCAGCGATACGTACTTGCCGGGTGCACCGGTGAATACCTCGGCCACGAAGAACGGCTGCGACAGGAAGCGCTGGATCTTACGCGCACGGGCCACGGTCTGCTTGTCCTCGTCGGACAGTTCGTCCATGCCCAGGATCGCGATGATGTCCTTGAGCTCCTTGTAGCGCTGCAGCACGTTCTGCACGCCGCGGGCGGTGTTGTAGTGCTCCTCGCCGACGACCAGCGGGTCGAGCTGGCGCGACGTGGAGTCCAGCGGATCGATGGCCGGGTAGATACCCAGTTCGGCGATCGAACGCGCCAGTACCACGGTGGCGTCCAGGTGGGCGAAGGTGGTGGCCGGCGACGGGTCGGTCAGGTCGTCCGCGGGCACGTAGACGGCCTGCACGGAAGTGATCGAGCCCACCTTGGTGGAGGTGATGCGCTCCTGCAGAACGCCCATCTCCTCGGCCAGGGTCGGCTGGTAGCCTACCGCCGAGGGCATACGGCCCAGCAGTGCGGATACCTCGGTACCGGCCAGGGTGTAGCGATAGATGTTGTCGACGAACAGCAGCACGTCGCGGCCTTCATCGCGGAACTTCTCGGCGATGGTCAGGCCGGTCAGGGCCACGCGCAGACGGTTGCCCGGCGGCTCGTTCATCTGACCGTATACCAGCGATACCTTGTCGATAACGTTCGACTCGGTCATCTCGTGGTAGAAGTCGTTACCTTCACGGGTCCGCTCACCCACGCCGGCGAACACGGAGTAACCGCTGTGCTCGATGGCGATGTTGCGGATCAGCTCCATCATGTTGACGGTCTTGCCCACGCCGGCGCCGCCGAACAGGCCGACCTTGCCGCCCTTGGCGAACGGGCAGACCAGGTCGATGACCTTGATGCCGGTCTCGAGCAGCTCGTTGGAAGCCGCCTGCTCGGCATAGGTGGGTGCCGGACGGTGAATGGGCATGCGCTCCTGCTCACCGATGTCGCCGGCCTCGTCGATCGGCCGACCCAGCACGTCCATGATGCGACCCAGGGTCTCCTTGCCGACCGGCACGGAGATCGGTGCTCCGGTGTTGGTGGTCTCCATGCCGCGCTTCAGGCCCTCGGTGGAGCCCATGGCGATGGTACGCACCACGCCGTCGCCCAGCTGCTGCTGGACTTCGAGCACGGTCTCGGAGTTGGCGACGTTGAGCGCGTCGTAGACCTTGGGAACCGAGTCCCGCGGGAACTCGACGTCGATCACCGCGCCGATGATTTGTACGATACGTCCGCTCATCTTGCGATCCTCTCAAATACCTGCAAATGAAACCTGTAGCGGGAGAGCCGTGGGCTCTCCCCGGGCGCTATACGGCGGCGGCACCGCCGACGATCTCGGAAATTTCCTGGGTGATGGCGGCCTGGCGGGCCTTGTTGTACACCATCTCCAGATCGTCGATCAGTCCGCCGGCGTTGTCGGTGGCGTTCTTCATGGCGATCATCCGGGCCGCCTGTTCGCAGGCCCCGTTCTCGACCACCGCCTGATAGACCTGCGATTCGATGAAGCGAACCAGCAGGCTATCCAACAGCGCCTTGGCATCCGGCTCATACAGGTAGTCCCAGCTACCGGGACGCTTGTTGTCCTCGTCATCCGCATCGGCCCCCATGTCGGGGGAGAGCGGCAACAGCTGACGAACCACCGGCTTCTGCGTCATGGTGTTGACGAACTCGTTGTACACCACGAACAGACGGTCGACCCGCCCCTCGTCGTAGGCGTCCAACATCACCTTGACGCTGCCGATCAGAGCCTCGACCTCGGGCGCTTCGCCCAGGCCGCTCTTGGCTGCCACCAGGTTGCCGCCGTAGTTGCGGAAGAAGCCGCCGGCCTTGCTGCCCAGAGCGCAGAAGTCGAGCTCCGCGCCCTCGTTGCGCCACGCCATGGCGTCCTTGATGACGGCCTTGAACAAGTTGACGTTCAAGCCGCCACATAGGCCGCGGTCGGTGGAGACCACGATGTAGCCGACCCGCTTCACCTCGTCGCGCTCGATCATGTAATCGTGGCGATACTCGGGGTTGGCGTCGGCGATATGGCCCACCACGTTGCGGATCTGCCGGGCATAAGGCTGGCTGGCCTTCATCAGATCTTGCGCTTTACGCATCTTCGACGCAGCGACCATTTCCATGGCGCTGGTGATCTTCTGCGTATTCTTGATGCTCCCGATCTGGGTGCGTATCTCTTTTGCAGCTGCCATAGCGATCTACTCCGTTCGTGGCCCTCAGAAAGCTCCAGGGCCCGCCCGTGCCGGGCGGGCCAGCGGAATTACCAGCTCTGAGTGGCCTTGAACTGCTCGAGACCCTGCTTCAGCCCTTGCTGGATCTCGTCGTTGTAGTCGCCGGTCTGGTTGATCTTGTCGAGCAGCTCGGCATGCTCGGACCTCATGTACTCGTGCAGGGCACGCTCGAAGTCCAGCACCTTGCTCACATCGACGTCATCCAGGAAGCCTTCGTTGGCGGCATACAGCGACACGCCCATCTCGGCCACGGACAGCGGCGAATACTGCTTCTGCTTCATCAGCTCGGTGACACGCTGACCGTGCTCCAGCTGCTTGCGGGTGGCTTCGTCCAGGTCGGAAGCGAACTGAGAGAAGGCCGCCAGCTCGCGGTACTGGGCGAGTGCCAGACGCACGCCACCGCCAAGCTTCTTGATGATCTTGGTCTGGGCCGCACCACCCACACGGGATACCGACAGACCGGCGTTGATGGCCGGGCGGATACCTGCGTTGAACTGGTCGGTTTCCAGGAAGATCTGGCCGTCGGTGATCGAGATCACGTTGGTCGGAACGAACGCGGAAACGTCGCCGCCCTGGGTCTCGATGATCGGCAGCGCGGTCAGCGAGCCGGTCTTGCCCTTGACCTCACCGTTGGTGAACTTCTCCACGTAGTCGGCGTTGACGCGAGCGGCACGCTCGAGCAGACGCGAGTGGAGATAGAAGACGTCACCCGGGTAGGCTTCACGGCCCGGCGGACGACGCAGCAGCAGGGACACCTGACGGTAGGCCCAGGCCTGCTTGGTCAGATCGTCATAGACGATCAGCGCATCTTGACCGCGGTCGCGGAAGTACTCGCCCATGGTGCAGCCGGCGTAGGGCGCCAGGAACTGCATCGGGGCCGGGTCGGCGGCGCCGGAAGCGACGACGATGGTGTGATCCATCGCGCCGTGCTCCTCGAGCTTGCGCACCACGTTGGCAATGGTCGACTGCTTCTGACCGATGGCCACGTAGATACAGATGACGCCCTTGCCCTTCTGGTTGATGATGGCATCGACGGCGATGGCCGACTTACCGATCTGACGGTCGCCGATGATCAGCTCACGCTGGCCGCGGCCGATCGGCACCATGGCGTCGATCGCCTTGAGACCGGTCTGGATCGGCTGGTCAACCGACTGACGGGTGATGACGCCCGGGGCGACCTTTTCCACCGCGTCGGTCAGCTTGGCGCCCACGTCGCCCTTGCCGTCGATGGGGTTACCCAGCGGATCGACCACGCGGCCAACCAGTTCGGGGCCCACCGGCACCTCGAGGATACGACCGGTACAGCTGGCGGTCATGCCCTCTTCCAGCTTCAGGTAGTCGCCCAGCACCACGGCGCCCACGGAGTCGCGCTCGAGGTTGAGCACCATGCCGTAGATACCGCCGGGGAATTCGATCATCTCACCGAACATCGCGTCCTCGAGACCGTGAATCTTCACGATGCCGTCGGAGACGCTGACGATGGTGCCCTGATTGCGGGCTTCGGATGCGACATCCAGCTTTTCGATACGCTGCTTGATGATGTCGCTGATCTCGGAAGGATTCAGTTGCTGCATGCCATGTCCCTCAGACTCAGGCGGTAAGGGCTTCGGAGAGGCGGTTCAGTCGACCGCGCACCGACCCGTCGATGACGGTGTCGCCGGCGCGCAGGATAACGCCCCCGATAAGCTTCGGATCCACCTGAGTGGTAATGGAGATTTCGCGATTCAGCCGCTTCTTGAGCGCGCCTGCGAGCTTGTCCTGCTGCTTGTCGTCGAGCGCAAAGGCCGTGACTACGGTGACGTCGACACGCTTGTCATGCTCGGCGCGCAGACGTTCGAACTGCTCGGCAATGGCACCCAGGGCGGTAAGACGCCCTTTCTCGGCAAGCGACTCCAGGAAACGACGGCCTGCGTCGTCGACCTTGGCCTCGGCCAGCTCGATGACCAGCTCGACCTTGCGGTCGTCGGTCAGCTTGGGGCTCGCGAACAGTTTCTGCGCATCACGCTCCGCTACGACCTGGCCCAGCTTGACCAGCATGTCGGACCAGGCTTCCAGCGCCTTGTGGTCACGCGCATACTCGAAAGCCGCCTTGGCGTAGGGGCGTGCGACGGTTGACGTTTCCGCCATGGGTCACCTCCTTCACAGTTCGGCGGCAAGCTTGTCGAGCAGCTTGCGGTGCGCCTTCTCGTCGACGGAGGCTTCCAGAACACGCTCGGCCCCGACGATGGCAAGTGTCGCCACCTGGGCGCGAAGCTCTTCCTTGGCGCGATTGATTTCCTGATCGATCTCGGCACGGGCGCCAGCCACCAGGCGTTCGCCTTCGGCACGGGCCTGCTCACGCGCTTCCTCGATCATCTGAGTGGAGCGCTTGTGGGCCTGTTCGAGGATCTGGGAGGCCTGCTCCTTGCTCTCGCGCAGCGTCTGAGCAGCCTGCTCCTGAGCAAGCTCGAGGTCGCGGGAAGCCCGGCTGGCCGCGTCGAGGCCATCGGCGATCTTCTTCTGGCGCTCGTGGAGCGCGGAGCTGATCGGCGGCCACACGTACTTGATGCAGAACCAGACAAAGATCGCGAAGGCGATCGTCTGCCCGATAAGCGTCATGTTGATATTCACGGGTATGTACCTCTGACGGGTTCGTGGCAACCGGAGAGAAGCGAACCGAGCGCCTCAGCGCTCGGTGCTGTCTTTAACCGGCAACGACGAAGATCAGGTACATCGCGATACCGACGCCGATCATCGGCACGGCGTCGAGCAGGCCGGCCATGATGAAGGTACGGGTCTGCAGCTGGTCGCCCAGCTCCGGCTGGCGAGCGGTGGACTCGAGCAGCTTGCCGCCCAGCATGGCGAAGCCGATGCCGGTAGCCAGGGCGCTGACGCTGATGATGATGGCGGCGGCAAGGTAGACGATTTCCATGATGTTGCTCCTAGTAGGTCAGGTTGAGGTTAGTTTCAGTACTTCGTTGCAAGGGTTGCTTGGTTCAGTGGTGCTCGTGAGCGGCACTCAGGTACACGATCGACAGGGTCGTGAAGATGAAGGCCTGCAGCGATACCACCAGAATGTGGAAGATGGCCCACGGCACGTCGAGCACCCAGATCGCCCAGAACGGCAGCAACGCGATCAGGATGAAGATCACTTCGCCGGCGAACATGTTGCCGAACAGTCGCAGTGCGAGGCTGATGGGCTTGACGATCAGGCCGACGATTTCGAGGACCAGATTGAACGGGATCAGCAGCCAGTGGTTGAAAGGCGTGAGCGAAAGCTCCTTGGCGAAGCCGCCGACACCCTTGACCTTGCAGCTGTAGTAGACGATCAGACAGAACACGCCCAGCGCCATGCCGAGGGTGGCGTTGACGTCGGTGGTGGGCACGATCTTCATGTATTCGACGCCGAGGCGGCCGAACAGCTCGGGGAAGTAGTCGACCGGCAGGATTTTCAGCGTGTTCATCAGCAGGATCCACATGAACAGCGTCAGCGCGATGGGCGCGATGTGCGGATTCTTGCCATGGAAGGTCGAACGGGTCAGGTTCTCGATGAACTCGATGACCATCTCAACAGCGTTCTGCAGCCCGCCGGGCACGCCGGTAGTCGCCATCTGGCCGGCCTTGCGGAACAGCCACAGGAACAGCACACCCATGGCGATGGACCAGCCCATGGTGTCCACGTGAATGGCCATGAATCCCATCTCCTGGGCTTCGGTCGAGGTGCTGGCGAACTTCCAACCGAGCTCGGGATGCCTGCCGAAGGTCAGGTTCTGAAGGTGGTGCTGTATGTAATAAATGGCGGTTATTTCATTACCTGCTGCCATACGCTGCTACCTCAGGTTCGTTGGGTCGGTCGGTCACGCAGTAGCCAGGGTGTCAGCCAGTGCATGAGCTGCGCCGCCACATATGCGACAAAGAAAAAAGCCGGGTTTGAGGGGGGCACTAGGACGAACACGATCACGAACAGTGCCACCGTCAAACCGAACTTTCCCATCGCTGCCTGATAGAGATTCATCACGCTGACCCGCGGTCGCCGGCCGTCCCGAACGCGCAGCCCGCGCCAGACGAAATAGAGCGAAGGCAGCAGGCTGACCAAGCCGCCCATCAGGGCCGACAGCACCCCTTCGTGACCATGTCGCAGGCCAGCCAGCAGGGCGACCAGCAAGGTGGCGAAGCCCTGAGCCAGAAAGAGGCGGGTGAAATCCGGGCGCCGGCGCCTCATGGCAGCTTGTCCGTGCATCCTGTCGACATTTCCTGCCCCTGCCTAGGCAGGGTTTGGGTGCCGGCTTGGCCGAGCGTGACACTCAGGCAAACAACGGCGGATTATAGGGAAGCGCCTCTGGCCCTTCAACCGGCCAGGACGCTTTTAGGCTCGAATGACGTAGCTATGCGACCAAAGGTGGAAGTCATTGTCGACATCTCACGGGCCGCATCACTCAACGAATGTGCTCGAGAATACCGTCCAGTTCCTCGAGGCTGGAATAGCGGATGGTGACCCGCCCCTTGCCGCCGCGACCGTGCTGAATCCTGACCGGAGCCCCCAGCACTTCGCCGAGGCGGGTCTCCAGACGCGCAACGTCGGGGCTGGGTGCCGCCGCCGCGACTCTCTTCGGTTCGCCCTGGGTCAGACGCTTCACCAGCGCTTCGGTATCGCGCACGGTGAGATCCTTGTTGACCACCTCGTGGGCCGCGCGACGCTGCTTGGCGGCGGGCAGCACGAGCAGGGCACGGGCATGGCCCATGTCGAGATCGCCGCGCTCGAGCAGGGTCTGCACTTCCGGGTCCAGCGCCAGCAGGCGCAGCAGGTTGGCGACCTGGGCGCGGGACTTGCCCACCGCATCGGCCACCTGCTGCTGGGTGAGTTCGAACTCCTCGAGCAGCCGCTTGAGCGCCATCGCCTCTTCCACCGGGTTGAGGTTCTCGCGCTGAATGTTCTCGATCAGCGCCAGGGCCAGGGCGACTTCGTCGCTGACCTCGCGGATCACCGCCGGGATGGTGTCGAGTTCGGCCAACTGGGAGGCGCGCCAGCGCCGCTCACCGGCGATAATCTCGTAGCGCGACTCGCCGATGGGCCGTACCACGATGGGCTGCATCACGCCCTGAGCACGGATCGAGTCGGCCAGCTCCTCCAGCGCCTCGGGCTGGATGTCGCGACGCGGCTGATACTTGCCGCGGGTGAGCTGGCTCAGCGGCAGGCGTTCGAGTCGCTCCTCGATCTCGGCTACCACCGCCGGTTCGCTCGCAGCGTCGGGCAAGGCCTGCCCCTCGGGCAGCTCGAGATTCTCGCGGCGGCGGGCGCCGGCACCGATCAGGGCATCCAGGCCGCGGCCCAGGGCGCGTTTTCGCGTCATCAGCATTCCCTCATCACGAGCGGGTCACGACAGTAGGCTCCACCCGGCGCACTACAGCGACAGGCGACGAATCAGTTCCTTGGACAGCACCCGGTGGGCCTGGCTGCCGCGCGAGAAGCGCGCGTACTTGGTCACCGGCAGGCCGTGGCTCGGCGCCTCGGCCACCCGCACGTTGCGCGGGATCGTGGTCTTGAGCAGCGCCTCGCCGAAATAGTCGCGCAGTTGCTTGGAAACATCCCGAGTCAGGCTGTTGCGACCGTCGAACATGGTACGCAGGATGCCATAGATCGCCAGGTCGGGGTTCACGCTGTCCTTGATCTGCTCCACGGTGTCGAGCAGCGCCGAGAGTCCCTCCAGGGCATAGAACTCGCACTGCAGCGGGATCAGCACGCCATTGGCGGCGGTCAGGGCGTTGACGGTGAGCATGTTGAGCGAAGGCGGGCAGTCGATCAGCACCACGTCGTACTCGCCGGCAACGCTGGCCAGAGCCTCGGTCAGGCTGCGCTCGCGGCCCTCGGCGCGGTCGAGCAGTTCCACTTCCGCGGCGGTGAGATCGCCGTTGCCGGGCAGCAGCGAGTAGCCGGCGGTGGGGCAGTCGAGCATCACCTCGGGAGCACTCTTCTCGCCCAGCAGCAGGTCGAGCACGCTGCCCTCGAGCGAGTGCTTGTCGATGCCGCTGCCCATGGTGGCATGGCCCTGGGGGTCGAGATCCACCAGCAGCACGCGACGATCCAGCGCGGCCAGGCTGGCGGCCAGGTTGACGGCGGTAGTGGTCTTGCCCACGCCGCCCTTCTGGTTGGTCAAGGCGATGATTTGACTCACGGGCGACTTCCTTGCGTCGACGGCTCGCTTCAACGGCGGCCTGGGTTGGAATCGGTTCGCTCGACGATCAACAGCTGACGCTCCCCCACGGTAAACGGTACCGCCAGCACGTGGCGCTCGCTCACGACCACGCCGGCATCCAGCGCCGCCAGCTCGTCATCGGCGGCCGGCCCCTTCATGGCCAGCCAGCGTCCGTCGCGGGCCAGCAGCGGCTCGGTCAGCGCGACGAAATCCGCCAGGCTGGCGAAGGCGCGTGAGACGATCTGCGCGAAGCCTCCCGGCGGTGGCTTGAAGGCCTCGACCCTGGCCTGCACCGGGGTGACGTTGGTCAATCCCAGCTCCATCACCGCCTGGCGCTGAAAGCGCACCTTCTTGCCATTGCTGTCGAGCAGCGTGACCGCCAGGCTCGGCTCGAGGATCGCCAACACCAGCCCCGGCAGCCCGGGGCCGGCGCCGACGTCGAGCAGCGGCGCGGCGCCGACATGAGGCAGCACGGCCGCGCTGTCGAGCAGGTGCCTTGACACCATCTCTTCCGGTGAGCGTATCGCGGTGAGGTTATAGGCGCGATTCCACTTGTGCAACAGCTCGACCAGGCGCAGCAGTCGCTCGCGCTTCTCTGCGCCGAGTTCGATACCCAGTGCCGCGAAGCCTTCGTCGAGGCGAGCCGCCACTTGAGGCGTGATGGCTTCGCTCATGCGTTGGCCACTCGCGTGTCGTCGAGAAGACGGCGTTTTTTCAGGTGGATCAGCAAGATAGAGACCGCCGCTGGGGTCACGCCGGAGATCCGCGAGGCCTGGGCCAGGGTCTCGGGACGCGCCTCGGCAAGCTTCTGACGAATCTCGTGGGAGAGCCCCTCGACCTGGGCATAGTCGAGATCGGCCGGCAGCGGGGTGGCTTCGTGACGCTTGAGCTTGTCGATCTCGTCCTGCTGACGGTCGATATAGCCCTGGTACTTGGCCTGAATCTGTACCTGCTCGGCCACCGCCTCGTCGTTCACCGGCTCGCCGGCGAGGTGGGCCACGTCGGCGTAGCCGAGCTCGGGGCGCTTGAGCAGGTCGAGCAGGCTGTACTCGCGGGCCAGCGGCTTGCCGGTCCTGACCTCGATGGCCTCGGCGGCCGGACTGCCGGGCTGCACCCAGCTGGCCTTGAGCCGGGCGCTCTCGCGCTCGATCGCCTCGCGCTTGACGCTGAACGCGGCCCAGCGTGCGTCATCGACCAGCCCCAGCTCGCGGCCGGCCTCGGTCAGGCGCAGGTCGGCGTTGTCCTCGCGCAGCAGAAGGCGGTACTCGGCGCGCGAGGTGAACATGCGGTAGGGCTCCTTGGTGCCCAGGGTGATCAGGTCGTCGACCAGCACGCCGAGGTAGGCCTCGTCGCGCCGCGGCCACCAGGCCTCGAGCCCCTTGGCACGGCGCGCGGCATTGAGGCCGGCGAGCAGCCCCTGGGCGCCGGCCTCCTCGTAGCCGGTAGTGCCGTTGATCTGACCGGCGAAAAACAGGTTGTGGATGAATTTGGTTTCCAGCGAGTGCCTGAGATCGCGCGGATCGAAGAAATCGTACTCGATGGCATAGCCGGGGCGGGTGATATGCGCGTTCTCCAGTCCCTTGATCGAGCGCACCACCTGCAGCTGCACGTCGAACGGCAGCGAAGTCGAAATCCCGTTGGGGTAGAGCTCGTGAGTGTCGAGGCCCTCGGGCTCGATGAACACCTGGTGGCTCGCCTTGTCGGCGAAGCGGTGCACCTTGTCCTCGATCGATGGACAGTAGCGCGGCCCGACACCCTCGATCACGCCGGAATACATCGGCGAGCGGTCGAGGTTGGCAAAGATGATCTCGTGGGTGCGCTCGTTGGTGTGCGCAATGTGACAGCTCACCTGACGCGGGTGCATCTCGCGATTACCGAGGAAGGACATCACCGGGGTCGGCGTGTCGCCGGGCTGCTCCTCGAGCACCGAGAAATCGACGCTCTTGGCATCCAGCCGCGGCGGGGTGCCGGTCTTGAGGCGATCGACCCGAAACGGCAGCTCGCGCAGGCGGTTGGCCAGGGCGTTGGAGGGCGGGTCGCCGGCGCGGCCGCCGCGGCTCTGTTCGAGCCCGATGTGGATCACCCCACCGAGGAAGGTGCCGGTACACAGCACCACGGTTTCGGCACGAAAACGGATGCCGGTCTCGGTGACCACGCCACGCACGGTGTCGCCATCGACGATCAGATCCCCGGCCGCCTGCTGAAAGATCGTCAGGTTGGGGGCGTTCTCCAGCATGCCGCGAATGGCCGCCTTGTAGCGCACACGGTCGGCCTGGGCGCGAGTAGCACGCACCGCCGGACCCTTGCGGGCGTTGAGTACGCGGAACTGAATGCCACCGAGATCGGTGGCCAGGCCCATGGCACCGCCCAGCGCATCGATCTCCTTGACCAGATGGCTCTTGCCGATCCCGCCGATGGCGGGATTGCAGGACATCTGACCGAGTGTCTCGATGTTGTGGGTCAGCAGCAGGGTCTGACAGCCCATGCGGGCGGAGGCCAGAGCGGCTTCGGTTCCCGCATGGCCGCCGCCGATGACGATGACGTCAAAGCGGTCGGGATACTCCAAGGTGCACCTCGTTGCGCTTGCGCGCGGATATTGCCTAGGGATGAAAAACAGCCTGCCAGTATAAACCGACTGTGGGTAACCGTCAGGGTTTTCCACACCGGGTTTGCTCGTCAGACGCGATCTACCACTCACTAAACAAAACAGAATGATTAAAAGAGAGAAGTTCTATTGTGGTTGTGACTACTGGTGTGGACAAAATCTGTGGATAACAGTTGATACCACATAGATTTCATGTTCTTGCATTGTTGACTTTCATGGTGAGAAGAGGATGACGAGCTGAGGGCGAACGGTGGCGAGGCTGTGTATAAAAGAGGGGCTTTTCCACAGCGCCAACGCTACACCGCTTTTCCACCGTTGCCTACCGTGCTTGTCACCGCAGCTGTGAACAGTCGAGCTGGAAACGGCAAAAGCCCGGGCTCATGCGGCTTGCCAGCCCCTGGGGAGCGCCATGGGAGAAAATTTATCCACAGGCGAAAAAAAAGCCCTGTCGGGAACGACAGGGCTTACGATCGGGCTTGAAGAGAGGGAGTAGGCTCAGACCATGAAGGAAGCGCCGCAGCCGCAGGTGGTCGTGGCGTTGGGGTTCTGCACCAGGAAGCGAGCGCCCGCGAGTCCCTCTTCGTAGTCGACGGTGGACCCTACGAGATACTGATAAGAGAGTTCGTCGACCACCAGGGCCACCTCACCGAATTCGATGACGGTATCGTCCTCGCCTGTGGTGTCGGCAAAGTCGAAGCCGTACTGGAAACCCGAGCAGCCGCCGCCCGTCACGTAGACGCGCAGCTTGAGTTCGGGCTTGCCCTCCTCCGCAATCAGCGTCTGGAGCCGCTTCCTGGCGGCTGCGCTGAGCATCATGGGAGTGGGGACGAAAGATTCTGCGCCGCTCATGGGCATCCTCCCGTGAGCCGAATGAATGGATAACAGTCGATTATCTTCAATTCCTAGCAAAAGGGTCAACTATTGCCGAGGGCCACCTGGCGGTGAGCCTCGGCAGTAAGGGTATATGCAAAGGGTCAGGGCATCAGGGCGGGGGCGGCGAGTCCGGCATGCTCGTCGAAGCCGAACATCAGATTGAGGTTCTGCACCGCCTGGCCGGAAGCGCCCTTGACCAGGTTGTCGATCACCGAGAGTACCACCACGGTGTCGCCGTTGCCCGGCCGATGCACGGCCAGACGGCAGACGTTGGCGCCCTTGACGCTGCGCGTCTCGGGGTGGCTGCCGGCGGGCATCACGTCGACGAAGGGCTCGTCGGCGAAGCGCCGCTCGAACAGCGCCTGCAGATCGCCGGGCTCACCGGTCAGGCGTCCGTACAGGGTGGCGTGAATGCCGCGGATCATTGGCGTCAGGTGGGGCACGAAGGTCAGACCCACCGGGCCGTTGGCGGCATCGGCGAGGCCCTGGCGGATTTCCGGCAGGTGGCGGTGGCCGGAAGCGCCGTAGGCCTTCATCGATTCGCTGGCTTCGGCCAGCAGTGAGGGCACCTTGGCGCCGCGGCCGGCGCCGGTGACGCCCGACTTGCAGTCGGCGATCAGGTGGTCGGCGTCGATCAGGCCGGCTTCCAGCAGCGGCAGAAGGCCCAGCTGCACCGCGGTGGGATAGCAGCCGGGCACGGCGATCAGGCGCGCCTGGCGGATGCGCTCGCGGTGCATCTCGGGCAGCCCGTACACGGCTTCTTCGAGCAGCTCCGGGGCGCCGTGAGGCTGGCCGTACCACTCGGCCCATACCTCGGCGTCACGCAGGCGGAAGTCGGCGGAGAGGTCGATCACTCGGGTGCCCCGCTCGAGCAGCTCGCCGGCCAGGGCATGGGCGACGCCGTGGGGAGTGGCGAAGAAGACTGCGTCGCAGGTTCCCAGACGCTTCGGGTCGGGCTCGCTGAAGGCCAGCTCGTCGTAGTGACCGCGCAGGTTGGGGTACATGTCGCAGACGCGCACACCGGCTTCGGAGCGCGAGGTGATCGCTTCGACCTCGACTTGCGGGTGCTGCGCCAGCAGCCTGAGCAGTTCGACCCCGGTGTAACCGGTGCCGCCGACGATTCCGACCTTGATCACGATGCGACTCCTTCGATGGTTGCCTGGCAGGGAGCGGCTGCCAACGGGACCGCTCTGTCCGGATATGATACACAAGAGAGGGGGCGACCACCCAGCCGGCGCGTCCCACTCACAAGGAATGCCTGGACAGGAAACTGCCGTGCCGCGTCTTTCGCTACCTAGCTTCAGTCTCGAGAGGTTTCGCCGCCAGCTGGCCAGCGTCGATGCCTTGCCGCAGCTGTGTGTGCTGGGCGTCGTCTCGGGGCTCGTTACCGGTGCGGTGATGGTCGCCTTCCGCTTGCTGCTCGAGCTGGGGGGCGTGCTGTTCATGCCCGGTGGCGATCACGAGGCCTTCGAGGGTTTGCCGCCGATGGTGCGCACGAGCCTGCCTTTGATCGCCGTGGCCGTGATCGGCATTTTCCTGTGGCGTCAGCCGCCCGCCGCTCGCAAGCTGGGCGTCGGTCACGTGATCGAGCGGCTCACCTATCATCAGGGGCGCTTTCCGCTGCGCAACTGGATCAATCAGTGGTGGGTGGGGGTGACCACGGTGCTGGGCGGCCTCTCCGCCGGCCGCGAAGGGCCGGCGATACATCTAGGCGCGGCCGCGGCCAGCGGCCTGGGCCAGCAGTTGCGCCTGCCGCACAACAGCCTGCGAGTGCTGGTGGCCTGTGGCACGGCGGCGGGCATCTCGGCCTCGTTCAATACCCCGATTGCCGGTGTCATCTTCGCCATGGAAGTGGTGATGATGGAGTACACCATTGCCGGCTTCATGCCCGTGATTCTGGCCTCCACCATGGGGGCGCTGGTGGCCATGCTGGTATACGGTTCCGAGCCGGCCTTCCAGGTACCCAGCGTCAGCCTGGGCTCGTTGATGAATCTGCCGTGGATCGTGGTCACGGCGCTGTTCATCGGGCTGCTGGCCGGACTCTTCATCCACGTGGCGCGCAGCGAACGCATCGCCGGGCTGCCGGTGCCGCTGCGTCTGGCGCTGGTGGCATTGGCCACGGCAACGGTGGCGTGGTGGTATCCCGAAGTCCAGGGCATCGGTTACGACAGCATGGAAGCCGCATTGGCCGGCAATCTGGCCGTCGAGGTGCTGCTGGCCCTGGTGGTAGCCAAGCTGCTGCTCACCGCCATCACCGTGGCCAGCGGTATTCCCATCGGCATCATCGGCCCGGTGCTGGTGGTCGGGGCCGCCGCCGGCGCTCTGGCCGAGCTGCTGGGCGCCTGGCTGTTCCCGCAACTTGAGATGGAGCCGGGGTTCTACGCCATGCTGGGCATGGCGGCGATGATGGGGGCGGTGCTGCAGGCGCCTCTGGCGGCGCTCATGGCACTGCTGGAACTGACCCACAACCCCAACATCATCCTGCCGGGCATGCTGGCGGTGGTGGTGTCGGGACTGACGGCACGCCAGCTGTGTCGCTGCGACGGCTTCTTCATCAGCGTGACCCGCCATGGCCTGCACCCGCTGCAACAGCCGCTGATGCAGGCGCTGTCGCGGGTCTCGGTGCCGGCGGTGATGGAGCGCAGCTTCGTCGCCACGCCGCGCATGGTTACCCGCGATCAGGCGCGGGTGCTGCTCGATGCCAGACCGGCCTGGATATTGATCGTACGTTCGAGCGACGACAAGCCGACACTGGCGCTCAAGGCCGCTGACCTGGCCCGTGCCTTGATGGACGAAACGCAGGAAGCCGAAGCGGTTGGCGAAGACGAAGAGGCGCTGATCGATCTGCTCGAGGTACCGGGGCTGCGTTTGGAAATGGCGCCGATCCATCATCAGGCAACCCTGTCGGAGGCGTTCGAAAGGCTCAACGATCAGGCGGTCGATGCGCTGTTCGTCGAGCAGGGACGGCGCCCGAAGCAGCAGCGAATTTCCGGTATCATCACCCGCGGCTCCATCGAGCGTTACTATTCATTGAAGTGAGTCGCTGAAGTGAGAGTCGCTGAAGCGAGTCATTGAAGTGGGCCGGGCTAGTACTTGAAGTACGTTCAATGAAACGAGGCGGCAGCGATCGTCGTCGTCATCTCTGAGGAGACTGCATGTATCTCTGGATCAAGGCGCTGCACATCGTGGCCGTGGTGACCTGGTTCGCGGCGCTGTTCTACCTGCCGCGCCTCTATGTCTATCACGCCATGGCGCGCGACAAGGGCGAGCAGCAG
Source organism: Billgrantia ethanolica (assembly GCF_021404305.1). Taxonomy (GTDB): domain Bacteria; phylum Pseudomonadota; class Gammaproteobacteria; order Pseudomonadales; family Halomonadaceae; genus Halomonas; species Halomonas ethanolica. The sequence goes on along the minus strand of NZ_JABFTX010000004.1, from coordinate 410,941 downwards.
GCCATCGATTACTTCAGCGTGATGGAGCGCAAGCTCTATCGCGGCATCATGACGCCTTCGATGATCGCGGTGATCGTGTTCGGCCTGTGGCTGCTCTATCTGATGCCGCACTGGCTCGGCATGGGCTGGATGCACGTCAAGCTGCTGCTGGTGGTGTTGCTGGTGGCCTACCACCATGTCTGCCTGGTCTATCTCAAGCAGTTCGCCGCGGGGCGCTGTCGTCGCAGCCACGTGTTCTTTCGCTGGTTCAACGAGCTGCCGGTGGTCGTGCTGCTGGCCATCGTGATCCTGGCCGTACTGAAGCCGTTCTGACCATGGCCGGCGAAACGAACGCACAGCTGCCCGTGGTGCTGGTGATGGCCGGCCACGACCCTACCGGCGGCGCGGGCATCATGGCCGACGGCGAGGCGATCGCCGCCTGTGGCGGTTGGGCGCTGACGGTGCCGACGGCGCTGACGATACAGGACTGCCGCGACGTGCACCGCGTGGTACCGGTGCCGGCCGAGCTGATTCGCGAGATGGCGGCGCGGCTCTCCGGCTTTCACCTGGCGGCGATCAAGGTCGGCCTGCTGGTGAGCCGCGAGACGCTCGATGCCGTGGTCGACATCATCAAAGCGCATCCAGGCATCCCCGTGGTGGTCGATCCGGTGCTCAAGGCGGGTGGCGGAAAGGAGTTATCCACATCCACCATGGTCGAGGCCTTCCGCTCTCGTCTGCTACCGCTTGTGGATATCCTGACGCCGAATCGTCTCGAGCTCGAACGCCTGGCCGGAACGGAGCCACAGGATGACGAAGCGCGTGCGCGTCGATTGATGGCGCTGGGCTGTCGTGCCGTGCTGGTGACCGGCAGCGATGACCCCGATAGCAACGTGCCGCAGGATGTCGTCGAGCAGGTGCTGTATGCATCAGAACAGAACCGTGCCTGGCGCTGGCCGCGGCTGGCAGGCAGGTTTCACGGCTCGGGCTGCACGCTGGCCGCAGCGTTGGCGGCACGGCTCGCGGCCGGTGAGTCCATGGAGGTTGCCTGCGAGCAGGCTCAGCGCTTCACCTGGCAGGCGCTGGCCAAGGCCTGGCAGCCGGGTAATGCTCAGGCGCTGCCGCGGCGAACGGCTGCCCAGGGCAGCTGGCACGATCCCTTACAGGGCGTGGCCAAAGCCCCTTCAATGAGCGAAGATCACCGTAACTTCACCACGCATTCCAAGGTTATCCAAGAAGTTATCCACAGACCGGGCAGCGTGAGCCTGGCACTTCCCGTGACGGGGTTACACCATTCTCGTGACAGCAAAGAGGCTTACATGACCACTTCCGAAACGCTCTTCGAACAGGCTCGCCGCCATATTCCCGGTGGCGTCAATTCTCCCGTGCGGGCCTTCAAGGGCCTGCACCGGCCGCCGGTGTTCATGGAGCGGGCGCAGGGTGCCTACCTGTTCGACGTCGAAGGCAAGCGTTATGTCGACTATGTCGGCTCCTGGGGGCCGATGATTACCGGCCACGCCGATCCGGACGTGCTGGGGGCCGTGCGCAGCCGACTCGACCATGGCCTTTCGTTCGGCACGCCGACGGCCATCGAGACCACCATGGCCGAGCTGATCTGCGAGATGATCCCGACCATCGAACTGGTGCGCATGGTCAATTCGGGCACCGAGGCCACCATGTCGGCGATTCGACTGGCGCGTGGCTATACCGGACGCGACAAGATCGTCAAATTCGAGGGCAACTACCACGGCCACTCCGACTCGCTGCTGGTCAAGGCCGGCTCCGGTGCCCTGACCCATGGCGAGCCCAGCTCCCCGGGCGTGCCGGCGTCGCTGGCCGAGCACACCATCACGCTGTCCTACAACGATCTCGATGAGGTGGAAGCCTGCTTCGAGGAGATCGGCAGCGAGATCGCCTGCATCATCGTCGAGCCGGTGGCGGGGAACATGAACTGCATTCCGCCGCAGCCGGGTTTCCTCGAAACCCTGCGCCGGGTTTGCACCGAGTACGGCAGTGTGCTGATCTTTGATGAAGTGATGACCGGTTTTCGCGTTGCCCTGGGTGGGGCCCAGGCGCACTTCGGCATCGAGCCCGACCTGACCTGTCTGGGCAAGATCGTCGGCGGCGGCATGCCGGTGGGCGCCTTCGGCGGCAAGCGTGCGATCATGGAGCAGATCTCACCGCTGGGGCCGGTCTACCAGGCGGGTACGCTGTCGGGCAATCCGCTGGCCATGGCCGCCGGTATCGCCCTGTTGACCAAGCTGCGCGAGCCCGGCTTCCACGATGCCCTGGCGCAGCGCGTGGAAACCCTCTGCCACGGGCTGCAGGAGCGCGCCGATGCCGCCGGGGTCGACATGATCACTCAGCGCGTGGGTGGCATGTTCGGGTTGTTCTTCACCGGACAGACTCGGGTCGACAATTTTGCCCAGGCCACGGCCTGCGATGCCGAGGCCTTCCGCCGCTTCTTTGCGGCAATGCTGGAAGAGGGCGTTTACCTGGCACCCTCGGCCTACGAGGCGGGATTCATGTCGAGCGCGCATACGCCGGAAGACATTCAATTCACGCTGGACGCTGCCGAGAAGGCATTTGCCAAGGTACGCTAGGCTTGATGAACAGATAACAGGAGTGATCATGGACGCCACTTCAGTGCCCTGCTCGACCTCAGCCACCGCCCTCGAGCTGGATGAGCTGATCGATTCGCTGGTGGCGTCTCACCGCTCGTTCGTCGATGATCTGCCTTATGCGGGGTCGTCGGGCTCCCTGGCGGCAACCCGGGCCCTGGTCGAAGAGGAGGTCGGCGTGCTCGATGTACGCCTGAGCGGTGAGGAGGATCGCTTGCACCTGCAGCGGCTCAAGGCCTGGTTGGAGCAGGAGATGGTGAGGCTCGAACCATGGTTCGACGAGCGTGGCGAACCGCGTCCGAGCTGGATCGTGGGCCGGCAGGTACTGCCGCTGTGCGATCGCCAGCGCCTCCTCATGACCAGCGCCCTCGATCTCGAGCCAGCGGATCCCATGGCCAGACGTTGCCTCGACCCGGGGTTCGACCTGGTCTCGCTGCTGGTGGGCCTGTATGTCCGCGACGAGACGCGACTGGCGCACTACGCCCTGGATCGCTATCTGCGTCTCTCCGGTGATTACTCCCTGATGCGACTGATCTCGGTGTTTGCGGTGTGTCGTTGCCTGGCAGGGGCGCGGCGAGCGCTGCGGCGTTCGGAGTCGGGACGTGAGCCGGCATTTCGCCTGGCGGAGATCATGACCGAGTGTCGTCGCTATCTCGACCTGGCCGAACAGGTGTCCAACTTCCGCTTTCCGCCGTTGATCATCGGGGTTGGCGTCTCGGGCAGCGGCAAGAGCCGCTTCATGGCCGAGATCGTCGAGCGGCTGGGGGCCGTCAGGCTGTGCTCGGATGCCGAGCGCAGGCGGCTTTTCGGAATCGATCCACAGGAGGTAGAGCCCGAAACGACTGTGGATATCTTCAGCCCCGAGTCCACCGAGCGTACCTACCAGCGTCTGGCCAGCCTTGCCGGCCTCCTGCTCAATGCCGGCATACCCACCTGCATCGATGCCACCTGCCTGACACGAGCGCAGCGGCAGCTGCTGCGCCAGCAGGGCGAGGCGCGTGGCCTGCCGGTGCTCATCGTCAGCTTCGAAGCGGACGAGGCAACCTTGAAGAAGCGTATCGTCAAGCGTTCAGGGGAGTATGGGGTAGATCCAGATGAAAGCCTTGCCGTACTGAAGGGCCAAATGGACGGCTTCGAGGATTTTTCTCCTGACGAAAGGCGTAATTTGTTGCGCATAGATACCACGGCGGAACATGTCGGTGATACATTGGCCTTATTGGTCGAGAAGCATTTCAATTTGAGCTATAGCTGAGGACCTAATGAACAGGCTTTCATGGATCCTCTTGGCCAGCTTGATAGGTTTCAGCTTCAAGTTGACCGTTGCCGGAGCGAATGCCATGTCGGAGCAGATAAGCCGGGGTGATCCACCCGAAAGTGAGATCGTAATCGTCTTCGATGGCGTACCGAACACTCGCTTTCAAGCTTCATTGACGATCGATGATGGGGGGCAGATCACTACTCACGAGCTGGAAGAGAGCGTTCCCAGCGAATACCGCTATAAAGGGGAGGTATTGGAAGCACGCATCCGCCAGACGAGCCAGGAAGGCGCTCTGAGCGTCGAGGTTCGTAAGCGGGGAAATGTCAGCCGTTCCAGCTCCCAAGGGCAGGGGAGCGAAATCAGACTTCGGGTCAGATAGCGTTCCGATCTCGCCCCTTCTTCGCCCCTTCCTCGGTCAGGCCATGGCGTCGGATTGCCTGGCAGCATGCAGGTCGGGCTTGCGCACCTGCCTGCGGTGATAAAGATATCGCTTGTAAATGGCCCAGCAGTGAAAGCTGAGGAATGTCAGTACGAACCCCAGGACAATGAGTCTTGGCATCCACGATGTCGCAATCGTCATAATCCAGACATCACTGCTGATGATGGAGAGGGTCGTCTTGACGATCAGCGTCAGCCAAACGGCCAAGGTCAGTGCGGTGATGGATAAGTCCCTGGCTCGATAGGACAGGCTCCTTTTGCCTGGATTGTTGATGACTACGGGATGCAACTTATTCATGAAAAATCTCTCCTCTGTCCGGGCTGGTCCAGGTAGCTAATCGGCCTTTCTGTCGCTTTGCCGCCTTGGGAACTGCCAAGACAACCGTTGCCATGTTCAGTAACCAGTAGATGAGCGGATACCAGACACACCAGTATGCGCAACGTAACATGCCCCGTTCATAACGACTGTCGATAGCAAAACTGACGGTAAACTGAATGAAGCTCAGTATGATAAGGGTGCTGGCAATGTAGGTAAGCAGTGTGCCCGAGTAGATCGCTGACGATGTCAGGAAGGCCAAGGAAAATAGCCAGGACAGCAGCATGAACAAAGCCGAATAGCACCACACCACACTGACCATGTACTCCAGCATCAGTGGCCAGAAGCGCCGGTTCTGCCATCTCACCGTCCGCGTGAAGTAGCGCAGAAACACTTCTGCACCGCCCTGGGCCCAACGCAGGCGCTGACGAAACAGACCGCGGAGGGTTTCCGGCATCAGCACCCAGCACAGCGCTCTCGGCTCGTAGCGGACCTGTCCGCCTGCCATTTGCAGACGCCAGCTGATGTCGATGTCCTCGGTGATCATGTCGGTGTTCCATCCGTCGATGGCTTCCAATGCGCTCCGTCGAAACGCGCAAACCACGCCGGAAATCGTGAACACCATGCCGTAGATTCGCTGGGCTCGCTTGATCAATCCGATGATGGAGGAGAACTCGCCGGTCTGTATCTTGCCGATCACCGTGGAGCGCGTTCTCACCCTGGGATTGCCGGTTACGCCGCTTACATTGGAACTTTGCAGGAAGTGGCCCACCATGTAGCCGATGGCGTCGTAATCGAGAATGGCATCGCCATCGATGCCAACGATGATCTCGCCAGTGGCTTCCTCGAGCCCATGGTTGAGAGCGCTGGCCTTTCCCTGATTGCTCTGATGAAGGACCTTAAGGTTCGGGCAGGTGAGCTTGAGAGATTCCAGCAGCTCCCCTGTTGCGTCTCGGCTGCCATCGTTGATGGCGATAATTTCCAGCTTTGGGTAGTTTTGATGCTTCAGATGCTCAATGGTTTCCCGGATATTCGCGGCTTCGTTATAACAAGGAAGTAACAGGGTTACATTGGGGCATGCCTCATCCCATATCTGGGGTGCAGGCCAAGCCTGCTTCCGCTCCCAATGCAGGTAAAAGTAGAGCCCACCGCAGATCCATATCGTAGCCATGACGCTGGGATACGCATAGGTAAATATCGATATGGCATCAAGGATATTCATTGCTTCGCCCCAAATCGCTGGCCAAGGGAAAAGGTCGGACGCAACATGTAAATATCGGGGTGATTGATGTGAAAATCGTCTGGATAGTAGCCGATGTGCCTGACACCGTTTTGCTTCACGGTGGCGACCCAGTCGATCAGGACTTCGTTGGAAACCAGCGAATCGTCTCGCCAGTCGCGAGTCTGTAATTCGAACACCAGCTGATCGGCAGGAACGGCAGCCAGCGATGCCCGTGCCAGTTCCCCCAGCCAGTGCTGAGGATTGTCAGCCGCCTCCATGTAAGGCATGGCCATGACCGCGACATAGTCGTAGGCGGAGGCAAAATCCTCTGGTGATTGTGCGAACCAGGCCTGACTTTCAGGCTCCAGGATTGGCAGGGCAAAGATGTTTCGAGCAGTTGTGAATATCTTATTGTCGGATTGGCGATAGTAGTTGGCAGCCTCGACCAGCTCGAGGGTGAACTGCGTCAAGAACGACGTCTTTCGTTGGGTCCATAAGCTAAATAGCGCTTCATCAGAGCGTATGCTGTCGACATCGGGCGGTAGATTCCATTCGGCGGCATAGACACTTCGAGCCTCATCGCTGGCATCTTCGAAATCGGTCAGGAATGCATCGTCATGGAAGAGCAGGCCATCGAACTTGGTCATGCGGCCGAGATCTTCATATATCTCTGCAATGAGCTGTCGATTGGATACCGAGTAGGGTGAGAGACGAAGATAGTGTTCCGGTGCCTGCTGCCCGGTCCTGGCATCCGTGACGTAGGCGTGCCCCGGACCGAGGTCGAAGGCGAGCACCGGCATCCAGGCATAGACCTTGACATTGGCGCGTTTCTTCAGCTGCCAGGCAACGCGATTGAACAGGTCCTCGCGCATCGGGAGATGACGGTTGGGAAAATAGAGTGCCTCGGCCACGCCATTGCCGTTGGGGTCGGCAAAAGCCTGCAGGTAGACCGTGCTGACGCCGAAGCGGTAGATGCGGTCGATCAGCAGATCCAGATTGGCTTCCTGCTGAAGGGGGTCGGGATCGTATACGTAGTCGAGATCCACATGCACGATACGCAGGACGTCGCGTTCCCACACCCGGTTGCTGAGTATCTCCTCGAAGGTCTGCAGGCTGGTTTCCTGATCGATGAGGTAGCGCCCCATGACCCTGGTGCCGTCACCGATACGGTTGGGCTGGCTGAGGAGGCTGAAGCTGTGGGGCATGCCGTACTCGGCGGCAATGTCCAGAGTGGCCTGACTGTAGGCCCCATAGGGCCACACCATGAGGCGCGGCGGCGTGCCGGTGATCTCCTTCAACTGCTCGCTGGCCCGATGCATGTCGTCGCGTATTCGCTGCAGATAGTCGGCCTCGCTCTCGTAACCGTCTGTCTGCCAGCGGCTGGTGACGGCGGCCGCCTGCTCATTGCCTTGGGGGTTGCCGATCACTCCATAGTGGAGGTCATAGGTATGCGACGCGATCTCTATCAGCGGATCGGCATGCAGCTCCCGTAGTTGTTCCCGGGTCATGATGCGGTCCCGTTCGAGAAAGCCGTCGCCATAGGGCACGGGGTCGGTTGACGAAACATCGATCCAGCTGCCGACTATCGCCGTGACGGCAGGGTAGCGATAGAGCTGCAGGAGCGGGTAGACGATGTCGTAAAAGCTGCGATAACCATCATCGAAGACCAGCATGACGGCCTTGTCGGGCAAGGGGGTGATGCCGGCCTCGGCGTTGAGTACCTGTTGCAAGGAAACGGGCTGGTAGCCTTGTGCCCTAATCAGGTTGAAGTGTTCGATGAGACGCGTTCGTGTGATCGTCTGCGGTAGCAGGGCAAGCTCCGGTGTCACATCGAGATCGACCACGTCATGGTAGCTGATCACCACGAAGTCATTGCTCTCCCGGGCCGCCAGGGTGGGCTGGGCGAGAAGACAGAGGCAGAGCAGGCCGAAGAGAAGGGCCATCCGGACGCTCATGGGAATCTCCATACCAGGGTGGCTGTCACTACCGTGTCGTGTTCGGCCTGGCCGTCGTACACGGCTCGCTGGCGGGCAATGCCGTATTCTATGGATACGCTGGGCAACAGCTCCCAGCGCTGGTGGTAGCCGAGGCTCCAGGTGTCGTCGTCGTCTTCGCCTTGCTGCCAATACCGACCGATACCGGCCGTGATGCCCTGAGTGAAGGTCCGGCGATAGCCCAGGGGATGGGCGTACTCGAGCGTCAGCTCTCCACTGAGGTAGGTGTCCCGCTCGGGGTTGTAGTAGCTGGCATCCACCTCATCGTTGAGAGAACCGCCGAGCCAGCCGGTTGCTGCAAGCAGCCAGCGGTCGCGGTGATAGAGCCGCTCCTGCCAATAGCCGAGCGCGCTGCGACGCAGGTTGCCATCGTCGAAATCGGTCAGGCTCACCTCGGTGCCCAGGCTGCGTCTTTCATCACGCCGATAGGTCAATGCTGCGTGGTAGCGGTCGGCATTGACGTCGTCGTTCAAGGCACGTACCGGCGTGGTAAGACTGTTGTATTCGGCGCCGAGCGTGACGGCGAGATGGTCGGTGAAGTCATGGCGCAGCGTCGCGCTGAAATGCGGCTCGTCATTGAGTTGCAGGCCATGGCCGGCAGCCAGCGTGAGCTGGCTGGGGAAGAGGTTCCACTCGAAGCCAGCGATGGCATATCCCGCGCGCAGTGGCCCTTCGTCGAAGGTGCCCTGCTGATGACGATGCTGCAGGAAGTATCGCGACCCGTTGTCGCTGCGGGGCGAGCGAAAAATGACATCGCTGCGCCACTCCCTGGATGCCTGGGTGCCACCCCCACCTTGGCCATCGCTTTGCTCGACGGAAATGCTGAGCTCAGCGGCGCGCTGCTCTCGCCACTCCCGCTCGAGGTTGTCTTTCGATACGCTGGGTTTGGCGTTGTCGAGTTCCTGCCGTACCTGTGTGACCGTGCCTTGCCAGTTACCCTGCTGAAGCCTGGCCGTCAACTCACCGTGGCGAGCCGTATCGTGATGGTCGGGTCCCAGTAATGAAACGGCCTGGCGATAGTCGGCCTGGGCCTGTTCCGGCCAGCCGCGCCAGCGTCCGATATCGCCCCGTAGCTGCCATAGATAGGCATTGGCTGGTGCTTCGGCCAGATAGGCGTCGACCTGAGCCAGCGCCCCCCGCTCGTTACCCCGCCAGGCCTCGAGCATGCTATCGAGCATGAGTACTTTCGATAGATTGGGGTTCTCGATATGGGTGGTGCCGGTGAAATCCCGACGATAGGGAGGTTCGGAACGGCGCCAAGCTTCTAGCAGGCGCTGCGCCTCGCGAAACTGTCTGGCATCCGTATGGCTGAAGAACAGCGCCTCATAGAGAGGATCGCTGAGATCCGCCCCCCGCTCTGGCTCTTCCCTTATAAGGAGTTGATAGATCGCGATGGCTTGCTCGGGACGCCCCAGCCCGTCGAGCGCATGCGCCCTGGCTCGCAGGACGTAGTTGGGCAGGTGGCCGTATTGGTGCAGTAGCCTCTCGCTCAATGCCTCGGCCTGTGTGAAGCGACGCAGTTGAGCAAGTGCCACGACGCGGTCGAAGTTCGCCAGCCTTTCCAGATCGGGATGCAGGTCTTCTGCCGCCAGTACCTGATCGAGCAGTGCCAGACCCTGCTCGATACTGCGATGATCGTCGATGTGAATACCGAGGCGGATGGCATTCACGCCCTCGTAGTAGCGCAGCCAGAGCGCATCGCTGGAGGTAAAGAGTTCGGGGTTTTGCTCGATCATGCGTCGTGCAGGCTCGCTGGCGCCGAGTCTCAAGGCCAGACGATACAGGGCGCGTATCTCGTTGGTTTGGTCCGGGCCTGTTTCGACCAGAGCCTGACGTACCTGGAGTTCAGCGAGGACATTGCCGGTCTCGGCCGCCAGGTAGCCTCTCGCTTCCATGGCTTCCAGCGTGGTGCCGGAAAGCATTTCGTAGCGACTCAATGCGCTTTCGGCTAGTGCATACTGTCCAAGGTCGGTGTGCGCCAGGGCCTGCCCCAGCCAGGCAGCCGGATCCTCGGGGTCTTGTAGGGCCAGTTGCGAGAAGAAACTCAGTGCGAGTTCCGCATTCCCCTGCCGGCGTGCTGCACCGCCCAAATCGAGCAATTCACTTTTCGTGTACGTACCTACCGGGCATTGTGGACAAACGGAGAGTGCCTCATCGAGTCGATCGGCGCGTATCAGCAGCGCGATCAGGTCACTGCGTACCGCAACGTCACCCGTGTGTGAGTAGAGCGTATCGAGACGCTGTATCGCCGCTTCCCATTGACCACTGTCGATGGCTTGCTGCACGAGCGCCTGACGCTGAGTGTCGATCGACGTCTCGGCAAAGGAGATCGCTGGGTGGAGCGCAATCAAGCAAAGAGGCGCAACGGCAAGTAACAAGCGTTTCATCAGGCCTCGTCTCGCGCAGGTGGCATCGGGCGAATCTCGGGGTATTGCTCATGCCGTGTCTCGGCGATGATGGCGTGAAAAGGCCCCGCCCGAGCGGGGCCTTTTCAGTCAGACTCAGTGCTGGAATACATGAGCAGTGTTGCCGCCGCCCACCTGAGTGGTGGTCGCTGCGTTGTTGCTGCCCAACTGCACGTGAGTGGCCGTGTTACTGGCCAGGCTTAGCAGGCCTGCAGCAGACTGGGTGATGGAGGAGTAGTGGTTCTTGCCGGACTGGAAGGAGTCGGCCAGGTCGTTATAGCCGCTCTGAGTTACCTCGGAGACGTGATTACGACCGTTCTGTACGATGACAGCATCGTTGTTGAAATTGCTCTGGTCGACATTGGCATAGTTGTTGATGCCAGACTGAGTGATGTCGGAGGTGTTCTTCAGGTCACGCTGGGAAACATCGGCGATGTTGGCTGTTCCGGTCTGGACGACGGTGGAATCATTGAAGCTGCCGCTCTGATCGACATTGGCGTAGTTGTTGATACCAGACTGAGTGACGTCGGAAGCGTTCTTGAGGCCTTCCTGCTGGACCTGTGCGACGTTGAACTTGCCGTCTTGCACCACGTCGGAGCTGTTGGCGAAGCCATCCTGGCTGATCTCGGCAAAGTTGTTCCAACCGTTCTGGTAGGTGGAGGCGCTGTTCTTTGCACCTTCCTGGCTCACTTCCAAGACGTTCTTCGTACCGATCTGCTGGCTGTCGGAAGCGTTGAACATGCCTTCCTGACTGACAGAGGCGCTGTTGTTGGTGCCGTTCTGGAAGACGTCCGCATCGTTGCCCCAGCCCGCCTGTTCGATGTCCGATACGTTATGTCCCAACCAGCCCTGCTGATGGACGGTCGCGCCATTGGCTACGCCATCCTGGCTCACACCCGAGGTATTGTTACCCCCCAGGAACTGCGTGAGCTGGGATACGCTGACGTCGTTGTTGTAACCGGCTTGATCGACATTGGATACGTTTCCATTGGCAAGTGCCGTACCGGAGAAAGCGATAGCGGCTGCCATGACGGTCATCTTGAATTTCATGTTAATTCCCTCTCGTTTGAAATCCCTGGTTGAGCTTCGTTGCCGCCAGGGTGGATTCAGGATTCGATAGCGTGGCTATCGCTTCCATTTGCCACTTACGGAATCAAGCATTTATCTTTTTATCAATCATGCTTCTTGAGCTTCTCCATGGCAGGCTCCGGGCAGTCGTCGTTAGCCAAGAAACTAGTAACGATAGACTTGAACGGCTGCCTGTCCACGTGAGAACTGGGTGATGGTGATTGGGCTCGTGCGATGAGTACCCAACTGATGAATTTCTGCACTGCCATAAGCACCATGCTGGTTAATGGTTGCTTCTTTGCCGTACCCGACCTGTACGATGCCGGCGTCGTGGCCTAGGCCGTTTTGCAGAATCGACGCTTCCAGGTGAGCGCCGCTCTGTACTATTCGAGCTTCGTTGGCGTGTCCGGCTTGCTTTGTGCTGGCAAGGTTGGCAAAACCCTGCTGCATGATGTGCGCGCCATTTTGACTCCCCTGCTGCAGGATAGCGGCTTCGTTTCCTTGGCCTGCCTGGTAGATGGTCGCTACCTGTCGAGACGCGACACTCGATGATTCGACATCGAGTTCTGAACTTGGCATGAGATCGCCAGCCAAGGCGGATTGGGCCGCAATTAGAGCCATCCCTACAAAAAATGTAACAATTCCATTTTTCTTCATGGCACTTACTCTAGCGATTTTACGTTCCGTTACAGTGTCGGTATATGGGTGCTTTCCTTCCATAACTCGGAAGTTTTATTTTGGGTATTAAATTTTTAGCACTTGTGGTTTTTCCTGAAGAATTAGTTTTTTCTCTCCTCGAATTAACCGTACGGAAACGCAACTGTAAAAAAAAGGCGCCAGAATATGGCGCCTGAAAATATGCGTGTTGTTCACAGCATGGGGGAGGAAGCGTCGCGGTAAGCCATGAGTACTTCGTTGTCATATTCGGATGGGTCTGCCAAGTTCCAAAGGCCTCGATCGACTCCCTGAGTGACGAGGTGAATGACGGCGGATTCGATCGCCGACATCACGGCCATCTGCACCGGTTCATTGTGAGTATATCCCGCCTCGGCTTCCAGCAAGCGGCGGAAACTGACGAAACGATAGACGCCTGCCCGTACCTCATAGGAATAAACCGTCTTGCTGGTATTCACATTGGCGAGGACTTCTCCCGTTGCGATATCCACGGCGCGAAGGTTGACGGTCACCTGGTCGACTTGATACTGGCCGGATGCGCCGATACCGAAATATTCCGCTCCTACACCGCCTGTCTTCATGTTGGAGTCGTAAGCGATGATGCCGCCTTCCATCAGAATACGCGCCGCGTTGAGCGAACCAAGCTCATGTTCTCGCCCGTTGCGCTCAAGATTCGCGCGAATGATACGGCGCTCCGTCAGCAGATTCTGCAAGCCGACGCGTTCGAGCGGCACGAACCAGCCAGAGTCGGCCAGAGCTGAACTCAGCATGGCGGCGCCGCCCTGGGTCACAGCCGTCGAGAAGGTACTGGCGGGCTGAGGACGATACTGCCCCGTCTGATCCCTGAAGTCATATACGGCCGTGAAGATAGGAGCTGCAGGTCGGGGAAGGTTGGTAAGGTCCACGTAGGTGCCAGACCGAGGAATCAGGGTCGCTGGTGCTCCTTCCAGGCCCTCCGGGGAAGTGACCATACCGACACACCCGCCGAGGAAGATCAGACCTGACATGAGACCGATTCTGAGTACGTTCATGCTCATCCCCCTTAGAATGGTGTTCCGAAGTCGATGCGCGTCACTTCGTTGGTTCTCTTGTCGGTGATGACCATCTGAAATGCGCCGCCACCCACGTTGACGAACCTGACATTGAGGGAGGAGTTGTCGATGACACTTTCGCTGCCGCCGGGATTGTTAGGATCGAGCGCGTCGTCGATGGCTCGGTTGATGAGGTCGGCACGCAGGTCTTGAAGGAAGAAATCCACTTCCGAAAACCTTCCGAAATCAGGAGCGTTGGGATCTCTATTGGTATCCTGTGCCTGTGCTTTATTGAGCAGATGATTACCAAGCAGGGGGTCGCCACCGAATGACGGGTTGATGGGGCGATAAATGAGCTCTCCTGCCACCACTCCTGCCGAGGGCAGCAGCAGACAGCATAGGCAGGCAAATTTCAGTGTACGGATCTTCATGATGCTCTCCTTCTTGTGACGTTGGCTCTTTCCGCTAGATCTCGTCGTCAGCCAGGTCCGGGTCGCTCTCCAGCGCCTGCATGATGCTGCGCTGTACCAGCAGCTGCTCCACCTGCTCAGCGGCTGCCTCGGCATACCGGTCGATGTCACTCTGTCTGGGTGGCAATGTCGCCTGGAACAGAATGCGATTGTTCTCCGATACCCAGATTTGGCTTCCCCAGCGTGCGTCGGGCCGTTCGTGCACGGACAGTGTCGTGCTGGTCAAGATATGGCTGTCTTGACTTAACTGGCTGAAACGCCGGTAAAACGTCTTCCCCATCATGGTAATGGTGCGGTCGACGATGACGCCTGACAGGCCTGGCTCGCCGAGACGAAATTGGCGGGACAATGCTTCTCCGGCCTCTTCTTCTTCCAGGCGCTCTTCCTCTATGGCGCTTTGGGGTGGCTGCGACTCACCCGGGATCGTCGGTAGATGTGGTGCTGGGGCTTGAGACTCCGCCAAGGCAAGGGATCCATACATGATCAGGACGATGCCCACTGCCGGTGTCTTGGGGATGAAAGCCATGGCGATAGCCCGCTCTCTTGTCAGTGTCTGGGTGAGGTTCTTTCGTAACGCTGAAGTGATAAGGGGGGAGGGGGGCCCAGGTTTTGCCTGGCCCAGTTCACTGCCTGTATGCGATTGCTGACATTGATCTTTCTAAATATATTGTAGAGGTGAGACTTGACCGTGTGCTCACTCACAAAGAGTATTTCGGCAATTTTCGTATTGGATGCGCCCGAGCCCAGCAGTCCGATGATTTCCAGTTCGCGTTGGGTGATGCCACAGACAGGACGATAGCAGTTGAACTGCTGACGTCGGTAAAACTCTATCAGTCGTGTCATCAGCGCACGCGACATCCACAGATCACCATGGAGAAGGCTCTGAATGCCTTTACAGATCAGCTCGAGGCTGTCGCTGCGGTAGAAGACGCCCTTGAGCTGCATGAAGCTGAGCAGCTGTGCAGCATGCTCTTCATCCCTGAGATTGAATGCAGTCAGTACCCATTGAGGCTGGTTATGGTACTGAGACTGCCATGCCTGCAGATCCGTTTCATCGAGATGATCGATATCGAGCAGCACGACGTTGCAAGCCTCTCCTCCTTCACCCACGATCCTGGTGGCTTCCCTAGATGAGTTAGGTGAGACGATGCTCAAGTTGCGTTGCAATTCCTGGTAGATGTAGTTGACGAAAAGCTGGGTCTGAGGGTTGACTTCGGTAGCTAGCAGGACGATCCCTTTACCTGTTTCCATGCTTGAATTCTCCTTATGTACCTGACTTTCCTGGTGTGATATTTCCAAGCCCCGATGAAAAGGGTACGGGGAAGCCTCGTCCAAGAAAGCCAGTTTGTAAATCTATGTTACAGCATGGTTCCTTTAGTGTACAGATGCTGATTTTTCTCATGCTCGTTGATAAATTGCTTATAAAACATAAGGATATAATAATTATTGCTTATTCTGTCATGAGTACAATGAAAGCAAAAACGGGGATGAATGAATTTTTTTCACATTTTCGGTGTTATGTTACATTACGGTAACCTGTCGATGTTCGTCATGCCGCACCTCAGGCCTTTTTTCATGCTCTGTATCGGCTATCAGCCAGGATGCTGCCATCTTCCATGTACTGCCTCACCGGAGCCGGCAGGTACGGGTTCAATTCTTCCTGCTGCGATATTGGGAATTTGATACTCGGGTGCTGCTCTTCTGGTAGTGCTGGCCCAGCGACTACAGTTCCTTGGGCCATGCAGATAAAGGTCTGTCGCGTTTAGCCCGACAGCTGACAATGTAGTGTTCCGATAAAATTCTTCGAGGCATCAATGGGTTAATTTTTTAAGTGCCATTGTGTAATGAAGTTGGGACATCGCGTGGTTTCCGTAGCTGTCTGAATGTGAGGCTGTTTTCCAAGGAAAGCCTGCCTTTGTTATTTTTCCTGTTAACGCTGCGATACGGTTTTTGTTATTTTGTGTCTTTCACGCTTCTCGTTTTCCTTGTGCTGGCTCATGGTGCCCGCTCTTCAATCCTTTATTTTATTGATTCATATACCTGTATTTAACCATCGGCATAAAACATGCGATTGACTCCCCGACCGTTAGCTCCATGCTTTCGACGGAAGTGGAGAGGGGACCGGGAAGGTATTCCCGAGAAGAGTCCGGCCGAAAAGCGTCAGCCAACTTGGTCATTTTCTGGAAGTCATCATCATGCATGAAGGGAGATGTACCATGAAAAAGTATTACGTAATCGCGGGGTCATCGCTGCTGGCACTGGTGCTGGCCATTTCCAATGCGCATGCCAACCCCAGCTCGGGAGCCGCCGAGTCCGTCGACCAGCAAGTCAATTCGTCCGCCAAGGCGATCGGAGGCAGTGGAGGCAACAGCTATGGCGGTAACGGTGGGAGCGGGGGCAGTAATGACAGCTCCGCCGGTTCCGGTGCCTGGAACAACGCCAGTGATATGGACGATGGAGCCGACGCCGGGAGTGAGGCAACGATTTCTTCCAGCAGCAATGCCTGGGGTGGCGCAGGTAGCGGTGGTGCCGGCGGGTTTGGCGGTGCCGGCGGTGCTGCTGGTAATGGTGGCGATGCCTGGGCCATGAGCGAGTCCTACAATACCAGCACCAGCGTCGTGGCGATTCAGGATCTCCAGTCCACCGTCACCGGTGCACGTATCAATATCAATGCCGGCGACGGCACGCGCGGCGGTTCCGGCGCCAGCGGTGGCGATGCCTTGGCCATCAGTGCCGGCGTGGGCGTCGGTGGTGCCGGCGGAAGCGGCTACGGCGGCGACGGCGGTCATTCAGTGGCGGTTGGCGGTGATGGCAGTGACGGCGGTGATGGCACTGGCCTGGGTCTGGGCTTGGGCCTGGGCGCCGGTCAGGGCGGCGACGCCGATGGCAGCAACAGCAGCGGTGGTGCCGGCAGCAGTTCCTATGGCGGTATCGCCGGCACAGGTACCTGGGCTGAAGACGATGCGGGGGGTGGCAACAGCTCATCGGCAGGCGGCAGCAGCAATGGTGACACAACGGCTTCGCCGACAGTTGCAGGTGGCACAGGTGGTGCCGGCACAGGCACTGGTAGCGGCACCGGCAATGGAACCGGCACCGGTGGCGCAGGCGGTAACGGTGGCGATGCCTTGGCCGGCAATGGCGGTAGCTCAACCGGTAACGGCGGCGGCGGTGGCGGCGGTACCGGGACTGGCGGTGATGCCAATGCCTATGCCGGCAACGGCGGCAATGGCGGTGCCGGTGGCAACGGCGGCAATGCCTCCCTCGTTACCGGCGGTGCCTCGATGGCAGCCGGTGCCGGGACCTTTGGCGGCATCGCCAACATGAACCTCTCCACCGGTATCTACAACTCGCAGCTTGCAGGTACCAACGTGGCGGCACACAGCAACGTGCATATCGGCAACTGATGGCTCCGAGAGGCCACAGCCACGGGCCGGCGGTGACTCCGCCGGCCCTGTTCGACCTTGGGATAGCCTGGATAGAAAGCCGAAGAGGAAGTGCGGCCATGAAACGAATCGGGCAGGGAGTCGGTATTACATTACTGATGGGACTGGGGGCAGTCAGCTCCCTGGCGCTGGCGGACGCGCATGCGACAGGGTTCGCCGAGCTGCAGCACATCGACGCCAGTGAACTCGAGACCGTCTCGGGTAGAGAGGGTTTCCGCGATCTGGTGAACGTACAGAGCATCCAGAGCCTGGAGTCGGCGGCAAAGGGGGCGTCCTTCTCGGCCGATACCATCGTCTCTGGCAATATCACCATCGAGGCCAATGCCATGGACAGGATTTCGGGTATCACCTTGATGAACCTCATGACGGGGCATGCCAATGCCGTCTCGACGGGGGTCAGCATCAGTATCTATGCCCCCCAGTAGGGGCGCGAGACGGCAAGGGGGGGAAGAACCATGCGCTGGCTGAGTGTGCCGTCATTGTGTCTCGTCACACTGCTGCAGACTTTGCCGTCGCAGGCGGGGGTGACGATAGCGCTGAATGGCGGCTTCGGTTCGCTGACGGTTCCGGCCAGGAGCCATCAGGAGATGCGCTGGGACGGTGTCGTCGCCCAGCAGTATGACTACAGCTGCGGTGCGGCATCGGTTGCCACGCTGCTGACCTACCACTACGACAGGCCGACCTCCGAAGCCGAGGTGTTCGAGGCGATGATTCATGCCGGCGAGGTGGAGCACATCAAGGAGCACGGCTTCTCCATGCTCGACATGAAACGCTATCTGGACGCCCAAGGGCTGCAATCGGACGGCTTTCGCGTGGGGCTCGACGATCTTGCGCGCATCGGAATTCCCGCCATCACGCTGATCAACACCGGCGGTTACCGCCACTTCGTCGTCATCAAGGGGATGGATGACGGAGCCGTGCTGGTGGGGGACCCCGCGGTAGGTACGGTGGCGGTGCCGAAGGACCACTTCGAGTCGATCTGGAGCGGCCTGGTGCTGGGCGCACGAGCCGAAACGGAAATTGCCAGAGCCAACTTCAACCATGTGCGTGACTGGCAGATTCGCCCATCGGCTCCCGTCGGCAAGGGTATCGGTCGTGCCGACGTCGCCTCGATGCTGCTGCAGCTGCCCGCCATCAATGAACTGGGACGATAGAAATGAAAGCACGCCGATTCCCCAGGAAGACGCAAGCCCGTCATCCGGCATGCGCAGCCGGATTCCGCGTTCTCGGTTGGATATGCATCGCCTCGCTATGGGTCACCAGTTCCACGCTCCAGGCGGCCGATTTTTCTCGCCTGCCACCTCTCGACGAGGTGGAGCTCGAGGAGCTGAGAGGAGGGTTTCAGCTGGCAGGGCTCGACATGAGCTTCGGCGCCACGCTGCAGACCCTGGTCGACAACGTGCGCATGGATACCGTGTTCGTCATCCATCCCACCGGGGCGGAAATGGTGTCGCAGACCGTCAGCCAGCAAGGAGCGATAGAAGGCCAGGTGGTCAGTCGGGTAGGTCAGGGCAGCGGCAATACCATCATGGAGCTGACACCGAACGGCATCAGTCTGGTCGGCATGCAGGATCTCACCGGGCTGGTGGTGAACGATACCAAGGGCTTCACCTCGGTATTCCACTCGGTCACCAAGAACGCCATTCTCGGCAGCGTGGTCAGCGACGCTTCGGAGCGGGACATCCAACAGCGGCTCGACATTGGCGTGCAGATCAATAACCTGCCCGCGCTGCGGGCAGCGCAGCAGCGTCACGCCATTACCGAATCCTTGGCACGCTGAACCCTATCTCAGTCATCACGTGGGTCGGTGCCCGGCACCGACCCACGTCCACGTTTCCGACCCACGCTCTCGTCTACCATCTCGACAATGCATTGGTGCCGAAGGGTACCCGCAGGGTCATCACGGTATTGGGGGCGTCGTCTGTGACACCCAGCTCCAGCCCCAGATTGACCGAGACGTCCGGGTTGAGCTGGTAGGACCAGCCCAGCAGCAGCGAGCCGACGTTCAGCGTGCGTGAGCTCTGGGTAGAGGTGCGCCCATCTTGAAAATAGGTGGTCTTGGTCCTGTCGATAAAATCGTTCTTGAAGCCCAGGGTGAAGGAGGCGCGCGGATTGATGGCGTAGGCCATGCCGAAGCTGAGCCGCACCGCATCGCCCGGATCGACCTTGGCGATACGTAATTCATCGGTGATCTGAGTGTCGACGTTGTCGCTCAAGTTGTAGAGATAGCCGAGGTTGGCGAAGAACACCGCCGGGTCGGAGGGGAACAGCGCCGTGATGCTGGGCTCGATGGCGTGGAAACCTGAGCCGGTGGCCAGCTCCTGTTCGATGCCGTCGGAGTCTCGAGCAATATCGAAGGGGCCGTCTCCCGTGGTGGTCTTGTAGCGCAGGTTGCCGACGAAGAAGGGCCAGCCGTTATGGCCGCGGTTGAGCTGATAGCGAGCAGTGAGCTCGATATCCCCCAGGCCGTTTCCCGATAGGTCGCGGTCAATGTCGAAGCTATCGTCTCCTACTGTGGGAACCGTGGCTCTCAGAGTGTCGTCTCGGTAGACGTAGGGTACCTTGAGCTCCAGCTCTAGCCGGTCGGTGACGCCCAGGCGGCCGGTCAGGGCGGCCGTCCAGATGTCGCGCTCGGCCTCCTCGGCGCTGAACACCCCGATCAGCAGGGTGCTGAGAATCTCGATACCGCGAAACGTCAGTCGATTGACCCCCGAATGGGAATACTGCAGGGAGGGCTCGATGACCAGGCGACCGCGTGGCGTCAGCACGCCGCCGATATCGGCGATGGCCTGCACTTCGGGCTGCTGCGGCTGCTCCGCCGCCGGCGCCTGGCCCACGGGGGAGGTGATGCCACCGGGTGCTGTCGTCTGCTGGGCGGCCACTGTGTGAGACAAGGCCAGCCCCAGGCCAACTGCGGCGGCCAACCGTGTGGTTATTCTTCTGCTCATGATTTCGCTTCCCTCGCTGGCTGGTTCCAAGGAACCGGTGTGATCAGGACCGATCGTCAAGGCGCTGGATGTCGTGCTTGTCCATCAGGCGATACAGCGTGACGCGAGAGACCCCTAGCTCCCGCGATGCGCGCGCGATGTTGTATCGGCTTCGCTTGAGGGCGTTGACGATGGTGGTGCGTTCCACCTGTTGGCGTATCTCCTCCAATGACAGTGGGCGTTGTGGTCGGTCCGGGTTACCGATGGGGAGGTCCGTGGCTTCGATGTATGGCTTATCCGACATGAGCATGGCGCGACACACGGTGTTCATCAGCTCACGGATATTGCCCGGCCAGTCATGCTCGCGAAGCAGGCGCATGGCCTGAGTACTGACTCCCTTCAGGCCAGGCGGTCGGTATTGCTTGAAGCGTTCGAAGAAGAGTTCGACCAGCGGCTCGATATCCTGCTTGCGCTCCCGCAGCGGTGGCATCTCGATCTCGAGCACGTTGAGGCGGTAGAAGAGGTCTTGCCGAAAATGCCCCTCCTCTGCCAGCAACGTCACGTCCCGGTTGGTTGCTGCAATGATGCGCACGTCTGTCTGGGTTTCCCGGTGGCTGCCCAGGCGCGATATGCTGCCGCTCTCGATGAAGCGCAAAAAATTGGCTTGAAGGTCATAGGGAAGCTCGCTGATCTCGTCCAGGAACAGGGTGCCACCCGACGCGGCCTCGATCTTTCCCATGCGGCGATCGTGGGCGTCGGTAAAGGCTCCTTTCTCGTAGCCGAACAACTCGGACTGGATCAGATTGGGTGGAATCGCACCGCAGTTGACGGCTATGAAGGGGGCCTTGGCACGGGCAGACAGTTCATGGATGGCTCTCGCCGCAAGTTCCTTGCCGGTACCCGATTCACCGGTGATGAAAACCGGCGCATCGACGCCGGCGACGACCTGGATCTGCTCGATGACGCGACGCATGCATGGTGCACGGCTGACCATTCGTTTGCCGGACACCAGTAGCGGTGGACGTTCCCTCGCGCTGGCGGCTATGGCGTGCCGCCTGACGACATGCAGCAGCAGACAGTGCAGGCCGGGAATGTCGTTGGGCGGGTGTACGCTGTGAAACAGCTGACCCAGCGCGTACCGAACTTTCGGGTGCGTGGAGCGCTGGGGATCGATCAATGCCACCCACTCGAAGTCGCTGGCGGCGATGAGCTTTTCCACCGCCGGCAGGGCGTCAAGGTCGTCATTCTCGAGGTACAGGAGTCCGGCACGCAATAGCCTAGTCGGACTGAGCTGAGATGCCGTCTCGGGATCCTCGCATTGTGTTACTCGGTAGCCATGAGCGCTCAGTGCGTCCAGCATGTCCCGGGACCGGGCAGGTTTCCGGTCCACCAGTATTACGTGGGGGTGCGTCTCCATGACCTGTATCCCTATCGGTGCACTCCTGAGGGGTATCGCGCCGGGTCATATCAATGTCGTGTTTCGCGCTTGTAGCTCGGGGGAACGCTGAACAGGTTGCGCCGAGCCCAGTTCATGGCCTGCAGCCGGTTGTGTACCTTGATTTTCCTGAAAATGTTGTAGAGATGCGATTTCACCGTATGCTCGCTGACGAACAGCTTCTCGGCGATTTCTGCGTTGGTGGCACCGGTGCCGAGCAGGCCGATGATTTCCAGCTCACGCTGCGTCAGGCCGCAGGCCGGCCGATACGAATTCATCTGCTGGCGCCGAAGCAACTGAATCATTCGTGACATCAGCGCGCGGGACATCCATAGGCTACCGCTCTGCAGGGCCTCGATTCCCTTGCAGATCAGCTCGACGCTGTCGTTGCGGTAGAATATCCCTTGAAGATTGAGCGATGAAAGCAGCTCTACGGCATGGTCTTCGCCACGTACATTGAAAGCGGCAAGGCTGATATTGTCTTTGCCATCCACTGCCGCCTGCCATTTCTGCATGCCGGCCTCGCTCAGATGATCCAGGTCGAGAATGACCAGAATGTTGTCCACTGTTAAATCCGGCATAGCCTCCGTTTCGGTGGCCGTTACCGCGTGCCCCAGCTGTTGTTGAAGGTGCTCGATAAACAGCTTGGACTGGGGGTTGATATCAGTTACGAGCAGGATTCGAGACTGCTGACTGGCCATTGTTCCCACCCTCCCTTGCATTCGTTTTTATAAATGTAAAAAAGTGTAAGTGCGCGACTGGTCTCTGGAGTCTCGGACAAAAAGTGAGAATGCGTTAATACGTTTTTTGCATTGCTTTATGAAGACTTATTCCATTTGGATTTAACGTTTCATACTCGTTACAGCGTAGCAGTCAGCCGTAGTCCTCCTGCCGAGGCATTCTTACCCTCATAGGTTGGTATGAAAATCTCTTTTACATCAGCTGTTTGGAAAATACTTGTCCATGAATTCCCACTAGCTTGTTAAGCCAGGTACCTAGTCGTCGTTTTTTGTCAGTAGTACTAGATCCATGCATGCGGTCTGGCTCATATCATGCTTCTTTTTCCAAGGGGTTTCTCAGCCCTGGTTCCGTGTTGCGTACACCTTTCTGCTGTCGCGATTTCTTGTAATCGATTCAAAACAATGCGTTATGGGCTCAATATGGACATTGATCAGTACCAGACGAGTCACGCGGAGGACGAGTCGATGAACACTCGCATCGCCGACAGCGCCAGCACCGGAAAAGTCTAGTAACTGGCCCAGATGGGTAAGCACGCCATGCTGACCGCGTCCTTTTCGCTGTGGCCCGGTGTGCTCCTGTCGCCGCCTTGGGTGTAGGTGGGATTTTCCTTGCCGATGAAGCGAGTTCCTCAGCATGGTGCGGACCCGATCAGGTGGCGGAGAGGGAGATGGCTTGCTCGTTCTTGCGCCCCAGTTGATGCTTCTCCATCAGGCGATAGAGGGTCACTCGGGATACGCCCAGCTCGTCGGCCGCTTTCTTGACCTTGTGCTTGTGGCGGTTCAAGGCGCCGATCAGAGCTTCTTTGTCGGCGCAGTTGCGAGCCTCCTCCAGCGTGATGGCATGGCGGATCGAGGCGCGCCGCTCCAGTCCCAGGTCCGTCGGCTTGACCAATCGCTGTTCACACATGACCATGGCGCGGCGTACCCGGTTGATCAGTTCGCGGATGTTGCCTGGCCAGTGGTACTGGCGCATCAGCGCCAGTGCCTCCAGGCTGAAACCGCGAACTTTCATCGACTTCTCCTCGATGAACTTGTTGAAGAAGTAGCGAGCCAGGATCTCGATGTCCTCCTGACGTTCACGCAAAGGGGGGATATTGACCCGCAGTACGTTGAGGCGGTGGAAGAGATCTTCACGGAATCGACCCTTCTCGACGGCTTTCTCGAGGTCGATATGTGTTGCCGAGAGTACCCGGACATCGACGTGGATCTCATCCAGGGCGCCGATGCGTTGAATGGTCTTCTCCTCCAGGAAGCGCAGCAGGTTGACCTGCAGCTCGAGGGGAAGGTCACCGATCTCGTCCAGAAACAGCGTGCCACCTGCGGCCGCCTCGATTTGGCCGATCTTCTGTTGGCTGGCCCCGGTGAAGGCCCCCTTTTCGTGGCCGAAAAGCTCGGACTGGATCAAGCTGCCGGGAAGTGCCCCGCAATTGACGGTAATGAAGGGTGCCGAAGCACGCGGTGAGCGTTCGTGGATGGCCCGGGCGGCAAGCTCCTTGCCCGTTCCCGACTCACCGCTGATGAAGACCGGGGCATCGACCAAGGCGACCCGGCGTATGGTCTCGAATACCTTGTGCATGGCCGGTACGGTGCCGACCATTCCGAATTCGGCCCGTGGGAGCACCACGGATGCAGCCGCCTCCGAACGCAGCCGCTTCATGACCACGGCATGCTGCATCAGACAGTCGATTTGATCGATGTCCACCGGCTCCGGCTGGTAGGCCATGAAAAGATCACCCAGCGTTCTGCACAGTAGCGGGTCGTCCAGTTCCGGCTCACCCAGTAGTGCCATCCATTCCATGTCCGAGCGAACGACCAGTCGCTCGACCCGCTTCAGATCGCTGATGCCGCTGTCGTGCAGGCAGAAGATACCTGCTTCGTGCTCACCTTCGACCAGCCGAGACTCCGCCTGGGCCAGCGTGCCTGCCGTGCTGACGTTCCACCCCTTGTCCGTCATGCGTTGTATCAGCCGCTGCTGGCCACTGCCTAACGTGCCCACCATCAAGAGCCTTGCCTTGTTCTCCATCTTATCCATTGTCGCTCGTCCCTTTCGATTCCTTCGACATTGAAGCAAGCGTTGTTTTCTTTTCATTACAAATAGAGTGCTATTGCTAGATCTTTTTTTCGCTGGTCTTACGCCATAAGCCAACAGAAAGATGAATTTATTATTTCCTATTACAAGGATTTTTCATGTAAATCAGTGAGATGCCAATCGGATAGACGCTTGAAAAGCGATGATGCCTGGTTTCTCGTCAACCTCTGTAGCGGCGAAGCTTCTGGATAGATTGTAAAGATAGGTTACAGGTTCGTTTTCTACAAGCCTCGGTGGGTTATGTGCCGAACCGATTTGCTTGCGGCTTGCGGCTTCCCTCTTTATTCGCAGCGGTTCTGCTTCGGCCCGCCACCCGCCTCGTGTAAAATATGTCCCGGTGACAACGACCTGCCCAAGGAGCCATCGTGACATCTACGGACGAACTGGTATTGGCCAGCGGTAACCCTGGCAAGATTCGGGAGTTCGGCCAGCTTTTCGCGTCCCTCGGGTTACGCATCAGACCCCAGTCCAATTTCGGCGTGGTCGACGTCGAGGAGACCGGTCTGACCTTCGTCGAGAATGCGCTGCTCAAGGCGCGCGAAGCCAGCCGGGCCAGTGGCCTGCCGGCACTGGCAGACGACTCCGGACTCGAGGTGGATGCCCTGGCGGGGCAGCCGGGCATCTACTCGGCCCGCTTTGCCGGCGAACCCAAGAGCGATCAACGCAACAATGCCAAGCTGCTCGAGTCCCTGAAGGGGGTAACCGGGAGCGACCGTAGCGCACGCTACTGGTGTGCGCTGGTCTATCTGCGTCACGCCGACGATCCGGTGCCGCTGATCGTGCAGCGTAGCTGGGAAGGTGAGATCCTCGAGCAGCCGCGCGGCGAGGGCGGCTTCGGCTATGACCCGCTGTTCTGGCTGCCGTCGCTGGGCAAGAGCGTGGCGGAACTCGATGCCGAGGAGAAAAATCGCCTGAGCCACCGTGGCCGAGCCCTCGAGGCCATGTTGGCGGCCCTGCGCGAAACGTCACGCCGCTGATGCCCACTTCGCCTCCAGATACACCCTGGCTGCCGCCCTTGGCGCTCTACGTCCACGTGCCCTGGTGCGTGCGCAAGTGCCCCTACTGCGACTTCAACTCCCATGGCGTGGGCCGTGGTGCGGCGCTGCCCGAAGCGGAGTACCTGGCCGCCCTGCTGGCCGATCTCGACGCCGACCTACCGCTGGCCGCGGGCCGCCCGCTGGTCAGCATCTTCATCGGCGGGGGAACGCCGAGCCTGATGTCGGCGGAATTCTATGCGCGCTTCTTCGATGCCCTGGCGCAGCGGCTGCCGCTGGCCGAAGACATCGAGATCACTCTGGAGGCCAACCCCGGCACCCTGGAGCGCGGTCGCTTCCAGGGGTATCGTCAGGCCGGTATCAACCGGCTCTCGCTCGGCGTGCAGAGCTTCCAGTCGGCTCAGTTGAGCGCGCTGGGGCGCATTCACAGCGGCGACGATGCGGTGGCTGCGGTGGCGGAGGCGCGTGTCGCCGGGTTCGACAACCTCAACCTCGACTTGATGCACGGTCTCCCTGACCAGACTCCGGCGCTGGCCCTGGCCGATCTGGAGCGTGCTCTGGCGCTGGAGCCGGAGCACCTCTCCTGGTATCAGCTCACCCTCGAGCCCAACACCGAATTTCACTCGCATCCGCCGGTTCTGCCCCACGAGGAGGTGCTGTGGGACATCCAGGACCTGGGCCACGAACGGCTCGAGGCGGCGGGCATGACGCGCTACGAGATTTCCGCCTACGCGCGGCCCGGGCGGCGCTCGCGACACAACCTCAACTACTGGCGCTTCGGTGATTACCTGGGCATCGGTGCCGGCAGCCACGGCAAACTCAGTATCGCCGAAGGCGAGTCGGGGCGGTTGCACATCGAGCGGCGCTGGAAGACGCGCCAGCCCGAGGCCTATCTGCGGCGCCGCGAGGATCCCCGGGGCTTCGTTGCCGGCCGCGGCGAGGTCGGCGACGACGAGCTGCCGCTGGAGTTCGCCATGAATGCGCTGCGCCTCGTCGACGGGGTCGCCATGGCGGACTGGGCGGCGCATACCGGTCGCCCGCGCACGCTGCTCGGTGAACGGCTCGTGGCGGCACGTAAAAAAGGACTTCTGGTGGAAGATGCGCAAAGGCTTCAGGCTTCGCCCCAAGGTCTATTATTCTTGAACGAGCTGCTGGCGCTCGTGAGTGAAGCTGGCACAGAATGAGCTCGTTCCCCTGATCCGGAGATTGTCCATGTTCAAAGCGTCTCGACTCATTGCCCCTCTTGCCGCTGCCATCCTGCTCGTTGGCTGCGCAACGACCGACCCCTACTCGGGCCAGACCCAGCGCTCCAGCACCGTTACCGGAGCAGGTGTCGGGGCGGCCGTGGGTGCCGCCGCCGGGGCGCTCTCGGGTAGCGGCAGCACCAGCCGCCGCGATCGGGCACTGATCGGCGCGGCCGTGGGTGCCGCGGCGGGTGCCGGTATCGGCGCCTACATGGATCGCCAGGAACAGCAGCTGCGCGAGAGCATGCAAGGCACCGGTGTCGAGGTAGAGCGTCGTGGCGACGACATCGTGCTCAACATGCCCAGCAGCGTGACCTTCGGCTTCGACTCCAGCGAGCTGACCGTGCAGGCGCGCAACGCCCTCAACGACGTAGCCAACGTGCTGACCCAGTACACCGATACCCGGGTCAACATCGCCGGTCATACCGACAGCACCGGCAGTGTCAGCTACAACCAGCGTCTTTCCGAGCGTCGTGCCGAGTCGGTGGGCAACTACCTGGCCCAGTCCGGCGTGGCGCGCAATCGCCTCTACATGACCGGCTACGGCCCCAGCCAGCCGATTGCCACCAACGCAACCGAAGAGGGCCGCGCCCAGAACCGTCGCGTCGAGATCACCCTGACTCCTATCGAGTCGCAGTTCCAGTAAGCACGACGTATCCGTGGCGTCGACAGGCCCGTCATCGCTCAGGTGACGGGCCTGTGCATTTTCGTTCCGTACCAGCCGAAGGCGATTCGCCATGCTCTCCTATCAGCATGCCTACCATGCCGGCAATTTCGCCGACGTCCACAAGCACCTCACCCTCTACGCAGTCATCGATCATCTGCTGCGCAAGAGTTCGCCGATCACCTTCTTCGATACCCATGCCGGTCGCGGCCTCTATCCGCTGAAGGCGAGCGAGACCCAGCGCCTGGGCGAGTATCGCAACGGCGTGTTGCCGCTGTGGCAGGCGCGAGAGTCGCTGAGCGACGAGCCGTTGCTGGCCGGCTGGCTGGAGGCGATCGCCGCTTTGCAGCCCCTTGCCGGCCGCCTCGAACACTACCCGGGCTCGCCCTGGTGGCTGAGCCAGCGGCTGCGGCGGGACGACCGTTTGCAGCTGTTCGAGCTGCATCCAGGGGAGCACGAGCATCTGACGCAGCAGGCGCTACCGGCCAACGTGCGGCGCATCCACGCCGATGGCCTGGCGGGGCTGAGCGCCGCGCTGCCGGTGGCCACGCCCAGGGTGTGCGCACTGCTCGACCCCAGCTATGAACTGAAGGCCGAGTACGCCGAAGTGGCCGAGAGCGTGCTCGGCGCCATGCGCAAGGCGCGCCATGCGGTGGTGCTGGTGTGGTATCCGCTGCTTCCTGCGGCGCGTCATCTCGAACTGCTGGAGCGGCTGCGCGACGGCGGCCTGCGCAAGATCTGGCGCAGCGAACTGATGTTGCGCGATCCGGGCGAGGAGCGCGGCATGTACGGCAGCGGCATGCTGGTGGTGAACCCGCCCTGGGGGCTGGACGAGCGCCTTGCCGCCGCCATGGCGCGGGTCACGTCGCGGCTGAGCGAGACCAGCCGCTACCGGGCCGACTGGTGGGTGGGGGAGTAGGGCGGCTACTTGCCGATGCAGAAGCTGCCGAAGATCTCTCCCAGCAGGTCGTCGGCGCTGAACTCGCCGGTGATCTCGCCCAGCGCCTGCTGGGCATCGCGCAGGTCTTCCGCCAGCAGTTCGCCGGCGCCGTAGCCCGATAGCTGCTCCTCGCCGTTGGTAAGCGCTTGCTGCGCCCGGTCCAGGGCGTCCAGATGACGGCGCCGGGCCGAGAAGCGTCCCTCCGTGGTGGCGGTGAATCCCATCACCGCCTTGAGATGCGCCTTGAGGCTCTCCAGGCCTGCCCCGGTGCGGGCCGACAGGCGGATCACCGGGGTGGCGTCGGCGCCGTCGTAGCCGGCCTGCTCCTGGCTGGTATCGATCTTGTTGCGCACCAGGGTCAGGCGGTTCGGGTCGGGCAGGCGGGCGACGAACTCCGGCCAGATCGCCATGGGATCGGTCGCCGCGGTGGTGGCGGCATCCACCAGCAGCAGTACGCGGTCGGCCTTTTCGATCTCGGCCCAGGCCCGGGCCACGCCGATCTGTTCCACTGCGTCCGGCGTGTCGCGCAGTCCCGCGGTATCGATCACGTGCAGCGGCATGCCGTCCAGATGAATGTGTTCACGCAGCACGTCGCGAGTGGTGCCAGCGATATCGGTGACGATGGCGGTCTCCTGTTCGGTGAGGGCGTTGAGCAGGCTCGACTTGCCGGCATTGGGCCGCCCGGCGATCACCACGTTCATGCCTTCACGCATCAGCGCCCCCTGGCCGGCGGCGGTGCGCACCTCGGCTAGCTCCGCCTGCACCGCGGCAAGCATCTCGGCGACCCGGCCGTCGGCCAGGAAGTCGATCTCCTCCTCGGGGAAGTCGATGGCCGCCTCGACGTACATGCGCAGCTCGATGAGCTTGTCCACCAGGCTCGCCACCCGGCGCGAGAACTCCCCCTGTAGCGAGCGCAGGGCGTTCTCGGCGGCGCTTCTCGAACTGGCCTCGATCAGGTCGGCGATGGCCTCGGCCTGAGCCAGGTCGAGCTTGTCGTTGAGAAAGGCGCGTTCGGAGAACTCCCCCGGGCGGGCCAGGCGGGCACCGAGCTGAACGCAGCGCTCCAGCAGCAGGTCCATGATCACCGGTCCGCCGTGCCCCTGCAGCTCGAGCACGTCCTCGCCGGTGAAGGAGTGCGGCCCGGCAAAATAGAGGGCAATGCCTTCGTCGATGATGCCGGCAGCGCCATGGAAGGGGCCGTAGTGGGCGCGGCGCTGCTCCGGGAGGTGACCCACCACGGCCTCGGCGATCGTGGCGCACAGAGGGCCCGAGACGCGAATGATACCGACCCCGCCGCGCCCTGGCGGCGTGGCCAGCGCGGCGATGGTGTCCTGATGGTAGAGCCGCTCGGCCATGCGCTTTTTCCTCGCTGATGAGCCCCAAACGCCGGACCCCTGCCGAGGCAGGGGTCCAGGTAGTGCCGCGACAGGGTTACTTGGTCTTCAAGCCCTTGCCGACGCTGGGGTCGTTCTCGATCTTGCGGGTGATGGCATACTGCTGCGCGATCGAGATGATGTTGTTGACCACCCAGTAGATCACCAGGCCTGCCGGGAACCACAGGAAGAAGAAGGTGAAGACGATAGGCAGCATCTTCATGATCTTCGCCTGCATGGGGTCCGGAGGCGTCGGGTTGAGCAGCTGCTGCACGTACATCGACACGCCCATCAGGATCGGCAGGATGAAGAAGGGGTCCTTCATCGACAGATCCTGGATCCAGAACATGAAGGGCGCGTGGCGCAGCTCCACCGACTCCAGCAGCATCCAGTAGAGGGCGATAAACACCGGCATCTGCACCAGGATCGGCAGGCAGCCGCCCAGAGGATTGATCTTCTCCTTCTGGTAGAACTTCATCATCTCCTGGGACATCTTCTGGCGATCATCGCCATACTGCTCCTTCAGGCGCTGCATCTCCGGGCCCAGCTTGCGCATGCGGGCCATCGACTTGTAGGCCTTGGCGGAGAGCGGCCACATGGCCAGCTTGACCAGGATGGTCAGGAAGACGATGGACCAGCCCCAGTTGCCCACCAGGTTATGGATCTGGTCGAGCAGCCAGAACAGCGGGTTGGCGATGAACCACAGCCAGCCGTAATCGACGGTCAGGCGCAGATGCGGAGCGACCTGCTCGAGATAATCCTGAACCTTGGGGCCCACGTAGAGTGTGGCACCCAGGCGCGCCTCTCCGTCTGCCGCCACCGTGGTCACCGGGCCGGCGAATGCCGCGACGTTGCGGTTGCGCGAGTCGGTGGTGGCGTACTGCAGGTTCTGCTGGTTCTGGGGCGGTGCCCAGGCCGAGACGAAATAGTGCTGGATGATCGCGACCCAGCCGCCCTGGACGTCGCGGTTGTTGAAACGACCGCGCTGGATGTCGTCGAAATCGACCTTCTGGTACCGCTCGTCCGGCGATGAGTAGGCCGCACCCAGATAGGAGCTCATGCCCAGCGCAACGCCCGCCGAGGGATCGGGGCTGTTGTCCCTGGCCAGCTGACCGATGAAACGGGCGGTGACCGGCGCTTCGGTGTTGTTGGCCAGGTAGTAGCTGACCTCGACCGCATAGCTGCCGCGCTCGAAGGAGAAGCGCTTGATCACGTCGACGCCGTTCACTTCGCCGTGCAGGTCCACGTCGAGGCGACCCTCGCCGTCGGCCAGGCGATAGCTGGTGTTCTCCGGAGAGAAGCTGATGCGTCCACCTTGGCCGTCCAGCTGCAGGCCCGAGCGGGCCACATAGCTGCGTGTCTCGCTGTCCGAGAGCAGCACGTAGGGGCGGTCCGAGCCCAGCGTCATGCGATGGCGGGGCAGTGCCGCATAAACGATGTCTCCCCCCTGGGGATCGATGCGCACGTCGAGCACGTCGGTCACCACGGCGACCAGGTCGCGGGCGCTGGTCGGCTCGGCAGATTCCGCCGGCATGTCGCCGGTCATCTCCTGCTCCGCCTGGGGGGCGGCAGGCACGGCCAGCGCGTCGTCATCGGGCGCTTGCGTGTCCCCAGGGGCCGGGGCGGTGATGGTGGGAGCATCTGGCTCAGGAGCAACCTGGCCATAATCCTGGTTCCACTGTACCACCAGCAGGTAGGTGAGCACGGCCAGTGGAATCAGCAATAGGAGTCGTTTTACGTCCATGAGGGTTCTGCCCGGTGGGTAGTGAACATGCCGCTGGAACGAGATCCGCTGCCATGTGAAAGAGGGCGACAGCCTGCCGAGGCAGGCCATCGAAGCGGAGACTAACACCGCATCCGGTCAGGAGGTCATCGACTTCTGCGCGTCACGCTCCAGGCGCCGCCACATGCCGAAAAGCTGGCGATGCAGCGTGGCCTTGTCCAGTTCGCTCGCGCCGCGACGTGCCAGCAGGACGATATCCACGGCGGGTAATGAGCCCTGGCGCAGGCGTAAGGACTCGCGCGCCACACGCTTCAGGCAGTTGCGATCCACGGCTCTGCGGACGTTCTTCTTGCTGATGACCAGGCCAAGGCGGGGGTGGTCCAGTCCATTTGGGCACGCCAGGGCCATCAGCCCCTTGCCATGTACCTTGAGTGCCGCGTGATCGAAAACGTTTCGATAATCCCCGGCTGTCAGCAATCGCAGCTGTTTGGGGAAACCATGACCGGACACGCGCAATCCGCGATCAGGCGCTCAGACGCTTGCGGCCCTTGGCGCGGCGGCGAGCCAGAACGGCACGACCATTCTTGGTAGCCATGCGAGCACGGAAGCCGTGGACACGCTTGCGCTTCAGAACGCTGGGTTGAAAGGTGCGTTTCATAACTCTTGATTCCCACGTGGTTTGTTGACGGATCGTCTTACAGGAATGCCCTGATTCCCGACTGGAACCAGGGGCAGATTCGGTTCAAGACCGGAAATTGTAGAGACTTCGGCTGCCCGACGCAATTGTTCCTCACCTTCCCGCATCATCGCAGGGTATCCGCAGAGAACGGCGCTAGAGCAATCATCATAAGAGGTTTTCTTGAAGCTATTGTGACTAATGGTGGGGATCAATTCTGTTGATAAGGTGGTATTTCCCATTCTGATCAGAGGATTGTCTGATGCCCGGTTCTGTGGAAAAGCGTGGGGAAAGGCGTGTTCATGCTGTGACTTGGCTGTTGATGGTTGCCCGACTCATCCACAGCCTGGGGTGGTCCGCCATTGATGGACAGGATGATCACCGGTGCCACCTGAGCTTTTCCACAGCTGTTTTGCGGGGTTTTCCGCTGTGGATAACCCGGCGGGCGAAGGATACAATGTCCGGTCACGCATCAACGGGTCATGGTGAGGTCGAGTGTCTCTTGCTCTCTGGCAACAGTGTCTGGATTATCTGCAGGACGAGCTGAACGCCCAGCAGTTCAATACATGGATTCGCCCTCTGCAGGCCGAGGAGGGCGAAGCCAACGAGCTGCGGCTGCTGGCGCCCAACCGTTTCGTACGTGATTGGGTCGGCGACAAGTATGCCAAGCGCATCAATGAGCTGCTCAGGGAGCTGGCGCCTGCCAAACCGCCGCGGGTGGTACTGGCCGTGGGCAGTCGCAAGGTGGCGGCGGTCAAGCCCCAGACGCGCGAACTCGGGGCTCCTGTCTCGGCCAATCCTCACTCCCCCTTGGCGCCTGCCGTTCAGGTGCCGCCTCGCGGCGACATCGGCGATGAGCGTGAGATCGATCAGCTGCGCGAGGAGGGCGGCACGGCGCGGCGTTCCGGCAGCGAGCGCGAAGTGCAGGTCGAGGGTAGCCTCAAGCACAGCAGCGGGCTCAACCCCAGCTTCACCTTCGAAACCTTCGTCGAGGGCAAGTCCAACCAGCTGGCTCGGGCCGCCTCGCGGCAGGTCTCGGAGAACCCCGGTGGTGCCTACAACCCACTGTTCCTCTACGGTGGCGTCGGTCTGGGCAAGACCCACCTGATGCATGCCGTGGGTAATGCCCTGGCCGCGCGGCGCGAGAATGCGCGGGTGGTCTATCTGCACTCCGAGCGCTTCGTGGCGGACATGGTCAAGGCGCTGCAGCTCAATGCCATCAACGATTTCAAGCGTTTCTATCGCAGCGTCGATGCGCTGCTGATCGACGACATTCAGTTCTTCGCCGGCAAGGAGCGCTCCCAGGAGGAGTTCTTTCACACTTTCAATGCCTTGCTCGAGGGCGGTCAGCAGATGATCCTCACCTCGGACCGCTATCCCAAGGAGATCAGCGGCGTCGAGGAGCGGCTCAAGTCGCGCTTCGGCTGGGGCCTTACCGTGGCCATCGAGCCGCCGGAGCTGGAAACTCGGGTCGCCATCCTGATGAAGAAGGCGGATCAGGCCAAGGTGGATCTGCCTCACGACGCCGCTTTCTTCATTGCCCAGAAAATTCGCTCCAACGTGCGTGAGCTGGAGGGAGCGCTGAAAAAAGTCATTGCCGACTCCCATTTCATGGGCAAGCCCATCACCCAGGATTTCATTCGCGAGTCGTTGAAGGATCTGCTGGCGCTGCAGGACAAGCAGGTCGGCGTCGACAACATCCAGCGCACCGTGGCCGAGTACTACAAGATCAAGCTCGCCGACCTGCTCTCCAAGCGCCGTTCGAGATCGGTGGCCAGGCCGCGTCAGGTCGCCATGGCACTAGCCAAGGAGTTGACCAACCACAGCCTGCCGGAAATTGGCGATGCCTTCGGCGGCCGCGATCACACGACGGTATTGCATGCCTGCCGCAAGGTGCAGTCACTACAGGAAGAGAGCGCGGACATCCGCGAGGACTACAAGAACCTGCTGCGGCTATTGACCAGCTGAGCGCAGGCTCGCCAGGACGTCTGACATCAATGCCCGACACCCATCTACAGGACTAGACGTGGAGCCGACATGAGATTTTCCATTACCCGTGAAGCGCTGCTGCGGCCGCTGGCGTTGGTGGCTGGCGTGGTGGAGCGCCGCCAGACCTTGCCGGTGCTGTCCAACGTGCTGATTCAGGTCGATCAGGATCAGGTAGCACTCACCGGGACCGACCTCGAGGTCGAACTCATCGGTCGTACGGCCGCCTCTCTGGTCGAAGTGCCGGGAGCCATCACCGTGCCTGCCCGCAAGCTGATGGACATCTGCAAGTCGCTGCCCGATCAGGCCGAGCTGCAGTTCAGCCTGGAGGATGGTCGCGCTGTGCTGCGCAGCGGCCGCTCCCGCTTCACCTTGTCGACGCTGCCGGTGGCGGAGTTCCCCAACATCGAGGATAGCGCCGGCGACGTCGAGCTGAGCCTGCCGCGCGGCACGCTCAAGCACTTGATCGATGCCACCTCCTTTGCCATGGCCCAGCAGGACGTGCGCTACTACCTCAACGGCATGCTGCTGGAGCTGCGTTCAGGCTTGGTGCGTACCGTGGCCACCGACGGCCACCGGCTGGCTGTCTGCTCGCGTTCGGCGGAGATCCAGGTCGAGCCGGCGCGCAAGCTGATCGTGCCGCGCAAGGGTGTGCTGGAGCTGGTACGGCTGCTCGACGACAGCGACGAGCCGGTGACGCTGACGCTCAGCGCGAGCCATGTGCGTGCCCATACTGGCGATTTCACCTTCACCTCGAAGCTGGTCGATGGCAAGTTCCCCGACTACGAGCGTGTGGTGCCGCGCGGCGGCGACAAGGTCTTCATTGCCGAGCGCGCCGAGCTGCGCCAGGTACTCTCGCGCACCTCCATTCTCTCCAACGAGAAGTATCGCGGCGTGCGCCTGCATCTGCAGGAGGGCAATCTGCAGGTCATGGCCAACAACCCCGAGCAGGAAGAAGCCGAAGAAAACGTGGCGGTCGAGTATGGCGGCGACTCGCTGGAAATTGGCTTTAATGTTGGCTATCTCATTGATGTTCTTAATGTTATTGGAGAGGACCGCGTGCAGATGACGCTTGCAGATTCCAATAGCAGCGCCTTGATGGAAGAGCCCGGTGGCGGCGATGCCATGTATGTCGTCATGCCCATGCGCCTCTAGGAGCGCTGACCTCGTGTTCGCGCCGACTCTCGCACCGCTGCGCGTGCAGGGCATCGCCGGGCTCGCGAACGCTGCTCTTTCCTCTCTGGGTACACAGCCGCAGCGAATGCCGGCTGGGTACCGTTGCCACGCCCTCCTGCGCTACGTTGTATGCTGATCGAACGCCTGGCCTTCACCGGCTTGCGAAATCTGGCCCCGCTCGATGTCACGCCGAGCCCCGGTATCAACCTGATCGTTGGGCGCAACGGTAGTGGCAAGACCAGCGTGCTCGAGGGACTGCACATCCTGGGCATGGGGCGGTCTTTCCGCACGCGGCAGCTGAAGCATGCGATTGCCCATGATGCAGCGGAGATGACGCTGTTTGCCCGGCTCGAAGGTACACCGCCCGTACCCATCGGCATACGCCGGGAGCGTGAAGGCGGCGAGCTCGAAATGCGCATGGCGGGGGAGCGGGTACCCAGGCTGGCACAGCTGATCGAGGCCCTTCCACTGCAGCTAGTCAATCCCGATGCCTTCCGCCTGCTCGAGGGTGCGCCGGCCGGACGAAGAGAGTTTCTCGACTGGGGTGTGTTTCACGTGAAACACGACTTCTACGACGCTTGGCGCCGCGCCAAGCGTGCGCTGAAGCATCGGAATGCGCTCCTCAGGCGTGATAGAATGGACGTCAGTAGTCTGGCTGCCTGGGAGCAGGAGCTGGCCCACTGGGGAGAGCGCGTCGATGTGCTGCGCCGCGAATGGATGACGAGCTTCGTGCCGGTATTCGAGGAGACTCTCGGCCGGCTGATCCAGCTGCCTGATTTGCGTCTGCGCTACTCCCGCGGCTGGGACAAGCAGCGCGATCTGCACGACGTGCTCGAGCAGGGTCGCGAGCAGGATTTTCATGTGGGCTTCACGCAGCATGGACCCCAGCGTGCCGATCTCAGAATCCGGCTGGGGCGACGGCCTGCCGTGGAGGTGCTGTCCCGCGGACAGCAGAAACTGGTAGTGAGTGCGCTCAAGCTGGCGCAAGGAAGGCTGCTTGAGCTGTCGACAGGGCGTAACTGTCTTTACCTGATCGACGACTTGCCTGCAGAGCTCGATGCCGAGCATCGGCGCGTCTTTTGTCGCCTGCTCGAGTCGATGCGCTGCCAGGCATTCATCACGAGTGTCGAACACGATGCCCTGGCGGGGCCATGGGAGCCCCAGACGCCCATCGCGATGTTTCACGTGAAACAAGCGGCTTCCGCAGCGGGGCAGCTAGGGTCAGAGGCACAGATAGACTTCATCATGGAGTAGTCAATGAGCGAGCAAGCTTACGACTCGTCGAGCATCAAGGTTCTCAAGGGCCTGGATGCCGTGCGAAAGCGTCCTGGTATGTACATCGGCGATACCGATGACGGGACAGGTCTGCACCATATGGTGTTCGAGCTGGTGGACAACTCCATCGATGAAGCCCTGGCCGGATACTGCAGCGAAGTGCGCGTGATCATCCACCCTGACGAATCCATCACCGTCAGTGACAATGGTCGCGGCGTGCCTACCGACATCCACGAGGAAGAGGGCGTATCGGCGGCGGAGGTGATCATGACGGTGCTGCACGCCGGCGGCAAGTTCGACGACAACTCCTACAAGGTGTCGGGCGGACTTCACGGCGTCGGCGTCTCGGTGGTGAACGCGCTGTCGGAAGAGCTGAAGCTGACGATCTGGCGTGCCGGACAGGTGCACGAGCAGATCTATCGTCACGGTGTACCTCAGGCCCCGCTCAGCGTAGTCGGCAAGACGGAAAAGACCGGCACCCGGGTGCACTTCAAGCCTTCCCCGGATACCTTCGCCAATATCGAGTTCCACTACGATATCCTGGCCAAGCGCTTGCGCGAACTCTCCTTCCTCAACTCCGGGGTGGCGATTCGTCTGACAGATGAGCGCAGCGGCAAGGAAGAGCTGTTCCACTACGAGGGCGGGCTGAAAGCGTTCGTCAATCACCTCAACAGCAACAAAACCGTGCTCAACCCCGTGTTTCACTTCGAAGCCGAGCGAGAGGACGGCGTGGTGGTCGAGGTGGCGATGCAGTGGAACGATTCGTTCGCCGAGAATATTTTCTGTTATACCAATAACATACCGCAGCGCGATGGTGGTACTCACCTGGCCGGTTTTCGTGCGGCGCTGACCCGCACCTTGAATGGCTACATCGAGTCCGAAGGACTGCTCAAGAAGTCCAAGGTGGCCACGTCCGGTGACGATGCACGCGAAGGGCTGACGGCGATCATTTCGGTCAAGGTGCCGGATCCCAAGTTCTCCTCCCAGACCAAGGACAAGCTGGTCTCTTCCGAGGTCAAGACCGCGGTGGAGCAGGAGATGGGGCGCCTATTCTCGGACTATCTGATCGAGAGTCCCAACGACGCGAAGTCGATCGTCAACAAGATGCTCGACGCGGCCCGTGCACGAGAAGCGGCGCGCAAGGCGCGCGACATGACCCGCCGCAAGGGCGCGCTGGACATCGCCGGCCTGCCGGGCAAGCTGGCCGACTGCCAAGAGAAGGACCCGAGCCTCTCCGAACTGTTCCTGGTCGAGGGTGACTCGGCCGGCGGCAGTGCCAAGCAGGGTCGTGATCGGCGCACCCAGGCGATTCTGCCGCTCAAGGGCAAGATCCTGAACGTCGAAAAGGCGCGTTTCGACAAAATGCTCTCTTCCGCCGAGGTGGGCACCCTGATCACCGCCCTGGGCTGCGGCATCGGGCGCGAGGAGTTCAACCCGGACAAGCTGCGCTACCACTCGATCATCATCATGACCGACGCAGACGTCGACGGCTCGCACATTCGTACGCTGCTGCTGACCTTCTTCTTCCGTCAGATGTCGCAGCTGATCGAGCGTGGGCATGTCTTCATCGCTCAGCCGCCGCTGTACAAGATCAAGCGCGGCAAGCAGGAGACCTACCTCAAGGATGAGCAGGCGCTGATCGATTACCTCACCACCACGGCCATGGACGGTGCCCGGCTCTACGTCAATCCGGAAGCGCCGCCCGTTACCGGTGCGCAGCTGGAGTCGCTGGTGGGCCAGTACCGCGACGTGATGAAGCGGATCGATCGCCTCTCGCGTGTCTACCCCAACGAGGTGCTGCGCAAGGTGGTCCACGCCGCGCGCCTGGAAGGTGAAGCGAGCCTCAAGGATCGCGTCACCATGCAGAACTGGATCGAGTACCTGCAGCAGGAAATGGATGCGCTAGTCGCTTACGAAGGCGGCCCGCGCTATACCTTCCGCCTCGAAGAGGACACCGAGCGCGAGCTGTTCCTGCCGGCGGTCACGCTGACGGCGCACGGAGTCAGCTCCGACTACGTGTGGGGCATCGACTTCTTCACCAGCGCCGACTACCGTGCCATGGCAGCGCTTGGCGAGACGCTGGACGGTCTCCTCGAAGAGGGCGCCTACATCGCGCGGGGTGAGCGCAAGAAGGCGGTCACTACCTTCTACCAGGCCCTGGAATGGCTGATGGCCGAGGCCCAGCGCGGCCTTGCGGTGCAGCGCTACAAGGGGCTGGGCGAGATGAACCCGGACCAGCTGTGGGAGACCACCATGGATCCCGATACGCGACGCCTGCTGCGTGTTTCCATCGAGGATGCAGTGGCCGCCGACATGATGTTCAACACGTTGATGGGCGACGAAGTCGAGCCGCGGCGTGCCTTCATCGAGAGCAATGCGCTGGTGGCCAACCTGGACGTGTGATGCGAGTTCGGCGATGTTTCACGTGAAACATCGCTGCTCTGCCTGGCAGTGAGTGGCATAAGCGGAAAAAAGCCGACCCTTCGGAGGTCGGCTTTTTCATATGTGCCAGGTAAAGGCGTAACGTCCAGATTTCCTAGTACAGCTGTTATCGGCCTTGTTCTCGTAAAGCGCCTAGCCCTGGCTCAGAAGCCAATCGGTAAACGTCGCCAGGTCATTGAAAATTTTTGCGTTTTCCAATCCCGCGCCTTTCGTTTCGGTGCGGCTGCCCTTGCCGGTGCGCACGAGCACGGAGCGACAGCCCATTGCTTCTCCTGCCTGCAGGTCGCGTAGACTGTCGCCCACTATCCAGCTGCCTTCCAGGCTATCCAACCCTAGCGCAGTGCGTATTTCTTCGAGCAGGCCTGGCAGGGGCTTGCGACAGCTGCAGCCGTCGTCCGGGCCGTGGGGGCAGTAGGCGATGTAGGCGATCTCGCCCCCGGCGGCGGTCACCAACCGTTCCAGCTCGGCGTGCATCGTGGTCAGGGTGGCTTCGTCATAGTAGCCGCGTGCGATGCCGGACTGGTTGGTGGCGATGGCCACTTTCCAGCCGGCTCGGCTCAGTCGGGCAATCGCCTCGATGGAGGAGGGGTAGGGAATCCACTCGTCGAGAGATTTGATATAGGCGTCGGAGTCGCGGTTGATGACGCCGTCGCGGTCGAGAATCACGAGTCGGGGTGCGCTGGGCATCTTGCACCATAAGCAGAAGAGTGAAGGGGGCAGTGTTTCACGTGAAACACCCTATGCCAAGCATGCGCGTGTGGCTGGGGATGTTTCACGTGAAACACGGGCGTAGGTTTGGCGCCGTACCAGAGCAACCGGATGAGCGGGCATGAAGAAGCCGGCCGGGCTGCACCCGACCGGCTTCGGCATGAAACGCTTACTGTTGCAGCAGAGCGATATCGGCCACTTCGAGGAACAGCGCCTGCAGGCCGGCCAGCAGCGCCAGTCGGTTGCGTCGCACGGCGTCGTCATCGGCCATGACCATGACGTCATCGAAGAAGGCGTCCACCGGGGTGCGCAGGCCGGCAAGAACGTCCAGCGCCTCGCGGTAGCGACCTTCACCGAACAGCGGCAGGACACGCTCGCGGCTGGTCGAGACGGCCTCGTTCAGCGTGCGCTCGGCCGGTTCCTGAAGCAGAGCCGCGTCGACCTGCCCGCCCAGCTCGCCGGCCTGCTTGGCCAGGATGTTGGAAACCCGCTTGTTGGCGGCGGCCAGGGCAGCGGCTTCCTCACGCTGGGTGAAGACATAAACCGCACGCATGCGACGGGCAAAATCCAGCGGCTTGGTCACCGGGCGCGCACGAACGGCCAGGTAGACCTCTGCGGGAATGCCCTCGTCCAGACCCCAGGCGCGGAAGCGGTCGAGCATGTAGCCCAGCACCTCATCGACCAGCGTCTCCGCGTAGGGCAACTCCTGGTGCTGCGCAGCGGCCAGCTCGAGCAGCTCGCGCAGGTCCAGATCCAGCTCGCCCTTGATCATGATGTTGAGCACGCCAATGGCGGCGCGACGCAGGGCGAAGGGATCCTTGGTACCGCTGGGCCGCTGGCCGATGCCGAAGATGCCGGTCAGGGTGTCGAGGCGGTCGGCCAGCGCCAGAGCCTGGCCGGTACGACAGGCGGGGATCTCGTCGCCGGCGAAGCGCGGTAGATACTGCTCTTCGAGGGCCTGGGCCACTTCGGCCGGCTCGCCGTCGTGGCTGGCGTAGTAGCGGCCCATGATGCCCTGCAGTTCAGGGAACTCGAGCACCATCTCAGTGACCAGATCGCACTTGGCCAGTTCGGCGGCTCGGCGTGCCTGGGCCACGTCGCCATTGATGCGGCCGGCAATGAAGGCGGCCACGGCGGCGCTGCGGTGCGCCTTGTCGGCCAGGGTGCCGAGCTGCTGCTGGAACACCACGTTGGCCAGGCCGGGGATGCGCGCCGCCAGCGGCTGCTTGCGGTCGGTGTCGTAGAAGAAGGCGGCATCGGCCAGACGCGGGCGAATGACTTTCTCGTTGCCTTCGATCACCTGCTGCGGGTCCTGGCTGTCGATATTGGAGATGGTGATGAACTGCGGCTTGAGCCGGCCCTGGTCGTCAAGCAGGTGGAAGTATTTCTGGTTGGCCTTCATCGACGAGATCAGGCACTCCGCCGGAACCTCGAGGAAACGCTCGTCGAAGCTGCCGGACAGCGCCACGGGCCACTCCACCAGGCCGCTCACCTCGACGAGCAGTGCCTCGTCGATCACCGCCTGGGCGTCCTGGACCTCAGCCTCGGCCAGTACCTGCTCGCGGATACGTTCGCGACGACGATCGCGATCGGCCAGTACCCAGGCCTGCTCGAGGGTGGCCAGGTAGTCGTCTGCATGGGCCAGCTCGATGGTCTCGGGGGCATGGAAGCGGTGGCCGCGGGTTGTACGGTCCGAGGTCAGGCCCAGCGCCTGGGCTGCCACCACTTCGCTGCCGTAGAGCATCACCAGCCAGTGCACGGGGCGCGAGAACTCGACCCGCGAGGCGCCCCAGCGCATGTTCTTGGGCACCGGCAGGCCGGCAATGGCCTTGTCGACGATTGCCGGCAGCAGCCGTGTGGTGGCTTCGCCCTGCTGCTGCTCGCGATAGCCGAGCCAGGTGCCCTTGTCGGTCTCCAGGTGGATCAGGTCGGCAACGGCGACGCCGCAGGAGCGGGCGAAGCCTTCGGCGGCCTTGGTCGGCTGGCCGTCCTTGTAGGCGGCGGCCAAGGCCGGGCCGCGGCGCTCGACCTCGCGGTCGGGCTGCTTGTCGGCCAGCTCCATCACCTGCACCGCCAGGCGGCGCGGCGTGGCATAGGCGCGAATGTCGCCGAAGGCGATCTCGGCCTCGCTGAGGCCGCGGCGAATGCCCTCGGCCAGGGCATCGGAGAGCGTGTCGATGGCACGCGGCGGCAATTCCTCGACGCCCAATTCAATCAGAAAGGTATTGGCAGCCATCACGCGTCTCCCTGTTCGGCGTTCATGTCCCGAGCCAGCAGCTCCTGGCGCAGGGCTTCGGGGGCCAGCGGGAAGCCGGCGGCCTTGCGCGAGGCGTAATAGGCGTGGGCCACGTCGCGGGCCATGGTACGTACGCGCAGGATGAAACGCTGCCGCTCGGTCACCGAGATGGCGTGGCGGGCGTCCAGCAGGTTGAAGGTGTGGGAGGCCTTGAGCACCTGCTCATAGGCCGGCAGCGGCAGCCCCGCCTCGAGCAGCTTGGTGCACTCGCGCTCCTGATGGTCGAAGGCCTTGAATAGTGCCGGCACGTCGGCATGCTCGAAGTTGTAGGCCGACTGCTCGCGCTCGTTCTGCAGGTAGACGTCGCCATAGGTGACCTTGGTGCCGTCCGGGGCGATGGTCCACACCAGGTCGTAGACGCTGTCGACGTTCTGCAGGTACATGGCGATGCGCTCGAGACCGTAGGTCAGCTCGCCGGTGACGGGGTAGCACTCGAGCCCGCCGGCCTGCTGGAAGTAGGTGAACTGGGTCACCTCCATGCCGTTTAGCCAGACTTCCCAACCCAGGCCCCAGGCGCCCAGGGTCGGCGATTCCCAGTTGTCCTCGACGAAGCGAATGTCATGCACCAGCGGGTCGATGCCGATACGCTCCAGCGAGCCCAGGAAGCGCTCCTGCAGGTCGGCGGGGGAGGGCTTCATCACCACCTGGAACTGGTAGTAGTGCTGAAGGCGGTTGGGGTTCTCGCCGTAGCGACCGTCGGTGGGGCGACGGGAAGGCTGCACATAGGCGGCGTTCCAGGTCTCCGGGCCGATGGAGCGCAGGAAGGTGGCGGGGTGGAAGGTGCCGGCCCCGACCTCCATGTCCAGCGGCTGGAGCACCACGCAGCCGTGTTCGGCCCAGTACTGCTGCAGGGCGAGGATCAGGCCCTGAAATGTGGTCGCGTCTGGCGCCGACCCTGAGGCCGAGGTCGACGAGGGTGTCGAGAGCGTCTGCGACGGGTTTGACGAGAGTGTCATTGCGGAAGCACCGTTGGCCATGAATTCACAGGGCGTCAAGTATACAATCACAGGCACATGGGTTATAGGCGCAGCGCTTGCGCCCCAGCGAGGTTTACATGATCGTAGTGACAGGTG
Organism: Billgrantia ethanolica; assembly: GCF_021404305.1. Classification (GTDB taxonomy): domain Bacteria; phylum Pseudomonadota; class Gammaproteobacteria; order Pseudomonadales; family Halomonadaceae; genus Halomonas; species Halomonas ethanolica. Next base: position 368,262 of record NZ_JABFTX010000004.1, on the reverse strand, counting down.
GCGCCGGCTTCGTCGGCTCGAATCTGGTCAAGGCTCTCAACGAGCGTGGGCGAAACGACGTGCTGGTGGTCGACGATCTCTCCGACGGCACCAAGTTCGTCAACCTGGCGGACTGCACCTTAGGCGATTATCTCGACAAGGACGACTTCCGTGCCCGTGTCGAGGCGGCGCTGCGAGGCGAGCCCTCGCGCCTGCCGCCGATCGAGGCGATCTTCCACGAGGGGGCCTGCTCGGACACCACCGAGTGGGACGGCCGCTTCATGCTCGACAACAACTTTGAGTACTCCAAGGTGCTGCTGCACTTCTGTCAGCAGCGGGGCATCCCCTTCCTCTATGCCTCGTCGGCGGCCACCTACGGCGGCAGCCAGGTGTTTCGCGAGGAGCCGGAGCACGAGAAGCCGCTCAACGTCTACGGCTACTCCAAGCTGCTGTTCGACCAGTACGTGCGTCAGCACTGGAATGAGTTCACCAGCCAGGTGGTGGGGTTCCGCTACTTCAACGTCTACGGCCCGCGTGAGCAGCACAAGGGCAAGATGGCGAGCGTGGCCTATCACAACCACACCCAGATTTCGGCGGGTCAGGGCCTCAGGCTGTTCGGCGGCTGGGACGGCTACGAGGCGGGCATGCAGAGCCGCGACTTCGTCTATGTCGGCGACGTGGTGAACGTCAACCTGTGGTTCCTCGACAACCCCGACAAGTCAGGCATCTTCAATCTCGGCTCCGGTCGGGCCGAGCCGTTCAAGGCCATCGCCGAGGCGGTCATCGATTTTCATGGCCGTGGGCGCATCGAGTACATCGACTTTCCCGACGAGCTCAAGGGGCGCTACCAGAGCTATACCCGCGCCGACATCACGCGCCTGCGCGAGGCCGGCTACGAGGGCGAGTTCCGCACCGTGGCCGAGGGTGTGAAGGCCTATCTCGAGTGGCTGGCCGGGGCCAGGGGATGAGCCAGGCGGCGGCTGCCACAGCCCCGCGTATCCTGGTGGTCGGCCCCTCCTGGGTCGGCGACATGGTCATGGCCCAGAGTCTGTTCATGACCCTCAAACAGGATCAGCCGGGATGCCGCATCGGTGTGGTGGCACCGGGCTGGTCACAGCCGATTCTGGAGCGCATGGCCGAAGTTGATGAGGTGGCGAGCCTGGATGTCGGCCATGGCGAATTCGGCTGGTCGATCCGGCGTGCGCTGGCCGGGCGGCTGCGCGGACGCTTCGACCGGGCCATCGTGCTGCCGCGCTCGTGGAAATCGGCCCTGGTGCCGTTCCTGGCCCGGATTCCGCGTCGCACCGGCTTCACCGGTGAGCAGCGCTATGGCCTGCTCAACGATCGCCGCGAACTCGACAAGACCCTGCTGGACCAGACCGTCAAGCGCTTCGTGGCGCTGGGGCTGACGGCCGAGGAGGCCCGGCGCGGCGATTTCGCCATTCCCCGGCCGCGCTTGCGGGTCGACTCGGACAATCTCGATGAGCTGCACAGGCGTCTGGGACTGACCACACGGCCGGCCGTCGGCATGATGCCTGGGGCCGAGTACGGGCCGGCCAAGCAGTGGCCGCTGGGCCATTTTCGCGAGCTTGCCGAGCGGCTGGTGGACGAGGGCGTCGAGGTCCGCGTGATGGGTGGTCCCAAGGATGTCGCCGCCGGGGCGGCGATTGCCCAAGGCCTGCCACACGTTCACAACCTGTGCGGACAGACCCGGCTGGCCGATGCGGTCGATCTGCTCGCCGACTGCCAGCAGGTCGTGACCAACGACTCCGGACTGATGCACGTGGCCGCGGCGGTGGGCACCCGCGTGCATGCGCTTTATGGTTCGTCGTCGCCGGCCTATACGCCGCCGCTCACCGACAGGGCCGAGATTCACACCCTGGGGCTCGGCTGTTCACCCTGCTTCGAGCGGACCTGTCCGCTGGGGCACACCAACTGCCTGGTGCAGTTGTCGCCCCAGCGGGTGCTGGCCGCTGTCCTGAAGGCCGCCGACGCCGCCGTCATCGTGCGCGGCTGAGCGCATCACTGCACGTCGGCCGGGCGCTCGCCGGTGGTGTCGTCCGGTGCCTCCACGATCTGCTCCTGAGGCGTGTCCTCTTCTTCGGTTTCCTGGCGCGGCGGAGCCAGCCCTTCCCACAGGCGCTCTTGCAGCGCGATCTCCTCGCGCATGCGGTCGTTGACGTACTGCTTGCCGTGCTCCTCGAGCAGCGTCGGCTCGCCCGACAGCAGCGAGACACCGAGCCCGGCCCGGTGCCAGTCGATGGTGAAGCCCATGGCCTCGAGCACCGTCGGGAAGACGTCCACCATGGAGGCCTCGCGGCTCTCGCGTCCCACGGGGATTCCCGGCCCCAGCAGCATGAAGGTGTTGTCGCGCTCGCCCTGGATCAGCTGTTCCCAGGCCGAGACGCGCATGGTCAGGTGATCGCTGGCAACTACCACGATGGTGTTGTCGAGCAGCCCCTCGGCGTCGGCGCGCTCGAGAAACTCGCGTGCCAGCCAGGCTGAGCACTCTACCGAGTAGAGGATGTCGACGCCGTCGAATTCGCCCTGCCGGTCGATACAGGCCTGGGCGGGATAGCCGCGCGGCGCATGGCCGGCAATGGTGAGGTTGATCAATCCCCAGGGACGCCCCGTCTCGTTGAGACGGCGCAGCTCTTGCAGCGTGAAGTCATAGAGCGAGTCGTCGTAGAGCCCCCAGTTGTTGACGTACTCCGGGTCGTCCAGCAGAGGCTGCAGGTCTTCACGCCCGAGCACGGTATCGAAGCCGTGCCCCTTGTAGAAAAGGCCCTTGCCGGCAAAGGCCGTGCTGGCTCCGCCCAGGTAGCTGAGCTCATAGCCCTGTTCGGAGAGCAGATCGCCCAGACAGTCGACGCCGGGTACCACCTTTTCCAGCGGCGAGAACTGGCGGTCATGCAGCAGTCCGGCCGGCATCAAGGGCGTGCCGCACTGGCTGGCGATCATGCCGGCCATGGTCCAGCCGGTGTTGTCGATCTGCCTGACGCCTTCGTAGACCAGGCCGTGTTCGCCGATGACATCCAGATCGGCGTAGGCCTCGCCGAAGCGCTCCCGGTCGGCGTAGGTGCGCTCGATGCTTTCCAGGTACAGGAACAGCAGGTTGGGCGGGTCCTCGGGCGCCTCGAGCAGGATCGGTTCGACGTATTGGCGTTCGAGCCAGGCACCGGGCTTGGTGACGATGGCGGCACCGCGTTGCCCGACGCCGTAAAGCAGCGGATTGCTGGCCAGCAGCACCAGGGCGAGAAAGGGCTCGACGCGGCGCCAGCGGCGGTCATGACGTACCAGCCAGATGACCGAGCCCAGCAAAGCCGCCATCGCCAAGGAATACATGAAGGCGGCGCCGATGCGGCTGACTCCGCCATGATCGGCCATGCCGGCCTGCAGGTGGAAGAAGACCGCGGCCAGGTCGACGATGCCGAAGCTCTCGGTCAGGTAGATATAGAGCCCCCACAGGGCGATGGGCAGCAGCGACCAGCACCATCTGCGCGGGACGTAGCTGTGCGCCGGTGAGTCCGGCTCTCCCCAGCGGAAGAGCGCACCCAGCCTCAGCCAGACGAGCGCCAGCAAGGGCAGGCTCCAGGTGGGAGCGAGCGTCAGCACGGTGATGGCATAGCCCAGGCAAAGCCCGATGATCGACAGCGACAACCAGCGCGGGCGCAGCAACTCGAATAGCTTGGAGGGAATCGGCATGTGAGGATTCATCCATTGAATTCGCTTCCCAGCTTATCAAGTCTCGCGCCCCATGCACCACGAATCGCACAGCGGCCTGCGGCGGCCAGCGATTTGCTGGCCGCCGGCCTGCGGCAGTAAACTGGCCAGCCGCCGAAGCGACGAGGAGAGGGCGATGAGCCTGGCTGCGGTACTGATCGTCAAGAACGAGGCTGCGCATCTGCGTGCCTGCCTGGAGACGCTGCGCTGGGTGGATGAGATCGTGGTCCTCGATGCCGGCAGTGACGATGCCACTTGCGCCATCGCCCGGGAGTTCACCGACAAGGTGGCGGTGAACGCCGACTGGCAGGGCTTCGGCGTGCAGCGTCAGCGTGCCGAAGCCATGGTCGAAAGCGACTGGATCCTGATGGTCGATGCCGACGAGCGGGTGACGCCGGAGCTGCGCCGCAGCATCCAGGCCGCCGTCGCCAGCGACGAGCCGACGATCCATACCCTGCCGCGCCTGTCCTGGTGTTTCGGCGACTTCATTCGCCATTCGGGCTGGTATCCCGACCGGGTGGCACGTCTCTATCCGCGTGGAAAGGCCGGCTACGACGCGGCCCTGGTGCACGAAAAACTGCACAATCCTGCGGGGCTACCGGTCAGGGCGCTCGAGGGCGACCTGCTGCACTACACCTACCGCGACCTGCGCCACTACCTCGAGAAGTCGGCCCACTACGCTCAGGCCTGGGCCGAGCAGCGTGCCGCGCGCGGAAAGAAGGGCAGCCTTGCGGCCGGGCTCGTCCACGGGTTGGGCTGCTTCCTGCGCATGTACCTGCTGCGCGCGGGCTTTCTCGATGGCCGCCAGGGGCTGCTGCTGGCGCTGCTGTCGGCGCATTCCACCTTTGCCAAGTACGCCGACCTGTGGGTCAGGACGCGGACGTCTCCGCCGCCCGACGATACACCAGAGCGCTGATCGCAGCGGCCGCGGCCTCGAGGTCGATGGCCGACATCTCGCTTTCGCCGGCGCCCTCGGGGGGGCTGAAGGCGAGGCGGCGGCTCTCGTCGTTGCAGGTTTGCCAGCGTAACGCAGTGGCGGAGCGGCGCGCGGGGTAGAAACCGGCTGTGGGCCGGTTCAGGCAACCGGCGATATGCAGCGGCCCGGTGGAGCCGGCGACGAACAGGTCGGCGGCGCTGAGCGCCAGGGCGAAATCGGCGAGACCCTTACGCGGCGGCAGTACCTCGGCCTGCAACTGCCTGCTGCGCAGCATCTCGCACAATTCGTGTGCTGCGGACTCCTCCCCGGGGCCGGCGGTCAGCACCCAAGGGGCGCGAATGCCGTCTGCGCCAAGCCGGGAGTCGATGGCGGTGGCTAGTTCGGCGTACTGGGACGCAGAGAGATTGACCGCCGAGCCGCCGCTGCCGGCGTGCAGGAACAGCCACGGCCGCGACGGATCCAGCTCCAGCGTCTCGGCCATCGAGTCGCGCTGGGCGGCCACGGTGTCGGGCGACAGCGGCCAGTAGGGCGGCGAGGGGCGCGCCTGGGGCTGCCGGCCCTGGGCCGCCAGCAGCGCTTCGGCCAGCTCGACGTTGTACAGATACTCCGGTTTGTCGGAGCGCGACCTGCGCTGGACGACGCGATGATTGTAGAATAGCTGCGCCCACTTGGTGGCGGGCGCCACGCGGCAGGGGATGCCGGCTCGCCAGCCGAGCCAGCCGATACGCGGCGTGGAGTAGAGCGTGAGCATGGCGCAGAAGCGTTCGCTGCGCAGCCTTGCCAGAAGCTCGCGCTGCGCCTGTTTTCCGGCGCCGTCACCGGGATCGACGATGATCGCGTCGATCCATGGACACAGCTCGGCCAGCGGCGCCGTATAGGCCGGCACCAGCACGCTGATCCGCGCTTGCGGGGCGGCGGCCTTGAGACAGGCCAGCGCTGGCCAGGCGAGCATGAAATCGCCGAGCTTGTCGTTGCGCACCACCAGGATGTGCGGCGGCCGATTCGCTGCGTGGCGAGCGGCCACGCGGGAAGAAGACGTCATCTGGGCTCCCGAGCCCCGGTTGACCGACGAAGGAGACAGCCTTGTCGCACAAGGTCATGCATATCTGCCTCTCGGATGGCTGGGGCGGACTCGAAATGTATCCTGCGCGGATTATACCCGAGCTGCAACGTCAGGGGTGGCAGGCCCATGGTCTGGCGCTGGCCGGCTCGAGGGTCGCCGAGAGTCTGGCGTCGAGCGGAATCGCACCGCTGACGGTGCCCTCGCGCGGCCGGGCGCTGCTGCAGGTGGGGCACATACTGGGCTACCTGAAGCGCCATGGCATCGAGGTGCTGCACTGCCACAAGTCCAGCGACCTGCGCCTGGGGGCGCTGCTGGCGACCCTGCGGCCGACGCTCAAGCTGTTCTTCACCGATCACATGGGCGTGACCCGGCCGAAGAAGGATGTTTACCATCGCTGGGCCTACGGGCGCGTCAGCCGGCTCTTCGCCATCAGTGAGGCCACCCGACGGCGCAACCTGGCGGCCTTTCCGCTGCCGCCGGAGCGCATCCGCCGGCTCTATCTGGGCATCGATCTGTCACCCTACGCCCCGCAGCTGGGTGAGCCGGCACGTGAGGCGCTGCGCCGCGAGCTGGGGGTCATACCGGGTCAGGTGGCGATCGGCCTGCCCGGGCGGCTGACCGACGGCAAGGGCCATGAGGTGTGGCTGGAAGGGCTGGGCTGTCTGGCCGAGCGCGCTCCCGAGCTGGACTGGCACGGCGTGCTGATCGGCGGCCTCTCGGCCCGTGAGGGCAGTGACGAACGTTACGTTTCGCACTTGCGCGCACGGGTCCGGGACCTGAAGCTGGAGCAACGCGTGACCTTTGCCGGGTTTCGTCCAGATCTGCCACGCCTGTTCGAGGCACTGGACATCGTCTGCGTGCCATCGCGCAACGAGGCTTTCGGTCTCACCGTGGTCGAGGCCATGGCTGCGGGCAAAGCCATCGTCGGTGCCGGCAGCGGGGCGATTCCCGAGCTGCTCGAGGCCGACTGCGGGCGCCTTGCCGCCGCAGAGGATCCGCAGGCCTGGGCCGACGCCATGGCGGAGCTCGGCCAGGACGCGGTACTGCGCGAACGCCTCGGCCAGGCGGCAAGGGCAAGAGCCGAGTGCCATTTCGGCGTGGCGGAGCATGTCGAAGCCCTGATTCGAGAATACGCCGGGAAGGAGCCAACACCATGAAAGCCTGGATCGAAAAGGGCGGCTATCTCAACAATCGCGGTCGCAAATGGCTGTCGCGTCTACATGTGGAGCAGGTGCGCTGCATTCTGGTGATCCGCCAGTGCGCCTTCGGCGACATGATGGCGACACGGCCGTTCCTGGTCGAACTCCGGCGTCTATTTCCCCGGGCGCACATCACCCTGAGTACGGTGAGCAAGTATCAGTACGCGGTGCCTGACGACCTGGTCGACGAGGTGCACGTGCTGGACTCCCGCGGTTCGCTGCGTGAACAGGTAAACTCCCTGCGCCAGTACCGCGATATCGACGTGCTCTTCGATCTGGCCGACACGGCCCGCTCGCGCCTGCAGACCCTGCTGACTCCGGCGCGGGTCAAGCTCGGCTTCCCCTACCGTAGCGGGCTCAACAAGCTGTTGTTCGACGTCGGCATCCTGCGCTCGGACTTTCACTACGAGGCCGAGGTACTGCTCGACTTTCTCAAGATCATGGGGCACAAGCCCCAGTACCCGTTGGAATTCGCCATGCCGCGCCATCAGCGCGCCCTGGCGAAACCGCGCATCGTCTACTTCCCCTATGCCGCCGTGGCGGAGAAGTCGTTGTCCCAGGCGTCATGGCGCCAGCTGATCGAGCAGGCGGCAACCGAATTTCCCGGCTACCGTCATGTGCTGCTCGAAGGTCACAAGGCCGAAGAGTCCGGCGACTTCCTCGCCGAGGTGGCGGCCCGTCACGACAACGTAGAGATCGAGGGACGCATGGACCTGGAGCGGCTGGCGCCGTGGATGGCGGCCTCGAGTGTGCTGGTGTCGGGGGATACCGGCGTGCGCAACCTGGCGCTGGCGACCCATACCCCGACGCTGGGCATCTTCTTCATGACCGTGCCGTTTCGCTACTGGCCGCGCTACGAGGATTGCCACGAGGCGGTGTTCCATCGCGACGGCCAGGTGCCGGGCAAGATGGATATTCTGCAGGGGTTGGAAGAACTGCTCGAGCGTCTCTACCCCGAGCGTGGTAAGGCGCGTCAGCCAGCATCGTCGGAGACGTAGCCGCGGTGTATCGCCTCCATGGCCGCAGCGGGAGCGCCGAACTTGACCAGCGAGCGGGCGAGTCGCGCCAGGTTCGCCTCTTGCCAGGCGCCGGGGGGGCGCAGCCGGCAGCGGTCGAGGTCGATCAGCCAGACGCGGCCGTCGGCATCGATCAGCAGATTGCGGGCGTTGAGGTCGACATGGTCGAGGCCTGCCTCATGGAAGCGGCGCACGCTGGCGCCGACCCGTTCGAGCAGCGCCGGCTCGGCCTCGGCCAGGCATTCGGCCAGGGCGCTGGCACCGGGGATGCGCACGGTGATCAGGGCGGCCGTGTAGGTCGGCCCGTCGCGTGTGACGGCGGCGGCCACCGGTCGCGGCACCGGCAGCCCCTGGGCGTGCAGATGGGCGGTGAGGCGCAGCTCGCGAAAGGCGCGGGTGCGCTCGAGCCCCGTCCATAGATAGCGGCTCCCGCTCAGCCTGGCGATCAGGCCGCCGCGACGGTAGGGACGCAGCACCCACTGCTCGCGTCCGGCGTCGAGAAACAGGCTGCTGCCGCGACCGGGGGCTTCGCCCACCACGTTTCCGCTGCGGCGCCAATGCGCGGGGTCGAACAGCGGTGGGCCGATTTGAGGCGCCGGTTCGGCGTCACATACACTGTCCGCATCATATAGAATGAAGGTCTTTCCCGTCCGACACGTTGCCAACTGCATGAAGCATCCTCTGCCCGCCCAACCGCGCCACATCGCCGTGCTGCGACTCTCCGCCCTCGGCGACGTCTGCAACCTGGTGCCCACCGTTCGCGCCTTGCAGCGCCAGTGGCCCGGCGTGCGCATCACCTGGATCATCGGCAAGGCGGAACACAGTTTACTGGCTGGTCTGTCGGGGGTCGAATTCGTGGTCTACGACAAGGCCTCGGGGCTGGCCGGCATGCGCCGCCTGTGGCGCGAGCTGGGCGATGCCCGCTTCGACGTGCTGCTGCACATGCAGCAGGCGCTGCGGGCCAGCGTGCTTTCGCTGGGGCTCAAGGCCAAGGTGCGGGTGGGCTACGACAAGGCGCGCGCCAAGGACGCCCAGCACTGGTTCACGCATCGTCAGCTGGCGCCCCATCCCCGTGCCCACGTGCTGGAGTCGTTCCTCGACTTCGCCCGCCTGCTGGGGGTGGAGGACACGTCGCTGGCCTGGGACATGCCGGTGCCGGAGATGGCCTTCGAAGAGGCCACGGCGCTGACCGGCGAAGCCGCCTACCTGCTGATGAGCCCCTGCGCCAACCCGCGGCTGCGCAATTTTCGTAACTGGTCGGCGGAGGGCTATGCCGCCGTCATCGAACACGCCTGGGCCCAGTACGGTCTGAAGACGGTGCTCACCGGCGGCGGCAGCACCCAGGAGCGTGAGATGGGCGAGCGTATCGCCGCCCTCTGCCGGCCGGGAGCGGTGATCGACGCCATCGGCGCCACCTCGCTCAAGGGCCTACTGGCGCTGATCGCCGGCGCCCGGGCGGTGATCGCACCCGACTCCGGCCCCGTGCACATGGCCAATGCCATGGGCACGCCGGTCGTGGGGCTGTTCGCCACTACCAATCCGGACCGCGCCGCGCCCTACCTGTGGCGCGACTACGTGGTCAACCGCTACCCGGATGCGGTGCGTGCCTACATGCACCGCGAACCCGACGACATTACTTGGGGCCAGCGCGTACGCCATCCCGATGCCATGGCGCTGATTCGTGTCGACGATGTCGTCGAACGGCTCGATGCGCTGCTGGTGCGCCCCAACGACCGCAAGGAAGAGGAACGTCCCGATGAAGCTTGACCTGACCGCGCTGGAACAGGCGCACGTGCTGGTGGTGGGTGACGTGATGCTCGACCGCTACTGGCATGGCGGCACCTCGCGCATCTCGCCGGAGGCTCCGGTGCCGGTGGTTCGGGTGGAAGAGTGCGAGGACCGTCCCGGCGGGGCGGCCAACGTGGCGCTCAACATCGCCTCGCTGGGGGCACATGCCGCCCTCAGCGGCATGGTCGGCGACGACGACAATGCCCGCCGGCTGGTCGAGCGGCTGGACGCCGCCGGGGTCGACACCTACTTCCAGAGCAGCCCCGGGATTCCCACCATCACCAAGCTGCGCGTGATGAGCCGCAACCAGCAGCTGATCCGGCTCGACTTCGAGGATGGCCTCGATGAGCTCGATACCCGCGGACTGCTGGCCCGGGTCGAGCAGGGGCTTCCCGACTGCGATCTGGTGATCCTTTCCGACTACGGCAAGGGCACGCTCAGCCGGGTCGAGGAGCTGATCGCGCTGGTGCGCGGCGCGGGTAAGCGCGTATTGATCGATCCCAAGGGCAGCGACTTCACCAAGTACCGCGGTGCCAGCGTGATCACTCCCAATCTGGCCGAGTTCGAGGCGGTGGTCGGCCACTGTCGCGACGACGAGGAGCTGGCCGCCAAGGGTGCGGCGCTGTGCGCCCGCCTCGAGCTCGAGGCGCTGCTGATCACCCGTAGCGAGAAGGGCATGACTCTGATTCGCGGCGATCACGAGCCGCTGCACCTGCCCACCCGGGCACGGGAAGTGTTCGATGTCACCGGCGCCGGCGATACCGTGATCGGCGTGCTGGGGCTGGCGCTGGCGGCCGGCCACGGCTTCCCCGAAGCGATGACCTTGGCCAACCTGGCCGCCGGCCTGGTGGTGGCCAAACCCGGTACCGCCACGCTCTCCATCGCCGAGCTCTACACCGCCGTACACGGCGACAAGCTGGCCGAGTTCGGCGTCATCGAGGAGGCGGCGCTGGTCGAGGCGGTGCGTGCCGCCCAGATGCGCTGCGAGCGGGTGGTGATGACCAACGGCTGTTTCGACATCCTGCACGCCGGTCACGTGGCCTATCTGGAGCACGCCCGTCAGCTCGGCGACCGGCTGGTGGTGGCGGTCAATGATGACGCCTCCATCGGTCGGCTCAAGGGCCCCACGCGGCCGATCAATCCCCTCGCCCGACGCATGCAGGTGCTAGCCGGCCTCGGCGCGGTGGACTGGGTGGTGCCGTTCAGCGAGGACACCCCGCAGCGCTTGATCGAAGCGGTGCTGCCCGACGTGCTGGTCAAGGGCGGCGACTATCGCGTCGACGAGATCGCCGGCGGCGAGGCGGTACGTGCCGCCGGCGGTGAGGTGAAGGTGCTGGGCTTCGAGGACGGGGTCTCCACCACCGCCATGATCGCCACCATTCTCGACCGCGAGAGCTGATGTCGGCGCCGCGACGCTGGCCGCGCTGGCTCTACTCGGCGACGCTCTACCTGCTCGCCCCTCTCGTCTGGCACAGGGTCTGGCGTGAGCATGCGCTCACCAACTCCCGCGGTGAGCGGCTCGGGCTGCTGCCCCGCTCACCCGCCGGCGGCCCCTGGCTATGGCTGCACTGCGCCTCGGTGGGCGAGGTGCAGGCGGCCCGCCCGCTGATCGAGGCGCTGCTGACGCACTACCCCCGCCATCGGCTGCTGGTGACCACCATGACCGCCACCGGCGCCGAGCGGGTGCATGCCCTGATGGAGGCGCGAAGCCGGGCAGGCGAGCCCGAGCGTCTCGCGCATCGTTTCCTGCCGCTGGATTACCCCGGGGCCGCGAAGCGCTTCGTCGCACGCCTGCGCCCGGAGCTCGCCATCTTCTTCGAGACTGAACTGTGGCCCAACCTGCTGACGGCGTGTCGTCGTCGCGGCGTGCCCACGGCAGTGGTCAACGGACGTCTCTCGCCGCGCGCCTTTCGCGGTTATCGCCGTCTGCGGCCCTTGATGGCCTCGGCGCTGGCCCAGCTCGACTGGCTGGCCGCCAAGTCCCGTGGCGATGCCGAGCGCTTCTGTGCCCTGGGCATGCCGGCCACCCGCACCGACGTGGTGGGCTCGCTCAAGTACGACCTGACCCCGGACGACGCCGCCAGCGAGCAGAGCAAACGGCTGTGCACGCGGCTGGGTTCGCGTCCCGTGTGGGTGGCCGGCTCCACCCACCCCGGCGAGGACGAGCGGCTGCTCGAGGCGCATGCTCGCTTGCGCCAGTCCTACCCCAACGCGCTGTTGATCCTGGTGCCGCGCCATCCGCAGCGCTTCGAGGCGGTGGCCGAACTCTGCCGCGAGCGCGGCATGGCGCTGGCGCGGCGCTCCCGCGACGAGTGGCCCGATGCGCGCACAGCCGTCTATCTGGGCGACACCATGGGCGAGCTGATGATGCTGTACGGCGCCGCCGACCTGGCCTTCGTCGGCGGCAGCCTGGTGGCGGTGGGTGGGCACAATCTGCTCGAGCCCGCCGCCATGGGCGTGCCGGTGCTGACCGGCCCGGAGCTGGCCAACTTCACCGATGTGGCCGAGACGCTGCGTCAGGGTGGCGCGCTGGTGGAAGTGAGAGACAGCGCCATGCTGGCCGATACGCTGGTTACCCTGTTCCTCGACGAGGCCGAGCGCCACCGCCTGGCCGAGGCCGGCCTGGCGGTGGTGGCCGCCAATCGCGGTGCCCTGGCACGCACCATGGCCGGCCTGCAGCACCTGTTGCCCGGAGAGTGAACCCCTGCCGACCGCTCAGGCTGGGGTCAGCCGCTCCACCCCCCGCTCGGTGCCCAGCAGCAGCACGTCGGCACCGCGGGCGGCGAACAGGCCGTTGGTCACCACGCCGACGATGGCGTTGATGCGCGCCTCCATGGCCACCGGGTCGTCGATCATGAACTCATAGCAGTCGAGGATCTGGTTGCCGTTGTCGGTGACCACCCCCTCGCGGTAGACCGGGTCGGCGCCCAGCTTGACCAGCTCGCGTGCGACGTAGGAGCGGGCCATGGGAATCACCTCCACCGGCAGCGGGAAGGCGCCCAGGCGCTCGACCCGCTTGGAGCCGTCGGCGATGCAGATGAAGCGGTCGGCGCAGGCGGCCACGATCTTCTCGCGGGTGAGCGCCGCGCCGCCGCCCTTGATCATGTGCAAGTGAGCGTTCACTTCGTCTGCGCCGTCGATGTAGAAAGGCACCGTGCCCACGCTGTTGAGCTCGAACACCTCGATCCCGTGGTCGCGCAGGCGCTTGGCGCTGGCCTCCGAGCTGGCCACGGCGCCCTTGAAGTCGTCACGCAGCCGCGCCAGGCGGTCGATGAACAGGTTGGCAGTGGAGCCGGTACCGATGCCGAGAATGGTGTCGCGCTCGAGCCACGGTTCGATTTCGGCAATGGCGGCGGCGGCCACGGCGTCCTTCAGTTCGTCCTGGGTCATGTCTTGCTCGTATCTGTGGATGGCGGGTGCCGCGCCATTATAGGTCACGTTGCGCTTCCTGCCGACGCGTCAGGGAATGCTGAACAGATCGCCGAGCGAGATGAAGCGGCTAGGTTCGTTCCCGACGAACCAACGCACTTCCCACATCCCTGTGGGTCGCAAGGCGCACGGAGCACAGTACCGAGCGAAGCGACAAACAGCCGTAGGCTGGCCCCGAAGGGGCGAGAAGCCGCAGGCTTCGAGTCAACCGGAGCATATGGGGTATATGTGAGGATTCGACCGGGCTGGCGCTCCAGCACCGCGCAACGCAGCGATTCGCTCGCGCAGGCACTTGTGCAGTGTTTCCTTAGCTGGACGGCGAGGCGCCGAGAATGCTACCTATAGGGGTTCTCTGCAGTGCAGCACAGGCTGCCGCCCCTCTGCGCCACCCTTGGAAACGTCAGGATGCTCGAAGCTACCGTCAAGAAGATCCTCCAGGCCCACGTCTACGAAGCGGCCCGTGAAACGCCCATTTCCCCGGCCCCCTTCCTGTCACGGCGCTTCAACAACCAGATCCTGATCAAGCGCGAGGACCTGCAGCCGGTCTACTCATTCAAGATTCGCGGCGCCTACAACAAGATGGCGCAGCTCTCCGAGGAGCAGAAGGCCAAGGGCGTGATTGCCGCCTCGGCCGGCAACCATGCCCAGGGGCTGGCCATGGCGGCCAAGCTGATGGGCGTCAAGGCGGTGATCGTCATGCCGCGCATCACCCCGGAGATCAAGGTCCAGGCGGTGCGCGCCCGGGGCGCCAAGGTGGTGCTCAAGGGCGACGCCTTCGCCGCCGCCGCTGAGCATGCCCAGGAGCTGATGGCCGAGCACGGCTACACCTACATCCCGCCCTTCGACGACATCGACGTCATCGCCGGCCAGGGCACCGTGGCGGTGGAGATCCTGCGTCAGCACACCGGGCCGCTCGACGCGATCTTCGTGCCGGTGGGCGGCGGCGGGCTGATCGCCGGCGTGGCGGCCTACGTCAAGTACCTGCGCCCGGACATCAAGGTGATCGGCGTCGAGGCCGAGGACAGCGCCTGCCTCAAGGCGGCGCTGGCCGCCGGCAAGCGCGTGACCCTGGAGCAGGTCGGGGTGTTCGCCGAGGGCGTGGCGGTGGCGCAGATCGGCAAGATACCGTTCAAGATCGTGCGCGACCTGATCGATGACGTCATCACCGTCAACGCCGACGAGATGTGCGCAGCGGTGAAGGACATCTTCGACGACACCCGGGCGGTATCCGAGACCTCCGGGGCGCTGTCGCTGGCCGGGTTGAAGAAGTACATCCAGCAGACCGGCGTCGAGGGCCAGACCCTGCTGTGCATCAATTCCGGTGCCAATACCAACTTCGACCGCCTGCAGCACATCGCCGAGCGCACCGAACTCGGCGAGCAGCGCGAAGCGATCCTGGCCGTGACCATCCCAGAGCGTCCCGGCAGCTTCAAGAAGTTCTGCCGCACCATCGGCAAGCGCATGGTGACCGAGTTCAACTACCGCTATGCCGACCCCGAGGAGGCGCACATCTTCGTCGGCGTGCAGGTCAAGCCGGACGGCGAAGATCGTCAGGCGGTGATCGAAAAGCTGCGTGAAGCCGGCTACCCGGTGGTCGATCTCACCGACAACGAGCTGGCCAAGCTGCACATTCGCCATCTCGGCGGCGGCCGGCCCAAGGAGCACTTCGACGAGGAGGTCTACCGCTTCGAGTTCCCCGAGCGCCCCGGGGCGCTGATGAACTTTCTCACCCACCTGCCCCAGGACTGGAACATCTCGCTGTTCCACTACCGCAACCACGGCGCTGCCTTCGGTCGCGTACTGGTCGGCATGCAGATTCCCAACGGCGATCGCTCCCACGTCGAGGAGCACTTCGACGAGATCGGCTATCGCTACTGGAAGGAGTCGGACAACGACGCCTATCGGCTGTTCATGGCCTGATACTCGAAAAAACCGTGGGGTGAGCGCTGACTTACGGCAAAGGCGAGAAGTGGCATGGGTTTCTTTTTGTAATCGTCGCTTCAAGCGGTTGTCATCAACACCTGCCAAGCCCTATAGTCGGCGCAGTCGCGGCTGCCGCCGTCACGGTACAATCACGGGAACGTCAGGAGCTGGTAACAATGAAGCGTAAGCCCGATCTGGTCATGGCACTGGTGCTGGCCTTTGGCATTGGTGTCGTCGTCACCGGTTACGCCCAGGCGCTTACAGGCGGCTGAGTCGGCAGGCAGTGCCATGATCAGATAGCGCAGGATCCGAAAGCAATGAAACCGGTCGAAGCCAGGCTTCGGCCGGTTTTTTTACGCCCTTTTTTTAATTGGGCATCGCGAGGCTCAGGGGCGCACGACCCGGGTATCACTGACGATGGCGTCCAGCGGTACGTCCCAAGGGGCTGCCGGCAGGCGGTCCACCCGCTGGCAGTCGTGGGCCAGGCCGATCAATGTCGGCCGCGGGCCGGGCCGCTGGGTGAAAGCCAGGCTGCGGTCGTAGAAGCCGCCACCCATGCCCATGCGCTGGCCCTGGTCGTCGAAACCCACCAGCGGCAGCAGGATCAGATCCAGCGCCCAGGCCTGCATGCGGCGAGCGCGATGCGCGCCATGGCGGGTATGGGGCTCGGGAATGCCGAAGCGATTGCGCCGCATGGGCGTGCCCGGGTGGTAGTGGACGAACCACAGGCTGTTGTCCGAGAGTGGCTTCAACACCGGCAGGTAAATGCGAACCCCGCGTCGGTCGAGCCAGGCGATGAGCGGTCGTGGATCGATCTCGCCATCGTTGGGCAGGTAGAGCGCTACGCGCCTGGCCCGGTGCAGTTCGGGCAGCTGCTTCAGTCGCTGACACAGGGCGCGATCGGCTTGCTGGCGCTGGCGTGGGCTCAGAGCCCGGCGTCGGCGTCTCAGCTCCTGGCGTAGCTCACGACGAGAAGAGAAGGCATCGGCGCTGAGAGCGTCAATAGGAAGATTCATGGCAAGGTGAGGTTCCCCAGAATGCCGCTGTCGTTCTGGCCCTTGAACCCTTGGTTCAAGGTGGGTGGCCGCAGCCGAACCGTCAGGCTTTCCGACGCACGGACATGCACACGGGTCCGGCTAGCTAATGGCCGCCCTGGGTATTGCTCATAGGCTCGAGGGACTTCAACGACTGGCCAACACCCCAGGGAACACCTTCATCCTAACAGAGCTGTCGGGTGCGTCCAACGTCATTCGGCAGGAGTTCTGTTACCCAGGGCAGCGCTCGCCATGGCTCGCTCCAGGCGTTCGCTGAGCTGCCCCAACTGCTGCTCCTCGTCACGCCGGGCATCCTGGATCTCGAGCAGCTCGTGGGCGATGTTCAGCGCGGCCATCAGCGCCACGCTCTCACTGGCCAGCAGATTGTTCTGCGAATGTATACCGTGCATGGCGCGATCCAGATAGCGCGCGGCCCGCTCCAGCTTGCGCTCTTCGCCGGGGTTGCAGGCGAACACGTAGTGCCTTCCCAGCAGGGTCACCTGGGCGGTGGGGCGAGTGGCGTCATCGCTCATGGAGGGCTCCGGTGTCGGCTTGTCGGCCCGATGCGTTAACATCGGCGAATCAAGACACATCAATTCGATCATCCACTATAAGAGAGCCCTTCGCAGGCGGTCAACGCAGCGCCGCCGGCATCAGGCCTCTCACCGCGATTCTCAAGAGGTGCCATTGCATGTCTTCGCCCGATGAACGCCTGGATTTTTCCACCCTGGCCGACCTCTTCCTGCATCATGGCAGTATGCAGTCGCCGGCCTTTCTCGATGGCCGGCTGTGCGCCGAGCTGGCGCTACACGACGTCACCGCCGAAGCTTGGCTCGAAGAGGTGTGCCTGGGGCTCGGCGTCGAGCAGCCCCGCGATCGCGAAAGCGGCGAGACGCTGCTGGCCTGGCGCCGGCAGAGCCTCGAAGCGCTGGCTGACAGCGGCCTCAACTACGAGCCGCTGCTGCCCGACGAGCTCTTCTCGCTGGCCGAACGTGCTCGGGGCCTGCAGGAGTGGACGCTCGGCTTCCTCGAAGTCATCGACGATGCCGACGAGGCCAAGCGCGAAGACTGGTCCCAGGCGTTGCGCGAGGCCATCGAGGACTTGACCGGGCTTGCGGTCATCGAGACCGACATCGACGATAGCGCCGAGAACGAGAACGACCTGTTCGCCTTGACCGAGCATGCACGCATGGCCGCCATGCTGCTCTATACCGAACAGCATCCCGGTCAGCCGCAGGTGGAGAACGGCGAGCCTACCCGGCACTGAACCCGAACCGTCCCCATCCATCCGGAGCACGCAAGGAGCCACGATGCTGCCCGCCCCCCTTCCCCGCCCCGAGCCGATCGGCAACGACGAATACCGCGCCCGCCGCCAGGCGCTGATGGCGCAGCTGCTGACCGACGGCGCCGTGCTGCTGCCCGGCGCCGGTCTGGTCACCCGTTCGCGCGACAGCGACTACCCTTTCCGTCAGAACAGCGACCTTCACTACCTCACCGGCTTTGCCGAGCCCGACGCCCTGCTGCTGCTGCTGCCGGGCCGCAGCGAAGGCGAAAGCGTGCTGTTCTGCCAGGACCGCGACCCGAGCCTCGAAGCCTGGAACGGCATTCGCCTGGGCGCCGAGGGCGCGGTGCGCGAGCTCGGGGTCGATCAAGCTTTCGAGAACGCCGAGCGCGACGAACGGCTGGAGAGTCTGCTCGATGGGCGCACCAGTCTCTATCTGATGCTCGGTGACGCCGAGAGCATGGCGCTGGCCGATGAGATACGCGAGCGCCTGGCCGGGCGAGTGCGGCGCGGCGCCTGCCCGCCGCAGCGCTATGTCGATCTCGCTCCGCTGCTGCACGAAATGCGCCTGATCAAGAGCGAGGGCGAACTCGCCCTGATGCGTCACGCGGCCAGGATCTCGGCGTGTGCCCATCGGCGAGCGATGCAGGCAGCCCGCCCCGGTCTGGCCGAATACCACCTGCTGGCCGAGCTGGAACATGAGTTCCGCTGGCATGGCGGCAGCGGCCCGGCCTACGCCAGCATCGTGGGTGGCGGCGCCAACGCCTGTGTGCTGCACTACATCGAGAATAGCGAGCCGCTGCGTGACGGCGAGCTGGTGCTGATCGATGCCGGCGTCGAGTTCGACCTCTATGCCGGCGACATCACCCGCACCTTTCCCGTTAGTGGTCGCTTCAGCGAGGCCCAGCGCGAGCTCTACGAGTTGGTGCTGGCCGCCCAGGAGCGCGCCGTGGCCGCCGTTCGCCCCGGCGTGACCCTGGTCGAAATCCATGATGGCGTGGTGCGCGACCTCACGGCCGGGCTGATCCGCCTGGGCCTGCTCCAGGGCGAAGTGGAAGCGCGGATCGAGGACGAAAGCTACAAGCGCTTCTATCTGCACTCGACCTCGCACTGGCTGGGGCTCGACGTGCACGACGTGGGCAACTATCGCCTCGATGGCAAGCCGCGGCCGCTGGAAGCGGGCATGGTGCTGACGGTGGAGCCCGGGCTGTACGTGCCGGCCGATGACGACATCCCGCTGCCCTATCGTGGCATCGGCATTCGTATCGAAGACGACGTGGCGGTGACGGCCGAGGGATGCGAGGTGCTGACTGGCGAAGTGCCAAAGCGGGTGGCCGATATCGAGGCGTTGATGGCTAGCAAGTAACCAGTAAAGGACGTTTCCTTCATGATATTACGTAATTTACGTTACGAAACGGCAGGCTGTAGCACGGGTCTGGCCTCATGACGCCGGTTGCTACGCGTCAGGTGGATGTCGCCATCGTCGGCGGCGGCCTGGTGGGGGCCAGTCTGGCCTGTGCTCTGGCGCCGCTGATCGAGCGCCATGGGCTGTCGGTGACCGTGATCGAGGCCGCTCCCATGCCCGAGCTGGCGGACACGGCGTGGCAGCCCAGCTTCGATGCGCGTTCCAGTGCCATTGCCCAGGGCTCGGCGGAGCGCTTTCGCGCCATGGGCCTGTGGCAAGAGATGGCCGAGCAGGCCGCTGCCATCCGGCGTATTCATGTCAGCGAAAGGGGGCGTCTGGGGGTGACCCGGCTCACCGCCGCCGAGCTCGATCAGCCGGCGCTGGGCTACGTACTGCCCAACGCCTGGATGGGGCAGGTGCTGCATCGCCGCCTGGCCGAGCTGCCCATCGAGTGGCACTGCCCGGCCGGCGTCGAGGCGATCGTGCCCGAGGGTGACGGGCATCGACTCACCCTCTCCGATGGCTGTACGCTGCGGGCGGCATTGACGGTGCTGGCCGACGGCGGCCGCTCGGGGCTCAAGGAGCAACTGGGCATCGCCAGCGACTCGGCGTCCTACGACCAGGTGGCGCTGATCGCCAATGTCGAGATCAGCCGCCCTCACGACGGTATCGCCTACGAGCGTTTCACCCGCGAGGGGCCCATCGCCCTGCTGCCGCTGCCGGGCCAGCAGATGGCGCTGATCTGGACCCTGCCTGCCGGGCGGGAAGCGGCCCACCTCGCGCTTGGCGACGGCGATTTTCTCGCCGAGCTGCAGCAGGCCTTCGGCGACCGCGTCGGGCGCTTCCGCCGGGTCGGCAGCCGTCATGCCTATCCGCTGAGCCTGGTCACCGCCAAGGAGACGATACGGCCCGGCCTGGCGGTGCTGGGCAACGCCGCCCACTCGCTGCACCCGGTCGCGGGGCAAGGCTTCAACCTGGCGCTGCGCGGCGTGACCGACCTGACGGCTGCGCTCGAACAGGCCTTGGCCAGCGGCGAGTCGCTGGGCGGCATGCTGACGCTGCGCGACTTCGAGGCCAGGCGCATCGTCGACCGCCATCAGGTGATACGCTTCAGCGATGGCCTGGTACGCCTGTTCGGCATCGACAGCGGCCTGCTGGCCCACGCCCGAGCGGCCGGGCTGGTGGGCCTCAACCTGTTCGGTCCGCTGCGCCGGGGGCTGGCGCGCCGGGCCATGGGGTTGGAGAGATGAGGTTGGAGCGATGAGCTGGAGCGCTGAGGCCGGGGTGGCAGTGGAAGCACGAGTTTCACGTCTGACGACGGTAACGCCAAAGAGGCACTCACGAGTGAGCGAGCAATGACGGAAACGGCACGGCCGACGGCGGCCCGATTCGAGGTGATCGTGGTCGGTGGCGGCATGGTGGGAGCTGCCCTGACGGCGCTGCTGGGGCAGGCGGGCGTCAGCGTGGCGCTGCTCGATGCGCGCCCCGAGCCGCTGGCCGCCGAGGCGGTGGGCACGGGCAGGCCGGCGCTTCGTGTCAGCGCCCTGACGCCGATCTCCCAGCGTCTGCTGGAGGGGCTCGGCGCCTGGCCGTGGATGGCGGCGCGCCGGGTAACGCCCTATCGCTTCATGCAGGTGTGGGACAGCGAGGGCAGCGGCGAGGTCAACTTCTCGGCGGAGCAGGCCGGCGTGCCGGTGCTGGGCCATATCGTCGAGAACGACGTGGTGCTGGCCGCGCTGGAGCGGCGTCTGGCCGAGCTGCCCACGGTCTGCGTCGAGCTGGGCAGGCGCGTGACCGGGCTCGAAGAGATGGGCGCCGAGCGCAGCGTACTGCTCGAGGATGGCCGCCATCTCACTGCACCGCTGGTGGTGGCCGCCGATGGTGCCCAGTCGCCGCTGCGCGAGATGGCGGGCATCGGCGTGGAGGCCCGGGACACCGGTCACGTGGCCGTGGTTACGACGGTGCGTACCCAACGGGGTCATGGTGGCGTGGCGCGCCAGGTGTTCCGTGACAGCGGCCCGCTGGCGTTCCTGCCGCTGACCATCGACGGCGACCCGCACTACTGCTCGATCGTCTGGTCGACCACCCCCGAGGAAGCCGAGCGGCTCACGGCACTCGATGCCAAGGCGCTGGGGCAGGCGCTCGAGGTCGCCTTCGAGGCGCGCCTGGGAGCGGTGGAGGTCGTCGACCGGGCGGTATCGGTGCCGCTCACCCAGCGTCACGCACAGGATTACGTGCAGCCCGGCTTCGCCCTGGTGGGCGATGCGGCGCACAGCATTCACCCGCTGGCGGGCCAGGGGGTGAATCTGGGATTGATGGATGTGGCGGTGCTGGCCGAAGAACTCGTCACGGCGCGGCGGCGTGGCATCGACCTGGGCGAACCGCGAATGCTGGCGCGCTATGCGCGGCGCCGGCGCGGCGACAACGGCGCCATGCTGGCGCTGATGGACGGCTTCCGGCTGCTGTTCGGCACCCGTCACCCGCTGGTGACTCTGTCCCGTAACCTGGGACTTTCCGGGGTTGATCGCCTGGTGCCGATCAAGCGCCTGCTGATGCGTCAGGCCATCGGCGAGCGGGGGCGGCTGCCGGCCTCCTGTCGTTGACTCTGGACGCAGGGAGCCGGCAAGTGCAGCCGGCTCCCTGTGGTCCGTTAACCCTCAGCCCGTTCAACCATCAGACCGTTCAACCTTCAACAATAGCCTAGCGGCGCTCGAGCACGTTGAGCGCCTTCAACAGGTTGAGCGCTTCGCCGAGCTGGTAGTCCTCGCGCAGCCGCTCGGTCATCTCCTGGGTCATGGCGCGCGGCTCGCTGCGCGAGCGCAGATGGCCCTCCAGGTCCGCTTCGCGCAGCTGACGGCTGCTCTCGGTCACTTCCAGGCGGCCGCGCACCACCCTGACGTCGGGCTCGATGCCCATGGCCTGGATCGAGCGGCCGTTGGGCGTGTAGTAGAGCGCCGTGGTCAGCTTCAGCCCTTCACCGTTGCCCAGCGGCATCACCTGCTGCACCGAGCCCTTGCCGAAGCTTTCGGTGCCCATGATCACGCCGCGGCGCTGGTCCTGCAGCGCGCCGGCAACGATTTCCGCGGCGGATGCGCTGCCACCGTTGATCAGCACCACGAGCGGCACGTCGGGGGCGGCCGTCTCACGACTGGCGGAGAAGCGCATCTGGGTGTCCGGCAGGCGCCCCTCGGTGTAGACCACCAGGCCGCTCTGCAGGAAGGCGTCGGCCACGGCGACGGCGGCCTGCAGTACGCCACCCGGGTTGTTGCGCAGATCGAGTACCAGGCCCTGCAGCGGGCCGTCGCGCTCCATGCGGCGAATGGCGTTGTTGACCTGCTCGCCGCTGCGGCTCTGGAACTGGCTGACCCGCAGGTAGCCGTAGCCCGGCTCCAACATCTCGCTGCGCACGCTCTCGGTACGAATGATCTCGCGAGTCAGGGTGACGTCGAGCGCCTCCTCCTGGCCGCTGCGCAGGATGCTCAGGCGAATCTGGCTGCCGGGCTCGCCGCGCATCAGGGTCACCGACTCCTGCAGCGACAGGCGCTCGGTGGGATTACCGTCGATCTCCAGAATCACGTCGCGGGCCTGCAGACCGGCGCGGGAAGCGGGCGTGTCGTCGATCGGCGTGATGACGGTCAGACGCCCCTCTTCCAGGCCGACCTCAATGCCGATACCGCCGAATTCGCCCTCGGTGGACTCGCGCAGGCTCTGGAATTCGCGCCGGTCGAGGTAGGCGGAGTGCGGATCGAGCTCGCTGAGCATGCCGCGCATGGCATTCCGTAGCAGGGTGCTGTCGTCCACTTCGTCCACGTAGGCGCGCTTGATGCGCTCGAACACCTCGGCGAAGGTCTGGATGTCCTCCAGCGGCAGCTCGTCCACGGCAGAGGACTGGGCAAGGGCCGGCGGAGCGGCCAGGGCCAGCATCAACAGCGTTGCCGACGCTAGCGCACTCATCGTTCGGCTGGCGGCGGAAGGTCGGCGGGCGGTACGTGAAGACATGCTAACTCCGCTGTTACGAGGCGAGGCTGTCCAGCATAGCCCGTGGCCAGGAGCTTGTGAAACACCACGGTTCATCTTCGTGCCATCCAGGCCTGGGGGTCGATGGGGTCGCCGTTGCGGCGGACTTCGAAGTAGAGGGCCGGCGTGCCGAGGCCGCCGCTGTTGCCCACCGCGCCGAGCGAGTCGCCGCGCGAGACGGCCCGGCCGACTTCGGCGTCGAAGTGCTGCAGATGGGCATACAGTGTCATCACGTTGTCGCCGTGGTCGATGATCAGCAGGTTGCCGAAGCCGCGCATCCAGTCGGCGAAGACCACACGGCCGGCATGCACGGCTGCCACCGGCGTGCCCTCGCGGGCCTCGATCAGGATGCCGTTGTAGTGAACGCCGTCGCCGCGCCGATAGTTCGAGGTCACATTGCCCTGCACCGGCCAGGGCAGGTCGCCGCGGGTGCGCTCGATGGCGGTGGAAGGCGGTGGGCGCTGCATGCGGGCGAGCTCCTCGCGCACCCGCTCGAGCACCTGCTCCGCCTCGCTGCGGTCACGGTCGAGGCGTGCCATGCGCGACTGCTCGTCGCTGTAGCGCGCGCCGAGCTCCGCCACCAGACGCTCACGATCGGCCATGCGCTCGGCCAGCTCGCTGCTGCGGGTTTCCAGCTCGTCGGCCAAGGCATCGAGCTGCCGACCGCGGGCCTCCCGCTCGCGCCGGTTCTCGGCCAGTTCGGCATCGAGGCGGGCGATCTCGTCGAGGCGCTCGTTGCGCGCCCGGGCCAGATGGTTGAGATAGGTCTGCAGGCGGTCGAGGCGGGCCGGGTCGTCCTGGTTGAGCAGTAGCTTCAGCTGCGGCGTGAGTCCCAGGCGATAGAGGGCATCGAGCTGGGCATTGAGCATCTCGACCTGCTCGGCCCGCTCGACCTGCAGCTCGTCGCGGGCGGACTCCAGTGCGGCAAGTTCGTCGGCGAGGCTGCGGCGATCGGCCTGGATGCCGTCCAGCCGGCGGTGGGTCTCGCCGAGCGCCGTCTCCACTTGACGCAGCTCGCGGCTGGCCTCGTCCTGGGCCTCGCGGGTCTGGCCCAGGCGCCGACTCAGCGCCTGGATCTCGCTGCCGATGGCGTCGAGACGCTCCTGGGCCTCACGTTCGCTGGGCTGGGCCTGTGCCCCGGCCAGCCCCGGCCCGAGCCAGACCAGACCCGACAGCAGGAGCAGGGCGACGGTCAAGGCCCGTTGCGGTTGCCGTCGGGCTCGCCTCATGGCCGGTGGTGCTCGCAGACGATGATCATGCCGGCTCGATCAGTACCCGACCGCTCATCTCCTCGGGAATCGGCTGGTGCATCATGGTCAGCAGCGTCGGTGCGATATCGCACAGGCGGCCGTCGTCGAGCAGCTTCACGGCGTCGGGGCCGACGTAGATCAGCGGCACCTCGAAGGTCGTGTGGGCGGTCTGGGCCACGCCGGTGGCGGGGTTGACCATCTGCTCGGCGTTGCCGTGGTCGGCGGTGATCAGGCCGGCGCCACCGGCGCGCTCGATGGCTTCCACCACCCGGCCGACGCAGGCGTCGACCGCCTCGATGGCCTTCACCGCGGCGTCGAAGTCGCCGGTATGGCCGACCATGTCGCCGTTGGCGTAGTTGCACACGATCAGGTCGTAGCGGCCCGAGTCGATCGCCTCCACCAGGCGGTCGGTCACTTCCACGGCGCTCATCTCGGGCTTCTCGTCGTAGGTCTTGACGTCCTGGGGCGAGGGCACCAGCACGCGGGTCTCGCCTTCGAACTCGGCCTCGCGGCCGCCGGAGAAGAAGAAGGTGACGTGGGCGTACTTCTCGGTCTCGGCGATGCGCAGCTGGGTCAGGCCGCGCTGCTCCATCACTTCGCCCAGGGTGTTGTGCAGGTCTGCCGGCGGGAAGGCGGCCGGGGCGGGAATGTCGGCGGCGTACTGGGTCAGGGTGACCAGGCTGCCGCCGGCAAGCGTCGGGCACACGCGCCGCTCGAAGCCGCTGAAGCCGTCCTCGACGAAGGCGCGGGTCAGCTCACGGGCGCGGTCGGCGCGGAAGTTCATGAAGATGGCAGCATCGCCATCGGCGATGCTGGCCGGCCCCTGCTCCGTCTGGATCACGGTGGCCGAGACGAACTCGTCGTTCTCGCCGCGCTCGTAGGCGTCCCGCAGCCCCTGCTCGGCGCTGGAGGCCTCGAATTCGCCGACGCCCTCGGTGAGCAGCCGATAGGCCTTCTCGACGCGGTCCCAGCGGTTGTCGCGGTCCATGGCGAAGTAGCGACCGACGATGGAGGCGACGAAGCCGTTGTCGGCGCCGACCAGCTCGGCGAGGCGCGCATTGGTGCGTTCGATGGAGGCCAGGGCGCTGCGCGGCGCGGTGTCGCGGCCGTCCAGGAAGCCGTGCACGTAGATGCGCTGGGCGCCGCGGCGGGCGGCCAGCTCGGCCATGGCCAGGATGTGATCCTCATGGCTGTGCACGCCGCCCGGCGAGAGCAGGCCCAGCAGGTGCACGGCGCGGCCGGCGCTCACCGCGGCATCGATGCTATCGGTCAGGGCGGGAATGAGGTCGAGATCACCATCCTCGATAGCCTTGGAGATGCGGGTGAGCTCCTGATAAACGACCCGGCCGGCGCCCAGGTTCATGTGCCCCACCTCGGAGTTGCCCATCTGCCCCTCGGGCAGGCCCACGTACTTGCCGTCGGTATGCAGCAGCGCGTGGGGCTGCTGCTGCCACAGGCGGTCCATGTTGGGCGTGTGTGCGGCAGCCACGGCATTGTCGGTGGGGTCGGGATTGTGGCCGTAGCCATCGAGAATGATCAGCGCAACGGGACGTGGGGCGGTCTGAGTCGTCATCGGGGTAAAAAGCCTCTTGAGCGTGGTGGGCGCGACAGCGGGCCGTCCGGGAGGCTGTCCGCGCCGGTCGGGCTAGGTGGTGAAGAGCGCGGCGAGACAGGCTCCTGGACGACGGGGGTCGCGACTTGAGTCGGCTTGCGGCATCATAACGCACGGTCAGGCGAGCGTCATGACCCCGACACGTTGGCGGCGGCGTTGCCGCGGGGCATTGCCGCATGGTGTATACTCTCGCCTTTCGGGTGCCCTACCCTACCGATATTCTCGCTATTTCCGACAAAGAGTGTGCCGGACCCATGATCGATCAGCTGTTCGAATTCGTGCAGAATCACCCGCTTCTGGTGGGCGCCTTCCTCATGGTGCTGACCGCCTGGATCATCTACGAGACCCGCAACAGTGCCGCCAGCGGCGTGACGTCCTCCCAGGCGACCCAACTGATCAATCGTGAGGATGCCGTCGTGGTCGATACCCGCGAGGCGGGCGACTTCAAGGCCGGCCATATCGCCGGGGCGCGCAACATTCCCCAGAGCAAGGTCGACGAGCGTATGAAGGAGCTCGAGAAGCTCAAGGACAAGCCGATCATCGTGGTGTGCAAGAGCGGCCAGTCTTCCGGCATCACCGTGGCCAAGCTGGCCAAGGCCGGCTTCTCACGGGTCTTCAAGCTCAAGGGCGGCATGATGCAGTGGCAGGCCGACGGCCTGCCGATGGTCAAGAAATAGCCAACACACAAGACGTAAGTGAACGTAAAAGGAATCTTCTCATGGCCGAAGAGAACAGCCAGAACGCCGCCGGCGGCAACCAGGCCGCCGCCGACCAGCAGAAGCAGCAGCTTCAGTTCGCCGTGCAGCGCATCTACGTCAAGGACATCTCCTTCGAGGCGCCCAACTCGCCGGCGGTCTTTCAGCAGCCGTTCAAGCCCAAGGTCGGCCTGGATCTGAACACCAGCAGCCGCAAGGTCGGCGAGGATCTCTACGAGGTGTCGATCAAGGTGACCGCTCAGGTGCGTCACAGCGAGGAAGGCACCACCTCCTTCCTGGCCGAGATCGAGCAGGCCGGCCTGTTCCGCATCAGCGGCATCGAGGGAGCTCAGCTCGAGCACACCCTGGGCGCCTTCTGCCCCAACGTGCTGTTCCCCTACGCTCGTGAGTGCATCGACAACCTGGTCAACCGCGGCGGTTTCCCGCCCCTGATGCTGGCGCCGGTCAACTTCGAGGCGATCTTCGCCCAGAAGAAGAAGCGCGAGGCCGAGCAGGCCCAGCAGCAGGGCGAGCAGACCACCCAGTAAGGGCAGGCTCGCCGTGTCCTCTGCGCCACGCATTCACGTCGCCGCCGACTTTACCGTCGGCGGCGACGTCGTTCTGCCCGAAGGACCGGCGCACCACCTGGCTCGGGTGCTACGCATGAGCGAGGGCGCGCCGGTGCGCCTGTTCGACGGCGCCGGTCTTGAGGCCCGGGCAGTGCTGGTCGAGGCCGGGCGCAAGCGCGTGGTGGCCCGCGTGGAGGCCGTCGAGGCAGGCCACGGCGAGTCGCCGCTGGCGGTGCACCTGGGCCAGGCGATCTCCAAGGGCGACCGCATGGACTACGCCATCCAGAAGGCCGTCGAGCTGGGCGTGGCCGCCATCACGCCGCTCTATACCGAGCACGGCGACGTGCGCCTCAAGGGCGAGCGCGAAGCCAAGAAGCTGGCCCATTGGCAGGCGGTTGCCGTCAGCGCCTGCGAGCAGTGCGGTCGTGCCGTGGTGCCCACCGTGCATTCGCCGAAGCCGCTGGCCAAATGGCTCGACCAGCGCCACGAGACGCTGCGGCTGGTGCTGCATCCGGGCACGGCGAGGGCGCTCGAGCAGGCCGACACGCCCACCGACGCCGCGCTGCTGATCGGCCCCGAAGGCGGGCTTGCCGAGGCCGAAGTCGAAAGCGCCAAGGCCACTGGCTTCGCCCCGCTCACCCTCGGTCCGCGCATCCTGCGCACCGAAACCGCGCCGGTAGTGGCGCTGTCGCTGCTGCAGTATCGCTTCGGCGACTTTTGACCTTCAGGCTTGCTCACGCCTCGGCAAGCACCATAATGACCGCAAATCGACGCGGAGTTTGTCATGGCCTCTCCCCCCAACGATCGCCGCCAGGGTCGCCCGACATCTTCTCGGCCCACCGCGTCCGGTACGCGCGAGCGTGCCTCACGTGTGCCCAAGGCCCAGATTGGCGAGGTGGCTTATCTGGAGGTGGTCACGGTCAACGAGACCGGCGCCTTTCTCGACTGGGGCCACCCGCGCGACGTGCTGCTGCCTTTCGGCGAGCAGCGCTTCCGGCCCACGCCGGGCAAGCGGGTGCTGGTGCGGCTCTACGAGGATCAGCAGGGGCGGCCGGTGGCATCGCAGAAGCTCGACCGTTTCGTGCAGGACGAGGCGACGGGGTTGACGCCGGGCGACGAGGTCGAGCTGATCGTCGCCGACGCCACCGATCTCGGCTACAAGGTGGTGGTCAACCACCGTTACTGGGGGCTGCTCTATCGCGACGACGTCACCCGGCCGCTGCGGCGTGGGCAGCGTACCCAGGGCTACGTCAAGCGGGTGCGCGACGATGGGCGTCTGGACCTCTCGCTGTTGCCGCCGGGGCCGGCGCGCCTCGACGTGGTGGGTGAACAGGTGCTCAAGGCGCTGCGCGAGAGCGGCGGCTATCTGCCGCTCTCCGACAGCAGCGACGCCGCCGCGATCAAGACTCGCCTGGGGGTGAGCAAGAACGCCTTCAAGCAGGCCATCGGGCGGCTCTACAAGCGGCGCCTGATCGTCATCGAGGCCCACGGCATCCGCCTGGTGCCGGGGGCCACTGCAGCTCCGTCCTGAGTTCGGCTTGAATGAGGCGCTCAGTCGAGCGCCTTGAACTCCTCCTCGTGCAGCCAGGCGGCATGCTTGGGCGCGCGCTTGGTCTTCGACCACTCCTCGATCATCGCCGGCGCCACCTCCTTGAGCTGGCGCATCTGCTCCGGCGTGCCCTTCACGTAGGTCAGCTCCAGGCGATGGCCGTTGGGGTCGAAGAAGTAGATCGAGCGGATGATGCCGTGCTCGGTGGGGCCGACCACCTCCACCCCCTTGCTCTCCAACTGCTCCTTGGCTGACAGCAGGGCCGCTTCGTCGGCCACGCGGAAGGCGATGTGCTGCACCCACTCGGGGGTGTTGGGGTCGCGGCCCATCTCGGGGGAGTTGGGCAGCTCGAAGAAGGCCAGGATGTTGCCGTTGCCGGCATCCAGGAACAGGTGCATGTAGGGGTCGGGTGCCTTGGTGGAGGGCACGCGGTCCTCGGCGATGGCGACCAGGAATTCCATGTCGAGCTTGTCCTGGTACCACTCGACGGTTTCCTTGGCGTCGCGGCAGCGATAGGCGACGTGGTGAATCTGCTGGATCTGGATCATGACGGGGGCTCGCGGTGGTGGGCTGGGGAACGTCAGGGCCTGCTCTTGTCTTTTTAGTTTCATTTGAAACTAAAATAGAGGCGCCCCCGTGCCGTGTCAAGCCGCCTTGGTGTTGCCGGGAAGCCTGCGTCATACTGCGCTCATTTCCCCGATCATGATGGAACGCTGCCGATGAGCCGACAGACGAGCGCACGATCCCTGCGGGTAGGGGTGGTGATGGACTCCATTGCCCACCTCACCTACAAGAAGGACACCACCCTGGCCATGCTGTGGGCGGCACAGCAGCGTGGCTGGTCGCTGCACTACATGGAACAGGAAGATCTCTACTTGCGCGATGGCCGCGCTCATGCACGCATGCGCGACCTCGCCGCCTTCCGCAACCCGGACGACTGGTATGCGCTGGGGGCTCCGGAGGAGCGCCCGCTGGCCGAACTCGACGTGATCCTGATGCGCAAGGACCCGCCGGTCGACGCACACTTCCTCAATGCCGTGCACCTGCTGGGCTTTGCGGAACGCGAGGGCGTGCTGGTGGTCAATCCCACACGGGCGCTGCTGGAGTGCAACGAGAAGCTGTTCGCCCAGCAGTTCCCGCAGTGCTGCACGCCCACCGTGGTGTCGTGCAGCGAAGCGGTACTGCGCGCCTTCCACGCCGAGCACCGCGACGTGATCTTCAAGCCGCTGGACGGCATGGGCGGCAGCGGGATCTTCCACGTGCAGCCCGAGGGGCGCAATCTGGGCGCCATCATCGAGACGCTGACCGAACGTGGCCAGCGCCAGATCATGGCCCAGCGTTATATCCCCGAGATCAAGGATGGCGACACGCGCATTCTACTGGTGGACGGCGAGCCGGTACCCTACGGCCTGGCCCGGGTGCCCATGGCCGGCGAGACCCGTGGCAATCTGGCGGCTGGCGGCACCGGTGTCAGCCGCGAGCTGACCGCCCGCGATCACTGGCTGATCGAGCAGGTGCAGCCGATGATTCGCGAGAAGGGGCTGATGTTCGTCGGCCTCGACGTGATCGGCGATTACATCACCGAGATCAACGTGACGAGCCCCACCTGCGTGCGCGAGATCGACGACCAGCGCGGGACCGACATCGCCGGCCTGCTGATGGATGCCATCGAGCGGCGCCTGGCCCAGCGCTGAACGAATCGCCGAGAGATACCGGAGGACCCAGCCCACCCATGGTGGCCCCGATCAGCGACCCGATCCACTATGCCCCGGTCACGCGGCCCTATCGCCGCTGGCTGGCGCTGTCGGTCGCGCTGCTGCTGCACCTGCTGGTGATCGGGCTGGTGGCAAGCTGGCAGTTCGCCCCGGCGCCGGCGGAGCGCACCAGCCTGGACGTGGTGCTGGTGACCCGCCCGGCCGAGACGCCCGAGGAGGCGCAGGCCATTGCCGAGGCGGACCAGCAGGCCGCCGGCGAGCAGGCCGAGGAAGCGCCTGCCGAGCAGCGTGCGGCACCGCTCGACGAGCTGCCGGTGCTCGAGGTGACGGAGAGCGCCGTGGACCCCACCACACCGGCCGAGGCCGAGCCGGCGGAGCGCTCCGCCACCGAGCCCGAGGCGGTCGACGAGGCGCCCACCGACGCCGCGCAGGAACGCCCGGTCCAGCCTGCGGCGGAGCCACGCGAGAGCGCACCTCAGTCGTCCGAGTCGCCATCGGAACCGGCCGTTGCGGCGCCTTCGGCATCGGGGCGCGACCTGCTGGCCCAGGCCACCAGCAGCATTCGTCAGCAGGGGCTCGACCAGCACCTGGCCGGGTCGGCCGACGACGCGCCGCGCAGCGCGGCACAGCGGGCCGCCGAGGCGCGCTACATCGACGACTGGACCCGCCGCGTCGAGGACTACGGCAATCGGGTGCATCCCGCACCGAGCCACCTGCACGGCCAACTGCGCATTCGGGTGGTGATTGGTCGAGATGGTCAGCTTCGCCAGGCGGAGGTGGTACAATCCTCAGGACATACCGAACTCGATCAGGCGGCGCTGGATACCGTGCACGGTGCCGGGCCCTACCGGCCCTTCGACGGCAGCATGGGGGAGCTCGACAGTCTCTCCATCACCCGC
Source organism: Billgrantia ethanolica (assembly GCF_021404305.1). Lineage (GTDB taxonomy): Bacteria > Pseudomonadota > Gammaproteobacteria > Pseudomonadales > Halomonadaceae > Halomonas > Halomonas ethanolica. The sequence goes on along the minus strand of NZ_JABFTX010000004.1, from coordinate 337,178 downwards.
GTCTGGCGGTTCGGGCAAGGCAATCATTTCGGTGGCGTGCGCTAGGGCGACTGCCCACCGCCCGGGAGTCCCATGCAATCCGTGCAAAACCTAGGCTTGAGAGGTCATTTCCTGCTGGCGATGCCGCACCTGGAAGATCCCAACTTCGCCGGCAGCCTCAGCTATCTGTGCGACCACGATGAGAACGGCACCATGGGCGTGATCGTCAATCGCCCGCTGGAGATCACCCTGGATGCGCTGTTCGAGCAGCTCGAGCTCGAAGGCGATGAAAGCCCGCATCGCAACGCGCCGGTCTACTACGGCGGCCCGACCCACAAGGACCGCGGCTTCATCCTGCATCGTGGCTCCAGTACCCCGTGGGACTCCAGCATCCAGGTGGAGGACGACATCGCCCTGACCACCTCCATGGACATCCTGCTGGCGCTGGCCGCCGGCCGCGGCCCCGAGGAGTTCCTGGTGTGCCTGGGCTGCGCCGGCTGGGAGGCGGGTCAGCTCGAGCAGGAGCTGAAGGACAACGCCTGGCTCACCGTCGAGGCGGAGGGCGATATCCTGTTCAAGGTACCGGCCGAGCAGCGCCTGAGTGCGGCCGCCGGCATTCTCGGCGTGGATCTCAATCTGATGTCACGGGAAGCCGGGCACTCCTGATGACCGCTGCGGGAAAGCGCCTGATCCTGGCGTTCGACTTCGGCACCCGCCGTATCGGCGTGGCGGTGGGCAACGAGCTGCTCGCCAGCGCCCGCCAGCTCGAGCCGCTGCCGGCCCGCGACGGCATCCCCGACTGGAACGTCGTCACGCGGCTGGTCGAGGAGTGGCAACCGGACCTGTTCGTGGTCGGGCTGCCGCTCAACATGGACGGCAGCGAATCGGCGATGAGCGCCAGGGCGCGCAAGTTCGGCAAGCGGCTCTACGGGCGCTACGGCAAACCCTGCGAAATGGTCGACGAGCGCGGCTCCACCCGTGAGGCCAAGGCCATCGCGCGGGAGTCCGGGCTGCTGCGCAATCCCGCCAAGAGCTACCGCGACGACGGCGTCGACGGCATTGCTGCCGTCTTGATCCTCGAGAGCTGGTTCGCCCGTAAGGAGGGGCTGCCGGAGCGTTGACCGAGCAGCGAACCGTCGTCCTGTTCAGGTCGTCAGCGCGCGCTCCTCGTCATACTGGGCGGCGATGTCTTTGACCGAGATGCAGGTGTATTTGATGACGAAGAAGGCCAGGGTGGCGGGGCAGGCGAACCGCTCTTCGAAACGCTCCACCTCGACGCCGTTGCCGCGAGTGACGCTGGCGCGGTAGGTGTCGCCCTCCTTGGTCAACTTGACCGTGGCCTGGCGGTCGGCCTCCTGCTTTTCCAGCACCAGCTCGCGCTGTCTGGCCAGTAGCTCACGCAGCATCTTGCCGCCCTCGCACTCCTCGGGCGTGGCCCACACTTCCTGGTCCCGCTCCCCGTACTGGAACAGCATGATAGCCGGCAGCACGGAGAAGATGGCACCGGTGAGCAGCCAGGTGAGCTCGGCCCCGGAGAGCGAGAGCGAGAACACGGCGAACAGCTGCAGAACGAAGCCGGCGGCCAGAATGCCCGCCAGCGGGCGCCACATCCGAGGGTTCATCACCGGCTTGCCCAGGGTGTGGCCCCACAGGCCGGCGGCCACCAGGGCACCGAGCAGCAGTATCGCCACGCCCCAGACCGGGCCGCCACCCACCAGCAGGGCGATGGCACCGATCGCCACCAGGGCGCTGTAGAAGACCGCCAGCAATATGTAAGCGCGTTCCAGAGTCATGCGTCACATCTCCTCTCTACGGTTGCCGTGGGCGGCAACGCCGTTGTTATTCGTGCTCTCTTACATTACTCGGTACTGAACAGCATAGCGATGCCCAGCGTTGGTTGCAGCATCGTCAGAGTGCGCTGTCGTCCACCCCCACCCGCTCGGGCACGAACCAGCGGACCGGACGCAGGTCCTTCTCGATCAGCTCGTCCACCTGCAGCAGGGTGGCGAAGATCGCCATGCGCACCGGGATGCCGTTGTCGGTCTGGCGGAAGATCGCCAGGCGCGGGTCGCCGTTGAGATCCACGTCGAGGTCGTTGGCCTCCGAGCGGCTGTCGCGTGGCAGCGGGTGCATGACGATGGTGTCGCGGCCGCAGCGCTTGTCCATGAAGGCGCGGTCGACGGTGAAGTCCCGCGACAGGCTGAAGCCTTCGCTCATCTCGGCGGTGAAGCGCTCCTTCTGGATGCGCGTGGTGTAGACCACGTCCACGTCCGCATAGTCGTCGGCCAGGCTGGTGCGCTGCTCGACGCGGTGGCCGCGGGAGGCGACCAGGTCGATGAGGTAGTCGGGCATCTCCAGTCCCGGTGGCGCCACCAGGGTGATGCGCATGGGATCGTAGAGCGACAGCAGCTTGATCAGCGAGTGCACGGTGCGCCCGTACTTGAGATCGCCGGTAAGCAGCACATGGGCGCCGGCGAGCTTCTTGCCCAGCCGGGTGAACTCCTTGTCGATGGTGTAGAAGTCGAGCAGCGCCTGGCTGGGGTGCTCGCCGGGCCCGTCGCCGCCGTTGATCACCGGCACGTGGGTGGCGGCGGCGAACTCGGCCACCGAGCCCTGATCGGGGTGGCGCATGACGATGGCATCGCAGTAGCCGCTCATCACTCGGCTGGTGTCGTAGAGCGATTCGCCCTTGGCCATGGAGGAGAAGGTGAAACCGGTGGTGTCGCATACGCTGCCGCCCAGGCGACAGAAGGCGGCGTGGAAGCTGACCCGGGTACGGGTGCTGGCCTCGAAGAAGAGGTTGCCGAGCACGGCGCCCTCCAGCACCCGGGTCACCTGACGGCGCTGGGCGATGGGTTCCATGCGGGCGGCGACATGCATCAGGTGGTTGACGCTATCGCGGGTCAGGGAATCGACGGAGAGCAGGTGGCGACTCATCGAGGGCCTCGAAGGTGGCGGCGGAGGATGGTGCGTAGTGTAACGCTACCGGAGCCGGGCTTCACGGGCCGCGACGGTGTGCCCCTCAGCGACCGAGCAGCTCGGCCAACTGATGGGCGTGAGCCTTCACTTCGCGTATGGCCCGTTCGGTGTCGAGATCGTCCATCGCCACCACGCCCACGCAGGCCTCCACCCCGGGGCGGAACTGCGGCGTGGCCACGGGGCTGGCCACTCCCACTGCGCCGAGTTGCAGCTGGCCGCGGGTCAGGCTGTAGCCGTCGCTGCGGGCCTGACGCACCGCCTCGCTGTCGTCTGCGCGCGGCGGGCGTCCGGCCAGAATGGCGATACCCGCCGCCCCCAGCGACAGCGGATGGCGGCTGCCGACCCGGTAGCCCACCCGCAGCAGCCCCTCGTCGGGCTCCGCCACCAGGATCACCACGCACTCCTCGCCCTGGGCCACCGAGACGAAAGCGGTGGCCCGGGTGGCCTTGGCCAGCGCCTGCAGCAGCGGCTGGGCCACCGCGCGCAGTTGCGGCTCGAAGCGTGCCGCCAGCAGGGAAATACCCGCCCCCAGGCGCAGCGGACCCTCGGCGGAGCGTGCCACCAGCCCGTGCTGTTCCAGGGTGGTGACGATGCGATAGGCGATGGCGCGATGCACATCTAGACGCTCGGCTAGCTCGGCAATGCTGATGCCCTCGGCGTGCTCGGCGACGATCTCGAGCGCGCGCAGGCCGCGATCCAGGGTTTGCAACGTAGTGGCCATCGAATGACGTCCCTCGGTGGATGGTGGCAGAGCATGGTAGCGCAGCCGGCGGGGATTGACGCCCCCACACAAACTGCCTATGTTCCCTCATGTGTTCGTTAAACGATATCAATTGTGCGATAAAAGTAAATCATGAATGGCAAAGCGGCGCCATGCATGCCAGCAATGACTTCGAACACAGCAATGACTTCGAACGACTCGGACGACAGCCTGGGGAGGCCTGATGACATCAGCGACACAGCGGACCACCAACGGTGCAGGCGGCTGCCCCTTCCACGCCGCCGCTGAATCGCCGATGGCGCCCAACGGCTGCCCTGTGTCAGCGCAGGCGGCGGCCTTCGATCCCTTCGACTCGCCCTACCAGCTCGACCCCGCCGAGGCGCTGCGCTGGTCCCGCGAGCAGGAGCCGGTGTTCTACAGCCCCAGGCTCGGCTATTGGGTGGTGAGCCGCTATGCCGACATCAAGACGATCTTCCGCGACAACCTCACCTTCTCGCCGTCGATCGCGCTGGAGAAGATCACCCCGGCCAGTCGCAAGGCCCAGGCGGTGCTGGAGCGCTACGACTACGGCATGAACCGTACCCTGGTGAACGAGGACGAGCCGGCCCACATGGCGCGGCGCCGCGAGCTGCTGGAGGCCTTCACTCCCGAGGCGCTGGAAGCCCATGCGCCGATGGTGCGCCGTCTGGTGCGCGAGAAGCTCGATGCCATCGTCGAGCGCGGCCGCGCCGACCTGGTGGCCGAGATGTTCTGGGAAGTGCCGCTCACCGTGGCGCTGCACTTCCTCGGCGTGCCCGAGGAGGACATGGAGCAGCTGCGCCGCTTCTCGGTGGCCCACACGCTCAACACCTGGGGCCGCCCCTCGCCGGAGCAGCAGGTCGAGGTGGCCGAGGGGGTCGGCAAGTTCTGGCAGTACTCCGGGCAGGTACTCAAGAAGATGCAGGAGCAGCCGCATGGCCACGGCTGGATGTACGACATGATCGAGAAGAACCGGCAGAAGCCGGATGTCGTCACCGACAACTACCTGCACTCGATGATGATGGCGATCATCGTCGCCGCCCACGAGACCACGGCGCTGGCCACCGCCAACGCCTTCCGCCAGTTGCTCTCGCGCCCCGCGGTGTGGGCCGAGCTGTGCGCCAATCCCGAGCTGATTCCCGCCGCGGCCGAGGAGTGTCTGCGCCACTCCGGTTCGGTGGTGGCCTGGCGGCGCATCGCCACTCGCGAGGTGGAAGTGGGCGGCGTGACCATCCCCGAGGGCGGCAAGATCCTGATGGTCACCGCCTCGGCCAACCACGACCCGGCCCACTTCGAGAACCCCGACGAACTCGACATCTACCGCGACAACGCCGTCGACCACCTCACCTTCGGCTACGGCAGCCACCAGTGCATGGGCAAGAACCTGGGGCGCATGGAGATGCGCATCTTCCTCGAGGAGTTCACCCGGCGCCTGCCGCACCTTGAGCTCGAGGAGCAGGAGTTCACCTTCCTGCCCAACACCTCGTTTCGCGGTCCCGAGGCGCTGTGGGTGCGCTGGGACCCGGCGCAGAACCCGGAGCGCCGCGACCCGGCGGTACGCAGCGCCCAGCGCGACTTTCCCGTCGGCGCCCCGGAGGCACGCACCATCGTGCGGCGCCTCCGCGTGACCCGCGCCGAGCCCGAGGCCGAAGGGGTGCTCGGCGTGACCCTGGCCGATCCGGCCGGGCGTGACCTGCCCGCCTGGACGTCGGGCTCACACCTCGACGTGGTGCTGCCCGGCGGCGAGGCGCGCAAGTACTCGCTGTGCGGCCCGCCGACATCGGGCGACTGGCAGATCGCGGTGCTGCGCGAAGAAGCCGGTCGCGGCGGTTCGCGCTGGGTCCACGACACGGTGCGCGAGGGGCTCGAGCTGTGCGTGCGCGGGCCCAAGAACCACTTCCGCCTCGACGAGACGGCCGAGCGCTACGTGCTGATCGCCGGCGGTATCGGTATTACCCCGATCATCGCCATGGCCGACCGCCTCAAGCGGCTGGGCAAGTCCTTCGAACTGCACTATGCCGGTCGCGCGCGCGCCAGCATGGCCTTCGTCGAGCGGCTCGAGCGCGACCACGGTGAGGCACTGCGGCTCTATCCCAAGGATGAGGGCGCACGGCTCGATCTCGCCTCGCTGCTTGCCGAGCCTGATGCAGGCACGCTGCTCTACGCCTGCGGCCCCGAGCGCCTGCTCGCCGCGCTGGAGGCCGGCACCGCCCACTGGCCGCAAGGTAGCCTGCACGTGGAGCATTTCACCGCCGTAGGCGCGCTGCTGGATCCGCAGAACGAGCATGCCTTCGAGGTCGAGCTCGCCGACTCCGAGCTGGTGGTCGAAGTGGCGGCGGATCGCACCTTGCTGCAGGCGCTGCGTGCCTCCGGCGTCGATGTGCCCAGCGACTGCGAAGAGGGGCTGTGTGGCTCCTGCCAGGTCGAGGTGATCGAGGGCGAAATCGATCATCGCGACAAGGTGCTCACCGCCGCCGAGCGCGCCGGCCAGGATCGGCTGATGAGCTGCTGCTCACGTGCCAAGGGCAAGAAACTGGTGCTGGCCCTCTAACCCCCAACACAACCACAACACGCACAACCTACGCCAACCCTGACAACCGGGACTCACGAGGAACGACAATGAAAATGCACAAGCTCGCGACACTGACCACGCTTACCGCGCTCTCCCTGGGGGCCTTTCACAGCGCCGCGGCCACCGAACTCACGGTGAGCACCTGGGCGGGCCCCAACCACGGGGTCAACACCATCGTCTGGCCGACCTGGGCCAGTTGGGTCGAGGAGGCCACCGAAGGGCGTGTGAGCGTCAACGTGGTACACGACATGGGCCCGCCCAACGCCCAGATGGAGCTGATCGCCGATGGCGTGGCCGACGTCACCTGGCTGTTTCACGGCTTGATGCCGGGACGCTTCGAGCTGACCAAGCTGCCCGAGCTGCCCACCTTCGAGGACTTCTCCTCGGAAGCCGCCTCGGTGGCCTACTGGCGCACTCACAACGAGTACTTCGCCGACGCCGGTGAGCATCGCGGGGTCGAAGTGATCGGCGTGGGCGTGCACGGCCCGGGCTCGCTGTTCCTCAACCAGTCCATCGACAGCCTCGACGATCTGCGTGGCAAGCGGGTGCGCATCGGCGGCGGGGTGATGGGCGATATCTCCAGTGCGCTGGCGCTGACGGGCGTGGCGCTGCCCCCGGCCAGCACCTACGAGGCGGCCACCCAGGGCGTGATCGACGGTGCCATGCTCACGCTCGAGGGCCTCAGGAGCTTCCGCCTGGCCGAGGTGCTGCCCTACACGGTACAGATGCCGGGCGGCTTCTATCGCGGCAGCTTCTCGCTGGTGATGAACCCCGACACCTGGGCCTCGCTCTCCGAAGAAGACCGTGAGGCGATCGAGAGCGTCTCCGGCGAGAAGCTCTCACGCCTGTTCGGCTACATGATGGACGTGGTCGACGTGCGCGGCATCGAGTTCGCCGAGCAGCGCGGCAACACCTTCGTCGAGCTGCCCGCCGAGGAGATCGAGCGCTTCCAGCAGATGGCCGCCGAGCTGCCCGGCGAGTGGATGGAAGCGGCCGGCGCCAAGGGCATCGATGGCCAGGCCGCCCATGCCTACTTCTTCGAGCAGCTCGATGCCGCTCAGGGAGAAGAGGGGCTCTCCGCCGACAAGGTGATCGACCCCGAAGCCTGAGCTCACGCCACTCTTCATTCTGCGAGCGCGGCCCCCGGCCGCGCTCGCTGCGTTATGGGATGTTCGCTCTAAGTTCCAAATGAAACTATTTTGATCCCGGTCAATGCTGCCAGAAGGGCGAGGGCCGATACTGAGGCAAACGTACCCTTGGGGAGAAGCATCATGAGCAAGACACCGCAAACCTCCTGGTGGAACCGCCTCTGCGAAGGCAGCTATCGCGCTTCCACGCGGCGCCTGGTCCGCGAGATCGAGGCGGAATCGCCCGGCGTCTACAGCGAAATGCTGCAGGATCTGAACACCCCTCTGGAGCCCGCCTTCGAGCGTGAAGTCGCCAGACATCTCGACCGCGGCGGCTACCGCGCCTTCGTGCCCGCCGATACCCTGATGCCGGCCATGCTGCAGCGTTTCGGCCTCGAGCAGGCCAGCATCGAGAGCCACGTCAGCTACCCCAGCCTGCGCGGCAACTGCAACGCCTGCCCGGTGGCCGGCTACTGCTGGGGCGCCATGCGCCGCGACGCCGGGGTCGACGAGTGCCGCGCCTTCTGCCCCAATGCGGCAGCCTTCGAGCGGCTGGCCGAAACGGCGTGAGGGGCTGGCATAGCTCCACCTAGGTGGAGCATCCGGCTGTCGTGGAAGTGCCAGGGAGTAAGCAAGGGCTCACTTCATTGATCATAGATTGAGCGGGGTCAAGGCGAGATTCGGTAGAGGCGCTACGGTAAGAATTGTCATAGAGGAGCGCCTCGATGAGTAAACCTCGACCTTCGCAAAAGCGCCCGCCACCCCCAGGTGGAGAGGCGCAGCTGCACCACTATCTCGAAGGCGAGCGTGCCCTGCTCGAGCTGCGCTGCTGCAAGCCGAAGACGCTGAGCGCGCTGATCCATGATCTGGCACACCCCATGAGCCCCTCGCTGGAACAAGCCATTGCCCGCTGTCTGGCCGGCAGGGAGCTGGAAGGCTTCGCTCCAGCGGAAACCCTGTTGCCGGTGATGATGCGACGCTTCGGCCTCGATCCCGTCGCCTGCGGCCGCGACCCGGCCATTCATTCCCTGCGCACCGTCTGCAGCGCCTGCCCCAGGGTAGCGGGGTGCTGGCTGGCGCTGCGCCATGACGCCTCGTTGGAAGAGTGCACCAGCTTTTGCCCCAACGCTGAAACGTTCGTCAGCTTGGGCTCGCGTTCGCCGGACGGTTGAGTCATTTATGGGCGATCGTGGTCAGGCCGATGCCTCTGTCACCAATAGCGCCGCCACCGCTTCACCGACACGCTTGATGCCGGCCTCGACGTTGGGTGTCATTGCCGCGGCATAGTTCAGCCGCAAGCAGTGGCGAAACTTCCCCGAGGCGGAGAACAGCGAGCCCGGGGTGATGTGCAGGCCCTCGCTCGCCAGCTGCTCCTTGAGGCGCACGCAGTCGATGTCCGCCGGCAGCTCCAGCCACAACAGGAAACCGCCCTGAGGGAAGCTGACCCCGGTACCCACCGGAAAGTAGCGCGTGACCCAGTCGATCATGATGTCGCGGTGGCGGCGGTACTGGCGCAGCATCTCACGCAGGTGGCGCTCGTAATGGCCGTGCTGGACGAACTCGGCCACGGCGAGCTGCGGCAGCGTGGCCGAGGCACCGGTGGAGACGTACTTCATGTGCAGGGCCTGGTCGCGATAGCGTCCCGGCGCCATCCAGCCGACCCGCAGCCCCGGCACCAGCGTCTTGGAGAAGGCACTGCACAGCAGGACCCGGCCGTCGTCGTCGAAGCTCTTGAGCGTGCGCGGCCGTGGCGCCTCGAAGGAGAGGTCGCCGTAGATGTCGTCCTCGACGATGGCCACGTCGAAGCGCTGGGCCAGGGCGACCAGGGCACGCTTGCGCGCCTCGGGCATGGTATAGCCGAGCGGATTGTTGCAGGTGGGCGTGATCTGGATGGCCTTGATCGGCCACTGCTCGAGCGCCAGTTCCAGCGCCTCCAGGCTGATGCCCGTCCGCGGGTCGGTGGGAATCTCCAGCGCCTTGAGTTTCTGCGCCTTGAGGATCTGCATGGTGCCGTAGAAACTCGGCGAGTCCACCGCCACCACGTCGCCGGGTTCGGTCAGGGTGCGCAGGGCCAGCGAGAGCGCTTCCTGGCAGCCGGTGGTGATCAGCACATCATCGGGGTGCAGCAGGCAGCCCGACTTGGCGGCCAGCCGCACGACCTGACGGCGCAGCGCGAGGCTGCCCTGCAGGCTGTCGTAGTTGAGCCCGTGGGTCGCCACGTGGCGGTGCAGCGTCCCCAACTGACGCTGCAAAGGGCGCAGGCTGGCGGCAGCGAGATCGGGAATGCCGCGCCCCAGCATCAGCAGGCGGTCCTCATCGGGGGAGCGGGCCACCAGCTCCAGCACCTGGTCCCACTGGGAAACGTCGAGGGGGCGTTGGGCGGGGCGCGACACCTTCGGCAGCAGGCTCGGGGTCGCTCGGGGCAGCACATAGTAGCCCGAGCGCGGGCGCGCTTCCGCCAGGCCGGCCTCCTCGAGGCGGCGGTAGGCCTCCTGCACGGTGGAGACGCTGACCCCCAGCTCGCCGCACAGCGTACGCACCGAGGGCAGTCGATCGCCGACGCGGTACTGGCCCTGCTCGATGCGCTGGGTCAGGGTCTGCGCTACCTGATCGTAACGTTTCATGACAGATTCACCAAGCCTTGCCCTCTTTCGGTACAGAAGACACTGGAAAGGGCGATACAGAGTCAGAATAGCCCTATCTGTACTGCAAAACTATTTTAATGTTGAATCTGTATTGGATTTTTGCTCGGCCATAGCCTGTCAGAACCACCGACAGGAGATGCCGCCATGTTGATCGAACGCTTTCTTCATCTGTCTCGCTGGCTCAGGAACCGGCAGCAGCGCCACCGGACTCGATACGACCTGCGCCACCTCGACGATCACCTGCTGGCCGACATCGGCCTCGACCGGGCCGCGGTCGAGCGCGAGGTACGCAAGCCCTTTTGGCGCTGACTGGTGTGGGGGAGGGAACCGCAGCCGGTGGCGGCTACCCTAAAAGGGCAAGGCCAAGCCAAGGAGGAGCCCGCCATGATCGAGATACTGCCCGCTCCCGAATACGTCGCCGCGTTCCGCATATCGGGCACGCTGCACAGCGCGGACTACGACGTGTTGATCCCTGCCATCGAGTCGAAGCTCGAGCACAATGAACAGATCGGCGTGCTGGCCGACATGACCGAGTTCGACCACATGACCCCCGGCGCGCTGCTGCGCGATCTCTCCTATGCCATCAGCAAGCTGGGCGAGTACCACCGCTTCAAGCGCGCCGCGGTGATCGCCGACAAGCGTTGGATCGAGACAACGACCAATCTGGCAGGCAAGCTGTTCCCGCGTACCGAGATGCGCGTTTTCCATCACGGCGAGCTGGAAGAGGCCATGCGTTGGGTGGCCGGTTTCGCAGCGACTCGATGAGCGGCGGGCTATGAGGTCACGGCAGCGGTGGCCCGCTCGCCGTGCCACTGGCGCAGCAGCCAGGCGAAGATGAGCCCCAGCGCGAGCAGCCACACGCCAGCGCCAGCCAGCAGCCACAGGCTGTCGGCCAGGCGCAGTATCAGCCCGCCGAGGCTGACGCCTACCGACTGGCCGAGGAACAGGCAGCCGGCGAACACTGCCATGGCGGTGCCGCGCATGGCAGGCGCCATCTGGGTGGCGTTGATCTGAAGCGTGCTGTGCATCATGTAGAAACCCAGCCCGGCGGCGAAGGCGCTGGCGGTGGCCACGGCCGGCAGCGGCGCCAGCGCCAGCCCGACGAAGCCGAGCCCCATCAGCACGCCGCCGCCCGCGGCCAGGCCCGGCTCGCCCAGGCGGGCGACCAGCGGCCGCGCCAGGGCGGCGAAGATCAGCCCGCCCACGCCGAACAGCGCCACCATCAGCCCGGCCTGGGTCAGCGAAACCTCCAGCCGGGTATAGAGATGGCTGGCAACGAAGGCCAGCGCGCCGAAGGCGGCGATTCCTTCCAGGAACACCAGCGCCAGGATGCGTCGGGCACGGGAAATCAGCAGCACCTCGCGGATGCGCGCGAAGAAGGCGATGCGACCCTGGTCGGCCTTGGGAGGCGACAGCTGCGGCTGGCGGTGCAGGGTCGTGAGCAACAGCCCGCCGGCGCCGAGGAACAGCAGCGTGAGCAGCATGAAGGCCGCCTGCCAGCCCAGCGTATCGGCCAGGAAACCGCCTGCCACTTGCCCCGAGATCAGCCCCAGCACGGCGCCGGAGAGCATGTGCGCCAGGGTCACCTGGCGCTGTTCGTAAGGTACGTTGTCGCCCACCCAGGCCATGGAGAGCGGGATGATGGCAGCGGCGGTGGCGCCGTTAAGGGTGCGGAACAGCAGCAGCATCGAGAGCGACTCGGAGAGCGCCGAACCCAGCGCACCCACGGCACAGGCCACGGTGGCCAGGCCGATCACCCGCAGAGTGCCGTGGCGGTCGCCCAGCGGGCCATAGGCGAGCTGCATGAGGCCGTAGGCGATGGCGAACAGGGTGATGTTCTGCGCCACGTCGGCCACCGGTCGGGCGAAGGCCTGGGACAGCGCCGGCAGCATGGCGTCGGTGACCCGCATCGAGGCCATGCTGGCAAAACCCGCCAGCGCCAGCAGCAAGATGACGAGACGGCTGGGAGGTGACGCCGCAGTCACGGCTTGCCCCCTTCGGCCTGCTCCACCCTCATGGCCCGCTCGGCGGGCCGCACCAGCCCCAGGAAACTGACCACGGCCATCAGGCCGCCCAGGGCCACCACGATGGCCATAGTGCGTGAGGTACCGTCGTGCAACTGGGCCACGGCACTGCCGATCAAGGCGGCGATGCTCATCTGCAGAAAGCCGAACAGCGACGAGGCCGAGCCGGCGCAGTGGGGGTTGGGCGCCAGGGCGCCGGTCATCGACTGCGGCATCAGCACGCCCATGCCGACCATGAACAGCACGTGCGGGCCGACCACGGCCCAGGCGGAGTACATCCCCGAGAGCGCCAGCATCAGCATGACGCTGCCGCCCAGCGCGCAGGTCAGGCTACCCAGGCCGACCAGGCGTTCGCGGCCCAGCCGGTGGCTATAGCGGCCGCTGAGCAGGGTGCCAACGAAGAAGCCGGCCACGATCAGGGTGAAGAACAGGCCGTACTGGAAAGGCGAGACGCCGAGGAAGTCGATCAGCACGAACGACGAACCCGAGAGGTAAGCAAACAGCCCCGAGAACGCCGCCGCGTTGGTCAGGGTATAGCCCATGAAGGTGCGTTGGCCGAGCAGCATGCGGAAATTGGCCACGATGACCTTGGGATGGATCGACTGGCGCCGCTCCGGCGGCAGCGGCTCCGGCAGTGCCAGGATCAGCAGCGGCAGCATCGCCGCAGCGTAGAGCGCCAGCAGCACGAACACCGACTCCCAGCCCCAGACCAGCAGCAGCCCGGCGCCGACGAGGGGTGCTACCGCCGGGGCCAGCGACATGGTGCTGGCCATGTACGAGAGGATGCGCCCGGCCTCGAGGGGGCCGTAGATGTCGCGTACCGCGGCACGCCCCAGCACCGGCCCGGTGGCGCCGCCCAGCGCCTGCAGGAAGCGCCCGGCCAGCAGCCACTCGATGCTTGGCGCGAAGGCGCACAGCAGGCTCGCGACCAGGAACAGGCTGAAGCCGAAGATCATCACCGGCTTGCGCCCGAAGCGATCGGAAAAGGGGCCGCAGAACAGCTGGGCGGCGGCGAAGCCGGCCATGTACAGGCTCAACGTCAGCTGCACCTGATCGGGGCCGGTATCGAGCGCCGCGGCCATGGCCGGCATGGCCGGCAGATACATGTCGGTGGCCAGCGGGCCCAGCGCGGTCAGGGCCGCCAGGGTGATCACCGTGGCAGGGGACTTCAGCCTCAGCACATCGACCTCATTCTCGAAGGGCGTCTCGAAGGGCGCTCGGGGGCGAAAGACAACGACCGACGGGCGCCGCTTCTCCCGCTCCAGGCTGGAACAGGGAGGGGCGGCGCCCGCCAGTCGTTAGCTTGCTTAATATAGCCTAATTAGTGCGGCGTTGCTCAACCTGCGTCCGGCTGCGCCCCCGGAGCGGCCTTGGCGAAGGCTTCCATCGCGCGACAGCGCTCGGCGATGCGGCGGATCGTCGGATACGCCGAGAGGTCGCACTCGAAGCGCTCGGCGTTGAACACCTGCGGCACCAGGCAGAGATCCGCCAGGCTTGGGCTGTCGCCGTGGCAGAACGCGCCGGTGGCGGCCTCGCCCGCCAGCCTCGCTTCCAGCGCGGTGAAACCCTCGGCGATCCAGTGGCGGTACCAGGCCAGCTTGGCCGCTTCGTCCAGCTTCAGCTCGTGCACCAGGTACTTGAGTACCTTGAGGTTGTTGAGCGGGTGGATCTCGCAGGCCACCAGCTGGGCCAGCGAGCGCACCCGGGCGCGGCCCGCGGGGTCGGCCGGCAGCAGGGCCGGCTCCGGGTACCGTTCGTTCAAGTACTCGCAGATCGCCAGCGACTGGCTAAGCTGCATGCCGTCATCTGTCTCGAGTGTCGGCACCAGTCCCTGGGGGTTGCGGGCGAGGTTGTCCTCGTCCCGCTGCTCGCCCTTGACCAGATTGACCGGCACCTGCTCGTACGCCAGCCCCTTGAGATTGAGCGCAATGCGCACCCGAAAGGCCGCCGACGAGCGGAAATAGCCGTACAGCGTGGTCATGCTTGGCTCCTTGTGTCGCGTCACTTGGGCCGGTTTACTTGGGCCGGTAGGCCACTACCTGCTGGTCGATGGTGCCGAAGATGTTGTTGCCATCACGGTCGAACATCTCGATGCGCACCCGATCGCCGAAGCGCATGAAGGGTGTCTTGGCCGCGCCGTGCAGGATCTGCTCCACCATGCGCACCTCGGCCAGGCAACTATAACCCACACCGCCGTCGGCGACCGGCTTGCCGGGGCCGCCGTCAGGATCGGGGTTGGAGACGGTTCCCGAGCCGATGATGGCGCCGGCGCCCAGATAGCGGGTCTTGGCCGCGTGGGCGACCAGCTCGGGGAAGCCGAAGATCATGTCCGGGCCGGCCTCGGGCTCGCCGAACTTCTCGCCGTTGAGGTGCACCGTCAGCGGCAGGTGAACGCGACCATCCCGCCAGGCGTCGCCCAGCTCGTCGGGGGTGACGCAGATCGGTGAGAAGCTCGAGGCCGGCTTGGCCTGGAAGAAGCCGAAGCCCTTGGCCAGCTCGCCGGGGATCAGCCCGCGCAGGCTGACGTCGTTGACCAGCATGATCAGCTTGATGTGGCCGGCGGCCTGTTCCGGGGTGACGCCCATGGGCACGTCGTCGGTGATCACCGCGATCTCGCCCTCGAAGTCGATACCGTGCTCCTCGCTGACCGCCTCGATCTCCTCGGTGGGGGCGAGGAACTTGTCGCCGCCGCCCTGATACATCAGCGGATCGGTCCAGAACGTTTCCGGCATCTCGGCGTTGCGCGCCTGGCGTACCAGCTTGACGTGGTTGAGGTAGGCGGAGCCGTCGGCCCAGTGGTAGCTGCGCGGCAGCGGCGAGTGCAGCTTGCTCTGGTCCAGGGTGAAGGCGCCCTCGGCGCTGCCGTCGTTGAGCTCGGCGTAGCGTGCTTCCAGCTTCGAGCTCACCGCGTCCCAGTTCTCGATGGCCTGCTGCAGGGTGGCGGCGATGTCGGTGGCGGAAACGGCGCGGGTGAGGTCGCGGGAGACCACCAGCAGTTCGCCGTCGCGGCCGTTTTTCAAAGTGGCGAGTTTCATCTTGGCTCAATCCTTTTGTCAGGGGCGGGGCTCGTCGGCCCCGTCCGGTTCAGCGTTTCGTCTCTCGGCCTTCTAAGGCTGCCTGGGATCGAAGTGCGAGCGCAGCGTCGACCATACGTCGACGTAGTCGCGCTGGCGGATGTCCGCGTTCAGCGCTGCTTCGGTCGGGTGGTAGACGTAGCGGCTCTCGAACATGAAGGCCAGGGTCGCATCCAGGCGCTGCGGTGTCAGCTCCGCATTCGAGGCCTTCTCGAAGGTCTCGGCATCGGGACCGTGGGGCGACATGCAGTTGTGCAGGCTGGCGCCGCCGGGCAGGAAGCCCTCGGCCTTGGCGTCGTACTCGCCGTGGATCAGTCCCATGAACTCGCTCATCAGGTTGCGATGGAAGTAGGGCGGGCGGAAGGTGTTCTCGGCCACCATCCAGCGCGGTGGGAAGATCACGAAGTCGATGTTGGCCATGCCCGGGGTGTCGGAGGGCGAGGTCAGCACGGTGAAGATCGAGGGGTCGGGGTGATCGAAGCTCACCGTGTTGATGGTGTTGAACTTGGCCAGGTCGTACTTGTAGGGGGCGTAGTTGCCGTGCCAGGCCACCACGTCGAGCGGCGAATGGCCAAGCTTGGTCACCCAGAAGCGGCCGGAGAACTTGGCCACCAGTTCGAAGTCGCCCTCGATGTCCTCGAAGGCGGCCACCGGGCTCTCGAAGTCGCGGGGGTTGGCCAGGCCGTTGGCGCCGATGGGGCCGAGGCCGGGCAGCTCCAGCGGGCTGCCGTAGTTCTCGCAGACGTAGCCGCGGGCGGCGTCGCTGCCTCGGGCCAGGCGCACCTGGAACTTCATGCCGCGGGGAACCACCGCGATCTCGCCGCCCTTGACCTCGAGCTCGCCGAGTTCGGTACGCAGGCGCAGGGTGCCCTGCTGCGGCACGATCAACAGCTCACCGTCGGCGTCGTAGAAGAAGCGCTCGGTCATGTCGCGGTTGAAGGCATAGACGTGCACGCCGCAGCCGGCCTGGGTGCCGGCATCGCCGTTGACGGCGATCGTCAGCAGGCCGTCGACGAAGTCGGTGGGCTCGGCGGGAATCGGCAGCGGGTCCCAGCGCATCTGGTTGGGGTCGGCGGCGGGCTTGGCCAGCGGCGAGGTGGCTACCCGGCCGTTCTCCAGCGGCGTATAGGCGCTCTGCACCACCGAGGGGCGGATGCGGTAGAGCCAGCTGCGCAGGTTGGCGTGGCGCGGCGCGGTGAAGGCCGAGCCGGTGAGCTGTTCGGCGTAGAGGCCGTAGGCGCACTTCTGCGGCGAGTTCTGCCCGGCCGGCAGGGCGCCGGGCAGCGCCTCGCTGGCGAAGTGGTTGCGGAAACCGCTCTGGTACTCGAGCGTCTGGGTCGTCATGTCGGGGGTCCTCTGTTTCAACGTCCTGTCGAATCTCTTGCGTACTCAAGCCGTTCGCTTGGCTGTGTCGTGTGTGGCCTGGCCGGCGATGGCCAGCGCCTCCTCGAGCACCTGCTGGTCGCCGATGTGGTTGGCCATCAGCAGGATCAGCCGGGCATTGATGCGCTCGCTCTCGGCCTCGCTACGCTCGCGATGCAGCTCGGTCAGCGCGGCATAGAAGGCGTCCGGGTCGGTGAAGTTGGGGTTGAGCTCAAGCCGTGGCATGGGTGCCTCCCTGAACGGTGGAAGGAGCGAGATAGGCGCCCAGGGCGCGGTCCATCGCCTCGCCGACCGCGGCGGCCGTGACGGCGTGCCAGCGGGCGGTGACGTGCTGGTCGGGGCGGATCAGGTAGGCGATGCCGGCGTCGAGGCCGTAGCGCTCGCCGATCAGGTTTTCCACGTCCTCGACCTGGCGGCTGCGCGGCAGCTCGGTCAGGGCGTGTGGCGCCGGGCCGACGATCAGCAGATCCAGGTCGTCGCGGTGCTCGAGCAGCGGGACGAGTTCGGTCCTGAGGGCTTCGGCCCGGGCGCTGTCGACGCGGCCGTCGAGCAGCAGCGTGAAACGATCGCCGAGCTGGTTGAGCAGCCAGGCGCGGCGGCCGGCCAGGCCGATCGGCGCGTCCTTGGCCGGGCTACCGGGACGCAGCTCGAGCGGCAGGCCCTCGGTCTCGTGGCCATTGAGCGGTGAGTCGTCGTAGCGGCACGGCATGGAGAGGCGGCCGCTGTTGACCAGGCGCCGAGCGAAGGGATAGTGCTCGGCCAGTTCCAGCACGCTGTCACGGAACAGTCGGCTGACGCGACTCTTGGGCGTGATGAAGTCGGTGGCCCGCGTCGAGTTGAGGATGTTCTCGGCGGCGCCGTGCTGGCGCTCGTCGTCGTAGGTGGCGAGCAGCGCCGCGGGGGCCTGGCCCTTGAGCACCCGGGCCAGCTTCCAGGCAAGGTTCTCGGTGCTCTGCAGCGCGCCGTTGGCGCCGCGGGCGCCGAAGGGCGAGACTTGATGTGCAGCGTCACCCATGAAGAACACCCGCCGGTGGATGTAGCTGTCCATCTTGCGGCAGCGGAAGGTATAGACACTGGCCCACTCCAGCTCGAACTCCACGTCCGCGCCGAGCATCGCCTGCACTCGCGGGCGGATGTTCTCCTCTTTCTTCTCCTCTTCCGGGTCGGCATCCCAGCCGAGCTGGAAGTCGATGCGCCACACGTTGTCCGGCTGACGATGCAGCAGCACCGACTGGTTGGGGTGGAAGGGCGGGTCGAACCAGAACCAGCGCTCGGTGGGGAAGTCGGCCTTCATGATCACGTCGGCGATCAGAAAACGATCCTGGAACACCTGACCCTTGCTCTCCAGGCCCAGCATGTCGCGAATCTTGCTGTTGGCGCCGTCGGCCACCAGCAGGTAGTCGCAGGAGAGGCGATAGTTGCCGTCCTCGGTGCCGACTGTGACTTCGCTGCGCTCGGCCTGGCTGTCCACTGCGGTGACCTTGTGCAGCCAGCGCAGGTCGATCAGCTCGCTGAGCTCGTCGGCACGATCGACAAGGTACTCCTCGAAGTAGTACTGCTGCAGGTTGATGAAGGCGGGCATGCGGTGGCCGGCTTCCGGCAGCAGGTCGAAGTCGTAGACCTCGCGTTCTTGGAAGAACACCCGGCCGCGCTGCCAGGTCACGCCCTTGTCGACCATCGGCTGGGCGCAGCCCAGGCGGTCGAGGATCTCCAGAGTGCGCTTGGCGAAGCAGATCGCCCGCGAGCCGACGCTGACGGTATTGTTGTCGTCGAGCACCACGCTGGCGATGCCCTGCTGGGCAAGGTCGATGGCCATGGCCAGGCCAGTGGGGCCGGCACCGACGATCACCACCGGACAGTGGCGCACGTCGGTGCGGTCGAGCTCCGGTGGGCGCCGGTACGGATAGACGGGATTGTTGTAGGTCGTTGGCATCGTGCTCCCCTCGGCATCTGCCGCCGGGTGGCGTCCCGGCGGCAGGCCTGTTCCGGGACGTCCCGGGGTATCGTTGTCGTTACTGGTTCTCGACCACTTCCTGCAGCGAGTGCCACATGGCGGTGTCGCGCTCGGCGGTCCAGATGCGCGGATCGGGGTATTCGCCGCCGGCCTCGTCGTAGCAGCGGGTGATGTCGAAGGGCAGGCAGTGGTCGAAGATCACCCAGTGGCCGTACTTGGGCTTGAGCTTGGCGTAGGTCTCGGCATAGCACTCGGAGAGCGATTTGCCGGCCGCCTTGCCCGCCTTGACGCTCTCGTACATGTCGGCGAGGAAGTCGCGGGTGCCCTGGATCGCCTCCTGGCACTGCTCGGGGGTGGTGAGCGCCTCGCCGCGCCCCGGTACCAGCTTCTGCGGGGCCATCGCCTGCAGGCGGTCGAGGGTGGTGGGCCAGTCCTCGTGATAGGCGTCGCCGGTGTAGGGGGTGGCGCCGTACTCGACCAGGTCGCCGGAGAACATCACCTTCTCCTCGGGCAGCCAGACGATGGTGTCGCCCTTGGTGTGGCCGCGGCCCAGATGGATGATGCGCACCTCACGCTTGCCCATGAACACCGTGAGCTCCTGTTGGAACACGATGTTGGGCCAGGTCAGGCCGGGCACCGAGTCCACACCCTTGAACAGGCGCGGGAAGCGGCCGACCTCGGATTCATAGTCCTGCTGGCCACGCTCGACGATCAGGTCGTAGGTGTGCTGGCTGGCGTAGATGTTCTCGGCACCGTAGGCCGAGGCGCCGAGCACGCGTACGGCGTGGTAGTGGCTCATCACCACGTGCTTGATCGGCAGGTCGGTGACCTCGCGAATGCGGCGAATCACGTCCTGGGCCATGATCGGCGTGGCCTGGGTGTCAATCACCATCACGCTGTCGTCGCCGATCACCACGCCGGTGTTGGGATCGCCCTCGGCGGTATAGGCGTACAGGCCCTCGGCCAGTTGGGTGAAGCTGACCTGCTTCTCTTCGGTATCGGCGTGGGAAGCGAACTTCTTGCTCATGGTTCCTCCAGGGTCGTCAGGGTCGTCACGTGGGCCTTGTCCCGCCCACCAGCGGTGCCGGAATGTCGTTCAGCATAGTTTTGTTTGAAACTATATGTCCAGCAAATCACGGACCAATCCCTAAATCAAGCGGCGGGAGAATGGCCGGAATTTGCCTTGGATCATGGGTTTAACGTTTTTTTGCGACCTAAGTCTAATAACGAATTGTTGCAAAATTAGTTGCACAGGAAATTAACTAGCGGCAAGGTGAGGCTGAAAAACATAGGCCGCGCTGTCACCGGCGAATGCAGACGAAGACAGTGACGCAGCCATTACAACAATGCACAGCCATCACGTGGCGCGAATACGCCACCCGTGACGATCCAGGAGCACACAATGAAAACCACCAACCGCCTCATGATCGGCGCCGTAGCGGCGCTCGGGCTTGGCCTCGGCACGCCGGCACTGGCCCAGACCGCCATCACCGTCAGTACCTGGGGCGGCCCCAATCACGGCGTCAACACCATCGTCTGGCCGACCTGGAAGGCGTGGATCGAGGAGGCCACCGAGGGCCGCGTGACCGTAGAAGTGGTGCACGACATGGGCCCGCCGGCGGCACAGATGGAGATCGTCGCCGACGGTATCGCCGATGCCAGCTGGATCTTCCACGCCCACATGGCCGGCCGCTTCCTGGCCACTCAGTTACCTGAGTTCCCCACCTTCGAGGATTTCTCCTCCGAGGACGCCGCCGCGGCCTACTGGCATACGCATCAGGCGTATCTGGCTCAGGCCAACGAGCATCGCGGCGTCGACGTGCTGGCCATGGGCGTGCACGGGCCGGGGCAGATCTTCACCCGCGATCAGGTCGGCTCCATCGACGACCTGGCGGGCAAGCGCCTGCGGGTGGGTGGCGGGGTGATGAGCGGGCTGGCCGATGCCATGCGCGTGACCGGCGTGGCGCTGCCGCCCACCGGCGTCTACGAAGCCGCCTCCCAGGGCGTAGTCGACGGCGCCATGTTGACCCTGGAGAGCCTGCGCAGCTTCCGTGTGGCCGAAGTGGCGCCGCACACCCTGACCGTCGATGGCGGCTTCTATCGCGGCAGCTTCGCCATCGTCATGAACCCGATGTTCTGGGATCAGATCTCGCCCGAGGATCGCGAGGCGATCGAGGCCGTCTCCGGTGAACACCTGTCGCGACTGTTCGGCTACATGATGGACGTTTCCGACGAGAGTGGCGTCGAGTTCGGTCAGGAGCGTGGTGCCACCTTCACCCAGGCGCCCGAAGCGGATATCGAGCGGCTGCGCGGTGTGACCGAGGAGCTGATCGCCGAGTGGTCCAGTGCCGTGGCGGGTCGCGGCGTCGATGCCGAGGAGGCCCTGGCGCACTTCCGCGAGCAACTGGCCCTGGCGGCCGAAGGCGACAGGATCGCCGAGCGCGTCGTGCGCCAGTAACCCGCTGTACATTTCTGGAGGCTTGAGCATGCCGACCTCGACCACGCTCTGGTTACGGGTCGGCCGTGTCATGCAGCTGACGCTGGAGGGGGTGGCTGGTGCCACCCTCTTCGCCATGATGCTGCTGACCACGGCAGACGTGACCGGACGCTACTTCTTCAACTCACCGATTCTCGGCACCGTCGAGCTGACCCAGCTGATGCTGGCCGCGCTGGTGTTCCTGTCGCTGCCGGTGGTGTGCTGGCGCGAGGAGCACGTCAGCGTCGATCTGCTCGACAGCGTGTTTCCCGCGCGCCTGATCTGGATCCGCCAGGTGCTGGTCAACCTGATCGTCACCGGGGCGCTGTGGATCATGGCACGCCGCATCTGGGCGCTGGCCGAGCGTGCCATGGAGTGGGGCGACGTGACCGAGTTTCTGCGTATCCCCAACGGCTATCTCATCTATCTCATCTCGATCATGCTGGCCGTCTCGGCCGTGCTGACGCTGCTGCGCGCCATCGGCTACCTGCTGGAAGGCGTGGGCGTGCTCGCACGCGGCGGCCCGCTCAGCCCCGAGAAAGGCAAGGGAGGCGTTCATGACTGAAGCACTGTATGGGTTCGCCGCCCTGCTGCTGCTGGCTTTTCTGCGGGTCCCCCTGGCGTTTGCCATGGGCATCGTCGGCTTTGCCGGCTTCTACTTCCTCACCGGCAACTGGAACGCCGCCGAAGCCATGGCCGCGCGGCGGGTGGTGGACACCGCCATGGACTACGGCCTGTCGGTGATCCCGCTGTTCATCCTGATGGGCAACCTGGTCTCCCATGCCGGGCTTTCCGATGCGCTGTTTCGCGCCTCCAACGGCTTCCTCGGCCACCGCAAGGGCGGTCAGGCGATGGCCACCATCGTCGCCTGCGGCGGCTTCAGCGCCATCTGCGGCTCAAGCCTGGCCACCGCCGCCACCATGGGCCGGGTCGCCATGCCGCAGATGCGCAAGTACGGCTACAAGGACACTCTGGCCTCGGCCTCCATCGCCGCCGGCGGCACCCTGGGCATCCTGATTCCCCCCAGCGTGATGCTGGTGATCTACGGCATTCTCACCGAAACCAGCATCCGCGAGCTGTTCGCCGCCGGCTTCATTCCCGGCATACTGGGCATCATCCTCTACCTGGTCGCGGTGAAATGGGTGCTGTGGCGCGACCCGGATGCCGGCCCCGCCGGCGAGAAGGTACCGTGGCCCGAGCGCTTCCAGGCGCTCAAGAGCGTCGGCAGCACCCTGGCCCTGTTCGTGCTGGTGATCGGCGGCATCTACCTTGGCGTGTTCACCCCCACCGAGGCGGCGGGCATTGGCGCCATGGGCGCCTTCATCATCGCCCTGCTGCGCCGGGCGCTCACCCCGCAGGTGCTGATGAACGTGCTGATGGACACCGTGCGCACCACCGCCATGCTGTTCGCCGTGGTGCTCACCGCGCTGATCTTTGCCAACTTCATCAACCGTGCCGGGCTGCCCAACGACCTGCTGGCCTTCGTCAACGGACTCAACATCGCCCCGTTCATGGTCATTCTGGTGATACTGGCCATCTACGTGCTGCTCGGCTGCGTGTTCGAGAGCATGTCGATGCTGCTGCTCACCGTGCCGGTGTTCTTCCCGGTGGTGGCGGGGCTCGGCTTCGACCTGGTGTGGTTCGGCATCCTGGTGGTGATCGTGATCGAGATCAGCCTGATCACGCCACCGGTGGGGATGAACGTGTTCGTGCTGCGGGCGGTGCTGCCGGACGTAAGCACGGGCACGATCTTCCGCGGCGTGACGCCGTTCTGGGTGGCCGGCATGGCGCGCGCGTTGCTGGTGCTGGTGTTCCCGGGTATCGTGCTGTTCCTGCCGCAACTGCTCTATTGATTGCTGCCAAGTGCGGGTGAGGAGTCTCGAGATGAATACAGAAGAAGAACGCCAGGCCGGTCTCGCCATGGAGGGCGACGAGGACCTGGCCGGGCCGCCGACCAAGCAAGAGTTGGACCTCAACCAGTTCCTGCCCTACCGGCTCAACAGCCTGGCCGATCGCATCAGCCAGGCGCTGGCCGAGCTCTACGAGGAGCGCTACCAGCTCAATATCGCCCAGTGGCGGATACTGGCCTGGCTCAGTCATTGCGACGAGCTGACGGCCAAGAAGATCTGCGCCTACACCTACATGGACAAGGCCCGCGTGTCGCGGGCGATTCAAGGGCTGGAGGAGCGCGGGCTGATCAGCCGCACGCCGGCGCCCGAGGATCAACGTCAGCAGGACCTGCACCTTACCGCTGCCGGGCGCAAGCTGTTGACCAAGCTGATCCCCGAGGCTCAGGCCTGGGAGGCGGAGCTGGTCGCGACGCTCACCGCCGGTGAGTACCGCGACCTGCTCAACGTGATGCGCAAGCTCGAGCGGCAGCTGGAGCGGATCGGCGAGAAGGGCTGACAGGTCGCCTAGGGCGCCGGGCAGTGGGCGGCGGCGCTTTCCAGCGCCATTACCGGCCGCAGGTAGAACTGACCGCCCATGTTGCAGCGGGTGCGCCCCTCTCCGCCGAAGTCGACGAAGCAGTCCTGCTGAGAATGGCCACCGGCACTGACCTCGTTCCAGTACCAGCCCTGCGGGGTATCGGGGAAATACTCGAGGTCGATCGCCATGGGGACCGACCCCGTAGCCTCGTTCGATGGCTGCATGAGACCGCGCAGTTCGTGAAAGCGCGGTAGCCGCCAGGGGCACTCGGCGCTTGCCAGAGTATCGATGCGGGCCTGTGCCTCGCTCCAGTTGAAGCGTTCGGCTTCGCCTAGACAGCGTCCTTCCCGATACTCCTGGCCCAGGCTGCAGCGCATCCACACCAGTTGCTGCTTCGAGTCGACGACCCATCCTTCAAGACTGGCATCGTAACCGGTGTTGGCATTTCCCCAGGCAGCGGCGCTGAAGCCGAGGAGCAAGCTGGCCACCACCAGGCGCAGTTTCATGCTTCTGCTGCTGTCTCGTCGGGGCTGGGCACCCGCCCGCCCAGGCGGGCCGTGATCTCAGCGGCGGTTTCACGCACCAGCTTACCCAGCTCGGGCAGCCGCGACTCGGGGATGCGTGCCACCGGACCCGATACCGAGATCGCTGCCAGTGGAGCACCGTGTTCATCGTGCAGGCAGGCGGCCACGCAGTGCAGGCCGATGGCATGCTCCTCGCGGTCGCAGGCGAATCCCTGCCGGCGAGCTTGAGCCAGATTGGCACGCAGCGTCTCGGGGGTATGCAGGGTATTCTCGGTGACTCGCGCCAGGCCGCGCTCGGCCAGCACCCGCTCGAACTCGTCGTCGGGCAGCCAGGCCATCAGCGCCTTGCCCACTCCGGAGGCGTGCAGCGGCGCGCGGGAGCCGAGCCGGGTGATCATGCGCATCATCTGCGGCGACTCGCTCTGGGCCAGGAACACCGCCGTGGCGCCGTCACGGATGCCCAGGTTGGCGGTTTCGCCGGTCTGGGCGGTGAGGCGGCGCAGGAAGGGGCGGCTGGCGGCGACGAAGTCGCGCGCTTCGAGAAAGCTGTTGCCGATGCGGAAGGTCTTGACGTCGATCTTCCATACGCCGAGCGCGGCGTCCTGGGTGATGAAGCCCTGCCCCTGCAGCGCCTGCAGCAGGCGGTGCGTGGTGGAGGGGGCCAGGTCGACCATCTCCGCCAGCTCCGAGAGTGCCAGGCCGCCCGGTGTGGCCGCCAGGCGCTCGAGCAGATTGAGGCCGCGCACCAGCGACTGACTATGGCCGCTGGCGCTTTTGCCAGGGCCGGGCGGGCGCCCCGCCGTTCTGCGTTTGACTTCACTCACCTGCGTATATCCTCTGCATTGACCTGGGCCGCAAGGCCTGCAACAGGATACCCGCTCGGCGCGAGCTTGTCTCGATTGCGGAAATGGCTTCCACTCTTCTTTCGCAGGGCGGGGCGGCTAGCGATGGCGCCACTGGGGCGAGCGTTTCTCGATAAAGGCATCGATGCCCTCGGCGACGTCCTCGGCCATCATGTTGCAGGCCATGGTCTCGCCGGCCAGCGCGTAGGCCTCGCGCAGCGGCATCTGCAGCTGACGCTGGAACAGGGCCTTGCCGGTGCGCAGAGCCACGGCGCTCTTGGCGCACAGGCTGGCGGTGAGCGCTTCGAGCACCTCGTCCAGTGCCTCGTCGTCGGCGACGCGATTGATCAGCCCCCAGTCGAGCGCCTGCTCGGCATCGATGAACTCGCCGGTGAACAGCATCTCCATGGCGCGCTTGCGGCCGATATTGCGCGACAGCGCCACAGCAGGAGTCGAGCAGAACAGCCCGACGTTGATGCCCGATACCGCGAAACGCGCCGACCTGGCCGCCACCGCCAGGTCGCAGCTGGCCACCAGCTGGCAGCCGGCGGCGGTGGCCAGGCCCTGTACCCGAGCAATCACCGGTACCGGCAGCTCGACGATGCGCTGCATCACCTCGCCGCACTGGGCGAACAGCGCCTGGTAATAGGCCTTGTCCGGAGTGGCGCGCATCTCCTTGAGGTCGTGCCCGGCGCAGAAGGCGCGCCCCTCGGCGGCGATGACCACACAGCGCACCGAACCATCGTTGGCCAGGCGGGAAAGCTCGCTGCCCAGGGCCTTGAGCAGAGCCTCGGACAGCGCATTGAACTGGTGTGGACGGTTCAGCGTGAGGGTGGCGACACCGCGGTGGTCGCGACGAATCACCGGGCGCTCGTCGACGGTAGTAGTCATTGTCGTATCCTGTAGCAACGTGCCCTGCACCAGACTAGCCTGACACGTGCACATTTCGATACCTCTGCGACCAAAGAGGGTGTGCCGCGCTTCCTGCGTCCACCCAGCGAGAGTGAAGCATGAACGACACGTTTTCCGACCTCGAGACCCAGCACAAAGGCATGCCGGAAGTCGGGACCAGCCTGCTGTCGGGCGTCAGCCTGCCGGCGGCGGTGATCCACGAGCCGGCGCTGGCCCACAACCTGGCCTGGATGCAGCGTTTTTGCCAAGACCACGGCGCGCGGCTGGCCCCGCACGGCAAGACCACCATGTGCCCCGAGCTGTTCCAGCGTCAGCTTGCCGCCGGTGCCTGGGGCATCACCCTGGCTACCGCGCCGCAGTGTCGGGCGGCCTTCCGTCATGGTGTCAACCGTCTGCTGATGGCCAACCAGCTCGTCGGCGAAGCCAACATGGCCATCGTCGCCGAGCTCATCGAAGCGGGTGTCGACTTCTACTGCGTGGTCGACAGCGTCGCGAACGCCGACCAGCTGGCGCGCTACTTTACTGCCCGCGGTCTGCGCCTCCAGGTGCTGATCGAGCTGGGCATACCGGGCGGACGCTGCGGCTGCCGCGATACCGACGAAGTGATGGCGCTCGCCGAGCGCATCGACAGCGAGCAGGCGCTGGTGCTGTGCGGGCTCGAAGGCTACGAGGGCGTAGTGCATGGCAACGACCCCGAGCGTGCCGTGCGCGCCTACGCCTGGCAGCTGGTGGAAGCGGCCCAGGCGCTGGACAAGGACGCCCTGATCGAGAGTCCCCAGCCGCTGATCACCGCATCCGGCTCGGCCTGGTATGACATGATCGCCGAGGTGTTCCGCGAGGCGCACCTGGGCAAGCAGTTCGTGCCGGTGCTGCGCCCTGGCTGCTACGTGGTGCACGACCACGGCATCTATCGTCAGGCTCAGCATGACATTCTGAAGCGCCGGCCGGAGCTCGAGCGCGGGCTCAAGCCGGCGCTCGAAGTGTTCGCCCAGGTAGTGTCGCTGCCGGAGCCGGGGCTGGCCATCGTCGGCATGGGCAAGCGCGATATCGGTCACGACCAGCTGCCAGAACCGTTGCGCCGCTACCGCGAAGGCGACGAGCGACCGGGGCGCACGCTTTCGGTGGCGGGGTGGCGCGTGACCAAGCTGATGGATCAGCACGCCTTCGTGCATCTGCCTCAGGACGAAGATGAGCCCGAGGTGGGCAACGGCAGGGTGCGGGTCGGCGACATCGTCGCCTTCGGCGCATCACATCCCTGTCTGACCTTCGACAAGTGGCGGCGGATTTGCCGCGTCGATGAGCGGCTGGAAGTGGTCGAGGTGATGCAGACCTGCTTCTAGGCGCGCTCAGGAGGGCGTGACCTCACGCTCGGCCTTCAGCCGAGCCAGGCGGTCGCCGAACAGGTAGGCGCCGAGCGCCACCAGAATCAGCACCGCTCCCGCCAGCATGGAGGACGATGGCTGTTCCTGATTGAGCGTCATGCCCAGGCCCAGCGCCAGCACCGGGGTGATCAAGGTGACGAGCGCCACGCTAGCGGCCGAGAGCCGCGACAGGATCAGAAAATAACAGAGGAAGCCCAGCAGCGAGCCGAACAGTGCCAGATAGAATACCGACCACAGGCCGCGTGTACTGAGCGGTATCGCCATGGGTTCGCCGCTGGCCAGCCACAGGATGAAGAAACACGGCAGGCTCAGAGCCAGGGCGCCCAGGGTCTGCTCCAGTGGGCCGAGCCCGGCCGCCACCCGCTGCACGGCGATGCCGCTGCCGCTGAACAGGGTCACGGCAAGGACCATCATCAGCAGGGCCGGCAGCTGATCGCTGCCCAGCACCAGGCTGTCGGCGAACACCACGCCCAGCCCTGCCAGGCCAAGCGTACAGCCGAACCAGTGCCAGCGACGCAGCTTCACGGCGCCGGGCAGCAGCTGCAGGATCAGCCCCGAGATCAGCGGTGCCATGCCGAAGATCACCGACATCATGCCGGAGGGCAGCGTCATCGAGGCGTGATAGCTCAGGGCCATGGCCCCGAATACTCCGGGAACCGCTGCCGCGTAGCTTGTCATGGCGCGCCGGTCCCTGCGTAATCCGCTGCGCAGGACCACCAGCACCAGCAACCCCGCCAGGAAGGCGATCGCCATGCGCAACAGCACGCTGCCTACGGGCGCCCCCGCCTCGGCGCTCCACTTGATGGCCAGTGGCGTGGTGGCCCACACCAGCACTACGATCAGGTAGGCGGCGCTAGTCGGCATGCACTTTTCCTTGTGAAGGCGGCAATATACGTTTTGAAAAGAAATGATTAGCACAGCAAGGGGCTGCGCGTCTAACCACAGGGCTGCGCGTCTAACCAAGCGCCCAACCTCGCATAACCTGGGTTAGCATTTTTTGAGGAGCGGTTCTGATATGTTCCAACCGGGGCGCGAACATCTGTCATTGGAGGACGAATGAGCGACGAACTGAGCGAGTTCGAGCAGAGTATCAAGCGCGAGATCGATGCCTTCATGAAGCCCGGCCACGAGCCGTCGCCGTCCCGCGATCTGCCGATCGGCAAGGCGAGCGGACACAAGGGACGTGGCAAGAAGAAGAGCAGCGCCAGGGCGGGGGCAGCCGAGCAGTCCGCCCAGTCCTACAAGACCGGACACCTGGTCCGGCTTGCGGTGAGGACGCGCAAGCTGGAGACCGATACCGTCTTCGAGCACCGTTCCACCAGTATTTCCAAGCTCGAAGCCCAGTTGGAAGCCGAGAAGGCGGCTAAGCAGGCCGGCTATCCGATCATCGGCTACGTCATCGACATTCAGCGTCTTTAACGCAGACCGCCGCGCTAGG
Organism: Billgrantia ethanolica; assembly: GCF_021404305.1. Classification (GTDB taxonomy): domain Bacteria; phylum Pseudomonadota; class Gammaproteobacteria; order Pseudomonadales; family Halomonadaceae; genus Halomonas; species Halomonas ethanolica. The sequence goes on along the minus strand of NZ_JABFTX010000004.1, from coordinate 308,701 downwards.
CGCGGCGGTCTGATTGCGGTGAGCCGCTTGCTCACTCCTCGTAGTTGGTCTCGGAGTAGAGCACCCGTACACGCAGAGTGTGATCGACCTTGCGCAATGCCTCCAGCGCCTGTTCGCCGTAGGCCTTGTCCACGTCGATGACCACGTAGCCGACCTTGTCGTTGGTCTGCAGGTACTGCCCGGAGATGTTGATGCCGCTCTCGGAGAGCACCCGGTTGATCTCGGAGAGCACGCCCGGCACGTTGTCGTGGATGTGTAGCACGCGATGCTTGTCCGGGTGGGCCGGCAGTGCCACTTCGGGGAAGTTCACCGCGGTGACGGTGGTGCCGTTGTCGGAGTAGGTGATCAGCTTCTCGGAAACCTCGATGCCGATGTTCTCCTGGGCCTCCAGCGTCGAGCCGCCGACGTGGGGCGTGAGGATCACATTGGGGATGCCGCGCAGCGGGCTGACGAACTCCTCGTCGTTGCCCTTGGGCTCCACCGGGAAGACGTCGATGGCGGCACCGTAGAGACGGCCGGCCTGGAGCGCCTCGGCCAGGTCCTCGATCACCACCACGCTGCCGCGGGAGGCGTTGATCAGGATGCCGCTGGGCTTCATCAGCGCCAGCTGTTCCTTGCCGATCATCCACTTGGTGGAGGGCAGCTCGGGCACGTGCAGGCTGACCACGTCGGCACGCGCCAGCAGCTCCTCGAGGCTGGCCACCTGGTTGGCGTTACCCATGCCGAGCTTGGTCACCACGTCGTAGAAAATGACGTTGAAGCCGAGCGACTCGGCCAGCACCGAGAGCTGGGCGCCGATGTTGCCGTAACCGACGATGCCCAGGGTCTTGCCGCGGGCCTCGTGGGAGTTCTTGGCGCTCTTCAGCCAGCCACCCTGATGGGCGCGAGCGTTCTTCTCGGGGATGCCGCGCAGCAGCATGATGGCCTCGGCCAGCACCAGCTCCGCCACCGAGCGGGTGTTGGAATAGGGGGCGTTGAATACCGGAATACCACGTATCAGGGCGGCATTGAGGTCGACCTGGTTGGTGCCGATGCAGAAGCAGCCCACGGCATTGAGCTTCTCGGCAGCGGCGAACACGCGCTCGGTGAGCTGAGTGCGTGAGCGAATGCCGAGGAAATGCGCATCACGCACCTTCTCTACCAGCGCCGCCTCGTCGAGCGAGGTGGGTAGATGCTCGATGTTGGTGTAACCGGCATTCAGAAAATTGTCCACCGCGCTCTGGTGGACGCCCTCGAGCAGCAGGATCTTGATCTTGCTCTTGTCCAGGGACGTTTTGGCCATGGTCGAATCAACCCCTTCGTGGTACGCCGCGTGCTGTGCTGGAAGACCGGTGGGTGCCGAAACGGCGTGGTGCCATCCGGTGTTCAGGCTGGGAACAGGGCGCTCATGTTAACACAACCGACATGCGTCAAGATGAAAATGCTGCGTCGCGAAGATGAGCGCGCTGCACGTGACTCGGCGCGGGCAGACGCCCCCTGGGGCAGTGCGTATAGGGCTGTGCGTGTATACTGTGCCACCTGAAAACAGCGGTGACCAATAGAGGTGTCATGGCCGAGCGTGACAAGCAAGCGACAGGCGAGACGGCGGGCGATGAAGGCGAGGTCGATTTCGCCGCTGCCGTGGAGCGACTGGAGCAGCTGGTGGAGCAGCTGGAGTCGGGCGAGCTGACGCTGGAGGGCTCGCTTGCCGCCTTCGAGCAGGGCGTACGCCTGACCCGCAATGCCCAGCGTCGACTCGACGAGGCCGAGCTGCGCGTGCGCACCCTGGTCGAGGGTCCCGACGGCGGCATCGACTTCGAACCCTTCGCCGGCCCGAGCGCGGAGGACGACAGTGAGCACTGACTCTCTTTCCGCCACCCTGGCGGTCGATCGTGCTCGGGTCGATGCCTTCCTGGCGCGCGCCTTCGAGCAGCGCCAGCCGCCGACTCCGCGCCTGGAGGCCGCCATGCGCCACGCGCTGCTGGTGGGTGGCAAGCGCCTGCGCCCGCTGCTGGTCTACCTGGCCGGACGCTCGCTCGGGGCCAGCGACGAGGCGCTCGATGCGCCTGCCGCTGCCGTCGAGCTGATCCATGCCTACTCGCTGGTACATGACGACCTGCCGGCCATGGACGACGACGATCTGCGCCGGGGGCAGCCTACGGTGCACCGTGCCTTCGACGAGGCCACGGCGATACTTGCCGGCGATGCGCTGCAGAGCCTGGCTTTCGAAGTACTCGCCCGTGCTGCGCATCCGCGCCTGCCGGCACTGATCCTCACGCTGGCCGTCGCCGCGGGTCGGGATGGCATGGTGGGCGGACAGGCATTGGACCTGGCGGCCGTTGGCGGCCACCCTGACGTCGAGGCACTCGCCACCATGCACGCCCACAAGACCGGCGCGCTGATCTGCGCCGCGGTGCGTATGGGGGCGCTGACGGCCGTACCCGAACAGGATCCTCGTGTGGCGGCGCTGGATCGCTACGCCGAGGCGCTCGGTCTGGCCTTTCAGATACATGACGACGTTCTCGACGTCATCGGCGACACCCAAACCCTGGGCAAGGCATCGGGCGCCGATGCCGCCCGCGACAAGCCGACCTACCCGGCCCTGCTGGGGCTGGAAGGCGCTCGTCGCCGGGCCCAAGAGCTGACCGACGAAGCGCTGGCGGCACTGGCGCCGCTGGGCGAGGCGGGCGACCCGCTGGCCCAACTGGCCCGCTACATGATCGAGCGCGACCACTAGCCGCCATACGGCATGACAGCCAGGACGACCGAATCGCAATGAAGCTCTACGACGTAATCCCTGTCGAGCGCCCGGTAACCCCGCTGCTCGATTCGCTTAACACCCCGGCGGCACTACGCGCCATGAGCAGTGCCCAACTATTGCAGGTGGCCGACGAACTGCGCGCTTACCTGCTCTACAGCGTGGGCCGCAGCGGCGGTCACTTCGGCGCCGGCCTGGGGGTGGTGGAGCTCACCGTGGCGCTGCACCACGCCCTGGAGACGCCCCACGACCGCCTGGTGTGGGACGTCGGCCATCAGGCCTACCCGCACAAGATCCTCACCGGCCGGCGCGAGACCATGCCGACCATCCGCCAGTATGGCGGCCTGGCGGCGTTTCCGCGGCGCGCCGAATCACCCTACGACACCTTCGGCGTAGGCCACTCCAGCACCTCGATCTCGGCGGCGCTGGGCATGGCCCTGGCCGCTGCCACCCGCGGCGACAAGCGTCGCGTCTGCGCGGTGATCGGCGATGGAGCCCTGACCGCCGGCATGGCCTTCGAGGCGCTGGCCCACGCCGGTCACCTCGACGCCAACCTGCTGGTGGTGCTCAACGACAACGAGATGTCGATCTCCGAGAACGTCGGCGGCATTGCCAGCTACCTGGCCGGCATTCTCTCCAGCAAGCCCTACCTTGCCATCCGCGAAGAGGGCAAGCGGGTGCTGTCGCACCTGCCGGGAGCGCTGGAGCTGGCGCGACGCACCGAGGAGCACATGAAGGGCATGGTCAGCCCGGCCACGCTGTTCGAGGAGATGGGCTTCAACTACATCGGCCCGCTCGACGGCCACGATCTGCCGACCCTGATCCAGACCCTGCGCAACATTCGCGACCTGGACGGGCCCCAGTTCCTGCACGTGAAGACCCGCAAGGGACGCGGTTTCCTGCCCGCCGAGGCCGATCCCATCGGCTATCACGCCATCACCAAGCTGGAGAAGAATGGCGATGCGCCCAGCAGTGCGCCGGTGGTGCCCGCAAGAAAAAAACCCAAGTACTGCAATGTCTTCGGCGAGTGGCTGTGCGACATGGCGGCGGTGGACAAGCGCTTGATCGGCATCACCCCGGCGATGCGCGAGGGCTCCGATCTGATCCGCTTCTCGAAGGAGTATCCCGACCGCTACTACGACGTGGCCATCGCCGAGCAGCACGCGGTGACGCTGGCTGCCGGCATGGCCTGTGAAGGGGCGAAGCCGGTGGTGGCGATCTACTCCACCTTCCTGCAGCGTGGCTACGATCAGCTGATCCACGACGTGGCGGTGCAGGAGCTCGACGTCACCTTCGCCATCGACCGCGCCGGCCTGGTGGGTGAAGACGGCCCCACCCACCACGGCAGCATGGATCTCTCCTACCTGCGCTGCGTGCCCGGCATGGTGATCCTGGCACCGGCCGACGAGGCCGAGTGTCGCGCCATGCTCAGCGCTGCTTACCACTACCCGGGCCCCGCCGCGGTACGCTACCCCCGTGGCAGCGGGCCGGGTGTGGCGATTCCGACGCACCTCGAGCCGTTGGCGATCGGCAAGGCCGAGCTGCGCCGCGAGAGCGGCGCCGAGCTCGGCAAGCGGGTCGCCTTGCTCGCTTTCGGCAGCCTCAACGGTCCGGCCGCCGAGGTCGCCGCATCCCTCGATGCCACCCACCTCAACATGCGCTCGGTGAAGCCGCTCGATCGCGAGGCGATTCTGGCCGCTGCCGCCGACCACAAGCTGCTGGTCACCCTGGAGGAGAATGCGGTAGCCGGCGGTGCCGGCAGCGGCGTGAACGAGCTGCTTGCCGCCGAGGGCGTGCAGGCTGCGCTGCTCAACCTGGGCCTGCCCGACGCCTTCGTCGAGCACGGCAAGCCCGCCGAACTGTTGACCGAGTGTGGTCTCGATGCTACCGGTATCGAAGCGGCGATTCGCGCCCGCCTGGGGTGAGAACTTGATGCGGAAAAACGAATCGGCCGGGCGCTTGCCCGGTCGATTCGTTTGCGGGCTACTGGCTCTTCTCGTACCGCCAGCGTCATCCATCGTACTTCGAGGTGAAGCGAATGGCGTATCTATTTGCCCTATATTTCTTATATTCGTGTAAGCGATTTCCTACAGTCTTTGTAGTCCATTACCACCCCCTCTTGTCAGCAGTGGCCTGCGTCCGGGAACGATCCGCGTCACCACGGGTGTTGTGGCGGATTGTGTGTAAGCCGAAACGACACTCCGTATCTCAGTTGTAACCGCCAGCCGGCCGACCCCGCCGTTTGGCACATGACCCAAGCCTGATTACTCTCTCGCCTCACGAGCAAGGGCGATAACGTTTCTCACCTGAAATGCTGACCGCATCTGCCTACCTGAGGGTGGGTTGATGCGGACAGGGCGTGGTGCGTTGTCGACGCAGCTGTACCGATTCAGCTGTTGCGATTCCAAACAAGGCGGTCCATCAGGGGGCTTCTCCAATGGCGAAGGAAGGAACCGTTGCGCCGAAAGAGCGCATCAACATCAAGTACGTGCCGGCTACCGGCGACCAGCAGGCGGAAACCGAACTGCCGCTCAAGCTGCTGGTGGTAGGCGACTTCAAGGGCGGTGCCGAGGCCACGCCGATCGAGGCGCGCGAAAAGCTCTCGGTGGACAAGAACAACTTCAAGTCGGTAATGCGCGAGGCCGGTCTCAGCCTGACGGCCAGCGTGCCCAACCGTCTCGAGGAGGGCGAGGACGCCGGCGACCTGGCGGTCAATCTCGAATTCAAGTCGCTTGAGGACTTCACCCCCGACAGCGTGGCACGCCAGGTGCCCGAGCTGCGCAAGCTGGTTGAGCTGCGCGAGGCGCTGGTGGCGCTCAAGGGGCCGCTGGGCAACGTGCCGGCGTTCCGTGACCAGCTGCAGAAGCTGATGGAGAGCGACGAAGCGCGCACGCAGCTGCTCGCCGAACTCGAGCTGCTGGACACTCGCGACGACGCCGAGAGCTGAGGCTCCAGCGTCACTGAGGCATTCCGGGAGCGCGCCGACATGCGCATGACGTTCCCGGCCAGGCAAAAGATTCGAGGCACGTACAATGAGCGAAATGGCACAGACGCAGGGGCAGGCCGCCGAGGCCCAGGCCGAGGGTTCCCTTCTCGATCAGGTGATGGCGCAGACCCGCCTGGCGCCGTCCGAGGACGGTTACGACATCGCCAAGCAGGGCGTGGCCGCCTTCATTGCCGAGCTGCTGCGCAGCGACGATGCGGCACCGCAGGTCAACAAGGCGGTGGTGGACCGCATGATCGTCGAGCTCGACCGCAAGATCGGCAGTCAGGTCGACGAGATCCTGCACGACCGCGGCTTCCAGCAGATCGAATCGGCCTGGCGCGGGCTCAAGCTGCTGGTCGATCGCACCGACTTCCGCCAGAACATCAAGCTCGACCTGCTGCACGCCACCAAGGAGGAGCTGCTGGAGGACTTCGAGTTCGCGCCGGAGCTCAGCCAGAGCGGGCTCTACCAGCACGTGTATGCGGCCGAGTACGGTCAGTTCGGCGGTGAGCCGGTAGGCGCCATCATCGGCAACTACGACTTCTCGCCCTCGACCCCCGACATCAAGCTGCTGCAGTTCACCGCTGCGGTGGGCGCCATGGCCCACGCACCGTTCCTGTCCTCGGTGGCGCCGAGCTTCTTCGGCATCGACAGCTTCCAGGAGCTGCCCAACATCAAGGACTTCAAGGCGATCTTCGAGGGGCCCAAGTACGCCCGCTGGCGCAGCCTGCGCGAGTCCGAGGATGCCCGCTACCTGGGGCTCACCGCGCCGCGCTTCCTGCTGCGCATGCCCTACGACCCGGTGGAGAACCCGGTCAAGACCTTCCACTACCGCGAGACGGTCAGCGAGAGCCACGAGCATTACCTTTGGGGCAACACCGCCTACCTGCTCGCCGAGCGCCTCACCGACAGCTTCGCCAAGTACCGCTGGTGCCCCAACATCATCGGCCCGCAGAGCGGCGGTGCGGTGGAGAATCTGCCGGTACACACCTACGAGGCGCTGGGCCAGCTGCAGGCCAAGATTCCCACCGAGGTGCTGGTCACCGACCGCCGTGAGTTCGAGATGGCCGAAGAGGGCTTCATCTCGCTGACCATGCGCAAGGGCAGCGACAACGCCGCCTTCTTCTCGGCCAACTCGGTGCAGAAGCCCAAGGTCTTCCCCAACACCCCCGAGGGCAAGGCCGCCGAGACCAACTACAAGCTCGGCACCCAGCTGCCCTACATGTTCATCATCAACCGCCTGGCTCACTACATCAAAGTGCTGCAGCGCGAGCAGATCGGCTCCTGGAAGGAGCGTCAGGATCTCGAGCGCGAGCTCAACGTGTGGATTCGCCAGTACGTCGCCGACCAGGAGAACCCGCCGGCCGAAGTGCGCAGTCGTCGTCCGCTGCGCGCCGCCTCGATCCAGGTCTCCGATGTCGAGGGCGATCCGGGCTGGTATCAGGTCTCCATGGCGGTGCGCCCGCACTTCAAGTACATGGGCGCCAACTTCGAGCTGTCACTGGTGGGCCGTCTGGACAAGGAGTAAGGGGAGGACGCGGCCATGATGATCCACCGTGGCGGCGTGCTCGGCAACCGGCTGTTCGAGCGTCTGGCGACTCCCGAGCGACCGGAAGCCAGCGGCGCCGAGGCGAGCCTTGCCGAGATCGTCGAGTCCATCAAGCGCCATCTGGTCGATCTGCTCAACAGCCACCCGGGGCACAGCGAATGTGCCCCGGAGCTGGGGCTCCTCGACTTCAACGACGCGACCATCGGCGTGCTCGACCTGGAGCGCAACATCCAGCGCGCCATTCGTCAGTGCATCGAGCGCTTCGAGCCGCGCGTGCGGCAGGTGGAGGTGGAGTCGCTGCCGCGCGGCAGCGACCCCTTGCAGCTGCGCTTCCAGGTGCACGCCACGGTGGATCTCGGTCGCGACCAGGGCCAGGCCACCATCGATCTATTGCTCAACGACAAACGCTACCAGTGCCTGAACTGAGTACCCAAGCCGATTAGCCCCAGCCAGGAAGCGAGGCGTGCATGCTCAATCGTTATTACCGGGATGAGCTCGATTACCTGAAGCTGCAGGGGCGGGAGTTCGCCGAGGCCAACCCCGGCCTCAGCCGTTTCCTCTCCGAGCGCAGCACGGACCCGGACGTCGAGCGGCTGCTGGAAGGCTTCGCCTTTCTCACCGGACGCATGCGCGAGAAGGTCGAGGACGAGTTCCCCGAACTCACCCACTCGCTGATCTCCATGCTGTGGCCCAACTATCTGCGCCCGGTGCCGAGCATGACGATCATGCAGTTCACGCCCAACAAGGGGGCTCTCAGCGGACGTCAGGAAGTGCCCGCCGGCACCACCCTGGCGGCGCGGCCCATCGACGGCACCGCCTGTCGCTTTCGCATCTGCCACGACGTGGCGCTCTACCCGCTGATGCATGCCGGCGTAGAGGCGCGACACTCCCGCGAATCCTCCATCGTCGAGCTGGCTCTCGACGTGGACGGCGATCAGTCGCTGGATGCGCTGGGCATCGACAACCTGCGTCTGCACCTGGGCGGCGGTGGCTATACCGCACGCACGCTCTACCTGTGGCTGGGCCACTACCTGTCGCGCCTGGAGCTGGAGATCGACGGCGCCGTGGTACCGCTGCCCCGCGACATGCTCGCTCCGGTGGGTTTCGAGCGCGAGCATGCGCTGCTGCCCTATCCGCGCAACGTGCATCAGGGCTATCGCATCCTGCAGGAGTACCTGTGCTTTCCCGAGGCCTTCCACTTCGTCGATCTGATGGGGCTCGGCCGCCTGCTGCCTCCGCGCCAGGCCTCGCGCATCGTGCTGCGCTTCGTCTTCTCGCGTACGCTGCCGGCGGACGCCAAGGTTCGCGACGAACACCTGGCGCTCTATTGCGCCCCGGCGATCAACCTGTTCAGCCACGACGCCGACCCCATCGATCTCAACGGCGAGCGCAGCGAGTACCGCATTCGGCCCAGCAGCCGCGCGGCGGAGCACTACGAGGTGTTCAGCGTCGATGCGGTACAGGGCTGGCTGGAGGGCGACAGCGGCAAGATGCGCGGCGAGCCGCGTCAGTACGTGCCGTTCGAGAGCTTCCAGCATCAGATCGAGCGTGACCGCGGCCGCGAGGCGCGCTACTTCCGGGTGCGGGTGCGCGACAGCCTGCGCGGCGACGGCTTCGACCACGACATCGCCTTCGTGCGCGGCGACGAGCAGGCCTGCGTCGGCATGCGCGAGACCATCTCGCTGCGCCTGACCTGCAGCAACCGCACCCTGCCCGAGCGTCTGGCGGTAGGCGACATCATCGCTTCCACCGACACCAGCCCGGTGTTTGCCGCCTATCGCAACATCACCCGGCCCACCCCGGCGCTGCGTCCGACCCTGGACGGCAGCCTGCTGTGGACGCTGATTTCCAACCTCTCGCTCAACTATCTGTCGCTGCTCGAGCGCGATGCGCTGTGCTCGGTGCTGCGCGCCTACGACTTCCGCGCCCTGGTCGACCGTCAGGCCGAGCGGGTGTCGCAGAAGCGTCTCGCCGGTGTGCTGAACATCGAGACCCGCTCCATCGACCGACTCAAGCGTGGTCTGCCGGTACGCGGCCTGCGCTCGGTGATGACCCTGGATCAGGAGGCCTTCGGCGACGAGGGCAGCCTCTATCTGTTCGGCAGCGTGCTGGCACGATTCTTCTCGCTCTACGCCAGCATCAATTCGTTCCACGAACTTCACGTCGTCAATCGTCACAACCAGGAACGTTACGCATGGACCTTACAGTCGGGCCAACAACCCCTGATCTAGCGCCGCTGGCCCTGATCGAGGGGGCCCGGCGCTACGATTTCTACCAGCTCGTCGAGCTGCTGCATCGTCACCATGAAGACGATCTCGAGCGCGTGGCCGACGTGCATCCCGGCCGCGAGCGAGTGCGCTTCAGCGCCTCGGCGTCGCTGGGCTTCCCTGGCAGCGACGTGGTGGCGCTGGAGTCCCGCCCGAGCGGCGAATACGCGCTGGAAGTCAGTTTCTTCGGCCTGCAGGGGGCCCAGTCGCCGCTGCCCGGCTACTACCTGGAATCGCTGGCCCACGAGGCGGCCCACCACGAAGGGGTGGCCCGCGATTTCCTCGACTTCTTCAACCACCGCCTGCTGACCCTGGTGCATCGCAGCTGGCGCAAGTATCGCCACTACGTGCGCTACCAGGACGGCGCCAGCGACGGCTTCTCCGCCGCGGTGTTCGCCCTGGTGGGGCTGGCCGACGAGGAGCTGCGCGGCGAGACGCCGATCAACTGGGGCAAGATGCTCGCCTATGCCGGCCTGCTGGCGGGGCGCTCGCGCTCGCCCGAGGTGGTCGAGAGCGTGGTCGGCCACTGCTTCGACCTCGACGACGTGAGCGTCGAGCAGTGGGTGCACCGCTGGGTCGAGATTCCCGAGGATCAGCGCAGCCGCACCGGCCTCGGCGCCATGACCCTGGGCGAGGACATGGTGGCCGGCGAGCGGGTCGCCGACGTGGGCGGCAAGTTCGCCCTGTGCCTGCAGGGGCTCAGCCTGGCGCGTTTCCGCGACTTCCTGCCCGACGGCCGTGAACATGCGCCGCTCAAGACCCTGGTCAGCTTCGTGCTGCGCGAGCCGCTGGCCTACGACCTCGAACTGGAACTGCTGGAGAGCGCCGTTCAGCCCATGCGTCTTGGCGACCACGGCTGCTGCCAGCTCGGCTGGACCACTTTCGTCAATCCCCAAGCCGGTGCCGCCGCAGGGCGGCGCCGGGTGCGCATTCAGATGACAGGGTAACGCGATGACGTATCTTTCCCGTCCCCAGGCCGCCGCCAGCGCCGTCACCCTGGTGGTGCTCAACAGCGAACGGCTCGAGGGGCGCTCCACCAGCAGCTACGTATTTGCGGCCTCGGGGGGCACCCTGGGCAGCGCCGAGAGCGACGACTGGCTGCTGCAGGACCACGCCGGGCGGATCCGCCCGGCCCATGCCGAGATCCGCCGGGCCGACGGCCAGTTCTGCCTGATCGACCGCAGCGGCCACACCTTCATCAATCAAGCCACGCTGCCGCTGGGCCGCGATCGTCGGGTCGCCCTGCGCGATGGCGACGAGCTGGGGATCGGCGAGTACCGGGTGCGCGTGCATCTGGGCGACCGTCAGGCCGGCTTGCCCGGCGCCCAGCCGCTTGCCGCGCTGGTCGACGACGAGCAGGAGGTGCTGGCGGAGCAGGGCGTGGTGCCTTACCGGGCCGCGCCCTCGGCCGCCTTTCCGCCGCCGCGTCGCGACGACCCGCTGGAAGCCCTGGGCGAGGCCACGCCCGGCGCCAGCCAGCGCGATCCGCTCACGGCCCTGGCTCACGAGCATGATGCGGCGCAAGGCGATGACGATGCGCTGCTCGGCGTGCTGGCCGAGCAGCGGCATGGCGATACGGGACAGCACGGCTCTCTGGAGTGGCGCGCAGCGGCGCCGACCAATCGACGATACGAGGAAGACACCAAGATGAACCGGGAAATGGACGAAGGGCTGCTGGACGATCTGGAACGCTCGGTAGGCGAACAGCTCGAGGAGCGCTGGCAGGACAGCGTGCCGGTCGGCGCCGGCTCCGTCGGCAGCGATCCGCTGCTGCGTGCCCTGGGCGCCGAGCTGCGTTTTGCCGACAGCGAAGAGCAGCAGAACTTCCTGGCTGAGGCCGGCCAGACCCTGCGCGCCGCCATCGAAGGCTTGCAGGCGCTGCACCGTGCCCAGGACGACAGCCGCTATCCGCTGCGCGACCGCCGCCTGCAGCCGATCGAGGACAACCCGCTGCGCCTGGGCCAGCCCTACCGCGACACCGTGGAGACGCTGTTCTCCGCCCGCCGCAGTCCGGTGCACCTCTCGGCACCGGCGGCCGTCACCGAGTGCCTGACCCATCAGGGGCAGCACCAGGCGGCGGTGGAGGAGGCCATCGGCGAGGCGCTGCAGGCGATCCTCGACGCCTTCGCTCCGGATGCCCTGCTCAAGCGCTTCCACGCCTACCGCGGTGCCGGCAACCGCCTCGACGACGAGGGCAGCTGGGCGTGGGAGATGTATCGCCATTACTACCAGGAGCTCAACTCCGGCCGTCAGCAGGGCTTCGCCAAGCTGTTCTGGGAGGTGTTCGAGCAGGCCTACGACCAATCGGTGCGACGTCAGCAGCGCGAAGCCAAGTGAACACAACAAGACGGGACGCAGGAAACATGAGTACAAGACTTTTGCGCGCAAGCAAGGCCTCGGGGCGCACCTTGAGCTGGCTGGCGGTGCTGCTGCTGGCGCTGGTTCTCAGCGGCTGTACCACCATCGGCAAGACCTGGCAGGTGATCCGCGATCCCTCGATCCCGGTGGGCCACCCCGAAGACCGCCCGACCCGAGTCGACCTGGCCATGCTCGCCGAGCCCGACGTCAATCCCAACTTCGAGGGCGAGGGCACGCCGCTGCGCTTCCAGATCCTGCAGCTCAAGGACGACTCGATGCTGATGGCGGCCGACCACCAGCAGCTGCTCAACGACCTGGAAGGCGCCCTGGGCACCAACTATCTGTCGCATGACGACTTCACCCTGCTGCCGGGGCAGTGGAAGTTCTACGAGCCGTTCGACATCGACGAGGAGACCCGCTACATCGGGCTGATCGCCTTCTACAACAACCCCGACCAGACCGAATGGAAGAAGGTGGTCCGGGTCGCCTCGCGCAGTGAGGACTACCACCTGCTGGTGCATCTGCGCGCCGACGAGGCCGAGCTGAGGAAGGAAGACTGATGGCCAGCCGCAACCGAGTGGTATGGAGCGAGGGGCTGTTCATCAAGCCCCAGCACTTCCAGCAGCAGCAGCGCAGCCTCGAGGGCCTGCTCGAGGCGCGCCTGCGCGGCATCAGCCACGCCCTGTACGGCTTCCAGACCCTGGAACTCAACGCCGAATACCTGAGCTTCGGACGCATCGCCATCAGCCGTGCCAGCGGTGTGATGCCCGACGGTACGGCGTTCCTGCTGCCCGACGACGACATCGAGCCGCAGCCGCTGGAGATCGACGACGCCGGTATCGCCAATCAGCTCGTCTACCTCTGCCTGCCGCTGGCCACCGATGCGGTGGGCGAGGTGCGCTGGCCCGATGACGACCTGCCGACCCGCTATCGCCTGGCCCAGCGCAGCGTGCGCGATCTGCACTCCCGCGACGGCGATACCGCGATTCTCGATGTTGCCCGGGTCGCGCCGCGGCTGCTGCTCGAGCGCGACGACCGCAGCGCCTACACCTGCCTGGCGGTGGCGCGCATCCACGAGCGGCGTCCCGACGGCAGCCTGGTGCTCGACGAGCAGTTCATCCCCACGCTGCTCAACGTGCAGGCGGCGCCGGTGCTTCAGCGCTTCGTCGGCGAGATGGCCGGGCTGATGCGCGAGCGTGCACGCAATATCGCCCATCGCCTCGCCTCGCCGCACCAGGCCGGTGTGGCCGACGTCTCCGACTTCATGCTGCTGCAGCTGCTCAACCGCGCCCAGCCGCGCTTCCAGCACCTGGCGCGCCTGGGTCACCTGCATCCGGAGCGGCTGTTCGCCACCATGCTGGAAACCGCCAGTGAACTGGTGACTTTCACCGACGAGTCGCGGTTGCCGCCGGAGTATCCGGCCTACGACCACGACCACCCCGAGCGGGCCTTCCGCATGCTGATGCAGAGCCTGCGTCAGGCGCTCTCCACCGTGCTCGAGCCGCGCGCGCTGGCGATCCAGCTGCAGTCGCGCCGCTACGGCCTGCTGGTGGCACCGCTGGCCGATCCGGCCCTGCTCGACAGCGCCGATTTCATCCTCGCGGTGCGTGCCGACATGCCCCACGAGCGGCTGCGCAAGCTGTTCCTGCAGCAGACCAAGGTGGCAAGCGTGGAGCGCATCCGCGACCTCATCAGCCTGCAGCTGCCCGGCGTACCGCTGGAGCCGCTGCCGGTGGCCCCGCGGGAGCTGCCCTACCACGCCGGATACAGCTACTTCCGGCTCGACCGGCAGAGCCAGGCCTGGAGCATGCTCGACGGTGCCAGCGGCTTCGCCTTCCATGTGGCGGGCGAATTCCCCGGGCTCGAAATGCAGTTCTGGGCGATCAGGAGCTAAGCCATGCAAGAACTTGCCACCACGCGATACGAACCCGAGGCTGGCGCCGTGGCGCGCTATGCCCCCACCCGCCATGAGGACCGCATCGACGAGCGCGGGCTGGAGCAGCTTATCCACAGCCATGCCGAACAGCTCGACGCCGACGAGGAGTACTGGTTCCGCCTGCGCGGCTACAACCTCAACCCGCTGGCCGACGCCGCCAGCTCGCTGCTGGGCATGGTGCTGCGGGTGCGCCAGCTCGACGGCATGAGCGACCTCGATCGGCTCTACCGTCAGGTGGTCGACGAGATCGCCGCCATCGAGGTGGAGCTCACCGAGCAGGGCTACGACCGACCCACCCTGCTGGCCTTCCGCTACGTGCTCTGCTCGTTCATCGACGAGGCGGTGATGGGCACCCCCTGGGGGCACCAGAGCAGTTGGGCCGAGCACTCGCTGCTGACGCGTTTCCACAACGAGACCTGGGGCGGCGAGAAGGTCTTCTCGATCCTCGCCCGGCTGCAGCAGGAGCCGCAGCGCTACCGCGACATGCTGGAGTTCATCTACCTCTGCCTGTGTCTCGGTTTCGAAGGGCGCTACAAGGTCATGGACCACGGCCGCGAGGAGTACGAGCACATCGTGCGCACCCTCGGCGACCAGTTGGCGGCCCTCAGCGACACCCCCGAGGACAGCCTGACCCGGCCGCTCGACAACGTCATGCCGGGGCGCCGCCACCGCGGTCGCGGCATCCCGGTGTGGGGCGTGTTCGCGCTGTTCGCCGTCGCCATGGTCGGCGCCTACCTGGGCTTCGCCTGGACGCTCGATCAACAAGCGGCCCAGGTCGGTACCCTTCTCGATCAGATTTACCGTTAGGAGATCCCATGCTCAGGGTAGAGCTTCCCGCGCTCATCGGCCGTCTCAACGCCGTTTCCCGTCAAGGCCTGGAGCAGGCCGCGGTGCTGTGCGCCGAGCAGCAGGCTCCCGAGGTCACCGCCGGCCACCTGCTGCTGGCGCTGATCGATCAGCCGCTGTGTGACCTGCGCTGCCTGCTCGAAGGGCAGGGCGTCGACCTCCACGAGCTGCGCGCACGGCTGGCCGAGGAGACCCGCCCGCCGCGGGACCTGGCCGTCACCACGCCGAGCTTCTCGCCGCTGCTGGTCGAGCTGCTGCAGGACGCCTGGCTGCTGGCCACGACCGAATTCAGCTATGACAGCCTGCGCAGCGGCCTGATCTTCACCGCTCTGCTGCACAACACCGGGCGCTATGTGGGGCCGCGCAGCGCCGCGCTGCTGGCCGAGATCAATCGTGAGGGGCTGCGTCGCGGCTTCGAGCGGCTGGCCGCCGACTCCGCCGAAGCGCCCCGCGCCGAGTCCGGCGACGCCGGGCGGCGTCCGGCCCAGGCCGCTCAGGGCGACAGCGCCCTGGCACGCTTTGCCACCTCGCTCACCGAGCAGGCCCGGCGCGGCGAGCTCGACCCGGTGCTGTGCCGCGATCCGGAAATCGACCAGATGCTCGACATCCTCGGCCGTCGGCGCAAGAACAACCCCATCGTCATCGGCGATGCCGGGGTGGGCAAGAGCGCCGTGGTGGAGGGCCTTGCCGCACGAATCGTCGAAGGCCGCGTGCCCTCGGCGCTGGCCGACGTCGAGCTGATGAGTCTCGATCTCGGTGCGCTGCAGGCCGGCGCCGCGGTCAAGGGCGAGTTCGAGAAGCGCCTCAAGGCGGTGATCGAGGAGGTCAAGTCCTCGCCGCGGCCGATCCTGCTGTTCATCGACGAGGCCCACACCCTGATCGGCGCCGGCAATCAGGAGGGCGGTGGCGACGCCGCCAACCTGCTCAAGCCGGCCCTGGCCCGCGGCGAACTGCGCACCATCGCCGCCACCACCTGGCGCGAGTACAAGAAGTACTTCGAGAAGGACCCGGCGCTCTCCCGGCGCTTCCAGCCGGTGGCCCTGGCCGAGCCCAGCGTCGACCAGGCGCTGATGATTCTGCGCGGCCTGCGCGACACCTACGAGAACGCCCACGGCGTGCTGGTGGGCGACAGCGGCCTGCGCGCCGCCGCCGAGCTTTCGGCGCGCTACCTGGCCGGCCGCCAGCTGCCCGACAAGGCCATCGACGTGCTCGACACCGCCTGCGCGCGGCTCTCCCAGGCGCTGGACACTCCGCCGCGCCGGCTCAGCCACCTCAAGAGCGAGCACATCTCCGCCCAGCGCGAGCGCGAACAGCTCGATCGCGAACGCCTGCTGGGGCGCAGCCCCGACCCGGCCCGCGAGGCCGAGCTCGACGCCCGCCTGGCACGCCTGGAGGAGGAGGTCGAGCGGCTCGAGGCGGCCTGGGTCGACCAGCGCGAGTGCGTTGACGCGATCATCGCCCTGCATCGTCAGCTGCTCGACGCGGGCAAGGACGACGCCGAGGTCGAGCCTGCGACTGCCGAAGCCGAGGTGGCCAGCGAGGGCGTGACGACAGCGGATGCCGCCGGTGCGAGCCCGGCAGAAGGTCTTGAAGCAAGCCTTGAGGAGAGCCCCGAAGCAGGGACTGGCGAGAGCACCGAGGAGGCTGCTGTCGCCGCCGAGGACCCGCACGAAGCCCTGGCCCGCCACGAGGCGCGCCTGGCCGAGCTGCAGCAGGAGTTCGCCCTGGTCAACGCCAGCGTCGAGGAGGCGCAGATCGCTCAGGTCATCGGCGACTGGACCGGGGTGCCGGTGGAGCGCATGACCAGCGACGAGCTGACCCGTCTCACCGAGCTGCCCGAGCATCTCGGCCGGCTGGTGCAGGGTCAGGACGTGGCCATCGAGCGCGTGCATCGCCACCTGCTCACCGCCCGTGCCGACCTGCGCCGTCCCGGTCGCCCGCTGGGCGCCTTCCTGCTGGTCGGCCCCAGCGGCGTGGGCAAGACCGAGACCGTGGTGCAGATCGCCGAGCGCCTCTACGGCGGTCGCCAGTTCCTCACCACCATCAACATGTCCGAGTACCAGGAGAAGCACACCGTGTCGCGGCTGATCGGCTCGCCGCCGGGCTACGTGGGCTTTGGCGAGGGCGGCCTGCTGACCGAGGCGATCCGTCAGCGCCCCTATTCGGTGGTGCTGCTCGACGAGGTCGAGAAGGCCCACCCGGACGTGCTCAACCTGTTCTACCAGGCCTTCGACAAGGGCGAGCTGGCCGACGGGGAAGGACGGCTGATCGATTGCAAGAACGTGGTGTTCTTCCTCACCTCGAACCTGGGGTACGAGGCCATCGTTGCCCACGCGGAGGAGCCTGCGGCGCTGGACGACGCGCTCTACCCAGTGCTGGCGGGTTTCTTCAAGCCGGCGCTGCTGGCGCGCATGGAGGTGGTGCCCTACTTCCCGCTGGGTGCCGACACCCTGCGCGACATCGTGGCGGCCAAGCTCGACACCCTGGCCGAGCGTATCCGCTCGCGCCATCGCCAGGCCGAAGTGGTGCTCGACGAGGCCCTGCGCGACGCCATCTGTGCCCGCGCCACCCGCAGCGAGAACGGCGCGCGCATGCTCGAGTCGGTGATCGACGGCGAGCTGCTGCCGCCGGTGTCGCGGGCGCTGCTCGACCGCCTGGCGCGGCGCGAGCCGGTGACCCGGGTGGCCCTGGGCGTCGACGAGGCGGGCGCCTTCACTGCGGAGGTGGTGTAGGCGATGACGGCGAAGGCGATCGACATGCGCTGGTGCGAAGGCGACCTGCCGACGGGGCCCGGCCTCGACGGCATGGCGCGTGCGCTGGCGCTGGTCGAAAGCGCCTCGCCCGCCGAGCTGCGTGCCTGTGCCGGCGGCATTCTCCAGGCCAGCCACGCGCTGGCCTGGGTCAGCTGTCTCTACCTCGACGGCAGCGGTCGCTGGCTGGGCAGCGACGGCAATGACGTGCGCTTCGACTGCGACGACTTCCGTCACCCCTACGCCCACGCCATTCGCCAGGGCAAGCCGTTGCGCCTGGGCCTGCTGGAGGCGCGTTCGCGGCTCGACCATGCCGACTTCCAGGCCCAGGTGGCGGCGCTTTCCGGCGGGCTGCAGCTGGTGGTGCGTCCGCTGCGGGCGCTGGACGGCAAGCGCGAGTGGCTCGGTGCCCTGGCCATGGCCGGGGAAGCGGCCAGCCTCGCCCGGCTCGAGGCGGACGGCGAGTTCGCCGCCTTCGAGGCGCTGCTGTGCCGGCTGTGGGCGGGGCTCACCCGCCACCAGGGCGAGCGCCAGCGCGAGGCGAGCCTGCGCCAGTCGCTGGCCCAGCTCAGCGACGGCGCCCGGCGTCAGGCCCTGGCCGAGCGCCTGGCCGCGGATCTGCTGGGCGGCTCAAAGGCCATGCAGGCGCTGCGCAGCCAGGTGGTACGGGCGGCGGAGACCAATCTGGCGGTGCTGCTGCAGGGCGAGACCGGCACCGGCAAGGATCGTGTGGCCCGCGCCATTCATCGCCTCTCGGGACGGCGCGAAGGCGCCTTCATGGCGATCAACTGTGCGGCGATTCCCGAGTCGCTGCTGGAATCGGAGCTGTTCGGCCATGCCAAGGGCGCCTTCTCCGGGGCCGATCGCGCTCGTGAAGGGCTGATCAGTCAGGCCGACGGCGGCACCCTGTTCCTCGACGAGATCGGCGACATGCCGCTGCCGCTGCAGGCCAAGCTGCTGCGGGTGCTGGAGAACGGCCGCTACCGGCCGCTGGGCTCGAGCGAGGAGCGGCGCGCCGATCTGCGCCTGGTGGCGGCCACGCATCAGCCGCTGCGCGAACGGATCCGCGACCAGCGCTTCCGCGCCGATCTCTACTACCGGCTGGGGCAGTTTCCGCTGACCCTGCCGCCGCTGCGCGAACGCAGCGAGGATATCGCCGAGCTGGCCGAAGCCTTCGTTGCCGATTTCTGTACCCGTGAGGGGCGCGGCGAGATGGGCATCACCCCGGCCGCGCTGCGCCAGCTGCGCGAGCGCGACTATCCGGGCAACGTGCGCGAGCTGAAGAACCTGATCGACTACGCCTGCGCCATGACCCGCCCCGGCGAGGATGTCGCCCCCGAGGCGTTGCCCGCCCAGGCCGATGCCGAGGCCGATGACGACGGTAGCGTCTCGACAGCGCCCGCCAAGGCGAGTGCCGAAAGCGTGAAGGACCTGCGTCGCGCCCTGCGCGACTACGAAGCGGAGCTGATTCGTCAGCGCCTGCTGCTGTTCGATGGCAACCGCGCCCTGGCGGCCGAGAGCCTCGGCCTGCCCAAGCGCACCCTGGCACACAAGTGCCGACTGCTGGAACTGGATGCCAAATGAGTTCGACCTCTGTTTTCCGCCGCGCGCCATGGTGGGTGCTGGCCGTGAGCCTGATCGTTACCGCCGACGCCTGGGGCGACACCGCCGAGGCCGTGGTGGCCCAGGCCCGTGAGTGCGCGGCCGAGCCCTCGCGCCTGGAGCGGCTGGGCTGCTACGACGCCCTGTTCCTGACCTTCGACGAAGCGGCGGTGAGCGAAGACCTGCGTCCCGCCCTGTGGCATGCGATCAACGCCCAGGAGGCCGAGCGCGAGGGTGACGACATGGGGCTGCTGGTACGCGAAGAGGGCGAGGACGTGCGCATCAGCGCCCCGGCGCTGGGCAGCGTGCCGCCGCGGCCGCAGCTGGTGATCGCCTGCGAGAAGACCATCACCCGCTTCCAGATCCACCTGCCGCAGGCGCTGGACGCCCCCCGGGTGCAGGTACGCCTGCGGGCCGGCGGACGCGAACTGGAGCAGGTATGGCAGGCCCGCGACGGTGGCTACGTGGTCAGCGGCGGCCGGGGGCTGCCGGCCATCGCCACGCTGCAGCAACTGCTGGATGCCGACGAACTGGCACTGGGCAGCGACCAGGCCACCCTCGACGGCCTGCGCTTCGAGACCGCCGGGCTGCGCCAGGCGATTCAGCCGCTGCGCGACGCCTGTCGCTGGTGAGGTAGAGATGCGAATCGTCAACGAGACACAGTTGGAAGGCCTGCTGGCCGCACTCCCCCCGGAGGGCGTGGGCAGGCCCGTGGTCGACAGCGCCGACTATGCCTGGCTCGACGAGGAGATGATGAAGATCGGCTCGCTGCAGCACGGCGGCGTCGATTGGGAGGGCGCCGAGACCCGCGCCGTGCGCCTGCTGAGTGAAACCGGCAAGGACCTCAAGGTGCTGGGCCACCTGCTGCACTGCCTGCAGCGCGGCGGCGACGGCGTGCGCTTCGCCCTCTCGCTGCGCCTGTTCGCCGGCAGTCTCGAAGGCTGGTGGAGCCAGGCCTACCCCTACGGCGGCGTGCAGGGCGAGCGGCTGCGGCCGCGGCTGTTCCGTCAGTTCGCCCAGCGGGCGCTGGCGCTGGCGGAAACCCTCGATTTCGACAACGCGGCAGACGAGCACCAGGCCTGCGAAGGCGCTCTGGAGGCGCTGCTGGCGGCGGCCCGGGGGCTCGAGCTTCCCGACGAACCGCTGGTGGACCTGCAGCGCCTGCTGCGTCAGGCCCGCCCCAGCCAGGCTGCGGCGCCTGCCGCCGCGCCGTCACGGGAGGAAGTCACACCCGGTGCCGTAGCGGGAGGCGCCTCTGCGCCCACGGCCAAGCTGCCCGAGATGCGCCTGGAAGCGGGCAACGAGCGCGGCAACCGCCAGGCGCTGCTGAAGATGGCCGACTTCCTCAACGAGCAGTCGATTGGCGATCCGCTCGGCTATCGGCTGCGACGCCATGCCATCTGGCACGCGATTCAGGCGCTGCCGGCCACCCGCGACGGCGTCCGTTCCGAACTGGCGCCGCCAGCCGCCGACCGGGTGGCGGAGTATCGCGAGGCGCTTTCTCGCGGCGCCGACGCCGAGCTGTGGAAGCGCATCGAGAACAGCCTGGCGGTCAGCCCTTACTGGCTGGAAGGGCATCGTCTCAGCGCGAGCGCCGCCGAGCGGCTCGGCCACCCGCGCTGCGCCGCGGCCATTCGCGACGAAGCGAGCCGTTTCGCCGAGCGTCTGCCCGGCATCGAAGCGCTGACCTTCAACGACGGCAGCGCCTTCGTCGACGACGAGACCCGGCAGTGGCTGCAGGCCATGCCGGCCGGTGCGGCATCCGGTGGCCCGGAAGGCGGCGGCGACCCCTGGCAGGAGGGGCTCGCCGAGGCACGCGAAAAACTCGCTGCAGAGGGCCTCGAGGCGGCGCTGGCAGGGCTGGACCGCGGCCTGGCCAAGGCCCGTTCGCCGCGGGAGGTCGCCTACTGGCGGCTGGCCAGCGCCGACCTGCTGCGCGATGCCGGCCTCGCGGCGCTGGCTACCCAGCACTATCGCGCGGTAAGCGAGTCGCTGACTGGCCTGGGCTTGGAACAGTGGGAACCGGCGCTACTCGAGCGGCTCGAGATTCTTTCCAACAACATTATCGACAGGGACGAGGGCTAAGGCTCATGTGGAAAAGTGTGAAGTCCGGTCTGAGTCGCTGGGTACCCGGCGCCTCCAGGGCAGAAAGCAACCTCAACCGGGCCAAGATGCACGGCAACAAGGCTCAGGGTATCGGCAAGCAGGCGAGCAAGCTCACTGCCGTGCTCTGGTGGCTGCTGCTGGCCGCGCTGGTCGCGGCCATCTGGTGGCTGGGGCCGATGTGGCAGGTGCGCGACAGCTACCCGCTGGCGCCATGGCTCAACCGCCTGCTGGCCACCCTGGCGCTGGCCACTCTGGTAGCGGTGGTGTGGGGTATCCGCCTCGCCCGCCGGCTGCGTGAGGTGAGCGAAGAGCGGCGCCACAACGAGCAACTGCAGCTCGACCCGGTACTGGCCCAGGTGGAGCAGCAGGAAGCGACGCTGAACGCTACCCTGCACGAGCTGCTCGACAACCTCGGTGCCGGTCCCGGCGCGCGCTACAAGCTGCCCTGGTACTTGGTGATGGGCGTGGAGAACGCCGGCAAGACCAGCCTGATCAACCGCTCCGGCCAGAACTTCGCGCTGACCCACGTGATGAAGGCTTCCGGTCAGGGCAAGAAGGGCAATCAATACGGCTTCGACTGGTGGATCGGCGACAAGGCGGTGCTGATCGACCCCGACGGCGAGCTGCTGACCCAGGGCGCGCTGGAAGGGGGCGAGCCCCAGGAGATGCAGAGCCGGCTGTGGGATCACTTCGTCGGCTGGCTGGAGGTCAACCGCCCCCAGCGTCCGCTGGACGGCGTGGTGCTGGTGCTCGACCTGGCGCGGCTGAGCGATGCCCGGGTGGCGGTGCGCAAGGCCTACGCCTCGCTGCTGCGTGCGCGCATGCGCGAGCTGATGGAACGCCACGGCGCGCGCCTGCCGGTCTACGTCACCTTCAGCAAGATGGACCTGCTGCACGGCTTCGACGACTTCTTCCGTCACTACTCGCGCGCCGCACGCCGGGCGCCGCTGGGCTTCACCTTCAGCGCCGAGAGCGTCGAGCGTATCGACCAGTGGGCCGACGAGTTCGCCAACGCCTACGATGCCATGCTCGAACGCCTCAATCGCAGCCTGCCCACGCTGCTGGCCGAGTGCCGCGACCGCGAGGAACGTGAATCGGTGTTCCGCTTCGTGCGCCAGCTTGCCGGCCTGCGCGACGTGCTGCTCGGTTTCCTGCGTGAGGCGCTCTCCAGCGACCGCTACTCCACCGCCGCCATGGTACGCGGCACCTACTTCACCTCGGTGTACCAGCAGGGCGTGCCGGAAGACCCCTTCGTCGACGCCGCCGCGCGCCGCTACGGCATGGCCGACACCACCCAGCCGGCCCATCGCGCTGCGCGCAGTGCGCTCTACTTCACCGAGGAGCTGTTCGAGAAGGTGATCTACCCCGAGGCGGGACTGGCCGGCGACAATGCCCGTGCCGCTCGGAGGCGGCGTCGCCTGCGGCGTACCAGCGCCTTTGCCTGCCTGGTGGGCGGTCTGGCGCTGGTGGGCGGCTGGAGCCACTTCTACCAGAAGAACACCCAGGCGCTGGCCGCAGTGGAGGAGAAGGCCGAGGCCTTCCTCGCCGCCCAGCCCGACGAGCTGCGCAGCGACGACCCCACCGGCTATGCGCTGCTGGAGCCCCTCGACCGGCTGCGCGCCGCCACCCTGGAGTTCGGCGACTATCGCGAGCACCTGCCGTGGCTGGCCGACATGGGCCTCTACCAGGGCCACGCCGTGGGCCGCCAGGTGGAGAGCGCCTATCTGGCGATGCTCAGCTACCACTTCCTGCCCTCGCTGATGATCGGCATCATGGACGACATGAACCGCGCCGAGGCGGGCAGCAACGAGAAGCTGGCCCTGCTGCGCGTGCTGCGCATGATGTCCGACGCCAGCGGGCGTCAGCCCGAGCGGGTCGAAGCCTACATGGCGCGGCGCTGGCAGCGCGCCTTCCCGCAGCGCGGCAGCGTGCAGGAGCGCCTGCTCGACCACCTCGCCTACGCCATGGCGCACACCGACCTCGAAGGCCAGATCGCTTCCGGCGACCGCCACGCCGAGCAGGCCATGGCGGCGCTGCGCGGCAGTCTGCAGGCCGCTCAGGAGGAACTCTCGCGTCAGCCCATGGACGAGCGGGTCTACGCCACCCTCAAGGCCGAGAGCTCCACCCGCAGCGGCGCGGTGCTCGAACTCCCGCAGGGCGTGGGTCCGTCGTTCAACGCCGTGTTCATGGCCCGCGACGACGAGCTGGAGCGCCTGCAGGTACCCAGCCTGGTGACCCGCGACGGCTTCGAGGGCTACTTCCTCAAGGAGATCGAACAGGCCACCGAGCTGGCGATGATCGACCTCTGGGTGCTGGGCCAGCGTGACGACATCGCCTTCAGTGCCGCCGACGAGCGCCAGCTGCGCGACGCCCTGCACGAGCGCTACGTCAGCGACTACCACGTGACCTGGCGTCAGGTGCTCGACGACCTCTATCTGGTACCGCTGCCCGACATCGACCAGGCCGTGTTCGTGGCCGACACCCTGCTCGGCGCCAGCCGTCCGCTGGATCGCCTGCTCGGCGAAGTGGCGCGCCACACCCGGCTCTACCCCGAGCTGCCGGAAGACGACGAGACCGCTCGCCAGGCGCTGGAGCGCTCGCCGCGCTACCGTCTGGCCGGCGAGATCGAGCGCAACTTCCGCGACCTCAACGCGCTGCTCGACGCCCGCGGCGACAACCCGGCCGACATTGCCGAGATCAAGGTGGCCATCGGCGAGCTGCGCGACTACCTGCGCCAGGTACAGGGTGCCAGCGACCCGGGCCGGGCGGCCTTCCTCAGCGCCCGCGACCGTCTGGCGCTGCGCGGCGGCGACCCCATCCACAACCTCAAGCGCATTGCCGAGAACACCCCGGCTCCGGTGGGTCGCATGCTCGACAGCCTGGCCGACCAGAGCTGGCAGCTGATGATGGCCAGTGCCATCCGCCACCTGGAGCACCAGTGGCTCGACGAGGTGGTGGGGCCCTATCAGGAGCGTCTGGCGGGTCGCTACCCGCTGGTGCCCAGCGCCTCGCGTGAGGTTGCGCTGGCCGACTTCGAGGCCTTCTTCGCCGGCGGCGGCATCCTCGACCGCTTCTACCAGGAGAACCTGCGGCCCTTCATCGAAGAGGCGCCCGAGTTCCTGGTCGATGCCGAGGGCAGCCCGTTGCTGCGTCAGAGCGTGTTCACCGCCTTCCAGCGCGCCGAGCAGATCCGCCAGGCCTACTTCGGCCGCGACGGCGTGCTCGACGTGGAGTTCGCCCTGGAGCCGGTGAGCCTGAGCGCCGACAAGCGCCGCAGCGTGATCAACATCGACGGACAGATCATCGACTACGCCCACAGCGCCAGCTCGCGGGTCTCGATGATCTGGCCCAACGCCCTGCGCGGCGGCAACGAGAGCCGCATCACCCTGGTGCCGAGCCAGGTCAACCGCTCGCCGCGCAGCCTCAGCCGCGACGGCGCCTGGGCCTGGTTCCGCCTGCTCGACGAGGCGGAGATCACCAGCGCCGGCGAGCGCGACCTGGAGCTGCGTTTCCAGGTCGACGGCGGCACGGCGCGCTATCGCCTCTACGCCACCGGCTCGCGCAACCCCTTCACCCGCCCACTGGTCGCCGGCTTCCAGCTGCCCACCGCGCTGTATGCCGAAGGAGGCTTCGATGTTGGCAGCCTTTAAGCGCCTGTTCGGCGGCGAACGCCGCAAGGCGGCGGCGCCTGCCAGCACGGAAGAGGCGGTGAAAGGGTTGGAGGAGGCCTCGATGGAAGACATCGACGCCTTCCTCGAGGCGGCCCGGCGTGCCGATACCAAAGGGCACTCGCCCTGGGTACTGCGCGACGAAGCCCGCCTGGCCACCCTGCGCCGGGCGCTGGAGTTCACCGTGCAGCACGGCCAGTGGCTGCAGCGCGACGGCGGCAACATCGCCCGCTGGCAGGGCCGGCTGCTCAAGCTGCGCCACGGCGAAGGCCCTACCCTGGGCATGCTGCTGGCGTGCCGGCCGGATGACGAAGCGGCCTGGCAGCTGCGCTTCTTCTTCGTCGAGCCCGAGTGGCAGGGCAGCGGACATGGGGCCCGCCTGCTGCGGGCGGCGCGCCTCAGCCTGAACGGCGTACCGCTCAATGCCCGGCTGCCGCTGGCCTGCCAGTCGGCGGTGCGCAGCCTGGAGCAGGCCGGTTTCGCACGCATGCACGTCAATGCCTTCGAGGTGGCCAGCTTCGAAGCGCCCGCCGAGTGGGACTAGGCGAATAGCGACAGGAGAACGACAGATGGGACGCAAACTGGTACTCGTGGGTGACATCGGCACCGACCACGACGGCTTTCCGCCGACGCCGGTCACCGCCGGCAGCCCGACCGTGATCATCGACGGCAAACCGGCAGCGCGCCTGGGCGACCCCCTGGCCCCGCACGACAAGCCCAAGCACCCCTCGCACCCGCGCTCCATTGCCGAGGGCTCGGGCACCATCCTGATCGATGGCAAGCCGGCAGCGCTTACCGGCCACGCCGTCGATTGCGGCGGCGTTGTGATCGGTTCCGCCAGCGGGGAGGGCAGCTGACATGGCCGACCGCACCGGACTCCAGTTCACCCTCGATCTCGCCGGGGTCGACAGCGCCGAGCTGGCGGTGATCGACTTCACCCTGGAAGAGGCACTCTCGCAGCCCTTCCACCTCGAGGTGCGTTTCGCCAGCCGCGACGGCAGCCTCTCCGCCACCGAGCTGCTCGACCGCCCGGTGAGCCTGACGATCTGGCAGGACGGCGAGGTGCTGCGCCGGGTGCATGCCATCGTCAGCGAGTTCGGTCGCGGCGACCGCGGCCATCGCCGTACCCTCTACTCCCTGGTCGCCCGCCCGGCGCTGTGGCGCCTCGATCTGCGCCACAACTCGCGCATCTTCCAAGAGGTCTCGCCACTCACCGTGCTCAACACCCTGTGCGACGAGCGTGGCCTCACCGACGTCGCCTTCGCCGTCACCCGCGAACTGCCGGAAAGAGAGTTCCTCGTGCAGTACCGGGAAACCGATCTCGCCTTCATCGAGCGCCTGGCCGCCGAAGAGGGCCTGTTCTACTTCCACGAGTTCGAGGATGCCCCGAACGGCGTCCATCGTTTGGTGTTCGCCGACGCCCCCCAGACCCTGGCCCACCTGGGCGAGCGCACCTACCACGGCCGCGCCGGCGGCACCCCGCCGAGCCGCCACGTGCGCAAGCTCCAGCAGCTTGCCCGGGTCGCCCCGGCCTCGGTCACGCTCAAGGACTACTCGTTCAAGAACCCCGCCTATGCCCAGCTCCACGAGCACGCCGCGGGTGACCTGGAAGAGCACGCCCAGCGGGACGACTACGAACACTACGACTACCCCGGGCGCTACAAGGCCGACGCCTCCGGCGACGCCTTCACCCGCATCCGCCTCGAACACCTCAGAAGCGGCGCCCTGACCTGCGCCGCCGAGAGCGACCTGCCCGAGCTCGCCCCGGGGGTCAAGTTCACCCTCACCGACCACGACCTCAGTGAGCTCAACCGCGACTGGCAGGTGGTCAAGGTCAAGCACACCGGCAGCCAGCCCCAGGCCCTGGAAGAGGACGGTGTCACTCAAGGTGACGCGGCAGGAATGGGCCTGCGGGGGCGGGCAGGCTCGGAAGCCATGACCAAGTTCGACAACGAACTGATCCTCACCCCCGCCGACCGCGCCTGGCGCCCCACGCCCAACGCCAAGCCCCGTGTCGACGGCCCGCAGATCGCCTTCGTCGTCGGCCCCGAAGGCGAAGAGATTTATTGCGACGAGCACGGCCGGGTCAAGGTCCAGTTCCCCTGGGATCGTTATGCCGAGCCGAATGAAACGGCGAGTGCGTGGGTGCGCGTCTCCCAGGGCTGGGCCGGCGGCGGCTACGGTAGCATGGCGATACCCCGGATTGGGCATGAGGTAGTGGTATCGTTCCTCGAGGGCGATCCGGATCAACCGTTGATCACCGGGCGCACCTACCACGCCGTCAACACGCCGCCCTACGCGCTGCCCGAGCACAAGACGCGTACCGTCATCCGCACCCAGAGTCACAAAGGCGAAGGATTTAACGAACTTCGCTTCGAGGACCAGGCCGGCGAAGAGCAGATCTGGCTGCACGCCCAGAAAGACCTGGAGCTGCTGACCAACAACGACCGCACCGAAGAGATCGGCAACGACAGCTTCCTCACCGTGCACCACGACCGCATCGGCGAGATCCATGCCGACGATCACCTGACGGTGCGCGGCAGCCGCCATACCCAGATCGACGGCGACGACCACCTCATCGTCGACGCCAGCCGTCACGAGAAGTACGGCCGCGCCCAGCTGGTCGAAGCCGGCCAGGAGATCCACCACAAAGCGGGCATGAAGGTGGTGATCGAAGCCGGCGCCGAGATCACCCTCAAGGCCGGAGGCAGCTTCGTCAAGCTCGACCCCAGCGGCGTCACCATCGTCGGCAGTCAGGTCAAGATCAACTCCGGAGGCAGCCCCGGCTCCGGCTCCGGCCAGGCCGCCCAGGCACCGGCGCTGCCGCGGGAGGCGGTGGGGGAATCACATGAGATCGTCGCCCCGATCGATCGTCCGGCTCAGCTCAAGGCACTACTCAAGGCCCCGGCCAGCTGCGAGATCTGTGAAGCAGCGGCCGATGGTCAGGGAAGCCGCTGAAATGGATGACTCACGGGAGGCTACCCACGCATTGGTGGATGGTGTGCGTTATTCCCGCGCCTTCGAGCGTCTGTATGGTCGTGACGATGTTGCCGACATTGAGCCGTTGTACCTGACGACCCGCTGGGCGTCGTTGGCAGAGCAAGGGCCCATCCTGGTGCGCCTGCAAGGCTCGGGGCTTCACGATGAAGTGCTACGCGAAACACAGGGAGAGTGGACACGGGCTCTGACATGGCTGCACAGCGATGCGAGCAGCGCGGAATTGGCCGAGCATCTGCGCCAGTTCGTAACGTTCGAAGCGGCGGGTCAGGAAAAGCTGCTGCGCTTTGCCGACCCACTGGTGACACGCCACTGGCTGGCCAGCTATGGCAATGCGGTGCCGGCCGACGTCATGGGTCCCATTCGAACCTGGTGGGTAGCGGAGTGGTCGCCTAACTGGGCTGCGACGTCGGTACTGACATGGTGCGCCTTCCAGCCTGATGCGAGTTCCCCGCTCGGCGAGCACGATGAGCGCTCGCAGCTACACGTCATGGGTGCGCCTCAGCTCGCGGCGCTGGAGGTGGTGACGCGCTGGCAGTTCAAGGAGCGCCTGGCCGAGTACTTCCTGGCCAATGCCAGTCAAGCCTGGCAGGCACTGCCCCCCGAAAGCCGGGGCGCGTGGATGGATACGCGTATCGACGATGCGTTGGCTTGGGGAGCCTCGACCGAGCGGCAGATAGCTATCTGGCTCGATCTGAGCCTGCATTGGGGCGAGAACTTCATGAGCGCGAGTGATGGGCCGTATCTGCATTGGATTGCCTGCACCGCACAGAGTGAGAGGCTCTCGCGCCAGGAACGGCTCTACGCACTCGATGCCTGGAGCCGTACTCCTGAGGCTGTGGCTCTGCTGAGCAAAGCGAGCATAAGAACCAACACCATGAAAGAGGTTTCCCATGACTGACAGGGACGTGCAGTGCCAACAACGCGACGCTCGCTTCGATGAATCACCGCTGGGTGGTGGCATGTGTCCACTACTGCTCGACGTTGCCCTCTTTCCCGTACGTTACGCCATTGACGAAGCGCCGGGGCAAGCCGGCGAGCCGGCACCACACCCCCTGGCATCTCCCTGGCAGGGCCCGGACTATCCTGAGCTCCAGACTCGCAGCTACACGCTGCGACAACTGCGCGACGGCTGGGTGTACGTTTGGGTCAAGGAAGAGGGCGAACAGCGCATCGATGAGCATAGGGTTGAGGGTGCCACCTTCGGTGGCCAGCCCCATTTGACCTATTCCACCCAGGCGCAGCTTGCCCTGGCCTACTCCCCGGTGCAATGGACCGAACGTATCCAGGCCCACATGCTGGCCGATGCCCAGGTGCGCCAGCGCGTGATGCGTTCCGTCGATCTGCTGGCTGCATTAACAGGCACGGCCCAGCCGGGTGGTGCTTTTCCCGCCAATGTCGGCCCCATCACCCAGCTGGCTGCGCATGTGGCGGATATCACACCCAACGGAGCCGTTGATGGTTTCACCACAACCACCGTCTCGACTGCCGAGCGTGAAGAAGAAGTGGGAGAGGTGGGAGGGGAGGAGGACAGCCTTTACGAAGTCCTCTCCGTCAAGCCGGAGATCACTCAGGAGAGCGTGCTGGCGAAAGTGGAGCGCCATGACGAAGCGCTCTTCGTCGCGCTGGATGACGACCTCGGCATCGTCAACGATCTGATCATGGCGCTATTGGGGCGAGAAACGGAGCGGGAAGCTTTCCTCGACGAGCATGGGCACAAGCTGGAAACAGCGCTGGTGACCCAGGCACTGTGCGGTCCTGACGACAGCGATCTACCGGAGGCGGTCCGCGATGACCCTGAGATGTACCGTCAGGCTCAACGACTACTCCAGCAGCGTCTGGAAGCGCAGGAGGCGCAGGAGTTCTCCACCGCAATGAACCGAGGCTCTCCCTTCGGTCGCGCTGGCTCTCCGTTGCAGCGCCAGCATGAGGAGCGCATCGCTGCAATCGACTCCAACCTGGCTGCCATGGGCATCGAGCCGCCGAGTCGCGATGCACGGGATGCATGGCGTAGCAAACGACGCTGGAGAGACGATGTCGATTATGCTGGTGTCGTAAATTTCATCAGCTCTGAGCAACCGCGTCTTGAACGGTTGCAAGCCCATGCTAAAGCCAGTCTCGAAGATGTCATTGTCTGGCTCGAGCGACTGCCCACGGATGGTGAAAGTCTCTGCTTCGATCTTTGCGACGAAGCGCAATCGCAGACTTTATTGGAATTCGCCGATCTGGTCAGTCAAGCTTTGGGGGCCACCGAACAAGGGCGGCAATGGCTCACCGGGACCTTCCGGGAGCGCGATAGCCTGATCGGTACAGGGCCTTTCAACTTCTCCCCAACGTTGGCTGCGGCCCTTGATGGTATCGCTCAGCAGTGGCTAGAGGGAGGAGTGGATGGCGCTGGTGGGCTTGGTGTCATGCCAAGCGACGTGGCCGGCTTTGCCGGCCACGTCGATACCGTACTGCAGTTGGAGCATGTGCAGCAATCAGCAATGTTCCTGGCTTTGGCCCAGCCTGTGCAAGACACATTTGCCACCTTGCAGAAGGTGGCAGCCGGTGCCGGCAGGCAAGTATGGGAGGCGCTTGCCTATCAGGCGTTGCCCGCCGCAGGCGCTGGGGCTCAGGTGGCTGCTCAGCAAATCGCCAGGGGGGCCTCGATTGTCATGCTGGCGGCCTTCGTTCATCCCGATAATCAGGGCACCTTCCTGCAGCGCAACGACAGGGCCTTGGCCCAGCAACGCCATTGGCGTGCCGGCATGCTCCGTCTGTTGGTGCAGATCAAGACTCAGCAGCTGTTACTACGTGCACCTATGTCGTCTGGCCGGCGTGCCGAGGTGTTTCGCACGCTGAGCTCGCTCGAAAACGACTATCGGGCCTTGGCACTGCAAGAGCCGAAGCGTTTTACCGCAGGCCCTGCTCAAGGCGCTGCGGCACCGCTTGCCACACTGGGCTTCGACGAGCTGCGCGAGCAACATCGCCTGCGCATTCAGCGTGGTGCAGGTAGCGCTGTGGCGGCTCGGCAACGGATGGCTCAGTGGATGGAGAGCCGAGGCATCGGTGGACTGCCGCTGCTGATCGCCGCACTCAATTTGGTCAACGTGGCCGATGGTATTAGGAACGCCCAGCGGGACGGCATGAACCAGGCCGACCTGGAGAAACTCGCCAGCCAGGCCAGCTACGCCACTGCCGCAGTCATGGCGCTATGGGTCATGCCTTACTGGCAGCGGCATGCGCATCAGATGGCCTCGCTGCGTGGAGCCACGAGAAGAATAACCGGAGTTGGTATAGCCAGGTGGCAAGCTGCCGGGCAGGCAAGCGCGGCACGAATCGCCGCCAAGCTATCCAGTCGGGTTGCGGGTATGGCCGCTTTTGCTGCTATTGGGGCGGGAATAGAGACTTGGCAAATCTCTCAGAAGTATGGCAACGCGACTAGTAATTCAGAGCGACATGCTCTTTTAGCTCAAGGCCTAGCTACTACCGGGATGTCGGTTGTTGGAGGTGCTCAGCTTGGCGGAGCGCTATTGGGGCGCTGGTTTGCCTTTGGCTGGATCCTTGCTCCTTGGGCTAGCTGGGCCCTTCTGGCTCTAAGCGTTGGCTATCTGATTGCTTCCATGCTTGCCGAGCACTATCGTCGAGAAGGCGTTCGTCTATGGCTCTATCAAAGCACTTGGGGCAAGGCCAACAAGTGGACCGATAGCGATGCCGACCGGACCGCGGAACTGCGTGCGCTCAATGAAGCTCGTCTTGCTCCCTCGCTCAAACTGACGCCGGTTGTCAGGGCCGAGTTCGATGTGTCACGAACGTCTTCTCAGTTCTCGCCTGGCAGAAGAGTGGAAACGCTGCAGGGCTACTGGATTCAACTGGCCCTGCCAGCCGTCTTGGGCGGCGAAAAAGTCTCGGTTTCACAGAGCGCTATGGGAGGCTTTTGGGCATCGTCGGACAGCTTTGCTGATCGCCCTGCCACCGAGATCAATCGGGAATTACCTGAAGCCGCAACCTACGTCGAGGGTGACCCGTTGCGAGTGTGGCAAGCCTGGCTGTCTGCCGATCAGCTGCCGGACGGTCAGCCCTTTCTATTCAGTGTATCCTATGAGGAAGCTATATACGGCGATGCCAATGGCGGGCTCAGCTTCACCTTTTACAAGGCCGAACCACGGTGGGGTAAGTACGAGGTAGAGGTCGATGACCGGTACCGTGGGTTGTGCTCCTCGGCCATCGTTGAGCTGACCGTGCCGACCTCCTAAGGAGACAATGACGAACATGTGGTTTATCCAACCCAAGCAGGACTATGTGGCGCAGATGCCATGGAAGCATGCTGATGAACCCGCTTTGATGGCGTGGCAGATTCGCGCTCGAAATTACTATGTGCTCGCAGCCAACTTACTCTTGTTGGTTATGACCGCCATCTCTATGGCAGCAGGCTTATGGTTTGCATTTGGGTGGGGTATTGAATCGATACTAGGTAGGGTTCTTGCTGGCGGGGGGGTTTTTTTGTTTGGCGTTCTCATTACCATGAGTATGACACACCAGACCGCCATTATCGTCTACCGTCTTACCGACAAGCGCATTGAGGTGTTTTCCTGGAAACCCCAGATCGATTCGGTCAAGCCAGTGATGACTTGGACGGCTATCGGCTCTGGTGTGGTGGTGCTCTTCTTGGTGTTCATCGACCCGGCCTTTCTTATTGCTGCCATCGGACCCGTCGGTATCGGGATCGCCGCCGCGCTGATGGGCACGTCGAAAAATTATCGGTCGATGGTGCGTGACGATCAGCACTATGAAATCGATTGGAAGAATGCCGAGGAAATCGCCGTATGGCGGGAGCGGGCTGTCATCGGCCTGCGCTTCACCTACCACAATGAAGACGGCTTTAGCTATCAAGCCTACAAGACACTCTATTGCCACAAAAAAGAAATCGATAAGCGCATCGAGTTCTTTCGAGAGAAGCTTCCCAATACCCCTTACCGTGAGTGCAAGCTGGACGTCGACTCGGATGGTGCCTTTGCGGTGGATTAGGCCCGCCGGGGAGTCGCGATGACCAAGAAATGCAAGGGCCTTCCTGGGCCCGACCCTGCTCAGCCTCACCGTGCGGGTGACATACAGGTTGTTCCCGGTGGGCGAATTACCTATCTGGCGCCGCTGCCCTTATCGACGGGTCAGCCGCCCCTGGATATGAGCAAGGCGGTAAGTGAGCTTAATGACGCTTGGCTGGATTTCGGGGGTGGGTGGCCGAATGTCTTTGGATGGCAGATGATTACTGCGGGATGTTTGGGGTTTGTATTGCTGTGCTTGATAGGATTTCCTCTGATTAGCTTGGCCTTATTGCCATTAGACATGGCCAAGAGCGTATATGGCGGTTTTTTTTGGTCAGGTATAATAGGGGGGGTGGCTGGTTTATTGCTCATGTATATCGGGCACTATATGGGCATCCAGGATTTGAAACGCAGCATCCCCGTCCGCTTCAATCGTCAGCGCCGGGAAGTCTGCTTTACCCTGACCGATACGCAGGAAGCCGTCTACGTGCCTTGGGAGTCCTTGATGGCCTGGGTAGTGGAAGCGCGCGGTGTCACTCAGTACGGTGTACAGCAGCAGTACGGTATGGGGGTTGGGTATGCCCACCCGGAGACGGGCAAGTGGCTGAAACTTGAATTCATGTCGGCGGGCTTGCCCCTGGCGATCAGCAATTGGGAAGCGATCCGCGCCTATATGGACTATGAAGTCCACTCGCTGCACGAGCTCCAGGACCCCCACCTGCCGCGGGGCAAGGACGATCCACCTTGGGAAGGGGTGCATACGCTGCGCAATGCGCGCCGCCGGATGCGCGAGCGCCGGGCCAATGGAGAAGTGGGGCCGATCTTCGCTTTTTTCTGGTATGCCTACCATGTCATTGAACTATGGAATCTGCCCGGCTACCTGACCGAGTGGGAAGCCAAGCGGCTGATGAAAAGCCGCTCCAAGCTGCGCCCAGCGGAAGTGGAAGAGTGGTCCAAGCCACTCCCCAAGGAGCAGTGGGCCAAGCCCAGCGAGGAATTGGTGCGCCTATCGGCCGAGGTGCGCCGACTGCGCGCGGAGAATCCTCTCAGTCCCATCGAGGAGATCTTCAGCGAGGCTTATCGTCGCCAGGGTGTCGAAGCCTGACGATGGCCAAGCAACGCAAAGGCTTTTCTAGGCCCGACCCCACCCAACCTCAACGCGCTGGCGATGTAGAGCCTTTGCCAGGGGGGCGTATTTCCTTTCTGGCACCTCTCCCCCTCCCAACGGGGGAGTCGGCGCTAAACGAAGGGGCAGTCAGCGAGCTCAACGATACATGGCTAGACTATGGCGCTGGCTGGCCCGGTGTTTTTGGCAACCAACTAGTTCTGGGGGGAGCCTTTAAGGGGTTTCTTCTAGTGGCTGTTGTGATGCCTCTAGTTCTATCACCATTTATGTCGGAAAGACTCTTCAATGCTCTCTCTGATGGCTTTATAAGGAATGGCCTATACATGTCGGCCACTGTGCTAATTGCTGGCCTTTGGGGTGTTATTTCCGTCCATTCAAAGCGCAAAAAGGTAATTCCGACACGCTTTCACCGACAGCGGCGTGAGGTCTGCTTTGTGCCGGAAAAGAAGAACGGTGAGGGCTATGAGGCGCCGGTTTTCGTGCCCTGGGAGTCGCTGCGCGTATGGATATTCGAGACGCGTGGCGTCACTCAATATGGCGTGCAGCAACAGTACGGTATGGGGATCGGCTATGTGTTGCCCGGTACCAACCAGTGGGTGAAAACGGAGTTCATGACGCCGGCTTTGCCTCTGGCCCTTGCTGAATGGGAAGCGCTTCGCGGCTATATGGAGTACGAGATCAACACGCTCGATGAGATCCAGAGCCCGCTGTCCATCCGGGAAGAGGGGGATCCCCCTTGGGAGGG
This sequence comes from Billgrantia ethanolica, assembly GCF_021404305.1. GTDB lineage: Bacteria > Pseudomonadota > Gammaproteobacteria > Pseudomonadales > Halomonadaceae > Halomonas > Halomonas ethanolica. The sequence continues at coordinate 274,001 of NZ_JABFTX010000004.1, read as the reverse complement.
AGCGCATACCATCCGCAACGCCCATCGCCGGCTTCACCGTCGCCGCCGTAACGGAGAGGTGGGCTGGTGCTACACCTTGGGTTGGTACCTTTATCACCTGCTCACTTTCTGGACCCTGCCGGGCTATCTGGCTGAGTTGGAAACGTGGCTACTCAGACGCTCCGGCACCAAGTCGCTGCCACCGGAGATGGTGGAATGGTCCAAGCCGCTCCCCAAGGAGCAGTGGGCCAAGCCCAGCGAGGAGCTGGTGCGTCTGTCGGAAGAGGTTCGGCGGATTCGCCAGCGCGACCCGCAGCAGTCCATCGAAGAAGTGTTCGCCGAGGCTTATCGCAATCAGGAGGTGGTGGCCTGAATGTCACCCGGTATCACTGATGGTGTTGGGCCTGACGGCACACTTGTTGGGTAGGGACAGCGGGTAGGACAAACGAAAAGCCCGGCCTTGCGGCCGGGCTGGATCTTCGCTTCCTTACCTCCACCTCGAGCATCCTTCCACCCGAGCATCCCTGGATAGTGAGTCTTCCTGACTCGGTCGTCCCTGGCTGAGCCTCCGTGCTCAGTACGGTTTTACTTTGCCAACTAACAGTGCTCGGCGACGTTAACCTGGGGCAAGCGGCTTGTAAGAAATTGACGATGAAATTTGTAAGAAATGACTTACAAGGGGCTCGATTCAACCTCCTTCTGTTTGGAGAGGGAAGCGTCGAGCGCTGACACTGGCGGCTGTGGATGGACGCGCAGCAGCCATGAGGCAGCCGCAACGCCGGCCAGGCCGAAGATGGCGCCGGGCAGGGCGCCGAGCGCCAGGCTGGCGACGATGCCGCCGAGCAGCGCCGCGCCGCCGGCGAGAATGACCGGTGCGGCGGTGGCGGAAACCACGTCGCGCTTGCGGCGCATCTCGAAGGTCACCACCGCGATCATCACCGGGGCGACGGCCACGATGCACAGCGCAATCCACCACAGGCGACCGAGCCAGAAGCCCACCTCGCCCGGTATGCCGGCGTCGATGGGCAGGCCCAGGCGCTCGCCCAGCCAGGCGGCCGGCAGTTCGGCGAGCTTGTGCCAGAGGTAGAGCGGCATGCCCAGGGCGCCGAGGATCGTCACCGTCCGGTCGATTCGGCGGCGCTCCAGCAAGCGGCGCACGGGGGCTTCGAAGGTCAGCGCGGCGCCTACCTGAACCCACATCACGCCGACCAGCGCCAGGGTGGGCGGCAGCAGATTGCTGGGCACGCCGAAGGCGCCGTCGACCATGGCCACGGGGTAGCCCGAGGCCACGGCGGCGGCCAGCCACACCAGCCCGAGCAGCAGCAGGGCGAGGCCACAGCCCAGGCCGGAGAAGCGCCCGCGCCGCCAGGCGATGCCGAGCTGCTGCGGCAGCAGCCAGACCACCGCGGCGTTGAGCCAACCGATGCCGCCACCGTTGGCGGTGACGCGAGAGCCCAGCTCCAGCAGCTCGCCGGGAGTGCTAATGCCGGCACGCAGCAGGTCCACCGCAGCGGCGATCAGCAGCAGCCCTGCCACGGCCTTGAGCCCCCAGCGGTTGTCGGCCCACACGCTCAGCGGCAGCAGGGCCTGCACGCCCAGCAGCATCATCAGAAACCAGAGGTGAACGGTGAGCGAGTGGTTGAGCGGGCCGAGCAGGCGTCCGCCGGTGTAGGCCGCCAGCAGGACGAAGGCCACCAGCACCGCCAGGTAGGTGACGGTGGGGCGGGCCAGACCCAGTGCCCGGCCCGCCCACCAGTGCAGCTGGCGCTGGCCCTGATCCAGCCGACGCTGGGCGCCGTCGGCGCTGACCGCGGCCGAGACGAAGACGAACAGCGGTACCACCTGCAGCAGCCAGGTGAGCACCCCGGCGCCGGTCCACACCAGCAGCAGGTGGTCGGTGGTAGTCATCAGGCCGTTTTCCAGCCGTGGCAGGGTGGCGATCCAGTGGCCGAATACCACCACCAGCAGCGCGCCGGCACGCAGGGCATCGGGGTAGCGATCCCGAACTGCCTGCGGTGCGCCTGCGCTATCCGAAGCCGGGCCTCGCCTGTGGGTTACCTGTTTCATGACGTTTCGTTCCATTCGATTGGCGCTTGCAAATGTCATGCGCCTGGTGGATATTAGTTATCGAACAGTGTTTCCTAACATCATCCATGAAACATGAGCGCCTTGCAAGAATGCTGTGAGAGTCGCTGAAACAGAGGAAATCGCCATGGATACTCACACGCTGTTGATCCATGTCCTGCTGTACGTCTTCCTGCCGCTATGGGGAATTGCCGGCTTCGTCGACTGGTGCTGCCACCGTGCCACGCACATCGAGGAGACCTCGGGGCTGAAAGAGACCCTGATGCACTCGGCGATGGGCATTCAGGTGGGCATCCCCATCCTCATGTGCCTGCTCTACCGCATCAACGTGCTGGTGCTGCTAATCTGCCTGCTGGCCTGGGTGCTGCATGAGGTCGTGGCCCACTGGGACGTGCACTACGCCGCTCCCCGGCGTCACATCAGCATCTGGGAGATGCACGCACACAGCTACCTGGCCAGCCTGCCGTTCTACATGCTGGCGATGATCATGGTGATCAACTGGCCGGTGGTGATCGATCTCGTCTCCCTCGACTGGGCCGGGCAAATGCGGCTGATTCCCGTCGAGGTGCCCCATGGCGGCGAGCGCTACCTGCCCTATTACCTGACCTTCATGGCACTGCTGTGCGTGTTTCCCTACATGGAGGAGAACCTGCGCTGCCTGCGTCATTACCTCAAGCACGGAGGCAACCCCGCGTGAGCGTCTATATCACCAGTACTGGCCACTACCTGCCTGGCGAGCCGGTGGACAACGAGCGGATCGAGGCAGTGCTCGGCCTGGTGCACGGCAAACCGAGCCGGCTCAAGCGCCGCATACTGCAGTCCAACGGCATATGCCAGCGCCACTACGCCATCGATGCCGAGCACAACACCCTGATCAGCAACGGCGAGATGGCCGCCCGGGCGGGCCGGGCCTGCCTCGACGACAGCTACCTGGACAAGTCGCGGCTCGAGATGCTCAGCGTGGCCACCAGCCAGGGCGACCTGGTGCTGCCGGGGTTCGGCAGCATGGTCCAGGCCGAGCTGGGTGTGGCCGATGTGGAGCTGCACAGCAGCCACGGCATCTGCTCGAGCAGCATGATGGCGCTCAAGGCGGCCTACACCGGGCTCAAGGCCGGCGAGCACGACAATGCCCTGGTGATCGCCAGCGAGCTGGCCTCGCGGCTGTTCAAGGCCAGCCGCTACGAGGCGGTGGCGCAGGAGGTCGACTTCAATGCCGAGTTCCTGCGCTGGATGCTGTCGGACGGCGCCGGGGCGCTGCTGCTGGAAAACGAGCCGCGCCGGCGCTGCTTTCGCATCGACTGGATTCGCGGCTTCTCCCACGCCGACGCCTATCCGGTGTGCATGAGCGTCGGTCGCGCCGAAAGCGATGGGCGCAGCTGGCAGGACTTCTCCACCTACGCCGAGGCGGAGGCCGCCGGCGCCCTGCTGATCCGTCAGGACGTTCGCCTACTCGACAACATCGTCAAGCTGGGGGTGGACGGCCTGCTGCGGCTGATCGACGAGGGGCGGGTCGAGGTAGGGCGGATCGACCACGTGCTGTGCCATTACTCGTCGCACTATTTTCGCGGCAAGATCTTCGACATGTTGACCCAGGCCGGCGCGGCCATCCCCGAGGAGAAGTGGTACACCAATCTCTATACCCGCGGTAACACCGGCTGCGCCTCGATGTTCATCATGCTCGACGAGTTCCGGCGCACCCAGAGTCATCGAGCCGGCGACACCATCCTGTGCATGGTTCCGGAGAGCGGTCGCTTCAATAACGTCTACATGCAGCTCACGGTCGTGGAGGAGTAACCATGGAAAGCAAGGTCACCACCCAGTTGGGGCAGGAGTGCCTGCAAGGGTTGATGCGTGTGTGGTTCGACTTCGAGCGCCAGCTGGGGCGGGTGCCGATCATCCAGCGCCTGGAGCGCGGCAAGTTCACCCGCGAGGATTACCGCAACCTGCTGTTGCACCTGCGCCAGCAGGTGATCGAGGGCGCGCGTTGGATCACCCGCGGTGCCTCCAGCTTCGAGCGCGATTACGCCGACGTGCGTTCGGAAGTGATCGGTCACGCCAAGGAGGAGCATCGCGACTACGAGATGCTGGAGGCGGACTTCGTGGCGGCAGGCGGCGCGTTGGAGGAGATCCGCGCCGGGCAGCGCAACGCCGGCAGCGAGGCGCTGCACGCCTTCATGATGTATCGCGCCAGCCAGCCCAATCCGGTGGATTTGATCGGCGCCATGTGGATCATCGAAGGGCTGGGGCAGAAGATGGCCAGCGACTGGGCGCGGCGGATCGACGAGGCCACCGAGGGCGACGGCCGCTACACCTGCTTCATGCGCTACCACGGCGAGAACGACGACGCCCACCTGGACAAGCTCTATACGTTGATCGATCGGGTCTGCCGCACGCCGGAGCAGCAGCAGGCGATCCTGCGCACCGCGCGGGTGGTGGCGCGGCTCTACGCCCTGCAGCTGGAGGAGATCGAGCATGGCTGATACCCGGCCGAGGCCGCGCAGCCCCTTCCTGCGTGCGCTGGCAGTCGACGACTCCCTGCCCATCGAGCCGGCGGCGGTGCGGCTGTGGCTGGACGACCTGGAGCGCCCCACGCGCTGGTCGCTGCGCCCGCTGCTGCAGTTCCTGCTGGCAGTGCTGCTGCATCTGATCTGGTTCGTGAAGCGCCTGCCGCTGCCACAGTTTCGCGCTCACGGCCTGCTGCAGCGGCTGATCTGCTGGTTCTGCACCCACTTCGTCAGCCCCAGCGCCAATCAATTGATCCTGCGTCACTTCGCCACCGAGTCCAACATCCTCAACTTCCTCATCGACAACTGCCCGGAGGTCTCGGTGGAGCCGCTCACGCTCTATCCGAGCCGCATCGACGACATGCTCGACGCCAGCTTCGTCAAGCACGATCAGGAGCTGTTCCGGGTGATCGAGGAGATGGGCCACTGGCGGCAGCGCCCGGCACCCCTGGCGCCGCAGGCGATCAGTTGGGCGCATTGGCGCCCGCTGGCAGAGAGCGACTTCGAGCTGCCGCGCAGGCGCACCCAGGTGCTCGACTTCGAGAGCGCCCATGCGCTGTTCATGTGCCTGTTCTGCCTGCTGCTGACCCGCGAGGAGTACCGCGACGCGATCAATGGCTTCAACCTCGACCAGTCCATCGCCATCCGCGTCGGCCAGTTGATCGGCGACCCGACCCTGGCCGAGATGGCCTACAACAAGTACCCGCACTACCTGGTCGGGCCGTGGAACCTGAGCCAGCGCTTCCTCATGCATGGCTTCTTCACCGAATACCTCTACGCCCGGCTGGAGCGGTTGAGGCTGGCCGTGCCTCACCCTCCGAACGGCAACACCGCGGCGTAAACCGCGAAGTAGTGGCAGGTACTGCCGCCCAGCACGAACAGGTGCCAGATGGCGTGGTTGAAGGGGATCGCGCTGATGGCGAAGAAGACCACGCCAAGGGTGTAGGTGATGCCGCCGGCCGTGAGCAGCACGATGCCGGCCGTGGGCAGGTTGGCACTCAGCGTGTCGCCGGCGAAGACGATCAGCCAGCCCATGACCAGGTAGATGGCGACTCGCAGGGCAGTGAAGCGATGCGGCCAGGCAAGCTTGCAGGCGATGCCGGCCAGCGCCAGGCTCCAGACGATGGCGAACAGCGTCCAGCCGGTGGCGCTGCGCATGTTGACCAGCAGAAAGGGGGTGTAGGTGCCGGCGATCAGCAGGTAGATGGCGCAGTGGTCCAGATGCTGGAACAGCCGCTTGAGCCGGGGATGGCGAACGCCGTGGTAGAGAGTCGAGATGGTATAGAGCAGGACCAGGGTCACGCCGTAGAGGCTGATACCGACGATCTTCCACGGATCGACGTGTGCGGCCATGCTGGCCAGCACCAGCAGTACGATGACGCCGGTCAGGCTCAGAGCCGCGCCGATACCGTGGCTGATGCTGTTGAGCAGCTCCTCGATGAGGTGGTGGCGGTGGCCGCCCGTTGTTTCCGTTGGTGGCATGGGGTCGTTTCCGTCAGGAGTGCCCCGCTGCCGGGTGCGGCTCAGGGCTTGCGTTCGATATCCACGTCGCCGGCCTGGGTGAAGTCGCCCAGCGCCATCATGTGGCCGAGCTTGCCCGCCTTGGTCGAGAGATACTGCTCGTTATGAGGATTCAGACCCGTGGTCAGGGGCACGCGTTCCGCAATGGTGACGCCGGCCTGGGTCAGGGCATCGACCTTGCGCGGGTTGTTGGTCATCAGCCGCAGGCTCTGGATGCCCAGGTGTTCGAGCATCGGCACGCAGAGATCGTAGCGGCGCAGATCGGCACCGAAGCCGAGCTGCTCGTTGGCTTCCACGGTGTCGGCGCCCTGGTCCTGCAGGTGATAGGCGCGGATCTTGTTGAGCAGGCCGATGCCGCGGCCTTCCTGGCGCAGGTAGAGCAGCACGCCACGGCCTTCGTCGGCGATGCGCTTGAGCGCTTCCTGCAGCTGATAGCCGCAGTCGCAGCGCATGGAGAACAGCGCGTCGCCGGTCAGGCATTCCGAATGCACCCGGCCGAGTACCGGCTCGCCGTCGGCCACCTCGCCCAGCGTGAGCGCGATGTGGTCCTTGCCGGTGGCTTCGTCCTCGAAGCCGTGCATGGTGAAGGTGGCCCAGGGCGTGGGCAGCCGGGAGGCGGCGATGAATCGAATGGTCACGGGGTACCTCGGTCAAGACCACGGCGTTGCCGGAAGTGAATCCCGCATTCTAGCAGGAACGCCGGCGCGGCTCACGATTGTGCGGTGCCCCCGATCTTGGCCCCGGTCAAGCCGCGTGGAAAAGGATGCGCTACAATGTGGCGACATTTTCCGGGGATGACTGCCTGCATGGAACTCAAGAACGATCGTTTTCTGCGTGCTCTGTTGCGTCAGCCGGTGGACCGCACGCCGGTATGGATGATGCGTCAGGCCGGCCGCTACCTGCCCGAGTATCGCGCGACCCGCGCCGAAGCCGGTGATTTCATGGACCTGTGCCGCAACCATGACTTGGCCTGCGAGGTGACGCTGCAACCCCTGGAGCGCTATCCGCTGGATGCCGCCATCCTGTTTTCCGACATCCTCACCATCCCCGATGCCATGGGGCTGGGGCTCTACTTCGAGACCGGTGAGGGGCCCAAGTTCCGCAAGCCGGTGCGCACGGCCGAGGACGTGGCGGCACTCAGCGTGCCCGACGCCGAGCGCGACCTGGACTACGTGATGCGGGCGGTCTCGACCATCCGCCGCGAGCTCAATGGACGGGTGCCGCTGATCGGCTTTTCCGGCAGCCCCTGGACGCTGGCCACCTACATGGTGGAGGGCAGTTCGAGCAAGGACTTCCGCCACGTGAAGACCATGCTCTACGACACGCCCAGCGTGATGCACGACCTGCTCGACACCCTGGCCAGCGCGGTGACCGACTACCTCAACGCGCAGATTCGCGCCGGGGCCCAGGCGGTGCAGATCTTCGATACCTGGGGTGGGGTGCTCTCCACGCCGGCCTATCTCGAGTTCTCGCTGCGCTACATGGAGCAGATCGTCGCCGGCCTGATCCGCGACCACGAAGGCAACCGCGTGCCGGTGATCCTGTTCACCAAGAACGGCGGTCAGTGGCTCGAGGACATCGCCCTGGCGGGGCCGGATGCCGTGGGCCTCGACTGGACCACCGAGTTGTCCGATGCGCGCGCGCGGGTGGGTCACAAGGTGGCGCTGCAGGGCAACCTCGACCCCAACGTGCTGTTCGCCCGGCCGGCGGCCATTCGCGCCGAGGTGGGGCGTATCCTCGACAGCTACGGCGAAGGGCCGGGGCACGTGTTCAATCTGGGCCACGGTATCAGCCAGTTCACCAACCCGGACAACGTCACCGCCTTCATGGAGGCACTGCACGACCTGAGCCCGCGCTATCACCGTGCCATCCAGCATCAGAATGCCTGAAGCCAGTTGGCTCCAGCGCCAGCACGACCGCCATCGTCTATGGACGGTGCTGGCCGTGCTGGCGGCTGTGGCCATTGCCATCGGCAGCCTGACCCCCGGCGACGAGATGCCCACCAACCTGCCGTGGGACAAGTTCAACCACTTCGTCGGCTATGCCGGCCTGGCGGGGTTGATCGGTCTGGCTGGGCTGCCGCTGGTGCGCACCTTCGTTGCCGTGGTGTTCTACGGCATCTGCATCGAATACCTGCAGATCCCCGTGCCCGGCCGCAGCGGCGGCGACTGGGCCGATATCCTGGCCAATACCCTGGGGGCGGGAACGGCCGTGCTGCTGTTGGCAGCCATCAGACGCTACCTGCTGCGACGGTAAGACACCCAACGCCCATACGACGACGCCCGCCATCGACCGATGGCGGGCGTCGTCGTGTCTGGGTGGTGCTCGTTTACTGCACTTCGGCGCGCTCGATGATCACGGCTTCACGGGGCACGTCCTTGAACGGGCCGCGGCTACCCGTGGGCACGCGCTTGATGGAGTCGACCACGTCCATGCCCTCTACCACGCGGCCGAATACCGCATAGCCCCAGGCCTGGCCGGAGTGGGTGCCCTGGTGGTTGAGGAAGGCGTTGTCGCTGACGTTGATGAAGAATTGCGCGGTGGCGGAGTGCGGGTCGCCGGTGCGGGCCATGGCCAGGGTTCCGCGCTCGTTGCGCAGGCCGTTGTCGGCCTCGTTGGCGATCGGGTCGCGGGTCGCCTTCTGGCGGAAGTCCTGATCGAAGCCGCCGCCCTGGATCATGAAACCGTCGATCACGCGATGGAACAGGGTGCCGTCGTAGTGGCCATCCTGCACGTAGGTGAGGAAGTTCTCGACGCTCTCGGGGGCCTGGTCCTTGAACAGCTCGATGCCGATGGGGCCGTGGTTGGTGTGCAGCACGACGTCGGCCGCCTGGGCGTGGGCGGCGGCCAGCGGCAGGCTGGCGGCGGCGAGCAGGGTGATCAGAGTTCGCTTCAGCACGGTAGCTCCTGTTGTTCGTGATGAGTGTTCGTGATGAGTACTTGCGGTGAGTGTTCGCGATGAGTGTGAGGCGGGAAAAACGCTGTGCCTAGCTTACGTCCAGACGTGTCCGCTGTCAGGCTTTCGTCGCCCTAAGTGGGGCGCGACATCCGGCCGCGCCGTTTTGTTTGACATGGATCACAACCCCACCGTGAAAAGAAGTATTGCGTATGGATATTTAACGCCATTGGTCGGACCATTCCTCTCATGCCGGTCGAGGCGCGCCCGCTCTCAGCTTTTCATCCCGTTCGTCTCGACCACTCACGTTCGTCAGTGACCGGTCGCCGCGCTGCTCTTCGGCACCGGGGAAAGCGGGAGGTGCCGGCCCATGGTGGCGGAACTCGGAAATTTTGCCCTTATCCTGGCGCTGTGTCTGGCGCTGGCTCAGAGTGTGCTGCCCCTGGTGGGCGCCCAGCTCGGTAACGCCCGGCTGATGCGCACCGGTCGCTTCCTGGCCACCGGCCAGTTCGTCTTCCTCTCACTTTCGCTGGCGGTGCTCACCTGGGCCTTCGTGGTCGACGACTTCACGGTGCGCTACGTGGCCAGCCACTCCAGCCTCACCCAGCCGCTGATCTACAAGGTCACCGCGGTGTGGGGCGGCCATGAGGGCTCGCTGCTGCTGTGGGTCTTCACCCTGGGCGCGTGGGGCGCCGCCGTGGCCTACTTCAGCCAGTCGCTGCCCCGGGAGATGCTGGCACGGGTGCTGGCGGTGCTGGGCATGGTCTGTGTCGGCTTCATTGCCTTCACTATCTTCACCTCCAATCCGTTCGAACGCGTCGTGCCGGGTCCGGTGGATGGGCGCGGCATGAACCCGCTCCTGCAGGATCCGGGCATGATTCTTCACCCGCCGCTGCTCTACATGGGCTATGTGGGCATGGCGGTGGTCTTCGCCTTTGCCATGGCTGCCCTGCTCGGTGGTCGCCTCGATGCCGCCTGGGCGCGCTGGTCGCGGCCCTGGACCACGGTGGCCTGGGTGTTTCTGACGCTGGGCATCGCGGTGGGCTCCTGGTGGGCCTACTACGAGCTGGGCTGGGGCGGCTGGTGGTTCTGGGATCCGGTGGAGAACGCCTCCTTCCTGCCCTGGCTCACCGCCACGGCGCTGATCCACTCCCTGGCGGTGACCGAGAAGCGCGGCGGCTTCAAGGTCTGGACCCTGATGCTGGCGATCATCACCTTCGCCCTGACGATACTCGGCGCCTTCATCGTGCGCTCGGGAGTCATCACCTCGGTGCACGCCTTCGCCACCGATCCGGAGCGTGGAGTGTTCATCCTCGGCATGCTCACCCTCACCCTGCTCGGTTCGCTGACCGTCTATGCCTGGCGGGCGCCCAGGGTGGGGCTTGGCGGGGCCTTCGGCTGGTACTCCCGCGAATCCTTGCTGCTGGCCAACAACGTGCTGCTGACGGTGGCCTGCACCGCGGTCTTCATCGGTACGCTCTACCCGCTGGCGCTGGATGCCCTCGGGCTGGGCAAGATCTCGGTGGGCCCGCCCTACTTCGATACCGTGTTCGCGCCGGTGATGCTGCCGCTGCTGTTGCTGATGGGCCTCGGCCCGTCGGTGATGTGGAAGCAGGCCAATCCCGGCGAGACCTTCCGCCAGCTGCGCTGGGTGCTGGCGGTCAGCGTGGTGGGCGGCGGGCTGTGGCCGCTGACCCTGGGCGCCTGGCGCCCCATGACGGCACTGTCGCTGATGCTGGCCACCTGGATCGTGCTCACCGCGCTGCTGGACATGCACAAGCGCATGGGCTCGGCGCGCCAACCTCTGCCGGCGCGGCTGCGCAAGGTCATGCGGCCGAGCTTCCTGGGTATGCACCTGGCCCACATCGGCCTGGCCCTGATCGTGGTGGCCATCGCCATGGTTAACACTTACGAGGTCGAGCGCGACGTGCGCATGCAGCCGGGGCAGAGTGCTTCGGCGGCAGGCTTCGACTTCACCTTGCTGCGCATGGAAACCGTGCGCGGCCCCAACTGGGATGCGGATCAGGCAGTGGTCGAGGTGCAGCATAACGGCAGGCTGGTGGCGACGCTGCTGCCCCAACGCCGCTACTACGACACCCAGCCCCAGAACCCCATGAATCAGGCCTCGCTGCATCGTGCGCCGACCCGCGACGTCTACGTCTCGCTGGGCGAGCGGCTGGTGGGCGATGCCTGGAGCTTCCGGCTCTACTACAAGCCCTACATGTTCTGGATGTGGTCCGGCGCGATTCTGCTCTCGCTGGGTGGCCTGCTGGCGGCCTGCGACAAGCGCTACCGTCTGGCCAGAAACCGCGTGGTCAGGCCGCAGCGTCGGTCGGACGAGGTCACTGCACGAGCGCAGGAGGCGACCGGCTGATGAAACTTCGCCTGATACTGCCGCTGGTCGCCACCTTTGCCCTGCTCGGTCTGCTGTTCGTGGGGCTTGGCATGAACTCCCGCGATTTGCCCTCTCCCCTGGTGGGCAAACCGGCGCCGGCCTTCGCTCTCGAAGCACTGGAAGACGCCGAGCGCCTGGTCACCGAGCAGGACTTCATCGGTGAGGTGGCGCTGGTCAACGTCTGGGCCACCTGGTGCAGCACCTGCCGCTCCGAGAAGCCGCTGCTGATGGAGCTGGCCCAGGGCGGCATTCCCATTCACGCCTTCAACTACCGCGATGAGCGGGATGCGGCGGTGCGCTATCTCGCCGTCAGTGGCAACCCCTATCGCACCATTGCCTACGACCCCCGCGGCGATGCCGGCATCGACTGGGGCGTCTACGCCACGCCGGAAACCTACGTGCTCGATGCCGAAGGGGTGATTCGCTACAAGCGCATCGGCCCGCTCTCCCGCCAGCTGCTGCTCGACGAGGTGCTGCCGCTGGTCGAGAAGCTGAGAACCGAGCAACTGAGAGCCGAGCAGCAGCGTAAGAACGAGGCGAGGAGGGTGGCGCAATCATGATCCGACACATGCTATTGCTACTGACCGCCTGGTTGGCGCCCGCCGGTCTCGCCATGGCCCTGGCCATCGGCCAGCCGATCGAATTCGACAACGAAGCCCAGAAGCGCCAGTACGACACCCTGGTGCGCGAACTGCGCTGCACGGTGTGCCAGAGCGAGACCATACATGAATCCAACGCCGAGCTGGCCGCCGACATGCGTCGACGGGTCTACGACATGACCCTGGCCGGTCACGATGCCGACGCCATCGTCGAGTTCATGGTCCAGCGCTATGGCGACTACGTGCGCTACCGGCCGCCGCTGCAGGCCAACACCTGGCTGCTGTGGGCGAGCCCCTTCCTGCTCATGTTCGGCGGCGCCCTGGTGTGGTGGCGCCTCGTTGTCGGGCGGCGAGGCATGGCCGAGCGCCCCGACTTCACCGAGCAGGAGCGCGCCGTGCTCGAACGGCTGCACCACGACGCCTGATCCCGGAGGATGAGATGAACGGATTGTTTCTGCTCTTTGCCCTGCTGCTCTGCGTTCTGGCGCTGGCGTTCGTGCTCTATCCGCTGCTGCGCGCGCCACGGCGAGAGACGCTGCCGTCGCGCCGGGCGGTCAATGCCAGCGTGCATCGCGACCGAGTTCACGAACTGGATCAAGACCTGGCCGCGGGCACCCTGACCCAGGCCCAGTACGCCACGGCCGTGGCCGACCTGGAGCGCGAACTGCTTGACAGCGGTGCCATCGAGCCCGATGAAACACCCGCTGCCGCACAGCGTGGGGGCGGGCGCGCGGTGGGCGCCGCCGCCATCGTCAGCATTGCCGTGCTGCCGTTCATGGCGATCGGCATCTACCTGACGGTGGGGCACGCCGAGGAGGTCTTCGCCACCCAGCACCCCGCCGGCGAGACGGCGGTCGCCGAGCCGACCGCAGCCACCGAAGCCGAGCTGCGCCGCCAGTTCCAGCTGATGGCGCAGCAGCTCCAGGGCCGCCTGGCCCAGGAGCCGGACGACGTCGAGAGCTGGGTGCTGCTGGGCCGTACCCTGGTCTTCCTCGATGACCTGGATGCCGCCGAACGCGCCTTTCGCGAGGCCATGGCCCACGGCGGCGACGGCGATCCCGATCTGCTCACGCGCTATGCCGACGTCATGGCCGAGCGCCAGGGGGGCCTGAGCGGTGAACCGCTGCGGCTGATCGAGCGGGCCCTGGAAATCGACCCCTACCATGCCCAGGGGCTGTGGTTGGCCGGCTCATGGGCCTTCCTGGAGGAGGAAATGACGACTGCTCGCGGCTACTGGGAGCGCCTGCTCGGCCTGTTGCCGCCGGACTCGCCGGAAGCCGAGATCATTCGCGGCAACCTGGCCCAGGTGGCGCAGACCACCACGGAAGGCTGACAGGAGATGCCATGATGAAGGAGAAACCGATGAAATCGCCGCTGAGTCGTGAGGCCCTGCAGGCCGTCAGGCAGGTGCCGCTGTTCTCGGGGCTCGGCGACGAGACCCTGGCGCTGCTCACCGACGGCGCCCTGGAGCGCAGCTATCGTCGCGGCACGCTGCTGTTCAGTGCCGGCGAGCCGGCGGACCGTTTCTATGTGGTGCTGAGCGGCTGGGTCAAGCTGTTTCGCGAGAGTCCCGACGGTAACGAATGCATGGTGGGGCTGTTCACCCGCGGCGAGTCCTTTGCCGAGGCGGCGATGTTCGACCGCCTGGGATTTCCGGTCAACGCCGCCGTTGCCGAGGACGCCCGTCTGCTGGTGTTCACAGCCGATCACTTTCTCACCACCCTGGAGCGCAACCACGGCTTGACGCTCAATCTGCTCGCCAACCTGACGGGCATGCTGCGCTATCTGGTGCGTCAGCTCGACCAGTTGACCAACCAGCCGACCTACCAGCGACTGGCGGCCTTCATCGTTTCCCTGTGCCCTTGCGAAACCAATCAGGCCACCGTTTGCCTGCCCTGCGACAAGCTGCTCATCGCCGGCCGGCTGGGGATGAAACCGGAGAGCTTCTCGCGGGCCATGGCTCGGCTCAAGGAGGTCGGGGTGAGCTGCGAGCGCAACTGCGTACATGTCGAGGACATCGCCGCCCTGCGCCGCTTTGCCAATACCGATGAGGAGGAGCTGCTCTCGCCGCTGCCAAGCGTGGCGCAGGGGCAGCGAACCGCAGCAATGCGCCCCTGTCGTTGATGCAGACATCCGCCACGCATGACATCTGCGGAATGGCCCGCCCAGCGGGTCGTTGCATGTCTGCCGACGGTTATTTCGCCCCTCTTCTGACATAAGTCAACTCCAGAATGCATCTATTGACAGTGGTCAAGTGAGCCAAAAGTCAAACCTGCTACTAATGGCGTCAGGTGGGGGGTGGCTGAAGCGCATGGTCGCCGAACGGTAGAGAAGAATGGGTCATGCCGGGCACCCGCCAGCCACTACCCGAAGGGGAAACCAAGCGAGGCACGATATGCACATGAGAGCATTGACCAAGGGGATCTTTGCCCTGAGCTTTCCATTGGCCGCGATGATGGGTACCGCCCAGGCCGCGGCCCCTGAAATGACGGCCGAGGAAATGGAGCGCGCCAGCGCCATCTACTTCCAGCGCTGCGCCGGCTGCCACGGCACCCTGCGCAAGGGCGCCACCGGCCCCAATCTGCTGCCGGAAAACACCCAGGAGATGGGCCAGCGCCGTCTGGAGAGCATCATCGCGCTGGGCACCGAAGGCGGCATGAACAACTTCGACGGCATCCTGGACGAAGAGGAGATCACCATGATCTCCAAGTACATCCAGCAGACCCCGGAAGAGCCGCCGGAGATGTCGCTTGCCGACATCCGCGAGACCTGGCGCATCCTGGTGCCCCAGGAGGAGTGGCCCACCGAGCCCCAGCACGACCGCAACTGGGAAAACTTCATGGTCACCATCCTGCGTGACCGTGGCGCCATGGGCATCATCGACGGCGACACCAAGGAGCTGATCACCGAGGCCGAGACCGGCTATGCCGTGCACGTGGCCAAGTCGAGCTCCGACGGCCGCTTCTGGTACGTCCAGGGCCGTGACGGTCGTCTGACCAAGATCGACCTGTGGATGGACCCGCCCCAGGCGACCGCCGAGGTGTTCATCGGCATCGACGCCCGCGACGTGGCGGTATCTCACTACGGCGAGTGGGCGGACAAGTACGTCATCGGCGGCGGCTACTGGCCCCCGCACTTCGTGATCGCCGACGCCGAGACCATGGAGCCGCTCAAGGTCGTCTCCACTCGCGGCTACGACACCGAGGGCAACTACGTCCACGAAGCCCGCGTGGCGGCGCTCTACGATACGCCTCATGCGCCCTCCTTCCTGGTCAACGTCAAGGAGACCGGGCAGGTCTGGCAGGTCGACTACAGCGATATCGACAACCTGCGCATCGACCACATCGCGTCTGCCGAGTATCTGCACGACGGCTTTTTCGACTCCACCGGTCGCTACTTCATGATCGCGGCGAACTTCAGCCACAAGATGGCCTTCGTCGATACCGTGGAGCGCAAGCTCGTCGGCCTGCTCAACACCGGCCAGATCCCGCACCCGGGTCCGGGTGCCAACTGGATCGACCCGGAGTGTGGTCCGGTGGCCGGTACCACCCACCTGGGTGAGGGCCTGGTGACCTTCTGGGGCACCGATCCCGAGGGCCATCCGGAGCATGCCTGGGAGATCTGCGGCACCGTGGAGACCGACGGCCCGGGCCTGTTCCTGCGCAGCCACCCGAACTCGCCCCACGTCTGGATCGATCAGGCCATGCACCCGGAGGCCGACGTCAACCAGTGGATCATGGTCATGGACAAGGAGACTCGCGAGCTGACTCCGATCCACGTTGCCGACCGTCCCGTCGAGCATGATGCGGTGGCCGTGCACATGGAGTACGACCAGTCCGGCACCGAGGTGTGGGTCTCCATCTGGGCCCGCGGCCGTGGCCACCAGGACGATGGCGCCATCGTGGTCTTCGACGACGCGACCCTCGAGGTCAAGGAAGTCATCGAGAACCTGAACACGCCGACCGGCAAGTTCAACGTCTACAACC
This sequence comes from Billgrantia ethanolica, assembly GCF_021404305.1. GTDB lineage: Bacteria > Pseudomonadota > Gammaproteobacteria > Pseudomonadales > Halomonadaceae > Halomonas > Halomonas ethanolica. The sequence continues at coordinate 258,036 of NZ_JABFTX010000004.1, read as the reverse complement.
GTCTGAAGAAGTACGAGCGCGGCTAAGCCCGCCGGCCGGAGCGCCCCGCGGCGCTCCGGCTTCTTCTTCAGTCGCTTCGCGCGAAGCGCCTGCAGAAGAAGCCGACAGCCCAGGCACCACCGGGAGGCAGGCATAAGCAACAAGCACGACTCGTGGCACGACATTTTGGGGAGAGCGAGATCATGGGGGAGCGTCTACGAAACTGGCGCAGGATCACCATCATGGGGGCATCGTTGGGTGCCGCCGTGGTGTTCTTCGTTGCCGGCATCCTGTTCTGGGGCGGTTTCAACACCGTGATGGAAGCCACCAACAGCATGAAGTTCTGCAGCACGGCGTGCCACGAGATGAGCTGGGTGCACGAGGAGTACCTGGACCGGCCCCACTACCAGAACGCCACCGGGGTCGGGGCCACCTGCTCGGATTGTCACGTGCCGGACTCCTGGGGACCGAAGATGGTGCGCAAGATCGAGGCCAGCCGCGAGGTGTGGCACTGGATGCTGGGCACCATCAATACCAAGGAGAAGTTCGAAGGCAAGCGGCTGCAGCTGGCCGAGAATGTGTGGCGCTCCATGCTGCGCACCGACTCGCGTGAGTGCCGCAACTGCCACGACTGGTCGGCCATGGACCTCGAACAGCAGGCGCCGCGCGCCGCCCGCGAGCATGCGCGCGCCTTCGAGCAGGGCCAGACCTGCATCGAATGCCACCAGGGTATCGCCCATGAGCTTCCCGCAGACTGGGACGAGTCGCCGGTGTGGGCCTACCGCTTCGAGCACGACGAGCCCGTCACCGATCTGCCGGAGCGCGGCGAGCCGGCCATGCCGCTGGAAGCCGAAGAGCTGGGTGAAGCCGTGGCGGCCGAGGGTGACATCGCCGCGACCTTGGACTGGTCCGACGTGCCGGCGCTGGACGTGACTCTGTTCCTGCCCGGTCAGGCCTCCATCGAGTGGATCCAGGACGGCAGCTCCCACGGCGGCGGCCGTGCCTTCAGCTTCGGCGACCGCTGCGTGTGGTGCCATGCGGGCGAAGAGGCGCAGATCGGAGCGCTGGCCACCAGCGCCGAGAAGATCGAGACCTATGATCTGGGCGACAAGCGCGGCCACATTCCGATGACCGTGCAGGCCACCTTCGATGACGACTACCTGTTCATGCGCTTCCAGTGGGAAGCCGGCGAGCACGCGCCGCTGCCCTTCGTCGACGGCGGCCGCATGGACCCGGACAACCCCATGAAGCTCACCGTCAGCTTTGCCGACGAGCGGGTGGACATGGCCGACCGCGGCGGCTGCTGGGCCAGCTGTCACCACGACTCCACCTACATGCCCGATGCGCCGGAAGCGGAAGCCCTGGCTCAGAGCGAGCTGGCCGAGCGCCTCGACATGCTCAACGGCGTGACCAAGTACCTCAGCGAGAGCCGCAGCGAGATCGAGATCCGCGGTCGCCGCGGCGCGGCGCGGGGGGGCTGGGACAAGCTCAAGGACGAGGCGGAGATCACCGAGCTGCTGGGGGGTGGCGTCTATCTCGACATCGCGCGCTACAAGAGCGGTGCCGAGCTCACCGAGAGCGGCTATATCCTCGAGCAGCGGCATCTCTCCGAGAGCGAAGCGGTGGTCATGACGGCGATGGAGGAGAATGGCGTATGGACCGCCTACCTGACCCGCGCGCTGCGTACCGGCGTGGAGGGCGACAAGCCGCTCGCCACCGACCGCAAGTACAGCTTCAACGTGGCGCTGCACGACGACTATGCCGCCTCACGCTTCCACCACGTCTCCTGGCAGTACGGTCTGGCCTTCGACGCCGAGATTCCCGGCGACTTCGAGGAAGACATGGTGGAGATCAACGCCACGCGCATCACGCGGTGATGCGCTCGGACCCGAGGGGGAGTGGGCAATGAAGATGCGCGTGCGGCTCGTGACCACCCTTGGCCTGCTGGGCGCCCTGCTGATCGGCGGGGCGGCCCAGGCCGGCGGCGATGTGGTCGAGATCGAGATGGTCAACAACCGCTTCCAGCCGGATGAGCTGGAGGTCAGCGTCGGCACCACGGTGCGCTGGGTCAACGTCGAACGCCGCTCCAACCATGACATCTATTTCCCCGACGAGGAGATCGCCTCCGGCCGTCTCTTTCCCGAGGAGAGCTGGGAGCGGACCTTCGATGAAGAGGGCACCTACGAGTATTACTGCCAGCCCCATCACAACCGGGGCATGATTGGCGTGATACGCGTCGTGGCTACCGACGAAGACAACTGAAAGCATGGGCCGGAGCGGCTCAAGAGGAGTTCCCATGGCGATGACTACCCAACCCGCAGCGCTGTTCGGTGGGCTGCTCACGGCGCTGGCACTGACCGCGGCCAGTGCCGCCGTCGCGGCGGAAGAGATCTCCGGCTACCGCAGCGCCGAGTTCGGCATGAGCTCGGAAGAGGTGCTGGCGCGGCTCGAGAGCGACCAGATCGCCAACATCGAGCGGCACCAGACCGAGCATGACGACCTGCTCATCGACGGCGAACGTCAGGTGGATGGCGAACCGGTGACTGATCTGCGCTACGTCTTCCCGGCCGGCAGCGACCGGCTGGCCCTGGTGGTGGCCTTTCATCCCGAGGTGGAGGATCACGCGGCCGTGAAGGAGCAGTTGGTCTCGCAGTACGGCCAGCCGTGGGGCGAGGATATGACCGAGTGGTGGTTCGAGCAGCTCAAGGGCGACATGCCGCAGGAGCCGAACGGTTTGACGATCTGGGGCGGCAGCGAGAGCGAGCGCCAGGAGCGTAGCCGCTTCGTGCGCCTGTGGGCCTTCGACGACTATCTATCGGTGGAGTACCTGGATACCCGGCTGCTGCGCTGATACCAGCCGCCAATAGACAAGCCGCCGCCCTCGGGCGGCGGCTTGTCGTGTCGGGCGTGGGGCAATTTTCAGACAGAGCCTAGATCAGGCCCAGGAAGGGCACCAACGTCAGCGCCAATATCGCCGCCACGGCGCAGACCACCAGCAAGACCTTCAAGGGGTGATGGCGCAGACGCTGCCACAGCGTAGGCGCCTCACCGCGTTCGATCTGGTTGGCATGTTCCTGCTGTACCCGCGCCTGCCGCTCGGCCTGGTAGCGGGCGAGCGTTTCCCGCGCCGCTTCCAACTGGGTGTCGTCGCGCAGCCAGATGGCATCGACCCCCAGGCGCCAGAAGCCGGCGTGGGTCTCGTAGGTGTCGAAGCCGTGCTCGTCGAGCAGTCGGCGTACCTCCCAGACCTCCTCCTCGGAGACGTTGGCCAGCCGAAACAGCAGCGTTGCCATCAGCCGGCCGCCTCGCACAGCCGCTCAGCGCGGGCGATGGCGTCGCCGGCACCCGCCAGGTCGAAGCTCATGAACCAGTAGTCCTCGTCGCCGCGGTCGAAGCGCAGGCGCAGGGTCTCGCCTTCGCTCATCTCGTCGATCAGCAGATCCAGTTCGTCGAGATAGAAGTTGACGTAGAAGCCGCGGTCGCCGCGCTGGGTGATGAATTCCGCGGCACCGCTGTGGATGGTGGCGTAGTCGACTCGCAGGTCGCCGGGCACCAGGTTGGCCACGCGACTCTCCGACTGGAGCTCCTCGAGTTCGACGCGCACTTCCAGCCACGGCAGGTCGCACACGCCGGGGGTGTAGTTCACGCTGAAAATGGAGTCGCTGTAGCTGTGCTGCTCCAGGGCGCGGAAGTGGCGCTCCTCGCCTAGCGACAGGGCCAGCGAGTGCCAGTGGCCGTGGGCTTCGACGTCGCTCACGTTGTAGTTGGTGGCCAGTGCCACGCTGGCAAAGGGAAAGGCCGCCAGCAGGGCCGCGAGCACCAGGCCGGCGTGCAGCCGGAATGCGGCGCGGGGCCGAAGGGATCGGGTCATGTTCGGGTTCCTGATCGACAAGCCTGGGATGGTAGCACTCGCAGCCCGCCGCGCCGACCCCGTCAGATATCGGTTACGGCGAGCAGAGTCTTTACGGCACGCTTGCGTCGGCGTCCTCGGGGTGCGGCTCCTGCTGCGTATGGGGCTCAAGCTGTGTCTGGGGCTCAAGCTGTGTCTGGGGCTCAAGCTGTGTCTGGGGGTCAAGCTGTGAATAGTAGGCCGCCAGGTCGGCGATGTCCTGATCGCTGAGGCCGCGGGTCATGCTGGCCATCAGGTGGCCGCGCTCGCCGGCCCGCAGCGCCTGCATGCCGGCGATGAAGCGCGCTTCGTCCATGCCGGCGATGCTCGGATAGCGGGAGGTCACGCTGCGCCCCTGGTAGCCATGACAGCTGGTGCACAGCTTGGCCATGTCGGCGCCGCGCTGCGCGTCGCCAACCGGAGGTGAGGGAGAGGTATCGCCGGACCAGGCGGACTGGCTCAGCGATATCAGCAGGACGGCGACGGCACGCGAGGCGAGCTTCATGACCATGGGCTGGACCCTCCCCTGCAGTGGGTACGTATCAGTGGCCGTGCATGGCGCCACCGTGACCGGCGTGGTCGTTCACTTCGTTGCCATGGCCTGCGTGGCCGGGCATGCCGCCGTTGTGCTGCATGCTGGCATCCGCCCGCGCGAGCTCGGTCAGCAGCTCCAGGTCGATGTCGCCGAAGGCGAGCACCTCGCCGCCATGAGTCTCGCGGAAGGCCTCGGCGTGGTGGCGCTCCCTGAAGGATGCCAGCGTATGGCCCATGGCGCCACGCTGGTCGTGGCCCGCCACGTACCAGGCTTCACTGGCCAGGATGAAGGCGTCGTCGGCCGGCCGGCTCCAGGGCGTCACGGCCACGTCGTGGACCCAGGCATGGCTCAGGCGGTTCTCGTTCTCCGGCTGCAGCAGGAAGGCGAACATGTCGGTGGTGGAGCAGAACTTGCGTACCGCATCGTCGCGATTCAGGTAGGCCTGGCCCTTGGGACCCGGCAAATCCGCGATCAGCATGCCGCACACGTGGCAGCTGTCGCCGTCGGTGATCGGCTGGGCCGCGGCGAGAGGCTTGTCTTCACTGCCGCTGCAGCCTGCCAGCAACACGGCAAGAACCAGGGCGGCGAGGGTGGTGCGTATCATGGTCGTTCTCCTACACAGCCTAGTCATGGGTCAGGCGGAATGGTGGCGAAAGCGCAGGATCGCCAGTCCCAGCGGGGCGACGATCCAGCCGACCAGGATCAGCAGCAGCCAGCCAGCATGGAAGGCGGTGTTCTGGGCAATGGCGGTCACCCCGGTATAGGCCTGGGCGGATTCGAAGCCGACCATGTTGATCAGACGGAAGCCGTCGGTGGGGTTGAGCAGCAGCAGCCACGGCAGCCAGTCGGCGCCGCTCTGCACGCTCACAAGCAGCGCCAGCAGGCCGAGATCGAACACCAGCACGAACAGGAACCACACGCCCAGCGCCAGCCCGGCGGCGCGCGCCTTCTCGGTCACCCACACGCTGATCAGGTAGGCGAAGGCGATGAACACCCAGCCCAGCAGCACGCTGCTGAGGATCAACAGGCCGAGGCTGGCGATAAGCTCGCCGAGCGCCACGCCATCGGCGGCGAAGGCGATCACCACCCCGGCAATGCCGAAGCCCAGCGCCGTGGCGGCACCAAGGATCAGCCCGTGACCAAGGAACTTGCCCAGCAGCAGCGAGGTGCGGCTGAGCGGATAGGTGAGCAGCAGCAGCAGGGTGCCGGATTCCTGCTCGCCGACCACGGCATCGTAGGCCAGCAGCAGGGCGATCAGCGGGATCAGGAATACCGCCAGGGTCGACAGGCTGACTACCGTGGTGGCCAGTGAGGTGAAGCCCATGCCGCCGCTGGCGGCAGCGCCGAACCAGGCGATACCGACGGCGAGTGCGGCCAGGATCAGGGCGATGGCCAGCACCCAGCGATTGCGCAGGCCGTCCTGGAACTCCTTGCGGGCGACGATAAAGGTGGTGTTCATGGCGTGCCTCGCTGATCGGAGGTGGACGAAGCCGCGGCGACGGGCGCCGAGAAGTGAGCGTACAAGTGCTCCAGCGTCGGCGGCAGCACGTCGATGTCCTCGACTCCCGGCGTGCCGGTCAGCCGGCGCAAGGCGCTCATCTTGGCCGAGGGGTGCACGCCGAGCTCCAGCGCCGAGCCGTTGAGATAGCGCGGGGCGATGCGCGTATCGTCCCAGCCGGCGGACCAGTCGACCCCGGGCCAGCGACCCTTGGCGCGAATGGTCAGCGGCAGCGATGCCTCGTGGCGAAGCTCCTCGAGGCTGCCCAGCGCCAGGCGCCGGCCGGCGCCGAGGATCAGCGCGCGGTCGATGTAGGGCTCCACCCCCGGCAGCACGTGGGAGGAAAGCAGCACGGTGCAGCCGCGCTCGCGCAGCTCGCGCACGGTTTCGTAGAAGTCGCGGGTGGCAGCGGGGTCGAGCCCGGTGGTGGGCTCGTCGAGCAGCAGCAGGCGCGGCTCGCCGAGCAGCGCCTGGGCCAGCCCGAGGCGCTGGCGCATGCCCTTGGAGTAGGTCTTGACCCGACGCTTGGCCGCGTGGCCCAGGCCCACCTTCTCGAGCAATTCATCCACCTGGCGACGATCGATCCGCTTGAGCCGGGCGAAGTAATCGAGCACTTCACGACCGCTGAGCTGCTCGTAGAAGCTGACGTTCTCCGGCAGATAGCCCAGATGGCGGCGTAGGGTTTCGGCATGGGGGCCGTCGGGAGCGCCGCCGAGCACTTCTAGCGAACCTGCGCTGGGCGAGATCAGGCCCAGAATCAGCTTCATGGTGGTGGTCTTGCCGGCGCCGTTGTGGCCCAGCAGGGCGAGTACCTCGCCCTCCTGGACGGTGAGATCGAGGCTGTCGAGGCGGGTGAGCTCGCCGTGGCGCTTGGTCAGCCCGCGACATTCGATTACCGGATTCATGATTGGGCTTCTCCAAGGTCGGGGGCGTGCATCAACGGGGCGCTGTCCTGCACGCCCTGGGCACGGAAGATCGGGAACTGGCGCTGTACCCAGCGTAGCGCGACCACGGCGGGGCTGTGCAGCAGTAGGCGCGCCTCGGGGTGACGCCACAGCAGGCGGTCGACGGCATCGTTGGGCTCGTAGGGCGTATCGCCGACCCCGTCGCCGTCCAGGTCCCAGCCCAGATAGTCGCTCCAGTAGTTGCCGCGGCCATCCCGGGACCACTCCTGATGGCGGGTGGCCACGTACATCACCTGCTGGCGGTTGTTGATGAAGGCGTTGGCGTAGAGGCGGTTGTTCTCGGAGCCTGCCGTCAGGTGGATGCCCATCTCGCTATCGGCCAGGCGGTTGCCGTGAATCTCGTTGCGCTGGGAGTTGTAGATGAACAGCGCCTTACCTTCGGCGCCGAGCGTGACGCCGTGTTCACTGCCGCCGGGCCCGTGCCAGGCGGTGATACCGCGAATGTCGTTGCCGGCGATGGTGCTGTAGTTGACGTAGTTCATCAGAATGCCGTAGTTCATGTCGCGCTCGGAGCGGTTGTTTACCACTTCCAGATCGCGGGACATCATCAGCGCATAGCCGGCCCGGGTGCCGCTGGTGTGGTTGCCCACGATCTTGCCGCCGTGGGTGAACATGTAATGGATGCCGAAGCGCGAGTCGCGCAGTCGGTTGTTGCGAAAGGTCAGGTCGCGGCTGGTATCGACGTAGATGGCATCGCGGCTGTCGCGTACGTCGTTGTCGGCAATGGTGCCGCCGCTGATGTTGTATAGGCGGATGGCGTCGCCGCGGTCCTGAGAGCGCACGCCGGTATTGCCGGCGATGCGGTTGCCGATCACGCTGGGTGCCTCCAGGTGCCATGCCCAGACGCCGAAGGCCACGTTCTCCATCACGTTGTTCTCGACGTGGATGCGGTGGGCTTCGCGTTCGGCGTGAATGCCGGCGTTCATGTCGGTCAGGTTGAAACCGGAGTTGCGCAGGGTCAGGCCCTCGATGCGCACGTCCGGGGCGCGCACGCGGATCACGTCGCCGCTGCCCTCGCCGTCGAGAATGGCGCCGGGCTCGCCGCGTAGGGTCAAGGGCTTATCGATCAGGATACCGCCGATATGGATCCCGGCGGCGAGCGTCAGCTCGCTGCCAGGCGCGGCCGTATCGATATGAGCTTGGAGAGGACCGTCGCCGGGCTCGATGCGCAGCTCGCCGAAGGCAAACGTTGCCGTCAGCAGCAGGGCGCAGCCGCCCAGGAATGAGAAAAGAGTATGTTGCATTACGGTCACCTCGGGTGTTGCAGTGGCCGGCCCCGCGGGGGCCGGCCGGGTTACATCGTCATGCGGGTTCTACGAGCATGCGACCTGACATCTCCATGTGCAGGGCGTGGCAGAACCAGCTGCAGTAGTACCAGTGGACCCCTGGCTTGTCGGCCACGAAGGTCACCGACGAGGTCTGCTGCGGATGGATCTCGAAGTTGATGCCGTGGTTGACCAGGGCGAAGCCGTGGCTGACGTCCTCGATGGTGTCCATGTTGGTGACCACGATGGTGACTTCGTCGCCCTGCTTTACGCGGAACTCGGTGGTGCCGAAGCTCGGCGCCACCGAGGTCATGTAGACCCGCACCTTGTTGCCGTCGCGAATGACCTTGTTGTCCGTCTCCAGCGTGACGCCATCGGCGTGGGCCATGGCCACGGTTTCGGCGAAGTAGGGATCGTCGCGGGTGTAGACCTGGGACGGGTTGAGCTGATCGGCACGAATCATCAGCGCATCATGGGGTTCGGCGTAGGTCGGACCGTCGTGAATCAGCTTCATCTGCTCGCCGGTGATGTCGATCAGCTGGTCGTTCTCGGCATGCATCGGGCCTACCGGCAGGAAGCGATCCTTGGAGAACTTGCACAGCGCGGTGAGGTATTTGCCGTCCACGTCGCGGCTACAGGCCAGCGAGGCCTTGATGTGGCCGATGTTGTAGTGCACGTCGATGCGGTCGCGAATGTAGTTCACCTCCTCGCCGTTGTAGGCGCGAATGGAGTCCTCGATGTTCCACTTCACTACCTGGCTGTCGAGGAACAGCGAGGTGTAGGCGTTGCCGCGGTTGTCGTAGGTGGTGTGCAGCGGCCCCAGGCCCACTTCCGGCTCGGCCACCACGACGTCGCGCGGGTCGGACAGACCGCCGTCGAACCACTCGGCCACGCGGGACCACTCGATCACGGTACAGGTCGGCGATAGCTTGCCGCTGACCACGCAGTACTTGCCTTCCGGTGGTGCGGTGTTGACGCCGTGCGGGCTGCGCGGGGTCGGCACGTAGAGGGCAAAGGCGTTGCGGCCTTGGTGGGCCTGCTCGCGGGCGTCGACCACCGGGACCGGGGAGTCGCCGATGGTGGTGTAGTTGCCGGCGGCAACGGCCGCTTCGATGGCGGGGACGTCGAAGATCACCGTCCAGTCGCGCTCCGGGCCCATCATTTCCGGCAGGGTCATGCCGCGCGCCGAGTTGTAGCAGGAGGCGGCGACGAAGCGGCCGCTGTAGTCGGTGTCGCAGTTGTCCAGGTTACCGTCGACGATCGCCTGCCACTTGAACTCCATGGTCTCGGCATCGATACAGGTCATCATGGTCCAGTATTCGGACGGATCATCCAGGTATTCGCCGTTGTTGTTCAGCGGCACGATCATTTCGCCCGCCGCGAAGACCCGCTCGGTGCTCGGCACGCGCTGCAGCGTCAGGCCGTGGATCGACTGCACGTTGGGAATGGTGAGAATCTTGTCGGCGCGCATGATGTCCAGACGGATACGCGCTACCCGAGTGTTCAGCTTGTCGTTGATGAAGCAGTAACGACCGTCGTAGCGGGCGTCGGTGTAGCTCACCTTGGGGTGGTGGGTGTCGCCGTTGAGCGGAGCGTTCTCCCCCAGCACGCGCTTGGACTCGTTGGTGATGCCCCAGCCGGTGGCGCTGTCGACGTTGAACACCGGGATGCGCAGCAGTTCACGCATGGAGGGTACGCCGAGGATGCGCACCTCGCCGGAGTGACCGCCGCTCCAGAAGCCGTAGTATTCGTCCAGCTCGCCCGGCTCCACGTGGTGTTCGTTGTTGGTGGCTGCCTCCGCGGGGCGGCTGCGTACCAGGGCGCCGGCGCCGAAGCCGCCTGCCAAGCTGGCCCCGGCCACGCCGGTCACTGCGCTGTTGCGCAGGAAATTCCGACGGCTGAGGTCCTTGATGTGGTCGTTCTTGTCGCTCATGGTCACTCCTCCTGAAGAGTGGGAATGCGCTGCAGTTTGGCCTGGCTGCCCTGCGCAGCGTCGGCCGGGAAGGATTCAACGGCACCGCCCTTCGAGGAGCCGCGAGCGGCCTTCTCGTAGCGCTTGCGGCGCTTGATCATTGGCGGACAACGCCGGTCGTCGTGGTAGGTCACCTGGCAGTCCAGGCAGTAGTGGCACTCGTTGGCATTGATGCGGCCGTCGGGGTGGATGGCCTGCACTTCGCATTCGTTGGCGCAGATCTGACAGGGGGTGCCGCAGCTGCCGCGGTGGCGCTTGAGCCAGTCGAACAGGCGCAGGCGGGCGGGAATGGCGAGCCCCGCGCCCAGCGGGCAGATGTAGCGGCAGTAGGCCTTGTGGGTGAAGGCCGAGATGGCGAGCAGGCCAAGGGCATAGGCCAGGAAGGCCCACTCGCGCTGGAAGCGCATGGTCACGGCGGTCTTGAACGGCTCCACCTCGGCGTAGCGCTCGGCCTGGCCCAGCGAGTGCAGCGAGACCGCGAACAGCGCCAGCAGAATGATGTACTTGATCGCCCACAGCCGCTCGTGCAGGGCGAAGGGCACTTCGAACTGAGGCACCCGGAGCTTGCGTGCGGCCTTGTTGATCAGCTCCTGCATGGCGCCGAAGGGACACAGCCAGCCGCAGAACACGCCGCGGCCCCACATCAGCAGCGTCACCGCGACGAACGACCAGAGGATGAACATCATCGGGTCGATGAGGAACGACTCCCAGCTGAAGCCGCCCATCAGCGAATGCACGAAGGTCAGGATGTTGACCACCGAGAGCTGGGCCAGGGAGTACCAGCCGATGAACACCACGGTGTAGATGAGGAAGCCGACACGCAGCGGGGCGAACACGCGCGGATAGCGCACCAGCACGTCCTGGAACAGCATGATCGCCGTCAGCACGGTCAGGCCGGCGCCGAGCACGGCGATCTGGAAGGTGCGGTCGCGCCACACCTGCACCCACAGCGCCTCTTCCACCGGCGCCTCGAAGCGTTCGACGTAGGCTTCGGGGATGCTGTAGTGGGCGTTGAAGCGGACGAACTCGGTTTCCAGCGGCCCGGCGGCCCGGCGCACCAGCAGGCCCAGTTCCCAAGGCTCGCCCGGATCAAACTCGGCTTCGCTGCGGATGATGAAGATGTCGCGCTCGGTCAACCGCGGTGCGCCGTCGATGCCCAGACGCACGATGCGCCGATGGTCGCTGTCCTGGAAGGCGATGTTGGTATTGCCCTGGGACGCTTCGATGCGGTCGAAGATACCGCCGCGCACATAGCCGGAGCCCTTGAAGGAGTAGTCGCCACTGGCCATTACGCCGATGGCGTGCTCACCCTCTTCCAGGCGCTCCATCAGCTGCTCGTAGACGATGTCGCCGAGCAGGTTGCGACCGGCAGTCGGCGCATTGAGATAGGTGACGTAAAGATCGATGAAGGTGTTCTCGGCCGCCTGACCGCTGGCGTAGCCTTCGGCGGCGGTGCCGACGAAGGCCTCGTCGATCTCGCCGTGGGTCAGGTGCAGGCGGCGAACGGTGCCGTCGCCCACCAGGGTTTCCCAGTCGGCCGGCTCGAACACGTCGTAGCGCACCTCGGCCGGCGGCGTCGCCAGCGGGTCGTCGATCAGGCCCTGCTCGGCGGCGACCCGCCGGGCGGAGCGCATCACCGTTTCGGTGAGCACGATCACCGTGACCGTGGCGCCGGAGATGGCGTCCAGGTTTTCGCCCACCCGCAGCCGCTCGTTGACGTGATGAGGAGTGTGGGCATCGGCATAGTCGATCAGGCGCTGCTCGGGGATGCCGACCAGCATGATCGGCTCTTCGTGGCCGAGAATGGTGGCCTGAGTGATACGGGCTTCCAGGTCGATGCCCACCAGCATGTTGATCGGTTTGCCGGAGTAGGCCGGAATCGGCGCAATGTCGTCGGTCTCGAAGGCGTAGCCGAGCAGGGTGTCGCCGGCGTAGACCGCCTTGGTGAGATGCTCGCCCTGGGCATCGGCCAGGCGAGTGGCATCGGGAAAGCCTGCTTTCACCTGGGACAGCTCGAAGGCCTGTGCGGCTGCTCCGAGCAGCATCGACATGGCGAATGCACAGACGAGAGCCAGGGAGAGGAGCGGGTTGCGCCGGATGAACATGGGCATTCCTTACCAAGCATTTGTTCGGGGTATCGAAGACAGATACCAAGAACATGCATTTGAAATGTTGCTTATGTGGTGTTGCCCATCATGCCAGTAGACCAACGTCATCGAATTGACGTGGATCATGCACGGGAGGGACTGGGGACGGGGTTTAAGAGGTAATCCCTAAGGGGTAGGCAGGCTTGGCTACGGTAAGACGTGGCGCTGTCTGGAAGAGTATTGCGATGGTGGCGGCGGGGCGCGTGATGGCGATCTGGGCCAGTCGCCCCGCCGCTCAGGCGGAGAGGTCCGCCTGAGCTTTGACGGCGCGGTTAGAGCACCGGCTCGAGCATGAAGTCGACGGCGGCTTTTACTTCCTCGTCGCTCAGGTTGGCGTGGCCACCCTTCGGCGGCATGGCGCCGATACCCTCGATGGAGTGGGCATACAGGGTGTCCATGTCCTGCTCTAGGCGCTCGGCCCAGGCGTCGGCATCACCCTTGATCGGGGCGCCGGCGGCACCGGTCATGTGGCACGCCATGCACGCCTGGTTGTAGATCGCCTCGCCATCGGGTTCGGCCTGGGCCACGGTGGCAAAGACCAGGGCGGCGGAGCCGGCGAGCAGAGCGGCGGTAACTTTCTTCATGGGTTTCTCCTTATGCTTGATTCACGGTGAAGGCGGTCGAAGCGCGATGGCAACGCTCGATGCCAGCCTTCTACAAGGCCAAATTGAGTTTGGCACATCTAGGTGGCGCCTGTCGGGATCTGCATCAGGCGCGCGAGCTGGGGCTGGCGTCTGCCGAGCATGTCGGCGAGGGTGTAACCATCCAGAACCTGCATGAAAGCGCCCATCGCCTCGTTGAGAATAGGCTTGAGTCGGCAGGCCGGGGTGATGATGCATTCGTTGTGATCGCGGAAGCACTCCACCAGGCCAAGCTCGTGCTCGGTGTCGCGTACCACCCCGCCCAAAGTGATCTCCTCCGGGGGGCGATTGAGCAACAGGCCACCATTCTTGCCGCGAATGGTGGTGATGTAGCCGCGATGACTGAGATCCTGAACCACCTTCATCAGATGGTTGCGCGACACGCCGAAGCTTTCTGCAATCTCGTGGATGGTGGCCCGCTCTTCCCCTTTGACGGCGAGGTAGAGCAGAACGCGCAGCGCATAGTCGGTGTAACGGGTCAGATGCATGAAGTTCGGCCTGTCTTGATGGGCGTCAATTGAAGTACGCTAACATCTTCTTATCATAACACTGCTTCGTTGCTGGTTTGCGCTGGGCAGGGCTGTGGCATCGGGTCGCGTGAGTATGAAGGTGGCCACACAGCCAAAAATCGCCACTGTCGTTCCCAGCACGAAACCGGGTGCACCGCCGATCCATAGTACCAGCCAACTAAGAGCAAGCAGAGCGACGGCGAGTCGCTTCGTCCCTCTGGCAATGGCCCGCTGCTCGCGCCAGGCATGCAGCGGCGGGCCCAGTCGTGGATGGTGCCATAGCCACTGTGCCAGGCGTGGCGAACCCTTGGGCGCCGCCCAGGCGGCCAGCAACAGAAAAGGGGTGGTCGGCAACAGCGGCACCACCAGCCCGGCGGCTCCCAGGCCGATGGCACCATAAGCAAGCATTCGCCAGCCGAGGCGTAGCGCGGTTTCTCTCATGGCACCCTCGCTAATTTCCGTAGCCCCGCGATTTTCCGTAACGTAGTTTCGCGCGCTCGTTCTAAGTAGTATTTTATATACATGTTTAAAAACTTTGCCAAGTCTACGTTCGCACCGGACCCCCAGTCGAGGGAGCTACGGCTCCCGGCCTGGCGCTGGCTGTTCCCCTTGTCGGCCTTGCATGCCGCCCTGATGGTGCCGCTCTCGCTGTTGGCGCTTTATCACGGCTGGGAAGTGGTGCAACTGGCGACACCGTCGGCACATGCGCGCGAGATGCTGTTCGGCTTTGCCCTGGCGGTAATCGCCGGCTACCTGCTGGGGCCGGTGCCACGCCGCCAACTGGCCATGCTGGTAGCGCTCTGGCTACTGGGTCGAGTGGGTGTGCTGACCTGGCCGGGCGCCGTGGTGGCCTCGCTGGCCGACGCTGCCTTCGCGCTGTGGGTAGCCGGGCGCCTGGTGCCACGCTTCATTGCCGCCAAGAAGTGGCGCAATCGGCTGCTGTCGCCGCTGCTGGGCATGATCTGCCTGCTGGCGGTGGTGACTCTGATCTGGCGCTACCTCGACGACATGCCGACCACCGCGCCGTTGATGCATCAGAGCGTGCTGTGGCTGGTACTGCTGATGACCTTCATGGGCGGACGCGTCATCGTTCCGGCCGTCAACGGCTACTTCGCACGAGAGTTTCGCCAGGCCGGGGTGGGTGTGCAGCCGCGCCTGGAGGCGGCGCTGATCGTGCTGCTGGGGCTGGCGCCCTTCGTCATGCTGCTCGACCTGCTGCGCCCGTTGGCGGCCTTGCTGGTGCTGGCGGCGGGCCTGCTGGTGCTGACTCGCATCTGGCACTGGCGACCGTTTGGCTGCCGCGAGCGGCCGGACCTGCAGGTGCTGATGCTGGGCTATGCCTGGCTGGCCATCGGCCTGGTGCTGCTGGCGCGCAGCTGGTGGGCGCCGCAGCATGCCAGCACGGCGCTGCACGCCTTCACCGCGGGGGCGCTGGGTACCCTGGCCAGCGCCATCATGCTGCGCCACGTGATTCTGCGTGCCAAAGGCCGCCCGCAGCGGGAGAGAGTGCTGCTGCCGCTGGCCGGGCTGTTCGCCACGGCAGCGGTTCTTCGCCTATGGGCCATCGATGCCGGCAGTGCCTGGCTGCTGCTGCTGTGGGCCTCGGCGCTGGCCTGGAGCCTGGGCTGGCTGCTGGTGGCCTGGCGGCTGTGGGTGTGGATTCGCCGGTTGCCGTCGCCTGAGATAAGCAAACTTGACTCGGGACAAGAGAGGGGCGAGCTGCCGAGACGCTGGCGATAGCCGATGTCATACTCACTGGCATTGGGCATGGCGAGTCCCATGCCGAGGTTTCAAGAGGTCGAAGTCGATCATGCAAGACGAGCTGCTGTTCAATCGCCCCCTGGTGGAGAAGTACGACCGCCCCGGGCCCCGTTACACCTCCTATCCCACGGCGCCGCAGTTTCATGCGGCCTTTGCCGAGGATGACTACCGCGCCGCCGCCGAGCGCAGCAACCGGGTCGCCTCGCCCAAGCCGCTGTCGGTCTACGTGCATATCCCGTTCTGCAAGAGCCTGTGCTACTACTGTGCCTGCAACAAGATCATCACGCACAATACCGAGCGTGCGGCGGAGTATCTGGACTGGCTGAAGCAGGAGATCGGCGTTCAGGGGGCGTTGTTCGACGAGACCCGCCGTATGACCCAGCTGCACCTGGGTGGCGGCACGCCCACCTACCTGAGCAATGCCCAGCTCGGCGAGCTGATGGCGGCCCTCGACGAGGCGTTCCATTTCGCCCCGGTGGAGGAGCGCGAGTTCTCGCTGGAGGTGGATCCGCGCACGGTCACGCCGGCACAGATCCATGAGCTGCACGACCTCGGCTTCAATCGGCTGAGCTTCGGCGTGCAGGACTTCGACACCGACGTGCAGAAGGCGGTCAACCGCCTGCAGAGCGAGGAGCAGGTGGTCGAACTGGTGGCCGCCGCCCGCGAGGCCGGCTTCCAGTCGGTCAGCGTGGACCTGATCTACGGCCTGCCGCTGCAGACGGTGGCGAGTTTCGACACTACGCTGGACAAGATCATCGCCCTGCGCCCCGACCGCATCGCCAGCTACAGCTACGCCCACTTGCCCGAGCTGTTCAAGGCCCAGCGCCTGATCCGCCCCGAGGACATGCCGCCGCCGGAGCGCAAGCTGGAACTTCTCGAACTCACCATTCGCCGCCTAACCGCCGCCGGCTACGTCTACATCGGCATGGATCACTTCGCCCTGCCCGACGACGAGCTGACCCTGGCCAGGGAGAACGGCACTCTGCAGCGCAACTTCCAGGGCTACTCCACCCATGCCGACTGCGACATGATCGGCCTGGGCATCACCTCCATCGGCAAGGTCGGCGACAGCTACAGCCAGAACGTCAAGGAGACCGCCCAGTACCAGGCGCGCCTGGAGGCGGGGCGCCTGCCGGTGATGCGCGGCTATCGGCTCAACGACGACGACCGCCTGCGCCGCGACGTGATCAACGCCCTGATGTGCCACGGGCGCATCGATTTCGCCAACATCGAGGCGCGCCACGACATCGTCTTCCGCGACTATTTCGCCGATGCCCTGGACCAGCTCGAGGAGATGCAGGCCGACGGCCTGCTGGCCATCAATGATGATGCCATCGAAGTGCTGCCCGCCGGGCGTCTGATGATGCGCAACATGGCCATGGCCTTCGACGCCTACCTCAAACCCAACGAAGGACGTTTCTCGCGCACCGTCTAATCTACCCACCGAAATACAACGGCGCCCGCGTGGCGCCGTTTGCGTAGCTGCTGTGCCTGGGGAGATGCTTTCTCAGCCGGCCCGTTCGAACAGCAGATTGTTCTCCAGATGGATGTGCTCCATCAGATCTTCGCGGAACTCGCGCAGGCCGGTGTAGAGGGCGCGCCAGGTGGTGCAGGCGCCCTTGGGCGGGGTGATGTCGTCGGTGAGCAGCATCACCTGCTCCAGGTTTTCGCCGTGGTCGTCGTGCTCGTGGCGCATCACCGCGATCGGCCCCTGAGCCTGGGCGCCCATGCCGCTGCGCAGCATGGGGAACAGGATCTGTTCCTCCTTCTGCATGTGACTCTCCATCTCCTGATGGATGTCCATCAGCAGGTCGGCCAGCCCGTTGGGGCAGCTTTCGCGCTCGCCGTGGACCTGCTCCACTCGCCGCGCCATGCGGATCAGCTCGGGCAGCTGCTGACGATGCACGTCATGATAGCGGGTCAGGATGTGCTCGATGAGCTCGTCGTTGCTGGCCTCGCGCCAGTCGCGCTGCTCGCTGCTGGCTGCCGGCAGCGCCTCGAGTTCGGCCACGAGCTTGTCGACATGCAGGCCGGCGCGCTCGGCGGCCTGACGCAGGCTGATGCGCCCACCGCAGCAGAAGTCGATGTTGTGGATGTGGAAGATGCGAGTCGCGCCGGGCAGTGACAGGGCGATACGGCCAACGGTCTGATCGGACAGGTTCATACGAAGTTCCTCTGCAATTGGGATGTCATTCTGTACAGAGCAAGCGCCATGCCATGTTTTTTCTTGTTTGCTTTTCAATGATATACGGTGGTTATGGTTAAATTTACCTCATCGTGATAGGGTTAAATTCACCCTGATTGGTATTATTGACCATGCTCGATGATTCCCTGCTGGCCGACCTGACGGCCGATCTGCCCAGCGCCGTGCGCCTGCAGCGTCTGGTCCGCACGCTGCGCGAAGGCTTTCGCTGCGGTGCGGTGTGCCTGCTGCGGTTGCAGCAGGACGTACTGGCGCCGGTGGCGGTGGATGGGCTGGTACGTGAGGCGCTGGGGCGGCGCTTCGAGGTGGCGCGTCACCCGCGCCTGGCCACCATCCTCACCAGCCGCCGCTCGACCCTGTTTCCGCCGGATTCCGGCCTGCCCGATCCCTACGACGGTCTGGTCGAGCAGCAGCCGGGGGAGCCGCTGCACGTGCACGACTGCATGGGCATCAGTCTGCACGTGGAGGGCGAGCCGTGGGGCGTGCTGACCCTGGATGCGCTGGTGGCGGGTACCTTCGACGAGACCGCCTGTACGGCGCTGGAGCGCTATGCACTGCTGGTGGAGGCCGCGGTGCGCGTCTCGCGCCTGGAGCAGGAGGTGCGCGCGCTGCGCATGGCGGACCATGGTGGCATCGCCCATGTCGAGCCGGGCGAGGGTGGCGAGATCCTCGGCCACAGCGCCGAACTGCAGCGACTGCTGCACGAGCTCGACGTGGTGGCGGAAGCGGACCTGCCGGTACTGCTGATGGGCGAGACCGGGGTGGGCAAGGAGCTGTTCGCCCGACGGCTCCATCAGCGCTCGTCGCGGCGCGATCAACCGCTGGTGCAGGTCAACTGTGCGGCGCTACCCGAAACCCTGGCCGAGAGTGAGCTGTTCGGTCACATCAAGGGAGCCTTCTCCGGCGCTACGGCGGATCGGGCGGGGCGCTTCGAGGCAGCCGATGGCGGCACCCTGTTTCTCGACGAGGTGGGCGAGCTGCCGCTGCCGATCCAGGCCAAGCTGCTGCGCGCGCTGCAGAACGGCGAGGTGCAGCGCCTGGGCGAGGACACCCCGCGCCGGGTCGACGTGCGCATCATCGCCGCCACCAACCGCCAGCTGGCCGACGGTGTGCGCGACGGCCTGTTCCGCGCCGACCTCTACCATCGGCTGTCGGTCTATCCCGTCGCCATCCCACCGCTGCGCGAGCGTGGTAGCGACGTGCTGGTGCTGGCCGGGCATTTCCTCGAGATCAACCGCGCCAGGCTCGGTGTGCGCAGCCTGCGCCTGGCGCCGAGGGCCGAGGCGGCGCTGCTTGGCTATCACTGGCCGGGCAACGTACGTGAGCTGGAGCACGTGATCAGCCGGGCGGCGATCAAGGCGCTGGGACACGGTGCCCGGCGCGACGACATCGTCACCCTGGTACCGGAGTGGCTCGACCTGCCCCATGGCGAAGCGTTGAAGGACGAATCGTTGAAAGCCGATTCACGCGCACCCGACATCCTGGAGTCGGCGACGCATGGCGTCGAACCGCTGCGCCGTCAGGTCGAAAACGCCCAGCGACGGGCGATTCGCCAGGCGCTGGCGGCATGCGACGGGAGCTGGGCGAATGCCTCCCGCCGGCTCGCTGTGGACCCCAGCAATCTGCACAAGCTGGCACGCCGCTTGGGGATCAAGTAGTTACCAAAATACAAGCCCTAGCGTTAAAATAAAGACCACATATGGTGCTTGAATGCCAGTGTCCGGCTATATATGGTAGCCAAGGCCCCGGTTGGGGGCAGTGCCACAGGCTTGACGCATATCAGTACGGGCAGGCGGCGTCGAGCTTAGGATGATCGGTTTCATGGCCACCTGGCCGCACCGAATCCATGGGTTCGCTCCACTGGAGAGTCGCTATGCTTCCGCTATCCCTGTCGCGCTTGCCACGTCCGCCCGCCCCGACCCGCCTGATTCGCGCCATCGACCCCCGCGTGCCGCTGGTCCTGAAGCGCCAGCTGATCGAGCCGCTGCTCAACCGCACCTTCGCCGAACCCCTGGCCGAGGGCGAGTTCGATGCGCTCGACGGACGGCGCATTTCGCTGCACATCGAGGATCTGGGCATGACGCTGACGCTGACCCTCGAAGCGGAGCACTTCCGGCTCAGTCCGGAGGCGGGGGAGGCCACCATTCGCGGCGGCTGGCGCGAGTTTCTGTGCCTGGCGACCCGGCGCGAGGATCCCGACGCCCTGTTCTTCCAGCGCCGCCTGGTGATCGAGGGCGACACCGAGCTCGGCCTGATGGTCAAGAACCTGCTCGACAGCCGCGAGGAGGGGTTGGCCCAGGGCCGGCTTGGAGATTGGCTGGCGCGCTTCGAGCGCATGGCGCGCCAGGAACGTTGAACGATTCGAATTTTTGACCCTTACTGGAGATTCCTGCATGAGTACTTCCACCAAGGCCGTCAAGACATCCCACGAGGTGCCTATGCAAGCGCCCTCACGCGATATCTGGGACTCCAAGTATCGACTCAAGGATCGTCATGGCCGCCCCGTCGACAAGGATGTGGCAGCGACCTGGGAGCGTGTGGCGCGCGCCCTGGCGGCGGTGGAAGACGACAAGGCCGAGGAGTGGCTGCCCAAGTTCCGCTGGGCGCTGGAGAACGGTGCCATCCCCGCCGGGCGCATCATGTCCAACGCCGGCGCCGAGGACTACAAGCCGGCGGTGAGCCTGATCAACTGCACCGTCTCGCGCACCATCCGCGACTCCATGCACGACATCCTCTCCTCGGTGGTGGATGCCGGCATGACCCTCAAGGCGGGCTGCGGCATCGGCTACGAGTTCTCCACCCTGCGCCACAAGGGCGCCTTCGTGTTCGGTGCCGGCGCCGGCACCAACGGCCCGCTGGCGTTCATGGATATCTACGACAAGATGTGCTTCACCGTGGCCTCGGCGGGCGGCCGCCGCGGCGCGCAGATGGGCACCTTCGACGTCGGCCACCCCGACGTGCGCGCCTTCATCGAGGCCAAGCGTGAAGCCGGCCGGCTGCGCCAGTTCAACCTCTCGCTGCTGATCACCGACGAGTTCATGGAGGCGGTGAAGAACGACGCCGACTGGCCGCTGGCCTTCCCGCTGCACGCCGGCGAGAAGGATGACGTCAAGCCCGAGGACCTGATCTACCGCGACTGGCCGGTGGTCGAACAGGGCTATACGGTCGACGCCGAAGGCCGCGTGGCCTGCCGCATCGTCGAGGTGATCAAGGCCCGCGAGCTGTGGGACACCATCATGCGTTCCACCTACGACTTCGCCGAGCCGGGCTTCATCCTGATCGACCAGGTCAACCGCATGAACAACAACTGGTTCTGCGAGGAGATCCGTGCCACCAACCCCTGCGGCGAGCAGCCGCTGCCGCCGGAAGGCGCCTGCCTGCTGGGCTCGGTCAACCTGACCCGCTTCGTCATCGACCCCTTCGGCAAGAAGCCGCGCTTCGACTGGGAGCGCTACCGCCAGGTGGTGGCGATCTTCACCCGCATGCTCGACAACGTGGTCGAGATCAGCGGCCTGCCGCTGCCCGGGCAGCGCCGCGAGATCGAGGCCAAGCGTCGTCACGGCATGGGCTTCCTCGGCCTGGGTTCGACCCTGACCATGCTCAAGATCCCCTACGGCTCCGCCGAGTCGCTGGCTTTCACCGAGGAGGTCAGCCGCAACCTGGCCATCGAGGGCTGGAAGCAGGCGCTGGAACTCTCTCGCGAGAAGGGCATGGCGCCGATTCTCGCCGAGGACTTCGAGATCACCCCGAAGATGATGCGCGAGCGCCCGGAGCTGGCGAAGGACGGCTACGAGATCGGCGACAAGGTACCGGGGCGCATCCTGCACGCGCGCTACAGCCGCTACATGCAGAAGGTCGCCGAGGTGGAGCCGGAGCTGGTCGCGGCACTCGCCGAGCACGGCGCGCGCTTCACCCACCACAGCTCCATCGCGCCGACCGGCACCATCTCGCTGTCGCTGGGCAACAACGCCTCCAACGGCATCGAGCCGTCGTTCTCGCACCGCTACTTCCGCAACGTGATCCAGTCGGGCAAGAAGACCAAGGAGCAGGTGGAGGTGGTCTCCTTCGAGCTCGCCGCCTACCGCCACTTCATCGCCAGCGACGCGGTGGAGAGCGACCTGCCGGACTACTTCATCACCGCCGATGCGGTCACCCCCAAGCAGCACGTGGCGGTGCAGGCGGCGGCCCAGGTGTGGGTCGACTCGGCGATCTCCAAGACGGTCAACGTGCCCACCGAGTTCCCCTTCGAGCAGTTCAAGGACCTCTACCTGGATGCCTACGAAAGCAAGCTCAAGGGCTGCACCACCTTCCGCTTCAACCCCGAGGCCTTCCAGGGCGTGCTGGTGCGCGAGGACGACCTCAAGAACACCACCTACGTGTTCGAGCTGGAGAACGGCGAGACGCTGGAGCTAGCCGGTGACGAGAAGGTGGTCTACGACGGCGAAGAGCACAACGCAGCGAACCTGTACGACGCGCTGAAGGAAGGCACCTATGGCAAGTGGTAAGCCTGCGTTCTCCCAACAGCCGGTAGCGAGGGGCGCCGGGGACACGTCGAAGAGGAGGTTCTACGCCATGGATGGCGTAGATAGCGTACAGGGATGTATTTACAGCGCCTCCTCGCAGACGTGTCGACGGATCAGCTCCGAGCCGCTGTGTGCCGTTCAACCTTTTTCCGCAGGAGCCCCGTGATGGCCGTCGAAATCAAGTCCAAGATCGTTTCCTACAGCGTCAAGAAGGCGGTGCAAGAGGCGCCGCTGGCCGACGAGAACCCGCTCACGGTACGCATTCCCTCGCGCCCGGAGGGCACTCTCGAGGCCGTCTCCGAGAAGATCTCCTACGTCGGCGCCGAAGGCCGCAAGAAGGTCTACCTGCTGGTCTCCTTCATGCCGGTGGAAGGCGTGCTCGACGGCAAGCGGGTGGTGATCGAGCGTCCGGTGGAGTTCTTCTTCCCCTCCGGCCAGCTCTCCAGCGAGCATCAGTGGATCACCGCCACCATGCGCAGCCTGTCGCTGGCCGCCCGCGGTGGCTACGTCACCCAGGCGGTGGCCGACCTGCGCAAGGTGGCGTGGGACAAGGGCCTGGTGCGCTGCGGCATGAACCGCTGGGGCAAGCCGATGTTCCACGACTCCGAAGTGGCCGCCATCGCCTGGTCGATCCAGCAGATCCTCTACCGCCGCGGCTTCCTCGATCAGGATGGCAACCAGGTGCCGGTGGAGGAGCTGGTACGCCGCTACGCCCACCGCCTGACCCACGGTCATCCCTGGCAGCCGCCCACCCCGGAAGAGGAAGCGCAGGCCGAGAAGCAGGCCAAGGCGGCAGTCGCCGAAGAGAAGGGCGACGGCCCCACGGTGGTGGGCCACTGCCCGGAGTGCCGCGGCGAGCTGATCATGATGGATGGATGTCCTACCTGTTATGCGGGCTGTGGCTGGTCCAAGTGTGGCTAGGCTTGGACGAAAACTGGCTGCGCTTGGCCATACTGCGTTAAAAATCGGCTCAAGGTACTCATTTACAGCACGTAAACTCCGTCCTTTCGCCGATTTTTGCCTTGTCTGGCCTTCGCTCGCCGACTTTTCGTCTCAAGCCTGAATGGCTGCGCTCGGCTATTACCACCACCCCAGAAGCCGGACTTGTTCCGGCTTCGTCGTATCCGGGTCAGGCGGCGACGATTCTGGGGCCGCCGTTGGCCGGCGATAGCGCCATGTCGCCGTCGGTGATGACCACGTCGAAGTCGTCGAGGCGGGCGAAGTAGGCCGGGCGCACCTGGCCGATCTTGCTTTCGTCCACCACCAGCAGGCGCTGCTCGGCGCAGGCGATGGCGGCCTGCTTGGGGGCGACCTCGTGGAAGTGAAAGCAGCTCACGCCGCGCTCGGCGTGCACTCCGGCGGCCGAGAGGAAGGCGCGATTGATGCCCAGGCGCTTGATCGCCGCGCTCATGTCGTCGCTGCCGAAGGAGTGCGAGGTGGTGTGATAGAGGCCACCCAGCAGTACCAGGCGTACGCCGGGAATCAGGCTCACGGCATTGGCGACGTTGAGTGCATAGGTCACCACGGTGAGCTGGCTGCGCTCGACGAGCAGGCCCGCCAGGGGCAGTAGGGTGGTGCCGCAGTCGATGAACACGGTGTCACCGTCTGCGATGAAGCGGGCAGCCTGTTCGCAGAGCCGTCGCTTGGCCAGGGTGTGGCTGTCCTGCTGCTGATCGAGGTCATAGGCCGGCGCGTAGTGGTTGGCCATCACCAGGCGTCCACCGAGCAGAATCATGGCGCCGTCGCTTGCGGCCACGTCGCGGCGAATGGTCATCTCGGAGACGGCGCACATCTGTGCGGCCTCGCCGAGAGGCAGGGTGCCGCCACCGGCCAGCGCCTGTTGCAGACGGGCCAGGCGCATGGCACTGCGGTCTTTCATTCGCTGCTCTCCAACATCACACTCCAGAACTTGGCTCGAAGATCGCTTTGGCTGGCTCTATGCTGCGCCAGGCGACGAGCATTTTCCACACCCGACGTCGCGAGACGCTATAGTCCAGGCATGTTCCCCCTTCGTTCACATGCGGTACCGTCATGATTCGCTCCATCCTGGTGGTGTGTCGCGGCAACGTCTGTCGCAGCCCTGTGGCTGCCGCCATGCTTCAGCGGCGCCTTCCCCATTGTCGAGTGGAATCGGCAGGGCTCACCGCACTGGCCGGTCAGGGTGTCGTGCCGGAGGCGCTCCTGCTCGCCGAAGCCGACGGGATCGACGTCAGTGGGCATCACGCACGGCAACTGGATGCTCGACAGCTGGCCGAGGCCGATCTGGTACTCGTCATGAGTGAAGGTCAGCGCCGCGAAGTCAGCGAACGCTGGCCCCAGACGATGGGCAAGGTCATGCGCCTGGGGCACTGGCTGGCTCGGGGGCAGGGACTCGACATTCCCGATCCGTATCGTCGCTCAGCAGCGTTTTTCGAGCAGGTACATCGCTTGCTGACCGAAGCCAGCGATACCTGGGCGCCGCGGCTTTGAGCGACCGACAACCCCGCCGTGAAGGCTTTTCCAAGCCCATGGTTTGCCTTTTATTGTTTTCCCACATCAGTTGTGTCTAACGCTTCTGCCTGACTTTTCTCATCCACTTTATTTTCCCGCCTTATTTCCTTCTGAGTCTTTTTTTGCCACCAATTTTCAGCCTCTATCTGAGGCAAAAACCATCTGGCCACACCGAAACGCACATGTAACCTAAATGTATCTTCGCCATCATCCTACTGTCATGGTCTTGTGATCCAGAATGTAATGAAATGTAAATTGTATATCTGGATGTGACGAAGCGATAAGCAAGGAAAAAGATAGGGCTTCGGATGGCTTCCAAGAAATCCGGGGCGGTAGCGTGTCACAGGGGTCCTGAGGGGGATCGAACCATGACTACAATCAGTGGGGGAAGTACAGCCACATGCGCTTCCGACGAGTCGGATAGTCGCACCACCTGGGCTGCAGCGGCAAGGTGTTCCTTGCTCCTTTTCTTGTTGATTCTGATGCTTTCATTGGCAGGATGTTCTCTTGCTCCAGGGGGGCATATCAATCACAACCGACTCGAAGAGTCATTGGATGCCCGTGTCGACATACAGCCGATAACCCCTGAGCTGGTCATGGAGATGAGACCGGTCGAGCCTGCCTCGCGGCCCCTGCCAGCCGATCTGCAGAGGCAGCTTCAGAGCTACGAGTACCGTATTGGCCCGGGAGACGTGATCAGCGTCATCGTCTACGACCACCCCGAGCTCACCATTCCAGCCGGCAGTGAGCGTGCGGCATCGGAAACCGGTAACCGGGTACGGCCGGATGGCACCATGTTCTATCCCTACGTGGGCCGCGTGCAGGTGGCGGGCATGACGCTCGAGGAGCTGCGGGGCATGATCAGCCGGCGTCTCTCCCAGGTGATTACCGAGCCCCAGGTGGAAGTGGGCATTGCGGCTTTCCGCTCGCAGAAAGTCTACGTCAGTGGAGCGGTTGAACGCCCCGGTGCTCAGCCACTTACCATCGTACCGCTGACGGTGCTGGATGCCATCAGCGAGGCCGGTGGCGCGCGCAATGATGCGGACTGGCACAACGTACTGCTCAATCGCGAAGGACGCGAGGAGCGAATCTCCCTGTTCGCCATGCTGCGTCAGGGCGACCTGACGCAGAATCGACTGCTGCGAGACGGCGATCTGCTGCACGTTCCCACCTCCGAGAACCAGAACGTGGTCGTACTCGGCCAGGTATTGAGGCCAGGTGCCATTCCGCTGGGCAACGAGCGCCTGTCACTGACGGATGCCCTGGCTCGCGCAGGGGGGGTGAACGAGAGCCGTGCACAGCCCTCAGGCATTTTTGTGGTACGCGGCAATCCACCGGAAAGTGAGAAATTGGCCACGGTCTATCAGCTCGACATAAGCGATGCGACCCGTCTGATGCTGGGTACGAGATTTCCATTGAATCCACAGGATGTCGTCTACGTGACTTCCGCACCGTTGGCACGCTGGAATAACGTAATTTCCCTGTTGATTCCTTCGGTAACTCTCCCAGGTGACGTGGCAAGATCCGTAGACAATGTCGGTGATATCTAAACCCTTTCTCATCGCTGGCACAGTCAATGAGAGGCACCATCCATGACGATTTTCCCGAACCCACCTGCGTCACCTCAGTCGCCAGCACCAGCCCCGACAGAGAGTGGCGATATCAGCTTGAGGAAGTTGCTCGATGCTTTAATCGACAGGAAAAGGATCATTTTCCTCAGCGTTATCGTCTTCATGTTGGCCGGGTATTTTCATGCGAGCTCTCAGCCTCGTATCTACCAGTCCGACGCGCTCATTCAGGTGGAGAACCGCGCTGCGATTCTGGGGCTGCTGCAGTCCCTGGCCGGCGGGGAGCAGATGGGCAATCCGACAGCGGCCGAGCTGGAGATCCTGCAGTCTCGCATGGTCATGGGGGAGACCGTCGACCGCCTCGATTTGACCCTGGTGATCGAGCCGCGTCGGATGCCGTGGGTAGGCGACTTTCTGGTCAATCACGGAGTCCGGCACGCCTGGCTCGAGCGCTTTACTCCAACCTTCGTGCGCGAGCGGCTACCCGGTGCGCTTGCCTCGTCGGGCTCGCCTTATGTGTGGGCGGGGGAGTCCCTGCGCATTTCCCGCTTCGAGGTTCCGGCACAGGGGGAAGGGCTCCGGCACACCTTGAGAGTGACGGGTGCCGACACCTATGAGCTGCTGCTGGATGGCACCAGGCTGCTGCGTGGTCGCAGCGGCGAGACCGCCCGGAACGACGAAGGCTATCGACTCTTCGTCAGTCAGATGGTGGCCCATCCGGGCGCCGAGTTCGAGGTAAGTCGCGTCTCCCGCCTCAGTGCGATCGGCCAGCTGCAGCGCAACTTCATGATCGTGCCGCGGGGCAAGGACTCCGGGGTCTATCAGGTATTTCTCAGCGGGCCGGATCGTAGCCTGACACAGCAGACGCTGGATACCATTACCGGGGTCTTTCTGACCCAGAACGTGCAGCGGCAGTCGGAGGAGGCCGAGAAGCAGATTGCCTTCCTGGACGAGCAGATTCCCCAGGTCAATGCACAGTTGACGGAAGCGGAAAATCAGCTGAACAGCTACCGGGCTCAGCGCGACTCCGTCGATCTGACGTTCGAGACCCAGAACCTGCTCAACAGGATGGTGGCGGTAGAAAACCAGTTGACCGAACTCGCCCTGGCCGAGGCGGATCTGGCCGAGCGTTTCCGGCCTACGCATCCCAACTACCAGGCACTGCTGCGACAGCGATCACAGCTGCAGGCCGAGCGCGAGCGCCTGAATGGGCTGGTGGGTGAGCTGCCCGAGACTCAGCAGGAGGTACTGCGCCTGACCCGCGACACTCAAGTCAACCAGCAGGTCTATGTGCAGCTGCTCAATCAGCGTCAGGAGATGCGCCTGCTGAAGGCGGGCACCGTGGGCAACGTGCGGATTCTCGACAACGCCGAGATGCGGCCCGGGGCCATTTCGCCACGGATCCCGCTCACCACCCTGGTCAGCGCCATGATCGGTGCCGTGCTGGCCTGCGTGGGGGTCATCCTGCGCCTGCTGCTGAGTCAGGCGATCAAGAGCCCCGACCAGCTCGATGAGATCGGCCTGCCGGTGTATGCCACCTTGCCCGCTTCACAGGAGCAGACCCGGCTCACACGCCAGATTCGGCCGACAGGCTCGAAGCAGCAGCAGGACGTCTTCCGCGGGCTGCTGGCGGTGGCAGATCCCGCCGAGCTTGCCGTCGAGGCGCTGCGCAGCCTGCGTACCAGCCTCTACTTCGCCATGCTGGAGGCAGGCAACAATCGTTTGATGATTGCCGGGGCGGGCCCGGGGGCGGGCAAGAGTTTCGTGGCTGCCAACCTGGCCACCGTCTGCGCCCAGGCCGGGCAGCGGGTACTGCTGATCGACGCCGACATGCGTCGCGGCCGCCTGCATCATGCGTTTCATGCCAAGGGCATGCCGGGCCTGTCCGAGCTGCTGGCCCAGCGCATCGAGCCCAGCGAAGCGATCCGCACCTCCGAGGTGGAGGGGCTGGACTACGTGGCGCGCGGCACGGTTCCGCCCAACCCCTCCGAGCTGCTGATGCAGCGCAGCTTCCACGACTTCCTGCAGGCGATGAGCGAGGACTACGACCTGGTGGTGATCGACACGCCACCGGTGCTGGCCGTCACGGATGCCGCCATCGTCGGCAAGCTGGCCGGTACCAGTTTGCTGGTAGTTCGCTTCGGCGTCAGTCCGCCGGCGGAGATCAAGGCGGCCAAGCGCAGGCTGGAGAGCGCCGGGGTACGGCTCAAGGGGGCGATTCTCAACGGTCTCGAGAAGCCGGCCGGCAGCCGCTACGGCCACTACGGCAACTACATCTATGCTTATCGGTGACAGGGAATGTTGAGTCAACTACGTGAGCTGTACTCGCTGCTGACCTCGGACCAGCGTCGTCGCCTGCTGCGGCTGCAGGGCTTGATCATCATCATGGCCTTCGCCGAGATCGCCAGCGTGATTGCCATCGGTCCCTTCATGGCGGTGGTGGGCGACATGAGTCGGCTGCAGGGCGAGGGCTGGCTGGCCCAGGCCTATGGGTGGAGCGGCGTCGGCAGCCCCGAGCGGTTTCTCACCCTGCTGGGAGCCAGTGTGCTCGCGATAATGCTGATGGCGGCGCTGTTCTCCATGTACACCACCTGGCGACTGTCGCTCTACGGTGCGCGGGTCGGCGCCGAGCTCTCCAGCCGGCTGTATCGCTACTACCTGTATCAGCCTTGGCTCTACCATGCCGGCGGCAGCAGCAGCCGCCTGATCAATCGTGTTTCGCAGGAGGTACAAAGAGTCACTACCAAGGTGATCAATCCCTTCATGCAGCTCAATGCCAAGCTGGTGATGGTCACCTGCATGTCGATCACCATCTTCGTCTACAACCCGAAGGTGGCCGCGACCGGCATCGTGATCTTCATCCTCTCCTATCTGCTGCTGTACAAGACGGTGCGCCGCTTTCTGGTGGCCAACGGCAGGCGCGTGTCGCGCTTCCAGGCCAAGCGCTTCAAGCTGATGACGGAAGGCTTCGGCGGCATCAAGGACCTGTTGCTGTTGCGTCGCCAGGCCACCTTCACGCGCCAGTTCGACAAGGCCAGCCAGCAGGTGGCGCGCGGCCAAGGGGTATCGCAGGGCTTGAGCGAGGCGCCGCGCTATGCCATCGAGATGGTCGCCTTCGGCTCGGTGATCCTGCTGGTGCTCTATCTGCTCAATGCCCACCAGGGCAACCTGGGCACGATTCTGCCGGCGCTGTCGATCTACGCCCTGGCCGGGTTCAAGATGCTGCCTGCCTACCAGAAGATCTACTCATCCATCTCGCATATCCGCAGCAACCTGGCGGCCTACGAGACGATCCGCGACGACCTGGTGGCCAGCTGCTCCCATGCCGAGGCCGAAGTTCGCGGGAACGACGAAGCGCTGCCGCCGCTGGTGGCGAAAACGAGCATTCGCTTCGACGACGTGCACTTTCACTACCCGGGCAAGCGCCTGCCGGCACTCAACGGGCTGAGCCTGGAGATTCCGGTTGGCGCCCGGGTCGGGCTGGTGGGGGAGTCAGGCTCCGGCAAGTCCACCGCCGTGGATCTGCTGCTGGGACTGATTCATCCCCAGCAGGGACGGATCCTGGTGGACGAGGTGGCGCTGGACGAGGCGACCCTGCCGCGCTGGCAGGCCGGCATCGGTTTCGTCCCTCAACACATCTTTCTGGCGGATGCCACCGTACTGGAGAACGTGGCGTTCGGCGTGCCTCGTGAGGAGATCGACGTGGCGCGGGCGCAAGAGGCGGTGCGCATGGCTCAGCTCGAGTCGCTGCTGGCCTCGCTGCCCGAAGGACTCGAGACCCATGTCGGCGAGCGCGGCGTGCAGCTCTCGGGGGGGCAGCGCCAGCGTATCGGCATTGCCCGGGCGCTCTATCGCGATGCGCAGGTGCTGGTGCTCGATGAAGCCACCAGCGCGCTCGACGGCATCACCGAGCAGCGGGTCATGGACGACATCGATGCCATTGCCGGGGGCAAGACGCTGGTGATGGTCGCTCACCGTCTCACCACGGTGAAGGAGTGCGACATGATCTACATGCTCGACAAGGGGCGTGTCACCGACAGCGGCACCTACGACGAGCTGGTCGCGCACAACCACACCTTCCGCATGATGGCCAATCTCTAGTCACTTCTACGAGGCATGCTCATGCACCTGCTAGCCGCCATTCTGCTGTTCCTCGGGCTGAGCCTGGCGAGTCTGTATGTGTTTCCCAGCGGTCAGCCTCAGCCCGCCGACTTCCTGCTGCTCGGTTTTGCCGTGTTGATGTCGCTGCTGGCGCTCACCGATCGCGGCAGGGTGCTATCGTCCTTCGTCATCTGCTGGGCGTTGATGGTGCTGTGGGTGCTGCTGGTCAGCCTGGGCTGGACGCTGGTCATGGAGCGCACCTCGTTCTTCATCTACCCCGCCTTCTTCTTCTTCAACTTTCTGGTGGGCATGGCGCTGCTGCGCTTTCTCGGCGTTTCGGGCGAGATGGGCTGCAGCCTGATCCGTAACGCCATTTCCATCGCCCTGCTGGTCGCCGCCAGCCAGGTGCTGCTGCAGCTGGGGGCTGGGGCCAACCGCACTACCGGAAGCTTCAACAATCCCAATCAGCTGGCCTACTTCTCGCTGTGCGGGATCGTGATCCTCATGTTGCTCGACGATTTCCGGCCACCGCTGCGGCCACTGATGCTGGCCGGATTGGTGGCCGCCGTGGTCAGCATTCTCGCGGCTTCCTCCTTGGGGGCCATGGGCGGTGCGGTGTTGGTCGGCCTTGGCTGGGTGGTGGCCAATCTGGATCGACTGCGCCGTTTCGCCAGGCTGCTGCTGGTGGCGCCGCTGATCCTGGGGGTGGTGGTGGTGGTGAACCTGAGCTCGGATGGCCAGGTGCAGAGCAATCTGCAGTCGCGCATGGATCGCGCTCCGGACAAGATGGAGAACGCCTACGAGGAGCGCAAGTACGACCGGCTGGCCAACTTCCCGGAATACGCCATTCTGGGGGCGGCGGAGGGTGAGCGGCGGCGCTTCTATCCCTATCACAGCAGCGAGATCCACTCCTCCTACGGCAACATGCTGTTTGCCTATGGCATCCCCGGGTTCGGGCTGTTCCTGGCCGTCATCTTCCTCGCACTGCACAGGGCACCGCTCTACGTCTGGATGGGCGTGGCGGGGCCGCTGATCTATTCGATAACCCACAACGGGCTTCGCTCGACCCTGTTCTGGATGATGCTGGCGATCTGCTGGCACCTCTATCGAAAGGGGTGGCAGGAGTACCGGGCGCCTGCCTTTGCTCCCTCTGCCGTGCCGGAGTCGGAACGCTATACGCGCAGTTCATCATGACGCGGAGTCCATCATGAATCTATCGAACCTCATGCGTTGGCGATCGTTCAAGTATCTTCTCGGCCTGGCACTCCTGGTCGGAGTGGGCTGGGTGCTGGTATGGCCTTGGACGACTACCCCACCGGCTGCTGCACAATCCTTGGTCATCATCAGTGCCGTGGGCGAGACGGTACCGGTGGAAAGCAGTGGCGATGCCGCTGACGACCCGGCCATCTGGTACAACGCCCAGGCGCCCGAGCGCAGCCTGATACTGGGTACCGACAAGAAGCGCGGCCTGGAGGTCTACGACCTGACGGGCGCGCGGGTGCAGTCGCTGCCGGTAGGCAGGTTGAACAACGTCGACCTGCGCCAGGACGTGCTGCTCGACGGACGCCGCCGAGACATCGCCGTGGCGACCCATCGTGACACCGACAGCCTGGCGGTCTTCGAGATCGATGCGAGCGGAGAGGTGGGCCTGATCGGCAAGGTGGCGACAGATCTATCGGAGATCTACGGCGTTTGCCTATACCGCCACGGCGAAGAGCTGCATGTGTTCACCAATGGCAAGGATGGCAGCTATCTCCAGCATCGCCTTTACATCGTGCAGGAGGCTCCGCAGGTCGAGCTGCTGCGCTCATTCCAGCTCGACTCCCAGCCCGAGGGCTGTGTGGCGGACGATCAGCGCTCGCTGCTGTTCGTCGGCGAGGAGGCCTTTGGCGTCTGGGTCATGCAGGCGGCGCCGGATGCGACCACCGGCCGCGAGCTGGTGATCGAAGCGACATCTCCCTTGAAGCCCGACATCGAAGGGCTGGCCCTGTACGGCGATCAGTACCTGATCGTCTCGAGCCAGGGCAATCACCGCTTCGCCGTGCTCGACGCCAGCCCACCCTATCGCCTCCGGGGAATGTTCCGTATCGACGAAGACGGCGAACGCGGCATCGGCAGCGTCAGAGACACGGATGGCATTGAAGTCAGCGCTTTCAGCTTCGGCGAGCGTTTCCCCCTGGGGCTGATGGTGGTGCAGAGCGGCAGAAACGTCTCGATGAACCAGAACTTCAAGTATCTCGATTGGACGCGGGTCGCCGAGGCCCTGGAACTTTCGGGGCCGTGATGAGCGGCCAAGCGAATCAGAGGGAAATGCCATGCAGATTTCCTTGCAGCCGCTGCTGCGGCTTCCTCGCTGCGTCAAACGGCGCGTACTGGTGGCGGTCGACGCGCTCATCGTCATGGCCAGCGTGCACCTTGCGGCTGCCCTCCACCTGGAGAGTCTGGCGGCCTTCCTCGACCTGCAGCTAGGCTCGACGAGCCTTATCGTGGCCCTGATCAGCCTGGTGCTGTTCCTGTGGCTGGGCCTGTATCGGGTGGTGATCCGCTACATGAACCACACCACGGTACTGAGGGCGGCACTGGCAGTCATGGCATCGGCTGGCGTGCTGCTGCTGGTGACTAAGTTCAAGAGTCCCCCGCTGGTCATGCCCATCATCATCACCTATGCCCTGCTGGTACTGCTGGGGATCGGCGGCGTGCGCTTCCTGCTGCGTGAGCTCTATCTGCAGCATCAGCGTCGCAAGTGCCGTCCGGTCATCATCTATGGGGCCGGGGCGGCCGGCTGCGAGCTGGCGGTGGCGCTGCGCCACGGCATCGAGTTCGAGCCGGTGGCCTTCGTCGACGACTGGCGCGGCCTCGACGGTGCCCTGGTCGAGGGTCTGCGCGTCTATCAGCCGGTCGCCCTGGCCGCGTTGATCGCGGAGCACAAGGCGGCGATGGTGCTGTTGGCCGTCCCCAGTGCGCCGCGCTGCCGGCGGCGGGAGATCCTGCAGCGTCTGTCGGCGCTCTCCGTGCCGGTCAAGACCATTCCCGGCAGCGCCGATGTGATCGCCGGCCGTGCGAGCCTGTCGGAAGTGCGTGACGTGGCCCTGGAAGACCTGCTGGGCCGGGAGCCGGTGCCGCCCTTCCGGGAGCTGCTGGATGCCGAGGTACGCGGCAAGACGGTCATGGTGACCGGCGCCGGCGGGTCGATCGGCAGCGAGCTGTGCCGGCAGATTCTGGAGCAGCAGCCGGCCCGCCTGCTGCTGCTCGACAAGTGCGAGTTCGCCCTCTATGCCATCGAGCAGGAGCTGCTGCGACACCCCGCCATGCGGGCCGGTGTCGAGCTCAAGCCGCTGCTGGCTTCGGTGCAGCATCGCGAAGCGCTGGCGACGATCTTCGCCACTTTCGAGGTGGACACCGTCTATCATGCCGCGGCCTACAAGCATGTACCGCTGGTCGAGCACAACCTCGTCGAAGGGCTGCGCAACAATGTGTTCGGCACCCTCGAACTGGCCCAGGCGGCCATGAAAGGAGGTGTGGCGACCTTCGTCATGATCTCCACCGACAAGGCGGTGCGGCCTACCAACGTGATGGGGGCCTCCAAGCGCCTGGCCGAGCTGATCTGCCAGGCTTTCGCCAGGGCGGGAAGCCAGACCCGCTTCTGCATGGTGCGCTTCGGCAACGTGCTGGGCTCGAGCGGCTCGGTGGTGCCGCGTTTCCGCCAGCAGATCGAGCAGGGGGGCCCGGTCGAGGTCACGCACCCCGACATCACGCGCTACTTCATGACCATTCCCGAAGCGGCTCAGCTCGTCATTCAGGCCGGCGCCATGGGTAGCGGGGGAGAGGTCTTCGTGCTCGACATGGGGGAGCCGGTGCGCATTCGCGACCTGGCGCTGAACATGATTCGGCTCTCCGGCTTCTCGGTGAGGGACGCCAGCAATCCGGCGGGGGATATCGAAATCGTCTATACCGGGCTGCGGCCGGGCGAAAAGCTCTACGAAGAGCTGCTGATCGGTGGCACCGCGACACGTACCTGTCATGACCGCATCTTGACCAGCTCCGAGCGCTACTGGGAGTGGCCGATGCTCGATGCCTTCCTGCGCAGGCTCGAAACGGCGCTGGCCAATACCGATCACACCTTGGTTCGTCAGCTGCTGCAGGCGGCGCCGCTGGATTACCGACCGACGGAGGAGCTGGCCGACCTGATCTGGCAAGCCCGTCAGGCTCGGGTCGCTACGCCCGCTGTGCGTCATGTCCAGGCGGGTCTGGCCTCGGGTGTCACGCTCGCGGCCATGCTGGGCCCAGTGGCCAAGGGGGGATGACATGCGAATCGAGGTGCAGCTCATCCGGCTCTGGGTCATCCGCAAGGTGGAGAAATGCGGCTTTCACCTGCAATCGATGAAGCGCTTCCGCCCTGTGGATGCGCGCAGCTACGAGGGCAACCCGTTGATGCTCAGCTATCGCCACCCAGGGCGCCGCCTGTTGCTCGACGCCCCCGTGGCCCGGGGCTTCGGCCTGCTCAATTACCCGTTCGACCGGCCGCGGCCCCTTGCCGGCGTGATACCGCGTGCCCTGGCCAATCCCGGCCAGGAGCGAGCGCTGATCCGGGCGGCGCTGGAGGGGTTCTACCACGGCTGGCAGCCCCGTTCGGCGGCCGAGTTCTTCGGTCTCGACAGCGGCGAGGCGGCGGAGCTGGATGCCCTGCCGACCTGGCTTTCGCCATGGCCCTGGGACCCGCTAACGCTGGAGCAGAAGCGCATCCAGCGACGTCGCGCTGAAGAGCGAGAAAACGCCAGGGTGCTGGGAAAGGAGCTTGGTCTTGAGGCCGGCTGGAAGTTCTGCGGACCGGTGAGCGAGCTCAAGCTACACGTCGAGGTGGAGCGCCTGGCACGGCTGGTGGAGTCGATACGCACCCATGGCGTGCGCCGCCATGACGGTACCGATGGCGACATTCGTGCCCTTGTGCTGAGCCATCCCGACGGTCGCTAGCGCTGGCATGTGCTGGTGGGACAGCATCGCTATGCCGTGATCAGCGCCCTGGGCCAGGAGCGCATCCCCATCCGCGTAGAGCAGTTCGTGCGTCGTCAGGAGGTCATGCTGTGGCCGGGTGTGGCTTCCGGTCTGTTCACACCTTCGGCCGCACTCAAGGTGTTCGACGCCTGCTTCATCGACGAAGCGCAGCCACCTGCCAGCACCATGACGGCAGGTTCAGGGGCGCGAGAACAGCATCAGGGTGAGCCTCATGAAGAGCTGGAAGCAAGTTCGGAACAGGTTGGCCCGGGGACCCCGGGGTAAGCGACGCACCCCTCGGCACTATTACGTTGCCGGGCAGGCGGGGTTCGATAGGCTGGCCGAGACCTTGGCGGAGCGCGGCGTCGACCATCTTTTCCTGCACTGGCCGGGTGCCGCGGTACCCTGGCCCGGCGGTGAGGAGGTGGTGCTGCTGGTGGACGACGACGGTTTGCCGCAGGTAGTGACGCTGCTCGGCACCACCGCGCGGCCGGGCGATCTGCGCTGTACCCTCTACAGCGTTGGCGGGCTGCCGGGCAGTGACCGCAACAAGGTGGCCTACCTGCCGGTGCGGCGGGCTCGTGAACTGCTTGCCGCGGCCCGTGCCCAGCCCGCTCCCCGCCTGGCCAGCGATGCACAGCGACTGATGGCACTGAGCGTGGAGGCGGTCTACCACCTCGGCTTGGCCAGCGGCCTGGCCAGCGAGAGCGCCATTGGCGATGGCTACATGGCATCGCCCCACGCCAGCGCCATCGAGGCGCTGAACGCCCGCTGCGGCCTGTGGCCGCCACCTATCCGGCTCGACCTCGAGTCGCTGGATGGGCTGCTCGGCGAGGCGGGCTGGGCACCGCTTTCGGATACCGTGGAGAAGCTGTCCGCTGTCAATCCCTGGCTGAAGCTGCGCCTGCAGGTCTCGACCCAAGACGTCGCGCCGGGCCTGGCGGTATATCTCATCCGTGAGCGCGGGCTGGAGAGGCTCGATGGGCTGCGGGAGGTGCTTGTCCGCAACGGGTTCGACGTGCTCCATGAGGCGCCGATCGACGGTGAGCATCGCGACGAGGTGGCCGATCTGATCCGCGGCGGCAATTGGGGGCGAGGACCGTACCCGACCAGTGGGGGCCTGCCTGCGTACCTCCTGGTGACCCACGATGTCTATCCGGACCTCTCGCCCTCGAAGGCATCGGGCGCCTCCGAGCTGGTGGACAATGCCCGTGTGTTCACGGTGAAGGAGCAGATGCGTCGCCTGGTCAACCGGGGCCAACCCACCTCGCAGCACTGCAACCCCGTTCACTCCTCCGACAACGCCATGCAGGCCGTGGAGTATCTCGGCATTGTGGCGCCCGAGAGGGTGGATGAGGTCGTGGCGTGCGCCCGACAGCGCAATGCCGCCTTCGCCTCGCCCTATCCGGTACTGGCCGATTTGAGCGAACATGCGCGCCGAGCCAAGGTGGAGTTGATCGACTTCCACGGGCGGCGGGCGATCTGCAAGACCTTTCGACCGGGTCGCGAGCGTTTCCTCGAGCGTGAGGTCAAGGCGCGTGAGTTGGGTAGCTCGCTGCCGGAGGTCTCGCGCATCCTGGAAATCGGCCCTCACTATCTGGTGTTCGAGTGGTACGAAAACAGTCTGCCGAGCATTCTTTCGCCCAAGCCGTTGTTCTACCCGCATGGGCTGCTGCCGATATGGGCCATCGAGCGTTTGCGCTCGATCATCCTGCACTATCGTCGGCTCGGCTATGAATGTATCGATTTGAAGCCAAAGAATTTAATTTACGATCCTTGCAAGGGTCTCAAAGTGATCGATTTCGAGTTTTTACAGCCCGGCTTCCAGGAGCAGGATACGTTAAAGGGCAACTATGCCTGGTATCCGGTGCCGGAGTCCTTTCCCGGCGACATACCTGTTTCTTCGGCACGGCGCGGAACCTACATTTTGCGATGGTTGCCCTATACTGGCTTGCCGCGCTTTATGTGTCTTTATCCCTTTCCACGCCCTCTGCTGGAGGTGGTACGCCACATTACGCTGGTTGCCATCACGTTGATTGGCTTAAGGCGCATTGGCCGACGGAAGATACGGAGCATGATGGCTGGGGGAAGGGCTCCCCGCGTTAATCGACGCAAGGCATCGATCGGCCAGGGCCCGACAGCCTGACCCAGCAGTTGATGGCTTGCGCCTCTGGCAGGCCAGCACTCCATCCATACACGCGAGAGCGCGTCGATGCATAGCGGGAGGGGGGACATGTTGCTCAAGAAACTCAAGCGCTATACCAGGCAGCGCTATGCGAGTTGGCTGTGGTACCCGCTAGGTCCCAGACGTTATATCGATGGCCGGGTAGGCATGGCAGGCTTTCTCGATACGCTGAAGGAGAAGAACATCGATTATGTCGTGCTGCGCTGGTTCGACACCTTGCCCGCTATCGAACCAGGGGAGGACGTCGACATTCTCGTTGCCGACGAGGATGTCGACAAGCTCAGCGAGTGCGTGGGCGTCAATCGTCGCAAGCGGGATATTGCCTGCGACCTCTACAGCGTCAGCGGCCTGCCGGGAACGGGCTATCGACATGGAAGCTACTACCCCGCGGCGAAGGCCCGGCAAATCCTTGCCAACGCGATCTGGATGAAGGGGTTCGTTCGCGTTCCCGCGGCCGATGAGCACTTCCTGTCGCTGAGCTACCACGCCATTTATCACAAGGGCTATCTGGCGGGCATTCCCTCGGAGCACAGTGAGCGCAATGCCCAGGTCAGGCTGCCCAAGGATCATGACTACCGGGGCATTCTCGAGACGCTGCACGGTCAGTCGAGCTATGCCGCCCAGGAGCTTGACATGACGCTCGAACGGCTCGATGCCTTTCTTGCAGGGCTGGGGTGGCGGCCCGATCAGGACACTCTGAGGCGACTGGCGAAGCGCAACCGGTGGATCGCTGACAACTACAACTTCCTTGGCTGATCCAATCCCTCACGCAGCCTAGGCGGAGTGGAGCAGATGCCATGAAAGCATCATACGCAGGCCTGAGTTTTCCATCTGAGCCCATGTCACGCAGCGCCGCCGTCGAAGCGCTGGAGCGGAGCGGCGCTTGCTGGCGGCTTGCCCTCAAGCCGCGTGGAGCGTGCGGGCGCGAAAGGCTTCCTTGTGCCGTGGCCGAGGTCGGCTACCGCGAGCGTGTGCGGCTCACGCCGCGAGCCAGAGCCAACCTGGAAGCACTGGTCGGGATCATTCTGCCGGGGCGAGAAACCGCGCTGGAGCTGCTGGTATATCAACCGTTACCTGTAGCCGAAGGAGGCCGCCATGCACCGCGGGATGGCTGGCTGATCCTGGTCGGTGAGGAGGCGGCCCAGTTGGCGCGGTGGCTGCTCGACGACAGCGCCGGCCACTTCCTGCGTCATGCCCGCCTGGGGCGCTTC
Organism: Billgrantia ethanolica; assembly: GCF_021404305.1. GTDB lineage: Bacteria > Pseudomonadota > Gammaproteobacteria > Pseudomonadales > Halomonadaceae > Halomonas > Halomonas ethanolica. The sequence continues at coordinate 219,602 of NZ_JABFTX010000004.1, read as the reverse complement.
TCCGTCACTGCGGCCAGACTCTCGTACTTTCGCTCGTTTCTCGCCAACAATCGATTCCGCCATGACGAGGTGCTGCTGGACGCGAGTCTGGTGCTCGAGCTTTATGGCGTGCGCAAGGCCGAATGCATCGACTACCTGGCTCTCGAGGACGAGACGACGCATCGACCGCGGATCAGGCGCAACGACGACGACTGTCGGCATCACGGGCTCTCGCTGCGTGAAATGTTGGCGACTCCCGGCTGTCATTTTCGTCTGGGCGAGCTTCGCTGTGTCTCGTTCGAGCAGATCATTCGCTTCAAGCATTCGCGCGGCACCTTTGCGGACCGCCGTGACCTGAGCATGGTGCAGGCCTTGGTGAGGGGAAAGCGCCTCGCCTTGCTGTGGCATCGAACGCTCTATGAGCTTGACCTGGGGCGCCGCCTTCTTTCTCGCTGGCTGCTGCATCAGATACGACCTGGGGACGGCGGGCTGACGCTCGCCTATCAACATCGCTGGCGTCGCCGTCGGAGTCACTGACATGGCATTCTTCTCGGTCGTGATACCTGTCCTCAATCAGGTAGCGACGCTGACGGACTCGCTTGCCAGCCTCTATCAGCAAACCTATCGCGATTTCGAGGTCATTGCGGTGGACGGCGGCTCGACCGACGGCTCCTACCAACTGCTCGAACAACATGCAGGCAAGGGCCGGCTACGCCTGTATCGACAAGACGAGGGTGGAGCCCAGGAGGCCAGAAACTTCGGAGCGGAGCAGGCCAGGGCCGCCTGGCTGGTGTTCTTCGATGCCGACAGCATCCTGCTCTTCGATCACCTCTCCCGCTATGCCGAGGCCATCGCCAGGCACGCCGACATCGAGCTGTTCGTCAACGCCTATCAGCAGATGGAAGGGCATCGCAGGTTGCCACGAACGGCCAGCCTGCCCAGTGGGGTGATCCCTCGGCGGACGGCGTTGGCAGCCATTGCCCAGCACGACTTCATTCACACCGGCGGCACCTGCATTCGTCGCGGGCGTTTTCTGGCGCTGGGCGGCTTTCCGCTAGACGGCTTGCGCGACGATGGCGATATCCATTTCTGGCTCAAGGTGCTGTGCGAGCTGGCGGCGATCCACTACGACGATACCGTTACCTGCCTGTGGCTCAGCGATGACCGCAACGGCAATCGGGATGCAGGCGAGTCGACTCCCCCCCGCCCCGATGCTGAATGGCTTGCGCAATGTTCGGCTCGGCTGTCGTGGCGGGAAGCGCGTTATCTAAGGGCGACCATCAATCGCAAGGTGCTTGACCGGGCGGCGCGGAAGAAGCGGCTTGGGCTCTCGGTGAAGGCCGAACTTGCCGCAATCTCGCTGTCCGGACTGGGCCTGAGCCACTGCGCACATGTCGCCGTACTGATGCTTCCCCAGTCCTGCTATGAGCGCTATCGGAAGTGAATGAGGGAAATGACCGCGAAGGGTTGAACGATTTGCCCGCACAGGAGGATAACGCGATGAGCGGATGCGTGATTACCTATGGCACTTTCGACATGTTCCATATCGGCCATCTCAACCTGCTGCGCCGCCTGGCGGAGATGGGAAGCCGCCTGATCGTGGCGGTCTCGACCGACGAGTTCAACGCCGGCAAGGGCAAGCGTACCCTGATTCCGTTCGAGCAGCGCGCCGAGATCGTGCGCTCGATCCGCTATGTGGATACCGTCATTCCCGAGACCTGCTGGGAGCAGAAGGTCGACGACATTCAGCGCTACGACGTGCACACCTTCGCCATCGGCGATGATTGGCGCGGTCATTTCGACTACCTGTCGCGCTATTGCGAAGTCGTCTACCTGCCCCGTACCGACGGAGTATCGACCACCGAGCTCAAGCGTTCGCTCAACCGCTTCAGCAGCGTTTCCCGTGAGGATCTGCTGCGCGCCTTCGATGTGCTCGAGGCGCTGCGCAAGGACTTCGGTTGAATAAGGTACCGTCTTTCCGAGCCGTCGCCGCCGACGCCGGCCAGTAAGCCAGAACGACGAAGCCGCCATCCAGCGATGGCGGCTTCGTCGTTTGTGCAAGGCGAATGTTGGAACTGTCACAGCGGATGTTATATTTTTCACATTCGTGCAGTCTTCCCCTGCGCTGATATCACGACAACCAGATGCGGCGGGTCCTGGCACATCGCCGCCGGCACCAAAGGAAGGATTCCATGACTGCCATCATGAGCCTGGTCGGCATGGCGACGCTGATCGTCATCGCTCTCATTTTTTCCACCAACCGTGGGGCCATCCGCCTGCGAACCGTGGGTGGCGCCTTCGCCATCCAGGCCGGTATCGGCGCCTTCGTGCTCTACGTGCCGTTCGGCCAGACGGTGCTGCAGACCGTTTCCGCCGGGGTCAGCCAGGTGGTGCTCTACGCCAACGACGGCATCGACTTCCTCTTCGGTGGCCTTGCCGATACCGACAACATCGGCTTCGTCTTCGCCATCAAGGTGCTGCCGGTGATCATCTTCTTCTCCTCGCTGATCGCCGTGCTCTACTACATCGGCATCATGCAGTGGGTGATCCGCATCCTCGGGGGGGCGCTGCAGAAGGCGCTGGGCACTTCACGCACCGAGTCGCTCTCGGCCACCGCCAACATCTTCGTCGGCCAGACCGAGGCGCCGCTGGTGGTGCGCCCCTTCATCGCCCGCATGACCCCCTCGCAGCTGTTCGCGGTGATGTGCGGTGGGCTGGCCTCGGTGGCCGGTTCGGTGCTGGCCGGCTATGCGGCGCTGGGCATCCCCATGGAGTACCTGGTGGCGGCCTCGTTCATGGCGGCCCCCGGCGGCCTGCTGTTCGCCAAGCTGATCATGCCCGAGACCGAGAAGCCGGTGGACGACGTCGAGGAGGCCAGCGAGGTGATCGAGGCGGAGGACCGGCCGGTCAACGTACTCGACGCGGCGGCAGCGGGGGCCTCGTCGGGGCTGCGCCTGGCCGCCAACGTCGGCGCCATGCTGCTCGCCTTCATCGGGCTGATCGCGCTGATCAACGGCATGCTCGGCGGCATCGGCGGCTGGGTCGGGTTCGAGCAGCTGAGCCTGGAGCTGATCCTCGGCTGGCTGTTCGCGCCGCTCGCCTTCGTGCTCGGCGTGCCCTGGGCGGAGGCCACCCTGGCCGGTTCCTTCATCGGCCAGAAGCTGGTGGTCAACGAGTTCGTCGCCTACATCAATCTGGCACCCTACATCGATGGCGACGCGATGGTGGCCAATACCGGCCAGGCCATGAGCGGCCACACCGTCGCCATTCTCTCCTTCGCCCTGTGTGGCTTTGCCAACCTCTCGTCGATCGCCATTCTGCTCGGCGGCCTGGGCAGCATCGCTCCCAGCCGGCGTCACGACATCGCTCGCTTCGGGCTCAAGGCGGTGCTGGCCGGCACCCTTTCCAACCTGATGTCGGCGGCCATTGCCGGGTTCTTCCTCTCCATCGGGGGAGTGATCTGATGGCCACCGTAAATTCTTTGCTTCGACAGGTAACGTCATGACCGAACTGCAGCAGGCCGCGCGCCAGGCCCTGGCGCTGATGGACCTCACCAGCCTCAACGACGACGACAGCGATGCCGTGATTCGCGAGCTGTGCGTCCGCGCCAACACACCGGCGGGGCATCCGGCGGCGGTGTGCGTCTATCCCGCCTTCGTGCCAACCGCACGTCAGGCGCTGGCCGAGCAGGGCCTGGCCGGCAAGGTCAAGGTGGCCACGGTGACCAACTTCCCCCACGGCGAGGCGGACATCGAGCGCGCCGCAGCGGAGACCCGGGCGGCCATCGCCGCCGGCGCCGACGAGGTCGACGTGGTGTTTCCCTACCGTGCGCTGATGGCGGGTGACGCCGAGGTTGGCCGTAAACTGGTCGAGGCTTGCAAGCGCGAGTGCGGCGACGCCGTGCTCAAGGTGATTCTGGAAACCGGCGAGCTCAAGGACGCAGGGCTGATCGACCGCGCCGGCATGCTGGCCATCGACGGCGGCGCCGACTTCCTCAAGACCTCCACCGGCAAGGTGGCGGTCAACGCCACCCTGAACGCGGCCAAGATCCTGCTCACCGCGATCAAGGCCAGCGGCCGCGACGTGGGCTTCAAGGCCGCCGGCGGGGTGCGCACCGCCGAGGATGCTGCCGCCTACCTGCAACTTGCCGAGCGGGTGATGGGGGCCGAGTGGATCACCCCCGCGCACTTCCGCTTCGGCGCCTCGGGGCTGCTCGGCAGCCTGCTCGAGACCCTGGGCGTCGAGCAGGACAAGGGCTCGACGGAGGGCTACTGATGACGTTCCGTGCGCTTCCCCAGGAGCTGATCCGCGCCAAGCGCGATGGCCAGGCGCTCTCGCCCGAGGCGATAGGCGAGCTGGTGGGCGGTATCGCGGACGGCAGCCTCTCCGACGCCCAGGTCGGTGCGCTGGCCATGGCGATCTTCCTCAACGGCATGAATGCCGCCGAGACGGTGGCACTGACCGAGGCGGTGCGCGACTCCGGCGAGGTGCTGGCGTGGCGCGGTCTGGGCGAGGGGATCGACCTGCCGGGGCCGGTACTCGACAAGCACTCCACCGGCGGCGTGGGCGACCTCGTCTCGCTGGTGCTGGGACCCTGGATCGCCGCCTGCGGCGGCTACGTACCGATGGTCTCCGGCCGCGGCCTGGGCCACACCGGCGGCACCCTGGACAAGCTCGAGGCGATTCCCGGCTACGACATCGCCCCCACGCGGGAGCGCTTGCGCACGCTGGTGCGCGAGGCGGGCGTGGCCATCGTCGGCCAGACCGCCGAACTGGCCCCGGCCGACCGGCGGCTCTACGCCATCCGCGACGTCACCGCCACGGTGGAGTCGCTGCCGCTGATCGTCAGCTCGATCCTGGGCAAGAAGCTGGCTTGCGGCCTCGACGCCCTGGTGATGGACGTCAAGAGCGGCAGCGGCGCCTTTATGCCCACTCACGAGGCGTCGTTCGAGCTGGCGCGGACCATTGCCGAAGTGGCCAGCCGCGCCGGCACGCCGACCACCGCGCTGCTCACCGACATGAGCCAACCGCTGGCGCCCTGTGCCGGCAATGCCGTCGAGGTGCGTGAGGCGATTGCGTTGCTGACTTGTGAAAAGACGGGCGAGAAGAGCGGCGACAAGTCGGGAGGACGTTTGCTGGAGGTGACCCGCACGCTTGCCGCCGAGCTGCTGCTGGCCGGCAGGCTGGCCGAGAACCGCGATGCGGCCCTGGCCCTGCTCGACGAGCGGCTCGCCTCGGGCGCTGCCGCCGAGCGCTTCGCACGCATGGTGGCGGGCCTGGGCGGCCCCGCCGACCTGCTCGAACGCCCCGAGCGCCATCTGCCCCGGGCGCCCGTGGTGCGCCCGGTGCATGCCGCGCGCAGCGGCCGGGTCACACGCATGGACACCCGCGCCGTGGGGCTTGCCGTGGTGACACTGGGCGGCGGGCGCCGTGCGCCGAGCGATGCCATCGATCATGCCGTTGGCCTGACCGGCATCGCCGCTCTCGGCGACGCCGTCGACGGCGAACGCCCGCTGGCCTGGGTGCATGCGGCAAGCGAGGCCGACGCCGAGCGCGCCGCCAGCCAGCTGCGTGAGGCCATCGAAGTGAACGACGTCGCGCCCGGCGACGTCGTACTGCCTACACTCATTCAAGACGTGATCCGTCGGGAGGCGCCATGACTCGCGCCATCGTGTTGGTACTCGACTCCTTCGGCATCGGCGCGGCCCCCGATGCCGAGCGCTTCGGCGACGCCGGGGCCGACACCCTGGGCCATATCGCCGCCGCCTGTGCCAAGGGGGAGTGCGACGGAACCGGTCGCAGAGGTCCGCTGGCGCTACCCAACCTGGCGCGGCTGGGGCTTTTCCACGCCCACCGCGAGAGCACCGGTGCCTGGGCCGAGGACGTCGAGGTGCCGAACGAGGTGATCGGCGCCTACGGCCACGCCGGGGAGATCTCCTCGGGCAAGGACACTCCCTCGGGCCATTGGGAGATCGCCGGGGTGCCGGTGCGCTTCGACTGGGGCTACTTCCTCGACCGCGAGGAGAGCTTTCCGCCCGAGCTGCTCGCAGCGTTGATCCGCGAGGGCGAGCTGCCCGGCGTGCTGGGCAACTGCCACGCCTCGGGCACCGAGATTATCGCCCGGTTCGGCGAAGAGCACATGGCCAGCGGCAAGCCCATTGTCTACACCTCGGCGGACTCGGTGCTGCAGATCGCCGCCCACGAGGAGAGCTTCGGTCTCGCGCGGCTGCATGCCCTGTGCGAGACCGCCCGGCGCCTGCTCGAGCCCTACAACATCGGCCGGGTGATTGCGCGGCCCTTCGTCGGCCAGAGCGCGGCGGACTTCACCCGTACCGCCAACCGCCGCGACTACAGCGTCGAGCCGCCCGCACCCACGGTGCTGCAGAAGCTGTGCGACGACGGCGGCGAGGTGTTCGCCATCGGCAAGATCGCCGACATCTACGCCCACTGCGGGGTGACGCGCACGCTCAAGGCCAGCGGCCACGATGCGCTGATGGACGCCACCCTGGCCGCCCTGGACGAGGCCGGCGAGCGCTCGCTGGTGATGACCAACTTCGTCGACTTCGACACCCTCTACGGCCACCGCCGCGACGTGACCGGCTATGCCACCGCGCTGGAGGCCTTCGACGTGCGACTGCCCGAGCTGCTGGCCAAACTGCGCGACGACGACCTGCTGGTGATCACCGCCGACCACGGCTGCGATCCCACCTGGCACGGCACCGATCACACCCGCGAGCGGGTCCCGGTGCTGGCGCTGGGGGCCGGGCTCGCTCCGGGCTCGTTGGGCGCGCGCGATACCTTCGCCGACATCGGCCAGAGCCTGGCGGCGCACCTGGGCCTTCCGCCCATGGCCGACGGCACGAGCTTTATTGGTTTTGACCCTCTCGCTGCATAGGAGCCTGACATGGCGACTCCCCATATTCAGGGCGAACGCGGTATCTTCGCCGACACCGTGCTGATGCCCGGCGACCCGCTGCGCGCCAAGCATATCGCCGAGACCTTCCTCGAGGACGCCCGCGAGGTCACCAGCGTGCGCAACATGCTCGGCTTCACCGGCCGCTACCGCGGCCGCGACATCTCGGTGATGGGCCACGGCATGGGCATCCCCTCGGTCTCCATCTACGCCAAGGAGCTGATCACCGACTATGGCGTGAAGCGCCTGATCCGGGTCGGCTCCTGCGGCGCGGTGCGCGACGACGTGGCGGTACGCGACGTGGTGATCGGCCTCGGTGCGAGCACCGACTCGGCGGTCAACCGCACCCGCTTCATGGGCCATGACTTCGCCGCCATCGCCGACTTCGAGCTGACCCGCCACGCGGTGGATGCCGCCGCGGCCCAGGGCGTGCCGGTGAAGGTGGGCAACCTGTTCTCGGCCGACCTGTTCTACAACCCCCAGGCGGAGCTGTTCACGCTGATGAAGCGCTACGGCATCGTCGGCGTGGAGATGGAGGCGGCGGGACTCTACGGCGTGGCGGCGGAGTTCGGCGGCCGGGCCATGACCATCTGCACCGTCTCCGACCACATCCTCAAGGGCGAGTCGCTGCCCAGCGAGGCCCGCGAGCGCAGCTTCAACGAGATGGTCGAGGTGGCGCTGGACGCGGTGCTGCGCGACGACGCGGCGGGGGCGTCATGAGCCTTGGCATGAGCGACAACGTCGACCCAGCCATCGTCGGCGCATTGATCGCCGCGCGCGGCAACGCCTACGCACCGTACTCACAGCATCCGGTGGGCGCCATGGTGGAGAGCGAGAGCGGCGCGCGTTACTTCGGCGCCAACGTCGAGGTGGCCCACTACAAGGGACTGTGCGCGGAAGCCTCGGCCATCGCCGCCATGGTCAGCGCCGGCGAGCGGCGCCTGCGTCACGTCTACGTGATCGGCCCCGGCGAGCACCTGTGCACCCCCTGCGGCGACTGCCGCCAGCGCATCCGCGAGTTCGCCGACGCCAAGACCCGTATCCACGTGGTCGACGCCGAGGGCAGGCTGCTCAAGCGCTACACCATGGAGGAACTGCTGCCCGATGCCTTTGGGCCGGAGAATCTGAAACTCACTCCCTGAGTTCGATGCGCTCGAAGTGCGGCGCTAATCGTTTCACCAGCCCGGCGAGCATGCCTCGTGGCGGGCCGTTCTCCACCGGCTGGCAGTAGGCCGGGTCGAGGCACTGACGGGTGCGGGCCACCTGAATGGCGTAGCGGCGCACCCCGCAGTCGGCCAGGGTCAGCGCCAGGCGCTCCACCTCGGCCAGCGAGAAGTCGCGCCAGTGCACGGTAGTGCGACACTCGAAGTCGATGCCGCCGTCGAGCAGTGTCATCAGGCTCTGACTGTTGCGCTGCCAGATGCCGGGACGCCCGCAGATGCGGTCGAAGTCGACCCCTCGCCCCTTCACGTCGAGCCCCACCCAGTCGAGCCACGGCAGCAGCCGTGACAGCCGCCCGGGGTAGGGGCCCGCAGTGTGCAGGCCCACCTTGAAGCCCATTTCCTTGACCTCGCGTACCGCCGCCGGCAGGGCGTTGTGCAGCGTCGGCTCGCCACCGCTGAACACCACCGCCTCGAGCAGCCCCCGGCGGCTCTCCAGGAACTCCCGCACTGCCTGCCACTCGCTCTCGTCGCCGCGGCGCGGCGGCATCATGTGGCCGTTGTGGCAGTAGCCACAGCGCAGCGGACAGCCCTGCAGGAACACCACGCAGGCCAGGTGATCCGGGTAGTCCAGGGTGGTCATCTGGGTCATGCCGGCGACGGGCAGGCGAATGCCGAAGAGAGATGCGTGGGCGGGCGAGTCGATGTCGGTGGCGATCATGGGAGCTTCTCGGCTTGGGACGTGAATGCCGGGCACAGGGCCCGGCAGGTCCGTCGGTCGAATATCAGGGCGTCAGGGCGGCGGCCCGCTCGGTGAAGTGGCGGCGCTCGCGGTGCTCGGCGCGCTTGCCGACGTTGAACTGGCTGACCGGGCGGTGATAGCCCATCACGCGGGTCCAGACCTCGCAGCGCTGGCGTTGTTCGGTGGGCAGGGTGTCGATGTTCGTCATGGCTTGGCTCCTTCCAAAGGGTTGATGACAGCGGTTAAACAACGCTCAGGCTGGTAGGGCCGTGGCGCGTCTTGCCAGCAGTGCTTCGTCGCACTTGGGGCAGAACTCGTGTTCGCCGGCCAGATAGCCGTGCACCGGGCAGATCGAGAAGGTCGGCGTCACGGTGATATAGGGCAGGCGAAAGCGCGACAGCGCGGTGTGCACCAGCTTGCGACAGGCGGTGGCGCTGGAGAGCCGCTCGCGCATGTAGAGGTGCAGCACGGTGCCGCCGGTGTAGCGGGTCTGCAGCGGGTCCTGATGGATCAGCGCCTCGAAGGGATCGTCGGTATGCCCCACCGGCAGCTGGCTCGAGTTGGTGTAGTAGGGCGACTCCGGCGTGCCGGCCTGCAGTATGCCCGGGAAGCGTTCGGCGTCGGCGCGGGCGAAGCGGTAGGTGGTGCCCTCCGCCGGGGTCGCCTCCAGGTTGTAAAGGTGGCCGGTCTCGGCCTGGAACTCCTGCATCCTGGCGCGCACGTGGTCGAGCACTTCGAGGGCGAGCTGTCGCCCCTCGGGGGCGGTGATGTCGTAGCGGTCGTCCGAGAAGTTGCGCACCATCTCGTTGAGCCCGTTCACGCCCAGGGTGGAGAAGTGGTTGCGCAGGGTGCCCAGGTAGCGCTGGGTATAGGGGTAGAGCCCCTCGTTCATCCACTGCTGGATACGTTCTCGCTTGAGTTCCAGGCTGACGCGGCCCAGCGCCAGCAGGCGGTCGAGCTCGTGGAGCAGGCCCGCCCGGTCGCCGGCGAAGCGGTAGCCCAGCCGCGCGCAGTTGAGCGTCACCACGCCCAGCGAGCCGGTCTGCTCGGCGCTGCCGAACAGGCCGTTGCCGCGCTTGAGCAGCTCGGTCAGGTCGAGCTGCAGGCGGCAGCACATGGAGCGCACCATGTGCGGCTCCAGGTCGGAGTTGAGGAAGTTCTGGAAGTAGGGCAGGCCATACTTGGCGGTCAGCGCGAACAGTCGCTCGGCGTTGTCGCTCTCCCAGTCGAAATCCGGAGTGATGTTGTAGGTGGGGATGGGGAAGGTGAACACCCGCCCCTGGCGGTCGCCGGCCTCCATCACCTCCAGGTACGCGCGGTTGAGCAGGGCCATCTCCGCCTGCAGCTCGCCGTAGGTGAAGGGCTGCTCCTCGCCGCCGACGATCGGCACCTGGTCGCGCAGGTCCGCCGGGCACACCCAGTCGAAGGTAAGATTGGTGAACGGCGTCTGGCTGCCCCAGCGCGATGGCACGTTGAGGTTGTAGATGAATTCCTGGATCGCTTGCTTCACTGCCGGATAGTCGAGGCCGTCCTTGCGCACGTAGGGTGCGAGATAGGTATCGAAGGAGCTGAAGGCCTGGGCGCCGGCCCACTCGTTCTGCAGCGTGCCGAGGAAGTTGACCATCTGCCCCAGGGCGCTGGAGAGGTGGCGCGGTGGGCCGCTCTCGGTGCGTCCGGGCACGCCGTTGAAGCCCTCGATCAGCAACTGGCGCAGCGACCAGCCGGCGCAGTAGCCACACAGCATGTCGAGATCGTGGATGTGAATGTCGCCCTCGCGGTGGGCGGCGCCGATCTCCGCCGGGTAGACCTCGTCGAGCCAGTAGTTGGCGATCAGCTTGCCCGAGATGTTGAGGATCAGCCCGCCCAGAGAGTAGCTCTGGTTGGCGTTGGCGTGCACGCGCCAGTCGGCGCGTTCGAGGTATTCATTGACGGTCGAGGCGACGTCGATGCGGCGCGGGCCGGCCTGGCTTGTGGGGGCGTTCACCGTTATCTCCCTATATGTGCTGCCGTTTGGTGCTTCTACACACAACATATGGTGTATGAAGGCTAGTGCCTTTGACAGAGAGAGAAAATGACCCAAGTCAGAAAAAGGCCTATCGAAGATAAATGGCCGTACTTGCTATGGGATGTGCCGCGCCGTCGCCAGGTCTGCGAGGAGGCGCTGTGAACCCATCCATGGGCGCTACATTTGCCATCCATGGCAAATGACCTCCTCTTCGACCTGCCCCGGCGCCTCACTTGGCTCCGTAGAAGGCAGAACTCGATGAGGAGTGGCTGTGGTTCTCGGCTAAGCCAGCAGTAAGCCGGGTGTTGTCCATGCCCGGGCGGCCATGCCAGTAGCCGTCGCACACCTCGGCCTCGACCAGGCTGAGTGGATCGGCGGCGGGCAGCTCGCCGCGGCGGGCGGCGTCGAAGGCGGCGACCACCTCGGCCATGCCCTCGGCACGGGGGCTCAGGCGCGCCACGCCCACGCCCATTCCGGCCATGTCTTTGATCTCGTGGCGCAGGTCCTGGCAGGCGCCGGAAAGCGTCTGGATGCCGTTGAGGGTGAACACCTCCTTGGATTCCTGTGAGCGTAGCGCCAGGCCCTCGGGGTACTTCTGGCACACGAACATGCAGCGGTCCTTGGGCTTCTGGTGGCGCCGCGCGGTAAAGCAGCGCGATGACCAGGCCAGCGGTAGGTGGCCGTAGGCGAACACCTCGCAGGGTGCATCGAGCTCCTCGGCGGCGCAGTCGGCCAGCAGGCGGGTGAGATCGTCACGCGACATCTCCACCGGCGCCTGCCAGCGCTGCATGCCGGCCCGCGCCATCACGCCGATGGCGGCCGGGTTGTAGAGGTTCAGCGCTGCCCCGGCAATGAAGGGCAGACCGGCGGCGGCCAGGCGCTGCAGGGCGCTCTGGTCGTTTGCCTCGACCATGAACTCGCCGTTGTCGCACAGCTTGCGCAGGTCGCGCAGGTCGGCCTCGGACTCGATCAGGGTCTGGCTCGCCAGCACCACCTGTTTGCCGCTCTGGGCCAGCTCGCGGCCGATGCCGAGCCAGTCGTCGAGCTTCATGTCGCGGCGACGCGAGCAGACGGACTCGCCCAAGGTGACGATCTCCACCGGCCAGTCGGCGGCCTCACGGTAGAAGTCGGCGTAGCGCTCGCGAGTCCAGTAGAACAGCACCGGGCCCAGGGCGAGCTGCAGGGAATCGGATGACATGAAAAGCTCCTATTTCCAGCGGCGTTCGTAGGCGCCCAAGGTGGTGGTGGCGCCCTCGGAGACCTCACCGAGGCCGGCCATCCAGGCGGGGTCGGGGTGGAATCGCTCCGGCGTTCGCTCGAGGCGGTCTAGCGCCTGGCGCCAGATGCCGGCGACCTTCGACACGTAGGCGGGGCTGCGCTGGCGGCCCTCGATCTTCACCGCGCTGATGCCCAGCTCGCGCAGCTCCGGCAGCAGCTCCAGGGTGTTGAGGCTGGTGGGCTCCTCGATGGCGTGGTAGGTCTCGCCGCCGACCTCGAAGCGTCCCTTGCACAGGGTGGGGTAGCCGGCCCGCTCACCGTCGCCGTAGCGATCGATCAGTACACCGTTGAGGCGCGACTCGAGTCCTTGCGGGGTCTCCTCCCAGCGCACGTGGGCCGCCGGCGAACAGACCCCACGGGTGTTGGGCGACTCGCCGGTGAGATACGACGACAGGTAGCAGCGACCCTCGGCCATGATGCATAGGCTGCCGAAGGCGAATACTTCCAGCTCCACCGGGCTCTGCTTGGCCAGGTCGCGCACCTGGGTGATGGAGAGCACCCGCGGCAGCACGGCGCGCTTGATGCCGAACTGGTCATGGTAGAAGCGCAGCGCCTCGTGGCTGGTGGCCGAGCCCTGCACCGAGAGGTGGCGGGCTAGATCGGGGTAGCGCCGGGCGGCATAGTCGAGCAGGCCCATGTCGGCCATGATCAGGGCGTCGACGCCGAGCTCGGCGGCCTGGTCCACGGCGCGGGTCCACTGGGCCCAGCCGTCGGGCTGTGGATAGGTGTTGATGGCGCAGAACACCTTCTTGCCGCGGGCATGGGCGTAGTCGATGCCTTCGCGGGCGCGTTTGTCGGTGAAATTGAGGCCGGCGAACTGCCGGGCATTGGTGGCGTTCTGGAAGCCGAAGTAGACGGCATCGGCGCCTTCATCCACCGCCCGCTTCAGGGCCGGCAGGTTACCGGCCGGGCAGACGAGCTCCATGTCGCTCTCCTCGCAGTCTGGGTAAACCCGACCATGCTAGTCGACTACGGGAGAGCGGCTTTTGATGAGGGTCATGGCGAGGCGGGATTGTCAGGCCGCATCGAGCGGGCGCGACGGCCCGAAGTGCTCGAAGTGGCGCCGTTCTTCCTCGATACCGAGCTCTGCCAGCGCACGGTCGATAGCGCTCATGAAGCCCTGTGGACCGACGAAGTAGCAGCGCGGCTGGCCACTCGGCAGGTAGTGCTCGAGAAGCTGCCGGTCGATACGCCCGATATGGTCGGCATCATTGCCTTGTTCGTGAATCGTCACCGTCTTGAGCCGGCCGGAATGCTCCGACTGCAGGGAGGCGAGTTCTTCACGAAAGGCATGGTGCTCGGCGTCCAGGGCGGCATGCAGGTAGACCACGCGCCGCCCTTCGGACAGTGCCTGTTTGGCCAGCGGCAGCATCGGAGTCTGCCCTACACCGCCGCTGGCGAGCAGCAGAGGTTCGTCACCATCGGCAAGAATCAGCTCGCCGGCCGGGGGCAGCAGCTCCACGTTATCACCGACCGCCAGAGCGTCGTGGAAATAGCGACTGACACGGCCTTTGGCCTCGCGCTTGATTGAAACCCGGTAGCTGCGGCCATTGGGTATGTCGGAAAGACTGTAGTGACGATAGACCGGCTCGCCTTCGATGGTAAGGCGCACGCCGATGTACTGGCCGGGTGCGTGGTCCGCCACCGGGCCGCCATCCTCGGGTTCGAGTACGAAGGAGCGGATCACCGCGCTCTCCTGGCGCGTGGCCGCGATGCGGAAACGGCGCAGGCCGCGCCAGCCGCCTGGCTGCTCGGCAAAGGCCCGATAGCGCCGCTCCTCCAGTTCGATCAGCAGGCCAGCCAGCTCGTCGTACAGCGCGGACCAGGCACTGGCGATATCCGGTGTCACGGCGTCGCCGAGCACCTCGCCGATGGCCGCCATTAGGCACTCACCGACGATGGGATACTGGTCGGGCTGGATGCCCAGCGATACGTGTTTCTCTACCACAATGCCAAGCACTTCACGTGCCCTGGCGGGGTCCTGGCGCAGCTGCACGTAGGCCAGCACGGCGCCGGCCAGGGCGCGCTGCTGGGCGCCGCTCTGCTGGTGCGCGGCATTGAACAGCGAGGCCACGCCGGGATAGCGCGCGAACATTAGCGGGTAGAAGCGCTGGGTGATGGCGTCTAGGTGCTGGGCGACCACCGGGGCGGTGGCTTCGATGAGCTGCTCCTGCTGCCGGGTGAGCATGCTGTCTCTCCTTCGTCTGGGGGGATTTATAATATGTATGTAAAATACATCTTTAATCCCGCGCCAGCCTGAGGCGCATTGTCGCGGTGCTCCTGGATTGGCCTAGCGCAGCTCCTTGTCGTTGAGTGTCTAGAGAGCCCAGACGAGGGCCAGCAGCACGCCCCAGGCCATCAGGCCGAAGGCGATCACGGCGTAGGTGGCCGACATCACCATGATGTCGTCTTCCTCGCGTTCGGCCAGCGCCTGCAAGCCGTGGTAGACCAGTCCGCAGGAGAGCATCAGTGCCAACAGTACGCCGCTGACGATGAACCACAGGTCGGCCACGAACAGGGTCAGCGAGGAGAGCCACAGCGGCAGCGGCACCATGGCGGCGAGGAAGTAGGCGTCGCGCAGACTGAGGCGCAGGCGGTGAGCGTCGGCTACGCCGTGGATCAGCCAGCCCATGATCAGGAAGGTGATCAGCTCGGCGCTGAACAGCGTCGGCGCGATCAGCGCCCAGGGTCGCGCGCTCAGGCCCGCCAGCAAGGCGTCGCCGTGGTGATGGATGGCGTAGTAGAGCATCACTGGCGGCAGCAGCGACAGCGGCAGCACGACGCGCAGGATCAGGGCGTTGAGGGAAGGGCGCTCGCGGCGCAGCTGCTGCCAGCCACCCTCACGGGTGAAAGGCAGTTGCAGGATATGATTGATATCCATCAAGAGGCTCTCGCGTCAGGAAAATCGTTATTGTTTTCCTTGGTTTAGCTGCGAGGCGAGAGCCTGTCAATACACCCTTCCTACAAGCCGATTCGGTGGGCCCGGTGGGTAAAGAATATCCCGCTCGGCGACTCGGCCGGCAGCCTGGCCAGTTCCTCGAAGGTGCGGGTGTCGTAGATCACCACCTGGTTGCTGTCGCGAGCCGAGATCCAGATGTGCTCACCACGGGGAGTGAATTCCTTGTGCAGGATTGATTCGCCGGGCTCCAGGGTCTGGATCACCTCGTGGGTCTGGGTGTCGATCACCTGCACCTTGTCGTTGAGCGGGTGGGCGAAGGTGACCCACACCTGACGCTCGTCGGGGCGGCTCATGACGAAGATTGGCTGGCCGTGCACGGCGATGCGGTTGCTCAGCGACCAGTCGCGGGTGTCGGCCACCAGCACCTCGTTGCGGCCTACGGCGGGGAAGAAGGCCTGGTCGCCGGCCATGGCCCAGCCCTCCAGGTGGGGCATCTTGTACACCGGCAGGCGCTGCTCGCCCTGGCCGTAGTCGGGCAGGATGCGCTGCACGCCGTTCTCCGGATGCCACAGGTCGAGCAGGGCCATGCCGTCCTCGCCGAACAGGCCGGCGATGTAGTAGCGGCCGTTGGCGGTGATCAGAGCGTCATAGGGCATGCTGCCCACGTCGCGGTACTGGGTCAGCTCGGGCTCGTCCTGGGACATGTCCAGGGTCCAGATCTCGCCGGCCTCGAACAGGCTGAAGACGAACACGTTGCCCGGCACGTCCACCACCCCCACCACCTTGGCCTGGGCCGTGCTGCCGTCCGGTCGCCGATAGGTGGCCGGCACGTCGATGACCAGCTCCATGGTCTCGGTGTCGAACACTTTGACCCCGCCCGGCTCGTAGTTGCCCACCGCCACGAAGCGGCCGTCCTGGGAGATGGCGCCGCCGATGCTGTTACCACCCTGGATGATGCGCCCGTCGATCTCGCCGGTGAGCAGGTCGAGCCGGGTCAGGCCGCCGTCGCGGCCGAAGACGAAGGCGTAACGCGCATCACGGGTGAACTTCACCGAGGCGTGGGAGAGATCGCCGAAGCCCTCGACATGGCGCAGCACTTCACGGCGGGTGGTGTCGACCAGCGCCACGCTGCCGGTGGCGCGCTCGATGACCACGCCGAGGTCGCCGGTACCGCGCAGCTCCCCGTTCAGTGGTGTTTCGGCCAGCGTCTGGCCGGCAGTCAGCAGAGTGAGCGCGCCGCCGACAAGCAGCGTCTTCAACGGGTGTGGAATAGCCATGGCCAGTCTCCGGGTCAGTCCTGTTGCAGCGTTTTCAGGCGGTTATCGGTGCGCAGGTGCTCCGCCAGCCAGCGCGCCTCGGCGTCACTGAGCAGGGCCTTCCAGCCCGGCATGGCGCTGCCGGGAATGCCGTGCTGGATGATGTGGGCGAGCGCCTCGGGGCTGAAGCCCTCCATGCGGTCGCGGGGTAGCGCCGGGCCCAGTCCGCCGCGCAGGGTCATGCCGTGGCACGAGCCGCAGTCCTGGTAGAGCAGGGTTTCCAGCTCGGTCTGGCGCTGCGGGTCGACGCCGTCCGCGTGAGGCTCCGCCATGGCGATGCCCGGAAGCATGGAAGCAATAAGTAACAGCAGAGCCGGAAGGTGCATGGGGAGCCTCACGATGCAGCGAAAGTCAGCGTTTGCCGCACCCGCAGCGGGGCGCAGCGTTCACGCAGTGTTGCGCTCCGATCACGCCGTTGTTTTGACGAACGTCAAAGCCGTGGCAAGTAGCGGCTTCGAGGTCGTGAAAAAGGTACTTTGAAAATACCTCTTTTGACCTGTGTCAACGGCAGCGTCGATGGCCGCTTTCGGGGCTGATGTCGCATGTAAGATACCGCTTAAGATCATGCTTCCTTCGGCCTGCCGGGACACTGCCCATGGCTGCACTCGACTCACTCGACCGACGCCTCATCGATGCCTTTCAGCGCGAGCTGCCACTCTGTGAGCGGCCTTTCGCGGCCATGGCCGAGCGCCTGGGAGCGAGCGAGGCGCAGGTGATCGAGCGTCTCCAGCGGTTGCAGCATGATCAAGTGCTGAGCCGGGTCGGGCCAGTGTTCGACCATGCCCGGGCCGGTGCCAGCCTGCTGGCGGCGGTGGCGGTGCCCGAGGCCGAGCGCGACCGGGTGGCGGCGGCGATCAACCGCTCGCCGGGGGTCAATCACAACTACTTGCGCGAGCACGATTTCAATCTCTGGTTCGTGATGACCGCCGCCGATGAGCAGCAGCTCGAAGCGCGCCTCGAAGCTCTGGAAGAGGAGTTGGGGTATGCGGTGCTGCGCCTGCCGATGGTCGCGGCTTACCACATCGACCTCGGCTTTCCGATTCCCTGGGACGAGCTGGAGACGCCATGAACGGCCTGACCTCGACCGACACAGCTTCCCGCGCGAGCGCATGCCCTGAGCGGCTGCGTTCGCTGCTCGAGCGAGGCCTGCCGCTGACCGAGCGCCCCTGGCTGACGCTGGCCGAGCAGTGCGGCATGAGTGAAGGCGAGGTGCTGGCCTGGGTCGAGCGCTGGCAGCGCGAGGGCCTGATCAAGCGCCTGGGGCTGGTGGTGAGGCATCACGCCCTGGGCATGCGCGCCAACGCCATGGTGGTGTGGGACCTGCCCGACGACAGCGTGGCAGAGGTGGGGCGGCAATTGGCTGCGGAGCCCGCCGTGACACTCTGCTATCGCCGCCCGCGACGCCTGCCTGTCTGGCCCTACAACCTATTCTGCATGATCCACGGCGCCCGCCGCGAGCGGGTGCTGGAAGCGCTCGACGCTATCGTCGGGCGTCACGGTCTGCAGCATATTCCCCACCGCGTGCTGTTCAGCCTCAAGGCCTACAAGCAGTGCGGTGGCCGCTACGCCCGAGAGGATCAACCATGAGTGCCCACCGCCATCGGCCCGAGCCGGTCGAACTCGACGCTGCCGACCGGCGTATCGTCAACCGCCTGCAGGACGGCCTGCCGCTGGTCGAGCGCCCCTACGTTGCGGTGGCAGCCGAGCTCGCGCTCTCCGAAGGCGAACTGCTCTATCGCCTCGAGCGGCTGTTGGAGGATGGCGTGCTGAGCCGCTTCGGCCCCATGTACCACGCCGAGCGGCTGGGCGGCGGCCTGACCCTGGCGGCGCTGGAAGTGCCGGAAGCCGACTTCGAGCGAGTCACCGCGGCGGTCAACGCCTTCCCCGAGGTGGCCCACAACTACCGCCGCGATCACCGCCTCAACATGTGGTTCGTTCTGGCCACCGAGACCCCCGAGCGTATCGGCGAGACCATCGCGGCGATCGAGGCCGCCACCGGTCTTGCAGTGTTCAACATGCCCAAGCAGGAGGAATTCCATGTCCGTCTCCACCTGCCCGTCTGAGCCGCTGGCCGAAGCCGCCGGCGCGAACGGCCTCGACGCCATCGACCGCGCCATCGTGCTGGCCACCCAGGCCGGTCTGCCGTTGGTGCCGGATCCCTGGAGCGCGGTGGGCGGGCCGCTCGGTCTCACCGGCGAAGAGGTGCGCGCGCGCCTGCAGCGCATGCAGCAGAGCGGCGTGATCCGCCGCATCGCCGCGGTACCCAACCACTATCGGCTGGGCTACGTGGCCAACGGCATGACCGTATGGGACGTGGACGATGCCCACATCGAACGCTTGGGGCGCGAGGTGGCCGGCATTCCCGGCGTGAGCCACTGCTACCGCCGCCCGCGCCATCTGCCCGAGTGGCCCTACAACCTGTTCGTGATGCTGCACGGCAAGAGCCAGGCCGAGGTCGAGCGCCAGGCCGAGGCGCTGCGCGAGAAGCTCGGCGAGGCCTGCCGCGACCACCGCATCCTGTACAGCTCCCGCATTCTCAAGAAGACCGGCCTGCGGCTCGCTCGCCGACCCGGTCCGCCGCGCTGAGGCCTGCGCCGCGCCAGAGGAGGTTCCCATGTTCCGTGTCACCCGCTACGTCAAATCGCTGCTCGAACCCACGCTCAAAGGGGGTGAAACCGGCGCCGCGCCCCCCAAGCCCCCCGGCCCGGTGGTGATCTGGAACCTGATCCGGCGCTGCAACCTGACCTGCAAGCACTGCTACACCGTCTCGGCGGACGTCGACTTCAAGGGCGAACTCGCAACCGAGGAGGTCTTCACCGTCCTCGACGACTTGAAGCGCTTCCGCGTGCCGGCGCTGATCCTCTCCGGCGGCGAGCCGCTGATGCGGACGGACATCTTCGAGATTTCTCAGCGCGCCAAGGAGCTCGGCATCTATACCGGGCTCTCCACCAACGGCACCCTGATCGACGAGAGCAACATCGCGCAGATCGCCGAGTGCGGCTACGACTACGTGGGCATCAGCATCGACGGCCTCGAGGCCACCCACGACGAGTTCCGCCGCCGTCAGGGGGCGTTTCGCGAGTCGATGCATGCGGTCAAGCTGTGCAAGCAGCACGGCATCAAGGTGGGGCTGCGTTTCACCCTGACCCAGCAGAACTACGAGCAGCTCGACGCCATCCTGGCGCTGATCGACGAGCACGACGTCGACAAGTTCTACCTCTCGCACCTCAACTACGGCGGGCGCGGCCATCGCCATCGCAAGCAGGATGCCTGGTACCAGATGACCCGCGACGCCATGACCCGGCTGTTCGACCACTGCCGGGCCGAGCTCGAACGCGGCGTCGAGCGCGAGTACGTCACCGGCAACAACGACGCCGACGGCCCCTTCCTGCTGATGTGGGCGCGCCAGCACTTCCCCGACCGGGTCGAGGCGCTGGAGCGGCGCCTGACCCACTGGGGCGGCAACGCCTCGGGGGAGTACATCGCCAACATCGACAACCTGGGCACCGTGCACCCCGACACCTTCTGGTGGGACCACGCCATCGGCAACGTGCGCCAGCGGCCGTTCTCGGAGATCTGGCGCGACAGCCAGGATGCCTTGATGCAGGGCTTTCGCCAGCGTCCGCGGCCGCTCAAGGGGCGCTGCGCCGAGTGCCGCTTTCTTGCCATCTGCAACGGCAACACCCGGGTGAGGGCGTGGAAGGTGACCGGCGACCCCTGGGAGGAGGATCCTGGCTGCTACCTCAGCAACGAGGAGATCGGGGTGGAAGAAGACCGCCAGCGGCGCGTGGCCGCCCCCTTCGACACGATTCAGGCCACCGAGCTGTAGGCATCGGAACACCAACATCGGAATACGAAAAAGACCGTTTGACGCTTCGGGGAGAGGCCGATCATGACAACACACCGCCAATCGAGACATCCGGGTTTCGAGCTCGACGAGGCACCGCTGGCGCCCGGCGAGGTCGCCATCGTCGGCGCCGGCCCCGGCGACCCGGGCCTGCTCACCCTGCGCGCCCTGTCGCTGCTGCAGCAGGCCGACTGCCTGGTGTTCGACCGGCTGGTGTCCGAGGAGGTGCTGGCGCTGGCCCGCCCCGAGGCGCAGCGCTACTACGTGGGCAAGGCCTCGAGCCACCACTCGCTGCCCCAGGAGGAAACCAACGCCCTGCTGGTCGAGCTGGCCCGTGCGGGCAAGCGGGTGCTGCGGCTCAAGGGCGGCGATCCCTACATCTTCGGTCGCGGTGGCGAGGAGGCCGAGTACCTGGTCCAGTGCGGCGTCGGCTTTCGCGTGGTGCCGGGCATCACTTCGGCCTCGGGCTGCTCCAGCTACGCCGGTTTCCCACTCACCCATCGTGATCACGCCCAGAGCGTGACCTTCGTCACCGGCCACGCCAAGGCCGACGGCGAGCTGACGCTGGATTGGGCTGCGCTGGCGGTGCCCCATCACACCGCGGTGTTCTACATGGGCCTAGCCAACGCCAGGCTGATCAGCACCGAACTGCAGCGTCACGGCCTGCCGGCGGAGCACCCGGTGGCGCTGGTGGAACGCGGCACCACCCCCGAGCAGCGCAACGTCTTCGCCACCCTGGGCGATCTGGTGGAAACGATCGAGCGTGAGGCGCTCAAGCCGCCCACGCTGATCGTGGTGGGCGAGGTGGTGCGCCTGGCCGACGCCCTGGCCCCCGGCATGACCCGGCTGACCCGCAGCGATCTAGATATCGACCCGACCCTGACCGTGGGAGGGCTGGCACTGTGAAACTTTCCAGGCTATTCATCGGGGGCCTGCTGGGCCTGACCGTTCCCGCCATCCCGGCGCTGGCCGACGAGCCCGACGCCAACGTGCTCTACAACCACCACTGTGCCATCTGCCACGGCGTGAGCCGCCTGGGCGGCATCGGCCCGGCGCTGCTGCCCGACAACCTCTCGCGGCTCAAGCACGCCGAGGCCGTCGAGGTGATCCGCGACGGGCGCGCTGCCACCCAGATGCCCGCCTACGGTGAGCTGCTCGGCGAGGCCGAGATCGCCGCCCTGGCGGAGTGGATCTACGAGCCGCCGGAGGTCGAGCCGAGCTGGACCGACGAGGACATCCTGGCCAGTCATGTGGTCAACCACGCCTACGGCACGCTGCCCGACGAGCCGGTTTTCGAGGTCGAGGACCTCAAGAACCTGTTCATCGTGGTGGAGATCGGCGATCACCACGTCAGTCTGCTCGATGGCGACCGCTTCGAGCGCATCACCCGCTTTCCCAGTCGTTACGCGTTGCACGGCGGGCCCAAGTACACCCCGGACGGCCGCTACGTGTTCTTCGGCTCCCGCGACGGCTGGGTGACCAAGTACGACATCTACAACCTCGAGGTCACCGCCGAGGTGCGTGCCGGCATCAACATGCGCAACATCGCGGTGTCCGCCGACGGCAACTACGTGCTGGCCGGCAATTACCTGCCGCATACCCTGGTGCTGCTGGATGCGCGCAACCTGGAGCTGATCGCTTCCATTCCGGTGGAAGGGCTCAACGGTGAGACCTCACGGGTCAGCGCCGTCTATACCGCACCGCCGCGCAATAGCTTCGTCGCTGCCCTGCGCGACATCCCCGAGGTGTGGGAGATCCGCTGGCCCGAGGAGCGCGCCGCCGGCGACGAGGCATTGGTCGGCGACTTCGCCCTGCATCGCATGGAGGCGCCGGACTACCTCGACGACTTCTTCTTCGACATGGAGTACCGCTATCTGGTCGGCGCCGCTCGCGGCGGTAAGGGCGGTCAGGTGTTCGACATGGATGAGGAGGTCAAGGTCGCCGACCTGCCGCTGGAGGGCATGCCGCATCTGGGGGCCGGTATCACCTGGGAGCTCGACGGCCGCCGGGTGATGGCGATGCCGCACATCGACAAGGGCCAGGTCTCGGTGTTCGACATGACCGACTGGTCGCTGATCACCCATATCGAAACCGACGGTCCCGGCTTCTTCATGCGCAGCCACGAAAACTCGCCCTATGCCTGGGTCGACGTCTTCTTCGGCCCCAACCACGATCGCATCCACGTGATCGACAAGCAGAGCCTGGAGATCGTCGAGACGCTGATTCCCGAGCCGGGCAAGACCGCCGCCCACGTAGAGTTCGACCGCCGCGGCGAGACCCTGCTGCTGAGCGTGTGGGACGACGACGGCTACCTGCTGTGGCTCGACGCCAACACTTTGGAGGAACTGGGGCGAATGCCGATGAAGCGGCCCTCGGGCAAGTACAATGTGTGGAACAAGACGCAGTACGAGGAAGGCACCAGCCATTAGTAATCATTGGCTGCGCGGGCCATTAAAAAGAAGCATTCTTGATACTCGTCATGAAGCCGCCCGACGCGAATCGCCATAATGGATTCATCCAAGCATTCAAGTCGGGTATGCCGCCATGAACACCGCTTCCCCCGCTCCCCACCAGCCGCGCCTGCCCTTGGCGCGGTTGGCGTTTCGTCCCTTCTTCCTGCTGGCGTCGCTGTTCAGCGTGCTGGCGATGGTGGTGTGGTTCGCCTTCTGGCACGGCGACATCCTGCTGCGCCCCCACGGCGGGCTGATGTGGTGGCATCAGCACGAGATGATCTTCGGCTTCGGTGCCGCCGTGGTGGTGGGCTTCCTGCTCACCGCGGTGCAAAACTGGACCGGCCGGCCGAGCCTGAGCGGCGTGCCGCTGCTCGGTCTGGTGGCACTGTGGCTGACGGCCCGAATCACCCTGGCATTTCCCATGGGGCTGCCGGTATGGCTGCTGATCGTACTCGACGTGGCCTTCCTGCCGCTGGCCGCGCTGGTCATGGGCAGCCTAGTGGCGTCGGCCAGGCTGTGGCGCAACCTGATGTTCGTGCCGGTGCTGCTGCTGTTGGCGACGGCCAATCTGGCCATGCACCTGGGCGTGGCCCAGGGCAAGTTCGCGCTGATCCGCGAAGGGGGGTATCTCGGCGTACTGCTGATTGCGGTGCTGATGGTGCTACTCGGTGGACGGGTGATTCCCTTCTTCACCTCGCGCAAGCTGGGGCGGCCGCAGCCGTCGGCGATTCCTGCGCTGGAGAGGCTGACTCTCGGCTCGATGCTGGCGATCGTGCTGCTGCAACTTGCGGCGCTGCTCGGTGCCGCCGCGCCGCCTGTGCTGCTGGCCAGCGTGATGCTGGTGGCGGCGCTGGCCAGCCTGATTCGTCTGGTGCGCTGGGAGGGCCACCTGACCCTGCGTGAGCCGCTGCTGTGGGGTCTGCACCTGAGCTATGCCTTCGTGCCGGTCGGTCTGACGATGTGGGCCATGGCGCTGATGGGCGTCTTCCGCGTCGAGCTGGCCCTGCATGCCCTGGCCATCGGTGGCATCGGCGCCATGATGCTGGCGATGATGGCGCGGGTCTCGCTCGGTCACACCGGGCGCGAGATCCGCACCCTGCCGGGCATCGGCGTGGGCCTGGCGCTGATCTTCGCCGGCGCTCTGCTGCGCTCGCCGATCCTCGCCATGTTCCCGCAGATCACTCACTGGACCTATAACCTGAGCATCATCTTCTGGTGTATCGCCTACCTCATCTTCCTGTTTCACTATACGCTGCCACTATTGAGCGCCCGGGCAGACGGCCAGGCGGGCTAGGCGGCCCGAGGCGGACGGGCAACAGCTAGGGACGGAGCCAGTCGATGATCGAGTACTACTCGCTGATCAAGCATCTGCACATGACCACCGCGGTGCTCAGCATCACCTTCTTCATCGTGCGCGCCTGGTGGTCGGTGCGCGAGGTTTCCCTGCTGCAGCGGCGCTGGGTGAGAATCCTGCCTCACGTCAACGACACCTTGCTGCTGCTGCTGGGTGTCATGTTGATGACGATGCTCTCCATGTGGCCGCATCAGCATCCGTGGCTGGCCGCCAAGCTGCTGGGGCTGCTCGGCTACATCCTGCTCGGCACCGTGGCGATCAAGCGCGGGCGTACGCCGATGACGCGGGGGCTGGCAGCGCTGGCCGCGATCGTGGTGTTCGTTTACATCATGGGCACGGCCATGACCAAGGATCCCTGGTTCTTCCTGCCGCTTTGAGACGGCTTTCTTCGACGCAACAGGCTTCTATACTGAAGCCTGCCGAGACATTCACGACAAGACGAGGAAAAACCACATGGCCAATCAAGATCTTCCTTCCGGTGCCGGCAAGGTGGCCGACGACTATCCCGAGGTGTGGCGCGCCTTCGCTTCGCTGGGCAAGGCATGTGCCGAGGCGGGGCCGCTGGACGACCGCACGCGGCGCCTGGTCAAGCTGGCGCTGGCGGTGGGCGGCGGCTCGGAAGGGGCCGTGCATTCCCACATGCGCCGCGCCATGGACGAAGGCATCGAGCCGGAGGCCTTGAAGCAGGTGGCCATGCTGGCGATTCCTACCCTGGGGCTGCCGGCGGGGGTGGCGGCATTGACCTGGATCGAGGACATCACTGATACCCGGCGGTAAACGACTGCGCGGGCGGGCCCCAGCGGCCCGCCGTGCGACATTCCACCGCTCTCCTGAAAGCCCCGTTCTTTCTCTGATCCCACCGTTCATCACCACCGATTTGACGAAGGTCAATGCTACTCCTCAGCCATGGCTGTACTCTTAAGATGCATTATAAATGCTTGTTTAAGGGGTGGGGCTCGCCGACTTCGGTCGCAGGTCCCTGAAGTGTCACCAGCGAGGGGGAAAGGCCATGACCGAAGGCCTCACCAAGGCGGCGGCCCGTAATATCTTTTACGGCGGCTCGCTATTCTTTTTCCTGCTGTTTGCCGCACTGACGGCCCACAGCCATTTCTACATCGTCAATACCTCGACCCAGCCCATGTCGGACTCCGTGCGCCTGGGCAAGCACGTATGGGAAGAGCACAACTGCATCAACTGCCACACCATTCTCGGCGAAGGCTCCTATTTCGCGCCTGAGATCGGCAACGTCTGGACCCGCTTCGGCGGACGCGACAACCCCGAAGGGGCCCGCATGGCGCTGACGGCGTGGATGAACGCCCAGCCCACCGGCGCCCCCGGCCGTCGCCAGATGCCGGCTCACGACATCAACGACGAAGAGATGCGGGCGCTGATCGACTTCCTGGAGTGGACCGATTCCATCGACACCCAGGGCTGGCCGCCGCACCCGGCGGGCTGATCCCCCTTCCAGGAAACAAGGAGTCGAACCATGAAATACGAAACGCAGAAGGTGGCCTTGCCGTTCTTCATGCTGGCAATGGCACTATTTGCTCTACAGATCATCTTCGGACTGGCGGCGGCGGCAGCCTACGTGTGGCCGCACTTCATGTCCGAGGCGATGCCTTTCAACATCACCCGTACCAGCCATACCAACCTCTTGATCGTGTGGCTTCTGATCGGCTTCATGGGTAGCACCTACTACCTGATGCCGGAAGAGGCGGAGAATGAGATCTACAGCCCCAAGCTGGCCTATTTCCAGCTGCTGCTGTTCGCCATCGCCGGCGCCGGTGCGCTGATCAGCTACCAGTTCGGCATCCACGAGGGGCGTCATTATCTCGAGCAGCCACTGTGGTCGAAACTGATGATCACCGTCTCGTTCCTGATGTTCCTGTTCAACACCAGCCTGACCATGCTCAATGGCCGCAAGACCGCCATCAACATGGTGCTGATGCTCGGCCTTTGGCTGGCCGCGGTGTTCTGGCTGTTCGCCTTCTACAACCCCGACAACCTGGCGCTGGACAAGCTGTGGTGGTGGTGGATCGTGCACATCTGGGTGGAAGGCGTGTGGGAGCTGATCATGGCCTCGCTGCTCGGCTACCTGCTGATCAAGATGACCGGTGTGGACCGTGAGATCATCGAGAAGTGGCTCTACGTGATCGTCGGCCTGGCGCTGTTCTCCGGCTTGCTGGGTACCGGTCACCACTACTACTGGATCGGCACCCCCGGCTACTGGCAGCCGATCGGCAGCATCTTCTCCACCCTGGAGGTGATCCCGTTCTTCGCCATGGTGGTGTTCGCCTTCTACATGTTCTGGAAGGGCAGCCGTAACCACCCCAACAAGGCCGCCATGCTGTGGACCCTGGGCTGTGCCGCCGTGGCCTTCTTCGGCGCCGGCGTATGGGGCTTCATGCATACCCTGTCGTGGATCAACTACTACACCCACGGCACTCAGATCACCGCCGCCCACGGCCACCTGGCCTTTTACGGTGCCTACGTGATGCTGGTGATGGGCATCATCACCTACGCCATGCCGCAGCTGCGCCGCGTTCAGCCCTACAACCAGGTGCTCAACATGTGGGCCTTCTGGATCATGACCTCGGCCATGTGGTTCATGACCTTCACCCTGACCTTCGCCGGTGTGGTGCAGACCCACCTGCAGCGGGTACTGGGCATGAACTTCATGCAGGTGCAGGCACAGCTCGAGCTGTTCTACGTGATGCGCTTCGGCACCGGCATCTTCGTTGCCATCGCCGCTGCCATGTTCTTCTACGCGGTGTTCGGGCCGGCCCGTGAGCAGGTAGGCGCTCACGTCAAGCAGCCCTCCATCGTCGCCACCGAGTGAGCCAGGGGCGGGGCGGCATGCCGCCCCGTCCTCTTTCCCCTAGAGGTTTCGCCATGTCTCATACCGCTACTGCCACCAATGCCGCTGCCGCCTTCGCGCGCGAGCTGCCCTACTACGAACCGGTCGGCAACGAGTGCGCGCTGTTCGAGCAGGCGTACCGGCAGCGCTTGCCGATGCTGCTCAAGGGGCCGACCGGCTGCGGCAAGACCCGCTTCGTCAGCTACATGGCGGCCAAGCTGGGCCGTCCGCTGTTCACCGTTTCCTGTCACGATGACCTCACTGCCGCCGACCTCACCGGCCGCTACCTGCTGCAGGGCGGCGAGACCCGCTGGGTCGACGGCCCGCTGACTCGCGCCGTGCGCGAGGGCGGCATCTGCTACCTCGACGAGGTGGTCGAGGCGCGCAAGGACGTCACCGTGGTGCTGCACCCGCTTACCGACGACCGTCGCCTGCTGCCGCTGGAAAGAACCGGCGAGCTGCTCGAAGCGCCGGACGATTTCATGCTGGTGGTCTCCTACAACCCCGGCTATCAGCACATTCTCAAGTCGCTCAAGCCGAGCACCCGCCAGCGCTTCGTGGCGATGTCGTTCGACTTCCCGCCGCCGCGGGTGGAGTGCGACATCGTCGCCCGCGAGAGCGGCCTTTCCCATGAACGCTGCGCCGCGCTGGTCAACCTGGCCGGACGTCTGCGCGAGCTCAAGGGCCAAGACCTGGAAGAGGGCGTTTCGACCCGCCTGCTGGTTTACTGCGCCACCCTGATCAATGCCGGCATGCCGATCCTCGAGGCCACCCGCGCCACCCTGGTCGAGCCGCTCTCGGACGATCTGGACGTGCAGGAAGGGTTGTTGGAGTCGATTCGCGCCACTTTCGGCTGAACATTCCACAGTGCGGGGCGAAGGGGGCAGGCCGAAGAGGAGGTTCTACGCCAGGGATGGCGTCGGTAGCGTACAGGGAAGTATTTACAGCGCCTCCTCGTAGGCCTGCCGCCGAATCAGCCCCAAAACCACAGCGCCGGTCAGCGCCTTGTCGATCAGGAGGTCGCTCATGCAGTTTCTCGAACTCGAGGAGTTCGTCGGTCGCCACTGGCACCGCTGGGCCTCCAGCGCCGCCAGCTATCAGCGCTATCCAGAAGCGGCCGTCTCCATGGAGCAGATGCGCCATGTGCTCGGCGTGTTCTTCCGTGCCAGCGGCGGCGAGGCGGGCGTGGAGGTGGCGGCCATCGTCGCGCGCAGCTCGCATCACCGCCTGTCGCTGCGTCAGCGGCTCGGCTTCGATGACGAGGCCATCGACCAGGCCCGGCGCGACGAGGAGAACCTGCTGCTGCCGCCGCAGATCGACCTGTTTCCCGATGCCGGGCTCAATCGCGATCTCTACTTCTGGCTGGTGGCCTACCTGGCGGTGGCGCGCCAGATCGAGCCGCAGCGCGACCCGCTGCGTGCCGACCTGGCGCGCCTGCGCGAGGCGGTGCGCGCCCGCGACGCCGCGCTCGAGCGCTTCCCCGGGTTGGCCGAGCGCTATCGCCGGCTCTGCCGGGCGCTGCTGCTGGTGCGCCCGGCGCGCAAGCGCCTGCCGACCATGGAGCTTGCGCTTGAGCAGACCCTGCGCGTGCTGCTTGGCGAAGCGCGGGAACTGGAAGGCTGGGCGGCGGCCATGCACCACGCCGTGACGCGGCCCGAGCTGTCGCTCGACGGTATCGGCGCACCTCGTGGCTATCGTCCGCCGCTGCCGGTGCCGCTGTGGGGGCAGGTGGTAGCCCTCGGCACCGGGGCCGGTCGCGACGAGAGTCGGGAAGACCCGGAAGAGGGCGAGACCAACAGTGCCCAGACGGTGAGCGACGGCAAGCGCAAGGCCGAGCGCAAGCGCCAAGACCAGACCGAGCGCGACGACCCGCTGATCGCCAACCGTTTCGAGAAGATGCTCTCCTGGACCGAGATGGTGAACCTCAATCGCCTGGTCGAGGACAACGAGGACGAGGAAGCCAAGCGCGCCGCCGAGCAGATGGAGGAGATCATCCTCAGCCCGCACAAGCAGCGGGCGGCGACACGCATCAAGGTCGACCTCGACCTGCCGCCGGACGAAGCGATGGGCGAGCGCCTGCGCGGCAAGCACACCTACCCCGAGTGGAACTACCGCAAGCAGATCTACCTGCCCGACCACTGCCTGGTGCATACCGAACTGCAGAGCGAGGAGGGCGAGCAGTGGCAGCCCGATGCCGCCACCCAGCGGCGCATCCGTCGCGTGCGGCGCGAGTTCGAGGCGCTGCGCCCGCGTCGCGAGACCCTACGCGGCCAGTACGACGGCACCGAGCTCGACATGGACGCGGTGATCCGCTCACGCTGCGACCTGGCCGCCACCGGCGAGTCCAGCGACCGCCTCTATCAGGCCACCCGCCAGCAGGCCCGCGACCTGGCCGTCTCGATCCTGGTCGACGTCTCGCTCTCCACCGATGCCTGGCTGGAGGATCGCCGGGTACTCGACGTGGCCAAGGAGGCGCTGCTGGTACTGGGCCACGGCCTGGCCGGCTGCGGCGACGACTACAGCATCCACTGCTTCACCTCGCACCGGCGTCAGAAGGTGTGGGTCAACACGCTCAAGACCTTCGACGAGGCCATGAACGAACGGGTGGCAAGACGCATCTCGGCGCTCAAGCCCGGCCACTACACCCGCATGGGACCGGCGATCCGCCACGTGACCAAGGAGCTCTCCGAACGCCCCAACCGGCATCGGCTGCTGCTGCTGCTCACCGACGGCAAGCCCAACGATACCGACTACTACGAGGGCCGCTACGGCATCGAGGACACCCGCCGGGCGGTGCTCGAGGCGCGCCAGCACGAGGTGCGCGTGTTCGGCGTGACCATCGACAGCGAGGCGCACCAGTACGTCTCGCACCTGTTCGGTCGCGGCAGCTATGCCATCGTCAACCGGCCGGAGCACCTGTCGCTGGCGCTGCCGGGTATCTACCGTCAAATCATATGTAACTAGGGGGAGTGAAGATGACAGTCAACCGTCCCGCCATTGCCCTGTGCCTCGGCCTGCTGGCCGCCTTCGCGGTGATCACCCCGCTGGCCTGGGTGATCAACACCCAGGACTGGGGCATCCTGATGATGTTCGTTGCCCCCTTCGCCGTCTACGGCCTGATCCGCCTGGCCCGGCGGCTGGCCGAGTGGGCTGGGGTAGGACCACCGCCGCCTTCTTATTGAACCCGTGCCACAGCAAACGGCGCCGCTACCCTTGATAGCGGCGCCGTTTTCGTTCAGCCCTCAATAGAACCGGGCAATCGAATAACCCGATCCCACCAGCACCAGCGTGGCCAGCACCAGCCCGACGAAGGCACCGCGCCAGGCCGGCGAAGCGTCGGCCAGGCCCAGGTACACCATCAGCACCCGGTGCACCTTGAAGAAGGTGGTGGCCAGCAGCAGGCCCGCCGACCACAGCGGCAGGGCGGCCAGGCGGGTATCGCCGCCCAACTGTGCGGAGAGCATGGTAACCAGCGTCAGCCCCATCAGCACCGCCCAGGTAATCAGCAGCCGGCGGGTGGCGGCATCGCGAAAGGCGTCTTGCATGGCGCGCATGGGCTCACCTCAGCAGGTAGAGGATCGGGTAGAGCAGGATCCAGATCAGATCGACCATGTGCCAGAAGGCCGCGGCGGTCTCCACGTTGTCGTGGGAGATGCGCCAGGCCACCAGGGCGATCAGCCCCAGGCCGAACAGCACGTGGGCGAAGTGGAAGCCGGTCAGCAGATAGTAGAAGGTGAAGAAGGTGTTGGTCTCGGGCGCGAGCCCCTGGCCGAGCTTGTCGGCATACTCCACTACCTTGACCACGCAGAACACCACGCCCAGGGCGAAGGCCGCTCCCAGCCACTGGCGGCAGCGCCGTATCCTGCCCTGGCTGATGGCCTGTACCGCCAGGGCGGCGAACAGCCCGCTGGTCAGCAGCACCATGGTGTTGATGCCGCCGGTCACCGGATCGAGCAACTGCTGGGAGGCGTCGAAGACATCGCGCTCGCCGGCCCGCAGCCAGGCGAACAGGCCGAAGAAGGCGGCGAACACCACGATCTCGCTGAGGATCAGCACCCACATCAGCGGGTTGCCGGGCAGCGCCGCCAGCGGTCCCCAGCCCGGGTTGGGCAGCGGCCGCGGTTGAGACAGCTCGTGACGCTCCGTCACTCAGCCCACCGCGGCGACGGGCGTGCGCTCGAATTCGGCGCGCACCGCCGGCGTGGTGAGCTTCCAGCCGGCCCAGGCGAACAGCACCACCAGCGCGGTGGCCACCATGATCAACACCGAAAGGGCGCCGATCAGACCGGCGACAGAATCCTCATAGCGGGCCATTTCGCCGGCCGCATCGGCCATGAAGCCGAAGGTCAGCGGGGTCAGGGCGGCGCCGCCCAGCACGCCGACGAAGCCGGCCGCCATCAGGCCGAGAAAAGCCGGCCGCGCCCAGCGCCGACGCTGCAGCAGCGCCACGGAGAGCGCCAAGGTCACGGCGGCGCCCGCCATCAGTAGGCCGGCCACGGTGCTGCTGCGCTCGATCAGCCAGGCCACCCCGCCGGTGAGCCCACCGCTACCGGTTTCGACGCCCAGCGAGGCGACCAGCGCCTCGCCGGGCAGCAGCGGCAGGGTGAGCAGTGCCACGGTCAGTGTGGAGAACGCAATGAAGCCCCAAGCCAGGCCAGTGACGGCAGCGGAACGTGTCGGCGCCAGGCGCAGGGGCGAGATGGCGGTAGTCATCGGCGAGCTCCCCAATCAGTCTTCCAGTGACACCTTGGCGCCGCCGAATAGCAGGCTGCGCGGGTCATCGATAGCGCGGTCGTTCAGCAGGCGGTTGATCCCCACGCCGCTGCGGCCGATGGTCCAGGCCAGGCAGGCGGTGAAGAAGCCGTAGCCCAGCACCCAGGAAGCCCAGGAGGGCGCACCGAGCAGGCCCAGCAGGTACCAGGCGGCCAGCACCGCGGCACCGGCCAGGGCACCGAGCCAGAAGGTGCGGACCTGGAACAGCAAGTGGCTCTCCACCCATTCCGCATTGCGGCGACGGCGTAGGTGGGCGAGCAGCACGCCGATGGGTGCGGTGACCACCGCCATGATGCTGCCCAGGTAGAGCACGTAGACGACGGCGGCCAGAGCCCTGCCTCGCGTATCGAGCGGCGCTGCGGCCGTGCCGGTTGGCGTATTGGCGTACGAGATGGTGGACATCGCTCCCTCCCGTGGGTGTGTGTCGACGCGGTGTGTCGAAGTTAATGAGTATTTTGAATGCCCGTTATCGACACTATGCCTCGCAAGGTGCTGGCTGTCCTTGCCTTGGATCAATGCGGAGCCGTTTGGGTGTGTGCGTCTTGACGGTGATCAGTACAGCTCTCAAGCGGACTCGCCTAGGCATGGTTCATGCAGAAGTAGGCATGGTTCATGCAGAAGGTAGTATCCGCAATCTTGATTTCCATCAACTTGCCCGGGACGAATCCGTCCTAGCTTTTCAATGCAAGGTGCTCGTTGCTTAGTGGGCCCATTGACGTGATGGGCACAAAACAGGAATCCGACCTCAGCAGACGTCTGGATTCGCCAACAGGAGCCAGTGCCATGTCCAAGAAGAGCGTAAAGGAAATCAGACCCACCGTTAGTGAAGTGCCGTCAGCGACTCCACCTCAGGAAGCGAGTCCGTTCCGTGAGCTTGACCGTATGTTTGACCGCTTTCTCGAACGCGACTGGATGCATCCGTTGCGTTGGGAAAATCCGTTGTTCGATCGGCTCGCCGCCGCGGGTTCGCGGCTGCCTAAGGTCGACGTCATCGATCGGGATGCGGAAGTGGTTATCCGTGCCGAGCTACCCGGCATGGCGCGCGAGGATCTGGACGTCTCACTTAACGGCAATAGCGTGACGATCCAGGGGGAAAGTCATAAGGAACTCAAGGAAGAGAAGGGTGAGTTCTATCGCTGCGAAATCACCCGTGGCAAGGTCGCACGTACGATTCCGCTGCCCTGCGATGTCGATGCCGACAGGGCCGAGGCCAGCTTCGAAAATGGGCTGCTCTTACTGAAGCTGCCCAAAGTCAAGGAGTCCCACCGACGCAAGCTCGAGATCAAGTGATTCCGGAAATGAATGGCGAGCCGAAATCCTCGGCTCGCTCGTTGCTCCAGGAGATGGACATGAAAGCGACCTGGGTAGTAGTGGCGGATCAGGCCCGCGCGCGATTCTTCATCGCGTCCGACACTGCATCCGCCCTCGAAGAGAAAGACACTTTGTTCAATCCTGAAGGCAAGTTGCACGAACGCGATATCAATGCCGATCGTCCCGGCCGGGCGTTCGACTCCATGGGGGCCGGGCGACATGCCATGGGCAAGCACCATTCGCCCAGGGAGCAGGAGGCGATCCGCTTTGCTCAGGCGATCGCTGAACGGCTTCACGCCGAGCATGGCCGAGGAGCGCTCGGACATTTGGTTATCTGCGCTCCGCCCCGTTTTCTCGGCCTCCTGAAGGGGGCCTTGCCCGAGCAGGTCATGAAATGCGTCTCGCATGCGCTGGACAAGGAGCTGACCAGCTTAAGTGCGGAGGAGATACGAGCTCAGCTGCCCTGGCGGTTGCAGTAACTGGACGATCCACCGGCCAGTCATGATCCGCATGGCTGGGGCGGGGCATTAGCGCTGCTTTCTGCTACGCAAGGCCGCGCTCATGCCTTCGGTGAGTTCATGCAGTGCGCTCACCTCCAACAGTTCGATTTCCTTGCCGGTAACCTTAAGAATGCCCTGGTCAATGAAGCGTCGAAACGTTCGGCTCGTCGTCTCCGGTGCGAGGCCGAGATAGTTGCCCAGGTCGAGGCGGGACATGGGCAGGCGAAACCTCGTCCTGGACAGGCCGCGTCGGCCGTAGCGCTGGCTCAGGTTGATCAACATGATGGCCAGGCGCTGCTCGGCAGTTCGCCGCGACACCACCTGCAACAGCTCATGTTCGTTGAAGATCTCTTTGCTCATGACTCTCAGCAGCTGGTGCTGCAGCCCGGGGATTTTGCGTGAAAGGGCTTCCAGTTGTGAGAAAGGGATTCTACATACGCTGGTAGTTTCCAGTGCCTCGATGGTGGTGGGGTGGCTCCCGCTGCCGATGGCATCCAGCCCGACCAGCTCGCCCGGCAGGTGGAAAGCAATGACCTGGCTCTCTCCCTCGTGGCCCATCAGGCTGCTCTTGAGGCAGCCGCTGAGCACGGCATAGATGGCGCTGAATGGCTGACCCGGACGGCACAGTTTCTCACCCTTCCTCAGGGGACGATGATGCTCGACGATACGATCCAGCTCATCGGTATCTTTGCGGTCCAGCGCAACAGGCAAGCAGAGTTCGCGCAGGCTGCAGGAGCTGCATGCCTTGCGAATTTCATGAAGTCGAATCAATTGGCTAGCGCTGCTGCCCTCCCCCATGGCAACACCTCGTCCTGTATTGCTCTCTTCCAAGAATAATCAATCCAGAGGACGGTGAAGGGTTGGGATAGGGATATACGACGCTTTACTTAGTGTTGTCCCAAAAAAGCGGCGACCGAAGTCGCCGCCTTGGTGAGACCGCAGGGCTCGATCAGCCCACCGTCATGACTTGCCTTGCGCCTGTGCCGCGGCCAGTTCCTGCTCTTCGATCATGCGGTCCACCGAGGAGACGTAGTACTCCTCATCGAACGCGCCTTCCGGCTCCTTCAGCCAGATCAGGCAGATCAGCCAGCTGAGGAAGGCGCCGCCGGCGATGATGTAGAAGAACTGGGTCGGGGTGACGAAGGTGAAGATGGTCAGGTAGACCACCGCCCCCACGTTGCCGTAGGCGCCGGCCATGCCCGAGATCTGGCCGGTGATGCGGCGCTTGATCGAGGGGATGATGCCGAAGGTGGCGCCCTCTGCTCCCTGCACGAAGAAGGAGGTGAAGATGGTGATGGCGATGGCGATGATCAGCGGCCAGTTGGAGTTGAGCAGGGCCATCAGCACGAAGCCGATACCGATGCCGAACATGTAGCTGAGCATGACGAAGCGGCGGTTGCCCATGCGGTCGGACACCAGGCCGCCCATGGGGCGCGCCACCAGGTTCACGAAGGCGAACGAGGCGGCGATCATGCCCGCCGCGGCGGCGGTCAGCCCCCAGGTCTCCTCGAAGAACATCGGCAGCATGGAAACCACCGCCAGCTCGGCGCCGAAGTTGGCGAAGTAGGTGCTGTTCAGCGCGGCCACGCTGCTGAAGGAGTACTTGTCATCCTCCGGTACGCCCTTCTTGAGGATGGGAATATTGACCCGCAGGATCTGCACGATCTGGTAGATCACCACGGCGGCGATCACCACGTAGCAGATCAGTGCGCCGGTGCTGGAGAGGTAGCCCATGCCCTCGATGCGCCATACCAGGATGGCCAGACAGCCCACCAGCGGAATGGTCCACAGGATCAGCATGATCATGTCGCGCCAGGAGCTCACTTCCATGGCCAGCGCCTTGCGCGGCTTGCGGTGGGCGCGGGCGTCGGGGCCGTCGGTGATGGCGAACCAGTAGAACACGCCGTAGGCGGCCATCACCAGGGCGCTGATGCCGATGGCGTAGCGCCAACCGTCTGGGCCGCCGAACATGGTCAGGGCAATGGTGGGCAGGGTCATGGCGGCCACCGCGGAGCCGAAGTTGCCCCAGCCGGCGTAGAAGCCTTCGGCGAAGCCAATGTCCTTGGGCTTGAACCACAGCGCGGTCATGTGGATGCCGACCACGAAGCTGGCGCCGATGGAGCTCAGCACCAGGCGCGAGATCAGCAGCTGCGACATGGTGTTGCCGAAGGCGAACACCAGCGCCGGAACGGCCATGGAGACCATCAGCACCGAGAACACCCGGCGCGGGCCGAAGCGGTCCAGCGCCATGCCGACGATGATGCGTGCCGGGATGGTCAACGCCACGTTGACGATGGCGAACAGCCGTATGTCGTCGCGGGTCAGCCAGTCGACGCTCTTGAGCATGCTCGATGCCAAGGGCGCCATGTTGAACCAGACGTAGAAGGTGATGAAGAACGCGATCCAGGTCAGGTGAAGGGCTCTGATCTCAGGACTGCGAAACTTGAAGACGGCGGACACTTTCATGGTCGTATCATCCTGAAGTGAAAGCGGAATTAGCCACGCATGACGGGATCATGGTCACGGGCTTGGCAGGATCAGGAGCGGACACTCGACGCGCCGGGCGAGAAACGAGCTGACCTTGCCGAAGGTCATGTAGTCGAGCTCGTCGACGAAGTAGCTCAGCGACTGGGCGATGATGCCGCCGTCGGGCTTGCTGCTGTGGCGGGCGATGACCAGCATGTCGGGGGTATGCTTCTTGGTGGCTTGCAGCAGCATCTTGCGGGCGTCGCCTTCGGCCAGCACCCAGTCGACCTCGAAGCCCTCCTGGTGGGCGAAGTCGGCGCCCTCCCTGAGCGCGGCCTTGAGCTCCTCATACTCCTGCTGAAACAGCTCCTCGTTGGCGTCGGTGGAGTCGCCGGGGTTCTCCGCCACGCCGACCAGGATCAGCGTGGGGGCGTTGCAGCGAAACAGGCTGACGGTTTGTGCCAGGGCCAGCTTGGCGTTGCGTGAGCCGTCATAAGCGATCATGACTTTCATGACATCCCTCCGAAGAAGGCAAGGTAAGGGGTGTGCTCCGGCGTGCAGCCGGAGCACGGACGGCATTTCAGGGATTCTTGATCTCAGCGCCGGGGCGCAGGTAGAACCACCAGTTGATCAGCAGGCACACCGCGTAGAAGATCGCGAAGCCGTACATGGCGAGTTCGGGGGTGCCGGCACGGATCTGACCGCCCATCACCACCGGGGCGATGAAGGCGCCGTAGGCGGCCACGGCAGAGGTCCAGCCCAGTACCGGGCCCTTCTGCTGGGCGTTGAAGATCACGCCGATGCTGCGGAAGGTGGAGCCGTTGCCGATGCCGCTGGCGGCGAACAGGATCACGAACAGCAGCATGAACAGAGCGAAGTAGCTGTTGGGATCGGTGGAGTTGTAAGCCAGCATCATCACGTAGCCGGTCACCGCCGAGGCCACCACCATGACCACCGAGATCACCTGGGTGACGATCGAGCCGCCCACCTTGTCGGAGATCCAGCCGCCGAAGGGGCGGATCAGGGCGCCGACGAAGGGACCGATCCAGGCCCAGGTCAGGGCGCTGGGGCCGTCGGGGTTGACCACGCGGGTGACGCTGCCGTCGGCGGCCACTTCCATCATGTTGCCGAAGATGACGTTGATCGACAGCGGCAGCGCTGCGGAGAAGCCGATGAACGAGCCGAAGGTCAGGATGTAGAGCACCGTCATCGACCAGGTGTGCTTGTTCGAGAAGATGGCGAACTGCTTCTGGATGTTGGGCTTGATTTCCCCGGGGATCAGGCGCATCAGGCCCAGGGTCAGCAGGATGGTGACCGGCAGTGCGACCCACATGCCGAGCCACTGCAGGGTGACGATGCCCACCACGGTGGCGACGACGCCCACGCCGTAGAGGCCGAGTATCTTGCCGAAGGCCTGCATCGGCGTGCCCGGGTTGGGCGTGATGGGGCGCAGGTTGTTCATGCCGAACCAGCCGAGGAAGGCCAGCGGCACCAGGAAGACCAGCCAGATGAAGCCGGCGTTCTGGATCCAGGTCGGCGTGCCCGCCTCGATGCGGCCGATCAGCGTACCGCTGGAACTCTGCAGCTCCATGGAGCCGCCGGCGATGGCGCCGAAGATACCCACGGTCATCACCAGCGGGATCAGGATCTGCATCGAGGTGACGCCGAAGTTACCCAGGCCGGCATTCATGCCCAGGGCATAGCCCTGCTGCTTCTTGGGGAAGAAGGTCGAGATGTTGCTCATCGAAGCGGCGAAATTACCGCCGCCGATGCCCGAGAGCAGCGCCAGGAGCTGGAACACCCAGAACGGTGTGTCGGGGTTCATCAGCGCGGCGCCGGTGCCGAAGGCGGGGATCATCAGCAGCGCTGTGGTCAGGAACACGGTGTTGCGCCCGCCGGCGATGCGGATCATGAACGAGGCGGGAATGCGCAGGGTGGCCCCGGAGAGGCCGGCGATGGCGGTCAGCATGAACAGCTGATCGACGGCGAAGGGGAAGCCCAGGTTCTGCATCTGGGTGGTGATCATGCCCCACATCATCCACACCGCGAAGCCCATCAGCAGGCTGGGGATGGAGATCCACAGGTTGCGGGAGGCAACGCGCTTGCCCTCCTGCTCCCAGAACTGTTCGTTTTCGATATCCCAGTGCTCGATGTCGGCATTTTTTGGTTTGCCGGCACCGAGCTTGCCGATATCGGCGCTCGATTTAGCCATGACGTTTTCCCCTTGGGTTTCCACTGATCCCGCCTTGCGACATCCGTCCTGACCGGGATCAATTCAGGTTCGGTTGAGGCAAAGATACGCCCGGGAAAAGGGCGGCGAAACCGGCCGAAAATACCGAAAAATCAGGGAAATACCTCTTGAGAGGTAGCAGAGGTATTTGGCTAAGTCGTTGTTTTTGTGAAAAAGAGAAAAGCGTCGGGGCAAGAAAAAGGCGCCTTGTCGGCGCCTGGAAGTCTTTGGAGGTATCCACACAGAACCGGCTTATCTACCGTCGATTCCCTCCTGCACGGCCCACACCGCCGCCTCGACCCGCGAGCGCAGATTGAGCTTCTTCAGCAGGTGCTTGACGTGGACCTTGACCGTGCCCTCGGAGATGTCGAGCTTGCGCGCAATCAGCTTGTTCGAGAGACCGCCGGCCAGCTCGCGCAGGATCTCGCGCTCGCGCTGGGTCAGGCTGTGGATGTCGGGGGTGGCCGGGGCCGAGCGCTGGTTGCGCAGCGCCTCGGCCAGCAGGGCGGTGAGGCTTTCGCTCACCACCATGCGACCCAGCGCCGCCTGACGCAACTGACGCACCATTTCCTCAGGCTCCATGTCCTTCAGCAGGTAGCCGTCGGCGCCGCCGCGCAGGGCCGCCACCAAGTCCTCCTCGTGATCGGAAACGGTGAACATCACGATGCGTCCGGCGTAGCCCGACTCACGCAGCGCCTTGAGCGTCTGGATGCCGTCCATGCCCGGCATGTTGAGGTCGAGCAGGATCAGGTCCGGGTCGAGCTCGGCGGCCAGGCGCACGGCCTGCTGCGGCTCGCCGGTATCGCCGACCAGTGCGAGGTCATCCTCCAGCTCCAACAGCTGAGCTACGCCGCGGCGCAGCAGCGGGTGGTCGTCGATGATCAGGATACTGGCGGGGGTCTCGTTGACTGACTGGCCCATGGGTCTCAGTTTCCTTGGTCGTGAAGGGTGGGTTCGATGGCCGGCTGGCGGGTGATCAGGCGCGCCGTCTGGGGCGTGAAGACCACTTCCACGCAGGTGCCGCCCTCGGTCCGATTGGAGAGTTTGAGCTCCCCGCTCAGGGTGTGGGCGCGGTCACGCATGATCACCAGACCATAGTGCATGGGCGGCGAGTCGTCGTTCTCGAGGCCCACACCGTCGTCCTCGATGCGCAGCATGATGCGCGCTTCATGGAATTTCACCGTGACGGCGGCCCAATGCGCCTGGGCATGCTTGTGCGTGTTGCTCAGCGCCTCGCGGGCGATCTGCAGCACGTGAATTTCTTCATTGGGATTGAGCAAATGCGGGGGCACGTCGAAATGTAGCTCCACCGGCGCGCCCATGCGCTCGGCGAATTCGGCAGTGGTCTGCTGCAGTGCCGACTGCAGACCGGGCCCCTCCAGCTTCAATCGGAAGGTGGTGAGCAGCTCGCGCAGCTGGCGATAGGCGCTGTTGAGTCCGGTGCGCAGCTCGTCGAACACCGCTGCCTGCATCTCCTTGGGTGCATCCTTGGCCTGCATGCGCTCCAGTCGCGCCACCTGCATCTTGAGGTAGGAGAGCGACTGGGCCAGGGAGTCGTGCAGTTCGCGGGCAATGATGGTGCGCTCGCTCATCAGCGAGACCTGCTGCTCCTCTTCGATGCGTCGCTGCAGGTACACCGCCGTGGCCAGCTGGTCGGCCAGAGCGTTGAGCAGTCGGCGCACGCCGTCGGAGAGGCGCTCGTCCTTGGGGTGCCAGACTTCCAGGGTGCCCAGCATCTCATCGCCCACGCTCACCGGCAGCAGCACGCAGTCGCCGTCTTCGGTATCGGACAACCGTATGGGTTGCGGGGAGATCAGGCAGGCATGGCAGTCGTGGTCGCGACAATAGTCGGGGCGGCGCGCCGCGTGAGTAGCGAGTATCGGCACCTGGCGGTCGTCGTGGGGGTCGTTGAGCGACAGCCGGATAGGGCCGATGTCGAGCAGCTCCGCCACTCGTCGCAGCATGGGCGCGGCGCTGGTGCACAGGTCGTTGCCGCCGCCGTAGAGCGAGCGGCTGCCGTCGTGCAGGACCTGCATGACCTGGCTACTGCGCTCGAGCTCACGGGTCTTGCGCTTGATCCTTGCCTCGAGCTCGGCATAGCTGGTGCCCAGCTCTTCGGACATGGTATCGAAGGTCTTGCCGAGCATGGCCAGCTCGTCGCTGCCCTTGAGCTGGGTGCGCAGGGAGAAGTTGCGCCGTGCGGCCTCGCGGGCCAGTACCATCAGTTGGCGCAGCGGCGCCACCAGGTTGTGACGGATGTCATAAAGTGCGATGGCCACCACCACCGCCGTCAGGCCCAGAAACAGGATCTGCAGCGCGCTGAGCAGGCGGATCTTGGCCTCGGTGTTCTGTTCGAGCTGCTTGACCATGGTGTCGATGTCGCCCACCAGGCCGTCCAGGGTGCGGTTGAGCGGTTCGATGCGCACGTACTGACTGGCCACCGCCTCGCTCACCTGGGGGGCGAGCTCGTTATGCCAGCGGCCGAGTATCAGACGATATTGGCGGCGCAGCTCATGGGCCTCGGAAACCGGAATTGCCCCGGTCAGCTCCTCGCTGTCCAAGCGCTCCTCGAAGCGCCGCTTGAGTACGTGTACCTCGGCCCGATGCTCCAGCGAGGGTATGCGTTCGTAACGCTGCAGCGCGGCCACGATCTGGTAGGTGTTCATGCGCAGCGAGCCGGCGACGTTGATCGCCGCGGCATCGCCCCGGCTGCCACCGGCCACGGCCATGGTCACCACGATGCTGATAAGGGCCATGGCACTGATCGCCAGCAGCGAAGCGACGATACGGGCCACGAGGGAACGTTGCAGCAGTTTCATTGACGGCGGGCGTCTCCAGAAAGGCGCGGGGCATGTCGACACTATAACCCCTTAGCGACATTAAACCCCAAGGGCTGGCGGCGCATCCTACCGGCAGATTCGGTGGGTTGCCACCAAAGAGGTACCTCGCTTGCCCTTTTGACCTGGCAGGGGGCGGAAACGAGAATCTCTTCGACCACACCATGAGACAAACCGTTCATGCAGCCTGCCGTGAAAGCCCCGCCGCTGGGTGCGCAGGTCGACTACCGTTCGCTGGTGGTCGTGCTGTTGTCGCCGCTGGCCTTTGCGCTGGTCTTCGCCAGCTGGACCATCTTCGCCGTGCTGGGCGTTGAGCTGAAGCGCGTGCTGCACTTCGGCGAAGTGCAGTTTGCTTTGCTGCTGGCCATGCCGATGTTCACCGGTGCGCTGTCGGCGCTGCCCATGGCGGTGCTGGCGCGTCGGCTCGGCGGCCGGCGGGTGATGATCGGCTGTCTGCTGCTGATCTGCCCCTTCCTGTGGGCGATTGCCTACTCCGGCGTTTACCTGGAATTTCTGCTGGCTGGTGCCGGGCTGGGGCTGGGGGCCGGTTCGCTGGCTGCCGGGCTGGTCTATGTCGCCTCGCTGTGTCCCCGGCGTCATGCCGGCCTGGCACTGGGGCTCTACGGTGCCGGCATGCTGGGAGCGGGGTTGACCTACTTCCTGCTGCCCTTGATCAGCCAGGCCTACGGCTGGCCCATGGCGCCCAAGCTCTATCTGCTGCCGGTGCTGCTGGTGGCACTGCTGCTGTGGGTGTTCGCCGAGGACGAGCCGAGGAAGGCTGCCCTGTCGGCCGAAGCGCTCGATGACCTCGAGCCCCCGCCCGAGCACGTCCGGGTTCGCCGGCGCTGGCTGCCGCCGCCGGCGGTGTGTCGCCTGGCGCTTTACTACAGCTTCTTCTACGGCGCCTTCGTGGCGCTGGCGCTGTGGTTGCCGGGGTATCTGGCGGCGCAGTATCAGCTTTCGCTCAAGCTGGCCGCGCTGTGGGCGCTGACCTTCACGCTGCCGGGCGGGGTGGGGCAGATCGTCGGCGGCGCCTTGGCCGATCGGCGTGATTTCCGCGACCTGCGCTGGTGGGTCAGCGCCTGCGTCATGGTGTGTCTGTTCCTGCTCTCCTATCCCGACTTCACCATGCAGATCCACGGCGTGCATGGCGACCTCACCCTGCACTTCTCGATGCCGCTTTACGGCTTCACCGCGCTGCTGGCCGTCATGGGGCTGGCCATGGGTATCGGCAAGGGTAGCCTGATGTGCCTGCTTCACCGCGAGTACGGCGACGACATGGTGCGCTCGGGCGGGCTGGCGCTGGCCCTGGGCGGGCTGTTCGCCGCGGTGCTGCCGCTGATGTTCGTGCTCGGCAACGAGTGGATCGGTGTGCGCACCGCCGGCTTCATGTTCCTCTACGCCGCGCTGGCGGTGTGCATGCTGGTGATGCTGTGGGACGGCACGCGCTCGCGTTCGCGTAGGCCTTGCCCGCCACCCCCCCAGGCGGACTAACCCCCTTTCACCGGGCCGTCTATCACCTTGTAGGTAGACGGGGTGTATATGGAGGTAACCTGGCAGTAATCCGCTTTTCAATGCTCCAGACTTCGCTTCAAGAACCTGCCCCGGCGGTCGTGTGGATCACGTCGCACGACACGGCAGGCGGGGTGGCCCGGGTGCCACGCAACACTTCAAGAAGCCTGGAGATCGACCATGAGTCACTTCTTAGATCGGCTGAATTTCTTCCGCAAGGCCCGCGAGCCCTTCGCCAACGACCATGGCGAGACCCGCGAGGAGTCGCGTGGCTGGGAAGACGGCTACCGTCAGCGCTGGCAGCACGACAAGGTCGTGCGTTCCACCCACGGCGTGAACTGCACCGGCTCCTGCAGCTGGAAGATCTACGTCAAGAACGGCCTGGTCACCTGGGAAACCCAGCAGACCGACTATCCGCGCACCCGCCCGGATCTGCCCAACCATGAGCCGCGGGGCTGCCCGCGCGGTGCTAGCTACTCCTGGTACATGTACAGCGCCAACCGCCTCAAGTACCCGCTGATCCGCAAGCCGCTGCTCAAGCTGTGGCGCGAGGCCAAGCAGCAGCACGGCGACCCGGTCGATGCCTGGGCCTCCATCGTCTCCGACCCGGCCAAGACCAAGCAGTACAAGCGCGCCCGCGGCATGGGTGGCTTCGTACGCGCCAACTGGGACGAGCTCAACGAGCTGATCGCGGCCTCCAACGTCTACACCGCCAAGCAGTACGGCCCCGACCGCATCATCGGCTTCTCGCCGATCCCCGCCATGTCGATGGTCAGCTACGCCGCGGGCAGCCGCTACCTGTCGCTGATCGGCGGCGTGTGCATGAGCTTCTACGACTGGTACTGCGACCTGCCGCCGGCCAGCCCGCAGACCTGGGGCGAGCAGACCGACGTGCCCGAATCGGCCGACTGGTACAACTCCGGCTACATCATCGCCTGGGGTTCCAACGTGCCCCAGACCCGTACCCCGGACGCCCACTTCTTCACCGAAGTGCGCTACAAGGGCACCAAGACCGTCTCCATCACCCCGGACTACGCCGAGGTCTCCAAGCTCACCGACGAGTGGCTGTCTGTCAAGCAGGGCACCGACGCCGCCCTGGGCATGGCCATGGGTCACGTGATCCTCAAGGAGTTCCACCTCGACAAGCCCAGCGCCTACTTCACCGAGTACGTGCGCAAGTACTCCGACATGCCTTTCCTGGTCGAGCTCGAAGCCCGCGAGGACGGCAGCTTCGTGCCCGGCAAGCAGCTGCGCGCCAGCGACTTCGTCGACAACATGGGCCAGGAGAACAACCCCGAGTGGAAAACCGTGGCGTGGGACGAGACCCGTGATCAGCTGGTCGTACCCAACGGTTCCATCGGCTTCCGCTGGGGCGAGAAGGAGGAGAATCAGGGCAAGTGGAACCTCGAGCAGCGTGATGCCGAGGGCAACGACGTCCACCTGCTGCTGACCCTGGCCGAGAACCACGACGACGTGGCCAAGGTGGCGTTCCCCTACTTTGGTGGCATCGCCCACGAGCACTTCGACCACGTGGCCGGCAACGAGCTGCTGTTCCACAGCCTGCCCGCCAAGCGCCTGAAGAAGGCCGACGGCACTGACATTCTCGCCGTCACCGTGTTCGACCTGATGTGCGCCAACTACGGCATCGACCGCGGCTTCGGTGAGGACGACGGCGCCACCTCCTACGACCAGATCCGCCCCTACACCCCGGCCTGGCAGGAGAAGATCACCGGCGTGCCCGCCGAGCAGGTCGCCCGCATCGCCCGTGAGTTCGCCGACAACGCCGA
This sequence comes from Billgrantia ethanolica, assembly GCF_021404305.1. GTDB lineage: Bacteria > Pseudomonadota > Gammaproteobacteria > Pseudomonadales > Halomonadaceae > Halomonas > Halomonas ethanolica. Next base: position 175,383 of record NZ_JABFTX010000004.1, on the reverse strand, counting down.
CAAGACCCAGGGTCGCTCCATGGTCATCGTGGGTGCCGCGATGAACCACTGGTACCACATGGACATGAACTACCGCGGCCTGATCAACATGCTGATCATGTGCGGCTGTATCGGCCAGAGCGGCGGCGGCTGGGCTCACTACGTGGGTCAGGAGAAGCTGCGCCCGCAGACCGGCTGGACTCCGCTGGCCTTCGGCCTCGACTGGCAGCGTCCGCCGCGCCACATGAACTCCACCTCCTTCTTCTACAACCACTCCTCCCAGTGGCGCTACGAGAAGCTCGAGGTCAAGGAGATCCTGTCGCCGCTGGCCGATGCCAGCAAGTACACCGGCAGCCTGATCGACTTCAACGTGCGCTCCGAGCGCATGGGCTGGCTGCCCTCTGCGCCGCAGCTCGGCACCAACCCGCTGCGCCTGGCCAAGCCGGCTGCCGAAGCGGGCATGTCGACCAAGGACTACGCCGTACAGCAGCTCAAGAGCGGCGAGCTGGCGTTCGCCGCCGAGGATCCGGACAGCCCGCAGAACTTCCCGCGCAACCTGTTCGTGTGGCGCTCCAACCTGCTGGGCAGCTCGGGCAAGGGCCACGAGTACATGCTCAAGTACCTGCTGGGTACCCGTAACGGTATCCAGGGCAAGGACCTGGGCGAAATGGGCGGCCAGAAGCCGGAAGAGGTGAAGTGGCACGACGAGGCGCCGGAAGGCAAGCTCGACCTGGTGGTCACGCTGGACTTCCGCATGTCCTCCACCTGTCTTTACTCCGACGTGGTGCTGCCGACGGCTACCTGGTACGAGAAGAACGACCTCAACACCTCGGACATGCACCCGTTCATCCACCCGCTGACCGCGGCCACCGACCCGGCGTGGGAGTCGCGCAGCGACTGGGACATCTACAAGGGCATCGCCAAGGCGTTCTCCGAAGTGTGTGTCGGCCACCTGGGCGAGGAGACCGATCTGGTCACCCTGCCGCACCAGCACGACTCCCCGGCCGAACTGGCCCAGCCTGAAGTGAAGGACTGGAAGAAGGGCGAGTGCGAGCCGATCCCCGGCAAGACCATGCCGGCGCTGATCGAGGTCAAGCGCAACTACCCCGAGACCTATGAGCGCTTCACCTCCGTGGGCCCGCTGCTCGAGACCATCGGCAACGGCGGCAAGGGCATCGCCTGGAACACCGAGTCCGAGGTCGAGCTGCTCGGCAAGCTGAACTACCGCAAGACCGAAGGTCCCGCCAAGGGCCGGCCGAAGATCGAGACCGCGATCGACGCCGCCGAGATGATCCTGACCCTGGCGCCGGAAACCAACGGTGCGGTGGCGGTCAAGGCGTGGGGCGCGCTGTCCAAGATCACCGGACGCGACCACACCCACCTGGCCACGCCCAAGCACGAGGAGAAGATCCGCTTCCGCGACATCGTGGCGCAGCCGCGCAAGATCATCTCGAGCCCGACCTGGTCCGGCCTGGAAGACGAGCACGTCTCCTACAACGCCGGCTACACCAACGTGCACGAGCTGATTCCGTGGCGCACCGTGAGCGGCCGCCAGCAGTTCTACCAGGATCACCCCTGGATGCGCGCCTTCGGTGAGAGCCTGCTGACCTATCGTCCGCCGATCAACACCAAGACCATTACCGGTTTCCAGATGCCGGAGGACAACGGCAACCCGACCAAGGCGCTGAACTGGATCACCCCGCACCAGAAGTGGGGCATCCACTCCACCTACAGCGACAACCTGCTGATGCTGACGCTCAACCGCGGCGGTCCGGTGGTATGGATGTCGGAAAACGACGCCCAGGAGATCGGCATCGAGGACAACGACTGGATCGAGCTGTTCAACGCCAACGGCGCCATCACCGCTCGTGCCATCGTCAGTCAGCGGGTCAAGGACGGCATGGTGATGATGTACCACGCCCAGGAGCGTCAGGTGAACGTGCCGGGCTCCGAGGTCACCAAGACCCGCGGCGGCATGCACAACTCCGTGACCCGGGTGTGCCCGAAGCCGACCCACATGATCGGCGGCTACGCGCAGCTCTCTTACAGCTTCAACTACTACGGCACCGTTGGTTCCAACCGCGATGAATTCGTCCTCATCCGCAAGATGAAGAAGATCGACTGGCTGGATGGCGAAGGCAACGACAGCGTGCAGGAGACCGTGAAATGAAGATTCGTTCCCAGGTAGGCATGGTCCTCAACCTCGACAAGTGCATCGGCTGTCACACCTGCTCGGTCACCTGCAAGAACGTCTGGACCAGCCGTGAAGGCATGGAATATGCCTGGTTCAACAACGTCGAGACCAAGCCCGGTATCGGCTATCCCAAGGAGTGGGAGAACCAGGACAAGTGGAAGGGCGGCTGGATGCGTCGCCGCGACGGCAAGATCGAGCCGCGCATCGGCGGCAAGTGGCGGGTGCTGGCGAACATCTTCGCCAACCCCGACCTGCCCGAGATCGACGACTACTACGAGCCGTTCGACTTCGACTATCAGCACCTGCATACCGCCAAGCAGGGCGACCATCAGCCGGTGGCGCGTCCCCGTTCGCTGGTCTCCGGCGAGCGCATGAAGAAGATCGAATGGGGCCCGAACTGGGAGGAGATCCTCGGCACCGAGTTCGCCAAGCGCCGCAAGGACAAGAACTTCGAGCAGGTGCAGGCCGACATCTACGGCCAGTTCGAGAACACCTTCATGATGTACCTGCCGCGCCTGTGCGAGCACTGCCTCAACCCGGCGTGCGTGGCCTCGTGCCCGAGCGGCGCGATCTACAAGCGTGAGGAGGACGGCATCGTCCTGATCGACCAGGACAAGTGCCGCGGCTGGCGGATGTGTATCTCCGGCTGCCCGTACAAGAAGATCTACTACAACTGGAAGACCGGCAAGTCCGAGAAGTGCATCTTTTGCTACCCGCGCATCGAGTCGGGCATGCCGACCGTGTGCTCCGAGACCTGCGTGGGCCGTATCCGCTACCTCGGCGTGCTGCTCTACGATGCCGACCGCATCGAGGAAGTGGCCAGCTCGCCGGACGTGCGTGACCTCTACCACCGCCAGTGCGAGATCTTCCTCGACCCCAACGATCCGAAGGTGATCGAGCAGGCCAGGAAGGACGGCATTCCGGACAACGTGATCAAGGCCGCTCAGGAGAGCCCGGTCTACAAGATGGCCATGGACTGGGGGCTGGCGCTGCCGCTGCACCCCGAGTACCGCACCCTGCCGATGGTCTGGTACGTGCCGCCGCTCTCGCCGATCCAGTCAGCCGCCGAGGCCGGCAAGGTCGAGTACGACGGCGTGCTGCCCAAGATCGAGTCGCTGCGCATCCCGGTGCGCTACCTGGCCAACATGCTCACCGCCGGTGAGGAAGAGCCCGTGGTACTGGCGCTCAAGCGGCTGATGGCGATGCGCGTGTTCATGCGCAACCGTCACGTCGAAGGCAAGCACGACACCGAAGTGCTCGACGCCGTGGGTCTCAGCGAGGCCCAGGTGGAAGAGATGTACCGCTACCTCGCCATTGCCAACTACGAGGATCGCTTCGTGATCCCCACCAGCCACCGCGAGATGGCCACCGAAGCGTTCCCCGAGCGCGGCGGCTGCGGCTTCAGCTTCGGCGACGGCTGCCACGGCGAGAGCAAGCCGAGTCTGTTCAACGGCCGCAAGCAGACCAGCGCGCTGGTCAAGCCGGTGGACGTGTTCGACCCGAAAACCGGCGCCAAGGAGACTCACCATGGCTGATGCAGCACTCCAGATGCCCCAAGAGGCGATGATCCAGCCGGAGTTCGGCATGCGCAGCCTGCGCGTGCTGGCCCGCCTGCTGGACTACCCCACCGAGGCGCTGCAGGGCGCGGTGGATGAGCTGATCGAGGCGCTCTACGCCGAGCGCCGCCTTACGGCGGCGCTCAAGGCCGACCTGATGAGCTGGTGCCAGCGCATTTCCGAGGCCGACCTGCTCGAGCTGCAGTCCGAGTACGTGGCGCTGTTCGACAAGGGCCGCGCCCACTCGCTGCTGCTGTTCGAGCACGTGCACGGCGAATCCCGCGACCGCGGCCAGGCCATGGTCGACCTGATCGACGAGTACAAGGCCGCCGGTTTCGAGCTCGACGCCCGCGAACTGCCCGACTACCTGCCGCTGTTCCTGGAGTACCTCTCCACCCGCAGCGACGAGGAGATCGGCCGCTGGCTGGGCGAGATCCGCCACATCCTGGCGCTGCTCACCGCACGTCTCGAGGAGCGCGGCGCCGACCAGGCCCTGGTCACCCGCGCGCTGCTGGCACTGATCGATGCCGAAGAGGACATCGAGGCGCAGCGCCAGGCGGTGGCCGGCGAGAAGCGCGACGACACCCCCGAAGCGCTGGACGCGGTATGGGAGGAGGAGGCGGTGCGCTTCTCCGCCAAGTCCGACGAGGACTGCGCGCTGCAGTCCGCCGAAGGGCGCCGGCTGGCCGAGCGCAAGCGGCAGGTGCAGGGCGATGCGATTCGCATCCTCGACCCCGTCGATGCCGCCAAGAAACACTAACGGAGACCTGTCATGAACTACATCGATACCCTGCTGTTCGGGCTCTACCCCTACCTCGCCGGCAGCGTCTTCCTGATCGGCAGCCTGCTGCGCTACGACCAGGGCCAGTTCACCTGGAAGACCGGCTCCAGCCAGATGCTGTCGTCGAAGAACATGCGCATGGCCAGCAACCTGTTCCATATCGGCATCATCGTGATCTTCTTCGGCCACCTGGCCGGCCTGCTCACCCCGCACTGGGTCTACAGCCCCTTCATCAGTGCCGGCACCAAGCAGGTGATCGCCGTGGTGGTAGGCGGTATCGCCGGCGTGATGTGTCTGGTGGGTGGCGCCATGCTGTTCCATCGGCGCCTGACCAACCCGCGGGTGCGTGCCTCTTCCAGCACCATGGACACCGTGATCATCGGCCTGCTGGTGCTTCAGGTGGCGCTCGGCCTGCTCACCATCCTGCCCACCCTGGGCCACCTGGACGGCGGCAAGATGCTGCAGTTCTCCGGCTGGGCGCAGTCCATCGTGTTCTTCCAGGGCGGTGCCGCCGCTTATCTGGAGGGCGTGGGCTGGATCTACAAGCTGCACATCCTGGTGGGTCTGACCATCATTCTGGTCTTCCCCTTCACCCGTCTGGTTCACGTATGGAGCGTGCCGATGGGTTACGTGACTCGGCGCTATCAAATCGTGCGTCGCCGGGCTTGAGGTAAAAGCTGGCTGCGCTCGGCCAGCGTCGCAATCCCGGTGCATTCCTGAGGGGCGCCGGGGGCAGGCCGAAGAGGAGGTTCTTCGCCATGGGTGAGGAGCACTGCTCCGAACGGGCTGGCCATGGATGGCCAGCACCGGTCCTGCGAGTGGAGCAGGACGCGAGAGCGAAGCAGGGCGAAGATAGCGCCCAGGGATGGGTTCACAGCGCCTCCTCGCAGGCCTGCCGACGGAACAGCCCCGGGCATTGATGTCATGTATTAGAGGATCAGCACCATGCAAATGATCGAGATCGCACAGCTGCCGGGCCGCTACGCTCCGCCGCCCGTCAAGGTCGGGGACAAGGCTATCGACGAAGAGAGCATCGCCCGCGAGATGCAGTACCACCCGGCGGCGACCGCCGACGAGGCGAAGCTTGCGGCCGCCCGCGCCTTGGTGGTTCGCGAGCTGCTGCGCCAGCGCGCCGTCGAACTCGGTCTGCTGAGCGCAGATTCCCGTGACGAAGGCGAGCACGATGCCGCCATCGCCACCCTGCTGGAGCGGGAACTGCAGGTGCCGGAGCCCGAAGAAGAAGCCTGCCGCCGCTTCTTCGACGCCGAGCCCGAACGCTTCAGTGCGCCGACCCGCATTGCCGTTCGCCACATACTGCTGGCTGCCGCTCCCGACGACGCCGAGGCGCGCGACGCCCAGTACCGCCTGGGCGAGACGCTGCTCGAAGAGCTCGAGGCGATCCCCGAGCGCTTCACCGAGTTTGCCATGCGTCACTCCGCCTGCCCCTCGAAGAGCGAGGGCGGCGAGCTGGGCTGGCTGGCGCAGGGGCAGACCGTGGCCGAGCTGGACCGCGCCCTGCAGCACCTGCCCGAAGGGCTGCACGACCGGCCCCTGGCCTCGCGCTACGGCTGGCACCTGGTGAGCATCGACGCGCGTGAGGGCGGTCAGCGCCTGCCCTTCGAACAGGTGGCCGAGCGCGTGCGCCACACACTGCGCGAACAGGCCACCCGCCGCGCCCTGCGTCACTACCTGCTGGCGCTGGAAGAAGAGATCGGCGTCGAAGGGATCGAGCTCGACGACAACGCCGCCGGCAGCTTGATGCAATAGGAGGAATTCATGTCCCACGTTCACGCCAACGCTCGCTTCGTGCCGCTCGGTATTGCCGTGCTGACCGTTTCCGACACTCGCGGCTTCGACCGCGACGGCAGCGGCGACCTGCTCAGTGAACGCCTCTCCGAGGCTGGCCATGCGCTGGTCGACCGACGCATCGTGCCCGACGACATCTACCGGATTCGTGCGGTGGTTTCCAAGTGGGTGGTGCGCGACGACGTGCAGGTCATTCTGGTCAACGGCGGTACCGGCTTTACTGCCCGCGACACCACACCCGAGGCCCTCGCACCGCTGTTCGACCGCGCCATCGACGGCTACGGCGAGCTGTTCCGTCAGCTATCCTTCGACAGCATCGGAACCTCCACCGTGCAGTCGCGGGCGGTGGGCGGCGTGGCCAACCGCACCCTGATCTTCGCCATGCCCGGCTCGCCCAAGGCCTGTGCCACGGCGTGGGACGGCATTCTGGCCAGCCAGCTCGATGCCCGCACCCGGCCGTGCAACTTCGTCGCCATGGTGCTGCCCGAGCAGCGCTGCTGCGAGTCGCGCAGCGTCGACTCGGTACCTAACCGCGGTCAAGGTATGCGCGCATGAGCTGTGCCACGCTTGCCAAAGGATTGCTCGACCTGGACGTGGCCCGGGCGCGAATGATTGCCGCGGCCGAGCCTGTGCGAGGCGAGGAGCTCGTGGCGCTGGAGCGGGCCGTCGGTCGCGTGCTGGCCCGCGACGTGACGGCACGGCTGGACATGCCCGGCGTCGACAACAGCGCGATGGACGGCTATGCCCTACGTCTGGCGGAACTCAGCGATGCCGGCCTGCCGGTCGTCCTGCGGGTGCCGGCGGGTGCCGGCGTGACCTCGCTGCCCGAAGGCGGCTGTGCGCGGATCTTCACCGGCGCGCCGGTGCCCGAGGGCGCAGACTGCGTGGTGCCTCAGGAGCGGGTACGCCTGGATGAGGCGGGATGCATGCATGTCGCAGGCGAAGCGAAGCCGGGCGCCAACATTCGGCGGCGCGGCGAAGAGTACCGAGAAGGCGACACGCTGCTGACGGCGGGCTGGACGTTGGACAGTGCAGCGCTGGCGCTGCTGGCCAGCCAGGGCATCGCCGAGGTGCCGGTGCTGCCGCGCCTCAAGGTGGCGCTGATCTCCACCGGCGACGAGCTGATCGAGCCGGGTGCGACGTTCGCCCCCGGGCTGGTCTACAACAGCAACCGGGTGATGCTGCAGGCGCTGCTGGAGCAGGCCGACTGCGAGGTGCTGGATCTCGGCATCATCGCCGACGATCCCGACGCCCTGCGTGAGGCGTTCGCTACCGCCCGCGACGGCGCGGACCTGGTGGTGTGCACCGGCGGTGTGTCGGTGGGCGAGGAAGACCACGTCAGGCCCGTGCTCGACGAGCTCGGCGGGCTCTGGTTCCATGGCGTGGCGATGAAGCCGGGCAAGCCGTTCGCCTTCGGCTACCTGGACGACGGTTCGCCCGAGGGCGTGCCGCTGCTGGGTCTGCCGGGCAACCCGGTGGCCTCGCTGGTGGGCTGGCACCTGCTGGCGAGACCTTTCGTTCAAGGCTGCCAGGGCCGCACCGTCGGGCCACTACAACAATATCGCGTCCGCGCCGGCTTCTCGCGGCGGGGCAATCCCGGGCGGCGTGAGCTGCTGCGTGTAACGCTCGACTGGCAAGGCGGCCATCCGGTAGCCTCGCTGGCCGGCGGGCAGGGCTCGCATATGCTGCATGCCGCCAGCCAGGCGCACGGTTATCTGATGATGGCCGCCGATACCGACGTGGAGGAAGGTCGTGAATACCCCTATTTACCCGCCGGACAGTTCGGCTGATCTGCTGTTCAAGCCCAAGCAGCTGCGCGAGCTGGTCAACGGCGTGCCTTGGTTGAGCGAACTCGACGAGGAAGAGGTGACGGCACTGCTGCAGGATTCCGAGCTGCAGTCGCTGAAGACCCGCGAGTGGCTGTTCCGCCAGGATGCGCCGGCACATTGGCTCTACATCGTCATCAACGGTGCGGTGCGTCTGGCGCGCAGCGCCGGCGATGGCCGCCTGGCCACCATTCGCTGCGTCGAGCGCGGCGGCACCCTGGGCGAGCTGAGCATGGTCTCCAGCGCCGGGGTCTACCTCTACTCCGCCGAGGCGCTGCGCCGCACCCACGTACTGGCCATTCCCGCCCAGCACTGTCGCGAAATCATGGACCGGCAGCCGGCCTGCCGCGCCGAGTTCATGAGCCGGCTGGCGCTGGAGCTCACCGAACGCCTCGAGGACCTGGCGCTGCTGACCCAGGCCGACGCCATGTCGCGGCTGGTCAGCTACATCCTGCGCCAGCTGCCGGCGGGGCGCAGTCGCACCCCGCGGGTGGTACGCCTGTCGATTCCCAAGCGCTGGCTCGCCGCCCAACTGGCGATGACGCCGGAAACCCTGTCGCGGCTGTTGGCCAAACTGCGCGACGGCGGCGTGATCGGCATCGACCGCCAGCGTCTGACGGTGCTCGACGAGCAGAAACTGCGCGACGCCATGCTGGCCGACGACTGAGGTCGTCGGCGCGGGGTGGCGTGTTGCAAAGAGGGGAGGCTGCATGTCCCGAACCGCGAACAAACCTCGCACCCTGGTCTACTCCTGTTCCGGCTGCTCCGACGTGGCGCAGCTGGCCAACGACGTGGCCGTGCGGCTCGACCACACCGGCGTGGCCGAGATGTCGTGCATCTCTGGCGTCGGCGGTGGTGTTCCCGGCCTGGTACGCATCGCCCGTTCGGGGCGGCCGATCGTCGCCATCGACGGCTGCCAGATGCACTGCGTGACCCACTGCCTGGCCCGGGCCGGGGTGACCGCCACGCAGCACGTCAAGCTCTACGAGCAGGGCTTTCGCAAGCGTCGCGGCCAGAGCTATGACGACGAGACCGTCTGCGAGGTGGCCGAACAGGTCGGCGAACTGATCGCCCGCCTACCGATGGACGCCCCGGCCCATGTCGAGGCAAGCGCCGAGGAAAACCCATGAGCCTGATCGACGGCTTCGGCCGCAGCGTGCGCTACGTTCGCCTCTCCGTCACCGACCGCTGCGACTTCCGCTGCGTCTACTGCATGGCCGAGGAGATGACCTTCCTGCCCCGTGCCAGGCTGTTGACCCTGGAGGAGATCGCTGCGCTGTCGCGAGCCTTCGTCGAACTGGGGGTGGAGAAGATCCGACTCACCGGCGGCGAGCCGCTGGTGCGTCGTGGCATCGAGGAGCTGGTGGCCGAACTCGGCGCACTGCCGGGCCTGCGCGACTTCGGCATGACCACCAACGGCGCCGGGCTGGTCAAGCATGCCCGCGCCCTCTATCGGGGCGGGCTCAAGCGGCTCAACGTCAGCCTCGACTCGCTCGATCCCGAGCGCTTTCGCGCCCTGACCCGCACCGGCGATCTCGCCAGGGTGATCGACGGCATCCGCGCCGCGCGGGAAGCCGGCTTCGAGCGCATCAAGCTCAACGCGGTGATCCTCAAGGGGCGCAACGACGACGAAGTGCTCGACCTGGTGGAATTCGCCCGCGCCGAAGGCGTCGACATCAGCTTCATCGAAGAGATGCCGCTGGGCCAGAACATGAGCCACGACCGCGGCGAGACCTTCTGTTCCAGTGACGACGTGCGCGCCACCATCGAGACGCGCCACACGCTGCTGCCCACCACCGAGACCACCCTGGGCCCTTCGCGCTACTACCGCATGGCCGACAGCGACTCGCGTATCGGCTTCATCTCGCCCCACAGCCACAACTTCTGCGCCGCCTGCAACCGCGTACGCGTTACCGCCGAGGGTCGCCTGCTGCTGTGCCTGGGCAACGAGCACTCCGTCGACCTGCGCGCGGTGATGCGCCGCTACCCCGGCGATCTCGAACGGCTCAAGGCCACCATCGTCACCGCCATGCAAAAGAAGCCCGAGCGTCATCACTTCACCACCGACGGCGACGTACAGGTGGTGCGCTTCATGAACATGACGGGGGGCTGACCCCAACCTCGTACTATCCCGTCGTTCGCCGTTGACCCGGCAGCCGCCAGGCTGCCGCTGCGGTCTATTTGCCTTCCCACGCCCTGTTTTCACTCGCTCCGCGCTGCGGCATGCCGCGCCTCGCTGTCGGCATTGCTGTCGTCAATGGCCCTATTTGCACTAGTCATTGGTGTTGCCGAGTCGCGCTGGCCATAGTCATTTCAGACGGCTGGAGAACGCGGAAATGAAACATTGGCGACTAGTACTGAGAGTGGCTTCCGACTCGATGGTGTTACAGGACGCCGGTGAATTGAGGCGCAACGCCAGCGCGTTTCTGCGCGTGAATAAAACCTACGAAGTGGCCTGCCTCGGTATCAACATGTTCGGCATCGACTTCCTGGCCGAAGACGATGAGTTCAATCACATCATGTGTCTGGTGAAGATCCTAGAAACCAGATATCGCCTTTCGATCATGCAGTTCAGCGAACTTGACGTTACCGATGAGCCTGGCGTGACAGTAAAGGTCGGTTCCCAACCTGCGACATGTGTCGCGTGAAAAGACGAAGGAGACAACAAGATGCAACTTCCATCGCTGATCGAGATCCCCAATGGCGACAAGGTCGTGCCGACATTTTCCGATGCCGAAATGCAGGGGCGTCTGAGGCGTCTTCGGGATTACATGGCAGCCAATGGCGTCGACGCCGTCGTGCTGACCTCGTATCACAATATCAATTATTTCAGTGATTTCTTTTACTGCAAGTTCGGGCGCGATTATGGCCTGGTCGTCACCCAGGATCGCTTTACCACCGTTACCGCCAACATCGATGGGGGCCAACCCTATCGGCGCAATCGCCTGGGCGACAACGTCGTCTACACCGATTGGCAGAAGGACAACTTCTTCAAGGCGGTCAAGCAGCTCTGTGAAGGCAAGCAGTGCGTCGGCGTCGAGTTCGACCACCTCACGCTGCAGAACCAGCAGAAGCTGCTCTCCGCACTCGGCGAGGTGGAACTCACCGATATCGGCGTGCCGACCATGCAGATGCGCATGATCAAGTCGGCCGAAGAGATCGCGCTGATCCGCCAGGGCGCGCGCATCGCCGACGTGGGCGGCGTGGCCGTGCGCGATGCCATCAAGGCTGGTGTGCCGGAATACGAGGTTGCGCTGGCCGGCCAAGCTGCCATGGTGCGCGAGATCGCCAAGACTTATCCCAATAGTGAACTGATGGACACCTGGGTCTGGTTCCAGTCGGGGATCAACACCGATGGCGCCCACAATCCGGTGACCAGCCGCCGCGTGCAGCCCGGAGACATCCTCAGCCTGAACACTTTCCCGATGATCTCGGGCTACTACACGGCACTGGAGCGCACCCTGTTCTGCGAGCACGCCTCGGACGAGCACCTGCGTCTGTGGGAGGTCAACTGTGAGGTGCATCGTCGTGGCCAGGAGCTGATCAAGCCCGGCGTGCGCTGCTGTGACATCGCCCACGAGCTCAACGAGATCTTCGCCAAGCACGATCTGCTGCAGTATCGCACCTTCGGCTACGGCCACTCCTTCGGCACCCTGAGCCACTACTACGGCCGTGAGGCGGGGCTCGAACTGCGTGAGGACATCGAGACCGTGCTCGAGCCCAACATGGTGGTCTCCATGGAGCCGATGATCATGGTGCCGGAAGGTCGTCCGGGCGCCGGTGGCTATCGCGAGCACGATATTCTCGTCGTCAACGAGCACGGGGCCGAGAACATCACCGGCTTCCCGTATGGGCCGGAGCACAACATCGTCAAGTGAAGAAAGCAAAGGGGAGCCGGGCTCCCCTTTTTCCGACAAAGGAAACAGGTTTCTGGGGGATTGAGATGAAGAGCGTAAAGATCGAGAACCTGGACTGGGTGTCCTACCGGGAGCTGACCGAGAAGGGCCGATGCAAGATAATTCTTCCGGTAGGTGCCATCGAGCAGCATGGTCCCCACATGTCGCTCAATCCCGATGTGCTGATACCCAGTCATATTGCCGTCAAGGTGGCAGAGAGGTGCGACAATATGCTGGTGGCACCCGCTATCAGCTATGGCTACAAGTCGCAGGTCAAGTCAGGGGGCGGGAACTTCTTCCCGGGCACCACCTGTGTCTCCGGTAGCTCACTCGAGAGCTATGTGTTCGATGTTCTGCAAGCCTACGTGAATCACGGAAACCGTGAGTTCATTCTGATAAACGGTCACTTCGAGAACTCCATGTATCTTTGCGAAGCGGCCGACAAGCTGGTGAAGAAGTGCAAGAACGAGGGCGTGAACGTCAAGGTCTATCTGCTCTCCTATTGGGACTTCATCAGCGAAGAAACGATCGAGAAGGTTTTTCCAGATGGCTTTTCAGGCTGGGCCGTCGAGCATGGCGGGGTGCTTGAAACCTCGATCATGTTGAAGCTACATCCGGAACTCGTCGACATGTCGAAAGCGGTGGACGTGGAGCCGGCTACCTTTCCGCCTTACGACGTCTTCCCCCCCGACCCTTCTTGGGTAGCAGCCTCTGGAACGCTTTCATCCCCACTGCCGGCGACCGCCGAGAAAGGCGAGATCATTCTCGATGAGTGCATCTCGGGGATCGCCAGCCATTTTGGCTGAACTTGTCCACAGGCGCTTGTGGCAGACGCACTCGCCATGAACCGGCAATTACAATAACAGTGAGGTAGAGAACCGTGTCAAACAGCAAACCCCCACTCAGGAATCCGGGTGGCAACAAGGATCCTCTCGAACCCGTTGCGATACCCCGCTTCACCGGGCGAGATCTGCCCCCCATCGGAAGGCTGTTCATCCAGTTCACGCCCCCGCTGGCGATCGCGGCGCTCATCGTCATGGTGCTCAGCCGGCCCGACAGCGTGGCAGCCGTCATCTACGACCTGCGCACCTTCGTCACCGGCGGCTTTACCTGGCTATTCATTCTGTACTCGCTGTTTGCCGTGGCGGTATGCGCCTGGCTGGCGTTCAGCAAGATCGGCGCACGGGTGCGACTCGGTGGCCCGAAGGCCAAGCCGGAGTACAGCAATTTTGCCTGGTACTCGATGCTCTTCGCCTGCGGCCAAGGTATCGGGCTGATCTTCTGGTCGGTGGCGCAGCCCATCATGCTGCGTGACGAAAGTCCGGTCGTCCAGGGGTTGGCGGGGAACGAAGCGGGGGGTGGGCTCGTCTGGGCCTATTTCCACTGGGGCTTCACGGCATGGGCCATGTACTGTGTGGTGGCGGTCTGCCTGGCCTATTCGCATCACAACCTGGGCAAGACGCTGACGTTTCGTGAAGCGACCGTCGATATCCTGCCCCAGTGGGCGCGCGGCGGCGCCGGCGTGGTGGTGGAGCTACTGGCCATCATGGCCACGATCCTCGGCCTTTCCACCTCCTTTGCCTTTGCGGCGATGCAGTTCACTTCTGGCCTCACGTCCTTTACCGGAGTGACCTCGAGCCCCGGGGTCTGGCTGTTCGTCATCGTCGGGCTGGGTACCGCTGCGGCAGTCTCGGCCTTCTTTGGCATCAGCCGGGGGATGCGTATGATCAGCGAAACGAACTCGGTGCTCAGCGTCGTGCTGGTGGTGGCCGCCTTCGTCTTCGGCCCCACGCTGTTCATCATTTCCAACGTCACCCAGACGTTCGGCTCCTACTTCACCAATTTCATTCCGATGAGCTTCTGGACGGATGCCCCCAGTACCGCCCAGCCCTTGACCTCGTGGCAGGAGAGCTGGAACGGCTGGTGGACGGTGTTCATCTGGTGCTGGGTCATTGCCTTCTCACCCTTCGTTGCCGGCTTCATTGCGCGCATCTCCCGCGGCCGGACGCTGCGCGAGTTCGTGATCGGGGTCACCATTATTCCCTCCCTGATCGTCATGGTGTGGATCGGCGTACTCGGCTCCGCTGCCATCTATTACGATGACCTGACGGGGCGCGGGCTTTCAGCAGCGGTGAACGAGAACGTTGCCAGTGGCCTGTTCGTCATGCTGGAATCGATCCCTGTCGTTGGCGGTTTGCTGCTGGTGGTGGCGACGGTGCTGGTGGCGACCTACTACGTAACCTCGCTGGATGCCGGCACCTATGCGCTGGCCGACTTCGTCTCGGCGCCGAAACGGGCAGGGGCCTGGTTCCGCGTCGTCCTGGTGGCCAGCATCGGTGCGGTAGCCACCGTGCTGTTGACCCTGGGCGGCAGCGGCGTTGTCGATACGGTCCAGACCGGCACCATCATCGGCGCCTTCCCCTTTTCCATCGTCATCCTGTTGATGATCGTCAATACGATAAGGCGACTGCTCAGTCGGGACAGGGCGATCAAGGAGCTGGAAAAGGCGGTGAACGATCCCGACCCCAGCGTACAGCTCGACGTCGAAAGTGACGGTGAGTTCAAAGCCAGGATCAACGATGACGCCGGCTCGATCGGTTACCGTTCACGACCAACCTGAGTTACCGCGAAAGCGAGGCCCGATAGCCGTGTCACTCGGCTATCGGGCCAATTCGGCGCCTCCGCCGAACATTCGGTAGGGCATAACGGCCGAAACTTTATCCTATATTAGCGATGCCAGAGCGAAGAAAATCGAGTACATGCCGCGACGCCACGTTCAGCTCGCGCTCCTTGTAGTAAAGGCCGATGCATACCTGGCCCAGCTCGGGAAGGCTCTTCGAACTCGAGGCATGCTTCAAATGTTCGGGAATGACCGACCTGGCCATCGCCGTGATCCCCAGCCCCTCTTCCACGGCAGAAAAGATCCCTAACAAGCTGGTGCTCGTGTACATGAAGCGGAAAGGGTGGCGTTGGCTCTGAAGCGACTCTTCCATGATGGCGCGATAGACGCAGCCCTGCGGATAGGCGATCAGCGGAATAGGCTCGTCATAGCCATTGATGAGCCGACTGTCCTTGTAAACCCACTCCAGCGTCTCGAGCCGATAATCTCGGGCGTCCCGGTCGTCGTTCTCCTTGGCGTGCTCCATGGCCAAGGCAATGTCGTAATGTCCTTTCTGATACCGCTGGAGTATCACCTTGCTGATTTCACAGTCGACTTCCACGATGATGTTGGGATAGACACGTGAAAGATTTCTCAGTGCCTTGGGCAGGAAGGCCAGCTCGAAATCGTTGGGAATGCCAAGCCTGACCTTTCCAGAGACATTCTCCCCTCTGACCTTGGCGATGATCTGGTCGTTGATCTCCAGCATCTGGCGCGCGGCTTCGTAGAGGTATTCGCCATCCTCGGTCAGTTCCAGGCTTGCCCCCCGCAGGAATATCTTCGTATTCAGTATTTCTTCCAGCTTCTTGATCTGCAGGCTGATTGCCGGCTGTGAGCGGCCAAGAAATTCACCCGCGCTGGTAAAGCCACCCAGATCCTTGATGGTGACGAAGGTGCGCAGAAGGTCGGTGGGGATGTTGGTCATTGCGTTGCCATTTTGATCTTTTATGAACGCATTGTGCATTCAAATTGGTCGGCTTTCAGTGAGTAAAATAACTTGTTGATGCCGAGTGCGGCAACACGCAAGGCCGCGTCGTGAGCCAAACCAAGAACAAAGAGGTGTGCAAATGAATTCCTGGGTACTGAGCACCTTTCTGGTGCTGACCTGCTATATGCTTATACATTCAGGTGCGGTCTATCTCCGAAGAGAACTCAAGCGAAATTCAAGCAATAGCTCATTGAGGAGATAGCCGTGGACGCTTACAAGTTGTTCAATTGGGGCCTGCTTTTTCTAACCTTCGGCCTGCTGATCTATCTGGGCTATCTCTCATCGCGCTACATGAACAAGAGCGATGAGGGTGGCTTCTTGGTAGCGGGCCGCTCGCTGGGTGCCTTCGTGGCGGCAGGGACCATCGTCGCAACCGGCTTCAGCGGCTGGGGTTTCATGGGTTCCCCCGGTGTAACCTATCAGTTTGGTGCCATCGAGGTGCTTGGCAATTTTTTCTTCGCTCCTGCAATGATGATAGCCGTGCTTTACTTCGCACGCTTCCTGCAGCGCCGTGCCATTGAAATGGGCAGCAATACCATCCCTGAGTATATCGCCCAGCGCCACGGTGGCGGTTCGATGGGGCGGATGCTGCAGGGTGTGGCTGCTTTCATTACCATCCTGCTGCTACTCGTGTTCTTGACCAGCCAAATCAAGGCGGTAGGGCTGCTGGGGGCCAGCTGGCTGGGGATTGAGCTCAACCAAAGTGCTTTCTTGATGGTGTCGGTGATCATCGTCTACACCATGCTCGGCGGCTTGGCAGCCGTCGCCTGGACCGATACCGTCATGGTCTGCGGCATGGCGCTGGCCGCCGTCATCATCCTCGTACAGATTCTGACCTCTGTGGATCTTGGCACTTGGGAAGCTTCGCTGAACGCCATCGACCCTGAGCTGCTCAACCCTACGACGGGTGCACACTATGGCGACTCCATCGCGAACGTTTTCCTGGTGCTGCCGTACGCTTTCCTGTTTGCTGCCGTCCTGCCCTATATGGCGATCCGCTTCTTGGCCATGAGGCCTGACGTCAAACTACACAAGGTAGGCGTCTACGTCGCCATTCTCGGAGCGTTGCTAAGCCTGATCCCCATCGTCGGGCTCTACGTTCGCATGCACGTACCGGATTTGGCCGACCCTGACATGGCCATGCCGGTCTATCTCGAGCAGTTCATGCATCCGGCCATTCAGGGCATCATTACGCTCTTCATCATTTTTGCCATGAAATCCACGGCCAACTCGTTGCTCCACACGGTAGCCTCGGCGACCTCGCATGACCTGCGTCTCTCGCTGTTTGGGCCGGTCTCCAGCGAACGCCTGGCCTTGGCGATCAACCGGGCCGCAGTGGTGGCTCTCGGGCTGCTAGCCCTGTTGATGATGCTCTACGCCCCGCCATTTATGCTCTCCTGGCTGGGTATTCTGGGCTCCGGCACCCTCTTAGCCAGTATGATCGGGCCGGTATTCATCTCCACTTTCTGGCAAGGCAGTGCCTGGGGCGCTCTCATCGCCATGCTGGTGGGGTTCTTTACCAGCGGCTACATGATGCTGTTCGCCGATGTAGGTTGGCTGATCGGGCCGCTGACAGGATGCGTGGCCTCGTCAGTTTGTTATGTCGGCGTCTCTCTCATGGCGCGGCAGTTTTCCTTAAGCCAGCGACTCTCCTGAGACTGCCAACGTCTCCGGCTCATTGTCGGAGACGTTGGTCCGGGTTCACGGCGCTGCCCCTTGCCTGCCACGTGAAATCCGATAGAGTCGAGGCGACGGGCTTGGTTCGTCCCCCGGTGCCCTTCGCGATGCAGGAGTTGTCATGAATCTTCCTCTCAGGGGCGAGCCCCTCTCGGTCGGCTTCGTCCTGCTGCACCGCTTCACGCTGCTGCCGTTTGCCGCCTTCGTCGACTGCCTGCGCCTGGCCGCCGACGAGGGTGACCGCAGCCGCCAGCTGCGCTGCCACTGGACCTTCATGACCAGCACGGGGGAGCAGGCCACTTCCAGCTGCGGGGCGGCGATCTCGCCCTGCGAGCCCTTCCGCGATCCGGCGAGCTTCGATTACATCGTGGTGATCGGCGGGGTGCTGGACGAGCGCGACCGCGTGGACTCCACGGCGCTGGCCTATCTGCGTCGCTCGGCGGATGCCGGGGTGCCGCTGGTCGGGCTGTGCACCGGGGTCTTTGCGCTGATTCAGGCGGGTCTGATGAAGGGCCGCCGTTGCTGCGTGAGCTGGTATCACCACCGTGACATGATCCAGCGTTTCCCGGCCATCGAGCCCGTCGCCGATCGTCTGTTCATCGACGACGGCGACCGCCTCACCTGTGCCGGCGGTGCGGCGGGAGCGGACCTGGCTGCCTATCTGATCGAGCGTCACCTGGGCAAGGCGTGGGCGATGAAGAGTCTTCATATCATGCTGCTCGACGAGGCGCGAACGGGAGTTCACCCCCAGCCCCAGCCGGTGGTGTTCGGCAAGATCGAGGATCGCGTGGTGCGCAAGGCCATTGCGCTGCTCGAGCAGCACCTGGGGGAGATGATCTCCATGGAGGTGCTGGCCGAGCGGGTCGGCACCTCACGCCGTAATCTGGAGCGCCGTTTCAAGGAGACGCTCGGCGTCAGCCCGCAGAAGTTCTCCCGCGACCTGCGCCTGCGCTACGGCGTGTGGCTGTTGCACTACACCGGCAAGAGCATCACCGAAATCGGTGAGCGCTGCGGCTTCGCCGATACCGCCCACTTCTCGCGCCACTTTCGCAGCGCCTTCGGCATGACGCCGTCGGAAATGCGCAAGAGCGTCGGCGAGCCGGGAGGCGCCCGGGTCGATCCCTTCTTCCTGCACGTCGAGGGCCGTCCGGCGCTCTGAGCCGGCCTGCTCCACTCGTCCGCCTCATGCGGCTTTGAGCGCACCTCCTCGGCGCGTGCTCCATCAGTCCGAGCCAATATGCCAGGGCGGCCGGCCCGACTCGGACATTCAGCAAGCCTGTCGCATTCGTTCAATCTTTCCTGCTCCCGGTTGCCTTTAATCCAAGCATAAGGATTTCAAATTTTTCACCTGGGCAGGTAGCCGATAGATTCGAGGCAAGCCCTGCCGATACCAGACAACAGATAGCAGACAACAACAGGAGTCAGTCATGAATCAGGTTGGTCTCGCCGCATTCGATTCTCAGGTTGCCGCCGCCATTGCCGACGAAGTGGCCCGCCAGGAGGCCCATGTCGAGCTGATCGCCTCTGAGAACTACGCCAGCCGGGCCGTAATGGAGGCCCAGGGCACCCAGTTGACCAACAAGTACGCCGAGGGCTACCCGGGCAAGCGCTACTACGGCGGCTGCGAGCACGTCGACGTGGTCGAGAAGCTCGCCATCGAGCGTGCCTGCGACTTGTTCGGCGCCGACTACGCCAACGTGCAGCCCCACTCCGGTGCCCAGGCCAACGCCGCCGCCTTCATGGCCTTGGTAAAGCCCGGCGACACCGTGCTCGGCATGAGCCTGGCCCACGGCGGCCACCTGACTCACGGTGCGGCGCCCAACTTCTCCGGCAAGCACTACCACGCGGTGCAGTACGGCCTGAATCCCGAGACCGGCGAGATAGACTACGAGGAAGTCGAGCGGCTGGCACGCAGCCACAAGCCCAAGCTGATCATTGCCGGCTTCTCTGCCTACTCCCGTGTGGTCGACTGGCGCCGCTTCCGCAACATCGCCGATGAGGTCGGTGCCTGGCTGATGGTGGACATGGCTCATGTGGCGGGCCTGGTTGCCGCCGGTCTCTACCCCAGCCCGATTCCCCATGCCCACGTGGTCACCACCACCACCCACAAGACCCTGCGCGGTCCGCGCGGCGGCCTGATCCTCTCCGCCCATGGCGATGCGGAACTGTACAAGAAGCTCAACGGTGCGGTGTTCCCCGGCCAGCAGGGCGGTCCGCTGATGCACGTGATCGCGGCCAAGGCGGTGGCCTTCAAGGAGGCCATGAACCAGGCTTTCGTGCAGTACCAGCAGCGCGTGATCGACAACGCCCGCGCCATGGCCACGGTATTCGTCGAGCGCGGCTACGACGTGGTGTCCGGCGGCACCGACGACCATCTCTTCCTGGTCTCGCTGATTCGCCAGGGCGTGACCGGCAAAGACGCCGATGCGGCGCTGGGCCGGGCCCACATCACCGTCAACAAGAATGCCGTGCCCAACGACCCGCAGAGCCCGTTCGTGACGTCCGGCCTGCGTATCGGCACCCCGGCGGTAACCTCGCGTGGCTTCGACGTGGCCGACTGCGAGGCCCTGGCCGGCTGGATCTGCGACATCCTCGACGTGCTGGCCGAGCAGGGCAACACCGATGCCGTGGAGGACGAGGTGCGCGCCAAGGTCGCCGAGCTGTGCGAGCGCCACCCGGTCTACGGCGCCGCTCCGGCCGCGGTAGAAGAAACCGCCACCGCCTGAATGTATGAAATCGGCCCCCTCGGCGGGGCCGGTCGAGGAGAGACGAGATGCAACGCTATTCAGGATTCGGGCTGGCCAAGCACGCCCTCAGTCACCACGAGAACTGGGAGCGCCAGTGGCGCAACCCCACCCCCAAGAAGCAGTACGACGTGATCATCGTCGGCGGCGGCGGCCACGGCCTGGCCACCGCCTACTACCTGGCCAAGGAGCACGGCATCAAGAACGTGGCGGTGGTCGAGAAGGGCTGGCTGGGCGGCGGCAACACCGCGCGCAACACCACCATCGTGCGCTCCAACTACCTGTGGGACGAAGCCGCGGCGCTCTACGAGCACGCCATGAAGCTGTGGGAGGGGCTCTCCCAGGATCTCAACTACAACGTGATGTTTTCCCAGCGTGGGGTCATGAACCTCGGCCACACCCTGCAGGACATGCGCGACATCCAGCGCCGGGTCAACGCCAACCGCCTCAACGGTATCGACGGTGAGGTGCTCACTCCCGAGCAGATCCAGGAGATCGTGCCGATCATGGACTGCTCGAAGAACGCCCGCTATCCGATCCTCGGTGCCTCCTGGCAGCCGCGCGCCGGCGTGGCGCGTCACGATGCCGTGGCCTGGGGCTTCGCCCGCGCCGCCGACGCGCTGGGCGTCGACCTGCTGCAGAACACCGAGGTCACCGGCTTCAAGATCCGCGATGGCCGGGTCTACGGCGTGCACACCAACCGCGGCGACATCGAAGCCAAGACCGTCGGCTGCGTGGCGGCGGGCAACTCCGGCGTACTGGCGAAGATGGCCGGTTTCCGCCTGCCGCTGGAGTCGCATCCGCTGCAGGCGCTGGTTTCCGAGCCGCTCAAGCCGGTGCTCGACACCGTGGTGATGTCCAACCACGTGCACGGCTACATCAGCCAGACCGACAAGGGCGACCTGGTCATCGGCGCGGGCATCGACGGCTACAACGGTTACGGCCAGCGCGGCAGCTACCCCACCATCGAGCACACCCTGCAGGCCATCGTCGAGATGTTCCCGATCTTCTCGCGGGTGCGCATGAACCGCCAGTGGGGCGGCATCGTCGACACCTGCCCGGACGCCTGCCCGATTCTCTCGGCCACGCCGGTGAAGGGCCTGTTCTTCAACTGTGGCTGGGGTACCGGTGGCTTCAAGGCCACGCCGGGCTCGGGTCATGTGTTCGCCTGGACCCTGGCCAAGAACCAGGCTCACCCGCTTGCGGCTCCGTTCTCCATCGACCGTTTCCATACCGGTGCTCTCGTCGACGAGCACGGTGCGGCCGGCGTTGCTCACTAAGGAGGCATACCCATGTTTCTGATCTACTGCCCCTACTGCGAGGAGCATCGCGAGGAAGAGGAGTTTCGTCCCAAGGGCCAGGCACACATCGTCCGCCCCAAGGACCCCGAAGCCTGCAGCGACGAGGAGTGGGGCGACTACCTGTTCTTCCGTGACAACCCGCGCGGCATCCACCACGAAATGTGGGTGCACGCCGTCGGTTGTCGCAAGTTCTTCAACGTCACGCGCAATACCGTGACCTACGAGATTCTCGAAACCTACAAGATGGGTGAGCGGCCCCGTATCACCGCCGAGAGCCTGGCGAGTGGCGAAATCCAAGGCAACGTGCAGGTGGCCGGCGGCGGACAACAGACCGTGGGCGCCAGCAACGCTGCGGTAGAAGCGGTCAAGGGGGAGCAGGCATGAGCAAGTCCGTGACACAGCCGAATCGTCTCAACGAGGGCGGGCGTATCGATCGCTCGCGCAAGCTCGGCTTCACCTTCAACGGCCAGCACTATCAGGGCCATGCCGGTGACACCCTGGCCTCGGCGTTGCTGGCCAACGGCGTGGATATCGTCAACCGCAGCTTCAAGTACTCGCGCCCGCGTGGCATCGTTGCCGCCGGCGCCGAGGAGCCCAACGCGCTGGTCCAGTTGGGCAGCACCGAAGCCGCCCAGGTGCCCAACGTGCGTGCCACCCAGCAGGCGCTGTTCGACGGCCTCGTGGCGCGCAGCACCAACGGCTGGCCGAACGTACAGCGCGACGTCATGAGTCTGGTGGGCAAGCTGGGCGGGCGCTTCATGCCGCCGGGCTTCTACTACAAGACCTTCATGGCACCGGCCTCCATGTGGATGACCTACGAGAAGTACATCCGCAAGGGCGCAGGTCTGGGCCGTAGCCCCATGGAAGCCGATCCGGACAGCTACGATCACCTCAACCAGCACTGCGACCTGCTGGTGATCGGCGCCGGCCCCGCCGGCCTGGCGGCGGCGCTGACCGCAGCCCGCAGCGGCGCGCGGGTGATCCTGGCCGACGAGCAGGAAGAGATGGGCGGTTCGCTGCTCGACAGCCGTGAACTGCTCGACCAGCAGCCGGCCGCCAAGTGGGCGGAGCGCGTGCTGGAGGAGCTTGCCGGGCTGGACAACGTCACGCTGCTGCCCCGCACCACCGCCAACGGCTACCACGACCACCATTTCGTCACGCTGCACGAGCGACGCACGGAGCACCTGGGCGAGACGGCACCGCTGGTCGACGGCCATCGTGGCGTGCGTTCGCGCATGCACCGTGTGCGTGCCGGTCAGGTGCTGCTGGCCACCGGCGCCCACGAGCGTCCGCTGGTCTACGCCAACAACGACGTGCCGGGCAACCTGCTGGCCGGCGCGGTGTCCACCTACATCCGCCGCTACGGCGTGGTGCCGGGCAACAAGCTGGTGCTCTCCACCAGCAACGATCACGCCTATCGCGCCGCGCTCGACTGGGTCGAAGCGGGGCGTGAGGTGGTGGCCATCGTCGACGCCCGTGCCAATCCGCAGGGCGACTGGATCGACGCCGCCAAGGCCAAGGGCATTCGTATCATCACCGGCAGCGCGGTGATCGAGGCCAAGGGCGAGAAGCGCGTCAGCGCGGCCCGCGTGGCCAAGATCGACCTCGACGCCTTCAAGGTCACCGGCCAGGCCGAGACCCTGGCTTGCGACACCATCGCCAGCTCCGGCGGTTACAGCCCGGTGATCCATCTGGCCTCGCACACCGGTGCGCGGCCGACCTGGAACGAAGAGATCCTCGGCTTCGTGCCCAGCCTGGTGAAAGGCGTACATGCTGCCGGTAGCGCCCGTGGCATCCACGACCTGGCCGCAGGCATGGCCGATGGCGTGGCCATGGCCGCCCAGTCGCTGGAAGCACTGGGGCAATCGGCCAAGGCGGTCGAGCTGCCGCAGGTCGACGCCCGCCGCGAAGGGCCGGCCTGTGCGCTGTATCAGGTGCCTCACGAGAAGCCGACCCTGCGTGCGCCCAAGCAGTTCGTCGATCTGCAGAACGACGTCACCGCCGGGGGCATCGAGCTGGCGACGCGCGAAGGCTTCGAGTCCATCGAGCACGTCAAGCGCTACACCGCCATGGGCTTCGGTACCGACCAGGGCAAGCTCGGTAACATCAACGGCATGGCCATCGCCGCACGCTGCCTGGGCAAGACGATTCCCGAGGTGGGCACCACGGTGTTCCGCCCCAACTACACCCCGGTCACCTTCGGCGCCATCGCCGGCCGCCACTGCCGCGACCTGTTCGACCCCGAGCGCTACACCGCACTGCACCAGTGGCACGTGGAGAATGGCGCCGAGTTCGAGGATGTCGGCCAGTGGAAGCGCCCCTGGTACTTTCCACAAGTACGCCCCGGGTCGGCCAACGGCGAGCGCGAGAGCATGGCGGAGGCGGTAGCCCGCGAGTGCCGCGCGGTGCGCGAGAAGGTCGGCATCCTCGATGCCTCGACTCTCGGCAAGATCGACATCCAGGGCCCCGACGCGCGCGAGTTCCTGGGTCGCGTCTACACCAACAAGTGGGAGAAGCTGGCCGTCGGCAAGTGCCGCTACGGGCTGATGTGCAAGGACGACGGCATGGTCACCGACGACGGCGTGACCAGCTGCCTGGCCGACAACCACTTCCTGATGACCACCACCACCGGCGGCGCCGCCGCGGTGCTGGAGTGGCTGGAACTGTGGCACCAGACCGAATGGCCCGAGCTCAACGTGACCTTCACCTCGGTGACTGATCACTGGGCGACCATGACGATCACCGGACCCGAGGCGCGTAACCTGCTGGCCGAGATCACCGACATCGATCTCGACCGCGACACGTTCAAGTTCATGGACTGGCGCGAAGGCAAGGTCGCCGGGGTACCGGCGCGGGTGTTCCGCATCTCCTTCACCGGCGAGCTGACCTACGAGATCAACGTCCAGGCCAACTACGCCATGCACGTGTGGAAGGCGCTGTTCAGCCACGGCGAGAAGTACGGTCTCACGCCTTACGGCACCGAGACCATGCACGTGCTGCGCGCGGAGAAGGGCTTCATCATCGTCGGTCAGGACACCGACGGCTCGGTGACGCCGGAAGACCTGGGCATGCAGTGGTGCGTGGGCTACGACAAGCCGTACTCGTGGATCGGCAAGCGCGCGCTGACGCGCAGCGACACCCGCCGCACGGACCGCAAGCAGTTGGTCGGTCTCAAGCCCAAGGACCCGAAGGTGGTGCTGGAGGAGGGCGCGCAGATCGTCTTCGACCCGAAGCACGCCATTCCCATGCCGATGGCGGGCCACGTGACCTCGAGCTACTACAGCCCGACCCTGGACTCAGGCTTCGCCCTGGCCGTGGTCAAGGGCGGTCAGCAGAAGATAGGTGAGACCGTCTACCTGCCCATGGCCGACGGCCAGGTCCATGAGGCCGAAATCGTCAGCCCGATCTTCGTCGATCCCAAGGGAGAGCGCCAGAATGTCTAACCCTGTCGTTGCCAAGGCCCGTACCTTCGATACCCGCACCGAAGCCAACATCCCGGTGGAATCGCCGCTGGCCTACTCCTACCAGCGTGCGGGGGCTCCGGCCCCCAGCGCCAAGAGCCGCGTGGTGCTGCGCGAGCGGGCCATGCTCGGTCATCTGATCCTGCGCGGCGGCGCCATCGTGCTCGACGAAGCGGTGCGCGCGGTGCTCGGCTTCGGCCTGCCGGCGCGGCCCAACACCCTCAGCCACAGCGAGGATGGCGCGCGGTCGATCCAGTGGCTCTCGCCCGACGAGTGGCTGTTGATCGTACCCGGTGGCGAAGAGTTCGAGCTGGAGGGCGAGCTGCGCAACGCCCTGGGCGATGCCCACTACGCCATCGTCAACGTCAGCGGTGGCCAGACGCTCATTGAGCTGTCGGGCGAGAAGGCACGTGAGCTGCTGATGAAGTCGACGCCCAGCGACGTGCACCCCGAGGCCTTCCCGGTGGGCAAGGGCGTGACCGCGGTGTTCGCCAAGACCAACCTGATCCTGCGCCGCCCCACGGAAACCCGCTGGGAACTGGTGCTGCGCCGCAGCTTCTCCGACTACTGCTATCGTTGGCTGCTGGACGCCGGCGCCGAGTATGCCATCGGCGTGGAGCGGTGACACGACATCGCGTTTGCCAGGCGCGCTTGGCCGGGGTGTCCCCGGCCCTTTTTCCACTCGCCGCCGGAGCGCCGGAGGGAGCAGCATGAAGCGACACGACGACATCTGGATCATGGCCGCGCAGTGCCCCAGCCGCCTGGGCACCGTGGACGTGGTGACCCGCTTCCTCAAGGAGCGGCGCTGCTACATCACCGAGCAGCAATCCTTCGACGACCGCCTGAGCGGCCAATTCTTCATCCGCACCGAGTTTCGCCCCGAGGAGGCCGGCTTCGACGCCGACACCTTCCAGGCGGGCTTCGCCGAGCGGGCCGCCGAGTTCGACATGCGCTTCGAGCTGACGCCGCCGGGGCGGCTGATGCCGGTGGTGATTATGGTCTCCAAGGCCGACCACTGCCTCAACGACCTGCTCTATCGCTACCGTACCGGGCAGTTGCCCATCGACATCCGCGCCATCGTCTCCAACCATCCCGACCTGGCGTCGCTGGCGGAGTGGCACGGCATCCCCTATCACCATTTCCCGATCACCGCCGAGACCAAGGCCGAGCAGGAGGCCCAGGTGTGGCGGGTGGTGGAGGAGAGCGGCGCCGAGCTGGTGATCCTGGCGCGCTACATGCAGGTACTGTCGAGCGAGATGTGCACCCGGCTCTCCGGCCGGGCGATCAACATCCATCACTCGCTGCTGCCCGGCTTCAAGGGCGCGCGCCCTTACCATCAGGCCTACGACAAGGGCGTCAAGCTGGTCGGCGCCACCGCCCACTACATCAACGACGACCTCGACGAGGGGCCGATCATCACCCAGGGCGTCGAGCCGGTCAGTCATGCCGACTACCCGGAGGACCTGGTCGCCAAGGGCCGCGACATCGAATGCCTGACTCTGGCTCGGGCGGTGGCCCTGCACGTGGAGCGCCGAGTCTTCCTGCATGCCAGTCGCACGGTGATCTTCGAGCGCTGATCGCCATCTGTCATGCCGTTTACATTGAGTCCCTGGCCATAGCGGGCTAGCTTGGTGGGCAAAACGACTGCCCACCAGGAGACCCGCATGGCTGCCCCCTTCGACGAGCACGACCCGTACCTGTGGCTGGAAGAGGTCGAGGGCGAACGCGCCCTGGCCTGGGTCGAGCAGCGCAATGCCGAGAGCCAGGCCAGGCTCGCCGATGCGCCGGGCTTCGCCGCGCTGCGCGACGACCTGCAGGCGATCCTCGAGGCCGACGACCGCATCCCCTTCGTGGTCAAGCGCGGCGAGCACTTCTACAACTTCTGGCAGGACCGCGACCACCCCCGTGGGCTGTGGCGACGTACCACGCTCGAGGAGTACCGCAAGGCGCGGCCCGAGTGGGAGGTGCTGATCGACCTCGACGCGCTCAACGCCGAGGAGGGCGAGAACTGGGTATGGCACGATGCCCACTGCCTGCGCCCCGAATCGCCCGACGCGCCCTGGCGCCACTGCCTGGTGTCGCTCTCCCGCGGCGGTGCCGATGCCGACGTCACCCGCGAGTTCGACCTGGTCGAGAAGCGCTGGGTCGAAGCGGGCTTCTACCGCCCCGAGGCCAAGGGCGGCCTGGGCTGGATCGACCGCGACACGGTCTACGTCCAGACCGACTTCGGCGAAGGCTCGATGACCCGCTCCGGCTACCCGCGCATCGTCAAGCAGTGGCGGCGCGGCACGCCGATGGCCGACGCCGAGGCGGTGTTCGAGGCCGAGCCCGACGACATGGCCGTAGGCGCCGCGCACGACTCCACCCCCGGCTTCGAGCGCGACTTCGTCAGCCGCGCCCGGGCCTTCTACGACAACGAGCTCTATCTGCGCCAGGCCGACGGCAGCCTCACCCGTATCGAGGTGCCCAATTCTGCCCACAAGCAGGTGCACCGCGAGTGGCTGATGATCGAGCTGCGCGAGCCCTGGGAGGTGGCGGGCACCACCCATCCCGCCGGCGCGCTGCTGATCGCCGACTTCGACGCCTTCATGGGCGGCGAACGCGAGCTGCGCGTACTGTTCACCCCCACCGAACGCACCTCGCTCTCCGATGTCACCTGGACCCGCCGCTACCTGATCCTCAACGTGCTCGACGACGTCAAGCACCGACTCTACGTGCTCACCCCGAGCGAAGGCCAGTGGCAGCCCGAGCCGCTGGCGGGCGTGCCGACGCTGGGCAGCGTCAGCGTGAGCGCGGTGGACGACGAGGAGAGCGACGAGGTGTTCGTCATCGTCAGCGACTACCTCACACCCACCACGCTGCTGCACGGTCGGGTCGGCGAGGGGCTCGA
Source organism: Billgrantia ethanolica (assembly GCF_021404305.1). GTDB lineage: Bacteria > Pseudomonadota > Gammaproteobacteria > Pseudomonadales > Halomonadaceae > Halomonas > Halomonas ethanolica. The sequence goes on along the minus strand of NZ_JABFTX010000004.1, from coordinate 147,625 downwards.
GACGCTCAAGCAGGCGCCGGCGCTGTTCGACGCCGAGGGGCTCGAGGTGACCCAGCACTTCGCCACCAGCCGCGACGGCACGCCGATTCCCTACTTCCAGGTGGCGAAGCGCGATCTCGAGCCCAGCGGCGAGCATCCGACTCTGCTCTACGGCTACGGCGGCTTCGAGGTGCCGCTGCTGCCCGGCTACAGCCCCGGGGTGGGGCGCGCCTGGCTCAGCCAGGGCGGCGTCTACGTGGTGGCCAACATCCGCGGCGGCGGCGAGTACGGCCCGCGCTGGCACCAGGCGGCGCTGCGCGAGAAACGCCACAAGGCATTCGAGGACTTCGCCGCGGTGGCAGAGGATCTCATCGAACGCGGCGTCACCTCAGCACGGCGGCTGGGCATCCAGGGCGGTTCCAACGGCGGCCTGCTGGTGGGCAATATGCTCACCCGCTACCCGCAGCTGCTCGGCGCCGTGGTGTGCCAGGTGCCGCTGCTCGACATGCGCCGCTATCACTTGCTGCTGGCCGGCGCCTCGTGGATGGCCGAGTACGGCGACCCAGAGAGCGACGACTGGGAGTTCCTGCGCGATGTCTCGCCCTACCACAACCTCGATCCCGAGGCGGATTACCCGCCCATGCTGCTGATGACCAGCACCCGCGACGACCGCGTCCACCCCGGCCACGCGCGCAAGATGATGGCGCGCATGAGCGAGCAGGGGCATCGGGTGCTCTACTACGAAAACATCGAAGGCGGCCACGGTGGTGCGGCCGACAACCGCCAGCGCGCCCATATGCAGGCACTGGCGTTCACGTTTCTCGGCCAGACGTTGGCGGGGGCGGAATAGGGCCCGGTCAGCCGGAGTGGGAGAGCGCTTCCACCTCAACGCCATGCCGGGCCTGGAAGCGCTGCAGCTCGCGGGGCTGTGGCGCCTGCCCGGTGAAGATCTCGACGTAGGCGGGAATGCGCTGCATGCGGACCTCGAGTGCCTCCTGGGTCTTCATCGAGATGTAGCCGATCTGGGTCAGGTAGATGGTGCGGCCGCGCACGTTGGCCGCCAGCGGCTCGAAGCCGAAGCGTTCGAACATGCGGGTCAGCGCCTCGATGCGCGCTTCGTCGGCGTCGTCGATCTCCCTGGCTACCGCTTCCGACTGCAGCGCCCAGCTGCGCATGGCGAACTCCAGCGGGGAGTCGAAGAGCTCGGGGTTCAGCCAACAGTCGAAGACGTTGAGGATCGCCTCGGTAATGCTCTCGGCGTAGGCTTCGGTCTGCCGCACCAGGCCTTGGGTATTCTTCTCCCGCCAGCGTTCGATCAGGGCATCGAGCAGCGCCTCGCGATCCTTGAAGAACCAGTAGAAACTGGTGCGCGAGACATCGAGCCGCTTGGCCAGCGGCAGGATACGCACGCTATCCACGCCGGAGTCGAGCAGCAGCTCGAAGGCGGCGTCGAGCCAGGCCTCGCGGGAGCCTTTCCATTTTGCATCGCTGTCAGTGGCGGTTCGCATCTCGGCGCTCTCTCCTTTCACTAGGCCTTTTCGAAAAGTCGTCGAGCGCAGGCCAGGGCTAGGCCCGTTCCCTACGGGCCAACGCACTTCCCACATCCCTGTGGGTCGCAAGGCAAAAATCGGTGAAAAGACGGAGTTTACGTGGTGTAAATGAGTACTTTAAGCCGATTTTTAACGCCGTATGGGCAAGCGCAGGCACTTTTCGTAAAGCGCCTTTAGATATCCTTCACCAGCCGTAGTGCATCATAGATTGCCGCGTGGGTATTGCGCGACGAAACGGCGTCGCCGATGCGAAACAGCTGGAAGCGGCCTTGCGGGTTGCGCACGACCGCCTGGGGCCCGCCGGCGATCAGGTCGTCGTAGTCTACCTCGCCGCCGTTGCTCGAGTGCGCCTTGAGCTCGAAGTAGACGTCCGCCATCGGCGTGATGCCGTAGTTGACCACCACCTGGTTGATGCGCCGCTCCTGGTCCGGCTGTCCGCTGGTGGCATAGTCACTGGTAATCCCGGCAAGCAGCTCGCCGCCGTCGCGCTGCACCGACTTCAGCCGGTAGGTCGGGGTAAAGGTGACGTTGGGGCGCTGCAGCGAGCGCATGTAGGGCACCAGGTTCATGGCCATGATTTCCGCCGAGAAGGTGCGGTCGGGGGTCATGATCTCGAGCTCGGCGCCGCTCGCGGCGATGATCTCCGCCGCCTGCATGGCGGCATGATCGCCGGCGTCGTCGAACAGCAGCACGCGTTTGCCCGGCGCCACGTGGCCGGAGAGAATATCCCAGGTGTTGACCACCAGCTCATGGCCGACCGCGGGCTGGTCCTCCATGGGATAGCCGCCGGTGGCCACGATCACCACGTCCGGCTGCTCGGCGAGCACGTCCTCGACCTCGGCCCAGACGTTGTAGCGAATCTCGACGCCGAGCGCCTCGCAGCGCGCCAGGCGCCAGTCGATGATGCCCAGCATCTCGCGGCGGCGCTCGCTCTGGGCAGTGAGACGCACCTGACCGCCGGCGTCGCTGGCGGCTTCCAGCACCACCACGTCATGGCCCCGTTCACCGGCGACGCGGGCGGCCTCGAGCCCCGCGGGGCCGGCGCCGACGATCACCACCCGACGCTTTTGCGCCGCCTTGGGGATGCTGTGGGGCATGCTGGTTTCGCGCCCGGTGGCGGCGTTGTGGATGCAGTAGGCGGCACCGCCCTGGTAGATGCGGTCGAGGCAGTAGTTGGCGCCGACACAGGGGCGGATCTCCTCTTCGCGCCCCTCGACGATCTTGCGCACGATGTGGGGGTCGGCCATGTGGGCGCGGGTCATACCGATCATGTCGACCTTGCCCGAGGCGATGGCGTAGCGGGCGGTGGCCACGTCCTGGATCTTTGCGCCGTGGAAGGTGGGGAAGTCGACCTGGCGCTTGATCTCGCCGGCGAAGTCGAGGTGCGGGGCGCTGGGCATGCCCTGGATGGGGATCACGTCGGTGAGCCCCGCGTCGGTGTCGATGTGACCGCGCACCACGTTGAGAAAATCGATCAGGCCGCTCTCCTTCAGGCGCCGTGATATCGCCATGCCGTCGCTGGCCGTCAGCCCGCCTTCCAGCATCTCGTCGCCGGTGTAGCGCACGCCGACGATGAACTCGCTACCGACCCGCTGGCGAATGGCACGCAGCACGTCGAAGGTGAAGCGCAGCCGGTTGTCCAACTCGCCACCGTAGGGTCCCTCGAGGGTATTGGTCAGCGGTGACCAGAACTGGTCCATCAGGTGGCCGTAGGCCTGCAGCTCGATGCCGTCGAGGCCGGCGGCGTGCATGCGCTCGGCGGCATCGGCGTAGTCGCGGATCAGGCGCTCGATGTCCCACTCCTCGACCTGTTTGGGGAAGGCGCGGTGGGCCGGTTCGCGGCGGTGGCAGGCCGATACCGCCGGCAGCCAGTCGCCCTTGTCCCAGCGGGTGCGCCGGCCCAGGTGAGTGAGCTGGATCATCACCGCAGTGCCGTGCTCGTGGCAGGCATCGGCGAGTTCCCGCAGCCACGGCACCACCTCGTCCTTGTAGGCCAGGATGTTGTTGAACACCGGTGGGCTGTCCTTGGCCACCGCCGCGGAGCCGGCGGTCATGGTCAGGCCAAGGCCGGCCCTGGCTCGCTCGACGTGGTAGGCACGATAGAGCGCCTTGGGCATGCCGTCCTCGGGATAGGCCGGCTCGTGGGAGGTCAGCATGAGCCGGTTCCTGAGGGTCAGGTGCTTGAGCTGAAAGGGTTGCAGCAGCGGATCGTTGGCCATGCCCGGGCCTCCATCTTGTTGTCTGTCCGACAACAGTAGATGTTTGTGTACACTAGTGTCAATTAAGTGTTCAGGTGTGTCTTACCTCGGGATGCCGATACGCCTCCCGGCCGCCGTCGGCCAGGCGTCGGGCTCGGCCTGCGGCAGCGCATCGATGGCTTCGAACACGCCGGACGGAAAGGGCGCGGGGCGGTGGCTGCCCGTGTCGATACCCATCAGCATCTGCTCGCTGGTGGCCAGCGTCTCGCCGGCTTCGTCGCTCATGGTGAAGAAGACGTGTAGGCGCTTGGCGTCGCGGTCGAGCAGCCGCACCTCGACGGCCAGCGCCTGTCCCTGGTGAGCTTCGCGCCGGTAGCAGAGGTGGGTTTCCAGGGTGAAGAGCGTGTAGGCCTGGCGCTCGCGGCCCTCGGCATCGAGGCCGATCCGCTCCATCAGGGTGTCCACCGCCAGCGAGAAGACGCGGGCGTATTCGGCATCGTTCATGTGGCCGTTGTAGTCGACCCACTCCGGGGCGACCCGGGTCGTCAGCAGTTTCATTGTCGTTCACCCGAGTTGAATGTTTCTATCTGTAGTCAGTGCGGCGAGGCCGGCCGAGCGGTTTGCCAGGAATCGCTCGCAACACCGGAAATGTAACTGTCCACAGTCGAAATAGCGCTGAAAAGCAATCCTGAGGTAATTCTGGCTTTCTTGGCTAAGGTATGGGAGAAACCTCTCCAGGGCAGCTGCCCATCGAACGCTTGATTGAGGAAATAACAAGATGCTACCCAAGAAGACCTTACTGGCCACCGCCGTGATCGGCGCCATGCTGGCCACCGCCGCGAATGCCGAAACCCTGCGCTGGACCCGCTCTGCGGACAGCCTGACCATGGACCCCCACTCCCAGAACGAGGGGCCGACCCACTCGGTCAACCACCAGATCTTCGACACTCTGCTGTTCCAGGACATGGACGTGGCCTACCAGCCGGGCCTGGCCACCGAGTGGCACGTGAAGGAAGACGAGCCCACCGTATGGGTCTTCAAGATCCGCGAGGGCGTGACCTTCCACGAAGGCCAGTCGCTGACCGCCGACGACGTGGCCTTCTCCATCGACCGGGCGCGCCGCGAGCCCGCCGACATGCGCGGTCTGCTGACTTCGATCTCCGAAGTGCGCGCCGTGGATGACTACACCGTCGAAGTGGAGACCCACGAGCCCAACCCGCTGCTGCCCAACAACTTCACCAACCTGTTCATCATGAGCCGCGAGTGGGCGGAAGAGCACGGGGTGGAAGAGGCGCAGAACTACGCCGCCGGTGAAGAGACCTATGCCGTGCGCAACGCCAACGGCACCGGTCCGTTCCGCGTCGAGAGCCGCGAGCCCGACGTGCGCACCGTGTTCGTGCGCAACGACGACTACTGGGGCATCGACCACTATCCGATGGAGATCTCTCGTCTGGTGTTCACGCCCATCGAGTCGGCCTCCACCCGCGTGGCGGCACTGCTCTCCGGTGAGGTCGACTTCCTCCAGGAGACCCCGGTGCAGGACATCGAGCGCCTGGCCAACGCCGACGGCATCAAGAACGAGCAGGGCGCCGAGAACCGCACCATCTTCCTTGGCATGGACATGGGCTCGGCCCAGCTGCGTACCGCCGACACTGACGACAATCCCTTCGCCGACCGTCGCGTACGCGAGGCGATCAACCTGGCGGTGGATGCCACCACCATCCAGCGTGCCGTCATGCGCGGCAACTCCCAGCCGGCCGGCATGATCGCGCCGCCCTTCGTCAACGGCTACAGCGAGGAGATGGACGAGGTTCTCGAGGCGGATACCGCCCGCGCTCAGGAACTGATGGAAGAGGCCGGCTACGGCGACGGCTTCCGCGTCACTCTGCACTGCCCCAACGACCGCTACGTCAACGATGAGCAGATCTGTCAGGCGGTGGTCAGCATGCTGGCGCGCATCGGTATCACCGTGGACCTGGTGGCGCAGACCCGCTCGCTGCACTTCGCCGAGCTGGCGCGTGGCGAGTACGACTTCTACCTGCTGGGCTGGGGCGTGCCCACCATGGATTCCGAGTACATCTTCAACTACCTCTACCACACCAAGGAAGAGAACCACGGCACCTGGAACTTCACCGGCTTCTCCGACGAGCGGGTGGACGAGCTGACCGTGGCCATGGGTCAGGAAGTCGACGAGGAGGCGCGCAACGAGATGATCGCGGAAGCGTGGCAGATCGTGCACGACGAGATCGTCTACATCCCGATCCACCATCAGATGCTGACCTGGTCGATGCGTGACGACATCGACTTCAAGGTGCAGAGCGAGAATACGCCGCACTTCAAGTACCTGAAGTTCAAAAAGTAAACGTCTCTCGAGACGCGCCCCTGGTGGCCACAAGCCGCCGGGGGCATCGTCGTATTTGGTGATCCCATGCTAGCGTTTCTGATCCAGCGCGTACTGCAGGCCATCTTCGTGATGTTCGTGGTCGCGCTCATCTCGTTCTCGCTGTTCCACTACGTCGGCGACCCGGTGCTCAACATGCTCGGGCAGGAGGCCACCGAGGCCGACCGCGCCGCGCTGCGGGCCCAGCTCGGTCTCGACCAGCCGGTGGTGGTGCAGTTCTGGAATTTCATCGTCAATGCCGCTCAGTTCGAGTTCGGCATCTCCTATCGCTCGGCCCGGCCGGTGACCGACCTGATCCTCGAGCGGCTGCCGGCGACCCTGGAGCTGGCCATCATCTCGGCCATTTTCGCCGTGGTCATGGGCATTCTGCTGGGTATCTACACCGCCCTGCGTCGCCGTAGCTGGCTGGCCAACTTCATCATGACCGCCTCGCTGATCGGCGTGTCGTTGCCCACCTTCCTGATCGGCGTGCTGTTGATCTACCTGTTTGCCGTGGAGCTCGGCATGCTGCCGGCCTTCGGCCGTGGCCAGACGGTGCGCATCGGCGACTGGTGGACCACCGGGCTGCTGACCACCAGCGGGCTGCGATCGCTGATCCTGCCAGCGATCACCCTGGGGCTCTTCCAGCTCACCCTGATCATGCGTCTGGTGCGGGCGGAGATGCTCGAGGTGCTGAGCACCGACTACATCAAGTTCGCCCGTGCGCGGGGGCTCTCCAACCGGGTGGTGCATCTGCGTCATGCGCTGAAGAACACCATGATCCCGGTCATCACCATCATCGGTCTGCAGCTCGGCACCATCATCGCCTTTGCCATCATCACCGAGACGGTGTTCCAGTGGCCTGGTGTGGGGGCGCTGTTCATCACCGCCGTGCGCTTCGTCGACGTGCCGGTCATGGCCGCCTACCTGATGATGATCGCGCTGGTGTTCGTGGTGATCAATCTGGTGGTGGATCTGCTCTACTACGCCGTCGACCCGCGGCTGCGCGCCCAGGGAGGTGGCAAATGAGTCAGAACGTTCAGACCCGCGACAGCGCCGCGCCCGTGGTGCCGCCCAAGCCGAGCAAGTGGCGTACCTTCCTCGACAGTGACATCGTCTACTCGTGGAAGCGCCAGCCGGTGGTGATAGTCGCCACCCTGGTGACGCTGATCATGTTCGCCGCCGCGCTGTTCGCGCCGTGGATCGCGCCGCAGAATCCGTTCGATCCGCGTCAGTTGGAGCTGATCGATGCCTTCACGCCACCGATGACCACCTCGGACTTCACCGGCAATTTCTATCTGCTGGGCAGCGACAGCCAGGGCCGAGATGTCTTCTCGGCGATTCTCTACGGCTCGCGCATCTCGCTGCTGGTGGGCTTCGCCGCGGTGATCTTCGCCCTGGTGATGGGCACCGCCCTGGGCCTATTGGCGGGCTTCCGCGGCGGCTGGCGCGACGCGCTGATCATGCGCATCGCCGACGTGCAGCTCACCTTTCCGTCGATCCTGATGGCGCTGTTGATCTTCGGCGTGATCCGCGGCTTTCTGCCGCGTTCGATGCACGCCGAAGTGGCCATCATCGTGCTGATCATCGCCATCGGCCTCTCCGACTGGGTGCAGTACGCCCGCGCGGTACGCGGCGCCACCATGGTGGAGAAGAGCAAGGAGTACGTGCAGGCGGCCCGGGTGATCGGCCTGCCGGCGCGCAAGATCCTGTTCCAGCACATCCTGCCCAACGTGATGCGGCCGGTGCTGGTGATCGGCACCATCGGCCTGGCGCTGGCGATCATCGCCGAGGCCACGCTGTCGTTCCTGGGGGTCGGCATGCCGGCCACCCAGCCGAGCCTGGGCACCCTCATCCGGGTGGGCCAGGATTACATGTTCTCGGGAGAGTGGTGGATCCTGCTCTTCCCCGGTGTGGCGCTGCTGATACTGGCGCTCTCCGTCAATCTGCTGGGAGACTGGTTGCGTGATGTCCTCAACCCCAAGCTCCGATAACCAACGCCCGGCTCAGCTCAGCGCTGCCCCGGTGGCGGGCCACGAGCCTGGCACCGCAGGGCAGGAGCCGGTTCTTTCCGTGCGCCATCTGCGGGTGGAGTTTCCCACCCGCCACGGCACCCTGGTGGCGCTGGACGACGTCTCCTTCGACATCGCCCCCGGCGAAGTGCTGGGTGTGGTGGGCGAGTCCGGTGCCGGCAAGTCGATGACCGGCAACGCCGTGATCCGGCTGCTGGAGCCGCCCGGTCATATCGCTGCCGGCGAAGTCCGCCTCTCGGGCAAGCGCATCGACGATCTTCCCGAAGAGCGCTTCGTGCCGCTGCGCGGACGCCATATCGGCATGATCTTCCAGGACCCGCTGACCAGCCTCAACCCGCTGTTCTCGGTGGGCGACCAGCTGATCGAGACGATCCGTACGCACCTGCCGATGAACGAGCGCGAGGCTCGCGAGGAGGCACTCAAACTGCTGCGCGAGGTGGGCATACCCGCCCCCGAGAACCGCATCGACAGCTATCCGCATCAGTTCTCCGGCGGCATGCGTCAGCGCGTGGTGATCGCCCTGGCGTTGGCGGCGCGTCCCGAGTTCATCATTGCCGACGAGCCCACCACGGCACTCGACGTCTCGGTGCAGGCGCAGATCCTGGCCCTGCTCAAGCGGCTGTGCGCCGACCACGGCACGGCGGTGATGCTGGTCACCCACGACATGGGCGTGATCGCCGAAACCGCCGACCGCGTGGCGGTGATGTACGCCGGGCGGCTGATCGAGATCGGCCCGGTGGACCAGGTGATCCGCCACCCGCAGCACCCCTACACCAAGGGCCTGATGGCCTCGATCCCGGGTATCGCCAAGCGCCTCGAGCGGCTCTATCAGATCGAGGGTTCGATGCCGCGGCTGGCGGCGATTCCCGAGGGCTGCGCCTTCAACCCGCGCTGCCCCCACGCCCAGCAGCGCTGCCGTGACGAGCGCCCGGATCTGATGCCGGCCGGCGGCAGCCGGGCGGCGTGCTGGCTGCACGACCCGGTCGATCCGCTGCCGCCGCGGCAGGACGCAGAGGGAGAGGAGGTGAGCCATGTGCGCTGATACGGCAGTCAAGAAGAGCACCGCGGCGCAGGGCGAGATCCTGCTGGAAGCGCAGGACCTGGCGCGCTATTTCGACGTCTCCAAGCCCTGGCTCAACCGGGTGATCGAGCGCAGCGAACGGCTCACGCTCAAGGCGGTGGATGGCGTGGGCTTCTCCATCCGCCGTGGCGAGACCCTCTCGCTGGTAGGCGAGTCGGGCTGCGGCAAATCCACCGTGGCGCGGCTGGTGGTGGGGCTCTACGGCCTCACCCGCGGCAAGCTGGTGTTCGACGGCGAGGACATCAGCGACCTGGCGAGCCGCACCGGCCGCCAGGCCGCCAGCGTGCGCAAGCGCTTCCAGATGATCTTCCAGGACCCCTACGCCAGCCTCAACCCGCTGTGGCGGGTGGGCACCATCATCGGCGAGCCGCTGCGCTTCTTCCGTCCCGAGATGAGCAGCGCCGACCGCCGCCGACGGGTGGGCGAGCTGCTCGAGCAGGTGGGGCTGTCGGCCATGGACGCCAACCGTTACCCGCATGAGTTCTCCGGCGGCCAGCGTCAGCGCATCTCCATCGCCCGGGCGCTCGCCAACGAGCCGGAGTTCATGATCTGCGACGAGCCGACCTCGGCGCTCGATGTCTCGGTACAGGCGCAGATCCTCAACCTGATGCGCGACCTGCAGGACGAGTACGGGCTGACCTACCTGTTCATCAGCCACGACATGGCGGTGGTCAAGCACATGTCGGACCGCATCGCGGTGATGTACCTGGGGCGTATCGCCGAGATCGCCCCGGCCGATCAGCTCTTCGAGAACCCCCACCATCCCTACTCGAAGATGCTGCTGGCCGCGGTGCCGTCGCTGGAGGGCGTGGGCAAGGAGCGCACCGTGATCCAGGGGGAGGTGCCCAACCCGGTGCATCCGCCTACCGGTTGCGCCTTTCATCCGCGCTGCCCGCATGCCAACGAGCGCTGCAAGGCCGAGATACCACGGCTGATCGCCCGCAGCGACGGCAGCGAGGTGGCGTGTCACGGCGTCGAGGAGGGCAGGCTGCCGTGAGGCGTCCGGCCTGATGCTGGAGCTGCTCTCGCCGCTGTCGGCCGGGGTCAACCTGGCCCTGGTGCTGCTCTCGGTAGTGACCTCGGCGCTCTCGGCGGCGGCGGGTATCGGCGGGGGCACGCTGTTGATCATTGCCATGGCCCAGGTGATGCCGGCCACGGCGCTGATCCCGGTGCACGGCATGGTGCAGCTCGGCTCCAACGGCGGCAGGGCGGTGATGACCTTGCGGCACGTTCGCCGCGACATCGTCGCCGCCTTCCTGCCCGGGGTGATCCTCGGTGCGGTGGTGGCGGCCTGGCTGTTGATCCGCCTGCCTTACGGCGTGCTGGAGCTGTGCATCGCCGCCTTCGTGCTCTACTCCTGCTGGGGGCCGGGCTTGCCCCAGCGGGCGGTGGGGCGCACCGGCACCGTGATTGCCGGCGCGCTCACTACGCTGCTCTCCAGTTTCGTGGGCGCTAGCGGCCCCATGGTCGCCTCGTTCATCAAGCTCGGCATGAGCGAGCGGCTGCCGCGGGTGGCCACCTTCGCCACCTGCATGACCTTTCAACACGCCACCAAGGCGTTCATCTTCGGCTTTGCCGGTTTCGTCTTCCGCGACTGGCTGGGGCTGATGCTGGTCATGATCGCGGCGGGCTTCGTCGGCACCTGGCTGGGCCTGCGTCTGCTGAACCGGGTGACCGACCATCGCTTCGACTTCTTCTTCAAGTGGACCCTGACCCTGCTGGCGCTGCGTCTGATCTGGCTGGGCGTGGAACGGCTATTGGGAGTAGGCTGAAGGTAACGCGCTAGCTGCAAAGGAGGCTGCCATGCGCCGCTGCGTTGCTGCTCTATTCTCGATGCTGTTGCTACTGACGGGCTGTGCGGGCACGAGCGATCCACGTGACTACGCCATCCCGCTGGCACCCGACCGCCCCTTCGAGGTCATGTCGACGGGAATGCGCTACTTCACCTTCACCCTGCAGGAGCCGACCCGCGTGGTACTGGAAAGCGAGACCTTTCCCTGGGACTCCGCCATGGGCGCGCCATCGGGAGAGCTGATGAACGCCGAGGGCGAGGTCGTGGAACGTGACTGGCACAGCGGTGTCGACGGCAACTTCCGCATCGAACGTGAGCTCGACGCCGGTGTCTGGTACCTGCGGGTGACCACCCCCTACGCGGGCTCCCCTTCAGCGTTGCAGGATTACGACTACCGCTACTCGGTGATACTGCGGGTCGTAGATGAGTGACGTCCAGAGCCCAACAAAAAGCCCCGCCAGAGCGGGGCCAAGGTAACGATGCGAAACGGCAGGCGAGTGCCGCTCAGAACTCGTAGGTGGCGGAGAGCCAGAAGCTGCGGCGTGGCATGTAAGAACCGTTGATGGACTGGCCCGAGGTGAAGTACTCATAGGCCGCGTAGGTGTCGCCAGCGTACTCGTAGGTCGTGCCGGTGCCGAAATCGGTATCCAGCAGGTTGTAGACGGTGCCGGTCAGCCGCACGTTGTCCGCCACGCGGTAGGTGGAACTCAGGTTGAACAGCTCGTAGCTCTTGAACTTGTCGCCCACGGCGGCGGCGAGAGCGGCATCCTGGGTGCCGGCCTCCGGCGCGGAGGCAAAGCGGTTGCGGCCGCTGTAGTGCTCGCCTTCCAGGGTGGTACTCCAGCGCTCGTTGATATCCCAGGTCACGGCAGCGGTCAGCTTGTGCCGGGGCGCCAGCGTCAGGCTTGCGCCTCGCGCTTCATCGGATTTGATCTCGGTATCGGTGTAGGTGTAACCGCCGCGCACTTGCCAGGCGGGGTCGAAGCGATAGCGGGCTTCCAGCTCTACCCCTTGGGTTTGCGCCTCGCCGATGTTGATCGCCTGGTCATAGATGCCGTCGGGAATGGTCGGATGCCCGGTAACGGCACGCTCGCTGGCGGTGACGATGCGATCGGTGAAATCGGTATGGAAGAAGGTCGCGCCCGCCGAGAAGCCGGCCAGGTTGTCGTAATGCGCGCCGATCTCGTAGTTGGTGCTCTTCTCCGGCTGCAGCTCCGGGTTGCCGATCAGCAGCCTGGCGCCCTGGGCAGTGACGTTGTTGATGCCATCCCTCAGTTGGTTGAGCGTCGGTGTCTTGTAGCCACGGCTGACGCCACCCTTCAGGGTCCAGCTGTCGTCGGCGTTCCACACCAGATACCCCCGCGGCGTGAAGTGGCCGCTGAAGGCGTCGTGGTTCTCGTAGCGGCCGCCCAGGGTCAGCGCCAGGTCGTCACGCAGCCACCACTCATCCTCGATGAACAGCGCCCATTGGGATTCGTCGTAGCTGTCCGGTGCCAGGTCGTCGGTCAGCTCCGCTTCCATGTACTGGCCGCCGAAGGTGAGCATGTGCGCACCGAGGTTGGTGGTGAACTTGGTGTCGAGCACGGTCTGCTCGTTCTCCAGGGTACGCGGCGAACCGATGATCGGTACGTGGGGCAGGGCGGGATGCGGCGTGCCGGGCCCCGCGTTGGGGTGCGGAATGGTGCGGCCGACGGTCTCGGTGATGGCGTGGGTCACGCTGCTCTCCCAGGTGCCCGCCGCGAAGCGTCCGCTATGCCCCAAGGCGATCTGGTCGCGGTTGAAGCGCATGTGATCGTCGTAGCCGTAGACCTGGTTGGGATTGTTCGGGTTGCTGCCATCGAGGCTACCCAGGCGACTGTCAGTGTTGTCGTACCATTGGCGGGCGCGCTCGGCGTCGAGCCAGAACTCGTTGGTGTCGTCCGGCGTGAGGTTCAGGCGTCCGCCGATGGAGTAGATCTCCCCTTCGGCCGGACGCGGGTCGCGTCCCGTACCCTCCATCAGGCGCTCCGACGCACCGCGGTTGTAGACCCGCCCACGCAGCTGCAGGCCCAGGGTCTCCTCGACCAGCGGGCCGGAAGCGAAGACGCTGAGCGCCTGGGAGTTGGGCTCTTCGCGATGCTGCTGTAAGGTGCTCTCGGCGCTGACCGAGCCGCTCCACTCGTTGGCGACACGGCGGGTGATGATGTTGATCACGCCACCCATGGCGTCGGAGCCGTACAGGGTCGACATCGGCCCGCGAATGACCTCGATACGCTCGATGGCCGACAGCGGCGGCATGAAGCTCGTGGCGGTTTCGCCGAAGCCGTTGGGGGTGACGTCGGCGGCGGCGTTCTGGCGCCGGCCGTCGATCAGGATCAGGGTGTAGTTGCTTGGCATGCCGCGAATGCTGACATTCAGGCTACCGGTCTTGCCCACGCCCGAGCGTACGTCGACGCCGGGAATGTCGGCGATGGCTTCGGCGATATTGGCAAACTGGCGCCGCTCCAGCTCCTCGCGGGTCACAACCGAGATGCTGGCCGGGGCGTCGCGCAGCGACTGTTCGAAGCCGGCGGCAGTCACCACGACGTTGTCGAGGCGGGCGCTATCCTGCGCCTGGGCGGAGAAGGCGAGCGGTGCGCTGGCGACGGCAACGGCCAGGGCGGTGCGACGGGCATGGAGCATGAGATCACCTGCTGAGCATGAAAAATTATTAAATGATATTAATTATCAAACGCAGGTGATTCTAATGCCGAAAGCTCCCTTTGCTCAGGGGGAAGACAGGCAACGTTGCGTTGCGCGACTGGCAACACCTTCGCTTCCGGCTACGCTCGTCGGCTCGAGCTGAGGGGTTGGACCTGGTGTCCATGCGTTCGGTAGCGACTGACGCAGGAAGGCCAGCAGGGCCCTCAGCCGCCGCGGCCGGAAGCCATAGGGGTACAGCAGCGTGACCGGCACGGCCGGTGCATCCCACTCCGGCAGGCAACGCACGAGCGAGCCGGGGTGAGCGCGTTCGCGCGCCTGTGCCAACCAGTCGGACATCAGTCCCAGGCCATGCCCGCTGGCGAGGGCATCGCCATGCAGCATCTGCTGATCGACGCGGAAGCGCGACTCGGGTGGACGAAAGTGGAACTCGCCGCCTTGCCCACGGTGGGTGAGGGTGAGCCCTTGCTCGGTTTCGCCGAGCAGATCGATCCAGGTGTGCCGTATCAGTTCGCGAGGGTGCTGTGGCTGGCCCTGGCGAGAGAAGTAGTCCGGGTGTCCATAAAGGCCGCGGTGGAGCCAGCCCAGCACCTCCTGGCGCAGCTCGCCACCGCGCACCTCCCCCAGCCACACGGTGAGGGCCTGGCTGTCGGCGGTCAGGTTGGGAGTGGCGCAGGTCAGCAGAGTGAGGCGCACCGCAGGATGGCACTCCATGAAAGCGGTCAGCCGAGCGGACAACCAACTGCGGGCCAACGCGTTGTGCGCGACCACGTGCAGCTCGCCGCTGACCTCCTCGTTCAACTCTTCCAACGCCTGTCGGCCCTGCTCGGCAAGCTCGAGAATCTGTCGGCAGTAGACATGAAAGGCGTGGCCGGCTTCGGTGGGCAGCAGCCGGTTGGACTGTCGGCGCAGCAGGGGCTGGCCCAACTTTCGTTCGAGCTGGGCGATACGCCGGCTGAGGGTCGACTTGGCCAGGTCGAGAGCTCGTGCGCTGCGGGTCAGGCTGCCGGAACGCATGACGTGATCGAAGGCGAGCAGCTCGTCGAGGTCATACATGTCGAGTCACCGGAATGTTGCATCAGTCGGAACAGTCTATCTGGCGCTTTCGATAATGCAAAATATTATTATTGGCATTTATTGATTTGCTGCTGGCATCATGAGCGAGTGGGGTGCCTCGGCTTGAGCCGTTACTCATCCTGAAAAACCACGACGCCAGCGCTCGAGAGGAGCGCTGGCGTCGTAGTGCGAACCGTCGCCCCCGCCCGGCGAGCCGGCGGGTGGGGGCGCGGGGCTAGCCGATCAAGACTCGATCGGGGCGCGCCAGTCGTCGGAACCGGAAGTGCCGGCGACGTTGTGTTCCCAGTCGATCTTGCGGTAGGCCAGGGACACGTCCATCAGCTGAGTGAACTCAGCCTTGGTGGTGTCCTGGGCGTGAGGCATGCGCAGGTTGATGTCGACGATGGTGGCGTCGGTCAGGGTGGTGGTGAAGAAGTGCTCCTGCTTGCCCTCGACGGAGGTGCGGTACCACTTCAGCTCCACGTTCGGCAGCATTTCGCCGGAAGCCAGGGCGTTGTACATCAGCGGCACGGCCTTGTTCAGGGCCACGGTGAAGACGAACGGCTTGTGGGCGCGCTGGCCGGAGGGCTGGCCGGACTGCGGGTCGGTGGGCACGGTGACGACGTGCTTGAACTCCTGAACCAGCATCTCGTCTTCGTGGCCTTCCACGTAGATGTTGCCTACGGAATCCGGAGTGAAGGCACCGGCGGTGATGTTGCCCTGGGTCTGGCCCTGGATGCTGATATAGCAGGGAGTCGGCATGGTCTGCTCCTTGACGATGTGAATGAAATGTCCCGATGGACAGTTCGATATGAGCAGCATGTGTGCCATTATCTTTAAAGCCGTTTAAATACAAGCGGTTGTAGTTTTTTAGCGTGAACGAAGCTAATTTGGCTTAGGCAACTTCTTGCCCGGGTCGGGCAAGAAGTTGCCCAGCGGGCAAGAAATTGCCTGGATATTCGGGGAGCTGGATCACAAGCCGTCTTGGCGTAGAGGGTTTGCCATGGGAAATAGTATTGTTATGTTATAACGTCTATTTTCAGGAGAGGATGCCCATGTCGGCCGATCCCGAGGTGCAGCGACTGCTGGCCATGCCCGAAGAGGCATACATGAACGATGAGCAGCTGGCATTTTTCCAGCACCGGCTGGCTGCCGAGCGGGCCGAAGTGGAGGCGCACCTGGTGGAGGTGCGCAGTGCCATCGCCGACAACGAGCGCAGCGGCGACGAGCTCGATCGTGCCGCCGTGGAGGAGGAGCTGCGGCTGCTGTTACGCCAGGCCGATCGCGAGACACGGCTGCTGCGCAAGATTCATCAGGCACTGCGGCGTATCGAAGAGGGCGACTACGGCTATTGCGCCGAAACCGGTCAGCCCATCGGCTTGCCCCGACTGTTGCTCAGGCCGACCGCCGAACTGTGCCTGGAGGCCAAGGAGCGACAGGAGAAACGCGAACATCACTACAGCAAGCAGCGAGGAGACGCGTGATGTCCCATAAGCCACTGCCGGTTACCGTGCTTTCCGGCTTTCTCGGAGCGGGAAAGACCACTCTGCTCAACCATATCCTGGCCAATCGCGACGGACGCCGCGTGGCGGTGATCGTCAACGACATGAGCGAGGTCAACATCGATGCGGCCCTGGTACGAGGCGCGCCGGGCAGTGGCGATGACGAGGTGACGCTCAACCGGGCCGAGGAGCGGCTGGTCGAGATGAGCAATGGCTGCATCTGCTGCACGCTGCGTGAGGACCTGCTGGTGGAGGTGAGCCGGCTGGCGCGGGAAGGCCGCTTCGATCAGCTGGTGATCGAGTCCACCGGGATCTCCGAGCCGCTGCCGGTGGCGGAGACCTTCACCTTCGAGGACGAGCAGGGCCAGAGTCTCTCGAGCGTCGCCCGCCTCGACACCCTGGTGACGGTGGTCGACGGTGCCAACTTCCTGGCGCAGTACCGGGAGGCGAAATCCCTCGCCGAGGCGGGCGAGAGCCTGGGCGAGGAGGACGAGCGCAACGTAGCCGACCTGCTGGTGGACCAGATCGAGTTCTGCGACGTGCTGTTGATCAGCAAGACCGACCTGATCGACGAGGCGCAACTGGCGGAGTTGAAGGCGGTGCTGCGCTCGCTCAATCCCGACGCCGAGCTGGTACCCATGGCCCACGGCCGGGTGCCGCTCGACAAGGTGCTCGATACCGGCCGCTTCAGCTTCGAACGGGCCAGGCTCGCCCCGGGCTGGCTCAAGGAGCTGCGCGGTGAGCACGTGCCTGAAACCCAGGAGTACGGCATCTCGAGCTTCGTCTATCGCGCCCGGCGGCCTTTCCATCCCGAGAAGTTTCACGCCCTGTTGCATGGCGACTGGTTCGGCGGCAAGCTGCTGCGTTCGAAGGGCTTCTTCTGGCTCGCCTCGCGACCTCAGTACGCCGGCCAGTGGAGTCAGGCGGGCGGCATTGCCCATTATGGCTTTGCCGGCATGTTCTGGAAGGCCGTGCCCGAGTCGCGCTGGCCCAAGGATCCGGAGACGCGTGGCTACATCATGGAGCAGTGGGAAGAGCCGTTCGGCGACATGCGTCAGGAACTGGTGTTCATCGGCCAGAACCTCGACGAAGCGCGTATCCGTCAGGCTTTGGACGAGTGTCTGCTGAGCGACGCCGCATTGGCGGATGGTCATCGGGCGTGGGCCGACTTGCCCGACCCCTTCCCCGCCTGGGAATAGCGGGTCTGCATCGCAGAGGTAACGGGCTGTTATTCCAGTTGATTAATAAACGGAAGTTTGATGGAAGCAGCCGGTATATATGCAAAAAAACTCGCTATTCCGGCTGTTAAGCACTTCATTATGCAGCCATACTGAGGCAAGGTCCGCTTTAGAATCGGACCACGGGGAATCAAAAGGGAACCAGAGGTGTTCGTCATGCGCTCCTACAACCGACCTTACCTCGGTGTGGCCATTTTCTTTTTTCTTTTTCTTCAGTTGTTGACGATCGGTTCGGCGCAGGCCAACCCCCGCTATGCGGCCATCGTGATCGATGTCGAGAGCGGCGACGTCCTGCATCAGGCCAATGCCGATGCGACGCGCTATCCCGCCTCGCTGACCAAGATGATGACGCTTTACATGCTGTTCGAGGCACTCGAGAATGGCACCATACGCTTGAACCAGCCGTTACCGGTATCGGCCCATGCCGCTTCGATGCCCGCTTCCAAGCTGTGGCTCGCGGCGGGTAGCACGATCACGGCGGAAGAGGCCATCAAGGCGCTGGTGGTGCGTTCGGCCAACGACGTTGCCGTGGTGGTCGCCGAGGCGCTGGGCAACACCGAGTCCGGTTTCGCCCGCATGATGACCCAGCGCGCCAACGAGCTGGGCATGACCAGTACCGTGTTCCGTAACGCTTCCGGGCTGCCCGACAATGCTCAGGTCACCACGGCCCGCGACATGGCCACGCTGTCGATCCGCGTGATGCAGGATTTCCCCCAGTACTATCACTACTTCTCCACCCAGAGCTTCACCTATCGCGGCACCACCCATACCAGCCACAACCGGCTGCTGCGCAACTATGCCGGCGCCGATGGCCTCAAGACCGGCTTCATCCGCGCCTCCGGCTTCAATGTGGCGACCTCGGCGATCCGTAACGATCGGCGTATCGTCTCCGTGGTAATGGGGGGCTTCACCGCTGCCTCGCGCGACACCCACATGGCCGACCTGCTCGACCGTGGTTTTGCTCGTCTCTCCATGCTGCAGCGTGGCGACTGGATTGCCCAGGCCGATGTGCTGGGCGACAGTATGCAGCTGCCTGACAGCCCACCCCCCTCGGATCGGCAGTTGGCGGCAGCACCCGAGGCCATTGGGCAGCCCGAGAGCGGTGAGCGTCGACTCTCCTTCCAGTCGGAGATGGGGGTCGAGATGGGCTCCGCCGACGATCCGATTCGCGCCCTGATCGCCCAGGCCGACTCACCGCGTGCCACCTATCAGGCCGACATGTCGCGTGCCAGCAGTGGAGGTAACTGGGCGGTGCAGGTCGGCGCCTTCAACGATCCGGATCAGGCACGCCATCTGGCGACCCGTGCCGCCGACCAGCTTGCCGGCTTCATGCGTGACCTGCGGGTGTCGGTGGCGGAGTCGGAGGGTGAGCGACGGGTGTTCCGCGCACGCCTGGTCGACCTGCAGGAGAGCGATGCCCACTCCGCCTGCAACAGTCTGCGCGCCCAGGGCATGGACTGCATGGTGGTGGCGCACTACTGACGCCTGCCACCCCGCCCTTCTCCATTCTCACATCGCCCCGCTCATGCGGGGCGATGTCGTTGGGTGCCCGTTCAGACAAGCTCCGGGGCCGGGTAGAGTGCCTGCCCGGCCGCGCTCACCTGCTCGTCACCGAGGACGATGCGGCGGTCGCAGGTGTGCTCGATCAACGCCGGGTCGTGGCTCACCAGCATCACGCCGCAGTGCCGCTCGCGAGCCAGCTCCACCAGCAGCGCCAGGGTCCGGCGCTGGGTGATGGGGTCGAGGCGCGAGGTCGGCTCGTCGGCGAACAGGAAGCACGGCTCCAGCAGCAGCACCCGCAAAATAGCGAAGCGCTGCAGTTCGCCGCCGGAGATCTCGCCGGGGCGGCGCTCCAGCAGGTGCTCGTTGAGCCCAAGGCGCGCCATCAGCGGGGGGATGGCGCTGCGATCCAGGCGGTGGCGGCGTACCAGGTCGTCGAGCAGCCGGGAGAGCTGCCAGTGGGGCGAGAAGGCTGCCGGCGGGTCTTGGTAGAGCTTCTGAAAGCCGAGCGGATGCCCTGAAGTGCGCTGGATCTTGCCGCCGTCGGCGCGCGTCACGCCGAGCAGCATGTCGCCCAGCGTACTCTTGCCGCAGCCGGAAGGACCGACCACGCCGACGATCTCACCGGGGCGCACCGTGAGGGAGAGTTCGCGGAACAGCTCGCGCCCGCCGCGGGTCTTGGCCAGGTCGGTGGCGGTCACCACCGGCGCCTGGGTCGTTTCGCCGAGCGGTGCCGGGCGTGGCCAACGGCTGGGCTCGGCGTTCAGCAACTCCTGGCCGTACTCGCTTTGAGGGTAAGTGAGCACTTGCTGGGCCGCTCCGCGCTCGATCACCTGTCCCTGGCGCAGAATCACCACTTCGCCGCCCAGGCGGCGGGCCACGTCGATGTCGTGGGTGATGGTGAGCAGAACGCCGCCGCTCTCGGGCGTGCGAGCCAGCAGCTCGACCACGGCATCGCGGCGCGGCGCATCGAGCCCCTTGGTCGGCTCGTCGGCGATGACGATGGGCGCGCCGCCGGCACTGGCGGCGGCAAAGGCCACCCACTGCGCCATGCCGCCGGAGAGTTCGCCGGGCAGCTTGCCGCCGGCCTCGGCCAGGCCCAGCTCGGTCAGATCGGCCCAGGCGGCTTGAAGCGCGGCGCGGCGATCACGCCCGGCCACGTGGCGGTGGCTCTCGGCCACCTGCGCTACGGCACGCATGGTCGGGTCCAGCGCATGCCAAGGCTCCTGGGGCAGCAGCGCCAGGCGTCGGCCCCACAGGGCGCGGCGCGACTTGTCATCGGCGGCATCGAAGGTCTCGCCGTCGATGACGAGTCGCCCCCGCGCGCTCAGGCCGCGGGGCAGCGTGCCCATGATGGCCTGAGCGAGCAGACTCTTGCCCGAGCCGGTCTCGCCGAGCAGGGTCAGCCGGCTACCGGCTTTGAGCGCACAGGAGAAGGGCGCGATGGTGACGCCCTCGCCCTGGATCGTGACGTCTTCCGCCTGAAGTAAGTACGCACTCATCGTGGATCCCTTCCCGCCAGCAGGTTGAGGCTCAGCACCAGCACGAACAGCACCAGGATCGGCTGGGCCATGGCCCAGGGCGCCTCGTGGTAGTAGGGCAGCAGCTCGATCATCATCAGCCCCAGCTCGGCGGTGGGAGGGCGCAGCCCGACGCTGACGAAACCCAGCGCGGCCATGGCGAGGATCGCACTGGCGGCGCCGAAGGCGGCCAGGGTCAGCACCTGCGGCGCCAGCTCGGGCCACAGGTGGCGGCGGAACAGGTAGAGCGGGCCGAAGCCGAGCAGGCGGCTTGCCTCGAGCTGGGGCGAGGCGACCAGCACTCGGGTGCGGGCCCGCACCACGCGGAAGTACTCGATCCACAGCACCAGTGAGATACCGACGTAGAGCGCCCAGAAGTTGCCTGGAGCGATGGCCACCAGCAGCAGCACCAGCAGCAGGCCGGGCAGGGCCAGGAAGGCGTCGGCCATGCTGCCCAGCACGCGGTCGAGCCAGCCACCGCGCCAGCCGGCGATCACGCCGAGAATCACTCCCGGCACGGCGGCACTGGCCACGCTGAGTAGCGCCATGCCCAGCGACAGGCGCACGGCGCTGGCCAGCCGCGCCAGCAGGCTGCGCCCCAGGTGGTCGGTGCCGAGCGGCTCGGCCAGCGTCGGCAGCTGCAGAATACGGGTGAGCTGCTGACGGGCGGGGTCGGCCTCGAACAGCCAGGGCACCAGCCAGGCGAAGGCGAGCAGCAGCGCCAGCAGCGTGGCACCGAGGCGCTGGCGGCCGTTCAGCGTCGGCAGGGCAAGGCGGCGGGAAGGCGTCAGGGTAGAGCCGTTCATGCGCTGCGCCTCCTGGGGTCGAGCCAGTGGCAGAGCAGATCCACCACGGTATTGAGGGCGACGAACATCAGCCCCATCACCAACGCGGTGCCCTGGATCATCGGCACGTCGCGGGCAACGATGGCGTGCACCAGGGCGTGGCCGATGCCAGGCCAGGCGAACAGGGTCTCGACCACCACCACGCCCTCGATCAGGTAGACGAACTGTACGCCGAGGTAGGCCACCACCGGCACCGCGGCGTTGCGCAGGCCGTGGCGCAGGAAGCTCAGGCGCTCGCCCAGCCCCTTGGTACGCGAGAAGGCGTAGTAGGCCGACTGCGATACGTCGGCCATGGCGTTGCGTGCCACCCGGCTGGAAATCGCGGCCAGCGCCAACGCCAGGGTCAGTGCCGGCAGCACGCCGTGTGCGCTGCGGCCATGGCCGGCAGCAGGCAGCCAGCCGAGGGTGACCGAGAAGATCAGGATCAGGATCAGGCCCACGGCGAAGGGCGGCAGGGCGCGCAGCACGCTGGCCGCCACTTCGCTTACGCGATCGAGCATGCCGTTGGGCTTGAGCCCGGCGAGCAGGCCCAGCGGTGGACCCAGCAGCAGCGAGAGAAGAACGGCCAGGGCGGCCAGGCCGAGCGAGTGGCCGAGCTGATGCCACAGCTCGGCCACCACCGGCTCGCCGCTGACCAGCGAGCGGCCCAGGTCGAGTTGAATTAGATCCCACAGCCAGCCGAAGTAGGCGCCGAGCGCCGGCTGGTCCAGTGCCAGCTCGGCACGCACCGCCTCGGCGGCAGTGGTGTTGACCATGTCGTGCCCGTAACGTCCGGCGGCGATGCGGTAGGCCATGTCGCCGGGCAGCGAACGGGTCAGCACGAAGGTCAGGGTGCCGACCACCCATGCCACCAGCCCGGCCTGGAACAGGCGCTGCAGCAGCAGGCCACCAAGGCCTGTCGTCCGGTGAGAGGTCCAGCGAGAAGCCCAGCGCGACGTCGCGCGCGCAGCCTGGTTTTCGCTCATTCTCCCCACCTCAGTTCGTCGATGCGATAGCTGCGCTCCAACGGATCGATGGAGAAACCCTCCAGCTCGGCGTTGACCGCCGCCGTCTGTTGGTACCAAGCCACGGGCACGACCGGCATCGCCTCGTTAAGCCGGCGTGCCACCTGCCCGGCCAGTTCGGCGCGAGCATCCATGTCGGCCTCCTGGCGCAGGGTGTCGAGCCAGGCCGCCACGTCCGCGTCGCGCCAGCCCATGGCGCCCCAGTCGCCGCCCATCGTTTCCGGGTCGGTGCCGAAGTCGTCGAGCAGGGTGCCGAGCGGGTCGGGCACCAGGCCGTAGTTGCGCGCCATCAGGCCTAGCTCCAGGCTGCCGTCGCGGTGCCCGGAAGGGATCTCGCTGGCGTTGCCCACGGCCACCTCCAGTGCCACGCCGATTTCGCGCCACTGATCCTGCAGCGCCGTCGCCACCAGCGGCAGCTCGGGGCGGTCGGAGAAGGTGCGCAGGGTCAGCTGGAAGGGCTGGCCGTCGCGCTCCAGCATGCCGCGACCGTTGGCTTCCCAGCCCAGTTCGGTGAGCAGCTCGCGGGCCCGCTCCACGTCCTGCGCTTCTTCCGCAGCGGTACCCCCATTGGTGTTTAAACCCAAGTGCCAGGGGCCGAGACTGGCCGGGAACAGTTCGGCTGCGGCGGCTTCGGGATGGCGCAGCAAACCGGCGGCTATGCCGACCCGGTCGACGGCCAGGCTCAGTGCCTGGCGGGCGCGCTCGTCCTCGAGGAAGGGGTGTTCGGCATTGAGTTTGAACACGATGGTGCGCGGCAGCGGCTCGGCATGCAGCGCCAGGCGATCATGGCGTGCCAGCCGTGCGCGGCTGGCCGGGTCCAGGGTGAACACCACGTCGGCGTCGCCGCTCTCGGCCATCAGTGCGCGGGTTTCGCCGCGCCCCACCGCCAGATAGCTGGCGCTGCCGATGGCGGGGGTCTCGCCCCAATAGCCATCGAAGCGCTCCACCGTCAGGCGCTGAGGGGGGGCGACCGATGCGACGCGATAGGGACCGGTGCCGATCATCTGGGTGGCCCGCCCCTCGTCGTCGAAGGCGTCCACGGCCAGGATCAGCGTGGTGGAGTGGGCCAGCAGGGCCGGCAGCGGCGCGAAGGGGCTGTCGAGATGCACCACGACGTCGGCGTCTTCGGCTTCGATGGCGACGATGGGCGCCGAGTCGAGTATGCCCGGCTTGGCCAGGGCATGCTCGAGACTCAACGCTGCGGCTTGTGCCGTCAGCGGGCTGTCGTCGTGGAAGGTCACACCCTCACGCAGGGTGAAACGCCAGGTCAGGCCGTCGTCGGAGACCTGCCAGCCGCTGGCCAGCCCAGGGGCCGGCTGACCGTCGGCATCGGTATCGATCAGGGTCTCGGCAACGCGCATGCGGGCGAAGACATAGCCCGAGGTCGAGGGATCGAGGCCGGTGATTTCCCAGGGGGCCACGACCGCCAGCGGGCGGTCGGCCTGTGCTGCCAGGGGCAGCAGCACCAGGCCGAACAGGAGGGGGCGAAGGCATGGAGTCATTGCCGGGCTTCCTCAGGTGGAAAGAACGGATTGCTCAGGTGGAAAGAACAGGTTGCGTAACGGCGGAGCGGTGTCAGCCTGGGTCCAGCGCCAGCAGCAGGCGACGTTCGCCCGCGGCCGGCTGCGGGCTGCGGTGGGCCAGGCCGCGCTCCTCGTTACCGACCCAGCCACAGCCCTTGAGCAGGGCCAGATCGCCCACGGCGAGCTGTCGAATGGCATCGGGATCGGCGACGATATCGGGCTTGTCGGGATGGGGAGCTCCCAGCCCGGCGCGGTTGACGGCGTGCTCAGGCAGCCATTCGCTGGCTGGGCCGGCATAGGTGGTCACGAGACGCACCGGCAGGTTGTCGACGTGGAAGCGCGGGCACATGGCGCCCTCCAGCGTACGCAGACGAATGCCGATGGCTTCGGTGGAGAAGAGGTAGGCCATGGCCTCGGCGATATGACCGACGTCCTCCACCAGCGCAGCGCCGGCCTCGGGGGCAGGGAGTCGACGCTCGAGGTCCTCTTTCATTGCCTGGCCGGGGGCGCCTCGCCAGTGCCAGTCGAGGGAGCGGGTGCCGTTGAGCTGGGCGCGCACGGCCAGGGCGAGGGCCGGGTCGAGCCGTCGCTGCATGACGGCCAGGGTGATGTCGTCGTCGAAAATGCGCGGCAACACCTCAATCTCCTGGCCGAACGCCCAGTGCACCGGAGTATCGAGGGAGAGACGGGGCTGCATGACACCTCCTTGTGAAACTCTATAACATATCATTTATGCTGCGAGACCCGCTCGGCGCGAAGCCTCGGGAGCCGGTTCAGGGTGCTCGCCTGCGGCAAGCGTTCGAACGCTGAGAATGATTCGTTATAACATAACGATTATGGTGTGACCATGCCCCACAAACCTCGCGTCGTTCTGGGTTCGACCTCCGCCCTACCCAATGCGCCATCTTGGGGCATGGCACTTGCCGCCATGCGTTCCACCCGTTAGGTTGTTAACCAACAAACCCCGCCGCCCATCCCGGTCGGCGGGGTGGTTTTTTCCTGTCGGGGGAGGGGCCATGTCGCCGTCATTGAAGGGCATTCTGTTCATGTGTGCCGGCGTACTCTGCCTGGCCATCGGCGATGCCATTGCCAAGTGGCTGGGCGAGGTGCACTCGCCGCTGCAGATCATCTTCTTCCGTACCCTGGTCTCGCTACCGCTGATCGCGCTGCTGGCGCACTACGGCGGTGGGCTGCGGACCCTGGGCACCCGGCGTCCGGGCGTGCATCTGGTGCGGGGCCTGATCTATACCGGCACCATGGTCTGCTTCGTGTTCGGCCTGACCCTGCTACCGCTGGCCGAGGCCACGGCAATCGCCTTCGTGGCTCCGCTGTTCGTCACCCTGCTGTCGGTGCCGCTGCTCGGCGAGCGGATCGATCCACCGGTGCTGGTCGCTTCGCTGTTCGGCTTTCTGGGGGTGTTGATCGTGGTCCGCCCCGGCGGCGATGCCTTTCAACTGGGCTCGCTGGTGCTCATCGGGGCGGCGCTGTTCTATGCGCTGATGATGATCACCGCGCGGCGCTACGGTGCCACTGAGCATCTCTGGGCCATGGTCTTCTACATGACACTGGTACCGCTGGTGCTGACCGCCGTGGCGCTACCCTGGGTATGGCAGGACCCGCATCCCTGGCACTGGGTAGGGTTTCTCGGTGCTGGGGTGGTCGGCATCGGGGCCACGGCTTGCATCACCATGGCCTTTCGCTTCGCCCCGGCGGCCATTGCCGCCCCCTTCGATTACACCGCCATGCTGTGGGCGGTGCTGTTGGGATGGTGGTTCTGGGGGGAAATGCCGGATCTGTGGGTCTTCGTCGGCAGTGTGCTGATCATCGGCAGTGGCCTGGCGATCGCCTATCATGACCGCCGGACCACGCTCAAACGCCGCCCCACCTCCTAATTCCGATTTAGCTAAACCCGATTCAGGCGCCAGCGCCGCCACTGGCGCGCCACCAGGCCGTGCTTGGGAGCTGCCAGCAGGGCGACGAGGAACAGGCCGGAAGCCACCAGTACGATGGCGCCGCCCGAGGCGACGTCCAGCGACACTGAAAGCACCAGCCCCACCACGGCGGAGATGACGCCGACGGCGACCGAGATCGCCAGCATCAGCGGGAAGCGGTCGGTCAGCAGGTGGGCCGTGGCGCCCGGGGTGATCAGCATCGCCACCACCAGGATGATGCCCACGGTCTCCAGGCTGGCGACGATGGTCAAGGTCAGCAGCAGGATCAGGCCGTAGTGGATGAAGCTGGTATTGAAGCCCAGCGCCTGGGCCTGCTGCGGATCGAAGGTGTAGAGCAGCAGCGGTCGATAGGCGAGCCAGATGGTCAGCACGGTCACCAGGCTTGCCGCCAGCGTCAGCATCAGCGCGGTGGTCTGCACGCCCAGCACGTTGCCGAACAGAATATGCATCAGGTGGGTGCTGGTAGCGATCTTGCTGATGATCACGATGCCCAAGGCAAAGGCAGCGGTGAACATCAGGCCCATGGCCGCATCCGCCTTGATCCGGGTATGGCGCTCCAGCGCGCCGATGCCCAGCGAGGTCAGCGCGCCGGTGATGAAGGCGCCGATGAAGAACGGCCAGCCCAGCAGGTAGGCGATGGCCACCCCGGGCAGCACCGCATGGGAGATGGCATCGCCCAGCAGCGACCAGCGCTTGAGCACCACGTAGCAGGAGAGCAGGCCGCAGATCGCTCCCACCAGCACTGAGGTGAGCAGGGCGCGCTGCATGAAACGGTACTCGAAGGGCGCGGCCAGCGGCTCGGGCAGCAGGTTCACCACCAGCATCAGCAGGGCGATCAGGCCATCGATCACCTGGGCCAACGTCTCAAGCTGCGGCACGTGCACCCCCGTAGGCGGAGCCGGAGGCCGCTCCCACCGCCAGGCGGGCCAGCATGGCGTCGCTGAGCATCTCCTCCGGTGTGCCCATGCCGACGACCTGACGATTGATCAGCAGCACGCGGTCGGCATGGCGACGCGCGCTGGGCATGTCATGGGTGACCATGATGACGGTGCGGCCCGCGTCGCGCTGACGCTCCAGCGTGGCGAGAATCAGCGCCTCGCTGGGCGGATCGACCCCGGCCAGCGGCTCGTCGAGCAGCAGGATGCTGGCCTGCTGTGCCAGCGCGCGGGCCAGCAGCACGCGCTTCTTCTGGCCGCCGGACAGCTCGCCGATGGGGCGCTCGGCATGCTCGGCCATGTCGACGGCATCCAGCGCGGCTTCCACGGCCTGGCGGTGGCTGGGGTTGGCCCAGTGGCGCGGCAGCAGGCGCTGCCACAGTGGGTCCTGGCGCATCAGGCCGTAGCGGCCGGTCAGCACCGTCTCGCGTACCGAAATGGGAAACTCCCACTCCATGTGCTCCTGCTGCGCCATGTAGGCGATATGGCCGGCCCTGCGCTGTACCGCTGGGCTTTCGCCAAGGATACGCAGCTCGCCGCGCAGCGGCGTGAGGCCGCCGATCACCAGCTTGAGCAGGCTAGACTTGCCCGCCCCGTTGGGCCCCACGATGGCGGTCCACTCGCCCTGCGGTAGTGCCAGGGTGACGTCTTCTAGCACGGGGTGCTGGTGATAGGCCGCGCTGAGGCGGCGTGCCTCGAGCGCCGGTGCCGTGTCATTCATGAGTGCCTCCCAAGGCCTCGCGCAGCAGCCCGATGTTGTGGCGCAGCATGCCGGCGTAGTCGGGTGCTGCGCCGTCCGGCTCGCTGAGGGAATCGACGTAGAGGGGACCGGCGATTTCTACCTCGGTCTCGTCGGCCACGCTGCGCACGTGGCGGTCGGAAATGGTGCTCTCCCAGAAGATGGCGGCTGGCCGCTTCTCCTCGATCAGATCGACGATGCGCATGATCTGGCGCGGCGAGCCCTCTTCCTCGGCGTTGGTGCCCCAGATGCCGTCGTGCTCGAAGCCGAAGGCATCGGCGAAGTAGACGAAGGCCGCTTCGCTGGTGATCAGCAGGCGCCGTTCCTCGGGAATGTCTGCCAGCGTCTCCAGCAGCTCCTCGTGCAACGCATGCAGCGACTCCTGCAGGGCCTCGGCGCGCGCCTGGAAGGCATCGGCGGCGTCGGGTCGGGCCTCGGCAAGCGTGTCGGCGATCACGCCCACGTATGCCGCCGCGGCGCGTGGGTCCATCCACATGTGCGGGTCGACCTCGCCGGCGTATTCGCCGGTGGCGATCGGCTGAGTGGTATAGCCGCTCTCCTCGGCCAAGGCGACCACCGGCACGCCGCTGCCGACCGTGGCGTTGATCTGCGAGAGCCACTGCTCCAGACCGTAACCGTTGTAGAACACCACCTCGGCCTCTTCGAGGGCGATGAAATTGCTCGGAATCAGCTCCCACTCGTGGACCTCCGCCCCTACCGGTGTGAGCACCGTGACATCGGCATCGTCACCCGCCACGTCGCGCACCAGGTCGCCGATCACGGAGAAGGTGGCCGCTACCTTGAGGGGCGACGTTTCGGCCTGGGCCGAGGTCGACAGGGCTAACGTGAGCGCGCTGAGCAGCAGCAATCCCCTTGGGGCCGGCATCGGTCACTCTCCTCTGTGGCCAGGCGTTGAAAGGCAGTTGTTACGCCGCGGTGAATTTGTAAGCGTATAGACAGTATTTTAGCCAAGGTTAACTTGTAGCGTAGTAGGAAATCTCTATCGAGGTCTTGTTGCTGCCCTATGAGCACTTTGGCTATATTGGCGCGATGACCGACTCGCCGAACGACGTGACCCCGGATCGCCTGCGCAAGGCGGATGCCCTGCCGCCCAGCGACCAGCATGCGCAGCAGTACGCCGCCGTGCGCAACGCCCACGAAACCGAACTTCTCGAAGACTACGTGGAATTGATCGCCGATCTGCTCGAACATCAGGGCGAGGCGCGCTCGACGGATATCGCCGCTCGCATGGGGGTCAGTCAGGCCACGGTGTCGAAGACCGTCACCCGGCTCAAGTCGCTGGGACTGGTATCCAGCAAGCCCTACCGTTCGCTGTTCCTGACCGAGAAGGGCGAGGCGATGGCGGCCATGTCGCATCAGCGCCATGCCATCGTGCTGCAGTTCCTGCGTGCCCTCGGCGTCAACGACCGCACCGCGCGCATCGATGCCGAAGGCATGGAGCATCACGTCAGCCAGGAAACCCTGGAGATCATGCAGCGCTACACCCGCGAACAGGGGGGCCGCGACGCCTGAGGCTCTCTCATCTCAGGCTCTCTCGTCTTAGACCCTCTCACCTCGGGCCCATCACCACCTTCATTCCGGTTTTTTCTGACTTCAGGCAAAGAACGCCCTGGCGGCGGCTTCGGCGTCCGGCTGTCCGCAGATTGCCGATACCACCGCCGGCCCTTTGGCTCCCGCGGCACGCACCGCTGCGGCATGCTCCGCCTTGAGACCGCCGATGGCCACGGCCGGCAGCGGGCTTGCCGCCACCAGGGCGGCCAGGCCGTCGAAGCCGAGCGGGGTGGCGTGGTTGCGCTTGGTCGAGGTGGCGAACACCGGGCCGAAGCCGAGGTAGTCTAGAGTGGTCGGGTCGAGGCAAGAAAGCTGCTCGTGATTCTGCACCGAGAGCCCGAGGATGGCGCTCTGGCCCAAGGCGGCGCGGGCCGCCGCCACGTCGCCATCGTCCTGGCCCATGTGCAGGCCGTCGGCGCCGCTTTCCAGCGCCACCGCCAGGCGGTCATTGACGATCAGCGGCACGCCGCTGCCGGCCAGGGCCGCCTTGAGACGACACGCCTGATCGATCATCTCGTCGTCGCTGGCGCGCTTGTCGCGCAGCTGCACCACGGTGACGCCGCCACGCACTGCCGCCACCACGGTCTCCACCAGCCCGTGGCGGGAGCAGAGCTCGGGGTCGGTAACCAGATAGAGGGAAAGATCGAGTGGCATGGCATCACCAATGGATTGGAAAGCCACTTATCTTACCAGAGCGATGAGGTCAGGGGGCTGGGCTGGCGGCACCCAGGAATCGTTGCTGCCAGTAGTCGATATGCAGCGGCACGCTGGTGACCTCGCGCCCGCTGCCCGGCGCATGAATCATCTGGCCGTTGCCGCGGTAGATACCCACATGGGTTGCCTTGCGCCGGTCGCCGAAGAACAGCAGGTCGCCGGGTTGGGCCTGGTGCACCGACGGCAGGGCACGGAACTGCTCGTCGGCGGTGCGCGGCACCTGAATGCCTGCCGCGCGGTAGGCCATTTCCACCAGGCCCGAGCAGTCGAGCCCTTCCGGCGTATTGCCGCCGAAGCGATAGGGCGTGCCCAGGGCATTCTTGGCCGTGGCCAGGATCAGCGCCCGCTCGATGGAGAGGGCGTCCGGGCCGCGGCTCGGATCGTGGGTGGCGATGTCACGGCTGGCGCAGCCGGCCAGCAGGGCCAGTGCCAGCAGCCAGGACAGATGGCGCAGCAAGCGCCCGACGGCGCTGCGGAAGCCCCCTGGCGCTACCTGTTCGAGCCTGGATGAGGTCGGCATGGGCGGTCGCTCTTCATGGCGGTGCTTTTCCTACTTTAGCGCGATCCGAAGGGTATGACAGCCGCCTGCGGCTGGAAAAACGTCGTAACGATCCGCATCATCCTGATGATGAGGAGCAAGATGACAGCGACAGCACAGGAGAAACGCATGAGCTTCAAGGGAGAGCAGCACCCGGGCGTGCAGGCACCGACGGCGAATTCGCAGGGCTTTCGTCTCAACCACACCATGCTGCGGGTGAAGGATCCGGAAAAGGCGCTGGCCTTCTATACGCGGGTGTTCGGCATGCGGGTCATGCGCCGGCTCGACTTCGAGGAGATGAACTTCTCGCTCTACTTCCTGGCCAGGCTGGACGACGCCGAGCAGGTACCGGAGGACCAGGGTGAGCGTACGGTGTGGACCTTCAGCCAGACGGGCCTGCTGGAGCTGACCCA
This sequence comes from Billgrantia ethanolica, assembly GCF_021404305.1. GTDB lineage: Bacteria > Pseudomonadota > Gammaproteobacteria > Pseudomonadales > Halomonadaceae > Halomonas > Halomonas ethanolica. Next base: position 116,882 of record NZ_JABFTX010000004.1, on the reverse strand, counting down.
CAACTGGGGCACCGAGAGCCAGGATGATTTTGCCTATCACGACGGCAATGCCCAGCCCCAGGGCTTCGGTCATATCTGCTTTTCGGTGCCCGACCTCGATGCCGCCGAGGCGTGGTTCGACGCCAATGAGGTTGAGTTCGTCAAGCGCTCGGACCAAGGCAAGATGAAGGACGTGATCTTCGTCAAGGACGTGGACGGCTACTGGATCGAGGTGGTCCAGGCCGACCGCCTGGGGGCGCTGGGCGACTGAACTCGCCCCCTCTTCCGTACAGCCCATGCAAACAGCGACGCCGCCCCTTGGGACGGCGTCGGCGTTCGAACGGCCCTGTCACGACAGGGCCATGGAGAGGGTCACTCCTCGCCGGGCAGACCGCCGAGTTCCTCGATCAGCGCCTGGTAGCCTTCCACCTGATCGCGCAGGGTCTGGGTGACCTCGTCTTCGGCAATGTAGGTCACCGGCATCAGGATGCGCTCCTCGGTGATCTCGATGAAGCGCGGGTCCTGGGTGGCCGCTTCCAGCGCCTCGGCCAGACGCTCGACATGGGCGTCGGGGGTGTTCTTCGGCACCATGGCCACGCGGATCTCGGCGGCATTGATGTCGTAACCGGCTTCCGGCAGGGTCGGCGCATCCGGGAACGCCACCAGACGATCCTCGGCCAGGCTCAGCAGCACCGGCATTTCGCCGGTTTCGGCATAGCCGGAGTGGGTGCCGCCGCTGTAGGCGAAGTCGACGTCGCCGGAGAGGATCAGCGGTGCCATGCCGGCGCCGCCGGAGGTGGGTACGATGCGCAGCTCGAGACCTTCCTGCTGGGCGATGTACTCGATGATCATGCGATCCAGCGCGGTCTGGGTGGCATAGCTCATGCCCGGGTTCTCGCGGGCGTACTCCACCAGCTCTTCCCAGCTGTCGCCGAAGGGGCGATCCTCGCCGGTGACGATGGCCGACTGGCCGAGGGTCACGCCGGCCACGTAGCGGAAGTCGTCCAGCTCGTAGGTGGTTTCGCTGGAGAGCGGACCGAAGGTGATGGTCATCGAGGTGCCGAAGACGAAGGTGTAGCCCTCGTCACGGCTGTTGGCCAGGCGGGCCAGGGCCACGCCGCCGCCGGCGCCAGGCTGGTTGACCACGTTGACCGGCTGACCGAGTTCCTCGGAGAGGATGTCGGCCAGCACGCGGCCCTGGATGTCGGTGCTGCCGCCGGCACCCCAGCCGATCACCATGGTCACCGGCTTGGACGGGAAGTCCTCGGCCTGGGCCATGCCGGCTGCGCCGAAGGCCATGGCGGAAGAGAGAATGGCAGTACCCAGCAGTTTCATTTTCATGAGTCGGAACCTCGTGGTTGCGTTTGTTGTGGTGTGGTGATGCCGGTCGCTGCCGGCTGTGAGTTCAGTTACCCGACGCCTCGAGGCGCTTCTGGCGCCACTGGCGATAGCCGCTCCAGCCCAGGTGCAGCGCCATCAGCGCGGTGAAGACGACGAAGGCCAGGGCGATGGGCCGGTTGAGCAGAATGGCGATGTCGCCGCCAGAGAGAATCACCGCCTGGCGCAGGTTCATCTCCAGCATCGGCGTGACGATGAACGCCACCAGAAAGGTCACGAAGGAGTAGTCGAACTTCTTCAGGAAGTAGCCGAAGATGGCGAAGGCGAACACCGTGACCAGGCCGAAGGTGCCGTAGCCCTGCACCTGAATGCCCGCCAGGCACAGGAAGATCACCACCGGGATCACGATGTGCGGCGGCACGCTGGTGACCTTGGCGAAGATGCGCAGGCCGTACCAGCCCACCGCCAGCATCAGCAGGCTCGCCACGATCATCCCCGAGAACAGCGTGAACAGCATCTCGGGATGGTCGCGCAGCATCAGCGGCCCCACCTGGATGCCGTGGATCATGAACGCCCCCACCAGCAGCGCGGCGGAAACGCTGCCTGGAATGCCCAGGCCGAACAGCGGAATGTAGCTGGCCGGGATCACCGCATTGTCCGCCGCCTCGGCGGCCGCGATACCGTTGGGATTGCCCTTGCCGAAACTGTCCGGATCCTTGGCGCTGCGCTTGGCCAGGCCATAGGCCATGAACGCCCCCACCGACGGCCCCAGCCCCGGCAAGGCCCCCACGAACGCTCCCACCCCGGTGCTTTTGAACACCGTCGGCAGCGTGGCCTTGAACTCCTGGAAGGAGAGATCGTCCGCCTTGTCGTGGCTCAGCTTGATCACGCTGGCGCCTTTGTTGCGGCGATACTCATCCAACTGCACGAACATCTCGGCCAGCGCCAGCGTGCCGATCACCAGTGGCAGGATCGGCACCCCCTCCATCAGCTCGGCATAACCGAAGGTCAAACGCGCCGCCCCGGTCTCCGGATCGAGGCCCACGGTGCCCAGGATCACCCCCATGCCGCCGGCCGCCAGCCCCTTGAGGAACGAGCCCCCCGCCATGCCGGCGATGAACACCAGCGCAAAGATCAGAATCGCCGCCAGCTCATAGGGCCCGAACTTCAGCGCCACCGAGGCAAACGGAATCGCCACCGCAATCAACAGCAGCGTCGCCAGCAGATCGCCCACCACCGACGCCAGCAACCCCACCTTCAGCGCCTTGCGCGGCTTGCCCGCCCGCGCCATGGGAAAGCCATCCAGACAGGTCGCCGCCGACGACGGCTCCCCCGGCGTATTGAGCAGAATGGCCGACACCGCACTGCCCGCCGCAGTGCCCTTGGACAACCCGATCAGAAAGGCGATGGCCGCATAGGCCGACATGTAGAACGTCAGTGGAATGGCGATGGCGATGGCCACCGCCCGGTTCAGCCCCGGGATCACCCCGACGATATACCCCAGCAGCACCCCGCCGAGAATGATCGCGATCGACTCATAGTGCAGCGCCGCGGCGAAGGACGACAGAATGGCATCGAATCCGATCATCTCACACCACCCCGATGCGCATCAGATGCGCCGTCAGTCCATACAGCCCGAGGGCCGGAATCACTGCCGTCAGCAGCACCACGTGCCAGCGACGCTCGCCCAGCAACAGCAGCAGCGACCCGATCATGAACGGCGCCACCCAGGTTAGCGGAAAGCGATCCACCAGCACGATGAACCCCAGCACGAAGAGAAACGGCCAGGTCTGATGCCACAGATGGCCGAGCTCGGGCAGGCGAAAGAACGCCAGGCGCCGGCGCAGTAGCGCGATGGCGCTGAGCAGGGCCAGTGCCAGGGCACAGGCCAGCATGACCCAGGCCCCGAGCGTGGCCAGGGTGCGGGGATGCATGCCGACGGCGAAGCCGCGTCCGCCGTAGGTGGGGATGATCCAGGTGAGCAGCAGCACCGCGAGGGCGGCCACGCCCAGGCCGGACCAGAAGTTCATGCGAAGGGATATAGGGTTTTCGGTCATTTTGTTGTTAAGGCACCGATTTGGTAACGGGAAATATAGAGCTGTAAAAAGCCTGCCATTGATTGAAACAACTGTGAGGGGGTGGTGGGATTTGGCGCTACGTTGCACTCTAGTGCACTTTCTGCGAAAGTAAGTGCGCCAGAGTGCACCATCCTGCCTGGCGCACCGGGAGCCCACATGCACGACGACTTCGTCGCCAACCTTCGGCTGTTGTGCAGCTACTACCCTTCCATCGCCGAGGTGTGCCGTCGGCTGGATATCAATCGCGCCCAGTTCAACCGCTATCTGAGCGGACGCTATCGTCCGCGGCATGCCGCCATGCGGCGTCTATGTGCGTTCTTCGGCGTGGAAGAGCACGAGCTCTACCTGCCCCACGAAAACTTCGTCTCACTGGTGCAGGCGGGTCGCTTGCCGACCGAGTCGTCACGCCAGGGGGGAGTCGAATGGCCGGACGCCTTGCTGCAGCGTGGCCGTGAGGGCATGGCCCGCTATCTGGGGCGCTACTTCGAGTACTACCACTCGATGGCCCAGCCTGGGCATATCATTCGTACCTTGGTCTGCCTGGAAGCGCGGGAGAGCGGCATCGTCTATCAGCGCACCGAACGCCTGCAGGGCGCGAATCAGATTCGGCCCTGCCACAATCGCTATACGGGGGTCGCGGTCAAACTCGCCGACCGCATCTTCCTGACCGACTACGAAACCCTCAACGGTTACGAAGTGACCCATACCATTCTGTTCCCGACCTTCCAGAGCCAGGTGACCCGGCTGACCGGGCTCAGGCTCGGCGTGGCGGACAACAGCGAGCGCATGCCCTGCTGCGTGCGGGTGCTGTTCGAGCGGATCGACGAGCAGGTCGGGCTGCGTCGGGCCCTGTCGCAGTGCGGCCTGCTCGCCCTCGACGACCCCAGCCTGGACGCCGCACTGCTGGCCGCGGTGCGCAACGACGTGGCGTCGGGCGAGCCGCATTTCCGGGCACGCCACCAGGGCGAGTTCCATCCAGTGCTGGAATCTAGTTGAAGGCGTAGACATCCATCGCCAGCACTCCGTGCTCCACGCTGTGGTGCAGACGGCTGGCCTCGCCGCCGGCGCCTAGCGCCACCAGCAGCGGCTGGAAGTGCTCCGGCGTGGGGTGGTTGCGCCGCGCCTGGGGGGCGGTTTCCCACGCCAGCAGCGCATCACGCTCGCCGCTCGTCAGCTTGCCGTGAACCCAGTTGGCGAACTCGCCGACCCAGGCCGGCGTCGGTGCGCCCTGCACCTGCATCTCGCTGAGGTTGTGGGTCAGGCTGCCCGAGCCGACCACCAGCACGCCCTCTTCACGCAGCGCCGCCAGCTTCTCGCCCAGCGCCATCAAGGCCTGGTTCGACCAGGTCACCGGCAGCGACAGCGATACCACCGGCACCTCGGCGGCGGGAAACATCAGCGACAGCGGCACCCAGGCGCCATGGTCCAGGCCCCGCTCCAGCGGCACGGCGTTGAGCGTGCGGGCCAGGCGCAGGGCCAGCTCGGGGTCGCCCGGTGCCGGGTACTGGCACTCGTAGAGCTCGCGGGGAAAGCCGCCGAAGTCGTGGATGGTCTCGGGTCGCTGGCTGACGCTCACCAGCAGGCGCTCGCTGGCCCAGTGGGCCGAAACCACCACGATGGCCTTGGGTGACATCCCGGCGCCGAGTTCACGCAGGAAATCATGGGCCGGCCCCGGGGTGAGGGCCAGCATGGGCGAGCCGTGGGAAATGAACAGGCTGGGCAACATGGCATAGCTCCTTGAAAAAGCTCCTTGGCAAAGCTCGTAGGAAAAGCTCGTTGGAAAAGCGCCTCGATGCCTGGCGCCGCGGGCGGCGCCAGGCAGTGGGCCAGTTCAGGCAGAGAGGTCAGGCGAAGCGGCGGCTGACGACGAAGCTGCCGCTGCCGAGGCCGGCCTGGACCAGCAGGGCGATGGCCCAGAACACCGGGTACTCCCAGCCGCCGCCCGGGTTGGAGAAGACCCAGCCGTTGCCGGCATGCGCCCAGGCGGCGCCGAGCAGGATGGGCACCAGGGCCAGGCTCACCCAGCGAGTGTAGATGCCGAGCACCAGCGCCAGGCCGCCGCCGACTTCGGCCAGAATGGTCAGGTAGGCGATGAAGGGGGGCAGGCCGAGCGACTCGAAGAAGCCCACGGTGCCGGGCACGGTGAAGACGAACACCTTGAGCAAGCCGTGGGCGAGGGCCATGATGCCGAGCGACACGCGCAGCAGGGCAGTGGCATGGGCCTGGTTTTGAGACTGGGTCTGAGCTTGAGCAGCGGCAAGCGGGGTAGCGGTGGTTTGCATGGGAAAGAACTCCGTTGTTGTCAGGGATGCCTTCACTCTACGCCGCACTTGACTCGGGATAATCCTCTCCAGGTGAACAACTTTATTGCGCAATGGGTGACAATCCCATCTCGCGCTCCCACGCGGGGGGATCGCCCCAGGCCTCGGCGAGGTAGTCGAGCAGCCGCTCGACCTTGGCCGGCAGGTGGCGTCGCGCTGGGTAGACGCCGTAGATCCCCAGGGTGATCGGCTCCTCGTTTTGCAGCAGCGGTACCAGGCGCCCCTGGCAAATGCTCTCGGTGATCAGAAAGCTCGGTTGATGGGCGATGCCCAGCCCGGCTTCGGCGGCATGGGTCAGCACATCGCCGTTGTTGCTCTCCAGCGGCCCGTGAACCGTGAGGCGCTGCCCGCCGAACTGCCACTCGCTGCCGCCGGTGGTGCGATAGCGCAGGCAGCGGTGCTCGGTCAGCTCCGCCAGGCTGCGCGGCTCGCCGTGGCGGGCCAGGTACTCGGGCGAGGCGCACGCTATCATGCGGCAGCGCGCCAGGCGCCGTGCCACCAGAGTGGAGTCGGGCAGGCTGCCGATGCGGATGGCCAGGTCGTAGCCCTCTTCCAGCAGATCCACCCGGCGGTCGTTGAGGTCGAGGCGTACCTCCAGCGCAGGATGCTCGACCATGAAGCGGGCGATCAGCGGCGAGAGAAAGCGCATGCCGAAGGACATCGGGCCGTTGACCCGCAGCCGGCCGCACACCTCGGTGCTGCCGGCGCCCAGCTCGGCCTCGGCCTCATCCAGCGCCTGCAGGATGCCCTGGGCGCTGGCCAGGTAGCTTTCGCCGGCCTCGGTGAGGTGCAGGCGCCGGGTGGTTCGCTGCAACAGGCGCACGCCCAGGTGGCTCTCGAGCTCCATGATCAGGCGCGAGATGCGCGTGCGCGACAGGTCCAGCGTTTCCGCCGCGCGGGTGTAGCTGCCGAGTTCGGCGACCCGCACGAAGGCGGTCATGGCATCCAGCAGGTTCATGGGATCTCCTCGCGCACCTCAATAGCCGGTCATTTCCAGATAGCCGATGCCCAGATTGTCGCCGCTCTCGGCGTCGCGGGCGATCACCTCGCCCTCCCAGTAGGCCACGCTGGTGTCCATCCAGCGCTCGGCGTGAGGCGCCTCGACGATCATATCGAGCCCGGCGCGGGGAATCTCCAGGCGCCAGCGGGTCGGCACCTCGCGCCCTGCCACGCGCTGGGTGGCCAGCGGCGTCATGCCGATCTCGTCCGGGGTCAGCGCGGTGGGCTCGCCCTCGGGGTCGATCCAGGTGCCGGAGCGGTAGTCGCCGCCGTCGGCGCCGCCACCGCGCAGTTGGAAGGCCATCAGCTTGTGGCCGTTCGCCAGGTGCAGCGAGAACCAGTCCCAGCCCTGCTGCTCGGGGCCCAGCAGTTGGCTGCTCCACTCGCGGTCGAGCCAGCCGCGCCCGCTCACCGCGCGAGTCTCGCCGTCGAGGGTGACCTCGCCTTCCACGCGCCAGAACGGCTGGCTGTAGTACATGGAACCTTGGCCGTCAGCGGATTTCTGGCTGAAGCTCCCCACGCCGTGCAGCACCAGCGGCCCCTCGGCAACCAGAGTCAGGTTATAGCCGAAGCCGCCGTGGGCGTCGTCCTGGTGGGCTGTCAGCTGTAGCTCGGTGAAGGTGTCGCCCGGCTCGTCTGAGGTATCGACGCGAGTGGCCAGCTGCCAGTGGTCGATCCAGGCGCGGAAGGGCTCGGCCACCGCGCCCGCCTGGCCGTCGTCCTGCCCGGAATGGCTGCGGGCAAAGCGCTCCGCCACGCGGTGAGTCTCGCCGCGGGAGACCGCCATGTGCGCCATCCACAGTTGGTCGGCGGTCCAGGGAGCGGGTTCGGGGCGTTCGTCCGGAGGAGTGAGCGCCTGGCGGAACAGGGTCCACTGCAAGCCCAGCGGCTCGCCGCTCTCGTCCTCGAGGTTGGCGGTGAGGTACCACCACTCGATGCGGTAGTCCGGGTGGGCGGCGTGGTCGTCGGGGAAACTCAGGCGGATGTCCTCGTGGGCCTGGGCGAACTCGCCGGCTTCCTGGCCCAGTCCGGCGAAGCCGGCGGTCTCGCCGGGCGGCGCTTCCTCGGCGCAGCCCGACAGCCAGAGCGCAGCCAGCAGCGCGGCCAAGATGGCGATACGCATCATGTGGCCTCCTCCGCCAGCAGGGCGCGGGGCGGCGCGCGCCACAGCTTCGTTGCCGGCAGCGCGGCGGCGGCCAGCGCCACGCCTACCGCCGTGGCCAGCGTGAGGGCCATCTCACCGGGGAAGACATGCAACGGCAGGCGCCAGCCGAAGGCCGCCACGTTGATCACCGCCACCAGCCCCAGCGCCAGCAGCGTGCCCAGCGGCAGCGCCAGGGCGCCGACCACGAAGGCCGCGCCGCCGAGCTGCGCCAGCTGCACCGTCACCAGCTGCTGGCGCGGTACCCCCAGCGCCCACAGCGGCGCCAGCTGAAGGCGGCGCTCGCGGGCCTGGGCCAGCAGGCTCGCCAGCAGCGCCAGGGCGGCCACTGCCAGGGTCAGCGCGGAGAGCGCCCGGGTGATGGTGAAGGTGCGCTCGAAGATGCCGGTGGCGATACGCTTCACCTCGCGCTGATCCACCAGCTCGTCGCCACCGATGGCGAAGTGCTGGCGCAAGCCAGCTCTCAGCGCGGCCCCGTCGCCACCCGACGCCAGTACGATGCCGATGGAGCCCGGCGGGGCGGCGAAGCGGCGGGCGAGTACCGGGGTGGCCAACAGCACTTCGCCGCGGGTGTTGCCGTAGTCGGGGTAGACGGCGGCGACCGGCAGAACCGCTTCCCCACCCGGCGCCGTCAGGCCGATGCGGTCGCCCGGGGCGAGCCCCTCGGCGATGGCGAGCTGCTCGTTGACGAAGGCCGCCTCGCCCGCGGCGAAGGCCTTCCAGGCTTCGTCGCGGCCGGCCCGGGTTGCCAGCAGCGGCCAGCTCGGCAACAGCGCCGAGCCGGGGGTGATGCCGTAGACGCCCACTGGCAGGGCCAGTTCGCGCGTGTCAGCGTCGCGCTCCACGGCAATCAAGGTACCCTCGCTGCGGCGGGTGGGCAGCAGCTCTTCGACCTCGCTGTGCTCGGCCAGCCAGGCGTGGATGTCGTCGTGCTGCTCGACGGGCGGGCGCAGGTAGAAGTCCGCCACCAGGCGCTGGTCGAGCCAGTCGAGAAAGGTCAGGCGAAAGCCGCCGACCATGCTGCTCACGCCCAGGTTGGCGGAGAGCGCGATCAGCAGTGCCATCATCGCCAGGGCCAGTCGCGGCAGCTGCAGCTGCAGATCGGCCAGCGCCCACTGGGCCAAGGGGCGTCGGCGCAGCAGGCGGCCGAGCCCGGCCAGCAGCAGGGCGATCAGCGGCGGCAGCCACAGCGCGCTGGCCAGCAGCAGCGCGGCGACCAGGCCGAAGCCGGCCAGCAGTCCCTCGCCCGGCGGCTGCCAGGCGAGCCACAGCCACAGGGCCAGACCGCCCAGGGCCACGGCGCCGCCCGCCGCACTCATCAGCTTGAGCTGACGCTGAAAGCCGCTGCGCCAGGCCTGGGCCTGGCCCAGCCCCAGTACGCTCAAGCGGGCCGCCCGCCACAGTACGCCGCTGCCGGCCAGCAGCAGCCCGCCCAGGGTTACGGCGAGCCCGCCGAGCCAATAGTGCCAAGGCAGGTTGAGAGTCACCGCCACGTCGGCGCCGTAGAGGCTGCCCAGAGTGGCCGCCACGTCGGGTTGCAGCACCCGGGCCAGCCACACGCCGCTGACGATACCGGCCAGCGCACCGATGATACCCAGGAGCAACAGCTCCAGGGCGAGCAGCCCGACCAACCCGCGCCCCGACACACCCAGCGCCCGTAGCGTTCGCAAGAGCCCCAGGCGCTGCTCCAGGGCCAGACCCAGCGCCGCCTGCACGATGAACAGCCCCACTGCCAGGGCCAGCAGCGCCATGGCGGTGAGATTGAGATGGAAGCTCTCGGTCAACTGGCCGGGCGAGACCAGGGTAGCCGCCCGGGTCAGTACCAGCCCTGCCGGGGCCTGTTCGAGCGCCTCGGGAGCGGTGACCAGGCGGGTGATGCGTTCGCCGCTGTCGAGCAGCGTCGCGGCGGCGGCGATGTCCATCACCAGGGTGTCGGGAGGCAGCCTGGGGGCCAGGATCAGCGGTGGCAGCCGGGCCTCAGCCAGGCGCGGCTCGGCGCCGGGGGCCTCGCGATGGCTCACGCTCAGCGCCGGCAGGGTATCCGGGGCGACGCGGGTCTGCCACGGCGGAGTGAGAAAGTCGGTGAGCTCACCGGCTGTGCCCGCCGCGGCGAAGTCGCTGTCGCCGGGCAGGGTGAAGGGCTCGATGCCGATCACCGTCAGTCGGGTGCCGTCGGGGGCATCGATACTGCCTTCCAGCAGCGGCGAGACGGGAAGGCCGGCGCGGCGCAGGCGCAGGTAGTCGTCGCGGGTCAGCGGCTCGCCGTCGCGGCGCTCCAGGCGGTCGAGTCCGGTGGTGAACAGCGCCTCGGCGCGGGCGTAGCTGTCGCGGGCCGAGGCGTTGATCGCCTGCACGCCGCTCCACAGGGCGCTGGCCACCCACAGCCCCAGCAGCAGCATGGCGAGCTGGCCGGGGTGGCGCTTGTAGTGGGAGAGCAGGGTGGCGAAGGCGGTCAGCATCAGCGGCGGCTCGGCTCCGGTTCCGTGGATCCCGATTCCGTGAGTGCGCCCAGCCGGCCGTGGGTGAGGCGTAGGCAGCGGTCCAGCGGTGCCGCCACCTGGGCGCTGTGGGTCACCATCAGCAGGGCGCTGCCGGCCTCGCGCACCAGTTCCAGCAGCAGGGCCAGCACCTCGCCGGCGGTGGTCTCGTCGAGGTTGCCGGTGGGCTCGTCGGCCAGCAGCAGGGCGGGGCGCGGCGCCAGCGCCCGGCCAATGGCCAGGCGCTGCTGCTGGCCGCCGGAGAGCTGCTCTGGGTAGCGCCGTTCCAGGCCGGCCAGACCCAGGCGCTGCAACAAGTGCGTCGACCACTCGGCATTGTCGCGCCCGGCCAGCCGTGCCTGCAGGCGCAGGTTGTCGAGCACGTTCAGGCTCGGCACCAGGTGAAACTGCTGGAACACCAGGCCCAGGGTGTCGCGACGCAGGTGGGCGCGGGCCGGTTCGTCCAGCGCGGAGATCGAGCGGTCGGCAAGGAACACCTCGCCGCTGTCCGGCAGGTCGAGACCCGCCGCCAGGTGCAACAGGGTCGACTTGCCGCTGCCGGACTCGCCCATCAGCGCCAGACTCTCGCCTCCGCGCAACTCGAGGTCGACGCCTTCCAGCACCGCAAGCGGACCTTGGGGCGTGGCGTAGGTCTTGTAAACCTGGCGAAATTCGAGCATGGCCGGGCCTTCCTTGGGTAAAGGCTCATCGTCCCACAAGTGGACGGCTCAGGCGAAGATGCGTTCGAACTCGTTGGTGAAGTCGGAGGAAGCGGGCTCAATTCCGATCAGGCGATGGCAAATATCGAGCAACCTGCGTGCTGTCTGGAACAGCATCTTGCTGAGATCATGAAGCAAGTTGAAATGCTCAGCGATCTCGCTGTAGTCCGTGGCATAGTCATGCGCTGCCATGTTTCGAACCATACGGCAGCGCTGCCAGTCATCCATTGACTCGACGACACCCTGTTTCTCGAAAAAGGCGAGTACCTTCAGGAAGCTGTCGGTAGGCTCACCCATCAGCAGAGCGCTGTGCCGCATGGCGGAAGCGAGGGAGTCTTGCAGCTTGGCAAATCGCTCATTGATGGCAGCCAAGGTTTCGAACAGGTCGACGTCCTTCTTCTGCGCTTCCAACTGGGCAGCATCGATCGGCCACTCGAGCTTGCCATCAGACTGATGAAGAAACCATGCGCAGCGCTGAATGGCTTCGAGCAGCCTGGCAAGGTGGAGTCGCTGTTCTTCGAGCAGGTCGTGTGTCATGCCGCCTCTTTCAATGGGCAACCTTGGTTAAGGGCAATGGCCTGGAAAGGCGAAGGCTGCTTGTCCCGCGAGTAAGCCAAAATATCCACAGGCAGGTAAAGCCTCTCTTCGAGCTTGCACTTGATTTCGGCCAGGGAAAGGCGTGGCAGCGGAGTCGATGAGATGAGCAGAAGATCGAGATCGCCGCCTTTGCGGTTGTCGTCCAGGCGAGAGCCGAACAACCGCACTTCGACGTCGCCACCGACAATATCGTGGACAGTCGTCAGGATGATATGAACCTGTTCATGTGTCAGGCGCATTGCGGTGTGCTCCATCAATGGCATGATGAGTCTAGCATCATTACGCGATATCACGCTTGCAGGTGAGCCAGTCTTGACCGTCACGGTATCCATGCATTTCGTCAACGAGCTGTTCCGCGGGGTGCCCGAGAGCGAGGCGGACCGCGAGGGCTATCTCGCCCGCGCGGGCATCTCGCCGTTCCTGCTCAGCGCGCCCCACGGGCGGGTGACGGTGGAGCAGTTCGCCACGCTCTACCGGCTGCTGGTCAACGCCTGCGACGACGAGACGCCGGGCTTCTTCGCCCGGCCGCTGCGCAGCGGCACGCTCAAGCTGCTCTGCCTCAGCGTGCTGGAAGCGCCCACGCTGAAGGTGGCGCTGCATCGCTATACGCTGTTCTTCCGCATCGTGCTGGACGACTTCGGCTATGAGTATCGCGTCGAGGACGGGCTGGCGCGGGTGGCGCTGGTGGAGCATCGGCCGCCGACGGGCAGCCGTATCCTGGTGCACGAGCTGATGCTCAAGCTGTTTCACGGCATCTGTTCGTGGCTGATTGCAAGCAAGATTCCGCCGGTGATGATGGAGTGCGCCTACGCCCAGCCGCCCCACAGCGCCGACTACCTCTACTTCTATCCGGGCAAGGTGAGCTTCGATCGGGCGCAGACCGCCATCTACTTCGACGCCGCCCTGCTCGAGCAGCCGATCCGCCAGACCAAGAAGCACCTGGGCGCCTTCCTGCGCCGGGCGCCGGCCGACTGGTTCTACGTCTCCTTCGAGGATCGCGTGGTGTCGCATCGGGTGCGCGAGCACCTGGCGCGCCATCTGGCCACCTCGGGTTCGGTGCATGACGTGGCCCGGGCGCTGCACATGTCGGTGCGCACGCTGTCACGGCGGCTGGCCGCCGAGGGCACGCACTTCCAGGCAGTGAAGGACGAGTTTCGGCGCGACTTCGCCATCCAGGCCCTGACCCGCAGCGAGCGTCCGCTGCTGGCCATTGCCGACGAGCTGGGTTTTCAAGACCTGGCCTGCTTCAGCCGCGCCTTCAAGGGCTGGACGGGCAACTCGCCCGCCGCTTATCGGCGGGCGAGTACAAGGCTGCCCCAGAGCGTCTGAATCCGCGCCGTCAGGCCGGCTCGACCTTGGCCTGATCCCGTGCCAGCTCCTCGCGCCGGGTCATGCGGCGGTAGAAGAGCGTGGCGATGGTGGAGTTGATGACGATGAACAGCGAGTACATCACCGGAATCAGCAGGATCAGCTGCTGGGTTTCGTCGGCGAAGGTCATGATCACGATCAGCGCCGCCAGCGGACCGTTCTGGATGCCGGTTTCCAGCGACACCGTTCTGGCCTTCTGCGGATTCAGTCGCAAGGCGCGGGAGAACAGATAGCCGAAGGCGAAGCCGATCAGGCCGATCAGGATGACCGCGGCATAGACTTCCCAGCCGGTCTCGACCAGCAGACGCCAGTTCCTGGGCACCCAGGTGACCACCAGGAAGAGGATGACGATGGCGCCGAGCACGCCCCCCATCAGCTCGATGACGGCGCCGACGTTGGAGTTCTTACGCCGCAGCCACATGCCGATGAGAGTGGGGATCAGCAGCACGAAGAGCAGCCGGGCGATCTGGTCCGGCGGAATGCGGAAGGCGTCGTCGATGCCCTGGGTGTAGAACTCCATCAGCAGCGGCACCATGATGAAACCGGCCAGGGTGGAGCAGATGGTCATCATGATGCTCAGGCTGAGCAGGCTTTTCGAGAAGTAGGCGAAGATGTTGGAGGTGGTGCCGCCGGGCATGCAGCCCACCAGTATCAGGCCCACCGTCTGCTCGGGGGTCAGATTCAGCACCCGCGACAGCAGGAAGGCGATCAACGGCATCAGCATGTACTGGGAGGCGAATCCCACACCGACGGCCTGCGGGTGGCGCATGGCCAGCCTGAAGTCCTTGAAGGTCAGCGACGACCCCATGCCGAACATGATAATCACCATCATGAGGGAGAGCAGGGTCTCTTCCAATGGGCTCAGCATTCGTTATGCTCCAGCATCTCGTTGTTATTGAATTGTCATTGAGTCGTTGTTATCGAATCCGCTACGCGGCCAATGAGGTCAACCGCCAGTGGCGGCGGCTCGCACTTCCTTGCGCAGTACCTTACCGACGGGGGTCTTGGGCAGCTCGTCCCAGAACACCACTTTTTTCGGCACCTTGTAGCCGGTGAGCTCCTGTTTGCAGTGGGCGATGACATCCTTCTCGCTGATGCCTTCCTCGCGCAGCACTATATAGGCATGGACGGCTTCTCCGGTCTGGCTGTCGGCGACACCGACCACCGCCGACTCCTGCACTTGGGGAATGCGGGCGATGCACTCTTCGACCTCATTGGGATAGACGTTGAAACCGCTGACCAGAATCATGTCCTTCTTGCGGTCGACGATGTTGAAGTGGCCGTCTTCACTCATGACGGCGATATCGCCGGTATAGAACCAGCCATCCTTGAGGGAGTTGGCGGTCTCCTCTGGGCGGTTCCAGTAGCCCTTCATCACCTGCGGCCCGCGCACGATGATCTCGCCCGGTTCCCCCACCGCCACCGGCTCGCCCTGCTCATCGACGAGCCGCACGTCGGTATCCGGCGCGGGGATGCCGATGGAGTCGGTGCGCTCCTTGCCGATGGGGTTGAAGCAGATCACGGGAGACGTTTCCGTCAGGCCGTAGCCCTCGGTAATGGGGCTGCCCACCACGTTGCGCCAACGCTCGGCCACCGACTTGTGCAGTGAGGTACCGCCGGCCAATGCCACCTTCATGGAGCGGGGCGGGTAGACGGTGAACCACTCCTCGTTCAGCAGGGCGTTGTAGAGCGTGTTGACTCCCGAGATCCAGGAGATGTCGTAGTTGTCGAAGGCGCGCTGGCAGTTCTGGATCGGCCGCGGGCTGGGCACCAATACGTTGTGGGCGCCCTTGTGGTAGAAGGCCAGCAGGTTAACGGTGAAGGCGAAGATGTGGTAGATCGGCAGCGCCGTCAGGATGCACTCCTTGCCCGGCTCGATGTGGTCGCCGGCCACCGAATCGACCTGCTCCAGGTTGCTGATCAGGTTGCCGTGGGTCAGCTCGGCGCCCTTGCTGACCCCGGTGGTGCCACCCGTGTATTGCAGCAGGGCGGTATCCGTGCGGGTCAGATGCTGCCAGTACTGGCGCGTGTCGATACCGTTAGAGGCCTTCGCCTGCCGCCCTTTCGCCAGGGCCTGGTCGATGGTGTGGACGTCCAGCCGGTGCTTGGGAATCACCCGGTTCCAATACTTGAGCACCAGCTGCAAGACCCCTTTCACCACAGGCGGGAACCACTGGGCAACGGAGGTGACCACCACCTGCTTGATCCCCGTCCGGTCGATGATCGCCTCGAGCTTGTCGACGAACATGTCGACGATCACCAGCACCTGGGCGCCGCTGTCGTTGAACTGGTGCTCCATTTCCCGCTTGGTGTAGAGCGGGTTGACGTTCACCAGGATGCAGCCGGCCTTGAGAATGCCGAAGGCCACCACCGGCAGCGTCAGGCAGTTGGGCATCTGCACGGCCACACGGGCGCCGGCTTCCAACTGGAGGGATTCGCGCAGGTAGACGGCGAAGGCATCCGACATCTCTTGCACTTCGGCATAGGTCAGGCGGCCGTTCATGCCGTTGGGCATGCAGGTGGTGAAGGCGAGCTGCTGGCTGTAGGTCTGCCCGGCCGCCTGGATCAGCGCCGGCAGGCTGTCGTGAAGGTGGTGGCTGGCGGTGGCTTCACCGGTGTCAGGGCGGACGGCAAGGTAATGGCTCATCCAGGGTTTGTTATCGTAATACTGAACGTTCGACATGAATGGCCTCTCATGAGCGGCCTGGCTGCTGCGTAAGCACTACGCCAACACAGCGACTCAGGCCCTTTCTTATTACTTTCTTTCAGTTTATGGCTTCTTACAGTTTATTACTTCTTGCAGTAACCATCTGTGCTGCAGGGCAATAATGGCTATGTAAGCGTTGATGGAGAATCGCACAGCGTTCGGGAACCGGAAAGGATGCGCTCACATCTCTCACCGTTCCAGCAACAGTGCAATGCCCTGGCCACCGCCGATGCACAGCGTGATCAGCCCGTAGCGACCGCCGGTGCGCTCCAGTTCGGCCAGCGCCTTGATGGTCAGGATCGCGCCGGTGGCGCCGACCGGGTGCCCCAGCCCCACGGCACCGCCGTTGGGATTGAGCCGCTCGGCGGGGAAATCGAGCTCGCGTGCCACCGCCATGGCCTGGGCGGCAAAGGCCTCGTTGGATTCGATCACGTCGATGTCGGCGATGGCGAGGCCCGCCTCGTCGAGGCAGTGGCGCACGGCGGGAATCGGCCCCAGGCCCATCAGGCTGGGCTCGACCCCAGCGGTACTGGCGGCGATCAACCGCGCGCGAGGCGTCAGGCCGCGGCGCTCGGCCTCGTCGGCATGGGCCAGCACCAGGCTGGCGGCGCCGTCGTTGATTCCCGAGGCATTGCCGGCGGTGACCACCCCCTCCTTGGCGAAGGCGGGCTTTAGCCGGGCGAGGTCCTCAAGCGTGACGCCGTCGCGCACGTGCTCGTCGCGCGCGAACTGGCGCTCGTTCTTACCCTCGCGCACCGTGACCGGCACGATCTGCCCGTCGAAGCGGCCCTCGGCGATGGCGCGGGCGGCCTTGTGGTGGCTCTCCAGGGCGAAGCGGTCGATGGCCTCGCGCTCGAGCCCGCAGCGCTTGGCGATGTTCTCGGCGGTCACGCCCATGTGGCCGCTGCCGAAGGGGTCGCTGAGCACGCCGAGGGTCAGGTCGGTGACGCTGGCGTGGCCCATGCGCAGGCCGTTGCGCGCCTGGGGCGGCAGCAGGTAGGCGCCGCGGCTCATCGACTCGGCGCCGCCGGCCAGTGCCAGGCGGCTGTCGCCGAGCACGATCTGTTGCGCCGCCGAGAGGATCGCCTGCACGCCGGAGCCGCACAGACGATTGACGTTGAACGCCGCCGCGCCCTCGGGCACGCCGGCATCCAGGGCGATGTGGCGCGCCAGGTAGGCGTCCTGCGGTCCGGTGGTGATGATGTGGCCGTAGACGGCGTGATCGATGGCGCCGGCTTCGACACCGGCGCGGGCCAGCGCCTCACGGGCGGTGACGGTGCCCAGCTCATGGGGAGCGAGCCCGGCCAGGCTGCCGCCGAAGCTGCCGATGGCGGTGCGGGCGCTGCCGAGAATGACGACGGAATCGAGCCGCATGGAGTTCTCCTGTCTTCTTGAATTGCCGTGCAAGCGATCAGGCGGCGTCGCTCTTGCCGAGCAGCGAGCGGGCGATCACTTCCTTCATGATTTCCGAGGTGCCGGCGTAGAGCGTCTGCACGCGGGCATCCAGGTAGAAGCGTGAAATCGGGTACTCCCGGGTATAACCGTAGCCGCCGAACAGCTGCAGGCAGGCGTCGATGGTGCGGCACTGCATCTCGCTGAGCTGGAGCTTGAGGATGGCGGCATCGGTGCCGTTCATCTCCCCCTGGCGGTACTTGGCCACGCACTGCTCGAAGTAGGCGCGGCCCATGTCGATCTGGGCGCGCACCTCGGCCAGGGTGAAGCGGGTGTTCTGGAACTCGCCGATGGCGCGACCGAAGGCGCGGCGCTCGCGCACGTAGTCGAGGGTCAGCGCCAGCGCACCCTCCATGGCGCCCAAGGCCTGAGCCGCCACGCCGAGGCGCTCGCGGGGCAGCTCCTGCATCAGGTAGGCAAAGCCGGCGCCGGCCTCGCCGAGCAGGGCCTCTTCCGGCAGGCGCAGGTCGTCGAAGAACAGCTCGGCGGTGTCGCTGGCGTGCTGGCCGATCTTCTTGATCGGCTGGCCGCGGGAGAAGCCGGCAAGCGTGGTGTCGACCAGGAACAGCGAGACGCCGCGGGCGCCGGCGGATGGATCGGTCTTGGCGCAGACGATCACCAGATCGGCCACCTGGCCGTTGGTGATGAACAGCTTGCTGCCGTCGAGCCGCCAGCCCGATTCGGTGCGGCTGGCGCGGGTCTTCATCGCCGCCAGATCGCTGCCCGCCCCGGGCTCGGTCATGGCGATGGCACCGATGGTCTCGCCGCTGGCCATGGCCGGCAGCCAGCGCTCGCGCTGGGCCGGCGTGCCGATGTGGAGCAGGTAGGGCATCACGATGTTGGCGTGGATGTTGTAAGCGCTGGCTAGGCCGCCGAAACCCTGACGTGAGATCTCCTCCAGCGCCAGTTGGACGATGGCGAAGTCGGCGCCGCTGCCGCCCAGCTCATCAGGCAAATCGATGCCCAGCAGGCCGGCCTCGCCGAGCTTCTGCCACAGCGAGCGCGGCATTTCGCCGGCTTCTTCCCACGCCTGGTAGTAGGGCACCACTTCCTGCTCGAGGAAGCGGCGGATGGTGTCGTGGAACAGCGGCGTCAGGTCGTCTTGCGGTGCGTTCATGGGGCAGCTCTTGTGTGGCCTTGGCCTTGGCCTTGGCCTTGGCGTGTCGTTGTCATTGTCTGCCCTTGTGGTTGTTGTGTGAGGCTTTGGGTCGTTGCGACAGGCTGTGGATAAGATTGTGTGTAATTTGGTGAACCTCTGTGTAAAGGATGTGAGTTGTCTCAAAAGCGGTTACTCGCTCCCAGGCACGCCCGTTCATGGTAGGGGGAAAGTGATTCGCCGGGTTTACGCATCGAGCCACACTTTTTGCATTTCGTGCCATCTATTAGGGGGGAAATAGCATAATAAGACTTTGGTCTAGGGTTTGTGGGTCAGAACGTGCCATCCGGCGTCTTGCGGCATCGAAGCCGAATCAAAATCCGAGTGAAGCGTAAAGGAAAGCGGGGCGAGAGACGATAAAGGGGCGCCGTCGGCGCCCCCCTGTGGACAGTATCGGGCTGAAATTCAGCGGCTATGGCTATCCGCTCTTTCTGAACTGATGCGGCGATTTGCCTGTCCAGCGCTTGAAGGCTCTTCTGAAGTTTGCGCTGTCGCTGAATCCCAGCCTTGCCGCGATATCATCCGTACTCATTTTCGTTGCCAGCAGATACTCGGTTGCCAAGGTGCAGCGCGCATCATCGAGAATTTCCCTGTAGCTGGTCATTTCCGCATCCAGCTTTCTGCGCAGGGTGCGTGTGGTGATGCAGAGCAAATCGGCGACGGCTTCCATGCTGGGAAAGCTGTTCGGTGACATCATCAAGACTTGATAGACTTCCCCCGTGATGCCAGACGACATCTTGGTCTGGCCGAGGAGTTGGTTACAGGTCTCCTGAAGCAGCTTGATGGAGAGCTGATTGCCCAACAAAGGAGACTGATCGAGAATTTCCTTCGGGTAGTGAATTTCACTCGTTTCCTGGTCGAAGTGGCACTCGCAGCCAAGATATTTTTCGTGAATGTCCCGTGTGCCTGCGTCGGAATAGGCAAGCAGGGCTTTCGTAGGCGTCAGGCTTGGGCCCACGGCGTCACGAATATGGATGACGTTCTGCCCCATCTGTTGCTGGATAAGAAAATTTCTCGTGTTGATGTTAGTGATATACGAGTAGGCCTCCTTGAACGCAAAGATGGCCGATTCCTCTGATTCCCGCCATGTCATATGCAGGGTCGGCGTCGCCAGGGGGTGATACTTCACGCCGAAATTGAAGTAATCACGAATGGTCGGGCTGGTGAGCAGGGCATATCCATACATGCCGTAGGCAGTCAAATGCAGCCTGGCGGCAGTTTCGAAAGGAGTGGAAAGGTTGGCCCCTGCTTCAATGACATTGGTGCAGGCATCGATGTACTGCTTGATGCAAACCAGGGTGGCCGGGTCCGCGAGGGCCTCCCGATCCAGACCGAGCCCATCCATTACCACTTCGGGCGCGATGCCCTGTGCCGCCACGGCATCAACCAAAGCGGCAATCTTGTAAGGTGCATAAATCTTCTGGTTCAGCAGGTTAGCTTGGAAAGCAGGCATGATGGTTGCCTCGATGAATGTCCGAAAAAGACCTCATGAAGACCGTTTCTGACCTTCCTTGAACCCAGGATACCTTTGTAGAGTAGCTGCAGACAACATCGCTCCCGAGGCCATTCATGAGGGGTCGCCAAAAGAGCGCCAGTCAGGCCTGGGTTGTCGGGAGTGAAAACGCCTCTTTTTATAAAAACAGCATCAAGCTGATTGAAAGGTAAGGAAAACAAGATGAAATCCCAGCACGCCATCATGCTCGCCGGGCTCGCCATCGGCGTGAGCCTGGTCTCTCTGAGCGCTACCGCTCAGGCTCAGCAAAACTGGACCATGACTACCACCTGGCCGGATAGTATCGATGCGATCAAGATCGACCGCCACTGGGTGGAGCTGGTCAACAAGATCGCCGGCGACGAGCTGCAAATCGACTTCCGTGCCGGCGGTACCCTGATGCCCGGCACCGAGGTATTCGACGCCACCGAGACCGGCAGTATCGAAGCCTCCGGTGATTGGCCCGGCTACTGGGCCGGCCGCAATCCGGCCTTCTCCCCGCTGGCCTCCACGCCCATGCTGTTCAACGCCGTCGACTACCTGAACTGGATTCAGCAGTGGGGCGGCCGCGAGCTCTACGAAGAGATCTACGGCCAGTTCGGTCTGGTTTACCTGCCGTATGGTGTACTGAACAACGA
This sequence comes from Billgrantia ethanolica, assembly GCF_021404305.1. Lineage (GTDB taxonomy): Bacteria > Pseudomonadota > Gammaproteobacteria > Pseudomonadales > Halomonadaceae > Halomonas > Halomonas ethanolica. The sequence goes on along the minus strand of NZ_JABFTX010000004.1, from coordinate 96,399 downwards.
GTCGGGTTTCATGGGCCGTACGCCCATCGAGAGCCTGGCCGATCTCGACGGCAAACGCTTGCGTCTCGCCGGACGCGACCAGGGTCGCGTGTTGGAACAGCTCGGCGGCTCCCAGGTGACGCTGGCCGGCGGTGAGGTCTATCAGGCCATCGAGCGTGGTGTGGTCGATGCCGCCGAGTTTTCGGCGCCGGGAATCGACTATAGCGTGGGCCTGGCGGAAGTGGCGGACTATTGGGCTACGCCGGGTTGGCACCAGTCGGCAACGGTGTTCGGCGTGATGATCAACCAGGACGCCTGGGACGCCCTCTCCGAGGAGACCCAGGAGAAGCTGAAGATCGCCGCCGATGCCACCCTGGCCTGGTCATTGGCATGGTCGGAAAGAGAGTCGACCGAGGGCACCCAGAAATTCATCGACGCCGGGGTGACCATCAACCACTTTTCCGAATCCGACCTGGCTCATATCCAGGAAGTCACCAACGAGGTGATCCTGCGCGGCGCCTGCGAGCACCCGGACCACGCCAAGGTCTACCACTCCATGATCGGCTACCTGGAGCACTACGCCACCTGGCGTGACATCTCCGCGCCCTTCAACATGAGCCGCACCATGGACAACCTGCCGTCTCTGGAAGAGATCGAAGCCTGTCTGTAAGGCTGTACCGGCCGCCCCACCCGGGGCGGCTGTCGTTCCGACGTCGGAGACTGGACCCATGAATGCGATTGCCAAGGCGATCGACACGCTCAACGAGGTGTTCGGGCGGGTCATTGCGCCACTGATCGCCGTCATCACCCTGGTGGTGCTCTACGATATCGCCCTGCGCCTGTTCACCGGGCGCCCCAGCGACTGGGCCTTCGACATCACCAAGATGCTGTTCGGCGCCCACTTCATGCTGATGGCCGCCTACGGCCTGCGCCATCACGCCCACGTCGAGGTCGACGTGCTCAAGCGTCTGCTCGCCCGCCGCAAGCAGGCGCTGCTCGAGATCCTCGGCTACCTGATCTTCTTCGTGCCGTTCATTTACATGCTGACCACCCTGGGCTGGAGCTTCTTCCTGCGCTCCTGGAGCCGCGGCGAGACCACCTACGGCATGGTCTCGATCCCGGTCTATCCGATCAAGGGGGTGATCGTGGTGGCTGCCGTGCTGATCCTGCTGCAGGCCATCGCCATCGTCATCCGCGCCATTCAGCAGCTGCGGGAGGAGAGAGCCGCATGAACCTGAGTCCCGAACTGCTCACCCTGGTGATGTTCGGCGGGCTGCTGATCGGCCTGTTCATGGGCCATCCGCTGGCCTTCGTGCTGGGCGGCGTGGCCGTCATCGGCGCCTATCTCGGCCCCGGCGAGCGCGTGCTCGGCACCATCATCAACAACATCTACGGCAACGCCATGGACAACTACGTCCTGGTGGCCATTCCCCTGTTCGTGCTGATGGCGCGCTTCCTCAACGACTCGGGGGTCACCGAGAAGATGTTCGAAGCGATGCGCCTGCTGCTGGCCAACCTGCGCGGCGGCCTGGCGCTGACCGTGGTCATCGTCTCGGTGCTGCTGGCCGCCACCACCGGCATCGTCGGCGCCTCCATCGCGGTGATGGGCATGATCGCCCTGGCCCCGATGCTCAAGTACGGCTACAACAAGGAGCTCAGCACCGGGGTGATCATGGCCAGCGGCTGTCTGGGCATCCTGATCCCGCCGAGCATCATGCTGATCCTGATGGCCAGCTACTCGCCGGTCTCGGTGGGCGCGCTGTTCGCCGGCGCCCTGGTGCCGGGCGTGATGCTGGGGGCGATGTACGCGCTCTACGTGCTGGTGATCTGCTTCGTCAAGCCGAGCTACGGCCCCCCGGTGCCCGCCGCGGAGCGCGCCGAGGTCTCCACCGGGCAGCTGCTGGTCATGCTGGCCAAGTACGTGCTGCCGCCGATGTCGCTGATCCTCGGCGTGCTGGGCGCGCTGTTCACCGGGGTGGCCACTGCCACCGAGGCCTCGGCCATCGGCGTGGCCATCGCCTTCCTGCTGTTCCTGATCTTCGGCGACCGCAAGCTCACCACCTGCTTTCGTACCCTGATCGATGCCGGCAAGACCACCACCATGGTGATGCTGGTGCTGGTCGGCGCCACCGCCTTCACCGGGGTCTTCTCCCGCGGCGGCGGCATGACGGTGATCAGTGATCTGGTCATGGCGATGCCCGGCGGCACCGTGGGCGCGCTGATCTTCATGCTGTTCCTGGTGTTCCTGCTGGGGATGTTCCTCGACTGGACCGGCATCGTGCTACTGAGCTTCCCGATCATGCTACCGATCGTCCAGCAGCTGGGCGTCGACGTGCTGTGGTTCGTGGTGATGGTGGCGGTGGTGCTGCAGACCTCGTTCCTCACCCCGCCGTTCGGGTACGCGCTCTTCTACATGAAGGGGGTGGCGCCCAAGGGGGTCGAGATCGTCGACCTGTACAAGGCGGTGGTGCCCTTCGTGGCGCTGATCGTACTGGCCTGTGTGCTGATGGCTTTCTTCCCGGTGCTGATCACCGGTCTGCCTTCGCTGCTGATGGGCAGTTGAGCCGGCTCGCTCTCGAGATTGAATGGAGTAACTGACGATGAAAGTGATAGATAGCTTGATGCCTCGCCCGGGCCTCAGAGTGCTGATCACCGCCGGCGCCAACGGCATCGGCCTGACCATGGCCCAGGCCTTTGTCGAGGCGGGCGCCCGGGTGCACGTCTGCGATATCGATACCCAGGCGCTGGCGGCATTGCCCGAGGGTGTCAGCCACACCGTGGCAGACGTCAGCCAGGAAGTGGATGTGGACAGGCTGTTTCAGGACGTCGCGGCCCTGGGCGGGCTCGACGTGGTGATCAACAATGCCGGCATTGCCGGGCCCACCGCCGGCATCGAGGAGATCGGCGAGGAGGCCTGGACCCGCACCATCGACATCAACCTCAACGGCCAGTACCGGGTTGCGCATCGGGCCGTTCCGTTGCTGCGCGAGAGCCAGGGGGTGTTGATCAACATGTCTTCGGTGGCCGGCCGTCTGGGCCTCGCCTATCGCACGCCCTACACGGCCAGCAAGTGGGCCATCGTCGGCCTGACCAAGAGCCTGGCCTCGGAGCTCGGCACTGCGGGGGTTCGGGTCAACGCCATTCTGCCCGGTATCGTGCGCGGTCCACGCATCGAGAGAGTCATCGCGGATCGGGCCGCCAAGTGCGGGCTCAGCTACGCCGAGATGGAGAAGGAATACCTCTCCGGGGTTTCCATGAAGCGCATGGTCGAGCCCACGGATATCGCCGCGATGGCGCTGTTCCTGTCTGCTCCCGCCGGCGCCAACATCTCGGGCCAAGCGCTGAGCGTCTGCGCCAACGTCGAATCACTGTAAGCGGCACCTCAGGCAGCGCCTGACGCTGGCACCGGAATTTCCGGTGCCAGACGGCGAAGCCGTGCCTTATCGCAACAGCTCCGATGGCCCATCGGTCCTGCACCGATCGCTTCTGGATCTCACCTACCTGGAGAAATTTTCCATGGCATCGCAACGCAAGGTCATCATCACCTGCGCCCTGACCGGCGCTATTCATACCCCTTCCATGTCACCGCACCTGCCGGTCACGCCCGAGGAGATTGCCGAGGAGGGCATCGCCGCCGCCGAGGCTGGTGCTGCCATTCTTCATCTTCATGCGCGCGACCCGCACAGCGGCAAACCCACCCAGGACCCGGCCGTGTTCGAGCGCATTTTGCCACGCCTCAAGAGCGCCACCGACGCCGTCGTCAACCTCACTACCGGCGGCAGCCCGCACATGAGCGTGGAGGAGCGCATGCGACCGGCCATCGAGTTCAAGCCCGAGCTCGCTTCGCTGAACATGGGCTCGATCAACTTCGGCCTGTTTCCCATGCTCAAGCGCTACGACAGCTTCCAGCACGAGTGGGAGGTGGAGCACCTCGAGAAGAGTCGCGACCTGGTGTTCAGGAACACCTTTGCCGACATCGAGAAGACCATGACGCTGGGCGCCGAGAGCGGCACTCGCTTCGAGTGCGAATGCTACGACATCGGCCACCTTTATAATCTGCGCCATCTCATGGACCGCGGTTTCATCGACGGTCGGGTGTTCGTGCAGAGCGTGTTCGGCATCCTGGGTGGGATCGGCCCCCATGCGGAAGACGTGCTGCACATGCGACGTACCGCCGATCGGCTGTTCGGCGACGACTACGAGTGGTCCGTTCTAGGGGCGGGCAGCCACCAGATGCGGATTGCCGCCCAGTCCGCCGCCATGGGTGGCCATGTACGCGTCGGCCTCGAGGATTCGCTGTGGCTCGCGCCGGGCAAGCTGGCCGAGAGCAATGCCAGCCAGGTGGCCAAGGTGCGCAAGATCCTGGAAGGACTCTCCTTGCAGATCGCGACCCCCGACGAGGCTCGCGAAATGCTGCAGTTGAAAGGCGCCGACAAGGTCGGTTTCTGACGAGACGACAGGACGACGAAGCACATGAATATCAACGACAAAGTCATTGCTATCACGGGCGGTGCCCGCGGGCTCGGCTATGCTATGGCACAGCGGCTGGGCAGCCAGGGCGCAAGCGTCGCGCTGCTGGACAGAAGTGCGGAAATCCTGGACGAGGCGGTCTCCGCGCTGGCTGCCCGGGGCATCGATGCCCACGCCTTTCCGCTGGACGTTGCAGATGAGGCATCGGTAATCGAGTCGTTTGCCGATATCGCCCAGCGGCTGGGCCCGGTGGCGGGTTGTATCAACAATGCCGGCATCACCGATGACGCGATGCTGCTCAAGGCGGAAGATGGCGCCGTCACCAAGCGCATGTCGCTCGAGTCGTGGAAGCGAGTGATCGACGTGAACCTGACCGGTGTCTTCCTGTGCGGCCGCGAAGCGGCGACTCAGATGGTCGAAGCGGGGCAGGGGGGCGTGATCGTCAACATCTCGAGTATCTCTCGCGCGGGCAACATGGGCCAGACCAACTACGCCGCCGCCAAGGCGGGCGTGCATGCGCTCACGGTGACCTGGGGCAAGGAGCTGGCCCGGTACGGCATTCGTACGGGCACGGTGGCACCAGGGTTCATCGAGACTCCCATGACGACCGCCATGCGCCCCGACATGGTCGAGAAGGTGGCCGCCAGCATACCGCTGAAACGACTGGGCGAGGCCGACAACATTGCCCAGAGCGTGGCGTTCATCTTCGACAACGACTACTTCACCGGACGAATCATCGAGTGCGATGGCGGCCTGAGGCTCTGATGGCGCGAGCAGAGGCGCTTGGCCTGTGGGTAAACCTGTGACTGGCTGTGAATAAGCGGTAGGCGACATGTGCACAACTTCGTGCGCAGCCAGGTGGTGAATGACGGGAGACAATAAAGGGGCGCCGCCGGCGCCCCCTGTGGACAATATCGTGCTGAATCTCAGTGGCTGTGGCCATGACCGTGATCATGGCTGTGACCGTGGTCATGACCGTGATCGTCGTGACCCGGCTCGGCCAGGGCGTCGTGCAGCACTTGGGCGTTGTGACGCATCATGCCCAGATAGGTGCTGGCCTCGCCTTCGGCCGCCAGCGCATCGGCATAGAGCGTACCGGCAATGGGTAGGCCGGTCTCCTCGGCGAGTTGATTGATCACCGCCGGGCTGGTCATGTTCTCGTGGAACAGGGCGCGCACGTCCTGCTCACGAATCACGTCGATCAGTCTGGCCATGTCGGCGGCGCTGGGCTCGGCCTCGGTGGAGAGCCCCACCGGCGAGAGGAAGCGAATGCCGTAAGCGTTAGAGAAGTAGCCGAAGGAGTCATGTCCCGTGATCACGCTTGTGGAAGATGGAATCTCGCCCAGCAGCTCGCGGATTTCGGCGTCGGTGGCCGCTAGCTCGTTGATGTAGCGCTCGGCATTCTCGCGATAGGCGGCTTCGTTGTCCGGGTCCGCCTCGATCAGGCCGTCGCGGATGTTGCCCACGTACACCTTGCCCATGGCCAGATCCTGCCAGGCGTGCGGGTCGTAATCGCCATGCGCATGATCGTGGTCGTGGCCATGATCGTCGTGATCGTGATCGTGATCGTGATCGTGGTCGTGGCCATGGTCGTCATGATCGTGGTCGTGGCCATGGTCATCATGGTCGTGGCCATGGTCGTGCCCATGATCGTCGTCATGTCCGTGGTCATGGCCATGCGCTTCCTCATGGTCATGACCGTGATAGTCCAGCCTGTCGATGCCGTCGGTGGTGGTCACCAGCGGGCCGCTGTAGTCGCTGGAGTCGATCAGCCGCTCCATCCAGCCTTCGAACAACAGGCCGTTGAACACTACCAGGTCGGCATCGGCCAGGGCGCGGGCGTCGCGCGGCGTGGGGGAGTAGACATGAGCGTCGCTGTCGGGGCCGACCAGCGAGATGACCTCCACATGCTCGCCGCCCACGTTCTGCACCATGTCGGCCAGAATGCTGAAGCTGGTGACGACCTGAATACGTTCGGCGGCGATGGCGGCCGGCAGTGCCAGCATGGCCGAAGTGCCCAGGATCAGGGCCGCAGGTGTGGCGTGTCGCATGGTAAGCCTCCTCGTAGCTTGGTGTTTTTCGTCTAGGGTCAGTGCGGCTCGGGTGAGCCGAGTGGCGTGGCGTGCCGGCGAAACTTCGCCAACAGGCTGTGATGACGGCCGAACAGAGCCGAGAGTGTATAGCCCACCCCGGCCAGCAGAATGATCGCCGGACCGGAAGGAATGCTGAGGTGGTACGACAGCAGCAGTCCGCCGGTGCTGGCCACCAGGGCCAATAGCACGGCGATACCGATCAGTCCTTCCAGGCGCTTGCTCCAGAAGCGCGCGGTGGTGGCCGGCAGCATCATCAGGCCTACCGCCATCAGCGTGCCCAGGGTCTGGAAGCCAGCGGTGAGGTTGAGCACCACCAGGCCGAGAAAGATGCCGTGAACCAGCCCGCCCTGCATGCCCTGGCCGCGCAGGAACAGCGGATCGAGACACTCCACCACCAGGGCGCGGAAGATCAGTGCCAGGGTGATCACGATCACGCTGCTGATCGCTGCGATCAGCAGCAGCGCGGTGGTGTTCACCGCCAGAATCGAGCCGAACAGCACGTGGGTGAGATCGACGCTGCTGCCCCCCAGCGAGACCAGCATCACCCCCGCCGCCAGCGAGATCAGAAAGAAGCTGGCCATGGCCGAGTCTTCCCGATGGCCGGTCATCTGCGACACGCTGCCCGCCAGCATCGCCACCAGTAGCCCCGAGAGCACGCCGCCCAGGCTCATGGCCGGCAGCGAGAAGCCGGCAAGCAGAAAGCCCAGCGCTACGCCGGGCAGTATGGCGTGGGCCATGGCATCGCCAATCAGGCTCATGCCGCGCAGCATCAGAAACACGCCCATGGGCGGTGCCGCCAGCGAAAGGGCCAGGCCGGCCACCGCGGCGCGCCGCATGAAGCCGTAGTCGAAGGGGGCGATCAGCCACTCATGAAGCAGTTCGATCATGCCCCCACCCCCGGAATGCCTAGGGCCAGGCGTGCCGAATCGGCGGCAGTGGGGCGGCTGTGGAGGATCTCCCGCGCCGTGGTCCACTGGGCGTGGCCGTGGTTCAGTACCACCACCTCGTCGGCCAGGCGGGCGAGCTGTTCCATGTCGTGCAGTACCACGATGATGGTGGCGCCATCGGCGGCCATCTGCTGCAGCACCGTCATCAGCACCTCGACGGTTTCCACGTCGACGTTGGCGAACGGCTCGTCGAGCAGCAGCAGCTCCGCTTCCTGCATCAGGGTGCGTCCGATCAGCGCGCGCTGACGCTGGCCACCGGAGAGCTCGCCCAGGGGGCGATGAGCCAGGTGCGAGATGCCCAGGCGCGCCATCACCTCACGCCCACGGCGATAGTGATGGGCACAGTAGCCGGTGAGGGCGCCGTGGCTCGGCCAACTGCCGGTCATCACCAGCTCTTCCACGCTCATGGGGAAGGTGAGATCGAGCGCCAGCTGCTGTGGCAGCCAGGCGCGGCGCTCCTTGGGGACGGAGCAGATCACCTTGCCCGCCACGGGACGCAGCATGCCCATGATGCCCTGGATCAACGTGCTCTTGCCCGCACCGTTGGCTCCCACCAGGGCAGTGATGGCGCCATCGCGGAAGCGGCCGTTCACGTGCTCTAGCACGGTGCGGTTGGCCTGGGCCAGCTGCAGGTCGCGCAGCTCCAGACGTGAGCTCTGCTCCACCGGCATCAGCCCCACCATCCTGCCGCCCAGGAAACGGCCAGCCACAGCACGCCCAGCGGTGCGGTGGCCAGCAGCAGGCGGCGCGTGGCGGAAAGCGACATCAGTGAAAAATGGCACGGCCCCTCGGGGCGATGCCGATGCGTGCGGTGTGCCATACAATGACCTCGCAAAACTGATTAAGATATAACATAACAAAACATTCAGTAAAGAGCACTGCCGAATGAATGCCTACCCTCATGTGGGGATGAACTCGAGTCAGACCAAGGGCAGCAGTATCTCGCATTCGATGAACCGAGGAAGCGTCATTGTCGCAGTTCTGCCTGGCCGGGCGCCATATCTGACGCTGCACGAACATGGCGCGGCAACAGCCCGCCATGGATTCCCAGCAGCACGGAAGCGCCATAGCCCAGCCCGGCCAGCAGGATGATGGCGGGGCCGGAGGGCAATCCGGCGTGATAGGAAACGAGCAACCCTACCACGCTGGAAACCACCGCAAGCCCCACGGCGATGGCGATCATCCCTTCGAGGCGCTGGCTCCAGTAGCGAGCGGCAGCGGCGGGCAGCAGCATCAGGCCGGCCGCCATCAAGGTGCCCAAGGTCTGGAAGCTCACCACCAGGCTGAGCACCACCATCATCATGAACAGGGCATGGGTCCAGCCGGCGTGGCGCCCCTGGAGCGTCAGGAATTGCGGGTCCAGGCACTCCACCACCAAGGCACGAAAGGCGACTGCCACACCGAGCACTATCGCACTACTGGCCACCGCCACCAGCATCAGCGTACGGCTGTCCACCGTGAGTATGGTACCGAACAGCACATGGCCCAGGTCCAGCGCGTTCCCCGACAAGCTGACAATCAGCACGCCCGCGGCCATGGCCACCAGGAACAGGCTGGCCATGGCTGCGTCCTCCTTGAGCCCGCTGAACTGCGTCACCCCGCCGGCCAGGGCCACGGTAACCAGCCCGGCCAGCACGCCGCCGGTCATCATCAGCGGCAGGGAGAAGCCGGCCAGCATGAAGGCAACGGCCACACCCGGCAGAATGGCATGAGACAGTGCCTCGCCCATCAGGCTCATGCCGCGCAGGGTGAGAAACACGCCGAGAATCGGTGCGCTGAGCGACAGCGCCAGGGCAGCCACCAGAGCACGGCGCATGAAGGCATAGTCGAAGGGTGACGTCAGCCACCAGAGCAGCGTATCGAACATGGGACCGGCCAAGTGTCATTTTAGATATGTTATATCATAACACAAATGAACCAAATAAGAGCCCAGACTCGGCAGCCTGGCTCTGGTCTCTAAACAATACGTTTCATCAATGGCTCAATAGCGCAGCGCCACGCCCACCTGATTGGGCATCAGCAGCAGAGCGTATTCGCCTTCCAGGTGCATGTCGCCGAACGAGACCCGCGCCGGCTGGAAGCGATTGATCGCCACCGAGGCCTGGCGTGGCTGGGTCTGCAGCTGCAGCTCGCTGACCAGCATGCCGGTGGCGAAATTGATCGCCCCGTCGCGGCCGCGGCCGTCACCCACACCGATCAGCAGGCCTGAGGCCGTATTCACCAGCAGCGAGCCCAGGCGCGCCTCCAGGCTGCGGCGCTGGCGCTCCTCTGCGGCCACCTCATGCAGCAGCCGGCGCGCGCTCTCCATATCGCCGTCCCCCTCGCGCAACTGACGGCGGGCCGCTGGGTGAGGCTGACGGTCCATCAGCGTGCCGGCCAGTGCCAGCGCAGACTTCACCGTGCCCACCCGGGCATCGTAACGGGTATCGCGGCTGTCCGACTCGCTGGCCTGATAGACATTCACGGCCAGCGTAGAGGCGTACACCCCCGCCCAACCGTACTGCCACACGTTGGCATGGCGCTCGCCCCGGGCCAGGGCGTCCTCGTAGGCCTGGTACTCCTGAGAGGACTGCTGGGCCAGGGCCAAGGGAGAAACGAGGAGCATCAGCACGGCACTCGCGAATGGCAGGAAGAAACGGCGAAGCATGAGGGGATTCCTTGTCAGATAAGGGAAATGTGATCTTTTGTTTTTATAAAAGTAGTCGAGCAAAGAAAAGCGCGAGAAGAAAAGCGCGACGAGACATTACGGCTCGTGAGCAATGCCGGGAGCGACAGGATGCCGCTCCCGGCGGTGGAGAGAAGTGCGGCCAACTAGCGCGTAATGACCACCTCCAGATACTCCGAGGGCACCACCATGGTGCCGTCCGTAGCGCGGTTGTGGGCCTCGATCAGGGCCAGGATCTCCCCTCGCAGCGCCTGCCTGGCGTCGCTATCCAGCGCTTCGAACGCCTTCAGCGTCGGCCCATAGTAGGTGCTGAACACATCCACCCAATGCGTTGGCGACTGGTAGCGGAAAGTGAAATACCTCGGCTGGGCCTCGAGCTTCTGTACGTGCGGGCCGAAATGCGTATCGAGGAAGTCCCGAGTGCCCCACGCCGCCGGAGAGTTCACGCCCGGCGGCGGCGTCACATAGCGACCGACGGTCTTGAACAACTGACCGATGAAGCTCGCCGGGGTCCAGTTGGCCAGGCCGATCTTGCCGCCGGGCCGGCATACCCGGAGCAGCTCCGCGGCGGCTTGGCCCTGGTTGGGCGTGAACATCACCCCGTAGGTGGAAACCACGTTGTCGAAAGAAGCGTCGGCGAACGGCAGGTTCTCGGCATCCGCCGTCTGGTAGTCGATCGCCAGTCCTTCCGCTTCGGCGCGCTTGGCAGACTTGGCCAGCAGCGCTTCCACGTAGTCGGTGGAGACGACCTTGCAGAATCGCCGGGCCGCAGCCAGCGAAGCGTTGCCGTTGCCGCCGGCCACGTCGAGCACGGACTGGCCGGCATGCAGGTCCATGGCTTCGCAGAGCTGTTCGCCGACGATCTGAAGCGTGACGCCGATACGGGCATAGTCACCGGCACCCCAAACCGCTTGTTGCTTGGCCTTGATCGCCGCGTAATCGGGGCCGGCGGCCTGCGACCCGAGCGGGGTAGAGAGAGACATGGCAAAACTCCTTGGGTGGATTGTTTTTGTGCTTTCGTCGCTCGACCCGCAGTGGGCGCTGCCGAGCGACAAGCACAGCGTATGCAGGGCTCTCACCGCCGGCTTGCGGGTTGCGTGGGGATTTGTGGGGATTTGCGTGGGGAGAGGGAGTGAGGAGAGGGAGGGGGGCAAACAGGGCTACAGTGCCATCAAGCGCATGCCGTGCTTTTGCCCGACCAGCGCCGCAATTTGCTTGAGGGTCAGGTCGGGCTTGATACGGTAGGCATCCTCGAGCGCCCGGCGGGCCAGCTCCTGCCTGCCATCGAGCCGATGGATGGCGGCTAGCACGATGCGCGGCATATAGCAGCGGTCGTCGCGCTGGCAGGCGAGCTCGGCCTGCTCGCGGGCGGCGCTGCGATCGCCAATGAGCAGATAGGCCATGGCGAGTACCGAGCCCCAGATCGACAGGCGACTGTCGAGCGGACTGATGCGAATGCCATGGCTCAGGTGAGCGACAGCCTCCACCAGGCGGTTGCCGGCCAGGTAGGCCGAGCCCAGTGCCGCCCAGGCCTGGGCGTTGGCCGGGTTGAGTTCCAGGGCCTTGCGTAGCATCGGCACGCCGCGGTCGGGATAACCGATATCGGCCAAGGCGCAGCCGGCGTAACCGAGCACGATCGAGTCCATGCTATCGAGTTGCAACGCGCACTCGGCGGCATCGAGTGCTTCCGCCCACGCCTGCTCGCGATCGCTCATCAGATCGAAGCGATGCCCCAGGCCACGCACCAACGAGAGATAGGCCGCCGCCAGGGCGAAGCCCGGCTCCAGCCGCCAACTGCGCCGCAGCAGATCCGCCGCCGCGGCGAAGGACTCATGATGCCAACCCCGCAGCGCCAGGATACCGCTGGCCTCGAGATAGAGCTGGCGGGCGCTACGTTCGCCATCGATGCAGAGCACCTTGCGATAGATGGCGCGATGCAGCTGAGGTTCCAGTTTGGCGATGATCATGGGCACGCCGGTATCGAGGGCCTCGCCCACCGGACCGATCAGGGTGAAGGTCTCGGCCCACAGCCGAAAGCCGGCCTTGGCATCGGTCAGATGCACGGTGATGCGCATCCGCTCCGTGCCCTCGTCGGGCCAGGCCTGCACGCTGCCCTCCAGCACGTAGTCGACCCCCAGCGCCTCGTGAATCTCGCGTGCGGACGGAGCCACCGGGCGGTCGAGATACTGCTCGCCCCGGGCGCTCAGGCGCAGCAGGGGTATCCGTGTGAGGACGGAGCTCAGCTCGCCGGTCAGCGCATCGGCGAAGCGAACGAGTTCAGGGGGGGCGGCCAGTGCACGCAGCGGAAGAATGAGCAGGGAAGGGTCGTCGCTACCGAAGGATGGGGCGGCGGCAACCGCTATACGTTCAGAGACACCATCGTCGGTTTCGGTCACGCTCGCGGTGAAGCGGAAGCCTCGGCCGCGTACCGTTCTGATGTAGACCTGGGTATCGCCGCGATCGTCCAGCGCGCGACGTGCCTGCTTGATGCAGGAAGCGACGGTAGCGTCCGAGACGATGCGTCCCGCCCACACGGCGTCGATTAGTTCATCGCGACTGAAGACCCGATCCGGATGATGGGCAAAATGCACGATGAGGTCGAAGACCATCGGTTCCACGCGGCGCAGCTCGCCGTGTCGACGCAGCTCATAGTGCGCCGTATCGAGTTCGAAGTCGTCAAACCGGAGGGTCATGGCGTGGTGCCGTCCCGGGCGTTTAATTGAATAGCGCTACTCTGGTCTAGAGTATGGTTCAGGCCGGGGGCAACCGCTTCGTTCCACTGGCGACATCGAGCAAAAGGAGTTGCGCATGACAGTCCCTTCCGTCGCCCCCCGTCACTCGCTGGTGATCTTTCTCGGCTGGCTGTTGTTGGTCGCCCTCGTGGCCATGATTGGAGCTTTTACCTCGCCTGGCGCCTGGTATGCCGAGCTCGAAAAGCCGCCGCTCACACCCCCCGGCTGGGTCTTCTCGGTGGTCTGGCCGATACTCTACCTGCTGATGGTGATCGCCGCCTGGCGGGTTACGCTACGCGTTCCTCCCGAGCAACGGGTCACGGTGCTGTGGCCCTTCGTCGCCCAGTTGGCGGTCAACGGGCTATGGTCGCTGCTGTTTTTCGGCATGAACCTGATGGTCGTCGCCCTGCTCGATCTCGTGCTGCTATGGGGACTGCTGCTGCTGACGATTCGTCGCTTTGCTCGCATTTCGTCACTGGCTGCCTGGCTACTGGTGCCCTACCTGGCCTGGGTCAGCTTTGCGGGCTACCTCAATGCAGGGATCGTCTGGCTGAATGGGTAACGCTTCGCACAACCGGTCGTGACCGGCCGGTAACGAGCGCGTAAAGTGAAACAAGCCTACCGCGACCTGGAGAGCTTCATGCCTCGTCAGCCCCTCGACGATACCGCGCTGGACACCGTGTTTCGCCAAGCGCGCACCCATTACGGTTTTCGGCCGGAGCCCATCGAAGAGGCTACCCTGCGTGAGCTCTACGACCTGCTCAAGTGGGGCCCCACCTCGATGAACTGTCAGCCGGCGCGCTACGTCTTCGTGGTGAGCGACGAGGGCAAGTCGCGCCTGATCCCGGCGCTCTCCGAAGGCAACCGCGACAAGGCCCACGAAGCCGCGGCCACCGTGATCGTGGCCGTCGACACCCGTTTCTACGAGCACATGCCCACCGTCTTTCCGCAATCGCCCAATGCCCGCGAGCGCTTCGCCGAGAACCCCGACAAGGCCAGCGACACCGCCTGCCGCAATGGCACCCTGCAGGGCGCCTACCTCATCGTCGCCGCCCGCATGCTGGGGCTCGACGTCGGCCCCATGAGCGGCTTCGACCACGACATGATCGACGAAGAGTTCTTTCCCGACGGCCGCTACAAGAGCAACTTTTTGGTCAACCTCGGCGTGGGAGAGCCGCAAAGCCAGCGCCCAAGGGGGCCGAGGCTGGCGTTCGAAGAAGTGGCGGAGGTCATCTAGCGCCGCTGCTCAGCTCTTTTCAAACTCCTCCGTATCGATCTCCTTCTGCAGCGCTTCGCTGTAGCGGGCGCCGGCGACCTGGTCCGGCGTCAGCAGGGCGGTGAGCCGTTCCAGGGTGGCGGCGTCCAGACGCAGGCTTTCCGCCGCGAGGTTTTCGCGCATGTGCGCGATGGAGCGGCTGCCGGGAATAGGGATCACGTCGTCGCCTTGGGCGGTGAGCCAGGCGAGGGCGAGCTGGCCGGTGGTGACTTCCTGCTCGCTGGCGATGGCCTGGAGCTTTTCCAACTGGCGCAGGTTGCGTGGCAAGTTGTCGGCGCTGAAGCGCGGCATGCCGTGGCGCACGTCGTTCTCGCTGAGCTGGCTGGCATCGGTCACGGCGCCGGCCAGAAAGCCGCGGCCCAGCGGGCTGAAGGCGACGAGTGCGGTGTTTGCTTCGCGGCAGGCGTCGAGCAGGGCGATCTCGGGGTTGCGGGTCCACAGCGAATATTCGGACTGCACGGCGGCAATGGGGTGTTCGGTTCTGGCGCGGCGCAGGGTGGCGGCGGAGATTTCCGAGAGCCCGATGGCGCGAATCTTGCCTTCTTCCACCAGTCGCGCCAGGGCGCCGACGCTCTCTTCGATGGGTACCTGGCGGTCCAGCCGGTGCAGGTAGTAGAGGTCAAGGTGGTCGGTACGCAGGCGCTCGAGGCTTGCTTCGCACTGGCGGCGCAGCGTTTCGGGGCGGCCGTCGATCACTTTCTTGCCCAGCGCCGGGTCCATGGCCATGCCGCACTTGCTGGCCAGCAGTATCTCGTTGCGCTTGCTCGCCAGCGCCTTGCCCACTACCTGCTCGTTGGCGGTGGCACCGTAGAGGGTGGCGGTGTCGAAGTGTCGATAGCCCATCTCGAAGGCTTCTTGGAGGGCGCGGATCGCCTCGGCTTCGGGCACAGGGTTGCCGTAGCCGTGGGAGAGATTCATGCAGCCCAGGCCGATGGTGGGAGAGGCCACTTCTTTCAGGCGAGAGAAGAACGACATGCTGGCTCCGCGTCAGTGATGTTGGCTCTCATCATGCCGAGCGCAGTACAGGATGCGCAAGCCAAGCATTCCATCCCAAGCGAGCGGCCCCGTCGCATCGTTCACAGGGTTTCCTCATTCTGTCGTTATCGTTGGGTTTTCAGGCGTAACGAACCCGCTTCCTGATCCGTGATAAGGAATGAGTCATGAGCACTGCAGGGAACGCCCACTACGGGCGCGTGAATCGTTATTTGCACTGGGGTATGGCGCTGCTGCTGGCCTGGCAGTTCACCACCACCAGCGTTCGGGTGCTGTTGAGCGACAGCGCACTGGACGAGCTGCTGTGGCCGACCCATAGGTCTACAGGCTTCCTGCTGATGGTGCTGGTGGCGGTGCGAGTACTCTGGGCGCTGGCGAGCCGGACGAGCCAGCCGCCGGCAGTGAGCAGGGCAGCGCGCCTGGGACACCTGGCTCTCTACGGTTTGATGCTGGTGGTGCCGACTCTGGCGCTGCTGCGGCAGTACGGTTCGGGTCGCGCCTTCGAGCCGTTCGGCATTCCGCTGATGTCGGGCTTCGAGGGCGAGCGTATCGAGTGGATGGTGGCTGCGGGCAGCCTGCTGCACGGTGAGCTGGGCTGGCTTCTGCTGGCGCTGATCGTCGGCCATGTGGCAATGGTGTTCTGGCACCGCCGCCACGGGCAGGATGTGTTGGGCCGCATGCTGGTGCGCTAGGAACGGTAGGCCCGGCGGCACCTCGCCGGGCGTTGGCCTGGCTTACTGCATCAGCGTCTTGATCCGTTCCAGATACGCCTGCCCGTTTTCGCGGATACGCGCCTGCTCCCGGTCACCGGCACCCGAGCGCACTTCCTGCACGTGTTCGCGCATGATGCCGAGCTCTTCGTCGATCTTGGCCAGCGCGTTGTCGATGGTCTCGGTGAGCTGCTGAATGATGGCCATGTCGCCTTCGGTCAGCTCATTCTTGCTGAGCAGCACGTCGAGCAGGTCGTTGCGGAGTTCCAGGGCGTCGACGGCCTGTTTGAGGGTGTCGATGGGCTGGCCTTGAGCCTGCTCTAGCTGTTCGACGAGCTCTTCTTCCTGCATCTGTTCCTGAGCCTCTTCCTGGGCTTGGGCAATGCCCAGGGGCAGCAGGGCGAGAAGGATGGCCACGGTAAGGTGTTTCATCTGCATACCTCGTTTGTTAAGAAGCATTTTGAATGCTAGTTAACGCCGATGCGCTCAACAAGGCGAAGCGATGCGGCAACTTGTCCCGCCTCGCCATACGGCAGGTGGGCCTTGTCCAGGCGCTGGCTCGTGGCCGTGTCGTCAGGTGCGGTATGCTGTGCCCATGACGATTTACGAGGAATGCCCCATGACTGAGCCGACTCCCTTTCAGCGCGCGATGACCGAGCTGGATGCCCTGCATGCGCAGGACCCGCGTCAGGTAGAGGTGGAGGGCGAGACGCTGCCGCTGGAGCTTTGGCACGCGGGGCGCATGAGCGCCTGGCTCGAGCGCGTGGTGGAAGCGCCCAGCGAACTGGTTCAGCTCGCCGTGCGCTCGCAGCATCTGCAGCGCTGGGAAGTGCCGCGTAGCGAGTACCCCGAGGGGCGTGTGGGTTATCTGACCTGGCGCCGCGACCAGGGCAAGCGCGCCGGGGAAACCACGGCACGGGTGATGGAGACGGCGGGCTACTCGGCCGAAGAGGCCGCCGAGGTGTCGCGGATGATCCGCAAGCAGGGCCTGGGCCGCGATCCGGGCACTCAGGCGGTGGAAGATTGTGCCTGCCTAGTGTTTCTCGAGAACTACTTCGCCGATTTTTCCAAGCAGGTGGAGCACGACCACCTGGTGCGCATCGTGCAGATGACCTGGAAGAAGATGTCGCCCAAAGCCCATGAGCTGGCGCTGACGCTCCCCATGAGCGCGGAGGCGCGTGCGGTGGTGGAAGAGGCGTTGGCCGGCTAGGCGAGTTTTGAGAATGATTTTTCTTTGTGTTGACAGCTGAGTGAGGGGTGACTAGATTTCCGATAGTTAATGATAATTGTTATCATTAATGGCGTTAACGGAGGTCGCCAATGTCGTACTTCACCCCTGCCGCCATGTGGGAAATCGCTCCTACCTTGCAGATCTGCGACGTCACACCGGGCTCGGTGCGCCTGGCCCGCGAGTACCCGCGTCACGACACCGCTCTCTCCCAGGAGGAGTTCGAGCTGCTGCAGCTCCATCGGGAAGAGGCCCGGCACGAGCTGTTCCGGCGCTCGTTCATGCTCACCTCCGAGCGCTACCTGAAAGGGGAGTTGCCCGAGCCTGGCCCGGGAGACGAGGGGCTGGGGCGCTTCAGTTCAGAGTGACGCTCAGGCTGTCTTCGCTTTCGCAGGGTTTGCCGTGGCGCAGGGTCAGGCGGCGCTCGTTCAGGTTCATCACCACCGAGAAGAGGGTTTCCATGCGCTCTTCGGCGGGCTGGTCGGGATTGAAGTGACGGCAGATCGACAGCGGCGCGCCCTGATGGTCGCTGAGCACGTCGAACAGGCGCGCCTCGTCGAGAGGGGCGTCCGGCGGCAGCTCGTCGTGGAGCAGCGCGTCGAGGCGACACAGCCGCGGCTGTGAGTCGATCCGGGGATAGTCCTGCACCGGGCAAGGGGTGTTGTCGGCGTAGAGGTGGTTGGTGTGAGTGACGATGCCGTTGCGCGGCGCGATTCGCCCCGGCTCGCCGGGCTGCACCTCGAGCCCCACGGCCTGGCCGCCCTCGTTGCCGACCTGAGCGCTGGCGAGCAGGAAGTGGGCGGGGGAACAGACCCGGTCGTGGCTGGCCACGGCAAGGGCGCTCTGCATGTCATCGCTCTCCAGAATCTTGCGCAGGGCGATGTGGATCGGCAGCCCGCTGCCGCAGGTCTGCGAGCGAATGGCGTTGAGGCACACGCCGATGCCTCGCTCGTTCAGGCCGACCTTGCCCACCATGCCGGCCTCGCCGATGCTTACCAGGGCCGGCTTGCCATTGCCCCGCACGTGCAGGGCCACCACGTTGTCGAGCTGGTCGCTGCGCCAGTCCCAGTTCTGCGCCAGCCACTGCTGCCCATGGCGCTGCAGGGCGAAGGCCGAGCAGCCGCCGCTGGCCTGGGTGAGGGCGATTTCGCTGCGGCAGTTGAGCGTCAGGACGTCGAGAAAATCGACCCCCGCGCCCCAGGCGATGCCGTTCATCTCTTCGAGAATGGCGGGAAAACCCTGGGCGATCTGGGCCTCGAAGTGGCAGGCGCGGTCGCGGGCCTGCTCCCAGCGAATGCCGACGAAATCGTGAAACAGCCGGCCGTAGACCTCGATACCGCGCTGGATCAACTGGCGGTGAATGCGGCCGTGCTGGGCGCCGATCTCGTGATGGCTGCCGCTCAGCTCGGTCAGCGGCAGGGGGCGTAGTCGCCGGGTCATAGCACCTCCTCTAGCAGGTTCAGAAAGGCTGCCCAGGACTTCTCGTCGGCGCGCTGCTGGTAGCGCTCGTCGCCGAAGACGGTGAAGCCGTGGGGGGCGCCGGAGTAGATCTGGATCTCGTAGGTGGCCTCGATGGCCTCGAGCTCCTCGACCAGCCCGCTGACGTCTTCCATGGTGACGCTGGTGTCGGCGCCGCCGTGGGCGATCAGCAGCGGCGGCACCTCCTCTGGCCACTCCTGGCCGTCCGGTGTGGCCACTCCGCCGTGGAAGCTGGTATAGCCGGCCACGTTGTCGGCCTCGCCCGAACGGGCGATCTCCAGCGCCACGGCGCCGCCGAAGCAGTAGCCCATGATCACGACGCTCTCCGCGGCGCCCTGCTCGCGCGCCTCTGCCAGGCCGGCCAGGGTCAGCTCGCGCATGCGCTCGCGGTCGGAGTAGAGCGCGCGGGTGGCTTCCTGACGGGCTTCGAGAGTCTCGGGGCGCTGGCCCTGGCCGAACAGGTCGACGGCGAAGGCGTCATAGCCCAGCTCGGCTAGCATGTCGGCGCGCTGGCGTTCGTAGTCGTCCAGCCCGTTCCAGTCGTGAACGATTAGTACCGTGCCGCTGGCCTCGCCGCTGGCGGCGGCGTAGTAGCCTTCGAAGGTTTCGTCGCCCACCTCGTAGACAATATCGCTGCCGGTGGAGGTGAAGGCGTGAGCGCCGGTGACCAGGCCGAGCGATGCCGGCAGCGCAAGGAGTGCGAGAGCGGGGCGCATGAGGTGCCTCCTGTCGGATGGCATGACGGGTCAATCAGTATAGGCGAAGGCTGGCGGCGGCGTTTCGTGGGTCGTGCCCGACTTCTGTGCCGAAACGGGATTGCTCCTCATCGATAGGCAGTTGGCGTTGTCGTTCGGGGCTAGAACGTTGGTATGGGGGGCTTGTGTTTTGCCTCGTAGGCTTCCAGATTTAGGGGGTGCCTAACCTTGGTAACCAGACGTAAAAAAACCAGAGTGAGAAGAACAACCATGAAGAAAAGCGTTCTAGCGATGGCGATCGCAGCCACCAGCGTAGCATTCGTTGGCGCGGCGCAGGCGGAAGTGAAGGTCGGCTTCATCGGCGGCTTCACCGGCCCCATCGAGAGCCTGACGCCGCCGATCTATGACGGCGCGCGGCTGGCGGTCCAGCAGATCAATGAGCAGGGCGGCATTCTTGGCGGGCAGACGCTGGTCATGCCCAGCGCCGACACCACCTGTAGCGACGCCTCGGCGGCTTCCAACGCGGCCGACCGCATGGTCAACACCGAGAACGTCACGGCCATCGTCGGTGCGCTGTGTACCGGTGCCACCGTGGCAGCGGCCAACAGTGCCGCCATTCCCGGTGGGGTGGTGATGGTGTCGCCGGCTTCCACCGCACCGGCGGTTACCGAACTCGACGACAACGACCTGGTGTTCCGTACCGTACCTTCGGACTCCTATCAGGGTGAGATCCTGGCCAAGCTGATGCTCGACAAGGGCTTCGATGAGGTCGCGGTCACCTACGTCAACAACGACTACGGTCGTGGCCTGGCGGATGCCTTCACCGAAGCCTTCGAGGCGGGTGGCGGCCTGGTGGCCGAGAACGTGGCCCATGAGGATGGCCGCGCCGACTACCGCTCCGAGCTGGGCTCGCTCTCCGCCAGCGGTGCTGAAACTCTGGTGGTGCTGGCCTACGCCGATGGCTCGGGCCAGACCATTTTGCGTCAGGCCTATGAGGGTGGCATGTTCACTCAGTATGCCGGCGCCGATGGCATGGTGGGCTCGTCGCTGGTCGAGGCGGTGGGTGCCGATGTGCTCGAAGGCATGATCGCTACCCGCCCCGGCAGCCCCGAACTGCCGGGCACCGAGATCTTTGCCGAGGCCGCTGAGGCCGCCGGTTTTGATCCCACCGCGGTGTTCGCGGCCCAGGCATACGATGCCGCCTTCCTGTTGGCACTGGCTATCGAGCAGAACGGCAGCGCCGAGCGCGAAGGTCTCTCCCAGGCCCTGCGCAGCGTTTCTTCCGCACCGGGTGAAGTGATCCTGCCGGGCGAGTGGGAGAAGGCCGTTGAACTGATCGCCGCAGGCGAGGAGATCAACTACGAAGGTGCTTCCGGTAGCCATGAGTTCGACGAGAACGGCGACGTACCGGGCGTAGTCGTGGAAATGGTGGTAGAGGACGGCGC
Organism: Billgrantia ethanolica; assembly: GCF_021404305.1. Taxonomy (GTDB): domain Bacteria; phylum Pseudomonadota; class Gammaproteobacteria; order Pseudomonadales; family Halomonadaceae; genus Halomonas; species Halomonas ethanolica. Next base: position 75,687 of record NZ_JABFTX010000004.1, on the reverse strand, counting down.
CTTCGTCGGCAAGGGCCTCGTCGACCTCTAAGCGTTAACGCACCAAGCTCGCAAAGAATGGCCCCGGCGGGAATTCCCGCCGGGGCCATTCATTTTCATAAGGCTTCTTTCGAAAAGTCGTCGAGCGAAGGCCAGACAAGGCAAAAATCAGCGAAAGGACGGAGTTTACAGTTGTAAATGAGTACCTTGAGCTGATTTTTAACGCCGTATGGCCGAGCGCAGACAGTTTTCGTTGAAGCCTAACCGTGGTGTTTGACTTTTTCGGGCAACAACCCATTCGGCGCGAAGCGCAGCACCAGAGTGATCAGCAGGCCGATCACAAACACCCGCGCCTGCAGTGCGCGGCTATCGAGGTTGCCCGGCGGCTGCCAGCCGAACCAGCCCTCGCCGATGCTCACCGCACCCTGCATCAGGAACAGTGCCAGCGGCTCGGACATCAGCCAGATGATGTACACCGCCACGGCGCCGAAGATGGTGCCCAGGTTGTTGCCCGGGCCGCCCAGAATCACCATCACCAGCACCAGGAAGGTGTGGTTCAGCGGCAGGTAGCCGTTGGGGTCGAACAGGCTGTTGAACGAGGCCAACGCCCCGCCGCCGATGCCCATCAGGATGCAGCCCAGCACGAAGATTTCCAGGCGGCGCCTGTTGATGTCCTTGCCCATCGCCGAGGCGGAGATCTCGTTGTCGCGAATGGCGCGGATCATGCGGCCCCAGGGGGCATGATAGGCGCGATGCAGCAGGAAGAAGATCACCGCGATCATCACCGCCGTGACCGAGAGGTACAGTGCCCGGGCCAGGGTGAAGCCCAGCTCGCTGGGCCCCGGGGTGGGCCAGGGCAGCGGCGATACCGTGGCGGTGCCGCGGGTCAGCCAGTCGGAGTTCTTGAGGAACGCCTTGATGATCTCGGCGATGCCCAGGGTGGCGATGGCCAGGTAGTCGCTGCGCAGGCCCAGGCAGATATGGCCGATAAAGTAGCCCACGGCACCGGCCAGGGCGCCGCCGAAGATCCAGCCGGTCCAGGCGGGCAGCCCGAAGCCGCCGATGAAGCCGGCGCGGGACTGGATCTCGCCGGTCACGCTGCGCAGCATGCTGATCACCACCAGATAGAGCACCACGGCCAGCACGATGGCGATGACGGTGCGCAGCTTCTTCGGCACGCCGATGCGGTCGAGCTTGGTGGCGCCGTACACCAACACTGCCGCGGCCGCGCCGTAGAGCAGCACGCGGCCCAGCTCGCCGGGCAGCTCGGTGCCCCAGAAGGCGTTGTTGACCGGCACGCTGAAGAGCATGGCGGAGAAACCACCCAGGGCGACGAAGCCCATCACACCGGCGTTGAACTGACCGGCATAGCCCCACTGGATGGTCAGACCCAGGGCCAGGATGGCGTAGCAGGAGGCTTCCACCAGCATGCGCGTGCTGTAGGCGGTGCCCATCACCATATAGATGCCGAGGATCACCGCCAGCAGGGCGCCGAATAGAATGATTTCACGCAGCGGAAAGCGCGACGGCTCGGCAACGGTGTCTTCCCGGCGTTCGGTACGTTGAGCGTTCATCAGATCACCTTACCCTTGAAGATGCCGGTGGGGCGCCACACCAGGATCGCCACCAGGATGAAGAAGGGCACCACGATCTTGTACTCGGTGCCGACGAAGGCGAGGTTGCGCGGGATCTCGATCCACTCGGGGAACAAGTGCGCAATGGGGCGCAGCAGCACCGCCCAGTTGAACACCGCCAGGGTCTCGGCGAAGCCCACCACGAAGCCGCCGGCGATGGCCCCGTAGGGGTGGCCGACGCCGCCGACGATGGCCGCGGCGAAGATCGGTAGCAGCAGGAAGAAGCTCAGGTCGGGCTTGAAGGTCACGTCGAGAGAGAGCAGCGTACCGGCAATGGCCGCCAGGCTGCCGGCGATCACCCAGGTCACCGAGACGATGTAGTTCGTGTTGATGCCCGAGGCCCGCGCCAGGTCGGGGTTGTCGGACATGGCGCGCATCGCCTTGCCCAGCCGCGTGCGGTTGAGGAACACATGCAGCCCCACCACGCAGGCAATGGTCAGGATGAACAGGATGATCTGCGGCTCGGTGACGATGATCGGCCGGGTAGCCAGCTCGAACGGCACGTCGAGACGGTAGATCTCCTTGCGCTCGCCGGCCAGGTACATGTTCTGAGCGCTGGTGCCGGCGAACAGGCGAATCAGCCCCTGCAGCATCAGCGTCACGCCCAGCGAGCCGATGACGATGACGATGGGCTTGACCCCATGGGCCCGCAGCGGCTTGTAGAACACCTTGTCGATGCCCACGGCCAGCGCGGCGGTGAGGATCATCGCCAGCGGCAGCATGACGATGGGAGTGGGCAGACCCACCACGCCGCCCACGCCGGGGAAGGCCAGGGTCAGCAGCAGCACCATGAAGGCGCCGAAAGTCATCATGTCGGCATGGGCGAAGTGGGCGAAGCGCATGATGCTGAAGATCAGCGTCACGCCGATGGCGCCGATGGCGTAGATCGAGCCGGTTACGCTGCCGGCAATGATCACGTTGTTGATGAAGAATACCAGTTCGTTCACGACTTACTCTCCATTACGGGCTCCGGGCTCAACCGCCCAGGAAGCTCTTGGCCACTTCCGGGTCGGCGAGCAGGGCGGCGCCGGTGTCGGTGAAGCGGTTCTTGCCGGCCGCCAGCACGAAGCCCTTGTCGGCGATGGCCAGGGCCTGTTTGGCGTTCTGCTCGACCATGAGGATGCCGACGCCGGCGGCGTTGATCTCCTTCACCCGCTCGAAGATCTCGTTCATGTAGAGCGGTGAGAGGCCGGCGGTAGGCTCGTCGAGCAGCAGCACCTCGGGCTCGGCCATCAGCGCGCGGCCCATGGCGACCATCTGGCGCTGGCCGCCGGAGAGCTCGCCGGCGGGCTGGTGGCGCTTGTCGTAGAGCGGTGGAAAGAAGTCGTAGACCTGCTTGAGCATCCGTTTGACGTTGTTCGGCTTGAGAAACGCGCCCATCTCCAGGTTCTCTTTCACCGTGAGACTGGGGAAGACGTTCTTCTCCTGGGGCACGAAGCCCATGCCCCGCTGTACCAGCTTGTTGGGCGGCAGGTTGTGGATCGGTTCGCCGCGCAGCAGGATCTCGCCCTGGCTGACGGTGAGCAGGCCGAAGATGGCCTTGAGCATGGTCGATTTGCCGGCGCCGTTGGGGCCGACGATCACACCGACCTCGTCGGCTTCGATCGACATGTCCACCCCGTTGAGGATGTTCATGCCGCCGTAGCCGCCGTGCACGTCGCGTGCTTCGAGTAATGGCATCGTGGAGTCTCTGCGCTATCGTTACTGTTCTTCTTGTGGCTGTACCGAGACCTTGGGCAGGCGTGGCCTCTCCCCTCAGGCCGCGGTGGAATCCCTCCGGCCGTGGTAGAGCCCCTCAGGCCGCGGTAGAACCAAAGTAGGCCTCTATCACCTGAGGATTGTTCTGGATCTCTTCGATGGTGCCTTCGACCATCACGCTGCCCTGGGCCAGCACGATCACCGGGTCGCACAGGCGCGCGATCATGTCCATGTCGTGCTCGATGACCAGGAAGGTGTAGCCCAGCTCGCGGTTGAGCCGCTCGATGTTCTCGACCAGGTCGCCCAGCAGGGTGCGGTTGACCCCGGCGGCGATCTCGTCGAGCAGTACCACGCGGGCGTCGGTCATCATGGTGCGGCCGAGTTCGAGCAATTTCTTCTGCCCGCCGGAGAGGTTGCCGGCCAGCTCGTTGCGCACGTGGTGCAGGCCGATGAAGTCGATCACCTCGAGCGCCTTCTGGCGAACCGCCGTCTCCTGCTGGTTGACCAGGCCCGGCTTGAGCCAGGCGCTGAACAGGCTCTCCCCGGCCTGCTTGGGCGGCACCATCATGAGGTTCTCCAGCGCGGTCATGTGGGAGAACTCATGGGCGATCTGGAAGGTGCGCAACAGGCCCTTGTGGAACAGCTCGTTGGCGGGGCGATTGGTGATGTCCTCGCCGTCGAGCAGGATCTGGCCGCTGTCCAGCGGCAGGGCGCCGGCAATGATGTTGAACAGGGTCGATTTGCCGGCGCCGTTGGGGCCGATCAGGCCGGTGATTGAGCCCTTCTCGACCTGGATCGAGCAGTCGTTGATGACCTTCAGGCCGCCGAAGGCCTTGTAGACGTGTCGCACGTCGATGATGGATGGCATGTTGGTTCCTGCACTTTTATATCTTTGTTATGCGCCCAGCCCCTGCGCATGGCGCGAGGCCGGGTGGCGTATATCGAGTCCCCGCTCTTGGCGGCGACGGCTTTCTCGTGCTGCTACTGTTGCTGACTGTTTTCGGCCAGGAAGGTGCGACCGGCGGCAAAGGCGCCGACGATGACCAGGGCACCGACGGTAGGTACCAGATAGCCTTCCACCTGCGGAATGGTGCGCAGGAAGACAAAGGCGACCGCAGCGGGTGCCACGAAGCGTACCAGGAAGCGCCATACCTGGAACCAGGTTTCGCTGGTGCGCATCTCCTTCATCACCTCGGAGTGGGTCAGCGCCCAGCCGGCGAACAGAGCGATCAGCAGGCCGCCCAGCGGCATGAAGATGTTGGTCAGCAGCTCGATGAAGTCGAAGGCGCTGCGGCCGAACAGCGTGTGGAAGGGGCTGGCCTCGGCCCACATGTTGAAGCTCATCACCGTCAGCAGGCCCAGTGCCCAGCTGGCCACCACCATGGCGAACACCGCCTGGGGGCGGGTGAGGTCGAAGCGCTCGACGAGGAAGGCGGCCACCGGCTCGATCAACGAGATCGAGGAGCTGATGGCGGCCCCTAGCACCAGGATGAAGAACACGCCACCGATCAGCGCGCCGAAGGGCATCTCGGCGAAGGCCAGCGGCAGGGTGACGAACATCAGCCCCGGGCCGGCACCGGCGTCGAGGCCGGCGCCGAACACCAGCGAGAAGATCGCCAGGCCCGCCACCATGGCCACCGCGGTATCGACGAAGGCCACGGCGAAGGCGGTGCGGCTGAGCGAGGCCTCGCTGGACATATAGGCGCCGTAGGCCATGATCGCGCCCATGCCGAGACTCAGGGTGAAGAACGACTGACCCATGGCCTGCAGCCAGCCTTCGAGGCTCAGATCGGCCAGATTGAAGGTGAACAGGAAGCTAGCCGCCGCGCCGAAGTCGCCGTTGGCGATGCCGTAGCCCAGCACCACCAGCAGGATCACGAACAGCGCCGGCATCATGATGCGCAGCCCGCTTTCGATCCCCCTGTGAATGCCCAGGCCGACGATCAGCCCCGAGGCGATGATGAACAGGGTGTGATAGAGCGTGAGCAGCCCCGGCGAGGCCAGCAGCGCATCGAAGCCGGCCCCGATGGTGGCGGCATCGGCGCCGACCAGCGAGCCGGTGAGCATCTGCCAGGTGTAGTGAATGGCCCAGCCGGCGATCACTGAATAGAAGCTCAGGATCAGGAAGGCGGCCGCGGCGCCCAGCCAGCCGATCGACTCCCAGGCGCGGGAGGTCTTGTGGGTACGGATCAGAAAGCGCATGCCCATTATCGGGCTTCTGCGGCTGGCGCGCCCGAGCATGGTTTCGGCGATCAGGATCGGAATGCCGACGGCGAAGATGGTCAGGGCATAGATCAGAATGAAGGCACCGCCGCCATTCTCGCCGGTCAGGTAGGGAAAGCGCCATAAATTGCCGAGCCCCACCGCCGAGCCGACGGCGGCCAGCAGGAAGGTGCCCTTGTGTGTCCAGACGTTGTGCGTACTCATGGTGTCTTCGAAATCCGTCTTGTGGCCTTTTGAGCCCGCGATGTCGCTACCTTGGGCCGTGCGGGTGGGGCCTGCCGGGAGCGCGTACACTGTGCGACAGAACCCGTTTCGTGGCCAGTGGTAAATCGTTAAGGATCCGTTGGACGCGGCAGATGACGCGGCCGTGCGATCATGGAAGTCCGTGTGATCATGAAAGCCCGTGTGATCATGAGAGTCCGTGCGATCATGAAAGTCACTTGGGCTCCTCGTCCGGCTCGTCGCTATCTCCCGGCCGCGGCTCGAAGGCGCGGCATTCGTCTGCCAGCCTCACCGTATCGCCCAGGGCCAGCTTGCCGATGAGCTTGCGCCGCTTGCCGCTGTACGGCTCGATCAGCGCTACCACCTCGCCGATGCTGGTGCCATTGACGTAGGCCTCGACCCGCACCCTGACCACCAGGCCCTGATAGCGGGCCGAGAGAATGTCGCCCGGCCCCGGGTCGGAGTAGCCGGTGGGGTTCTTCTGGTAGTGGCGCATGACGCTGTCGGCGCCGGGGTCGTCCCATTCCACGTGGCGATGCATGGTTCGCTCCTTCTCTCTCGTGGTCGCTGTCAGTCGAACAGGCGGCGATCGACGCCGGCGGCCTCGAACAGATAGTCGCGGGAGGCGGTGAGCTCGTCGCGCAGACGGGGAAGGTCTGCCCCCAGCAACTGGCCGCGCCACTTGCGGATGCGCCCGCCGACCAGCACCGTCTCGACGTTGCTGCGCTCCATCAGGGTGACCACCGCCCCCGGCACGTTGTTCAGCGGCGCCACATTGATCGCCTCGGCGTCCAGCAGCAGGATGTCGGCCTCCTTGCCCGGCGTCAGCGAGCCCACCCGCTGCTCCAGCCTCAGCCCCTTGGCGCCGCCCATGGTCGCATAGCGGATCACCTCTCGCGACGTCAGCAGCGCTGGCCGCTCCTCTTCGCCCTGCAGCGCCAGCTCATTGACGAACATCCGCTGCAGCGTCAGCGTCGAGCGCATCTGGGTGAAGAAATCGGCCGTCATGGTGCACTCCACGTCGCTGGAAAGCGAGGGCAAAATGCCCAGTTCCGACGTTTTCATCAGTGGTGGCGTGCCGTGGCGCATGGTCATCTCGATGGGCACCGCCAGCGACACGTGAGCGCCGGCATCGCGCACCGCCTGCCAGGCCATATCGCTCATGCCGGTCATGTGGATGAGGATGTGGTTCTCGGCGAGCTGGCCGCTTGCCGCCAGCTCATCGAAGGTCTCGGCCATGCCGAGGCTGCCCACCACGTGGTAGGCCAGCGGCAGCTCCAGCTCACGGGCCAGCGCCCAGGCGGCTTCGTGGTCGGGCAGGTAGATCTCGCCGCCCATCACCATGGTCATCAGGCCGTCGGCGGAGAGCCCATCGCCGCTGGCGAAGTACTGCTCGCGAAGGCGACTTGCGTCCTGCGGGTATCGGCTGTGCTCACCCTGGCCCTCGAAGTAGCCGAACACGCTGCGCCGGACGGAGTCGCGCAGGCCTTCCAGCGCGGCATCGGAGTGCTCGGGACTGTGATGGATCTGGCTGGTGTCCATCACCGTGGTCACTCCGGCATCGAGCTGGCTGAGCGAGCCGAACAGCACGTTGATGTAGACATCCTTGGGGCGGTAAACCGGGGTCAGCTTGCCGAGGATGTGATCCATGTAGTTGGGCGAGCCTTCCGGCGTGCCGTCGTCGAACATGATGCCGTCGGCCAGGAAGCTGCGCAGCGCCGTCTCGAACAGATGATGGTGGGTGTCGATGAAGCCCGGCATGACGATGCGCCCGCGGGCGTCGATCACCTCGGCGTCGTCGGCCTCGAGTTCGGCGCCGACAGCGACGATGCGACTGCCTTCGATCAGAACGTCGCCGTGGGCGAAATCGCCGACACTGTCGTCCATGGAGAGCACGTGGCCGCCGCGGATCAGTACGCGCCGCCCCGCCTCGCCGCTGTGTGCCGGCATCTCGCTGCGGGCTTCGTCGCTGCGAGTGGCGACGCTGGGAGAGCCGTTGGCGGAGGCGAGCAGGCCGCCGCCGGTCATGGCGCCGGCCCCTGCGGCCAGGGTGCCCTTGAGGAACTCGCGGCGTGTCGCGCCGGCGCGCGCTTTGCACAGCTTGCACATGGTGTTCTCTTGCTCCCCTGGCTGGTCAGTAAGTCGGCTGCGGTCAGCTTCAACCTAGGTTCTGGGAGTGCGAAATGCCAAGAATCGGGCCTGCAAGTGCGGCAGGATGCGCGGGCGAAAAAAAACCGGCGCCAGATGCTGGCGCCGGTTGGGGGATGCGAAAGCGAGGCTTACTTCTTGGCGCGCTTGCGCTCGTGCTCCTTGAGGAACTTCTTGCGCAGGCGAATGTGGTTGGGGGTGATCTCCACCAGCTCGTCGTCGTCGAGGAACTCGATGGCTTGCTCCAGGCTGAACTTCACTGGCGGGGTCAGCACGATGTTCTCGTCGTTGCCCGAGGCACGCATGTTGTCGAGCTTCTTGCCCTTGGTGGGGTTGACCACCAGGTCGTTGGCACGGTTGTGGATGCCCACCAGCATGCCTTCGTAGACCTCGGTGCCGTGATCGATGATCAGCTTGCCGCGCTCCTGCAGGGCGTAGAGCGCGTAGGCCAGCGCCTTGCCGTCGACCATCGAGACCAGCACGCCGTTACGCCGTTCGATGGCGGCGTCGGGCTTGAGCGGGCCGTAGTGGTCGAAGCGGCTGGTGAGGATGCCGGTGCCCGAGGTCAGGGTCAGGAACTGGCCGCGGAAGCCGATCAGTCCGCGCGCGGGGATGATGAAGTCCAGGCGCACGCGGCCCTTGCCGTCGGGGTTCATGTTGGTCAGCTCGCCCTTGCGGTAGCCGAGCTCCTCCATGATCGAGCCCTGGTGCTGCTCCTCGCAGTCGATGATCACCTCTTCGTACGGCTCCTGCTTGACGCCGTCGATCTCCTTGAGGATGACCTCGGGGCGGCCCACCGCCAGCTCGAAGCCTTCACGACGCATGGTCTCGATCAGTACAGAGAGGTGCAGCTCGCCGCGGCCGGAAACCTTGAACTTCTCCGGGCTCTCGCCCTGCTCCACGCGCAGCGCCACGTTGTGGATCAGCTCCTGGTCGAGGCGATCCTTGATGTTGCGGCTGGTGACGTACTTGCCGTCGCGCCCGGCGAAGGGCGAGTCGTTGACCTGGAAGGTCATGGAGACGGTAGGCTCGTCCACCGACAGCGGCGGCAGTGCCTCGACGGCGGCCGGGTCGCACAGGGTATCGGAGATGGAGAGCTCGTCGATACCGGTGATGCAGACGATGTCGCCGGCGGTGGCGAGTTCGGTCTGCACGCGCTCCAGGCCCAGGTGGGTCATCACCTGGCCGACCTTGCCCTTGCGGGTGTTGCCTTCGGTGTCGACCACCACGATCTGCTGGTTGGGCTTGACCGAGCCGCGCTTGATGCGGCCAAGGCCGATGACGCCCACGTAGCTGGAGTAGTCCAGCGCCGAGATCTGCATCTGGAACGGGCCGTCGAGCTCTACCGCCGGCGGCTCGACGATGTCGACGATGGCCTGGAACATGGGCGACATGTCCTCGGCCAGCGACTCCGGCTCCATGCCGGCGATACCGTTGAGCGCCGAACAGTAGACGATCGGGAAGTCGAGTTGCTCGTCGGTGGCGCCGAGGTTGTCGAACAGATCGAAGATCTGATCGATGACCCAGTCGGGGCGCGCGCCGGGACGGTCGATCTTGTTGACCACCACGATCGGTTTGAGCCCTTGGGCGAAGGCCTTCTGGGTCACGAAGCGGGTCTGCGGCATGGGGCCGTCGACGGCGTCGACCAGCAGCAGCACCGAGTCCACCATCGACATCACGCGCTCCACCTCGCCGCCGAAGTCGGCGTGTCCGGGGGTGTCGACGATGTTGATGTGGTAGTCACGGCCGTTGCCGTCCTGCCAGCGAATCGCGGTGTTCTTGGCCAGGATGGTAATGCCGCGCTCCTTCTCCTGGTCATTGGAGTCCATGACCCGCTCCTGGCCTTCGGCCTTGCGATCGAGCGTGCCGGACTGACTCAGCAGCTTGTCGACCAGGGTGGTCTTGCCGTGGTCGACGTGGGCGATGATGGCAATATTGCGCAAACTCTCGATGCGAGAGGGGGTTACAGCTGTGTTCATAAGGTGTGACTCATCAACAGGGGCGCACCTATGACCACATTGAAGTGAGGTCCCCTAGGCGCTGGGTAGGGAGTGGAGGCGCATTGTACAGATAACAAGGGATGGGGAATAGCACTACCGGGCGATATGACCGTCCTCAGCCCGCTGCATCGTCCTGTCCCATGCATTCTGCTTTGACCCGACCATGTTCTCTACCGGCAATGGCTGGGCAGGCGCTGAAAAAACTCGCTGGAAAATTCATTAGCGACCTTTTTGGATACCTTTCTACACTCAACTAAACAAACAGTAACTCATGTACACCTGCGGAGCCCGGGCAATGCCGACTTACAGTGTCATTCTCGATGCTCGCACTGCAGGAGCCCAGCTGCCACGCAGCCTGGTGATCCTTGAGCGGGTCACGGGCAACTGGAAAGAGGCGCATGAGCTGCTGCTGGTGGACGATACCGGCGACCGGCGCCTGCCCGACCTGGCACGGCGACATCGAGCGACATTGCTGCCGTGCATTGCGCCCACCCAGGGCGCTCGGCTCAACGCCGCCGTCGATGCCAGCCACGGCGAGCTGCTGCTGTTCCCCGGCCTGGTCGACCGTCGTGTGCTCGAGTGGCTGAGCGACTGGCTGCCGGAGGTGGAAGCGGAAAGAACCTGGGATGTGGCAGTGCTGCCGGTGCATCGCGACGGTCGGCTGCTGCGCTGGTGGGGCTGGATGCAGCGGACCGCCTCGGGGGTTACCTTCTGGGTTGACCGGACCTGGTTCGAGCTCATCGGCGGCTTCGATCCGCAGCTGGACAGTGAGGCCCCCGCCGACCTGCTCGACCGGCTGCGCGCCTGCGGCGCTCGCCTCTGGCGGGCGGATCACGATATGGCCAGATATAAGGCGCAGTGCCCACCGCAAGGTGGGCACTGTCGCGGCTAGGCGCGTGGCTCAGTCCTCCTCGGGTACGCCGCCCATGCGCTCGAGCAGTTCACGATAGTTCTCCGACTGAGCGTAGAGCAGCTCGGTGGCTTCCTCTTCGCCGCGGAAGTGCACCGGCATCAGAATGCGCTCTTCGGTGATTTCGATAAAGCGCTCGTCCTGGGTGGCGGCTTCCAGCGCCTCGGCCAGACGTTCCACGTGAGCATCGGGGGTACTCTTCGGTACCACCACCACGCGGAAGTCGGAGGTGTCGATATCATACCCGGCTTCCATCACGGTGGGGGCATCGGGGTAGGCGAACAGGCGCTCGCCGTCCATGCTCAGCAGCACCGGCATCTCGCCGGTCTCGGCGTAGCCGGAGTGGGTGCCGCCGCTGTAGCCGAAGTCGACGTCGCCGGAGAGGATCAGCGGCGCCATGCCGCCACCGCCGGAGGTGGGCACGATGCGCAGGTCGAGCCCCTCCTGCTCCATGATGTACTCGATTACCAGACGGTCTAGAGCGTGTTGAGTGGCATAGCTGGTGCCCGGATTCTCACGGGCATACTCCACCAGGTCTTCCCAGCTGTCGCCGAAGGGGCGGTTCTCGCCGGTGACAATGGCATGCTGCACGGTGGTGATGCTGGCGACGTAGCGGAAGTCGTCCAGGGTGAAGTCGGTATCGTGGGCGTGGGGCGCGAAGGTGAGCGTGCCGTTGGTGCCGGCATAAACGAAGGTGTGCCCCTCGTCCTGATTGTTCATCAGGCGCGTCAGCGATACCGCGCCGCCGGCGCCGGGCTGGTTGACCACGTTGACCGGCTGGCCGAGGTTCTCCTCCAGCACGTTGGCCAGCACGCGGGCCTGGATGTCGGTGGAACCGCCAGCGGCGAAGCCCACCACCAGGGTCAGGGGTTTGGTTGGGAAGTCCTCGGCCTGGGCCAGGCCGGCCGCGCCGAAGGCCATGGAAGCGGCAAGTACCGCGGTGCCGATCGTTGTCATTTTCATTCTTGTCCCCTCTTTGTTGTCGTGCGCCCTCGGTACGAGCAGCGCTGGGTTGTCAGGCGTGGGCAGGCTTTCTCCTGCTTGGCCTCAAGTGCTGCTGCCCCCGGGGTGTCCGGGAGCGCAGTGCAAAAACTCGGTCCTCGGCTCAGCTGGCACAGGAGGATCACCACCGGGATCGCGATGTGCGGCGGCACGCTGGTGCTGGCGAATCAGCGCAACGGCGGCGAGGCCCAGGCCCGGCCAGAAGTGCATGCGTGGCGTATCGGGCATAGTGGAGCGAGCAGGTTATTTATTGGTTAGTGGGCAGCAGGCAGCAATTTTTCTTGAGCTAGGGCTTGTCGCTAAAAACTTTTGCTGAGTTAAGCTCGGACCTAGCACCCTATGCGCTGGTGGGGTCCGTCTCAATCCATCGATTCGACGCTTAATCAACGCAAGCGCGTGAGCCCGACGGGCAGGTGTTATCTATGGTGGTGGAAGCTGATGGGCCAACATGGTGCAAAGATGAAAAAAACGCACCATCATGGCGCGAAAAAAAGCCTGAAAATCGCCCGGCACCATGATGCACCGCGCTGCCGCCACAGAGTGGTGCATGTGGGTGGACGGGTTTTTTAAACGTGAACAGTGGCTTGCGTGCTGACGGGGCATTGATGGTGCAGGTTGGCACGCAACCTGCATTAGGTTGGCCAGCGCCATGTTCGTGCATGGTGAACGTGGGCAGGATATCTGCCGCGTGCTACAACACATGCTGGAATGAACCAGCGCAGTGGACTTCAGCCAAAACGTATCGAGCTACCGCTCAAACGGAGGACACAATGTCAGCCAAGACTCTCGCCCTGATCGAAGAACATGATGTGAAGTGGGTAGACCTGCGCTTCACCGACACGCGGGGCAAGGAACAGCACGTCACCATTCCGGCCCGTGACGTCAACGAGGAGTTCTTCGAGAACGGCCAGATGTTCGATGGCTCCTCCATCTCCGGCTGGAAGGGCATCAACGAGTCGGACATGATCCTGCGTCCGGAAGACGGTACCGCCTTCCTCGACCCGTTCACCGAAGACGCCACCCTGGTGGTGCGCTGCGACATCATCGAGCCGGCCACCATGCAGGGCTACGAGCGCGACCCGCGTTCCATCGCCAAGCGCGCTGAAGCCTACCTGCAGTCCACCGGCCTGGGCGATACTGCCTTCTTCGGCCCCGAGCCCGAGTTCTTCATCTTCGACGAAGTGCATTGGAAAGCCGACATCGAAGGCGCCATGTACAAGATCACCTCCGAAGAGGGTGCCTGGGCCACCGATCGCCAGCTCGAAGGCGGCAACCTGGCGCACCGTCCGCGGGTCAAGGGCGGCTACTTCCCGGTGCCCCCGGTCGACAGCTTCCACGATATTCGCGGCGCGATGTGCAACACCCTGGAAGCCATCGGCCAGACCGTCGAGGTGCACCACCACGAGGTGGCCAACGCCGGCCAGAACGAGATCGGCGTGAAGTTCAACACCCTGGTGAAGAAGGCCGACGAAGTTCAGGAAATGAAGTACGTGATCCACAACGTGGCCCACGCCTACGGCAAGACCGCCACCTTCATGCCCAAGCCGCTGGTCGGCGACAACGGTAGCGGCATGCACGTGCACCAGTCGTTCTGGAAGGACGGTCAGAACCAGTTCGCCGGCGACCAGTACGCGGGCCTGTCCGAAATGGCGCTCTACTACATCGGCGGCATCATCAAGCACGCCCGTGCCCTGAACGCCTTCACCAACGCTTCGACCAACTCCTACAAGCGTCTGGTGCCGGGCTTCGAGGCGCCGGTCATGCTGGCCTACAGTGCCCGCAACCGTTCTGCCTCCATCCGCATTCCCTACACCGCGAGCCCGAAGGGCAAGCGTGTCGAGGCTCGCTTCCCCGACCCGACCGCCAACCCCTACCTGGCCTTCGCCGCCATGCTGATGGCCGGTATCGACGGCATCAAGAACAAGATCCACCCCGGCGATGCCATGGACAAGAACCTCTATGACCTGCCGCCGGAAGAGGGCAAGCTGGTTCCGACCGTCGCCAGCAGCCTGGATCAGGCGCTCGAGGCGCTGGACGCTGACCGTGCGTTCCTCACCGAAGGTGGCGTGTTCACCGATGACATGATCGATGCTTACATTGAGCTGAAGATGGAAGATGTCGAGCGTATCCGCATGACCACGCATCCGATCGAGTTCGACATGTATTACAGCTGCTAAGCAGCCGCCGCGTCCGGTGGCATTGCTGCCGGTCCGCCGCGAAGGGCCCCGCATTGCGGGGCCTTTTTTGTCGTACACTAGGCGGAACGTTCCGTTACGTGCACCCGACTCCGCCCTGCTCATGCCCGGGTTAGGCCCACGGGTAAGCTGCGGAGCAGCCAAGGGGAAGCGACCCATGTTCAAGCTGATCGTGCCGTGCCTGCTGGGAGTGCTGGTGGCTTGTTCGGCGCAGGCCACGACCATCTATCGCACCACCGATGCCCAGGGCAACGTGATCTTCACCGACGACCCCAATCGCGGCGGCGAGCCGGTCCAGCTGGCACCGGTGACCGTGATTCCTGCGCGTAGCGAAGGGCGACGGGCCGAGCCGCCGCGGGTCGAGGGAACTGCCCCACGGGAGAGTCAGTCACCGGGCCAGCCGTTCATGCCCTACGACACCTTCCGTATTCGCTCGCCGGGGCGCGGGGGCGAGCTTCCCGCCAGCTACGCCGGCAATCTGCAGGTCGAGCTGGCCATCGTGCCGGCGCTGCGCCCCGACCACCGCGTGAGGCTGCTGGTCGACGGCCAGGTAAGCCAGACCGCCATGCATACCAGTGCCTTCATGCTGACCAACCTGCCCCGCGGCGAGTACGTGTTGCAGGCCGAGCTGCTCGATGCTCAAGGCCAGATACGCCACCGCACGGCGCCGGTCTCGCTTTACGTTCAGCGCACCAGCGCCACGCAGCCGCAGGGTGCCGGTGGCTGAACGCCTTCTGCGCATCGCTCGCGCAGAGAATTGCCCCGATATCGATAGGACGTCGCGCCATGGTGGGTGAGGTCGGTGCAATCTTCACTGGCGCCTCCCAATAGCATGCACCATTATGGTGCATGAGTGGGTGCTGCATCCGCCCCGAAACGGCGCCATATCGCACTTGCAAGGGTTGGCGCGCTTCTTGCTTCCTTCTTGTGTAGGGGCAGGGGGCGCCCATGGGAGATGCCGCTTCGGCGATGAGCCGGGCATGCGCCAAGACGATGCAAACGCAGCGCTCAGTCCCCCTTCATTTTGCGAGAAAAGGTCGAAAATGTATCGACGCCTGATGGAACACCTCACCACGGCGGTGCTGCTGCTGGACGATGAGCTGCAGTTAAGCTGGATGAATCCGGCGGCCGAGGCCCTGCTGGCAGTCAGCCTGGGCCGGGTCAAGGGACACAGTCTGGCGGCACTGCTGGTCGAAGACGATGGCATGGGCGAGGTGCTGGCCAAGGCGCGGGACGACCAGCATCCCTTTACCCAGCGCGAAGTTCGCCTGGCGCTGCTGGGCGGCGGCGTGGTGACCATCGACTATACGGTCACGCCGCTCTCCTCGGCCGAGCTGCTGGTGGAAATGGAGCCACGCGACCGTCTGCTGCGAATATCCCGCGAGGAAGCCCTGCTCAATCGTCAGGAAGCGATCAAGGTGCTGTCGCGGGGGCTGGCCCACGAGGTGAAGAACCCGCTGGGCGGTATCCGTGGCGCCGCGCAACTGTTGGAGCGCGACCTCGACGACCCCGCCCTGCGTGAGTTCACCCATATCATCGTCGAGGAGGTCGACCGCCTGCGCGACCTGGTCGACAGCATGCTGGGACCGAACAAGCTGCTGCGTCACGAGCCGCTCAACGTACACAAGGTGCTGGAGCGGGTGCGTACGCTGCTTTCCGCCGAGACGCCGGGGGTGAGAATCGAGCGCGATTACGACCCCAGCCTGCCGGATTTTCCTGGCGACGAGGCGCAGATGATCCAGGCGGTGCTCAACGTGGCGCGCAACGCGGTGGAAGCCATGACCGAAGCCGGAACCGAAGCGCCCAGTCTACTGCTGCGTACCCGCGCCCGCCGCCAATTCACCCTGGGCGCCGAGCGTCATCGCCTGGTCTGTGAGGTGGCCTTGATCGACAACGGCCCCGGCGTTCCCGAAGCCCTGCAGGAAACCCTTTTCTACCCCATGGTATCGGGGCGTGCCGACGGCAGTGGACTGGGACTGTCCATTGCCCAGGGCATTCTGCATCAGCATCAAGGACTGATCGAATGCGAGTCCCGCCCCGGGCATACCGAATTTCGTCTGCTTATTCCACTGGAGAAGCGCCATGACTGATGTCGCACGTGTCGCGGTGGTCGACGACGACCGCGCCATTCGCTGGGTGCTGGAGCGCGCCCTGGCTCAGCCCGACCTCGAGGTCGAGTGCATCGACCGGGCCGATATGGCGCTCAGCCGTCTTCTCGACGATCCCCCCGACGTGCTGGTCACCGACATCCGCATGCCGGGTATCGACGGCCTGGACCTGATGTCGCGGGTCCGCGAGGTGCATCCCGATCTGCCGGTCATCGTCATGACCGCCCACTCCGACCTCGACAGCGCCGTGGCGTCCTATCAGGGCGGCGCCTTCGAATACCTACCCAAGCCCTTCGACGTCGACGAGGCGCTGGCCCTGGTGCGCCGCGCCGTGGCCCACGCCCGCGAGCGCAAGCGGCCGGTGAGCGTGCCTGAAGGGCTGAGCGCCGAGATCATCGGCGAAGCACCGGCGATGCAGGAGGTGTTTCGCGCCATCGGCCGCCTGTCGCACTCGCACATTACCGTACTGATCAATGGCGAGTCGGGTACCGGCAAAGAGCGCGTGGCTCGCGCCCTGCATCAGCACAGCCCGCGCGCGGCCCACCCGTTCATTGCGCTGAACATGGCCGCCATCCCGCGCGATCTGATCGAGTCCGAGCTGTTCGGGCACGAGAAGGGGGCTTTCACCGGCGCCACCGCCCAGCGCCAGGGACGCTTCGAGCAGGCCAACGGCGGCACGCTGTTCCTCGACGAGATCGGCGACATGCCGGCCGAGACCCAGACACGGCTGCTACGGGTGCTGGCCGACGGCGAGTTCTATCGCGTCGGCGGTCATACCCCGGTCAAGGTCGACGTGCGCATCATCGCCGCCACGCACCAGAACCTGGAGGCGCTGGTGGAGGACGGTCGCTTCCGCGAGGACCTCTTCCATCGCCTCAACGTGATTCGTGTCCACCTGCCCAAGCTCGCCGAACGGCGCGAGGACATTCCTCGCCTGGCGCGGCACTTCCTGGCCGAGGCGGCCAAGGAGCTCGCTACCGACGTCAAGGTGCTGACCAAGGATGCCGAGACTCACCTGACCCGGCTGCCGTGGCCCGGCAACGTGCGCCAGTTGGAGAACACCTGCCGCTGGCTGACGGTGATGGCCTCGGGGCGCGAGATTCTGGTCGAGGACCTGCCGCCGGAGCTGCGCCAGGGCGAGGGCGGTGAGGCGCCCAGCGGTGACTGGCGTGCCGCCTTCCGCGACTGGGCCGACCGCGCCCTGGCGGCGGGTCATACCCATCTGCTGGAGGAGGCGGTGCCGGACTTCGAGCGCATCCTGATCGAGACGGCGCTGAAACACACCGGCGGGCGCAAGGGCGAAGCCGCCGAGCTGCTGGGCTGGGGGCGCAATACACTGACGCGCAAGCTCAAGACGCTGTTGCCCTCACTGGCGGAAGACTGAGGCGGGCACGGAAGTCTGTGATGGACAACGGTGCCAACTGCGGGTGACCAGCGCCCGGCGCTTGCCAGGGCGCCGGGCCGCCCGTCCGAGCAAAGGATCGTAACCTAGCTACCAAACTCCCTTACCTGTCGCCGGACGCCGCTGAACTAAGGTGAAGTCCAGGTCATTCGCTTTCGCAGGCAGTCAAAGACAGGGAGAGAGTCATGAAAGCGCTGTGTTGGCACGGCAAGAACGATATCCGCTACGAAACGGTTCCCGACCCGCAGATCGAGCATCCCCGCGACGCCATCATCAATGTCAGCAGCTGCGCCATCTGCGGCTCCGACTTGCACTTGTTCCACCACTTCATTCCGGCCATGGAATCGGGCGATGTGGTGGGGCATGAGTTCATGGGCGAGGTGATGGAGGTCGGCAGCGAGACCCGCGAGCTCAAGGTCGGCGACCGCGTCGTGGTGCCCTTCACCATCACCTGCGGCGAGTGCGAGCAGTGCCGGCGCGGCAATTTCTCGCTGTGCGAGCGCTCCAACCGCAACAAGGCGCTGGCCGACAAGGTGTTCGGCCATGCCGGGGCCGGCTTGTTCGGCTACTCGCATCTCACCGGCGGCTATGCCGGCGGCCAGGCGGAATACGTGCGCGTGCCCTTTGCCGACACCACCCACGTCAAGGTACCCGACAGCCTGAGCGACGAGCAGGTGCTGTTCCTCGGCGATATCTTCCCCACCGGCTGGCAGGCCGCGGTGCAGTGCGACATCGAGCCCACCGATACCGTGGCCATCTGGGGTGCCGGGCCCGTCGGCCAGTTCTGCGTGCGTAGCGCCGTGCTGCTGGGTGCCGAGCAGGTGGTGGTGATCGACAACGTGCCCGAGCGCCTGGCCATGGCCGAGGCCGGCGGGGCGATCGCGATCGACTTCGACGAGGAGAGCGTGCTCGCCCGCCTGCAGGAGCTGACCCGGGGCAAGGGGCCGGAGAAGTGCATCGACGCGGTGGGGCTGGAGTCTCACGTGCCGCGCTCCCTCGATTCGGTCTACGACCGCTTCAAGCAGGCGATGATGCTGGAGAACGACCGCGCCCACGTGCTGCGCGAGATGATCTACGTCTGCCGTCCCGGCGGTATCTTGTCGATCCCCGGCGTCTACGGCGGCTTGATCGACAAGGTGCCCATGGGGCCGCTGATGAACAAGGGCCTGACCGTGCGCACCGGTCAGACCCACGTCAAGCGCTGGACCGACGAGCTGCTGGGTCTGATCGACGAGGGGCAGATCGACCCTTCCTTCGTGGTCACCCACAGCGCCGGCCTGGAGCAAGGGCCCGACATGTACAACACCTTTCGCGACAAGCAGGACGGCTGCGTGAAGGTGGTACTCAAGCCTTGAGCGGCTTGTGCGCCGGGTGCAGAAAACCGACATGGAGGTGAACAGATGAATCTCGACCGGAGCCATTCGCTGCAGGCCAGCGACAGGCTGGCACGTGGGCTCGGCTGGCTGGGCATCGGGCTGGGTCTCTACCAGCTGCTGGCGCCGCGCAGCGTGACAAGAGCGCTGGGCGTGGAAGGGGCGGAAGCCATCGTGCGCCTTTGCGGCGCACGCGGTGTGGCCACCGGTATCGGTGCGCTGAGCGTCAATCCCAAGCCCGCGCTGTGGGCGCGCAGTGCCGGCGATGCGCTGGATGTGGCGGCGCTGCTGGCGCTGCTGGCCGACCGCGACCACCCCAAGCACGGCAGCGTCAAGCTGGCGCTGGTGGCGGTGGGGGCAAGCACGGCGGTAAGCCTGTATTGCGCTCAGGACCAGACCCGGCGGCACGCCTACCAGGCTGGACGCACACCCGACTACAGTGGGCGCAGCGGCTTTCCGCAAGGGGTGGAGCGCGCCCGGGGAGCGGCGGCGCGCGGTGACGGCCTGCCCGCTCGCCCCATGGCGCTGCCTTCGCCGGCACGTTCGCCGGGGCCTCGTCTGCAGACCACCACTGTGCGCCAACGCGATACCAGTGGTTACATCAAAGGCAGCGACTACGATTACTGAGCTCCTTTTCGCCAGACGAGAGCTTCAGGCCGAGCCTCATCAGGCTCGGCCTGTTGCATTGTCGAGGCGTGACGACCATGGCCATGTCGCCCCTGCCAGTGCCAGAATGAGGGCTTCAGGAGGAAGCCCATGACGCAGATGCATTGGCAGCAGTTGCTCGACCCCTCACGGCTGCATGGCAAGCCCACCAGCGGGCGTGACGAGATCGGGCGCAGCCCGTTTCACAAGGACCATGACCGCATCGTCTTCTCCGGCTCGTTCCGGCGGCTCGGACGCAAGACCCAGGTCCACCCGCTGACCGACAACGACCATATCCACACCCGCCTGACTCACTCGCTAGAGGTGGGCTGCGTGGGGCGCAGCCTGGGCATGATCGTCGGCGAGCTGCTGCGCGAGCGGCTACCGAAATGGATCACACCGGCCGATCTCGGCGTGATCGTGCAGGCCGCCTGCCTGGGACACGACATCGGCAACCCGCCCTTCGGGCATGCCGGCGAATACGCCATCCGCGACTGGTTCAAGCGCGCCGAGGCAGACGGCAGCGGGTTGCTCGAAGGACTTTCCGAGCGCGAGCGCGCCGATCTGCTGACCTACGAGGGCAATGCCCAGGGCTTCCGCATCGTCACGCAGATCGAATACAACCAGTTTCGCGGCGGTATGCGTCTCACCGCGGCAACCCTGGGCACCCTGCTCAAGTACCCCTGGACCGTGGAGCACGGCGGTAGCGCCGGCAAGTTCGGCTGCTACCAGTCGGAGCGGCCGCTGCTGGAGGACGTGACCCGCTGCCTGGGGTTGCTGCCCCGCGGCGAAGGGCGCTGGTGTCGCCACCCGCTGGCCTGGCTGGTAGAGGCGGCCGACGACATCTGTTACGCCCTGCTCGACCTAGAGGACGGCCTGGAGATGGGCATCCTGCGCTTCGAGGAGGTCGCCGAGGTGCTGTTGCAGATCGCCGGAGATGCGCCCTCGGACTATGCGCGCATGGCCCGCGACGGCGTCTCCCAGCGGCGGCGCATCGCCGCACTGCGCGGTGCCGCCATGGAGCGGGCGGTCAACGATGTGGGGGCCGTGTTCGTCGAGCACGAGAGCGCCCTGCTCAACGGCACGCTCGAAAGCGACCTGCTCGAACTCTGCCATCCCGACCTGGGCTGGGGCGTGGCGGCGGCCAAGCAACTGGCCCGAGAACGGATCTTCCAGAACGAGCGCAAGGCCAAGCTGGAGATCGGCGCCTATACCACCCTGGGCATCCTGCTCGAGGCTTTCATCGGCGCCGCCCATGAGCTGCACTTCAGCGGACAATCGAGCTTCAAGCATCAGCGGGTGCTGGCGCTGATCGGCGAGAACACCCCGCGCCCTTCCTGGCCGCTGTACGACAGCTACCGGCGCATGCTCGACTTCATCGGCGGTATGACCGACCACTACGCCGTCGACCTGGCCCAGGAGATGGGAGGTCGGCTCAGGGGAGACTGAGCCGTGGGGTGAAAGGGAGAAGGGTGGTGAAAGGTAAAAAAGCTCAGATCGAGGGTTCGTAGAGTGCCGGGTTACGATCCAGCTCGGCGGCACGTTCGATCAGCGCCTCGATCACCCTGTCGTGCAGTTCGTCGTCGAGCTCGCCGAGGCGCCGCTCGCTGAGCTGCTGGGAGAGCGCTTCACCGCTGACCACCATTAGCCCTTCGGGGGTGCCGGCGCAGGTGATGTCCCAACCGGGTAGGGTGAGCACGCCCATGACCGGCACCGGCTGGCCGCAGCGCTGCTCCAGCCAGCCGGCCAGCCAGTGGGAGGCGCGCAGTGTCTTGAGAATCGGGCGATGCTCGCTCCAGCCCGGGAAGCGCAGCCGCTCTGGCTCGACGGTGACGACGTTGACCTCGCGCCCGTCCGCAGTGAACGGCCGCGTGCGTGCGCGGGTCTCGACCACGAAGACGCCGTGGGGGGTGATGGCCACGTGGTCGATGATGTCGCTATCCGTAGGCACGTCGTGGAAGACGAAGTAGGGATGCGCCTCGGGGCTCACCATGCGCTCCAGCTCCTGGCCCACGGCCAGGTCGCAGGCCAGCCCCAGCTTGATGCGCCGGATGTGCTGGAAGTCGCGAATCAGCAGGAAGCAGTAGACCAGTACCAGCGCCGTGCTCAGCGCCCCGTACAGCGCCCATTCGACCCAATTCTGGCGACTGGCGAAGAGCATTCGGCCCATGCCATAGACCAGTGGCGCCAAGGTCAGGATGGGGCCCAGGGCACCGTTGAGAAACAGCGTGGCGAAGGCACGGTCGAGCCGATTGCGCAGGGCCTGGCCGGGCTCTCTCAGGGGGCGTGCGTTGAACGGCGAGCGAACCCGGGCATCGTGCAGGTTGCGCAAGGCGATGACGATGACGGCCATGGCCCCGAGCGGAAAGAGGAAGATGAGTGGCAGCAGGTATTCCAGCCAGGCCATGGGTTCGTCCTTGCCGGTGGAGTCACGTGAGCGTGACATTCTAGACAACCTGAGGCGCCCGGAGCCATCTTCAGTACTGTGTCTTCAGTACTGTGTCTTCAGTACTGTGTCTTCAGTACCATGTCTAAAGTACTAGGTCTTCGGTACAGAGGCGTATGCGCCGCAGCATGACGGATAGATCATGAACGATACACGACAGCCAGCCGGGACAGAAGCGGCCGAACGCCTGCGCGAGTTTCTGGCACGTCATTCCAGCCTGGCGGTGCTCACCGGTGCCGGGGTCAGCACCGACAGCGGCATTCCTGCATACCGGGACGAAGCGGGTGCGTGGAAGTGCGCGCCGCCCATGCAGCATCAGCAGTTCATGAGCAGTGCGGCCGCCAGGCAGCGCTATTGGGCGCGTGCGCTGGTGGGCTTTCGTACCCTGCACGGCGCCCGCCCCGGCGCTGCCCATCGGGCCCTGGCACAGCTGGAGCAGGCCGGCGTGGTGCTTGGCGTCATCACTCAGAACGTCGATGGGCTGCATCAGAAGGCCGGTTCGTGCAACGTCATCGACCTGCATGGACGTGCCGAACAGGTACGCTGCATGGGCTGCGGGGCGCTGCGCATGCGTCATGACCTGCATGCCGAGCTCGCCGAGAGCAATCCCGAATGGCTCGAGCACGAGGCCGAAGTGCGCCCCGATGGCGATGCCGCCCTCGAAACCGATTTCTCCACCTTCGAGGTGCCCGGCTGCTCACGCTGTGGGGTAGGGATCTGGAAGCCCGACGTGGTGTTCTTTGGCGACAGCGTGCCCAGAGAGCGAGTCGAGCGGGCTCGGGCACTGGTCGAAGGCGCCGAAGCCCTGCTGGTGGTGGGCTCGTCGCTGATGGTCTATTCCGGCTACCGCTTCGCCCGTCAGGCCAGCGAGGCCGGCCTGCCGATCGCTTGTCTCAACCGCGGGCGCACCCGCGGCGATGCGCTTTATTCGCTCAAGCTCGAAGCGCCGATCGGGCAGGTGCTCGAAGCCGCCGCGCTCGCGTTTACGGGCGTGGCTCGAGCGGCAGGCTGACCGGGCCTCGGCCGCCAGACGGCATCTCCACTGGCTCCGGTGTGATGTGCGTGATGCGACCCTGCTGGCGCAGCTCGGCGGCCAGTCGCGGCGCGCTGGCCGCCTCTAGAGTGCGCCGGTCGAAGCGCAGCGCCGCAGGCCAGGGGCCGGCCCCGCTTGGCTTCGCCCGCGTTTCTGCCAGGGTTCCCCCGGCATCGCTCAGCCAGACGCGCAGTTCGGCATCCTGGGCAAGCTCCACGCCGCTCGGTGGTTCGACCTGCACGTCCAGTTCGGCGAACTCGGGGGTGCCGGCGCAGCCCGCCAGTATCAGCAGCGTCAGCGCAGTAATGGCGATACGCTGACGGCGCATAGCGCTCAGCAGGGAATTTCGTGCAACAGCCATGTCGTCTCCTCGTTCAGCCACCGGCAAGCTTGACGGTAAAGCCCCGGCGCTCGAGCTCGGCCTTCAACAGCTCGCGGTGATCGCCCTGGATCTCGATGATGCCATCCTGCAGCGAGCCGCCGGTTCCGCAGCGTTTCTTGAGCGTCTTGGCCAGCGCCTTGAGCTCGGCGACGGGCAGCGGAATGCCACTGATGGTGGTGACTCCCTTGCCCTTGCGACCGCTGGTTTCGCGGCGAATGCGCACGACGCCGTCCAGCGCTGCGAGGCGCTCCTGCTCGGCGAGTTCGCTGCAGCGGCAGTCGGCCTGGGGCTGGCGGCAGCCGGGGCACATGTCACCGTGTTCGGTGGAGTAGACCAGGCCGCGCAGCTGGTCCTGCAGTGAGGCCATGAGAGCTCCTGGCATCGGGCAGCATGAGTGTGAGGCGATGATAACGCCCTGGGGAAGGGTCTGCCTATGGCCTGGGGGGCCGGTTACGCCCTGATGCGATCATGTCACGCAAGTACATGGCCGATCAGCGGGCGTAAGCGAACTGCCGGCTCTCCTGTGCCCGTGTGTGGGCCAGGTTCTCGATCACGGTGGGCAGCTGATACATGCTGCTGATCATGATGGCGCCTTCCGGGGTTTCCTCGGCGTCGGGGAAGCGATTCAGGTGAATCACTGTCATGCCGGCATCGAGCGCGGCCTTGACGCCGACCAGGGCATCGTCGATGGCGATGCAATCTTCGGCATCGAAGCCCATCGCCGTGGCGGCATGCAGATAGAGGCGGGGATCGGGTTTCCAGCAGTTGGCGCTATAGGCGCTGTAGAGGTGCGTGCCGAAGAAGTCGCCGAAGCCGATGGCTTGCAAGGAGGTACGGATCTTGTTTTCGGGCCCGTTGGAGACCACGCCGCAGGGATAGTCGATCAAGGCCATGAGAGCTTCGCGAGCCCCGGTGATGGCGGTGAGTTCGGTTTCGAGGCGTCGATTGAGATTGCTGCGCATCTCGGTTTCGGTCTCGGCCAGATGGAGGGGATCGACGCTGCCGTAGCGCTCCTCGAGCGCTGCCACGATGTTGCGGAAGCGGCTGCCACGAAATTCACCGATGTAGTCGCTGGCCTGGAAGGGCAGCCCCAGCCGAGTCAGGCTGGTCGCCATCTCGGCGGCCAGCAGGGGTTCGCTGTCGACCAGCGTGCCATCACAATCGAAGAGCAAGCAAAAGTGGCGAATCATACCGAACTTCCTTCGCAGTCTCGTGACTGTCGAGCTTGATACCTCTTGTATCGGCATGCAGGGCTTGAAGTTTAGGCCGCTGCATGTTTGCGAACGCTGTTTCCTAAGTATTGCGCGTAAGCGCGCCATATTCAAGTCCCTGAGTAACATCGCGTCGCAGCCTGCAATGGGCAGTTAGCGAGGACTTCGCCTGCTGGGAGTGTGCCTGCCTAGAACAGACCCATGTGTCATAACGCACCACCTTCGGGACGCTTATACAGCCGCTGTTGGCAATTCTGTGGTGATGTTATCTTGTTGTTTTTAAAATATTTTTTATTGAACTCTGGTTGGTTTGGCCCAAGACGTGCAGCGTTCAGGTCGAGCAGGACATGCCGGTAGGACACAGCTAAACGAGCAACGCTAGCTCTCCGGTATGACGTGAAGCCTCGGCTTCGATAGGAAAATTCACGTTCAACTCCTTTGGAGGTGCGAACATGATGTCCAAGGAATTTCTCAAGAAACTCGGCATTTTCGGTATCACTGTTGGCCTGAGCGCCAGCCCGTTGGCCTTTGCCGATTTCCATGACGAAGAGGACGAGCAAGGCGCAGTACCGCAGGAGACCGTGCCGGGTGAAGATGCTGGTGCAGGCATGGGTACTGATGCCGAGACTGACATGGGTACCGGTGCTGGTGCGGAAGCCGATGGTGGACTGGGCACCGATGCTGAGACTGATATGGGTACCGGTGCTGGCGCTGATGCCGATGTGGGCGTTGGTGCAGGTGCTGACGCCGAAGGCGACACCGGCTTCAATGGTGACGACGGCTTCGACGCCGACGATGAGTGGGAAGAAGAGAACGAAGAGGAAGAATGGGAAGAGGATGAGGATGACGACCAGGATTGGTAAAGCCTGACGCCCAGGGATGGGCAGTCGCTGTCAAGGAGGATGGCGACGTCATCTGAAGGTTGAAGCATTCAACCTCCTCGGAACCGCCCCCGGCATTGCCGGGGGCGGTTTTGTTTATCTTGTTTTTTATATATTCATTTGTATATTGGTTATATATTATTGGCCTAGTGTTAATAAAGTGTTATTGTTCAATTTCTCGCGAGAAATGCCTAAGCAGTTCTGACATGGTCAATATGTGCCCATGTGACATATTTCTCCACTTTGTCTGATTTGCCATGTTTATTATGAAGCCTTCGAATTGTCTATAAGTTATTGTTTTAATTGCACTTATGCTTATGCATGCCAAGTTGGCCTGCATCTCGCTTTATCCAAAGGGCGATCGGAATCACTGTCACAGGGTTTCGAATCATTCAGGAAAGCAGTTCAAACTTCGCTGGAGGTACGAACATGATGTCCAAGGAATTCCTCAAGAAGCTCGGTATCGTCGGTATCACTTTTGGCCTGAGCGCCAGCCCGCTGGCCATGGCCGGTTTTGATGAAGAAGAGCAAGAGGGCCAGGATACCTTCCCTGAAGAGACCGCTCCGGAAACCAGCGGCCAGGCTCCCGTGATCGAAGGCATTGAGTACGAGAACGAGGAGGAAGAGTGGGACGCTGATGAGTGGGAAGAGGAGAACGAAGAGGAAGAGTGGGAAACCGCTGATGACGAGTGGGAAACCGAAGATGAAGAAGAAGAGTGGGAAACCGATGAGGACGACGACCAGGATTGGTAATCGCCTGAACGGGTAGTTCCCCTCTTGTCGCCCCTGGCCTTGGCCGGGGGCGACTCGTTTCTGCGGTACCAAACGCTCAAATCCAGCCGAGCCACTCCCACCACAGATAGTTCAGCGGCCACAGCAACAGCACACTGAGCAGGGCGGTGATCAGGCACAGCCTCGCGGTCTCGCGCAGCGAGATGCGTGCCGCCAGGATGCCGACGATCAAGGGCGGTGCCTGATAGGGCAGCAGCACCGTGGAGAACCCCACCACCTGGGTCATGTAAACGGCCTCCGGTGTCCAGCCGGTGATGTTGGCGAGCCCCGGCGCCATGGGGGTCAGGATGGCGGGGATGCCCGGTAGCGTGACCAGCGTGCCAAGTACCATGGCGAGCCCCGAGAGCATGCCGAAGGCGGCGGCATCGGTGGCTTCGCGCAGCGGCAGCACCGAGAGCAGGCTGCCAGCCACTCGTTCTCCCAGGCCGCTGTGGAAGGCCAGCGCACCGAGGCTGACGATGCCGGCGACGTAGAGAAACGAATCGAAGCTGATCGACTGCAGGGGATTGGGGCCCATCAAGCGGCTACCGGGATACAGGCAGACCAGCGCCACCAGCATGCCGATCCAGGCCGGGGAGATGCCGTGCCAGGCATCGCTCATCCACAGCAGTACCGCTACCGAGAGCAGCGCCGCCAGGCCGAACTCAGGGCGTGAGAGGCGAGGTCTTTCGGCAACCGAGTCGCTGTGCCTGGGCGCGTGTGCCGGGTAGAGCCACAGCATCACCGCAATCAGCAGCAGCGTCTTGAGCAGCCCCAGCACCGGGAAGTGCAGCAGCAGGTACTCGCTGTAATTGGGCGGTGTGCCCAATACCGCCTCGGCGGCCCCCATCAACACATTGTTGGGCACGTTCGCGGGCAGGATGGCGTAGGTGGGCAGGAAGGTGCCCATCATGCCGCCGAGAATCAGCCCGGTGCGGCCCCTGTCACCGGGTTCGTAGCCCAGATGGTCGGCCAGGGTGGTAAGTATCGGCACCATCAGCAGGATGCGCCCCATGCCAGATGGCATGAAGAAGGCCATCGCCAGACCCAGCAGAATCACGCCGATCAGTGCGCGCCGATAGGAACCCTCCAACCAGGGGCCAACGCCCCGGGCCAGCGTATTGCCGAGCCCCGTGTACTGAATCGCCGCCCCGATGATCAGTCCCGAAAACACCAGCCAGGTCGCCGCCGAGCCGAAGCCGGCGAAGACGATGTCCGCCGAGGCCACCCCGGCCACGGTACAGAGTGTGAAGAACACCAGCGCCGTCAGCCACTGCGGTAGCCAGCCCGTCGCCCACAGCCCGATGCACAGCCCAATCACCGCCCCGGCTCTCACCAGCAACGGCTGCTCGGGGCTCAACAGCAGAAACAGGGTCACCGCGACCGTGGCGACGAGTGATATCCACTGGCGCGGGGTAGGCAAGGACTTGGCGGCGGCAGGCATGCGGGCTCCGGTCTCGGACAAGACCGGAGAGTTTAGCAGGCGAAGTAATGGGCGGTCATGCTCGCCGGTCAGCGGCGGCGCGAGAGGCGCCGCGAATTGGCGCTGCTGCGGCGGTGGTAAGGCGCCATGGCGCGTCGGCCGGTGTGCCACCAGGGACTGCCCTGGCCAAAGGCCAGCTGCAGCATGGCTTTCTGTAGCTCGAAGCCTGTCTCCAGGCCGGCTTCGAGCTTTTCGGTCACCATGCGCTGATTCTCTTTGAGCATGCGGGCGCTGGTGGGAGACTGGGTCTGCCACAGTCCATGCCGCATGGTGATGGTGGAGAGTGACGTCGACCAGAGTTCCAGCGTCATGATGCCGAGCTTCCATACGTCCATCATGGCCACGGGATTGAGCGGAATCAGGGAATAGGGGGTCATTGTCTTCATGCCAGGCATCCTTGTGCGGGTTACTCTCACGACTATGTACCGGGCCATTGCTGCGCTGCAATAACCTGGGTTGCGCGGGGCTTCGGGATCTGCACCGGGTCCTGGGGGACAAGCAAGCGAAAAGGCGGCCCGTCGGGGGCCGCCTGTCATTGCCGAGCGATTCGGATCACTTCACCTTCGGATCCAGCTCGCCTCGGGCGTAGCGCCCGTACATCGCTTCGAGGCTGATCGGCTTGATGCGGCTAGCATTGCCGGCGGTGCCGAAGGCTTCGTAGCGGGCGATGCAGATGTCGCGCATGGCCGTGACGGTTTCCTTCAGATACTTGCGCGGGTCGAACTCGCCCGGGTGCTTGGCCAGAAAGCGACGCACCGCGCCGGTGGAGGCCAGTCGCAGGTCGGTGTCGATGTTGACCTTGCGCACGCCGTACTTGATGCCCTCGACGATCTCCTCGACGGGCACGCCGTAGGTTTCGGGGATCTCGCCGCCGAACTCGTTGATCACGGCGAGCCACTCCTGGGGCACCGAGGAGGAGCCGTGCATCACCAGATGGGTGTCGGGGATGCGAGCATGGATCTCCTTGATGCGCTGGATCGACAGCGTGTCGCCGGTAGGCGGCTTGGTGAACTTGTAGGCGCCGTGGCTGGTGCCGATGGCGATGGCCAGGGCGTCGACCTGGGTCGCCTTGACGAACGCGGCGGCTTCTTCCGGGTCGGTCAGCAGCTGGTCGTGGGAGAGCACGCCCTCGGCGCCGATGCCGTCCTCTTCACCGGCCATACCGGTCTCCAGGCTGCCCAGACAGCCCAGCTCGCCCTCCACCGAAACGCCGCAGGCGTGGGCCATCTCGACGGTGCGACGGGTGACGTCGACGTTGTAGTCGTAGTCCATCGGGGTCTTGCCGTCTTCGCCCAGCGAGCCGTCCATCATTACCGAGGAGAAGCCGAGCTGGATCGAGCGCTGACACACTGCAGGCGAGGTGCCGTGGTCCTGGTGCATCACCACCGGGATGTGCGGGAACTCTTCCACCGCGGCCAGGATGAGATGGCGAAGGAAGGGCGCGCCAGCGTACTTGCGCGCACCGGCGGAGGCCTGGACGATTACCGGGGAGTCGGTAGCGTCGGCCGCTTCCATGATGGCGCGCATCTGCTCGAGGTTGTTGACGTTGAATGCCGGAATGCCGTAGCCGCGCTCGGCGGCGTGGTCCAGCATCTGGCGCATGCTGATCAGTGCCATGATCTCACCTGTTCTGTTTCGATCTGTCTGGGGACTAGGGCTGCCGCCCGGCATGGCCGAGCGGCGGCGGGACGGGTCAGTGTGCAGCGTCTTCCAGCGCCTTCACCGCCGGTAGCACCTTACCCTCGACGTACTCGAGGAAGGCGCCGCCGCCGGTGGAGATGTAGGAGACCTGCTGCGCGATGTCGTACTTGTCGATGGCGGCCAGGGTGTCGCCGCCGCCGGCGATGGAGAAGCCGTTGCTCTCGGCGATGGCGCGCGACAGTGCCTCGGTGCCGTGGCCGAACTGGTCGATCTCGAACACCCCCACCGGGCCGTTCCACAGGATGGTGCCGGCGTCCTTGAGCAGACCGGCCAGTCGGCCCGCGGTGTCGGGGCCGATGTCGAGGATCATCTCGTTATCATTTACCTGGTCGACGGGCTTGACCACGGCTTCGGCCGATTCGGAGAACTCGGTGGCCACCACCACGTCGGTGGGCAGCGGGATCTCGACCTTGGCCATCAGTGCCTTGGCCTGTTCGACCAGGTCGGCTTCATACAGCGACTTGCCGACGTTGTGGCCGGCCGCGGCGATGAAGGTATTGGCGATGCCGCCGCCGACGATGAGCTGATCGCACTTGTCGGAAAGGGCGTTGAGCACTTCGAGCTTGGTCGAGACCTTGGAACCGCCGACGATGGCGACCATGGGACGCTTGGGCATGGCCAGCGCTTTCTCCAGGGCGTCGAGCTCGGCGGCCAGCAGCGGGCCGGCGCAGGCCTGCGCGGCGAAGCGCGCCACGCCATGAGTGGAGGCCTGGGCGCGGTGGGCGGTGCCGAAGGCGTCCATTACGTAGATGTCGCACAGGTCGGCATACTGCTGGGCGAGGGTTTCGTCATCCTTCTTCTCGCCGACGTTGAAGCGCACGTTCTCGAGCAGCACCACTTCGCCTTCGGCCAGATCCTGGGCGGTGTCGAGGTAGTCCTTGACCAGCCGCACCGGGCGACCGAGCAGTTCGCCGAGGCGCGCGGCCACCGGCGCCAGCGAGAATTCCTCGGCCGGCTCGCCTTCGGTGGGGCGCCCCAGGTGACTCATCAGCATGACCTTGGCACCGGCTTCCGCAGCTGCCTGAATGGTCGGCAGGCTGGCCCGCAGGCGGGCGTCGCTGGTGACCTTGCCGTGCTTGACGGGTACGTTCAGGTCCTCGCGGATCAGTACTCGCTTACCTTGCAGTGCCAGGTCGGTCATCTTGAGCACGTTCATCGGGCGTCTTCCTTTCCTTGATTGAGGGAAACCGAAGCCGGGTCAGCGGCTCGCCGCAGGTAGCGCCGCCAGGCGCTGGGCGACGTCGAGCATGCGGTTGGCGAAGCCCCACTCGTTGTCGAACCAGCACAGCAGCTTGATCAGGCGTTTGCCCGCCACCCGGGTTTGAGTGGCGTCAACGATACCCGAGCGGGGGTCGTGGTTGAAGTCGATCGAGGCCATGGGCTCCTCGGTGTAGCCGAGCAGGCCGGCCAGGGGGCCGTCGCTGGCCTCGCGCAGCAGGGCGTTGACCTCGGCGGCAGTGGTGTCGCGGCGTACGCAGAGCGATAGGTCCATGGCCGAGACGTTGATCGTCGGTACGCGCATGTGCAGGCATTCGAAACGCCCGGCCAGGTGCGGCATCAGGCGGTTGATGCCGCGGGCCAGACTGGTGTCGACGGGCACGATGGAGTGCATCGCCGAGCGCGTCAGGCGCAGGTCGGTCTGGTGGTAGGCGTCGATCACCGGCTGGTCGTTCATCGCCGAGTGCACGGTGGTGGTCACGCCGTGCTCGATGCCCAGCGCCCGGTCGAGCACCGTGAGTACCGGCACCAGGCAGTTGGTGGTGCACGAGGCGGCCGAGACGATGCGGTGCTCGGCGGTAAGCTCATCGTCATTGATGCCGCAGACGATGGTGGCGTCGACGTCGCTCTCGGCGGGCTGGGAGAATAGCAGCCGCCCGGCCCCGGCGGCAAGATGCGCCTCGGCGGTGGCGCGATCCTTGAAGCTGCCGGAGCACTCCAGCACCAGATCGATACCGAGCTCTGCCCAAGGCATACGCTGAGGCTCCGGCTCGGTGAGAATCGCGATTGGCGAGCCGTCGACGATCATGCGATCCCCGTCTGTCGTCACCTGCCCCGGGAAGCGACCGTGGGTGGTGTCGTAGCGGGTCAGGTAGGCGATGGTGTCCAGGTCGGAGAGCTCGTTGATTGCCACCACCTCCAGCGCCTGGGCACCGGCGCGGCTCAACTGCCGTTCCAGCAGCGCGCGCAGCACGCACTGGCCGATACGACCGTAACCATTGATGGCGATACGCTGGGCCATGGGGCGGGAGACTCGCTCTTGCCGACGGAAAGCGGCGATTCTAGCGCATCTGGGCATTTTTTTCCCCTTGTGATCCGCTCTCCTGTCACTGGCTCCGCTTGACCAAAGCAGGCCTGTCGCAGCTCTTGAAAAAGGACGCTGAGACCCTATTGAAACGATACGGCACAGCAGGTTTCGGCCTCATTGCCGTACTCAGATGACCTTGCCTGTCAACGATCTGCCAAGCGTAGGAGGTGTTCGATATGTTCGGAGATCTCAAGCGTTTCGATAACGGCACCGGTTCGGGCCTCGACTGGTTTCGGCCGTGGCTCGACGAGATCTTCCAGGAAGGCGCCGCGGACATCCGCTCGGTGCCCCGCGGCAGCTTCCCAATGATCAACGTCGGACGTACCGACGATGCCGTTCGCGTGTACGTGCTCGCCGCCGGCCTGGCCCGGGACGACCTCGACATCAGCGTGCAAGACAACGTGCTGACCTTGCGCGGGCGGCGCGATGCCCTGCCGGGGGAGAAAGAGGGCGATCGCAAGCGCCCGTGCTTCCGTCGTGAGCGCTTCGATGGCGAGTTCGTGCGCTCCATCAGTCTGCCCGACGGCATCGACGTGGAACGTGCCGAGGCGCGCTGCCACGACGGCGTGTTCGAGATCCATCTGCCCAAGCGTGAGGAACTCAAACCGCGTCGCATCGATGTCCAGGCGGTATGAGTTGCTTCGGTGTCACGATTGAGTCAAGTCAGTGCGTTGGAGGTGATGAACATGAACGAAGTCACTCGTCATGAGGCGCAGGCCAATGTACCGGCACGCGAGCGGCGCAGCCGGATGATGCGGCCACCCGTGGATATCTATGAGGAGAACAATGCGCTGTTCGTGGTTGCTGACATGCCCGGGGTCACTCGCGAGGGTCTGAACGTGGAGGTCGATGGCAATCTGCTCAGCATCGAAGGCGAGATTCGCATCGACATGCCAGAGGGCCTGTCGGCCACATATGCCGAAGCCCAGGCGCAGCGCTATGAGCGGCGCTTCACCCTCAGCCACGAGATCGATACCGCCGCCATCGAGGCGCGCCTGGAAAACGGCGTGCTCCATCTGCGGCTGCCGAGGAAGGAGAGGCACAGGAGTCGGCGCATAGAGATAAAGGCCGCCTGATGCGAAGCGCCCTTTCCTTGTGAAAGGGCGCTTCGGTTTGCAAGCAGAGGCAACGCTCGGTACGGTTTTCACTACGCTGGGAATAGCGATTCACGACACCATGGAGAGGAAGACATGACCGATATACCCCAACTGCTGGGTGACGATGCCGAATTCCTGCTGGATCACCGTTGCCGTGGCTTTCCCCGCGAACAGCTGCACTTGCCGGGGCCGGATTTCGTCAGCCGCGTAGTCGCCGACAGCGACCGCAGCCCGGCGGTGATGCGCAGCCTGCAAGCGATGTTCGACCATGGGCGCCTGGCCGGCACCGGCTACCTCAGCCTGCTGCCGGTGGATCAGGGCATCGAACACTCCGCCGGCGCTTCGTTCGCCCCCAATCCGCGCTACTTCGACCCGGCAAACATCGTCGAGCTGGCCATCGAAGGCGGCTGCAACGGCGTAGCCTCGACCCTGGGCGTGCTCTCGTCAGTGGCACGGCGCTACGCTCATCGTATTCCGATGATGCTCAAGCTCAACCACAACGAGACGCTGAGCTATCCGGCGATGTACGACCAGACCCTGTTCGCCGAGGTGGAGCAGGCCCACGACATGGGCTGCGTGGCGGTAGGGGCGACCATCTATTTCGGCTCCCCCGAGAGCCGTCGCCAGATCATGGAAATCAGTGAGGCCTTCGAGCGTGCTCACCAACTGGGCATGGCCACGGTGCTTTGGGCCTACCTGCGCAACCCGGGCTTCAAGCATGAGGGTAAGGACTACCACGTGGCGGCCGACCTCACTGGTCAGGCCAATCACCTGGCGGCGACCCTCAAGGCCGACATCGTCAAGCAGAAGCTGCCCGAGACCAACGGCGGCTATCAGGACATCGGCTTTGGCCACACTCACGCCAAGGTCTACAGCGAGCTGACTTCGGAGCACCCCATCGATCTGGCCCGCTACCAGGTGGCCTGCTGTTACATGGGCCGCGCCGGGCTGATCAACTCCGGCGGTGGCTCCAAGGGCCACTCCGATCTGGGCGAGGCGGTGCGCACCGCGGTAATCAACAAGCGCGCTGGCGGCATGGGGCTGATCTCCGGACGCAAGGCGTTCCAGAAACCCATGAGCGAGGGGGTCGAGCTGCTGCACGCCATTCAGGACGTCTATCTCGACCAGAGCGTGACGGTGGCCTGAGTACTTTCTGACAAGCACCCTCAGACAAGCACTCTCAGGCAAACGGGCAACGTAAAAGGGCACGACCGCCAGGTCGTGCCCTTTCTTCATGCTGCTGGCCTACCGCTAGGGCAAGTCCCTCAGCCCAGCAGCTCCTTGGCCTGCTTCACCACGTTCTCCTTGGTGAAGCCGAAGTGCTTGAACAGATCATCCGCCGGGGCGGACTCGCCGTAGGTGGTCATGCCGATCACGCGGCCGTCGAGGCCCACGTACTTGTACCAGTAGTCGGCGTGGCCGGCCTCGATGGCGATGCGCTTGGTCACCGCACGCGGCAGCACCTTCTCGCGGTACTCGGCGTCCTGGCCGTCAAAGCGGTAGGCCGAGGGCATGGAGACCACACGCACCGCGCGGCCCTGGCCCTCCAGCTCGGCGGCCGCCGCCATGGCCAGCGCCACTTCGGAGCCTGTGGCGATCAGGATCAGCTCGGGAGTTCCCTGGCACTCTTTCAGCACGTAAGCGCCGCGCTGGATCTCGGCCAGCTGTTGCTTGCTGCGCTCCTGGTGGGGCAGGTTCTGGCGCGACAGCACCAGCGCGGTGGGGCCGGAGTTGCGCTTGATCGCGGCGTCCCAGGCGGCAGCGGTCTCCACCGCGTCGCAGGGGCGCCAGGTGCACAGGTTCGGGGTGCTGCGCAGGCTGGTCAGCTGCTCGATCGGCTGGTGGGTGGGGCCATCCTCGCCCAGGCCGATGGAGTCGTGAGTGAACACGTAGATGGCGCGCTTGCCCATCAGTGCCGCCATACGCACCGAGTTGCGCATGTACTCCATGAAGATCAGGAAGGTAGCGCCGTAGGGGATGAAGCCGCCGTGCAGCACGATACCGTTCATGATCGCGCCCATGCCGAACTCGCGCACACCGTAATGCAGGTAGTTGCCGCCCGGGTTCTCGCGGGAGATCGGCTTGGCGCCGCTCCAGAAGGTCAGGTTGGAGGGCGCCAGGTCGGCGCTGCCGCCGAGCAGCTCGGGCAGCTGCGGCCCAAGCTCGTTGAGGCACAGCAGCGAGGCCTTGCGCGTGGCGATGGTCTCGCCCTTCTGCTGCATCTTCTCGATGAAGGCTTCGCTGGTGATCTCCGCCGGCAGCTTGCACTGGTTGCGGCGGCTGAACTCCTTGGCCAGTTCGGGGTGCTCGTCACGGTAGCGGGCAAAGCGGGCCTGCCAATCGTCCTGCTGAGACTTGCCACGCTCGCGGGCGTCCCAGCCTTGATAGACGGGCTCGGGAATGTGGAACGGCGCGTGGGGCCAGTCGAGCTGCTTGCGCGCGGCGGCCACTTCCTCGTCGCCTAGCGGTGCGCCATGGCACTCCTCCTTGCCCTGCTTGTTGGGCGCGCCGAAGCCGATTACCGTCTTGCAGATGATCAGGCTCGGCTTCTCCTCATGGCTGCGCGCCAGCTCGATGGCGGCCTTGATCTCTTCGGGATTGTGACCGTCGACGTTGGGCACCACGTGCCAGCCGTAGGCTT
This sequence comes from Billgrantia ethanolica, assembly GCF_021404305.1. GTDB lineage: Bacteria > Pseudomonadota > Gammaproteobacteria > Pseudomonadales > Halomonadaceae > Halomonas > Halomonas ethanolica. The sequence continues at coordinate 40,197 of NZ_JABFTX010000004.1, read as the reverse complement.
CGAAGCGCTTGGCGGTGTCGTCGGTGAACCAGCCCTCGACTTCGCCGTCGATGGAAATGCCGTTGTCGTCGTAGAACACCGTGAGCTTGCCCAGGCCCAGGGTGCCGGCCAGCGAGCACACCTCGTGGGAGATACCTTCCATCATGCAGCCGTCACCGGCAAAGCAGTAGGTCTGGTGGTCGACGATGGTGTGGCCGGGGCGGTTGAACTGTGCCGCCAGGGTCTTCTCGGCGATGGCCATACCCACGGCATTGGCCAGGCCTTGCCCCAGTGGGCCGGTGGTGGTCTCCACGCCCGGGGCGTAGCCGAACTCGGGGTGGCCTGCGGTCTTGGAGTGCAGCTGGCGGAAGTTGCGCAACTGCTCGAGCTCCAGATCGTAGCCGGTCAGGTGCAGCAGCGAGTAGAGCAGCATCGAGCCGTGACCGTTGGAGAGCACGAAGCGGTCGCGGTCGGGCCATTTCGGGTCGTCGGGGTTGTGCTTGAGGTAGTCGTTCCACAGCACTTCAGCGATGTCGGCCATGCCCATGGGGGCGCCGGGGTGACCGGATTTCGCCTTCTGGACGGCATCCATGGACAGGGCGCGAATGGCGTTGGCCAGTTCGAAACGGGATGGCATTTGGGTAAGCTCCTCGCCTGCGGCAGAATGGGGCAAGTCAACGGCGGCCTGCCGGGCCTGCCGATAGCGTTCTGGCTGGGCGCCGCAGGAAGGCACGGCGCGGTCGAATTCGGCCGCCTATTGTCGCCGACTTGCCGCCGGTCATCAAATGACGGGTGCCAGCCCGGGTGGCAGCATGTAAACTCGGGTGCTCACAGCGCTGCATGCTCGCCGGGCAGGAAGCCAAGCATCATGCAGCACGAGGTGCCGTCACCCCGCTTCGACGCATCACCGCGCCTTGCCGATACTAGCGCTTACCGATGCTGGCGCTTGCCATACAAAAGCTTGCCGATACATAGAAGGTTCGACACGCATGAGCGAATACTCCCTGTTCACCTCCGAATCCGTCTCTGAGGGGCATCCGGACAAGATCGCCGATCAGATCTCCGATGCGGTGCTGGATGCCATCATCGCCCGCGACAAACATGCCCGAGTGGCTTGTGAAACGCTGGTCAAGACCGGCGTTGCCATCGTCGCCGGCGAGATCACCACCTCGGCCTGGGTCGACCTGGAAGAGCTGGTGCGCAAGGTGATCATCGAGATCGGTTACACCTCCTCGGAGGTCGGTTTCGATGGCGAGACCTGCGGCGTGCTCAACCTGATCGGCAAGCAGAGCGTGGACATCGCCCAGGGTGTGGATCGCAGCAAGCCAGAAGACCAAGGAGCGGGCGATCAGGGCCTGATGTTCGGCTACGCCACCAACGAGACCGACACCTTCATGCCGGCGCCGATCCACTACGCCCACCGCCTGGTGGAGCGTCAGGCCGAGCTGCGCAAGCACGGTCTGCTGCCGTGGCTGCGCCCGGACGCCAAGAGTCAGGTCACCTTCCGCTACGACGCCACGGGCATGCCCTGCGGCGTCGAGGCGGTGGTGCTCTCGACCCAGCACGCGCCGGAGATCGATCAGGAGGAGCTGCGGCGCATGGTCAAGCGCGAGATCATCGAGGAGGTGATCCCGGCGGAATGGCTGACCGAGTCGACCAAGTACCACATCAACCCCACCGGCAAGTTCGTCATCGGCGGCCCGGTGGGCGACTGCGGCCTCACCGGACGCAAGATCATCGTCGACACCTACGGCGGGATGGCGCGCCACGGCGGCGGTGCCTTCTCCGGCAAGGACCCCTCCAAGGTCGACCGCAGCGCCGCCTACGCCGGACGCTACGTGGCCAAGAACATCGTCGCCGCCGGGCTCGCCGACCGCTGCGAGATCCAGGTCTCCTACGCCATCGGCGTGGCCGAGCCCACCTCGGTGTCGATCAACACCTTCGGCACCGGCAAGGTGGACGAGGCGCGCGTCATCGAGCTGGTGCGTGAGCACTTCGACCTGCGCCCCTTCGCCATTACCCGCATGCTCGACCTGCTGCACCCGATGTACCAGCTCACCGCGGCCTATGGCCACTTCGGTCGTGATCCCATCGAGACCAGCTACCACTGGACCGATACCAACGGCCAGGAGCACACCGAGACCTTCACCGCCTTCCCCTGGGAGCGCACTGACCGCGCTGCGGCGCTGCGTCAGGCCGCCGGTTTGTAAGCACTCGCCCTGGGCACGCAATGACAGGCCCCGCCGGCTTCGCCGTGCGGGGCCTGTTGCTATGGTGGGAACACAAGGGCCGAGGGCACAAGGGTCAGACGCATGCTGTCTGTGCGGAAATGCGCACGACGCATGGGGCGCCTGCTACCGCTGCCGGTCCCTTCCGCGAGGATAATTCATAGGCAAGGCAGTCGCTTCCGTTACTGTGCGGAAATTCGTATGCCGAATTCGCCGATTGTGCACATTTCCAGTCAAGTCCGGGCTGTTGCTATTGCGACCAAAGTCGCATGTCGATTCGCTAAGCACTTGAATGCCTTTTCTTTCACTCATTTAGGCGCATTGGTTGCTGAACGCAGACTGCGCCCCATGAGACGCGCGCTCCTAGAATGACAATGAGCATGGCATGACGAGCTGAGTGCGGCGTAGAGGAAATTGTGGTGTGGCCAGCGGAACCGGCCTGGCAACAGTTCGGGAAGGCGGTCGGCAACGCGATCATCGACACCTCTATCGCCGCGAAGAGTGAAAGCGAGAAGAGGCGAAGCACATGGCAGACGATTTGCGCGACAGCGCCTTGCAATACCATCGGTTTCCCCGCCCCGGCAAGCTGGCGATCCAGGCAACCAAGCCCATGGCCAGCCAGCGGGATCTGTCTTTGGCCTATTCTCCCGGTGTGGCCGCGGCCTGCGAGGAGATAGAGCGCGACCCTCTGCAGGCAGCCGAGTACACCGCCCGTAGCAACCTGGTAGCCGTGGTCAGCAACGGTACGGCGGTATTGGGGCTGGGTGCCATCGGCGCCCTGGCCTCCAAGCCGGTGATGGAAGGCAAGGCCGTACTGTTCAAGAAGTTCGCCGACGTGGACGTGTTCGACATCGAGATCGAGGAGCGCGACCCGGACAAGCTGATCGAGATCGTTGCCGGTCTGGAGGCGACCTTCGGCGGCATCAACCTGGAAGACATCAAGGCGCCGGAGTGCTTCGAGATCGAGCGTCGTCTGCGCGAGCGGATGAAGATTCCGGTCTTTCACGACGATCAACACGGTACCGCCATCGTGGCGGGGGCCGCTCTGCTCAACGGCCTGCGGGTGGTGGGCAAGGAACTCGGCGACATCCGCCTGGTGTGCAACGGCGCGGGCTCTGCGGCCCTGGCCTGCCTGGATCTGGCGGTCTCCCTGGGGGTGCGTCGGGAGAACATCCTGGTCTGCGACCGCAGCGGCGTGGTCCACACCGAGCGCACCGACGACATGGATCCCTACAAGGCGCGTTACGCGGTGGCCACCGAGGCCCGTACCCTGGCCGATGCCATCGAGGGGGCCGACGTGTTCTTCGGTCTCTCGGCCGGGGGGGCGCTCAAGCCGGAGATGGTGGCCACCATGGCCGACCGTCCGCTGATCCTGGCCATGGCCAACCCCATCCCGGAGATCATGCCGGAGGAGGCCAAGGCGATACGCCCGGATGCGGTGATCGCGACCGGACGCTCGGACTACCCCAACCAGGTCAACAACGTGCTGTGCTTCCCGTTCATCTTCCGCGGCGCGCTGGACTGCGGCGCCACCACCATCAACGAGGAGATGAAGCTGGCCACCGTCAAGGCCATTGCCGACATGGCGACCACCACGGTGCCGGAAACGGTGGCGGTGGCCTATGGCGGCCAGGCGCTGACCTTCGGCCCGGACTACATCCTGCCCAAACCCTTCGACCCGCGTCTGATCGACACCATCCCGCCGGCGGTGGCCAAGGCCGCCATGGACAGCGGGGTGGCCACCCGGCCCATCGCCGACCTTGAGGCCTATGCCCGCTCGCTGTCGCGCCTGGTATATCGCTCCGGCAACGTGATGGAGCCGGTGTTCGAGCGGGCCCGACAGAATCCGCTGCGCCTGCTCTACGCCGAAGGCGAGGACGAGCGCGTGCTGCGTGCCATGGAGGTCTGCGTCAGCCAGCACTATGCCAAGCCTGTGCTGATCGGTCGCCGTAAGGTCATCGAGGCGCGCATCGAGGAGCTGGGCCTGCCGGTGAGGGCCGGCGTCGATTTCGAGCTGATCGATGCGCGGGACTATCCCGATAGCGCCACCCTGGCCAGCGAGTACCACCAGCTGATGGGGCGGCGTGGCGTGCATCCCGAGGCCGCCGAGAAGCGCGTGCGCAGCCGCTCCACCATCCTGGCCTCGCTGCTGCTGCGCCGGGGCGAGGTGGATGCCATGATCGCCGGCCCCGGCGGCACCTACCACGAACACCTTGACGTGGTGCTGGACGTCATCGGCCTGCGCGAAGGCGTCAGCACGCCTGCCGCCCTGCAGCTGCTGATTCTGGAGCGGGCCACGCTGTTCATTGCCGACCCCTTCGTCAACTACGACCCCGACGCCAGCCAGATCGCCGAGATCACCCTGCTGGCCGCGGAGCAGGTTCGCCGCTTCGGCATCACCCCCCGGGCCGCCCTGGTCTCCCACTCCAACTTCGGCAGCTCCGACTTCGCCAGCGCCGTGAAGATGCGTGAGGCGCTGGCGCTGATCCGCGAACGCGACCCGGATCTGGTGGTGGATGGCGAGATGCAGGCCGACTCGGCGCTCTCCACGGGCGTACGCGGACGTATCCTGCCCGGTTCGCTGCTCGAGGGTGAGGCCAACCTGCTGATCATGCCCAACCTGGACGCGGCGAACATCGCCTTCACCGCGCTGAAGGTACTGGGCAACGGCGTGTCGGTGGGGCCCATCCTGCTGGGGGCCGCCAAGCCGGTGCATGTGCTCAACCGCACGGTGACCGCGAGGGGCATCGCCAACATGAGCGCTTTCGCCGTGGTCGAGGCACAGACCCATCGCTGACAGCGATTGCCAACAACAAGTCCGAGCCAACGATCAAGGGAGACGACCCATGGCCTTCGATGACTACAACGACTTCGATCCCCAGGAAACCCGGGAGTGGCAGGAAGCCGTCGACGTGGTGGTGGAACGGGTGGGCCCCGAGCGTGCCACCTACCTGCTGCACAAGGCGGTGGAAGCCGCCTACCGCACCGGCGCCGAGGCGCCGGACACCACCCGCACGCCCTATGTGAACACCATCCCACCCCACAAGGAGGCCAAGCTGCCCGGCGACGCGGCGCTGCTGCAGCGGCTGATCGCCTATCTGCGCTGGAACGCCATGGCCATGGTGGTGCGCGCCAACAAGAAACCCGCCGAACCCGGCGGGCATATCGCCAGCTACCAGTCCTCGGCGGTGATGTATGAGGTGGGTTTCAACCATTTCTGGCAGGCCCCCAGTGACGGCCACGGCGGCGACATCATCTACGTCCAGGGGCACTGCGCTCCGGGCATCTACGCGCGGGCGTTCCTCGAGGGGCGGCTCTCCGAGGAGCAACTGGAGAACTTCCGCCTTGAGGTGGACGGCAAGGGAATCTCCTCCTATCCCCATCCCTATCTGATGCCGGACTTCTGGCAGGTCTCCACCGTCTCCATGGGGCTGGGGCCGATCATGGCCATCTATCAGGCCCGCTTCATGAAGTACCTCCAGAACCGCGGGCTGGCCGATACCGAGGGGCGCAAGGTGTGGGCCTTCCTCGGCGACGGCGAGATGGACGAGCCCCAGTCCCAGGGGGCCATCGCCCTGGCCAGCCGCGAGAAGCTGGACAACCTGATCTTCGTGATCAACTGCAACCTGCAGCGCCTGGACGGTCCGGTGCGGGGCAACGGCAAGATCGTCCAGGAGCTGGAGGGCAACTTCCGCGGCGCGGGCTGGAACGTCATCAAGTGCCTGTGGGGCTCGGGCTGGGACGAGCTGCTGGCCAAGGACACCAAGGGGCTGCTGCGCCAGCGCATGGAGGAGTGCGTCGACGGCGAATACCAGAACTTCAAGGTCAAGGGCGGCGGCTACATCCGCGAGCACTTCTTCGGCAAGTACCCGGAGCTCAAGGAGATGGTCGCCCACATGTCGGACGACGACATCTACTACAAGCTGATCCGCGGCGGCCACGATCCGCAGAAGGTCTACGCCGCCTATCACGCCGCGGTCAACACCAAGGACAAGCCCTCGGTGCTGCTGATGAAGACCGTCAAGGGCTACGGCATGGGCGAGGGCGGTGAGGGGCAGAACATCACCCACCAGAAGAAGAAGCTGGGTGAGGACAACCTGCGCTACTTCCAGAAACGCTTCGACCTGCCCTTCAGCGACGAGCAGGTCACTGCGGCGGCCTTCATCAAGCCGCCGGCGGAGAGCGCCGAAATGCAGTTCCTGCACGCCCAGCGTCAGGCGCTAGGGGGCTATCTGCCTCAGCGTCAGCGCAACGGCGACCGACTCGAAGCGCCGCCCTTGGAGATGTTCAAGCAGGTGCTGGCGGACACCAGCGAGCGTACCATGTCCACCACCATGGCCATGGTGCGCATCATGGTCTCCCTGGCCCGGGACAAGACCCTGGGGCCGCGGCTGACCCCGATCGTCGCCGACGAATCGCGTACCTTCGGCATGGAGGGCATGTTCCGGCAGATCGGCATCTACGCGCCGGAAGGGCAGAAGTACGTGCCCATGGACGCCGAGGAGATCATGCCCTACCGCGAGGACCAGAAGGGACAGATCCTGCAGGAGGGCATCAATGAGGACGGGGCCATGTCGTCGTGGATCGCCGCCGCCACCTCGTACAGCAATCATGGGGTCACCATGATCCCGTTCTACATCTACTACTCCATGTTCGGCTTCCAGCGCGTTGGCGACCTGGCCTGGGCGGCCGGCGACATGCTGGCGCGAGGGTTCCTGATCGGCGGGACCTCGGGGCGCACCACCCTGAACGGCGAAGGGCTGCAGCACCAGGACGGCCACAGTCAGCTGTTCGCCCAGTTCATCCCCAACTGCATGGCCTATGACCCGACCTTCCACTACGAGGTGGCGGTGATCGTGCGCGACGGCCTCAAGCGCATGTACGAAGAACAGCAGGACGTCTTCTACTACATCACCACCATGAACGAGAACTACCGCCATCCGGCGCTGCCCGAAGGTGCCGAAGAGGGCATCATCAAGGGCATGTACCGGTTCAGCCAGGCCAAGGGCAAGGCCAAGGCGCCGCGAGTGCAGCTGCTGGGCTGCGGCAGCATCCTCAACGAGGTGATTGCCGCAGTGGAGCTGCTGCGCGACGACTGGGGCGTGGCGGCCGACGTCTGGAGCTGCCCGAGCTTCAACGAGCTGGCCCGCGACGGCCATGCGGTCAAGCGCTGGAACCGGCTGCACCCCGGCGAGACACCGCGCAAGAGCTATGTCGAGCAGTGCCTGGAAGGCACCGAAGGGCCGGTGATCGCCTCGACCGACTACATCCGCATGTTCGCCGAACAGATCCGGCCCTTCGTGCCGCGGCGCTACGAGGTGCTGGGTACCGACGGCTTCGGTCGTTCCGACAGCCGCGAGGCCCTGCGCCGCCATTTCGAGGTGGATCGGCACTACGTCGTGCTGGCCGCGCTACAGGCGCTGGTCGACGAGGGCAAGCTCAAGAGCGGTAAGGTGCGCGATGCCATCGCCAAGTACGGCATCGACCCTGAAAAGCCCAACCCCCTGTACGCCTAGAGGGCGTTTTCAAGACAGACGAACGAAGGCGAGTGCAGTCCTTTTGTAGACGCCCTCTGTGCTGAAGGAGAACAAAAAGTGGCCATTCAAGAGATCAAGGTACCGGACATCGGCGATTACACCGATGTCCCGATCATCGAAATCCACGTCCAGGCCGGCGACCGGATCCAGGTCGAGGACCCGCTGATCACCGTGGAATCGGACAAGGCTTCGATGGACGTGCCGGCGCCAGCGGCGGGCACGGTCAAGGAGCTCAAGGTCAAGCTCGGCGACACGGTCTCCGAGGGCAGCCTGGTGCTGTTGCTGGAGAGCGAAGCGGCTGTCGCAGGCGGGGCGAAGGAAAAGCCCGCGGCGCCCGGCGGCAGCGAAGGGCAGCAGGCGCCGACGGCGGCCGCTGCTCCGGCTGCGGCTCCGACGGCTTCCGCTGTCGCAGCGCCGAGCGGGCCGATAGCGGATTTCAGCCGGGTTCACGCCAGCCCCTCTGCGCGCCGCCTGGCACGCGAGCTGGAGGTGGACCTGACCCGCGTGCCGGCGACCGGACTCAAGGGGCGGGTCACTCAGGAGGACATCCGCAACTTCGCTGTCCACAACTTCACTGGGGGCGGTGCCTCGGCGGCGGCTAGCACTTCAAGCGGCGCTCCAGCCGCCGGCGGGGGGCTGGATCTGCTGCCCTGGCCCCAGGTGGACTTCAGCAAGTTCGGCCCGGTGGAGACCCAGCCGCTGTCGCGCATCAAGAAGATCTCCGGCGCCAACCTGCATCGCAACTGGGTGCAGATTCCCCACGTCACCAACCACGACGAGGCCGACATCACCGAGCTGGAAGCCTTCCGGGTGCAGTTCAACAAGGACAACGAGAAGTCGGGCGTACGGGTCAGCATGCTGGCGTTCATGATCAAGGCCGCGGTCGCGACCTTGAAGCAGTTCCCCGAGTTCAATGCCTCGCTCGACGGCGACCAACTGATCCTCAAGCGCTACTACCATATCGGCTTCGCCGCCGACACGCCTAACGGCCTGGTGGTGCCGGTGATCCGCGACGCGGACCAGAAGGGCGTGGTCGAGATCGCCCAGGAAATGGGGACGCTGGCCAAGCTGGCCCGCGACGGCAAGCTCAAGCCCGATCAGATGCAGGGCGGCTGTTTCACCATCTCCTCCCTCGGCGGCATCGGTGGGCTCTATTTCACGCCCATCATCAATGCCCCCGAGGTGGCCATCATGGGCGTGTGTCGCTCCTTCTGGAAGCAGGTCTCGCCGGACGGCAAGCACTCGGAGTGGCGCTACATGCTGCCGCTGTCGCTCTCCTGGGATCACCGGGTGATCGACGGCGCCGCCGCCGCCCGCTTCAACGTCCATTTCGCCAACCTGCTCGCCGACATGCGGCGCATCATCATGTGAGGAGTCGACGACATGGCCAATGCAATCGAAGTCAAGGTGCCCGATATCGGCGATTTCAAGGACGTCGAGATCATCGAGGTGCTGGTCAAGCCGGGCGATGCCATCGACATCGACACCCCGCTGATCACCCTGGAGACCGACAAGGCCTCCATGGACGTGCCGTCCCCGGTGTCGGGTACGGTCGCAGCGCTCAGGGTCAAGGAGGGCGACAGGGTCTCCGAGGGTTCGCTCATCCTGATGCTGGAGCCGGCCGAGGCGGGCTCCCGGGTGATGGACCACGAACCGCAGCCGGTGGTCCACGAGAGGGGCGTCGGTTCACCGGCACCCGGCGATGCTGGCGGTGGTTATGGCGGCGGTGCGCTGGAAGAGGTGCGGGTGCCGGACATCGGCGATTTCGGTGACGTCCCGGTGATCGAAGTGCTGGTGCGGCCCGGCGATACGATTCGCGCCGAGGATTCGCTGATCACCCTGGAGTCCGACAAGGCCTCCATGGACGTGCCCGCGCCCAAGGCGGGCAGGGTCGCCGAGGTGCTGGTGGCGGTGGGCGACCGGGTCTCGCGAGGTACGCCGATTCTGATGCTCGAGGCGGAAGGGGCAGCCCCCGCCGCCCCATCCGCGCCCGCGCAGGCAGTGGAGCCGCCGCCGGCGGCGCCCGCCCCCACGGCGCCCAGCTATGCCGGCGGCGCCGACCTCGAGTGCGAGATGCTGGTGCTCGGCGCCGGGCCGGGCGGCTATTCGGCCGCCTTCCGGGCCGCCGATCTGGGGATGAAGACCGTGCTGGTGGAGCGCTATGCCACCCTCGGCGGGGTGTGTCTGAACGTCGGCTGCATCCCCTCCAAGGCGCTGCTGCATGTGGCGGCGGTCACCGATGCGGCCAATGCCATGGCCGAGCACGGCATCGCCTTCGGCAAGCCGAAGATCGATCTCGACAAGCTGCGCGGCTGGAAGGAGAAGGTGGTCGGCAAGCTCACCGGGGGCCTGGCCGGCATGGCCAAGGCGCGCAAGGTCGAGGTCGTGCGCGGGGTCGGCACTTTCCTCGACCCGCATCACCTGGAAGTCGCCCTCACCGGCGGCGACGGCCAGGAGCCGACCGGCGCCAAGCAGGTGCTCAAGTTCGGCAAGTGCATCATCGCCGCCGGTTCGCAGTCGGTGAAGCTGCCTTTCATTCCCGACGACCCCCGGGTGGTCGATTCCACCGGGGCGCTGAAGCTGGCCACCATTCCCAAGCGCATGCTGGTCATCGGCGGCGGCATCATCGGCCTGGAGATGGCCACGGTCTACTCCACCCTGGGCACGCGCATCGACGTGGTCGAGATGCTCGACGGACTGATGGCCGGCGCCGACCGCGACCTGGTCAAGGTGTGGGAGAAGGTCAATCAGCCGCGCTTCGGCAAGGTGATGCTCAACACCCGAACCACCGCCGTGAAGGTGCAGAAGAACGGCCTCAAGGTCAGCTTCGAGGGCGAGGGCGCCCCCGCCGAGCCGCAGCTCTACGACATGATCCTGCAGGCAGTCGGTCGTAGCCCCAACGGCCACAAGATCGGCGCCGAGAACGCTGGCGTGGCGGTCGACGAACGTGGTTTCATCGCCACCGACAAACAGATGCGCACCAACGTCGGGCACATCTTCGCCATCGGCGACATCGCCGGTCAGCCGATGCTGGCCCACAAGGCGGTGCACGAAGCGCATGTCGCGGCGGAAGCCGCTGCCGGCCACAACAGCTTCTTCGATGCCCGGCAGATCCCCTCGGTGGCCTACACCGATCCGGAGGTCGCCTGGGCGGGCAAGACCGAGGCCGAGTGCAAGGCCGAAGGCATCAAGTACGGCAAGGCGGTCTTCCCCTGGGCAGCCTCCGGTCGAGCCATTGCCAACGGTCGTGACGAAGGCTTCACCAAGCTGATCTTCGACGAGGAGACCCATCGCATCATCGGTGGCGCCATCGTCGGCACCCAGGCGGGGGATCTGATCAGCGAACTGTGCCTGGCCATCGAGATGGGCTGTGACCCGGTCGACATCGGCAAGACCATCCATCCTCACCCGACCCTGGGTGAATCGGTCGGCATGGCTGCCGAGCTGTTCGAGGGGGTGTGTACCGATCTGCCGCCGCAGAAGAAGCGATAGGCGAACGCCAGCGGGCGGCTGCTGTCGGAGCCTACCAGGCCCGGCAGCGGCCGCTCGCTGGAACAGGACTGTAAAAGCAAGTAATGGAGAGATCGACAAATGGACAAGCAACCCCACGAGCAGACACAGGGCGAGGCGCCGGGAGGCGAAGAGGCCGGCGGGCGCTCCGCCAGATTGATCTGGGGGCTACGTGCCTTCGGGTTGCTGGTGGCACTGATCGTCTGGCTCGCCATGGGACAGGCCGAAGGGCTGTCGCCGGATGCGCGCTGGGTGGCGACGATCGGCGCCCTGATGGCGGTGTGGTGGATGACCGAGGCGATTCCGCTCTCGGCCACGGCGCTGCTGCCGATCGTGCTGATTCCGATGCTGACGGAGCGTACCGTGGCCCAGGCCACGGCGCCCTATGCCAGCTCCATCGTGTTTCTGTTCCTCGGTGGCTTCCTGATCGCCATCGCCATGGAGAAGTGGAACCTGCACCGGCGCATTGCGCTCTTGACCCTGGCCCGGGTCGGGGTCTCGCCGCACCGAATCGTGCTCGGCATGATGCTGGCCACGGGGTTCCTGTCGATGTGGGTCTCCAACACCGCGACGACCCTGATGATGCTGCCGATCGGGCTCTCCGTGCTGGCCCTGGTGGCGGAACGCAGCGGTGAATCCACCGAGACGGTCACCGCCGGCCACGACCATCACCGGGCCGGTCACGTCGATTTCATCGTCGACGAGAACATCAAGCGCTTCGGCCTCTGCCTGCTGCTGGCCATCGCCTGGTCGGCCAGCATGGGCGGCCTCGGTACCCTGCTCGGTAGCCCGCCCAACGCCATCGTTGCCGGCTATGCCGCCGACGAGCTGGGCCGTAATATCGGCTTTCTCGACTGGATGATGCTCGGCGTGCCGCTCGCCTTTACCTTCATCCTGATCGGCTGGGTACTGATGACCCGGGTGCTCTACCCGTTCAAGGTCGATGAGATTCCCGGCGGCCAGGAGATGATCGAAGGGGAGGTCCGCAAGCTCGGCTCGCTCAGCCAGGGCGAGAAGATGGTACTGCTGGTGTTCGGCTCGGCCGCGTTCCTGTGGGTGGTGCCCGGCGTGCTCGGCAACATCCCGGGGGTGGGCCAGTGGCTGGGGCCGCTGGGCAATCTCGACGATACCGCCATCGCCGTTGCCGCCGGCATCGCGCTGTTTATCCTGCCGGCGCGAGGCCGTAACGAGATGGTGCTGAACTGGAAGGACGCCGAGGAGGGGCTGCCCTGGGGGGTGCTGCTGCTGTTCGGCGGTGGCCTGAGCCTTGCCGGCGCCGTGGCAGGTACCGGCCTGGACAGCTGGTTCGGTCAGCAGATCACCGGGCTCGGGGTGCTGCCGATCGTGCTGCTGGTGGCTGCCGTGGCCACCATCGTGCTGTTCCTCACTGAAGTGACCAGCAACACGGCCACGGCCGCGACCTTCATCCCGGTGCTCGGGGGTGTGGCGGTAGGCATCGGCGCCGACTCGATGACCCTGCTGATCCCGGCGGCCTTCGCCGCGACCTGTGCCTTCATGCTGCCGGTCGGCACGCCGCCCAATGCCATCGTGTTCGGCACCGGCGCGGTCACTATTGGCCAGATGGCACGCGGCGGGGTCGTGCTCAACGTCATCGGTATCGTGTTGATCACGCTGTTCTGCTATCTGCTCGGCGGCTTTGCGCTGGGGCTGCAGTTCTAATCCTTGCCGGGGTGGCGCCGTGACGGGCTCTTGCAGGCCTGGGCTCCAGCGGATCGCCACCCCGCTCCGTGCGGCGCCTCCGGTGCCGTTCGAGGGTGTCGATGAGCGAGGGAAAGCGAGCGTTGATTGTCGCTGCCTGCGTTCCCTGCCTATAGTGAGGGGCACCGTTTTCCGCTCGAGAGAGGTGACGCATGAACCAGCCCGCCGTTTCCGCCGCGACCGCACAGGACTACAAGGTCGCCGATATCAGCCTGGCCGACTGGGGACGGCGCGAGATCCGCATCGCCGAGACCGAAATGCCGGCGCTGATGAAGATCCGCGCCAAGTATCGCGACGAACAGCCACTGGCCGGGGCGCGCATCGCCGGCTGCATCCACATGACCATCCAGACCGCGGTGCTGATCGAGACCCTGATCGACCTGGGGGCGTCGGTGCGCTGGTCGTCGTGCAACATCTTCTCGACTCAGGATCACGCCGCCGCCGCCATCGCCGCCGCCGGCATCCCGGTGTTCGCCTGGAAGGGCGAGACGGAAGAGGAGTTCTGGTGGTGCATCGAGCAGACCGTGGAGGGGCCCGAGGGCTGGACCCCCAGCATGGTGCTCGACGATGGCGGCGACCTCACTGCGCTGCTGCACGACAAACGCCCCGAGCTGCTCGACGCCATCCACGGCATCTCCGAGGAGACCACCACCGGCGTGCATCGCCTGCAGGAGATGCTGCGCGACCGTACGCTCAAGGTGCCGGCGATCAACGTCAACGACGCCGTGACCAAGTCGAAGAACGACAACAAGTACGGCTGTCGCCACTCGCTCAACGACGCCATCAAGCGCGGCCTCGACCACCTGCTGGCGGGCAAGCAGGCGCTGGTGGTGGGCTACGGCGACGTGGGCAAGGGCTCGGCGGCTTCGCTGCGCCAGGAGGGCATGATCGTCAAGGTTGCCGAGATCGATCCGATCTGCGCCATGCAGGCGTGCATGGACGGCTATGAAGTGGTTTCGCCCTACCTCGACGGCATCAATCGCGGCAAGCAGAGCGTGGATCGGGCGCTGCTCTCGCGCATCGATCTGGTGGTCACCGCCACCGGGAACATCGAGGCCTGCGACGCCGCCATGCTCGAGGCACTCAAGCCCGGCGCGGTGGTGTGCAACATCGGCCACTTCGACAACGAGATCGACACCGCCTACATGCGCCGCCACTGGCACTGGGAGGAGGTCAAGCCGCAGGTGCACAAGGTCTATCGCGACAGCACGCCGGGCCATTTCGACCCCGCCAGCAGCGACTACCTGCTGCTGCTCTCCGAGGGGCGCCTGGTCAACCTGGGCAACGCTACCGGGCACCCCTCGCGGGTGATGGACGGCTCCTTCGCCAACCAGGTGCTGGCGCAGATCCACCTCTATCAGCAGCGCTTCGCCGACCTGCCGCCGGCCGAGAAGGAGGGCGGTCTGGCCGTCACCGTGCTGCCGCGCCATCTCGACGAGGAGGTGGCCCGCTACATGGTCGAGGGCTTCGGCGGCGTGCTCACGCAGATGACCGAACAGCAAGCCGAGTACACCGGCGTGCCGGTGGCGGGGCCGTACAAGCCGGACGCCTATCGCTATTGAGGCGTATCGCGAGGCAATGGAAAGCGAAGTAACGGAGAACGAAGCGCCGCCTGCGGGCGGCGCTTCCCTTTGTCAGCCATCGACGAAGGCAAGCATGCGGCCCGCCAGCAGCACGGTCGGCCATAGCAGCAGCGACAGAAGGCCGGCCACGCGCAGCCGCCGGGGCGTGGCATTTGCCAGCCCCGGCCCCAGGTTGAGCAGCAGGGCATTGGCGATGGCCAGGGCGATCAGCGCCAGCTTGAGCACGAACAGCGGCATGGCGGCATAGCCGCTGGGGTCGGCGAGAAACAGCAGCGCCCCGGTGACCATTGCCAGCAGCAGCCCCGCGATCGCCACCGGCTGCAGCAGCCGGCCCAGCTCATGCAGCGGCAAGCGCTTGCGCCAACCCAGCAGACGCAGGTCGAGGGCGACGATGGCGCCGATCAGCAGGGCGATGCCCAGCACGTGCAGGGCGTTGATCGCCGCATAGCCCCAGCGTGAGAGTCGTACCCATTCGGCCAGGGCGGTATCGGCGAGCGATGTCAGCAGGGCTTCCACGTCGCCGAGTCAGATTCGTCCGGGATAGAGCACGTAGTGCTCGTCGCCGATCCACAGCTGCTCGGCCTTGAGTACTCGTTCACGGGCATGTTCGCCCGAGACGCGCAGCTCCACGCCTTCGGCGAGGTCGCCCTCTTCCAACCCGGCGCGTTCGTTGCGCCAGGGCTGGCCGACCTCGACCGTCCAGGTTTCACCGTCCACGTCGAGCTGCACTTCGCCGTGGGGGTTGCCCAGCCGCACCTGGGTGATGGTGCCTTCGATCTCGATGGTCTCGCCGCCGACCCAGCCGTGGTGAGCCTGGGCGGGGGCGAGGAACAGCAGCATGACGATGGCGAGCGCCCAATATGCATGGCGATGCATGATGGCCTCCTTCCGCAGGTGTCTTGCTTCAGGCTAGCTCTACCGGGCCGGGCTTCAAGGCCAATCGTTTCACAGGCCGGCCAGGCGCATCAGCAGCGGTAGATAGAGCGGAATCAGCAGCGGGGCGGCCAGCGTGGTGGTCAGCACCGCCAGGGCGCCCTTCTCCGGCTTGATGCCGAGCTCCATGGCGACCACCACCACGTTGGCCGCCATCGGCACCACGCCGAGCAGCAATAGCGCCAGGGCCAGCTCGTGGGGCAGCGTCATCAGCATCTGCAGCAGCAGCACGACGGCTAGCATCAGCCAGGGCCACAGCAGGTAGCGGATGGCCACGCAGCCGGCCATGAAACGCAGGTCGATCTCGCGAATCGTGACCCGCCCCAAGGTCATGCCGATGATCATCATGCCAAGCAGGGTGTAGGTGGAGGGAAACACCGCCAGGCTGTCCATCAGCGTGGCCGGCAGCGTCAGGCCGAGCCCGCTGACCAAGAGTGCGGCAAGAAAGGCGTAGATCAGGGGCAGGCGTACGATCTTGATCAGGCTCTGGCGCACCGAGAACTGGCCGCGGGCGCTGAGGTAGAAGCCCACCGTGAACTCGTAGAGCGTCACGCCGAGCAGGCAGAACAGGTACAGCGTCACCCCTTCGGGCGGCAGCAGGATCATGGCGATGGGCAGGCCGAAATAGCCGGTGTTGCCGGTGCCGGAGGAGAAGGCGAGCACCGCGCCCTCCTGCGGCGAGAGGAAACGCCTGGCCAGCGGATTGATGGCGGCGGCGACCAGGCTTGCCAGCAGGAACAGCGCCAGGGTCAGCAGCAGATAGTGGGGCGTGGGGCCGCCCAGCAGCAGGCCGCGAAAGAAGGTGACCGGTGCGATCAGGTAGATCAGCAGGGTGGCGATGGGGCGTGGATCGATGGCCAGCCGCCGTGCCGCCAGCCAGCCGAGGCCGACGAAGGCCAGAAGGGTCCAGAGGGGGCCGAGCAGGGCACCGGGATCGATCATCGCGCGCCATTCCATCGCCGAAAGGCGATATGATGCCTGGCGGCGGGACGGCTGTCAGCCATGCATGATCGACCCGTTCAGCGTCGTTGTCGCGTGAGCGAGGGTCAACGTGACATGGGCGAAGATTTGTTAGCGAAGCTTGAGCCTTTGCAGCCGAGGCCCGCCTGCCACGTGCGTCAATCAGACCGAACGGTTCTAATCGTCCGGCTCTATATGACGAAAGCTCATGTAGCAGCGTGGAACTTTTCATTGGTCAGGCGTCCGGCCGGACGGCAGAATGCAGGAATTCGCATCGCTCCCGGCCAACCAGAGAGATTTTCATGAGCAGCTCATATCCGCTAGGCATCAGTTTCGAGTTCTTTCCCCCCAACACCGAGGCGGGACGCGAGAAGCTGACAGGGGTGCGTGACGCCCTGGCCGAGCGGGACCCGCGTTTCTTCTCGGTCACCTATGGCGCCGGCGGTTCGACCCAGGGGCGCACGCTGAGTACCGTGAGAAGCGTGCGTGAGTCCGGCATCACCACCGCGCCGCACCTCTCCTGCATCGGCAGCGAGAAGGCTCAACTGCGCGACCTGCTCGCGCAGTACCGCGAAGAGGGCATCGACAGCCTGGTGGCGCTGCGTGGCGATCTGCCCTCGGGCATGGGCGGCATCGGCGAGCTGCGCTACGCCAACGAGCTGGTGGCGTTCATCCGCGAGGAGACCGGCGATCACTTCGAGATCGCCGTGGCGGCCTACCCGGAGTCCCACCCGCAGGCGCCGAGCTTCGAGCGCGACCTGGAAAACTTCGCGCGCAAGGTTAAGGCCGGGGCCGATCTGGCCATCACCCAATACTTCTTCACCGCCGAGGCTTACTTCCACTTCGTCGAGCGCGCCCAGGCGCTCGGCGTCGAGGCGCCGATCGTACCCGGCATCATGCCGATCACCAATTACACCAAGCTGGCCCGTTTCTCCGATGCCTGCGGTGCCGAGATTCCACGCTGGATCCGCAAGCAGCTCGAGGCCTACGGTGACGACAGCGAGGCCATCGCGGCCTTCGGCACCGAGGTGGTGTCGCGGCTTTGTCAGCGCCTGCTCGACGGCGGTGCACCCGGCCTGCACTTCTATACCCTCAACCAGGCGGAGCCCTGCCTGCGCATCCTCGACAACCTGGCTTGAGCCCAACGCTTTGGCGCTGGGGCGCATCTGCGACTAGCCTGTTTCCTGCATGTCCATGGAATCAGGAACAGGAGGTCGCTAGATGCGCCATGCCAACCTTTCGGGAGTCGCTTTCGCCTCCCTGCTGCTAGCCGCTGGAATGGGACAAGCCCAGGCCCAGGAAGGCCACGAAGTCGAGATCAACTGGGTGAGTGCCGATGGCATCGAGGATTCCATCGGCACCATCACGCTCGAAGATACCGACCACGGCCTGCTGTTGACCCCCGATCTGCGCGAGATGCCGCCCGGCGTGTACGGTTTCCACGTACACGAGAACCCCAGCTGCGAGCCGGGGGAAGACGAGGACGGCAACATGCAAGCTGCCGGCGAGGCGGGCGGTCACTACGATCCCGAGGAGACCGATAGCCACCAGGGCCCCTATGGCGACGGTCACCTGGGCGACCTGCCGGTGCTGATCGTCAACGAGGATGGCGAGGCGAACCTGCCGGTGCTGGCACCGCGGCTCACCGTCGACGACGTTCAGGGCCGCAGCCTGATGATCCACGAAGGCGGCGACACCTACTCCGACGAGCCGGAACTCGGTGGCGGCGGCGGGCGTATGGCCTGCGGCGTGGTCGCGTCCTGAACGGTATCGCTTGCGCTTCCTAGCTTGGACGACTCGGCCCCGCCATCTGGCGGGGCCGAGTCATTGGGTGTCAGTGAGATTAGGTGTCAGTGAGGATGACGTCAGTCGTCCGTGTCGCTGGCGTCTTCGTCGTCTGCATCCTCTGCCGGGCGCATTTCGGGTGGCAGCATTTCGGCCGGCACTTCGAGGCCTTGCTCCTCGTAGTAGCGCACCGCCCCGGGGTGGAACCAGATCACGCCATTCTTGTCGAGGTGCTCCGCCCGGGTTTCGATGGCGGCGGGGTGGATCTCCGTCATGGCGTCGGGGTGGTCCAGCACCAGCTTCATCAGCTCATAGACGAAGCTCTCCGGCAGGTCCTTGTGGCCAATGGCGAAATTCCAGAACGACACCGAAGCGTGGGGAGCGTCCATCGAGGCATAGGTATCGGCCGGAATCTCGAAGGCCGACACCGGGAAGGTGTCCAGCAGAGTGCTCTGCTCTTGCTCCGTCAGGCCGAACATGTGCACATCGCGACGCCGCTCAAGACGCTCGAAGGCTCTGATCGGCAGGCCGGCGCAGAAGGCGAAGGCGTCACTCAGCCGAGAGGTCAGATAGTCGGCCAGATGGTTGGCGTCGGCGTACTGCAGATGCACGTCCTCGACGCCCAGCGCTTCCAGAAACTGCGGCCAATAGGCGGCGCAGGTGCCGCCCATGGGGCCGACCCCGACTCGCTTGCCGCGTAGGTCGGCGATGCTCTCGATGCCCGAACCGGCCAGCGTCACCACGTGGAAGGGGGTCTGGTACATGGGGAAGAGCGCGCGCACGTCGCGCATCTCCTCGCCGGGGGCGAATTCGGCCTCGCCGTCCCAGAGTTCGCGGGCCGGACCCAAGGTGACCAGGCCCAGCTCCGCCTCGCCGGTATGGACCAGCGTCATGTTGTGATAAGGCCCGCCGGTCGCCTGGGAAACGGCATCAACGCCGAGTTCGTCGATGAGGCGGGTCACCAGACCGTCGCCATAGACCTGATAGGTGCCGCCGAGGGAGGCGGTACCCAACAGGACTTCCTCCGGCCAATCGGCCCGCTCGTCGGCCAGGGTGGTGGCGCTCCCGAAGAACAGGACGCAGGAAGCGACTAGCGGATACAGCGTTGGAAACCGTCCAGTGCTCATGGTGTGTCTCCTGGCGGTGAGGGGGCGGTGAAGCCAAGGTGGCCGAGGCCACCCTGGTTTACGCCCGATCCCGGATCAGGTCAGGGCCTTGGGCTTGGCCTTCAGCGCGGCAGCCTGCCACACGAATACCAGCCCGCCGATGCCGACGCCGAGCAGGTCGGTCATCCAGCCGCCCGCGATCATTGACAGTGCGGCGGCCAGCAGCATCACGCGCTGCACGAGGTTGACGCCGCCATTGAGGAACCAGCCCTGCACCGAGGCAGCCAGCAGGTAGATCCCGACACCCGCGGTGAGGGCCACGCGCAGGATCTGCATCCAGGTGCCGTCCATCAGCAGCGCCGGGCTGTAGAAGAACATGAAGGGCACGATGAATGCGGCCAGGCCGAACTTGAAGGAGGTCACGGCCGTCTTCAGCGGATCGGTTCCCGAGATGGCGGCGGCGGCATAGCCGGCCAGTGCCACCGGCGGGGTGATAGCCGAGAGTACCGCGTAGTAGAACACGAAGAAGTGCGCCACCAGCGGCGGAATGCCGATCTGCTGCAGGCCCGGCGCCACCACCGAGGCGGCTACCGCGTAGGCCGCCGTGGTGGGCATGCCCATGCCGAGCAGGATCGAGATACACATGGCGAAGAACAGCGCCAGCAGATGGCTGGCATCGGCGATGCCCAGCAGCATGGAGGCGAAGCGGGCACCGACGCCGGTCAGGGCGATGACGCCGACGATGATACCGGCACAGGCACACACCGCGATCAGCGGAATGGCCATGCGTGCGCCCAGCGAGAGGGCATTGAGCAGCGCCTTGGGGCCCATCCAGTGAGGCGTGAACCAGGACACCACGGCGGCGCTGACCATTGCCAGGGTACCGGCACGAATCACCGAGTAGCCCATGAACAGCGTGCCGATCAGGATGATGATGGGCAGGAACAGATAGACCTGCTTGACCATCTTGCGGAATACCGGCAGTTGATCCTTGGGCAGACCCTGCATGCCGCCGCGGCGGGCTTCCAGGTCCACCATCAGGTAGATGGAGAGGAAGTACAGGGCGGCCGGAATCAGTGCGGCAATGGCGATTTCGGTATAGGGGATGCCGGTGATCTCGGCCATGATGAAGGCGCCAGCGCCCATGATCGGCGGTACGATCTGGCCACCGGTGGATGCTGCGGCCTCGATGCCGCCGGCGCTACGCGGGTGGTAGCCAACCTTCTTCATCAGCGGAATGGTCAGCGAGCCGGTCGCCACCACGTTGCCGGCAGAGGTGCCGTTGATCATGCCCATCAGGCCGGAAGCGAATACCGCCACCTTGGCCGGGCCGCCACGCGCGCGACCGGCGGCGGCGAAGGCGAAGTTGACGAAATAGTCACCCACGCGGGAGGCTTGCAGGAAGGCCGCGAAGGTGATGAACAGAATGATGTAGGTGGACGAGACCGCGGTGGTCGCGCCAAGGATACCGTTGTCGGTATACAGATAGGTGAAGAAGCGCTGCGGCGAGTAGCCGCGATGCTCCAGCAGGCCGGGCAGATACGGGCCGGCAAAGGCGTAGACCAGGAACACGGCGGTGATGGCGATCAGAGCCAGTCCCGCTACGCGGCGGGTGAGCTCCATGATCAGCGCCACCCCGACGGCCGAGACGAGGAACTCGGTCTGTCCGGCAAACGGTGTGCCGGCGGCCATGCGCCAGCGCTGCAGCACGAACAGCAGGTAGGCGGCGACGATGATCGAAGCGACGATCAGGACGGCGTCGGCCCAGTGGACGGAGCGGCTCGAGCCGCGCCAGATCCAACTGCTGATCATGGCGATAGCGGTGGCAATCGTCAGTGCCCAGCTCAAGTGCACCAGCACCCAGCCGGCAGGGGGCGTGCCCTGGGTTTCCCGGATGAACCAGGCATAACCGATGGCGAAGGCGGCGTAGACGATGGCGGCTACGGCCGGAATCATGGCCAACCATTCGACCCGGCCTATGTGCCTTTCGCCCGGGCTGCGGTCCAGGGTATAGGCGGCGGTGATGGCGAAGCCTACGGCCAGGCCACCGGCCACGTGAATGATGCGAAACGCCCAGGTCTCGATCGGCGAGACGTTGAGTGCATAGAGATGCATGGCCGTAAAGAGGACACAGGCGGCAAATACCGTCTGGCCGAGCAGGCCGGAAAGCACGCGCTCGTTGTGAGCGATCGGGATGTCGGAGACACCTTCGGTGCCGATCTTCGAGGCGGCTTGTTCGGGTTGGGTTTCGTGGGTCATGCCGGGATGCCTTGAGGGGTTACAGTTGCCTTAGGGGGTTAAGGCGTTGACGCCGGCCCGAAGGCCGGCGTCGATGCGCGTATCGATCAGCCGCGCAGATCCTCCGGGATCTCGTAGCCGTTCTCTTCGAACCAGCGTACGGCACCCGGATGCCAGGGCAGGAAGGTATTGAACTCGAAGTTCTCGGCCACCGTCTCGCTGGCGGCACCATGGATCTGGACCATGCGGTCGTTGTTTTCCATCACGGTCTTGGTCACTTCGTAGACCAGTGACTCCGGCATGTCCTTATGGGTGATGGCGAAGTTCCAGATCGAAACGGCCGGCAGGTCTTCGTCCAGGCTGTTGTAGACGGAGGCCGGGATGCTGGCCGGGCTCAGCTCGGGGAAGTCACCCAGGAACTGCTCCATCTCTTCCTCGGAGAAGGAGAAGATATTGACGTTGGCTTGGGCTTCGAGCTGGTTGAAGGCAGAGATCGGCACGCCCGCGGCGAAGGCGAAGGCATCGATCAAGCCGTCCTGTAGCTGGCCTGCCTGGTCGGCGGCACCGCCGTTGCGGGTGCTGACGTTCAGGCCGAGCTTCTCGAACAGCTGCGGATAGTACATGTCCGAAGTACCGCCCGCCGGGCCGACGCCCACGGTCTTGCCGTCCAGGTCGGCAACGGAACTGATGCCCGAGCCGGCCAGGGCAACGATCTGCAGGGTGGTCTGGTACATCGGGAATACGGCGCGAATGTCGGTATGCTCGACGCCCGGGGCAAGCTCGCTGTTGCCGGTCCACGCCTCGTAGGCCGGACCCATGGTCACCATGCCGAAGTCGTGCTCACCCATCTGCACCAGGGTGGCGTTCTGAACGGGGCCGCCAGTCACTTCGGCGCCGAAGGAAACGCCGAGGGCGTCGCCGACCATGTTGGCCCAGCCGGAACCGTAGATGTAGTAGGTGCCACCCTGGCTGGCGGTACCTACGGTCAGGCTGCGGGGCCAGTCGCTGCGATCTTGGGCCTGGGCGCCGGCGGCGACCAGGGCCGCACCGAGCACGGAGGTGGCGATCAGTTTGGAGGCGGTATAGCGCATGGGAGTACTCCGATTTGCCTTTGTCGTTATGGGAGCCCGCAGGGGGCTCTTATGAAATACGTTGTAACGCACATGAGTATAGGCAATTGCTGCGCCATGCAGGGGGAGTGCTCGTAAAAACAAGACATTACTTTTGTCTCATTCGACGAAAGTCGAGGTGAAAAAAATCAGGTTTGGCTGGGATTTCGCACTGGTTACGTAATGTGTGTGCGGTTATCCGCACACAGAGTGGCGCAGGACGTTTCGGTGAGCGTTGCGATCAGACGGCTGGCCTGATGCAGGTCGTTCATCAACGATGAGGCGAGCCAAGGATCGAGACGATGCTCCCGCAGCCGCTTGGCCAGTTCGTGCTGCCAATGGCGGCGCACTTCTTCGACGGGGGTAGCAATGGAGGTGGCTTCTTTCTCTTCGGCGAGCCGATTGAGGCCGGTGGCAATGGCCAGGCGCAGATCGTCGTGGGCTTCGCGCAGCGGACTGGCCGGTGCGGCATGGCGCAGCAGGCTACGCTGCAGCACCTCGCCCAGGCGTACCGCTTCCACCATGCGCAGCGAGCGTTCCTGCAGCTCGTCCAGCCTTGCCTGCTGAGCGTCTGTCAGCGGTACGTCGAGGCGTGCCTGGAATTCCAGAATCTCGGTGAGCAGCGGCTTGATGCGCTCCTGGTAGCGTGCATCAATGCCTGGCCAGGCGTCGGGATCGATGCGGGCCGCCACCGCTTGCCGCTCCGGCGGGTGACCGATCACCTCGGCGCTGGGAAGCAGGATGGCGCTGCACAGCAGGTGATAGGCGCGCCGGTCGAGGCGCCGACACTCCTGCTCCATGGCGGCAACGGCGGTATCCGCATGATTGAGGGCGGAAGTGTCGAGGTAGCGTGCCAGCGACGGCGGCAGCCGTGCGGGTTCGGGAAAATGGCGCTCGAGCAGGCCGGCCAGCTGCGGGATCCAGGGTAGCATCAGCCCGATGCCGAGCAGGTTGAACAGGGTGTGGAACAGGGCCAGCTTGAGCGGCCATGCCGTTTCCGCCAGCCCCACTACTTCGCCAAGGGCATCCACCATCCAGGCCAGCGGTACCAGCAGCGCCAGGGCAACTGCGGCGGTGACCAGGTTGAAGATCACATGTGCACCCGCCAGGCGGCGTGCCGCGACGCCGGCGGAAAGCGCGCCCAGCACGGCGGTGACCGTGGTGCCGATGTTGGCGCCGATGGCGATGGCCAGCGCCGGCAGGTAGGGAAGTTGCCCCGAGGCCAGGGCCGTCAGGGTGAGCAGCAGCGTGGCATGGCTGGACTGCATGACCACGGTGGCGACGATGCCGATCGCCACGAACAGCGGCCAGTGCCACAGCCGGTCGCCGGCCAGGCCGTCCAGCCGCAGGCCATCCTGCCAGGCCTCGAAGCCGAGCTTCATGAAGTCGATGCCGAGGAACAGCAGGCCTATGCCCAGCAGCAGCCCGGCGATACCGGCCAGCGGGCCGCTGAGGCGGTAACGGCCGAGCAGGCCGAGGGCGAGCAGCGGCATGGCATAGTGGGCCAGGTCGAAGCGCAGCCCGAACGTGGCGATCAGCCAGGCCCCGGTGGTCGTTCCCAGGTTGGCACCGAACAGCAGGGCGATGGCGCCGGGCAGGGCGACCAGGCCGGCGCTGACGAAGGACATCGCCAGCAGGGTGATGAGCGAACTGGACTGGACCAGGGCGGTGGCCAGTGCGCCGACGCCAATGGCACGCCCGGGGTGACGCGTGGCGGCGTACAGCCAGCGGTCGAGCGTGCCGCCGGAGAGCCGTTTGATGGCCTCTTCCAGGAGGCTCATGCCCCACAGGAACAGCCCCAGGCCGGCGGCCAGCGTAGCCAGGTCGGGGCGCGACAGCAGCAGCGCGCCGGCAGCTGCCAGTCCGAGCAGCTCCAGGCGTCGCCGATTGCTCGACCGCGACCTGGTGGCGACGTCGGTCGCCTCCGCCACGCTCAACGGCTCCCGGGGTCGAGAATTTTCACCGTCTGGATGGTGTTGCGGCGCTGTTCCTCACGCTCGCGATTGACGCGGGTCTCGAGTTCGGCCGCCGTCTCTTCCTCGATGGGCGCCTGTTCGAAGAAATCGCAGTTGACGCAGTCGCGATAGCGCACGCCGCTCTGCTCCCAGGTACGGATCTTGTCCATCTCGGCACAGCGGGGGCAGACGGCGCCGGCGATGAAGCGTTTCTGAACGGCCATGTTGCCTCCATGAGCAAAGGGCCGCCGGCAGCGCCGGCGGCGGTGTGGCTACGATAGCGTGCCGTGCCTGCGCTGTCAGGCGGCGCGAATGCCGCTGTGACGCAGCAGCGGCTCGACGCTGGGCTCGCGGCCGCGGAAGGCGCGGAACAGCTCTGCTGCGTCGCGGGCGCCACCCTGTTCGAGAATTTCGCTGCGGAAGCGCTGGCCGGTTTCGGCATCGAAGATGCCGGCTTCCTCGAAGGCGCTCCAGGCGTCGGCGGAGAGCACCTCGGCCCACTTGTAGCTGTAGTAGCCCGCCGCATAGCCGCCGGCGAAGATATGGCTGAAGCCGTTCTGGAAGCGGTTGAAGTCGGCCTTGGGCACTACCGACACGGCGCTGCGCACTTCGTCGAGCAGCGCCTGCACCTCGCCTGCCGTGGGGGCGGCCAGCTCATGATGCAGGCGCAGATCAAACAGCGAAAATTCGAGCTGACGCACCAGGCCCATGGCCGACTGGAAGTTCTTGGCCGCCTGCAGGCGCTCCAGTAGCTCGGCGGGCAGTGACTCGCCGCTGTCGACATGGCCGGCGATCAGGTCGAGCCCTTCACGCTCCCAGCAGTAGTTCTCCATGAACTGGCTGGGCAGCTCCACCGCGTCCCACGCCACACCGTTGATGCCGGAGACGTCGGCCACCGTCTGCCGGGTCAGCATGTGGTGCAGGCCATGGCCGAATTCATGGAACAGGGTGGTGACCTCGTCATGGGTGAGCAGGGCCGGCCGCTCGCCCACCGGGCGGGTGAAGTTACAGGTCAGGTAGGCGACGGGCAGTTGCAGGCCGCCATCTTCCCGGCAGCGGCGTACCCGGCACTCGTCCATCCAGGCACCGCCGCGCTTGCCCTCGCGGGCGTAGAGGTCGAGATAGAAGCCGGCAATAGGCTCGCCCTGCTCGAGAATGCGGAAATAGCGCACCTCGGGGTGGTAGCGGGGGGCTTGCAGGTCTTCCTCGACGGTGACGCCGTAGAGCCGCTCGACCACCTGGAACAGCCCATCCACGACCCGGGGGGCGGGGAAGTAGGGGCGCAGCTGCTCCTGGGAGATGGCATGGCGCGCTTCGCGCAGCTTCTCACTGACGTAGCCGATGTCCCAGGGAGCGAGCTCGGTCAGGCCCAGGGTATCGCGGGCGTAGGCTTCGAGCTCGGCGAACTCTTCCCGTGCCTGGGGCACCGCACGGCGGGCCAGATCCTCCAGGAAGTCGAGCACCTGGCGCGGCGACTCGGCCATCTTGGTGGCCAGCGAATAGTCGGCGTAGCTGGCGAAACCCAGCAGCTCGGCCAGCTCGCGGCGCAGGCGCAGCGTCTCCTCGATGATCGGGGCGTTGTCGTACTCGCCGGCGTTGGGGCCTTGATCCGAGGCGCGGGTAACGAAGGCCGTGTACACCTCACGGCGCAGCTCTCGGTCGTCGGCGAAGGTCAGCACCGGATAGAAGCTGGGGAAGTCGAGGGTGATGCGATAGCCCTTCACGCCCTTGGCCTCGGCGTTGGCGGCAAGCGTCGCCATGCCGCTCTCGGGCAAGCCGGCCAGCCTGGCCGCGTCGTCGATATCCTTGTACCAGGCCTGGGTGGCATCGAGCAACTGGTTGGAGAAGGTGTTGGAAAGCTCCGACAGGCGTGACTTGATCTCGCCGTAGCGCTGCTGCTGGGCCGGCGGCAGGTCGACACCGGCAAGGCGGAAGTCGCGCAGGGTGTTGTCGACGCTGCGGCGCTGCGCCTCGTCCAGCCCGGCCCAGGCAGGCCCTTCCTTGAGGGCCTGCCAGGCATGGAACAGCCCCTCGTGCTGGCCCAGCCAGGTGCTGTAATCCGAAAGCTTGCCCAGACAAGCCTGATAGGCCTCGCGCAGGGCCGGTGAGTTCATGGTGCCGTTGAGGTGCGACACCGGCGACCAGGCCCGCGACAGCCGGTCGTTGAGTGCCTCGAGCGGTGCGGCCAGGCTGTCCCAACTGGGGGGCTCCTGCTCGGCGCGTTCGACCAGCGCCTCGATGCCGGCGCGATTGTCGGCCAGCAGCTTGTCGATGGCCGGTACCACGTGCTCCGGCTTGATCTCGGCGAAGGGGGGCAGCTCGTGGGATTCAAGCAGGGGATTGTGGGACATGCGCACCTCGGGGCCTAGTGGATATGAGAGCGTAGTGGATATGAAAGCAGAATAGCGATTAGATGCGGCCAGGTGTCACGGGTTTCAATCCTGTCGGGGATTGGTCGCGGAGTGTCGGCCTGATAGGCTTGCGCCTCCACGAAAGTCGAGGCAACGGCATGAACGCAACCCTGGAACGCTGGAGCACGCGGCGCGCCTTCATCCTGGCGGTGACCGGCGCAGCCGTGGGCCTAGGTAACATCTGGCGCTTTCCCTACATCACCGGCGAAAACGGTGGGGCTGCCTTCCTGGTACTCTACATCGCCTTCGTGCTGCTGCTGGGGTTGCCCGTGATGATGGCCGAGATCATGATCGGCCGGGCCGGTCGGCGCGCGCCGATGCAGTCGCTGGGCTATCTGGCCGGGCAGGCCGGAGCCAGCCGTCACTGGCGGCTGCTGGGGTTGTTTGGTGCCTTTACCGTCTTCTGCATCCTGTCGTTCTACTCGGTGGTGTCGGGCTGGTCCATCGAGTTCTTCGTCACCGCGGTGAACGGCGGTTTTGTGGGGCTGAGTGCGGCCGAGGTCGGAGCCGGCTTCGAGGCCTTCCTCGCCGACCCTCGGCGTATGACCTTCAATCACACGCTGTTCCTATTCATGACCATGACCGTAGTCGCGGCCGGCGTGGCCAAGGGGTTGGAGCGACTCAACAATCTGCTGATGCCGCTGCTGTATCTGCTGCTGGTGCTATTGGCGCTCTATGCCGCCACCACCGACGGCTTTGGCCCGGCGCTGGCGTGGCTGTTCATGCCGGACTTCTCGGCCCTCACGCCGCTGGTGGTGCTGCATGCCATGGGCCATGCCTTCTTCACCCTGGCGGTGGGGGCCTGTGCGCTGATGGCGTATGGCGCCTACATGCCGGAGCGACAGAGCCTGCCGCGCGCCGCCGCTGCCGTGGCGGTGCTGGACGTGAGCGTGGCACTGCTGGCCGGCATCGCCATCTTCTCGGTGGTGTTTTCCCAGGGGCTGGACCCCGGCGAGGGGCCCGGGCTGATGTTCGTCACCCTGCCCATCGCCTTTGCCGAGCTGCCCTGGGGGGCGCTGTGGCTCAGCGTGTTCTTCCTGCTGCTGCTGCTGGCGACCTGGACCTCGTCGATCAACCTGGCCGAGCCGATGGTGGCCACGCTGCAGGGGTTGGGGTTCGGTCGTGGCAAGGCCACTGCGGTGGTCGGCATCGCCGTGTGGCTGGTCGGCCTGTTGTCGGTGCTGTCGTTCTCCGCCCTGTCCGAATGGCGGCCGCTGTTCGGCATGAACGCCTTCGACCTGGTAACTACCATACCCACCGAGATCTTCCTGCCGGTGGGTGGGCTGCTGATCGCCATCTTTGCCGCCTGGGTGATGCCGCGAGGCGATGCACAGGCGGCGCTTGGCGTGACTGCGCCCAGCTTTGTATTGTGGCTAACGGTGTTACGCTGGATCTCGATTCCCCTGACAGTCGTGGTACTGGCGGCAGGGCTGCTGTAACCATTCGATGTGACCGGCGCATAAGCCGGGCTGGAGGTTTGCATGAGCGTCAACGATCCCCTGCGCAGCTGGCAGGGTAAGCGCCCCTCTCTGGGCGCGCGGGTCTACGTCGATCCGGCCTGCGTGGTGCTGGGCGACGTGGTGCTGGGCGACGACTGCTCGGTGTGGCCCATGGCGGTGATTCGTGGCGACATGCACCGTATCCGTATCGGCGCGCGTACCAGCGTGCAGGACGGCAGCGTGCTGCACATCACCCACGCCAGCGATTTCAACCCGGGCGGATTCCCTCTCACCATCGGCGACGACGTCACTATCGGGCACAAGGCGATCCTGCACGGCTGCACGCTGGGCAATCGCATCCTGGTGGGCATGGGTGCCATCGTCATGGACGGCGCCGTGGTCGAAGACGAAGTGATCATCGCCGCCGGTGCCGTGGTGACCCCGGGCAAGCGTCTCGAGAGCGGCCATGTCTACGCCGGCAACCCGGCCAAGGCGCTGCGTCCACTGAAGGAGAGCGAGCGCCAGTTCTTCCCCTATACCGCCGGCAACTACGTCAAGCTCAAGGATCTGTACCTGGCGGAGCGTGGCGCGTAACACGCGGTTGCAACTCCTTTGAGCATTGAGCCTATAAGGCATTGTTTCTCATGCGGGCAAAAGCGATAATCTGGATTTTTATCCAGTAGAGGGCTTGCCCTGGCATGGCCGATTTCCGCACCCATCTTGGCGTGGCCGCCGCCGGCGGCGCCGTACTGGCCCATGGCGGTTGGCAGGTAGGGCTGTGGGAGCTGTGGCAGGGCGGGGTCGTGTTCGGGCTGGTGACCTTCGGGGGCATCCTGCCCGACATCGATGCCGACAGTTCCAAGGCGATTCGCCTGATCTTCAATCTGCTGGCGGTGCCCAGCGTGGTGCTGGGAGCGCTGCTGTTGCAGGCGCATCTGGCCCCGGGCTACTTGCTGGTGGTGTGCGGTCTGCTCTATCTCACGGTGCGCTACGTTGCCGGTGGCGTATTCAGCCGCTTCACCGTGCATCGGGGCATCTGGCATTCGCTGCTGGCGGCAGTGCTGTGCGGGCTGGCGGCGGCAGCGGTGAGCTACCAGCTGTTCGTCCAGCCGGCCCGGCTGGCATGGGTGCACGGCGTTGCCGTCTGCCTCGGCTTCGTCATCCATCTGGCGCTGGATGAAATCTACAGCGTCGATCTCACCGGGGCGCGCATCAAGCGCTCCTTCGGCACGGCGCTCAAGCCACTCGACATCAAGTCTCCGGGCAACTCGTTGGCCATGCTGATGGCCGGCATGGCGCTGCTGCCATGGCTGCCGGCCTGGTCAGCGCTGCTGGCACTGGTGACTCAGGGAGTGGCCTTGTGGCGGTAGTCCTCGGCCCTGAGGCCATACTTGCGCAGCTTGTCGTAGAGGGTCTTGCGCGGCAGCCCGAGATGTTCGCAGACCTCGGTGATCCTGCCGCGATGGCTGACCAGCGACTGGCTGATCAGGCTCTTCTCGAACAGCTCCACCTGCTGCGGCAGGGCCAGCTCGGCGACGTCCGATTCGACGCCCTCCAGCAGCATGTCGAGCCGATAGTCGAAGGCCGAGCCGAGCAGCACATAGCGTTCGGCCAGGTTGCGCAGTTCGCGTACGTTGCCCGGCCAGTCGTGGGCCATCAGCGTCGACACGCCGCTGGTGCCCAGCGGTGGTGCCTCCAGGCCGCTGCGGTTGGAGGCGACTACGGCGAAGTGCTGGAACAGCAGGGGGATGTCTTCGCGCCGTTCGCGCAGAGGCGGGAGCGGCAGGGTGACAACGTTGAGGCGGTAGTAGAGGTCCTCGCGGAACTCGCCGGCCTCGGCGGCGAGCTTCAGGTCGACCTTGGTGGCGGCGATGACGCGAATGTCGAGGGGGATGTGTTCGTTGGCGCCGAGGCGTTCGATGCAGCGCTCCTGCAGCACGCGCAGCAGCTTGACCTGCAGCGCCAGCGGCATGGACTCGATCTCGTCGAGAAACACCGTGCCGCCGTTGGCATGTTCGAACTTGCCGATGCGCCTCTCCACGGCGCCGGTGAAAGCGCCCTTCTCATGACCGAACAGCTCCGATTCGATGATGCTTTCGGGCACGGCGCCGCAGTTGATGGCCACGAAGGGGTGCCCGCCGCGGGGACTGCGTTCGTGGATGGCACGGGCCACCAGGTCCTTGCCGGTACCCGTTTCGCCGAACAGCAGGACGTCGGTCTCCACCTGAGCAATGCGCTGTACCATGGAGGCGAGTCGCTGAATCGCCGGCGTTCTCCCCACCAGGCGCGGCCCAGGGGCGGCCTGTTGGGCTTCCAGTTCGGCCTTGAGCTGGCGGTTTTCCAGGCTCAGGCGGCGCTTGTCGATGCCGCGGCGTACCATCTCGACCAGGCGTTCGCCGGCAAACGGTTTCTCGAGAAAGTCCCAGGCGCCTTCGCGCATGGCCTCCACGGCGGTGGAGATGTCGCCATGGCCGGTGATCAGGATGACCGGCAGGTCCGGGTCGCGTAGCCGTACCTCGCGCAGCAGTGCCATGCCATCCATGCCCGGCATGCGGATGTCGCTGACGATCACACCGGGAAAGTCAGGGGTGAGCGTCTTCAAGGCGCTCTCGGCGCTGGCATAGGGCTGTGGCTGGTAGCCGGCCAGTTCCAAGGTCTGGCCAGCGGTGATGCGGAGGTGCGGTTCGTCATCGATGATCAATACCGGGATGGGCGCCGGGTCATGCATGTGATTGCTGCTCCTGGAATGGCGATGGCTGAGCGTCGTCGGGTTTCTCCATGCGGGGCAGCGTAATGGTGAAGCGTGCCCCGGCGCCAGGTACGTTGCCGGCATCGATGTTGCCGCCCAGGTCCCTGATGATACGCGCCGATATGGAAAGTCCCAGCCCCAGCCCGCTGCCCGGCGACTTGGTGGTGAAAAACGGCTCGAATATCCGCGCCAGGTGCGCTTCGGGAATTCCGGGGCCCGAATCGCTGACGCCAATGGATACCCGCTCTGCCTCGACCTCGACGCTGAGAATGAGAGTGGGCTCGGGCGTTTCCGCCATCGCCTGGAGCGCATTGCCGATCAGGTTGACCAGCACCTGTTCGAGACGCACCAGGTCGGCATGGACCCAGACCTCATCGCCCCAGTCCCGCACGACCTCGACATCGTGCAGCCGATTCTGATAGAGCCGCAGGGCATACCGGAAGCAGGCCTGCACCGATACCGCTGTCAGCGAGCTGCCGCTCTTGCGTGAGAACTGTCGCAGTTGGGCGCTGATTTCGGCCATGCGCTCGGTCAGCTCGACGACCTGGGCCAGATTGGCGTCGGCAGCCTCCAGCCGCTGGCGTTCGAGAAACGTACGGGCATTCTCGGCATAGGCGCGAATGGCGGCCAGCGGCTGGTTGAGCTCGTGATTGATACCGGCCGCCAGCTGGCCCAGCACGGCGAGCTTGGCGGCCTGGATCAGCTCGTCGCGGGTCTGGCGCAGATTCTCCTCGGCCCGCCGCCGCTCCTCGATCTCGTCGGAAAGCAGGCGGTTGGTTTCCATCAGATCGTGGGTGCGCAGCTCGACGTTGCGCTCCAGTTCGTCGCGCGCCTGGGCCAGGGTGCGACGCTCGCGCTCGGCAAACAGCTCGCGCTCGCGGCGCAAGCGCCAGCGCTGCCAGCCGATGCCGCCTGCCAGCACGACGACGCCATACAGGCCGCCAGCCAGTGCGGCGGCAAGCCACTGCGCCTGATAGACGCTGCCCAGGGGCTTGAGGATATGCATGTCCCAGTCATAGGCGTCCAAGTGGCGGGACAGGCCCAGATAGCTCTCTTCCGCCAGCGGACCGGTCTCGAATCTCACCAGACGGCTGCCATCGGGACGCTGCTCATAGACATCGATGCCCGAGGGCGACAGGGGCTCGTCGGCGTAGCGTCGGGCAGCCAGCAAGTCCTGACGCTCGGTTTCCGAGAGAGGAAACAGCGCCGTCATGCGTAGCTCGGAACGGCTGGCCATGAAGACGATGTTGTCCTGATCGGTGACCAGCAGTTCGGCATCCTGCTCAGCCCAGCTCTCCTCGACTTCATCGAGCAGGATCTTGATGACCATGACGCCATCCGGGCGGGCATCCGGGGTGGTTTCATCCAGCCAGACGGGGGCGGAGAAGTAGTAGCCACGCTCGAGTGACTGGGTGCCCAGACCGAAGAAGCGGCCGCGACCGCCTTCTATCGCGTCGGTGTAGTAGCTGCGAAAGGAGTAGTTATGGCCGATGAAGGTGTTTTCCATGTGCCAATTGCTGGCGGCCAGCGTCGTGCCATGACGATCGAGCAGGTAGACGTCGGAGACGTTGGCAATGGCGCGGAACTGATCGAGCAGCCGGTTGAGCGGCATCGGGTTCTGCTCGCCGTGTCCGCTGAGAAAGCGCTTGATCATCTCGCGCGAGGCGAGCAGCTGCGGAAGGTAGTCATGGCGGGTCAGATGCCCCTCCAGTCCGGCGGCCGAGAGGCGCAGTTCGTTCTCGGCTTCCCGTACCAGGGTCTGCAGGGCCTGTTCGCGCGCCACCTGGGAGGCCTGCCAGGTGACCAGCACGAGTCCGAGCGGCAGCAGCAGCAACAGCAGCCGGCGTAGTGGCACCGACAGGCGGGGTGGTCGATGGGGGCCTTTCACTCGATCATTACCTGCAGCTAGATTTCCGGTAGTGCCTGGGCGCGTCGCAGGGCTCGCTGGGCGCGAGTTTCGGCACGCTCCATTTCCAGCAGCTCCTCCTCGACGA
The DNA here is from genome assembly GCF_021404305.1 of Billgrantia ethanolica. Lineage (GTDB taxonomy): Bacteria > Pseudomonadota > Gammaproteobacteria > Pseudomonadales > Halomonadaceae > Halomonas > Halomonas ethanolica. The sequence goes on along the minus strand of NZ_JABFTX010000004.1, from coordinate 6,962 downwards.
AGACGAGGTGTTCGTGGGAGCGCGCGCGGGCGTCCTCGGCACGACCTTCGAGGATGGCATCGAGCAGGGCGCGGTGCTGCTTCATCAGCATGGGGCGCGACTGGGGCTTCTCGAACAGGTGGGCCAGGTTGTCTACGATGCTCTTTTCCAGCAGGTGGAAGATGCCACGAATGGTATGCAGCAGCAGTACGTTATGCGCCGCCTCGGCAATGGCCAGGTGGAAGGCGGCATCCGCCTTGGCCTCGAGTTCGGGGTCGCGGCCGGCAAAGCATGCCTCCAGCTCCTCGAAGCGCTTGATCAGCATGGCGCGGTCAGCCGGGGTGGAGCGCAGTGCCGCATAGTAAGCCGAAATGCCTTCCATGGCGTCGCGGAATTCGAGCAGGTCGAGATGAAACTCCTGATGCCTGGCCAGCATGTCCAGCAGTGGGTCGCTGTAACCGCTGTTGAGCTCACGTGTCACGAAGGTACCGCCGCCCTGACGGCTGGTCAGCAATCCTCGGGTGGCCAGCTTCTGAATCGCCTCGCGCAGCGAGGGGCGCGAGACGCCAAAACGCTCGGCCAGCTCGCGCTCGGGCGGCAGACGCTGGCCGGGCTTGAGGCTGCCTTCGAGGATCATCGCTTCGAGCCGCTCGGTGATGACATCGGCCAGTCGTGGCTGGCGTACGTTGTGGTAGGTCATGCGAAGCTATCCTGGAGCCTATCGACATTAATTGGTCTTACCAATATTGGCGCGTATCGCGCTTGCTTGCAATCTGCCTTTCGCTCTTTCTAGACAGGATGGATGGGTTCGATCAGTTCTTTAGTGGTGCTGTAGACCAAAGTCTAAGCCGGTGAGGCGGTTAAGGAAGGTCTTGCCGTTGACACTGTCAGCAGTGCCCCCTAAGGTTCAACGACTTCAGTCAGGTAAATTGGTTTTACCAATTTTTTCTTGGCCTGATTCCAACAATTCGCAAGACCGCCACTGCCCACAGGCCGACAGTGAGGGAGCCTCATGACGCCAGTCAAGCTGTACCCACCCAAGCCGGAGAAGGTCTACTTCTTCGGCACCTGCCTGATCGACCTCTTTTATCCTGAAGCGGGAATGGATGGTATCCGCCTGTTGGAGCGCGAGGGAATCGAGGTGGTCTATCCTCAGGCGCAGACCTGCTGCGGCCAGCCGGCCTACACCTCCGGCTATCACGACGAGGCGCGGGCAGTGGCGGCAGCGCAGCTCGATCTCTTTCCCGACCCCTGGCCGATCGTCGTGCCTTCAGGCTCCTGTGGCGGCATGATGCGTACCCATTACCCTCAGCTCTTTGCCGGCACCGAGCATGAGGCCCGGGCCAATGAGGTGGCCGGACGCATCTATGAGCTCACCGAGTTCCTGTTGCATGTCTGTCAGCTCAGGCTCGAGGATCGCGGGCAGCCGGAAAAGGTGGCCATGCATACCTCGTGCAGCGCCCGGCGCGAAATGGGATTGGGGGAAACCGGGCCCGCGTTGCTCGCCCGCATGGGCCAGGTCGAGCTGGTGGAGCAGGCCCGTGCCGCGGAATGCTGCGGTTTCGGCGGCACCTTCGCCGTGCGCCACCCGGAGGTCTCTGCCGCCATGGTGGAAGACAAGACCCAGGCCATCGAGGCTACCGGGGTGAGGCGCTTCGTCACCTCTGACTGCGGCTGCCTGATGAACATTGCCGGTCGCTTCGAGCATCAGGGCAAGGCGGTTTCCGGTGAACACATCGCCAGCTACCTGTGGCGGAGGACCTCATGAGCGCTTCCGAAGTACAGACGTTCACTCCTCGCGAGTTCCATCGCCAGGCCCACGATGCCCTGGGCAATCCTCAGATACGCGCCAACTTTCGCAAGGCGATGGACGGCCTGATGGCCAAGCGCCGCGACGTCTTCAGCGACTGGGATCTCGAGACCCTGCGCGAACTCGGCGCCAACATCCGCCTGCGGGCCCTGGCCAAGCTGCCCGATCTGCTCGAACGCTTAGAGACCAACTGTCAGGCCAACGGTATTCAGGTGCACTGGGCCGAGAACGGCGACGAGGCGTGCCGCATTATCCGCGAGATCTGCCAGCGCCATGGGGCCAAGGCGGTGATCAAGGGCAAGTCGATGGTCTCCGAGGAGATGCACCTCAATGCCCACCTGGAAGAGGCGGGCATCGAGGCGCTGGAGTCCGATCTCGGCGAATACCTGGTGCAGCTCAACGAGCAGACGCCTTCGCACATCATCATGCCGGCGATCCATCTCAATACCGATGAAATCTCCGACATCATGCATGCCAAGACCGGCACCGAGCGCACCCGCGACGTGGACTACATGACCGCCGCCGCGCGGGCCCAACTGCGCGAGCGCTTCATGGCCGCCGACGTGGGTATCTCTGGGGTCAACTTCGCCGTGGCCGAGACCGGCACTCTGTGCCTGGTGGAGAACGAGGGCAACGGTCGCATGACCACCGCGGTACCGCCGGTGCACATCGCCGTGACCGGCATCGAAAAGGTGGTCGAGCACCTGCGCGACGTGCCGCCGCTCTATGCGCTGTTGACCCGTTCGGCCACCGGTCAGCACGTCACTACCTACTTCAACATGATCAGCTCACCGCGCAAGCTCGGCGAGCACGACGGGCCGAATGAGGTCCATCTGGTGCTGGTCGACAGTGGTCGCTCCAACATCTATCAGGACGACGAGCTGCTCGACACTCTGCGCTGTATCCGCTGCGGCGCCTGCATGAACCACTGCCCGGTCTATACCCGGGTTGGCGGGCATACCTACGGCACCACCTATCCCGGCCCCATCGGCAGCATCCTGATGCCTCACATGATGGGCCTGGAGGCGACCAAGGATCTGCCCACCGCCTCGAGCCTGTGCGGTGCCTGTGGCGAGGTGTGCCCGGTCAAGATTCCGATTCCCGACCTGCTGGTGCGCCTGCGCCGCGAGGCGGTGGGCGAAGGGCGCGGCAACGTGCCCGGGGCCGGCGTCAAGCGGACCAAGAAGGAAGTGGCGGCGTGGAAAGGGTTTCAGTGGCTGGCCACGCACCCCGGTGCCTGGCGCAGCAGCACGGCCATCGTCGGCAAGCTGCAGGCGCTGATGCCGTCGAAGCTGGGGCCGTGGACCGAATACCGTACCGCGCCCAAGCCGGCCAAGGTTTCACTGCATGCCTTGGTTAAACAGCACAAGGCCAAGCGCCATCAGGTAGAAAAGGCCGACGGGGAGGAACGCTCATGAGCGCCCGCGACAATATCCTCAAGCGCTTGCGCGAACGCACCGACGGCCCGCTGACGGCGCCGCAGAGCGACTTCGCCGTGGTCACCGGGCGCGGCTGGAGCCAGCAGGAGCGGGTGGCGCGCTTCGAGCGCTGGATCACCTCGGTCCATGGCGAGGTGATCCACACGTCACGCGATGACTGGACCGCTACCCTGGCCAAACTGCTCGAGGCCAAGGGCATTCGCCGCCTGGCCCTGGGGCGGGAGCACCCCGTGGCCGTGGAGGCGCGCGCTGCCCTGGCCGAAGGTGAGGTCGTTCTGATCGACGCCGACCGCAACATCGAGACCTGGCGACATGAGCAGTTCCATGACACCGATGCTGGCCTGACCTCCACCCACGGCGCCATCGCCGAGACCGGCAGCCTGTGGCTGTGGCCGACCCCCGACGAGCCGCGCCTGCTGAGCCTGGTGCCGCCTATCCACATCGCCGTGCTCGATGCCGATACCATCGAAGACACCTTCTTCGACGTGGTCGAGGCCCACGGCTGGGCTGGCGGCATGCCCACCAACGCGCTGCTGATCTCGGGGCCGAGCAAGACCGCCGACATCGAGCAGACCCTGGCCTATGGCGTGCACGGGCCGCGCGAGCTGGTGGTGTTGCTGCGCCATGCCGAGGATCGCCCATGAGCGCTGCGACGATGGCACCTGCCGCCGATGCCTGGCAGGCGCTCAAGCAGGAGCTGCTCGCGATCATGCCCGCCGAGCGGTTGATCGACGATCCGCTGCGCACCCTGGCCTACGGCACCGACGCGAGCTTCTACCGTCTCATTCCCAAGCTGGTGGTGCGTCCCGCCGATGAAGACGAGCTGATGGCGGTGCTGGCCGGCTGTCGCCAGCGCGGCCTTCCGGTCACCTTCCGTGCCGCCGGCACCTCGCTCTCGGGCCAGGCGGTAACCGACTCGGTGCTGATCCAACTGCGCGAGGGCTGGCGCGACCACGAGATCCTCGACAATGGCCGGGCCATCCGCCTGCAGCCCGGCGTCATCGGCGCCCGGGCCAATCAGCTGCTGACTCCCTTCGGACGCAAGATCGGACCCGACCCGGCCTCCATCAACAGCTGCATGGTGGGCGGGATCGCCGCCAACAACGCTTCTGGCATGTGCTGCGGCACGGCACAGAACAGCTACCGCACGGTGCGCGACATGCGCGTGATCCTGGCCGACGGCACGCGCCTGGACACCGCCGATCCGGCCAGCCGCGAGGCGTTCCGGCGCAGTCATGCCGAACTCGTCGAGGGGCTCGAGCGGCTCTCCGCCGAGACCCGGGCCAACGCGGCGCTGGCCGAGAAGATCCGACACAAGTACCGGCTCAAGAACACCACCGGCTACGCGCTCAACAGCCTGGTCGACTTCGACGACGGCATCGAAATCCTCAAGCACCTGATGATTGGCTCCGAGGGCACGCTCGGCTTCATCAGCACGATTACCTACGACACCGTCATCGACGAGCCGCACAAGGCCGCGGCGCTGGTCTTCCTGCCCGACATGGCCACCACCTGCCGCGCCACCATCGCGCTCAAGCCGGCGCCGGTCTCGGCGGTGGAGCTGATGGATCGCGCCGCGCTGCGCTCGGTGGAGAACAAGCCGGGCATGCCCGAGGGGCTCAAGCGCCTGCCCGAAGGGGCGGCGGCGCTGCTGATCGACGTGCGCGGCAACGACGAGGCGGAGCTTCAGGCGCGGCTCGAGGCGGTGCAGGCGATCTTCGAGGGCATTCATACCCTGGAGCCGGTCACCTTCACCCGTGAAAAAGGCCTCTACGAACTCTACTGGAAGATCCGCAAGGGGCTCTTTCCCGCTGTGGGGGCAGTGCGCGACACCGGCACCACGGTGATCATCGAGGACGTCGCCTTTCCCATCGAGCGTCTCGACGAGGGCGTGCTGGCGCTGACCGACGCCTTTCATCGCCACGGCTACCCCGAGGCGATCCTGTTCGGCCACGCCCTGGAGGGTAACCTGCACTTCGTCTTCCCCCAGGGTTTCGAGAAACCTGGCGAGGTGGAGCGTTACCAGGCGCTGATGGACGAGGTGGCGCAACTGGTCGGCGTCGAATATGGCGGTTCGCTCAAGGCCGAGCATGGTACCGGGCGCAACATGGCGCCCTACGTCGAGCTGGAGTGGGGCCCCGAGGCCTATGCGCTGATGTGGCAGATCAAGGCGCTGTTCGATCCCGAGAATCTGCTCAACCCCGACGTCATCCTCAGCCGCAACCCGACCCTGCACCTGGAGAACCTCAAGCCGCTGCCGGCGGCCGATCCCATCGTCGATAAGTGCATCGAATGCGGTTTCTGTGAGCATGTCTGCCCCTCGCGGGACCTCACCCTCACGCCGCGGCAGCGCATCGTCGCCGCTCGCGAGATGGCCAGGCTCGAGGCGCTGGGGGATAGCCTCGACCGCGACGAGCTCGCGCGTCTCGATCGGCTGCGTCAGGACTACCGCTATGCCGGCGACGAGACCTGTGCCGTCGACGGCCTGTGCGCCACCCAGTGCCCGGTGGGGATCAATACCGGTGAGCTGATCCGCGAGATGCGCCGCGAGCGGCTAGCGCCACATGCCGATATGGCGCGCCGGGTGGGGCGCCACTTTTCCGGTACTACGCGGCTGGCACGGGGCATGCTCAACCTGGCCGGCGTCGGACGTGCCGTATTGGGCGAAAAGGGCCTCTCCAAGGTGAGTGGCAGCATCACCCGGGTTAGCGGCGGCAAGGTGCCCCAGTGGGTACCCACCCTGCCCAAGGCGGCCCCGGTGCGCGTGCTCAAGCGCAAACCCGCGACCGATGGCGTGCGGGACAAGGTGGTCTACTTCCCTTCCTGCGCCACCCGTGTCTTCGGTGCCGGCCATGGCGACGGCGAGCGTCGCTCGATCATGGAGATCACCCTCTCACTGCTGGAGAAGGCCGGCTTCGAGGTGATCGTGCCGGAGATGCCAGGACATCTCTGCTGCGGCATGGCGTTCCAGTCCAAGGGTCAATTCGACGAAGCCACGCACAAGGCGCGTGAACTCAATCGCGAGCTGCTGGTAGCCAGCCAGAACGGCCGCTACCCGATCCTGAGCGATACCAGCCCCTGCGTGCTGCACATGCAGGGGCGGCTGGACGAGCGCTTGACGGTGCAGGAGCCGGTGGCCTTCGCCCACGAGCATCTGCTTCCGCGCCTAGACGTCATGCCGCTCGACGAGCGGGTGGCCGTGCACGTGACCTGCTCTAGCACCCACATGGGTCTGGGTGAGCGCATGGTGGCCCTGGCGCGGGCCTGTGCCCGTGAGGTGGTGGTGCCGGCAGAGATCACCTGCTGCGGCTTTGCCGGCGACAAGGGGCTGGTGACACCGGAGCTCAACGCCTCGGCCTTGAAGGGCCTCGCCGAGCAGGTCGGGGAGTGCGACGCGGGGTACTCCAACTCGCGCACCTGCGAGATCGGCCTGTCACTGCATGGCGGCATCCCGTATCGTTCGATCCTGTCGCTGCTCGACCGTGCCAGCCGCAAGCGCAAGGAAGCGGGCGAGACAGCCTGAACCCTTCACACGAGTCATCCACAGCCGCTCGCCTGCGAGCGGCTGTGGATAAGCCGCTGTGTTGCGCCCCTGAAATTTTTTTACAGCCGCCCCTTGCGGGGCTCGGGGGAAAGCCGTAAAGTACGCATCCGCTGCCGGTGACGGGCAACGTTGCAGGCGGTGGGAAGAGTGGTAAGTGGTTGTCGCTGTTTGGATTTTTCGATTCGCTTCG
>NZ_JABFTX010000045.1 GCF_021404305.1 Billgrantia ethanolica | reverse complement strand
GATTGAAGGCATGAAACAAGCCCTCCTCCCAGCGACGTCGCCCGATGACGACGTCCACGTCGTCGATGGCCACCAGGTCGAGGCGCTCCACGTCCTCAAGCATCAAGGGCGGGAAGTGCCCCAGGTCGTGCAGCGGTAGATAGAGCGCGCGAAGGTCCCGGTCGGAAGCCGCATGGCAGGCCGCCTGCAACAGATGACTGCGACCGCTGCCGGACGCCCCCCACAGGAAGAGGAACGGCTCGCCGTCGGCATCGAGCTGGCGCGAAAGGCGATCCAGCAAGGTGGCATTGGCGGCCGGTAGAAAAC
>NZ_JABFTX010000044.1 GCF_021404305.1 Billgrantia ethanolica | reverse complement strand
CGCCCTGCGAGGAAGGCGTATTCTACTGAAGCGCCGGAGTTTGTCAACTCTCTTCGAGGTCGTCACCGAGGTGACCCTGACATCGAAGACCGGCCTGAGCCGGCGACCGCAAGTCCGCTTCCGGACCTGCTTTCGAGTGGGGCGCATTCTACCGAATCCGCCGTGGGCGTCAAGTGCGAATTTTGCGAAGCGAATCGAAAAATCCAAACAGCGACAACCACTTACCACTCTTCCCACCGCCTGCAACGTTGCCCGTCACCGGCAGCGGATGCGTACTTTACGGCTTTCCCCCGAGCCCCGCAAGGG
>NZ_JABFTX010000043.1 GCF_021404305.1 Billgrantia ethanolica | reverse complement strand
CCCGGGGTACTTTTCACCATTCCCTCACGGTACTAATCCGCTATCGGTCACTGGGAAGTATTCAGGCTTACCGGGTGGTCCCGGCAGATTCACAGCAGATTCCACGGGCCCGCTGCTACTCGGGAACACCATCAAGACAGACGTCGGGTTTTCACGTACCGGGCTCTCACCGTCTACGGCAGGCCATCCCAAGCCATTTCCGCTAACCACAACATTTTCTCACTGCCCTCCAGCCAGGTAGAGCCGGAAAGATAGGTCCCACAACCCCGCACACACAACCCCTACCCGGTATCACATGCATACGGTTTAGCCATC
>NZ_JABFTX010000042.1 GCF_021404305.1 Billgrantia ethanolica | reverse complement strand
TCGCGACTCCCTCGAGCATATCGAGCATGTACTGGCCGCCAGCGGCGAGCTTTCCGAGCAGGTGCGCAAGCGCTATGAGCATATTCGGGAGCTCTTCGGCGAGGCGCTGGAACGGGTCGAGCCGGCAGCAAGTCGCCAGGCCCTCGTCGCCCTGCACGACGAAGTAGCGGCGGAAGCCAAAGCCGAGGTCGCCGCCAGGGATGAAGTGGAGAAGATGCTGCAGGATGCCGAGACCAAGGTCGACCCGAGCCCGGCGAAAGCGGCACCGGCCAAGCGCGCCAGCCGTGGCAGCAAGGCCACCGCGCCCAAGGCCACC
>NZ_JABFTX010000041.1 GCF_021404305.1 Billgrantia ethanolica | reverse complement strand
GTTCACCAGCCCCGACCGTGCCGCCGCCAAGCGGGCGTTCGATGCCATGATGACGATGAGGAAAATCGACATCGCCGAGATCGAGGCAGCCTTTCGCGGTTGAGATGAGAGCGGGGTTATCTAAAGCCGCCGGCGCTTTTTTCAGCGTCGGCGGTTTTTTTCTTTCCCCAAGGCAGTGCTCTAGTGCCTAGCTTGGCAGAAAGCCCAGAGTATGCAGATATGGGAACATATCTCCGATTAGGAATTTTGTTATTTGCTGCCATTCTTGTGATTGTAGAATTTTTTAGAATCTTGTTCCTTCGCTTCTGTGTGGTTA
>NZ_JABFTX010000040.1 GCF_021404305.1 Billgrantia ethanolica | reverse complement strand
CGAGGCCGGCACGCGGAGGATCCACCAGCACGGTGGAAAAGTCATACGCTTCCAGCGCCATTTCGGTCACACGTCGGCCGCCCTTCTCGCCCTTCAGCGCAGCAGCGAACTCTTCCGCCGACATGCGCCCCACCGCAGCGTTGTCGATGCCATTGGCCGCCAGGTTCTGCTGCGCGCTGGCAACGGAGGTGCGCGAAATCTCGGTGGCCAGCACACGGCGGAAGTTCTCGGCCAGGGCCACGGTGAAGTTACCGTTGCCGCAGTAGAGCTCGACCAGATCGCTCGACTGGCTGCCCCGGGTCACGTCCCGGGCCCAG
>NZ_JABFTX010000039.1 GCF_021404305.1 Billgrantia ethanolica | reverse complement strand
GCTTCCATGGCGTGCGCCACCCTGCCAGCATGGGCGGTTCCGAGGTGCGTGCCTTCCTGGAGCACCTTGCGGTGGAGCGCCAAGTGGCAGCTGCCACGCACAACCAGGCGCTGAATGCTATCGTCTTTCTCTATCGCCATGTTCTCGAGCAGCCCTTGGGAGAGATCGGTGAATTCTCACGCGCCAAGCGACCACGCCGGCTGCCAGTGGTGCTATCCCACGAGGAAGTGATGCGCGTACTGAGCCACCTTTCGGGTTCCATGTATCTGATGGGAACATTGATGTACGGTTCAGGGCTGCGGCTCATCGAAACATGCC
>NZ_JABFTX010000038.1 GCF_021404305.1 Billgrantia ethanolica | reverse complement strand
ACGGCGCCGAGGCGTAGACGCTGCTCCAGTAGGGCATGACCCGCTGCCCCGCCGGCATAATGTCGTCAGTGGAGACGTTATCGCCAGTTACCAGCAGTACCGGAATCTCGAGAGTATCGGGCAGCACGGTGAGTTCAGGCAGAGCCGGGGTGTTGTCGGTTTTCTGCAGCGGCTTGAGACGCGCCTCGGCAAGCGGCAGCGGCGGCACGAACACATCGCGGTTGACCACCATCTGCGCGGGCTCGGCGATGCGAGGATAGGGCATATCGAGGCTGCGCGGGTCGGCGATGGTGCCGGCCAACGCCGAGGCGGTAGCGGTC
>NZ_JABFTX010000037.1 GCF_021404305.1 Billgrantia ethanolica | reverse complement strand
CATCGCGGCACGGCAGATCGAACTCCACGACCCGGGTGCGGGATGACGCCTCGAGCAGATCGCGGCACAGCAACCGGCGCAGGTCGATCAGGTCCGACTTGGCTTCCCCCTTGCGCGGTAGGAGGATCAGGTCTGCTTCATTGAGCGCCCGCACCGCGGCCAGGGTGACATGCTCGGGGTTGCCGGTGCCGATACCGATCAGCGAGAGTGAGATCATGCCTCGCCCCTCTCGTCAGCAGAGCCGGCAAAGGGCGAGTCCGCCGACTGCGGCCGAAAGCGGCGGTCGTAGCCGACCGCATAGAGACTGCTTTCCTGAAAGTCC
>NZ_JABFTX010000036.1 GCF_021404305.1 Billgrantia ethanolica | reverse complement strand
AGAGCAAAGACTGTTTGGGTCGAAGACCCAGTGGTTGTAAGCCGGGTCTGTAGCTCAGTTGGTTAGAGCGCACCCCTGATAAGGGTGAGGTCGGCAGTTCAAATCTGCCCAGACCCACCAAATTTGCGTGATACTGCGTTGCTCCGATACTCGCATAGCAGGCTATGCGTCGCATCGAAGCGCCTTGTCTCACACAAATTGCTTTCGGGGCCATAGCTCAGCTGGGAGAGCGCCTGCCTTGCACGCAGGAGGTCAGCGGTTCGATCCCGCTTGGCTCCACCACTTTCCTTGGAAAGTACTGAAGGAGCTCAGCTGGGAGAGCGCCTG
>NZ_JABFTX010000003.1 GCF_021404305.1 Billgrantia ethanolica | reverse complement strand
GCAAGCTCACCACCTGCTTTCGTACCCTGATCGATGCCAGCAAGACCACCACCATGGTGATGCTGGTGCTGGTCGGCGCCACCGCCTTCACCGGGGTGTTCTCCCGCGGCGGCGGCATGACGGTGATCAGTGATCTGGTCATGGCGATGCCCGGCGGCACCACCGGGGCGCTGATCCTGATGCTGTTCCTGGTGTTCCTGCTGGGGATGTTCCTCGACTGGACCGGCATCGTGCTGCTGAGCTTCCCGATCATGCTACCGATCGTCAATCAGATGGGCGTGGACGTGCTGTGGTTCGTGGTGATGGTGGCGGTGGTGCTGCAGACCTCGTTCCTCACCCCACCGTTCGGGTACGCGCTCTTCTACATGAAGGGGGTGGCACCCAAGGGGGTCGAGATCGTCGACCTGTACAAGGCGGTGGTGCCGTTCGTGGCGCTGATCGTACTGGCCTGTGTGCTGATGGCTTTCTTCCCGGTGCTGATCACCGGTCTGCCCTCGGCGTTGCTCGGCTATTGAACCGCCACCCTGCCTGACCTTGGCGCCCGCATCCCAGGATGCGGGCGCTTTTCTTTGGATATAGTGGGCAGCGTGTGAAGAAGCTGGCCACTCGGGCCTCGACGCCTCCCGTAGCCGTGCGGTTGTCGCCAGTACCGTCTCGACCTATGATGGGAACGTTCCCATTCATCGAGACGACTCATGCCCCGTCGCGCCACCATCATCGAGGTCGCCCGTGAAGCCGGCGCTTCCAAGACCAGCGTGTCGCGCTACTTTGCCGGCGAGCGCGACAAGCTCTCGCCGGCACTGTGCAAGCGCATCGCCGCGGCCGCCCTGCGCCTCGATTATCGCCCCAACCAGATGGCCCGGGGTCTAAAGGCGGGCCGCTCGCGCCTGATCGGCATGCTGGTGGCGGACATTCGCAACCCCTTCTCGGTGGCGGTAATGCACGGCGTGGAGCGCGCCTGCCGCGAGCAGGGCCTGGCACTGCTCGTCTGCAATACCGACAACGACCCCGAGCTGGAGCGCACGCACCTGGCGCTGATGTCCTCCTATCAGGTGGAAGGACTGGTCATCAATGCATCAGGCAGCCCCGATGCGGAGCTGCAAGCTTTGACCGGTCAGGGCCTGCCGCTGGTGCTGCTCGACCGCGAACTGAGCGCGGTACAGGCCGATCTGGTGGGGCTCGACAACACGAGGGCCTTGGATCTGGCCCTCGACCACCTCGCCGAGCAGGGTTACGCCGAGCTGCTCTATCTCAGCGAGCCGCCCGAGCGCGCCAGCCCGCGCCGAGAACGCCTGGCACACTTTCAAGCGGGCCTGGCGACCCGCCGGCTGTCCGGCGAGGCGTACACCATGAGCGGCAGCGACAAAGAGCTGCAGCGAGCCATCAAGGCCTTTCTCACGCGTTCAGGCCTCGAGCGTTCCGGTAATACGCCCCGCGCCCTGCTATGCGCCAACGGTGCGGTCACCCTGGCCGCCACCCGTGCCCTGCAGCGTCTCGGTGTGCGGCTCGGAGAAACGGGGCTGATGGGCATCGACGAGCTCGACTGGTGTGCGCTGATCGCGCCAGGCATCACCACCCTGGCGCAGCCCACCGAAGCGATTGGCCGGCAGGCCGTCGCCAGCCTGCTGGCCAATTCCGTCAGCCAGACCGCCGTCGAGCCCAGACAGCACCGCTTCGAGCCCAGACTGATAGCGCGGGGCTCCACGCGCCTCACCGGCTGAACTCCCAAACCAAGTGTTTCAGACTGACAATCATCGCCTACCCGAAATAGTAACGTTCCCAACAACAAGCGAGATGCCCATGAGCCACTCAAACCCTGATGCAAGAAAGGCGCCGAGCCCGGAGATCCTCACCTTCGGCGAGGCGATGACCCTGTTCGTTGCCGATGCGCCTGGCCACCTGGCCGAGGTGGCGCACTTTCAGCGACGTATTGCCGGCGCCGACACCAACGTGGCCATCGGCCTCGCCCGCATGGGCTTTCGTGTCGGCTGGCTGAGCCGTGTGGGGGTCGACAGCTTCGGCACCTTCATTCGCCATACCCTCGAAGCCGAGGGGTTGGACTGCCGTCATCTCGGCGTAGACCCCGACCACCCCACCGGCCTGCTGTTCAAGGAGCGCGCCCTGGGCGGCGCCGACCCGCGGGTGGAGTACTTTCGCCGCGGCAGCGCCGCCAGCCATCTCTCGCCGAAGGACGCCGCCGAGGTGGACTTCACTGCCCTGCGCCACCTGCATGCCACCGGCATCCCCCCGGCGCTGTCGCCCAGCGCCCGCGATCTCTCCCGGCACATGCTGGCCCAGGCCCGCCAGGTCGGCGCCAGCATCTCGTTCGACCCCAACCTGCGCCCCAGCCTGTGGAAGAGCGAGGCCGAGATGCGCGACACCCTCAACGCCCTTGCCGCCCTCTCCGACTGGGTGCTGCCGGGCCTCGCCGAGGGGCGTCTGTTGACCGCTCAGAACACGCCCGAGGCCATCGCCGATTTCTATCTCGAACGCGGCGCCTCGGCGGTGATCATCAAGCTCGGCCCGGAAGGCAGCTTCTACCGCGGCAGCCTGGGTGGGAAGCTCGAGACCTTCAGCGTGCCCGGCTTTGCGGTGGACGAGGTGGTGGACACGGTCGGCGCCGGCGACGGCTTCGCCGTGGGAGTGGTCAGTGCCCTGCTCGACGGTCGCACCCCGCGGGAAGCGGTACGCCGCGGCAACCTGATCGGCTCATTGGCAGTGCAGGTGATAGGCGACATGGAAGGCCTACCGAGCCGTGCGCAGCTGACCGCGCTCGAGGCCCGGCTAGCGGATTGAGCGCATGGCCATCAGGGGGAACCAACGGCCTTGATGGCTTCGCCCATTCCCCCTTGAATCAGAACGCGATAGGCCGACACCACTTCTGCCGTAAAACCGGCGTGCTCGGCCAGCGCCGGGGGCACCACGGCGTCGAGTTCGAGAAAGGCCGGCACTAGCTCCTCGACATCCTCGCCATGGGCTTCGTGCAGCAGCCTGAAGGTGCCCGCCATGGGGTCGTCGACAGCGTAGGCGTTGCCGTGCAGGTCGCTCCCTGCGGTATAGCGGATCCACGCCGCCACGCCCAGCGCCGTACACGGCACCTCGCCCCCCGCTTCGAGCCTCACCCGTGCACCGTGCAGCCAGCGCTGGGGCAGCTTCTGTGAGCCGTCCATGGCGATCTGCTGCAGGCGGTGACGCAAGCTGTCGTTGCCGAAGCGCGCCAGCAGCGAGTGGCTGCCGTTGAGCATGCGCAGCTTCATGGTCTCGAACGGTGCCACATCGGCGACCATCTCCACCCCTTCGGCTTCCCAGTCGGGTCGGCCGAGGGGGAAATCGTCCTCAACCACCCACTGCGAGAAGGCCTCGCCCACCACGGCGTTGAGGTCCTCGACGCCCAGCTCGGCCAGGCGGGCGAAGTCGGCCGCGGTCATGGCCGGCACGATGCGGTCGACCATGCTGCACGGAAACGCCACATCGCGCTCGATCCAGGCGGCAAGCTCGGCGTCGCGACAGGCGGCGAGCTCGGCGTCGCGACAGGCGGCGAGCTGCGTTACAAGAATGCAGAGGCGGCCTAGCGGCCGCCCCTGTTAGTCAACCCGTTACACCCCTTGCACTGCGCGCGCGGCCTCGCGCCGCCGCTTGAGCTCGTAGATGGCAGCAAACAGTATCGTCACCAGAATCAGGATCAGCCCCAGGGCGTTGACCGCCGGTGTCAAACCGGTGCGCACCTTGGAGGCGATGTAGACCGTCAGCGTGGTGTCGTAGCCCACCACGAACAGCGTGGTGTTGTAGTTCTCGAAGGATTGCAGGAAGGCGATCACCGCCGCCGAGTAGAGCGCCGGCTTGAGGTATGGCAGCAGGATGCGCCGGAACATCTGCCACTGGCTGGCGCCGAGGTCCAGCGCCGCGCGCTCCATGGTGCGGTCGAAGCGCTGCAGGCGGGCGGTGACCATCAGCATCACGTAGGCGGCGATGAAGGTGGCCTGACCCAGCACGGTGAGGAAGATGCCGCCGCTGACGCCGAACTGACGCCAGAAGATCAGCGTGGAGATCCCGATGATCACACCGGGCGTGAGTAGCGGCGAGAGGATCAGGGCGTACAGGAACGGCTTGGCACGGCTGGTCACGGTATTGAGGAACAGCGCCGTGGCGATACCGATGGGCACCGCCACGACCAGCACCCCGGCGGCCACGATCAGGCTATTGCGCAGCGCCTGCCACATGCCGCGGTCGGCGGCCAGCTCGCCGAACCAGCGCAGCGTGGTGCCGTCCCACGGCGTCACCGTGGGGAAGCGGCTATCGTTGAAAGTGGCCGCCGCCATGATGATCAGCGGCAGGAACAGGTAGATGAAGAAGATCACCACGTAGAAGCGCAGGCCGAAGGCGAGGAAGCGTTGCGAACTCATTTGCCGATATCCCCCAGACCCACCTTGAAGACCTTCATGATCAACGACATGAAGCCGATACACAGCACCAGTAGCAGGAAGGCGTAGGCCGCGCCCTGGTTCCAGTTGCCGCCCTCGAAGAACCAGTTGTAGATGATCTGGGTGAACCAGCGGCTGCCCGGCGAGCCGAGCAGCGCCGGCACCGCGTAGCTGCCCGCCGCCAGCATGAAGGTCATGATGCAACCGGTGGCGATGCCCGGCTTGGCGTGGGGAATGACGATGCGGCGGTGAGTGCGCACGGTGCCGGCACCGAGGTCGCGGGCGGCACGCACCTGGTTGTCGTCGAGGCTCTCGATGGCGTTGTAGACCGGGAACACCATGAACAGGATATAGGCGTAGACCATGCCCACCATCACCCCGCCGTTGCCGCTGAGGAAGCGGATGGGCCGATCGATCAGTCCCAGCATCATCAGCACCTCGTTGAGCGGGCCGCGAAACGCCAGGATGATGAACCACGAGTAGGTGCGCAGGATCTCGTTGATCCAGAACGGAATGATCAGCAGCAGGATGCACAGCGCCGCCTGCCGCGGGGTCGCCACCTTGGCCAGGTACCAGGCCAGCGGATAGCTCACCGCCAGCGTCAGCAGCGTGACCAGCACGCTCGACCAGATGGTCTTGAAGAAAATGGTGCGGTGGATGTCGTTGTTGAACAGGGTGGCGTAGTTGGCCAGGGTGAGCCGGTCGTCGGGCCCACCGATCTGCGCCGGCAGCAGGTTGGGCCGCAGCGAGTACTCGATCATCTGCAGCTGCGGCAGGGTCACCATCACGATCAGCCAGATGCCCAGCAGAGTGACGATGGCCATCGCCAGCGGCCCACCGAAGCGGGCCCGCAGTTGCCTAAACATGGGCACCCCCCGCAGCCGCCGGGCGCCCTTCCACCACCTCGCCGGTCTCCTCGTCCACCACCGGACTGCCGTCGTCGGGCAGCACCACGGCATCGGCCGGGTCGAAGCCGAAGACGAGCCGCTGGCCCACCGAGAGGGTATCGGCCTGGCTGCGCGACAGCTCATGACCGAGCTGCACGCGCAGCTTCTCGCCCGAGGCGACCAGGCGCGTCTCGAGCATCACCCAGGCGCCCTCGAAGTGCACCGCCTCGATCTCGCCCTCGAGCTTCGGCCCCGAGGCCTGGGGCTCCACCGGACGCAGATGCTCGGGGCGCACGAACAGCACCGCCGCCTCGCCGTTACTCAGGCGCTCGCTACCGCTCGCTCGTCCCGCCAGCTCGCCCAGGGCACCGCCATCGAGGCGCACCCGCTCGCCTTCGCAATCGATCACCCGCGCCTGGAGGCGGTTGTTCTCGCCGACGAAGGCAGCCACGAAGCCGGTGGCGGGCTGGCGGTAGAGCGTCATGGGGTCGGCGACCTGCTGAATGCGTCCGGCGGACATCACCGCCACCCGGTCGGACATGTTCAGCGCCTCGCCCTGGTCGTGGGTGATGTAGATGAAGGTGATGCCGGTCTTGCGCTGGATCGACTTGAGCTCGGTGCGCATGTGCTGGCGCAGTTTGAGGTCGAGCGCCGAAAGCGGCTCGTCGAGCAGCAGCACCCGTGGCTCCACCGCCAGCGCCCGGGCGATGGCCACGCGCTGCTTCTGCCCGCCCGAAAGCTCGGTCACCATCTTCGGGCCGCTGCCCTCCAGCGCCACCAGCGCCAGCAGGCGCTCGGACACCTCACGCCGCTTGCGCTTGTCGACCCCGCGCACCTCGAGGCCGAACTCGATGTTCTCGAATACGGTCATCAGCGGGAAGAGCGCCAGGTTCTGAAAGATCATCGCCGTGGGCCGGCGATTCACCGGCACCCCGGCCATGGGTTCGTCACCGATGTAGACCTGCCCTTCGCTGGGTACGAGAAACCCGCTGACGATATTGAGCAGAGTGGTCTTGCCACAGCCCGAGGGGCCGAGAAAGCTGAAAAATTCGCCTGAACCTATCGCAAGCGAGGTCTTCTCGATGGCGGTGAAATCGCCGAAGCGCATCACCACCTCGTCCAGTCTGACGCTACCGTCCATTCAATGACTGCCTATGTTCTGTATTGCTGATTCTTTTGACACCGTAGCGTCAGGGGGTAAAGCGGCTTCGATATCTCATCGAAGCCGCCTTTTAGAGCTACTTGCGGAAAGTCGGCGAGCGATGGCCAGACTAGGCAAAAATCAGCGAAAGAGCGGAGTTTACTGCAGTAAATGAGCATCTTGAGCTGATTTTTAACGACGTATGGCCGAGCGCAGCCACTTTCATCCCTAAGCGCTGAGATAGCGATCCTGGTACTCGTTGCGCAGCGCCACGTACCACGGCTCCTGGATCGGCCACCACCACAGGTTGGCCAGGTCCTCATCGGTATAGGAGTCGGTGAAGAACTGGCGCGTCTCCTCGGGCAGCAGCTCGGTGGCGCCCTTGGAGGTGGAGTTGTAGCCGGTGGCCTCGGCGAACATGGCGCCCGCCTCGGGGGTGTAGTACCAGTTGATCAGCTCGTACACGGCATCGGGATTCTGGGCATTCTTGGGAATCACGAAGCCCTCCATCCACGCCATCGCCCCCTCCTTCGGCGCCCCGTAGGCGATGTCCTCGCCCTCCTGGCGCAGACGGAAGGCGGTGGAGTCCCAGGTCTGGCCGATGACGGCACCGTTGGTACGGAAAGCGGCCTGAGCCTCGTTCTCGGTATTCCAGAACTGCACCAGCATCTGCTTGTGCTTGACCGCCTCCTCGAGGATGACATCGAAGTTGGCGCGCATGGCCTCCTCGCTCTTGTAGGAGTCGAGCAGCGGGTAAGGCAGCCTGCCCTCACGCTCCAGCCACAGGCCGATGCCCACCAGCGCGGAATGGCCACGTACCGTCACGCCCTGGCCGTGTTCGGGGTTCCACAGGTCGGCATAGCTGAGGTTGGCGCGGTCGATATCGACGAAGCGGCGGTGCCAGGTGATCGCCTCGGTGCCCCAGTCGCTGGGGGCGAAGTAACGCTGGCCATTGACCACACCGCCTACTCTGGAACCCTCGATGGCGCTCTCCAGCGCCCCGTCCCAATTGATGCGCGACTCGTCCAGCGGCTGCACCAGGTCGTAATCCAGGTAGCCCGGTACCCGGTCCACGGTGGGCATGATCACGTCGAAGCCCGAGCCGTCGGCGGCACGCAGCGAGTTCATCAGCTCGTCGTTGGTACCGTACGGAGTGAAGGTGGCGCGAATGCCGGTCTTCTCGGTGAAGTCGGCCAGCATCTCATCGGTGAAGTAGCCCGCCCAGGCATAGATGCGCAGGGTCTGCTCCTGAGCCAACACCTTGTTGATGTAGAACGAAGGGACGGTGGCAACCGCGCCGGCAGCCAGGGTGCCTTTGAGGAAACGGCGGCGAGTGAACGACATGACGAGCTCTCCATGAGGAACTTGCACAGGTGACAAAGGCGGGGTTCTGCCCCCGCCCCTTATCGCGTGACTTCATGACGAGAGGATGAACATTGAATGACCGTTCAATCCCATGTAACGAAGAGTAGCAGCCTGTGCAGAAAAGAGCGTATGCCGTTTCAACGCTATTCAGCTTGCTTGTATCGCCACCTTCAAGACGCCATCGCGCTGATGCGAGAACAGGTCGTAGGCCTCGACGATGTCCGCCAACGCATAGCGGTGCGTGACCATCGGGCCGAGGTCGATGCGCCCGGTTTCGATCACCTGCATCAGCCGCCGCATGCGCTCCTTGCCGCCGGGGCAGAGCGAGGTGACGATCTTGTGATCTCCAAGGCCGGCGCAGAAGGCGCCCAGCGGCAGGGTGAGATCGCTCGAATAGACGCCCAGGCTCGACAGGGTGCCGCCCGGCTTGACCACCCGTAGCGCGGCTTCGAAGGTGGATTGCAGCCCCAGCGCCTCGATGGAAGCATCCACGCCGCGCCCGCCGGTGACGCGCAGGATCTCCTCGACCACGTCGACCTTGCGGAAGTCCAGGGTCACGTCCGCGCCCATCTGCCGCGCCATGGCCAGGCGTTCATCGACCCCATCCACGGCGATGATCAGCCCGGCGCCGCGAAGCCTGGCACCGGCCGTGGCGCACAGGCCGATGGGACCTTGGGCGAACACCGCCACGCTGTCGCCTATCTTGATGCCCGCAGACTCGGCACCGGCAAAGCCGGTCGACATGATGTCGGGACACATCAGCACCTGCTCGTCGGTCAGTCCATCGGGCACCGGGGCGAGGTTGGCCTGGGCGTCCGGCACCAGCAGATACTCCGCCTGGGCGCCGTCGATGGTGTTGCCGAAGCGCCAGCCGCCCATTGGCTTGTAGCCGTGGGCATGGTGGCCGCCGTCCTGGGCGCAGCAGCCGTCCTGGCAGGCGTAGGAAGTGAAGCTGGGACAGATGGCGCCGGCGATGACCCGTTGCCCCTCCTGGTAACCGCGTACGTTGGCGCCCAGCTTCTCGATCACGCCGACCGGCTCATGCCCGATGGTGAGCCCGCGCTCGACCGGGTACTCGCCCTTGAGGATGTGCACGTCGGTACCGCAGATCGTGGTGGTGGTGACACGAATCAGGGCGTCATTGGGCCCGATGTCGGGTATCGGCTTGTCGTCGATCTCGATTCGACCGGGTTCGACGAAGATGGCAGCTTTCATCATGGCAGGCATGGCGTGGTTTCCTGATGTCGTCTGGTCGTTGACGAAGAGAGATTCCGTAGGAGAACTATCCGTCACGGACGGCCTGCACCCCTTGATACAGATCAAGGTAGCCATGATCGCCAAAAAATGGGGTCAGCCGGGAGTCGACCCCAGCGCCACTCGAACGACAGGAAAGTGCCAGACTGAGAATTGACCCAGGCGAACCGAGGAGAGATCCCCATGACGACTCATGCCAGCCTATCCGCCGAGGCTGCGGTACTGGAACAGTTGGAAAGCTGGGCGGCCGCAGTGCGTGCCCAGGATGTCGACGCCATCGTCGCTCACTATGCCCCGGACATCGTCGCCTTCGATGCGGTGATGAAGCTGCAATTCAAAGGGGTGGCGGCCTACCGCGACCACTGGCAAACGTGCGTGGAGATGTTCCCGGGGCCGATGGTTCTCGAATTGCACGAGGTGACGATCCATGCCGATCACCAGGTGGCCTTCTGCCATGCCCTGCAACGCTGCGGCGGCACCGACGCCAAGGGCGAGTTCCAGGCGGGATGGCTACGCTTGACCAGCGGCTACCGGCGCATCGAGGGCGAGTGGAAGGTGGTGCACGAACACTTTTCCGCCCCTTTCGACATGGAAAGCGACAAGGCATTGCTGCACCTCACCCCCTGAGGCCGGCCCCAAGAGGGTGATTCGCTCTACATCACCGGCATGCCGGTCACCCAAACGTGCAGGTGGAAGGCGAACAGGTAGTAGGCGATCAACCCGCCGACGACGGTGATGGCGGTGCCGACCGGACGCGGCGTCACCGCAGGCGCCGGCTGACGGCGCCTGGCGGCACGGAAGTCGATCACCGCCCACAGCAGGAAGGCGCCGAAGAAGATGATGTCGCCGAGGCGGCCGTTCGCCAGCAGGTGAGACAAGGCCCACACCTTCACCGCCAGCACCATGGGGTGACCCAGCTTGGCCTTGATGTGGTTGTTGGGCACGTAGGCCGCCACCAGCAGAATGAAGGCGGGGATCATCAGCAGCGCCACGGCATGCCGCAGGCCCACCGGCGGAAACCACACCCAGATGGGGTCGAGCCGCATGCGCCCGAACCCCCAGATCGCCAGCGCCAGACCGACGATGGAGACGACCGAGAACAGCGCCTTCCAGCGCATCTCCCCCAGGCGGCGAATCTGCTCGCTGCGCCAGTCCTCGGCAAAGATACGAACGGAGTGGGCACCGAGAAAAATCACGAGGCCAAGGATCATCACGAGCATGGGCGGCTTCCTGTGCAAAGCGTATTGGGGCGGCGAGCCTCACGGCTACCGACAATGAAACATGATGCAGCTTAACCATACTGATGGGTTACACCAAGTTCGCTTGGCTGTGGCGTGAAGCCCTGCGACCAGCTCTAGGGGCTACGCCGCCCACGGCCAAGCGCGCAGGCGAAGAAGGGGCTGTGGATGCATGAGGATCGTTAACGCGGTTCTTCCAGCCGCTCCAGCGGCCTGAAGGCTGGCCCTTCGATCACCTCGCCGTCGGTATCGAAGCGGCTGCCGTGACAGGGGCAATCCCAGGTGGCTTCGGCGGCATTCCAGTGCACGATGCATTTCATGTGCGGGCAGATCGCCGAGAGCACCTTGAGTTCACCGGTCGTACTACGGTGGATGGCGAGTTTCTCTCCGTCGACGGTCGCCACCCGCCCCTCTCCCGCCTTGACCTCGCTGAAATCCGCCAGCTTCTCGGTACCCAGGTAGTCCTTGAGCATGTGCTTGGTGACGGTGACGTTCTCCTTGGCGTACTGCAGCGCCGATTTGCCCGGCGTGATGCGACGCGCGCCGAAGCGGGCCTGCCAGGGGTTGTCGTTGCCCTGGATCCGATCGGCAATGATCCTGCCGGCCAGCGTGCCCCAGATCAGGCCGTCGGCACCGAAGCCGGTGGCCATGTAGAGATTGTCGCTGCCGTGCATGCGCCCGATGTAGGGCAGCCCATCGGGCGAGCCGTACTGCTGGGCCGACCATTGATGAGTGAACGCCTCGATATCGAACCGGCTCTGGAGGTACTCGCGCAGCAACTGGTAGTGATCGCCCTGATGCTCGCCGGTCTTGTGCTTCTCGCCAATCACCAGCAGGTATGGCTCGTCGCCATGGCGATAGCTACGCAGCGAGTGGAACGGGTCGAGCACCCAGACGATGCCTTCGGGATAGTCACCGCTTCTCAGCTTGGCGCATACCGCATATTCGCGGGATACCAGCATGCCGGCCTGAACCAGGCTGATACCCTTGGGGGTGTGGGTGGCCTGGACGATGTCCTTGGCGGTGATGGTGGCGGTATCGGTCTTGACCGTGCCCTTGCCGGCATCGATCTCGCGAACCGGGCTGTGCTGATGGATCAATACGCCTTCGCCGATGAGGCGATTGGCCAGCCCCTGGAGATAATGCAGCGGATTGAACTGGGCCTGATTGGCGATGCGCAGCCCCCAGCTGTCGAACGGCAGCCCGGGGCCGTCGCTCATTTCGGCACCCAGCCCGGCACTGACCAGCGCATCGAGTTCGTCGTTCAGGTTGTGCTGGGTATGCTGACGATCCTCGGTCAGCAGCCGGTAGGCCGGCTGACGCTGGAATTGGCAGTCGATGGCGTAGCGCTCGACCAGCGCCTCGATGTGATCGAGGGCCTCCGCGCGGGCCCGTACCACGTCGGCCGAGACCTGGTCGCCCCACTTGCGCCGCAGCGCGGCCTGCCCGGAGGCCAGCGTGGCATACAGGTTGCCGGTGGAACCGCCGGTCACACCGGCTCCCACCCTGCCCGCTTCCAGCACCATGACGCGCTGGC
The DNA here is from genome assembly GCF_021404305.1 of Billgrantia ethanolica. Lineage (GTDB taxonomy): Bacteria > Pseudomonadota > Gammaproteobacteria > Pseudomonadales > Halomonadaceae > Halomonas > Halomonas ethanolica. The sequence continues at coordinate 720,224 of NZ_JABFTX010000003.1, read as the reverse complement.
CGGCTTCGACCAGCGCCTGCGCCGTCGTCAGCCCGGTGATACCGGCTCCGACGATGACGACATCCACCTCGACATCTCCGGCAAGCGGCGGGTGTTCGGCCACGTTGCGGCTTCCCAGCGTCCATATCGCATCCATAACGACTCCTTTCGTGGACAACTCGCACTCTGCCCTCAGTTATAGAAGCCCCGGCGTGATAGCGCTAAGGGTTCTACCTGCCCGAGGTGAAGACGTGCCTGGCCATCGGCCGGTTTGCACACCCTCACATATCGTCGCCGAATGGAAATAAATCCTTGTCTGCGTACCTGCTACGTTAGAAAGGCCGTGAAGGAAGACGGCCACGGAAACGATCCAGAGGAGGAGCCTCATGATGATCAAGGATGCACAGGAACTGTTCATGCGCCTGCTTTCGGAAACCAACAGCGCCGAGAAGCAGATGACCCGCGCGCTACCGAAAATGGCCCGCGCCGCCGACGACCAGAAGCTGGTCGAGGCCTTTCAGCATCACCTCGAGGAGACCCAGGGCCAACTGGAGCGCCTCGAGCAGGCTGCCGACTCCATTCCCGACATCCGCATCAAGCGCCTCAAGAGCCACGCCATGGAGAGCCTGATTCAGGAAGGGGAAGAGCTGATCGACTCCACGGAGAAGGGCCCCGTGCGCGATGCCGGCCTGATCGCCGCGGCCCAGAAGGTGGAGCACTTCGAGATTGCCGCCTACGGCACCCTGTGCGAACTGGCCGAGCAACTGGGCCATACCAAGGCCAAGGAGATCCTGGCCGAGACGCTCAAGGAAGAGAAATCGACCGACGACAAGCTGAGCAAGCTGGCCAAGCAGAACGTCAACAGAAAGGCTGGCTGAGCACGCCGCTAGACGAAAGGGAACCGGCCGGCGGAGATACCGGCCGGTTTTTTGTCTGGCGCCCCCGCTGGATGGCGTCACGCCCGCTCCACCTGTTTCACCGCATCCATCAATTCATCGAAGTCCGACACCACCAGATAGCTGAGCTCACCCTCGTCGCTGTCGCTGTCGCTGTCGCTGCCGATGGCATCGAAGAATTTCCGGGCGCACTCGACCTTTGCCCGCTCGATGTCACGCAGCGCCGTCAGCGATGGGCTGCCCTTGGTTTCGACCACGACATGGCGATGGGCACCGCTGCCTTCCCCCAAGCAGATCGCCCAGTCGGGGTTGTAGTCACCCATCGGGGTGGGGATGCGATAGCCGCGCGGAAGCTTGGCATAGACCGTCACGTCCGCGCTGGCCTCCAGCGCCTGGATGAATCTGCGCTCCACCTCGGAGTCGACGATGGCGTAGTCGTAGACGTGCTTATTCAGCCGGGACGTGGCACGGGAGAAGTCCTGCCCGCTCTGGGCAGCGGTGAAAATCCCCATGTCATAGCGTTCATCCACGGCGGCATAGGTGAGGTGGCGGGCGGTGATCGCCGCCTTCTGCTCGTGAATCAGGCGCGCCGCCTCGGCGATGAAGTGCTCGGGATTGAGCCGGTACTGCTCGAAGACGGCGGGAGCAATCCGCTGCAGAATGCCGGCCACGGTTCGGCGCGTGAGCCGAGCGCGCTCGGCCAGCCTGCCGAGCAGGTCGTAGCTGACCTGGGCGGGCGCGGCCTGCGCCCACTCCGTCACACTCTCCATCAGCGAGAAGCCTTCCCCCTGGCGCAGCGTCTCGTCGCTGAGGTCGTCCCGCTGAACGCCCCGCCGCACGCCGTACTGCAAGGAAGTGACCCGCAGCTGACGGTCGAGGGCCTCGGCGCACTGGCGGATCAGGGCGTCGGAGTCGAACTCGACGCGATAGACCGCCTGACGCCCGATGCGCCGCCACAGCGCCTGGAATTCCGCCGTATCGAAGTTGGCATTGAGTGGATTGGCTTTCGGCTTGCGCCCATCCTCGACCCTGGGCAGCTGCGCCTCGACGAACTCGCCGGGGCGCCCCGTGAGGGTATCGGCGATCTCCCGCTGCAATCCGGTAACGAAATCCTGATAGCTCTCGCTGGCGACCACGGTGAGCACGTTGATCTCGTGCACCACCGCCGGCGCGTCGATCCGCTCGCCCTGCTGGTCGACGCAGAGGCGCAGGCCGCGGCCGACTTCCTGACGGCGGGAGATGCTGTTGTCGCTGTGCTTGAGCATGCACATGACGAAGACGTTGGGGTTGTCCCACCCCTCCCGCAGCGCCGAATGGGAGAAGATGAACCGCGTGGGCTCGGTCAGCGACAGCAGACGCTCCTTGTCCTTGAGGATCAGATCGTAGGCTTCCACGTCGTCGGATTCGACGCTGCGCGCCCCGACGGCGGGATCCTTCAGCCGACGGGTTTTCCTGTCGATGGCGAAGTAGCCGCTGTGGGTGGCGGCGACCTCGACGCCTGCCAGATAGTGGCGATAGGCAGTGTTGTCCAGGGCCAGCTCAGCGAAATACTCGTCCTTGAGCTGCGCATACTCCTCTTCGAAGATGCGCGCGTACTCGCCCTTTTCGTCGGCCCGAGCGTAGTCGCGGTACTTCGCCACCTCGTCGATGAAGAACAGCGAGAGCACCTTGATACCCTGGGCGAAGAGCTGCTTCTCCTTGTCCAGGTGCGCCTTGATGGTCTCGCGAATCTGGATGCGGCGGATGTCGCTCTCGGCGACGTCTCCCCGCGCCTCACCGGCCTTCACCACCAGGCCGTTGGTGAACCCGACCGTGTCGCGATGACAGTCGATCTCGCTGATGGTGAAGCCGTCGCGATACTGTTCGAGCCTCCCAGAGGCCGCGAACAGATCGTCACCCAGCGTCAGACGGCGCAGCTTGCGCACGATGGCACCCGATTCCTGGAGCATCTCCAGCTCGATGCGCGCCACCGGGGCCGACCTGGTGACCTCGATGCCCTCGAGATAGAGATAGGCGTGGGTGCCCGCCAAGCCACGGGTCTGAATGCCGCGCACGGCGATCTTCTTGACCAGTTTCTGCTGGTAGGCATCGAGCGCATCGAGACGGAAAACCCGGTTGTGGCGGGTTCGGTGGGTGGCCGAATAGCGCAGAATCATCAACGGCTTGAACTGCGGCAGCGCCTCCAGGGTGGCCGCCCCTTCCATCTTCTGCGGCTCGTCGAGAATCAGGATCGGTCGGTTGGCGGCGATCACGTCGATGGGCTTGCGCGACTGGAAGTCGTCCAGCTCGTCGTAGATGCGGCGGTTGTCCTTGCCCCGCGCATTGAACGCCTGGATGTTCATGACCATGACGTTGATGCCGGCGTCCGACGAGAAACTCTCCAGTTCGTGCAGCAGCTTCGAGTTGTAGACGAAGCAGCGCGCCCTCTTGCCGTAGCTCTCGGCGAAATGTTCGGCGGTGATCTCCAGCGACTTGGCGACCCCTTCGCGAATGGCGATGGTGGGCACCATGACGATGAATTTGGACCAGCCATAGCGCTTGTTCAGCTCGAATATCGTCTTGATGTAGCAGTAGGTCTTGCCGGTGCCGGTTTCCATCTCGACATCGAGGTGCACCCCGGTGGCCGCCAGGGCATCGCGCCGGTAGGCCGGCTTGACGGGGACGAGCTCGCCCTTGGCATCCAGGGTGGTGAAATCGGTGAGCGACGACGGCACAGGCAGGTTCTGGCGCCGCGCCACCGCTTGCACGTTCGCCAGAATGCGCGCCTCGTCAATGGCGAAGTCGGCATTGGCGACGACCTCGTCGAAGGCCGGTGAGCGAGCCCCACGCCCCAGCTCGAAGCCGGGGAACCGCTCATCGACCCGGGGTTGACCGGCGAAGCAGTCGACCACGGCCTCGACGGCGCTGGTCTGATAGGGCTGAACTTTAAATCGGATCTTCATGTCGGCTCGCCAGGAGGTGCTCGGGTCGCTGTGAGAGAAGGAAGGCGTAGAAATCTTCCAGGCTTCCGGTCTCGCGGGAGTCGTCGTCGAACAGCACGTAATGTTCGATGGCCTTGCCCACCCGAACCGGCACGGGCTGGTAGCACTGGTTCGGGTCGGGCCGGATGAACACCAGCTTTTCGCTGGGACGGGCGTAGTGCAGGCAGATCCAGACGTGCTGCTCCGGGTGGTGCTGGGCATAGCTCAGCTTGTCGGGCCTGACCCAGTAGTCCGTCCCTCTTCTCACCTCGGTGCCCGACACTTCCAGGGCGCAGTAGGTCTGCCCCGACTGCTTGCCGCGAATGCTCAGATCGGGTTTGCCCGGCTCCTTCGGGTGCTCGGGAATGAAGTCGTTGGAGTCGGCGCCGAAGCCTTCCACCAGTACCTCGAGGCCCGAGAAGCGGGCCTCGATGATCGCCTTCACCCGCGCGATGCGCACCTTCTCCTTCTTCCAGGCCGCTTCGCCGTAGGCGTGCTTCCAGTGAAACGCCTCCCGACGCTTGATCTCGTCGCAGTCGATCCGCTGGCCCAGCTCGATGCCCAGCGCGGGAAAGGTGCGCTGTCTGACGCTGGTACAGTAGGCGCCGTCGACGAAGAGGCGGTATCGCCCGGCCTTGGCGTCGTAGCGGATCTCGGTCACGACGGGCATCAGAGCACTCTCAGCTCCGTGGCGGGAGAAAACTGCCGCAGCTGCTGCTCCACGTTGATGCGCATGGCGTCGGAATCGAAGGCGCTGTCGCGCAGTACCAGCCTGCGCGGCTTGTAGCCCGCCAGCTCCTCGATCAGGGCTTCCGTTATCTCCAGGTCGAAGCAGGCCAGCAGCGCATCGTCCGCCACGCGATACAGCGTCTTGCCCTGCACCTGCGCTCTGGCGATGGGCAGCGTCAGGTCCAGTCCCCAGTCCACCAGTACCTGGAACAGCAGGTCCTCGGCGCTGCGGCCGGGTTTGACGCTGTCCACGGCATCGAGCAGGTCGCCCTGGGCGAGCGCCTCCGGGCGTTGCCGCAGCTCCTTCATGTTGGTGCCGTCCACCTTCAGCACGCGAAAGCCCACGTCGCGGCGCCACTCGTCATGGCACTCCCCCTCCAGCACCTTGGCCGCCGCTCGCCGTATGCGCTCTCGGGACAGCTCGGCGATGGTGTGAAAGCCGCGCTTGGCCGCCTCGGAGCGCTCGTCGAGCGCCTCCGGCAGCTGCACCAGGATGTAACGGCGGTTGCCGCCGTCGCTGGCGTTGCACTCCATCACCGCCTGGGCGGTGGTGGCAGAGCCGGCGAAGAAGTCCAGCACCAGGGCATCGCGGGAGCCACCCTGCTCGATCAGGGCCTTGATCAGATCCACCGGCTTGGGGAACGAGAACAGCTTCTCGCCCAGCAGTTCCTTGAGCGCCCGGGTGGCGGCGCTGTTCATCGGCGAGACCAGAGTGCTCTGGCCGTTGCCGGCACCGGGCCGCTCGATCCACGAGGAAACCGGAATGGTCGGCTTCATCGCCTCCGCGGCGAACCGCTTCAGCATGGGGGTGCCGGTGGCCTGCTTGGGGAAGATCACGCGGCCTTCGGCGATCTTCTGGGCCATGGTCGTGCGGCTGTAGGGCCAGTAGCGCCCCTTGGGCGGCCAGAACTCATTGCCGGTGGCGGGGTCGCGAATGGCGTAATGGGTGTCGCCGCCCGGCTTGCCGGCGCTCAGGTTGTCCGAGATCCACGGCCCCCGCGGGTCGTCGTCGGGGTTGGCGTATTTCTCGAAGGTGCGCTCCACGCCCTTCAGTGTCGCCTTCGCCTTGGCGTACACCAGCACGTATTCGTGGTCTTCACTCAGATTGGTGACGGCATCCATGGCGCCGCTGCGGCGCTTCCAGACGAAGCAGCCGAGGAAGTTGCCGCCACCGAAGATCTCCTCGCACAGCTTCTCGAGGTTGGCGCGCTCGTTGTCGTCGATGGAGATGAAGAGGATGCCGCTTTCGGCGAGCAGCTGGCGCGCCAGGCGCAGCCGCGGGTACATCATCGACAGCCAGTCGGAGTGAAAACGGCCATTGCTCTGCAGGTTGGCGACCAGCCTGCCGCCCGCCTCGTCCACCTGGCCGCTCTTCACCAGGTACTCGTCCTTGGCCATGATGAAGCGGTCGTTGTAGATCAGGTCGCTGCCGGTGTTGTAGGGCGGGTCGATGTAGATGACGTCGACCTGACCCAAATAGCTCTCGCGGAGCAGCTTCAGGGCATCGAGGTTGTCGCCCTCGATGAACAGATTGCGCGTCTGGGCGAAGTCGACGCTTTCGCGCTCCGCAGGGCGCAGCGCCATGCGGATCGAGGCGTTCGCTTCACGCAGCGCGGCGCGCTTGCCGGGCCAGTCGAGCTGATAGCGCTCCTGTTGCTCGTCGGCTGCTGCGTCGCCCAGCGCCTGGCGCAGCAGAGAGAAGTCGATCGTCTGCTGAAGGCGGCCATCCCGATCTCGCGTTTCCGTGAGCACGTCCGGCACCAGCTCCGCGATCGCGCGCGCCAGCTCGAGCGACAGGTCGTCGGTCTTCGTCTTGAGTTTTTCGATGCTCATTTCATGCCCAGTCCAGATACGCCATCAGCCCCTGCCTTGCCACTGCCTCGGCCTCCGCGCTGCTCTCTCGTCAGCGGCCTTGCAGCCCATTCGCCAGCGACCTTGCGGTAAGTGGCGACCCTCATCGGCACGCCGCCAACATACTACCAGCGTTGCCGGTCGAGGGCAGGATCGAGTCCAAGGGAAAGATGCCATTCCAGATCTGGAAAATATTTCCTGTATACAATTTAATGAGATACTGTAGACATCCAAGGAAGATGAAGTAATACAAATCCAAGAGCCGATCGGAAGTCCTCATGCCCAAGCAAGTCAACGCATCCATCTTTGACTTTCATGGCAGGCCGAGCGTAGGCAAGGCCCTGCCCCTCTCGCTTCAGCATGTGCTGGCGATGATCGCCGGCGTGATCACCCCACCCATCATCGTGGCGGGGGTGGTGGGCGCCAGCGTGGAAGAGCGCCTGCTGCTGATCCAGATCGCGGTGCTGGCATCGGGCGTCAGCACGCTGTTCCAGCTCTACGGTGTATGGAAGTTCGGCGCCCGCCTGCCGGCCATCTTCGGCGTCGGCTTCGCCTACGTGCCCACGCTGGTCGCCGTGGGCGGCCAGTTCGGCATCGCCGGCATTCTCGGCGCGCAGCTCATCGGCGGCATCAGCATGATGGTGGTGGGCTACTTCATTCAGTACATCCGCCACCTGTTCCCGCCAGTGGTGGCCGGCACGGTGGTGCTGGTGATCGGGCTGTCGCTCTACGACATCGCGGTGCGCTACATGGCCGGCAGCGGCAACGTGGAAGCCCCTGGCTTCGGCGAGCCGCTCAACTGGTTCGTGGCGTTCGCCACCCTGACCACGGTGCTGATCGCCTCGCAGTTCGGCAGGGGCGTGGTGAAGCTCTCGGCCATCATCGTCGGCATGCTGGTGGGCTACATGCTGGCGCTGTTGCTGGGCATGGTCAGCTTCGAGGCCGTGGCCGAGGCCGGCTGGGTGGCGGTACCGCAGTTCATGCCCTTCGAGCTGGAGTTCCATACCTCGGCGATCGTCGCCATGGTGATCATCTGCGTGATCAACTCCGTGCAGACCATCGGCGACCTTTCGGCCACCACGGTGGGCGGCATGAACCGCGAGCTGAGAACCCGCGAGCTCACCGGCGGGCTGCTGGGCAACGGCCTGACCACCACCCTGAGCGCTTTCTTCGGCGCTCTGCCGACCGCCACCTTCAGCCAGAACGTCGGCATCGTGGCGATGACCCGTGTGATCAGCCGCTTCGTGCTGGCACTTGCCGGCGGCTTCATGCTGCTGGCCGGGTTCAGCCCCAAGTTCGGCGCCCTGGTGACGACCATCCCCTATCCGGTACTCGGCGGCGCCACCGTGATCGTGTTCGGCATGATCACCATGACCGGCATCAAACTGCTGATCAAGGACGAACTCTCCGCTCGCAACATGACCATCGTCGGCCTGGCGCTCGCCCTTAGCCTGGGTATCGCCCAGGTACCCGAAGCGATTGCGCTGCTCCCCGACTGGATACAGAACGCCATCGGTGGCGCCCCCATCGTGGTCGCGGCCATTACCGCCTTCACCCTCAACCTCGTGCTGCCCAGGGTCACCCTGGCCGACGAGGAGCGCGAGCGCGAACGCATGGCCTGCGCCGACGAGGGCACCGACTGCAGCACCCTTCAGGATCGGGAGGCCTCACGTCGCTCCCATCGCCAGGAAGGCTCGGCTGGCAACGCCAGCAGCAGCTGAGGCCGGCTCGGTCCGATTCGGCCGAGCCCCTCGTTTCATCGCGATGCAATTCGAGCCCTGCCCCGGGGCCGCCAGGAGCCACAAGTGAAAAGCCTGAGCCACCTTTCCGTCAAAATGAGTTGGACGCTGGTCCTGCTCGCCTTTCTCTCCCTGCTGATCGCCTTGAGTGCCATGGGACTCTATGCGGTCAACCACAGCCAGCGCAGCTTCGATACCTTCAGTGCGGTGAACGTCACCCAGCAGGCCGCGCTCAACCGCGCCAACTCGGTACTGCTGAGCACCCGCATCGACATGGCCGACGTTTACCAAGGGCTGCTCGAGCGCTCCAGCGGCGCTTTCGATACCGCCCATGACGCCGATATCCAGGCCCAAGCCCAGCATCTCAACGCACAGCTCGACGAGATGGCCGACATCTTCGAGCTCTTTCTCGAACTGCCGGTACGAGCCGAGCATGCGGAGCTGATGGGCCCCATCGAAGCCAGCTTCAACGCCCTGCTGGAGAACAGCCTGAGGCCGCAAGCCGAAGCGCTTGCCGGGGGCGATCTGGCCACTTACCAGGCGCTGCGCGAGCGGGCCGCCGCGGAGAATGCCAGCTTTTATCAGGCCGCCGTCGGCTTCTTCCATCGGGTGGAGGCCGAAGGGGCTGCGCGGGCGGAGAACTTCGGCTCGGTGGTAACGACTGCCCAGCGGGTGATCGTCTTCGTCTTACTCGTCGCCCTGGTGGTGATCGGCATCGTCTACCGCGGTGTGAGCGCCAACCTGATCCGGCCGCTGGACCGCATCGTGCAGCACTTCCAGCGCATGGCCAGCGGCGACCTCTCTTCACCGGTCGAAACCCACGGCAAGAACGAGATCGGCAAGCTCTTCACGGCGCTGGCCACCATGCAGCAGGGCCTCTCGGCCACCGTCGCCACGGTGCGCGACAGCAGCGCGGAGATTCTCGCCAATTCACGCGAGATCGCCAGCGGCAACCGCAACCTGGCAGCACGTACCGAGCGCCAGTCCGCCTCGCTGACCGAAACCGCCTCGAGCATGGAGGAGATGACCTCCACCATGGAGCGCAACAGCGAGAACGCCTCGCTGGCCAGCGACATGGCCCGCGAGGCGGCCGAGCGGGCTCAACAGGGCGGTGAGGTGGTGGCCAACGTGGTCACACGGATGCAGGAGATCCGCGACAGCTCCCAGCAGGTCACGGAGATCATCGGCCTGATCGACTCCATCGCCTTCCAGACCAACATCCTGGCCCTCAACGCCTCGGTGGAAGCGGCCCGGGCCGGCGAACACGGCCGCGGCTTTGCCGTGGTGGCCAGCGAAGTGCGCCAGCTCGCCACCCGCAGCGCCGACGCCGCCACCGAGATTCGTCAGCTGATCGAGACCTCCGTGCGTCAAGTCGAAGCCGGCACCCAGCAGGCCGACAGCGCCAGCAGCACCATGGCCTCGATCATGGCCTCGGTGCAGCGCGTGAATGAACTGATGAACGAGATCGCCGTGGCCTCCAACGAGCAGCGCAGTGGCATCGGCGAGGTCAACACCGCGGTCGGCGACATGGATCACACCACCCAGCAGAACGCCGCCCTAGTCCAGCAGGCCAGCCTGGCCGCCAGCCAGTTGCAGGCCGAAGCGCAACGCCTCGACGAAGCCGTCGCCAGGTTCAAGCTGGCTGACATGACGCATGAGCCGGCGGATACCGCGGCGGCCCTGCCAGCCGGCCATGCGAGCGATGTGCCGAGGCTGACGGACCAGACCGGATGGGCAACGGCCTGAAGGCCGAATAGAAGCTCGAATAGCAGTACGTGACGCTTGTCGCGGCTCGGATGAGCCGCGACATCTTTTTGTGGCTTGGCTGCACGATGAGGTTGACAGCTACCCGTTCCTTTTATAGAACGTTCGTTAAAAGGAACAATCTGAGGCCATCCGCTTGGACAAGCTCTCCCTCGGCACCCTGGGCCAGCATCTGCAGACCCTGCGTCAGGCGCAGGGCTTGTCGCTGTCGCAGCTGGCCGCCGCCGCCGGCATCGCCAAGTCGAACTTGTCTCGCCTCGAGCAGGGCAACGGCAACCCCACCCTGGACACCATCTGGCGCCTGGCGGTGCAGTTGAAGGTGCCCTTCGGCACGCTGGTGGCGCCTATCGCCGTGCCCCTGGGCGAAGACGGCGTGGAGGTTCGCCTGCTCGACCAGGGCAAGGACCATCCTCAGGTCGATGCCTACTGGATGCGCTGCGCACCGCATACCCTGCGGCGCGCCGAGCCTCATACTCCCGGCGCCCGTGAAACGCTCACCCTGATCAGCGGTACGCTGGAGGCCGGCCCGGAAGGCGACACCCGCACGCTCTCGGCGGGTGAGTCTCTCACCTTCGCCGCGGACGGCCCCCACCTTTACCGCACCGGAGATAGCTGGGCCACGCTGCTGCTCAGCGTCGTCTATCACGAGGAACAGAGCTCATGAACCTGCAAGCCGCCTCCTCACCCAGCCGTGCCTGGCTGACCGGCATGAGCGAGGCCGTCCCGCTGCTCGGCGGCTATGTGCCGGTGGCCATCTCCTTCGGGCTGATCGCCACCCAGGCCGGCTTCAGCGCCTGGGAAGCCGTAGCGATCTCGACGCTGATCTATGCCGGTGCCTCGCAGTTCCTGTTCGTCGGCATGGTAGCCGCCGGCGCGCCGCTGTGGCTGGTGGTGGCCATGACGCTGCTGATCAACCTGCGCCATGTGGTATACGCCCCCAACCTGGCCCCCTGGCTGACACCCAGCCGCCTGTGGCCCTGGCTGATGCACGGCCTCACCGACCAGATCTTCGCCCTGGCCCACGCCCGCCTGCCGCAACTGCCCGCCGCCCAGCGCCTCGGCTGGTACACCGGCGCCGCCCTGCTGGCCTGGTTGAGCTGGATCGGCGGCACGGCGCTGGGCGCCCTGGTCGGCGGCGAGCTGGTCGCGCGCTGGGCCATGATGGGCGAGATCCTGCCCTTCGCCCTGCCCGCGCTCTTCCTGGTGCTGGTGGCACCGCGCTTCACCTCCCGCCGCTGGAGTCTGGCCCTGGGCCTGACCATTCTCAGCGCCCTGCTGCTGACGCTGCTCGGCCTGACCAACGTGGCGATTCCCCTCGCCGCCGTTTGCGGCGCGCTGTGCTTCCAGCTCGTCAAGTTCGGTCACACAGCGGAGAGAAAAGACGCGCAAGGAGAGCGCCATGAGTAACGCCCTGTGGATCGCCGTGCTCGCCTCGGCGGCGGGCACCCTGCTGATACGCCTGCTGCCGCTGGTGTGGATGCAACGCCGCCTCGCGCGGCAAGAGAACGACGACAGCCTCGAGGCCATGCCCCAATGGCTGAGCCTACTCGGCCCGCTGATGATCGCCGCCCTGTTCGGCGTGTCGTTGATGCCGGTGACCCCTGATGCCATCTCCTGGCTGGCCACCGCCATCGGCGTTCTGGCGACCCTGGCCGTGTGGTGGTACAAGCGTACCCTGGGCTGGCCGGTGGCCGCGGGCGTGGCGGCTTATGGAGCGGTGATGATGCTGCTCGGGTGAGCGCTGTTACTCTTCTCATTTAGCCAAGACAGCCTTTACCTTGGAGAACGCATGACCCTCACCGCCCAGCCGCGTACTACCGGCACGCGCCGACACCCTGCCGTGACCCGCCGTGCAGGCTCCTGCAGCCTGTTGCTGGCCCTGCTGCTGGTGGCCCTACCGGCGGCAGCCAGCTGCCCCGAGACATCCAGCGCAGACCTTGCCGCCATCAAGGGGATGGGTGAACGCGCGGCCCTGCCCGCCGACCGTGAGGTGATCGTCGACGGCGTGGTGACCGGCGAGTTTCTCGGCCGCGAACGACTAAATGGCTTCTACTTGCAGCAGGACACGGAGCATGGCCCCGTCGGCCTGTTCGTCTACATGCCCGGCGCCACGCCGAGCGATGGGGTGCTCATCGCACCCGGCACACATCTGCAACTCCACGCCCGTACCGGCGAGTACCGCGGCCAGATCCAGCTGCAGCGGGTCGAGCGGATCGAGACCTGTGCCCGCGATCGACTGCCCGAGCCGCTTGCGGTCGACTGGCCGCTCAGCGAGGAGCAGCTGTCACGCAAGGAAGGACTGCTGCTGACGTTTCCGCAGACGCTGACCGTCACCGGCAACTACGAGCTCGCCCGCTACGGCTCCTTGAGACTGGCCGCCAACCGCCTGTTCCGCCCCACGAACTCGCCCGGCGAGGCCCAGCAGCGAGACATCCTCGAGCTGGACGACGGCAGCTACCGTGCCTTTCCGGACCCCATTCCCTACCTGGATGCGAATGGCACTCGTCGTGTCGGCAGCACCGTTCAGGGCCTGACCGGAATTCTGACCCACGCCTTCGACGCCTACCGCCTGCACCCGATCATCGAGCCACGCTTCGAGGACACCAACCCGCGCCCGGAACCGCTGCCGGCACCAGGTGAGCGGCTACGGGTGGCAACCTTCAACGTCGAGAACTATTTCATCAGCCTGGGCCAGCGCGGCGCCGCCAACGCTGAGGAGCTGGAGCGCCAACGGGCCAAGCTCGCCGCTGCCGTCGAGGGGCTGCAGGCCGACATCCTAGCCCTGGTGGAAGTGGAGAACGACCCGCGCGCCCTGGCCGACCTGGTCGAACAGCTCAGCGAGCGAACCGGCATCCGCTATCGTGCGGTGGCTGGAAATGCCGACCGCGGCAGCGATGCCATCAAGCTCGCCTTGATCTACCGGCCGGACCGAGTAGAGGCCGTAAGCGAGCTCTACGCCGACAACGCCTCCACCCATCATCGCCCGCCGCTGGCGGCCTTCTTCCGCAGCGTGGACGGCGGCCCGGACTTCGGCGTCGTTACCGCTCACTACAAGTCCAAGACCGGCTGCCCGCCCCGCGGCGACATCGACCGCGGCCAGGGCTGCTGGAACCAGCGCCGGGTGGAGCAGTCGCAGGCCATGAACGCCTTTCTCGAGCGCCTGGCGGCCGCCGAGGGGCACCAGCGCCTGTTGCTGACCGGCGACCTCAACGCCTACGGCGCCGAGGACCCGATCCTCACCCTGACCCGCGAAGGACTCGTGGACCTGATGGCCCGCGAGCTACCGCCGGAGCGCCGCTACAGCTACGTGTTCCGCGGTGAATCGGGCTACCTGGACCATGCCTTGGCAAGCCCCGAACTGGCCGCGGCAGTGGCAGAAGTGAGGCCGTGGCCCATCAATGCCGATGAGCCGCCCTACCTCGGCTACGATGGGCCGGACAACGCAGCGCCCCACTTCCGCCCCGACCCCTTCCGCTCCTCGGACCATGATCCCATCGCGGTGGACCTGGAGTGGCGTTAGCAGAAACAGGGCAGCTGACGCATCCGGCAATGATGGAATGATGCTTTCGATTACTGGGAAGCGCTCTCTCGTCGTCAATCAGCGACGCCGGCGTCCCAGGTCGATGTCATCACGGGTGGTGGCCGCCCCGGCGGCAGCGCCCAGGCCGCCACCGATCACCGCCCCTCTGGTCACGCTGCCGCCTGTCATGGCGGCGGTGCCGGCGCCGGCGGCTGCCCCCAGGCCGGCGCCACTCAGCGCTCGCTCGCCAGTGGTGGTACCGCAGCCAGCAAGTCCCAGGGCCAGCACACCGCTCAACAGTCCGATAGATAGCATTCGCATGGCATTTCCCTCCCGACAGGGTCAATTACGACCAATCATCCAGTTTGATTTCTTTGGCAACCAAGCAACCGCCCCGGCTTCGGCATCCACTCGACGCCTTGGCCGGAGCGCAAGTCATCGAAACCGCGCAGCGCAGCATCAGATCGCATGTCATGGAGCCACTGGTTGCCGTTGCGCTGTATCCCTTATACAGCCTCGGGTGGAAGAGGGTTCATGCAGCGAATAACGATCCACACTCTTTGAGAATTTCAGGCACTTGAGTATCAAAATGACGACAGCTGATCGCCTCCGGGTGGCGAGCTGTGAGGTGATGGCGAAACGGCTCGGGCGAGCCTCCAACCTGCAATTGGACGGAGGATGAACCAGCAATTGGACGGTGCTGAACGCTGGCCAAACGGGCCGCGAGCGCCCGACCAAGACCACCGTCGACTCACCAAAGCTTATGGCCGAAGTGTCAGGCTGCGACACCGTACCTACTGGTATACGGATGGAGAAAAGTCCGGTCAGCAATTTCAGCGAGGCCATATCAGGCGCTAACTGACCAGTGCCTGCAAGTTAAGCCGCAGAGGATAGAGGAAGGTAACAAAGGATGGTGGGCCCAGCTTCACTCGAATAAACGGTCACAAGGCACTGGTAATACTACATATTTACCAATTTGAAGAATGGATATGCCCCCATACATGCCCCCAATAACGAACCCCTTCTCCTTACCTGTCTCGCCTCATGCTGTCACCCAAACAAATCGGTCTTTTGAAAGCACTTGCTCGCCGTCCCAGCGGTAGGCACACAGCTTACCCTCATCGGAGCCGCGCGAGTGGCCTGCAGCGATACTGAAATCCAGGCAGGCAATGTACTGATTAAGCGGTTCCGGCTCGCCAGTCAGCCAGTAGTGGCCAACGAACAGCGGCTTGTCGCCAGGATAGCCGGGCAGGACGTCCTCGGGTATCGGCTCATGGGGAATGGCCTCGATCTGCTCGGATGGAACCATGGCCAAGTCACGGTAGGTCATGCGCTCCAGCTCCCACCAGCGGGTACAGATATGCCGCCGCAGGTTACCGTCCTTGTCCGAGAACTCAATTCCGTTGGGTAGCGGCACTTCCAGCCCCTTGAGAGCCGTTTCCAGGGCTTCAAATGGCTCGCTGCCCTTCTGGCATAATGTAGGCCAAGCATTTTCCAGAATGCGATTCTGGTTATCGGTGTGATCTTTCAGGATCTGCAGCGAGGGCGGGTGCCAGCAGGCATGGATCACACGTAGCCCTTCGAGATCTAAGTGAAGCGGAAGAGTCTTGAACCAGTCGATATGCTGACGGTGGAGCTCGCTACCCTCCCCCACTTGATCGAGATATGCCTGGTGCTGCCCAGAATTCTTGTCGCTGTGGACGCGAAGGAACTGGTCAGGTTGCTGCGGATCGGGCGTTGCCAGGCCACGGCATTGAATTCATGATTGCCCATTACCGCAAGGGCTTGGCCGGCTTCCACCATGGCCCGGGCGATACGCACCGTCTCGACCTGTTTGGGGCCACGGTCAATGAAGTCACCGAGGAAGATCACCTGACGCTCAGCATGCGACCAGAGGCCATCCCTCTCCTGATAGTCCAGCGCTGCCAGTAGGCGCTCAAGGGCATCGGTATGCCCATGAATATCACCGATCAGATCGTACATCGCCGCTTCCTTTCAATCAGTCGAATTAGTTCTACCCTCGCCTCTAGGCCAACACCATAGCAAGATTACAAAGCTGATTGCCGACCATGGCACTTATCGCCTGATCAAGGTCTGTCAATTGAGTCTCGGCGACCAGCTCGCTGCCAAACCAATCCCGAAGAGCGGATCGTAGGGCTTCCGAAGGTCTCTCCCCTCCAGCCATGCGCGTAGCCATGGTAACGGCGACACTGTCGTACTCACCATAAGCATCATTTTCAACACAGCAGGTGCGCATGGGGTCGTGTGTAAACAACAGCTGGGAAAGCCAGGGGACCAGAATATCTAATCTATTCAATGCAAACTCCCGGCACATTGAAGAAAAGCAATAAAAGTACGTCCTACGTTCCAGTAGAAAGCAGGTTACTTAGCCAATGCGACATACTGCGTCGCAAGCACTCCAGCTCGGCCCACGGAAGATCCATTGCTACCCGGCCGACGCAATCCGACACGTTTTGTCGTATCGCCAGATGACCATGAACCAAGTCTCACCACGAGGGAACGTCATGAGTCATATCGCAAGCTGTGTTTCCTTAAGCTGGATCTCATCCAATGTTGACGCCGCACAGGTAAGTGCCTGGCAGCAGGATCATCATGTCTGGTTAGCCACCAAGCCTGTCACGGCAGCCCTAGCAGAGACGCTGGAGGTGGTGGCAATTGACGACGGCCGGCTGTCTTCGGCCATGACCGACGGTCGTTATCAGATAATCAACCCACCTGAAGGCGCGAAACGATCTTGCCCAGCAGTAAATGCCCCCCTTGCCAAGCAGCTGCCGGTCCTACTCAATCAAGCCCCTACACAGCAAAATGTGCAGAAACGGCTTTTTTTTCAGAAAACACTAAAGCTCTGCATGCTTAGGCCGATATTTGTGCTAACAACCAAATGTAAAATGATGAATGTAATATGCTACGAGCCATATTGTTTTCCTTTCAAGCAGAGATCTTCAGGTGAAAGCTCTACATCCTGCAGCGACTGAATTTAACATTAAATACGGAACATAAAAATTAAGCGAGGGCATGGTGAACAACGCACAGGACTTTTCTAAGCTATATCGCAATGTAGAGCTACAAGTATCTCAAGCTTTGCTAGATATCTCTAGCGTTAAAATTTCTCACCCCACAGGAAACGCACACCTCGAAAGCATAAAAAGCCAATTAAATGATATAAAAAATAGATTCAATAGCGAAATTAACTATTTGGAAGAACATGCCGAATGGGAGAAGTTTACGATTGCCTTCTTTGGGGAGACAAATGCAGGGAAAAGCACCCTAATAGAAAGTCTGAGGATTATTTTCAACGAGCGTCAGCGCTGCTCCTTAATTCAAAGCAATCGCTCAACCACAGAAGAAATGAGAGCCTCATTTAACGAAGAGACTGACGAGCTAATAGAAAATTTATCAGCTCGCTATGCTATTTATGAACGACAGATCACCTCATTGGCCAGTGACGTTGCACGACTCACCGATATTGCAAAAAACCAAAACGAAGCACTTCAGCGGAATGGCGAGACGCTCCTGGAAGAAAACGCAGCTCTACAGCATGCGAGCAAGGCACTTCGACAGGACCATGCTTCCCTAACAAGAAATATCGAGAAATTAAAACAAGAAAAAGAAACTCTTAAAGCCGAGCATGATGCTAATCTTCTCAAAGAGAAAAGCAATGCACTACTTAAACAGCGTCGAGCCAAGCGTCAGATGATAATTGGAATAACGGCCGCCGCTACCATAGGTTTTTTTACTGGGGTATTGAGCATTACTTTAATGGTTTGATGAAAGGCATACACAGGGATAGGCGCTATGAATCAGACGACAGCTACAACTGGTGTGCAAAGAGGGGGTTTGTCAAAGGCTCTTTCCAGCTCACTTCCTAGTTTATTAAAAATGCAGCGCAAGCTCAGAACCAGGGAGCTATCAGACTACTGCGTTGATGGGATTATTATCGGCACTGGAAAAGCAGACTTCACACAAAATAATGTCGTGTATCGTCTCAATTATAATAATAAAGAATTTCAACTAATCGATGTGCCTGGCATAGAAGGTAATGAATCAAGATACGAAGCAATGGTTCAAGAGGCTATCGCTAAGGCGCACCTAGTTTTCTACATAAATGGCACGAACAAGAAGCCTGAAACAGAAACGGGTCGAAAAATCAAACAGTACCTCAATCGTGACGCTGTCGTTCACGTTATCTGCAACGTTCGAGGCAAGGCAGATTCTTATGAGTTTGACGAAGATAGAGTTTCTTTAGAGCAGACGCACCGAGATGCTATAGTCACCTTAGAACAAACCCAAAACGTCCTCGGAAACATCCTTGAGCCTGAACTGCTACAAGGGCTGCATCTTGTGCAAGGACTCATAGGATTTTGCTCTATGGCATTTACTGACAACATGTCAACCACCATTAATCCGGAACGAAGAGATTTAATTAAGGCTCAGCTAGCTTACCTGAAAGATTTCAAAAACAAGGAAGAAATGCGGCGGTTTAGCCGCATAAGAGAAATAGAAGAAATCATACATGATCAATGCTCAAACTTTGACAGAAACATAATACTAAGCAACAAAAGAAAAGTAACAAGACTGTTAGAAGAAACACTAGAAATTCTGAAGCAGCAATTAATAGCACATGAAAAGGTCGCCAAAAATATCCGAAAAGAAACTTCTGGATGCGCAAAAGAAATTGATTCGGCTTTTTCTAACTTTGCCACCTCTTTTTCTCGCAAGAGAGGCAACCTTATCAATGGTTTTTTCGAGGAACTACATGAAGTAGCACACAACAGCATCGAGACCCACTTCAGCGATAAAAACTTAATAGAAAAAAGCATCCAAGAACATGCGGAAAAGCTCCAGAAGAAAGTCAAATTTAATTTTATGCAGATGCAGAAGAGTGAACTGGCAACTCTCTCTGAGAATATAGACAGATCGGTAAAACGCTTGCAGGAAAATGTTAAGCGTGTGAAATTCGAACATGAGCTTAACACAGCGAGCATGGACTCCACCAAATGGAAAGGAGACATGGATTCAGTTAATTTCAGCATCAATGAACTCGGAGGAATGTTTCTTGGCATAGGGGGATATGCACTGAGCGGTTTAGCTATTGGTAGCGTTTTTCCTGGAGTTGGCAATGCAATAGGTGTGGCTGTAGGTGTAGCGGTTGGTGTTGTTTCGAATTTACTCAAATATTTTTTCAGTGGACGTGGAAAAAAAATCCGAGAAGCACAGAAAAAAGTTGCGCAGACTATAGAGAAACAACGCGAACTGCTAAAGGACGAAACGATAGATGCAGAAAGAAAATTTTTGGAAAATATAAGAATCGATATCAAAAAGAAAATTGTCAACGAACTATATCACGAAAACAAAAAAATGGAAGATGTCGAAATTGTTTTAAAAGAAAAGATAATAACTTTGTCAGAATTAAAATATCGGATGGAGGAGAATCCCGATGGAGCAGTTTAAAAATTTTGATGCCGAAAAGTCTGCTGTAGTTGACTCCCTTAACAAATTAAGGGGGCTGGTGGCGACGCTTGGAGATATCGGTCTAGATGTTGATGAGGATATTTCTAAGATCCAAAATGCCATAGCGGATATTGAATCCGACATTCTTAGGATAGCTCTGCTAGGCGCCTTTTCAGATGGAAAAACTAGCGTCATTGCGGGCTGGTTAGGTCAAGTCATGGATGACATGAAAATTGACACGGACGAATCTTCTGATAGCTTAGCAATATATCGCCCTGAAAATTCATCAGGAAACTGTGAAATAGTCGATACTCCTGGATTATTTGGAGACAAAGAAAAAGCAAATGGCAACAACATTGTCAAATACGGCGACATTACCAAAAAATATCTTTCCGAAGCACATCTCATTTTTTATGTTGTAGATGCAACAAACCCATTGAAAGAAAGTCATTGTGATGTGGTAAGGTGGATACTACGCGACCTTAACAAACTGTCCTCTACTATCTTTGTCATTAATAAAATGGACGAAGTAGCGGACTTACGTGATGCCGAAGACTATGAAAACCAAGCTACCATAAAAAAACAAAACCTACTTGAAAAGCTTCAGCGATTCGTAGAACTTAGCGACAGTGAGCGGCTAGCTGTAAATATTGTTTGCATTGCTTCAAATCCAAATGGGCGTGGGCTGAACTTCTGGTTTGAAAAAAAGGAGGCGTATGAAGAGCGCTCGCGCATTAATAGCTTAAAGGAAATAACTTCTTCGATCATCAACAGCACTACACGCAATGAGTTAGTCAAAAAAACAGGGCTTGATGTTATTAGCGACGTAATGATAAATAAAATATCGCTCGCTGAAGCGCAATTCAAGAATTTTGAATTATTGGCATCCAGTTTGATGGAGAATAGTCAGCGTATCAACGAGGATATCGAACAAGGGAAGAAAAATGTACTATCTGCCAAATCAGACCTTTTTGAAGAGCTTAACAATGAAGAAAAAAGACTTCTCGGAAGGTTGCGCACGGTGTCAAGAAATGAAGTGGCAGACTTTCTTGAAGATGAAATTGGCTATACTTCTAAAGATATTGGCTACAAACTCAGAATTAAAATCGAGCAATCTTGCGAGCGTTGCTTTCAACAGTCGTCTCAGGTAATGAGACAAATATCTGTTGGTATAGAAAGGCAGCTGGAAAGCTCAGAAAAATTTGCAGACGCAGTAAAATCTTCAGCTTTTTCATACTCTCAGAAGGCTGCTGTGGCCTTGAAGTTTGTTAAAGTTGATAATGCTGGAGTACTTGCTGCTCGTGATGTATTGGCCAAAGTCACTGGATATACATTTAAATTTAAACCATGGGGAGCTGTCAAACTCGCTGGCAACATAAGCAGGGCTCTTCCCATTCTTGGAGCTGCTCTTCAAGTGCTTGGCGATGTTGTTAGTGTTGCTCAGCAGCAGAGCGCCGAGAACGAGTTGGCTGAGATAAAAAAAGAGCTGGGAGAAATCATTAAAGGTCACTTTAAAGAAGTTTACGACATCCTTTCCGATAACGAAAAGGTTTTTGAAAATTTTGCCCCCCAGATTAAAAGCTTTCAAGCAATCCTCAGAAATCAAAACGATGAACTTGAAGAGTTATTATCTCGTAAAGAATCGCTTGGAGCAATCAAGCAAGAATTGGAAGTTTTTACCAGAAAAGGAGATATTATTGAAGGAGAATTCACAGCAGCATAGTCGTTGTTAAAGGGTAAAGGAAAGAACTAAACAGCCGCATGCCGCCTTTCAGTAAGGTAGGCATGCGAACTGTTAGGCCTCACCTGTGTTGCGGATTGTAACAGGTACGATCAGCGTAATTTTCCAGATCGGAGATGGGCGGAAGCCTCAAAATGGAGATGAAAGCTGCACGCGACACCGAATGTCGCATAGGTGAATGACCATGACGCTAGTCTCACCACGAGGGAACGTCATGAGTCATATCGCAAGCTGTGTTTCCTTAAGCTGGATCTCATCCCGTGTTGACGCCGCACAGGTAAGTGCCTGGCAGCAGGATCATCATGTCTGGTTAGCCACCAAGCCTGTCACAGCAGCTCTGGCCGAGCCGCTGGAGGTAGTGGCAATTACTGACGAACGGCTTCCCACTGCCACGACCGACGGTCGCCGCCTGATGATCAACCCCACCTGGAGTGCCATGCTGAACGAGTCGCAGCGGCGCCGAGTGCATGAGCATCTGGTCTGGCATGCGGCCGCCGGTGATTATCGACCGCACTACGGCAAAGACTCGCACCGCTGGCACCTCGCCTGCGATCACTCGATCAATGCCCAATTACTCCAACTCGGTGGTGGCATCCCACTGGACTCCGTGATGTTTCCGCTAGCGGCTAGCTGGCGGCGCGAAGAGGTATACAACTGGCTATCGGGCCATCCAAGACTGGAAATGGAGCAAAGCCCGGACCAGTTGACCTGGCAGGCAGGGTTTACCACGTCAAACGCTGATCTCACGGAGCTAGATATCCACTGGCAGCAGCATATCCGAAAAATTGTGCAGAATTTTCTCGGCACACCGTGGTTGCCGGACAGTGTCGCTTCTTGGCTGCTTGGTAACAGATGATTTGGAAGCGTAATTCCCTTAGGCTGCCATTTTCGAGCTTTGCGACACAACACGGAACGCCCATGTCCGAGATACGCGACACCCTATTCCGCTACCTGACCATGCTGCAGTTGATCCCTCGCAGCCCAGGTCGGATCAGCACCCCGGTACTGTTGGAGAAGCTCAGCGAGCGAGGATTCAACATCGACGCACGCTCTCTTCAGCGTGACCTGCGCGACAAGCTGGCTTTTCATTTTCCACTCGGCTGCGACGATAGCCAGAAGCCCTACCGCTGGTACTTTGATCGCGATTTTCACTGCAACCTGCCAGCTCTCGATATACCAAGCGCACTCACCCTGGTGTTGACAGAAGAGTATCTCAAGGGCCTGCTCCCCCCAGTAGTAATGGGCCAGCTCTCCCCTCAGTTCCGTGACGCTAGGCAATTACTAGACAACCTAGAGCAGAATGGGCTGAGTCGCTGGGCGCGAAGGGTGCGAGCTATCCCCAACGGAAAGGCACTGGTTCCCGCTCCGGTGAATGAGGTGACTTGGCAGACCGTGGCCCAGGCACTGCTGGAACAGCGAGCGCTGGACGTGACCTATCTGTCGCGAAGTCGGGAAGAACACAAGAAATTCACGCTGCATCCGCAAGGCCTGGTGAGCCGACACAGCGTGACCTACCTGCTGGCCACTGTGAACGACTATGAAGATATCCGTCAGTTTGCCCTGCAGCGCGTCGAAGCCATAGCCTTCAGTAAATTGCCATGGCGGGAATCTGCCGGCTTCAACCTGGACGACTATATAAGCAGCGGTGCCTTCGGCTACCCGCAGAGCACAGGGAATGTCCGGCTGGTTGCTCATGTCGAGCCACAGGTTGCCTGGTTGCTGGCGGAAACACCGCTGGCCGAGACGCAGCGCATGTCACCTCTCCCCGGCTCCGATTGGCAGCGGCTGGAAGCCGAAGTACCGGATGACCAACAGACGCTCTGGTGGTTGAGGGGGATGGGTGCCAGTGTAGAAGTCATCGAGCCGGTGGTGTGGAGAGACGACATGCGTGCAAATGCAGAAAGGATTCTGGCGCGTCTAAACAAGGTATAAAGCGGGGGTCTCGGCTGAGGACACCCGTTCAGCCTACACCGAGTGCCGCTATGAGATCGGCATGTCAGACAAGACCCAAGCCGAGGGCCGGCAGCTCATGAACTATTGCATGGAGCGTCACGGCTTACGGCTGCGCCGATAGTGGATTTGGCCAAAGATTTCATGGTCTTCCTGCGCCAAGTTTGGTGAGATAGTCATCAGCCGTTACGGCTGATAGCAACAACCGGCTCATCGATTCAGGGAACTGCAGTACATGATCCTCACCCTCAACCAGCTGGAGCGGCACCTGTTCAAGGCCGCGGACATCCTGCGCGGGCGCATGGACGCCTCGGAGTTCAAGGAGTACATCTTCGGCATGCTCTTCCTGAAGCGCTGCTCGGATGTCTTCGAACAGCGCCAGGAGGAGGTCCGCGCTCAGCTCAAGCAGGCCGGTGCCGGAGAGATCGATATCGCCCATCAGGTCGAGTTTCCCGACTGGTATCGCGCCACCTTCTACGTGCCGCCGCAGTCGCGCTGGTCGCATCTGCTGAAGGAGGCCCACCAGGGCGTCGGCAGCGCCCTCAACAAGGCGCTCGCCGGCCTGGAGGAGCACAACCAAAGCCTTAACGGGGTGCTTGAGCACATCGACTTCACCCGCAAGGTGGGCTCCACCACCCTGCCGGACAAGAAGCTCCGGGACCTGATCGTCCACTTCAGCGAGTACCGGCTGCGCAACGAAGACTTCGAGTTCCCCGACCTGCTGGGCGCGGCGTACGAGTACCTGATCCGCGACTTCGCCGACTCCGCCGGCAAGAAAGGCGGCGAGTTCTATACCCCGCGCCCGGTGGTTCGCATGATGGTTCGGCTGATGGACCCCCAGGAAGGCCACAGCGTCTACGACCCCTGCATGGGGTCGGGCGGTATGCTGATCCTCTCCAAGGAGTACCTGGAGGAACAAGGCGGCGACCCGCGCCGGCTCAACCTCTTCGGCCAGGAAGCCTCCGGCTCGGTGTGGGCCATCGCCAAGATGAATATGCTGCTACACGGGGTGAGCAGCGCCGACCTGCGCAACGACGACACCCTCACCGACCCTCAGCACGTGGACGGCGGCGAGCTGGTGCGCTTCGACCGCATCCTCACCAACCCGCCGTTCTCGATCGGCTACGCGCCGAGCCAGCACTTCCCGGAGCGCTTCCACTACGGCAGCGTGCCGGAGGGGGCCAAGAAGGCCGACCTGATGTTCCTGCAGCACATGGTCGCCTGCCTCAAGTCCGACGGCCGCCTGGCCACCGTCATGCCCCACGGGGTGCTGTTCCGCGGCGGCGACGAGAAGCGCATCCGCGCCGGCATGCTGGAGGACGACCTGGTGGAGGCGGTGATCGGCCTGGCCCCCAACCTCTTCTACGGCACCGGCATCCCGGCGAGCATCCTGGTGCTGCGCGCCAAGGGCGCCAAGCCCGAGGAGCGTAAGGGCAAGGTGCTGTTCATCAACGCCGACCGCGAGTTCTTTGAAGGCCGCGCCCAGAACCACCTGCTGCCGGAGCACATCGAGAAGATCGCCAGCACCTATGACGCCTTCGAGGACGTGCCCGGCTTCGCCCGGGTGGTGCCCATCAAAGAGCTGCGCGACAACGACTACAACCTCAACATCCGCCGCTACGCCGACAACACCCCGCCGCCGGAGCCCCAGGACGTGCGCGCCCACCTCAAGGGCGGCGTGCCGGTTGCCGAGATCGACGCCAGGCGCCCGCTCTTCGACGCTCAGGGCCTCGACCCCATGGCGCTCTTTATCCACAGGGCGAACGATCCCGACTACGTGGATTTCGCCGAGCCCCTGAGCGAGAAACGCGACCTCAAGCCCGCCATCGAGGCCGACGCCGGCCTGCGGCACAAGGAGGCCAGCGTGATGGCCGCCTTCGAGGCCTGGTGGGCCGAACACGGTGGCAGCATCACCGGCCTCACCGGCAACGGCGGTCGCCTCACCCAGCTGCGCGACGAGCTGCTGGGCAGCTTCACCGCGGCCCTGGAGCCCACCGCCATGCTCGACCGCTTCGCGGTGCGCGGCATCATCGCGGGCTTCTGGTTCGACAACAAGAACGAGTTCCGCACCCTGCAGGCCCGCGGCTGCCTGGGCGTGGTGGACGCCTGGCGCACCAGCATCGTGAGCCTGCTGGAGGACGAGCAGAGCAAGGCCAACCCGCTGGATCACCGCCTGGTCCACTTCCTGCTGGAGGAGTACGTGGCCGAGCTCGAAGAGCTCGCCGCCCGGAAGGCGGAGCTGGACGCCCGGATCAAGGCCGCCGAGGCCAAGCCCGAGGGCGATGACGGTGACGAAGCCGATAGCGGCGAGGATGACGACGCCCCGACGCCGGAGCAGATCAAGGCCTGGAAGAGCCAGCGCACCCAGGTGCGCAAGCAGCACAAGGCCAAGGTGGCCAGCTTCGAGGAGCACCTCAACGCCGCCGTGGACGCCCTCGACGAGCCTGCCGCCGCTGAGCTGGTCGGCACCATTCTGCATAACGACCTGAAGGGCATCCTCGAGCGCTATATCCGCCAGCAGCGCCAGCAGGTCATCGCTGCCTTCGAGACCTGGTGGGACAAGTACCGGGTAACGCTGGCCGACATCGAGGCCGAGCGGGATGCCGCTGCCCAAGAGCTGCAGCAGTATCTGGAGGGGCTGGGGTATGTTTGAACTATTAGCGCTCGGCTCGCTCGTTGAAAAACAGCAAGGGGGAGGCACTCCTCCTCGCAATGATCCGGCTTTCTGGCACGGTGATATTCCTTGGGCGTCCGTTAAGGACTTCAAGGATGATCAGCTAGAACTGAAGGCTACCGAAGAAACCATTACGAGCTTGGGGTTGAGGTCAAGCACTAGCAGCCTCATTCCCCCCGGCACCCCTATGGTCTGCACCAGAATGGCTGTTGGAAGGTGTGCTGCTAGCCAAACACCTACGGCAATTAACCAGGATGTTCGGGCTCTCTACCCAAAAAAAGGGGTCAATCACAGGTATCTTCTTCGTTTGGTTGCAAGTCTGCAGAGGAAAGCTGAAAGCCTGTCAGTTGGCTCGACAGTAAAAGGAATACGCTCTTCTGACTTTCTGGCAATAAATACCCATATTGCTCCTGAAAATGAACAGGGTGCTATCGCCCACATCCTTGACACCCTCGACACCCAGATCCAGAAGACCGAGGCACTGATCGCCAAGCTGGAGAAGGTCAAGGAGGGCCTGCTCCACGACCTGCTGACTCGCGGCATCGACGTGAATGGCCGGCTCCGCCCCAGCCCCGAGCAGGCGCCGGAGCTCTACAAGGAGTCGCCGCTGGGGTTGATTCCGCGAGAGTGGGAGGTGGTGGGATTTCTAGACGCTGTTGAACTGCCATCGGGCCAAATCAGCCCGCTAATAGAGCCTTATGCTAGTCTGCCGCTAATAGCCCCTGACCATATTGAAGCAGGCGTCTCTAGGCTGATTAGGGTAGAAACGGCTCGTGATCAAGGCGCGATCAGCGGGAAGTATATCGTTCGTCCAGGTGATGTCGTATATAGCAAGATACGCCCCTATTTAAGAAAAGCATGGCTTGCCGATATTGACTCGATATGCAGTGCTGACATGTATCCTCTAAGGCCGAAGCTTTTGACGTCAGCGATACTGCTCAGGATTGTGATGAGTGAAAGCTTCTCCACCTATGCTAACGCTGCCTCCATGAGGACTGGGATTCCGAAAATAAACCGAGATGAGCTTTCCGGATATACATTCGCCTTGCCCACCATTCAAGAGCAAGTGCGCATGGAGAATATATTCCAAGGCATTGAGAGAAAAGCTGATAAAGAAAGGGAGGCGTTGAGCAAGCTTGTCTTTGAAAAAATTGGCCTGATGGACGACCTCCTTACTGGCCGCGTCCGCGTCACCCCGCTGCTCGACCAGGCCCAGGCCACTACCCCGGCATAGACCGGGGCGCTTACAAGAACATCGAAACATCAGGACCACATCGCACAGGGAACCGCCATGACCACCTTCGACAGCACCAAGCGCTCGCTGCCCGAGCTTCTCAAGGACATCACCACCGGCAAGATCCAGCTCCCCGACTTCCAGCGCGGCTGGGTGTGGGACGACGACCACGTGCAGAGCCTGCTGGTCAGCATCGCCCGCTCCTTCCCGGTGGGGGCGGTGATGCTGATGGAGACCGGTGGGGAGGTGCGCTTCGAGACCCGCCCGGTGGAGGGCCTCGACCCGGACAGCGTGACCAAGCAGCCGGACCAGCTGATCCTCGATGGCCAGCAGCGCCTCACCAGCCTGACCCAGGCGGTGGGCCTGGATGCCCCGGTGAACACCCGCACCGCCAAGGGCAAGCCCATCAAGCGCCACTACTACTTCGACATTCGCACCGCCCTGGAGGGCGAGGATCGCCTGGAGGAGGCGGTCATCGCAGTGGATGAGAACCGCCAGACCCGCAAGAACTTCGGCCGCGACGTGGATCTCGACCTCTCCAGCCGCCAGCTGGAGTGCGAGCAGCTCTACTTTCCCTGCGACAAGCTGCTGTCGCCCAACGACTGGGCAGGCGACCTGTTCAAGTACAACAAGGACGAGATCGGCACCTACTTCGAGTTTCAGGAGAAGATCATCAGCGCCTTCTCCGCCTACCAGCTGCCGGTGATCGAGCTGAAGAAGGAAACCTCCAAGGAGGCGGTCTGCCTGGTGTTCGAGAAGGTCAACACCGGCGGTGTGCAGCTCTCGGTGTTCGAGCTGATCACCGCCAGCTACGCCGCCGAGGGCTACAACCTGCGCGATGACTGGTTCGGCTCCGACATCCGCGACGTGCCCTCCCGCAAGGCGCGCTTCGAGGAGCACGAGCTGCTCCGCGACGTGCAGAGCACCGACCTGCTCCAGGCCATTACCCTGCTGCACACCCGCGAGCGCAAACTGGAGGACCTCAAGGCCGGCAAGACCGGCAAGCAGGTGCGCCCAGTCAGCGCCAAGCGCGCCTCGGTGCTGGATCTCCCCCTCGAGGCCTACAGGCGCTGGGCCGACGCCGTGGAGAAGGGCTTCGTCGAGGCGGCCTACTTCCTCAAGGGCGAGTGCTTCTACAGCCGCCGCGAGCTGCCCTATGCCACCCAGCTGGTGCCCATCGCCGCGGTGATGACCCTGCTCGGCAACCGCTGGCGCGAGCCGCGCATCCACGCCAAGCTCTCGCGCTGGTTCTGGAGCGGCGTGCTGGGCGAGCTCTACGGCGGCGCCGTGGAGACCCGCATCGCTCTGGACCTGGAAGAGCTGATGACCTGGTTCGAGGACGACGCCGAGCTGCCCCGCACGGTGATCGATGCCTCCTTCGACCCCACCCGCCTGGAGTCGCTGCGCAGCCGCAACAGCGCCGCCTACAAGGGCATCAACGTGCTGATCCTGCGCGAGGGCGCCGAGGACTTCTTCTGGAAGGGCGATATCCAGGCGCTCGACCAGCAGGGGGTGGAGCTCGATATCCACCACATCTTCCCCCGCGCCTGGTGCGAGGCTCAGGGGCTCTCCTATCGCATCTACGACTCGATCATCAACAAGACGCCCATCTCCGCCAGGACCAACCGCATGATCGGTGGCGATGCGCCCTCGGCCTACCTGGCCCGTCTGCAGGAGCATCAGCAGGTCCAGCTTGGCGATGAAGCGATGAACGCCCTGCTCGAGGGCCACCGCATCCCCGCCGAGACCCTGCGCGCCGACGACTTCGACGCCTTCTACCAGCAGCGCAAACGCCGCCTGCTGGAGATCATCGAGAAGGCCATGGGCAAGAAGCCGCTGCTGGGCTCCGACGAGGGCGCACCGGTGATTGAGGCAGAGGACAGGGATGAATGATTGCACGAATATTGCGAGCGTCCCTCGCCCAGCGATTGCAACTCTGGATCAAGGGAGAATCCGATGCTCAATGACTTGCACATGACTGATGCGCTCATGGAGGTAGTCAGCAACGCCCGTGAGAAGGCCAACAGGCATGGGGAGCGCTTCAACATCTTCTCCATCCTAAGAGTGCATCGAAACGAAGCCGAGACCCACTCCAGGTTCCTGCATGAGCTGCTGAAACCTCTGGGTCGTCATGGCGAGGGACGAGCTTTTCTTCAGCTTTTTCTCGAGAACATCCTGGGCCTTCAAGCGTCCGGTGAAGGTCGCTATCGGGTCAGCCGTGAGCTAGCCACAGAAGAAAAGCGTCGAGTCGATATCGTCATCGAGTCTCCCGATACCATCGTTGGCATTGAGCTAAAAATTGATGCGCTCGACCAGATGGCACAGCTTTACGACTACTACCATGAGCTTGAACGGCGTGCAGGCGGTGAAAAGCGAATCGTTCTGGTCTACTTGACGCTGGATGGGAAAAGCCCGTCGGCCATGAGCCTGAATGGGTTGGGAAAAGAGAAGGTGGTCTGTCTTTCTTTTGCTGAAGACGTCTCACGCTGGTTGCAGGGCTGCATCGAGAAAAGCCAGCATAAGCCGGCTTTGGCTCACGCCATCCAGCAGTACCAGCAGTTGATTAGCAATCTTACAGGCAGGGGAGGAACGATGAACGATCTAGTGGCGGGCGAGCTGAGCAGTGACCTGGAGCGGTTCAAGGAAGCTCTCGAGGTCGAGAAGTCACTTCCCAAAGCCAAGGCCTCCGTGCAACAACTGTTCTGGCAAGAACTGAGAGAAGCTCTCGAGGCTCAGTTCGGCGTTACTCCGAGCGTTTATGGCGGCAAGAGCATCGCTGCCATCACCAAGGATTACTACACGAAAAACAGAAACAACAAACATGTCGGTCTCAAGATACCTATTTGTAGCCTGGGCGACCTAAATATCTGTCTCTACGTCAATCTCTATCATGCCATTCATTATGGCCTCAGGGTGGAAGATACCTCAGGCATTGCCGTCTCTTCCCCGGACCTGAAGGGTGTAGTCCGCAACGAAATGGGTAAGGGAAATGCTGTTGCTGATGGAGAGGCCGACTGGCTGGTCTGCTATTACTACAACCCGGTGGCCGGCGATGATGAAAAGATCATCAACTTCGACAACTTCAGCAGCGCCGCCATTGGCCTACTGGATGACGAGGTACGCCGCACATTGATTGCGGACATGGTGGCGCACCAGGTTGAGCTGGCTGCGCAAGCCAAAGCGTTGTGTAGCAGATAATAGCAATAGATGACGCGAATGCCGTAAATGGCTCGCGGAACAGGACCATCTTGAAATCGTTTTCTGCCAAGGCTGAAGGCGATGAGTAGGCAGGGGTAGCG
Source organism: Billgrantia ethanolica (assembly GCF_021404305.1). GTDB lineage: Bacteria > Pseudomonadota > Gammaproteobacteria > Pseudomonadales > Halomonadaceae > Halomonas > Halomonas ethanolica. Next base: position 690,416 of record NZ_JABFTX010000003.1, on the reverse strand, counting down.
CATGGCAGGTCCCGAGTATACAGAGGTCGAAAAGCCCTTCATCGATCAACTGGTCGGTCAGGGCTGGGAGTTCCTGGCCGGATCGGTGGACGATCCCGGCGCCACCCACCGGGAGAGCTTCGCCCAGGTAGTGATGGAGCCCTTGCTGCGCGAGCGGCTGCGCCGGATCAACCTGCGCGACGGCGAGCCTTGGCTCGATGAGGCGCGCCTGGATCAGGCAGTCGCCGCCATCACCCGGCTGCCGGCCAGCAAGGTGCTCGAGGCGAACCAGCAAGCCACCGAGCTGCTGATGAATGGCCTGCCGGTGGAGGGGCTGGGGGGCTGGGACGGCGGCCGCGGCCAGACCCTGCGCTACATCGACTGGGAGGAGCCCGCTAACAACGTCTTCACGGTGGTCAACCAGTTCAAGGTGAAGTGCCCGCCCGGTCACGATGGCGCCAAGGGCCACGTGATCCCGGATCTGGTGCTGTTCGTCAACGGCATCCCGCTGGTAGTGGTGGAGTGCAAGAGCCGCAGCGTGCCGGAGGGGATCAGCCAGGCAGTGGACCAACTGCGCCGCTACCACGACCAGCGCTTCCTGGAGGGCGAGGTCGGCGAGCACGAAGGCGCCCCGGCACTGTTCGCCACCAGCCAGTTCCTGGTAGCCAGCAACTTCGACGAGGCCCGTGTCGGCACCATCGGCGCCCGCTTCGCCCACTACCTGAGCTGGAAGACGGTGGCACCGATGCGCGAGGCGGAGGTGGCCATCGTTCTTGGCATGGCGGACCTCTCCGCCCAGCAGCGCCTGATTGCCGGCATGCTCACCCGGGCCAACCTGCTCGACATCGTGCGCCATTACACCCTGTTCATGAACGTCGGCGGCCAGACCATCAAGCTGGTGTGCCGCCACCAGCAGTTCCGCGGCGTCACCCGGGCCGTGGAGCGCCTGAAGAGCGGCAAGACGCGCCGCCAGGACGGCGAGGCCGACCGCCGTGGCGGCATCGTCTGGCACACCCAGGGCAGCGGCAAGAGCCTCTCCATGGTGTTTCTGGTGCGCAAGCTGCGCACCGACCCGACGCTACGCCGCCTCAAGGTGGTGGTGATCACCGACCGCAAGGACCTGCAGGCCCAGCTCTCCGCCACCGCCGAGCTCACCGGCGAGAGCGTCGAGAAGGCCGGCAACACCGCCCAGCTCAAGAAGCTGCTGGGCCGCGACGGCCCCGGCCTGGTGTTCGGCACCATTCAGAAGTACCGCGACCCGGACGCCGACGACGAAAACGAAACCGGAGAGACGTATGCGCGCGACGAAAGTGGGCTCGATAGCGGTCGCCGTGATGCTGCCGAACGGGGCGCCTCAGCTTCCTCAAGCTCGCCGAAGAAGCCCACCCTTAGTGAGCCCTTTGAGGTGCTCAATACCAGCGAGGATATCCTAATCCTGGTGGATGAGGCCCACCGTACCCAGGCCGGCGACCTACACGCCAACATGATGCGCGCCCTGCCCAACGCCGTCCGTATCGGCTTCACCGGCACGCCGATCATCATGGGTGACAAGAAGCGCACCCATGACATCTTTGGCGAGTACATCGACCGCTATACCATCAAGGAGGCCGAGCAGGACGGCGCCACGGTGCCGATCCTCTACGAGGGGCGCACCGCCAAGGGGGCAATCAAGGACGGCGCCAGCCTCGACGGCCTGTTCGAGGACTTGTTCCGCGACCACAGCAAGGAGGAGCTGGAGGCGATCAAGAAGAAGTACGCCACCAAGGGGCAGATCTTCGAGGCGCCGCAGCTGATCCAGGAGAAGGCCCAGGACATTCTGCGCCACTACGTCACCCACATCCTGCCAAACGGCTACAAGGCGCAGCTGGTGGCCTACAGCCGCCGGGCGGCCCTGCGCTACTTCGATGCCCTGGAGGCGGCCCGTGCCGAGCTGCTCGAGGAGGCGCTGGCGCTCTCCCACGAGAACAAGGCCCTGGACGACACTCAGCTGCTGACGCGCCCGCCCCGGGTCAAGGCTGCGATCCAGGCCTGGCGCTATCGCAAGGTGCTGGGCGAGCTGGAGTTCGCGGTGGTGTTTAGCAGCGGCAACAACGACGACGCCACCTGGGCCAGGTGGAGCGACCGCGCCGCCGTGGAGAGCCACATCAAGCGCTTCAAGAAGCCGCTGCCGCCGCTGGACGGGACAGTGCCCAAGGACCCGGCCAAGCACGATCCGCTGGCCTTCCTGATCGTCAAGAGCATGCTGCTGACCGGCTTCGATGCCCCTATTGAGGGGGTGATGTACCTGGATCGCTCATTGCGCGAGGCGGAGTTGCTGCAGGCCATCGCCCGCGTCAACCGCACCGGCCACGGCAAGACCCACGGCATCGTGGTGGACTACTTCGGCGTGGCCAACCACCTCAAGGAGGCGCTGGCCGCCTACAGCGAGGAGGACATCGAGGGAGCACTCCAGAGCCTCAAGGACGAGATTCCCCTGCTGCGCGATCGACACCTGCGTGTGATCGACGTGCTTCGAGGCCAGGGGGTGGACGACCTGGATGACACCGAGGAGGCGGTGCAGGCGCTCGCCGACGAGCGGGTGCGCGCCGAGTTCGTGGTCAAGCTCAAGGAGTTCAACCGCGGCCTGGATGACGTGCTGCCGCGCCCCGAGGGGCTCGAGTTCGTCAACGATGCCAAGCGACTGGCATATATCCATGCCCTGGCCCGGAACCGCTACAAAGACACCCCGGAGCTCGGCCGAGACATCGGCAACAAGGTGCGCAAGCTGATCGACGACTATGTCATCTCGCTCGGTATTGACCCGCGCATCCCGCCGGTGCAGCTCACCGACGCCGAGTTCGATGAGCACCTGGGACGCCAAGTGGGCGACCGGGCCAAGGCCTCGGAGATGGAGCACGCGGTACGCTCCCACGTCCGCAAGCACCTGGACGAGGACCCGGTAAAATACGGCCGGCTCAGCGAGCGCTTGGAGGAGCTGCTGGAACAGCTCGATGGCCAGTGGGCCGAGCAGGTGGAGGCGCTCAAAACGCTGATCCAGCAGCTGCGCGATGGCGCCCGGGTAGAGGGGGAAGAGATCCCCGAGATGCCGGCCCACGCCGAGCCCTTCTGGCGGGAGCTGGTGGCCAGCAGCGGCCGATCGGTGGAGGAGCTGGACGAAGCCAGCGCCCAGAGGCTGCTCGAGGCCACCGAGGAACTGGTTGGACTGATCCAGCAGGAGATCGCCATCCCCGACTTCTGGAAGCCCTCTCATATCCCCGATCAGGAGGCCCTGCGCCAGCACCTCTTCACCACCCTGATGATCAAACGCCTAGTGCCCTTCGAGCTGGCCAGCGAGGTGGCTCAGCGGCTGCTCGATCTCGCCCGCAGCAATCACGACAAGCTGGTGAATGCATGACGCTACTCGCCGTGGACGACCTCACACTCGAGGTGCGCGAGAGCTCGCGCCGCAAGACCCTTGAGATTACTGTGGATCGCGACGGCGAACTGGTCATCGCTGCGCCCACCGGTACCGACGAGCGGCTCCTGCGCGATTTCGTGATCGAAAAGCGGCTTTGGATCTACCGGAAACTGGCCGAGAAGGCCGAGCGCCGCCGCCGGCTGCCCCGCAAGGAATATGTCAACGGTGAGGGCTTTCTCTACTTGGGCCGAAGCTACCGTCTCAAACGCGTGGTCCAGGAGGAGCAGGACGCCCCGCTTAAGCTCGTTGCCGGACGCTTCCAGCTGCGCGAGAATGCCCTGGCCGACGCCCGGGAACACTTCATTCGCTGGTACAGCGCCCGCGCAAGCGACTGGCTTACTGCCAGGGTGAAGGAGCACGCCCTCCGAATGGGAGTAGAGCCTGCCGGCGTGAAGGTCCAGGACCTCGGCTACCGCTGGGGCTCCTGCGGCAAGGGCAACCGGGTCTACTTTCACTGGAAGACCATTTTGCTGCCTCGTCATATCGCCGAGTATGTGGTCGTCCATGAGTTGGTTCACTTGCACGAACCCCATCACACCCCCGTCTTCTGGCGCCGCCTCGAGCGAGCCATGCCGGATTATGAGCAGCGCAAGGCGTGGCTGGCCCGGCATGGGATAGAGGTGGAGGGGGTTTGATGGTGGCAGTGAAAAGTGTCCCGTATGAGGTGTGATGGTATTTACCTGACAGTTGGCCGCGCAGGCACTGGGTGTTGACACGCTTCGACGATCCTGGCTTTGAACTCGGCTGTAATTCGGCGGCGCCTTCGAGGCGCTTCCCATATGCTTAACTCACTAAAGTTAGGTGCCCACTAAGCACTAGGTGGACACCTACCTCACCGAATTCGAGACTCAGCGGAGGTGTATTCACCGGACGCTTACTTTATGAAGAACTTCCTGTTCGGAGATCTGAAAATAGCGTAGTACTCATATAAATTACAAATGAGCGTGAGCAAAAAGAGCACAACCAATTATATGCACCAAGGAGCTCAGTAGATGAGGTGGGGTACGTCGAGCAGGACAATCTGCTACACAACGTGACTAATCGCAAGGTGACCAAGTCGAAAACTGAAAAAGCTGAGCAGGTGTTAAGCTAGCAGAACTGCTGGTCGCCAACGCGTCATTGACCACACGTATATGTTCAAGGATCTGCTCAAGACCCTTTGGCTTGCCAAGGACATGGTTACCCCCTGAAAAATTCAAAAAAGTAGTATAATATGAGATCAGCACTAGCGTCGAGCCTTCGGACGACTCGCTAGTCCTACACGGTGCGATAACCTCAATATGCCTAATCAAGGCCCAGCGATTTCATCACCTCACTCTCACTGACCACGTCTGTAGTGACAACTGCATCCTTCAAGAGTAGTTTACCACTAAGCAGCCTGTCGAGATGGACGTCAAATGAATCAAATTCAGGGTGCAAGGCAGTTGGTATATGAATAGAGACAGCCCTCTTCTGCCCGATACGGTAAACCCTGTCAGTAGCCTGTGCCTCCTTGGCCGGGTTCCAGTGACGCTCCAGATGAATGACGTGGTTAGCACCCACGACTGTCAGGCCAACTCCCGCAGCGACAGGCGACATGATGATGATATTAAATCCTTCAACGGATTCGAATTGCTCTATCAGCCCCTTCCTTGTCAGACTATCACTTTTCTTTTCTACCGCAGATGTATCTCCATTGATGACATTAACGTCAAGCCCATAAATTCTATCGAGCCAGACCTTCATGAAGCGTTGTACATTTTTTGAAAGAATGAATACTATAACTTTCTCACGCGCGGCTTTAATTTCATCAAGAATATCCAGCATCACACTCATTTTTGCCGATTCCAGCATAATCTTTCGATATGAGTCAGGATCAGAAACAAGAGACTTCAGAGGCTCATTAGCACGCGGATGAAGAGATATCGCCCTCAGGTTCTGAAGCGTCGACAGAGCAAAGCCACGAACATCTTCTTCTTCAGCTCGACGCTTTCGATACATTTCAATCGCCTCATTATAAGCCAAGAGCTGGTAACCATTCATGGAGGAAGACAGCTTTGGGTTATAGGAGGCGCCATGGGTGGCAGTGGGAACACCACTAAGAATGCTCTTCGGAGGCAGGGCTTTTAGCTGATCTTCCTTGATACGACGCAGCATGAACGAACCAGCAGCTCTGCGTAAATCCTGCCCAACAGACTCACGAACAGAATTCCTCTCATCTTCACTGGCCCGAAGTATCGGAGTTACCCAGCGGTCTCTGAAATACACCCAGTCGCCCAGAAGTCCAGGCTGAGCGGTATCCATAAGGCACCAGAAATCACCGAGGGAGTTTTCCACAGGCGTGCCAGTCGCCAATATCTTGATGTCGCTATTGAGGCCTTTTGCCGCATGGGTCTGCAAAGTATTAGGATTTTTCAGGTTTTGTGCCTCGTCAAATATCACCATACCCCAGTCAACGAGACAGAGAGAGAGCTGATAGTCTCGAAGTGTTTGATAGGTGGTAATAACCAAGCGTCTATTTATATCCAGCCTCTTCAAGCCTGCGTCGGGGCCCACATGGAGTGCAAAGCGAATCTTGTCCTTATCCATCTGCCCCTCATCGTCCAGAAGGCCAGACGCCTGTACAGATTCTCGCTTCTCTCCCTTTTTCTTGAATTCGGCCAGGTCTCTTCCAGCCTGCAAGACCTTGACATCCTTGAAAGGAATGCTCTTGTAAGTCAGCGAAACCTCCTGCTCCCAATTCTCCAACAGGCTAAGAGGGGCAACGATCAGGATGGGTTTTTCTGTAAGTCCAGTATGTTTCCTATGAGAAAGATACTCATTGATGGCGACAAGTGACATGTATGTCTTACCCAGGCCCATGTCATCGGCTAGAAGTCCGCCTTGAATGCGCTCAAAGTTTTCACTATCGTCAAGAGCGCTTAACTCAACCAGCCGCAGCATCCAGTTCACACCCTCCGCCTGATGGGGGAAGGGTTGTCTGGCATAAGCCTCCCAGTCAGGCTGAATCTGCAGGTTGTGGCTATTGATCTTGGCTAATAATTCCTCGCCTATATCATCAGCATCTTTTACAATGACACCAACCTGGGTATCACTTTTCTCGGCAGATTCTTCAGTAGCAGCTATTGTCCCTTCTGGCTTCTCAAGTGAACTAACTATATTTGCAAGAATACTCTGCACATTACCCGAGTCGGATATATCGATGCTCTCTCCCTGAAAAACAACTGTCTGTGCTCCCTGCGAGTAAGCCGAATCAATTTTATCCTGAAGTTCAGCAAGCTCCTCATGGCTTTTAACTAATTTGTTTATGATTTCAGGTGGTGAAGCCGAGCTTTCGACACCGAACCAGTCGCTATCACCTTGACCCAAACCTCCAAAGTCCATGTGCTTTATCTTTCCTATACCAAGCACACGAACGGAGAAGCCGAGGTCCAGATTAACAAGGGAAGCATCAAGAAAGGCAGAGGGAGATTTTATAAAATCGGCAACACTATCTGCGGGAATTCGCCGATTATTCATGACCTCCTTGACAGCACTCATTTTCTTCTCGTCAAGTATTATAATATTATTTTTTATTCTAATTACGCCACCACGATCATCCAGATCCAGCTGTCCTAATCGCCCCTCTATCTCATCAAGCCCATAACCATCACCTACACTGGGGAAAAGCTCCAGACTGCCATCGGGCAACTGCTTTGCAATAACACCGACATCTTCGGCGGTTTCCACATTGATTCTTTCAAAGTGGCTAAGATCAATATTCATGCCACTGCGCTTTGACAGTTGCAACGTTGCCAGAAGCAAAAGGTTCTCACTGCTTGTCTTCAATGCTTCGGGGAGCTGTGAGTGCCTCTCCACAGCCTGAAAGGCTTGCAGCTGTGGCTGATCCAGAAGAAAGCGATTAGCAGACCCTATTTCCATCAACGCGCCTTTTATACTGCAACGCACCTGACCACCACCATGCTCTGGAAATATCTTTACAGAGAAAGACTTGCTGTTCGAGTGCCCATTAATGGAAACCTTGAACTCACCAGAAAAACGAGGTGGTAGTCCCAGAATTTCTGCCTGTTCATTATCAAGAGAGGCAGCCACACTCGCCTCGAGGCTGAAGCCATTAGGAAAACGCGAGGCCAACCCCTGCTCTTCAAGCATACGTAGCACAACGCCCTGCAGGTTAACGTTGGGCGCGCCTTCACCGGAAAGGAATCTGTCAAACTCCGATTTTTCAAGGTATAGCTTGACACCATCGGAATCAAACCTAACCTCAAAGTCTTCTGGACCGCCTTGACGGCCATCAGCATCAGGAAGAATCCTCTTGATGATTTCAGTAAGCCTATTTTTCATCACCCATCACCCCGCTATTTTTCAGCACCCTCTCGCCTTCGCCCGAGTTGATCCAGTTGAAGTTGGAGGCTTGTATGCAGTACCCTTGCAAGTCCGAATGAAGTACATGGTTGATAGCTTTTAAAGGAAGACCCAAATGCCTGGAAATATCCCTTGCCTTGCTATCAGGGCGCCTATGAAGATAGAGCAATATCTGAATAGCCAACGGTGAAAGCACACTATTAGAGCGACCGACGTTTAAATGGTTTTCTTTTTGATCAGCACCATCATCACTGGAAGCTTCACGAGATGACCGTGCTACATACCTTTTTGCCGGCATCACTACAGGAAGCCCAAACCGAGCAACATACCTTCTGTAATCCTCTCTGCTTAGGAGGGACTCTACATCCAAGCTGATTCCATTTTCCGCCAAAAAATTAAACACTTTATTCTGCCAAGCCGAAGGACTATGAACAACGGCTGTATACTCGAGACTAGGGTAGTCTTTCTTGTAAGAAGCAGGCACCATATTTGTTAAATCAAAGTGGGACAGGCTCGTCACTTCATAGCCCACATACTTACGGCTTGGCGGAGCCAGATATACCCAAAGCTTGAAGCTATGCGAGCCTTCAATCAAGTGGAAATCCCCACAGTCCAGATAGATAATTGCTTTGTCGGAAAGCTGCCCATCTAACTTTATGTAATTTACCTTCAACTCATTCTTTAAAATGTTTCTGACTGAATACTCGGCCTTGCTTCCAAGCATCAGCCTGGTACTCTTGATCAACTTGAGACGAAAAAGCCCTTCCAAGAAGGTTTTTCGGGCAGGGAACATCCTCTTCAGCTCAGTGTTGTCTGTAGCTTCACCATATTGCTCAAGCGCCTGAAGAAAGAGGCGTAGGTCCTGCTTGGAAAACCAACCCCGCACCTTTTCTACCCTTTGCTCACCAAGGGGTGCCCACCACTCCCGATAGCTCTTGACCCTGCTTGAGACACGAGGGTCGCCGGCTAAGCTCAGCATGAAATCCTGCCAGGCTTCACTAGCCTCCGTGGCACGGTCAATCAGCACCTCTAGCGCAGCATGGCCTACTCTTTTTCCTTGACTACCATATGGAGCCTTGGAGACATCGTGGTGCAACAGCTCATCGAAGATAGGAGACCACTCTTGCTCATCTATCTCGTGAAGTGTTTCTATATAGTAATGAGCACGACAGACATCAGCATATCGACCGCTATCAAACCCCTTCAAGCCAAACTTATATAATGCCTCCTCCAGCGTTATATCATTTTTAATGGAAAACTTGACAAGCTGTGCCGGCCCGTCAATCTTTAGAATCCAGTTTCCCTGTTGCTGGACGATTGAGACAAGATCGTCAGCAACCAACTCCTCATCAGGGATCTTTACTTTTTCTATCTGATGAACAAGCATACTCTCAAAGGCCTCTCTCAAGGCGCTATCATTTTCCCCAGAAATACGATCCAGATTATCAAACTCATTAAAGTAGAGCTGGATCATATTGAGAAGCGGCACCCTGCCTAGCCTGGGTTGTTGAGCGTCAACAATGATTTCAAGTAGCTTGGGGCTCATCAGCCTCTTTAGCACGTCTGGGTCATCAAGCCACAGTTGGGTCAGGGCCCGAACGGCTACCCTTTTCTGGAGCAGAGCCGGTAACACCCCAAAGTTTCGACTCCTTATCACATCTAGCAGCTTCTCTTCAGCCTTGAGGTAGGCATCGCCCCGGCCTACATCTGCCTGAACCTTTCTTGTCGATTCAGTAAGCTCGACCCATGGTTCAAGAGACAAAGAATTCCAGCTTATTTTGACAAGCTCGAGAGGGGGCAATATCACTGTGTATCACCTACAAATGCATCTTGAACTGCCCGATAATCTTCCACCGTGGGACGACGGATGGTAAACCTTATATCAATTCGCCGGTTAGCTCTGAGCTCTGCTTCGGTGTCTTGGAATTCTGTAACAGGCCGTGTTTCAGCATACCCACTGACAGAAAATATCGGCTGCCCGTCCTGATTTATCAAGCTATCCAGCCGCCGCCCCTCTGGTAGAACCTCTAACCAGTGCTGCCACAGGGAAATGGCACGGAAAGCCGAAAGCCCCCAGTTCCCCTTGCCCATCATTCCCTGATACGGTCGATTGTCGGTATGACCTTCAACAAAAATGGTATCTAAATATTCCACCCGGTCACCTTGAAGTATTACGTCCGCAAGAACATTTCCAATTTGAGTCGCTGTGTCCTGATACTGGGGTCCAAGATCAAATTCAGCTGTCTCAAAGCCGAGAATATCATTCGGTATACTCAGTACTGTGTCGTTCTCGCTGACCGAAACACGTATTCCCCTACGCTGCAGCTCCTCGGCTGCTTCATGCAATATCGTTCTTCTCACTTCTTCAGCTTGTCGCAGCATTTGAATTTCTTCAGTAAACTCTTGCTGCTGCTCCTCCAACTGCTCCCTGATCTCCATTAGCTGCACAATAAGCACGACTGACGCCAGAATGAAAATTATTAGCAGCACCGACATGATATCTGAAAAAGACATCCAATATGGATTCTCTTCGTCTACCTGGGGCTTTCCACGCCTATAAAAACTCATTAGCGACGCTCCAGGTCATCCACAACACCACTTATTGCTGTGACGGTCCTCTTCATCTGATCGGCAAACGATAGCGTGTTGGTATTCCAGGCTTCCATTCTCTCCGAAACTTGCTCGCGAACCTCCTGGCTATATGCCTTAAGCCACGCTTCAGCTTGCTTCTCAATGTTTTCTACCTGCTCACTCAGTGAATCACCCAGCTGCGTAAATTCATCACGCAACTTACTGATAAATTCTTCATTACGGTTCCCAAGCTCGCTGAAACCTTCATTAGCAAATTTAGCAGCAGAATCAAGCTGACGCGCAGCGTCGCTGATCGTCTCCTGCATGCTCGCAAGCGTCCGCGCGTGCTCGGAGATACCGGTTAGCACTTCACTATTCTTGGTTGACACTTTCTCCAAACTTTCCGTGACGGAACTGACTCTTTCATCAAGAAGCACTGTGGCCTTGTGAAGATTGGCCGACAAGGTTCCTAGCTGGGTAGAACTATTTGCCATGTTCTGACTACTACGTTCGGCAGAACTCGCCACCTCACTTAGCGAAGTAGAGAGCTTTTCGTATTGGGATGATATGCTTGTCAAGTGCTGGTTGGCACTTCTGGATGCCTCACCAACCTGTCGCATCAACTCTTGTTGTTCATTGACAAGCTTTTCTACCAGATCACCGAACCGTTTTTCGATTGCCTTTTGCTGCTCCTCAAACCGAGCTGCGCGCACCTGATCCCGTTCCTCTGCAAAGGCAACCTGGCGTGCAAGCGCCGCAGCCTGGCCTTCAGATATCTTCTGTAGACTTTCTTCATGTGTTCGCTTCCGTTGCTCATTCAGCTCAGATGCCTGATGGAACTGTGTATCCATCGACTCTGTCATGCGTTCCATGAAGGATTCAAACTTCTCCGCCAGCGCAGACTGCTGCTCCACGGCTGTCTCGCGTTGCCTGTCAAGGTGCTTGGATAGCTCGCGAGATGTGGTTTCTACATGCTCACCGCTTTTCTGTTGCTGCTCAGTTAGCTTCGTGAAGAGTTCGTCCATCCTTGTACTCATTGAGCTTACTGCCTGATTCACCTCTTCAGCAGCAGTTCCAAGTGCCTTGGTTTGTTCACTCCCTGCCGTCTTCATACCCTCCATGAAATTCGAAACAAGCTTTTCAAGGACCTCATTTGATTGATTGCTTGCGTTATCAACCAGGGCCTGTATGGCCGGAGCCATGACATTGTTAAGCGAGTCTGAAATAGCCTGCTGCATGGCCTCGCTCATCCCCGAAACGGTTTCCTGAAGCCTGTCTCCAATACGCTCGTGAAGTTCCTGAAGTGCCTCCTTGCTTGCCTGACTGGACTCAGCAATATGGATAAGGGAGTGCTCAGCTGGCATTCTTTGATAGAGAAAGTCAATAGTATGCTGGAGATTGTTGATACGCCTCAGAGCACTTCTTTCCACAAGCTTTTCGATAACATTAAGTAGCAGGCTCAGCCCAATGCCCCATACTGATGTCAAAAAGGCAATAGCGGCTCCATTTATCATGCTCGCGATACCCACCCTGAGGGTATCGACATCATCAGCATCGACCTGGAGTCCCCTCAAGCCAATTGTTAAGCCAACAAAAGTACCCAGAACACCAATCGCAGTAAGAAAAGTTGGTGTTGCTGCCAGCAACCGGCTTGACGTCAAGCCGTAGGCTAGTGTTCTTCCGTTGAAGAAATGGTCAGCATCCAAAGTATTGTAGAGCTTATCCTTATCAGGAGAATAAACCAGGCTTTCGTCAAATTCTTCCCACAGCTTTCCAGCATTGACGCCTGATTTTTGCGCCTTTTTCAGGATTTCCTGCCGCTTCCAGGCCAGCTCTTCTCGCGTCTGCCCTTTTATCAAGCTTTCAACTAACCTGACACTTTTACGATACTTCATGTAATAGTGAAAAAGTGACAAGACAGCGATAATCATGATCGCCATCATACCCAACCAGAACCAGTCGCTCACCACAAGCTCCTGATACCGGGATATATTCATGGCATTAAAATTGGGAAGAAGATGCGAAACTGACTCAATCATAATTTACACTACCCGATAACTTTAATGAAAAACCACCCAACATTGATGCGCAGTATCGGATTGCTGACACCCTTCTCGAACCGCCCTGACTCATCCATGCCCTTGTATCTATGCCTCTAGCATGCCAGCTGCGGGAAATCCATATTAGTACTGAGGATTGAGTATTCTTCATCCTTGCGAGCCCCCCTTCATGCAGTGACCTGCCGTACCAACTGGTGTAAGGTCTGACAGCAGGTAAGGTGCTTGGCGTACTAGCCGAGTTAGCGCATCCTTATAGTATTAAAATTAATTACCAACAAATCATCACCCCTTATACTTCTTACTTGACTGCCATAGAGGCATATCTCTAATTTCTCTCCAGGACTTGTAAAAAAGCGGTAAAGCAATAAATGAAATTGGCGCATAAAACCAGCTGGGTTTTAAGAATGTGTTTTCTTTAGATGAAAAAGGGATCCAACTTTCCGTCACTACCACTTGAGAAGAAGGAAAGGCATGAGGCAAGAACATACCCACAAAAGTGACAGCAAACCCAGACATGATAAAAATCTCACTCTTCCAACCCATGAAATTCCTACCTTTTGCTGCCAATGCATAATTGAAGGTAGTCATAGCCACTATATAGGCAAACAATATTGACAGCGTCCTGGCTGTGCTTGGAGGGATAAGCTTTCCTAACTCCTCGTTCTGAATCACCACGATCCCAGCAAATAGAACCATACAAGAAAACGCCGCCAATGAAAAAAGGCGCAAGACAAACCCTGATCGCTTAGTAACATCTAAGCTCATCTCTCACCCTCTTCAAATTTTCTCTGAGCGCCTTTCACCTTTAGCCATGCGCGTAAAAATTCTTTAGCTAAGAAAAAAAAAACATCCCAATGCCAACAGAGGCCACAAGCTCACAGCAGTTTTTCCCATCTGATCAATCATTCCATTTAATGAAAAGCCTGTAGCAAAAATCAAACCGGTGAGTGCTAATACACCTTGCCACCTGCGTAAAAGCAAAGCTACTGATCTTCCAGCCGTCACAAGCAATGGCAAAACAATCGGGACTGCCATTTTTAAGTCACCTTTTTCTGGTAAAGTTGTTCAAAAAATCCCCCCTCGCTACCCAATAGTCCTCCTCCCGATCCGCGCGGAAGAATGATGTTTGGGACTCCACTGTGGATTCCCAGGGGCCGTTGGGGGCTTGATAGGTCTTGTGGACCACGCTTTCTTGCACGGTATTGAGATCGAATAGCTTTTTCTGGCGGTCGGGCAGCGCATCGACCTGCTTCAGGGGCCATTGCCAGAGCGCGTACCAGCAGTCCAGCAGGAGCTTGAGGCGCCGGTAGGGCGCAGCGCTGCGGGCGCTGTTATTGAAGATGCCCCGAGCGCGGATGTAGTCCTTAGCCTGTATTCTAGTATGTCGCTCCTCGACCTCCCCTTGGCCCCACAGGGCGTGGGTGTCCTGGGTGAGTTGACACCGGTCCTGGGCGAGCATCCCAATGTGTTCGCGCCACAGGCGATCCACGGCATCACGGAGTGTCTTCAGGGGGCGGGGCTCGTTGTTGCCCAGTGGGGCACAGAAGGCCTTATTCCACTTCTTGATCGATCTGAACGTCACTGGGCGTAACTGCCCGGCCCCCTTATCGCTGTAAACGACTATGCCGGGGTCGGGGAGCAGGCAGTGGTAGATCTCCCCTTCCATTCGGGCCCCGATCAGGCTGTTGCCGCTAAAGAGCTGGTAGCAGAAACAGGGCATGCTATGGCCGCCGGTGAGTGATTTGAGCCACAGCGCGACCTCGGCCAGTCCCACTTTGATGGGGCCGGCCCGGTGAATAATCCATTCGGAATCGCTTATGACCACCCGCGCACCGGGGGCGTACTGCGCCTGCATACCACCTCTCCTGAGCCAGAGCGCTATCGAGGATGAGGTGGCCATGCTGGCAAGCGACCCGACATCCCATACGTACGTTTTAATTCGTTATTGTCAGGGTTGTGACCCATTTTTACTTAGCTTAACACTCGTGCCGTTTTCCTCCATAGCCTACGACACCATCCCTTAGTACTAGACAGATGCGTCATCACACCGAAGCGCTGCGACTCCCGAGATCACCCCAGCGTCGTCTAAACCCCAGTAGTATCCGCTGGTCTTGAGAACCAGCTTAGGGAGGTCGTGCGACAATTTGTGTCGCTATAGACTTTCGAGCGCTGTGTTGCCGGCCAGACCTGAGGCGCTCTGACCTTTCCCCCAGAAACCGGTCCACCGTCGATGTGAGATTTCCGCTACGTTTACCCTGATAGCAGGAGATCTCGCGATGAAGCGTAACCGACATACCGAAGAGCAGATCATCAGCATACTCAAGGCCAACGAGCGCGGCGTCTCGATCGCCGAGCTGGCTCGACAGAACGGCGTGACCGAGCAGACCATTTAGCGCTGGAAGGCCATGTACAGCGGCATGGAAGTCTCGGAGGCCAAGCGCCTGCGCGAGCTGGAGCCCGAGAACGCCCGGCTCAAGAAGCTGCTGGCGGAAAACGCTCTCGATAATGCTGCCCTCAAGGAGATCGTTTTGGGAAATCGGTGACGCCCGAAGCGAAGCGGCACGCGGTGAAGCACCTGGTGACAGGCGGCTGGCTCAGCCAGCGAGGTGCCTGCCGATTGCTGGGCCTGGCAAGGTCGGTAGCCCGGTACCAGGCGATGCCGCGTGACGATGCGCCGCTTCGGCCCGCCTACAAGCCTTGGCGACCTGCTATCCCCGCTATGGCTACTTGCTGCTGCATGCCTTGTTGCGCCAGGAGGGTTTGGTGATCAATCGCAAGCGTACCTACCGGCTGTATTGTGAGCATGGCCTTCAAGTTCGGAGCCGGCGGCGCAAGCGGCTGATTCGGCAAAGGACACCGATGCCACTGCCGGCCCGCCCCAGCCAGCGCTGATCGATGGACTTCGTGTCGGATCAGTTGGCCTCGGGGCGTCGGTTTCGCGTGCTGAACATCGTGGACGACTTTAGCCGCGAGTGTGTCGGGCAACTGACGGACACGTCCATTTCAGGACGTCGGCTGGCCCGGTTCCTCGACGAGATCGCGCAGCAGCGCTCACTGCCAGCCTCGATTGTTTGCGATAACGGGCCGGAGCTGACCAGTAAGGCAATGTTCTTCTGGTCACGTGAGCGGAAGGTAACACTGGCGTTCATCCAGCCGGGCAAGCCGACGCAGAACGCCTTCATCGAGAGCTTCAACGGCAAGTTCCGAGACAGCGGCCTCAACCAGCACTGATTCCTGAGCCTGGCGGATGCACGACACGAAATCAGTCGATGGAGAACCCACTACAACCATGTCAGACCGCACAGCTCGCTGGGCTATTTGCCACCCGTGGCCTATGCCCAGCAATGTGCCTGACGGAGCGGTTCCTCACATTGATGACGGACCTAAACCAGGGAGAAGGTCAGCTTCGATGACGACAAAGGGTAAGGGGGAACAATGGGTATCAAGAACAAGGCCACCACGGGTATACAGGTAGCCGTAACGATCTTGGAAAAGTGGGGTGCCACCGTTGAACAGGGCACAGCGATCTTACGCGTCTCTCCCGATACCTATGCCCAGGCAAAGCAACAAAATCCAGAATGGCAGATCATTCTGGATGAGGATCAGCTTGCTCGCATCAGCTACGTACTGAATATTCATGCGGCGCTACGAGTACTGTTTGACAATCCTGACAACCTTTATGGCTTCATGGCGATGCCCAATTACAACGAAGGCTTCGATGGCCGCTCTGCCCTGGAAGTCATCGCTGCCGGCGACATCGGTGCACTACGCGAGACGTGGCTGCACGTGAACATGGAGCGTCCAGCGGTCATCAATGATGAAGGCCGGGTTAGGCTCTAACCATGGAAGGTTCGGGGTCATCAACTTAACCCATGCTATCCGGCCGATCAGATCCATTCCCGCAGGGCCTACCGCTCATCGCCCAACTCCTTTCGCAGTTCCCATAGCTCCTGGGCGACCACCTCTGTGGCATGCGCTGCCTCGGGGTCGGAGCTCGACAACCGCTCGCTCAGCGCCCGCAAAGTCTGCGCGTGATCGTCAAGCTCGCTCATGATGTGCTCAATATCGATAGTGGCCACTGCCCTCCTCCTCTATCGCTCTCGACCAGGTGAATACCGATACCACTAGCCCACCGACTGATGGCATATGAACTGACCAATGCCGGTGGGGGCTATCTACGCCTCTCCAGCATGCCCCATTCCAACCCCCCTGGGAACGCTGTTGGTCATGGTCCTAAATTAGTTAGCAGGCAATGTATTCAAGCTTGAAATTTCAAGCTTGAAATATATGGCCATTGTTTCTAGGCTGAATCAGGAAGGTGCTGGTAAGAACAGCACGTCTCCTCTTGAGGGGGGAGACGCCATGAACCATTACGAACAACAAAAAAGGCAACAATGACAATGACATCCCGCGGGATACTGCTGCCAGCAGCAGTAGGCCTAGCAGTCCTGAGCTGCTCGGTCACCCTAGCAGCGACACCTGACGACCATCGAGCCCACCTGGAGAGCGTTCCTCAGGTACCGCTCCCCCCTTGGCCGGATGCGGACGAAGCCGGCATGGGCAACACGCAGGGCAACGGCACCTGGCAGCGCTGTGCCTTCCACCTGATGCAGCCCGAGGCAAGGTCCTACGAGCTCTCGTATCCACGCACTGGAGCGATGCCACAGTCACCGTTTGCTGAGCCGGAGAGCTACCGCTTCGATCCCTCCAGCGGCATTCCTGGTACTCGCCACGGCTTTAACACCGAGTCGACCAGCGGCAATATCGGCGGCCAGGGCACCCAGCTCGACGGCCTCGGCCATTTCGCCTACCTGCCCGAGCCCTGGAGCGGTGAGGGGGAGTTCCCTGCCGAAGCGCTGCAGTACTACGGCGGCTTCACCCAGGACGAAGTCAAGCCTGGCCCGGATGCCCCGCTCGCAAGGCTCGGCCTCGAAAACCTGCCACCGATCGTCTCCTCCGCTGTGCTGCTGGATGCCGCGGCATATTTCAACCACGGCGAGCCGCTGGCCGCTGGCGACCTGATCAGCCGTAACGACATCGAGGCCATGATCGAAGCCCAGGGGCTTGCCTGGCGCGGCCTGCTGCCCGGCGACGTGCTCTACATCCACACCGGCTGGGGTGAGCACTGGGACGGCGAAGACTCTCGCTACTACACCCAGGGTCCTGGCCTGGCCTACGACACCATGGCATGGCTGGAAGAGCAGGCCATCGTGCTGGTCGCCCTGGACAACCCCTTCACCGACCCCGCCCCGGAAGGAATGTTGACGGGCGAGGCGATTCCCGACGGGGTACCGGACGGCCTGCCTTTCGCCATCCATCACCATAATCTGACGCAATCGGGTATCTATCAAATCCAAAATGCGCGGCTCGCGGAGTTGGCCGCTGACAAGGTCTGGACCTCTTGCACCATGATCCTTCCCACCCTGACTCAGGGAGCAGCACAGGCACCGGTCAGGCCCGTGGCCATCGGCACCCCTGCTAGCCGGTGAGACTCGCCCCTGCAATCAATAACCGATCACGACAAAAACAAGGGAGTTACGACATGAACGACAAGCTTCGCTGGACCACCACCATTGGCGCCGCCCTGGTCTCCCTAAGCCTGGTGACGCAAGCCGCCGCCGACACGGTGACACTGAGAACCGTCAGCTCCTTCAATCCCGGCACGGCGATACCACACACCTTCGAAATGTTCCTCGAAGAGATCGCGAACGATCCGGACGCCCCGGTTGAGATCAACTTCATCGGCGGCCCTGATGCCATGCCGCCCTTCCAGGTAGGCAATGCGGTGAGCAACGGCGTGGTCGACATGGCGTTCGTCACCTCGGCGTTCTACACCAGCTCCCTGCCGGCGGCCCATGCGCTGAACCTGACGCGCTACTCACCCGAGGAGCTCCGCGAAACGGGCCGATTCGAGCAGTTGCAGGAGATGTGGCGCGAGCAGATGAACGTCCACTACCTGGCCTATACCAACTACGGCAACCGCTACCACCTGTACCTTAACGAGCCCATCGAGAGCCCCGATCTCAACGGCCTACGCCTGCGCATCACGCCGGTGTACCGCGCCTTCGTCGAGGCCCTGGGCGGCGAAGCGGCCCAGACGCCGCCAGGCGAGGTCTATACCGCACTGGAGCGCGGCATCGTAGACGGTTACGGCTGGCCGGTTCAGGGCATCTTCGATCTCGGCTGGCAGGAGCATACGAGTTACCGCGTCGACCCTGGCTTCTATCACGTGGAAGTCGGCGTTCTGGTCAACCAGAACACCTGGGACAACCTCACCGATGAGCAGCGTGATTACCTCACCGAGAAGGCCATCTGGCTGGAAGAGCTCAATGGGCTCAACGAGGAGATCAATGCTGAGGAGGAGCGTCGTCAGGCCGAGGCCGGTATCGAAGTGATCGAGTTCGAGGGCGAGGATCGCGAGCGCTTCCTCGAAATGGCCTATGAAGTTCAATGGCAACGCCTGGCGCAGGAGCACGCCGAGAACACCGAGCGACTGAGAGAGATTCTGGACAGTGAATGACACGGCACTCGTCAATAACGAGAAAGTGGCACGCTCGCCGTTACAGAAGACATATCACTACATGATGCAAGCCTGCGGCCTTGCCGCAGGTCTCATCATCGGTGTCGTCTCAGTGGTGATCGTGCTCAACGTGATGAGCCGAAACCTGGGTTTCGGCTCGATCTACGGCACGGTGGAGGGCAGCGAATATGCCATCGCTGCCGCGACCTTTCTGGCCGCCCCTTGGGTGCTCTATCACGGCGCCCACGTGCGGGTCGACCTGTTGCAGCAGGCCCTGCCGAAAGCACCGCGCAGATGGCTCGAAATGGCCATCAACCTGCTCGGCGCCTCGATCAGCCTTTGCTTCGGCTACTTCCTGCTGTCAACCGGCTCCGACTACCTCAGTCGGGGCACTATGGTTTACAAGTCGTTCGTGTTTCCCGAGTGGTGGAACTTCGTACTGCCGAGCCTATGCTTCGGCCTGTTGACCCTCGAGTTCCTGCGCCGCCTGTGGCGCCTCATCCTGACGCGAGAGGGTTGACGGCATGGAATGGCATTCTGCTCTGCTGTTGCTGGTGGGTGGGCTCATCCTGCTCATGGCGCTGGGCCTCCCGGTGGTGTTTGCCTTTATTGCGATCAATCTCGTCGGCGCGTATGTCTTCATGGGCGGCGAGATGGGCATCATGCAGATGGCGCGCAACAGCGCCGAGGCCATCACCAGCTTTTCCCTGATTCCCATACCGCTATTCGTGCTCATGGGCGAAGTCCTGTTTCATACGGGCCTTGCCTACAAGGCGATCACCGCTATCGAGCGCCTGATCAAGGGCGTGCCCGGCCGCCTGAGCATCGTCTCGGTCCTCGGCGGCACGGCTTTCGCCACGCTCTCCGGATCGAGCATCGCCAATACGGCCATGATGGGCAGCTCCCTGCTACCCGATATGCTCAAGCGCGGCTACCACCCCTCCATTGCCATGGGCCCGATCATGGCAGTGGGCGGCATCGCCATGCTGATTCCCCCTTCGGCACTTGCCGTCACCCTCGGCAGCCTGGCCGGCATCTCCATCGGCCAACTGCTCATCGGCGGCATCATCCCGGGCATCCTGATGGGTATCTCGGTGTTGCTGTATGTGATGATCCGCTGCGCACGCAACCCTGAGCTCGCCCCGGCAGACGAGGGCAATCCCAGCCTCACTACCTGGGAGCGCTGGCAGCCGTTCTGTGTCTACGTACTGCCGCTGAGCGGTATCTTCGTGGCCGTAGTGGGCAGCCTGCTGGCCGGCTGGGCCGAGCCCACGGAATCGGCTGCATTCGGCGCCGTTGCCGCCACGGTCGCCGCGATGTGCTATCGCTGCCTGACTCGGCAAGCCCTGGTCACGGCCCTGATGGAGACGGCCAAGGTCTCGGTCATGATCCTGTTCGTGCTTGTTGCCTCGACCACCTTCTCCCAGTTGCTCTCCTTCTCGGGTGCTACGCGCGGCCTGCTACAAGTGATCACCGCCTGGGATCTGACACCGCTGATGATCGTGCTCGGCATGCTCCTTGTGCTGCTGGTGCTGGGCTGCTTCGCCGACCAGATCAGCATGATCATGATCACCCTGCCGTTCTTCATGCCGCTGGTATCGAGCCTGGGCATCGACCCGATCTGGATCGGCGTGCTGTTCCTGGTGGCCATGGAGATCAGCTTTCTAACGCCACCTTTCGGGCTGCTATTGATCGTGATGCAGGGTGTGGCGCCTCCCGGCATCCGGCTGACCCAGGTCTATCAGGCCGCGCTGCCCTTCCTGCTGCTGCAGCTACTGGTGCTGGCCCTGGTGGTCGCCGTGCCGTGGCTTGCCACCGGCCTGCCCAACCTGATGCGCTGAAACCAAACAACACCACTCACGGCAAGGGCGGCATGCCCGAGCGGCGAGGAGAACAAGATGGCTGAAAGAACGTTTGTCGAGGAGGTCAAGAAGCTGCGCCTTGGGGAGGGGGAAACCTTCCAGGGCGAAGGCATCCTCGCCGTCACCAAGGCGCTGCTGCAGTCGGGAGTCGCCTACGTTGGCGGCTATCAGGGTGCGCCGATCTCCCACCTCATGGACGTACTGGCGGATGCCCAGCCGATCCTCGAGGAACTGGGCGTCCACTTTGAGAACAACGCCAGCGAAGCGGCCGCCGCGGCCATGCTGGCCGCTTCGGTCAACTACCCGCTGCGCGGCGCCGTGGCGTGGAAATCCACCGTAGGCACCAACGTCGCGTCCGATGCCCTGGCCAACCTGGCCTCGGGCGGCGTGACCGGCGGCGCGCTGATCATCGTCGGTGAAGACTACGGCGACGGATCGAGTATCATGCAGGAGCGCACCCATGCATTCGCCATGAAGAGCCAGATCTGGCTGCTCGACCCGCGCCCCAACCTGCCCTCCATCGTCAAGGCGGTGGAGCACGGCTTCGCCCTCTCGGAGGCCAGCAACACCCCGGTGATGCTGGAACTGCGCATCCGGGCGTGCCATGTCCACGGACGCTTCCAGACCCAGGCCAACCGCTCGCCCGACTTCACCATCGATGACGCCCTGGCCAACCCGGTACGAGATACCAGCCGCATCGTCCTACCGCCGGCGAGCTTTCAGCACGAGCACGAGAAGGTCACCACACGCTGGCCGGCAGCGGTGCACTACATCAAGCAGCACGGGCTCAACGAGACCTTCCCCGGCGCGCATGACGAGATCGGCCTGATCCTGCAGGGCGGGCTCTACAATTCGGTCATTCGCGGACTCGAGCGCCTCGGCCTGGCCGACACCTTCGGCAACAGCCGAATCCCGCTGTACGTGCTCAACGTCACCTACCCGCTGGTCGACGACGAACTGGAAGCCTTCTGCGCCGACAAGCGTGCCGTGTTGATGATCGAAGAGGGTCAGCCCGACTACCTGGAACAGGCCCTGGCCAGCATCCTGCGTCGCGCCGACATCACCACGCGTATCCATGGCAAGGACGTGCTGCCCAAGGCCGGCGAATACAACGGCCAGGTGATGCTGAGAGGCCTGCGCGACTTCCTGTCCGCCGCCGCGCCGGACCTGCTGCCTGCGCCGGAGGCACAGCCTACTCTCGACATTCCGCCGCCGGCCCTACCGCCTCGCCCGCCAGGGTTCTGCACCGGCTGCCCGGAGCGGCCGATCTTTACCGCCATGAAGCTCGTCGAGCGGGAACTGGGGCCACGCCATGTCAGCTGCGACATCGGCTGCCACCTGTTCTCCATCCTGCCGCCCTTTAACATAGGCAATACCACCATGGGCTATGGCCTGGGCGCTTCGGCGGCATCGGCCTTCCATGGCTCCAAGGGGGGCCGCGCCATCAGCGTGATGGGCGACGGCGGTTTCTGGCACAACGGCCTGACCAATGGCGTCGCCAATGCCGTCTATAACGGCGATGACGACGTGCTGCTGATCGTCGACAACTACTACTCGGCGGCCACCGGCGGGCAGGACCTGCCCTCCTCGCGGGCCAAGAACCCCCTTCGCCACACCAACATTCCCATCGAGCAGGCAGTGAAGGGCGTGGGGGTCAAGTGGGTGCGGGTCGTCGATCATACCTATGACGTGCAGCGCATGAAGAACACCTTGACCGAGGCACTGACCACCCGGGAGAAGGGCCCCAAAGTGATCATCGCCCAGTCGGAGTGCATGCTGAACAAGCAGCGACGCGAAAAGCCCAAGGTGCGTCAGGCCCTCAAGGAGGGCAAGCGTACCGTGCGCCAGCGCTTTGGCGTCGACAGCGATACCTGTACCGGGGACCACGCCTGCATCCGCATTTCCGGCTGCCCGTCGCTGTCGATCCGCCCCAACCCCGACCCGCTGCGCGAGCACCCCGTGGCCCAGGTGGACAATACCTGCGTCGGCTGCGGCCTGTGCGGCGAGGCGGCCCACGCTGCCGTGCTCTGCCCCTCCTTCTATCGCGCCGATGTGATCAGCCATCCCAATCGCTGGGACCGTCTGCTGCATCGTTGGCGCCAGGGCCTCATCCAGCGCCTGCAGGCATGGCGCGAAAAGCGCCTGGCCCAGTTGCCCCCCTCCGCGCATCTCACGGGAGAACCTCATGCCTGACGTGAATATCGCCACACGACCGATCACACTGGCGATCATGGCCATGGGCGGCCAGGGCGGCGGCGTGCTCTCCGACTGGATCATCCACCTGGCCGAGAGCAATGGCTACCTGGCTCAGGCCACATCGGTGCCCGGCGTCGCCCAGCGAACCGGAGCCACCATCTATTACCTGGAGCTGTTTCCCGAAGACGAGGCCCAGCGTGCCGGCCAGGCCCCGGTACTGGCCCTGATGCCCTCGCCCGGCGACGTCGATATCGTGCTGGCCGCCGAGTTCATGGAAGCGGGCCGCGCGCTGGAGCGCGGGCTCGTCACCCCGGACCGCACCACGGTGATTGCCTCGAGCCATCGGGTCTACGGCATCACCGAGAAGAGCGCCATGGGCGACGGCATCCTCGACCCAGAACCGGTGCGTGAACAGTTACGGCAGAATGCCCTGCGTTTCATCGAGTTCGACATGGAAGCCACGGCGAGGCGACAGGGGAGCGTGATCAGCGCCGTGCTGCTCGGTGCCTTGGCCGGCAGCCAGACGCTGCCCTTCCCGCGTGAAGCGTTCGAACAAGCGATACGCGACGGCGGCATAGGCGTCACGGCCAGCCTGCGCGCTTTCGAAGAAAGCTATCGCCAGGCTCAAGGCAGAGCGCCACACGCTCAGCCAGACACCACCTCCCCCCGGCCTGGCGAGGCAGCGCCCCGACCAGAGGCATCCGAGCTCGTCGCCTTGAAGGCCGAGATCGATGCCTGCTTTCCCGAGCCGGCACGCGAGGTGATCCACCAGGGCGCACTGCGCCTGATCGACTATCAGGATGCCGCCTACGCCAGCGAGTATCTCGCTCTGCTGCAGCAGCGCCTGCCATTGCTTCAGCAAGAAGCCTGCGATCACAACCTGCTGCGAGAGCTGGCTCGCCACCTCGCCCTGTGGCTGAGCTACGAGGACACCATTCGCGTCGCCGACCTGAAGATCCGTCGCGACCGCGCGGATCGGGTGCGCAGCGAGGTCAAGGCTGATCCGGACCAGATCGTCTATACCGCCGAGTTTATGCATCCGCGGGTCGAGGAGATCTGCGATACCCTGCCGCCGGGCCTCGGGCGCTGGGTGCTGCGTACCGGCTGGGTGCGCCGTCCGCTGGCGAAGCTGACGGAGCGTGGGCGTCGCATCAGCCCGCAGAAGCTGAGAGGCTTTCTGCTGCTGATGAGCGTGGCGAGCCTGCGCCGTTGGCGGCGCAAGACTCTGCGCTACCGTGAGGAGCGTGAGCGCATCGATGCCTGGCTGTCAGCTGTCGACCGCGCGCTTGCCATCTCCCCCGAGGTCGCTACGGAGGTGATCAAGGCCCAAGGACTGATCAAGGGCTATGGCGACACCCACCTCCGCGGCCTGAAGAATTTCGACACCGTGATGCAGGCCTTTGAGCACCACGGTGACGCGTCCGACGCCGCAACACGCCTGCGCCAGTTGCGCAGTGCCTCCCTCGCCGACGAAAAGGGGGAAACCCTCAAGCAAAGGGTTGGCGAATGGCAGCCGACAAAGCCAGGGCAAAGCGAGGAGGATCCGGCGCGGATCACCATCAAGCAGCTCTAGCTGCGCCTTGAAGATTCCAGCTCCACGCATGGGTGGTATGAGTGCCTGAAATGCGCGCAGGTGCTTCAAGCTTAAATATTTCAGGCTTAAGAAAACGGAGAGCAATCATGAGAATCGCCTGCCTGGGCGGTGGCCCCGCCGGCCTCTACTTCGCCATCAGCATGAAGCGCCGCGACCCGGCACACCAGGTCGTGGTGATCGAGCGCAACCGCCCCGACGACACCTTCGGCTGGGGCGTGGTGCTCTCCGACGAGACGCTGGACAATCTGGCCGCCAACGATGCCGTGAGCGCGGCGCGCATCCGCGAACACTTCGCCTACTGGGACGACATCGCCGTGATCCATGACGGCGTCAAGACCGTCTCCACCGGTCACGGCTTCTGCGGTATCGGCCGCCGCCAGCTGCTGCTCCTGCTGCAGGAGCGCGCCCGGGAGCTCGGTATCGAGCTGCGCTTCGAGAGCGACGTGCCGGACGAGCGCATCGACGAGCTGCGCCGCGAGTTCGACCTGGTACTGGCCGCCGACGGCCTCAATTCACGTACCCGTCAGCGCTATGCCGAGCACTTCCAGCCCGACATCGACGTGCGTGCCTGCAAGTTCGTCTGGCTCGGCACCCGTCAGACCTTCAACGACGCCTTCACCTTCATCTTCGAGAAGACCGAGCACGGCTGGGTGTGGGCTCACGCCTACCAGTTCGACGCCGATACCGCGACCTTCATCGTCGAGTGCAGCGAAGCCACCTGGCGCGCCTTCGGCTTCGGCGAGATGAGCCAGCAGGCGTCGATCGCGGTATGCGAGCGCATCTTCGCCAGGCACCTCGACGGCCACGCGCTGATGAGCAATGCCAACCACATTCGCGGCTCGGCGTGGATCAACTTCCCCCGGGTGCTGTGCGCGCGTTGGAGCTTCGACAACGTGGTGCTGATGGGCGACGCCGCGGCCACCGCCCACTTCTCCATCGGTTCGGGCACCAAGCTGGCGCTGGAGAGCGCCATCGCGTTGGCCGACTACCTGCACAGCGAGCCCGACATGGCCAGCGCCTTCGCCCGCTACGAGGAGGAACGCCGCACCGAGGTGCTGCGCCTGCAGTCGGCGGCGCGCAACTCCACCGAGTGGTTCGAGCAGGTGGAGCGTTACCTGGACCTCGACCCGGTGCAGTTCAACTACTCGCTGCTGACCCGCTCCCAGCGCATCAGTCACGAGAACCTGCGCCTGCGCGACCCGGCCTGGCTCGAGAGCGCCGAGCGCTGGTTCCAGGCCCAGGCCGGCAATGAGGGCAGCGCGCGGGCGCCGATGTTCGCCCCCTACCGGCTACGCGACATGCAGCTGATCAACCGGGTAGTGGTTTCGCCCATGGCCCAGTACAAGGCAGTGGACGGTTGCCCCAGCGACTGGCACTTCGTGCACTACGCCGAGCGCGCCAAGGGCGGCGCCGGGCTGGTCTACACCGAGATGACCTGTGTCTCGCCGGAGGGCCGTATCACCCCCGGCTGCCCCGGCTTCTACGCCCCCGAACACGAGGCGGCATGGCAGCGGTTGTGCGACTTCGTCCACGCCGAGACGCCGGCCAAGCTGTGCGCCCAGATCGGCCACTCCGGACCCAAGGGCTCGACCCAGCTCGGCTGGCAGGAGATGGACGCGCCGCTGCCCGAAGGCAACTGGCCGATCATGGCGGCTTCCGCCGTGCCCTGGTCGGCGCGCAATCAGGTGCCCAGGGCCATGGATCGCGCCGACATGGAGCGGGTGCGCGACGAGTTCGTCGCCGCCGCGCAGATGGCCGAGCGTGCCGGCTTCGACATGCTCGAGGTGCATGCCGCCCACGGCTACCTGCTCTCCTCCTTCATCACGCCGCTGACCAACCGCCGCGACGACGACTACGGCGGCTCGCTCGAGAACCGCATGCGCTATCCGCTGGAGGTGATCCGCGCAGTGCGCCAGGTGTGGCCCGCGCACAAGCCGCTCTCGGTGCGCATCTCGGCCAACGACTGGGTCGGCGACGAGGGCGTCACCCCCGATGAGGCGGTCGAGATCGCCCGCCTGCTCCAAGCCGCCGAGGTGGATATCGTCGACGTCTCCGCCGGGCAGACCTCGACCCGAGCGCGGCCGGTTTACGGACGCATGTTCCAGACACCCTTCTCGGATCGCATCCGCAACGAGACCGGCATGGCGACCATGGCGGTAGGCAACATCTACCAGGCCGACCACGTCAACTCGATCCTGATGGCCGGTCGCGCCGACCTGGTGTGTCTGGCTCGCCCCCACCTGGCCGACCCCTACTGGACGCTGCATGCCGCCGCCGGCATCCAGGATGGCGAATGCGAGTGGCCGGCCCCCTATCGGGCCGGGCGCGATCAGCTACAGCGCCTGGCCGAGCGCGGCGAGGGATGGACATGAGTAACAATCACTATTTCACAACTCAACGCAAAGTACGCTTCGAACACTGCGACCCGGCAGGCATCGTTTTCTATCCACGCTATTTCGAGATGATCAACGCCGTCGTTGAGGACTGGTTCAGCGAGGCATTGAATTGCAGCTTTGCCGAGCTGATCTCGTCGGGACGAGGCGTGCCGACGGTATCGCTGCAGACCCAGTTCCACGCACCCAGTCGTCTGGGGGAGATCCTCTGTTTCAGCCTGGTCCCCCAGGCGCTCGGCCGAACCAGCCTGACGTTGGAAATCATTGCCACCCATCAAGACCAGCGCCGCCTGACGGCGCAGGTAACGCTGGTGCTCATCGACCTGCGAACCGGACGCCCGCTGCCCTGGCCCGACCCAATCCGTCAATTCATTTCACCCGACGAAACCTGAAGGAAAATAACCATGAACACCGCGCCCGCTCATCAGCTCCTCCACCCCGCCAACTGGAAACCCGCTGTGGGCTACGCCAATGGCGTCATCGCCTCGGGCCGCACCCTGTATGTGGGCGGCCAGATAGGCTGGAACGGCGACCAGATATTTGAAAGCGACGACTTCGTCGACCAGATCCACCAGGCACTGACCAACATCGTCGAGGTGCTGCAGGAGGCCGGTGCCGGACCGCAGCACCTCGTCCGACTGACCTGGTACGTGATCGACAAGCGGGAGTACCTGGCGCGCCTGAAGGAGGTTGGCTCCGCCTACCGGGAAGTCCTGGGCAAGCACTTCCCGGCCATGACCATGGTCCAAGTCGCCGACCTGATCGAGGATCGCGCCAAGGTGGAAATCGAGGCAACGGCAGTGGTGCCGGGCGAGTGACACTACTCCGAAACTGCCAAGCGAAGTCCCAGGGTGAGCGCGAGACGCCCACCCCTACCCGCTAAGTGAGAATGCTGCAGTCAGTACTTCCTTCCTCGACCTTGAAGCGCTGCACCAGCCTAGCCAGCTCGCGTGCTTGATCACTCAAGGAGTGGCTGGCAGCGGTGGCCTCTTCCACTAGCGCGGCGTTCTGCTGGGTGACCTCATCGAGCTGGCTGACTGCCATGTTGATCTGCTCGATGCCCGACGATTGCTCGGTAGATGCCGTGGCAATCTCGCTGATAAAGCTCGAGACCCGCTTCACCCCCTCGACGATGGTTCCCAATTGATCGCTCGCCGTGCGCACAAGGCGCTCCCCCTCATCGACACTCGCTACGCTGGAGTCGACCAGCTGGCGAATCTTGCTGGCCTCGGCCGCGCAGCGCCCCGCCAGCTGCCGAACCTCGGTGGCGACCACGGCGAAGCCGCGACCATGTTCACCGGCCCTGGCCGCCTCGACCGAAGCATTCAGAGCCAGCAGATTGGTCTGGAAGGCGATGCCGTCGATGGCCTCCACGATGCTTTCGACCCGCCGATTGGCCTCCTTGATGGCGCCCATGGAGTGAGCTGCCTGCTGCCCCACCCCGCTTGCATCGCGAGCCTGCTCGTCAAGCTCGAGGGTCAGCTCACGCGCCTGGGTCGATGATTCCGCCGTCTGTCTGACGGTAGCCGTCATCTGTTCCAGGCTCGAAGCCGTCTCCACCAAAGACGAGGACTGCTCCTCGGTACGACTGGCCAGGTCCTCGTTGCCCTGGGCGATCTCGTTGCTGGCCACGCTGACCGACTCAGCGGTGCGTTTGATATCGCCCATCATGGCTTGCAGATTTCGCTGCATCTCGTGCATGTGGGCCAGCAGGCTGGTGGTGTCTCCCGCCTTGACCGGTACACGCATGGTCAGGTCGCCTTGCACCACGCGGCGCACCACCTCGGCAGCGCGCTCGGGGTCTCCGCCCAGGGTCGTCACCACCGAACGCACCACGCCAAGACTCACCAGCAAGGCAACGGAGACGATGACCGCAGTGATGCCCACCAGGATCCAGAACAGACGTGAGACCTCAGCCAAGGCCTCGCGCTCGGGCACCTCCACCACCAATCCCCAGTTCAATAGTGGCAGGTAGGTGAAGCTGCCGATCACCGCGGTACCGCCAACGTCGGCATAGCGGCCGACGCCGCTCTCGCCGGCACCAATGGCTAACGACGCACGGGTATCAAGTACACGGCTCTCACCAGCCAGTGCCGCCACCGGCGTCACCGGCATGCCGTCGGCCCCCAGCAGATAGGTATCCGAGCTTCCGCCCAGCGACATCTCGGCCATACGCTCGAACAACACGTCGAGACGCACTGCGGCACGCACGACACCCACTACCTCTCCGCTTTCGGCAAACACCGGCGCCACTACGTTGCTCACCTGGTTGCCGGTAGCACGGGAGACCAACGGCTGGGAGAACACCGGCCGGCCCTGGATTGCCTCCCGGAACCAGGCGCGATCCGCCACCTGGAACTCGGCAGCCTCGGTGGAAGACATGATGGTTGCACTGCCATCGAAGCTCACCCCGGCCACCCCCATGCCGTCGGGGCCCACGAAGAAGATCGTATCGTAGTAGCCGTTCTGCTCGGCGAGGCGCGTCAGCAGGTGCTGCAGCGGCTCGATCTCGACCTGGCGCACCGAGTCGAGCCCGGCTACAAAGGCGATCTCGTCCTGGCGGGCATCGAGCCACTGGGTAAAGGTGCCAGCCATCATCTCGCCGGTTCCCTGCAGGCGATCAACCGTCGCCTGGGTAAACGACTGACGGTACTGGACATAGACCAACCCCGCCACCAGCATCACCGAGATCAGCACCAGCGAGACGATCATCAGCGTCAGGCGGCGGCTGAAGCCTAGCCGCTCACGCTTAGGCTGAGAAGGAGAAAGCGTCACATCCTGCGGATCATCCGCATCGAGCGACCCCTGGGTCCTGCTATAGACAATCGAGTTCATCGTACCACCCCTGCTCAAGGTGCCGCGGCGAAAGGCAATGCCAAGCGGCGAAGCGTTTTCATTGTTCTCGGCACGAGAGACGTGCCTCATGATCGTATCGGCACAAATTCGAGGAGTTTGAGGGTAAGAGATGTGAAGCTTGATAAATGTCAAATTTTCATTGCTTCCACCTTGCTCCGTCCCAGCTCGCTGTCCAGTCAAGTTCACCCCGCCGGGCAGATGACCCGCGAGCAACTCGGCCTCGCCCTGTCAACGTATTCAACATCAAGGGAAACGCATAGATGAATGGGCGCCTGGAAAGCGCCACTAGGCCTAGAGTGACACAGCGTCACTAGGTCCAGATTGTGAATACGTATTCATTAATACGACTAAAGTATATTTACATTATTTTCAATTACTTGAAATACCACCTCGGCACCGAATCTCTATGATTAATTGCATACGTATGCCATCTGAACTAGAACTTGCTCTGGGCTTGGCTTATTGGACGGACAAAGACTGCTGAGCCCCCATCGATGCAGATGACAGACACAACGACAACGCGCTCAGCGCAAACGCTGGCTTGATCAGGAGTTTTTCATGAACCGCTTGCAGACCAAGACCCTCACCCTCACCTCCTTGGCAGCCGCCGTCGCCTTGGCCACTTCAACAACCGCTCTTGCCCAGCCAGAGCGAGTCATCGACGTCAGCCTTCCGCTGGGCCCGGAATCCCAGCAAGGCGTTGGCGTTCTCAAGTTCGGCGAGGAGCTGGAGCGCCTCTCGGAAGGCCGCTTGGCTATCGAACCCCACTACGACAACGCCCTCGGTGCAGAACGAGAAGTCGTGGAAGGCATGGGCTTTGGCATCATTGACGCCGGCATCTCTTCCACCGGACCGATGGGGGGCTTCGTCGACCAGTTCATGCTCTTCGACCTGCCCTATGTGTTCGAGAATCATGAGCATGCCTATGCCTTTCTGGACAGCGAGCACGGTGAGTATCTCGCTCAGTTGGCCGAGGAGCACATGAACGTGAAGTTCCTGGCATGGATGGAGAATGGCTTCCGACACAATACGAATTCGGTCCGTCCCCTCGAACATCCCAGCGATCTACGGGGGATCAACCACCGTACCCAGGAGAGCCGCGTTCAGGTCGACACCTGGGAAGCACTGGGTGCCAATGCCACGCCCATGGCCTGGACGGAGGTCTACACCGCGCTGCAGCAGGGAGTGATGGACAGCCAGGAGAACCCTCTGCCCACCATCTACGACGTGAATTTCTATGAAGTTCAGGACTACCTGAACATGACTCAGCACGTCTACTCACCGGCTCCTCTGATGATGAGCCTGGACCTCTTCAACTCATTCAGCGAAGAAGATCAGGCCATCATTATCGAGGCTGCGCAGATAGCGCTTCCCATCCAGCGTGAAGCCAGCCAGGAACTGGAGCAGCGTTACGTCGTGCAGCTTGAAGAGCTGGGCATGACCGTCACACATCCCGATCTCGACCCCTTCCGCGAGGCCGTCGCTCCCGTCATCGAAAAGTGGGCCCCCACCGTCGGTCAGGATCTTGTCGACGCTGCACTCAACTTCGAGTACTGAGCCCACGATGCCCGCAGGGGTACGACTTCCTGCGGGCACTCTACTGATGCATGAGGCAGCCATGAAGACATATCTAATGCTGACCAATAGAGCCATCGAACACTTCAATCGAGTGATTGGCTGGGTGTTGGCAGGTCTCTTGTTGATGATGACCGTCCTCATTTTCTGGCAGGTATTCGCACGATTCGTGGTGGGCCGTCCGCTCTATTTTTCCGACGAGATTGCTCGCTTTTCCATGATCTGGCTGACCTTCCTCGGAGCCGGTTATGCCTATCGTAAGGGGGCGCTGATCTCAGTCGACATCTTGCTGGAATATGCTGGCAAGAAGCTGTCCTGCCTGCTGCGGATCGCCATCATTCTATGTTCCGCCCTGTTCGCCTTCATCATGATCAAGTACGGCTATGAGCTGACGGACCGAGTCTCCAGCCAGACTGCCCCCAGCACCCGCATTTCGATGATGTGGCCCTACATGGCCGTCCCTGCAGGGGGGGTGGTCATTCTGATCAACAGCATTGGGCTGCTAGTGGATGAGGCGCTCGGCGTACCTTACGAGCCCAAGCAGGAGGTGGACTGACCATGGCCATGATCCTGTTTTTCTTGCTGATTTCCCTATTCCTCATCGGCGTACCCATCGCCTTCTCTCTCGGCCTGGCCTCAGCCGTGACCGTATGGCATGGCGATCTGATGCCCATGGTGGTCGTTGCACAGCAGCTCATCGCCTCGGTGAATTCCTTCCCTTTGATGGCGATTCCATTCTTCATCCTGGCAGGGTACTTGATGCAAGGTGGCGGCATCTCCAAGCGCCTTGTCGACTTCTCCAACACACTCGTCGGCAGCATGACGGGGGGGCTGGCGATGGTCGCCATCGTTACCTCACTGTTCTTCGCCGCCATCTCCGGTTCGGGAGCCGCGACCACCGCCGCCATCGGCGCCATCCTGATCCCAGCGATGCTAGCGAAGGGTTACCCCGGCGGCTATGCCGCAGCGAACCAGGCCGCCTCCGGCGCCCTCGGGGTAATCATTCCTCCCAGCATTCCGCTGATCCTCTACGGGATCGCCGCCAACGTCTCGGTAGGCGATATGTTCATAGCCGGTATCCTGCCCGGCATCCTGGTTACCCTCAGCCTTCTGGTATTTGCCTACTTCTTCGCAAAAGCTAACGGCCTGGGGGGCAACGAGAAAAGCTCCTGGACGGAAGTGCTGCGTGCCGGACGCAAGGCGATTTTGGCTATCCTCATGCCGGTGATCATACTGGGGGGCATCTACGGCGGTATCTTCACGCCAACCGAAGCCGCGGTCATCGCGGTGGTGTACTCCTTTCTGGTCGGCTTTGTCATCTACCGGGAGATCAAACTCAGTAGCCTGGTCGATATCCTCAAACAATCGGCCGTCACAACCGCCGTGGTTCTCAGCATCATCGCCGCCGCCGGTCTCTATGGACGAATTCTTCAGCGCCTGAGAGTGCCGAACATGATCTCTGAATACGTCATGTCGGCTATCGACAGCCCCCTTCTCTTCATCATTTTGGCCAACATGCT
This sequence comes from Billgrantia ethanolica, assembly GCF_021404305.1. Taxonomy (GTDB): domain Bacteria; phylum Pseudomonadota; class Gammaproteobacteria; order Pseudomonadales; family Halomonadaceae; genus Halomonas; species Halomonas ethanolica. Next base: position 657,489 of record NZ_JABFTX010000003.1, on the reverse strand, counting down.
CCTGCTGATGGCCGGCATGTTCATCGAGGCGGCCGCTGCCATCCTGATTTTCGTGCCGATCTTGCTGCCGATTGCCATCGGCTTTGGCTTCGACCCGGTTCATTTCGGAATCATCATGGTGGTCAACCTCGCCATGGGCATGTTCACCCCACCGGTGGGGCTCAACCTCTTCGTAGCCTCCCAGATCAGCAAGATCGGTATCGCCCGCCTTTCCTGGGCCGTGCTGCCCTTCGTCGGGATTGTGCTCATCAACCTGCTGCTTATCAGCCTGCTGCCTTTCCTTTCCACCTGGCTGCCATCGCTGTAAACCCATTCGAGGAGAAACCATATGAACGTCGTTGAAAGCCTGGCGCCACGCCCTAACCTGAGAGTCCTGATCACGGCAGGCGCGAATGGTATCGGCCTAGCCATTGCCAAGGCCTTTCTGGAGGCCGGAGCGCGCGTACACGTCTGTGATATCGACACCAAAGCGCTAGCTGCCCTGCCCAAAGGCATTACCCATACGCAGGCAGATGTCAGCCAGCACACCGATGTCGACCGGCTCTTCGAGGAGGCCGCCGCCTTGGGCGGGCTCGACGTGGTGGTCAACAATGCCGGGATTGCCGGACCCACCGCGAGCATTGACGAAATCGATGACGAAAGCTGGACCCGAACCATCGATATCAACCTCAACGGCCAGTACCGCGTCGCTCATCGCGCCGCCCCCCTCCTGCGCGAGAGCCAGGGACTGCTGATCAACTTGGCGTCGGTTGCCGGCCGCCTGGGCTTCGCCTATCGCACCCCCTATTCCGCCAGCAAATGGGCCGTGGTCGGCCTGACTAAGAGCCTCGCATGTGAACTCGGCCCCGAGGGAGTGCGGGTAAATGCCATCCTGCCCGGTATCGTCAGCGGGCCACGCATCGAGAAGGTCATCGAAGATCGCGCTGCCAAACGCGGCATCAGCTACGCCGAGATGGAGCAGGAAAACCTGGCCAAGGTTTCCATGCGAAAAATGGTGGAGCCCACCGATATCGCGGCAATGGCACTTTTCCTGTCAGCGCCGGGAGGCGCCAATATCTCAGGCCAGGCGCTGAGCGTCTGTGCCAACGTCGAATCTCTGTGAGCGACGAAGGAGTCACCTAATGACAGCGCGAATAGGTATCGTCGGAGCCGGCCTGATCGGGCGGGCATGGGCCATCGTCTTTGCCAGGGCAGGCATGACCGTAGCTCTCTATGATGTGGATGTCACCGCTCTGGACAAGGCCCGGGAGGCCATCCGCCAATCCCTTGTCGACCTCAAGCAGGCGGGCCTGATCGAGGACGTGGAAGCCCCGTTGGCGTTGATCCAGACGGAGAGCGATCTGCGACGCGCCATGGCAGATGTCGAGTATATCCAGGAGTGCGGCCCCGAGAACATCGCGGCCAAGCGAGGCATCTATGCCGAGCTGGAAGCGGTAGTGGACAGCGATACCGTACTGGCCAGTTCTACTTCGGGCATCGCCGCCTCCCGGTTCACTGATCAACTGAGCCACCCGGAACGCTGCCTGGTAGCGCATCCGGTCAACCCGCCCTACCTGATCCCGTTGGTGGAAGTCGTCCCCACCCCGTCAACGTCGGAGACTGCGGTGAACCACACCATGCGTCTCATGGCGCTGGCTCAGCAGGCTCCCATCATGGTGCGCAAGGAAATCCAAGGATTCATCCTCAACCGTCTGCAAGGCGCCCTGCTCAACGAGGCGCTGCGCCTGTTCCGCGACGGTTATGTCTCCGCCGAGGATCTCGACAAGACCGTCAAGCACGGGCTGGGGCTGCGCTGGTCCTTCATGGGGCCCTTCGAAACCATCGACCTAAATGCGCCGTCCGGCGTGGTCGACTATGGCCAGCGCTATGGCCCCCTATACCGAGATGTAGACCGCCAGCGCGGCGACGACGACCCCTGGGACAGCGTGACGCTCGCCGCACTGGACAAGGAGCGCCGTGAACGGCTGCCGAGCCAAGGGCTCGCCGACCAACAAGCCTGGCGCGACCGTCGACTCATGGCGCTGATGGCGCATCAGCGCACAGTAACCCCTTCCTGACCCCGACGCCCCTAGGAGAGCTCTAATCTATGACTAACAAACGCAAAGTCATCATCACCTGCGCCGTGACCGGCGCCATCCACACCCCTTCCATGTCACCGCACCTGCCGGTTACTCCGGAAGAGATCGCCGAGGCCGGTATCGCTGCAGCCGAGGCTGGCGCCGCCATCCTTCACCTACACGCCCGGGATCCAGAGAATGGCAAGCCAACCCAGGATCCTGCCGTGTTCGAACGATTCCTGCCGCGCATCAAGGGGTCCACGGATGCGGTCATTAACCTCACCACCGGCGGTAGCCCGCACATGACCGTGGAAGAGCGCATGCGTCCAGCCATGGAGTTCAAGCCGGAACTGGCTTCGATGAACATGGGGTCGATCAACTTCGGCCTGTTCCCCATGCTCAACCGCTATGACAACTTTCAGCACGAATGGGAGCGCGCACACCTGGAAAACAGCCGCGACCTGGTATTCAAGAACACCTTCGCCGACATCGAGACCGCCATGACGCTTGGCGGCAAGAACGGCACGCGCTTCGAGTGTGAATGCTACGATATCGGTCACCTCTACAGCCTGCGCAATGTCATGGACCGCGGCATTGTCGGGGGGCGCATCTTCGTGCAGAGCGTGTTCGGCATCCTCGGAGGTATCGGCCCTCACCCAGAAGACGTGATGCACATGCGCCGTACTGCTGACCGGCTGTTCGGCGATGACTATGAATGGTCAGTGCTGGGTGCCGGAAGCAGTCAGATGCGCATCGCTGCGCAGGCGGCAGCCATGGGTGGACATGTTCGCGTGGGGCTCGAGGACTCGCTGTGGCTCTCCCGGGGCAAGCTGGCCGAAAGCAATGCCAGCCAAGTTGCCAAGGTGCGAGAAATTCTAGAAGGCCTATCGCTGGAGATAGCGACCCCCGAAGAAGCCCGTGAGATGCTGCAGTTGAAAGGCGCCGACAAGGTCGGCTTCTAAGGAGACTTGCAGGCTGGGGCAAGCCCACGATCTTCAAATAGTTCCATCGTACTGGTGTGATAAGTCCGGCCCTCTCAGAGAGTGATGAATGAAAAGGAAATCCGTAACCTCCCGCGATGTGGCCAGGCTGGCAGGGGTATCACAGTCGGCGGTGAGTCGCAGTTTTTCATCCGATGCCAAGGTGGCGGACAAAACGCGCAAAAAAGTGATGGCGGCGGCACGCGAGCTGGGATATCGCCCCAATTCGATCGCACGTTCGCTGATCACCCGCTCCAGTCGCACCATTGCCGTGGTCACTTACAGCGTCGAGAACCCTTTCTATGCCTTTATGCTGGAGAAGGCATCACGGTTCTTTCAGCAGCAGGGATATCACCTGCTGCTGTTCTTCGCCCCCTCGGATAGGGGGTTTGCTACGGTCATCGACGATATCATTCGAAGTCAGGTTGAAGGCGTACTGATGCTGGCCATCACTCTAGATGACGCCCAGGCACAAGAAGTGGCGGATTTCGGCATACCGGTAGTCATCATCAACCGCACCGTAAACTATGCGGGAATCAGCCAGGTCGGTAGCGACAACTTCAGTGGTGGGTACTGGGCCGGACGCTACCTCGCCTCACTGGGTCACCAACGCATCGCCTACCTGTCAGGGCTGCCCGACTCTTCTACCGATCAACAGCGGCACGCCGGCTTTATCGAAGGGCTTGCCACCGAAGGCGTCGGCTGCCATGCGCTGGAAGTGGGCAACTACCGCTACACGGATGCCTGTGATGCCACGCGGCGTCTTTTTGCAGCCAAATCGCCACCGGATGCTCTGTTCTGCGCGAACGACGTGATGGCGATTGCCGCGATGGAAACCATCCGCCACGAGTTCGGCCTCACGGTGCCGGATGATGTCTCGGTTATCGGTTTCGACGATGTGCCGATGGCAAGTTGGCCCAGCCACTCCCTGACAACCCTGCAGCAGCCCGTCGATCAGATGATCATGAAAGCCACTGAGCTGCTGATGGCACAGATCCACCAGACAGACACCACACCGGAGCACATCACGCTATCGGTTACGCCTATGCTACGCAGCAGTACTCGGCGCCTGCCGCGCTGCCCCGAGGACAGTTGAAAGGAGGTGCAGCGTGCAGATCTTACTTGCGACGGACAGCTACAAGGACGCCCTACCGGCACGTGACGCCGTCACCGCCCTGGCGGCCGGCATACAGCGAGCCTCGCCAAAGGTGCAGTGGGATGAATGTCCCATGGGGGATTGTGGGGAAGGAACGCTCGATGCCCTGATCGTCTCGACGGGAGCACAGCGGCGTCACCAGTTGGTACAGGATGCCCTGGGAAGAGCCTGCCAGGCAGAGTGGGGCTGGCACGCCGCCACCCGCACAGCCTACATCGAGCTGGCCGAGGCTTGTGGACTCCAACCGCTGGCGCCTCCGGAGCGCACGGCGCTGCATACCTCTACCCATGGCGTGGGTGAGCTGATTCTTGCCGCCCTCGACGCAGGTGCCGAGCGGCTGGTGCTCATGCTCGGCGGCAGCGCAACCAACGGTGCGGGTGCGGGTATGCTGCAGGCCCTGGGCGCCCGGCTGCTGTGACCTTCCCCCTGGTTTAGGTCCGTCATCAATGTGAGAAACCGCTCCTTCAGGCACATTGCTGGGCATAGGCCACGGGTGGCAAATAGCCCAGCGAGCTGTGCGGTCTGACATGGTTGTAGTGGGTTCTCCATTGACTGATTTCGTGTCGTGCATCCGCCAGGCTCAGGAATCAGTGCTGGTTGAGGCCGCTGTCTCGGAACTTGCCGTTGAAGCTCTCGATGAAGGCGTTCTGCGTCGGCTTGCCCGGCTGGATGAACGCCAGTGTTACCTTCCGCTCACGTGACCAGAAGAACATTGCCTTGCTGGTCAGCTCCGGCCCGTTATCGCAAACAATCGAGGCTGGCAGTGAGCGCTGCTGCGCGATCTCGTCGAGGAACCGGGCCAGCCGAGGTCCTGAAATGGACGTGTCCGTCAGTTGCCCGATACACTCGCGGCTAAAGTCGTCCACGATGTTCAGCACGCGAAACCGATGCCCCGAGGCCAACTGATCCGACACGAAGTCCATCGATCAGCGCTGGCTGGGGCGGGCCGGCAGTGGCATCGGTGTCCTTGGCCGAATCAGCCGCTTGCGCCGCCGGCTCCGAACTTGAAGGCCATGCTCACAATACAGCCGGTAGGTACGCTTGCGATTGATCACCAAACCCTCCTGGCGCAACAAGGCATGCAGCAGCAAGTAGCCATAGCGGGGATAGCAGGTCGCCAAGGCTTGTAGGCGGGCCCGAAGCGGCTCATCGTCACGCGGCATGGCCTGGTACCGAGCCACTGATCTCGCCAGGCCCAGCAATCAGCAGACACCTCGCTGGCTGAGCCAGCCGCCTGCCACCAGGTGCTTCACCGCACGCCGCTTCGCTTCGGGCGTCACCACTTTCCCGAGACGATCTCCTTGAGCGCGGCATTGTCGAGGGCGCTTTCCGCCAGCAGGTTCTTGAGCCGGGCGTTCTCGGGCTCCAGCTCGCGCAGGCGCTTGGCCTCCGAGACTTCCATGCCGCTGTACTTGGCCTTCCAGCGGTAGATGGTCTGCTCGGTCACGCCGTTCTGTCGAGCCAGCTCGGCGATCGAGACGCCGCGCTCGTTGGCCTTGAGTATGCTGATGATCTGCTCTTCGGTATGTCGGTTACGCTTCATCGCGAGATCTCCTGCTATCAGGATAATCGTAGCGGAAATCTCACATCGACGGTGGACCGGTTTCTGGGGGAAAGGTCACCTCCAGATAGAGACCGCCCCCATCGGCTAAGCGGTAGGTACTATCGCGGGCTTTGGCGTTGCGCACGCCGGTGGCGGTGGCGGTGGCGGTGGCGGTGGCGGTGGCGGTCAGTTTGTTGGTCTGGCGTTGGCTCATGGGGGCACCAAATGGACATCATGTGGTTGTGCCCCCATTGATGCCCCCTTCGGCGGGGGGCCTGTCAAGAATCATTCTGACATGTCATGAAACCTCGACTAACTCATGAAGCCCATGGTGGCGGGGTTTATGGCTTGTTCTGGGATGGAGCGGGAAGGAAATTTGGTGGGCCCAGCTGGACTCGAACCAGCGACCAAGGGATTATGAGTCCCCTGCTCTAACCAACTGAGCTATAGGCCCTGCATTGCGCCGCCGTATGATAGCGAAAGCTGGTGGGCGTGGCCAGAGCCTGGGCGGCGGCAAATTCGCGCCGCTGCGTCGGGCACTTCCCGGCGTTTGGCGTGTCTTCTGGGTGAGCCTTTCGCTCCTGGAGACGCACCGCTCATGAAACGCCTTTTCGCTTCTTTCTCGCTGTTGCCGCTGGGCGCCACCGCCCTGCTGTTTGCCCTGCCGCTTTCCGCCTGGGAGCTCGACCCGGAGCGTTCGCGGGTGTCGGCCACCGTGATGCAGATCGCCCCCGACGGCCCCATTCCCCGCCAGCACGAGGTGCGCAGGCTGAGCGGCAGTGCCAGTACGAACGGCACCCTGGAGCTGCCGCTGCGGCTCAACCAGAGCGACGTGGTGGAGCGGCTGGGGCCGCTGCCGCCGTGGCTCTCCGGCCTGACCGAGCGGCCCATGGCCACCCTGACCACCCAGTTTCCGCCCGAGCGGCTGGAGCGGCTCGAGGTGGGTGAGTCGCTGGTGGAAACCCTGACGATGACGGTACGTTCAGGAAACAACGTACGCCAGGAGTCGCTGCCGGTACGCTTCACCAAGAGAAGCAGTGCCGAGGTGCAGGTGACCAACGCCGAGCGGGTGGCGCTGGATGGCCAGGCGCTAATGGCGGACCCCACCCTGCGCTCGGTGATGCTGCTGCTCGGTTACGAGCAAATCGGCGATGAGGTGCCGGTCAGGCTCGATGCCCTGCTGGTGAGGTAATCTGCTGATGAGGTAAGGGCACTGGCGCCTGCGTTGCCGGCCCTGCCCCCGCTGGGCTAAATTTGTACTGGACTAGGGTTCGTTAAGCAGTCCGACGTCGAAACGGCTCGACCTGGAGGGTCATCGGGGCCGTTTCGATCCTGAACCATGGGCAGAGGTGGGAGACCGTGCCCGAGTTCGAGCTGTATCAGCTGCAGTTCCTCTACGGTGCCGGGGTCATGCTGCTGCTGAGTCTTACGCTGTTCGTCGGCATCACTCTGTTCAGCGAGCCACCGGAGCGGGAAGCGCTCAAGGAATACGTCTGGTCCCGCGCGGCCTGGCACGAGGAATCACGCGAGCTGGCCGACAAGCCGCTGTGGAAGAACTACCGTGTGCTGGCCGGCCCGCTTGCGGTGGTCACCGTGGTTTGGGTGGCCCTGTTCATCTAGCGAGACTGCCGCTAGGCAGAGCCCAGCACCTCGCTCTCCTCCAGCGCCCCGGTCTGCACCCGCCACTGCGCGGCGTAACGGCCGCCGCGCTGGAGTAGCTCGGCATGGCTGCCCTGCTCCACCACCCGGCCGCCGTCGACGACCACGATCTCGTCGGCGTGAACGATGGTGGAGAGCCGGTGGGCGATCATGATCACGGTGCGACCGTGGCCGATCTTGGCCAGCGAGCGCTGGATGGCCGCCTCGGTTTCGTTGTCCACCGCGCTGGTGGCCTCGTCGAGTACCAGGATCGGCGGGTCCTTGAGTAGCGCCCGAGCCAGCGAGAGGCGCTGACGCTGGCCGCCGGAGAGGCGCACGCCGCGCTCGCCCACGGCGGTGTCGAGCCCCTGGGGCAGCGCCTGGATGAACTCCCAGGCCTCGGCGATGCGCGCCGCCTCGATCACCGCTTCTTCGCTGGCATCGGGCTTGCCGTAGGCGATGTTGTCGCGGATCGAACCCTCGAACAGATAGACGTCCTGACTCACCAGACCGATGGCCTGGCGCAGCGAGGCAAGGCTCACCTCGCTGATCGGCTGACCGTCGATGCGCACCTCGCCGGCCGAGGGGTCGTAGAAGCGCAGCAGCAGCTTCATCAGGGTCGACTTGCCGGAGCCGGTGGCGCCCACCAGGGCCAGGGTATTGCCGGCAGGCACGTGCAGGCTGATGCCATCGACGCCGACACCGCTCGCTGCGTAGCGGAAGCTTACGTTATCGAAGCTCACCTCGCCGCGCACCGGCTCGGCCAGCGGCTGGCCTTCGTTGTCCTTCACCGTGATCGGTACCGCCAGCAGGTCGAGGATGCGCCGCGTGCTGGCCATGGCGCGTTCGAACAGGTCGATCACCTCGGCGAGGCCGGTGAGCGGCCACAGCAGGCGCTGGGTGAGGAACACCAGCACGCCGTAGGCGCCCACGTTGAGGTCGCCGCGCAGCGCCAGCATGCCGCCCACGGTGAAAGTGGCCAGAAAGCCGGCCAGGATCGCCATGCGGATCACCGGGATGAAGGCGGAGCTGACCCGGATGGCGCGGCGGTTGGCCTCTACGTAGGCCTCACTGACCGTGCGCAGCCGCTCGGCCTCACGCGCCTCGCTGGTGAAGCTCTTGATGGTGGCGATACCGGCCAGGTTGTTGGAGAGCCGGCTGGCGAGATCGCCCACCTTCTCGCGCACGTCGGCGTAGAGCGGACCGGCCTTGCGCTGAAAAAAGAACGCTCCCCAGATGATCAGCGGGATCGGCGTGAAGGCGAGCAGCGCAATCAAGGGCGAGATGACGAAGAACACCGCGCCCACCGCCACCACGGTGACGCCGACCTGGATCAGCGAGTTGGCGCCGCCGTCCAGAAAGCGCTCGAGCTGGTTGACGTCGTCGTTCATGGTCGCCACCAGTTGGCCCGAGCTCTTCGACTCGAAATAGGCCATGTCGAGACGCTGGGCGTGCTCGTAGGTGTCCAGGCGCATGTCGGCCTGCAGCCGCTGGGCCAGGTTGCGCCACAGGATCTTGTAGAGATATTCGAAGATCGACTCGCCGGCCCAGATGAAGAAGGTGAGCACGGCGAGCACCAGGATCTGCTCCTGGGGCGTGGTGAAGCCGAGCCGGGCGACGAAGCTGCGCTCCTGGTTGACCACAACGTCGATGGCCACGCCGATGAGGATCTCGGGGGCGATATCGAAGATCTTGTTGATTACCGAGCAGGTGGTGGCGGCAACGATGCGGCGCCGATAGCCGCGCGCATAGCGCAGCAGACGCACCAGCGCATGGAAACTGTTGGCAGAAGCGTTGGCTGACATGAGAGATTCCTGGCGAACAAGATTCGCAGCTTAACGGTTTCACCCATTTGCACCAAGGCAGCGACATGCGGCGAGCTTGCATCGCCACCGCACTCTTCACGACAATACTGGGCTTTCTCACCGCCAAGGATGCTCGATGATCCCCGATCTCTTCGCCGTCATGGCCCCCATTCTGGCCGGTGCCGGACTGGGCTTCACGTGGATCCGCCTGGGACATCCCTTTCCCGTCGACTTCGTCACCCGCCTGGTCTTCAACATCGGCACGCCGGCCCTGGTCATCGCCTCGCTCACAGGGGCCGACATCGATGCCGGCAGCTTCGGGCGCACCATGCTGGCCGCCGCCCTGGTCATGACGCTGATGGGCGGCGCCACCTTCGCCATGGCACGCCTGCTGAAACAGGATTGGCGTGTGCTGCTGGCACCGATGATGTACCCCAACACCGGCAACATGGGCCTGCCGGTGGTGCTCTACGCCTTCGGCAGCTCGGGTTTCGCTTTCGGCATCACGGTGATGGTCACGGTCTCGCTGTTTCAGTTCACCATCGGCGCCATCTTCGCCAGCACCGGCAACCCTTTGAAGACTCTGCTCAGGACGCCTACGGTTTACGCTATCCTGATAGCACTGACCCTGCTGCTGACCGATACCGGACTGCCGCTTTGGCTGGACAACAGCGTCGATCTGATCTCGGGTTTCACGGTGCCGCTGATGCTGATCACGCTGGGCGTATCGCTGGCCAGCATCAAGGTGAAGAACCTCAAGACGGGCATCGGATTCAGCCTGCTGCGCATCCCCATCGCCGCGCTGTTGGCCTGGGGTATCGGCACACTGCTGAACCTGCCGCCGTTGGCACTCAGCATCCTGATACTGCAAATGTGCATGCCGGTAGCGGTGTTCAACTACCTATTCGCTCAGCGCGCCAAGCGAGAGCCGGAGTATGTCGCCAGCCTGGTGTTCTGCTCGACGTTGCTGGCGCTGTTCTACTTGCCCATTCTGCTGGCTATTCTGATGTAGCCGGCAAGCGGGACCGAGGGGTGAAGGGAACACCCCGGCTGCACCACAGTCTCTATTCTTTGGGGCGGCAAAGAAATGCAAGGGAGGAAGTCATGCACGAAGCAAGCAAGCCATTGTCCATCGCTGTGCTGGCAGGTATCGCGACATGCGGCACTGCTCTGGCCACCGTAGCGGTCGGCGCCGAAGTCATCGAAGAGAGTCTCTCCACCGAACACTTGGAATTGCGCCTGGAGCGCATCGCCGATGGCCTCGAGAACCCCTGGGCGGTGACCATGCTGCCCGACGGGCGCTTTCTGGTCACCGAGCGACCGGGACGCCTGGCGCTGATCGACGAGGACGGCAACATCACGCATCTCGAGGGCGTGCCCGAGGTCAGCGCTCAAGGTCAGGGTGGCCTGCTCGACGTCACGCTGCACCCTCGCTATGGCGACGGTGAGCACGACTGGCTCTACTTCAGCTGGAGCAAGCCCGGCGACGGCGGCACGGCAACGGCCTTGAGCCGCGCCAGACTGAGCGACGATGCCCTAAGCGACGTCGAGACGCTATTCGAACAGGACCGCTTCTCCGGCCCCGGGCGGCACTATGGCTCACGACTCGCCTGGCTGCCCGACGAGACCCTGCTGATGTCCATCGGCGACCGGGGCACACCCGAGCGCGCCCAGGCAGCAGACGATCATGCCGGCAGCGTGCTGCGGCTGGCCGCCGACGGCAGCGTCCCCGACGACAACCCCTTCACCGACGATGACGCCACCCTCGCCGAAATTTTCACCCTCGGCAACCGCAACATTCAGGGCATGGTGGTGACCGAACAGGGCGAGGTCTGGGCCACCGAACACGGCCCCTTCGGCGGTGACGAGCTCAATCTCATCGTCGCAGGAGAAAACTACGGCTGGCCCGAGGTCAGCCAGGGGCGCGACTACGGCACCCGCGAGCCCATCGGTGAGGACTCCCTGCCGGGAATGCAGGATCCGATCCACGTCTTCGAAGCTCCCTTCGCCCCCTCCGGCCTGGCTCAGGTGACCTCGGCCACGTTCGGCGAATGGAAGGGGGACCTGCTGGCCGGCGGGCTGCGTGGCGAGCGGCTATACCGCTTGTCGATCGAGGGCGAACAAGTGGCCGACAGCGAAGTGGTGCTGGATGGGCAGATCGGACGCATCCGCGGCGTGCACCAGGGACACGATGGCGCCATCTACCTGATCAACGACGAAGCGCAAGGCAGCCTCTACCGGCTGAGGCCGGTGGAGTGATTCCAGCGCGGCACCGGCCCGTGTGGGCCGGTGCCGCATTCGTCTAACGCTGCCTGCGAGATGCCATGCGCCTACGCAATCTCATCCTCATTACCGTCATAGCACCGCTGTTCCTCGTGCTGCTGATCTTCAGCCTGGTGGCCATCAAGTCGCTAGAGGACAACGTGCGCACTCGCCTCGAGCGGGAAGTCCAAGTCATCACCAACGTCATCGGCACGACCCTCAGCCATGCCCTCAGTCGCAACGCCACCGAGCCGCTCGAGGAGTCGCTCTATTCCGCGTTCTCCTTCCATCGCATCTACGGCGCCTATGTCTTCGATGCCAACGGGCGCGAGATATACGGGCTTGGCCTGGGGCAGGCCCTGTTCAGCCCCGAGACCATCCGCGAAGTCGCCGAGCGCGGCGAGATGCGCGCGGCCTATCGCGAACACGACGGCTGGCATTACTACTCCGCTTTGAAACCGCTGTTGTCCAATACCGGCGAGGTGCAGGGTGTGCTGCAGGTCAACCGGCTCAACACCGGGATCGAGAACTACACCGGTTTTCTCAGCCAACTGGCGCTGCTGGCGTTCGTCGTCGGCGCGGCCGGGATAGTGCTGGGTATCTGGTGGGGCTTTCGGCGTCATATCGAGCGCCCGCTGGAGCGGCTGCTGTCTGTCATGCAGCGGGTGGAGGCCGGCGACCGGGAGCAGCGTGCCGAAGCCGAGGGACCACAAGAGTACGAACGCCTGGCGGTGGCCCTCAATGGCATGCTCGATGCCATGGCCGAGAAGGACGCCGATATCGAGACACGTCGGCGCAAGGAGATCGAACTCGAGAAGCGCCTGCGCAAGTCGAAGAAGCTCGCCGAGCTCGGTGTGCTGGCGGCGGGCGTCGCCCACGAGATAGGCGCACCGCTAACGGTAATCAACGGCCAGGCACAGCGCCTCTCGCGACGCGAGACGCTCACCGATGCAGATCGCACCCGACTTGGGCGCATACGCAGCGAGGTGGAGCGTATCGTCGAGATCGTGCGCCAGCTGATGGAGCTGGGCCGGCGCCACAACGTCGAGAAGGAGCCGCTGCAGCTCGCCGGCCTGCTCGAGACCACCCGCGAGCTGGTCGAGGAGGACTTCGAACAGAGTGACATACGCCTCGAGTTCGACCTGCCCGTGACGACGCCGCCATTACTGGCCAACGGCCAGCAGCTGATACAGGTACTGACCAACTTGCTGCGCAACGCGGCACAGGCCAAGGGCGTCGAACGCGTGCGCATCCGCGTACGGAACAAGGAGAATTGGTTGACACTGTGGATAGAGGACGATGGCCCCGGCATCGCCGATCAGGACAAACCAAAAGTCTTCGACCCATTCTTTACCACCAAGCCCGTGGGTCAGGGCAGCGGCCTGGGATTATCCATGGTACATCGAATCATTAACGATCATGGCGGCACTGTCGGTGTTTACGACAGCGAGCTGGGGGGAGCCGGCTTCGAGATCGGGCTGCCACTGAACGATAGCGAGGAAGGAGGGACTGCCACGTGACAGGAAGCCACACCCAATCCGACCTGCCGATACTGGTCGTCGAGGATGACGCCGCCATCCTGGAGCTGCTCGAGGAGGAGCTGCAGGAAGCCGGCTACCAGACGCTCGGTGTCGGCAGCGCCGAGGAAGCCATGCTCACCTTGAGCCACAGCGAAGTGGCCATGATCATCAGTGACGTGCGCTTGCCCGGCATGAGCGGCATGCAGCTGCTCGAGCAGCTTCGCCAGGAGGGCAGCCGGATCGGTTTCATCGTGATCACCGCGTTTGGCACCATCGACCAGGCCGTGGAGGCGCTGAAGATCGGTGCCGACGACTTTCTGACCAAACCGCTCGATCTGGAAAGCGTGGGCGAAGCGGTCTATCGCGTGCTGGAGAACCGGCGTCTGGCCGAGCGCTTCCAGCAGGGCGAGGCGCCCGGTCATTTCCATGGCATCGTCGGGGAGAGCGAGACGATGCAGGCACTGTTCCACGATGCGGCACGCCTGGCCAAGAGCGACGCGCCGATTCTGATCCTGGGCGAGAGCGGCACCGGCAAGGAGCTGCTGGCACGTGCCATTCATGCCGAAAGCCTCCGCGCCGCCGAGCCCTTCATCGCCGTCAACTGCGCCAGCATTCCTTCGGAACTGATGGAGAGCGAGTTCTTCGGCCACGTGAAGGGGGCCTTCACCGGAGCCAGCGATTCACGCCAGGGCCTGTTTCAGGCGGCCAACGGCGGCAGCCTGTTCCTCGATGAGATCGGCGAGATGTCGCCTGGCCTGCAGGCCAAACTGCTGCGCGCCCTACAGGAGAAGATGGTCAAGGCCGTGGGGGCCGAGAAGGAAGAGTCGGTGGACGTGCGCATCATCGCCGCCACTCACCGTGACCTCGAGCAGGAGATCGAGAGCGGGAATTTCCGCAGCGACCTGTTCTACCGACTGGAGACCTTCTCCCTGCGCATTCCGTCGCTGCGCGAACGCCAGGGCGACATCGAACGCCTGGTGTCGGCGCTGATCGAGAAGCACGCCACGGCCCAAGGCAAGCGCATCGAAAGTGTAGAGCCCACGGCGCTGCAGATCCTGCTCGACTACCCATACCCGGGCAACGTGAGAGAGCTCGAGAATGCCATCATGCGGGCGGTGACCCTGGCCGAGGAGGGGCTGCTCAGCCACGCCGACTTGCCGGAGCGTATTCGCCAGCATGGCCAGGAGCAGCGCGGCGTGGTGCGCCAGATCGAAACCGGCAGCGCTCTGGTAGCTCGAAGTCAGCAGAGCTGGCCAAGTCTCGAGGAAGTCGAGAAACGCTATATCCAGAAGGTTCTGGAAGCCACTGGGGGTAACAAGCGCCGCACGGCGGATATCCTGGGGATCGCCAGACGCACACTCTATCGGCGGCTGGAGGAAGATTGACGATCATTCAGGCGTTGCGACCGAGATCATAAAGCGACCGAAAACGTAAAAAGGCCCCCGTGGGAGCGCGGGGGCGAAGTACGCCATGCAACTCGACTGACGGTGCAAGGGGGGAGGGTGGCGGGCCGTCAGCCAATTGCGACGCGTCATGCTCGGAGGGGAAGAGGCTCGGCGTCCATTACGTTGCCTCTTCCATCCTCGGCAGCGAACTCGGTTACTTCCCTGTTCGTCCGCTGCCAGCGTCGGCTCGATTACTGGTTACTAGTGCTACCAGCGGCACCCGGGCCGATTTCCTCTTCCGGAGAGGTCGCATCGTAACCGTCGTTGCCCGGCATCGGCTCGGTGCCTTCACCGAAGCCAGCCTCACCTTCCTGCTGCATACCCGGAGCGGCCGGATCAGCACCCGGTGCTACGCCATCTTCCATCGGAGCGGGGTCGGCCCCGGGCCCACCAGGCGCTGCATCAGTGCCCGGAGTAGGCTCGGCACCAGGTGCGCCGTCAGTGGCACCGGGCATGGTCTCAGCCCCCGGATCAGTTTGCATACCCGGGTCGGTTTGCATACCCGGCGCAGTACCGGGCGCTGCCTCGGTGCCGGTATCCGGGAAGGCCGGATCGGCTTCACCCGGGGCCACACCATCTTCCATGGGAGCCGGGTCGGCACCCGGACCTGTGCCGGCCCCCGGCGCGGCGTCAGTACCCGGCGTGGGCTCTGCACCCGGAGCGCCTTGAACGGCTTCAGCCGGATCTTGGGCTTGTTCTTGAGTCTGGAACTCGTCCTGCTGAGTCTGGGTCTGCTGGGCCAGTGCGAACGGGCTAGCGGTCAGCCCCATGGTCACACCAACAATGCCTAGCTTCTTCAGAAATTCCTTGGACATCATGATTCCACCTCCTGCGGTATCGCCTTGCGCGAAATGTAATGGGCATCCTGCCCTGAGCCGCCATCGTCCCGATGGCGGCACGAAGCGAAAGGGGTCAGATCGAAGGATCAGTTACCACCTTGCTCTTCTTCCTCTTCAACCAAGGGATCGTCGACCTGTCCTTGGTCCATGGTGTCCTGTTCACCGTCGAACTCTTCCTCGAGCTCATCCTCATCGGGAACCGGCTCTTGCTCGGCTTCAGGCAGCGGATCCTGCTCAGGCGTTACATCGCCCATGCCCTCCGGGCTATCCTCGGCCCCGGTAATCGGCTCTGCCGAGCCGTCGCCAGCGGCCGTATCGGTCTGATCAATGCCGGGATCGGCCGTGGTGTCCTGCATCGGGGAAGTCTGCTCTTCCATTGCCGGACTCTCCTGCTCGACAGGCGGCACGTCATCGTCGTTGCCGCAACCAGCAAGAGACAGCGTACCTAGCGCCAGAGCCACTGCCGAGGCCAAGGCTGTCATCTGCCTGGCAGGTTTGCTTGCACGCGTTCTATGGCTCATCTGGGTTCCTCTCCCTGATTGATTCATCCTCACCTAGATATCAGCACATGGCGTGCCACTCTTCCAGTTAATTCTTATAACGTATAAAAAACAATGATTTATATAAAAATAAGACGATAAAAAGGTTCTGAGAAACGACATGAAGGGTGACTCAAACTGACACATGGGCAGCTTTGCCACAGCTTGAACCGACTGCCCACGACAAGCAGGGAGACGTCACGACGTCTCCCTGCTCGTCTTGCCGAAGCGTGAGATGGTTTATTCCGGTGTGACGCCTCGCAGCCGCTCACTGCGTCGACGCAGCAGCTCCAGCGTCGTCAGCAGCAACATGGAGAGCAGTACCAGCAGCGTGGCGACGGCGAGGATCGTCGGGCTGATCTGCTCGCGGATGCCGGACCACATCTGGATCGGCATGGTGCGCTGCTCGGGACCGGAAATGAACAGCACCACCACCACTTCATCGAAGGAGGTGATGAAGGCGAACAGAGCACCGGATACGACCCCGGGGGTAACCAGCGGCAACACGACCTTGAAGAAGGTTCGCGTCGGATTGGCGCCCAGGCTGTGGGCCGCCTTGATCAAGGTCGTATCGAAGCTCGACAGCGTCGCCGTCACGGTGATGACGACGAAGGGAATCCCGAGTGCGGTATGCGCCAGAATCACGCCGAGATAGGTCTGGGCCAGATTGACCTTGGAGAAGAAGAAGAACATGGCGGCTGCAGAGATGATCAGCGGTACGATCATCGGCGAGATCAGCAGCGCCATGATGACACTGCGAGCCGGCATGTGGCGGCTCGACAGCCCCAGTGCCGCGATCGTGCCCAGGATAGTGGCCAGGATCGTCGAAGCGATGCCGATGATGAAGCTGTTCTTGATCGCGTGCAGCCAGGCTCGTGAGGTGAAGAAATCCTGGTACCAGCGCAGCGAGTAACCCGCCGGATCGAGAGACAACATCTCCTGGGAGAAGGTGAAGTAAGGCTGCGCATTGAAGGACAGCGGGATGATGATCAGCAGCGGCCCCACCAGGAACAGGAAGATGAGCGCGCAGATGCCGAGGAACACGTAGTGCCAGATGCGCTCGCCGCGGGTGGCATAGGAAGGTATGGCCATCGTTTACCCCAACTTGACCTTGTCGACGCCGATCAGGCGATTGAAGACCAGATAGAACACCACCACCACGAACAGCAGAATCGAGGCGATTGCCGCCGCCAGGCCCCAGTTGAGAGAAGTCTGCATGTGGTAGGCAATGTAGTTGGTGATGAAGCGCCCCGACTGCCCGCCGACCAGCGCCGGAGTGATGTAGTAGCCGATCGACAGGATGAACACCAGAATCCCCCCGGCGGCGATGCCCGGAATGGTGAGCGGGAAGTAGACGCGCCGGAAGCACAGGAAGGGGCGGCCACCCAGTGAACGCGCCGCACGCATGTAGCTCGGCGGGATGGTCTTCATCACCGAGTACAGCGGCAAAATCATGAACGGCAGCAGAATGTGGGTCATGGCGACGATGGTGCCGGTCTTGTTGTGGATCATCTGCCAGCGCGCATCATCGGCGACCACCCCGACGGCGACCATCAGGTCGTTGAGCACCCCTTGCGACTGCAGAATGGCAATCCAGGTCGTCGTGCGCACCAGCAGCGACGTCCAGAACGGCAGCAGCACCAGGATCATCAGCAGGTTGGAATAGCGCAGCGGCAGGCTGGCCAGGAGGAAGGCCACGGGATAGCCAAGCAGCAGCGTCAGGCCCGTGATGACCAGGCTCATCCACAGCGTGCGCCAGAACAGAGTGACGTGCAGGCGCTGGGATTCGGGAGCGCGAACGATCTCGCCATCAGGCGTGAGCTGGCGGTCCACCGCCGCCAAGTAGTAGCTGATCGTCAGCGGCGAGGCCTCGCGCTGGATCAGCTTCCAGGTATCGAGCTCGCCCCAGGTGTCATTGAGTTCGATCAGCGCTTCACGGTAGGGCGGCTCGAGCGCGCCAAGGCCGCGGGCAGTGCGGGTGATGGTCGAACGCATGCCCGACTTCTCGTAGTTCAAGCGGCTCGACAGCAGCCCCAGGTTACGTGCTTGCTGCCCTTCACGCAGATCCTCGGCCAGCGCCGCGAAGACCTCCTCCCCGGGCAGCGACTCTCTGTCCCAGCCCTCCAGGGCCTCGACGGTGCGCGAAAGGTGAGTCGATACTTCGGGGTTGTCGACGCTGCGCCACAGCATCTCGAAGATGGGCATGACGAAGGCGACAACGAGAAACAGCAGCAGCGGCGATACCAGCAGGAAAGCCTTGATCTTCGAGCGTCTCACGGCGCGGCGCAGGCTGACCTTGAGCGGCACGCCATCAGCAGTGGTCAACGGGGTTGCAGGAGAATCGGACACTCTGGCCCTCCGGAAGGCAGCATGACGACGAAGGCAGTGGTTAGCGCCGCCCGGTCAGCAGCCGGGCGGCGATCACACCTTACTGAGCCAGCCAGGCGTCGAAGCGCTGATTCAGCTCGTCGCTGTAGTCGGCCCAGAACTCATCGTCTTTCTGGAGCGCGGTCGCGAAGTTGGGCCCGTAGGTGGGCATGTGCGGCTCCATCTCGATGCCGGTCTCGGCATGGGTGGAGACATACTCGGAAGACGAGAGACGCGCCGGACCATAGGAGATGTACTGGGCTTGATCGGCCAGCCGCTGGGTGTCGGTGGCGAAGTAGAGATAGTCGCGTACCTTGTCGAGCTTGCCGGTCGGCACCACCCAGCCATCCAGCTCGAATACCTGGGCGTCCCAGATGATCTCGAAGGGCTGATTCTCGCTCACCATCGCATCGAAGATACGACCGTTGTAGGCCGAGGCGAAGGCGACCTCACGGTCCGCCAGCAGCTGCGGTGGCTGCGAGCCCTCTTCCCACCAGATGACGTGGTCCTTGATGGTGTCGAGCTTGGCGAAGGCGCGCTGAATGCCCTCTTCCGTCTCGAGCATGTCGTAGACGTCCTCACGGTCCACGCCGTCGGCGATCAGGGCCCACTCCATGTTGTTGATGGGCCGCCGCATCAGCGCACGCTGGCCCGGATAGTTTTCCAGGTCGAACACATCCTCGATGGTGCTCGGCTGCTTGTCCTCGGGGAACATCGAGCTATTGAAGGCAACGATGTTGGAGTAGACGATCGAGGCCACGAAGCACTCGCCCAGCGCGCCATCGACGAAGTCTTCACTGGCAGGTGTTCCGTCGGGTGCCGGCGCCAGCAGCTCATCGTGATCGAGTGGCTCGATCAGACCTTCGGCACAGGCGATCATGGCATCCGCCGGCAGCATGTCGACCAGATCCCAGGTGACGTTGCCCGCCTGGGACTGGGCGCGCAGGCCGGCCAGGGCGTTGGCGCTGCGGTCGATGTTGACGATATTGTCGCCGGTCTTCTCCATCCAGGGCTCGTGATAGGCCCGCTCCTGACTCATGCTGTAGGCCCCGCCCCAGGAGACGATGTTGAGCGTCTGCTGAGCCTGGGCAACGCTCGCCAGCCCCAAGACCGAGGCGCCGGCCACGGCACATACCATCAGCTTGAGTGCCGGTTTCCCTGCTTGTTGAGTGTCACGTTTCATCGTCCACCTTCCTCTTTTTCTTGTTGAACTGCCATGGGTTCGACGTAGGTCAGGCGTCCAGCGCCCGACAGTCGCTGCTGGACCAGCCGATATCGACCGACTGCCCTGGCCTCAGCGAGGCATAGTGTTTTGCATTGGGGGTCTTGAGGATGAACTCGTCGGTGCCACATACGCTGACCCGTGTGCGCAAGTGGTCGCCGAGGTAGATCACCTCTCTCACCTCGGCGCGAAAGCGGTTGTCGAAAGACACTTCGGCATCACTCGATAAGATGTCGACACGCTCGGGGCGCAGCGAGAGCGTGGTACGCGCACCAATTCCACCAGCGGCAACGGGCTTGGCCAGCACCGTTTCCCCGCTGTCGAGACGCACCTGGCACTTGTCGCCAATCATTTCCGTCACTTCGCCGTAGAGCCGGTTGTTCTCACCGATGAAGTTGGCAACGAAAGCGTTCTCAGGAGCTTCATAGAGAGTTTCCGGGGCTGCCAGCTGCTGCACGACGCCATCGTTGAACACGGCGATACGGTCGGACATGGTCAAGGCTTCGGTCTGGTCGTGGGTCACGTAGATCATGCTGACCCCCAGTTCGGCATGGATGCGCTTGATCTCGTACTGCATCTCCTCACGCAGATTCTTGTCCAGCGCGCCCAGCGGCTCGTCCATCAGCACCAGCTCGGGCTCGAAGACCAGCGCTCGGGCCAGCGCCACCCGCTGCTGCTGACCGCCCGAAAGCTGCGCCGGCCGGCGGTCACCAAAATTCTCAAGACGCACCATGGCCAACGCCCGCGCTACCTTGCGCTTGATTTCCGCCTTGGAGAGACGACGAACCTCGAGCGGGAAGGAAAGATTTTCGGCTACCGACATATGGGGAAAGAGCGCATAATTCTGAAACACCATGCCGATGCCCCGCTTGTGCGGCGGCAGGTCGTTGATGGGCTCTCCCTTGAGCAGAATCTGGCCATGAGTGGGAGTCTCGAAGCCCGCCATCATCATCAGACAAGTGGTCTTGCCCGATCCGGAAGGCCCCAGCAAGGTGACGAATTCGCCCTTGTGGATGTCTAGGTCGAACCCCTTCACCACCAGTTCGACGCCGTCGTAGCTCTTCTGGACATTGATGAAACGGACGAAGTGCGCTTCCGCTGCGTGACTGACTTCTCTTGCGCTGTCATCGCGCGCTTGTTGCAAACTTTCGTTCATGCAGGGTTCTCACTCACAACCAGATCCGGCAAAGCCGTGTGACTTCGCTCACGCAAGCTGGCTGGTTCTTTATCATTGTAGCTACTTACCCTATGCGCTACTCGCTCTCCACCGCAATCCCCACTGTGTCCAAAAAGCGTTGAAGCCAAGGCGGGACAGACGAGACCTTATCGATTACGCATAGTTACCCAATAAAACCTGATGATTACGCTCAATTTCCCCGTTTGATCCTAATTAAAGCAAGCGAGCGGGGGCGCCTCGGCAGGCCAAGTGATTTTCGTGTATAGTTTCTGTCCACAATTAATGCCGCTATGCGTACGGTTCGATAGCGCTATCAGGCTGGCATGGCTCGCCAACGATGCCAGACTTGACGTGGGGGGACTACGGTGTCGTCTTGCACGCCTCGGCATACCTCTTCGATTGCATCGGCTGATTGCATCTACTACACGGCATGCAAAGCAAGGTCATGATTTCCATCGACCTGACCAACTAGATAGAGGGACTTACGCCCTCTTGTTGGTCGCCGGTTCGTCCGGCAACACCGCAACAAACATCACAACACCACCATCCTCGTACCAGGACGTTTCAATGGGAGAGCGTAACGTGGACAACACTTCTCGCGATGAACGCCACAAGGTGGCCGAGACCTCCGAAGGCGTGCCAGCTCCGGAAGGACCGGCCAACTTGATCGATACCGACTACGTCATTGGCCAGGACAATCTGGCCACCGACAAGCTCGGCTTCAGCATCGACCTGCACGGCAAGGTATTTACCATCTCGGCACTGGTCACGGTGTTCTTCGTGGTAATCACCCTTGCCCTGCAGGCCGAGGTCGAGCCGCTGTTCAACGCCATGCGCGACTGGCTTACCGGCAACCTGGCATGGTTCTTTCTTTTGGCCGGCAACATCTTCGTGCTGCTGTGCCTAGCACTGATCGTGTCGCCGCTGGGCAAGGTGCGCATCGGCGGCATGCATGCCAAGCCCGATTTCAGCTACACCGGCTGGTTCGCCATGCTGTTCGCCGCCGGCATGGGTATCGGCCTGATGTTCTACGGGGTATCCGAGCCCATGTCGCACTTCGGGGCGGCCCTGGGCGGTACCACCGTCGAGGATGGCATGCGCACCGACTGGGCTCCTCTCGGCGCAGCCGCCGACGACCCGGAGGCAGCAGCCAGGCTGGGCATGGCCGCGACGATCTATCACTGGGGGCTGCACCCCTGGGCAATCTACGCCGTGGTGGCACTGGCACTGGCCATTTTCTCCTTCAACAAAGGCCTGCCGCTGACCATGCGTTCCATCTTCTATCCGCTTTTGGGCGAGCGGGTGTGGGGCTGGCCTGGGCATGTCATCGACATCCTGGCGGTGTTTGCCACCCTGTTCGGTCTCGCCACCTCGCTGGGGATCGGGGCCTCGCAGGCCTCGGCCGGCCTGAGCTATCTCTTGGGCTTCCCCGAGGGAGACACCACCATGGTGCTGCTGATCCTGGGCATCACCGCCGTGGCCATCGTGTCGATCCTCGCCGGGGTCGACAAGGGGGTACGCCGTCTCTCCGAGATCAACATGATCCTGGCCGTGATGCTGCTGCTGTTCGTGATTCTGGTAGGACCGACCCTATTGATCCTCACCGGTTTCTTCCAGAATCTCGGTGCCTATGTGGTCAACCTGCCAGCCCTCTCCAACCCCTTCGGGCGCGAGGATGCCAACTTCACCCAGGGCTGGACCGCCTTCTACTGGGCCTGGTGGATCTCCTGGTCGCCCTTCGTCGGCATGTTCATCGCCCGTGTCAGCCGTGGCCGCAGCGTGCGCGAGTTCCTGATCGCCGTGCTGCTGGTGCCCTCGCTGGTGTCGGTGCTGTGGATGACCGCCTTTGGCGGCACTGCCATCGACCAGCTGGTCGGCGCCGGCTTCGAAGGCGTGCAGGACGCCGCCCTCGAGCTGCAGCTGTTCGTCATGCTGGGCGAGTTGCCGCTGACGGCGATCACCTCGTTCGTGGGGATCGTGCTGGTAGTGGTGTTCTTCATCACCTCGTCGGACTCCGGCTCGCTGGTGATCGATACCATCACCGCCGGCGGCAAGGTCGATGCGCCCAAACCACAGCGCGTGTTCTGGGCCATCATCGAAGGTGTCATCGCCATTGCCCTATTGCTTGGCGGCGGCCTGATCGCCCTGCAGGCGATGGCGGTCTCCACGGGGCTGCCCTTCACCCTGGTCCTGCTGGTGGCATGTTATGCCATCGTCAAGGGTCTGATGAGCGAGCCTCGCGGCTGATCCTCAAGTCGCCCTGCCAGCGCGGCCACGGAAGGCCGCCCGGTCCCCAGTCTTGTGTCGCGTCAAGTCCAGCGAAGCAACTTCAACCAGCCGAAGCGATAACACGACGCGACCATGGGGATTGAGAAAAAACCCAATAGTCAAGTGGTTCATGCACCATACGGCCACTAGTAACCCGCCACCGCTTCGGGCATATTTCGAATAGATCATTACAACTATGCCGAAGGAGCCGTTCTACGCCCATGATGGCACCCGAAGACGCCTTTCGTCTGCTCGCCGATGGCTTGGGCAAGGCCGGCACTCCCCTCGCGTTCGACCATCTCGTCGAACGGCTCTCTGCCATTTTCGATGGGGAGCATGTGCTTATCGGCAAGCTACTTTCCGATAACGCCACCATCCGCACCGTCGCTTTCTGGTCGCACGGCTCGCTGCAGCCCGCCGCCGTCTACACGCTGGCCGGCACGCCCTGCGAGCACGTGCTGAACGACGAGGTGTGCGAATTCAGCGAGGACGTCTGTCAACGCTTTCCGGACGATGTCATGTTGCGGGAGCTGGGAGTCGAGAGCTACGTGGGCGTTCCGCTGCGCGCCCCCCAGGGCCACCTCGTCGGCCTGCTGGCCGTGCTTTCGAGCCGGCCGCTTGACCTTGCCGCCTATGGTTCGGAGGTGCTGCGGATTGCTGCGGCCCAGGCCGGCGCGGAGATGGCACGCCGTTCCGAGGAGGAAAAGCGGCGCAGCAGTGACTATCGCATCCAGCAGCTCATCTATTGGGACAGCGTCACGGGGCTACCCAACCGGCGCTGCCTGATGGAGCGACTGGAAGAGGCTTGCGAGCAGGCGCGGCTGCGCGACAGCTGCCTGGGCCTGCTCTATCTCGACCTGCAGCGTTTTCGTCAGATCAACGATACTCAAGGCCACGAGCTGGGCGATCAGGTGCTCGCCGAGATCGCCAGCCGCTTCAGCACCCAGGCCGAGGCGGGTGAATTCCTTGCCCGCCTGGGCGGGGATGAGTTCATGGTGCTGCTAACCGATACCCGGCCGGCCGCCATGGCGCACGCCATCGAGCGCTACCGCAACAGCCTGCTGGCGCCGATTCAGCTCTCGGAGCGCAGCTTCTCGATCTCCGCAAGTGTCGGCGCCGCGCTGTTCCCACGCGATGCCGACAACGCGCAGTCACTGTTCCAGCACGCCAGCATTGCGCTCAACCATGCCAAGCGCGACAGCAGCCGCACGCGTTTCTTCACCGCCACCATGGCCGATGAACTGCAGCAGCACGAAATATTGCAGCTGCGATTCAGCGACGCCCTGGCCAAGGACAAGCTGTCGCTGGCCTTCCAGCCTCAGTTCAGCCTCAAGAACGGCAAGTTGATCGGTGCCGAAGCTCTGTGCCGCTGGCACGATGAGATCCTCGGCCAGGTCAGCCCCGGCACCTTCATACCCTTGGCGGAGGAGCAGGGTCTCATCCGGCCGCTGGGCGAATGGGTGCTGGAAGCCGCCTGTCAGCAGATCGAAACCTGGGAGCGACGAGGCAAACCGTTTCCGGGCCGGCTCAGCGTCAACGTGTCCGCCCAGCAGATGGATGACCCACGTCTGGCCGAACATATCCAGCGCATCGCCACCCGGGTTCCCCCCGGCAAGCTAGGACTGGAACTGACGGAAAGCGGCCTGATGCGCAACCCCGAACAGACCGTGCGCATCACACGCGCCCTGTGCAAGGCCGGTTTCAGTCTGGCCATCGACGACTTCGGTACCGGTTACTCCTCTCTCACCTACCTCAAGCGCTTTGCCGCCGACACCCTCAAGATCGACATGTCCTTCGTTCAGGACATGCTCAAGAGCAGCCACGATCACGCCATCGTTTCGACCATCATCGCCATGGCTCAAACCCTGGGCATGCAGACCGTTGCCGAGGGTGTCGAGGAGGCCGAACAGGCCGAGGCGCTACGCGCACTGGGCTGCACCGGCGTACAGGGCTTCCATTTCGGCCGCCCCGTGGATGGCGATACCTTTGCCGAGCTGTGGCTGTAGTCGAGCTTGGCCATCTGCCGAAGGCTCGGCGTCAGGTCCAGAGCTTGCTTACAGGCGTCGCGGCGTCGTAGTGCCTGGCTACCTGCGCCTGGAACAGTTCGGCAGTTGCCAGAGCATCGATCAGCGCATGATGGCCTTGGTAATCCGGTAGCCCATAGCGCCGCCGACTGTCTCCCAGGCGTATCGAAACCGGCGGCCGCCGCATCCAGCGCTGCAGGCGCGCCCACAGCGAGAGCCGGTGCAGCCGCGCTTCCAGCGACATGGTATCGATCATCGGAAACCGCGCCCCTTCCCCCAACCGCGCCTTGATCGCGTCGGCGAGAAAGGGCCGCTCGATATGGCGGAAGTGCACGACGACGATGCGCCCGGCCAAGGCCTCAAGGAGCTCGGGCAGGATCTCGCCGAAATCGGGCGCCTCGGCCACTTCGGTATGCGTGATGCGGTGCAGGGTGATGGAAGCATCGGAGAGCGCCCGGCTGGGGCGCACGACCCAGTAACGTCGCCGTGCCAGCGGAATGCGCGACAGACTGAAGGGCACCAGACCGATGCTGACGATGGCGTGACGCTGAACGTCGAGCCCGGTGGTTTCCAAGTCCAAAGCGACCAGCGGTGCCTCGCCGATCGGCGTCTCGGGCGCGGGACAACCGGCGGCGAAAAAGGTTTTCAGTAGCGGATCGTGGGCTGCGTCGGCACGCTGTTGCAGGTAGGCGGGCCACTCCTGCCCCTGTGAACGCGATGCCAGGCGATGGGACAGCATGCTTCAACGATCCCGGCCGCTGGGTCCCGGTATCGGGTAGCGATACTTGAGGAACTTCTGGGCACGGCTGAGGACCTGAAACGCATCCTTGAGATGGTGGCGCTCGCTGTCGGCGACGTTTTCCGGCTCGATGTTGTTGTCCGGCTCGTGCTCCTGCTGAAGATCGATGACCTGATGGCGAATCCGCACCATGGAGAGCAGCTCCATGGCATGACGCAGCTTGGCATCGACGCCCGGCGCCAACAGCTGTGTAGCGGCAATGTCGTCCAGCCGCTCGAAGCTGTTCTGGGCCCGTGAGCCACAGGCCAGGGCGTGCACGCGGATCAGATCGACCAGCGGCGCCGTGCCCCGGCGCTTTAGGTTGATGGAGTTGTTGTGCTTGCCATCCTTCTCCATCACGAAGGTACGAAAGAAGCCCAGCGGCGGCGTGCGGTTCAGCGCATTGCGCGCCACCGCGGCCAGAAACCGGGGGCTGCGTGGCGCCTTGTCGGCGATGAGGTCCTGTAGCTGCTCGATGTAGGCTTCCTCGCCGAAGGCGCTGTCGAGGTCGAAGAAGATCGAACAGTGCAGCAGGCGCTCAGGGGTGGGCGAGTCGATCCACTCGCTGAAGTAGCGCTTCCACACTTTGAGTGGCTGGCGCCATCTGGGGTTGGTGGCCATGACCTCGCCCTTGCAGTAGGTGTAGCCGCAGGCCGCTAGCCCATCGCTGACGAACTTCGCCAGACTGGCGAAATAGTCGTCATGCCGGGCCGAGTCGAAGTCGTCGGCCAGGATCAAGGCATTGTCCTGATCGGTGACGACGGTCTGCTCGTTGCGCGCCATGGAACCGTTGACCATGAAGCAGTACGCCACGGGCGGTGGACCCAGCGACGCTTCGCCCAGCTCCAGCAGCCGCCGCACGAAGCTGCGCCCGATGGTGGAGAGCGCCGTTCCCACCATCTGGGAGTTGGCCCCCTCTTCCACCATACGTACGAAGGCGACGCGCACGTCCGGGGCCAGCCGCGCCAGCCCTTCGACGCTGGACTGATGAAAGATATTGCTCACCAGGTAGAGGCTGCTGTGCGTCTCGTAGCGGATGATGTCCGAGAGATGGACGATGCCCATCGGCCGCCGACGGTAGAGCACCGGCAGGTGATGGATATTGTTGCGCAGCATGCACAGCATTGCTTCGTGCACGGACTCGTCGGACTGAATCGTGATCAGTCTGCCCCCCGTCAGCTCTCCCACTGGGGTGTCGGGCGGCAGCCCTTCGGCCACGATGCGCGTACGAAAGTCGCTGTCGGTGAGGATGCCCCGCAGCCGCCAGGGGCGGTCCTGGCTGTCGGTGAAGGTGTGGCGGGGATCGTGATCGTCGCCGGGTTCATCGAGGATCAGCGCCGACGATGCCTGAGCCTCGGTGATCTGGCGCGCCGCTTCCTGCACCGTGGCGCTGGCCTCGACCATCACCGGGTAGCGGGTGAGCAGCTTGCGCACCCGGGTGATCATCATATCGTTGGCCTTCTTGTGCTGCTCCACCGCCGCTTCCAACCGCGGGCGCTCCAGCTCGACGAAGTCGGAGAAGTGTTCGTCGGCCTCGCACAGGCGCACGAAGATATCCTCGGGAATGAAGTAGATCAGGGTGTCTTCCAGGGCGCGGGCGGGAAAACGTACCCGATTGTTCCTCAGCAGGCTGAAGTGGCCGAAGATGTCCCCTTCGCCCAGACGATTGTACAGATCGCCCGTGCGGCGCCGCACCTCCACGGCTCCGCTACGGATATAACAGAGTTCATGCAATTCCTGATCGAACTGCAGAATGTCGGACCCCGCCTGGAAGTAGCCCACCTCGACCTGCCCGGCCACCTCGTCGAGCAGCTCATCGTCCAGGGCTTCGAAAGGCGGGAAGCGCCCCATGTGCTGGCGAATCTCGAGTACTTCCGCATCCATGTCGCAGCGGGCTCCCTGTGGCGGTAACGACGTGCCCCGACAGAGTAAAGGGGGGCGAATGCCAAACACAAGAAAGGCCGCTCGAAGCGGCCTTTCCAGTCAGCTTGGCTGATAGCGTCGTTTACGACTGCTCGGCCATCTGCTGCACGCGCTGCATCAGCTCAGGATCCTGCTGGATGGCATGGCCGATGGCATTGAAGGTATCCACATCGAGGCCGTTCTCCTCGACCACTTCGACCATGCGGTCGTTGGCTTCCATGCGCACTTCCTGCTGGGTCTGCTCGTCTTCGGCCGCATGCAGACGCTCGGTATACTCCTGCGAAATCACGGCGATTTCCTGGGAGGCATCGGCAAACTGCTGAAGCTGATCATCGGAGAAGTCCTGAGCGGGTGCCTGCGCTTGCGGCTGGGCTGCCGGGTCCTGGGCGGGATCTTGCTGAGCGTGCGCCTGTGCGGTCATCAGCCCGGCAGTGAGCAGGGCGGCCGAGAACAGTGCAGTCATCCGTTGCATGAATACCTCCAAGGGTGTTGCGGTGAATGTAGGGAGTCTGACGAGCGTAAGCGCTCGGAGTTCAGTTTTTCATGTTACAGAGTGTAATTTTTGACCGTTTCAGTGCGGCGCCCTGAAACAGCGTGGAAAAAGTTAACCTGCTAGCTTTCGCCCCCAACGGCAACCAAGTATCGTCGATATCCCCTCGACTGCATTTCAAGGAACTACTGCCGATGCCAAGCACCGCCACTTCACGCTTCGATGCCGCGTTGCTGGCCAGCATGCCGATACTCTTCGTCGCTCTGTGGAGTACCGGCTTCATCGGCGCAAAGTTCGGCCTGCCCCATGCCGAACCCTTCACCTTCCTGTTCATCCGCTTCGTGCTGACCCTGGCCCTGTTGATTCCCTTGGTCAAGCTGATGGGCAGCGCCTGGCCCACCGGCTGGCGGCTCAAGGGTCATATCGCCGTCTCGGGGCTGCTGGTGCACGGTGCCTATCTGGGCGGCGTCTTCTACGGTATCTACCTGGGCATGCCGGCAGGTCTCACGGCCCTGCTGGTCGGTCTGCAGCCGCTCCTGACCGCGACCCTGGCCGGGCCGATGCTGGGCGAGCGCATCGCCGCCACCCAGTGGCTGGGACTGGCGCTGGGCCTGGTCGGCATCACGCTGGTACTGGGCAGCAAGCTCGACCCGGGCACTGCACTGTTCCAGGGCTTCGGCCTTGGCGCGCTGGCCTGCGTGCTCGTCGCCCTGGCCGGCATCACCCTGGGCACCCTCTATCAGAAGCGCTTCTGCACCGGCATGCCGCTGCTCTCGGGCACGGTGGTGCAGTACCTCTCCTCCGGCACCCTGCTCGGCCTCGGCGCCCTACTGCTGGAGGAGCGGCGCGTCGAATGGACGCTCACCTTCGTGCTGACCCTGGGCTGGCTGGTACTGGTGCTGTCGATTGCCGCCATCCTGCTGCTGATGGCGCTCATCCGGCGCGGCGAAGCCTCGCGTGTGGCCAGCCTGTTCTACCTGGTTCCCCCCGTCACGGCACTACAGGCCTGGTGGCTGTTCGACGAGCGCCTGCCGCTGGTAGCACTGGCAGGCATGGCCGTGACCATCGTCGGGGTCGTGCTGGCAGCTCGCGGTCAGGGGCGGCGCTAGCGGGTAATGACAGATCGGGGCGATCAGAGGGGTAGCGTCAGATACAGAAGGGCGTGTCAGTTGGCGGCCAGCTGCTCGAGATAGCTCGGCCCGCCAAGGTTGCGCATCTGCTGACGAATCCACTGGCTGCGACGCTCAACGTGGGGGCCGGGCCGGGCAGCGTCCCAGGCTCTCGGGTTGGGCAGAATCGCCGCCAGTCGGCTGGCCTGCACTTCATTGATGCGGCCGGCCGAGACGCCGAAGTAGTGCTGGCCGGCCGCCTCCAGACCGAACACGCCGTTATCCCACTCGGCAATGTTGAGGTAGACCTCGAGGATGCGCTGCTTGGGCCACAGCGCCTCGATCAGCACGGTGAACCAGGCCTCCAGGCCCTTGCGCATCCAACTGCGTCCCGTCCACAGGAACAGATTCTTGGCCGTCTGCTGACTGATGGTGCTGGCACCGCGCAGGCGCCCGCCATTGCGGCTCGCCTCCCAGGCTCGGCGCATCTCGTCGACATCGAAGCCGCGATGGATCGGGAAGCGCTGGTCCTCGGCGGCGATCACCGCCAGCTTGGCATGATCGGAGAGCTCATCCCAGGGCCGCCACTGATGCTGGATGGCCAGCGACTCCCCGACCACCCAGGACTGCACCTTGCGCTCCAGCATCACCATGGAGCCGTACACGGGTACATGGCGCAACAGCATGACCGCGAGGATCGACAAGATGACGAAGGCGGCCCCGGCAAGGGCCGCCCATCGCAGCACGCGGCGAAGCAGGACACCAATCATGCAGTGCCCTTTACAGGGGGAGAGTCAGCGCTTGGAGAGATGCTCCGCATGGTAACGCAGGTGCTCCTCGATGAAGCTGGCAATGAAGAAGTAGCTATGATCATACCCCGGCTGGCGGCGCAGCGTCAGGGGGTGATCGTGCTCTTCGCACACGGCCTCGAGCCGCTCGGGCTTGAGCTGCTCCTCGAGAAACTGGTCCGCCTCGCCCTGATCGATGAACAGGTGCTGTGTCGAAGCTCCCTTGGCCACCAGCTCGCAGGCGTCATACTGGGTCCAGGCGCCGGGATCGTCGCCCAGGTAACCACGGAACGCCTTGCGTCCCCAGGGGCACTGGGTGGGATTGACGATGGGCGAGAAGGCCGACACCGAGCGATAGTGGCCGGGTCGGCGCAGCGCCAGTATCAGCGCACCGTGACCACCCATGGAGTGTCCGCTGATCGCCTCACGACCATTGAGCGGGAAGTGCTGGCGCACCACCGAAGGCAGCTCCTCCGCCACATAGTCGTACATGCGATAGTGCTTCTTCCACGGCTCCTGGGTCGCGTTGACGTAGAAGCCCGCCCCCGAGCCGAAGTCGTAACTGTCGTGCTCGCCGGGCAGATCGGTACCACGTGGGCTGGTGTCGGGGCAGATGATGGCGATGCCTAGCTCGGCTGCCACACGATGCGCCCCGGCCTTCTGCATGAAGTTCTCGTCCGTGCAGGTCAGCCCCGACAGCCACCACAACAGCGGCACGCGTTCGGTCTCGGCCTGCGGCGGCAGGTAGATGGCGAACTCCATCTCGCAGTCCAGCGCCCGCGAGCGGTGCCGGTAGCGCTTGTGCCAGCCGCCGAAACTCTTGTTGCTCGAGATCGGCTCGAGGTTCTCGGTCATGCTCATCGTTCGGTCTCCTTACCCTCGCCGCCCAGCGCTATAGGCTGGGCGGCTCGTCAGTCTGGGCGCGAGCGCCTGCTATAGGCGCGACACGCGGCTTCGGGCGTGGCTAAAATGCGGCGCCTGTTAATAGTGGGCGCAGCGCCGGGCGCCTATCAAAAGTGAAGCACCGTACGAATGCTCTTGCCCGCATGCAGCAGCTCGAACGCCTCGTTGATCTGTTCGAACGGCATGTCGTGGGTGATGAACTCGTCGATCTTGATCTCGCCGTCCATGTAGCGCTGCACGTAGCCGGGCAGCTCGCTGCGCCCCTTCACCCCGCCGAATGCCGAGCCGCGCCACACCCGCCCGGTCACCAGCTGGAACGGCCGCGTCGAGATCTCCTCGCCGGCACCGGCCACACCGATGATCACCGATTCGCCCCAGCCCTTGTGGCAGCACTCCAGCGCCGAGCGCATCACGTTGACGTTGCCGATGCACTCGAAGGAGTAGTCGACCCCACCGTCGGTCATGTCGACGATCACCTGCTGGATCGGATCGGAATGCTCCTTGGGATTGACGAAGTCGGTGGCGCCGAACTGCTTGGCCAACGCGAACTTGTCCGGGTTGACGTCGATGGCGATGATGCGACTGGCCTTGGCCATCACCGCGCCCTGGATCACCGCCAGGCCGATGGCGCCGAGGCCGAACACCGCGACGGTGGCGCCCGGCTCCACCTTGGCGGTGTTGAGCACCGCGCCGATGCCGGTGGTCACGCCGCAGCCGAGCAGGCAGATCTTGTCCAGCGGCGCCTCCTTGGAGACCACCGCCAGGGAGACCTCGGGCAGCACGGTGTACTCGCTGAAGGTCGAGCAGCCCATGTAGTGGTGCAGCATCTTGCCGTCGAGCGAGAAGCGCGAGGTGCCGTCGGGCATCAGCCCCTGGCCCTGGGTGGCGCGCACCGCCTGGCACAGGTTGGTCTTGCCCGAGCGACAGAACTTGCACTTGCCGCACTCGGCGGTATACAGCGGGATGACGTGATCGCCGGGCTTGAGGCTGGTGACCCCTTCGCCCACTGCCTCGACGATGCCGGCGCCCTCGTGGCCCAGCACCGAGGGGAACAGCCCTTCGGGGTCGGCGCCGGAGAGCGTGAAGGCGTCGGTGTGGCACACGCTGGTCGCGGCAATACGCACCAGCACCTCACCGGCCTTGGGATCCTGTACATCGATCTCGGTGAGTTCGAGGGGCTTGCCCGCTTCCAGCGCAACGGCGGCACGCGACTTCATACCTTTCTCCTGATGGTTTGGCGTTCCAGTGTGTAACGATTCCTATCAGTCTAGGTGCGTCAGGCGCTATGATGATACTGAAACAGCGACACAACATTATTCCTGCTGTGCAATAATCACGGTGCGCACATGGCTCATTGGGATGGTATCGAAGCTTTCGTGGAAGTGGTCAAGCTGGGCACCTTTGCCGCCGCGGCACGCCAACTTCATGTCTCGAACTCGCACATCAGCCGACAAGTCGCTCAGCTCGAACAGGAGCTGGGGGTTCCGCTGCTCTATCGCACCACGCGACAGATCCATCTCACCGATGCCGGAGAGCGCTACTACGCCCGCTGCCGTGAACTCCTTGACGGCTTTCGCGAAGCCGAAGCCGCTCTGCAGAGCCTGCAGGAAAAGCCTCATGGCATTCTTCGGCTCAGCTGCGCCACCGCCTTCGGCGAGCGCTTCATCGCTCCTCTGGTCAACGACTTCCTCAAGCTGCACCCCCAGTTGGAGATGCGCCTGCATCTCACCAACCGTCAGGTGGACGTCATCGACGAAGGCTACGACGTGGTCATTCGCATGGGCACCCTGCAGGACTCCACGCTGGTGGCTCGGCGGCTGTGCGAGCGGCACGAATATGTGGTCGCCTCGCCCAGTTATTTCCAGAGCGTGTCGCAGCCCCATTCGATAGCGGAATTGATCCATCATCGCTGCCTGATCGGCACCCGGGACCAATGGCGCTTCGATGTCGACGGGCTGCATCGCGAGGTACGCGTGAGCGGCCCGTGGCAGGCCAATTCGGGGCCCGCGCTGCTCGATGCCGCGCTCAAGGGGCTGGGGCTGGCGCAACTGCCGGATTATTACGTCATGCCCTATCTCGCCAGCGGCGAGCTGGTCGAAGTGCTGACGCGGTTTCAATGCCGCGACGCCGGGGTATGGGCGGTCATGCCGCGCCACCGCCAGCATGCCGCCAAGGTGCGCCAGTTCATCGACTTTCTGGTCGAGCACCTACCCCAACGATTGGAGGATGCCTGCGCCACGGAAGTGCAATGAAAGAAGGCACAATAAAAAAAGGCGCCCCTACAGGGCGCCAGGAAGAGGTCTTGCCGACGGCCTTCACTTGAAATTCTTGCGGTACATCTTCATCGCCTCGCCGACGATGCCGCTGCGGAAGCTGAGCACGCAGACCACGAAGATGACGCCGAGAATCGGTCCGACCCAGTTGCCCAGCGGCGACTGCGCCAACATGTGCTGCAGGCTGACCACCAGCCCCGCGCCCACCACCGGGCCGAACAGGGTGCCGACACCCCCCAGCAGGGTCATCAGAATCACCTCACCGGACATGTGCCAATGGGCGTCGGTCAGCGAGGCCAACTGGAACACCACGGTCTTGGTGGAACCGGCCAGGCCGGCCAGGCCAGCGGAGAGGATGAAGGCCACCAGCTTGTAGGCATCGGTGTTGTAGCCCAGTGATACCGCACGCGGTTCGTTCTCGCGGATGGCCTTGAGCACCTGCCCGAAGGGCGAATGCACCGCACGCTGGATCAGAGCAAAGCCGAACAGGAAGATGGCGAAGACGAAGTAGTACATCGCCAGATTGCTGCGCAGGCTGATGACGCCGAACAAGTGACCCCGCGGCACCCCATGCAGGCCATCCTCACCGCCAGTGAAGGGCGCCTGAATGTAGAAGAAGAACATCAGCTGGGCCAGCGCCAGCGTGACCATGGCGAAATAGATGCCCTGCCGACGTATCGACAGCGCACCGAACGCAGCCCCCAGTACCAGGGCGGCAGCCGTACCGATGAGAATGCCAAGCTCCGGG
The DNA here is from genome assembly GCF_021404305.1 of Billgrantia ethanolica. Classification (GTDB taxonomy): domain Bacteria; phylum Pseudomonadota; class Gammaproteobacteria; order Pseudomonadales; family Halomonadaceae; genus Halomonas; species Halomonas ethanolica. Next base: position 623,635 of record NZ_JABFTX010000003.1, on the reverse strand, counting down.
GTCAGCGCCGGGTAGCTCGCCAGCAGATAGCCGGTGACGTAACCGCCGGTAGCCAGGAACGCCGCATGCCCGAAGGAAAGCAACCCGGCATAGCCCAGCAGCAGATTGAAGGCGCAGGCAAACAGCGCGAAGCACAGCACCTTCATCAGAAACACCGGGTAGGCGAAGAAGGGTGCTACCAGGCCAATCGCGATCAGTGCCAGGTAGAAGGCATTGCGACGCAGGTTGGCGCGGCGCTCACGCTTCATGGAGGGCGTCATCGTTTGAGTCGTGGCCATGTCGTCATGCCTCCTTGCCGAACAGTCCGGCGGGTCTTAACAGCAGCACCAGGATCATTACCAGGAAGATCACGGTATTGGCCGCCTCGGGGTAGTAAACCTTGGTCAGGCCTTCTATCAGGCCCATGGCCAACCCGGTGACGATGGCCCCCAGAATGGAGCCCATGCCGCCGATGACCACCACGGCGAAGACCACGATCAGCAGGTTCGAGCCCATGGTCGGCGACACCGGATAGAGCGGTGCGGCCAGCACGCCGGCGAAGGCCGCCAGCGCCACGCCGAAACCATAGGTCAGCGTCACCAGCAGCGGCACGTTGACCCCGAAAGCCTGCATCAGCGCAGGATTCTCGGTGCCCGCGCGCAGGTAGGCGCCGAGACGCGTGCGCTCGATGATGTACCAGGTGGCAAAGCAGACGACGAGAGCCGCCAGCAGTACCCAGGCGCGATACTTGGGCAGGAACATGAAGCCGGTCTGATAACCGCCCTGCAACGCCTCGGGGGTGGGGTAACGCGCACCGGATACGCCGAAGAAGTTGACCAGCGTACCCTCGAAGATCAGCGCCAGGCCGAAGGTCAGCAGCAAGCCATAGAGATGGTCCAGGTGGCCGATGCGACGTAGCAGCACGCGCTCGATCAGCATGCCAAGCAGCCCCACGAAGAGCGGTGCCAGCAGCAGCGCCGCCCAGTAATTGATGCCCAGGTAGCGCATGCCCAGCAGAGTGGCGAATGCCCCCAGCATGTACATGGCCCCATGGGCGAAGTTGACGATCTTCAGCAGGCCGAAGATCACCGCCAGCCCGAGGCTCAGCAGGGCGTAAAAGGCGCCGTTGATCAGACCCAACAGAAGTTGGCCCATGAACACCGCCAACGGCACGCCGAATATCATCGTCATGTCAGATTCTCCTCGCCGTCAGAGGGGCGGCGACCGTGGTCGCCGCCGATCTTGCTCGCTTCAGTTCTGCACCAGCTTGCACTGGCTTTCGGAAAGCGGGCGGTAGGCCTCTTCGGCGGGAATGGTGGCGAGAATCTTGTAGAGGTCCCACTCACCTTCGGACTCGGCCGGTGACTTCACTTCGGCAAGGTACATGTCGTGGATCATGCGACCGTCTTCACGCAAGCGACCGTTACGGGCGAAGAAGTCATTGATCTCCTGCTCCATCATGTATTCACGCACCGTAGCTGGATCATCGCTGCCGGTCGCCTCGACTGCCTGCAGGTAGTGATAGGTGCTCGAGTAGATGCCGGCCTGGACCATGGTCGGCATGCGACCGACGCGCTCGAAGTAGCGCTCGGACCACTCACGGGCCTCATCGTCCATGTCCCAGTACCAGCCGGTGGTCAACAGCAGTCCCTGGGTGGCGTCGAGCCCCATGGCATGCACGTCGTTGAGGAACACCAGCAGACCGGCCAGCTGCTGCCCGGCCTCTACCACGCCGAACTGACTGGCGGTGTTGATGGCATTGACGGTATCGGCACCGGCATTGGCCAGGCCGATGATCTTGGCGCCGGAGCCCTGGGCCTGAAGGATGTAGGACGAGAAGTCGTCGGTGGGGAACGGATGACGCACGCCGCCGACGATCTGGCCGCCGTTCTCTTCTACGACTCGCGTCACATCGCCCTCCAGGGCATGACCGAAAGCGTAGTCGGCGGTGAGCATGAACCAGGTATCCCCACCCTGCTCGACGACTGCCTTGGCCGTGCCGTTGGCCAGCGGGTAGGTGTCGTAGACCCAGTGGATATGGTTGGGCGTACAGTGTTCGTTGGTAATGCTGGAGGCAGCCGAAGCGGAGACGATGCCGAAGCCATTGTTCTCCTCCAGCACCCGGGTAACGGCTATGGTCACCGAGGACGCCACCAGGCCGGCCACCATGTCGACGTTGCGGGTATCGATCCATTCGCGCACGGTGTTGGCGCCGACGTCGGCGCTGTTGCGGTCGTCGGCGCTGAACACCTGGATGGGTGCGCCGTTGACGCTGCCACCGAAGTCCTCGACCGCCATGCGCAGGGCTTCGAGACCGCCGGGTCCGGCCAGGTCTCGATAGGTGCCGGACATGTCCGCCAGGTAGCCGATGCGGAGCTCACCGTCGCTGATTTCCGCCTGAGCGGCAGCCGTCATGGTGGCGGTAAAGGCAAGAGCAACGCTGCTGGCGAGGGTCTTCTTGATGAAGGTCATTTTCGTCTCCATAGCCCGGTTGGGCGGCTTGTTGTTGTGATGCTTCGTTGTGACAGGTACCGCAGATGAGTCGCGCTTCGTCATGGTCACGAAAGTTGTCTACACGCCCAAGAGGGAGTTGAGGTGGTCGCGCTTGGAGGGCAGCTGTGCCGCGCTGATCTCCTCGATGATGCGCCCGTGCTCCATGACGTAGTGCCGGTCGGCCAGCGGCGCGGCGAAGCGGAAGTTCTGCTCCACCAGCACGATGGTCATGCCACGGTCGCGCAGCTTGACCAGTACCTCGGCCAGTTTCTGCACGATGACCGGTGCCAGCCCTTCGGTGATCTCGTCGAGCAGCAGCATGCGCGCACCGGTGCGCAGGATGCGCGCCATGGCCAGCATCTGCTGCTCCCCGCCCGAAAGCCGGGTGCCCTGACTGCGGCGCCGCTCGTACAGGTTGGGGAACATCTCGTAGATCTCGTCGATCGACATGCCCCCCGAACGCACGGTCGGCGGCAGCAGCAGATTCTCTTCCACGTCGAGACTGGCAAAGATGCCACGCTCCTCGGGACAGTAGCCGATGCCCAGGCGCGGAATGCGGTGCGCCTTCATACCGACCGTCTCGGTGCCGTTGATCATGATCGAACCGGTGCGCCGGCCCACCATGCTCATGATCGCCTTGAGCGTGGTGCTGCGCCCCGCCCCGTTGCGGCCCAGCAGGGTCACCAGCTCACCGCGACGCACCTCCATATCGACCCCGTGTAGGATGTGCGACTCGCCATAGAAGGCATGCAGATCGCGGATGCGCAGCATCTCGGCGCCATCATGATCGTTGTATTCGCTGCGTGATGGTTGTTCGACGACCTGGTTCATGCGCTGGTCTCCTCTGCCGCGGCCTCGCTACCCATGTAGGCTTCGCGCACCCGTGGGTCGGCGGAGACCGTCTGGTAATCCCCTTCCGCCAGCACGGCGCCGCGCGCCAATACGGTGATGCGGTCACACAGCCGGCTCACCACGCTGAGGTTGTGCTCCACCATCAGCACCGTGCGGCCCTGCGCCACGCGGCGGATCAGCGCAACGATACGGTCGACGTCTTCCGCCCCCATGCCTTGGGTCGGCTCGTCGAGCAGCATCAGCGTCGGGTTCATGGCCAGGGTCGTGGCCACCTCGAGCGCACGCTTGCGCCCGTAGGGCATCTCCACCGTCAGCACGTCGGCATACTCACGCAGGCCAACCTCATCGAGCAGCTCGATGGCGCGGTCATTGAGGTGGTCGAGGGTGCGCTCCGACTTCCAGAAATGAAAGGAGGTGCCGATGGGGCGCTGCAGCGCCACGCGCACGTTCTCCAGCGCGGTCATGTGGGCGAACACCGCCGAAATCTGGAAGGAACGCACCATGCCCATGCGGGCGATCTCGTTGGCCTTCATGCCGGTGATCGGCTTGTCGCGGTAGAGAATTTCGCCACGGGTCGGCGGCAGGAACTTGGTGAGGAGATTGAAGACGGTCGTCTTGCCGGCACCGTTGGGACCGATCAAGGCGTGGATATGCCCCTCCCGGACCTGCAGGTTGACCTCGTCCACGGCGGTGAAACCGCGGAACTGCTTGGTCAACCCGCGAGTTTCCAGTATGAACTCCTGGGTCATGTGACGTCCTCTCTGGATCGCCCACGCGATCCATGCTGATTTGTTGTCGTTGTCGTGAAGGCTGTGGCGGCGCTTGGCCCAACCTGGGACTTCTAACCTTTACGTTAACGTAAGCTAGAGGAGACACAACCGCGGGGCAACCGTTCAAGAGTCGAACTCGACCAATGGTGTAGATCTAAAAGCATGTTGTTAGTTTGCAAACGAAAACGCGATGCCGCAGGGGCATCGCGTCACGCTCTTCACTATTACAGCCAAGGGGCTGTTCTGACGACCTCTTTCAGCACTCGATGGCGTTCACGGCCAGGCCACCGCGGGACGTTTCCTTGTACTTGTCCTGCATGTCGCGCCCGGTATCGCGCATGGTGCGAATTGCCTTGTCGAGTGAAATGAAATGCTCGCCGTCCCCACGTAGCGACATCTGAGCGGCATTGATCGCCTTGACCGAAGCGATGGCGTTGCGCTCGATGCAGGGGACCTGAACCAGGCCGCCCACCGGGTCGCAGGTCAGTCCAAGGTTGTGCTCCAGGCCGATTTCGGCGGCATTCTCCACCTGTGCCACGCTGCCCCCCATCACCTCGGCCAGTCCGGCGGCAGCCATGGCGCAAGCCGAGCCGACTTCACCCTGACACCCTACCTCGGCGCCGGAGATGGATGCGTTCTTCTTGCACAGGATTCCCACCGCACCGGCGGCCAGCAGGAAATCGACCACGTCGCGTTCGCAGGCGCCGGGCTGGAACTTCATGTAGTAATGCAGGACGGCCGGAATGATGCCAGCCGCCCCGTTGGTGGGTGCCGTGACCATACGCCCGCCCGCAGCGTTCTCCTCGTTCACCGCCAGGGCAAAGACGTTGACCCAGTCCATGGCGCCGAAGGTCGAAGCAATCAAGCTCTGGTCGTCACGCGTCGCCAGCAGACGGCGATGCAGCGCAGCGGCACGGCGCTTGACGTTGAGCCCGCCGGGAAGCACGCCTTCCTGCTGCAATCCTTTGTCGACGCAGGCCTGCATGGCCTGCCAGATCTGCCACAGGCCGTCACGAATCTCGGCTTCGCTGCGCCAGGCCTTCTCGTTCTCCAGCATCAGCTCGCTGATTCGCATGTCATGCATGCGGCACAGCGCCATCAGCTCGGCGGCGGAGTTGAAGTCGTAAGGCAGCACGGTGGAATCCTGATCCAGCTCACCGCGCTCGGCCTGGCCCTCGTCGATGACGAAGCCGCCACCCACCGAGTAGAAAGTGTTGCGCCACAGCTCCTCGCTATGACCGTGTGCCACCAGCGTCATCGCATTGGGGTGATAGGGCAGGCACTCTTCGTACCACTGCAGGTCGCGGGTCCAGAGGAACGGAATGGCCAGGCGCCCGTCCAGCATCAGCGTGTTGGTTTCCAGCAGCTCTTCGATGCAGGGCGTGACGATGGCGGGATCGATCCGGTCAGGGCGTTCGCCCATCAGTCCCATGATCACTGCGCGGTCGGTGGCGTGCCCCTTGCCGGTGGCGCTCAGCGAGCCGAACAGCTTCACCTCGATACGGGCCACGCGCTCGACCAGGTCCCGCTGGCGCAGCTCCTCGACGAAGTCGTGGGCAGCCCGCATGGGCCCCACGGTATGAGAGCTGGACGGACCGATACCGATCTTGAACAGGTCGAACACACTGATGGCCATGATTCACCTCGCAAGTCGCCAGTCATGCCAGGTACCATGACGCCCATGGATCAGCCTGACTAAAACATGTTTGCTTGTAAGCAAGTATGGCATAAGGTTGACGTCGAAGGGCTCGCCGAGCAACCGAGAATAACTCCTTCCAGCTATAGCAAAACTAAACCATGAGTCGACTGCTGCATGCCCAAACCCACGCCTGGCTGAAAGTCTTCGCCATCAGCGCACGCCACCTCTCGTTCACCCGGGCGGCAGAAGAGCTGCACGTCACCACCGGCGCGGTGAGCCAGCAGATCAAGCAACTGGAGGAGCGGCTCGGCTTCAAGCTCTTTCGGCGCCTGCCACGACGCCTGGAGCTCACCGAGGAGGGCAAGCGGCTGGCCGCCGTGGTGGACGAGGCCTACCAGTCGGTCGGCCTCGAGGTGAAGCGCCTGCGCAGCGGCGTGATGAGCGGCGAGATTCGCTTGCGCAGCGTGCCGGCCTTTCTCAGCAAGTGGCTGATGCCGCGCCTGCCGAGGCTCCAGGCCCGTTTTCCCGATATCGAACTGCAGGTCATCGCCGAAGACAGCAGCCTGTCGCTACGCGAAGGCGAGTTCGATCTGGCGATCGACCTCAACGACGGCCACTATCCGGGCCTGGCCATCACTCCACTGATGGAGGAGGTGATCTTCCCGGTCTGCGCCCCCGGCCTGATGCGCCGGCGCCCGCCGCTTTCCAGCCCCAGCGACCTGGCCTGGTACCCGCTGCTGCACGATATCACCGCCTGGCGCGGCGGGAGTCCCTATGCCGAGTGGGAACACTACCTGCAGACCATCGAAGCCCCACCGCTCAACGTGCGCCGCGGCTACACCTTCAATCGGCACCGGCTGGCCCTGGAGGCGGCCGTCGCCGGCATGGGAGTCGCCATTGCACGCCAGGCGCTGCTCACCGACGAACTCAAGACGGGGGCGCTGATCGCCCCGTTCCCCGCCCGCATCCCCACCGGCAAGCGTTACGGCATCGTGCATACCAGTGGCGCACTGGACGATCGTCGCGTCGCAGCCGTGCACGACTGGATCGTGGAAGAGGCCCAGCGCCACGTAAACTCCCATGCTTGACGCCCCGGCACCGCCAAAAAAAAACCGCGGCCGTCGGGCCGCGGTTTTTCCACATCGGGTGATCGCGCTTACTCGTCGAGGAACGAGCGCAGCGGCTCCGAGCGACTCGGGTGGCGCAGCTTGCGCAGCGCCTTGGCCTCGATCTGACGAATCCGCTCGCGGGTCACGTCAAACTGCTTGCCGACCTCCTCGAGGGTGTGGTCGGTGTTCATGTCGATACCGAAACGCATGCGCAGCACCTTGGCCTCACGAGCGGTCAACCCGCCGAGCACGTTGCGGGTGGCCTCGATCAGCCCCTCGCCGGTGGCGAGGTCGACCGGCAGCTGCATGGTGCTGTCCTCGATGAAGTCGCCCAGGTGCGAGTCGTCGTCGTCACCGATGGGGGTCTCCATGGAGATCGGCTCCTTGGCGATCTTGAGCACCTTGCGCACCTTGTCCTCGGGCATCTCGAGACGCTCGCCCAGCTCCTCCGGCGTCGGCTCGCGACCCATCTCCTGCAGCATCTGGCGCGACACGCGATTGAGCTTGTTGATGGTCTCGATCATGTGCACCGGAATCCGGATGGTGCGCGCCTGATCGGCGATCGAGCGGGTGATCGCCTGACGAATCCACCAGGTGGCGTAGGTCGAGAACTTGTAGCCGCGGCGGTACTCGAACTTGTCCACCGCCTTCATTAGACCGATGTTGCCCTCCTGGATCAGGTCCAGGAACTGCAACCCGCGGTTGGTGTACTTCTTGGCGATGGAGATCACCAGACGCAGGTTGGCCTCGACCATCTCCTTCTTGGCCCGGCGCGCCTTGGCCTCGCCGATGGAGAGGCGACGATTGATCTCCTTCAGCTCCGGCACGGGCAGCTGCACCATCTCCTCCTCGAAGGCGATGCGCCGCTGGGCGCGCTGAATGTCGGCCCGCAGCGGCTCGAGGCGCTCGGCGAACTTGGCATTCTCTGCGATGAACTCATCGAGCCACTCCTGGCGCGACTCGTTACCGGGAAACGCCTTGATGAAGCTCTTGCGCGGCACCTTGGCCAGCTTGACGAAAAGCTGCATCACCGCCTTTTCCTGGGTGCGAATCTGCTCGACGCTGATACGCACCTGGCCGACCAGGCGCTCGAAATGCTTGGGCACCAGCTTGATCGGCGAGAACAGCTCCGCCAGGCGATCCATCTCGACCCGTGCCTGTTCGCTGCCACGGCCATGCTTGGCCAAGGCTTCCCGCACCAGTTCGTTCTGCTCACGAATCTGCTCGAAACGCGCCCTCGCCTCTTCCGGGTCGGGGCCGCCGGAGCTCTCCTCCGCTTCGCTGGTGTCCGCGTCGTCTTCGGCATCGTCGGCATCGGCATCGGCGTCATCGGCGTCGCTGTCGTCGCTGACCAGCTCTTCGGGCACTTCAGCCTCGGCCACGCCCGGGATGCCTTCGTCAGGATCGATGAAGCCGGAGAAGAGGTCGGACAGTCGTCCCGGCGCCTCTTCGTCCTGGGTGGCATCGTAGGCCTCGAGAATCGAGTCCACCGCGCCCGGCAGCCAGGCCAACGCGGACATCACTTCGCGGGTGCCTTCCTCGATGCGCTTGGCAATTTCGATCTCACCCTCGCGGGTCAGCAGCTCCACGGTGCCCATTTCGCGCATGTACATGCGCACCGGATCGGTGGTCCGGCCGACGTCGCTCTCCACCGCCGCCAGAGCAGCCACGGCCTCCTCGGCGGCCGACTCGTCGGCGGAGTGATCGGACATCATCAGGGTATCTTCATCGGGCGCTTCCTCGACGACGCTGATACCCATGTCGTTGATCATGCCGATGATGTCTTCCACCTGATCGGGATCGGCAATATCCTCGGGAAGATGGTCGTTGACCTCGGCATAGGTCAGGTAGCCCTGTTCCTTGCCACGCGCGATCAACTCCTTCAGACGTGACTGCTGCTGCGCATTTCCAGCCATAGAAACCCTATCTCGACGAAGAAGAATGAAGCACCTGAAGCGCTGGGGTGGAGAAAACTCATGAAGCCCAATAGTATAGCGGGAAACAGTGCGAACCCGCCAGTACGGCCCATTTGCTCGATCACTCAGGTGTGTTAGTTTAATCGGTTACGCCGACAGCGCCCGGCCATGTTGCCTAACATGGGGATGCAAAACGGAAAATCAATCCGTTGACCTCAATACACCGGGTCAACGTTTCAGCTCCAACAGCAACTCCTGCAGCCGCTGCCTCGCCTCGAGGGGCAGGCGTTCACCGCCCCGCTCTTTGGCCAGCAGCGCCTCGAACTCCTCCTGCGGCGACTGGCGCTGCCGATGACGCCTCAGGTACTCGACCAATCCCTCGAGCTCCTGGCCTCGCGCCTCCCGCGGAATCAGCATCTCTCGCTGTACCAGGGCCGCCAGCCGCTCGCCCTGGGCGCTGCCCTGGAAGTGAGCCAGCAACACATGCGGACTACGATAGCGTCCCGCCCGCAGCAGACGCACCAGCTCGCGGCACAGCAAGGCATCCGTCCCGTCCTCCGGACACCACTCCTCCACCGCGGGCAGGCGCTCGACCAGCGCCGGCTCATGCACAAGCAGCTGCAGCACCCGCGCCATCAGCCCCAGTGCTGCCCCCTCGCTGCGCGGCTTCTGTTCCGCCACACTCGGTGTGGAAGCAGACGCAACAGGCGGCGAGGCGGGCTCGGCCGCCGGCAAAGCCGCTTCCTGCTCGCTGGCCAGGAGCGCGTCGAAGCGAGACTGGTCGACCCCGGTGCGCCGCGCGAGTTCCCCCAGTAGCACGGTCTTCAGCATGCCCTGAGGCAATCGCGACACCGCCTTCAGCACCTGGCTGGCAAAGCGCTCGCGCTCCTCGACCCTTGCCAGGTCACGCCCCCGCGCCGCCTGATCGAACAGGAACTCCGATAGCGGGCTGGCGCAGGTGATGCGATCCTCGAAGGCCTCAGGCCCTTCGCGACGCACCAGCGTATCCGGATCCTCGCCCTCCGGCAGGAACAGGAAGCGCGCCGTGCGCCCATCGATCATCTGCGGCAGCACGGTTTCCAGCGCGCGGCTGGCGGCCTGCCGACCGGCGCGGTCGCCATCGAAGCAGAACACCACCTCGTCGACCATGCGAAACAGCCGTCCTAGATGCTCCTCGCTGGTGGAGGTGCCCAGGGTCGCCACGGCATTGCGAATGCCGAACTGGGCCAGCGCCACCACGTCCATGTAGCCCTCGACGATCACCAGCCGCTCGAGCCGTGGATTGGCCTGCCTGGCTTCGAACAGCCCGTACAGCTCCCTGCCCTTGTGGAAAACCGGCGTCTCGGGCGAGTTCAGGTACTTGGGCTTGGCATCGCCGAGCACCCGGCCACCGAAGGCGATGGTACGTCCGCGCACGTCACGAATCGGGAACATCACCCGATCGCGGAAGCGGTCGTAGGTGCGGCCGCTCTCCTCGCGCTGCACCAGCAGGCCGTATTCGACCTGGACCGCTTCGGCGACGCCTCGCGCACTCAGGTGGCGCTTGAGCGCTTCCCAGTCGTCAGGGGCGTAGCCAATGCCGAAGTCTCGCTGCACCTCTTCGGAGAGGCCGCGCCGGGCGAGGTACTCCCGCGCCTGCTGCCCCTCAGGCATCTTCAGCCGCTCGCGAAAGAAGCTGGCCGAGAGTTCGAGCAGGTTGACGCCCTCCTGGCGCTTGCGCTCGCGCGCCTGAGCGCGAGGATCGTCGGCGCCTTCTCGCGGCACCTCGAGCCCCAAGCGTGCCGCCAACTGCTCCACCGCCTCGGGGAAGCGCAGCTTGTCGTACTCCATCAGGAAACGCAGAGCGCTGCCGTGGGCACCGCAGCCGAAGCAGTGATAGAACTGCTTGTCGGCACTGACGGTGAAGGAAGGCGTCTTTTCCTGATGAAAGGGGCACAGGCCGGAGTAGTTGCGCCCAGCCTTCTTCAGCTGCACTCGCTCGCCCACCACCTCGACCACGTCGATGCGTGCCAGCAGGTCATCGATGAAGCGCTGCGGAATCTGGCCGGCCATGTGGGTCTTGCCACCTCCCGGCGGGGCAGATGAAAAGGAGCAGTGAAACGGACTTGAAAGACAAGCGGCCACCTGACGGCAGCCGCTTGGTCATCCTTCCAGGAGCCGAGATGCACGAAGCATCAGGACTCCTCGAGTACGGATCAATAGAGCCGTTCGAAACGCTTGCGCTCACGCTGGAGCTTCTTGGCGTGACGCTTCACCGCGGCGGCAGCCTTGCGCTTGCGCTCTGCGGTCGGCTTCTCGTAGTGCTCGCGACGACGCACTTCAGAGAGGATGCCGGCTTTTTCACAGGAACGCTTGAAACGGCGCAGCGCGACGTCGAACGGCTCGTTATCACGTACTTTGACAGAAGGCATTAAGCACTCACCTACCTTGAATTCTTGAGTTCGGTTCGAACGTACACCCGGATGTGGGTGCACGACCCAATTGTACAGCGCACGGTAGTTTAGTCGCCGATTCCAAGCTTTGCAAATTCCCGACACAGGAAGGCGGGATGGCCAGGCACCGATTTGCTAGAATACGGCCTTTCTCTTATCACGAGCTTTGCACCATGCGCGTCCTTGGCATCGAGACCTCCTGCGACGAAACCGGCGTCGCGATCTACGACACCGAACGCGGCCTGCTGGCCGATGCTCTCTATAGTCAGGTCGCCATGCATGCCGAATATGGCGGCGTGGTGCCGGAGCTGGCCTCCCGTGACCATACCCGCCGCCTGCTGCCGTTGATACAGCAGGTGCTCGAGGAGGCCGGCATGCAGCGCAGCGAGCTCGATGCCATCGCCTATACCGCCGGCCCGGGGCTGGTCGGCGCACTGATGGTGGGCGCCAGCACCGCGCACGGCATGGCCCGTGCGCTGGGCATCCCCGTACTGGGGGTTCACCATATGGAGGGGCACCTGCTGGCGCCCATGCTCGAGGAGTCGCCGCCTGCCTTCCCCTTCGTCGCCCTGCTGGTCTCCGGCGGCCATACTCAGCTGGTCGAGGTGCACGGGCTGGGCCTATACCGCCTGCTCGGTGAGTCGGTGGACGACGCTGCCGGGGAAGCCTTCGACAAGACCGCCAAGATGCTGGGCCTGAGCTACCCCGGCGGCCCTCAGGTCGCCCGACTGGCCGAGACGGGCAATCCCGGGCGCTTTCGCTTCCCCCGGCCGATGACCGACCGGCCCGGCCTCGACTTCAGCTTCTCCGGGCTCAAGACCCATACGCTTACTACCCTGCGCCAGTTGGAACAGGCCGGCGAGCTCGACGACCAGGCCCGCGCCGACGTTGCCAGGGCCTTCGAGGAGGCTGTGGTCGATACCCTTACGATCAAGTGCCGTCGTGCGCTGGATGACACCGGTCTCAAACGTCTGGTGATGGCCGGCGGGGTGAGTGCCAACCAGCGCCTGCGCGAGAGGTTGGCCACGGAGGTGGCGAAGCGCAACGCACAGGTGTTCTATCCCCGCGGCCGCTTCTGCACCGATAACGGTGCCATGATCGCCCTGGCCGGCGCCTTGCGCCTGCAGGCCGGCGAACGCGACGAGACGGGGCAGATGAAAGCAGTACCGCGCTGGCCGATGGATACCCTGACGTCACCGGCCAGCGCCTGAACACTACTACCCTGATGCGGCCAGCCGGGCCAACGACACCACAGCGCTCAAAGCGCGTGCTCGTCGCCCTTGCCCAGCCGACGTATGTTGAGCAGGTGACGAACCAGCACCAGCAGGGTGAATACCAGGATCACCAGGACATAGTCCGGCGCCAGCCACAGGCTGGCCAGCGGCGCGATACCGGCACTGGCCAGCGAGGCCACCGCCGCGGTGCGTACCCGCCAGGCCAGCACCACCCACAGCGCGGCACAGCACAGCGCCACCCAGGGAGTCAGCACCAGCAGCACGCCGAAAGCGCTGGCCACCGCCTTGCCGCCACGAAAGCGATGCCAGGGCGGAAAGCTGTGCCCCAGCAGCACGGCCAGCCCGACCATGCCCTGGCCCCATGGCGGCATGCCCAGCACCATGGCGAGCCACAGCACCGGCATCCCCTTGGCCGCATCGAGCACCAGCGTCGCCCCGGCAAGCCGCGGGCCGTAAAGGCGCAACACGTTCGAGAAGCCCGGATTGCCGGAGCCTTCCCCGCGCGGATCAGCGACGCCTGCCAGCCGGCAGACCCACAGCGCGCCCAGCCAGGAGCCGCTGAGATAGCCCAGCGGCACCAGACCCCATAGCGGCCACAGCTCTTCGCCCAAATCCGCCCCCCGCGCTAGTTCGTCGTCACCATCGGTGATTCTGCCAGCCCCCGCACGCCAGGGACAGCACTGCAGGCCTGTCAATCCGTCCCGACGCTCACGTACAATCGTGCCTCCTTCTTCGGCCTGTTTGGGAGCTGCACATGGATTGCGTGTTGATCGAGTCGCTGGAACTCGAGACGGTCATTGGCGTATACGACTGGGAGCGCACCATTCGCCAGCGGCTGGTGCTCGACCTGGAGCTGGCCACCGACATTCGCCCGGCAGCCGCCGACGACGACCTCACCAAGACTCTCGACTACGCGGCCATCAGTCAGCGCATCCAGCACTTCGCCGACGAGCACGACTTCGCTCTGGTGGAAACCTTCGCCGAACGTCTCGCTGAGCTGCTGATGACGGAATTTTCCGTGCCCTGGCTACGCTTGACGCTGCGCAAGCCGGGCGCGGTACCGGCCGCTGCCGCGGTAGGCGTGCGCATCGAACGCGGCACGCCGCCGGAGGGTGCCTGATGGCCAAGGTAAGCGTCAGCATCGGTAGCAACATCGAGCGTGAGCGTCACATCACGGCCTGTCTGGAGGCGCTTGCCGCCACCTTCGACAACCTGGTCTTGTCACGCGTCTACGAGAGCGAGCCCGTCGGCTTCATCGATGGACGCAACTTCTATAATCTGGTGGCAGTATTCGACAGCGACTGGTCGGTAGGCGAGCTGCAGGCCTGGTGCAAGCGTATCGAACGCGAGCATGGACGGCGCCCGGGCACGCCCAAGTTCAGCCCGCGAACGCTGGACATCGACCTGCTGACGGTGGGCGACCTCACCGGCGAGCACGACGGGATCACGCTGCCACGCGACGAGATCCTGCATCACGCCTTCGTGCTGCTGCCGCTCGCCGAACTACTGCCCGACACGCCCCATCCTGAGACCGCACGCACCTACGCCGAACTGTGGGCCGAGTTCGAGGCTGGCGATCAGCGACTGTGGCCCGTCGAGTTCGTCTGGCGCTCCTGAGCGATACACCAGTAAGCCGATCGCTGAGCGCATTTCCTCAACGCCGCTCCATTTCCCGCTGCAGCACGGCCCGGCGGCGTCGGGCCAGCTCTTCGCCCAGCGCGCCGCCGCGAAAGCCCTCGGCCAGCAGCGCCCTGGCCTCGAGCCGCGACACCTCCCGCCAGGCTCGCTCGAGTCGCGTGGCCAGCGCCGGCGTCTCGAGCGCCAGCAGCGCGATGAGCGGGGCTACCCGTTCGGCTCGTCGCCAGGCGTCGACACCGTCCAGCCAGGCTTTTACCGTATCGGCATCGGGCGTGTCGCGCTCGGCCAGCTGCCGGGTCAATGCGACCTGCCACCCCAGCTCGCGATAGCTGCGCGGCAGACGCAAGCTTTCGCTCAAGGTGCGTTGGTCGGCCTCATCCAGACGCTCCACCAGGCGGGCCCAGCGCCAGCGCGACCGCTCTGTCTCGGGCAGTTCATCGGGCAGGCGCGTCATGCGCTGCAACGCCTCATCGAGCTCCGCGCCGCTCCCGATGAGCTCGGGCATCAACACCGTCAGGGCGCCACAGGCATGCAGCGTACGGAAGTAGACCGCCGGTTCAGGCTCGCCCAGCGCCTTCTCGGTCTCGGTCCAGACGCGCTCGGCCACCAGGTGAGCAAGCTCGCCGCTCTCGGTCAGCTCGCGCATCAGCGCCCAGGTCTCGTCGGCGATGGTGAAGCCGAGCCCGGCATAGCGGGCCAGGAAACGTGCCGTGCGCAGCACCCGCAGCGGGTCTTCGACGAAGGCCGGCGAAACGTGTCGCAAGACGCGCTTTTCGAGATCCTGCAAGCCGCCATAAGGGTCGATCAACTCGCCCTCTGGGGTTTCCGCCATGGCGTTGATGGTGAGGTCGCGACGGGCCAGGTCCTCTTCCAGCGTCACCTCGGGGCTGGCATGCACCTCGAAGCCGGTATAGCCGTGCCCCGACTTGCGCTCGGTGCGCGCCAGCGCGTACTCCTCATGGGTCTCGGGATGCAGGAACACGGGGAAATCGCGCCCCACCGGGCGAAAACCGCGGCGGCGCATCTCCTCGGGCGTCGCCCCCACCACCACCCAGTCGGTATCGACGGTGGGCCAGCCCAGAAGGGCATCACGCACCGCCCCGCCAACGCGATAGACCTCGAGCCCCGCCAGGTAGCGGTCGCGCCCTGCGTTCATCAGCCGGCGCGCTCCACACGTTCGGGCAGACGGTACTCCCACTCCGTGAATCCACCATCGAGACTGTAGACCTCGGCGAAGCCCTGCCCCGCCAGCCAGGCCGCTGCCTGCTGGCTCGAATGACCGTGGTAACAAACCACTACCATGGGCTGCTCGCGCGGCGCCACCTCCAGCAGCGTCGACACGCTGTCGTTGTCGAGATGACGGCTGCCGGGAATGCGGCCGGCGGAAAAGCTGGCCGGATCGCGGATATCGACCAGGGTGAGCGGAGCCTCGTCGTCGAGCCAGGCGGTCAGAGTATCGATGGTTAGATGTCGAAACATGGGGCGCTCCCTTCAGGTCTCGCCGGATCGCAATCCGGGTTCAGCGGCGATGACGATGGCTGGGCACCGCAATGCGCTCGCCGGTGCAAAGATTCAGAGCGGTGAGACTGCCGCCCCACACGCAGCCGGTATCCAGTGCTTCTACCCGCACCCGGGCGCCCTCGGCTTGGCCTTCCAACGCCGCCCAGTGGCCGAACAGCAGCCGCACGTCGTCGCCTCGGGGATAACGGAACCAGGGGGCGAAACCCGCCGGGGCGCTGTCGAGCCCCTCCTTGGCACTGAAATCGAGGCAGCCTTCGGCGTCGATGAAGCGCATGCGGGTCAGCACGTTGACGATGGCACGTAGGCGGTCGATGCCATCGAGCGCGACGTGCCAGCAGGCCGGCTCGTTGCCGTACATGCGCTCCAGGAAGGCACCGCTGCGCTCGCTGCCGAGACGCTCTACGACCTCGCCGGCCAGCTCTGCCGCCTCGTTCACCGACCATTGGGGCAACAGCCCGGCGTGAACCATCACGGTCTCGCCCTGCCCCGGGAAGTCTTCACGCACCAGCAGCGACCGCGACTGCAGCCAGTCGAGGAGCGCCTCGCGGTCGGGGGCGGCAAGAATGTCGTCCAGGGTGTCCTTGCGATTGAGCCTGGCACCGCCACGGGCCACTGCCAGCAGGTGCAGGTCGTGATTGCCGAGCACGGTGAGGGCGGCATCGCCCAGCGCCTGGACCTCGCGCAGACAAGCGAGCGATCCGGGGCCACGATTGATCAAGTCACCGGCCAGCCACAAGCGGTCGCGGCCGGGGTCGAAGTCGATCTTTTCGAGCAGCTCGACGAACTCGGCGTGGCAGCCCTGCAAATCTCCAACGGCATAGGCGGTCATGACACCTTCCCTTGTGCGCTTCGCGGGTTGTCCATCCGGCGCGAGGCTCACCCCGCACCACAGGCTTCAGTGTATCTGATTGGGGCCGGCCAGCCGGAAAGGGGCGATGGTCACTTCGAAAGGACGCTGACTGGCGGTATCGACACAGGTGTAGGAGCCTTCCATCACCCCCACCGGCCCGTCAAGGATGGCACGACTGGTGTAGCGAAAGGTCTGCCCGGGGCCGATCATCGGCTGCTGACCCACCACGCCCTTGCCGCGCACCTCCTGCACCTTGCCGCTGCCCTGGGTGATACGCCAGTGACGTGCCAGCAGCTGTACGCTGCGAGCCGAATGATTGTGAATCGTCACGGTATAGCTGAAGACATAGCGCGACTCCTCGCTCGAGGACTCGTCGTCGCGAAAGACGGGTTCCACGTCGACCAGCACCTCCCGCTCCAGCGGCACGTCGGAAGCCTGGTTCATGGCATGACCTCCGTGGCAGCAAGGTGGTTGGCGATACGTACGAATTCCTCGACGTTCAGCGTCTGGGGACGGCGCGCCGGATCGACGCCCAACGCCGACAGCGTGTCGCCGTCCACCACCCCCTTGAGGTTGTTGCGCAGGGTCTTGCGACGCTGGGAGAAAGCCTGGCGCACGACGTCGAACAGCAGCGCCTCGTTCGTAGCCGGCCAGGGCAGCTCGGCGTATGGCGTCAACCGCACGATGGCCGAATCGACCTTGGGCCGCGGCACAAACGCCTCCGGCGGCACCGTGAACAGGTCATCGACGCGGCAGCGATACTGCGCCATTACCGAGAGACGCCCCCAGTCGGCGCCGCCGGGCTCGGCGGCCAAGCGCTCGACCACCTCTTTCTGCAGCATGAAATGCATATCGGCGATGGCATCGCCGGCTTGCAGCAGATGGGCGATCAGCGGCGTCGAGATGTTGTAGGGCAGATTGCCCACCACCCGCAGCGGCTCACCGTCGCCGCGCAGCGCACGGAAGTCGAACTTCAGCGCATCGCCCTCGTGCACCACGAAGCCCGGATAGTTGAAGAACTGCACGCGTAGCCCAGGGATCAGGTCGCGATCCAGTTCGATCACCTCGAGCTGCCCGTCGGCTGCCTCGAGCAGCGGTTCGGTCAGCGCGCCCTGGCCGGGGCCGATCTCCACCAGCCGGTCGCCGGGGCGGGGGGCAATGGCCCGCACGATGCGGGAAATGATGCCGGGGTCACGCAGGAAATTCTGGCCGAAGCGCTTGCGAGCGCGATGGACCGGCGGGCGGGATGCCATGCAAAGAATCCTTGTCTGTTCGTTCGTCAGGGGGCGGCCGAACCGCGGCCGGCCATGTCGGCGGCCAGTGCCACGGCGACTCGCAGACTGCCCGCATCGGCCAGGCCGCGACCGGCCAGATCCAGCGCCGTGCCATGATCAACCGAGGTACGCACGATAGGCAGCCCCAGGGTGATATTGGCGGCCTGGCCGAAGCCGGCATACTTGAGCACCGGCAGACCCTGATCATGATACATCGCCAGCACCGCATCGACCCCGGCCAGATGGCGCGGCGTGAACAGGGTATCGGCCGGCAACGGCCCGTCAAGCTCGAAGCCTTCGCCGCGCAGGCGCGCGAGACAGGGCTCGATCACCTCGAGCTCTTCGCGCCCCAGATGTCCGCCCTCGCCCGCGTGGGGGTTGAGGCCGCACACGGCGATGCGCGGCCTGGCGATGCCGAACCAGCGCCTCAGGTCCGCCTGCAGAATACGCAGGATGCGCTCCAGCCCCGCCTCGCTGATGGCATCGGCCACTTCGCGCAGAGGCAGGTGGGTGGTAGCCAGCGCCACCCGCAGCGCGGTGCCGCCCTGCCAGTCGGGGCCCGCGGCGTGCAGAGCACTGTCGGTGGCCAGCATCATCACCACCTCGTCGACGCCGCAGGCATCGCGCAGGTACTCGGTGTGACCGCGAAAGCCGGCATGGCCGGCATCGAGAATCACGCCCTTGTGCAGAGGTGCGGTGATCATGGCGCCGGCGCGGCCGTCGCAACAGGCCGCAATCGCCAAGTCGAGGGTTTCAAGCACATAGCCGGCATTGGCCACGGCCAACTCACCGGGGCGGCTCGGCTCACGCAGCGCCACCGGCCACACCGGCAGCACGCCGGGCCTAGCTGGCGGCACCGGCTCCTCCGGCCGTAGTTCGACCAGATCGACCGCCAGATCCAACAGCGCTGCGCGCTGGGCCAACAGGGCCGGATCGCCCACTGCCACGACCCGTCCAAGCGGCGGTTCGCCCATGGCCAGCTGCAGGCACAGCTCGGGGCCGATGCCGGCAGGCTCCCCGCTGGTCACCGCCAGTACGGGCGCGTACGGGTTCATCTATCAGCTGCCGCTGGCCAGCCGGTTGTCGACGAAGGCGTCGGCGCGAATCTCCTGCAGCCAGGCGTCGAGGGCCTCGTTGGCCTTGCGCTGGAACACCATCTGGCGCGCCTGCTCATGGCTCACGTTGCCGCCCTGCTGCTCGATGAAGCGCTCCACCTCACGAGTGCTGACGTTGACCCGGCCGCCGAGCTGACGCTGATGTAGCTCGCGCAGCAGCATCTCGCGACGAATCTCCTCGCGCACGGCTGCCATGGTCAGACCGTCCGCCTCAAGGGCGTCGGCGAACTGATCGAGGGTCATGTTGTTGCTCTCGGCGATCTCGCGCATCTGGCGGTTGAGCGCGGTGTCATCGACGCTGAGGCCGGCATTGGCCGCCATCTGCAGCTGAATCTCTTCCAGGATGATCTGTTCAAGCACGTATTC
The DNA here is from genome assembly GCF_021404305.1 of Billgrantia ethanolica. GTDB lineage: Bacteria > Pseudomonadota > Gammaproteobacteria > Pseudomonadales > Halomonadaceae > Halomonas > Halomonas ethanolica. The sequence continues at coordinate 604,446 of NZ_JABFTX010000003.1, read as the reverse complement.
GCGCAGCATCGACTCGGGGGGCAGCGACTGCCCCTGCGCCGCCAACTGGCTGCGCGCCTGCGCCATGCGCTCCTCGAGTTGGCTGTGCATGATGGCCTGCTGGTTCACCACGGCCACGATACGGTCCAGGGACTGCCGCTGCACCGGCTGGAAATCCTGGGCCACGGCCGTCAGCGGCAGAGCACCAAGGCACAGGGCCAATCCCAGGGCGCCCAGGGTGGCGAATGGCGAAATCCGCATCTTTCTCTTTCCTCTCATATGGCTCTCTTGTAGGGCATTCGCACGATCAGAAGGCCGTGGCTCGGTAACCCGGTATGGCGCGCTCGAAATAGTCGCCAGCATCGCCGCCGACACCGCCCAAGCCCTTGAAGACGAAACGCAGGAACAAGCCGCGCTCCGTCGTATCGTTCTCGATGCTGGCGGTGTCGTTGTCATCGATCCATTCGCGCCACACGACCTGCAAGCCGTAGCAGCAGTCGTTCCACTGCACGCCAGCCACCTGATCGAGCAGGCGCTCGTTGGTGTAGTCATACACGGCACGCCCGATCAGATCCACTCGGGGCGATAACTTCCAGGCAAACGAGAGATCGTACTCCTCTCGGTCGTATTCGCGAAACTCATCGTCCCCTGGTCGTACCGAAGGATCGAATCCTTGGAGTTCCCAGCGGTAGCCGAGGTTCAATACGTGTCCTTCAGGGCTACGATAGCGCAGGTCCAGCGAGGTACGCTCGGTACGCTGCTGCTTGTCGTCGTAGAGCCACTCCCAGCGACTCCGCCAGCGATCGGTCATCTGCCAATCGAGGCGAGTCACCAGCGGCGAGCGATCGCGGGTGGCGTTGTACCAGGGCTCGAAGCGACCCCCATCATCCGGCGAGCGTGGCAGCGTATCGGGGTCGCCGTTGATGTCGATGTAGCGGTCGTCGAGATAGAAGGCCTGGCCGATGCCGAAGGCCAGTCGCTCGCGGCCACGGTCGTCTTCCAGCAGGCGCGAGTCGACGCCGACCGACACCCGGTTGAGATCCCCCACTCGGTCTGCCCCGGAGAAGCGATAGGGCGACCACAGCTGGCTCCACGAGAAGGCACGCTCGCTACTATCGAACTCGGGAAATTCGCGTTGATTCGTTGCCGGTACATAGGCGTAGTTGAGTCTGGGTTCGAGGGTCTGACGATAGGCTCGCCCGCCAAGCTCCAGCTCGCGCTCGAATACCAGCCCGCCATCGATGGAGCTTACCGGCACAGCACGCTGCAGAGTGGTATCGCGATCGGTCTCACGCTCGCCATAGTCGAGGTCGTAGGCGGTGTAGAGCCACTCCACTCGCGGCTCCAGGTGGCCCCAGCTCTCGTCGAAGCGCCAGCCGGTAGCTGGCGAGAGGTGTAACCGGGTACCGGTAGCGGCTTCACGCAGAGGTACTCGGTTGCGATCCACATCGCGCCAGAAATAGGTGACGTTCGAACGCCACTGCTGATACCAGCCGCCCTGCTGGGACCAGCGGGCGTTGGCAGTCAGGCTGGGCAGACGATAGAACGGCTTGTCGCGATCGCGCAGCGGATCGTCGAGCCGCTGGTAACCTTGGGCACGGGCATCGAGATGCCACAGCGCCCCCCGATAATCGATCTGAGCCAGGCGCGGCATATTGGTGGGGTCATCGCCGAAGATGCTGCCGTAGTCGTCGAAGTAGCGCCCGTCGCTGGCCGCCCCGTAGCGCAGGTTGTAGCTCGTGCGAGAGTCGAAACGACCGGTATGACGATAATCGACGTACCAGCGGTCCTCGCCCTCGTAGCGCCGCGAGGCGGCACCCGGGTCATCGGAGCCACCGCCGTCACTGGACAGGTAGGCCCCCTCGATCTGACCGGCATCGGTGGGGAACAGGTAGCGGTACTCGCCCCCCAGCAGCAGCCCCCGGTCGCTGATCCAGCGTGGCGTGATGGTGGCGTCATGGTTGGGCGCAATGTTCCAGTAGAACGGCTGGGCATAGTCCAGAGCGCCGCCGGAGAGGCCGATCTCGGGCCACAGGAAGCCGGTATGACGCCGGTCGTCGATGGGAAAGCGCACCCAGGGCCAGTAGAATATCGGCACATTGCCCATCTCCAGGCGCGCGTGGCGTGCGGTGCCGAAACCGCTCTCGCGGTCGAGCACCAGATCGCCTGTGACCAGTTGCCACAGGTTGTCGCCCGGGTCGCAGGTGGTGAAGCTGGCCGAGGTGAGCCGGAAGCGGCCATCCTCCAGCCGCTCCAACTGCATGGCATCGCCGCGCAGGTGCTGATCGTGGACCACGAAGTGCGCCGCGTCGATGCTGGCGGCGTCGGTGACCAACGAGACCTCGCCGGCCTCACCGCGCACCAGCAGGTTGAGATCGCGCAGAGCCAGCGGCCCTTCGGCAAACGCCCACTCGCGCTCGGGCGGCACGCTCACCCGCGGCGACTCGAGCTGCGTGTCGGCACGCCGCAGGATCACTTCACCGCCGAGAATGGTTTCGCCATCATCGCCGTAGTAGGCGGTGTCGGACTCGCTGCGCACCTGGCCCGGCTCGTCGCCCGCGGGCAAGCGATAGGCGGGCATCACGTAGATCCCGCGGCACAGCGCCTCGGCCGGGCGCCCCTCGCCCCACGGCTGCCAGTCCAGTTGCCATGCCGCCAACGGCTCGAGCGCCAGCGCCTGCGGCGCGCCCAGCGTCAGGCCGGATGTGATCAGGCTGGCCAACGCCGTTCCTGCATGTCGGTTGCCCATGGTCCCTCGATGTCCTTGGCGAAGAGAATCGGTATTATACAGACCGCACCCAGCCTGTCGTATGCGCCTGATCGGTCAGCATGCGGCGGTGCCCAGCGGGCGTCAACCGGCACCGTACGAGACTCCAAGGAGCCAGCATGACCCAGGCCGACACCACGACGCGATTCGAGGCCCTGCGCCAATGGGCCGCGGCGCAGCATGAGCTTTCCCCGGCAGCCCTCGACCTGTGTCTGGCCGCAGGAGACGCCAGCTTTCGCCGCTACTTCCGCCTGCTGCTGCCCGATGGCAGCACGCGCATGCTGATGGACGCCCCCCCGGCCCAGGAGGACAGTCGTCCATTCGTCGATATCGCCCGTCGTTGGCGAGCCGGCGGCCTGCCGGTACCGGCCCTGCACGCGGTGGATCTCGACGCCGGCTTCCTCGAGCTCGACGATCTGGGCGACACGCCGCTGCAACTGCGCTTTGCCGGCGACGAGCATACTGACACCCTGGCCTGGCACGAACGCGCCCTGGCTCTGATCCATGAGCTGCAGAATCGCGCCGGCCCCGACATGCTGCCGGCCTACGATGAGGCGCTTCTGGGCCGCGAGCTGGACCTCTTCCCCGAGTGGTGCCTGGGGCGATGGCTGGGCGATAGCGCCCTGCCGCCCGGCTGGACCGAGCTGCGCGAGGCACTGATCGACTCCGCTCTGGCGCAGCCGGTGGTCACGGTGCACCGCGACTTCGATGCCATGAACCTGATGGTGTGCGACGAGAGGCTCTACCTGATCGATTTTCAGGACGCCGTGGCCGGCCCCATCAGCTACGACCTGATCTCGCTGCTGCGCGGGCGCTACTGCCGCTTCTCCCCTGCGCGCTTCGCGGGTTGGGTCGAGGACTTTCGCCAGCGGGCAGTGCACGACGGCCGCCTGCCCGGCACCACCGACAGCGACTCCTTCCGACGCCAGGCCCAAGCCATGGCCGCCCAGCGCGCGCTCAAGGTGCTCGGTATCTTCTGCCGCCTGACCCTGCGCGATGGCCGTAGCGGCTATCTCGAACGTCTGCCGCACTTCCTCGGCCATCTCGAAGCCAGCATCGTAGACCTGCCCGAGCATGCGGCCTTCCAGCGCTGGCTGGTGGAGCGCTTGCGCCCCACCCTGACCCAGCGGCTGGCCGCCGGCACCGGCCCGGAGGCGACATGAAGGCCATGATCCTGGCCGCCGGGCTCGGCAAACGCATGCGCCCATTGACCGACCATTGCCCCAAGCCGCTGCTGCCGGTGGCCGGCAAGCCGCTGATCGTGCACCACCTGGAGCGACTGGCGGCAGTCGGTATCGACGAGGTGGTGATCAACATCAGCTATCGCGCCGAGCAGATCATCAGCGCCCTGGACGACGGACATCAGTTCGGCGTACGCATCGCCTGGAGTCACGAAACGCAGCCGCTGGAGACCGGCGGCGGCATTCGTCAGGCGCTGCCGCTGCTGGGCGGCGCCCCCTTCCTGCTGGTCAACGGCGACGTCTGGTGCGAATTCGACCCCTTGACGCTGCCCGCCCTGGGGGGCGATCTGGCCCACCTGGTGCTGGTCGACAACCCCACGCACCACCCCGATGGCGACTTTCACCTGGACGCTGCGGGCCGGGTCCATGACGAGGGCGAACCGCGGCTGACCTTCGCCGGGCTCAGCCTGCTCGACCCTGCGCTGGTGGCCGATCAATCACCGGGAGAGTTCCCTCTCGCCCCTCTGCTACGTGCGGCGATGCACGCCGGACGCGTCGGCGGCACCCACCATCGCGGACGCTGGGTCGACGTGGGCACGCCCGAGCGTCTGGCCGAGCTGGAGCGGGAGCTGGTCGGACGGCAGGGCTGAGCCGAGCGCCGCACAGTGATAAGCTCTCCGACATGAACGTATCGACAAGGAAACCTTGCTCATGAAAGCCAGCGTCAAGTGGACCGATGGCCGTCAGTTCGTCGCCGAATCGGGTAGTGGTCACAGCGTGGTGATCGATGGCCCGCCCGACCACGGCGGACGCAATACCGGCCCGCGCCCGATGGAAATGCTGCTGATGGGCATGGGCGCCTGCACCTCCTTCGACGTGCTGGAGATCCTCGAGAAGTCGCGGGCCCCCGTGAGCGACTGCGTGGCGACCATCGAGGCCGAACGCGCCGATGCCGTGCCGGCCGTCTTCACCAAGATCCACATCCACTTCACCGTCAGCGGCCGCAACCTCAAGGAGAGCCAGGTCAAGCGCGCCGTGGAACTCTCGGCCGAGAAGTACTGCAGCGCCTCGATCATGCTGGCCAAGGGTGGAGTAGCCGTTACCCACTCCTACAGCATCATCGACGACTAGCATCATTGATGACTGCCGCCATACAGACAAAGGCCCGCCTGGCGGGCCTTTTCTCTAGTTCGTACGGATAGCCAAGCGCTAGCCAGGCGGCGAGTCGACATGCCGCCACAGGTAAAGGGCAAGGTAGGAACGATGGGGGGCAAAACGCATGGCGGTACGCCGCGTCTTGCGCCGCGGGCTGGTAAGACGCTCGAGGGTCTTGCGTGCCGTCACGTCGCCTTCCGGCCATACGTCAGGCTCGCCGAAGTAGAAGATAGACAGCATGTCGGCGGTCCACTGCCCCACACCCCATAGCGCGGTCAGCCGCCGCGAGCGTTCGACATGGTCCAGGCCCCTGAGCGCCTCGGCCTCTAGCCGACCGGCACGGGCTTCTTCGGCAATCAGACACAGCGCCCTGGCCTTGGCCCCCGATAGGCCACAGCCACGCAGCGTCTCCTGGTTCGGCTCGACGAAGAACTCCATCAGCGGCGTCTCGCCCGCCGCATCGACGACCCGCGCCCAGATCGAGCGCGCCGCCTTTACCGAAAGCTGCTGCCCGGCGATCGAACGGCACAGGCGCTCCGCCAGCGGCTGGCCGTCGTCGGCGCGCAGCGTCAGCGGCCCACCGCGCTCGATGGCCTCGGCGAGCAGTGGACTCAACTGACTGGCGACTTCGATACAGCGCCGATGGATCGCGTCCGACATCGCAACGTGCTCAGATTCGATAGACGCTCTTGGTCATCACCTTCGACATCAACGACATGCCGAACTTGATCGGAGCCGGAAAGCGTGCCCCGCCGGCTTCCAGCGCCAGTTGGGCGTGGTGCGCCTCGTCGATGGCCATCTGGCGCAGCACGGCCCGCGAGCGGTGGTCGCCCGCTGGCAGTTTGACCAGGTGATCCTCCAGATGCTTGCCCACCTGCTCTTCGGTGGCGGCGACGAAGCCCAGGCTGATGCGGTCGCCGATGGCACCCGCCACCGCCCCCAGGCCGAAGGAAGCTGCATAGAACAGCGGATTGAGCACGCTGGGGTGGCTGTCGAGCTCCTGCAGCCGCTCGTCGCACCAGGCCAGGTGGTCAATCTCCTCCTGGGCGGAGTGCTCCATCTGGCTGCGCACCTCCGCCAGCTTGGCGGTACAGCCCTGTCCCTGATAGAGCGCCTGGGCGCATACCTCACCGGTATGGTTGACCCGCATCAGCCCGGCGGCATGGCGCCGCTCCTCGGCGCTCATGTCCTCGTCCCGAATGTCTGCGGTGGCCGGCGAGGGTCGCGAGGCGTGGGCCGCATGGGGGATCAGCGTACGCAGCACGGTATCGAACTGGTGGACCAGGTTGTCAGCCGGAGAGTAATTACGATTCATGTCACTTTTCCCTTAGCGCCTCTCTCCCCACCACACCTTGCTCAACTTGGCCTGGTGCATTGGGCAAAATGGGACTCGGCACCTTTCGGCTATCACGTCGACGCCACCCTTGGGGTGGCGTCATGAATGGGATGCACCTGATGCGTCGCACGCCTCGACGCGCGCGGATGAACCGCAGAGCGCCAGCTAGCCAGCCGGCCAAGTAAAGCGACGACCGCCCATCAGGTGCATATGAATATGATAGACCGTCTGCCCGCCCTGGTCATTGCAGTTCATCACCACCCGGTAGCCCTCATCGGCGAAGCCCCGCTCCCGGGCCAGATGGGCCGCCACGACCGGCAGCCGGCCGACCAGGACCTGGTCGGCCTCCTCGAGATCGTTGAGGGTGGCGATATGGCGCTTGGGAATGATCAGAATGTGAGTCGGCGCCTGGGGGTTGATGTCGTTGAACGCCAGGATCTGATCGTCTTCGAAGACGATCTCGGCCGGAATCTCGCGCTTGACGATCTTGCAGAACAGGCAGTCTTGCATCGGACGTGCTCCCTTGCGTGTTAGCGAAAACGCCGCTGCGCCAGCAGATGGCGCACCAGCGGCGCCAGAATCAGCTCGATGGCCAGCGACATTCTCGCCCCCGGCACCACTAGGGTGTGCGGGCGGCTCATGAACGAGTCCTGGATCATCGCCAGCAGCCAGGGAAAGTCCACCGTCGAGGGGTCACGAAAGCGAATCACCACGAACGATTCGGCGTCGTTGGGGATGTCCTGCACCTCGAAGGGGTTGGAGGTATCCACCGTAGGTACGCGCTGAAAGTTGATGTGGGTGCGCGAGAACTGCGGCTGAATGTAACGCACGTAATCGTTCATGCGCCCCAGAATGGTGTCGATCACCGCCTCCTGAGAGTAGCCGCGCAGCTTGATGTCGCGATCGATCTTCTGAATCCATTCGAGATTCATGGTGGGTGCGACCCCCACCAGCAGATCCACGTGACGGGCGATGTCGTGCTCCGCCGTCACCAGCCCACCGTGCAGCCCCTCGTAGAACAGCAGATCGGTACCACAGGGCAGCGGCTGCCATTCGGTGAAGGTACCGACCTGGTGGCCGGCCTCGATCATCTGCTTGTCTTCGGCATGTATGTAGTGCCGGTAGGTCCCGCTGCCATGCTCGCCGTACTCCAGGAACAGCGCTTCGAGACGGTCGAGCAGATTGGCTTCCACGGCAAAGTGGGAGAGCTGATTCTTGCGCTCGGGCTCCTCGCGGAAGATGCGTGCCAGCTCCTCGCGGGTGTAGCGATGAAAGGCATCACCGTCGACGAAAGCCGCATGCACGTCCTCACGGGCGAACATGCGCTCGAAGGTGCGCTTTACCGTGGTGGTGCCGGCCCCGGAGGAGCCGGTCACGGCGATGATGGGATATTCACGAGACATCAGGCGCTCTCCGCTCCGGCGAAGGCCTGCCGCACGACATCTGGTAGCGCGACGCTGCGCCCCTGGGCCGGGTCCACCAGCACCAGATTCAGGCGCGCGGTGGCCACCGGTCGGCCGCCTTCTGCATGCCGGACCCGATGGTAGACCACGATCGCCTGGCCGGCCGGCTCCGGAATGGCCGTCTCCACCACCAGCGCGTCCGGCCAGCGGGCCTCGGACTGGTACTGCACGGCGAGGTCGACCACCACGCTGGGAAAGCCGCCCATGTCCCATTCGGTGAGACCGAGGGCCCCGAAGGCCTGAATGCGCGCCTCATGCAGCAGCGACACCAGCGTATCGTGCCCCAGGTGCCGGCCGTAGTTCATGTCGGTGACGCGTACCGACAGCGGCTGCCTGTGCACGATGGCGGAATCGGGAAATGCCAGCTTGATGCGCTCCATGCTCACTCCCTGACTGTCGTTGCGGTAGGTACAGGTGGTCACGATCAGCCCGCCTGACGCTCCCGGGCAATGGCACGGTAGGCGATGTCGCGGCGGAACTGGACGCCGTCCCAGCGAATCGCCGCCACGCCTTCGTAGGCCAGATCGCGAGCCTTGGACACGCCCTGCCCCAACGCGGTGACGCACAGCACACGCCCGCCGCTGGTCACGATACGCCCCTGGTCGTCTTCGGCGGTGCCGGCATGGAAGACCTTGCAGCCGGTCGCCTCTGCGGCGGCGAGCCCATCGATGGGATCGCCCTTGCGATAGCTGCCGGGATAGCCGCCGGCGGCCAGCACCACGCCCACCGCAGCATGCGGATCCCACTCGCAGGTATGGCCGGCGAGCTCGCCCCGCGCCCCGGCCAGGCACAGCTCGGCGAGATCGGAACGCAAACGCAGCATGATCGGCTGCGTCTCGGGATCGCCGAAGCGGCAGTTGTACTCGATCACCTTGGGGTTGCCCTCGGCGTCGATCATCAGGCCGGCATAGAGGAAGCCGCTGTAGGGGTGGCCCTCGGCAGCCATGCCGTGCACCGTGGGCATGATGACCTGTTGCATGATGCGTTCGTGCACGCTCTCGGTCACCACCGGCGCCGGCGAATAGGCGCCCATACCGCCGGTATTGGGGCCGGCATCGCCGTCCAGCGCGCGCTTGTGGTCCTGGCTGGTGGCCATGGGCAGCACGGTGGTGCCGTCGACCATGACGATGAAGCTCGCCTCTTCACCTTCGAGGAACTCCTCGATCACCACCCGCGCACCGGCATCGCCGAAGGCATTGGCCTCGAGCATATCGCGTACCGCCGCCTCGGCCTCGGCCAGAGTCATGGCCACGATCACGCCCTTGCCTGCGGCCAGGCCGTCGGCCTTGATCACGATCGGCGCGCCCTGCTCGGCCAGATAGACGAGCGCCGGCTCGACCTCGGTGAAGGTGCGATAGGCCGCGGTGGGAATGGCGTGGCGGGCGAGAAAATCCTTGGTGAAGGACTTCGAGCCCTCCAGTTGGGCAGCCCCCTGGGTCGGCCCGAAGATGCCCAGCCCAGCTTCGCGGAAACGATCCACCACGCCTTCGACCAGCGGCGCCTCGGGACCGACGATGGTCAGCTCCACGCCCTCGTCACGGGCAAAGGCCACCAGGCGCTCCAGCTCGGTCGCCTCGATGGCGACGTTGGTCAGCCCAGGCTCGTGGGCGGTACCGGCATTGCCGGGGGCCACGAATACCCGCTCGACAAGGGGCGACTGGCCGACCTTCCAGGCCAGGGCATGTTCGCGGCCACCGCCGCCGATGATCAAAACCTTCATCCGCTTGCTTTTCCTGTTTCGTACCGATCAGGCCCGGCCGTCCGGCGAACCTGGCTTTCGGCTATAAGACGTCGCGGCATTATGGCAGAAAGCGGTCCCGTACGCCGCCCCGCGCTGCCTGCCTACTTGTCGTCATCCTTATCGGATTTCTCCTTCGGCTCCGGCTTGCCCGGCTGTCCCTGGCCGATCGCCTGCTGCCAGAAGCGCATGTTTTCCTCGGCCATTTCGCGCATCAGCTCCATGGGCGAGTGGCGCATCGCCTGCTGCCACTGATCCTGCATGCGCTTCTGCTGCTCGAGCATCAGCTGAGTGCCCTGCTCCAGATAACGGGCTAGCGGCAGCGGCTGCGCCATGTCATAGACTCGGATGAACTGGGCCAGCAGATCGTTGGAAAAGACCTCGGCCTCTCCGTCGGCCTGCTCCTGCTCGATGATGATAGAAAGCAGGATGGTGCGAGTCAGGTCCTCACCGCTCTTGGCATCCTCGACGCGAAACGGCTCCTCGTCGAGAATCAGGCGCCGCAGATCTTCCAGCGTTACATAGCGGCTCTGTTGGGTATCATAGAGCCTGCGGTTGGCATACTTGCGAATCACGCGCACGACGGCACTCCTTATGGGAAGGCAGGTTTGCCCTTGGCTGCTATTGTGCACCGCGCTAACGCCCTTGCAAATCGAAGCGACCAACGAGACCCGATGAACTTGATACTGCTGGCCCCGGAAGATATCCGGCACGACCGCCTGGCGTGCTTGCGCGACCCGCGCCGCCTGCGTCACCTGAAGGAAGTGCATCGCGCCCGGGTCGGCGACGTCCTGACCCTCGGCGTGCAAGGCGGCGGCATCGGTCGCGGTGAGCTCACGCTGCTCTCCGACGACGAAGCCCACTTCACGCTCGAAGCGCTCGACACGCCACCGCCGCCGGCGCTGCCGGTGCACCTGGTGCTGGCCCTGCCCCGCCCGCGCATGCTGGCCAGAAGCCTCGAGCACGTCACTGCCATGGGGGTGAAACGGATCACCCTGCTGCATACCCGCCGGGTGGAGAAGAGCTACTGGCAGTCGCCGGAGCTCGAGCCGACGAAGATTCACGAGCATCTGGTGCTGGGCCTCGAACAGGCACGGGACACGGTACTGCCCGACGTCAGCGTGGCCAAGGGCTTTCGCCCCTTCGTCGAGGATCAGCTACCGCTGCTGCTCGACGGCCACCGCGGGCTCGTCGCCCACCCCGGCATGCCCAATCCCTGCCCCACCGGCCTGAGCGAGCCCAGCCTGCTGCTCATCGGACCCGAGGGCGGCTTCATCCCTTATGAGGTGGAACGGCTGCTCGAGGCGGGCTGCGAGGGCATCCATCTAGGCCCCCGCATCCTGCGGGTGGAGACCGCGGTAGTCGCTTTGCTCGCCCGGCTGTTCTGATGCCGGGCAGGCAGCATCAGGCCTCGTCGTCCTCTACGTCATCGTCCTCTACGTCGTCGTCCTCTACGTCGTCGTCCTCGATGTCGCCCTCATCCTCGCTCTCGTAGCGCATCACCTCGGCATCGTCACCGCAGTCGGGCGAATTGAGAAAGGTGCGAGTGACGTCGAGCAGGCCCAGATGGCCGATGGTGCGCCTACCCAGCAGCAGCGGATAGTGCATCTCCTCCCGGTCACGCAGGCTGAACTGCTCCTCGTGGATGGTGTCGCCCATGCAGATCTTCATCAGCACCACCGGGCGCTCGTCGCGACCGCCGGCTCCGCGCACGCGAATGTCGCGGTAGAGTGGCAGCTCCAGGCTCTCCTCGAACGGCTCGCCGCTGGCCTCATCGGTCAACTCCAGGCGAAAGCGCACCCACTCCTCGCCGTTCTTGTCGAAGGTCTCGATATCGCGGGCATCCAGAGAGGAGGTCAAGGCGCCGCTGTCCAACTTGGCCTTCACTTCGACTCCCCAGGGTTCGAGCGTACTCTTCTCGACCCAGCCGAACACGACCGGCTCCTCAGCCATGGCCGGCGCCGCCAGCAACAGCGCGCCCACCGTTGCCAACAGCCGGTTACGCAACTTTCGAGCCGGATCTTTCCGGTACACACTCTTCATGACGATAGCTCCATTGTCGTCGATGCTCACTCTACCGCGGCATGTCGCAGCCGCCCGAACATTGTTACATTTACTATACTGTTGATGTCACCATGGAAGAGGATGGCGAAACGATGATACACCCACGCATGAAAAGGACGCTCATTTCCGCCTCGGCCGGACTGCTGCTCACCGGCCTTGCCACTGCCGTACAGGCACAGTTCGAGCCTCAGGGGCTCTACTCCTCCCGGGCGCTCTTCGATGCCGAGGTGCATTTCGAGGCGGCACCGGACAGCCAGCCGGGCGAGGTGGTAGATATTCTGCTCGGCGATGATCGGCAGGTACATGCCATCGTCGTTCGCCCTGACGCCAACCTGGTAGAGAACGGCGACTACCTGGTGATCACCAACGCCCACTATCGGCTGATCAACTACGAAGATGATGGCGAAACGGTCCATGACATCATCGTCGACGCCGACCCGGAGTCGCTGGAGGCCATGCCGCGCTACGACCAGGAGTGGTGGGACATGGCGCGCGAGCGCACCCGCGAGGCGTGGCATAGCGCCGGAGAAGGCGCCGACAGCGCCTGGCAGCAGACTCGCCGCGGTGCCGATCGCGTCGGCGAAGGGGCCGAACAGGCCTGGGAGCGCACCCAGGAGGGCGCCGAACGGGCCGGACGTACCATCAGTGAAACCCTGGATCGCTGGACCAACAACTAGGCTGTCGGGCTCTTGCCCAACATCCTGCCTTACCTGGTGCCCCGCTCTGGCTCACCGGTCAAAGCGGGGTCACCGGTTCAACGCTGCAGCCGCTGCAGCAGGCTCAGAGTCGCAAACCCATCCGGCGTGACGCCGATGCTGCGCTGGTAATCGCGCAGGCCGCGCCGGGTATTCGGGCCCATCACACCATCCGGCGCACCGACATCGAAGCCACGGGCATTGAGCGCCTGCTGCATCTCACGCACCTGACCTCGCGAGAGCGGCTGCTCGTCGCGCGGCCAGTCACTGCGGATGCCGTCCCGCTCTGCGATCCTGTCGGCCAGGGTGCCCACCGCCAGCGCATAGCTGGTGGCGTTGTTGTAGCGCAGGATGGCACGGTAGTTGGGTCCTACCAGGAAGGCCGGCCCCTGGGCGCCCGCCGGGGCCAGCACCGAGGCCTGGTCGAAGGCCGGCAGGCTGCCGCCGCTGAGACGGCTCACCCCCTGTGCTGCCCACTCCTGGCTCGAACGCCGCGTGGTCAGCTCGGTCTGGGCATAGTCGAAATCGTTCGGTAGCCGCACCTCGACGAACCACGGCTGCCCGGGCTGCCAACCTGCCCGCGCCAGGTAGTTCGCGGTGGAAGCCATCACGTCCGGGATACTGCCCCAGATATCGCGGCGACCGTCGCCGTCGCCATCCACCGCGTAAGCCTCGAAGCTGGAAGGAATGAACTGGGTGTGGCCCATGGCGCCGGCCCAGGAGCCGACCATGCGCTCCGGTGCGATGTCGCCAGCCTCGATGATGCGCAGCGCGGCCAGCAATTCTCCACGAGCGAAATCGCTGCGTCGGCCGTCGAAGGCCAGGGTCGCCAGCGCTTCGAGAGTGGAGAAATCGCCAAAATTACCGCCGTAGTTGCTCTCGATGCCCCAGATCGCCACGATGATCTCGGCCGGCACGCCGTATCGCTGCTCCATGCGCCGGGCCGTGTCGCGATGCTCGGCAAGCTTGGCCCGCCCCTGGCTCACACGCGCCTGGGAAACCGCGGTATCGAGATACTGCCAGATGGGACGCACGAATTCTGGCTGGGAGCGGTCCAGTTCGATGACACGCGGACGGTAGCGCACACCATCCAGCGCCCGCGACAGGGTCGCCTCGCTGATGCCCTCGCCTCGGGCCTGACGACGGAAGTCGCGCAGCCAGGCCTGGAAGTCGGCCGGCGCGGCGGGCTCCGCCTCGCTGCTGGCAGACGTGGCGGCATTGCTGGATGCCGGAGCGGCACTCGAGTCGGCAGCGCTCGGCGGGCGCTCATCGGCCGCCGCCTCCTGCACAGGCGTGATGGAGCCGGATTGACACCCGGCAAGGGCCAGGGTGAGCAGAGCGACAGGGAACAGAGGACGAATCATGGCGCGGTATTCCTTTACGTCGAAGGCCACCGATAATGGCGCAGAAGCGGCCCTCAGACCAGCCCTGCCGCACGCGGAAAACGTCGCTTTGTGTAACCGCGTGGCCAGCCTCACTTGGGATCGTTCTCGCGCGGCTGATGCACCGCGTTGCTATCCGTTTCCAGACCGCTCTTGAGTTCGTGAGTGAGCGGGTCGTAATTGGGCCTAAGCTCGTCCTTCACCGTACCGCTCCACAGCTTGGAGCCGACGAAGTAGCCCGCCCGGCCGATCACATGAGCCGCCACCGGAGCGGTCATCAACACGAAGACGATGATGGCGAAGGCCCGCGCCACCACCGCCACCTCGCCGAAATGCACGGCCACTGCCAGCATGATCAGGATCACCCCCAGCGCCGCCGCCTTGGTGGTGGCATGCATGCGGGTGAGCAGATCGGGCAGACGCAGAATGCCCAGCGCCGCCAGCAGCATGAAGAGGGCACCGGTGAGGATCAGAAAGCCCTTGATGGTCTCAATCATCTCGCGGCCCTCCACGCTCCAGGAATCGGGCAAAACCGATGGCGGCCAGGAAGCCCATCAGCGCGATAACGATGGCGGCATCCAGAAAGCTGGAGACATCGGTGCGAATGGCATAGACGCCCACCAGCCCCACCACGATGCTGGCGAACAGCTCCAGCGCCACCACTCGGTCGGGCAGGCTGGGACCTCTGACGACACGCACGAAGGCCAGGATCAGAGCGATGCCCATCAACACCTGGCTTATCAGAATCACTGTGGCCATATCACTCCCCACTCGGCCTTGGCGTACTCAACGGAACAGCTCCAGTGCACGGTATTCCATTTCCTTGAGGTTGCGGCGCAGCTCCTCTTCGTCGTCGAGGAACATGGCGTGGATGTAGAGCACCTTGCGGTCGTCGGAAACGTCCAGGCTCAGGGTGCCAGGTGTCAGCGAGATCAGGTTGGCGACCATGGTGATCTCGAGCTCCGTGCGCGCCTCGAGAGGCATGGCGATCACCCCCGGCTTCATGTGCCAGGGCGGGGTCAGGATATCGAATCCGACCCGCAGATTGGCCTGCACCAGCTCCTTGATGAAGAAGCCGAGGAATTTGAGGATCCGCGGCACCCGTGCCGGGTAGCCGGCCAGGGCGTCGACCTGCGGCTCGATCAGCACCAGAGTGATGTAGCCGAAGACCAGCCCGACCACCAGGTTGAGCCCCGAGAAGTCGCCGGAAAGGATGACCCAGGCCAGCGCCAGCAGCAGGTTCCAGATAGCTCCCGTCATGGCGACACCTCCTCATCCGGTGCTTCGATCAGGGCATCCTCGATCCCGACATCGGCACCCAGCACCGCTTCTATATACCCCTGCGGGTTCATCAGCTGCTCGCCAATCTGGTTCATCATCGCCATCAGCGGCTCGGCGAGCACGCCGATCAGCAGTGCAAACAGGGCCAGCACCGCCACCGGCAGATACATCAGCCACAGGCTCGGCGGCACCATGCGGCTGTCGTCGCCCACCACCACCTCTTCGGTGGGCACCAGGTTGTCTTCCGGCAGCGACTTCCAGAATACCTCGTTCCAGATCTTGACCATGGAATAGAGGGTCATCAGCCCCACCAACAGCGCGACTGCCGTCACCACATAGGCTTCCGCCTCGATGCCCGCGCGCACGATGACAAACTTGGCGAAGAAGCCCGACAGCGGCGGCACCCCGGCCAGCGAGAAGGCGGAGAGGAAGAAGGCCACCGCCAGCCAGGGGCGCTCGCGATAGAGTCCGCCCATCTTCTTCAGCTCGTAGGTGCCCTGCAGTCGCCGGGTAATGCCGCTGATGAGGAACAGGTTGGTCTTGACCACCATGTTGTGCATCACGGCGAAGATGCCCCCGGCGATGGCCAGCGGGGTATACAGCGCCAGGCCGAGAATCATGTAGCCGATCTGGCTGACGATGTGGAACGATAGAATGCGGCGGAATTCGAACTGCGCCGCGGCCCCCAGCACACCGGTGACCATGGTCAGGGCGGCGCCCCAGATCAGCAGCTCCTGGGTGTAACCCAGGGTCTGGTCGAACAGCAGGGTGAAGAAGCGGAACAGGGCGTAGACGCCGACCTTGGTCAGTAGCCCGGCGAACAGCGCCGACACCGCCACAGGCGGCGTGTGGTAGGAGGCCGGCAGCCAGAAGAACAGCGGGAACGCCGCCGCCTTGATGCCGAAGGCGACCATGAACATCACCGCCAGCACCTCGACCATGCCCTGGTGTTCGGCCACGGCCAGGCGCTGGGCGGCATCGGCCATGTTGAGCGTGCCGACCATGCCGTAGAGTAGCCCCACCGCGGAGAGGAAGATCACCGAGGCCAGCAGATTGAGGGTGACGTACTTGATCGCCCCCTCCATCTGCGCCTTCTCGCCGCCGAGAATCAGCAGCGCAAAGGAGGCCACCAGCATCACCTCGAACCAGACATAGAGGTTGAACACGTCGCCGGTGAGAAAGGCGCCAGCGACGCCGGCCAGCAGCAGGTGCATCAGCGGGTAGTAGCCGAAGCGCTCGTGACCGTCACCGGTCGAGGCCAGCGAATAGATCGACAGTACCAGTCCCATGAGGCCGGTGAGCACGATCATCACCGCGCTGAGCATGTCCGCCACCAGGGTGATGCCGAAGGGGGCTTGCCAGCCACCCATCTGGATCACCACGTAATCCTCCTGGATCACGGACACCAGCAGCCACAGTGACACGCCGAGCAGTGCGAGGTTGCCGGCCACGGCAGTGAAACGCTGCATGGGACGAGAGCGCCAGAACAGCAGCGAAATGGCCCCAGACAGCAGCGGCAGAAGAACGGGAAGGGCGACTTCGGGCCTCACGTATCGGTTTCCTTCATCTTGTCCAGGTCATCGGCCTTGACGATTTCGTAGGCCCGGCGAATCAGCACCACGGCAAATGCCAGCACGCCAAAGGCGATCACGATGGCGGTCAATACCACGGCCTGGGGCAAGGGGTCGGCCACCGGGCCCAACGGCGCTGAGAGCCCCTCGGGGATTAGCGGCGGCGCCCCGCGGGTCATGCCGGCGGTGGTGAAGATCAGCAGATTGGCGGCGTTGGAAAGCAAAATCAGTCCGATCACCAGCTTGACGATGGAGCGCCGCAACATGAGGAAGATAGCGGCCGCATAGAGCAGGCCCACGGCCACGGCCATTACCGGTTCCATAGCGTTCCTCCCTTCGAAGTCGGGGATAAGGCGCCCGCAGCGCCTACGTGTTTACGGCTCATCCTTGTCCACCTCCATCAGCGTCATGACCATGGCCAGCACCGAGCCCAGCACGGCGAGATACACTCCGATGTCGAAGATCAGCGGGGTCGAGGCGTAGAAGTCGATGCCCGGGATCGTCCACCACTGAGCGGTGAGGAAGGGCTGATCCACGAACCAGGCGGGGAACACCGAGGCCATGCCGAACAACAGCCCCATGCCGATCAGGTCGCGGGGATCCACCATGCGCAGCACCTCGCGTGTGGCGCTGACGCCGAAGGCGAACAGGTAAAGGGTAAAGGCCCCCGCCGCCACCAGCCCGGCGATGAAACCGCCGCCGGGCTCGTCATGGCCGCGCAGCAGCAGGAACACGGAGAACAACAGCTGCAGTGGCATCAGGATGCGTGCCGCCGTGTGCAGTATCAGCGTACCCGACTTAACCATGGCTCGACTCCTTCTCCTGTGCCGCCGGTTTGGCGGGCTTTACCGGCGCCCTCAGCTTGAGCATGGCGATGACCCCGATGGCGGCCAGGGCCAGTACGAAGATCTCGCCCAGGGTGTCCAGCGAGCGGTAATCGACCAGGATCACGTTGACGATGTTGCGCCCGTGGGCCAGCGGTACGCTGTTCTCGATCATGTACTCGGAGATCGGCACGAACTGGTCGATGCCCCAGGCGGTGAGGATCAGCAGCGTGATCAGCACGCCCACGCTGCCCGCCACCAGCACGTCACGCACCCGCTCCAGCGGCGTCGACAGGCTGGCGAAGCGCGGCAGGCGGAACAGCACCAGCACCAGCAGGATTACCGTCAGGGTCTCCACCAGCAGCTGTGTGATGCCAAGATCCGGGGCGCTGAACAGGATGAAGGTGAGCGCGATGGAGAAGCCCATGATGCCCACCGATACCACGGCACTGAGCCGCGAGCGGGCAATCGCGGCGAACAGCGCGCCGAGCACCATCATGGCGACCACCACCACTTCATGGAAGCGCACATCGAGTTCGAAGGCGATCTCGAGTGGATGCCTGAGCAGCAGCGAGTTGCCCAGCAGGGCGATCAGCACCAGCACCATCACCAGAATGTAATTGCGCATGTAGCCGTTCTGCAGGATGCGCGTCTGCCACTCGGAGACCACCGTGACCCAGTGCATGAACGCCTCGTAGCCCGCTTCCGGCCCGCGCGCCATGACCGGATCGAGCCGTGCGAGGTGGGCACGCACGCGGTCCCAGCGTTTGAACAGCAGGTAGCCCAGTGCCAGGGTCACGATCGACATGACCAGCGGCAGATTGATGCCATGCCACAAGGACAGATAGACGGACACTGGCTCGCCCATTACCGCCGAAGCCGCCGCCGTGAGCACTCCCATGCCGGCGAGGACCGGCAGCACGCCGAGCAACAGCGACAGTGCCGCCAGACAGGCCGGGCCGAGCAGCATCGACAACGGCGCCTCGTGCGCCACTCTCGGAGTCGTGCGACGCTCGCCGAAGAACGGCCGCAGCGCAATGATCGCGGCGACGGCGATGGTCAGGAACGCCGAGACGAAGGCCAGCAGCAGCACCAGCCAGCCGAAGACCTCCGCCTCGAGGGCCGCCTCGAACATCATCTCCTTGGCGATGAAGCCGAACAGCGGCGGTGCCCCGGCCAGCGATAGCGCAGCGATGATGGCGACCACCGCCGTCACCGGCATCAGCGGCCGCAAACCGCCCATGGCGGTAATGTCCTTGGTGCCGGTTTCGTGATCGAGAATACCGGCCACCATGAACAGCGCGCCCTTGTAGAGCGAGTGGGCGAGCAGGAAAGTAACGAAGGTGATCAGCGCGCCCTCGGTACCGATGCCCAACAGCATCGTCAGGGTGCCGAGCGCCATCACCGTGGAGTAGGCCAGCATCTTCTTGATATTGGTGTGACGAACGGCCAGGAAGGCTCCGGTGAACATCGTGACGGCGCCGACCACCGACAGGATGCCGACCCAGGCCTCGGTGCCGCCCAGGCTCGGCTGCAGACGTGCCAGCAGGTAGATACCCGCCTTGACCATGGTGGCCGAATGCAGATAGGCCGACACCGGCGTGGGTGCAGCCATGGCATTGGGCAGCCAGAAGTGGAACGGGAACTGGGCTGACTTGGTGAAGGCCGCCAACAGCAGACACAGCAGCATGGGCAAGTAGAGATCGTGCTCGCGCAGGTCGATACCGCCGGCGTTGATCTCGGCCAGCGACCAGCTGCCGCCAGCGTTGCCCAGCAGCACCAGGCCCGCCATCAGTGCCAGCCCCCCGGCGAAGGTAACGAACAGACCCTGGCGCGCCGACTTGCGCGCTTCGATGTCGGCATGGCTGAAGCCAATCAGCAGGTAGGAGGTGATGCTGGTCAGCTCCCAGAACACGAATAGAGTCAGCAGCCCGTCGGCCAGCACCAGCCCGAGCATCGACACCATGAAGGCCAGGATGACGATGTGGAAGCGCACCAGATCACGGTGACCCTTGAGGTAACCGCCTGCGTAGATCAGCACGAAGGTACCGATCACGGTAATCAGCAGCGCGAACAGCAGCGCCAGACCGTCGATGACGAAGCTCAGACTCATGCCCAGCGACGGTACCCAGTCGAGCTCGAGAAAGAGTACCTCGCCGCGCATCACCGCCGGCATCTGGCCCAGGAACCAGAGCGCCAGCGCAGCCGGAAACGCAGCCAGCACGAAGCTGACGCGCTCACCGAACCAGCGGTGAAACAACGGCGCAAAGGCGGCCAGCACGAACCCCGATAGCACGGCAAATTGCATCATGCAGTTCCCTTCTGTCAGTTCATCGTCCGGACATGGCGCCCCGCCACCTCGCAGCGCCGACATCGACGGCAGAGCCTGCCGTGACGTCCGGGTATCCCCCGCACAGCGTGACGTCGCGATTAAAGAAATCCGTGCAGCGGCCGAAAAAATACGCCCAAAGGATGAGCGTCGGCAGCCGGGCCAAACCTGTATATTGCAGCGCAAAAGGATTAGACTTTGCGCCGCGGCTGGCTACGGTGAGCGTTGATTTCACGACGAAACGGCTTGCTAGTATAGCGATTTTAAAACGTTTCTTCATGCACCGCTCCCAACGACCCGGCCCATCGACCCTCGTTCGATACCATTAGCCTGTGTGTGTGGTGCTCGGGCAGATACGCCACGACGGATCTCTCTGTGCAGTGGTGCGATGCATCGACCGCCGCCAGAATGGATGACCGCCATGTCGTTGCTGTGGATTCCACTTCTCACCATTATCGGCATCATCGTTCCGGTGATGACCTCACGCCACGGTCGCAAGACCTGTGTCACTGCCACACTGATAGCCCCGCTGCTCGCCCTCGGGCTGGTACTGCTGCAAGCGCCTGCCGTGTTGGCCGGCGACGTGGTCAGCCTACAGATACCCTGGATGCCCCTGTTGGGTCTCGACCTCGCGCTGCGAATAGACGGCCTGACCCTGCTGTTTTCCCTGCTGATCCTGGGTATCGGTAGTCTGATCCTGCTATACGCCGGTTTCTATCTCTCGGCCGAGGAGGACGACGGCCGCTTCCTCGCCTACATGATGCTGTTCATGACGGCCATGCTAGGCATCGCCATGGCGGACAACCTGATCCTGCTATGGCTGTTCTGGGAACTCACCAGTATTTCGTCTTTCTTGCTGATCGGCTTCTGGGGCCACCGCAGCGACGCCCGACGAGGCGCGCGCATGGCACTGACCGTTACCGGAGCAGGCGGTCTTGCACTGCTGGCCGGCGTGCTGCTGATCGGTCAGGCCGTCGGCAGCTTTGCCATGGCGGACGTGCTGGCGTCGGGTGATCTTATCCGTGGGTCTGCCAACTACCCCTTGATCCTGGCCCTGGTGCTGTTCGGCGCGTTCACCAAGTCAGCCCAGTTCCCGTTCCATTTCTGGCTGCCTCACGCCATGGCGGCGCCCACCCCGGTCTCCGCCTTCCTGCATTCGGCCACCATGGTCAAGGCGGGCGTACTGCTGATGGCACGCCTCAACCCGGCGCTGGGCGACACCGCCCTGTGGGCCATCAGCCTGTCGCTGGTGGGCCTGGCGACCATGCTCTACGCCGCTTGGTTCGCCCTGCTCGAGCGTGACCTGAAAGGCATACTCGCTTTCTCCACGGTCAGCCACCTGGGGCTGATCACTCTACTGCTGGGGCTCGGCAGCCCGTTGGCTATCGTCGCCGCCGTGTTTCACATCCTGAACCACGCCACCTTCAAGGCGGCGCTGTTCATGATGGTCGGCATCATCGATCATGAAACCGGCACCCGTGACATCGACCGTCTCGGCGCGCTGTGGTCGATGATGCCGCTGACCGGCACCATGACCATCCTGGCGGGCTCCGCCATGGCTGGATTCCCCCCGTTCAATGGCTTCTTGTCCAAGGAACTGCTGTTCGAGCAAAGCCTGATCAATAACCTGCTCGGCGCGCTGAGCATCGTCATCCCGCTGCTGGTGGTGGTAGCCGCCATGCTCTCGGTGGCCTATTCGCTGCGGCTGATCTGGAGCCTGTTCTTCGCCGAGCCCAAGCTGACCCGCGAGCAGAAGGCGTTGCCGCCGATGAAGGCTCACGACCCGGCCCGCGGCATGCTGGCCCCGGGCCTGTTCCTGGCCGCCATGAGTCTGCTGGTGGGGCTGTTCCCGATGACCCTGGCCGCTCCGCTGCTGCACGCGGCGAGCCTCGCCGTGCAGGGCGAGACCACCCCGGTCGTCAGCCTGGCCCTGTGGCACGGCCTCAACCTGCCGCTGCTGATGAGTGTTGTTGCGGTGGCCGGCGGCGTGCTGGTACTGCGTCAGCAGCGGCGCCTGGCCGGCATCGCCGCGCTGTTTCCGGAGCGCAGTGCCGGGCTGATCTTCGAGGCGCTGGTACAGCGCTTGATCAAGGTCACGCTGTGGCTGACCCTGCGCCTGGAGAACGGCTCCCTGCAGCGCTACCAGGCGCTGCTGATCCTGAGCGCCCTGGTCATGGCTGCCATCGGCCTGACCCAGTTGGAGAGTCTGACCGGCGAGCGCGGTCTGCAGCCCTTGGACGGCATGCTGTTCCTGGGCGCGGGTTTGATGGTGTTCGGCGCCATCGGCAGCGCCCTGAGCCACCGCTGGCGACTGGTGTCATTGCTGATGCTCTCGGTGACGGGGCTGTCGGTCTCGCTGACCTTCGTGCGTTTCTCCGCCCCCGACCTGGCCCTCACCCAGCTATCTGTGGAAGTGGCCTCGATGATCCTGATGATTCTGGCGCTGTTCTTCCTGCCCCAGCGACCACCGCTGCAGGTGTCGGGCAGGCGCATCCTGCGCGACCTGATCCTGGCCGCCTCGCTGGGGCTGGTGGTAGCGATGCTCAACTACGCCCTGCTGACCCGCGAGACTCTCACCATTGCTGACTATTTCCTGCGCGAGAGCGTGCCCGGCGGCGGCGGCACCAATGTGGTCAACGTCATCCTGGTCGACTTCCGCGGCTTCGATACCCTGGGTGAGATCACCGTACTTACCCTGGCCGGTCTGGCCACCTTCAAGCTGCTCAATCGTCTGCGCCTGTTCATGCCTTCGGGCAACATCGAGGGCATCCGCTGGTCGCGTCACCGCCACCCGCTGATCCTGTCGGTGGTGGCACAGATCCTGCTGCCGCTGGCGCTGCTGGTGTCGGTGTACATCTTCCTGCGCGGCCACAACCAGCCGGGCGGCGGCTTCATCGCCGGATTGATCACTGCCACCGCCCTGATCCTGCAGTACATGGCCCGAGGTCACGACTGGACCCGCGAGCGGCTGCCGATCTCCTACCCGATCGTCGCCGTGTCGGGACTGGCCGTAGCCCTGGCCACCGGGCTCGGCAGTTGGCTGTTCGGCTACCCCTTCCTGACCTCGGCCTTCGGCCACTTCCACCTGCCCCTGGTGGGTGAGTTCGAGCTGGCCACGGCGATGCTGTTCGACATGGGTGTCTACCTGGCCGTGGTGGGCGCCGTACTGATGATCCTGATCAACCTGGGCCGCGTCACCACGGTCAACCGCCCAACGCTGGAGGAGCGCTGATGGAAGCCCTTTTTGCCCTCGTCGTCGGGGTGCTCACGGCAAGCGGCATTTATCTGCTGCTGCGCGGTCGCACCTTTCCGGTCATCGTCGGCCTGGCGCTGCTCGGCTATGCGGTGAATCTGTTCCTGTTCTCCACCGGTGGGCTCAACACTCACGCGGCGGCCGTGATCGGAGAGTCGATCACACCCACCGACCCGCTGCCCCAAGCTCTGGTGCTCACCGCCATCGTAATCGGCTTCTCAATGACCGCCTTCGTCGTGATCCTGGCGATCCGCGCCCGCAGCGATCTCGGCTCTGACCATGTGGACGGTCAGCAAGGCGAGGAAGGAGACGCCCTCAGATGAGCCAACATCTTCTTACTTTCCCCATTCTGCTGCCCATGCTCGGCGCTCTGGTGCTGCTGCTGTCGGGCAAGGCCAGCGACCGAACCCACCGCTGCCTGAGCATTGCCTTCACTGCCCTGCTGGTCATCGTCACCCTGCTGCTGTTGCAGCGGGCGGCCGGGGGCGAGCTGACCTTCTACGCACTGGGCAACTGGCAGGCCCCCTTCGGCATCGTGCTGATGCTCGACCGCCTCTCGGCGCTCATGCTGAGTCTGACCGCCGTGCTGGCGCTGGGCTGCGTGATCTTCGCCAGCGCCGGTGACGACGTCCGCGGCAGCAACTTCCACGGTCTCTTCCAACTGCAGCTGATGGGGTTGAACGGCGCCTTTCTCACCGGTGACATCTTCAACCTGTTCGTCTTCTTCGAGATCACACTGCTCGCTTCCTACGCCCTGCTGATGCACGGCGGCGGCAAGGAGCGGGTCGGTGCCGGTCTGCACTACGTGATTCTCAACGTGGCCGGCTCGGCGCTGTTCCTGATTGCGCTGGGCGTGCTGTACGGCGCGACCGGCACTCTCAACATGGCGGACATGGGACGGCGGGTCGCCACCATGTCCGGTGACCAGGCCGCCCTGGTCACCGCCGGCGCCCTGCTGCTGATCGTGGTGTTCAGTCTCAAGGCCGCGCTGCTGCCGCTCTATTTCTGGCTGCCGCGCACCTACTCCTCGGCCCCTGCACCGGTGGCGGCGCTGTTCGCCATCATGACCAAGCTCGGGCTCTACGCCATTCTCCGCGTGAACAGCCTGATCTTTGCCGACAGCGACGCCGAATCCGCCATCCAGGGCTGGCTGTGGTGGTCGGGGCTGGCCACCATCCTGCTGGCCGCCATCGGCGTCCTGGCAGCCCGCGACCTGCGCCCGCTGGTGGCCTATCTGGTGCTGGTCTCGGTCGGCACCCTGCTGGCGGCCGCCAGCCTGAGCACCACCGCTGCCACCACCGCGCTGCTCTACTATCTACCCCACACCACCCTGATCTGCGGCGTGCTGTTCCTGATCGCAGAGCTGATCGGCCAGCAGCGCGGCAAGGCCGGTACGCGTCTGGTGCGCGCCCGCCGGCTGCACCAGCGCTACCTGCTCGGCGGCCTGTTCCTGGCCGCGGCGGTCGGCGTGGTCGGTCTGCCCCCGCTGGCCGGTTCCCTGGCCAAGCTGCTGCTGATGCAGGCCGCGGAGGGCAGCGCCCGGCTATGGCTGTGGCCGCTGCTGCTGCTGGCCGGCCTGAGCGCCCTGATCGCCATGTCACGGGCGGGATCGGTTTTCTTCTGGGCCAGCTACAAGGGCGAGGTAGCCGCCGGCAAGGTCACCCGTCCCCAGCTCGTCGGCGTGGTCTGGCTGCTGGCCAGCGCCCCCCTGCTGGTGGTCTTCGCCGGGCCTATCAGCCACTACTCCCAAGCCACCGCGGAGCAGCTGGCCATGCCCCAGGTCGTGATCCAGCAACTGCTGGGCGACGAACCCACCCGGGATCTGGTGCAGTCTCGCCAGCCGTTCCATGACCAGACGCAGGGAGACACGCTATGAAAGCCATGGGACGTTTCCTGCCCACCCCCACCCTGTCGCTGGTGCTGCTGGTGGTATGGCTGTTGATGGTACGCAGCATCGCGCCCGGCCAGCTCCTGCTCGGCACGCTGCTGGCCGTAGGCATTCCGCTGTTGACGAAGGATTTCTGGGAGCCGCTGCCGCGGGTCAAGCATCCGCTCAAGCTGGCCTGGTTCGTGCTCGTGGTGATGTGGGACATCGTCAAGGCCAACGTGCATGTCAGCCTGTTGATCCTGCTGCCGCGGCGCGAACCGCACCCCGGCTTCGTCGAGTATCCGCTGGAGGTGAAGGACCGCCTGGCCATCACCCTGCTGGCCAATACCATCACCATGACGCCGGGCACGGTATCGACCAACATCCGTCTCGACGGCTCCTCGCTGTTGATCCACGTCCTCGACCTCGACGACGAACAGGCCCTGATTCGCGAGATCCGCGATCGCTACGAGCGCCCGCTCAAGGAGATCTTCGAATGCTAGACACCGCCCTGCTGATCAGCCTGACGCTCATCGTGCTGGCCATGGCCATGAACGTCTATCGCCTCGCCATCGGCCCGGACGTACCCGACCGCCTGCTGGCCCTCGATACGCTCTACGTCAACTCGATCGCCCTGATCGTGCTGCTGGGGCTGTGGCTCAACACCAAGACCTACTTCGAGGCGGCGATCCTGATCGCCATGCTGGGGTTCATCGGCACCATGGCCGTTTGCCGCTATCTGCTGCGCGGCGACATCATCGAATAGGGGACGCCACATGACCTTCTACGTCATTGCCGAAGGTGTGATTGCCTTCCTGCTGATAGCCGGCGGGGTGTTCGCTTTCACCGGCTCGCTCGGCATGCTGCAGTTCAAGGACTTCTTCATGCGCCTGCACGGCCCCACCAAGGGCACCACCCTGGGTATCGGCTGCGTGCTGATCGCCTCGATGCTCTACTTCACCATCACCCAGCGCGAGCTGCACGTTCAGGAGCTGCTGATCACCCTGTTCCTGTTCATCACCGCCCCGGTGACCGGGCACATGCTGGCCAAGACCGGGCTGCACATGCACCTGCGCTTCACCACCGGTACCCGCGGCTCGGTGCCGGAGTTCCGCGACGAGGACGTGGGCCAGAGCCGGGTGGCGCGTCCGGCCCGCGCCAAACACCCCTGGAAGTACCGCAAGCAGAAGCGTTCGCGCCTGTTCCGCTGACACGAGAGCCGATCAGGTGGCCCGATCGGCTCTCCCGCTTCACACCCAGCCGCCCAGCTCGTTGTCGATGATCGCCAGCAGCGCCCGGATGTGATCGTCGCGGTCGTTGAGACAGGGAATGTAGGTGAAGCGCTCTCCGCCCGCGGCGAGAAAGCTGTCGCGAATCTCCTCCTTGACCTCCTCCAGGGTCTCGACACAGTCGGCGGAGAAGGCCGGAGAAATCACCGCGATGTGTTTCCTGCCCTGGCGCGCCAGTTCAGCCACATGATCGACGGTTTGCGGGCCGACCCACTCCTCGGGGCCGAACTGCGACTGAAAGGCAGTCTGAATCTCACCCTCCGCCCAGCCCAGCCGCTCGCGAAGCAGTCGCGTGGTCTTCTGACACTGGCAGTGGTAGGGGTCTCCCTCCATGAGAAAGCGCTTGGGCACACCGTGATACGAGGCCACCAGCACCTCCGGCGCCGACTCGGCCGCGGCATAGGCCTCGCGCACGGAATTGCTCAGCGCCTCGAGATAGGCCGGGTGCTCGAAGTAGGCCGGCACGGTACGAATCGCCGGCTGCCACTTGAGCTTCATCAGGGTGCGGAAGGCATGGTCGTTGGCCGTGGCCGTGGTCGGCGAGGCGTATTGCGGATAGAGCGGAAAGAACAGGATGCGCTCGCAACCCTCGGCCTGCAGGCGCCGCAGCACGCTGTCCGTGGAAGGATTGCCGTAACGCATGCAGAAGTCCACCAGCACCTGCTCGCCATGGCGCGCTTTCAGCCCCTCGGCCACCTTGCGCGTCTGGTCCCGGGTGATGGTGAGCAGCGGACTCTCGTTCTTCTCGGTGTTCCAGATACCGCGATAGGCCTCGCCCGACTTGAACGGCCGGCGCGAGAGGATGATCAGCTGCAGCAGCGGCTGCCACTTCCAGCTGGGGTAGTCGACCACCCGCTTGTCGGAGAGAAACTCGCTGAGATAGCGTCGCATCGACCAGTAATCGGTGGCATCCGGCGTGCCCAGGTTGACCAGCACCACACCGACCCTGGGCCGGGCTACCGCGGGATGATCCGCCGGAGCATGGGGGGGACGTTGACGCTCCGGCGAGCCCGATACCTCTTGCGATGCGGCCATGCGCTGCGCTCCTCGTGGCGAAACATTAGGAGCGTCATTGTATCAGGCGAGGTCCGTCAGGGGCATCGAGTTATACTATGAAGTCGATTTGTATAACTTGGATCAAGGTTGTCGTTCAGCGGGCCTAGAAGACCAGCGGCATGCGCGACGTCAGCGGGTCGTGATAATGAGCCTCGCGGCCGATGACTTCGTCCTGCGGCACGTGCTGGACCAGGAAGGCCCGGTGGATGCCGGCGCGCTGCAGCTCCAGGTAGACGTCCTCGAGAGAGCGGAACACCATGGGCTTGCCACGCCGTGTCAGCATGTGGCGTACGCCCTCCACGTCCTCGAGCTCCACCTGGTAGCAGTGGCTGCCGGAATGGGTGATGACGCGCACTTCGAAGTTGTCATGGCGCGCGACGAATTGCTTCAACTGTTCGAATTCCATGGCTCCCTCCATGTCCTGTTTCGTTCCGTTGGGGTCTCTGGATAGACTTCGGGCACAGCATGACTGTGCCCGATATCAATCGCATGACGCTAACGTATCGAAACTATGACAGTGGAGCCCTGGCCAGGTTCCGCAGGCGTTCTCCTGCGCGAGGCGGCTACTGGTACTCCGAGGGATCGATCGCCTTGGCCAGGGAGTTGCGGTCGACCCACCTGCCCGCCTTGGTCTCCTTGTAGCGGAACACCACGCGATCGCCCACCGCGACGGAGAGTTCGGCATCCTCGGTCTGGTAGCTGTAGGCCTCGCCGTCGACGACCAGATGAAAGCGATAGAGATCCGGCATGCCGAGCCACTCCTTGAACGGCCCCTCGCGCTCCAGCGACTCGATGATACCGCGGGCTTCCAGCTTGGGGGGGCGCTGACGCTTGCCGCGTCGAAATCCGCCTGCCATGGGTCACTCCTCGAAAACGACTGTCGGGGGCTCGGCATTATACGGGGCCGCGCCGCTGGCTCAAGCGCTGCTGCGCTTCACTCGCCGAATGCTTCGCCGTAGCTGTCCGGCGCCAGGTCCTCGAAGCGGGTGTACTTGCCGATGAAGGCCATGTGCACCGTGCCGATGGGACCATTACGCTGCTTGCCGATGATCAGCTCGGCCAGGCCCTGGTTGTCGGGGTTATCCGGGTTGTAGACCTCGTCGCGATAGACGAAGGCGATCAAGTCGGCGTCCTGCTCGATGGCGCCTGACTCGCGCAGGTCCGACATCACCGGGCGCTTGTTGGGGCGCTGCTCCAGCGAGCGGTTGAGCTGGGAAAGCGCTACCACCGGGCAGCCGAACTCCTTGGCCATGCCCTTGAGCGAACGCGAGATCTCGGAGATCTCGCCGGTGCGGTTCTCGGAGAAGCCGGGAATCTGCATCAGCTGCAGGTAGTCGATCATCACCAGGGCCAGATTGCCGTGCTCCCGCACCACCCGGCGAATGCGCGAGCGCATCTCGTTGGGCGACAGCGCCGCAGTATCGTCGATGAACAGCTGCTTGTCCTTGAGCAGGTTGACCGCCGAGGTCAGCCGCGGCCAGTCCTCGTCCTCGAGTTGACCGGTACGCACCCGGGTCTGGTCGATGCGTCCCAGAGAAGAGAGCATACGCAGCATCAGCGATTCGGCAGGCATCTCCATGGAGAACACCATCACCGGCCGGTCGCTGGCGATCACGGCGTGCTCGACCAGGTTCATGGCGAAGGTGGTCTTACCCATGGAGGGGCGGCCCGCGATGATCACCAGATCGGAGGGCTGCAGGCCCGAGGTCATCTCGTCGAGGTCGCGAAATCCGGTGGAAAGGCCAGTCATCTCGCCCTTCATGTTGAACAGCTCGTCGATGCGGTCCACCGCCTTGGCCAGCAGCTCGCTCATGCCGATGGGTCCGCCCGACTTGGGGCGCTCCTCGCTGATCTGGAACACCAGTCGCTCGGCCTCATCGAGCAGCTCGTCGGCGGGACGTCCCTGGGGGCTGAAGGCGCCGTCGGCGATCTGGCTGGCGGCACGGATCAGCTTGCGCAGCGTGGCCCGCTCGCGAACGATGTCGGCATAGGCGCGGATGTTGCTCGCCGAGGGGGTATTGCGCGCCAGCTCAGCGAGATAGGCAAGCCCACCCACCGTATCGAGTTGATCGCGGCCTTCCAGCGCCTCGGAGAGAGTGACCACGTCGAGCGGCTTGCTGGCTTCAGCCAACCCGGTCATGGCGTTGAAGATTAAACGGTGCTCATAGCGGTAGAAGTCGTCTGCCACCAGCCGGTCGGCGACGTTGTCCCAGGCCTGGTTGTCGAGCATCAGGCCGCCCAGCACCGACTGCTCCGCTTCGAGCGAGTGCGGCGGCACCTTGAGCGCAGCGGTTTCCTGATCGAGCTCGAGCGTGTCGTTCATGGTGCGGCAACCTTGAGGGGAACGGGCCGTGCCATTCTACCCGATGCCCGTGGCCCACCCCACCTTTCGAAATGACAAAAACCGCGACCGAAAACGGTCGCGGCGAAGGTTCGAAACAGCGTGCGAGCAACGGGATTGCGGTAGTCGGCCTAGAACCATACCTCGGTCTGGACGCCGAAGCTCCACTGGCCGCCGGTGAAGCCTTCGTTGCCGAAGGAGCTGGCGCCGTAGTTGTTGAGATCGCTCGACCAGTCGGTGTAGGAGGCGAAGGCGCGAATCTCCGGCCGCTGCCAGAACCCGCCCACCTGGGGCTTGAAGGTCGGCGCGATGGTGAACTTGCCGAAGTCGCCGCTCACCGCATTGCGGCCATCGAAGCCGTTGGGGTCGAGGTCCATGTACTGGTAGCTGGCCTCGTACTGCATCTCGAAGTTCTGGGTGATCTCGTTGACCAGGCGCGCGTTGAGGGTCAGCCACTTGTAGTCGTCGCCATCGACGTAGCGGTCCTTGCTCACCTCACCGAGCAGCACCGGAGCCAGACGCCAGTTGGGCGCCACGTAGGTGGTGCCGTAGATGCCGAGGCGAGTGGCCTGGGCATCGTCGGTCAGGTTGCCGTCGCTGCCGAGCCCCTTGACCTCGGCGCCCAGGCCCTGGCCGTGCATCAGCGCCACCTTGAAGTTGCCCTCGCCCAGGCCGAAGAAGCTGTCGCCGTGGTAGGCCACCATGGTGTGGAAACCGCTGCCGGCAGCCATCTGGTCGTCGCCGATGTCGCGCTCATCGTTGTCGGCCGCGGACAGACCGCTCACCATCCACTGCCAGTTACCGAAGTAGTTGTTGGCTGTCAGGATCAAGCTATCGGTGTTGCCCTCGTCCCCCGGACGTTCGGGGCGCACCGGATAGTCGCTGAAGCTGCGCCCGTAGAGCGAAAAGTTGGAGCGCCAGTTGTCGGCCAGCTGCACGTCGTAGATACCGGCGCCGGTACCGGCGAGGAAGATGAAATCACTGTCGAGCCAGTGGATGTCGAAGTTGTCGCGGTCGAAGCGCTTGCCGGCCCAGATCGAGGCGTTCTCGAAGGCGCCGGTGAAGCTCGGCAGATCGCTGAACTCGGCGTAGACCTGGCGCACGTTGAGGTTGGAGTCACCATCCCAGTCGTTGCTGGTGGTGGTGCCGCTGGCCAACATGGTGCGGTAATGCGCCTTGGCGCCGTTGTCGAACTGCATGCGGTAGTTGAGGATGGCCTCGGCGTAGGTATCCGGCTCGTTGCCCAGGCGCCCCACGGCACCACCCAGTCCACCGGCCGGCGTTACGTAGGGGCCACCGTCGATGCTCTTGCGGTCTTCACCCAGCAGCAGCCCGGAGCGGGCGTAGACGTTGAACGAGAAGCCCTCTTCGCCGCTGGCCTGGCGCTCGACCCGGGCCAGGCGCTCTTCCACGTCAGCAGGGGCCGGGCTTCCTGCAGCCTGGGCCTCGGCGAGTTCGGCACGTTGCTCGGCGGCGCTGGCGCGCTGTTCGGCGGCGGCAATGCGGCTCTCCAGTTCGAGCAGGCGCTGCTCCAGGGCGTTGGTATCGGCGGCGGCGTGCCCGATCATGCCGAAACTGGCCAGGGCCACGGCGGCGACCAGCGGAGTTCTTGGCAAGGCAGTCTTCATCGCAGTTGTTCCTTTGTGTTTATTGGATTGTTTACGCAAGGAGAACGGTGGGAAGCATGGCGCTGTATCGTTTAAGACCGGTATCGCGACGATACCTTTGTCTCTTATCTTTCGTCCTGCTGCCCTGGCCTGAAACGCAGCGGAGCCAGGCAGAAAAAACTTAATCGTTTAAGAGTTGCGATGCAAAGACAAACCGTAATATTACTACCAATGTCTAAGACACAAACGACAAGGGGCGCAGGATCTCTCCTGCGCCCCTTGGGGTCGGTCGAGGGCGGTGAGGCTTACTCGGCGACGACGACCACGCGAACGGTGGCATCGACTTCGGCATGCAGGTGCAGGTCGATGTCGTATTCCCCGGTCTGGCGGATCGGACCTTCAGGCATGCGAACTTCGCTCTTGGCGACTTCGATGCCGGCCTGACCCAGCGCCTCGGCCAGATCACGCGGACCGATGGAGCCGAACAGCTTGCCTTCGTCGCCGGCCTTGGCCACCAGCGACAGCTCGATCTCGGCCAGCTGAGCGGCACGGGATTCGGCGATCGCCTTGCGCTCGGCGGCCTGGGCCTCGAGCTCGGCGCGCTGCGCCTCGAAGGCTTCCACGTTGTCCTTGGTGGCCGGCACGGCGAGGCCGTAGGGCACCAGGTAGTTACGGCCGTAACCGGGCTTCACGGTGACCTTGTCACCCAGGCCGCCCAGCTTGCCAATGTTGTCGAGCAGAATGACTTCCATCTCGTTAACCTCTTGTCAGTCGCTGCGAGAGGCCAGACGGCCGCGAAAATCCGCGAGCACATCGATGAAGGCCACCAGCAGCACTATCAGAATCATGGGCCAGGTGGTGATCAGCAGTACGTAGAAAGCGATCAGCCACAGCCCGTTCATACCTTTCAATCCGACATAGCCGTGTACCAGAGCGATGCCGGCCACCAGCAGCGGCACCCATACCAGCATGGAGAGCGACGGTAATCCCAGCACCATGCCCACCACGCCGAGCACCACCAGCAGGCCGAGTTCGCGCGGCACCAGGCGCAGCGCATGGAACTCTTCGCGAAAGCCGCCTGGGTTGTAGAGCCCCGCCTGCCAGGCCCGCGCCAGCGCCAGACAACCCACCGCAGCGATCAGCACCACCAGACCGGTGATGCCACCGATCAGCAGGGTCGCCAGCTGCTCGGTGTCGAAGCCTTGGGCGGCCAGCTCGGTCAGCATGCGGTCGATCTCGACCGAGCCCTGGCGCAGCTGCTCCAGCAGCGGCCCGGCACCACCCGGCGGCACGAAGACACCGAGCTGGATCATGACCGCCGCAGCCAGCGTGCCGACGATCAGTGCCTCGCTCCAGCGCATGCGGGAGCGCAGCACCACCGCCATCAGCGTTACCAGCAGTACGCTGGCCAGCGGCAGAGCATCGCCCTGAGCCCACCACCAACCGGCAGGGACGGCGGCCGCCACCAGCACAGGCAACGCCGGCGATAGACCGCGACGCAGCGTGACCAGGGCCACGATGGCGCCACTGAGCCAGAACAGCCAGGGTATCACCGCGGCCAGCGCCGCCCCGCCTACGGCGTAGGGCGTGCCGCGCATCAACCATCGGGCGATCGGCAACATCGAATCGGCGGCTTACTGGTGGCTGTCGGTGTAGGGCAGCAGAGCCAGGTAGCGCGCGCGCTTGATGGCAGTTGCCAGCTGACGCTGATAACGGGCCTTGGTACCGGTGATGCGGCTGGGTACGATCTTGCCAGTTTCGGTGATGTAGGCCTTCAGTGTGTCCAGATCCTTGTAATCGATCTGCTTCACGCCTTCAGCGGTGAAACGGCAGAACTTACGACGGCGGAAAAAGCGTGCCATGTAGAGACTCCTCGGTACGTGCGATCAGTTGGCTTCGGCAGTTTCTTCTTCGGCGCGCGGCTTTTCTTCGCGACGCGCACGCTTGTCATCTGCCGGCTTCATCATCGGCGAAGCTTCGGTGATGGCTTCCTTGCAGCGCACCACCAGGCTGCGAATGATGGCGTCGTTGAAGCGGAAGATGTTCTCGATTTCCTCGAGGGTCTCGCCGCTGCACTCGACGTTCATCAGCACGTAGTGAGCCTTGTGGATCTTGTTGATCGGGTAGGCCAGGTGACGACGGCCCCAGTCCTCCAGACGATGCACGGTGCCACCGCTCTCGGTGACGATGCTGGAGTAACGCTCGACCATGGACGGTACTTGCTCGCTCTGGTCCGGGTGGACCATGAACACGATTTCGTAGTGACGCATGGGATCTCCTTTCGGGTTGGCAGCTTCCGCGTGAGACCTGCGCCATACGCGCCCGGCACTCAGGGGAAGCAAGGAGGTGATAGTCGAAATAGCAACGCCCGCTCACGCAGGAACGGGCGCCTGTATTCTAGTGATCCGCACCGCTGGTTGCAAGCCGGTGGTGTACTGCCGACTCATGTACCGCGGCGCTGGCGCACCGCCTCGAACAGACAGATGCCGGTGGCAACCGAGACGTTGAGGCTAGTGACGCTGCCCGCCATCGGGAGCTTGACCAGGCCATCGCAGGCCTCGCGGGTCAGTCGCCGCATGCCCTTGCCCTCGGCCCCCATTACCAGTGCCGTGGGACCGGTGAACTCGGCCTCGAAGAGCATCGCCTCGGCCTCGCCGGCGGTGCCGGTGATCCAGATGCCGAACTCCTTGAGCCGGGCCAGCGCGCGAGCCAGATTGGTCACCTGATAGACAGGCACGTTCTCGGCGGCACCGCAGGCCACCTTGCGCACCATGGCATTGAGCGGCGCTGACTTGTCCTTGGGCACGATCACACCATGCACGCCGGCGGCATCGGCGCTGCGCAGGCAGGCGCCGAAGTTGTGCACGTCGGTGACGCCGTCGAGCACCAGCAGCAGCGGCGGCGTAGCGTGGGGCCAGGCCTCGAGCTTGAACCACAGCGACGCCTCGCTCTCGAAGGCCAGCGGCGCGGCAAAGGCGACGATGCCCTGATGCGAGGCGTCCCTGGCCAGACGGTCGAGCTCGTCACGCGGATGCTGCTCGACTCGCGCGCCACCACGGCGGGCCTGATCGATCAGCTCGGAGAGGCGCTGCTGGGCATCGCCCTCCTGGACCCACAGCACCCTGGGCGCTTCGCCGCGTGCCAGCAGAGCACGTACCGCATGCACGCCGAATACGGCATCGAGCCCGCCCGGCGTGGCCGGTGGAGCCGATGAGACACCCGCTCTCGGCCTACGACCGGCATCGCGCCTGGGCCCTTTTCTGCCTTGTGCCATCAGCCGCGCGACCTCGACCGACGCGGGCCGCGGCGGCGCTTGCCGCCCTTGCCCTTGCCACTCTTGTCGTCCGCCTGCCCCTTGCCGGCGTCAGGCTTGGCTGTGAAAACCGCCTCACTCTCACCACGACGCTTGCGCGGTTGGCGCTTGGGCCTCGGCTTCTCATCCTCGAGGGCGAAGTCGATCTTGCGATCGTTCAGATCCACACGGGCCACCTGCACGGTGACGCCATCGCCCAGGCGGTAGCTCATACCGGTACGCTCGCCCTTGAGGCGATGTTTCTCGGGCTCGTAGTGGTAGTAGTCCGAGGGCAGCGAAGTAACGTGCACCAGCCCCTCGACGTAGACTTCGTCGAGGCGCACGAAGATACCGAACTGAGTCACCGAGGCAATGGTACCTTCATACACCTCGCCGAGCTTGTCAGACATGAACTCGCACTTGAGCCAGTCCTCGACGTCACGGGTGGCGTCGTCGGCGCGACGCTCGGTCATCGAGCAGTGCTCGCCGAGCTCGAGCATCTGCTCGAAGGTGTAGGGGCACCACTTGCTCGGCGGATCCACCTTGGCCCCTTCGGCACGCAGCACGGTATTGGTCTGGCGCGGCCCACGCACCACCGAACGAATGGCGCGGTGCACCAGCAGATCGGGGTAGCGACGAATCGGCGAGGTGAAGTGGGCGTAGGCCGGGTAGGCCAGGCCGAAGTGGCCCTCGTTCTGTGGCGAGTAGACCGCCTGACTCATGGAGCGCAGCATCACGGTCTGGATCACGTCGGCATCCGGCCGGCCGCGAATTGCTTCCGCCAGCACCTGGTAGTCCTGGGGCGTGGGCTCGTCACCGCCCCCCACCGAGAGCCCCAGCTCGTTGAGAAACAGACGCAGCTTGTCGAGACGCTCCGGCGAGGGGCGCTCGTGGATGCGATAGAGCGCCGGCAGGTCATGCTTGTCGAGGAAACGTGCAGTGGCCACGTTGGCCGCCAACATGCACTCCTCGATGATCTTGTGGGCGTCGTTGCGCTTGCGCGGCACGATCTTCTCGATCTTGCGCTCCTCGTTGAAGAGGATCGCCGTCTCGGTGGTCTCGAAGTCGATGGCGCCGCGCTCTTCGCGGGCCTGACGCAGCACCTTGTAGAGCTCGTGCAGCCCCTTGAGCGGCTTGACCAGCGCGCGATACTCCTCGCGCAGCGCGTCGCCCTCGGGGTCGTCCTCGTCGAGGATCGCTGCCACCTTGTTGTAGGTGAGTCGCGCATGGGAGCGGAACACCGCCTCGTAGAAGCGATAGCGGCTGATCACCCCCTGCTTCGAGATATTCATCTCGCAGACCATGGCCAGGCGATCGACGTCCGGGTTGAGCGAGCACAAACCGTTGGAGAGCAGCTCGGGCAGCATCGGCACCACCTGCCCGGGAAAGTAGACCGAGTTTCCGCGGCGAATCGCCTCTTCGTCGAGCGGCGTGCCGGGGCGCACGTAGTGGGAGACGTCGGCGATGGCGACGATCAGTTTCCAGCTGCCGGACTTCGTCTTCCAGGCGCACACGGCGTCGTCGAAATCCTTGGCAGTCTCGTCATCGATGGTGACGAGTGGAATGTCGCGCAGATCGATACGGTGCAGCTTGTCCTGCTCGGCCACCTCGGCAGACATCTCGGCAATCTGATCGTGCACCTCGGGCGGAAACTCGGCGGGGATCTCATAGCTGCGGATGGCAATGTCGATCTCCATGCCCGGGTCCATGCGCTCACCGAGTACCTCGACCACCTCGCCCACCGGCTGCACCCGGGTGTCGGGCTGCTGCACGATCCTGGCCGACACCACCTGGCCGTCGCGGGCGCCGCCACAGGCGCTGTGAGGAATGATCACCTCCTGGGTGATGCGCGGATTCTCGGGAATCAGCACGCCGAACTCGGAGGTGTTCTCGCGATAGACGCCGACGATGGTCTGGGTGTTGCGCGACAGCACCTCGGCAATGGTGGCTTCGTCACGGCCGCGACGGTCGCGCCCGCTGACGCGCACCAGCACGTAGTCGCCATGGAAGACCCGGCGCATCTGCCGCGGCGGCAGCACCAGGTCGGGCTTCTTGCCGTCGTCGCGCAGCACGAAGCCGAAGCCGTCGCGGTGACCCAGCACCTTGCCCTTGATCAGGTCGAGCTTGTCGATCAACGCGTAGGCGCCGGCACGGTTGCGCAGCACCTGGCCGTCGCGCTCCATGGCGGCAAGCCGGCGGCGCACCGCCTCCTGCAGCTCATCGTCCTCGAGACCCAGCATGCGGCTCATGGATTCATGGGTGATCGGCTTGCCGTACTCCTCCAGGCGCGCCAGCAGGTACTCGCGGCTGGGTGCCGGCTTGTCGTACTTGTGGGCCTCACGGCTGGCATGGGGGTCGTTGCTGAGCGTCCAATGAGTCATGCGAGGGGCATCCTTGGCAACGGGAGCAGCATTCGGGGAAGAGAGTCGGCGAGTCGCCGCGTACGTGGGGTATTGCTAATAGAGTCATTTGTCATGCCCGCATTATAGCGCCGGTAGTGGCGGTTCCCAACCATGACGGCTAAACCAGGCGTAGATTGAGCCTGGCATTCGACTCTTTTACCGCCTAGGCTCTTGCATTGGCCCACAAATTGGGTAAGATACGCGTCGCCTGCCCAGATGGCGGAATTGGTAGACGCGCTAGCTTCAGGTGCTAGTGTCCTTACGGACGTGGAGGTTCAAGTCCTCTTCTGGGCACCATCGCTCTTTATTTAGCTCGAATCGCTCGTGTTCGCCCAGGTGGCGGAATTGGTAGACGCGCTAGCTTCAGGTGCTAGTATCCTTACGGATGTGGAGGTTCAAGTCCTCTCCTGGGCACCATCCCAGAGGCGCGAACACGACAGCGGCATAGAATAGCAGTTGCGATAAGACAGTAGCGAAAGCACGACAGGCATGATGCGCCCAGGTGGCGGAATTGGTAGACGCGCTAGCTTCAGGTGCTAGTATCCTTACGGATGTGGAGGTTCAAGTCCTCTCCTGGGCACCACTGCTCTACGAGCAGATCGCGTCATGCAGGTTGAAACATCGCCAAAGCGAATAAAGAGAACCGCGACTGATCGCGGTTTTTTTTGTGCCCGAATGCCTCCCTGACTCAGTATCTGGCCCACCTCAATATCTGGAGGGAAGCCGCGCCACCTCTTCGAGCGCCCACCCCGATGCCACCACCTCTCCCTCCAACACCTCGGCGACCTCCTCGGGCAGCCGCGGGAAGAAGTTGAGCCCGGTACGCGCCTCCACCTCATCGATGGTCACCAGGTAGTCGTCCAGCGGTTCGTCGCCGCGCACCTCCTGGGGCATGATGAAGGCTAGCGCCATGGGCTCCTCGGCCGGCACCACGACGATCTTGTAGAACGCCTCGGGAATCTCGACCAGCCCTACCCGGTTGGTCACGTTGTCGAGGAAGCGCTCGGGAAAGACCGGACCGGTGATCACCTGGACCACGCCGAAGCGCGGCACGAAGTGGTCGATCACCACCTCTTCCAGGCGCTGCCACAGACGGCGGTTGAGGTCGGGACGCTGGGGCGAGATATTGCTCATCAGGAACGACTGCTCCTGGGCCTGACGCCCGTGCACCACGGCAATGGCGTAGTTGGGTGCCAGGTGGCCGCGGTCGTAGCCGCTGCCGAAGTAGCTGTCGGCGGCAATCGGCCACAGGGTCCGCCAGTCGCGGCGAAAGTCTGGCCTGGGCGCCGCCCGACGTTCCTCCACGTCATGCAGCAGATAGCTCACCCATAGCGGATTGACCCGCACGTCCGACCAGCCCACCAGGAAGCCGTCGTTGCGCAGCACACGATGTACGGTCAGCGGGGTCAGGGTGTCCCAGGTGGGCACGCCCATCCAGCTCAGCTGGTCGCGGTACTCCTGCTCCTGGGTGTACCACAGGCCGCTGCCGACCAGCACGAAAACGAGAGTAATGCCGAATTGGCGAACGCGGGAGCGCCAGCGCGGCAGTACGGCGCGACGCCGCCGGCCACGGGTTCGTGTCAAAGCCATGAAGTCATCCGCAGGGGAGCCACTGCCGGTACATCCGGGTACCGGCTCGATACGGTTGTGAGTGGGTGGCAGTCGCTAGCGAATTGCTACCAGCCGAGCGAGAACATGGTCTCGAGATCGTGCTTGGAGTGCACCTGCATGGCGTTGAGGGTCTCGGTATCGCGAATGCCTTCTACGGCATTGAGGCGCCCGGTGACCAGCTCGGCCAGGCTTTCGAAGTCACGCGTGCGGGCGATCGCCACCAAATCGTAGCGACCGCAGGTGGAGTAGACCTCGCTGATGCCTTCGACGTCGGCGAGCCGCTCGGCTACCGCCTTGACCTGCCCCTTCTCGGTGTTGATCAGAATCACGGCGTTCTGCATCGAGCACCCTCCCCGTTGGTAAAATCCTGCGGCCAGGCATCGCCGCACTGGCGCGAGTATAGCAGGCCCACTCCGGCGGCTGAATCGCCGCGCTCTCTTTGCGCCGCTCGCCTACCCCCGAGGTTGCCGCCCTTACAGGCACGGCGGCAGGAACACGATGGGGTAGCCGACGAACAGGGTGCTGCCCGCCGAAAACAGAAACATCCCGGCCGAGATATAGGCGAAGTAGCACTCGCGGCGCACCTCCGCCCTACGGCCTGCCGACACGCTGGCCCAGCTCAGCCACAGCAGCAGCGCGGTGGTGACCAGAGTGGCCACGCCGACACCCAAGTTGATGCCGGTGAGCATGTCGCTCCCGGGTTCGGGGGGAGCCACCGAGCAGGCCACCGAGAGCCCGGCATAGATCGCCACGAACCAGATGCCCCAGATCGTCAGCCCGCTGACCAAATGGATCGGATGGGTGAGTTTCAGCAGACGCCTCATGCACCACCTCCCAGCACGGTCGGCAAGACCCAGATGGCCACGAACAGGCTCCAGTAGACCACCAGGTGGTAGTACCACAGGCGCAGCACCACCACCGGCTCCAGCGGCGTCTCGACGCTGACGTAACCATAGCCGACGCGCAGCCCCTGGAGGAGGCACAGTATCGCCCCCAACGACGCCAGAATGAGCACGTAGCACAGCGCCACGAACAGTGTGGCATCATGCGCCGTCTCGGTAGGCGCCAGTCCCGCGCGCCACATCACCGCCACGATCAGCAGTGTCTGCAGGGTACCCAGACCACCCGCCAGATACATCATCATGCCGAGCCCGCCCCTCTCGCGGCGGCGCAAGCGACGCACCACCTTGGCCAGCAGCAGCGTGCCCAGCGTCAGCGCCACGCCTGCCGCCACCAGCAGCAGCGGCGAAAGCGGAGAGCTCTCCGGCATCTGCCACTCAGGCGCCACCACCCACAAATAGAACCAACCGAACAGCAGCGACAGATAGAGCGAGCCGTTGGCCAGGTGGGAGACCGACATGCACCAGACGCCGGGCCCGTTCATGGTGTGGTAGTGCAGCGGCGGATCGGTGGGCGCCATCGACGCCTCGGGCGCCTTGCCAGGATGCGCGCAGTTCTCCCACGACCAGCGCAGCAGCAGTACCACACCGATCACGACTGCGACGGCGGCCAGCCAGTAGACTCGCGCCAGCAAGCTGATACACACCACGGCCAGCGCCAGCGAGGAGAACAGCGGCCACCAGGAGTTGCTCGGCAGATGAATGGTTTCGCGCAGCTTGCCGGTCAATGCATCGCTGCCCCAGGTCTCCCGGCGGCCATGCTCGATGGTGGCGAGGCCATGCTGCCCCTCGTAGATGGTGCGCGAGAGCTCGGGTTTCTCCCACAGCGGATGACGCGTCTCCACCGCCGGCAGACTGACGAAATTGTAGGCCGTGGGGGGCTTGGGCATGGCCCACTCCAGAGTATCGGCGCCCCACGGATTCTGCGGCGCCTTCTTGCCGAAGCGGAAATGCAGCGCGATGTCGAGAATCAGCAGTGCCACGCCGGCGGACATCATGAAGCCACCCACCGAGGAGATCAGGTTATAGATGTCCCAGCCCATGGCGGTATCGTAGGTGAACACCCGCCGGCGCATGCCCAGCAGCCCGGTCCAGTGCATGACCAGGAAGGTGACGTTGAAGCCGAGGAAGATCAGCCAGAAGCTCCACTTGCCCAGACGCTCCGATGGCATGCGCCCCGATACCTGAGGTAGCCAGTAGTAGAGCCCGGCCATGAGCGGGAACAGCATGCCCCCCACCAGCACGTAGTGCATGTGGGCGACCACGAAATGAGTGTCGTGCACCTGCCAGTTGAACGGCACCAGGGCCAGCATGACGCCGGTCAACCCGCCCAGCACGAAGATGACCAGGAAACCGACGATCCACAGCATCGGCAGCGTCATCCTCGGCCGGCCCAGCCACAGCGTGGAGAGCCAGACGAAAATCTGGATGGCGGTGGGAATCGCCACCAGCATGCTGGCCGCCGAGAAGAAGGCCAGCGCCAGCTGCGGTATGCCCAGGGTGAACATGTGATGCACCCAGAGCCCGAAGCTGACGAAGCCCATGATGATGATCGCCGCCACCACCCAGCCGTAGCCGACGATGGGGCGCCCGGCGAAGACTGGGATCAAGGTCGAGACGATACCCGCCCCCGGCAGGAAGATGATGTAGACCTCGGGGTGACCGAACAGCCAGAACAGATGTGCCCACAGCACCGGGTCGCCGCCGCCGGCCACCTCGAAGAAGGGCATGCCGGCGGCGCGCTCCAGCTCGAGCAGAATGCTGCCGAGGATCAGCGGCGGAAAGCCGACCACGATCATCAATGCCATGGCCAGGATATACCAGGCGAACAGCGGCATCTTGTGCAGCGCCATGCCCTGGGTACGAGTGCGCAGAATCGACACCACCAGCTCGACGCCGGCGGAGAGCGCCGATATCTCGACGAAGGTGATGCCCAGCAGCCAGAAATCGGAGCCCGGCCCGGGCGAGTACTCGCCGCTGCTGAGCGGGGTGTACATGAACCAGCCGCTGGCCGGCGCCATCTCCAGGATCATGCTGGAAGCGAGAATGATGCCGCCGAACAGATAGCAGTAGTAGCCGAAGGCGGTCAGCCGCGGACACACCAGGTCGCGAGCCCCGATCATCTTGGGCATCATGTAGATCGCCAGCCCCTCGAGAATGGGGATGGCAAACAGGAACATCATCACCGTGCCATGCATGGTGAAGACCTGGTTGTAGATCTCGTGAGACATGAAGTCGTTGTCGGGGAAGGCCAGCTGAGTGCGGATCAGCATCGCCAGCAGGCCACCGATCAGAAAGAAGATCGCCCCGGTGACCATGAAGCGCAGACCGACGGTGGTATGGTTCACCACGGTCAAGGCCCGCCAGCCGGTGGGGTTACCCCACACCTCGTCCATTCCCTTGTGCAGTCGCCGAAGCTCGGGCGTCAGCGTCGCGTCCTTGATCTCGCTCATGGTTCCATCGTCTCCAGCCAGGCTCCGATATCCTGCAGCGTCTCGGTGTCGATATGGTTATGCGGCGGCATCCTGTTGCCGGGCTTGAGCAGCTGGTGGTGCTCCAGCCAGTAGGCGATGGCCCCCTCTTCCATGGGCAGCACTCCAGCCCCCAGGGTGGGGCGGGAGCCGATGTCGGTCAGGTTGGGGCCGACCATGTCGTAAGTGACCTCATCGGCAATGAGCTCCTGCGGAAAACCGTCGACGGTGTGGCAGGCCGCGCAGTGCTCGCCGAAGGCCTGTCGCGCCTCGTCGAAGCCTGCGCGAGGCTCGGGGGGAGTACGGCGCTCGGCCAGCCAGGCATCGTATTCCTCCCGCGGCATCGCCTCGACGTGCAGCAGCATGTTGGTGTGCTGGGCACCGCAGTACTCGGCGCACTGGGCGCCGAAGACGCCGGGCACGTCGGCTTCGAGACGAATGATCGAATGCCGTCCCGGCACCATGTCGCGCTTGCCGCCGAGACGCGGGATCCAGAAGGCGTGGATCACATCCGCGCTGACCAGGCGGAAGTCGACCGGCTCGCCGGCCGGCATCACCAGCCGGTTGGCGGTGATCACGTCGGGCTCGCCGTTCTCACCGGGATAGCGGACCTCCCACCACCACTGGTGCCCCACCACTTCGATGAGTTCGGCCTCACCCTCCGGCAGCGGCAGGGGAATCATGCTGCGGCCGGTCGGGGCGGCGAAAACCAGCAGCGCAATGATGCTGGCCAGCGGCAGCGCGATCCCGCCTCCAACCACCCAGCGCAGCATGATGCGCTGCTCCTCCCGCGGCGTTCGCTGGGGCTGCTCGTCACGGCGGAAGGTATACAGCCAGAGCGCGAAGAGAACCAGCGCCACGACCGCACTGAAACCAAGCATGGCCCACCACACCCAGAACTGATGGCGAGCGGCAGGACCGGAAGGGTCGAGGATCGACATTTCCCCTGCACAGCCGGCCGGCAGTGCCGCCAGCGGCAGCACTGCCCATGAGGCCAAGCGCCTCCAGCGGTTGACCCACTGCCGGAC
This sequence comes from Billgrantia ethanolica, assembly GCF_021404305.1. GTDB lineage: Bacteria > Pseudomonadota > Gammaproteobacteria > Pseudomonadales > Halomonadaceae > Halomonas > Halomonas ethanolica. The sequence goes on along the minus strand of NZ_JABFTX010000003.1, from coordinate 561,565 downwards.
AGGGCGTTGAATGCCAGAGAGACCCCTGGAACGATCGCAAAGGACGCGAACATGGCTGAACAACCGAGACGCTCGATAAAAAGCCGTGCTGCCATTGGCGGGCACCCCCTTCACCCCACCATGGTGCACTTTCCCATTGCCTGCCTGATGCTGGTGGTGGGCAGCGACGCCCTCTTCCTGTTTACCGGCGATCCGTTCTGGGCACGCACCAGCCTGTGGCTGGCCGGCATCGGCGCTCTGGGCGGCTGGGTTGCCAGCATCGCCGGCCTGACCGACCTGATCACTGTGAAGCAAATCCGTGACATGATCCTGGGCTGGTGTCACGCCATCCTGGCGGTGATGATGCTGTCGCTGGCCTCGCTCAACTGGCTGTGGCGTTACCTCTACCCCACCGATCTGCTGCCCTGGGCCGTTGGCCTGACGCTGATGACGGCGGGACTGATCGTGCTGGCAGGGATTCTCGGTGGCATGCTCGTCTACGACGAGGCGGTAGGCGTCGAAATCGACGACAAGTGTTGACCGAGCATGGCGGGTCGAGTGGCGCATGTGACTCTCCTTGTCATGCCTCAATCGAATGGCTTGCTGAGTACCAGCACGAGAACGGCAAGCATGAGCGAGGCGGCGACGGCGGCCACCAGCGCGCTTGCCGGCACCAGGAAGCGGCGTCGGTCACGCTCCAGGCGCACGATCAGTGCGCCGCACAGCACATGGCACAGCACCATGCCGCTCACGGCCGCCAGCTTCAGCACCAGCCAGCCGCCGACGAGCTGCGCCACGACGAACAGCAGCGTACCGCTCATGATCGCCACCAGGGCGAAGGGAGTGGCGATGTGAGTAAAAACGAAACGCAGCAGCGCCGGGGCGGAAACCTCGAATGAGCTGCCCGTCCGGGTTCGGGCACTGACCATCAGCATGGCCGGCAGGTACAGCAGCGAAGCACACCAGCACAACAGCGTGGCGATGTGCAGAATTTTCAACCACGGCATAACAGCATCCTTGCAGCAGCAGTGTTCACCCACACTATCGAATCTACCTTAGCGGTGCCAGCGCCATCGGCTGCGTTGGCCAGCGTCCCGCGCCCCTTTCATTCGCATTTCCTTACGTCGCCTCGCCTGCCGAAACCGCATGACACCAAACCGAAACGCAAGGCAAAATTCGGCAATTGCGCCACGGTTAAAAAGCGTGTTTCCTCCGCTTAACACTCGAGAACTTCACTCCCCCTTGCCGAGTCTGATAATCGAGCCGGTACGTCGTCTGTCCACTCGGCAGCTGCCCGGCCCGCAATGGGGTTCGTTCCATAACGACTTGACCGTGTCGAAGCAGGAGACCTCTCAATGGCCAAGAAGCATCCCATGGCCAAGAAGCATCCCATGGACAAGAAGCATCGCTCCCCGGCTCAGCAAAGCCGACGTGACTTCTTACGCAACAGCCTGCTGGGCATCGCCGTTCTGCCCCTGGGCGCCGGCGTTCTCTCGCGCCAGGCATTCGCCCAGACCCTGCCGAGGCTCAACCCCAACGACGAGCAGGCCCAGGCATTGAACTACGTGGAAGTGGCCGAGCGAGCCAGCGATCACCCCGCGTACGAGCGAGGCGAAACCTGCAGCAACTGCATGTTCTTCGAACGTCGCAGCGAAGGCTGCCAGCTCTTTCCACAGAATAGCGTCGAACCGGGCGGCTGGTGCCAGTCCTGGGTCACCGCCGACTGAGCCAGCCATGAGCCGAACCAGCCAAGCGGGAAAGCGTGCGGCTGCCGGCACGGCCCATGCTGCCCGGCGACACGCCGGGCACTACTCCTTGCCTTCTTCGTCCGGCAGCGGCCACTGATAGCGCCTGCCGATGCTGCCATCCGCCGCAATCGACTCCAGGCGTACTGGAAAGCCCCAGAGCTGGTGCAGATGGCGAATCACCGGGTAGACGCTGCGACCCAGCGGGCGCCGGCTATCCTGCACGTGGTGCAGGGTCAATGAGCGGTTGCCGCGGATGTCGGCTTCGTACACCTGGATATTGGGCTCCCGCAGCGACAGGGCGTACTGCGCGGCCAGCGCCTCCCGGATACGACGATAGCCACGCTCGTCGTGAATGGCCGCCACCTCCAGCATCTCCTCCTGATCGTCATCGACGATGCTGAACAGCTTGAGGTCGCGCATGACCTTGGGCGAGAGAAACTGCTGAATGAAGGATTCGTCCTTGAAGTTACGCATGGCGAAGTGCACCGCCTCCAGCCAGTCGCCGCCCGCCGTGTCGGGGAACCACTCACGGTCCTCGGCGGTGGGGTTTTGGCACATGCGCTTGATGTCGCTGAACATGGCGAAGCCCAGCGCGTAGGGATTGATGCCACTGTAGTACGGGCTGTCAAAAGCGGGCTGGCTGACCACGGCGGTATGCGACTGCAGGAACTCCAGCATCAGCCCCTCGTCGACCAGCCCTTCGTCGTAGAGCCGATTCATCAGGGTGTAGTGCCAGAACGATGCCCAGCCTTCGTTCATCACTTGGGTCTGGCGCTGGGGGTAGAAGTACTGCGCCAGCTTGCGCACGATGCGCACGATCTCGCGCTGCCACGGCGCCAGCAGTGGCGCGTTCTTCTCGAGGAAATAGAGCAGGTTCTCCTGGGGTTCAGGGGGGTAGCGCCCGCCCCCGCGCAGGCCCAGAGGGTCCTCGTCGCTGGCCAGGCTGCCGGGTAGCGCATCCGCCGCCTGACGCCCCGGAATGGTGCGCCAGAGGGTGTTGACCTGGGTCTGCAGGTACGCCTCGCGCTCCGCCTGGCGGCGGACCTCCTCCTCGGCTGAGATAGGCGAGGGCCGCTTGTAGCGATCGACACCGTAGTTCTGCAGCGCATGGCAGGCATCGAGCAGCTGCTCCACGGCAGTCACGCCATGGCGCTGCTCGCACTCGGCCACGTACTTGCGCGCGAATACCAGGTAGTCGACGATCGAACTGGCGTCCGTCCAGGTACGAAACAGGTAGTTGCCCTTGAAGAAGGAGTTGTGTCCATAGCAGGCGTGGGCCATGACCAGCACCTGCATCATCAGGGTGTTCTCCTCCATCAGGTAGGCGATGCAGGGGTCGGAGTTGATCACCAGCTCGTAGGCCAGCCCCATCTGGCCCCGCCGGTAGGCCTGCTCCACGGCCAGGAATTGCTTGCCGAACGACCAGTGATGGTAGCCCACCGGCATCCCCACGCTGGCATAGGCGTCCATCATCTGCTCGGTGGTGATGATCTCGATCTGGTTGGGGTAAGTGTCCAGCCGATACTCGTCGGCCAGCCTGGCCAACTCCTGCTCATACTCCTTGAGGGTCTCGAAGTTCCAGTCGGAACCGGTGGCGATCGGCTTGCGTCGGGTCATGAGACCTCCTCATCCACGTCAATGGGCGGCGCGGCGCTTGAACAGCTCACGGAACACCGGGTAGATATCGCCCGCCTCGACGATCTGGCGCATGGCGAAACGGTCGGGATGCTCGGCAGCCACCGTTTCGTACTCCTCCCACAGCGCCTGGTGGGCATGGGGCGTGATCTCCACGTAGGTGTAGTACTGCAGACGCGGCATCAGCTTCTTCATCAGCAGCTCACGGCAGTTCACCGAGTCGTCATCCCAGTTATCGCCGTCCGAGGCCTGGGCCACATAGAGATTCCACTGCGCTGGCGAGTAGCGCCGGGTGATGATCTCGTCGACCAGGGTCAGGGCGCTGGAGACGATGGTGCCGCCAGTCTCCCGCGAGTAGAAGAACTCCTCCTCATCGACCTCCTTGGCCGCGGTGTGGTGACGCACGAAGACCAGTTCGACTTTCTCGTAGTTGCGCTCGAGAAACAGATAGAGCAGCAGGAAGAAACGTTTGGCGATGTCCTTGTGGGCCTGGGTCATGGAGCCCGACACGTCCATGACACAGAACATCACCGCCTTGCTCGACGGTTGAGGCTGATTGACCAGATTGTTGTAGCGCAGGTCGTAGGTGTCGATGTAGGGCACCGCTTCGAGGCGCTTCTCGAGACGCTCGATCTCCGCCTTGAGTTCGGCGATCCGCGACGGGTTGCGCAGCACGGGATCCTTGCCTTCCTCCTCCTCCAGTGCCTCCTGCGCCTCGCGCAGGGCACGCCGGATCGGGGCCCGCATGGCGATGCGCCGGGCATACGCCTCGCGCATGGAGCGTACGATGTTGATCCGCGCCGGCACTCCGTCGCGTGTGACCCCGGCACGTACCGGCTTCACCTCGTCGAGATCCTTGAGCGCCTTGCGCTCCAGATGCGGCAGCTCAAGACCATCGAAGACGAAGTCGAGAAACTCCTCGCGGGTGAGGCTGAAGGCGAACTCGTCCATACCCTCGCCCTGGTTGGAGGCGTTGCCCTCGCCGGCGCCACCTCCGCCGCCGCCCCCGCCGGGGCGGCGCAGCTTGTCACCTTCGACGAACTCCTTGTTGCCGGGGCTGACGATGGTGCGCTTGCCGCCCGGCCCGTGCTGGAACACCGGCTCCGAGATATCACGGGTGGGAATCGAGACCTTCTCGCCCCGCTCCATGTCAGTAATGGAGCGGCGGTTGACGGCTTCCTCCACCGAACGCTTGATATGCGTCCGGTAGCGGTCGAGAAAGCGCTGACGGTTCACGGCGCTCTTGTTCTTGGCGTTGGCGCGTCGGTCGATGAAATAGGTCATGCTGACCTCCTGGCTCGCGCCGCTTATTGCGATTTACGCACCCGCAGGTACCACTCCGAGAGCAGCCGTACCTGCTTCTCGGTATAGCCACGCTCCTTCATGCGCGCCACGAAGTCTTCATGCTTCTTCTGATCCGCGGTGGATGCCTTGGCGTTGAAGGAGATCACCGGCAGCAGCTCCTCGGTGTTGGCGAACATCTTGTGCTCGATCACGCCGCGCAGCTTCTCGTAGGACTGCCAGCTGGGGTTCATGCCGTTGTTCTGCGCACGCGCCCGCAGCACGAAGTTGACCACCTCGTGACGGAAGTCCTTGGGATTGGAGATCCCGGCCGGCTTCTCGATCTTCTCCAGCTCCTCGTTGAGCGACTGACGGTTGAACAGCTCGCCGGTCTCGGGATCGCGATACTCCTGGTCCTGAATCCAGAAGTCGGCGTAGGTGACGTAGCGGTCGAAGATGTTCTGACCGTACTCGGAGTAGGACTCGAGATAGGCGGTCTGGATCTCCTTGCCGATGAAGTCGACGTAGCGTGGAGCCAGGAACTCCTTGATGTAGCGCAGGTAGCGTTCGAAGGTCTCCTTGGGCAGATGCTCCTGTTCGAGGCGCTGCTCGAGCACGTAGAGCAGGTGCACCGGGTTGGCGGCGATCTCGTGATTGTCGAAGTTGAACACCTTCGACAGGATCTTGAAGGCAAAGCGGGTGGAGAGCCCGTCCATGCCCTCGTCGACCCCCGCGGCATCGCGATACTCCTGGATCGACTTGGCCTTGGGATCGGTGTCCTTGAGGTTCTCACCGTCGTAGACCCGCATCTTGGAGTAGATGCTGGAGTTCTCCGGCTCCTTGAGCCGCGAGAGCACCGAGAACTGCGCCAGCATGCGCAGGGTATCGGGGGCACAGGGGGCCTGATTGAGCGAGGAGTGCTCGAGCAGCTTCTTGTAGATGTTGATCTCCTCGGTCACGCGCAGGCAGTACGGTACCTTTACGATGTAGACGCGATCGAGGAAGGCCTCGTTGTTGCGGTTGTTGCGGAACGCCTGCCACTCGCTCTCGTTGGAGTGAGCCAGCACGATGCCTTCGAAGGGGATCGCGCCCATGCCCTCGGTGGGGTTGTAGTTGCCCTCCTGGGTCGCCGTCAGCAGCGGGTGCAGCACCTTGATCGGTGCCTTGAACATTTCGATGAACTCCATCAACCCCTGGTTGGCCTTGCACAGGCCGCCGGAGAAGCTGTAGGCGTCCGGGTCATCCTGGGAGTAGAGCTCGAGTTGGCGAATGTCGACCTTGCCCACCAGCGAAGAGATGTCCTGGTTGTTCTCGTCGCCCGGCTCGGTCTTGGAGATGGCGATCTGGTTGAGCCGCGAGGGGTACAGACGCACCACCTTGAACTGCGAGATGTCGCCGCCGTACTCCTTGAGGCGCTTGGCCGCCCAGGGCGACATCACGCTCTTCACATAGCGCCGCGGGATGCCGTACTCCTTCTCCAGCAGCTCGCCGTCCTCCTCGGGAGAAAACAGCCCCAGCGGCGATTCGTACACCGGCGAGCCCTTGATGGCGTAGAACGGAATATGCTCCATCAGCAGCTTGAGCCGCTCCGCCAACGACGACTTGCCGCCACCCACCGGGCCGAGCAGATAGAGGATCTGCTTGCGCTCCTCGAGCCCCTGGGCGGCGTGGCGGAAGTAGGCCACGATCTGCTCGATCGCCTCTTCCATGCCGTAGAACTCGGAAAAGGCCGGGTAGCGTCGGATCACCTTGTTGGAAAAGATTCGGGAGAGCCGCGGATCCTTGGCGGTGTCGATCACCTCGGGTTCGCCGATGGCCTTCAGCATCCGCTCGGCGGCGCTGGCGTAGGCCATGGGGTCCTCACGACACAGCTCCAGGTACTCCTGCAGGGGGATTTCCTCCTGCTGGACACGAGAGAAGCGGTTCTGCACATGGTCGAAGATGCTCATCGAAGCCTCCTGTTTGCCTTACCCCCCCAGGCCATCCAATCGGGTGGCCGCCGCGGGTTACTCATCAGCCTAGTCACTTCGGGGCGCAGTGGGCGGCAAATAATCAACGCAAGGGTAGGATAACCATGAGAACGCAGGGCATGCCAAGGGTTCGATGACGGATCGAAAGATGCTTAAACGTTATTAGGACGCAGCCCACGATCGCCCGTATCGCCATCCCAAACGCATGGCAAAGGTCATGCCTCGATGGGGCAACAGGCGCCATACGCGGGCCAAGGCATACAAGAGCGAAGAATCATGAAGGCGAGCGACAGCGAGACGGCAGGCTGCCAGTCGGCGCATCGGACAAGCGCGACCGGCAGCCAATGGAGAAGCGGGTCTATCAGCTTAGCGGTTCGACCAGACTGAGCTGTCAACGCAGCGGCTACAGCCCTGCCGCCACGCGAGTGCCCTGATCGATGGCACGCTTGGCGTCGAGCTCGGCGGCCTCATCGGCGCCACCGATCAGATGCACCGCCACGCCGGCCTCCTTGAGTGGCTCGAGAAGTTCGCGCACAGGGTCCTGGCCGGCGCAGATCACCACGCTGTCGACTTCGAGCAGACGCGGCTCTCCGCCCAGACGGATGTGCAGGCCGTCGTCGTCGATGCCCATGTATTCGCAGCCCGCCAGCGTCTCCACGTTGCGGTGGCGCAGCGACATGCGGTGCACCCAGCCGGTGGACTTGCCCAGCCCCTTGCCGGGCTTGGAGGCCTTGCGCTGCAACAGGAAGACCTGCCGCGGCGTCTCCGGCCGCTCGGGCGCACGCAGGCCGCCGCGCTCGGCGACGCCGAGGTCGACGCCCCACTCGGCGCACCAGGCGTCACGATCGAGCGAGGGATGCCCCACGTGGGTCAGCAGCTCGGCCACGTCGAAGCCGATGCCGCCGGCACCGATGATCGCTACACGCCGTCCAACCCGCTCGGGGTGCTGGATCGCCATGGGGTAGCTCATCACTTTGGGATGTTCGATGCCCGGCAGCTCGAGTCGCCGCGGGCGCACGCCGGTGGCCAGAATCACCGCGTCGAAATCGCGCAGCGTCTGCACGTCGGCCTCGACGCCCAGCCTCACCGTGACGCCCAGCTTGTCGAGCATTACCTTGAAGTAGCGCAGCGTCTCGTCGAACTCCTCCTTGCCGGGGATCTTGCGCGCCAGGTTGAACTGACCGCCCAGCTCCCCGGTGCGCTCGAACAGCACCACGCGGTGGCCGCGGCGAGCCGCAGTGAGCGCCGCCGCCAGCCCCGCCGGACCGCCACCGACCACGGCGACGTCGCACGGCGCCTCGGCCGCCTCGATGACGAGTTCGGTCTCGTGGCAGGCCTGAGGGTTGACCAGGCAGGAAGTGAGCTTGCCCTGGAAGGTATGGTCCAGACACGCCTGGTTGCAGGCGATGCAGGTGTTGATCTCGTCGTCGCGCCCTTCGGCCGCCTTGGCGACCCAGGCCGGATCGGCGAGGAAGGGGCGTGCCATGGAGACCATGTCGGCATGGCCTTCGGCCAGCACGCGCTCGGCCACCTCCGGCATGTTGATGCGGTTGGTGGTGATCAGCGGTATGGCGAGTTCGGCCTTCATGCGCCGGGTGACCTCGGTGAAGGCCGCCCGCGGCACGCTGGTGACGATGGTGGGTACGCGGGCCTCGTGCCAGCCGATGCCGGTATTGATCAGGCTGGCGCCGGCAGCCTCGATGGCACGTCCCAGGGTCACCACCTCTTCCCAGGTGCTGCCCTCTTCCACCAGGTCGATCATCGACAGGCGGAAGATGATCAGGAAGTCGTCGCCCACCGCCTGACGAATGCGCGACACGATCTCGACGGCGAAACGCATGCGGTTGTCGAAAGCTCCGCCCCAGCGGTCGTCACGATGATTGGTGCGCAGGCACAGGAACTGATTGATCAGATAGCCCTCGGAGCCCATCACCTCGACGCCGTCGTAGCCTGCCTCCCGGGCCAGCGAGGCGCAGCGCACGTAGGCCTCGATCTGGCGTTCCACCTCGGCGTCGCTGAGCTCATGCGGCACGAAGGGGTTGATTGGCGCCTGGAGCGGTGACGGCGCGACCAGCTCGGGAGAGTAGGCGTAGCGGCCGGCATGCAGGATCTGCATGCAGATGCGCCCGCCCTCGGCATGCACGGCGTCGACCACGCCGCGATGATCGGCCACCTGCTCGGCGCGCTCCAGCGTGGCCGCCCCCTGGAATACCGCCCCTTCGGGGTTGGGCGCGATGCCGCCGGTGACGATCAAGCCGACACCGGCACGGGCACGTTCGGCATAAAACGCCGCCAGGCGGGCGAAGCCGTTCGGCGCCTCTTCCAGGTTGGTATGCATGGAGCCCATCAGCACGCGGTTGGGCAGTGTCAGATGGCCCACCTCGAGCGGACGAAAAAGATGAGGATAGCGCACGCCGAACTCCTCCTTGGGTCGAGTCACGGTCAATTTCAAACAACTGTATGATAGCTGAACGACAGGCGCAAAAGAAAAAGCGGCACATACGCCGAAGGGCGAAGCGAGCCTGGCACGCCGCGGGCAACAACCGCAGCGCTGCAAGCCAGCGTGGGCCGGCGGAGGGAGTATAGTCGATACGAAAAGGCCCCGAGCCTTGGGCTCGGGGCCTGAAATCGAATGGCGGACCGGACGGGACTCGAACCCGCGACCTCCGGCGTGACAGGCCGGCATTCTAACCGACTGAACTACCGGTCCGCGTGGTGGGTGATACCGGACTCGAACCAGTGACCCCCAGCATGTGAGGCTGGTGCTCTAACCAACTGAGCTAATCACCCACGCATATCGCAACTTGCGAAAACTGCAAAACAGGCATCATGGCGGACCGGACGGGACTCGAACCCGCGACCTCCGGCGTGACAGGCCGGCATTCTAACCGACTGAACTACCGGTCCACAGCTGATGAACTGCCTGGAAACGATGGCGGACCGGACGGGACTCGAACCCGCGACCTCCGGCGTGACAGGCCGGCATTCTAACCGACTGAACTACCGGTCCGCTGCTTGCTTCCTACGTGCCCAGGTTCTAGCCATCGACCCTGCTCGGGCGCGATGGTGGGTGGTACAGGGTTCGAACCTGTGACCCCCAGCTTGTAAGGCTGGTGCTCTCCCAGCTGAGCTAACCACCCCTGGTCACGTGGCGCTGAATTCTACAGAGATCCGCTGCCTTGTCAATGCCTTTGCGGCGCCACAGGGAAGCATGGGGGTTGCCACGGGGACGCTCGCGGCGCTGAATCCGGCTACACGCCGCATCATCCGTGAATTTGCCCACTGCGTCTAATGATGGGCTTTCATGAAAGCGGCAATCGTGGCGGCACCCTCTTCGATCAACGCCGCCTGGCTTCGACCCGATGAGCGTCGCGGCGTCCAGTCATGGTCACCATCGCTGAGCCAGTGCACCTTTACATGCTCGGGCAATGCGTAGCCCTCGACCTCTTCCCGCGTGCCGAACGGGTCGCGGGTGCCCTGCACCACCAGAGTGGGACACTCGATCGACGGCCAGTGCGACAGGCGCAGGCGCTCGGGCTTGCCGGGCGGATGAAAGGGGTAGCCGCACAGCACCAGGCCGGCCACTTCCTCGCTCGCTGCCAGCAGACTGGCCACGCGTCCGCCCATCGACTTGCCCCCGAGCCACAGAGTACCCCCTTCAGGCCGTGTCAGAATGTCGCACCACTGTGACAACTCCTCTACCAGGCGGTCTATACGCGGTGGTGGTATTCGCCTGCCTTCACGCTGCATCCGCTGCATGTAAGCGAACTCGATTGCCAGGGTTTGAACGCCATGGTGCGCGAGCATCTCGCGTATCCGGCTCATATATGGAGACTGCCGGCCAGCCCCCGCGCCATGGGCGATCAGCAGGCAACCGCCGCTGCCATCACCCTTCACTTCGAGTGGTCCTATCGCTTCCACGAACCAGCTCCCGAGGCGCTCTTTCGGCGTCCATTCACGCAGTCGAGCAGAATCGATGGGCAACGCCTCTTTCGGCAAAAAGTCCGACACGCGTCAAATTCCCATACCAGTTTCACCTATATCCTTGTTTCAGTCTGTCAGACGGCTGCGCTAGAATCCGCTCTGATTTCTGACCTGAATCACCCACCCGGGAGCACCGAGTGGCAGACGCCACCACGAGTTCTCGACACGCGTTCTATGGGAACCTGACATGAGCACAGCATTAGAACACCCGACCTACAACTACAAGGTAGTTCGGCAGTTTGCGATCATGACGGTGGTGTGGGGCATCGTGGGCATGCTCATCGGTGTCATTCTTGCCGCACAGCTGATCTGGCCGCAACTCAACCTCGATCTGCCTTGGACCAGCTTCGGCCGTCTGCGCCCGCTGCACACCAACGCCGTCATTTTTGCCTTCGGCGGTTCGGCGCTCTTCGCCACTTCCTACTACGTGGTACAGCGCACCTGCCAGACGCGCCTGTTCTCCGACAAGCTGGCGGCCTTCACCTTCTGGGGCTGGCAGGCGGTGATTCTGTCGGCAGTGGTCACGCTGCCGCTGGGCTACACCACCACCAAGGAGTACGCCGAGCTCGAGTGGCCGATCAACATCCTGATCGCCGTGGTCTGGGTCAGCTACGCCATTGTCTTCCTGATGACCGTCAAGCAGCGTAAGACCTCCCACATCTACGTGGCCAACTGGTTCTTTGCCGCCTTCATCCTGACCGTGGCCGTGCTGCATATCGTCAACAATGCGGCGATCCCGGTCACCTTGATGTACTCCACCTCGATCTACGCCGGCACCATCGACGCCATGGTCCAGTGGTGGTACGGCCACAACGCGGTGGGCTTCTTCCTGACCGCCGGCTTCCTCGGCATGATGTACTACTTCGTGCCCAAGCAGGCCGAACGCCCGATCTACTCCTACCGCCTGTCGATCGTGCACTTCTGGGCCCTGATCATGATCTACATGTGGGCCGGCCCGCACCACCTGCACTACACCGCGCTGCCCGACTGGGCGCAGTCGCTGGGCATGGTGATGTCGATCATCCTGCTCGCGCCTTCCTGGGGCGGCATGATCAACGGCATGATGACCCTCTCTGGCGCCTGGCATAAGCTGCGCACCGATCCGACTCTGCGCTTCCTGGTGGTGGCCCTGTCGTTCTACGGCATGTCCACCTTCGAAGGCCCGATGATGGCCATCAAGACGGTCAACGCCCTGTCTCACTATACCGACTGGACCATCGGCCACGTGCACGCCGGCGCTCTGGGCTGGGTGGCGATGATCACCATCGGCTCCATGTACCACCTGATTCCGCGCCTGTTCGGCCGCACCGAAATGCACTCGGTCGGACTGATCGCCGTGCACTTCTGGCTCTCCACCATCGGCACCGTACTCTACATCGCTTCAATGTGGGTCAACGGCATCCTGCAGGGCCTGATGTGGCGCGCCATCAACCCCGACGGCACCTTGATGTACACCTTCATGGAATCGGTCGAGGCCAGCGGCCCCGGCTATATCGTTCGCCTGATCGGCGGTCTGTTCTGGGTCGTGGGCATGCTGATCATGGCTTACAACGTCTTCATGACCATCAAGCGCAGCGAAGCCGTCACCCAGCAGCCGATTCCGCAGTCTGCCTGAGCAACCGGGGATACCGACGCCAATGAAACACGAGATTGTCGAAAAGAACGTAGGCCTGCTCGCTGTGCTGATCCTGGTGGTGATCAGTTTCGGCGGCCTGGCCGAAATCGTACCGCTGTTCTTCCAGAAGCAGACCACGGAGCCGGTGGACGGGCTGCGCCCGCTTACCGCCCTGGAGTTGGAGGGCCGTGACATCTATCGCCGCGAAGGCTGCGTCGGCTGTCACTCGCAGATGATCCGCCCGTTCCGCGCCGAGACCGAGCGCTACGGCCACTACAGCGTCGCTGGCGAATTCATCTACGAGCACAACTTCCTGTGGGGCTCCAAGCGCACCGGCCCGGATCTGGCTCGCGTCGGCGGCCGCTACAGCGACGACTGGCACCGTGCCCACATGTACAACCCGCGCGACGTGGTACCCGGCTCGATCATGCCGGCATACCCGTGGCTGTTCGAGCGCACCCTCGACGGCCGCGACACGCCGCGCAAGATGCAGGCGCTCCGCCGGCTGGGCGTGCCCTACACCGATGAGGACATCGAGGGCGCCACGCGTGAAGTACGCGGTCAGCAGGAGATCACCGCGCTGGTGGCCTATCTGCAACAGTTGGGGACCGTGCTCGAGGGCACGCGCTGATCATGGATACCGGCACCTTTCGCGGCATCATCACCGGCATTCTGATCATCGCCTTCCTGGGCATTACCTGGTGGGCCTACTCCCGGCGACGCAAGCCGGATTTCGACGAAGCGGCCAACCTGCCCTTCGCCGAGGACGACGAGCAAAGCAACCGTGACAGCAGCGCCTCGCAGCAGCGCTCCAATCGCGCGCAGGCAAGCGAAGCCGATTCCCGCCAAGACAGGGGAGACAAAAACACATGAGCAACTTCTGGGATGACTCCCTTTCCGGGTTCTGGAGTGCGTGGATCATCGTACTGACGCTGGGCTCCATCGCCTTCGCTTTCTGGATCCTATACGCCAACCGCAAGACCGACAAGGTGCCGGATGCCGATGGCAACGTGGAAACCACCGGTCATGCCGCCGACGAGATCGAGGAGTACGACAACCCGCTGCCGCGCTGGTGGTTCCAGCTCTACGTGGCCACGGTGATTTTCAGCCTTGGCTATCTGCTGCTCTATCCCGGCCTTGGCAACTTCACCGGTCTGCTGGGCTGGACGCAGGAGGGCCAGTGGGAGCAGGAAGTGGCCCGCGCCGAGGAGCGTTTCACGCCGATCTTCGCCCAGTATCAGGAGATTCCAATCCCCGAGCTGGCGCAGGACGCCGAGGCGATGCAGGTAGCCGAGCGCATCTACTTGAACAATTGCGCGGTGTGTCACGGCGCCAACGCCCGCGGCGGCTACGGCTTCCCCAACCTGACCAACGACGATTGGCTCTACGGTGGCGAACCCGAGCAGATCATGACCTCTCTGATTCGCGGTCGTAACGGCCTGATGCCCTCGTTCCAGAGCCTGGGTGAGGGCAACATCGAGCGAGTCACTCAGCACGTACTGTCGCTGTCAGGCCTGGAACACGATGCCGAACAGGCCGAGCAGGGCGCTGCGGTCTACGCTTCGGTGTGTGCCGCCTGTCATGGTCAGGAGGGCACCGGCAACACGGCCCTGGGCGCACCCAACCTGACCAACGACATCTGGCTCTACCAGGCGCCCGGTCAGAGCGTGGCCGACTCGGTCCGCCAGACGCTGCGCAACGGCCGCAACGGGCACATGCCGGCACAGGAGGCCTACATCGGCGAAGAGCGCGTTCACCTGGTGGCGGCTTACGTCTACAGCTTGCGCTTCCGCGACTGACGTTTCCCGCCCGGGCAGGCAGTGCGACCCACCGTCGCACTGCCCTGCCAAGTGACGGGCTCTCGATACAATGAAGCCACTTCATTGCCTTCCCCATACGGGCCGCCGTCGCCCGTCGCGAGTCCGAAATGAGCGATAAGATTCCCACGCGTGATGTGACCCCGGGTCCGGTGGGGCATCATATACCCCATGCCTCGGAACAACAGGCCACGGTGCAACAGGAGATGTACGCCAAGCGGCGCCACATCTACGTGCGCGAGATCAAGGGGCTGTTCCAACGAGTGCGCCGTGTCGCCAACTGGCTGTTGATGCTGGCCTTCTTTGGCCTGCCCTGGCTCACCTGGGGCGATCGACCGCTGATCTGGTTCGATCTGCCGGGGCGCGAATTCCACATCTTCGCCGCCACCTTCTACCCGCAGGAGTTCATTCTGTTATCGTGGCTGCTGATCATCTGCGCCTTCGGCCTGTTCTTCATCACCGTTTTCGCCGGCCGGGTGTGGTGCGGCTACACCTGCCCGCAGAGCGTGTGGACCTTCCTCTACATCTGGGTGGAGCACCGCCTGGAGGGTTCGCGCAATCGGCGCATCAAGCTCGACAACCAGCCGATGAACCTCGACAAGGCCTGGCGCAAGAGCGCCAAGCACGTCGTCTGGCTGGCCATCGCACTGGCCACCGGCGTCAGCTTCGTCGGCTATTTCACCCCCATCCGCGAGCTGGTGGTCGAACTGCCCACACTCGAGGCTCACGGCTGGTCCTACTTCTGGGTCGGCTTCTTCCTGGTCTTCACCTATCTCAATGCCGGCTGGCTGCGCGAGCAGGTATGCATCTACATGTGCCCCTACGCCCGCTTCCAGTCGGTGATGTTCGATGCAAATACACTGATCGTGTCCTACGACACGACACGCGGCGAACCCAGGGGCTCGCGCAAGAAGAGCCTTAGCCATGCCGAGGCGCGCGCGGCCGGCCACGGCGACTGCATCGACTGCGATCTGTGCGTGCAGGTCTGCCCTACCGGCATCGACATCCGCAAGGGCCTGCAATACGAATGCATCACCTGTGCCGCCTGTATCGATGCCTGCGACAGCGTGATGGATCGCATGAACTATCCGCGCGGGCTGATTCGCTATACCACCGAGAACGCTCTGGAAGGCAAGCGCTCCCATATCCTGCGTCCCCGCCTGCTGGGCTACTTGGCCGCGCTCACGGTGATGGTCGGCCTGTTCGTGTGGGCGCTGGGCGACCGCATGCCGCTCAACGTGGAGGTGGAGCGCGAGCGCGGCCAGCTCTACCAGATGACCCGTGACGGGCGCATCAGCAATGTCTATACCTTGACGGTACGTAACCTCGATGACCGCGACCACACCTACCGGCTGGAGGTGAGCGGCCTGCCCGATCTGGAGCTCGACACCGAGACGCTACGGGTAGCGGCCGGCACCACCCGGCTGTTTGCGGTACAGATCACCGCCGCCCCGGAGGTGCTGACACTGCCCAGCCATCCCATCCAGCTCAACCTTCGATCCCTTGACGACGAGCGCATTACGCTCGAACGCGATACCCGCTTCATCGGTGAAGCACGGAGATGACCATGACGACCCCTTCCCCCTGGTACAAGCAGTTCTGGCCGTGGTTCCTGCTCGGCCTGCTGTTCACCTCGATCTTCGGCAGTTCGACCCTGGCCGTGATGGCGATTCGTACCGCCGACGGCCTGGTGCAGGAGGATTACTACGAGCACGGTCGCGCCATCAACATGGTGCTGGCCAAGCAGCAGCGTGCCGAGGAGCTCGACCTGGTTGCCAATCTGCGTATCGATCCCATGACCAGCGACATCATCGTCCAGCTCGACGGTGCAGAGCGCCCCGAGCGACTCTACCTGAAGCTGATCTTCCCCACCGTGGGCGACCGCGATCAGGAGATCGTGCTGGAGCACGTGCGTGAAGGTCACTACCTGGGACAGGCACCTGACAACCTGCGCTACCGCTGGTACCTGCAGCTTCACCCCAGCGCGGAGCAGCCCGAATGGCGCCTGGTCGGCGAAGGCAGCTTCCCCAGCGACGAAGAGTTCGCGCTGACGCCCGGGCTGCCGTCGCGTGGTTAATCGCCTTATCTCGCCTTGCCAAGCGCCGACATGAGCCATTCAGCCAGCGCGGCCGATACCGCCGTCGACAGCTGCTACCACTGCGGCAGCCTGGTGCCCGCCGGGGCACCATGGTCGATCACGCTCGACGAGCGTGATCACCCGCTGTGCTGCCCCGGCTGCGAGGCGGTGGCCCATGCCATCGTCGACGGCGGACTTGGAAGCTACTACCGCTTTCGCACCGAGCTGCCCGAACGTCCCGACGAGCGCCAGGCGGTCAAGGCCGAGACCTGGGCGGTCTTCGACGACCCGGGCCTGCAGCGCCAGTTCGTCCACGCCGACGGCGACCAGGTCCATGCCACCCTGGCGGTGGACGGCATCACCTGCGCCGCCTGTGCCTGGCTGATCGAGCACCGCCTCAACGACCTGGAGGGCGTCACCTCCAGCGCCGTCAATCTGAGCCACCATCGCGTCCGCGTGGCCTGGGACCCGGCACGCCTCAAGCTCTCGCGCATCCTCGCCGAGATGGCCGCCATCGGTTACAGCGCCCAACCCTACGAACCGGATGCCGCCCAGCAGCGGCTGCAGTTCGAGGAGCGCATGAACATCCGCCGACTGATCGTGGCGGCGGTGGGCATGGCTCAGGTGATGATGTTCTCGATTCCCATCTATATGACCGCCCCCGGCGAGATCAGTGAGGACTTCTACGCCCTGTTCCACTGGCTGTCGTTCGCCCTGGCCACGCCGGTGGTGTTCTTCTCGGCCATGCCCTTCTTCCGCAATGCCGTACGCGACCTGCGCACCCGGGTGCTGGGCATGGACGTACCCGTTTCCATCGCCATCGGTGGGGCCTACCTTGCCAGCGGCTATGCAGTGATTGCCGACACCGGCGAGGTGTACTTCGATTCGGTGGCGATGTTCACCTTCTTTCTACTGTTCGGGCGCTACGTGGAAGCCCGCGCACGGCGCCGCAGCGGCCACACGGGCAACATCATGGCCGGTGCCCTGCCGCTTTCGGCGGTGCGCCTGGAGGCCAACGGCGAAGAGCGCATCCTGCCAGCCAGCGAGCTCGTCGCCGGCGACCGGGTGATCGTCAAGCCCGGCCACGGGGTGCCCGCCGACGGCGTCATCGAAGAGGGCGAGTCGAGCCTCGATGAGTCGATGCTCACCGGCGAATACCTGCCGGTGACCCGGCGCGCCGGCGACAGCGTTACCGGCGGCAGTCAGAACATCGAAAGCCCGCTGATGGTTCGCGTGACCCACGCCGGCAAGGACGCCCGAGTGGCCAGCATCGTCGACCTCACCGATCGCGCCTTTGCCAGCCGTCCGCGCCTGGCCCAGCTGGCCGCACGCATGTCGCATCTGTTCGTGCTGCGTCTGCTGGTGGTGACCGTGTGCGTGACCACCGCCTGGTGGTTCATCGACCCCAGCCGCATGCTGTGGGTGATGCTCTCGGTACTGGTGGTGACCTGCCCCTGCGCCCTGGCGCTGGCCACGCCCACCGCACTTACCGCGGGGCACGGCCAGCTGCGCCGCCGGGGTATATTGATCACCCGCGCTGACGCCATCGAGTCGCTGTCACAGGTCGACCGGGTGATCTTCGACAAGACCGGCACCCTGACCTGCGGCGAGATGCAGCTCATCGACACTCGCCCCCTGGACGCAATCACCGACGAGCGGGCCCGTACCATCGCCGCCACCCTGGAAGCCCATTCGGAGCACCCCATCGCCCGTGCCTTCCGCCCCTGGCGCCAGGCCACGGTGGATGCCAGCGACAGAACCAGCCGTACCGGTCAGGGGGTCGAGGGGGTGATAGACGGCAAGCGCTGGCGCCTGGGACGCGCCGACTTCGTTGCGCCGGGTCATGCCCTGCCCCTCCCGGGGGAAGGCCAGTGGCTGCTGCTCGGCGAAGAGGGTGAGCCCCGTGCCTGGTTCGCCCTGCGCGACAGGCTGCGTGAAGACGCGGCGGAAACCGTCGCCGTACTGAAGGCCCGCGGTATCCAGGTCGAGCTGCTCTCCGGCGATACCACCGAGGCCGTGCGCGCCATGGCTGAGCACTTGGGCATCGAGACCTGGCGGGCCGGCGCCAGCCCGGAAGGCAAGCTGGCACGCATTCGCGATTGCCAGGCAGCCGGCGAGAAGGTCGCGATGATCGGCGACGGCATCAACGACGTTCCGGTGCTGGCCGGCGCCGACGTGTCAATTGCCATGAACGGCGCCACCGACCTGGCCCGCACCAGCGCCGACGCCGTGTTGCTGAGCCCGCGCCTGTTGCGTATCGTCGAGGCGATCGAGATCGCCCGTGCCACCCGACGCATCATGCGCCAGAACATGATCTGGTCGGTGTGCTACAACTTCTCGGCGCTGCCGCTGGCCGCTATCGGTATCGTGCCGCCCTGGGTCGCGGCGCTGGGCATGTCGGGTAGCTCGCTGGTGGTGGTAGGCAATGCGCTGCGGCTCAACCGCTTCCGGCTACGCCCCGCTCCGCTGCCGGCTCCCGAAGCACGACTGGTGAACGCATGACCATTCTGTACCTGCTCATTCCGCTGTCGCTGATTCTGCTCGGCCTGGCCGTGTGGGCCTTCTTCTGGGCAGTGAAGAACGATCAGTTCGAGGATCTGGAGGGCCCCGCCCACCGCATCCTCTTCGATGAGGACGAGAACGACTTGTCGCCGGAGGAGCGAGAAAGGCGCCGCCAGGCCACGCGCCGCAAGCCGTCCGAAAAGGGTGACGACGGCCCGGCGGAACACTAATGGACCCGACAGGACTCGGCCTGCCGCCGCTGCTGGCGGCGTTCGTCTTCGGCCTGCTCGGCGGTGCGCACTGCATCGGCATGTGCGGCGGCATCATGAGCGCGCTGACCTTCGCCGTGCCCCCCAGCATGCGCAGCCCCGCCCGTCTCTCGGGGCTGCTGCTCGGCTACAACCTTGGCCGCATCCTGAGCTACATGGCCGCCGGCGCCCTGGTCGCCTCGCTCGGTACCCTGGTGGCGCTGACGCCGGCAGCCCGCGCGGGTCTGCAGGCACTCGCCGCCATCATGCTGATTCTGATGGCGCTCTACATTGCCAACTGGTGGAAAGGCCTGCTCAAGGTGGAGGCGCTCGGCCGCCATCTCTGGCGCTACCTGGAGCCCTTCGGCAAGCGCCTGATGCCCGTGGTGAAGGTGCCGCAGGCCATCGCACTGGGCGCCGTCTGGGGCTGGTTGCCGTGCGGGCTGGTCTATTCGATGCTGGCCTGGAGCCTGGCCACGGCCGATCCACTGTTCGGCGCTTCGCTGATGGCGGCCTTCGGCCTCGGCACCCTGCCCTCGCTGCTGGTGACCGGCTTCGCCGCGCGTCAGCTGAGCGCCCTGATCCGGCACCCGACAACCCGAGCCCTGGCCGCACTGACCATCATCGGCTTTGCCCTGTGGCAGATTTCCATGTTGCTGCCGCTGAGTGCGCCAGGTCACTGAAGCGGCTTCTCCGGCACGCCATTCTCACGTCATTTTGACGCAGCTCAACCCGGCCGCGAGAGGGTACGGCTAGCATTGTCCCTACAGTTCGTCTTGGGAGTGCCCTCATGTCCGTCCCCGCGCCGTCCTTGCCTCGAACGATGGCCGATCCCTTCATCTGGGACGCGGCCCTGCTGCGGCGCTACGACACCCATGGGCCTCGCTACACCTCGTACCCTACCGCCCTGTCGTTCAGCTCGGACTTTACCGAGCCGGACTATCAGGCGGCGCTGGCGCGCAGCAACGCCGACGGCAGGCCGCTGTCGCTCTACGTGCACATTCCGTTCTGTCGCAAGGCCTGCCACTACTGCGCCTGTCACAAGATCGCGACCAAGGCCACCAAGGTGGCAGACCCTTACATCTCTCGCCTGGATCGCGAGATGGTGCTGATCAAGCCGCATGTGGATACGCGACGGGAAGTCGCTCAGCTGCACTGGGGCGGCGGAACGCCAACCTTCCTGAGCCTGGATCAGATGAGCGATCTGATCGACCGCCTCGATGCCCGCTTCGGCCTTTCCAGCGCTCGCGACCGTGACTATGCCATCGAGATCGACCCACGCGAGGCCGACGTCTTCACCCTGCGTCACCTACAGGCTCTGGGGTTCAACCGACTCAGTCTGGGCGTGCAGGACCTCGATCCCCGGGTGCAGCGGGCCATCAATCGGGTCCAGCCGCGCATCCTGACCGAGGCGTTGATCGATGAAGCCGACCGCCTGGGTTTCCGCTCGCTCAACCTGGATCTCATCTACGGCCTGCCGTTCCAGACCCGCGACAGCTTCGCCGCCACGCTGGAACAGGTGATCGCCATGGCCCCGGCGCGGCTATCCGTCTTCAACTATGCCCATATGCCGGAGCGCTTCGCCGCCCAGCGCAACATCAACGCCGAGGACCTGCCCGGACCCGAGGAAAAACTGGCCATGCTGCGCATCACCATTGCCATGCTGACCGCTGCGGGTTATGTGCACATCGGCATGGACCACTTCGCCAGAGCCAGCGACAGTCTTGCCATCGCCCAGCGCGAAGGCACCCTTCAGCGCAACTTCCAGGGCTACTCGAGCCATGCACAGTGCGACCTGATCGGGCTTGGCGTGTCGGCGATCTCTTGCATCGACGACGTCTACTCGCAGAATCACACCACTCTCGCTGCCTACGAGCAAGCGCTGGACGCCAGTCACCTGCCCACAGCGCGAGGCATTCGCCTCTCCTTCGACGACCGTATCAGGCGGCACGCCATCGAGCGCCTGATGTGCGACATGGAACTCGACTTCGACGAGCTGAGTGAAACCTTCGGCATCGATGCGCCGCGCTATCTGGCGGATGCCCTGGCCCGGCTCGAGATGCCCCTGCATGACGGGCTGGTCGTCTGGGATGGACCTCGCCTGATCGCCACTCCTCTGGGCCGCTTGTTGATTCGGCACCTGGCCATGGCCTTCGATGCCAGGCTGCCACGGCAGCCCGACTGCCAGTACTCCCGAATCGTTTAAGTCAGAAGAATATTTAGCAAGTTCCGCAAGGTATTGCGGCCAAAGGTCGCAAGGGGCATTTTACCTGCACCAATAATGTTCCATAATGCCTCCATGACGATGATCAAGGAGGTGGAGCATGCCGGTAAACGCGGCCAATGCACTCGGCAAGCGGCGTTCGCTGCTGCATGAAACCCGTTGCCAGAACTGCAGCCTGAGTTCACTGTGCCTGCCTCTCGCTCTGGAACTCGAGGACATGGAGCAGTTCGATGCCATCATTCGGCGTCGCTCTCCGCTGAAGAAAGGTGAGTCCCTGTTCCGCCAGGGCAGCGCCTTCAGCAGCGTCTTCGCCGTTCGCTCCGGCAGTCTCAAGCAGGTCACCACCGAGGGCTCCGGCGAGGATCAGGTCACCAACTTCTATCTGCCCAGCGAGCTGGTCGGCCTCGATGGCATCGACGAGCAGACCTATCCCGGCAGCGTGATCGCGCTCGAGACCACTACGGTGTGCGAGATTCCCTTCGACCGACTCGACCATCTCTCCGAACAGCTGCCGGAGCTGCGTGGCCAGCTCTATCGCAGCATGAGCAAGGAGCTGCGCGACGACCGCAAGATGATGCGGCTGCTGTCGCGCAAGACCGCCGACCAGCGTCTAGCCAGCTTCTTCACCAGCCTGTCGGACCGCTTCCGTCGCCGCGGCTACTCGCCCTACAGCTTCCGTCTCTCCATGTCACGGGCCGATATCGGCAACTACCTGGGGCTGGCCGTGGAGACCGTGAGCCGCATTCTCGGCCGTTTCCAGCAGCAGGGGCTGGTCGAGGTGTCGGGGCGCGAAGTGAACATTCTCAATCTCGAGGCGTTGGTGGCCCAGGCCCAAGACGATCACTGAGCCCCAAGACATCCGCGAGCAAACGCAAACCGCCCGGCCTAGGCCGGGCGGTTTGCGTTTGAGCGGGCTATCGGCTCAGCCGTCGTTCGACACGTTCAGGGCATCGATGCGCCGCTCCTGCATCCTGGCCTGCTTGGCCTCGAGTCCCGCGAAGTCGAACAGCTCGCGGTCGGCCAGCTGCGACGGCGCCACGTTGGTCACCGCCTTGAACATGGTCTCTAGGCGCCCGGGGTGCTTGCGCTCCCACTCGGCCAGCATCTCCTTGACCACCTGGCGCTGCAGGTTGGGCTGGGAGCCGCACAGGTTGCAGGGGATGATGGGAAATTCCATCAGCCTGGCGAACTCGGCGATGTCCGCCTCGCGGCAGTAGGCCAGCGGCCGGATGACGATGTTCTTGCCATCGTCGGAGAGCAGCTTAGGCGGCATGGCCTTGAGGCTGCCGCCATAGAACATATTGAGGAACAGCGTCTCGAGAATGTCCTCGCGATGGTGACCAAGCGCCACCTTGGTCGCGCCGATCTCCTCGGCGAAGCCATACAGCGAGCCACGCCGCAGGCGCGAGCAGAGCGCGCAGGTGGTCTTGCCTTCCGGCGTCTTCTCCTTGACCACCGAATAGGTGTCGCGCTCGAGAATGTAGTACTCGACACCGAGGCCTTCCAGATACTCGGGCAGCACGTGCTCGGGAAAGCCGGGCTGTTTCTGGTCGAGATTCACCGCCACCAGCGAGAAGTTGACCGGCGCATTACGCTGCAGGTTGCGCAGGATCTCGAGCAGGGTATAGCTGTCCTTGCCGCCCGACAGGCAAACCATGACCCGGTCGCCTTCGTGGATCATGCCGTAATCGATGATGGCGTTGCCCACCTGACGCCGCAGGCGTTTCTGCAGCTTGTTGAATTCGCGGCGCTGCTTGGCATCGAGCGCGGCCAGCGGCGAACTCGCTTCGCTCACCTCATCGCGCTGTTGACGTGTGTCGTCATCGACGGTGGTGGGATCGAAAATCACGGCGTCTTGCATGGTCACGGGCTGCCAGAGCATGGTGAAGGATGGGTGGCAATCCTACCATCGACACCGTCCGAAGGCGACGCCACAGCGGTGATTCAGCGGCTCATGCCTCTTGCCGTTCAGGCATTCCAACCCGCTCCAGGCGCAGGTACATCAGCGCCGTGGTCACGGCATCACCGAGCGCGGTATTGCGCCCCATCACCGGCACGTCCAGCGCCGCCGCCACCGCCTCGAAACGCTGTGAGCGAGGCTCGGGCTCCATGACGCTGCGACGCAGTTGACGATGATACAGTTGCGCCACGTCGATACCGGTGTTGGGCAGGTCGAAGCCGAAGCGAGGTCGGATCTGACGGTTGAGGATCGCCAGATCGAAGTCGAGCCGCCACCCCAGCAGCGGGCGATTGCCGATGAAGTCGAGCAATTTCACCAGGGCCTCATCAAGGCTCTCGCCATCGTCGAGATCGACGCCGCGCAAGCCGTGCACGCGGATCGAGTCGCCGGTGAGCGTGGCCGGCCGTTTCAGGCGCAGGTCAAGGGACTCGCTGGTGAGCACCCTGTCGCCGCGTACCTTGACCGCCCCGATGGAGACGGGTTCGGCGGTACGCGTATCGACGCCGGTGGTTTCGCAGTCGATGGCCACCAGTTCGTCGCCGGTATAGGGATGGAACAGCCAGCCGTACTCGCCGTCGGCATGACGGCGGCGGTCGTTGGCACGACGCAGGGCGCGAAACATGGAAACCTCCTGTTGTCCTCGGCTGCGCAACGTCCTCAGGTGTATTCGAGGTGATAGCGTTGCGACAGGCTCTGTTTGAAGTCCTTGACGATATGCAATGCCTCACGCAGCAGGTCACGCTCCAGCGACGACAGCTGCTGGACCACCACGCGGTCGGGGCTCTTGCTGTTGGGTTCGCCGTCGAGACGCTCGAGCTGTTGCTTCAGGCGCAGCTCGGTGAACAGCGACAGCGCCTCGGCGAGATCCTCGGCGACCCGCGCCTCCAGCCGTCCGTCCGCGGCCAAGGCCTCGAGCCGCTCGAGCGTCGAGGTCGGCTGGATGCGTCGCTCCAGCGCCATGGTGCGTACGCCGTGAACGATCGGAAAGATGCCGCCCTTCTTGATGTCGATCCCGTGCTGCGGCTTCTTCAACGAACCGAACAGGGTCAACGGGGTGGAGAAACGCAGTGCCGTACGCGCGAAGTAGGAGAGCAGCAGCTCATCTCGGGAGCACTGCTCGAAGAGCGACTGACGCACGCGGTCGAGCAGCGCGGGGTTGCCGGCCACCGAGTGGGAGTCGAGCATGATGGCCAGCTTCATCAGGCTGTCGCCGTCGCGCTTTTCAGCCCAGCGCGCGATGCGTTCGCGCCACTGAGAGACGCTACCCACCCACTCCGGGTTGTTGACCATGATGTTGCCGGGGCAAGGCGGGTAGCCGAGTTCGATCAAGGTCTCGGTGAGACGCTGCATCTGTTCGCCCACGTCCGGCCACTCGAGCCCATCGGCGAGAATCAGGCCGTTATCCTGATCGGTCTTGAGGATCTGCTCACCACGACCTTCGCTGCCCATCACCATCAGGCAGCTGTCGCGATGGTAGCGCTCGTCGATGAGAAAACCCCACGCCTTGGACATGATGCGCCCGTTGAGCGCCGCCAGCAGTCCCATGGCGAAGCGCAGCTTGACGCCCTGGGCCATCAGCGCCTTGACCAGCTCGGGCGTGCGCCGGCTGGCACGATACAGGGCATCGAGACTGTCCGCCTGTTCCACCTGCAGGCTCACCACGTAGCTGCGGCTGGAGAAATAGCTGAGCACGTCGGTGAGTTCGACCACGCCGATGGGGCGCTCCTGCTCCATGACCACGACCCGCTCCACCTTGAAGCGGGTCATCATGACCAGCACCTCGAACAGGTACTGACCAGGACTCACCGTCACCAGCTCGAAGTTGGCAATGGCCTGCAGCGGGCTCTCCTTCTCCAGCCCTTTCAGCACGAGCGCATTGAGCAGATCGGTCTTGGTCACCATGCCGGCACCGACGGGGCCTTCCACCAACAGGCTGTCGGCATGGCTCTCATGCAGTCTCGACACCGCCTCGGCAATGGTGGTCTCGGCAGACATGCATAGCGGCGGACGCATGCACTCGCTGACTCGGGCCAGCATGAAGCCGGCCATGGTCACGCCGCCTTCGGCGCGCTGCTCGGTCAGCAGTCGGGCCTTGTGTGCCAGCGTCTGGCGGAAGAATTCGGCAAAGGCCGGGCAGTCGTCGCACAGCTGCAGGAACAGCGCCTTGGGCAAGAGGTAACAGAGACTCTCCTGCTCGGCGCGAAAACGATAGCGGCTCTTGCCATTGAGAATGCTGATGGCGCCGAAAAGGTCGCCCGCCGTATAGTGGCCGATGCGCTCACGCGCGCCGGGCTGGGTGGTATCCAGCTCCGCCACCTCTCCCTTGTGAATAAGGAAGACGTACTCTCCCGGCTGGCCGGTCTCGAGAATGATTTCGTCGCGGTCGAAATAGGCCAGATCGATGCCATGACGAATGCGCTCCCGCCCCTCCTCATCAAGAAAGGAGAAAGGTGGTTGGGAAAGATCGACATCGACCATCTCGTTACCCCCGTGGTACGGCCACCATGCCTCGGTTCATCGCGAATACCGGGAGCGCCGGACAGCGACACCGGCAGCCGAGCGAGCCCGCAGGGAGATTGCCAGCCCGGTCGTTTCACGATACCCGGGCTTTGCCTTACACGTCCCTGTCGCCTCAAACAACGAAGCAGTGCATCTTTTCGTTGAGAACATAAGAGAAGCACTGCATGCATCCTCGAGGCAGGATAACAGCCCCGAGAATTGGGAGATAACCTAGACCAACGTCCAAAGAACTCTTTTCAGAGCGTCCGGGGGACTTTAAAAGAAAGAAGCGCTCTAACCAAAACAGCTAATAGACAAAAGTTCAATGCTAGACAATCGTCCTATCGGCAGTTCCAGCGCCATCTGAAAGCACGACCATACACCACTCCAACCAATTGAAAAACAAGAAAAATTACAAAGATACCTTTATTGCAATCTTCTCATGATACCAAAGTCTGGGATTTTATTTTTTGTGTTTATTGACCAGTATTGCTCATGAGTCATACAGGGTGATCGCACCTGGATAACGCGACTCGACTAATGGATAACTGGTCGTAGCGGGAAGCGCGGATGTACGCAGGGAGCAAAGGATCCTCGGGTGCCGACAGGCCTTCGTTCATGTACCCGACTCGACTCGCTCAGTGCAACCCCTGATGAAATTTGGCATCTCTCTGTGCGACTTCCCCAACCTTTAACAACAAGTGGAGAGCATCACTATGGCAGATGACAAGATCAATGCTGCTGAATACTGGAAGGCAAACGTACGCCTCATAACCGGATGCATGATCGTCTGGGCGTTCGTTTCCTACGGCTGCGCCATGCTGTTTCGGCCCCTGCTCTCGGGAATACCGATCGGCGGCACCGACCTCGGGTTCTGGTTCGCTCAGCAGGGCTCCATTCTCACCTTTATCGGCCTGATCTTCTTCTATGCCTGGAAGATGAACAAGCTCGACCAGAAGTTTGGCCTGGGGGAGTAAACCAGCATGAGTCAGTTTGCCATCAACCTGCTCTTCGTGGGCGGCTCGTTCGCTCTCTATATCGGCATCGCCATCTGGGCGCGAGCCGGTTCCACCAAAGACTTCTACGTCGCCGGCGGCGGCGTCCATCCGGTCACCAACGGCATGGCCACGGCGGCCGACTGGATGTCAGCGGCCTCCTTCATCTCCATGGCCGGTCTGCTGGCTTCCGGCGGCTACGCCAACTCGACCTTCCTCATGGGCTGGACTGGCGGCTACGTCATTCTGGCCATGTTGCTTGCCCCTTACCTGCGTAAGTTCGGCAAGTTCACCGTACCCGACTTCATCGGCGACCGCTTCTACAGCAAGACTGCCCGCGTGGTTGCGGTAATCTGCTTGATCGTGGCCTCGGTGACCTACGTTATCGGCCAGATGACCGGCGCCGGCGTGGCCTTCTCGCGCTTCCTCGAGGTGCCGAGCAGTACCGGTATCTGGATCGCCGCGGGCATCGTCTTCCTGTATGCGGTATTCGGCGGCATGAAAGGCATCACCTACACTCAGGTGGCCCAGTACATCGTACTGATCATCGCCTACACCATTCCCGCCGTGTTCATCGCCATGCAGCTGACCGGCAACCCCATCCCGATGTTCGGCATGTTCAGCACCCACACCGAGTCCGGCGTGCCGCTGCTGGCCAAGCTCGATGAAGTAGTAACGGCGCTGGGTTTCCGCGACTACACCGCCGACGTCGACAACAAGCTCAACATGGTACTGTTCACCCTGTCGCTGATGATCGGTACCGCCGGTCTGCCCCACGTCATCATCCGCTTCTTCACCGTACCGAAGGTGGCCGATGCACGCTGGTCCGCCGGCTGGGCACTGGTGTTCATCGCCCTGCTCTACCTGACCGCTCCCGCCGTGGGTTCCATGGCGCGCCTCAACCTGGCCACCACCATCTTCCCGGAAATGGCCGGTCAGGTTGAGAACTACGAGGAAGCACTGGCCAACCCGATCCTCTACGAGGAGCGTCCGGACTGGATCCGCACCTGGGAAGACACCGGCCTGATCACCTTCACCGATCACAACAACGACGGCCGCATCCAGATGTACAACGATGCCAACCCGGGCTTCCAGCCTATCGCCGGCGAGCTTGGCTGGGAAGGCAACGAGCTGACGGTGAACAACGACATCCTGGTACTGGCCAACCCTGAAATCGCCAACCTGCCGGGCTGGGTCATCGGTCTGATCGCG
Source organism: Billgrantia ethanolica (assembly GCF_021404305.1). GTDB lineage: Bacteria > Pseudomonadota > Gammaproteobacteria > Pseudomonadales > Halomonadaceae > Halomonas > Halomonas ethanolica. Next base: position 533,819 of record NZ_JABFTX010000003.1, on the reverse strand, counting down.
GCGGGTGGTATCGCGGCGGCCCTCTCCACCGCGGCAGGCCTGCTGCTGGCAATCTCTTCCGCCATCAGTCATGACCTGATCAAGAACACCATCAACCCGAGCATCTCCGAGAAGGGCGAAATGCTGGCGGCACGGATCTCGATGGCCGGCGCCATCCTGCTGGCGACCTACCTCGGCCTCAATCCGCCAGGATTCGCGGCCCAGGTGGTAGCACTCGCCTTCGGCATCGCCGCCGCCTCGCTGTTCCCGGTGCTGATGATGGGTATCTTCTCCACCCGCATGAACAGCAAGGGCGCCATCTGCGGCATGCTGGCCGGCCTGATTTCCACCCTGGTGTACATCTTCACCTATCTGGGCTGGTTCTTCATTCCGGGCACCAACATGCTGGCGAACGTGGAAGCCAACTGGCTGCTCGGAATCTCGCCGCTCTCCTTCGGTGCAGTGGGTGCGATGATCAACTTCGCCGTGGCCTACGCGGTATCTAGCGCCACCGAGGAGCCGCCGCAGGAGATCCAGGAACTGGTCGAAAGCGTACGCTACCCGAAAGGCGCTGGCGCAGCTACCGGCCACTAAGCCATAATCACCCCCCGGCCCTGCCCCAGGGTCGGGAACCGAACCAGATCGGGCTTCCCACCGGGAAGCCCGATTGCATTGATAAAGGTGGCGTCATGATATGGCACTTGATCGCAGCGATCTTCGCTGCCCTGGGTGCAGCGGGTATCGGCCTGCTACTGCGCGTGGCCAGCGGCAAGCGGCTGCCGAAGTGGATCATTCCGGTCTTCGCCGGGCTGGGCATGCTGGGTTATCAGATTCACTACGAATACTCCTGGCTCGACCACAAGCTGGAGCAGCTGCCACCCACAGCCCAAGTGGTCCAAACCGAGCAGGACAGCATGCCGTGGCGGCCCTGGACCTACATGTATCCGCTCACGGTGGCCTTCAGCGTGGTCGACCAGAGCAGCATGGTGCAACGCGAGGCGAACGACCTGCAGTTGGTCGAGTTCATCCTGTATCGGTTCGAGAAGGAGTACGTCGACCGCCTGAGTCATCAGCCCTATCTGATGAACTGCTCCACGGCCGAGATGGTGCCGCTGAGCGAAGAGACCCGCCAGCCCCGTACGGAGGGCATGCGCCAACTCAACGAAGGTTCACGCCTGCTCGGGGCGGTCTGCTCCCCTTGGTAGCGTGGTCGCCACGACGTCTTACGCAACGCAGCGATTCGCTCACGTAGGCATTCGTGCAGTGTTTCCATAGAATGATCTGCAGTTACCGGGGAGAGAATGCATGTTTGCCGGCTGGCTGCTGATCGCCGTTTCGCTGCTCTATATCGCCGTTTTGTTCGGCATCGCCTGGCTGGGCGACCGTAACGCACGCCAGCGCGGCTCGAGCCGCAAACGCCCGGCCATCTACATCCTGGCGCTGGCCATCTACTGCACCTCCTGGAGCTTCTACGGCGCGGTGGGCCAGGCAGCCACCGCCGGCTGGTCGTTCGCCAGCATCTACGTGGGGCCGATCCTCACCTTCCTGCTGTTCTGGCCGATACTGGCCAAGATGATTCGCGTGGCCAAGCGCCAGAACATCACCTCGATCGCCGACTTCATCGCCTCGCGTTACGGCAAGACGCAGTCGCTGGCCGCCTTTGCCAGTCTGGTGGCACTGATCGGTACGCTGCCCTATATCGCGTTGCAGCTGAAAGCCGTGGCGACCTCCTTCGCCGTACTGACGGATGCGGCCGACATCACCCACACGCCGGTGTTCGCCGATACGGCATTCTTCGTCGCCCTGGTCATGGCCGCCTTCGCTATTCTGTTCGGTACCCGCCACACCGACGCTACCGAGCACCATGAGGGCCTGATCCACGCCGTTGCCTTCGAGTCGATGGTCAAGCTGCTGGCCTTCCTGATCCTGGGCGCCTACGTCACCTGGGGCATGTTCGACGGGCTCGGCGAGCTGATGGCGCTGGCCGATACCCAACTGGAGCTGCAGCGCCAGTTGGCCGACCAGGACTTCGGCCGCGGTTTCTGGGCCCAGACGCTGCTGGCCATGCTGGCGATCTTCTGCCTGCCGCGGCAGTTCCACGTTGCCGTGGTGGAGAACACGCACCCCAGCGATGCGGCCAAGGCGCGCTGGCTGTTTCCGCTCTATCTGGTGGCGTTTGCCTTCTTCATTCTGCCCATCGCCGCCGCCGGCCTGGCCCTGTTCCCAGACGGCTCTGTGGAACCCGACACCTTCGTGCTGGCGCTGCCCATGGCCGCCGAGCAGCAGTGGCTGACCCTGCTCACCTACATCGGCGGTTTCTCGGCTGCGACCGGCATGGTGATCGTGGCCACGGTGGCGGTATCGATCATGATCTCCAACGAGATCGTGATACCGCTGCTGTTCCGTATGCGCTGGCTGGATGCCAGGCCGCGCGACTACGGCCGGCTGGTACTCAAGGCTCGCCGCATCACCATCTGCGTCATTCTGGCCCTGGCCTATGGCTTCTATCAGCTGATCGGCGAATTCACCTCGCTGGCGTCGATCGGCATGCTCTCCTTCGCCGCGGCGGCTCAGTTCGCCCCGGCCTTGATCGGCGGGCTCTACTGGAAGCGCGGCAACCGCCTGGGCGTGATCGTGGGCATGAACGCCGGCTTCGCCATCTGGGCCTACAGCCTGCTGATGCCGGCCATGATCCAGGGCGGCGTGCTGCCTGCCCACTGGCTCAGCGGCGGCCCCTTCGACCACCCCTGGCTGACGCCAACCGCGCTGTTCGGGCTCAATTTCGGCGACTCCTTCACTCACGGCGTGATGCTCTCGCTCGGCATCAATCTGTTCTGCTACATCTTCGTCTCCCAGATCACCTCGCAGCGGGTAGTCGAGCGCATTCAGGCCTCGCTGTTCGTCGACAGCGTCGAGACCCGCCAGACCTCGGTCAACCGCCCCTGGACCGGCGCCACCACGGTGGGCGATCTCAAGGTGCTGTGCGAACGCTTCCTCGGTGCCGGCCAGGTGGCCCGCGCCTTCGACGACTACGCCCGGCGCACCGGCAAGCCGCTGGAAGACGGCAACCGTGCCTCCATCGACGTGATCCAGTTCACCGAGCGTTTCCTGGCCTCAGTGCTCGGCGCCTCCTCGGCGCGCATCGTGGTCAACTCGGCGCTGCAGGGCCGCGGCATCGGCATCTCCGACGTGATCTCCATCGTCGACGAGGCCTCTCAGGTGCTGGAGTTCAACCGCGCCCTGCTGCAGGCCACCATCGAGAACATCAATCAGGGCATCAGCGTGGTCGATCAGAACATGCGCCTGGTGGTGTGGAACCAGCGCTATCTCGAGCTGTTCCGCTTTCCCGATCATCTGATCCGGGTGGGCGCGCCGATCGACAAGATCTTCCGCTACAACGCCCACAACGGGGAATACGGCCCCGGCGACCCGGAAGAGCACGTGCAACTGCTGATCGACAACATCCGCGACGGCCAGCCCCACCGCTACGTGCGCTACCGCCAGGACGGCAGCGTGCTGGAAGTACAGGGCAACCCCATGCCGGGCGGCGGTTTCGTCTATACCTACCAGGACATCACCCAGCAGAAGCGCATCGAGGAAGCGCTGATCCGCTCCGAGAACAACATCCGCATCTACACCGACAACGTGCCGGCGCTGATCGCCTACTTCGACAAGGAGTGCCGTTACCTCTTCACCAACCGTGCCTATGAGCAGGCCTTCGGCATCGACCGCAACGAGGTCATCGGCAAGCACGTCAATTCGGTCATCAGCAGCGACATGGCACTCGAACGCGAGCCCTGGATACATCGGGCCCTGGCCGGCGAGCGGGTCAGCTTCGAGGTGTCGATGCATCTCGGCGACGACCTGCGCTACATGCTGGTGACCTATACCCCGCACTTCGGCGACAGTGGCGCCATTCTCGGTTTCTTCTCGCTCTACCAGGACATCACCGAGCGGCGCCTGGCCGAGATCGCACTCAAGGAGACCAACGAGACCCTGGAGGAGCGAGTGCGTGAGCGTACCCAGGCGCTGTCGGAAGCCAACACCGCGCTGCGCCAGGAGAACCGGGTGCGGGCCGAGGCCGAGCAGGCGCTGCGCCAGGCCAAGCAGGTCGCCGAGGATGCCAACGCCTCCAAGACCCGTTTCCTGGCCGCTGCCAGCCACGACCTGCTGCAGCCACTTAACGCCGCGCGCCTGTTCACCTCGGCCCTCTCCAACGAGATGGACGCGGTGGACATGAAGCGTACCATCGGCCATATCGACAACTCGCTGCAGGCCGCCGAGGAGCTGCTCGGCACCCTGCTCGACATCTCCAAGCTCGATGCCGGCGCTCTGACGCCGCGGCGCAGCCACTTTGCCCTGGCGGACATCTTCCGGCCGCTGCGCGCCGAGTTCGAGGTGATGGCCGAAGAGCGCGGCCTCGACCTGGTGGTGGTGCCGACGCGAATCTGGGTCGACAGCGACCCGCAGATGCTGCGCCGAATCGTGCAGAACTTCCTCTCGAACGCGCTGCGCTATACCCAGGAGGGTCGCGTGCTGCTGGGCTGCCGACGCCGCGGATCACGCCTGACCATCGAGGTGTGGGACTCCGGCCCGGGCATTCCCGAATCCAAGCAGGCAGAGATCTTCCAGGAGTTCCGCCGCCTGGATCAGGCATCGCGGCACAAGGAGAGCGAAAAGGGGCTGGGCCTGGGCCTCTCCATCGCCGACCGCATGAGTCGGGTGCTCGACCATCCGATCAAGGTCTTCTCCCGCGAAGGCATCGGCACCATGTTCTCCGTCAGCGTGCCGGTGGTGGCGCCACGCAGCGAGACCGAGCGCGCTGAAGAGGCCGCCTCATCGCGCCGCGTCGGCAACAAGCTGGTCGGCACCCGCGTGCTGTGCATCGACAACGAGACACTGATTCTCGAAGGCATGAAGGCGATGCTCTCCGGCTGGGGCTGCGAGGTTTATACCGCGACCACCATCGGCGGTGCCAAGTCGGTGCTACGCAACCTCGACGGCGAGCCGGACGCCATCCTGGCCGACTACCACCTCGACAACGAAGTGACCGGCCTGATGGCGCTCGAAGCACTGAGCGAAAGACTGGAGAGCGCCGTGCCGGGCATCGTGATCACCGCCGACCGCACCGAGGAGGTGGCCGAGGTGATTCGTCGCAGCGGCTATCACCTGCTGCAGAAACCGGTACGCCCCGCCGCTCTGCGCGCCCTGCTGACCCGCACGCTGCAGGCCAGCCGGGCGGCCCGACAGGAAGGCTGACGCTTACCCAACCGTAACGCTAAAACGCAACGCCCCAAACGCAACGACCGCCGGATGCTGCCATCCGGCGGTCGTTGCATTCGGGGCTACCTGACGCTGGTCGATCAGGATTCGACCTTGGGCGGCTCGACCTCGAGCTTCTGGGCCGCGATCACCGCCTGGGTGCGGGAGTGCACGCCCAGTTTGCGCAGGATAGCGGTCACGTGGGCCTTGATGGTGGCCTCGGAGACGTTCAGCTCGTAGGCGATCTGCTTGTTGAGCAGCCCTTCGGTGAGCATGTTGAGCACGCGGAACTGCTGCGGCGTCAGCGACGCGATGGCCTCGGCGAAGCGGGTCTCCTCCTCGTTGGCATCACCCAGGGTGTCGGCCAGTTCCTTGGGCAGCCATACCTCGCCGTCGAGGATTTCGCCGACTGCCTCGGCGATCAGCTGCAGGGAGGAGGACTTGGGAATGAAGCCGGAAGCACCATAGTCGATGGCACGGCGCACCACGTGCGGCTCATCGCTACCGGAGACCACCGCCACCGGAATGTCCGGCGTCTGACCGCGCAGTTGGATCAGACCGGAAAAACCGTGAGCCCCCGGCATGTGCAGGTCGAGCAGAATCAGATCGGCATCGGGATGACGCGTCACCACTTCGCAGGTCGCCTCCATGGTATCGGCTTCGACGATCTCGGCCTGGGGTGCCAGTTGGCGCAACGCTTGGGTCAGCGCTGCGCGGAACAGCGGATGGTCATCGGCAACGATGAATTTCTGGGCAAAGGCCATGGATTCTCCTCCGGTTCCTCGAGCACGGGGCCTACGGCCGCCACACATGGGGCAATTCGATTGTTCACCGCATGTTACCCCATGCTCGGGCGCTTCCCAAGCGCACGGGGGCCGCTGTCGACGATTCATTCACCTTGCGCCCTTTCGAGCCGGTGCAGCGCAGCGGAAACGGGACAACTTCCGTTTCACATGGATACAGCAACGCCCTTGATGACGGAGAAATTCGACTCCTATCTTCAAAGACGATGGCAGACGCCAGCAGTGCCGGATTCCCGGTAAATGGAAGTACGGAGTGCATGCGGTACACAGAGTACCAGATTGCACGAATGGAACCTCAAGGAGCAGACCATGGCACAGCGTAACCAGAACCCCGGCAATTTTGCCAATGACCCGAAGAAGGCCTCTGCAGCCGGCCAGAAAGGTGGCCAGCGCAGCAGCGGCAATTTTGCCAATGACCCGCAGAAGGCCTCTGCTGCCGGCCAGAAGGGCGGCCAGCGCAGCAGCGGCAACTTCGCCAACGACCCGCAGAGGGCCTCTCAGGCCGGTCAGAAGGGCGGCCAGAACAGCGGAGGCAACTTTGCCAACGACCGCCAGAAAGCCTCTGAAGCCGGTCGCAAAGGCGGCAAGCACTAGCTCGAGCCGTTGATCCGCAAGCCGTCAGAGCTTCGCTCTGGCGGCTTTTCTCAGGCTTTTCACCATCGCGAACTGAAACTCTTATCTGCCCGCCTTCCATGCGCATGCCAAGACCTGAGCGCCATACCAAGACAAGAGCACCAGACCAAGACAGAGCGCCGTGCCCAAAGGCACGGCGCTCTGCGTCCGCGAGAGATGGATCAATCATCACATGTGATCGCGCGGTATCACCTTCTCCCAGTTCTTGGAGAAAACGCGGTAGTCGTCTTCATAGCCATCGAGCTGGGCGTGAATGTAGAAGTTGCTATCGTCGCAGCTCAGTACCGTACGCGTGTAGACCTCGACGTTCCAGTCGTCGCGCTTGAACGCACGCTCGGTATAAGTCTCACCGCGCGCCGAGGTGAAGTCGTCGTTGAAGGTGCTGTACCACTCGCGGGTGCTGCGCCTCACCTCGGTGCCAATGTCCTCGATGCGGAAATGCCCCTGGTCGTTGATCACTTCGAGCGTGGACTCCTTGGTCGCCAGGTCGCGATGCAGCAGCCAGTTGTGCTGGCTGGCCGCATAGGTGTGCACCCTCAGCGGCGGAGCTTCTTCAGGCTCCTCGAATGCCGGCAGGCGCCGATCCTCTTCCCCCGGGGTTCGCTCGGGCAGTATCAATGAGCTGCCTTCGGGGTAGATGTCGACCTGAGCCGGTTCAGGCGGCAACCAGGCAAGGGGCCAATAGGAGGTCGAGATAGACAGACGAAGCTGGTGTCCCGCCGGAAAGCGCTGAGCGATGCCATTCATCGGGATACGCACCCGATAGCGGCGATGCGGCACCAGCGGCTCGGGATCGGCGTCGCTGTTGCGATGGGAGAGATTGAGCAGACCGTAGGTCACACGAGTCGACTTGCCATCCGGCGCCACGTCCGAGAGGCGAACGGCGAGCATCGCCTGGGGCTTGTGGCTGGATATCTCGAGCTCGATCTCGGGCATACCGAAGATATCCACCGGCTCAGCCAGCTCTCGGCTACTGAAGATCAGCGAACCGCCATCCTCTTCGCGCTGGTCGCCGGGCAGGTCCGGCGTGGCAGCATAGGAGCACCACTTGCCCGCCGCCAGGCCCACGCTGAGCGGCGACTGCAGTGCCAGCGCGCTCTCCTGCCCGTTACGCTGGTGAGGCCCGCCGTAGCCTTCCCCCATGAGGATGGTATAAGGGCCCAGCCCGTAGCGTCGCTCGCTGACGTTGGCCGAGGGCCAAGCGGACTCACCGATCCAGCGTCCAGGCCGCTCTTCGTAGGAGGTATCGGGCGGCACGCTGTCCTGCTGCCAGGCACGCAGCATGGGTTCGTCCATGATCCCCGTATCCCGGCCCTTCAGCCAATGATCCCACCAGCGCAACGCCTCCTGCAGAAAACCGATGGCCGGCCCCGGCAGCCCCTGGTGCGGATATTTGTGACCCCAGGGCCCGATCAGCCCCTTGCGCGGCACCTCGAGGTGCTGCATCAGGCGCAGCACGGTATTGGTGAAGCCATCCGCCCAACCACCGATGGCGTATACCGGACATTGAATTGCCGCGTAGTCCTCGTTCACCGAACTGGTCGTCCAGTAGCTACTGCGGCGCTGGTGCTCGAGCCAAGGCTCGAGCCACAGACCGCTATTCTCCATACGGTCGAACCACATGTCGCGCCAGCGATTGCCAACGATCTGCGGATCCGGCGGCAGGCTGTTGAAGGCGAACATGACGGTGGCTTCGGAGAGGTTGTCGCCGAGCAGGCAGCCGCCCATGTAGTGCATGTTGTCGGCGTAGAGATCGTCGCTAGAGCAGATGCTGATGATTGCCTTCAGTTCAGGTGGCCGCCGAGCGGCTACCTGCAGGCTGTTGAAGCCGCCCCAGGAGATGCCCATCATGCCGACGTTGCCGTCGCACCAGGACTGCTCGGCGAGCCAGGCGATGGCATCGACGGCATCCTCCTGTTCCTGCTGGGTGTACTCATCCGTGACCACGCCATCGGAGTCGCCGCTGCCGCGCATGTCCACCCGCACGCAGACATAGCCGTGCCCAGCCATGTAGGCGTGGTTGGCGTTGTCGCGCGCGCGGGTGATGTCACGCTTGCGGTAAGGGATGTACTCCAGGATCGCCGGCATGGGCGTTCCCTCGGCTCCCTCCGGCAGCCAGATCCTGGCTGCCAGCTGAGCGCCGTCGCGCATGGGGATGAAAACGTTCTCTATCTCGCGAACCTGGTAGGGAAACGAATCCATGATGCTCATGGTTCCTCCTTGCGGGTTCATTAGATGGGTTCGATCTCGAACTCGAGCGCTTCCAGGCATGCCTTGTAGCGTTGCTCGATCTGGTCGTGATCCTCACCGGCCACGTAAAGAGTGCCCAGGCGGTAGCAGAAATTGTCCTGGTGCAGCAGCTCGCCCAGGCGAGTGCCAGGTTCCACGTCAATCCGCACCTTGGTGCCCGGAAAACGCTCGGCAAGCGCCTCGATCTCCGCTTCGCTCGGCACCCGCTTGACGATGCCGTCGCGATGTTCGTAGGGGATGTAGCACTTGGCGGCTACCGCCGCCACGCCCTGCCGGTTGGCCAGCGAAGGACGCTCGCCGAAAGCGATGTCGACCGCCACCTCGTGGTTGGACATGCCGTCGACCATGATGAATATCTCGCTATGCGACTGTGAGATACGGGTATTTACCTCGATCAGCCACAGCTTGTCCTTCTCCTCATCCCACATGAACTCGGCGTTGAAGCAGCCGTTGTCATAGCCGATGTGTTCGAGGAAGCGACGCGAGACGTCGATCATCTGGCGGTGAATACGCTCGGGCAGGTTGCTGGGGTACTCCAGCCGGTCGTAGGGGATCTCCTTGTTGACCGAGTTGGGCTGGGCAATGATGCCGTGCACGTTGAACTCGCCGCGATAGACGGTGCCTTCAGGCGCCCCCTGAACGCCCGAGACGATCTGCTCGGCGATGCAGGAATTGCCGTCCATCTTCTGGATCTGCGATGGCAGCTCGGCGTGGCGCAGCGCTTCGTTGAACGGATCGCCGAGCTTGCGGATGCCCTGACGAATCTCCTCGATCGCCGCCTGGAACTGCTCGTCGCACTCGATCTTGAAACCCAGGTGTGAAGAAAACGCCTTGACCGGCTTGAGCCAGAAGGGATAGTCAAGCGTCACCTGGGACAGGGGTTCCTCGGCGAAAGGATCGACAGCGCAGAATTCGGGCACGACCTCGGGAATGACTTTCTGCTGCTCGAGCCGACTCCAATACTTGTGTTCGCACTTGAGCACACTCTCCACCGAAGGCGCCGGAATGTCGTGTTCACGGCACAGAATGGGTACCAACACGCTGGTGGGAAAATCCCACTGCGCGACGATGGCATCGATGGAGCCGTCGAACGCTTCGAGCTTCTTGCGCGCCTGGGCCAGCAGATCGTTGAAGGAAAAATGAGGTGACTCGACGGCGTCCTTGACCGACAGCAGGCTGTGCACCTCGAACTGATCGGAGTGGCGTAAGGTTTCCAGTTCCTCGCGCTGCTGATCCTCCAGCGCCACGACAAAAATGTTCCGCTTCATCCATCTGTCTCCATGACGGTACCGTTCCGGAGCCCCAATCCCGGGACTCCCTGCTTCCTTACCCTTCACAAGATAAGGAGCCGGCGCCGAAGGTTCCACGGTCAAGACGATTCTTTACTCAAGAGCATCACGGGAAACACAACCGAACCCAAAATGACGGGTAAACCTGGCCGCGCGTCGCGCTTCCTGCTGGTGGCATTTGCACCTCGGGAGTGCGCAGCTAGGCTGAAGATGTGGCGTTGTGTCGGAAACTCAGCGGCCAAGGATGGAGCCGATGGAGAAACTCGAGGAGTACCGTCGCAAGCGCGACTTCGAGCGCACCCGCGAGCCTGCCGGCGGAGCCGACAAGGAATCGGTAACGGGCAACCTCTACGTCATGCACAAGCATGCGGCGAGCCATGACCACTTCGACCTGCGCCTGGAGCAGGACGGCGTGCTCAGGAGTTGGGCGCTGCCCAAGGGGCCGAGCCTCGAACCCGGCGAGAAGCGCCTGGCCGTGGAGGTGGAAGATCACCCGCTGGAGTACGGCGAGTTCGAAGGCGTGATCCCGGAGAAATCCTACGGCGGCGGTACCGTCATGCTGTGGGACCGCGGCACCTGGCAGCTCAAGGGCAAACCCAAGCCGGATCGGATCGACATAGAACTCGACGGCGAGCGGCTCAAGGGCAACTGGACCCTGACCCGCATGAGCGGCAAGCGCCAGGACAAGCACGGACGCAACTGGTTGATGATCAAGCGCCACGACGACCAGCCGCGCATGGACGCCTCGCTGACGGTGGATCTGGACGAAAGCGTCGTCAGCGGTCGCAGTATGGGCGAGATCGCCGATGATCGCGACGATACCTGGGGCGCCGACACACCCGAGGTTCCCGACCCCGGCGACCTCGACGGCGCGCGCAAGGCCAGGCTGCCAAAGGAGCTGAAGCCGCAGTTGGCCACCCTGGCCCGCGAGGTGCCCACCCAGGGCGAGTGGATCCACGAGATCAAGCTCGACGGCTATCGCCTGTTGGCCCGCATCGAAAAGGGCAACGTGCGCCTGATCACCCGCAACGGCAAGGACTGGACACACCGCTTTGCCGGGATCGCCCAGGCGCTCGAACCGCTACCGGTGGACTTGGCGCTGCTCGACGGTGAGGTGGTGGCCATGGGCAAGGATGGCATCAGCCGCTTCGGCGAGCTGCAGGAGGCGCTTTCCAGCGGCCGCACCTCAGCCCTGATCTACCAGCTCTTCGACCTACCCTACCTGGCAGGATACGACCTGGCCGGCGTGCCCCTGCTGCAGCGCAAACGCACCCTCGCGGCACTGCTCGAGGCGGCGGGCATGCAGTCGGGCACCGGCACCATCCGCTACTCCGACCATCTCGACGCCCAGGGCGAGGCCTTCCACGCGCGCGCCTGTCAGATGGGCCTCGAGGGCATCATCAGCAAGCGCGCCGACAGTCCCTACCAGCAGAAGCGCAGCCGCGACTGGCTGAAGGTGAAGTGCGTCAGCCACGAGGAGTTCGTGGTCGGCGGCTACACCGAGCCCGGCGGTTCGCGCAGCGGCTTCGGCTCGCTGCTGATGGGCGCCTACGGCAAGCAAGGTTTGATCTACGCCGGGCGCATCGGCACCGGCTTCAGCCATCGACTGCTCGAGCGGCTGAGCGCCACCCTGCAGGAACTCGCAGTTAAGCGCTCGCCGTTCCACGGCAGCGTACCGGACAGCCGCGCCGTGAACTGGGTGCGCCCGGAGCTGGTGATCGAGGTGGAGTTCACCGAGCGCACCCGCGACGGCCGCCTGCGCCATCCGGCCTTCCGCGGCATGCGTGAGGACCGTAATCCGGAGGAGATTCGCATGACCCCGACCAAGGAGATGGCCCCCGAAGGCACTTCGACACAGGAGCAGACACCGAGCAAACCGGCCGCACGCAAGCGCAAGGACGAAACCTCGCTGCTCGGCGTGCGCCTGACAAGCCCCGAACGGGTGCTGTTCCCCGAGCAGGGACTGACCAAGCTCGACCTGGCGCGCTTATACGAGCAGATCCATGAGTGGGTGCTGCCACACCTGGCCAGACGGCCGCTGTCATTGGTGCGCTGCCCCCAGGGGCGCAACGACGAGTGCTTCTTCCAGAAGCACCCGCGCAGCGCCATTCCCGACAGCGTGCCGCGCATCGACGTGCCGGAGAAGAAAGGCAGTGCCGAGTACGTCTACGTCGAATCCGCTGCCGACCTGATCGGCCTGGTGCAGGCCGGCGCGCTGGAGATCCATCCCTGGGGCAGCCGCATCGACCACCTCGAACAGCCCGACAATCTGGTGTTCGATCTCGACCCGGACGAAGGCATCGCCTGGCAGGAGGTCCTGCGCGTGGCCGTCACCCTGCGCGAGCGGCTGGAATCGCTAGGACTCACCCCCTTCCTGCGTACCACCGGCGGCAAGGGGCTGCACCTGGTGGTGCCGATCGAGCCCAGCGCCGAGTGGGACCGGGCCAAGGCCTTCGCCAAGGGGGTTGCCGAGGCTCACGCCAAGGACGATCCGCAGCGGCTCACCACCAACATGTCCAAGGCCAAGCGCGAGGGGCGCATCTTCATCGACTACCTGCGCAATGGCCGCGGCGCCACGGCGGTGGCCTCCTATACGGTGCGCGCGCGCCAGAACGCCCCGGTAGCGGTGCCGATCCGCTGGGACGAGCTCAACGCCGCGCTGCGGGCCGATCGCTACAACGTGCAGAACCTGCGCCGCCGGCTCTCGGCTCTGCGCGAGGACCCCTGGGCAGGCTTCAGCGAGGCGGCACGCCCGCTGGATGCCAAGCTGCTCAAGGCCGTAGGCGTGAAATGACGCTGGCCTTGTACCGGAGGGAATGACATGAGCGAAGCACCCTGGTGGCTGGAGAGCGGCCCCGAGACCTGCCAGTTCTGCCTGCGCAACTTCCACTACGAGGCAGGCTACCACTGCATCTACTGCGACCGGCCGATCTGTCCGGCCTGCGTCGCGGCACGCTTCGACACTCGTGACACGCTGTGCCCTGAATGTCACGAAGAAGAGAAGTGCCATGAAGAAGAGGCGTGCCAAGGAGGGCAGGAGTGATGGCGGCACGAGCAATGTGGAAGGGCGTGATCCGCTTCGCTGAAGTAGAGGTCCCGGTGAAACTCTACTCCGCGGTGCAGGACCGCAGCGTGCACTTCCGCCTGCTGCATGCGAAGGACCGCTCACCGGTCAAGCTGGCCATGGTCAATCCCGACACCGACGAGATCGTGCCCCACGGCGAGACCCGCCGTGCCTATCGCACCGACGAGGGTAGCCTGGTGGTGTTCGACAAGCAGGAACTCGAGGCGCTGGAGCCGGATTCGGGCCGCGACATCGAGGTGATCCGCTTCATGCCGCCGCAGGTGATCGATCATCGCTGGTACGATCGCCCCTACTACCTGGGTCCCGATGGTAGCGAGTCGCTCTATTTCGCCCTCGCCGAGGCGCTGGCAACCAGTGGTAAGGAGGGGCTGGCACGCTGGGTGATGCGAAAGAAGAGCTACGTAGGCGCCCTGCGCCTGCATCGCGGTGTACCTATGCTGATGTCGCTGCGCCACGAGGAGCAGGTAGTGCCGGTGGACGCCCTGGAACCGCCCAAGGGCAAGGCGCTGGACGCCAAGGAGCTCGACATGGCACGCCAGCTTATCAGCATGCTGGAGGCCGAGTTCGACCCCGACGAATACCACGACGAGTACCGCGAGCGGGTGCTGGAGCTGATCGAGGCCAAGCGGCGCGGCAAGAGCGTCAAGGTCACGCCGATTCGCCGCCGCGAGGCCTCCGACGACCTCTCCAAGGCGCTCGAGGCCAGCCTGAAGAAGGAGCGCAAGCGTGCCTAGCGAAAAATCCAAAGCCAAGCCCAAGGACAAGACTCCAAAGAAGAAGCGCAAGACGAAGGAGAAGAACGAATCGGCCCGGGGCGAGGAGAAGAAGCGCTTCCACCCCAGCGGCCCGCGCCCGCTGTGGTCGGGCACCATCACCTTCGGCCTAGTCAGCCTGCCGGTCAACCTCTACCCGGCCAACCGGCCCAAACCGGTGTCGCTGCGCATGGTCGACGCGCAAGGCACACCATTGGCGCGGCTGTGTACGGACATAAGGTCTGAGATATCCGGGTTAATGTGGGTTGGTGTGGGTTGATGTGCGCTGAGGCGCGGAGTGGCGCGGGCTGGACGGCGGTGGAGTGACGTAGCGCGTGGAGTGGGACGGTTTGCGACATTCGCACGAGACCTAGCTGGCTGGCCATATGAAGTGCGACGAGCGCGCGGCGCAGTTGGTCGGCGGTTAAACGGCCTGCCACGAGCGGTTAAAAGCCGTTCCAGAACCCGCACCTGATAACGCAGTAACCGTAGGCCGTAGCATTCTTCCTGGTTGCATGCCCGGCGGCGCCTGCCACCCCCTTCCTCTTCTTCGCCTTTCCCTCCCTGGTTGATGCTGCCGTTGCCGATCACCACGGTGCTGCCGTCGCCGATGACGATGTTGATCGGTGCGCGGTCCTCCCTTCCTTGCTCGTCCCCCTCTATCACCTCACTGATTTGCCTCAGTAAATCTTCGGTCATGCTGGCCCCCTGGCGTCACGTCTGCTGGTGCCGGCTCGATGGCCTGGCTTGATGCCCGCAGTTTACTTTGACGCCGCCTGCTCTCATCGGCTGAAACGCCCGCCAGCAGCGGGCTATTTCAGCGGTAGGCCGCCAGCTCTATAACGTTACTCAGGGCCTCTTCGTCCATTGCCGTGCCTTGGCGCAGCGAGAACTCATAGACGAGGCGGATGATGCGTGCCTCGGCCTTGGGCGACAGGTCGGGCCGCTTCGCGCGCAGCAGCGTGCAGACCTTCTCCGCTATTTCCTCAAGCTCGTCCAGGTTGGGTGCGGCAAACTTCCCGCTCCCCGTTGCCGGGTCTATAGCAGGCCTCTGCTGGTATGGACGTGACTGTTCCTCTACGCGCTGGGCCTCGGCCTTGGGCGCTTCACCGGTCAAGAGCCAGCCTGGGCGTACTCCGGCCGCCTTTGCCATGGCGACGATCCGAGTCGCTGTCGGGTCACTCTTCCCCTGCAGGTATCGGTAGAGGTGACTCTCGGAAATGCGAGCCCTGGCCGCAAATCCTTTCTTGCCGTACGGCTTGCTTATCTCGGATATGCGGGTTCCGATTTCGGATAGGAGAATCGGAACCGCAGTTCCGTTTTCTTTTTGCCCTTCCGATTCGCCTGAATTGTCTTTTGATTCAGCCATTTAAGCATTCCTAAAGCCGGATAGACTCATTTGTGAGAATCGGAAGTCTCACATGTGCTTGCTCGTGGCTCTCATATCCGCTAGTCTTTCCGACATGACGGATACCAAGCCCCCAAAAAAACCAGCCCTCCAGGACTGGCATGTCGCTGACATCAAGTCAGCACTCGAGAAGGCCGGATGGTCGCTTCGCTCCTTGGCAAAGCATCACGGCTACAAGTGCACGACTGTGCTTAGCGACGCGCTGCGTCGGCCCTGGCCGAAGGGTGAGCGGATCATCGCCAACGCCATCGGCGTAGATCCCGCCACCATCTGGCCAAAACGCTATGCCGTAAAGGATAGCAGTTCGCACCGTGGAGAGTCCCGAGGCCGCTCAGATGTGAGGGTCGATGCCGCATGATCGCGCTCCATTTGGATTTACTCATAAGCGTAAGCGGCTCCATGGAGCACGGCATAGGTGCTGAAACGGTGAGTTTTTGGAGTCACCTGCAGGAGAGGTCTTCCAATGACACGTAAACGCTGGAGACAGGTGCAGCCCCAGAGCATGAATCACGCCATCCGGCTGTGCCTGGATTACGCCCTTCACAAGCACAACCGCAGCGTGGCGCGCATCGGCGACCTGGTCGGTGTGAGCGAATGGGCAATACACAAGTGGGTGGCGGAAGGCTCCATGCCCAGCAAGCGCATCCGCCCGTTCGAGTTCGCATGCGGCTGTACCTTCGTTACCCAGTACATCGCCACGAGTGCGCTGAAGCTCGTGATCGATATTCCCTCCGGCCAGGCGGCCGACCAGGACTCACTCCTGGATCTGCAGAACCAGGTCAACGATGCCGTGTCGCTGTTGACCCGTTTCTATCGCGGCGAGGTAGAGGCAGCAGACGTGCTTGAGGGCACTACCCAAGCCATGAAGCAGCTGGCCGGCCACCGCGAAAACGTCATCAAGGCCAAGGCGCCAGAGCTGGAGTTGTTCGAAGGGGGCGATGAATGACCGCCCAAGATCAGCAATGGTTCACCGCCCAGGAGCTGGCCGGCTTGCCCGGTATGCCGACTAGCGAGCGAGCCATCCTTGACCGTGGCAAGGCCGGTGAGATCGAACGCCGCAAAAAGCAAAAGGGTAAGGGCTGGGAGTACTCGTTCAGCTCACTGCCGGTCGAGACCCAGGCCGCACTGCTCAAGCAGCAGAAGCCTGCACCGGCACCGATCCCGCGCCCCCGTAACAACGCTGGCCCCATCGACCGCGAGTCGCTGTGGGATTCATACGAGCGCAAGCCGCAGAGCATCAAGGATGAAGCCGCCCGCCGCCTGCAGGCGTTGCAGGGTGTCGAGCGCCTGGTGACCGGCGGCGCCAAGAAGACCGACGCCATCGTGCAGACCGCCAAGGTCTACGGCGAGAGCCGCGCGACCATGTACCGCTGGATGAAGCTGATCAAGGGGGCCGACCGTAGCGACTGGCTGGCCCTGCTGGCTCCCGGTTACACCGGGCGCACGGCCACCGCCGATTGCACCGACGAGGCCTGGGAGTACTTCAAAGCTCAGTACCTGCGCCCCGAGGCCCCGGCGATCGCCACCTGTTACGAGTTCACCCGCCAGGCAGCTGAGCAGCATGGCTGGAAGCTGCCGAGCCTGCGCACCATCAACCGCTGGGTGCAGGAGATCCCAACCACTACCCGTGTGCTGAGGCGTGAAGGCGAGGAGGCGATGATGCGCCTTTACCCCTCGCAGCGCCGCACGGTGCGCGACCTGCATGCCCTGTACTGGCTGAACGGCGACGGTTACATGCACAACGTGTTCGTCAAGTTCCCAGACGGCACGGTGACCCGCCCCAAGACATGGTTCTGGCAGGACGTTTACTCGCGGAGAATCGTCGGATTCCGCACCGATCGCACCGAGCACACCGACATGATCCGCCTGTCCCTGGGCGACGTGCTGGAGCGCTTCGGCATCCCCGAGCACATCACCATCGACAACACCCGCGCCGCCGCCAACAAGTGGATGACCGGCGGAGTTCGCACCCGCTACCGCTTCAAGGTGAAAGAAGACGACCCCATGGGCCTGCTGCCGCAGCTCGGCATCCAGATCCACTGGACCACCGTGTTCAATGGCAAGGGCCACGGCCAGGCCAAGCCTGTCGAGCGCACCTTCGGTGTCGGTGGGCTGGGTGAGTACGCCGACAAGCGCATCGAGTTCAAGGGCGCCTATACCGGCCCCAACGTCACCGCAAAACCCGAGAACTACGGCGAGACCGCCATCGACTTCGACGAATTCTGCAAGGTGCTGGCCGACGCCATCCGCCACTGGAACGCCAAGGCCGGACGCAACACCGAGATCTGCGCCGGACGCCTGAGCTTCACCGAGGCATTTGACGCCAGCTACCAGCGCAACGCCGACAAGATCCGTCGCCCCACCGCCGCGCAGCGCCGCATGTGGCTGCTGACCGCAGAGGCGGTGACGGTCCACCAGGACGGCGCCGTGGCGCTGGGCATCGGCAAGGGGGCAAGCGGGCGGAACCGCTACAGCTGCGACGCCCTGATCGACTACATCGGCCGCAAGGTCGTGGTGCGCTTCGATCCCGATCGGCTGCACGAAACGGTGCACGTCTACCAGATCGACGGCCGCTACATCGGCGAGGCCGAGTGTATCCACGCCGTCGGATTCGGCGACAGCCGCGCCGCCCGCGAGTGGGCACGCAACCGCACCCAGCGCAGCAAGGCCGCCAAGGCCCAGGCCGAGGCCGAGCAGCGCATGACCGACCTGCAAGTCGCCGAGTACCTGCCCGAGCCGACCCCCGAAGACACCGCCCCGCTGCAGACCGACGTGGTTCGCGGGAGCTTCGGCGAGCGCAAGCGAGCGGTGGGTAGCGATCTACCCCCGGAGAGTGGCGACGACGAGGAACGAGTGGCCGAGCGCTACGGCTTCGATGCCGTGATCGGGACCGCGCTCGAGCACTGGAAGAAGCAAGGGCTGTAACGAAAGCGGCCCCGGAGAGGGTGCAACTCTCCAGGGCCAAGCAACCGGGCCATACGGCCCAACTCGCAACCAGGAGTATATCGCATGACCGACAACGTGACCCAACTCGGAAACCGCTTTGATCAGCAGCTGCTCGCCGAGGTGCGCCAGGTAATGAAGTCCGAGGGGCTGAGCCAGTCCCAGGTCAGCAGCCAATCCGGCGTGAGCAAAACCCGCCTTAACCACTGGTTGGCCGAGAAGTACACCGGCTCGATAGCGCCGATCGAGACGGACCTAAAGCGCTGGCTGGAAAGCCGCCGCGCCAATGCCGACCTGCAGGAGCGCCTGCCCGGTGCCCCCGAGTGGGTGGAAACCCCCAGCGCCCGCAGCGTGATCAGTGCCCTGGCCTTCGCTCAGATGGCCGAGGCCGTCAGCGTGGTCTACGGCGGCGCCGGCGTCGGCAAGACGCTGGCCATCCGCCAGTACCGTGAGCAGGCACCCAACGTGTGGGTGGTCACCGCCACCCCGGCATCGTCCGCCCCCGGCTCGATCCTCACCCGCATCGCCCAGGTGCTGGGCATTCGGGCCAGCGGTGCGGTGCACGTCGTTGAGGCCAACATCATCGAGCGGCTGCGCGACACGCGCGGCCTGCTGGTGATCGACGAGGCCCAGCACCTGACCAGCCGCGCCCTGGACGCGGTGCGCTCGCTGCATGATGCCGCCGGCGTCGGCCTGGCCCTGGTCGGCAACGAGGTGGTCTATGCCCAGCTGACCGGCGGTAGTCGCAGCGTCGGCTTCGCCCAACTGTTCTCTCGCATCGCCAAGCGTGTGCGCCTCTCTCGCCCGCAGGCGTCGGACATCGATGCGCTGCTCGACGCCTGGTCGATCGCCAGCGCCGACGCCCGCCGCGTGTGCCACGAGATCGGCCGGCGCCCCGGCGCCCTGCGCGGCCTGTCGCAGACCCTGCGCCTTGCCAGCCTGTTCGCCAGCGGCCAGCCCGGCACCGAGCACATCCGGGCGGCCTGGAAGGATCTCGGAGGTGAAGCATGAACGCCCTAGTCCCCGGCCCTGAGCATCCCGACATGCTCGACGGCGAAACCCCGATGGCCTGCCACATCGGGGGCCTGATGGCCTACCGCCTGGAGATCGTCCCGGCGGGCATGGTCCATGTCGGTGGCGCCGTGCTGGTGCTCGCCGCCTTCAACGCCCGGCAGGCGCACCAGCTGGCAGCCGCGGATTACGCCAAGGCGACCGGCTTGAGCCCCGACAACCTGGACCTGGTCGGCATCGAGCTGCTCGATCGGCCCGCCACAGAACAAGAGAAGCGGGCCTATCTGGCCCGCCATGGGAGGGTGTGATGAAGACCTACAGCAATCCCGAGGTAGACCACTACGCCGATCGCTTCATCCTGCTCGGCCTCAAGCGGCTCGGCTACAACCTCGCGCACTACTTCGCAAACCCGCGACGCTGCGAAATGCGCGACCGCTACGACCGCCTGCGCCTGAGCCAGCACGGCATGAGCTTCGACCAGTTCCTGACCGATCCCGAGCGCGGCGAGGAATTGGCGCTGCAGGATGAACCGCCGCTGCCCAGCCAGCACGCCGCGATCCTGCGGCTGTGGGCACAGCAGGACACCGGCCTGGCCACCAAGCCCCGCCCGGCCGAACCGGCGCCCGCTGAGTGGCAGGACTGGCGCGAGCTGATCGAGCAATGGCGGCTCGAGGCCGAGCAGGCAGAGGCTGCCGTCGCGCACCTGCCCCAGCGCAACGGCACCTTCGTCGAGCCGCTGCACCATCACCGCCACCCGCGTCGCGGCGGCGCCGGGTTCGTCAAGCGAGGTGAAGCATGAGCCACCTCATCCTCTCTCACCTGCAGGCCAACGATGGCGCCACGCTCGACGAGCTGTGCGCCGTCACCGGCCTGACCGCCGAGGCGGTGCGCCACATCCTCGGCGGGCTGGTGCATAGCGCCTTCGTGATCGGTGCCGCGCGCTACAACCGCGCCCCGAAGTTCTACGCCGTGACCAGCATCGGCGCCTGCGAGTGGTGCGGCATCGTCGAGCACCGCCGCGTCGCCGGCATGTGCCCCCGGTGCCTCGACAAGAGCAGCGGCCTGGAGTCGCTGCCCAACGTTCCCATGGCCGTGCACCTGGCACGCCACGCCAACCAATCCGAAAGGAGCCAAGCATGAACGCACATACCCAGATCCCCGAGGGCTATCGCCTGGACGCCAAGGGGCGGCTGATTCCCGAGGACAGCATCAAGCCGATCGACAAAGCACGCGACGAGCTCGTCCAGGAGCTGGTGACCAAGGCCAGGGAACTCAACCGCGCCCTGGCCCAGTTCAAGGCCGCAGCCTTCGGCGACATCGAAAGCTTCGTGCAGCTCTCGGCCGAGGAGTACGGCGTCAGCCTCGGGGGCAGGAAGGGGAACGTCACCCTGGTCAGCTTCGATGGCCAGTACAAGATCCAGCGCGCCATTCAGGACTACATCACCTTCGACGAGCGCCTCGAAGCGGCTAAGGGACTGATCGACGAATGCCTGAAGGACTGGACCGATGGCGCCCGCTCCGAGATCAAGGTGATCGTCCAGGACGCCTTCCGCACCGACAAGCAAGGCAACCTGCGCACCGGCGCGGTGCTGGCCTTGCGCCGCCACGACTTCGACGACCCGCGCTGGCTCAAGGCCATGGATGCCATCGCCGACGCGGTGCAGGTGACCGGCAGCAAGTCGTACGTGCGCATCTATGAGCGTGTCGGCGACAGCGACCAGTACCGCCCGATCTCACTCGACATCGCGGGGGTGTGAGATGACCGAGCACACCATCGTCGTGCGCTTCCCCGAGGGAGCCACTCCTACCTATGGCGCCGTCACCGAGTTCCAGGGTGGGCATGTGGTTGCCGTCGACTTTGGCGGCAACCGGCTGCGCATCGAGCAGGAGCTTGCTGAGGCGCTGGACCAGGCCATGACGTCAATGCTGGACAGCGGCTATTCAAAGGATTCGGTGGTCATCCGTGCTGGCATGGCCGCCCTAGCGAAAGCCCAGGGGGTGTCATGAACGACGTCACCCAGCGTTGGAGCTCCCGCAAGTTCGCCGCCGCGATGGTCTGGCAGGCCGTCATGGTGTGGCTGCTCATCGCCGGCCACCTCCCGGTCGAGGTATTCGAGACCCTGACTTTCCTGCTGCTCGGCGGCTACATCCTGGGCAACGTCGCGCAGCACGTGCTGCTGAGGAGAAACGCATCATGAAGTCCGCAACGATCCGTGTCCGTTCTGCCATTGGTGGCTACGCCGCTTCGCTCAAGGGGAAGCGTGCCACCTGCACCTGGGGCCCGATGAAAGCCGCGCGGCGCTGTGCCGGCAAGATCGTCGGCGAAAGCAAGTACCGCTTGGAGCGCATGAAGCTGCGTGTCGGCGATAGCGAGAAGGGTGTGCTGTACCGCTTTGTTGTGCATGCCTTGGAGGAATAAGCGATGGCTACCAGGAAACCCCAGCAGATGTGCGCACTCAAGATCGGCTTCATCACGCTCCTGTTACCAGCAAGCAAGGGCATGCGGGTGATGCAGGAGCTGCAAAGCGCCGTCGAGGCCGATTGGGACTACGTGGAGCGCGGCCACCACTACACGGTCAAGGAGCGCCCCGATCTGCAACTGACCTTGATCGATGCCGAGCAGATCAGCATGCCGCATGCGGCGGCGCCTTCGCGCGGTCGCCGAGCCTCTCGACCCAGCTTGCTGGGTCATGACTAGCGAAACGCCCGCCTTCGGGTGGGCGTCTGCCGGGCGTGGTGGCCCGGCACTGATGAGCAGCCAATTGAGGTGAATCATGGATAAGTGGGGAGAGATCAAAGAGCGCTTGAGGCATTTGGGTGGGTCCGTTGATCTGCTGGCCGATGGCTACGAGCTGTCGCTGGTCAAGGCGCATGACGGCAAGAAGATCTTCGTCACCGTCTATGTGAACGGATTCGTGAAGGGCGAGTGGACAAAGGTCGAGGACGGAAAGCCAGTGCATCCCGAGGGGAGGTTCTGGCGGCCGATGAAGCGGGCGGCCTATCCCAAAAAGGTCTATGCGAGAGCGAAGCGGGCGTTTGGCAAGAAGGAAGCCGATCGCATGGTGACGCCTCGGGTGATCGGCGTTGTGCCGGACTTAGGGACCGAGGGCGCTGTGGTGGCCCACCTCAAGAAACACTTCCCCGATCTCGAGATTAAGGCCAACGAGGTGGCGTCATGAATGCCCGCCTCGCCATGACCGAGATCGGCCCGCAGCGGCTGTGCAGCAAGTGCGACGAGTGGTGGCCCGACGATGCCGAGTTCTTCTACCAGAGCAATGGCAAGAGCCGCCAGCCGTGCAAGGCCTGTTACCACCAGCTGCCGTCGGTGGTCGCCAAGGAGGAGCGCCGCCGCGCCGCGCTCAAGGCGGTGGCGTCATGACCGTCGAGCGCAAGCCCTACACGCCGACCGCCGCCGAGTGGACCGACACCCTGGACCTGCTGTGCGCGCACTGCGCCCACGCCTGGGGCTGCGATGTGCTCGAGGGCATGATCGAGATGAAGAACGGCAACGCCTGGCCAGAGGGTGGCTGGGTCACCGATCCCGGCGCTGGCGTCACCTGCCTGAGCTACCAGCCCCAGGAGCGTGAGCGCCTGTCCCGCCAGCGACTGCGGCAGGCGATGCGCAACGCCGTGCCGATGTGCTCTGGGTGCGCAGCGCAGAAGGGCAGCGAGGCATCGGTCAGCTTGCACACCCGGCGTGACTTTGCCGCAGCGGTCAAGAATCGCAGCCTGTTCGCCTGCCATGCCGGCGACAACCACGGCAAGCCGTGCGGGGGTTGGTGCAACGCTGTGCGCCACCAGGCGAAAGGGGCTCGCTCATGACCTGGCTTCACTACTTGCTCTGGTACCTGGCCATCAGCGCCATCGGCACCGTGCTGGTCGTCGCGTTCTTCATGGGTGCCGGAGGGCCGCGCCGATGATCAGTAAAGGCAAACTCGCCCAGATCCACATCGCCAAGCAGCAGCTCGGCCTGGATGACGAGGCGTACCGCGCGCTGCTGGCCCGCGCCGCCGGCGTGAGCAGCTCCAAGCAACTCGACGATCGGGGCGTGACCCTGGTGTTGAAAGAGTTCAAGCGCCTGGGCTGGGTGCCCAAGGCCCCGAAGCGCGCGGGCCGCAAACCCAACACCTTCAACAAGCATGAGGCGCTGGCCAAGATCGAGGCCCAGCTGGCCGACATGGGACTGGCCTGGGCGTATGCCGAAGCCATCGCCAAGCGGCAGACCGGCATCGAGCGCCTCGACTGGCTGCGCACCGAAAAGCAGTTCAAGGGCGTCATCGCCGCGCTGCACATCGAGCAGGAGAAGCGTGGCTACCTGGAATACATCGACCGCTGCCTGGTGGCCATGGGTGAGACCCGCGAGAACCTGCCCCGGCGTTACCGCTTGCCCCCGCGCTGGGAGCGCAATCTGCCCGTGCTCAAGGCGCTGGCCAAGGCGTTGCCCGAGCCGCCCAGGAACACCGATGAACCGGCCTTTAAGGACTGATTAACCGATGGATATCCGCTGCCCCTGCTGCCATTCGACATTCGCCCTGGAGCACGTCACCGAGGACGAGTCGCTGCGCGAGTTCATGGCGATCCTGGCCGACCTGCCGCGCGACGTATCGCGTCCGCTGGTCGCCTACGTGGGCCTGTTTCGCGGCAAGACCAGAGCGATGGCCTACGAGCGCCAGTTGCGCGTCGCCCGCGAGGCCCTGGCCCTGGCCACCGACACCAACCTAGTGGGCGCTGCGCTGTCTGACACCGTCGAGGCGATCCGCGTCAAGCGCGATACAGGCGAGGACACGCGCCCGCTGCGCAACCACAACTACCTCAAGCGCGTGGTGGAGTCGCTGGGGGCGCGTGCTGCTGCCGGCCAGGCCGTGGCGCTGCCGGTGGGTGAGGCCCCACGCAAGGCGCCCAAGGGCGTGATGGCCGCGCTGCAGGCGATGGACCGGGGGCGCCAGTCATGACCCAGCCGGCGCAGTGGTTCCGCGACGAGATCTTCAATGGCCTGGCACGGCTGCTGGTGCTGCGCCTGCCCAGCGCGCCCTGGGAGGAGGAGGCCGAGTACACCCAGCAGACCTGGATCGAGGTCTTGTGGGCGGCGCCGATCGGCTGGGACCAGGAGCGCGACACCCAACGCATCCGGGCCGCCTTCAACCGCCTGGCCGCGGGGGCCGATCGCTGGCCTGCCCCGCGCCAGATGCTGGAGCTGCTGCCCGAGCGAGCCCAGCAGCGCCGCCTGCCCAAGCCGCCGATGAGCCAGGCCAAGCGCGAGCAGAACCGCGCCCGGCTCAGGGAGATGATGGCCGAGCTGGGCATCCAGTCGACACGAGGAGACCGCAATGCTTGACGTGCGCGAGATCGAGGAGCTGCCCGAGTCGCTGGTCGAGGTCGCCGAGGCCATCGGCCTGTCTGCCACCCTGGCCCTGGTGGAGCATGCCGGCGGCGTGCGCATCTACGTGCCGGAGCGTCTGGGCGAAGAACACCGACTGGCCGAGTGGCTGGGCCGCGATGCCGCTGCCCGGCTCTCCGAGGCCTACGCTGGGGAGGAGCTGGTGGTGCCGCGCTGCGCCGACCTGCTGCGCCGCGTGCGTAACCGCATCATCCGCCACGAGCGTGCCCAGGGAGCACGCCCTGCCGAGCTGGCCCTGCGCTACCGCCTGACCGAACGCCAGGTGTTCACCATCCTCTCGCGCGAGGACGACGAAGCGCCGTCCAATCAGTACTCCCTGCTGTAGGCGAAACGCGGCTATTGCCGCCGGTCGCCTGCCGCGCTAGGCTTTATCCACCCCGCCAGACCCCCTCCGCTGAAGCCCTTCAACTAACTCGCTCCCTCTCCTGGGGATACCGTCAAGGCTCATTCGCCCCGTTGCGTTTCGCCTTATGGTCCCGACTGGAGACGGTACGATGTTTGAAAGCCTGCTCGACAAGTTCCGCGCCTTCCCCTGGCTTCTGCTGGCCCTGATCGCCACCGCCGTCGTGGCCTGGATCGCCCCCTACCAGATCGGCGTGCTGGTGTGGTCGCTGTCCAAGCTGTGCCTCGGGGCCTACCTGGGCTACTGGATCGACCGCACCATCTTCCACTACGCCCGCCCCGGCGACCTATTCGCTGTCGCCAACCGGCTGGCCTCGCGCGACCTCAACAACGGCGCCCGCCACATGAGCCACCAGGCCAGCCTGGCCGCCTTGCGTCGCGTGGGCGTGATCGCCGCCGCAATCCTGGCGCTCGGCCTGGGGGTGTAGCATGGCCGCCGATACCGCCCGCTCACTGCTGGAGGAGGGCGACCGCCTGGTCGCCCAGATCCATGCGCTGGATGACAAGCCCGACGCCGGCATGGAGCTGGCCTGCCTGTACCTGCGCCTGGAGGATGTCGTGAAGCGCGCCAGGGTGTTGCTGGGGGAGGAACGGCCATGATTTCCCAGCGCCTGCGCCAGGGTGCCGCCCGATTCGCCGAGGGCGCGGGTATCGGCGCGTTCCTGTTCGGCGTGGCGATGTGGCTGGCCTTCGGCTGGCTGCGATCGCGCACCGGTACCACGGTGCTGCTATTGGCGATCCTGGTCGTCAGCTGCCAGGCACGCGCCCAGGCCATCCCCGCCAATGCCGCCCAGTATCAGCGCGAATTGACGCGCATCGTGCAGCAGGAGTTCGGGCTGCCGGCGCCGGTGGCCATCCATGCCGGGCAGATTCACCAGGAGAGCGCCTGGCGCAGCGATGCCCGTAGTCCGGTGGGTGCCGAAGGGCTCTCCCAGTTCATGCCCGGTACCAGCCAGTGGATGGCCGAGATCTATCCCGACCTGGGGCGTGCCGCCCCGTATTCCCCCACCTGGGCCATGCGTGCCCAGGCCCGCTATAACCGCTGGCACCTGCGGCGCCTCTCCAGCGTCACCGATACCTGCGAGCGCTGGGCCTTTGCCATGAGCGCCTACAACGGCGGGCTGGGCTGGGTGCAGCGCGACCAGCGCCTGGCTAGCGCCGCCGGTGACGATCCCGCCGTGTGGTTCGGCAGTGTCGAGCGCTACACCAACCGCGCCGGCTGGGCCGAGCGCGAGAACCGCCACTACGTGCGCCACATCCTGCTGGAGCTGACGCCGCGCTACGTGCGCGCCGGCTGGCAAGGGGGCGCGCCATGCTCATGAAGCTGCTGCGCCTGGTGCCGGGCCGCGTTTGGCTGCTGCTGGCGGCTGTCGCCATCAACGGCGCGGCCTGGCTGTGGGTGTCGTATCACACCGCACAGCTGGAACGGGAGCTGTCGCAGACCCAGGCCGAGGCCGAGGTGCTGCGCAAGGGGCTGGACGCCTGGCAGGCCCGCGCCGATAGCTACCGCGACGACCTGGCCATCGCCATTGCCGAGCAGGCCCATGCCGAGCGCGCCGTGCGCGAGCTGCAGGCCGAGCTGGCCGACAGCGGCGCCCGGTACCGGGAGCTGCAGGCGCGCATTCGCCAGGCGCCCGAGCGCGACGACGGCCCGGTGGCGCCAGTGCTGCGCGACGCCCTGGAGGCGTTGCCATGAGGGTCTGGTCGCTGGCCCTGGCGCTGCTGCTGGGGGGCTGCGCCACCTCGCCCGAGCCGGTGGCCATGCCCGAACCCTTGCCCGCCCCGGTGCTGTGCGCGCTGCCGGTGGGCATGACCGAGCACCAGGTGCCGCCGGCTAAACCCGGCGGCGAGTATGCGCAGCGCGAAGTGGCGGCCTACGTCACGGCGCTGCACGAATGGGGCGCGGCCGGCTGGATGAGAGTCGCCGAGTCGCGTCAATGGAGCCAGAACTGTGTGGACAGAGCAGCAGTACGAGACGGCGGCGGCGCTGACTGAGCGGGAACGCGCCACCGCCCTGGAGCGCCATCGGGCGCAAATGGCGCGCGAGACGCCATCGCCCGATGGGCTGTGCGAGGGCTGCGGAGAGCGGATTCCGGCGCCCCGCCTGGCAGCCTGGCCCACGGCGCGGCGCTGCGTTCCGTGCCAGACGGCCCACGACAAACATGCAACACGGTACGCGAGGGGATGATGGAACAAATCGACTGGACGGCGGCGCGGTTCTTTTTCGACCTGGTCCAGGTCGCATTCATGCTGCTGGTCAGCGTGTACGTGTGGTGGACCAACAAGCACCGCGCCACCAGTAGCGCGCTGAGGGCAGTCAATACCCGCATGGACAAGATCGATCGTCATATCACCCAGGTGGAGAACCGGGTTTCCAGCCGGCCAGGGTATGGCGAGATCGACAAGCTGCGTAGCGAGCTGGCAGAGACCAATCGCGGTATGGCGCAGGTGTCGGCGCAACTGCAGAGCACCACCGCGCTGCTCAACCGCTTGCACGAGTACATGCTCCAGGAGAAGGGGAACGGACGATGAAGTACGACGACTACGAAACCGAAGGGCGGCGCCTGGCGATCCTTCGCATCCTGTCGCGCCGGACTGAGTACACCACCAACGAGTACTCGCTGTCCGACGAGCTGAAAGGTGCTTATGCCCACATCGTCAGCAAAGACCGCCTGCATGGCGACCTGGCTTGGCTGGAGGAGCAAGGCTTGGTGATCACCCAGCAGCCGCGCGCCGGCTGGATCGTCACGCTCACCGCGCGTGGCGGCGATGTCGCCAGCGGCACCGCCCAGGTGCCCGGCGTGGCGCGCCCGCGTCCGGGGGTCTGACATGGCCAAGCGATCCAAGGTGTTCGACCTGCCGCCCGAAGTGCGCGAGGAGCTGAACGAGCGCCTGGTGTCGACCGGCTTTCAGGGCTATGAGTCGCTGGCCAAGTGGCTGGACTCGCGCGGCTACAAGCTCAGCCGCTCGTCGGTGCAGCGCTACGGGCAAGATCTCCAGGAGGAGTTCGAGCTGGCCATGGGTGACGTGCGCAAGACCACCGAGATGGCCAAGGCCTTCACCGAGAGCGACGACGACGCCAAGGGCTCCCTGGTCGACGCCACTGCGCGCATCGTCCAGGAGCAGCTGCTGCGTATTACCATCGCGCTGCGCAAGGCCGAGCACGAGCCGGAGAAGGCCGCCAAATACATGGCCAGCGTGACCCATGCCCTGGCCGATATCGGCCGCATGTCGCTGGGCCAAAAGAAGTGGGCGCTGGAGGTGCGCAAGGAAGTGGCCCGCGAGGCCGCCGACAAGGCCACCGAGGTGGCGCGCCGGGGCGGCCTGTCGAAAGACATGGTCAACGACCTGCGCCGCGAGCTGCTGGGGATCGCCAAATGACCGACGTGCCCGCCAAGCTCCCCGCGACCCATGACGCCGACGCCCCGCCGCCGGTGCTGCTGGACTACCAGCAGGCGTGGATCGCCGACGACAGCCAGCTCAAGGTCAGCGAGAAGTCGCGGCGTACCGGCCTGACCTGGGCCGAGGCTGCCGACGACGTACTGATCGCCGCCGCCGCCAAGTCCGCCGGCGGCATGAACGTCTATTACATCGGCTACAACCAGGACATGGCCATCGAGTACGTCGAGGCCTGCGGCATGTGGGCGCGGGTGTTCAACCACGCCGCCAGCGCCGTCGAGGAAGGCCTGTGGGAGGACGACGGCGACGACAAGAACATCAAAACGTTCACCATCAAGTTCCCTGACAGCGGCCACCGCATCGTGGCGCTGTCCAGCCGCCCGGCGAACCTGCGCGGCAAGCAAGGCGTGGTGGTGATCGACGAGGCGGCGTTCCATGACAAGCTCGGCGAGCTGCTGAAAGCGGCGCTGGCCCTGTTGATCTGGGGCGGCCGGGTGCGCGTGATCAGCACCCACAACGGCGAGCAGAACCCGTTCAACGAGCTGGTCAACGACATCCGCGCCGGCAAGCGTCGGGGCAGCGTGCAGCGCATCAGCTTCAAGGAAGCGGTGGCCCAGGGCCTGTATCGCCGCGTGTGCCTGCGCCTGGGCAAGGAGTGGACCGCCGAGGGGGAGGCCAAGTGGATGGCCGAGGTCTACGCCTTCTACGGCGAGGCGGCAAGCGAGGAGCTGGACGTGGTGCCGTCCCAGGGTACCGGCGCCTGGCTGTCGCGAGCGCTGATCGAGGCGCGCATGGTTGACGGCCCGCCGGTGCTGCGCCTGGCCATGAAAGACGAGTTCAAGCACTGGGCCCCGCACCTGCGCGAGGCCGAGATCCGCGACTGGTGCGAGCGCGAGCTGGGGCCGCTGCTGGCCGAGCTGCCCAGCGACTGCCTGGTCAGCGTCGGCGAGGACTTCGGGCGCGTCTCCGACCTGACGGTGATCGTGCCGCTGGTGACCACCACCAACCTGGTGCGCCGGGTGCCGTTCATGGTCGAGCTGGGCAACATGCCGTTCGAGCAGCAGCGCCAGGTGCTGTTCTATCTCTGCGATCGGCTGGCCCGCTTCCACGTCGGCGCCCTGGACGCGCGCGGCAACGGCGCCTACCTGGCCGAGGTGGCCACCCAGCAGTACGGCTCCCGCATCCACGAGGTGCAGTTCACCGAGGGCTGGTACCGCGAGCACATGCCGCCGCTGAAAGCCGCGCTCGAGGACGGCGAGCTGCTGCTGCCCAAGGATGCCCACCTGCTCGACGACCTGCGCGCCATCAAGCTGATCAACGGCGTGGCCCGGCTGCCCAAGAGCACCGGCCAGCAGAACCGCCACGGCGACGCCGCCATCGCCCTGGCGCTGGCCTACTTCGCCAGCCGCCAGGACGGCGTCGAGATCGACTATCGCAGCACCGGCATCCAGCGCACCGGCTACGAGGGCGGCCGCGTCAACGATGCCGTGGGCTGGGGCGCCATCGATGGCGGCCCTGACACAGGAGGATTCTAATGGCGACCCAACGCCCCGATCGCACCGAGGTGGCCACCACGCTGGATGGCCGCGACATTACGCGCGGGTACGTCTCGCCGCTGCAGCTGCTGCAGCCCAGCGACACCGTGCTGGCCCAGCGAGGCGGGGGCGACCTGCGCCTGTACGAGGAGCTGCTGCGCGACGACCAGGTGCAGGCCACCTGGGGCCAGCGTCAGCTGGCGGTGGTCTCCGCCGAGTGGGACGTGGAGCCCGGCGGCCCGCGCCGCCAGGACAAGGCCGCCGCCGACTTCCTGCGCGAGCAGCTGCAGCGCATCCGCTTCGACCGTGCCACCAAGGGGATGCTGTACGGCGTGTTCTACGGTTATGCCGTGGCCGAGTGCATGTGGAGCCGCGACGGCCAGTACGTCACCCTGGACGCCATCAAGGTGCGCAACCGCCGTCGCTTCCGCTTCGACGGCGCCGGGCGCCTGCGCATGCTCACCGCCAGCAACCCCACCGGCGAGCTGCTGCCCGAGCGCAAGTTCTGGCACTTCGCCACCGGCGCCGACCACGACGACGAGCCCTACGGCCAGGGCCTGGGGCACTGGCTGTACTGGCCGGTGTTCTTCAAGCGCAACGGCCTGCGCCTGTGGCTGGTGTTCCTGGACAAGTTCGGCCAGCCCACCGCCAAGGGCACCTTTCCGCAGTCGGCCAGCGAGACCGAGAAGTCCAAGCTGCTGCAGGCCCTGCAGGCAGTGCACAGCGACAGCGGCGTGATCGTGCCCGAGGGTATGCAGATCGAGCTGATCGAGGCCGCACGCAGCGGTACCGCTGACTACACCTCGCTGTACGACCGCATGGACCGCGCCATCGCCAAGGTGATCCTGGGGCATACCGGCTCCAGCGAGAGCGCGCCGGGGCGCCTGGGTGGCGAGGACATGGCCGGCGACGTGCGCGACGACATCACCAAGGCCGACGCCGACGTGGTGTGCGAGTCGTTCAACCAGTCGGTGGTGCGCTGGCTGACCGAGTGGAACTTCCCCAACGCCGCGCCGCCGCGCGTGTGGCGCAAGATGGAGCAGCCCGAAGACCTCAACAAGCTGGCCGAGCGCGACGAGCGCGTCAGCCGCCTGGGCTATCGCCCCAGCCTGGGGTACGTCCAGGAGCACTACGGCGACGGCTGGGAAGTGGACAACCGCCCGCCCGCGCCCTCGCTGGGCTTCGCCGAGCGCGACGATCAGAGCGCCCGGCGACGTGCCGACATCATGGCCGATCGCCTGGAGCGTGAGGCCGAGCCGGCCATGGCCGCGCTGATGGAGCCGGTGCGCCGCCTGGTAGCCACCGCCGGCAGCATGCAGGAGATCCGCGACGGCCTGCTCAACCTCTACGAGGACATGCCCAGCGAGCAACTGGCCCAGGTGATGCAGAAAGCCATCGCCGCCGCCGAGCTGTCCGGGCGGGCCGACGTCAGCGAGGATGAGTGATGGCCGTCGAGTACAAGGATCTGCCGTTCGAGGAGGCGATCGCCTTTTTCCGCAACAAGGTCAGCCTGCCCAGCCAGCGCTGGACCGACGTGTGGAAACAGGCCCACGACAGCGCCTTCATGGTGGCCGGTGCCGCCAAGGCCGACCTGCTCAACGACCTGCGCGGGGCGGTCGACCAGGCGATCAGCGAGGGAACCACCCTTGCCCAGTTCCGCGCCCGCTTCGACGAGACCGTGGCGCGCACTGGCTGGGAGTACCGGGGCGGCCGGGGCTGGCGTACGCGGGTGATCTACGAGGCCAACCTGCGCAGCGCCTATGCCGCCGGCCGCCACGCCCAGCTCACCGATCCCGATCTGCTGCGCGTGCGCCCCTACTGGCGCTACCTGCACGGCGGCAGTGCCGACCCGCGCCCGGAACACCTGGAGTGGGATGGCCTGGTGCTGCCCGCCGACGACCCCTGGTGGGATGAGCACTACCCGCCCAACGGCTGGGGCTGCAGCTGCAAGGTGGTGGCGGTCGGCCCCGATGATCTGGCGCGCCTGGGCAAGGATGGCCCCGACGAGGCCCCCAGCGTGAAGCGCGAGGCTTGGCAGGACACCACCGGCGCGCGCCAAGAGGACGTGCCCCAGGGCGTGGACCCCGGCTGGAACTACCCGCCCGGCCGCAGCGTGGCCGGGCGCACCCGTGAGACGGTGGAGCGCAAGCGCAGCCAGCTGCCCGACGTGCTGGCCACGGCGATGATGACCGAGATCCGCCGCCGCCTGCGCGAAGACCCCGACGACCTGGACTGAGAACTGGAGCACGCCCGATGGCTGGCATAGAGCTGAGACACGAGATCCACGACCAGGTCACCACAGACGTGCTGCGTCAGATCGAGCGGAACATGGGCAGCACCCGACCGGCGCTGCTGGAGATCGGCGAGCACCTGCAGGGCTCGGTGGAGGAGCGCTTCCGCACCGAGACCGATCCCCAGGGCCGCCCCTGGGCGCCGTTGAGCGACTTCACCAAGGCCAACAAGCGCGGCAACCAGATCCTGACCGAGAGCGGCGGGGCCGGCCTGCGCGGCTCGATCCACTACCGCGTGCAGGATAATGCCTTGGAGCAAGGCACCAACAAGATCTATGGCGCCATCCATCAACTGGGCGGTACCATCAAGGCCAAGGGTGGCGGCGCGCTGGCCATCGGTCGGCCCGACGGTGAGTTCGCCCTGGTCAAGCAGGTGACGATTCCCGCCCGCGAATACCTGGGCCTTTCCGTTGACGATCGCGAGGTGATCGACGCCATCCTCCAGCGGCATGCCTTGCCCCCTGAAGCGCGATAGCGCCACGTCGCCCAGAAACGCTCTCTAAGCGCCGCGCCGCATCCTGGCCATGATGTCACGACCGAAAAAGTTTAAACGCCCCTGAGCGGAGTTAACCGGGTTTTAAATGGGTTGCCCGCGTGCGCGTCTGCTGGTTAGATGATGCGCACGGCCACAGCGTCCCAGAACGCCGCGCGCCGATCCCCCCGCTTTTCCCTCTCGCATCCCCCCAGCGCTTCCGCTGAAGTCGTTCGCCTTACCGCCGCGCCGCTGGGTTTCGATACTGGCCTCCACAACACCGGAGGCCGACATGCAGCGCATCGAGATCTTCAAGCCCGGACGGCATACCGCGATGTCCGGCGAAACGTTCGGGTTCAGCGAACAGCAGCTGCGCGATAGCGCCGAAGCCTACGACCCCGCCTTGCATGAGGCGCCGATCGTCGTTGGGCATCCCAGCCACGACCACCCCGCCTATGGCTGGGTCAAGTCGCTCGAGTACGGCGAGACCCTGGAGGCGATCCCCGACCAGGTCGAGCCTCAGTTCGCCGAGCTGGTCGAGGCCGGGCGCTTCAAGAAGGTATCCGCCAGCTTCTACCGCCCCGACTCCCCATCGAATCCCAAGCCCGGCGTGTACTACCTGCGCCACGTCGGCTTCCTGGGCGCCCAACCGCCCGCCATCAAGGGCCTCAAGCAGATCGAGTTCGCCGACGGCGACAGCGACGTGATCGAACTGGAGTTCGGCGAGGTGCGTGGCGGCGTGGTCAAGCGCCTGTTCCGCGCACTGCGCGAACACCTGATCGGCAAGGAAGGCCGCGAGGCAGCCGACGAGGTGCTGCCCGACTGGGCGATCGAGAACCTGGAGGATGACAGTTCCTCATTCAGCGAACCGGGCGCCAAGGCCGCCCAGCCACACCCCAAGCCCACCCCGGAGGTGACCGACGTGGACAAGCAAGAACTGGAGCGCCGCGAGAAAGAGGCCGAGGCCCGCGAGGCGCGCATCGCACAGCAGGAAGCCGAGTTCGCCGAGCGCGAGCAGAAGCACCGTGCCGAAGCCAGCGCCGCCCTGGTCGACGACCTGGTCAAGCAAGGCCGCGTGCTGCCCAAGCACCGCGACGGCCTGGTCGCCTTCATGGCCAACCAGGAGGCCGAGGGCGCCCTGGAGTTCGGCGAAGGCAGCGACAAGGTGAAGACCACCGGGCGCGACTTCCTGGAGGGCTTCCTCAAGGAGCTGCCAGTGGCGGTGGACTACGCCGAGCGCGGCGCCGCCGACGAGGACGCCGACGGCCAGGCCTACGCCACACCCGAGGGCTACCACGTCGACCCCGACAAGGCCCGCGTGCACGGCCAGGCGCTCGCCTACCAGGAAAAGAACAACTGTGACTACGTCACGGCGGTACGCGCCGTGCAGCGAGGAGGATCGCAGGCATGAGCCAGAAGATCGTATTGCTAGCCCTGACCGCCACCGCCGCCGGTGCGGTCAGCGCCCACCGCTTCGTCGGGTACGACGGCGCCCAGGTGGACACCGCAGGCGCCAAGGCGCTGGGGGTGTCCGTGTCCGATGCCGTCGATGGCGACGACCTGGCGGTCGACGTGATCGGCACCACGGTGGTCGAGACAGGCGGTGCTTTCAGCGCCGGTGACGACCTGGTGGCTGACGCCAGCGGCCGCGCCATCGTCAATCCCGAGGTGGGCGGCGAGGTGGTACAGGCCCACGCCCTGGACGACGCCGGCGGTGCCGGTGAATTCATTGAGGTGCTGCTGGTCCGCTAAGCGGCCAGTAATCGCCAGTTAAGGAGTCGTTAAACCATGCCCATGAACAACCGCCAGGTCCGGGTGATCGACCCGATCCTCTCCAACGTCGCCCAGGGGTACGCCCATCCCGAGCGCGTCGGCTTCGCCCTGTTCCCCCGCGTGCCGGTTCGCCAGCGCGGTGGCCAGATCATCGAGTTCGGTCGCGACAGCTTCAAGCGCTACAAGACGCGCCGTGCCCCCGGTGCCAGCACCAAGCGCGTGCAGTTCGGCTACGAGGGCAAGCCGTTCGCCCTGGTGCAGGATGCGCTCGAAGGCCAGGTTCCCTGGGAGCACATGCAGGACGCCAACCAGGTGCCGGGCATCGACCTGGGTACCGAGGCGACCAACGAGGTGATGGACATCATGTCGCTGAGCCTGGAGATCGAGCAGGCGCGCATCGCCACCGATCCCAACAACTTCTCGGCCAACAACAAGGACACCCTGTCGGGCACCGACCAGTGGACCAGCTCGGAGAGCGACCCGGCCAAGCAGATCCGCGAGTACCGCGAGGCGGTGCGCTCGATCATCGGCCTGCGCCCCAACGTGATGGAGGTCTCCGCCCACGGCTTCAACGCCCTGTGCGAGCACCCCAAGATCCTGGAGCGCTTCAAGTACACCAGCTCCGACTCCATCACCGCCGAGATGCTGGCCAAGCTATTCAACTTGCGCCGCCTGGTGGTGGGTGAGGCCGTCTACATGGAGGAAGGCAGCGACACCATGGTCGACGTGTGGGGCAACTCCGCGACCCTGGCGTTCGTGCCCGAGCAGATCAGCTCCCGGCGCGCACCGTCGTTCGGCTACACCTACGCGCTCGAAGGTCATCCGATCGTCGAGGAACCGTACAACGACCGCAACACCAAGAGCTGGATCTACCCGGTGACCTACGACCGTTCCCCGGTGCTGTCGGGCATCGAGTCCGGCTTCCTGATCCAGGACGTTGCCGCCCTGTAAGGCGGGGTGATCGAACGCAGCGGCCCGCCCTGGGCGGGCCGCTGACTGACACGAGGTGAGCCATGAAGTATCCGCTACTGCAACCGCTGCGCCGCAACGGCAAGCGCATGAAGCCGCCCGGCGAGGTCGAGCTGGACACCGTCGAGGACAAGGCCGACATCGAGCGCCTGGCGCGGCTAGGGGTGATCGGCAAGCCCGGTACCGCCCCGAGCGATGACGAGGCCCAGGCCGAGGAAGAAGCCAAGGCCAAGGCTAAAGCCGAGGCGGAAGCTAAGGCCCAGGCTGAGGCAGAAGCCAAGGCCAAGGCTGAGCAGGCAGCCTCCAGCGAACCGGCACCGGCCAATGCTGATGACGCCACCCCCCAGCAGGACGGCGAGAGCGCTGCGAAGGAACAAGGGGCCGAGGCAGCGCCGAAGCAGGAAGCCAAGGCGGCACCGCGCAAGACCACCAGCAAGACCAAGGCAAAGGAGTAACGGTCCATGTACGCCAGCGTAGCCGACATGGTGGCCCGGTTCGGTGAGACCGAGATCGTCGAGCTGACCGACCTGGAGCATACCGGCGAGATCGATACCGCCGCCGCCGAGCGCGCCCTGGAGGACGCGACCGCCGAGATCGACGGCTACCTGGCGTCCCGTTACCGCCTGCCGGTGACCGGCGCGGCACCACTGCTGTCGCTGCTGTGCACCGATATCGCCCGCTTCCGCCTGCAGAAGGGGGTGAGCACCGAGCAGGCCCGCGAACGCTACGAGGACGCGGTGCGCAAGCTGGAGCGGATCGCCGACGGCAGGATCAACCTGCCCCAGCAGGAACCGCCGCCGGCCGCCGGTGCGCCGCAGTCCGTCAAGGCTCAGGGCGGCACCTTCAATGACGAAACGCTGCGGGGCTACTGATGATCGCTGAAGCCGAAGACGCCATCGTCAGCGCCTGCCAGGGCGTGCTGGGCCAGACGGTGAAGACCGTCGAGATCCTACCCGGCCCCTGGGACCAGGATGCCTTGACCCTGGCATTCCGCCGGATGCCCGGCGTCTGGGTCTACTTCGACGGCGGCCAACCCGGCAAAGGCGTGCGCGGTAGCCGGCTCGATGCGCGCTTCCTGGTCTATGCGGTCACCAGCCATGCCAGCGGCACACGGGATCGTCAGCGTGGCAACAGCCGCCAGATCGGCGCCTACGAGATCGTCGAACGGGTGGTGCCGACCCTGACCGGCAAGCCGGCCGCCGACTTGGGCACGCTGCTGTTCCAGGGGCTGCGGGTGCTGACCCCGGCCAGTGCCCAGCGCAAGGGGGTGGCGGTGTACGAAATGACGTTCGGCCTGGAGATGGCGTTTCCGGCCCCGCGCGACGCATCCGACCTGGCCGACTTCGCCATCTACAGCGCCACCCACCAGGTGGGCGATGGCCCGGCTACCGAGAGCTACCTCGAACTACCCACGGAGGAATCACCGTGACCAAGCGATACATCAAACCGGCCCGCGAGGGCCTGGTGGTACGGCAGCCGCATAACGGTCGCCCGCTACCCGCCGAGGGTGACTGGGTGGAGTGGAGCGGCTACTGGATGCGCCGCACCGCAGAGGGCTCGGTGGTCAAGGCCGCCCCGCCCAAGCAAATCAAGGCCAAGCCGACGCCGGCGGCCGCCAACCAGAAGAGGGCTGACTGATGACCATCAGCGCGACCGTGTTCAATGACATCCCCGCTGCGCTGCGCGTGCCCGGGTGGTACATCGAGTTCGACAACCGTCTTGCCGGCAACGCCGTGTTCCAGGGCAAGCTCCTGGTGCTGGGCCAGAAGCTCCCCACCGGCAGCCAGGATGCCAGCACGCTGGTGCGTATCACCAACCCCGCACAGGCCGACGAGAAGTTCGGGCGGGGCTCGATGCTCGCCGAGATGTTCCGCGCCATCAAGTCCGTGGACCTGTTCACCGAGACCTGGGCGATCGCGCTCGAGGACGCCGAACTGGCAGTCGCGGCCGAGGGCAGCATCGAAGTCACCGAGGCGCCCACCGAGAGCCGCCCGCTGGCGCTCTATATCGCGGGCTACCGCGTATGGTGCGAGATGACCGCCGGCGCGTCGCTCGACGACGTTGCCCAGGCCATCGTCGATGCCGTGAACGCCGACGACCGCGTGCCGGTCACGGCCGAGGTCGACGGCACTACCACCAGCCAGGTCAACCTGACCTGCCGCTGGGGTGGCGAGACGGGCAATGACATCGACCTGCGCGACAGCGTCAAGGGCGAGGAGCGCCCGCGGGGTCTGCGATTGACCTATACCGCCTTTAGCGGTGGTGCGGTCAACCCGGAGTTGGATGGCGCGATCGCCGCCATGGGTGCGGAGTGGTGGAACTGGCTCTGCCTGCCCTACACCGACACCACCAGCCTGGAAGCCATGGAGGCCGAGCTGGCCGATCGCTACGGCCCGATGCGCCAGATGGGTGGCCGTGCCTTCGCCGCGTTCCGGGGCAACCATAGCGAAACCGCCACCAAGGGCAATAGCCGCAACACTCCTCACATCACGTGCATGGGGACCAATCGCGCGGTGTCGTCAACCTGGATCTGGGCGGCCACCAACGCGATCGTCGGCGCCAAGTCGCTGGCCATCGACCCGGCCCGCCCGTTGCAGCGCCTGCCGCTGCCCGGCCTGATCGGCCCGGCCGAAGACGAGCGGTGGGACGATCCTGAGCGCAACCTGCTGCTTTACGACGGTATCGCCACCCACACCGTGGCCAGTGACGGCACCGTGATGATCGAGCGGCAGATCACCATGTACCAGGAGAACAGCGCCGGCATCGCCGACGACAGCTACCTGGACATCAACACGCCGGAGACCCTGGAGCGGCTGCGCTTCGAGCAGATCAGCATGTTCGCCCAGAAGTACCCGCGTCACAAATTGGCGGCCGACGAGGACCGGGAGTTCTACGACCCGAGCCAGCCCATCATGACGCCCAAGCTCGCGAAGGGGGAGCTGCTCACGCTGTATCGCATCACGTTCATGAGCGAACGCGGGTGGGTGCGTGACTACGCCGGCTACGCCGAGAGCCTGGCCGCCAACATCGACCCAGCCGACCCCAACCGCTTGAACGTACTCGACCAGCCGATGCTGATCGGCCAGTACCGCGTCCATGCCCAACAGACACAGTTTCGTCGGTAACAGTAGCCGGCGCTGACAGGCGCCGGTTAACCACCCCTTAACAGGAGGGTATCGCCCTATGAGCGGCAAGATCACCGGGATCGCCACCATCCGCGTCGATGGCCAGGAATACCCCAGCGAGCGGGGCGCCACGCTGAACCCTGGCGGCGTCAACCGCAACGTCAAGATGGCCGGCAAGCGTCCCTACTACAACGAAGAGCCGGTGGCGCCGACGTTGCAATGCTCCGTGTTGCACACCGAGGAGCTCGACCTGATCGAGGTCGGCAAGATCCGCAACGCCACCGTCCTGTTCGAGTGCGACAACGGCCAGGACTACCTGCTGAGCGGGGCCTTCGTGACCGAGGCTCCCCAGCTCAACACCTCTGAAGGCACGTTCGGCCTGAACATGGCCGCCCGCACCTGCGAAAGGATCTAAGCGATGGAAGACAACCTCGACACCCTGCGCGACCAGATCGACGGCATCGAGCTGACCGAGGAAGAGCGCGCCCGCCTCGACGACCAGGGCGACGCCCTGGTCGTGACGCTGGTCGAGCCCATGACCTACCGGCACAGCAAGCTGGACGGTGACCGCACCGTGCAGACGCTGACCCTACCCAAGGCGGTGAAGGGCAAGCACCTCAAGAAAATGGATCAGGCCGCCGGCGAGATCGGCAAGGGCTTGGCCCTGGTCGCTGCACTGTCCGGCCTGCCTATCCACGCCATGGACGAGCTGGACGCCCGCGACATGGATCTCTGCCTGGTGGCGGTGGAGCCTTTTTTGCCCAAGCGCCGCAAGACTGGGCGACGTTAGTACGCACGGTAGCAGTCGCCTTTACCGGCTTCGACCCGGAGGCGCTGCTGGAGATGGACCTGGACGACCTGGTGTGGTGGTACCGGCAGGCCGAGATACTGGCAAAGGAGATCGAGCAGCATGGCCAACATGGTAACTAGCATCGTCATGGAGCTGGTTGACCGGGTGTCAGGCACGGCCCGCCGCATCCGCCAATCGCTCTCGGGCCTGGCGCAGCGCGCCGGGCTCGACCGCCTGGCCGGTGCTGCCACGCGCGTACGGATGGCCACTGGTGCCGCCGTCGGCCAGCTGCGCAACCTGACCCAGCGCATGGCGATGATAGGCGGTGTTGCCGCCGGTGCCGTGTGGGGGCTACGCCGCCTGGTGGGCGGCTTCACCGAACCTGCCGATGCCGCGATCAAGCTCTCGCGGCGCCTCTCGATGACCCACGAGCAGATGCAGTTGCTCATGGGCGCGGCTGGCCGTATGAGCGACATGGGTGACAGCCAGATGGCCAGCAACCTGGAGTCGTTCTCCAATCGCCTGGCGGAGGCGGCGGCGGGCATGGGCGAGCCCGCCAAGGCCATGCAGTGGGCCGGCATCGCCCTGCGCGATAGCGAGGGCAATATGCGCGGCTCCATGGACGTGCTGCTGGATATCGCCGACAAGATGGCCACCATCGACAGCGAGGAAATGCAGACCCGCTTTGCTCGCGCCATGTTCGGCCGTGGCGGTACCGGCATGATCAACGTGCTGGCGGAGGGCCGCGAGGGCTTGCAGCGCGAGATGGACGCCTGGCGCCGTACCGGGCAGCTGATCAGCGAAGAGGACGCCCAGGCAGCCGAACTCTACAACGACAACCTGGGCGAGCTGGACGGCACCATCATGGGGCTGCGCAACACCGTGGTGGCCCACCTGGTACCGGCCCTGAGTCAGTGGCTGGAGCGCGTCAACGAACTGATCCAGTCCAACCGCGAGGTCATCAGCGAGCGCATCATCGAGGGCCTGCGGAGCTTCTGGGAGGGGCTGCGCACCATCGGGCGTGTTGTCTCGAGAGTCGCTGACGGCGTCGGTGGCTTCGGCAACCTGCTGGCCTGGCTGGCTGGGCTGATGGCGGCCAAGTTCATCTTCTCGCTGGGCGCGGCGGTCCTGGCCCTCGGCCAGTTCTCATGGGTACTGATGACGACGCCGGTCGGGTGGTTCCTGGGCGCCATCGTGGCGATCGCCGGCGCTGCCTACCTGATCTACCGCAACTGGGACGGCATCGTCGAGTGGTTCGGCAACCTGTGGGAAGGCATCAAGGCCTGGTTTACCCAGGGCATCGGCGGCATCACTCGCGACTTGCTGGCATGGAGCCCCGCTGGCCTGCTGCTGCGCGGCGTCGATGAGATGTTCGAGCTGCTGCATGGCGTTTCACTGTCAGAGATCGGCGCCGCCTGGATCGCCAGCCTGCGCGCCGGCATCGCCGCTCAATGGGACAGCCTGACCCGGTGGCTGTCCGACAAGCTCGACAGCCTGACCAGTTGGCTGCCCGACTGGGCCAGGGAGGGCCTCGGCATTCAGGCTGCCCCCCAGGCGGAAGGCGCAACGGGCGCACCGATCGCCGGGGATCGAGTCGCCGGCATGCCGGCTCACGTTCGGGCCGACGTTGGCGGCGAGCTGCGTATCAGGGTGGATTCCGAGGGCCGCGCTCGGCTGACCGAGGCGCGGCGCAATGGCGGGATGGACTTCAGCGTGGAGTCGGGAATGCTGGGAGTGATGCCCTAATGAAGCGTCAAGCCAGCAGAGTCGAGGCGGCCGATGTCCTGGCCGGAGTAGCCGTCGCGGATGATGGCCATCTTGGCTTCATGATCCTCGGCATAGAAGTAGGTGGTGATGGCATCGGCCAGGTTCTGCTTTTCATCGAAGCGCAGCATGTCCCAGCCACTGTCGACGTAGATGCGCGGGAACCGGGCCGGCTTTTCAACCTTGTAGATCACGCCCATGTCGATGGCTCTCTCGATCAACGCCCAGCGTTCGGCCTGTGCCTCCTCGCTTCGGTCCATGTCGAGCCACTGCTGTGGCGGAGCGTCTTCCACTGCGGCTTCGGCCGTCTCGAGGTCGGCGGGTTCTTGTGTGGCTTCTGGCTCGGCGGCCGCGACCTGCTCGGCCTGGGCTTCGCCGGCATCGGCTTCGGCTACCTGAGCGGCTTCGTCTTCCAGCGTGACGCCAAAGCCGACAAAGCTGACCACCAGGATGGCCGCATACAGGCCGATGGCGGGCAGTCGCCTGGGAGATTGCGCCCAGGGCATGGCCCAGGCGGGTTTGATCAGTGCAATGACGATTGCCACCTGGGCGACCAGCACGAGTATCAGAAAGGCGCTGTTCATTTTTCTTCCTTTTATCAGTCCATGCGTACCAGCTGGAGATTAGCACATGAGCTGGCGTGATCGCCTAGACCCAGAGCTGCGCGGCTCCTTTCGCGGTGTCGAGTTCCATGTCGAACGCGCCGACACCCAGGGCGGTCGCCGCTGGCTGATCCATGAATACCCGCGCCGCGACCGCCCCTACTCAGAGGACATGGGCCGCAAGGCGCGTGCCTGGACGCTGGAGTTCTTCGTCGCCGGCGACGACTACGACCTGCAGCGCGATGAGTTGATCGAGGCGCTGGACGAACCGGGTGCCGCCACCCTGGTGCATCCCTACCTCGGCACCTTCAGCGCGGTGGCCACCGAGCCGCGCTGGAGCGAGAGCACCCGCGAAGGCGGCATGTGTACCTTCCAGGTGACGTTCGTAGAGAGCGGAGAGGAGCGCCTGCCCAGCCGCAGCGTCGACACTCAGCGTCAGGCGCTACAGGCCGCCGATACCCTGGAGGAGGCCCTGGCCGAAGACTTCGCCGAGCAATGGAGCGTAGAGGGGCTGCTGGGCTGGTCCCTTGTGGCGGTCGAGCGCGACCTGAGCAGCATCCTGCGGGGTATCGAGGACGTGGTGGGCGGTGTCGCCGACGAGGTGGCGGAAGTCATCCGGCGCCCCAGCGACATCGTCGCCCTGGTGGTGGGTGGCTACAGTCGGCTACGCAATGCGGTGATGAGCCCGATCAAGGCGCTGGATCTTTACAGCGGCAACAGCCTGCTGGCCATCCGTGGCACGGGTGGCGGCCGGGTGAGGCTGCCACCGGGCACGCCGCGACGAGCCGCCCGACTGCTGCGGGACACCGGCACCAGCGGCAACAGCGTTGAGCCGCCCACGGCGGACACCCCGGAGCGAAAGCAGCGCGCCCGCAACACCCGAGCAGCCAATCAGCTCAACGGTCGCGCGGCGGCGCTGGAGGCTGCCCGACTGGTGGCCGGCACCGATTGGCTCAGCCGCCAGGATGCCGAAGCGGCCGGCACCGACACCCTGGCCCTTATCGACGCGCAGATGACCACCGAGGCGCCGATCAGCGATGCCGTATACGGCGCCCTGGTCAGCCTGCGCGCGGCGGTCTCGGAAGATCTGCGCACCCGTGTCGTGGCACTGCCCGGCATGACCACCTACACCCCGCAGCGCACGTTGCCGGCGCTGGTCGTTGCACACCGCCTGTATGGCGATGCGACGCGCGCCGACGAGATCGCGGTACGCAACAACGTACCGCACCCTGGCGCGCTGCGCGGGGGCATGGAGCTGGAGGTGCTGAGTGAGTAAGCGCGACCCGGTGGTGCTTCAGATTGGCAACGATCGGCACGAGGGCTGGCTGGAGGTGCGAATCCACCTTTCGCTCGAGCAAATCGCCGATGAGTTTGAACTGGTGCTGACCGAGCGCTGGAGCGATGCCGGCGGCGTGCGCCCGGTCACGCCGGGGCAACCCTGCACGGTGAGTGTCGGTACCGAGTTGGTGGTGACCGGCTACCTGGACGAAGTGCTTCCCGACTACGACGACGTCAGCCACACCATCGTGGCCAAGGGCCGTAGCAAGGCCGCCGACCTGGTGGACTGCAGCGGCCCCGATCGGCGCTTCGACGGCCGCACCCTGGTACAGATCGCGCGGGCGCTGGCAGCGCCCTACGGCATCGAAGTGATCGACACGGTCGGCGCCAACAAGCCGTTTCGCGCCTTCGCGCTCGAGGACGGCCAGCCGATCGCCGAGGCCATCGAGCGGGCCGCGCAGATCCGTGGTGCGCGCATTGTCAGCGACGCCGATGGTCGCCTGGTGATCGTGCACGCGGTACAGCGTGAGATCCGCACGCCGTTGGAGCTGGGCGGCAACATCCGCAAGGCGTCGGGCGTGTTCAGCGATAGCGATCGCTTCAACACCTACATCGTCGAGGGCCAGACCACTGGCGGCGACGACTGGTGGGGAGTCCCGGCCACCACCCCTCGCGGCCAGGCAACCGACCCGCGAGTCCGGGCCCCACGTACGACCCTGATTGTCTGCGATACGCCGGCGGACGGAGCGGACTGCAAGGCCCGCGCC
Organism: Billgrantia ethanolica; assembly: GCF_021404305.1. Taxonomy (GTDB): domain Bacteria; phylum Pseudomonadota; class Gammaproteobacteria; order Pseudomonadales; family Halomonadaceae; genus Halomonas; species Halomonas ethanolica. Next base: position 489,839 of record NZ_JABFTX010000003.1, on the reverse strand, counting down.
GAACTGGAGGCGCGCATGCGCTGGGCACGCGGTCGGGGCGTGACCTACACCGTGGGCACCTGGCGCCATGACCAGGGCGTGTGGCGACCCGGCGACCTGGTGCAAGTACGTGACAGGTACCTGGGGCTTGATGAAGCACTGCTGATCAGCGACGTGCAGCTGATCGAGAACGAGGACGGCCGCTTCGCCGAGCTGCGCGTCTCGCCGCCGGAGGCCTTCGAGCCCGTGCCGGTACCGGAGCCCAAGCCGGCCGCCGACACCTCAGCGGATTGGGGGTTGTAATGGCTGATCAACGACGCGCCTGGCAGCGCCTGATGGGGCCGGTGTGGCGGCGTATCCGCCTGCTGGTCAGCCGTGGAGTACTCAAGCTGGTAGACGACTCGCTCAAGCTGCAGAGCGTCCAGGTCGCGCTGCTGGGCGGCGCGCCGGCATGGGCGGAGCGCTTCCAGCAGTACGGCTACACCAGTCACCCGCACCCTGGGGCCGAGGCGGTCGTGGCAGCCGTTGGCGGTGCCCGCGCGCACCTGGTGGCGCTGACAATCGACGACCGCCGCTATCGCCTGGTTGGGCTCGCCCAGGGCGAGGTGGCCATCTACGACGACCAGGGCCAGAAGGTGCACCTGACCCGTGACGGCATCGTGATCGACGGTGTGGGCAAGCCGGTCAACTTCGTCAACTGCCCGGACGTGTACATGGACGGCAACCTGCACGTCGCCGGCGAGGTTAAGGACCACACCAGCACCATGCAGGCCATGCGCGACACCTACAACGACCATGACCATGACGGTGACAGCGGTGGCACCACCGGCAAGCCAAAGCAGGAGATGGGCTGATGGATATCGCCATTCAGTACGACGCCGCTGCCAAATATTTTGACCTGGCCCTGGAAGGTGGCGACCTGGCCACCGACCAGGGGCTGGAGACGGCGGTGATCTTGTCGCTGTTCACCGATCGGCGCGCCGAGGATGCCGACCGCTTGCCCGACGACGCTGGCGACCGTCGTGGCTGGTGGGCCGATGCCTTCAACGACCGCCCCCACGGCTCACGGCTGTGGCTGTTGCACCGCGAGAAAGAGCTGGACGAGGTGCTGCGCCGGGCCAAGACATACGCCGAGGAAGCGCTGGCCTGGCTGGTGGAAGACGAGGTGGCAAGCCGGGTGATAGTCGAGGCGACCAACGTTCGCCGTGGGGTGCTGCAGCTGAGCGTGGAGATCCACCGAGGCGACCAGGTGACCCTGGAGCGGCAATACGACTACGTGTGGCAAAACGCTGCATAACGGAGGGATAGATGGCGTTTAAACGACCGTCATTGCCGGAGCTGATGACCCGCATCGACCAGGACATGCTGTCCCGCCTGCCCGATGCGAAAGCCGCGCTGGCCGTGCGTCTGACCAAAGCGCTGGCCACCAGCGAAGCCGGCGCCGTTCACGGCCTGTACGGGTATCTGCAGTGGCTGGAGCGTCAGCTGTTCCCCGAGACCTGCGACGACGACCTGCTGCACCTCCATAGCGCGGGCGTACCTCGCCGGCAGCCCGCCGCCTCGGTGGGCCCGGTGGAGCTGGAAGGCAGCGACGGCGCGGTGATCGTCGAGGGTACCCGGCTGCAGGTGGAGGGCATCGAATATGCCACCACCGAGGAAGTAACGATCGCTGGCGGTACCGCCACCGTGGAGGTCGCGGCCGTGGAGCCCGGTGCCGCCGGCGACCAACCGGCCGGTACCAGCCTCAGCCTGGTGTCGCCTGTCGATGGCGTTGCCAGCACGGCGGTGGTGGGCGCCGACGGCATCCAGGGAGGCGCCGACCTGGAGATCTTCGACAGTTGGCGCGACCGCATCCTGCTGCGCCGAGCGCGCGTGCCGCGCGGCGGTGCCAAGGGTGACTGGGAGGGCTGGGCGCTGGAGGTACCGGGCGTTACCCGCGCCTGGGAGGTGCCCAGGGGTATGGGGCCGGGCACGATGGTGGTGTACATCATGGCCGATGACTCCCCTGGCGGACCGCTACCATCGCAGCAGTTGCTCGATGCCGTCCACGCCCACATCGAGGCGCGCAAGAACGTCACCGCCCATGTCTACGTGGTGGCGCCGATCGCCGTGCCTTTCTCGCCTCAGCTCAGCGTGGTACCGGATACCGCCGAGACCCGAGCCGCCGCCGAGGCCAACCTGCAGGATCTGGTCGGGCGCGAAGGCGAGCCCGGCGGCACGTTGCTCATCTCGCGCATCCGCCATGCGATCAGCACAGCGGCTGGCGTCCAGGACTATGACCTGCAGTCGCCAATCGCCGATGTGGTGTACGACACCGGAGAGCTGCCTATCTGGGGAGGTGCGACATGGGCGGGGGATTGACGGCTGACGACTATCGCGGGCTGCTGTTCAGCCTGCTGCCCCCGGGCGTGGTCTGGCCCACCGAGCCCGACAGTACGCTCCATCGTCTGCAGTTGGGCCAGGCCCAGGAGTTCGCCCGCGTCGATGAGCGGGGCCAGGCCCTGCTTGTCGAGTCGGACCCACGTCAAGCGCTCTACTTATTCGAGGAATGGGAGGCCAGCTACGGCCTGCCCAGCCGCTGCGCACCCGCCGATCAGAGCCGGGCCGATCGGCGGGTGGCGCTTATCGGCCGCATTGTCGGTCGGGGCGGTATGCGCGCGGTCGATTACATCGAGCTGGCCGAGGGCTTGGGCTATGCGGGAGTCGAGGTGCTGGAGTTCCGCGAGGCCACCGTCGAGGTCGATACCCCCACCGGCCACACCGGCGCCGTGATCGGCGACGACATCAACGGCGAGGATTGGGAATTGACCTGGCGCGTGATGTTGCCCAGCGGCGTCGTCCGCGAATCCGTTATCGACGAATCCCAGATCGGAGACCCCCTGCGCAGTTGGGGCGATGACCTGGTCGAGTGTGTCCTGCGCGAAGCCGCCCCGAGCTGGCTCATTTTGCAAGTCGGCTACATAGAGGAAGAGGAGTAGCACCGTGGAAAAAGTAGGCGCTTATACCGAACGCGCGACTGCCGAAGGCGAATGGCGCCCCGGCAACCCCTCCACCGGGCAGTTGGCCACGCCGATGCTCTCAACGTGGTTCAACATGCTGCAGCGGGAGCTTGTGGGCGTGGTGGAAGCCGCTGGCCTACAACTCGATGTCGGGAACGATGCCCAGCTCCTGGAAGCTCTGCAGGCCATGGGGCTGGGCGCCGGCCAATTCCAGCCATACCTAACAACCCGCACCTATGAGACCGGCGACGTGGTGCGCGGCAGCGATGGCATCTTCTACGAGTTCTACGACCGCGACCAGGTCGGTAGCGTACAGGGCGCCGACCCAACCAACCCCGCGAATCGCCCCCACATCTGGATGCGGTGGGATGGCGTGAAGCCGGGCACGACTATCGAATGGCGGAGTGAAGACCTGCCAGAGGGCTACATCGAGAACATCGGCGACGACATTAGTCGAACCGACTACCGGCGTATTTTCGCCGCCTGGGGTACTACCTACGGTGCGGGCGACGGCTCAAACACGTTCGGAACGCCGGATGACCGGGGTGAGTTTAAGCGCGGCCTGGATCGTGGGCGCGGCGTTGATCCGGGGCGGTCTATTTCTGCGCACCAGATGGATCAGTTTCAAGGTCACCGTTTCGGCACCAGTGGTGCAGCCATACTGCAGAGCGGTGTCGCTGAGGCAGGGAACGAGAATAGGTCGGTCGTTAGACTTACCGGTGGAACCACATTGAGTATCCAGACAGATGGAACTAATGGGACACCCAGAGTCGGCAATCAGACCCGTGCTCGCAACAACGCCGTCATCTACCTGACGAAGGTCTGAGGAGACCAATATGCGCATCTGGGATATACACCCCACCGACCGTACCGTTATCGATCCCGCCGGCCGCGAAGCGCCCCTCGATCCCATGCGTCAGCAGTCGCGCATCCCGGCCGGGGCGACCAGCGTTGAACCGCCAGAAACGGGCGAACATGAGTCCGCACGCTGGGCCGGCGAGGCCTGGGAGGTCGTTTCGGACTGGCGTGGTCACGTCTACTGGCTTGCTGACGGCAGTCGCCATGAGATTACCGAGCTGGGCAAAGAGCCGCCGGTCGATGCCCTCGACGAAGAGCCGCCCGAGCCGCTTGCCGACCTCGCTGCCCGCCAGCGAATCGCTATCGAGTCTGCTCGCAAGGCCGCCGAGGCTGAGGGTATCAGGCACAACGACATCCGCTATGCCGGAGACCCCGAAAATCGCCAGGCGATCCGCGAAGCGCTCGAGGCTGCCGAAGACGCCGGCATGCAGGCATTTAACCGCTGGAAGGATAGCGACAACCGTTTCCATGTCGATCACCCTGTTGCCGACGTCTGGGCTGCCCTGCGTGCCATCGCCACGCGCCGCAGCCAGCTGATCAACCGCGAAGGCGACTTCGTCGCCCAAATCGACGCCATCCTGGGCGATGAAGATCTGAGCGACGACGAGAAGCGCGAGCAGCTCGAAGCGATCGAGTGGTCTGAAGCATAAGAAAAGAGGAGCGGCCACCGCCGGTGGTGCAACACCGGCGATGACCACCAACCAGCAGGAATAGTCTGCAAGCCGGCCAAGGCTCCCCGCCCGGTACCGAGCGGGGCGTAGTTTAGGCCAAACGCATAAGCGTGATAAGGCTTGACATGACGACACGAGATATCAGGTGCGACCGTTGCAACCGCAAGCTGGCAAGCGCAGGCGGCGTTCGATACCTCCAGATCAAGTGCCCGCGCTGCGGGATGGTCAATACCCAGAGAGCCACGAGCTCCGACACTACGCCAAGCAAGGAGCCTACTCGTGGCTACACCAATCATTCCATGGATGGGCGGCAAGCGCCGCCTGGCTGACCGGATCTTTCCACTGATGCCCGACCACCAGTGCTACGTGGAGCCATTCGCTGGTGGCGCCGCCTTGTACTTCCTGCGCCCGGTACCGGCCGAGGTGGAAGTGCTCAACGACGTCAACGGCGACCTGGTCAACCTGTACCGGGTCATTCAAAACCACCTGGAGGAGTTCGTTCGCCAGTTCAAGTGGGCGCTCTCCAGCCGCCAGGTCTTCGAGTGGCAGAAGATGACGCGGCCGGAAACGCTGACGGACATCCAGCGCGCTGCCAGGTTCTACTACCTCCAGCAGAATGCCTTCGGTGCGCGCATCGAAGGCCAGAGCTTCGGTACCGCCACCACCACCCCGCCGGGCCTCAACCTGTTGCGCCTTGAAGAGACCCTGTCAGCGGCCCACCTGCGGCTGGCCAGCACCTACATCGAGCACCTGACCTGGCAGGAGTGCATCCGGCGCTACGACCGCCCGCACACGCTGTTCTACATGGACCCGCCGTACTGGCAGACCGAGGGCTACGGCGTGGAGTTCGGCATCGAGCAATACGAGGAGATGGCCACCATCCTGGGGCAGATCCAGGGCAAGGCCATCATCAGCCTCAACGACCATCCAGACGTGCGCAGGGTCTTCGCTGGCTACCACATCGAGTCGACGGATATCCGCTACACGGTCGGCGGTGGGAAAGGCTCACAGGCCAGGGAAGTGCTGATCTTCAGCTGGGACGTTCAGGCCGAACCGGCGGGGCTGTTTTAAGGGCAGGATACGGGCCGGTTAAGAGGGGGTTTAACCGGCCCCGGAAGATGTCACAATCCATTTGGCGCGGCGTCGCGATTTATGCGGCGCGCTACAGCGGCGCTACTTCTGCGAGAAGGAGGAGCGCGTGCTCGACTACGACGAACTGATCCGCGGCTACGAGGTGGAAAAGAACGAGTTCGTGGTGGTGGAAGATCGCGAGCTCGATTCGCTGGCCCCGGAAAAATCCCAGGAGATCGACCTCAAACGCTTCGTCGGCATCAACGAGATCGACCCGATGTTTTTCCAGCGCGCCTACTTCATGACCCCCGACAAGGGCGTGACCAAGGCCTACCGCCTGCTGGCGGAAAGCATGGAGGCCACCGGGCGTGCCGGCATTGCCACCTTCGTCATGCGCGGCAAGGAGTACCTGGTAGCGATCATCGCCGAGAAAGGCATCCTGCGCGCCGAGACACTGCGCTTCGCCGAGGAGATTCGTGCCCCCGAGGATATCGCCCTGCCCGAGACCACCCGGCCCGACAAGCAGCGGGCCAAGGCCATGCAGAAGGCCATCGAGGCCTTGACGGAGAAGGATTTCGAGCGCGAGGAGCTTCAGGACCTGCAGAGCCAGCACATCGTCGCCCGCGCCGAGGAGAAGCTCGCGCGCGGCGAGGATGTGATCGCGCTGGGTGAGGAAGATGCCCCCGACGTCGAGCCGGAGCAGGGCGGCGAAGTGGTCGACCTGATGCAGGTACTCAAGCAAAGCCTGGCCGAAGGGCGCCCGCCCGCGCAGCAGGAGCGCAGCGACGCCGGCAAGCGCAAGCCGGAAAAACGCGCCAAGCCGGCAGCCAGGCGCAGTGAGGCGAAGAAACGACCGACGGGCCAGCGCGGCAATGGCAAGCGCCGCAGCGCCGAGCCGGCCGAGTTGAAAAATCTCTCCCGCGACGAGCTCTATGAACGCGCCCAGCAGCTCGACCTGCCCGGCCGCAGCCGCATGAGCAAGGCCGAGCTGGCCAAGGCCATCGCCGCCGCCGGCTGAAACGAAAAAGCCGGCCCGAAGGCCGGCTAGGTAGTCAGATTCGCGCTGCCATCATTTGTTGGCGCGATTCTCGATCAGATCATCTACCACGCTCGGATCGGCCAGGGTGCTGGTATCGCCCAGACCGTCGGTCTCGTTGGCAGCGATCTTGCGCAGAATGCGGCGCATGATCTTGCCCGAGCGGGTCTTGGGCAGGCCCGGCGCCCACTGGATGACGTCGGGCGAGGCGATCGGCCCGATGTCCTTGCGCACCCACTGGGTCAGCTCTTTCTTGAGCTCATCGGTCGGTTCGACACCATCGCCCAGGGTCACGTAGATGTAGATGCCCTGCCCCTTGATGTCGTGGGGGAAGCCCACCACGGCGGCCTCGGCCACGGCCTCGTGGGCCACCAGCGAGGATTCGATTTCGGCGGTGCCCATGCGGTGGCCGGAAACGTTGAGCACGTCGTCGACGCGGCCGGTGATCCAGTAGTAGCCGTCCTCGTCGCGGCGGCAGCCGTCACCGGTGAAGTAGTAGCCTTTGTAGGTGGAGAAGTAGGTCTGGATGAAGCGCTCGTGGTCGCCCCAGATCGAGCGTGCCTGGCCGGGCCAGGAGTCGCTGATCGCCAGGTTGCCGTCCACGGCGCCCTGGAGTTCGTTGCCCTCACTGTCGAGCAGGGCCGGCTGCACGCCGAAGAACGGCAGCGTGGCGGAACCCGGCTTGAGGTCCACGGCGCCCGGCAGCGGCGCGATCATGATGCCGCCGGTTTCGGTCTGCCACCAAGTGTCGACGATCGGACACTTGGCGTTGCCGATCACGCGGTGGTACCACTCCCATGCCTCGGGGTTGATCGGCTCGCCCACCGAGCCCAGCAGACGCAGGCTGTCGCGCTTGCTGGAGTCCATCACGCCGTCGCCGTGGGCCATCAGCGCGCGAATGGCGGTAGGGGCGGTGTAGAGGATGGCGACATTGTGCTTGTCGACGACCTCACCCATGCGGCCATGGCTGGGATAGCTCGGCACGCCTTCGAACATCAGCGTGGTGGCACCGTTGGCCAGCGGACCGTAGACGATGTAGCTGTGGCCGGTGACCCAACCCACGTCGGCGGTACACCAGTAAACCTCACCGTCCTGGTAGTCGAAGATGTACTGATGGGTCAGGCTGGCATAGACCAGATAGCCGCCGGTGGTGTGCTTGAGCCCCTTGGGCGCACCGGTGGAGCCGGAGGTGTAGAGAATGAACAGAGGATCCTCGGCGTTCATCTCCTCGGCCGGACAGTCGGACGACTGCTTGTCGACCAGGTCGTGGTACCAGACGTCACGACTTTCCTTCCACTCGATATCACCGCCGGTGCGCTTGACCACCAGCACGTTCTCGCACACCTCGGTGCCCTTGCGGGTCAAGGCGGCGTCGACGTTGTCCTTGAGCGGCACGTGCTTGCCGCCGCGTACGGACTCGTCGGCGGTGATCACGAGCCTGGAGTCGGCACCGACGATACGCTGGGCCAGGGCGTCGGGCGAGAAGCCGCCGAACACCACCGAGTGCACCGCACCGATGCGGGCACAGGCCAGCATTGCCACAGCCGCTTCGGGAATCATCGGCATATAGAGGGTGACCACGTCACCCTTGCCGATGCCGAGTTCCTTGAGCGCGTTGGCAAGCTGACAGGTCTTGGCATGCAGCTCACGGTAGCTGACGTGCTTGGAATCCTTGGGATCGTCGCCTTCCCAGATAATAGCGGTCTGGTCGCCACGCTTCTCCAGATGGCGGTCGAGGCAGCTGACGCTGGCGTTCAGGGTACCGTCTTCGAACCAGCGAATATCGACGTTGTGCGGGTCGAAGGACGTATGCTTGATCTTGGTCGGCGCCTTGAACCAGTCGATACGCTTGGCTTGTTCCGCCCAAAAGCCCTCGGGGTCGTCGACGGACTGCTGATACATGGCCTGATACTTCTCGCGATCGATCCAGGCGTTGGCGGCGATGTCGTCGCGTACCGGATAGACTTTCTGCTGATCGGTCATTGGCTAGCCTCTTCCAGGAGATGCACCCTCTCGGTGGATGTTACCGGCTGCCTTGTTATTGAATGCGCCGGCATCAGATTCGCTCAACAGCATATACCCTCGAAGCGGGCCTAACTCTTAGACCTTGGTATCAGGATTTTTTCTTTACGAATCATGCGTTTGTAGTAACTTTTCCATGCTCTACAAAGGGCTGATAGACCAAGGTCTCAGCACAAGAAAGGCAGCAATAACGGCGCCCCTTGCGCGCCAGCGAGTGGCGCCGCGCGGTGAAATAGTGGACCTGACAGCCGCAGCGATAGCGATGAGGCGTAGGACTGGCTCGTCCGGTATCGAAGGTGTGGGTCACCTTAGCCTCGAGGCCGAACAGCCGCTCCATCACGGTACGCCATTCTCGTCCATGGGGCCTCGCCTTGTGGCCGTCGCTCAGGTGACGCACCAGCCAATGGGCCATTTCATGCGGCACCACATCGCGCAGAAAGGCATGACGGTTCTCACGATAGAGCACCGGGTTGAAGCGCAGGCCGCCGCGCCCATAATGCGCCTGCCCGGCACACTTGCCGCGCAGGTCGAACCATACCTTGGGCCGGGGCAGCCCGGGATGATAGTCATGGCACAGCTGACAGGCAGCCTCCACCCGCTCCAGCAGAGCTCGGTGGAGAGCAGCGTCGTCAAGGCTGGACAGCCATTCGGGGCAAGGATCGGGAAGCGCGGGTCGTCTCATGGGTGCTAAAATGACGTTCCGCCACGGCGGTGTCCAGCCCCCTTGGCCGCACCGCCTTCACGATGCCATGCGAGAGGCCCGATGTCCGATACGCCCCTGCCCCAGCCCCTGCTCGAGGACGAAGAGCTCGAACGCCTCGACGAGTTCCTCGATTCCGAGAGCGTCGATCCCGATGCGCTGGATCTGATCTCCGCCCATGGCTTTCTCGTCGCACTTGCCGTGGCGCCTCGCGAGGTGGAATCCGCCACCTGGGTGGCCGAGCTGTTCCACGGCGAACCGGCATTCGCCGATGCTGGGGAGCGCAGCGAGATCCTGGGCCTGCTGGAAAAGCTGCACGGTAATGCCATCGATACCCTGGAACAGGGCGGTCTCCCCGAGCTGCCCTTCGATCTGTCACTGGAGGGCCTGCCGCCCGAAGAGACGCCCGTCGGCGACTGGTGCGCCGGCTTCATGGAGGGCGTGTTCCTCGACGAAGCGGCCTGGTTCGAGCAGGAAGAGGAGACCGTGGCCACCCTGCTGCTGCCGTTCATGGCACTGTCGGGACTGTTCGACGACGAGCCCGACATGGCCGAGATGGCAGCAGACAGCGCGCAACTGGAGGCGCTGGTCGGCCAGCTGCCGGACCTGGTGCTGGACCTCTACCTGCACTACCGCGTGCCACCGGAGACGCCCAAGCCCATGCCGCGCAAGAAGAGGCCCGCCGGCCGCGGCCCCGGCAAGGGCAAGCCCGGCGGCAAGCGCTAGGGTCGCCTGGCCAAATGCAGCAGCCCGTCACCGCAGCCGCGTCAGCCATGCATCGAAGCTGCCGAATAGCCACTCCTTGAAACGCTGCCAGCGCGGACGCTGCAACCACTCCCGGTAGGTGATCTCCCGGCTGGCGGCGAAGTTACGCTCGAACAAGGCCGCCACTTCGCTAGCAAAACGTACGTCATCCACCTCCTGATTGGCCTCCAGGTTCCAGTGCAGACTCCAGTGATCGAAGTTGCACGAGCCAAGGCTCGACCATTGATCGACCAATGAGAACTTGGCATGGATGAAGATGGGCTGGAACTCGAAGATGCGTACCCCGGCGCGCAGCAGCCGCCGATAGAAGCGCTGGCCGGCGTAGCGCACCCAGGGGTGGTCGTGGTCGCGGCCGGGCAGCAGCAGCCGCACGTCGACGCCGCGGCGGGCGGCCCGCGCCAAGCGTATGCGCAGGCTTAAGGTGGGCACGAAATAGGGCGTGCACAGCCAGATGCGACGCTGTGCCGAGGACACCCGGCCATACAGCGAATGACGGATGGCCTGGTAACGATAGCCCTGCCCCCATACCACCCGCCCGCGCATGCCCTGATAATCCTCGCGAGGCGTCAGCTCGATCGTCAGGTGGCGCACCAGGGATGCCTTGCCGGTGCCCCGTGTCAGCGGTGAATCCCAGAGCCGCGAGAACAGCCGCACCCAGTCGGCCACCACAGGACCTTCGATGCGCACCGCCACCTCGTACCAGGCTTCGAGAAACTCGTCGACCGCGCCGAAGCCCCCCGTGAAAGCCACTCTGCCATCGACGACGACGAGCTTGCGGTGGTCTCGCATCAGGTTGCGCGTCAGCGAGCGCATGCCCAGCGGATTGAACAGGCGCAGCGCCACACCGGCCTGCTCCAGGCGCCGCCGGTCCTCTCCCGATAGCCCCATGGCACCGTAGGCATCGAGCATGAGGGCCACCGCCACGCCACGCTGTGCAGCGCGACACAGGGCCTCGATCAGCGCCGTGGCCAGCTGCCCCGACTCCATCAGGTAGAGCTCGATCAGTATCGAGCGGCGCGCTTCCTCGATGGCAGTGAACATTGCCGGCAAGAAGCGTGATGACTCCGCCAGCAGCTCGAACCGATTGCCATCCCGCCATACGCCGTGCATGGCTGCCTCCCTCTCCTTGTCTGGCTCGATTGACGCACGTTTGTCGCGCCAGGGAAAGCGGCACCTGACCGGGGCAGACAAGCATGGCTATACTGGGGCCTTGCTACGCTATCGAGGCAATGGAATGGCCCTGGCCGACTCGCTGCTTACACTGCTCCGCGCCCCGCTCAAGGGCATCATCAAGGCCTGGGTCGACACCCGGCTCATCGAGCCCGACCCGAGCGAGCTGGGACTCGACCCGTCACGGCCCACCCTTTACGTACTGCCTCACCCAGCACTCTCTGATGCCCTGCTGCTGGAGGTGCTGTGCCAGCGCCACGGTCTGCCGTCGCCCAAGGGCAAGGTCCAGTTGCCGGGGCTGGAGCTGCCGGCCAGCATGGCCCTGCCCGTAAGGCCACGTCTGTGGCGGCGCGGCCGCGCCTTCGAGGCCCCTTTCCGTCAGGCGCTGGAATACCTTGCCGAGCATGCCGACACCGAGATTCAGCTGATCCCGGTTAGCGTGTTCTGGGGCCGCGCCCCGGGCAAGCGTTTCGGTTTCTGGCGTCTGCTGGCGGCCGACAGCTGGCAGCTCACCGGTCGGCTGCGCCGGGCGCTGTCGGTCATGGTCAACGGCAAGAGCGTAGAGGTGCACTTCGGCGCACCGCTGAACCTGCGCGATCTGCTCGACGAGCGCGGCCCGGCGGTGGCCAATCGCAAGAGCGCCCGACTGCTGCGCATCCATTTCCGACGCATGCGCACGCGGGTGCTCGGCCCCGACCTGTCGCATCGTCGCACCCTGATCGAGGGCGTGGCTGCCAGTCCTGAGGTGCGCCGAGTGATCGGCGAACTGGCGATGAGCGAGAAGCGCTCGCCCGAACGGCTGGAGCGACGCGCACTGCGCTATGGCCGCGAGATCGCCTCGAACATGACCTACCCGGTGCTGCGCTTCATGGATGGTTTATTGCGGCGCCTGTGGAACCGCCTGTACGACGGCGTCGAGGTCCGCGGCCTCGACCGGGTCAAGGCGCTGGCGGGCGATCATACGCTGGTCTACGTGCCCTGCCACCGCAGCCACATCGACTATCTACTGCTCTCCTACGTGCTCTATCGCGACGGCCTGATGCCACCCCATGTCGCTGCCGGTCGCAACCTCAACATGCTGCTGATCGGCCCGCTGCTGCGCCGTGGCGGCGCCTTTTTCATGCGCCGCAGCTTTCGCGACAAGCCGCTCTACTCGGCGGTCTTCAATGAATACCTGCACCGCCTGCTGGAGCGCGGCCACCCGCTGGAGTATTTCATCGAAGGCGGCCGTTCACGTAGCGGGCGCATGCTCCCGGCACGACCCGGCATGTTGTCGATGACGCTGCGCTCCTACCTCCGCAGCGCAGCAGGAACCACGCCACCTCGACTGGCCTTCATTCCGGTCTACATCGGCTACGAGCGCATCATCGAGAACGCCAGCTACCAGCGCGAGATGCGCGGCGGCAAGAAGCGCAAGGAGAGCCCCTGGGCCCTGCTGCGGGTCATTGGCCAACTGCGCCAGCCGTTCGGCAAGGTCACGGTCAACGTCGGCGAACCGCTGCCGCTCGGCGCCTTCCTCGACGAGGCCGTGCCGGCATGGCGCGACGACCTCGTCGAGGCAAAGCCGCCCTGGCTCAACCAGGCAGTCCCCCGGCTCGGCGACGAGCTGGCCCGGCGCATCAACGCCGCGGCAGCGCTCAATCCAGTCAATCTGGTGGCCCTGGTGCTGCTGGCCACGCCCCACCACGCCATCGAGGCCAGCCTGATGTCGCGTCAGCTCACGCTGCTGGCGGCGCTGCAGCACCACTGCCGGGGTGGGCAGCATGCCAGCCTGCCCCGAGGCGAGCCCGACGAATGGATCGATCAGGTCGTGGCGCTGGGCATGATCGAGCGTCGACCGCATGCGCTGGGCGATATCCTGGTCGCAACCACCGAGCAGGCCAACCTGCTGGTGTGGTATCGCAACAACGTGCTGCACCTCTTCGCCCTGGCCGGCCTGACCGCCTTCGCCTTCCGTCACGCCCCGCGCCACGACCTGGAGAGCCTCGAGGCCCAGCTCGGGCCACCCTGGCCGATCCTCTCGCGCGAGCTGTTCCTCACCCCGGTAGCGCTCAGCGAGGCACTGCCGGTGATGCTGGAGGCGCTGTGCCGGGAAGGCTTGCTGGAGCCAGCCGGCGACGGCTGGCAACGCCCCGCTTCGCTGGAAGCCGGCGAGCAGCTGCGGCTATTGGCGCGACTGATGCAGCCCTCGCTGGAGCGCGGCTACCTGCTGCTGGCCATTCTACTGGCCCAGCCTCCCGGCACCCTGGGCCGAGACGCCCTGGCCGAGCGCAGCCAGCAATTGACCGAGCGCCTGGCGCTGCTGTCGGGTCGCGATGCGCCGGAGTTTTTCGACCGCACCCTGTTCGCCAGCCTGATCGTCAGTCTGGAAGCCGAAGGATGGATCTGGGAGCGAGAGGAGCGGCTGTGGTTCGACGAGCGCCTGCGCAGCGCCGCGCAGCGCAGCGGCGAACTGTACGATCCGGCGCTGCGGCATCGGCTACAGCTGATCAGTCACAACTGATCGGTGCCGAGTCGGCCCTTGAGTCAGCCCTTGAGCGAGCGGTGGACGTAGAGGTCGTAGCGGCTGGTCTTGCCTTCGATGACGTGCTGCGGCGCCGGCCCCGCGATGGGCGGCGCCTTGCGCGGGCGCTTGACCACCACCCGGTGGGTGGCGACGTCCAACGCCGCCTCCAGCAGCCGCGGCGCATCGTCGTCGTCGCCGGCGAGTTCGCGAAACAGCCGCATCTCCTTCTTCACCAGCGCCGACTTCTCGCGGTGCGGAAACATGGGGTCGAGGTGAACCACCTGAGGCGCGACACCGCTGGCGGCTACCAGCGCCGCGAGTTCGCGGGTAGCGTCGCCATGGGCCAGGCGCATACGGGCGACGATCTCGGCCGTATCGGCATCGCTGGCGGCACGCGCCAGGCCGTCCTCCAACAGCGCGTGAATCTGGGCCACACGCTCCACGAGCAGCACCTCGGCGCCGAGGCTGGCCAGCACGAAGGCATCGCGGCCAAGGCCGGCGGTGGCGTCTACCACGCTGGGCGTGACCCCGGCGGCAAGGCCGCAGGCCCGGGCGATCAACTGACCGCGGCCGCCACCGAAGCGACGCCGGTGGGCCGCACGCCCCTCGGCGAAATCGATGCGCAGGGGCTTGCCGTAACGCGCCGGATCGCCGGCCAGCACCAGCGCGCCCGCCTCATGGCGCAGCACGAGCGCCGCGCCATCCACGCCGCTCATCCGCCCTTCTGCCACGCCACCTGATCGCGCAGATAGATCGGCTGCGCCTCGTGGGGGGCGGTACGCTCGCCGGCGGCATATTGGCGCGCCGCCAGCAGCACCATCTCTTCCGCGGCCGGCTCGGCGTCGCTATCGCGCTGGCTCACCGCGGTCTGCACCTCGGCCGGCATCGAGTCCCAAAGCGCCCAGCCGGAGCCGATGCCGAACCAGCCGCCCGGCCCCGCCGCTGCCGGCAGCAGCAGCCGCTGCGGTGAAATCACCGCCTCCTCCAGCAGCGCTTCGACGTTGCCGTCCCGACAGCACCAGGCGGCGACATAGATCTCGCCCATGCGCGCATCCAGCGCAGTGGCGACACACTCGACGCCGTGTCGGCGATGCGCCGCCAGCGCCAGCGCTTCGAGGGTGGAGACGCCCAGCAAGGGGCACGCCAGGCCGTAGGCCAGCCCCTGAGCTGCACCGGCAGCGATACGCAAGCCGGTGAAGGAGCCCGGGCCGCGCCCATAGGCCACGGCGTCCAGCTCGGCAGGCGACACGTCCGCTTCGGCCAGCACCTCGTCGACCATCGGCAGCAGCCGGCGGGTATGCTCGCGGGGGGTCATGGCAAAGCGGGACACCAGCCTCGGCTCGTCGGCGCCACGCTGGATCGACAGGGCAACGGAGCAGGCACTGGAGGAGGCATCGAGGGCCAGCAGAATCGGCATAGGAGACATTTCGCGTCGAAGCATGAAGACGACATTATACGCCGCCGGCGGATGCGGGACGATGGCCCACCACGCGAAAGGCCCGCCAAGGCGGGCCTTTCATACCGATTCATACCGAATCGACTCAGTCGTCCAGCGCCTCGGCCACCTTGCGGGTGATCTCGTCGACGCTGCCCACGCCTTCCACACGGTGGTAGGCCGGAGCCGCCTCGGGCGCTTCCTCGGCCCACTGCTGATAGTAGTCGACCAGCGGGGCGGTCTGCTCGTGGTAGACCGCCAGGCGGTTGCGCACGGTGGATTCGCGGTCGTCGTCGCGCTGGATCAGCGCTTCGCCGGTGACGTCGTCCTTGCCCTCTTCCTTGGGCGGATTGTACTCGACGTGGTAAACCCGGCCCGAGCCCGGGTGCACCCGGCGCCCGGCCAGGCGCTTGACGATCTCCTCGTCTTCCACGGCGATTTCGAGCACATGGTCGATCTTGACCCCGGCTTCCTTCATGGCGTCGGCCTGCGGGATGGTGCGTGGGAAGCCGTCGAACAGGAAACCATTCTCGCAGTCGGGCTGTGCGATACGCTCCTTGACCAGCGAGATGATCAGATCGTCGGACACCAGACCACCGCTGGTCATTATCTCCTTGACCTTGAGACCCAGCTCGCTGCCTTCCTTGACCGCCGCGCGAAGCATGTCGCCGGTGGAAATCTGCGGGATCTTGTAGCGTTCGCAGATGAACTGGGCCTGGGTACCCTTGCCGGCCCCCGGGGCGCCCAACAGGATCAAACGCATCTAGCTGCTCCTTGAGAGAGTGGAAATTCTTGTGAGTAAACGGAATGTCATGAACGATAACCGCGGCGACGACACCACACAACCGCAGGCTGTCGGGCAAGCCCCGCCTGAGCACCAAAGCCGCTGCATTATCAGCCAATTATGGGCGGGTTGCACTTTGGTATTCCCAGCCGAAAGTGGGGCCCAAACACCGACGGCGCCCCGCAGGGCGCCGTCGGTGCCATCTCAGATCACATTCACAGCAGCATACGACGGATATCGCTCAGCGCCGCCGCCAGGAAGGCGGTGAAACGCGCGGCATCGGCACCGTTCACGGCGCGGTGATCGTAGGAAAGCGACAGCGGCATCATCAGACGCGGCTCGAAGTCGGCGCCGTTCCACACCGGCTTCATCTGCGCCTTGGAGACACCGAGAATGGCGACTTCCGGGGCGTTGACGATCGGCGTGAAGGCGGTACCGCCGATGGAGCCCAGGCTGGAGATGGTGAAACAGCCACCGGTCATCTCCTCGCGCTTGAGCTTCTTCGACTGCGCCTTGCCGGCCAGCTCCACGCTCTCCTTGGCCAGATCGATCAGCGACTTCTTGTCGGCGTCGCGGATCACCGGCACCATCAGCCCGTCGGGCGTATCGACCGCGATCCCGATGTGGACGTACTTCTTCCACACGATGGTCTCGCCGTCGCTCTTCAAGCTGACGTTGAACTGCGGGAACTTACGCAGAGCGAAGGCACACGCCTTGATCAGGAACGGCAGTGGCGTGAGCTTGGCACCCTGCGCCTCGGCCTCGGCCTTCATCGCCTTGCGGAAAGCCTCGAGCTCGGTGATGTCGGCCTCGTCGAACTGGGTGACGTGAGGCACGTTGAGCCAGCTGCGATGCAGGTTGGTGGCGCCCATCTTGAGCAGGCGTCCCATCGCCTTCTCTTCCACTTCGCCGAACTGACTGAAGTCCTGGTCCGGTACTGGCGGAATGCCGGCGCCGCCGGTCGCCGCCGGCGCGGCGGCAGGTGCCTTGGCCTGCCCGGCCATGACCTGCTTGACGTAGGCGTGGACGTCCTCCTTCAGTACCCGGTCCTTCGGCCCGCTCGGCTTGACCAGGCCCAGGTCGACGCCGAGTTCACGAGCCAGCATGCGTACGGCGGGGCCGGCATGGACCAGCTTGCCGTCGCGGGGCTTGTGGGCCGCCATCTGCGCTTCCGGGCTCGGCGTACCGGCCGGGGTCGAGGCCGGCTTGTCGGCCTTGGCCGATGACGGTGCCGCGGCCTTCTGCTCGGCTTTCTTGTCAGCTTTCTTGGCGGCAGGCTTGCTGCCGGCCACCTCGATGTAACCGATCAGATCGCCCTCGGAGACCGTATCGCCCTCCTTGACGGTGAGCTCGATCAGCTTGCCCTTGTAGGGGCTCGGCACATCCATGGAGGCCTTGTCGGACTCCAGGGTGATCAGCGGGTCTTCCTCGTTAACCTCGTCGCCGGCGCTCACTGCGATCTCGATGATCGGCACGTCGCTGGAGCCGGAGAGATCGGGAACGCGGATCTCGCGGCGCTCGGGTTCGCCGCTAACGGCCTCTTCCTCGGCCGGCGCTTCGGCCTGCTCGGCAGGCTCCGCGGTGGTCTCGACGGCTTCGGGCTCGGGCTCTTCCTCCCCGCCCTCGCCGGCAATCTCCATGCTACCGATCACGTCACCTTCGGAGACGGTATCGCCCTCCTTGACGTTGAGGCTGACCAGCTTGCCGCCGTAGGGACTCGGCACGTCCATCGAGGCCTTGTCCGACTCGAGGGTGATCAGGGTGTCCTCTTCCGCCACCTCGTCACCTTCGGCGACCGCCACTTCGATGATCTCGACGCTCTCGGCGCCACCCAGGTCGGGCACCTTGATCTCGACGGTGCGCTTGTCGCCGCCGCTGGCCTTCTTCGCCGCCGGCTTCTCCGCCGCGGCTTGCGATGCCTGACCCGATGCCGGCTGGCTCTTGGGCTCAGAGGGCGCGGCCTTTTCTTCACTGCCGGCGTCGCTGCTGCTGCCGCCCTCCACATCGAGCTCGACGATATCGTCGCCCTCCGAGACGGTGTCGCCCTCCTTCACCAGCACGCGGACGACCTTGCCGCCCTTGGGCGAGGGTACGTCCATGCTGGCCTTGTCGGACTCCAGCGTGATCAGAGTGTCCTCGGGCTGGATGACATCCCCTTCGGATACGGCGATTTCGATGATCTCGACGTCTTCGCTGCCGCCGATGTCTGGAACTTTGATGATTTCGCTACTCAAGGTCGCGCTCCTTCCAAATCGTGCCTGGAACAGGCGGGCACCTGCCCGCCTTGCCACCGGATCAGCTCGTCAGCGGATTGGGCTTGTTGGGATCGATGCCGTACTTCTTGATCGCCTCGGCGACGACCTTGCGATCCAGCTCGCCACGATCGGCCAGCGCCTTCAGCGATGCCACGGTGACGAAGTAGCGATCGACCTCGAAGAAATGACGCAGCTTCTCGCGGGTGTCGGAGCGGCCGTAGCCGTCTGTCCCCAGTACATGGTAGTCGGTCGGCACCCAGGCACGTACCTGGTCGGCGAACAGACGCATGTAATCGGTGGAGGCGATGACCGGCCCCTTGCGCCCTTCCAGGCAGCGGGTGACGTGGGGCTTGACCGGCTCGTCGGCGGCGTTGATGAACGCCTCGCGCTCGAGCAGCAGGGCCTCGCGGCGCAGCTCGTTGAAGCTGGTCACGCTCCAGATGTCGGAGCCCACGCCCCACTCCTCGGCCAGCATGCGCGCCGCCTCTTCCACCTCACGCAGGATGGTGCCGGAGCCGAGCAGCTGCACGTGGCCTTTGTCGCCCTTGTGCTCGCGCAGCAGGTACATGCCCTTGATGATGTCGTCGGCGGGCACGTCCTCGAGTTCGGGGTGCTCGTAGTTCTCGTTCATCACTGTCAGGTAGTAGAAGCAGTTCTCCTTGTCGGCGAACATGCGCTTCAGGCCGTCCTGGACGATGACCGCCACCTCATGGGCATAGGTCGGGTCGTAGCTGCGGCAGTTGGGAATGGTGGCCGCCTGCAGATGGCTGTGGCCGTCCTGGTGCTGTAGCCCCTCGCCGTTGAGCGTGGTGCGCCCGGCGGTACCGCCGACCAGGAAGCCGCGCGCCTGCAGGTCGCCGGCCGCCCAGGCCAGATCGCCGATGCGCTGGAAGCCGAACATCGAGTAGTAGATGTAGAACGGCAGCAGCGGCAGGTTGTGGTTGCTGTAGGAGGTCGCCGCGGCGATCCACGCCGACATCGCCCCGGCCTCGGTGATGCCTTCCTCGAGGATCTGACCCTTCTTGTCCTCGCGGTAGAACATGATCTGGCCCTTGTCGACGGGCTCGTACTTCTGACCTTCGGAGGTGTAGATGCCGAGCTGGCGGAACATCCCCTCCATGCCGAAGGTACGCGCCTCGTCGGGCACGATCGGCACCACCTGCTGGCCGATCTTCTTGTCCTTCACCAGGCCGTTGAGAATCCGCACGAAGGCCATGGTAGTGGAGATCTCACGCCCCTTGGAGCCGCCCAGCTGGGTGGCGAAAGTCTTGTCGTCGAGCGACGGGATCGTCAGCGCCTCGAAGTCGTTGCGCCGCTGCGGCAGGTAGCCGCCCAGGCGCTCGCGCTGCAGATGCATGTACTTCAGCTCGGGCGAGTCGTCCGCCGGCTTGTAGTACGGCACCTCCTTGAGCTGCTCGTCGGAGAGCGGAATGCCGAAGCGGTCGCGGAATTTCCGCAGCGCCTCGTATTCCATGGTCTTGACCTGGTGGGCTTCCATGGAGGCTTCGCCCTCGCCGCTGCCCATGCCGTAGCCCTTGACGGTGTGCGCCAGGATCACGGTGGGTCGGCCGTTGGCGTTGTTCACCGCCTCGTGGTAGGCCGCATAGACCTTGAACGGATCGTGACCGCCGCGGTTGAGCTTCCAGATGTCCTCGTCCGAGAGGTCCTTGACCATCTCGGCGGTTTCCGGGTACTTGCCGAAGAAGTGCTCGCGGGTATAGGCGCCGCCGAGTGCCTTGTAGTTCTGGTACTCGCCGTCGACCGCTTCGTCCATGCGCTTCTGCAGGATGCCCTTCTTGTCCTTCTCGAACAGCGGGTCCCACAGCCGGCCCCAGACCACCTTGAGCACGTTCCAGCCGGCCCCGCGAAAGACACCTTCGAGCTCGTCGATGATGCGGCCGTTGCCGCGCACCGGACCGTCCAGTCGCTGCAAGTTGCAGTTGATGACGAAGATCAGGTTGTCGAGCTTCTCGCGGCTGGCCAGGTGGATGGCGCCGAGAGATTCCGGCTCGTCGCACTCACCGTCGCCCATGAAGCACCAGATCTTGCGATCATGCATGTCACGCAGCTCGCGGGAGTCGAGGTACTTCATCACGTGGGCCTGGTAGATCGCCTGGATCGGCCCCAGGCCCATGGAAACGGTGGGGAACTGCCAGAAGTCCGGCATCAGCCACGGGTGCGGGTAGGACGAGAGCCCGTCGCCGTCGACCTCCTGACGATACTTGTCCATCTGCGCCTCGGTGAGGCGCCCCTCCAGGTAGGCGCGGGCATAAACGCCCGGCGCCACGTGGCCTTGGATGTAGACCAGGTCACCCTCGAAGTCGCCGTTGGGCGCACGGAAGAAGTGGTTGAAGCCGACGTCGTAGAGCGTGGCGGCGGACATGAAACTCGCGATGTGGCCGCCCAGGCCCGGGTGGGCACGGTTGTTACGGATGACCTGGGCAATGGCGTTGTAGCGGATCAGTGAGCGAATGCGACGCTCCATGAACAGGTCGCCCGGCATCGGCGCTTCGCGATGCACCGGTATGGTGTTGCGATGCGGCGTCTTAATCGAGAAGGGTGCCTGCATGCCATCACGACGCAGCCTGTCGGCCAGGCGTGTCAGCAGAAACCGAGCGCGTTCCTCGCCCTCACGATCCAGGACCGACTCCAGGGAATCCAGCCATTCCGTGGTTTCGACCGGATCGAAATCTTCTCTTGCCTCCAGACTCATAGACGTCTCTCCGAGTGACAATGTGATGTCAGATAGCCCCAGGCGGAAGAACGCCGGGACGGATTGCACTAGCACTACTGACGATCAGGGGAATGTCAGGCCGCGATGCGGCTGTTGTAGTCATTTTACAGAAGCGCATACAACGAATGGCGTAGAACATACCGTAAAGTGGCCTTCCTGCCAATCGGAACGGAATGGAATTTTTTTCCATAATACGACTATTGCATTGCAACACAAGCTGTTACGTGCCTCGCCGATAGTTTCAGTCGAAAATATCTCGAATGTAATAAAACTACCGTATGATCACTCTGCGTCCGGTTTCGCCCCTCGACGTATCGATCAACCCAACGCTTTGAGACACTGGCGGAAATAGGCCCAATCGAAAGCCGGGCCGGGATCGCTCTTGCGCAGCGGAGCGACTCTTGCATGGCTGGTGATGCGTGCGTAGTTCATGTCAGGGTAGTTTAGCTTGAGAGCCTGCGTGACCGCGGCAAGCGTTCGATACTGGCTGTCACGATAGGCATGAACCTCATCGCCTTCCAGCTCGATGCCCACGGTGAAGTCGTTCAGCGCCCGCCGTATTCGTCCCTCTTCGATCCAGCAGGAACGACCGGCATGCCAGGCACGCCGATCGAAAGGCACGAACTGCACGCACTCGCCGTCGCGCCGAATCAACAGGTGGGCGGAAACCCGCAGCTGCGCGATGCTGGGAAAGAAGGGGTGGGCAGCGGCATCCAGCGTGTTGGTGAACAGCTGCTCGATGTACTCGCCGCCGAATTCACCGGGCGGCAGGCTGATCGAGTGCAGCACCACTGCCGACACCTCGCCTTGCGGTCGCGCGTCCTGATTGGGCGACGCCACGCGCCGGACACTCTCAAGCCAGCCTTTCTCGATTCTCATCTCGCTCCCCTGACGTCGCGGACATGGATTCCCTATAATGACGGTCCCGACGCTCCATGAACATGAAAAGGCCCGCCATGCATTACCAGGACGCCCTAGTCGAAGCGATTCGCGAAGCCGCCGCTCACCTGCTGGCCGAGGACGTGGGCCCCGCCGACATCACCGCGCAGCTGATCCCCGAGTCGCAGTGGGCGAAGGCCCGGGTCATCACCCGCGAGCCGGCCATTCTGTGCGGCGTGGCCTGGGTCGAGGAGATCTATCGCCGCCTCGATCCCACCATTCAGCTACGCTGGAGCGCCGCGGACGGCGACCGCCTCGAAGCCGACCAGTGCTTCCTCGAAATCGAAGGTCCCGCCCGCCGGGTGCTGACCGGAGAACGCGCGGCGCTCAACCTGTTGCAGACGCTCTCCGCTACCGCCACTCGCACCCGTCGCTACGCCGACCTGCTCGAGGGCACCGGCGTGCGCCTGCTCGACACCCGCAAGACCCTGCCCGGTCTGCGCCTGGCACAGAAGTACGCGGTGACCTGCGGCGGCGGGCACAACCACCGTATCGGGCTGTACGACGCCTTCCTGATCAAGGAAAACCATATCGCCGCCTGCGGCAGTATCGCCGCTGCCGTCAAGGAAGCGCGCAGCATCGCCCGCGATCTGCCGGTGGAAGTGGAGGTGGAGAATTTCGATGAGCTCGACCAGGCGCTGGCGGCCGGAGCCGATATCGTCATGCTCGACAATTTCACACTGGACGACATGCGCGAGGCGGTGAAGCGTAACGCCGGCCGGGCGACCCTGGAAGCGTCAGGCAACGTCGATGAGATCACCCTGCGCGAAATCGCCGCTACCGGCGTCGACTGCATCTCCAGCGGTGCCCTGACCAAGGACGTCAAGGCGATCGACCTGTCGATGCGTATTGTCGAACTGCGAGCAGCTTAGGCTTCGCCTGAAAAGTCGGCGAGCGCAGCCAGTTTTCGGGCGGAGCCTAGGTTTCGATGGCGGCGAGAGGCTTCTCCAACCGCCGCCGCTCGAGCCTCACGCCATCCCTCGTCACCCACTCGACGCCGAGGTCCCGCCAGCCGCGCCGCAGCAGGCTCTCGGCCAGCATGCGGCTGGCATCGATGGAGGCACGGCCGTGGCCGTGCTCCAGCAGCATCCGCTCGGCATATAGCAGCAGCGTCGAGCCGATGCCACGCCGCGCCAGTGAAGGCCAGACATACAGGGTATGGATATGGCCGCCGGGCACGTCGAGTTCCAGGAACCCGATGCAGCGCCCATCACAGGTTGCCACCAGGGTGGTGTAAAGCGCCTGACGAGCGGCCCAGACGCTGCCCTCTCGCGGCATCGTCGACGCCCATGCTTCGCGCTCCGCCACGCTGTAGTGTGCGGCCGCTCCCTGCATCACGGCATGATGGAAGACTTCGGCCTGATCGGCACCATCGCGGGCCTTGGCCTGGCGATAGAGGATCCGCGGCGAGCGGGTCGCCATGGATGGCGAATCGTTCGGGGTCATCGTTTCCATCGTCTCTTCATGTCTCGCGTTACTGTCACGGCATGCAGAGTACACAAGCTCGCCGCTGGGGCCAATGGCAGGCATAATCTGCGCCATGACCCGCCCACCCCACTCCATGGAAAGCTACTCGATGCAGCCCATCGGCTACATCGAAAGCGACTTTCCCGACAAGTTCGGCGTACCGCGCCAACCCGGCCTGGCCGCGGCGGCGCGCGCCAGCCTGGTGCTGGTTCCACCCTATGACGACCCGCTTGCCGTACGCGGCCTGGAGGCCTTCAGCCATCTGTGGCTGACCTTCGTCTTTCACCACAGCCCTGCGCGCTGGACGCCCCTGGTGCGCCCGCCGCGGCTCGGCGGCAATGCCAAGGTCGGGGTGTTCGCCAGCCGCAGCACCCATCGCCCCAATCGTCTGGGACAGTCACTGGTGAAACTATGCGGGGTCGACATAGGTGGAAACGACGATCGAGCGGGAGTGCGTCTGGCCCTGACGGGCTGCGATCTGATCAGCGGCACGCCGGTGCTCGACATCAAGCCCTACCTGCCCTGGGCGGAGGCGCTCCCCGATGCCCGCGCCGGCTACGCCCCCGCCCCGCCTCCGCAGCTGGCGGTGCGTTTCAGCGCTGCAGCCGAAGCGACGCTGGCCGCGCGCGAGGATGCCGCCTCGCTGCGCGAACTCATCCGCCAGGTGCTGGCCCAGGACCCTCGCCCTGCCTACCGCAAGGGCGCCGAGGAACGGCTCTACGGCGTGCGGTTGCGCGACGTCGATGTGCGCTTCCAAGTAGAAAGCACAGCATTGACTGGTAGGTCAGGGATTCACGTGATCGAAATCGACATCGGGAATTAGGAATTTGACGGTAATTTAAATGCCGCGACCCTTCATGCTCTTGGAATGGTAATTGTCGATAACCTTTCGGTATTGGCTCGGTGAGGCACCGATATGGTGGCGAAAGAAGCGGGTGAAGTGCCCCTGCTCAGAGAAACCCAAGGATTCCGACAAATTACCCAAGGTGCCATAGCGATTGTCCGACAGGCAGCGGAACGCCATCTGCATTTTGCCGATGTTGGCAAACATCTGTGGTGTCATGCCGGTGTTCTGCTTGAACAGGGTAAAGAAATGGGCACGGGAAAGACCACAATGGCGGGCGATGCCTTCCATGTCCAGCACCCCCTGTGGATGGTCGAGGATGAACTGGCTCGCCTGGCGAATTCGCGCATCGTAGAAGTCGCTGGCAACGCCCACTCGTAGCCTGGCAAGGTGGCGCAGTTCGGAATGTTTCTCGGTGATCCCGATAAGCAAATTAAAAAGCAGCTCTTCCAGTGTATCCTGTGGCACCAGCCCGAAAGTGAACATGGCATCGATCAGCAAGTCGGCATGATGCCGCATATGGGGTGTGAGTTCGATGCAGGGACTGGAGAAGAAGTCGGGCCGGCCGCTGAGTGCCAAGCCACGCTGCAAGGCCGCCAGCCAGCTCGGTTCGATATAGAGAGCCAGTATCAGTGTATCGGCGGCACCGCTCTGGTGATCGTAGAAATGCGGCTCCCAGGCATTGATGAGAACCGCCGTTCTGTCGGTTAGCGGCAACCGGCGATCACACACGGAAAAGTAGGTATCCTCCCCGTAGACCTTGAGCAGCACATGGCATTCGGAATGGGCGTGGGGCACCAGCGACTCATCCATGTCCAGCAGGGCAACGCGACCAAACTCGCCATGCAAGATGCGGTGGGCACTCGACATGACGTCCTCGTCTGTGGAAGGTTAAATGCAGCCTGGTAACTAGTCAGCGTACCATCTCTTTCTCACGGATCTGCCTCAGGCAGACCAAAGTCGCATGGAAAGCCACTCAGCGACCATGACGCCTTGCCCAGTCGAGATCCCATGGCCGGTCCACATCCTGCACGACGCCCGGGTCGTGAACCTCGATCTCGATACAGGCATTCTGATGCCGCCGCACCACGCTACGGGCTCCCTCGTCGTCGGTCAGCTGCTCGAGCGAGCCCCAGAAACCGCGGCCGAAGAGCACCGGGTGTCCACCCTGTCCCCGATAGATGGGCCGCACGATCGCCCGATCACTAGCCCTTGAGCACAAGAGAGCAAAGGTGTCCTCGCTCAACCAGGGCATATCGCCCAGCATCACCGCCACTGCCGCAGCCTGACTCTCGACCCTGAGCATGCGGATGCCGGCGGCGAGGCTGGCCCCCATGCCCTGATCTGCCGTCGCGGCAACGATAGTGCCAATATCCTTGGCAATGCCCAACTGGACGGGATCGTCCTCGATGCCCACCACTACCCAAATCTCGCCGAAATGTGGCCGGAGAGTTGCCAGCGTGGCGGCCAGCAGCGGCCCCCGCTGTGGCAGGTGCGCCAAGCGCTTGTCGTTGCCGAAGCGGCGCGCCCGCCCGGCCGCCAATACCAGGGCAGCGACGGTGTCAGAGGGCATCGCGGGCTTTCCCGTGGTAGACCCGCACGATATCGGCCACCACGGCCAGGGCGATCTCGGCTGGGGTCTTGCTGCCGAGAGCGAGGCCGACCGGCATGTGGATGCGATCGATATCGGTCTGGGACAGCCCCCCGGAACGCAGCAACCGTGTGGCGCGGGCATCCGAGGTCCGGCGCGAGCCCATCACGCCGATATAGAAAGCCTCGGTACGCACTGCCTCGATCATGGCCAGATCATCGATGCGCGGATCGTGGGTCAAGGCCACCACCGCGGTTGCCGCATGGCAGCCCCCGGCGGCGATGAAGGCCGACGGCAACTGCGGCACCACCGTCACCCTGTCGACACTGAACCCTTCGCACATCTCCGGACGAGGGTCACAGACGATCACTTCGTGGCCCAACGCCTGGGCGAAGCGAGCACAGGCCTCTGCCACCGGCGAGAGGCCGGCCAGCAGCAGGCGCAGCACGGGTCCGATACGGATGTCGACGGACGCTGGCCGGCGAACCACGCATGGCCCCTCGGCAACGTCATCCTCGCGAGCCAGAAAGGCGCCAGCCTCGACATCGACATCGACACACCGTACCAGGCGGCGCTGCCCCTGCAGGGCCTGGTACAGCGCCTCGAGATGCACCAGCCAGGCGGCGTCGGGGGCACGGTGCTCGATCAGTACCTCGAGCACGCCGCCACAGGGCAGGGCGAGGCGTCGGCTCTCCTCACGACTTTCACCGTAGCGACGCAGGGTCACCATTCGGTCGAAGTCGCCAACGATGAGTTCCTCGAGAAAGGCTTCTTCGACACAGCCACCGGATAGCGAGCCGACATACTGACCGTCGCGACGCGCCACCAGCATGGCGCCGGGACCACGGGGCGCCGAGCCATAGGTCGACAGCACGGTGCAAAGCCAGATGGGGTGGCCGTCGCGAACCCAAGCCAGTGCCTGGGTGATTACCTGATGATCGAGGTCACGCATCACTCCGTCCTCTCATGGCCACCGATGGTGCAGCCGCGCTCAATCGGCCACTTTGGTCGTCTCGGTGTCGGGATCCAGCGTCTTCTCGCCCAGCAGTAGGGAGACCGCGATACCGCAGACCAGTGCCCAGAACGGAGCGCTGATCCCCAGCAGGCTGATGTTGCTCATCGCCACCACCAGCGCCACGAAGGCACCGATCTGGTGGCCACGATGGCGGGAGAAGGCGTGCTGGAAGGCTGCCAGCAGCACGCCGATCATTGCCAGACCGGCCACGCTGCCGATCAGGGCACTGGGCAATGCCAGGATGAAGGGCACCGCCGCACCGGCAAAGAGCCCGAAGGCACAGAACAGCACGCCATTCACCAGGGTGGCACCATAGCGGGTGCTCTTGTCGTCGCCTGCCTGCTCGGAGGAGCAGATGGCGGTCATCGGCCCGGCGATGTTGGCGTTGTGGCCGCCGAGGAGGCCGGCGAGCATGCCACCGATGCCGCTGATGATGGTCATGGCATTGACCGGGGGGCGGTACTCCTCGGCCAGCAGCACCCCGGTGGCCTGGGCATTCTCGGCCCCGATCACCAGTGCCGCCAGCGGCACGGAGATGGCCAGAAAGGCCCCCAGGGTGAAGCTCGGTGCGGTGAACTCCGGTGCGACGAAGGCGATGTCCACGTCGGCGGGCTGAACGGCCCCCATGGCGAAGGCCACGATGAGCCCCACCACCGCGGCCACCAGTACCGGCGGCACCGTCTTGATGAAGCGTGAGCTGAGGAAGAAGGCCACCACTGCCGTGCCGGCGATCCAGGGTGCGGCCCCCACCGCGTTCACCGCACCGATGCCGAAGCGGATCAAGGCGCCGGCGATCATCGCCATGACGATCGGCATCGGTAGCCAACGCATGATACGCCCCACCACACCACTGACACCCAGCAGGAGAACGATAGCGCCGCTCATGATGAAGGCGCCGACCGCCTCGTTGAAGGGAATGGTCGTCAGGGCGGCGATCATGATTGCCGCCCCCGGGATCGAGTAGGCCCCGGTGATCGGCATACGGTAGCGAGAGGCCATGATCAGACTGATCAGACCGCCCAGAAAATAGATGGCAAACAACCAGGCCACGGTCTGGCCATTGGACAGATTGCCTGCCTCGGCGGCACTGATCACGATCAGCGCCGGCCCCGAGCAACCGAACAGTGCGGCAACGGTGCCTGCACTGATCGACTTGGCCGTGAAGACCCGGGACAGGTCCTTGAGTAGCGGACGCTTGGCGTCCACGACTGCAGCTGGCGTGGGGCTGACCCCGTTATTGTCGTGTGCTTGCATGGTATCTCTCCGGGGGTTGTTGTTATGTCATTGGGGTACGGATCATTCACCGGTGAAGACGGCTCGGCGTTTGCCATGGAAGGCCTCGACACCCTCGCGGAAGTCGCTGGAGGTTCGCAGCCGGCTGTAGCAGTGGCCTTCCATTTCGATGGCCACCGACAGCGGAGCATCCTCGTTGTCGTTGATCAGACGCTTGGCGGTGCGCTGAGCGAGCGGTGAAAAGCCGCGCAGTTCGTCCACCAAGGCCTGGGTAGCGCTCTCCAGCTGGTCATCGGGCACACACTCGGTGGCGATACCCCACGCCAGCGCCTGGGCACCGCCGATGCGCTTGGCACGCATCACCATGTGCTTGGTCCGGGCGATGCCGATGATCTTCTGCAGGCGGGCAGAGCCTCCGGATCCCGGGATCTGCCCCAATTTCTGCTCCGGCAGAGCATAGAGAGTCGTCTCGGAGGCGATGCGGAAATCGCAGGCCAATGACAGCTCGAAGCCGACGCCGAAGGTATAGCCACGGTTGACGGCGATCACCGGCTTCGAGCAGCGCGCCGGGGCGGCCACGTTGTCGGCGAGCTTCGAGACATGTTCGGGTGATGCCTCAAGGAACCCCTTGATGTCGCCACCACTGGAGAAGTGTTCGCCATCGGCACGCAGCACGATGACGCGCACGCCGTCATGGGCGTCCAGCGCCTCGAACACGCGACGCAGCTCGTCGCGTTGGGGCATCGAGATCACGTTGAGCGGCGGACGGTCGAGGATGATGTCGGCACGCTCGGCCTCGGCATCGACCTGGACCCTGAAACCGTCGAAGTCGCTGGCCAGAATGGTGTTCACGTCGGTACTGGTCATGTCATGGTTCCTTTATCGGTTCGGTTGTTCGGTTGTCAGTGAGGTCGTGTGCTGGGGCTTCCCTGCTCGCGCAGCACGCGGCGCAGGATCTTGCCCACGGGGGACTTGGGAATCTCGTCGACAAAGACGTAGCGCCGTGGGCGCTTGAAGCGGGCCAGGCCGGAATCGACGCAGTGCCGGTCGAGTTCGCTCTCGTCGAGGGCCTGTCGGGCCTTGACGAAGGCGGTGACCACCTCGCCCCACTGCTCGTCGGCCAGCCCCACCACCACGACCTCTTCCACCTGGGGGTGCACCGAGAGCACATTCTCGATCTCCACCGGACTGACGTTCTCGCCACCGGTGATGATCAGGTCGTCGACCCGGCCGGTGACGAACAGGTCGCCGTCGGCGTCGAAGTAGCCGGTATCACTGGTGAAGTACCAGCCCTCCTTGAGCGCCTTGCGGTCGGCATCGGGGCGGTGCCAGTAGCCCTGGAAGGCCTCGTCGCCGGCCATGTCGGCGATGATCTCGCCCTCTTCCCCCACGCCCAGGATCTCGTCCGGCGACTCGGCGCCCACCCTGACCACCCGGATGCGTTGGTTGAGCGCAGGCCGACCCGATGAGCCCGGCTTGTCACTGGCCCGTTGGTCGATGGTGAAGGTATAGATCTCGGAACTGCCGTAGTGGTTGACGAACAGGCTGGGCTGGAAGGCCTCCTGAACACGGGCCATCAGCCCCGCACTCATCGGCGCGCCGGCGAAGCCCAGCTTGTCGACGCTGACCACCCGCGGCGGTGAGAACTCGGGGTGCTCAATGAGCATGTGGTAGAGGGTCGGCACCAGGTAGAGGTTGGTGACGCCCTCACGCTCGATGGCGTCCAGCGTCGCCGCGGGATCGAACTTCGGCACGCAGACGAAGTGGCCGTCGATCAGTGCCATCGACAGCAGCGAGCGCACGCCCATGGTGTGATAGAGCGGCATCACGCCGAGGGTGCACTCGTCGTGGCGATAGAGGTTCTGTGCCACATGGGCCAGCGCTGCGGCACGCTCGGCGCGATGCAGGCGTGGTACACCCTTGGGCTTGCCACTGGTACCCGAGGTGTAGAGCATCAACGAGACATCCTCAGCATCGGCACGCAATACCAGCTCACCGTCCACACCGAGCAGGGCGTCGAAGTCATGAGCACCGATGTCCTCGACCCCCCCGGCAGTGATGCGTGGCAGCCGCTGTGCCTCGGGACAGCCGTTCACCGCTTCGGTCACCGAATCGTCATAGGCGAGCGCCTTGACCTCGGCATCCTCGATGCAGTAACTCAGATCCCGGGCCGTGGATCGCCAGTTGAGGGGGGTGACCACGATCCCGGCGAATTGGCAGGCCCAGTGCAGGGTTGCCATCTGCCAGCGGTTCTGCATCACCACCAGCAGACGGTCCCCCTTGGCCAGGCCCATCGCTTCGAGGCTCCTGGCCACGCTCTGGATATCGGCGAACCATTCGGCATAGGTCTTGCGTAGCTCGCCATCGGAAATGGCGATCGCCCTGGGGCGACGCTCCACCGAGGCAAGAAAACTGCGACCAAGATCAAACATCGTTGTTCTCCTGTTGACTGTCAGGCACGGTCGCCTCGCGGCGCGTCCGGGCCACGTCGAGTACCGCCTGGACCATGCCGGTATAGCCGGTGCAACGGCACAGATGACCCGACAGCATGTCGCGCACCTGGGCCTCGCTGGGGTCGGCCACACGTTCCAGGAACTCCTCGCAGGACATCAGAATGCCTGCGGTGCAGAAGCCGCACTGCAGGGCGTGATGACGCCGAAAAGCCTGTTGCAGATCGGAAAGGCCCTCCTCTCCTGCCAGCGACTCGACGGTGTCGAGCCGCCGACCCTCGGCCTGTACCGCGAGCATCAGGCAGCTGCGGCTGGCACGACCGTCGACGCGCACCGTGCAGGCACCGCACACGCCATGCTCACAGCCCACGTGCGTGCCGGTGGCCCCCAGCTCGTGGCGCAGGAAGTCACACAGTTGGGTGCGGGGCTCGGCGTAGCCGCTGCGCTCGCGACTATTGAGGGTTAGGGTCACGCGAATGCGCTGGTCAGCCCTGGCGTGCATGGGCGTTCTCCTCATCACTTGGCCCGCCGGCGATCAACTCCCGGCCGAGCTCGCGGATCAACTGGCGGCGATAGGCCGCCGTGGCATGGGCATCGTCCTCGGCGCCCAACGACCAGGCGAGGGCGTTGAGGGCCTCGCTCGGGTCATCGTGGCGGGCGAGCTCGCGACTCACTGGGCGGTCGGCGACGCCACCCACGCCGAGGGTGACGCGGTTGCTGTCGATCACCGCCGCCAGCGCGACAATGGCGAAGTCACCGTGGCGCATGGCCACTTCGCGGAAGCGGTACTCCGCGCCCGGCCTCGCCAGGGGAAAGCGCACTTCGGTAATCAGCTCGTCCTGACGGCGGTCGGTAGTCAGTACCCCCTGGAAGAAGTCCTCCGCCATGACCCGGCGCGACTTGCCGCGGCGGTTCTCGAGTACCACCTGCCCTCCCAGGGTGGCCAGACACAGCGGCAGCTCGGCGCTGGGATCGGCATGTGCGATCGAACCGCATACCGTGCCGCGGTTACGGGTCTGCCAATGGCCGATCCAGGTCATCGCCAGGGCCAGCAACGGGACCGCTTCGGCGAGACCGGGATACTGCAGCAATTCGGCTTGGGTCACCCCGGCACCCACCGCCAGGTGATCGTCACGCCGCTCGATGTAGTGCAGGTCCTCGATACCCGCGATATCGACCAGGTGCTTGGGCTGGGCCAGGCGCATGTTGAGCACCGCCATCAGCGACTGCCCACCCGCGATCAGTCGCGCCTCATCCCCATGCTCGTGAAGCAACTCACAAGCCTCGCGACGGCTGCTCGGCCGCCAGTAATCGAATGCAGCGGGTTTCATGAGCGACCTCCCCGGCCGGCGAACAGGCCCTTGAGGCGCTGCCACAGCGACAGCCGTGGTGCGGCGCCGCCCATGCGCTGGGCCAGGCGCGCGAAAATCTGGCCGATGATCATCCGCGAGGCGCTTTGCAGCATGCGCCCGCCTACCGAGGCGACCTTGCCGCCCACGGCGGCGTCGTAGTCGTAGTCGAGTCGCGTCTGGCCGCCCTCGACTTCGGTCAGACGAATTTGCGCACTGCCCTCCGCCGAGCCCATGGCGCTGGTGCCGGCCCCGGAGAGCCGCAGACCGTGCGGGGGGTCGAGGTCGGAGAGTGCCACCCGCGCATCGAAGCGCGCGCGGATCATCCCCACGCCGACGGTGACATCGGCGCGGTAGGCGTTCTCGCCGGTAAGCTCCAGGGCATGACAGCCAGGGATGATCGCCTGCAGGGTCTCGGGATCGAGCAGGGTGTCGAAGACCGCCTGGGGGCTGCCCGGCAGCGTCACCGAGTCGCTGGCGGTGAGCCGCGAGCCGCCACCGGCTGCGGGAACCGTCTGATCCTCGCCCACTCCCTGGGGCCGCGGTGGCTCCTCGATGCCGATCAGCGTACGCACCTTGGACGGCGTCAGCGGCAACTCGATGTCCGCGATGCCCAAGGCGTCGGCCACGGCATTGGCGATGCACACCGGGGTGCTCATGTTGTTGCCCTCACCCACCCCCTTGGCACCCAGCGGGGTGAACGGCGACGGCGTCTCCCTGTGCAGGATCAGTGGTTCAGGCACCTCGACGCTGGTCGGTACCAGATAGTCGGCGAAGGTGCCGGACTGGAAGCTGCCATCGTCGCCGTAGGTAAATTCCTCCATCAGTGCCGCACCGAGCCCCTGGGCGAAGGCCCCGCGCACCTGCCCATCGACCAGATCGGGATTGAGCAGGCGGCCAGCATCATGCAGGGTGACATAGCGGTCGAGTCTCACCTGGCCGGTGATGCGGTCGACCTCCACCCCGCAGTAGTCGAAGATGAAGCCGTAGCAGAGCGAGCTGTTGATACGATCGTCATCGTCCGGCGCCCCGAGCTGAGGCGGCGACCAGAAGGCCGTCTCGCGCAACCCGCCCGGCTCGCCCTCGGGCAGTGTGCCTGGCGCCCAGTGGGTGGCGCCGGCCAGGCGACCAAAGGGCATCGACAGCTCACTGTCGTTCACTATCACCTGCCCCTCGGCGAAGCGGATGCGACTGGCCTCCACTTGCCACTGAACGGCGGCGATACCGGCCAGGCGATCGCGCACCTTCACCGCCGCCTGGTAGACCGCCCCGGCCACGGCGCCCGAGAAGCGGCTGGAGTAGTTGCCCGAGGCGATCGACCAGGCGTCCTTACCGGTATCGAGCTCGATATTGACGCTGATCGACTCAAGCGGCACCCCGAGCACCTCGGCGATCACCTGGGCGACCACCGTGCGATGCCCTTGCCCTTGCGGCGTCGACGAGACATGAGCGCTGACGTCGCCCAGCGGACCGACGCTGATCGTGGCGGTGCTCACCGCCCCGTTCTTGGGACCGGCCTTACGCCGCTCCTCGGGCGTCATGGCGATGGTGATATAGCCCATGTTGGAGATCGAGGGTTCCACCGCCACGGTGTAGCCGATGCCGTAGAGCCGTCCCTCGCGGCGGGCTGTCTCACGATGCGCCAGCAGTTCCTCCAACCCACCTTCGTGAATGCCCTGTTCCACAGCGGCGGGATAGTCACCGGAGTCGAGCAATGCTCCGGCGGCGGCGCGATAGGGAAAGCTGCCGGACGGCACCAGGTTGCGACGGATCACCTCGAGAGGATCGAGGTCGAGTTCCACGGCGATGCGCTGCATCAACCGCTCGAGGGCGAAATAGATTTGAGGCCCGCCGAAGCCGCGGTTGAGTCCGGTGGGCGTCTTGTTGGTCAGCGCGACGCGGTTGCGCACGACAAGATGCCGGATCGCATAGGCACCGGTCAGGTTGCCGTGCATGCGGTAGAAAGTGGCCGGTTCCGGCGCACGCAGGTAAGCGCCGCAGTCGTCGACCTGATCCCAGCGCAGGGCGGTGACACGACCATCGCGGGTCACTGCAGCCTCTATCTCGGTCATCCGATTGGTAGCCGAGGAAGCCCCCTGCAGGTGCTCGAGGCGATCCTCCACCCACTTCACCGGAGCGCCGGCCTTGCGGGCGGCCAACCCCATCATCACCACATAGGGAAAGACCCCCTGCTTGATGCCGAAGCTGCCCCCGGAGTCCGGCGGGGTTCGCAGGCGCAGGCGGTTGCCGGGCACCTTGAGTGCACGGGCCATCACCGAGTGCAGTGCGTAGGGGCCCTGAAAGTTGGAGAGCACATCATAGCTAGCATTCGCCGGGTCATACTCGGCGATCACCACATAGCACTCCATCGGCGTACAGGAGCTGCGCGGCACGCGCACCTTGAGCGCGACGCGATGCGCGGCCTCGGCGAAGGCCTGCTCGGGGTCGCCATAGCGAAAGTGGCGCTCGCTGACCACATTGCTGCCGACTGCCTCATGGAGCAGCGGGGCGTCGGCTGCGATGGCCGCCTCGGTATCTACCGCGACGGGCAGCGTCTGGTAGTCGACGCGGATGGCGTCGAGGGCGTCCTCGGCGAGGTAGCGACTCTCGGCCATCACCACGGCGAGCGGTTCGCCGACGTAGCGCACCTTGTCGACGGCCAGGCACCAGTGCTCCATGGGCTGGCGCACGCCGACCGGAAAGGGCCGCGCCCAGCGCTTGACGTCCTCGCCGGTCAGGACGGCATGCACGCCAGGCATGGCCAGCGCCGGCGAAGCGTCCAGGTCGACCAGCCGCGCATGGGCATGGGGTGAACGCAGCACGGCGGCATGCAAGGTGCCTGGCGCCACCGCCAGGTCGTCGGCATAACGACCACGCCCCTGCAGCAGGGCATCGTCCTCGATGCGCGGCTGCCGGCGGCCAATTTGGCCCGACTGCCCCTCCCGCAAGGCTGGCTCGAAAGCGTTCATTCACTCCTCCGCGATGGCCGTGTCGGAATCGGTTGCCATCTGGAGAGAAGTCTATGGAGTCGCTCGACGATCGGCCTTGCTCGGCGGGATGGAGTTTGGCCCCATCATCGGCACTTTTACCCGAGAGTCTGAATTGCAACTAAAGGATAAGGAGCCGTCGCCAGTGCACATACACGGCTTTCGAACGCAGGAAGGCGGCCCTTGGGCCGCCTTCCTGTCATGATGCTGGAGTCCCTCGTCAACAGTGACTCAGTCGAACTCGACGCCGATCCGGCGGCCCACCTCTTCGTAAGCCTCGATCACGCCGCCGAGGCCTTGGCGGAAACGGTCCTTGTCCATCTTGTTGCGGGTTTCGGCGTCCCACAGGCGACAGCCATCCGGCGAGAACTCGTCGCCCAGCACGATCTGCCCCTTGAACAGGCCGAACTCCAGCTTGTAGTCCACCAGCAGCAGGCCGCCGTCGGCGAACAGCGCCTTGAGCACCTCGTTGACCTTGAAGGTCAGCGCCTTCATCTCGGCAAGCTGTGCGGGCGTGGCCCAGCCGAAGGTCTCGGCCAGCGACTCGTTGATCATCGGATCGTGCAGCGCGTCGTTCTTGAGGAACAGCTCGAAGGTGGGCGGCGAGAGCTCGCGCCCCTCCTCCACGCCGAGGCGCTTGACCAGACCGCCGGCGGCGATGTTGCGCACCACGCACTCCACCGGAATCATCTCGAGCCTCTTGACCAGGCTCTCGGTGTCGGAGAGACGCTTCTCGAAATGGGTGGGAATGCCCGCCGCAGCCAGCTTCTCCATAATGAAGGCGTTGAAGCGGTTGTTGACCATGCCCTTGCGTGCCAGCGACTCCATGCGCTCGCCGTCGAAGGCGCTGGTGTCGTCACGGAAATGCAGGACGAGCAGATCGGGATCGTCGGTGGCGTACACCGATTTGGCCTTGCCGGCATAGAGTTCTTGACGCTTTTCCATGGGGGTCTCCAGAAGGTGAAGGCAATGACCTTAGCGTGGCAATTCAGCGGATCGCCTGCCACTGCAACCCGCTGTCCTGGGCGGCAATCGTCAGGCGTGATGCATCGCCGTCGAGCAGCGGCGTGAGTGCCTCGAGGGCCAGCTCGGGGCGGTTGTTGTGTTCGGACAGATGCGAGCAGACGATGTGCTGCAGGCGATCGAGCCCCAGGTGTCGCAACAGCGCCGCGGCCTGAACGTTGGCCAGATGCCCCCAGTTACCGCCCACGCGCCGCTTGAGCTGCGGCGGATAGGGGCCGACCTCGAGCATATGGCGATCGTGGTTGCACTCGAGAATGAGGGCGTCGCAGCCGCGGAATGCCTCGATGACGTGCTCGGTGGGATGCCCCAGATCGGTAAGCACGCCCAGGTGGCAGCCACGGGATTCGAAGCGAAACTGCACCGGCTCGCGGGCGTCGTGGGGCACCGTGATCGGATCGATCATCAGGCTCTTCACGGCAAAGCGCGCCTGCGGCGTGATCCAGTGGCGCTGGGGCACCTCGCCGAGGCGCCCCGAAAGCCAGGTTCCCGGCGTGAGGTAGACCGGCACCCCATGGCGGCGTGCCAGCGGCCCCACGCCACGCAGGTGGTCACCATGCTCATGGGTGACCAGCACCGCATCGAGCTGGCGCGGATGCACCCCCAGGCGCGCCAGCCGGCGCTCGGTCTCGCGCAGACCGAAGCCGCAGTCCACCAGCACCGCGGTCTCGCCGTCGCTGACCAGGGTCGCGTTGCCCTTGCTGCCGCTGCCGAGCGAGGCGAAGCTGAGCTTGCCTGACGCGGAAAGCGGCGCGCCACCCACGCCTTGCGGCATCAGCGCAGCAGGCCTGCCACCCGTTCGAGCAGCTCGCGGGCGTCTTCTTCTTCAAAGCGCCGCTCGCTCTCGTTGACGGCCCGCAGCGTGGTGCGTTCAGGGCCTTCGGCCTCGAGCACCAGGCGGATCTCCTGAGGCATTTGCCGCACGTCGGGACTCAAGGCAATCTGCAGGAAGCCGCGGCCACGCTCCGAGACGGTCATGTAGTTGACCAGGAAGTCGTGCTGTTGCGAATTCTGCTCGAGCAGCTCGCGCCGCCCCTCGACGGCAAAATCGGCCTGCAGCTGATGGTTCAGTTCGGCCCACACGCGGTCGACGTCGAGCGGAATGCGCACCACCCATTCGCCGCTGGACAGCTGCTCCAGTCTCAGGCGGTCCTCGCTGGCGATCTGCTGCCCGGCAAGTGAAGCGGCGCTGGCGGTGGCGCTACGGGCGCTGAAATGCTGCTCCAGTGCATCCAGACAGGCAGCCACCGGACGGCCGTTCAGGTCACAGCGCACTTCGCTGTCGCCGGCGCGCAGCCCTTGCCGCACGCTCAGTCGACCCTGGGCGGTCTCCAGCACGCCGCGCGCATCGTCGCTGGTCTGCACTTGCAGTCCGCGTGCGCGAGTAAAGTCCTGCAGCTGAGGCCACACCATGCCGGGATCTGCCCCCACCACCAGCCACTGATCGCTGCCGATCTCACGCCGTTCGACGTAGTCCCGCTCCACCGCACCGCCAGAGGCCAGGCGCGTGGGGCTGGGGGCGCGGAAACGATCGTCGCTGGGGCGCAGGCTGCCCTGGGCTTGCGGCACCGGCATGGCGTCACGATAGCGCTGCTCGTTACGCCCTTCGGGCAATACCAGAGGCGCACTGCGCTGGGCGCTCACGTAGTCGATGTTACGATCGTCGTAGAAGCCTTCGCGGGCGCAGCCGGCAGTGGCCAGGGCGGCCACGGCCACCAGCGGCATCCATTTCAGCGCAGAATTCATGCAGTCACCTTGCAGTCAGGTTCTCGGGGCGGCGGGGATTCCCACTCGCCTCAATCGTCGATCACGCCGGCCAGTTGCAGGGCCTCGTCCACCGTCGCATGGTATTTGCCGGACAACCAGGTGAGCGGCAGACGAATGCCCTGGTCGATCAGGCCCATGCGGTGCAGTGCCCATTTGACCGGTATCGGATTGGACTCGATGCCCAGGTTGGTATGCAGCGGCATCAGTCGGGTGTTGATCTGATGCGCACGGTCGGCATCGCCCGCGACCGCTGCCACGCACAGCTCATGCATGGCCTTGGGCGCCACGTTGGCGGTGACCGAGATGTCGCCGTTGCCGCCCATGAGCATGAACTCGCAGGCGGTGCTGTCGTCGCCGGAGTAGAGCATGAAACCGCTGCCCTTGAGCCGTGAAATGAGGTCTTCGGCGCGCTCCAGGTTACCGGTGGCATCCTTGAGGCCAATGATGTTGTCGACCTCGGCCAGGCGCATCACGGTCTCGTTGTAGAGGTCGGAGCAGGTGCGGCCGGGCACGTTGTAGAGTATCACCGGCAGGCGGCTGCCCTCCGCCACGGCCTTGAAGTGGCGGTAGAGGCCTTCCTGGGTCGGCTTGTTGTAGTAGGGGCACACCGAGAGGCAGTAATCGGCACCCACTTCGCTGGCATAGCGAGCCAGCTCGACGGCCTCGGAAGTGGCATTGGCCCCGGTGCCGGCGATCACCGGAATGCGACCGTCGACCTCTTCCACCACGGCGCGAATCACGTCGAAGTGCTCGGCGAACGACATGGTGGTGGGCTCACCGGTGGTGCCGGCTGCCACGATGCCGTCGGTACCGTTCTCCAGGTGGAAGTTCACCAAGCGGCGCAACGCCTCCCAGTCGATGTCGCCATTGGCCTTCATCGGCGTCGCCAGGGCGACGATACTGCCAGTGATCATCCTCTCGTTCCTCTACGCAATAGCACGCAATAGCGCTCTGCCGCACCCGAGGGTCATGTTTCGACATGGCCACGAGCAAAAGGTAAATGGTACTCAGGCCGCACAGGCCTGTACAGCATGCCGACGGGCTCTTTGACAGCGAACGCCGAGCTGCGTGTAATGAAACGCTCTCCAACGACCACAGGAGGCGTCATGACGCTTGCCATCGGACAGCCCGTTCCCGACTTCACCGCCCCCGCCACTGGCGACACCACCCTCTCCCTCGGCC
Source organism: Billgrantia ethanolica (assembly GCF_021404305.1). GTDB lineage: Bacteria > Pseudomonadota > Gammaproteobacteria > Pseudomonadales > Halomonadaceae > Halomonas > Halomonas ethanolica. The sequence continues at coordinate 451,010 of NZ_JABFTX010000003.1, read as the reverse complement.
AGTTCAAGGGGCGTCAGGTCGTGATCTTCTTCTACCCTAAGGCCAGCACGCCCGGCTGCACCACCGAGGGCGGCGACTTCCGCGACCGCAAGGCCGACTTCGACGCCGTCGACACGGTCGTCCTAGGTGTCTCCCGGGACGGCATTCGCGCCCAGGAGAACTTCAAGACCAAGCAGGCCTTCAACTTCGAGCTGATTTCCGACACGGACGAGGAGGTCTGCAAACTGTTCGACGTCATCAAGCTGAAAAAGCTCTACGGCAAGGAGCATCTCGGCATCGAACGCAGCACCTTCCTGATCGACGCCGAAGGCAAGCTCGCCCGCGAGTGGCGGGGGGTCAAGGTCAAGGGGCACGCTCAGGAAGTGCTGGAAGCCGCCCGGGAACTCCACGCCAGCAAGTGAGACAGCGCAAGGGACGTTTTGCTCCGCCCGGCCATGCCGGGCGGTCACCGCCAATCAATCCTCGGTGGATTGCTCCAGCTCCACCGCCTGCTGGGAGTCGTGGTATTGCCGGATGCCCCGTGGCCAGGCATAGACCAGCGCCTTGAGCAGCGTCGCCAGCGGAATGGCGAAGAAGATACCCCAGAAGCCCCAGACCCCACCGAAGAACAGCACGGCCACGATGATCGACACCGGATGCAGGTTGACCGCCTCGGAGAACAGGATCGGCACCAGCACGTTGCCGTCCAGCGCCTGGATCACGCCGTAGGCGATCAACACGTAGAGGAACTGCTCGCTCATGCCGAAATGGAACCCCGCCACGGCGGCCACCGGCAGGGTGGCCACGGCGGCACCGATATAGGGCACCAGCACCGAGAATCCCACCAGCACGGCCAGCAGCGCCGAATAGGGCAGACCGAAGAAGGCGAAGGTGAAGAACGACACCGTGCCGACGATGATGATCTCGACGAACTTGCCGCGTACGTAGTTGGCGATCTGGGTGTCCATCTCCTGCCAGATACGCGTCATCAGGCTACGCTGCTGCGGCAGCAGCGAGAGGGTGAAATCGACCAGCTGCTCGCGATCCTTGAGCAGGAAGAACACCAGGATCGGCACCAGTACCAGGTAGATGATCAGCGCCAGCACGTTGCCCAGGGAGGCCAGCGAAAGCGTCAGGGCACGCTGACCGAACTGGGTCAGTTCACGCCCCGCCACCGCGATCCACTCCTGCACCTGATCCGGCGTTACCAGAGTGGGATAACGCTCCTGAACGTCATCCAGCCAGCGCTGCCCGCTGGCCACGATACGTGGCGTCTCCTGCACCAGCCCCACGAGCTGATTCCATATCAACGGCATCAGGATGAACGCCAGAGCCAGCAGCACCCCGATGAAGGCCAGGAAGATCAGGGTTACGGCCAGCAGGTGGGGCACGCCTCGCCGGGTCAGGGCATTGACCCCGCCCTGCAGCAGGAAGGCGATCACCAGCGCCGTGAGAAAAGGCGCCAGCATGCGGCCGAACAGGATCACCGCGGCAAAGCCGAGCACCAGCAGGACCAGCAGGATCACCGCCTCCTCGTCCGAGAAGTAGTGTTCGATCCAGCCCTTGAATACTTCACGTAGGGTCATGAAGCGAGCTCCTCGCCCTTGCGCAGCCAGTAGTGGTAGACCTCACCGCGCTCTTCGCGCTGCAACAGCTCATGAATGCTGTTGTCGGCAAAGGTCTCGAAGTCGCGCCAGGAGCCGGCATCGGTCGCCATGATCTCGAGCACCTGGCCGGCCTTCAGCCGGGCCAGCGCCTGCTTCGCCTTGAGCAGAGGCAGCGGACAAGGTAGGCCGCAGGCATCGAGTACATCATCAGGTTGCACAGCCATGTCGTCTCCCGGGAAAATGCCGATGGTTCACGCTGCCTTGCAGGAAAGCGTAAAACCCTTGAGATTTAAAGGCACTTTGCAGGCCGAATCAATGTCGGAGAGAAACCGACCGACGCTTCGAACGAGACTGGCACCATGCTGCGCAAGACCCGAACCTGCCTGACCGCTGGCGCTGCCGTCCTGACGCTGGCCTTGACCCTGGCCGCCCCGGCAACCGCCACGGACGACTATGGTCTACCCAGCCTGACCGGCACCAGCCAGGCCATGACCGGCGAAGAGTTTCGCCTGGGACGCGCCTGGCTGCGCCAGTTCCATGCCCGGGCGCCTATCTGGCAAGACCCCATCGCCCAGGAATACGTAGAGACACTACTGGGCCGTTTGATGCCCCACAGCGGCCTGTCCGATACTCGCTCGGTGGTGGTACTGGTGGACAGCCGTACGCTCAATGCCTTCGCCGTGCCGGGCGGGGTGATCGGCGTCAATGCCGGTCTGTTCGCCTTCGCCGATGAGGAGGATGCAGTCGCCTCGGTGCTGGCCCACGAGCTGGGCCATCTGTCTCAGCGCCACTATGCCCGCGGCCAGGCGCGCGCCGAGCAGACCCAACTGCCGGCCATGGCCGCGATGCTGGCCGGCATGCTGATCGCCGCCAGCGGCGGCGGCGATGCCGGCATCGCCGCCGCCATGGGCTCCCAGGCCGCCTTCATTCAGGATCAGCTGGCCTACTCGCGGCGCTTCGAGCAGGAAGCCGATCGCCTCGGCCTGCAGACCATGGCCCAGGCCGGCTTCGATCCCGAGGCCATGGTCAGGATGTTCCGCGCCATGCAGCGCCAGGTGAGCCTGCAGGGCGGCAACCCACCCGAGTTCCTGCTCACCCACCCGCTGACGGAGTCGCGCATCAGCGACGCCGAATCCCGCGCCTCGCAGCTCGAGGCCATTCGTCCTCGCGAGGGCGACCCAAGCTACCACCTGGTGCGTGCCAGGGCGTTGCTGACGGTGAATCAGCGCGACCCGCAGCAGGCGGCCACCCGACTGGCCCAGAGCGACGCCCCACAAGCCGTGCAACGCTATCTGGATGCGCTGATCGCTGCACATAACGGCCAGACCGATACCGCCCTCAGCCAGTTGGATGCCATTGCCCGGGAACTGCCCGATCTGGCTATCATCCCCGCCAGTGCCGCCGACGTCGCCTTCCAGGCCGGCCGCTACGAAGACGCCATCGAGCGCAGCCGCCGTATCCTGCGCCTGATGCCGGGTCACATGCCGGCCACCCGCACCCTTGGCGAGGCACTGCTGCAGCATGACCCCAACGAAGCCTATCGCATCCTGCGCGACCTCTCCGAGCGTCGGTCCGAGGATCCGCAAGTCTTCGCCCTGCTCGCCGAAGCCGCCGGCCGTAGCGGACGCGAGGCCTGGGGCCACCTGGCCCGGGCCGAACACATGCAGCTCACCGGCGACATCCAGCGGGCCATTCGCCAGCTCGACGTGGCACGCCAAGTCGCCGAGCAGAGCGGCGACGGCAACGCCCTGGCGCGCATCGAGCAGCGGCGCGAGGCCTTTGTGGGGTATCGCGAAACAATGGAAAAATTTAGGTAAGGAGACACTGCACAAATGCCTGCGCGAGCGAATCGCTGCGTTGCGCGGTGCTCGGAATCCTCACATATACCCCATATGCTCCGGTTCCTGTGCTCCGTGCGCCTTGCGCTTCATCTCGCTCGGCGATTGTTCAGCACTCCTTACGAAAAGGCCCGCGCTGGTGCGCGGGCCTTGCAGTTCATTCGACTGGGGAGCTGCGTAACCGCCCCTTTCACTTCTGGAAGTTGAGCATGCGCTCCAGCGGCTTGAGCGCGGCCCGGCGCAGCTTGGCGTCGACGAAGATCTCGCCGCTGCCGTCGCGCAGGGCGCCGGCCAGGTTGTCGAGCGCGTTCATCGCCATCCACGGGCAGTGGGCGCAGCTCTTGCAGGTCGCGCCGTTGCCGGCGGTGGGCGCCTCGAACAGGGTCTTCTCGGGCACCATCTGCTGCATCTTGAAGAAGATGCCGCGGTCGGTGGCCACGATCAGCTTGTCGTTCGGCAGCTCCTTGGCCGCCTTGATCAGCTGCGAGGTCGAACCGGCCACGTCGGCCAGCGCCACCACCGAAGCCGGCGACTCCGGGTGTACCAGCACGGCGGCTTCGGGGTAGAGGGTCTTGAGGTCCTCGATGCCCTTGGCCTTGAACTCCTCGTGGACGATGCAGGCACCGTCCCACAGCAGCATGTCGGCGCCGGTCTTCTGCTGGATGTAGCCGCCCAGGTGCTTGTCCGGTGCCCACAGGATCTTCTCGCCGCGCGCCTGCAGGTGCTCGATGACGTCCACTGCGATGGAGGAGGTCACCACCCAGTCGGCACGCGCCTTCACCGCCGCCGAGGTGTTGGCATAGACCACCACGGTGCGGTCGGGGTGCTGGTCGCAGAAGACGCTGAACTCGTCGGCCGGACAGCCGATGTCGAGTGAACAGGTCGCTTCTAGGGTCGGCATCAGCACACGCTTCTCGGGCGACAGGATCTTGGCCGTCTCCCCCATGAAGCGCACGCCGGCCACCACCAGGGTGTCGGCATCGTGACGCGCGCCGAAGCGGGCCATCTCCAGCGAGTCGGCCACGCAGCCGCCGGTCTCCTCGGCCAACTGCTGAATCGCATCGTCGGTATAGTAATGAGCGACGAGCACCGCGTTGTGCAGCTCGAGCAGGCGCTTGATCTCGTCGATGCGGGCCTCGTCCTCCGCCGGAATGCGGGTCGGACAGTAGGCGCGGGCGAGGTGTTCACGCACCTCGATTCGGGAAGTCATGATCGTCATCGTGTCTACCACCGTGACTGGCAGGGGCTCCCCCTGCGTGTACCGGGTGCACCGTGAACCGTACGCTCCGTACGGGCGATGCGCCTGGGGCTGTCGTCGGCGTCTCTCGCCATCGCAGCCCATCACGCTATTCTACACCACCTCTGCGTCTACACCACCTCTTCGCCTACACCGCACCAGCGAGAGTCGAACCACGACAAAAACGCCCCCGACTCGAAGAGCCGGGGGCGTGGAATCTGGTGGGTCGTGTAGGATTCGAACCTACGACCAATTGGTTAAAAGCCAACTGCTCTACCAACTGAGCTAACGACCCAGCACTTGCAAACAAGCTTCCAGGTCCGGAATGGTGGGTCGTGTAGGATTCGAACCTACGACCAATTGGTTAAAAGCCAACTGCTCTACCAACTGAGCTAACGACCCTTCCGAACGGGTGCAGATATTACTGATCACACCCTTCACTGGCAAGGACTTTTTTGACTTTAGGCGAGCATGCCCGCCTCAGGAAAGCGCGGACTGTTTCCTAGAAGCCCGGAGAACCGCGCAACGCAGTGATTCGCTCGCGCAGGCATTTGTGCAGTGTTTCCTAGCGTCCCTTGGTACTCTTGGGCTTCCTCATCGCCTGCACCGGGCGCCGCTTGTTCTTGTCGCGGCTCCAGCGGTTCTTCTCGTCCGGGGTGAGCTCGGGCACCTTGCGCGGTTCCATGCCGGCGGACAGCGCCAGATCATCGATCTCGTCCTGGGACAGCTCCACCCACTCCCCCGCCTTGGCCCGCTTGTCGAGGAAGATGTTGCCGTAGCGCACCCGCTTGAGCCGGCTCACCGTCAGTCCCTGGGACTCCCACAGCCGCCGCACCTCGCGGTTGCGCCCTTCCGTGATCACCACGTGGAACCAGGTGTTGATGCCTTCGCCGCCGAACTCCTGGACGTCGGTGAAACGCGCCGGCCCGTCTTCGAGCATCACGCCCTCGACCATGGCCACCACGTGCTCCTTGCGCACCTCACCCATGACCCGCACGGCGTACTCGCGCTCGACCTGGGTGCTGGGGTGCATCAGCCGGTTGGCCAACTCGCCGTCGGTGGTGAACAGCAGCAAGCCGCTGGTGTTGATGTCGAGACGGCCGATGGCGATCCAGCGTTCGCCCTTCAGGCGCGGCAGGCGTTCGAAAACCGTGCGGCGGCCTTCCGGATCCTTGCGCGTGCACAGCTCGCCTTCCGGCTTGTTGTACATGATCACGCGGCGCGGCGTCTCCTCGGCACCGCGCAGGGTCACCGGGCGGTCGTCGAAGCTGACGCGGTCGCGCATCTCGATGCGGTCGCCGAGAGTGGCGACCTTGCCGTTGACCTTGACGCGACCGGCCTCGATGGCCGCTTCCATCTCGCGGCGTGAGCCCAGCCCGGCGCGGGCCAGGACCTTCTGCAGTTTTTCCGTGTTGCTCGTCATTCTGACTTCTCGTCTACGGTGGATTCCGCCCCCGCTCCGCCGTCATCGTCGACGCTGGTGCGGGCACGTTCGGCCAGGCGCGCTTCGAGATCGGCGAAGCTCAGTCCCGGCCTGTCGGACGCCTTCCCGGCGTGTGTTTCGTCAGCCATCCCGGCCGTCGTTGGGTCAAGCGTCGCCTGTGCGGCGATACGCTCGTCCATGGGTTCGTCGTCGAACGCCTCGTCGTCGAACGAATCGTCTTCGATGTCGTCGAGCGTAGCGTCCTCGGTTTCATCCTCGTCACCGGTCGCCGACTCGCCGGCCTGCTCCAGCAGGGGGCTGGGCGGTGGCGGCGACTCGTCCTCGAACAGCGGCTCGGCCATGCCCTTGAGTTCGTGCATGGGCGGCAACTCGTCCAGCGTCTTGAGACCGAAGTCGTCGAGGAACTGCCGCGTGGTGGCGTAGACCGCCGGTCGCCCGGGAACGTCGCGCTGTCCGACCACGCGAATCCAGCCGCGTTCGGCCAGGGTGCGCATGATCGAACTGCTCACCGCCACACCGCGCACCTCCTCGATATCGCCGCGGGTCACCGGCTGACGATAGGCGATCAGCGCCAGCGTCTCCAGCAGCGCCCGAGAATAGCGCTGCGGGCGCTCGTCCCACAGCCGCGACACCCAGGGCGAAAGCCGTGGACGAATGCGCAGCTGGTAGCCAGAGGCGGTTTCGATCAGCTCGAGCGCCCCCCGCTCGTGGCGCAGCCCCACCCGCTCGAGCGCCTCGCGCAGGCTGCGCCGCTGGGGCCGCTCATGGTCGTCGAACAGACCCTCGAGCCGCTCCAGCGACAGCGGCTCGGCCGCTGCCAGCAGTGCCGCCTCGAGAATTTCATCGAGGCTGTCGGGCAGCTCCATGGCGGTCATGAGCGCTCATCTCCCCGGGGCATGCTTTCCTCCACTTCGGCGCCTGACTCTTCAAAACCGGGCTCCTCGAAATCGGGACCTTCGGCAAAGGGGCTCTCGACGTCGGCCCCATCGTCATCGAAAGCCGCTTCCTCGCTGTACTCCCGTGGCGCCCGGGCACGCAAGTGGATCGGCGACAGTGGCGCATTTTGCACGATCTCGATCATCGCCTCCTTGGCCAGCTCGAGGATGGCCATGAAGGTGACGATCACCCCCGCGCGCCCCTCCTCGAGCGTGAACAGCGCCTCGAAGGGGGTGTAGTGTTCGTGGTTCAGGCGCTCCATGATGGCCAACATGCGCTCCCGGGTCGAGAGCACCTCGCGCCCCACCTGGTGAGCCTGGTTGAGCTCGGCACGACGCAGGATGCCGGCCAGCGCACCGAGTAGCTCGTCGAGTTCCACATCGGGATGAATCACCCGGGCCTGCAGCGGCGGCAGCGCCGCCCGCGCCGGGAACCAGTCGCGCCCCACTCGCGGCAGCTCGGCCAACGCCTCGGCGGCGCTCTTGAGCTGCTCGTACTCCTGCAGGCGGCGGATCAGCTCGGCGCGGGGGTCCTCCTCCGCCTCGTCGCCCCCCTCTTTCGGGGGGCGCGGCAGCAGGGTGCGCGACTTGATCTCGGCCAGCATCGCCGCCATCAGCAGGTACTCCCCGGCCAGCTCGATCTCCATCGCCTTCATCAGCTCCACGTACTCGATGTACTGGCGCGTGATGGCAGCCACGTCGATGGCCAGGATATCCAGGTTCTGACGGCGAATCAGGTAGAGCAGCAGGTCGAGCGGCCCCTCGAACGCTTCGAGGAAGATGCGCAGCGCCTCCGGCGGGATGTAGAGATCCTCGGGCAGCTCGGTGATCGGCTCGTCGAACAGCCGCGCCAGCACCGCCGACTGGGTCTCGGCGTCGCTCGCGGCCGGCTGTTCGGCAACAGCCGTGGGGGGCGTCTCGCTCACGCGGGGGCTGGCCTCTCGGCTGGGCTGGTCTGATGATCGATCCTGCAGTCTAACAAGAGTGCAGGGTCAGGGTAAGTCCGGCCCGGCCTCGACACAGGCCCCCAGCGGTGGACGATGCTTGGCAGTCGGAAAGCTCGACCTGATCACACCAATCGCGGCGTGAGTGTCGGCCTCACTCCACCGCCTCGGCCTTGCGATAGCGCCCGGTATAGTCGAACAGCTTTTCGCGCACCTGCCAGTGGCGCCCCACCTTGCGCCCCACCACGAAATCGGGATGTCGCAGGCGCCGACGCTCGGCGATGACCTCTTCGGCACTCAGCGGCTGCCAGCGCGCTCCAGGCGCACGCAGGTGATCGCGCAGGAACACCGCAGCGAAGGCGGCGCGCTGAGCCGGGGTTTCCAAAGCGAACCACTCGCTCAGGCTCGTCCCGTCCTCGTCGTGGTAGGTGACCTTGAGCCGCGGCAGCCCGCGGCCGTTGACGGTGGCCTCGAGCTGCATACCGGCCACCCGCAGCACCCGGGCATCCCTGAGGCGCAGCGCCTCCTTGAGCTTGTCGTCGGCGTCGACCAACTGGGTCTGGCAGCCATGGCAGCGCCGCGCCGCGATATCGTTCTCGGCACCACACTCGCCGCACACCTTGAAGCGGTAGCGGAACGAGCACTGCTCCATCGCAGACGTTGTCGATGCTGACCTTATGTTTTTCGCGCGGGGTCGGGCGCGTTCAACGAGCCCCTGACAGCGCCTGCCGAAATGCTCGATGACGATTTCGCCCTCCTTGCGGCCCCAGAACAGGTTGGCATGGCCGCAAGCGGGGCATTCGACCTGCACCGGCTCGGTGTCCGAGGCCGAGCGCGGGCTGCCCACTTCCGGCGCATAGAGATCCCAGGGGTTGCCGGCGTAGTCGAGAATCAGGCAGTCGCGCTTGCCCGGGGCCAGGCGTAGGCCGCGACCGACGATCTGCTGATAGAGACTCACCGACTCGGTAGGTCGCAGAATGGCGATCAGATCGACATGAGGCGCGTCGAAGCCGGTGGTGAGCACCGCCACGTTGACCAGGTACTTGAGCTCACGGGCCTTGAAGGCGGCAATGATGCGCTCGCGCTCCCGCGACGGCGTCTCGCCGGTGATCAGCGCCGCCTCGGCGGCCGGCAGGTAGCCGAGCACCTCCTCAGCGTGGACCACGCTGGCGGCGAACAGCATCACGCCCTGGCGGCTGCGGGCGCGCTCGACGATCTCGGCGACGATACCCGGCGTAGCACGATTGCCCGCCGCCACCCGGTTTAGCTCCTCCTCGCGGAACACCCCGCCCGCGCCCGGCACCAGCGCGGAAAAATCGTAGCGCTCCACAGCAGCATCCACGCGCCTGGGTTCGGCCAGGTAGCCCTGCCTGACCATCAGCCGCAGCGGCTGCTCGAACACGCAGTCGCGAAAGAAGCAGTCGTCGTCGCCGCGCACCATGCCATGGTGATGGCGGTGATAGATGAAGCCCTGGCCCAGGCGATAGGGCGTAGCGGTCAGGCCCAACACCTTGAGCCGCGGATTGACCTGCCTGAGCGCTTCGATCACACGACGATAGCTGGCCTCCTTGTCCGGCGCGACGCGGTGGCATTCATCGATTACCAGCAGGGTGAAACGGCCCTGCTCCGGGGCGGATGCATCGAAGCGCGAAAGGTTGCGCACCACCGACTGTACCGAACCGAACACCACCTGGCGGGCGCTCTCCTTGCGCCCCAGGCCGGCACTGAAGATGTCCGCCTCGAGGCCATAGGCCAGGTACTTGGCGTGGTTCTGCACCACCAGCTCACGCACGTGGGCCAGTACCAGCACCCGCCCGCGGGCGAGTCGCGCCAGCTCGGCGATGACCAGCGACTTGCCGCTGCCGGTGGGCAGCACCACCACCGCCGGCTCGTCGCTGGCGCGGAAGTGCGCCACCACGCGGCGCACCGCCTCCTGCTGGTAGGGGCGCAGCGCAGGGGCGGCGGTGTCGGGCGGGGTGACGGTTCTCATGTGCGGACAGTCGGCAATCGATGGCCGCTCATCTTACCCGCCCGCGGGCACGAAATCAGGTGAAGCGAGGCTCGCGTCCGGCCATCCTGGCTGCTACCGCTTCCAGCTGCTCCTCGCCGCCAAGCAGGCCGCGCTGCAGACTGGCCTCCAGCGCCAGGCGCTCGCGCTTCGACATAGCAGGGGCGCGCGTGAAGAGTTCACGTGCCGCCGCCACCGCCTTGGGCGAGCGCGCCGCCACCGCGGTGGCAATGTCTCGCGCGGTACGCCGTGGATCATCGGCGAGACGCGTGCCGAGCCCCAGCGCAACCGCTTCCTCACCGCCTACCTTGCGCCCGGTCCAGGCCAGCTCGCGCAGCACATCGCTGCGAATCGGCTCCCCTGTCACGCTGATGCCCATGTCGGGAATGATGCCCCAGACGATCTCCAGCAGTGCCAGCCGGGCCTCGGGATGCACCACGCGAACGTCGGCGCCCAGGGCAATCTGCAGCCCGCCGCCATAGACGTGCCCGTGCAGCGCGGCGATCACCGGCACGCCGGCATCGCGCCAGCCAAGCGCCAGGCGCTGTACCGGATTGATGCCCTGTTCATCGGGAGCCAGCAGCGAGGGCAGCCGTTCGGGACGAGACATGATCGCCGCCATGTCGAGCCCGGCGCAGAAGCTCTCCCCTTCTCCCTGTAGCACCACAGCGCGCAGCCCCTCAAGCTTGGTCAGGTGCTGCTGCGCCGCCAGCAGAGCGTCGATCATCGCCCAATCGAGGCCGTTGTGCTCACGGGGACGCACCAATGTAACCTCGGCGACATGATCCTGAAATTCCAGTGTCACTCGCTCATGAAAGACTTCCCTAGTCATGCCTCGCAGCCTCTTGTCGTTGGTCTCGGCAGTCTGGCGTGACGGCTACAGTTGTCAAACCTTCGTTTCATTTTTCTTCATGGCTTCTTCCGCAGTTCGACTATAGTGAAAACTCAGTGCCGTGTCGGACGAGACCACCCTAGGGCGATGGGAAAGCGGGTGGTTTGCGTCATACCGGTGGATGGAATCACTGGTTCTTCAGACCTAAACGCCTCGAAACTTGATGAAGGTCATGCAAACTGGGGGCACTATTCGAGCATCATTCCAGCGCTGTGGAATCAAGCAGGGAAGCAGCCGATGCTCAGCCTCCGACAAGAGGACACTGCCATGCCAGAAAGACCAATAACGATCGCCAGGCGGGCCCTGGCGCTGGATGAGCTGTTGACACTCGCTGAAGCCCACGAACGTGCCGAGGTGACTCGGTATCGAAGGCTTGCCTTCAGCTTTCTACCCTTCGATACCTCCGTGAGCCGGCTGTTGGCCTCGCTCGGCATCCAGTGCGAAATGCGTGTCGAGGAGCTCCGCCGTCTTTCGCGCCAACTGGGCCTGCCGGAAGGCGCCACCCAACAGGCGGCACAGGCCATGTCGCCACCGTTGTTCATCGATACACCACTACAGGCGCACGAGACCCTTACCCAGGCGATCGTCGATGCCGAGCAATCGCTGCATTTCCACAAGCATCTGCGTGAAGCCAGCACCGTGACGGCGCTGTACCCGGCACAGACAGCGATCATCAAGCAGAAGCAGGCAGAGCATGTGGTACTGGAGGGCTTCGTCGCCTCACGCAGCGAACCGAGGCAGATGGAACAGCGCGCCTGAGGGCGACTCAATCCCGCCTCTCGGAGTCAGCGATACCCAGGCAGGGATAAGCCAGAACAGCATGAAGCAAAGAGGCGGCCACTGGCCGCCTCTTTCATTTGCGAATGACGGGCAAGATCAGCCCAGCCATACCCTGGCATTACGGAACAACCGCAGCCAGGCACCGTCGCGGGTCCATTCCACGGGCCGCCAGGAGTTGGTGACCGCCCGCACCACACGCTCGGGGTGCGGCATCATGATGGTCACCCGCCCATCCGGCGTGGTGAGCCCGGTGATACCGGAAGGCGAGCCATTGGGGTTGGACGGGTAGTGGGTAGTTACCTGGCCATAGTTGTCGACGTAGCGCAGGGCAACCTGAGAACTGCCCTGCATGCTGCGCAGGTGCGCGCTGTCGCGGAACTCGGCGCGCCCTTCACCGTGAGCCACGGCAATGGGTAGCCGCGAGCCCTCCATACCGGCAAGCAGGATCGATGGGCTCTGCTCTACCTGAACCATTGCCACCCGGGCCTCGAACTGCTCGGATTCGTTACGCACGAAACGCGGCCAGCTGTCTGCGCCGGGAATCAGCTCCTTCAGTTGGGAGAACATCTGGCAGCCGTTACAAACGCCGAGGCCGAAGCTGTCGTCACGCTCGAAGAACGCCGCAAACTGCTCCCGTGCCCGCGGGTTGAACAGTACCGACTTGGCCCAACCCCCGCCGGCTCCCAATACGTCGCCATAGGAGAAGCCGCCGCAGGCGACGAGCCCCTTGAACGAGGCGAGATCGACACGTCCGGCGAGGATATCGCTCATGTGCACGTCCACCGACTCGAAGCCGGCGTGGTGGAAGGCCCAGGCCATCTCCAGGTGACCGTTGACCCCCTGCTCGCGCAGAATGGCCACCGCCGGGCGTGTGGTGTTGACGAACGGTGCCGCGACGTCCTCTTTCACCTCGAAGGTAGGGCTCGCGGAGAGGCCCGGGTCGCGACCGTCGAGCAGGCCGTCGAACTCGCTCTTGGCGCAGTCGGGGTTGTCGCGCAGCGCCTGCATGCGGTAGCTGGTCTCGGCCCAGGTACGCTGGGCCAGCAGCCGGGTGGTCTCGAGCAGCGGCTCCTCGAACAGGGTCACGCGTACCTGGTCGTCGTAGCGCGGCCGGGCGATGACGCCACAGGTCTCGATACCCGCAGCGGCGAACTGGGCCAGCACCTCTTCGGTGTACTGACGATTGATCTGGATTACCGCACCGAGCTCCTCGGCGAACAGCGCATCCACCGCCTGGGTAGGCTCGTCGATCAGCCAGTCGAGCTTGATCTCGAGGCCGGCATGGGCGGCGAAGGCCATTTCCAGCAGTGTGACCAGCAGACCGCCGTCGCTGCGGTCGTGGTAGGCCAGAAGCTTGCCGTCAGCATTGAGCCCCTGGATCACGGCGAAGAACGCCTTGAGATCCTCGGGATCGTCGAGATCGGGACATTCGTTGCCAAGCTGACCGTAGACCTGCGCCAGCGCCGAGCCGCCCAGACGGTTCTTGCCGCCGCCCAGATCGATCAGGATCAGATCGGACTCGTCCTGCTCCAGGTTGATCTGCGGTGTCAGGGTCTTCAGCGCATCGGTGACCGGGGCGAAACCGGTGACCACCAGCGACAGCGGTGCGGTGATACTCTTCTCCTCGCTTTCGCCCTTGTCGGTCTCGGCCTGCCAGGCCGTACGCATGGACATGGAGTCCTTGCCCACCGGAATGGCGATGCCGAGCTGCGGACACAGCTCCATGCCCACCGCATGCACGGCATCGAACAGCGCCTGGTTCTCGCCGACGTGATCCGCGGCACTCATCCAGTTAGCGGAGAGCTTGATGTCGGACAGCTTGGCGATCGGCGCGGCGGCCAGGTTGGTGATGGTCTCCGCCACCGCCAGGCGGGCGCTGGCCGCCGGATCGATCAGCGCCACCGGCGGGCGCTCACCCATGGCCATGGCCTCGCCGGCATGGGTATCGAAGCTCGCCGTGGTCACGGCGACGTCGGCCACCGGCACCTGCCACGGGCCAACCATCTGGTCGCGGGCCACCATACCGGTGATGGAGCGGTCGCCGATGGTGATCAGGAAGCTCTTGGAAGCCACCGTGGGCAGCCGCAGCACGCGCTCCATGGCCTCGCGCAGGTCGAGGTTGTCGAGCATCACGCCGGGCAGCTCCAGCGACTCGCGCTGGAACTCGCGCTGCATCTTCGGCGGCTTGCCGAACAGCACGCTCATCGGCAGATCGACCGGCCTGCTTGCCATGGACTGGGCCTCGAAGTGGCCGTCGCGCACCTCCAGGTGATGCGCCTCGGTAGCCTCGCCGACCACCGCGTAAGGGCAGCGTTCGCGGGCGCACAGCGCATCGAAGGTGTCGAGATCCTCGGGCGCCACCGCCAGCACGTAGCGCTCCTGGGCTTCGTTGCACCAGATCTCCAGCGGGCTCATGCCCGGCTCGGCATTGGGCACCGCACGCAGATCGAACAGGCCGCCGCGCCCGCCGTCCTTGACCAGCTCCGGCAAGGCATTGGAGAGCCCGCCGGCGCCGACGTCATGAATGAAACGGATGGGGTTGGCTTCGCCCAACGCCCAGCAGCGGTCGATCACTTCCTGAGCGCGGCGCTCGATCTCGGCGTTGTCGCGCTGTACCGAGGCGAAGTCGAGATCGGCGCTGGAGGCGCCGGAGGCCATCGACGAGGCAGCACCACCGCCCAGGCCGATCAGCATGGCCGGGCCGCCCACCACGATCAGCTTGCCGCCGACCGGAATCTCGCCTTTCTGGACGTGACCCTCGCGAATGTTGCCGTAGCCGCCGGCGATCATGATCGGCTTGTGATAGCCACGCCGCTCGATACCGCCGGCACCCAGGGTGTCCTGCTCGTAGGTGCGGAAATATCCGGTCAGGTTGGGACGGCCGAACTCGTTGTTGAACGAGGCACCGCCGATGGGCCCTTCGAGCATGATGGCCAGCGCCGACTGCATGCGCTCGGGCTTGCCGTAGTCGAAGGCTTCCCAGGGCTGGACGAACTCGGGAATGCGCAGGTTGGACACGGTGAAGCCGGTCAGACCCGCCTTGGGCTTGGAACCGATGCCCGTGGCCCCCTCGTCACGGATCTCGCCGCCGGCGCCGGTAGCCGCCCCCGGGTAGGGCGCGATGGCGGTGGGATGGTTGTGGGTTTCCACCTTCATCAGGATATGGATCGGCTCGCGATGCGCAGCGTAGACGGCACGTTCGGCGGCCTTGCCGGTCAGCGGTGCGGCAAAGAAGCGCCCCGCCTCGCTGCCCTTGATCACCGCGGCGTTGTCGCTGTAGGCGGAGAGAATGTCGCCGGGCGAAGCCTGGTAGGTGTTCTTGATCATCTTGAACAGCGAATGGCTCTGCGCCTCGCCGTCGATCACCCAGTCGGCGTTGAAGATCTTGTGTCGGCAGTGCTCGGAGTTGGCCTGGGCGAACATCATCAGTTCGACGTCGGTGGGGTTGCGCGCAAGCTCGCGGAACGCCTCGACGAGATAGTCGATCTCGTCCTCGGCCAGGGCCAGGCCCAGCGCGACGTTGGCCTGCTCCAGCGCCGCCCGGCCGCCCTCGAGAATGTCCACCCGCCCCAGCGGGGCCGGTTCGTGATGAGCGAACAGCTGAGCGGCATCGGAGGCATCGACCAGCACGCTCTCGGTCATGCGATCGTGCAGGGTCTCGCGAATCGCCATGAAGGCCGCTTCCGACATCGGCGCCCTGAGCGCCACGCGATAGGCAACGCCCCGCTCGAGGCGGCGCACCCGCGCCAGGCCGCAGTTGCGGGCGATATCGGTGGCCTTGGACGACCACGGCGACTGGGTACCGATACGCGGCACCACCAGAAACAGCTGGCCGTCGGCCTCGCCCTGAGCGCCATCTTTGGCGCCATAGTCGAGCAACTGGCCGAGCAGACTCCGTTCATCGTCGGATAGCTCACCGTCGTGATCCACGAAGTGCACGTAGGAAGCGTGCAGGGACTCGACCTCGGGAACCCGTGCGCGCAGGGCAGCCAGCAGCTTGTCGTGACGGAAAGCGGAAAGGGCAGGCGCGCCTCGAAGTTCGAGCATGTCTTGAAGCCTCTGAAGCAAGCGGAGGAAGGGCCGCGCGGCGGCGAAGAAAGGCGCTATGATACTGGAAAGCGACGGGCAGACGAAATGCAGCGGATGACAGCCGTGTCTCGGGCCGTTATCGTGAAGCTCTCATCGCCGATCGTCAGCTGAATGCCCGAGTTCGCGAATCGAATATTGCTGAGCCGTCTGCGCCTGGCCGCCATGCTGCTGCTGGGAGTCGTTCTGTGCCTGACCCCCTACCGCCATTTCAAGCCTGCCAGCGGCCTGCTGGAAGAGGTGCGCGAGCGCGACTTCATCAGCATCCATACGCGCAATACGCCAACCACCTATTACGAGGGACGTCACGGCCCGACCGGTTTCGAGTACGAGCTGATGCGCCGTTTCGCCGAGTATCTCGGCGTCAGTCTGACCCTGGATGCCCGCCACCATATCCAGAGCGCGCTGGACGCGGTGCGTCAGGAGGGCGACCTGGCGGCGGCGGCCCTGCCGCTGGATCTGACCCAGCCCGACCTTATCTATAGCCGCCCCATCCTCGACCTGCAACCGCTGCTGGTCTATCGCCGTGGCCTGCCGCCGGTGAAAGACCCGGAAGCCCTCGCCGGCCTGACCATCGGCACCATCCGCGGGTCGGGCACCGATCGCGTGCTGCGCGAGCTGCAGGCGGAACATCCGGAGCTCGGGTGGCGCGAATCCTCGGAGGTGGAAGTCGCCGAGCTGCTGAGCCAAGTGGAGGGCGGCTACCTGGATGCTGCCGTGGTCTTCGAGCATCAGTTCCGTATCAACCGGATCTTCTTCCCCGGCGTGGAGCGCGGTTTCCCGCTGGGCAAGCCACTCTCAATGGCATGGGCCTTTCCCGCCAGCGGCGGTCTGAGGTTGCAGCAGGCGGCCAACCGCTTCCTCTACGGCCTGCAACAGGCAGGCGTGCTCGACGAGCTGGTGGCCCGCCACTTCGGCCATGACGACTATCTCGAGTACGTCGGCGCGCGGGTCTTCATTGCACACCTCAACGAGCGCCTGCCCACCTATGCCGACCTGTTTCGCGAAGCGGCGCGCAACACCGGCTTCGACTGGAAGCTGCTGGCGGCGCTGGGCTATCAGGAGTCGCACTGGGATCCCGAGGCCACCTCGCCTACCGGTGTGCGGGGGCTGATGATGCTGACCCTGCCCACCGCCGGCGAGATGGGTGTGAGCGATCGCCTCGACCCGGCACAGAGCGTCGACGGCGGAGCGCGCTACCTGCGTCAATTAAAGGATCGGCTGCCCGAGTCGATACAAGGAAATGACCGCCTCTACATGGCCATGGCCGCCTACAACGTCGGCATTGGTCATCTGTACGATGCCCGCCGTATCACGGAAGAATTGGGTGGCGACCCCAACCGCTGGGAAGATGTACGTGAGGCGCTGCCGCTGCTGCAGAAGCGCGAATGGCACAGCAGAACCCGCCACGGCTATGCGCGGGGCGGTGAGCCGGTGATCTACGTGCGCAACATTCGGCGCTACTACGAGATCCTGTCGTACGTCGACCGCAGCCAGCAGCAATACCTGCAGCTGAACGATGCGTCAAATGGCGAGGATGAGGAGTTCCCGTTGTTCGATATCATCTCCCCCCTCCACCAGTAGAGGGTACTCATGTCCCGCCACGCCGCTCTTCTGACCAGCCTGGCTTTCGTTCCCCTCACCCTGGGGCTCGTCGGCGCGGGCGGCGACCAGCCCCCCTTGCACGAGTCAGTCACGTTGGGCCTTGTCGGACTGCTCATCCTGGCCCAGTTGATGGCGCTGCTGGGCGGACGGGCGCTGGCCAAGGGGGTGGTAGGCGTCGTGATGCTGCCGGCGTCCCTGGCCCTGACCAGTTATGCCCTGCCGGAATACTGGGTGACGCTGGAGAGCTGGGACGCCATGAGCCATGGCCTGGCCAAGGGAGTGACACTGGAAGCATGGCGTCCGGCCCTGCTGACGACCCTGAGCCTGATCCTCGTGGCCGTACTCATCCTCACCCACTCCCGGTCTACGCATGGCGGCCCGCTGCTGCTGGTCATGGCCGTGCTACTGAGCGTACAGGGGCTGCTCGACGCTGCCGCGCCAAGTGAGTCGCTGCTGCGAACCACGGCCGGCCTCTGGACCACACTGTCCCTAGCGCTCCTGCTGGCCGGTCTGAGCGTGGCGGCACTGCCGGGTTGGCGACTTCACGCGGCCCCACTCAGGCGGGCCCTGGTTCCCTCTTTGGCCCTCGTACTTACCGTGCTGCTGCTGTGGCACCACCAGAAAAACATGACCGAGCGGGAGCTGCATGGCACCGTCGCGACGGAAGCCAGGCAGCTCGGACAGCGGCTCACGCGTGAAATACAGGATCATCTGATGGCGGTGGAGCGCTTCGCCAACGTCTGGACGCTGTTCGATGCGCCCCCCAGCCAGGAACAGTGGTCTCGCCAGGCAACGCTGTATCACCGCGATTTTCGCTACCTGCTCAACATCGCCTTCGTCGATCCCGACAGCCGCCTCACTCGCGTCTATCCGCCCAGCGACATCAACCTTCAAGTGCTGGGCGCACGCCTCTTCGATGCCCAGCCCGCCGGGCGCGAGGCCGTGAGTCGAGCGCTGTTCGAACGGCGCATCGGCCGCACCGACGTGATCATGCTGCTGCAGGGCGTTCCCGGCATCATTCATTACCTGCCGATCCCCCTCGATGAACAGCGCACCCTCGGCGCCGTGGCCATGGTCATCGGCCTGCCGATGCTGGCCGAGGCGCTGTTCAGCGAGGTCGATGGCCAGCACTTCGGCCTGCTCCTCAGTCAGGGAGAGCAGGTCTTGGCCAGCCAGACGCCTGACACACGGCTCGCGTCCTGGCAGCACCAGGCTCAGCTCGACGTGGCAGGCACTCCCCTGCTGCTCAGTGTGCAACCCAGCCATGCCCGGCTGTTGCAGCGCCTGCCGCGCCACCCGGTGGTCACGCTGATCACCGGGCTTACCCTGGCCTACCTGCTCTACCTGGTGCTGCACGGCTACACCCGCCTGGCACGCCAGCATCGCCGGGTACGCGACACCAACCGGGTGCTGCGCCGTGAAATTCTCATGCGCAGCCAGCTTCAGGAAGAGGTCGAGTGGCTGGCCCGGCATGACGAACTGACACGACTACCCAATCGGCGCCTGTTCATGGAAGCGCTCGAGGCCAACGCCGTGCGGCGTCCGCTGAGCGTGCTGATCTGCGATGTGGATCATTTCAAGCGCATCAACGATCACCAGGGCCACCTGGTGGGAGATAGCTACCTGGTTGAAATGGGTCGGATCGGGCGCGAGCTGATCGAGCCGCAGGGTGGCCTGTTCGCCCGTTACGGTGGCGAGGAGTTCGTCGCCTGCCTGCCACAGGTAGATGCCATCCAGGCGCTGGAAATCGCCGATACGCTGCGCCGTCATCTTGCGGAAGCCGAGCTGCAGCATCATGACGGTCAGCTCCTGACTGCCAGCGTGGGCGTGGTCACGTTGATCGACGGTCCGCTCGACGTTGCCGTCATCATGCAGGCCGCCGACGACGCCCTCTATCGCGCCAAGGCCGAGGGCCGCAATCGGGTCAAGGCGGCGCCGCCCTTAGTGATCGCCGAGCGGGCCTGATGCCGCTTCGTCACGTTCTCTCCGGGCCTCGAAGAAGGTCTTTAGCAGCTTGGCGGCGCGCGCGGCCAGTACGCCCCCCTCCACCGTGACCCGATGATTGTGCCAAGGCTGGGCAAACAGGTTGGCCTTGGACTCCACCATACCGGTGCGCGGTTCTACCGCTCCATAGACCAGCCGGGCGATGCGCGCATGGATGATCGCCCCGGTGCACATTAGGCAGGGCTCAAGGGTGACGTAGAGCGTGCACCCATCCAGTCGATAGTTGCCCAGCCGCTGAGCGGCATCGCGCAGGGCGCGAATCTCGGCATGAGCGCTGGGATCGTGTCCCGAAATGGGCGCATTGAAGCCCGCTCCCACGATCTCTCCGGACGGGCTCACCACCACCGCTCCCACCGGCACCTCTCCGGCCGCCAGCCCTTCACGGGCCTGGTCCAGCGCCCGATGCATGTAGAATTCGTCACTGCGCATCGGCGCGGACTCCGTTATGCTGATGCCTTAAACAACCGTATGATACGCCCTGAGGAAGCCACATGTCCGACGCCCTGAATCAGCTCGTCGCCCTGCTCGGCCTGGAAGAGATCGAGGAGAACCTGTTCCGCGGCCGCAGCCAGGACCTGGGGCTACCCCAGCTGTTCGGCGGCCAGGTACTCGGCCAGGCGCTATCGGCGGCCACCCGCACGGTGGATGCCTCGCGCCAGGCGCATTCACTGCATGGCTACTTTCTGCGCCCCGGCGACCCTAACCGCCCCGTAGTCTATCAGGTCGACCGCGTACGCGATGGCGCCAGCTTCACTACCCGGCGTGTCACCGCCATTCAGAAGGGGCGCCCGATCTTCTTCTGCAGCGCCTCCTTCCACGGCCGTGAAGAGAGCATCGCCCACCAGATGGCGATGTCCCAACTGGCAACGCCCGAGGCCCTGGCTCCCAGCGCCCGGCTGGAGCGCTTTCCCGGCCACCCCATCGAGTTTCTGCACCTGGGCGACGAGGCCGAGCCGGGGCAGCCCTCACGCAAGCGGCTGTGGTTTCGTCTCACCGGCGAGCTGCCCGACGACCCCGCCCTGCACCGCTACCTGCTGGCCTACAGCTCCGACTTCAACCTGCTGACTACGGCACTGGTGCCGCACGGCATCACCTTCCGCGACCCCAAACTGCAGATCGCCAGCCTCGACCA
Organism: Billgrantia ethanolica; assembly: GCF_021404305.1. Classification (GTDB taxonomy): domain Bacteria; phylum Pseudomonadota; class Gammaproteobacteria; order Pseudomonadales; family Halomonadaceae; genus Halomonas; species Halomonas ethanolica. The sequence goes on along the minus strand of NZ_JABFTX010000003.1, from coordinate 430,519 downwards.
TGCGCTGTGGTTCCACCACGACGTGCAGGTCAACGACTGGCTGCTCTACGACATGGACAGTCCCTGGGCCGGCGGTGCCCGCGGCTTCACCCGGGGGAGCATCTATGACCGCAGCGGCCGGTTGGTGGCCTCTACCGCCCAGGAGGGACTGACCCGGCTACGGAACCCATCCTGACACCCAGTCAATACTGGCGTTGTTTGCCATGCTGCCTGACGCGTTTCCACTGGAAAAACGCAGCCGCGGCATTATGTCTCACTGTCAAGCCCGCGAAGTACCCTTCAGTTTTCTCCTTTGCAGCCGAAGTAAGCAACGGCATCCCGCCAAGCCCTCGCTTACCTTCGTCCGTGAAGGAGTCCCATATGAACGAACCTCCCAGCAAGACCTCATTTTTCTCAAGCCTTCAGGCTCGCATCCTCGCCCTGGTACTGTTCCCTCTGCTGTTGACCACCGCCACCCTGGTTATCGTCGATGCCTTCGGGCGTATCAAGGACAGCCACACCAACCTCGCCCACCAGCGTCAGCTCCTCATCGAGACCCGACAAGTCGGCGTACGCGACGTCGTGGAAAGTGCCCGCACCGCCATCCAGCCGGTGCTGCAAGACCGCTCCCTCAATGACAGTGAAAAGCGCGAACGTGCCGCCGAGATCCTGCGTGCCATCCGCTTTGAAGGCGATAATTATATTTTTGCCTACGAGTACAACGGCACCAATATCGTGTTGCCATACAGCCGCGAACGCGAAGGCACCGATATGAGCGGCGTGCAGACGCCCGATGGTGCTTACCTGGTACGCGATCTGGTGCAGGTTGCGCGTCAAGGCGGCGGCTATTACGAGTATCCTTGGCCTTACCCAGGCACCAACGAGATCATTCCGAAATACTCTTTTGCCGATGCAGTCCCTGAGCTGGACTGGATGATCGGCGCCGGGGTCTATGTCAACGATATCGACGCAGCCATGGCGGGTGCCGAGTCAAGAGCCGCCCACGAGCTACGCAGCTCCATCATTACCTCGGCTCTGCTCGGTATGCTGATCTTCATGGGCGTTGCGGCAGTTACCATATGGATGGTACGTCGCACCGTGCAGCCCATCCGCCGCACCGCAGAAGCGATGCGCGACATCGCCAAGGGCCAGGGCGATTTGACGCGTCGTCTGAACATCGAGAGCCGCGACGAGATCGGCGAGCTGGCCGCCCAGTTCAACGCCTTCGTTTCGCGCATGCAGGAGACCCTGCGCGACGTGCGGCGCAGCACCACCAGTGTGCACCAGGCCGCCGAGGAGATTGCCCAAGGCAGCGACGAACTGGCCACCCGCACCGAACAGGCCGCCGCCAACCTGCAGGAGACCTCCGCCTCGATGGAGGAGATCACCGCCACGGTGAACCACAGCGCCGAATCGGCCGAACAGGCCAATCAGCTAGTCATCGCTACCTCACAGGTCGCCCGTGAAGGGGAAGCCGCGATGCAGCAGGTCGAGCGCACCATGAGCGACATCGACACCTCCTCCTCGCGCATTGCCGAGATCATCAGCCTGATCGACGGCATTGCCTTCCAGACCAACATCCTGGCGCTCAACGCCTCGGTCGAGGCGGCACGGGCCGGTGAGCACGGTCGCGGTTTTGCCGTGGTGGCCCAGGAAGTCCGCTCGCTGGCCAGCCGTTCGGGTGAAGCCGCCCGGGAAATCCGCGCCTTGATCGACGCTTCCGTGACCCATGCCCGCGACGGCAGCGCCATCGTTCAGCGTGCCGGCGAGACCATGCGCGAGATCGTGACCAGCGTGGCGAGGGTCAATGACGTCATCGCCGAGATCAGCGCCGGAGCCCGGGAGCAGAACGCCGGCATCGGCCAGATCAACACCGCCGTGGCCGAAATGGATACCATGACCCAGCAGAACGCCGCCATGGTGCAGCAGACCAGCACCACCGCCAACGAGATGCGCCGCCACGCTCAGCATCTCAACGAGCTGATCGGCACCTTCGTGCTCGGTGAGGATGGTCATGTTCAGGCCGCAACGCGCCGGCCTGCCGCAGCGGCCCAGCCGCGTGCCGCACTGCCTCGCCCTGCCGCGGATCCCAAGCCGCACCAGGCACGTCAGGCACGTCAGGCCGAGGAGGAGTGGGAAACCTTCTGAGGCGGTCCGACAGCAGCCAGGGCGGCCAATGCCCGCCCTGGCTGGTCACTTGCACTACCCGTTCGCTTCGCAAGGCGTGTTAAAAGCTATCCCACTCCGGTTCTAGCTGTCGCTTCGCCTGACTCGGCCGGGGCTCATGACGCTCAGCGGGCGGCGCGACCAAGGCCGTGGCACTCTTGGCAACAGTACGGCCTAAGATTGCGCCCTGACTCGGATCCTGGCGATGAATTTTGAAGGAAGCAACCGCTTCGCTCAGCTCCCTCGCCTGCTGCTCCAATGACGCCGAGGCATTGGCAGTCTGCTCAACCAGAGCTGCATTGTCCTGAGTCACCTGGTCCATTTGATTCACCGCAACGCTGACCTGCTCGACAGCAGCATTCTGCTCCTGAGAACCACGCGCCACTTCATCCATCAATTCAGACACACGCTTTACGCCTGCAACGATCTCATCCATTGCCGTACCTGCCTCATCGACCAGCAAGCTTCCTTCCTTGACGATCCCGGCATTCTGATCCACCCGTGACTGAATCTCCTGCGCCGCATCGGCACAGCGCTGCGCCAGATTGCGCACTTCCTGCGCAACGACGGCAAAACCACGGCCCTGCTCGCCGGCACGAGCCGCTTCTACCGAGGCGTTGAGGGCGAGGATATTGGTTTGGAAAGCAATGCCATCTATGACTTCGATGATGCCACTGATCTTCTGCGAACTTTCGTTGAGTTCACGCATCTTTCCCGCCACCAATTCGGCCTTTTCACCCCCGGTTTCTGCACTCTGGCTCACCTGACGTGTCAGTTGGTTCGCCTGTGCCGCATGCTCGGTATTCTGCTTCACCGTAGCGGCAACCTGCTCCATGCTGGTAGCGGTTTCCTGCAGACTGGAAGCCTGCTCTTCGGTTCGCTGAGAAAGATCGGTATTTCCCGAGGCTATCTGCCCTGAACCCGTAGCAATGTTTCCTGCCGACTGTTGAATCGAGACGATCAGCTCTCGCTGCTGTTCCTGCATGTCAGCCAGTGCTCTCAAGGCAAGCCCTACCTCGTCCTTCGCTCCGGTCACGATAGGCTGGCTGAGATCGCCTTTGGCCATGAGCGAGAAATGCTCCATCATTCGCTTGAGCGGCTGCCCGATGGCGCGAATCAACCACCAGCTCATACCAACCGAAACCAGCAAAGCGAGAAGAAAGGCGCCAATGATCAGATTCCTCTCAAATACGTAATAATCCAGGGCGCTGGAAAATTCATCCTGAGCAACTGCCGCTTGCAAGTCGATCAATTCATGAGCCACATCGTTGGCAGCCTGGAAGAGAGGGAGCGTAAGCTGCTGGTATACGCGATTACCGGCCGCAAAATCACCATCCGCATAGTACTCCAGTGCCGGCTCGAGCCCTGTGGCAACAAACTCTCCCTGACGGGTTTCGAATATTTCAGCGAGCTGACGTTCTTCATTTGTCAGTCGATGCGCGGTGAACGCTTGCCAAGTGGCTTCTATCTCTTCGGCATTGTTCTCGATGTCGGCTTGTATGTCGCCAAATGAACGGGCCTCTTCACCGCCCCGATCTAATCGAGGATCATTCAACACTATTTGACTCATGGCAATGAGATTCTCACGCATTAGCTCATCGATTCTTGTTAGCTGAATAGTAGGAATGAGTCTATCTTCGTACACGGTCTGGATAGCGCGGTTACTAGTGTTCATTCCGCTTAGCCCAAACCCACTCACCAACAGCAGGAAGGCAAGGAACATGATGCTGAACATGATGAGCCTTGCTCTGATGGTAATCGTCATTGCCGTCTCCGCGTCATGTAATATACATTGCCGACAATTTACATCAATGAGCTATTCGATCAGGATGGCGCTCTAGCAAAAGTCGTCAGAAATGGATTCCGACGTCATCACAAAAGTGCAAAAAACCCTAACTCACGTTTCACCCTAGCCAAATATCCAATGAAAAAATCGCGGCCTCAAGACAGATAACGGCCTCAGCATATATAACTTTAGGAAAAGTTAATTAATTATAATTAGAGCAATATAATTCACCTAAAAGGTTTCTTTTGAGGTCTCAGGTGCGAATGCCGGGCACGTCCTGCCTCGGCCGCGGCATGGGCTCACGCGGTGGTACGTCAGTAGTGACCTCGATCTCGTGTTCCTCGCCCTGCTGCCAGTAGCGCAGCCGGGCGTCTTCGTCCACGGCCGTGTCGCGCACCAGCTCGAGATAGCGCAGCGGCGTCTCGGGCACCTCACCGTTCACTTCCAGCAGCAGCGCGCCCGGCTCCAGGCCGGCCTCGGCCGCTGGGCCGCGCACGTCACTGACCAGCACACCAGGCTGGTCGGGCAACCCCAGCGCTTCGCGCAGGTCATCGGTGGCCGGTGCAACGGTGATGCCGAGCGCCACCACCACCTGATCGTCCAGACCTTCGTACTCGATGTCACGCGCCGCCTCGAGCACCTGAGGTGCAACATGAATGCTCGCCCCGGCATGGATGGCCAGAGCGATGGCATCGCTGGGGCGGCTGTCGATGCGGATCCTCTCGTCGCGCCCCGGCAGGCTGAGTTCGAGCATGCCGAGAAAGGTATGGTCGACGATGGCATCGACGTAGACGCGCTCCAGGGTGGCTTCCATCTCGCCCAGTACGTCGCTCAGCAGATCGTGGGTCATGGGCCGCGGCGAACGCTCTCCGGCGAGGCCGCGCAGGATGGCACCGGCCTCGTTGACGCCAATGAAGATGGGAATCACCTCGCGAGCCCCCGGCTCCCGAAGCAGCACCACGGGTGGACCACCGAAGCCGGCCACCCCAACCGTGGCGATCTCTACTTCGACCATCTCGTCAATCTCGGCAGCGAGCTCCCGTGCGTTGGCGGTACCCAACGATGCCGCCAGCAGCGCGACACCGCACAGCAACGACAGCAGATAACTCCCGAGTTTTGGCAACGACATAGCTTTCTCCGGCTAGGCTGCAGGTCATGGGTTCAGCATGGCACCCATGGCGCCGGCCTGCCATGCCGTTACTCCTCCTGCCCCGCCAGCGTCTAGAAAACCAAAGAGAACAGCACACCCAACAGCGCACAGCCACCCAGCACCTTCAGCATGCCGATCTTGAAGTGGAAGATGGCGGCCATGGCCCCGGCAGCCAGCAGCAGGGCCAGAGGATCCAACGTGCCGAGCTGAGGAATCAGCAGGCGCACCCCGAGCAGGTGCCGTTCGGCGACTTCGGCAAAGATCACGTGGAGACCGAACCAGATCGCCAGGTTGAGGATCACGCCCACCACCGCGGCGGTAATGGCCGACAGCGCGGCACTGAGGGCACGGTTGTCACGCAGCCGCTCCACGTAAGGGGCACCGAGGAAGATCCACAGGAAGCAGGGTACGAAGGTCACCCAGGTGGTGAGCACCGCCGCCAGGGTAGCCGCAACCATGGGATCGAGCCCGGTCGCCTCGCGATAGGCACCCATGAAGCCGACGAACTGCACCACCTGGATCAGCGGCCCCGGCGTGGTCTCGGCCATGCCCAGGCCGTCGAGCATCTCGCCGGGGGCCAGCCAGCCGTAGTTCTGCACCGCCTCCTGGGTCACGTAGCCCAGTACCGCATAGGCGCCGCCGAAGGTGACTACCGCCATCTTGCTGAAGAAGGTGGCGATCTGGCTGAAGACGTTGTCGCCGCCCAGTGTGACCAGCAGCAGCGCCACCGGCGTCAGCCACAGCAGCAGGAAGATCGCCGAGACGCGCAGTGACCAGCTGCGGTTGGGGCGCGCATGGGCCGGCAGCCCCTCGCCGAGCAGCGAGTCGCGGTCGCTCAGCCCCGGCCCGCCGCCATCGCCGTGGCCGCCGCCCGCCTGGAAAGCCGTCATGCCGCGCTTGCCGCCCCAGAAACCGATCAAGGCGGCTCCCAGGATAATCAGCGGGAAGGCGATCTCGAGAAAGAAAATCCCCACGAAGGCTGCCGCCGCCAGGCCGATCATCACCCGGTTACGCAGTGCGCGCTTGCCGATGCGCACCACGGCGTGGAGCACCACCGCCAGTACGGCCGCCTTGAGGCCGAAGAAGAGCCCCGCCACCAGGCCCACGTTGCCCAGCGTGGCATAGAGGTAGCTCAGCGCCAGGATGGCGATGAAGCCGGGCAGCACGAACAGGCTGCCCGCCACCAGACCGCCCTTGGTGCGGTGCATCAGCCAACCGATGTAGATGGCCAACTGCTGGGCCTCCGGCCCTGGCAGCATCATGCAGTAGTTGAGCGCATGCAGAAAACGCTTCTCACCGATCCACTTCTTCTCCTCGACGAGGATGCGGTGCATCACTGCTATCTGCCCCGCCGGGCCGCCGAAGCTGAGCATGGCCACGCGCAGCCAGACCATCACGGCCTCGCGGAAGGGAACCTGATGGGGCGTTTCGTTAACGGGGGGCATGGGCACGCTCACAGCAAGGAAATGGTGGTTCGAGGGCAGAATTCTGCCCTGTTATGGCTCGCCGAACCAGCACGGGAGTATGAATGGATTACGTAACGGACTGATGACACTGCACTTGCGAGAAGACAGCTAACGGCCGAGGAGTTTGCTCAGTGCGATACGACGTTCCACTCTGAAGGTGATATTCCAGAGAAGAAAAAATCGATGGACGGTATTGCTCGCGATTTTCTTGCAGATAACCATGATACTCATGGAGCTTGCCGTGGCGTTGCTGCTGGGGGCCCTGATCGGTATCGAACGAGGCTGGTCCGCCCGCGAACGGGAGTCCGGCGAACGCGTGGCCGGGGTACGCACCCATGCGCTGATCGGCCTGTTCGGTGGCGTGGCCGCGCTGCTCTCGGAGGTACTCACGCCTTAGGCCTTTCCATTGATCTTCCTGGCGGTCGCCGTCATTGCGCTGGCCGGCTATCGGGCCAGCATGGAGAAGAGCGGCGACTACAGCATCACCGGCCTGATCGGGCTGCTGTTGACCTTCTGCTTCGGTGCCCTGGCGGTTGCCGTGGATATCGCACTGGCGACGGCCTGTGCCGTGGTCACGGCGCTGATTCTCGACAACAAGCGCGAGATTCACGGGCTGCTGCACAAGCTTCACGCCAACGAGCTGGATGCCGCCTTGAAGCTCCTGCTGATCAGCGTGGTGGTACTGCCGCTGTTGCCCAACGAGGACATGGGCCCCGGCGGCGTGCTCAACCCCTATGAGATCTGGTGGCTGGTGGTACTGATCGCCTCGATCTCGTTCATCGGTTACTTTGCTGTGCGACTCGGTGGCACCGAAAAGGGCATCCTGTTCACCGGCCTGTTCGCCGGGCTGAGCTCCTCCACCGCCCTGACCCTGCAGTATGCCCGGCAGGCGCGTCGTGAACCCCAGTTCTCTCCGATGCTCGCCGCCGGCATTCTGCTGGCCTGCGGCACCATGCTGCCCCGCCTGCTGCTCTATGCCGCCCTCGTCGGTCCGGCCATGCTGCCTCAGATGCTGGCACCACTCGCGGCCATGGGGCTGGCCCTCTTCCTGCCGGCGCTGTGGCTGTGGCGCCGCCACCGCCACGACATCAAGGCGGAACGTCCGATGAACCAGAACCCGCTGGAGCTGCGCGCCGCGCTGCTGCTGGGCGCCCTGCTGGCGGCGGTCATGGTCATGGGCGAATGGTTACGCGCCTGGCTTGGGGATGCCGGCGTCTACCTGCTTGCTGCCACCGCCGGCATCGCCGATGTGCATGCCATCGCCCTGTCGCTGGGCCGCATGGCCACGAACACCATCACACCCACCACCGCCGTGATGGGTATCGTGCTGGCCGCTGCGGTGAACAATCTGTTCAAGGTCGTGCTGACCTTCAGCGCAGGGAATGCCCGCCTGACGCGTTGCCTGGTAGGCCCGCTGCTGGCCTCGGCCACGGCCGGGCTCACCGTGGCCTGGCTGGTCTGACGCTTCCTCAAGGCAGCCTCAGCACCTCACGAAAACCACCCCAGATCATGCGCTTGCCATCGAAGGGGTGGTTGGCCGGATCCATCATGTCTGCCATGCGCGGGTCTTCCATCACCTTGGCATTGATGCGGTCGCGCTCCTCCCGCGAGGCGTAGAGAATCCAGGAGAAGATCACCGTCTCCCCCGGTTCGAGCTTGACGCTCTGGGGGAAGGAGGTATGCACCCCCGGCTTGACGTCATCGGCCACGCATTCCACATATTCCAGCGCGCCGTGATCGCGCCAGACCTCCCCTGCTCGTCGAGCCATCTCCATGTAAGCATCGAGATTGCCTTCAGGCACCGGTAAAATGAATCCATCGACGTAGCTCATGATCTTGCCTCCTGTGGTTGGCACTGCGCCCGACATGGGCTCATGCCTTCTTCGAGCCGACCAATGCGAAATCGACATCGCAGCGTTGCGTCACGACCTCCTGTAGACGACGCTCGAGAAAGCGCCGTTCGGCGCCCTGGGTCACCAGTGCCAGGGCCTGGCGGTACTGCTCGGCCGCCTCGCCATGGCGCCCCAGCCGACGCAGCAGGTCGGCGCGCGTGGCGGGCAGCAGGTGATAGCCGGGCAGGTGAATCTTGTCGAGCAGCTCCAGGCCCGCTTCCAGCCCGTCGGCCATGGCCACCGCCACAGCCCGATTGAGCGCTACCACCGGCGTAGGCTGAATGGCGTAAAGCAGGCTGTAGAGCGCAGCGATGCGCCGCCAGTCGGTGTCTGCGGGAGTCGCCGCCTCGGCGTGCAGCGCGGCGATGGCGGCCTGCACCGCGTAGCCACCGGGCAGGCCGCCACGCAGCGCGATACCCACATGGGCACTGCCCTCCTTGATCTCGTCGGCATGCCAGCGCGAGCGATCCTGCTCGTCCAGCAGCACGATGTCACCGGCCGCGTCGGTACGCGTATCGCGCCGGGCATGATGCAGCAGCATCAGCGCCAGCAAACCCCGCGCCTCGTGCTCCGCCGGCAGCAGCTGCACCAGCATGCGCCCCAGGCGAATCGCCTCACGGCACAGGTCGCCGCGCACCCAGTCGTCGCCGAAGCTGGCCGCATAACCTTCGTTGAAGATCAGGTAGATCACTGCCAGTACCGGCTCCAGGCGCTCGTCCAAGGCGGTGTCGTCGGGCACCTCGAAGGGAATGCCGGCATCGCGAATCTTGGCCTTGGCCCGTACCAGGCGCTGGGCCAGGGTCGGCACCGGTACCATGAAGGCCCGGGCGATCTCCTCGGTACGCAGCCCGCCCAGGGTGTGCAGTGTCAGCGCCACCTGGGCGGGCCGTGCCAGAGCCGGATGACAGCAGGCGAAGATCAGGCGCAGGCTGTCGAGAGGTTCGGCTTCGAGGTCGTTGTCGAGCAGCAGCTCCAAGTGCTGACGCAGCTCGTCGCCCTTGCGCTCGCGCATCTGTTGGTGGCGCAACTGATCGACCACCTTGTGGCGCGCGGTGGCAATCAGCCACGAGGTCGGATTCGGTGGCCAGCCCTCGGCCGGCCACTGCACCATCGCCGCCTCGAAGGCCGCCTGCACGGCATCCTCGGCCAGCTCGAAGTGACCGAAGCGGCGAATCAGGCTGGCCAGCACGTGGCCATACCCACGGCGATACAGCTCATCCAGAGACACGCAGTCCTCACAATCGATAGGCGGGATCCACCGGCCTCACCTCCACCGAGCCGCCGACCCGCAACGGCGGAATGCGCCGGGCCAGCGCCAAGGCCTCATCCAGGTCACGACACTCCACCACGTGAAAGCCGCCCAGTTGCTCGCGGCTCTCGGCAAAGGGACCGTCCAGCATCACCGTCTTGCCATTCTGCTCGCGCAGCGTGGTGGCCGACTCCACCGACTGCAGCCGAGCCCCTCCGCGGTAGTGTCCGCTGGTGACCATCTCCTGGATCAGGGCGTGGTAATCGGTCATGACGGCATCGCGTTCGGCATCGGGCAGGCCGTTCCACAGCGCCTCGTCGATACAGCACATCAGCATGTATTGCATGGCAGTTCTCCTGATAAGCGCAGCCGCATGGCTGCCTGATAAGGGATCGAACCAGCACGCCACGAATCGACAGGGCGTGCTGATGAACATCACGAATCAGGCAGTCTCGACCGCTCGAACCGGCCGCATGCCCTCCAACAGGGCATCCGCCAATGCCTTCGACAGGCCCCGTTCTGAATGACTCGCTTCGCTGACCAGCATGATTTCCGCGGCAGGCAATTCCGGCAACCCATGCTCTGCGGACAAGGCGATCAGCCCCGGCTTCAATTGGCTAGCCGGCATGGGTGCGACGGCAAACCCGGTGGCGGCAGCGACATGCAGACCCGCCCCGCTCATGCACAGCATGGCAGTGCGCTGGGCGATGCCCGCCATGGCCAGTTGAGCCAAGGCGATTTCACGATAGGGGCAGGGCTCAGGGAAAAGCGCCAGAGGCAGGGGCGAAGGCAGCTCTTGTTCCGCCCGTTCACTCCAAGCCCACACCAAGGGTTCCTGCCATAGGCGGGTTCCCGTGACAGGCTCGTCACATTGCGCCCCAAGCACCATATCGACGTAACCCTGACGCATGGCACCGAGCAATTCCCCTGGGATGCCGACACGGACTTCGATATCCACAGCGGGGTGGCAATGCATGAAACGCTTCAATAGCGTGAGCAAGCGTTCATTGGCGAAGTCCTCTGACACTCCCAAGCGTATGCTGCGCTGATCGGCAGAGCGGGAAATCTCTTCCATGGCATCCCGGTTCAACGCCAGGATCGCACGTGCATAGCCCAGCAGGCGTTCTCCATCCGGTGTCAGTTGAACGCTGCGGGTGGTTCGTTCGAGCAACGCCTTGCCCAGTTGAGACTCCAGGCGGCGCAGGTGTCCGCTGATGGCGGGCTGAGTCAGGTGCAGCCGGTTGGCGGCAGCCGTAAAGCTTCTCTCTTCGACGACCGACACGAAGCTACGGAGCAGCAGGAGATCGAGCATTATAAAGTTTCGCTATAAATAAAATGACTTGGTTATTATTAATGGGGTGTTTTGAAACACCGCGGCATCTTCAACCAAAAAAATATAGCAGAAAGAAGCAGTAACTCCGCTTAAACTCTGCATCGATACGGCTGAAAAACTCGGACTGACTCCAAGGAATTCAATTCATGAAAATTACCCGCAGTCGGGACTTTACCGCCGAGCGCGCCTGGGGCGCTCAGGACATCGCCAACATGAATGGCATCACCACCCGCCTGCACTGGACCGACCAGCCCTACCGCTGGCACATCAACGACGGCGAGGAAGTCTTCGTGGTCCTCGATGGCCAGGTGGAAATGCGCTATCGCTGCGAAGGTGTCGAGCATAGCCAACTGCTGGAAGTGGGCGATATCTTCTATGCCTCGGTAGGTACCGAGCATGTCGCAAGCCCAGTCGGCGAAGCCCGGGTGCTGGTGATCGAAAAGGAAGGTAGCGTCTAGGCCCCGCTCAACTCCACCACGAATCGCTCCCTGGGCCAGCGCACCTTGGCTTGCCCGGCCAGACGATCCTGTTCGGTATCGCGATACCCCAGCGCCAGCAGCACCACACTGCGCAGGCCCTGCTCTTCGAGCCCCAGCAGGGCGTCCAGCGCGGCAGGATCGAACCCTTCCATCGGCGAGGCATCGACTCGCTGCGCTGCGGCAACGGTCAAGGCCGTGCCCAGGGCAATATAGGCCTGCCGAGCCGCCCACTGCTGCCGAGCCTCCGGCGTGGCGAAGCCGGCGACGGCGTCATGCAGTGCCTGCCGATACCCTTCCAGCTCTTTCGGGTCGAGGCCGCGGGAGGCGGCTGTCAGTTCGATCAGCTCATCCACATGCCGTCCATCCACCTCGGACCAGGCGGCAAAGATCAACAGATGGGAGCATTCGCTGATCTGGGGCTGGTCGCAGGCTGTACGCCGGATGCGCTCGCGCAGTGCCGGCGTTTCGATCACCAGCACGCTGTAGGGCTGAAGGCCGTAGGAGGATGGCGCCAGGTGCGCCGCATCGAGGATGTTATCCAGCGCGTCTCGCGCCACCTTTCTTCCATTCATGCGCTTGGCGGCATAGCGCCAGTGCAGGGCTTCCATGACGGACATGATGTTCTCCCGGTTCAAGGTTTCGCCACGGCCAGCGTCGGCGGTGACGTGTGGTGCGAAGCGCCACGGTGGAACAGCGCGGCACCGAGGGCCACCAGCACCCCCGCCAGGCCAAGGAAGGGCGGCACCGACTCACCCAGCAGCAAGACGGCGATCAGGGTGCCGACCAGCGCCGCCACCATGCCGATCTGGCTGAGATAGACGGGGCCTGCGATCTTCTGCAGTACGAAGTAGAAGACGTAGAGCACGGTGAAGACGGCGACCTCGGCGAACAGCAGCCGGAGCACGTCGGCAGAGCCGAGCAGCTGAGCGAATTGACGCGCCTCGAAGGCCAGCACGAAGGGCGCAAGCGCCAGGGCGCCACCCAGCAGCATCAGAGCGGCGAGATAGACCGGCCCCGCCTCGCCGGGCCAGCGCAGGGTGCGGTAGATATTGCCCAGCGCGATGATCAAGGGAATCGCCAGAACCAGCATGACCCAGCCCTGGGCACCCGACATGCCGCCCGCCTTGGCCCACGCCAGCAGCACCCCGCCCGAGAGCCCCAGCAGCACACCGCTCAGTCGCAGCAGGTTCATGCGCTCCATGCCCAAGCCTAGCGCCAGCACCCAGGTCACGAGGATCGGAAAGGCGAAGCTGAGCGAAACGAAACCCGCCCCCACGTGGCGTACCGCCAGGAAACCCAACGCATTGGGCAAGGCAAACAGCGCACCCGACACCAGCGCGTACTCGATGATGCGCCGGTCGAGCTTCATCGGCTGGCGTTGTACCGCCGCCAGTACCAGCAGCAGTACGCCAGCGCCGGTGACCGCCACCATCAGGAAACCAAGGCGCGGTGCGCCGGCGTCGTCGGCAAGCTTGGCCACGGCTAGCGAAAGCGCCAGCAGGCTGCCGACCAGCAGCAGGCAGCCCAGGGCATACCAGCCGGTACGGTTGCTCGATAGCGTGGAATTGGTCATGATCGACTCCTATAGCGCGGCAACAAGAATCTTGCCGAAAAGTATCTTGATAGAAAGATAAATACGCACATGAACCGTGTCAAGCACGCCGTTGCGCAATGGCAGCGCGAAATGCCCGAACTCGACCTGTTGCCGATGGAGGTGGTGGGGTATCTGAAGACCACGCAGTTGCTCACCCAAGAGCGGTTGCAGGTCTTTTTCAAGTCACATGGCCTGCAGGCCGGGGAGTTCGACGTGCTGGCGACGCTGCGCCGCGCGGGCCCCCCCTATCGCCTGGGGCCGACGCAGCTGTTCGAGACGCTGATGATCTCATCGGGTGGCATGACCAGCCGGCTGGACCGGCTGGAGAAGGCGGGCCTGATCGTGCGCTCGCCGAACCCCGAGGATCGCCGCGGCACGCTGGTCTCGCTGACCGACAAAGGTCTGGCGCTGATGGAGCGCATGATCCCAGAGCACGTCGACAACGAGGCCAGGATGCTCGCCGCCCTGAGCCGCGAAGAGCAGGAAACATTGAGCGAACTGCTCGGCAAGCTGTTGGAAGGGTTGTCGGACGAATCCTGAGCCGGCCCGGCTGGGCTAGGGAAGCGCCAGCTCTCCTTGGAACAACTCGCCCTGCACCAGCCCCCGCTCATGCTCCACCAGCCAGCGCTTGCGCGGCAACCCGCCGCCATAGCCGGTCAGGGTACCGTTGGCGCCGATCACCCGATGGCAGGGCACCACGATGGAGATCGGGTTGGCGCCATTGGCCAGGCCCACGGCGCGGCTGGCCCCGGGCCGTCCTATCCTGGCGGCCAGCTCGCCGTAGCTGATGGTGGTGCCGAATGGAATGCCGCGCAGCGCCTGCCACACCAGACGCTGGAACTCGGTACCGCCGGTGGCCACCGGCAGCGCATCGAGATGGGACGGGTCGCCGGCGAAGTAGGCTTTCAGGGCCTCACGAACGAGCAAGGGCGCTCTGCCCTTGGAGAGACGGTAATCGCGATAGTGACGCGCCAGCAGGCGATGCAGGCGCTCGTCGTTGCTGTCGAACTCCAGCGCTCGCAGAGCCCCCTGCTCGTCGCCGACCAGACTCAGTTCGCCCACTGGCGACGGCATCAGATCAAGCCAGAGTTGCATCGTGTCTCTCCTGTCTCGCTATTGGCCTGTCTCTCTATTGGCCTGTCTCGCTTTAGCCTGTCTCGCTCGCTTTTGCCTGTGTCGTTGCCGCATCGGCATGCCACAGGTGCATCACGGCATAGGCACGCCAGGGCCGCCAGGCCTCGGCGCGGGCGAGCAGCTCACGCGGCGAGGGGCGTTTGTCCTGCTCCGCCAGTGCCCGCTGTACGGCCACGTCCGAAGGCAAGAAAGCATCGCTCTCCCGCAGCCCGCGCATGGCGATGTAGTGCGCCGTCCAGGCACCGATACCGGGCAGCGCGCACAGCTGCGCCACGCTGTCGTCAAGGTCGCCACGCCGCTCGAACAGCTGCGGCTGCTCGCGGTAGGCCGAGGCCAGTCCCGCCAGGGCGTTGGCGCGTGCGCTGGGCATGCCGAGGGCCTTGATCTCGGCGAAGGTGAAGCGCTCGGGTACGGGGAACAGCCGGTCGAGCCCTGGAGCGAACGGCGCTGTCAGCCGCTCGCCCAGGCGTTCGACCAGGCGCCCGGCAAGCCGGGTGGCGGCATCGACGCTGACTTGCTGGCCGAGTATCGCGCGTGCGGCGACTTCGAAAGGGTCCCAGCCGCCCGGCACCCGCAGTCCCGGACGGCGCGCGACCAATGGCGCCAGGGTAGGATCGCGGCCGAGCCCCTGGCGTATCGCCTCGGGGTCCGCCTGCAGGTCGAAGAGCCGCTGCAGCCGCGCGACGACAGTGGACGGATCGATAGACTCGGGCAGACGCAGCGTGACATGCAGCGACGTATCGGCCGGAGCGTGAGTGACACTCACGGAGCCCACCGCTCCCTGTTCGAGGAAGAGGCGGTGATAGGTCTCGCCATCGATACGCTCCAGGCCGGCAATAGCGCGCCGGGCCAGAAAGTCGAGTATCGCCTGCCAGTCGTAGGGGGGCCGATAGGGCAGGCGCAGCGTCGTCTCGGCGGCTGGGGTCATGCCGCCCGTGTGACGGCGTTCGGTCGAGAGAGTCATCGCTCCATTCTAGCCCGCTCATGGCCGATCGCCGGTGTTTTTTGCAACCTCCCTGCCAACGCAAAGTGGTTCTCCTGAATGACGCCGAACTGGCCCTTAGCAAGGAACCAGATTCATACCACACTGGCCCTCACCCTTCGGGAAGCGCTGAACAAATCGACGAGCGGGATGAAGCACAAGGCGCACGGAGCACAGTACCAAGCGAAGCGACAAACAGCCGTAGGCTGGCCCCGAAGGGGCGAGAAGCCGCAGGCTGCGAGTCAACCGGAGCATATGGGGTATATGTGAGGATTCCGACGGTCCGACGCTTCGGCACCGCGCAACGCAGTGATTCGCTCGCGCAGGCATTTGTGCAGTGTTTCCTTCGCAACGCAGAGGAGCCACCCATGACCATTCGCCAAGCCACCCTTAACGACCTGGAGCCACTCAGCCAACTGCTCGACGGCTACCGGCAGTTCTACCGCCAGGCGCCCGATCTCGAAGGCGCCCGGCAGTTCCTGCAGGCGCGCCTGGAGCGCGGCGACTCCTACATCCTGGTCGATACCGGCAGCCAGGGAGAACTGCAGGGTTTCTTACAGCTCTACCCCCTGCTTTCCACCGTGCGCCTGGCTCCGCTGTGGCTGCTCAACGATCTGTTCGTCGCCCCCGAGGGTCGTCGCAGCGGCGTCGGGCGCGCCCTGATGCAGGCCGCCAGGGAGCTCGCCCGAGCCCATGGCGTCGGCCATCTCAAGCTCGCCACCGAGATCGACAACCGCACCGCCCAGGCGCTCTACGAATCGCTCGGCTGGCAGCGCGATACCACCTTCTATCACTACGGTCTGCTGTTCGACACCCAGGCAGACCAGGACTGAGCGGAGGCGCCATGTACGTTCCCCCATCGATGCGGCTGACGCGCGAGCAGGCCTGGGCGCTGGTCGAGCGCTACGGCTTCGCCGTGCTGGTCGGCGCCGATCTGCAGGCTACCCACCTGCCCCTGACGCTGGAACGAAGCGAAGGCGAGCTCGGTTCGCTCTACGGCCACTTCGCCCGAGCCAATCCTCACTGGCGAGCGCTGGACGGCAACCGGGCGCTGGCGATCTTCAGCGGGCCCCACGCCTATGTCTCACCGAGCTGGTACGCCAGCCGGCCTGCCGTGCCCACCTGGAACTACCTGGCCGTGCACGCCACGGGGAGCCTGGAGCTGCTGGACGCCGCGGCCACGCGGGAGCTTCTCGAGCGCAGCCTGGCCCACTTCGAACCCGCCCTGCTCGATTCGCTGGGCCGTGAGCACGACTACCTGGAGAAGATGCAGGCCGGCGTGGTCGGATTTCGCCTGCGCATCGAAGCGCTCGAGGGCAAGGCCAAGCTCGGCCGACAGCGCTCCCGGGCCGATCAGGAAGGGGTAGAAGCGGCCCTGGCGCAGAGCACCGACCCGCAGGCGCGCCAGCTATGGCGCTACATGCAGAAACTGACAGACGAGGAGCTGCAGGCATGAGCACGCAACCCGTAGACGGCCGCCCCATCGGTGTCGCCCTGCCTGGCTGGCAGCCGGCAAGCCGGCCGCAGCGAACCCCTCTACAGGGAGAACGGGTTCGCCTCGAACCGCTGTCGGCAGAGCACCATGGCGATTCGCTGTTTGCCGCCTTTCTATTGCCCGGTGAGGGTCCCCACGACACACCACAAGCACGCTGGGCCTATTCCGGCGGCATGCCGTTCAGCGATGCCGAGCAGTGTCATGCCTGGCTGGCCGAGTGTGCGCACAGCGAGGATCCGCTCTTCTTCGCCATCGTCGAAGCGACATCCGAGCGGGCCCTGGGGATGGCCAGCTATCTCAACATCGTGCCGGAACATGGCAGTATCGAGGTCGGCCATATTCATTTCACGCCACCGCTGCGACAGACGCCGGCGGCCACCGAAGCCATGCTGTTGCTGATGCGCAACGCCTTTGCCCTGGGCTACCGGCGTTACGAATGGAAGTGCGATGCGCTCAATGCCGCCTCGCGGCGTGCCGCCGAACGCCTGGGCTTTCGCTTCGAAGGGATCTTCCGTCAGCACCGTGTAGTCAATAGACGCAACCGCGACACCTCCTGGTTCTCGCTGCTCGACGGCGAATGGCCCGCCGTCGAAGCGCAGCTTGGGTGCTGGCTCGCATCGGACAACTTCGATGACGAGGGTCGTCAGAGGTCGTCGCTATCGGCGCTGTCAGCCTAGGTTCAGCCATTCGCGAGCCAGCCAGCACCCGGCCTGCTCGAGCTCGGCCTCCACGGTACCGGCATAGCCCAGCACCAGACCGGGGCGAGCGGGTGCCTTGAGGTAATAACTCGACAGCGGCGACAGCGAGATGCCCTGCTCCTCTCCCCGCCGGAGCAGCTCCCGCTCATGTTCCGCCTCGTCGAGCCAGGCAACGAGATGCATCCCCGCCTGCCCGTCGGAAAGGCGCAGGCCACGCGCCACGGCGGGGGCCAGGGCCTTGCGCAGCCGCGCCTGACGCCGACGGTAGCAGTCACGCATGCGCCGGATGTGACGAGAGAACTGGCCGCCGACGATGAACTCCGCCAAGGCCGCCTGTACCGGGTACTGCCCTTCGCGGTGAAGCCGCGCGTTGGCCCGGCGGAACGGCTCGACCAAGGGCTCGGGCAGTACCACGTAGCCCAGGCGCAGCCCGGGATACATCACCTTGCTGAAGGTGCCTACGTAGATGACACGGCTATCGTCGACGAGCCCCTGCAGGGCGGCGATGGGACGCTGCCCGTAGCGAAACTCGCTGTCGTAGTCGTCCTCGACGATCCAGGCGCCGTGCCGCTCCGCGGCTTCCAGCAGCGCCAAGCGACGGGACAGACTCATGGTCACGCCGCTGGGGTATTGATGCGAGGGCGTCACATAGATCAGTCTCGGACTCTCGGCGTTCGCCGCAGCCGCTACGCTGATGCCTTCGTCATCCACCGGCACCGCCTGCAAATCGAGTCCGGCAGCCGCGAAGCAGGCCTGAGCGCCAGGGTAGCCCGGCTCCTCGATCCATACCTTGTCGCCGGGGTCGCTGAGCAGCCTGGCGATCAGCTCGAAGCCCTGCTGCGCCCCCTGCACGATGAGAATCTGCTCGGGGCGACAGCGCACCGAGCGCGAGAGCTGCAGATAGTCGGCCAGTGCCTCGCGCAGCGTCGGCACGCCGCCCTGGGCCTGATAGGCCAGCCAGTCCTGCGGCATGCGCTGCTGGTGGCGGCGTACCAGCCGCTGCCACGGGTCATGAGGGAAACGATCCAGTGCCGGCACACCAGGGGCCAGGATGGGGCGCTCCTGGCTGGCATGGCAGAACGCCAGCAGCGACGTGCCGCGCGAAGAGAGCGACGGCGCATCCGCTCGAGCCGGTAGCGTGTGCGACGTGGTGAGCCCAACCGCTATTGCCGGCTGGGCGGCTGATTGAGTGGTACATGGGAAAGCCAGGTCGGCAACGAAGGTGCCCGATCCATGGCGCGTCACCAGGAAGCCCTCGGCCAGCAGCTGATCGAAGGCGGCCAGCACCGTGTTGCGCCCCAGCCCCAGCTCGCCAGCCAACTGACGCGATGAGGGCAGTCGCTGGCCGCAAACCAGGCGTCCCGTCTGGATCCACTCGCGCAGCTGATGATAGAGACGCGTGGCCAGCGGCTGGGGCGAGCCTTCTGCCAGCGCCAAGCCCAGCGCATCGGCCAGCCAGTCGGTCTGCCCGATGCCGGCAGACGTGGACGACAGCCCCCTGTCAGCTATCCCATTCATCCGAGATGACCCGATTGCGCCCCGTACGCTTGCCCTGGTAGAGATTCTGATCGGCACGATGCAGGATCGCCTCGACCGTTTCC
Organism: Billgrantia ethanolica; assembly: GCF_021404305.1. Taxonomy (GTDB): domain Bacteria; phylum Pseudomonadota; class Gammaproteobacteria; order Pseudomonadales; family Halomonadaceae; genus Halomonas; species Halomonas ethanolica. The sequence goes on along the minus strand of NZ_JABFTX010000003.1, from coordinate 411,515 downwards.
TCGGCACCGTGAAACGCCGACACGCCACAGGTGATCGAGGCTTCGAAGCGATGCCCCTCCTCCGAGGTGAACGCCTGCTCGAGCACAAGCTGACGCACCTTCTCCGCCACCCCGACGGCTTCCTCGAGGCCGGTTTCCGGCAGCAGCAGAGCGAACTCCTCGCCGCCGAGCCGCGCCGGAATGTCGTTCGTGCGTAGTCGTTCCCGCAGCAGCTTGCTCACCTTCACCAACACCTGATCGCCGGCCGGATGGCCATGGGTGTCGTTGATGCGCTTGAAGTGATCGAAGTCGAACAGCACCACCGAGGTCGGTCTGCCGTAGCGACGATAGCGGGCCAGCTCCTGCAGCAGGCGCTGCATGAAGTAGCGGCGGTTGAACAGGCCGGTGAGTTCGTCGGTACGTGAAAGCTGACGCAGGCGCAGCTCGAGCTTCTTCTGCTCGGTGATGTCACGCACCGTGCCGATCAGGATCTGGTCATCGCCCTCGGGCACGTAATCGGCCAGCTCGTGCACCCAGCGAATCTCGCCGTCGGGCCGAATGATGCGATGCACTACGTCATGGCTGCCGTCCTGCTCGGCACGCCGCATGCTGGCTTCGACGCTTTCCAGGTCATCGGGATGAACCATGGCCTTGAAGGCACGAATGCTGGGGGTAAATGTCTCGGGGTCGACGCCGAAGATGTCGTAGGTCACCTCGGACCAGTAGAGTTCGTTGGCCTTCAGGCTGGCTCGCCAGTAGCCCAAACGAGCGATCTGCTGAACGCGATGCAGGGTACGTTTGAGATGCGCGATCTCCTCGCGTGCCTCTTCGAGTTCACGACGAAGACGATCACCGGGGTCGCCGCAAGAGCCGCCGCCATGCGTCTCTTCGGTGGAGCTCCCATCATCGATATGGTTGTGTGAGCCCTTCATGGCATCTCTACGGCAATTTCTGGACGACTCCAACAAGCATACCTTTTCCCCTAATGACTACCAACGCCCTCTTGATGGAACGCTTTCCATCTCGTCTGCCGGCTGTGCCTTGGCACCGCCGAGATGTCTGGCCAACCCCTTCTGGCCTCCTCGCATCATGGCATGGTGGTTCCAGACCACCAGCGGACGTGCCACACCGGCCAACAGGCTCATCCAGGGCCGCACCGTTCGCACCTGCCATAGATAGTGCACTCTGGTACCCCCGCTCTCCTCGCACAGCCGCCAGCGGCCGATGCCGGCCACGTCGCCATCGGCCACGCCCTCGATCAGGCAGGGCTCGCAAACGCGGGTGATGCGAATGTCGAAACTCAGGTAATAGCCCAGATGGCTCTTCCAGACGAAGCGCTGCACCCGACCGATGCCGCCCTCGTCACCGGGCTCACGCTGCTCAACGTCCACCAGCCCGGGCCACCACTCGGGCCAGCGCAGCGAGTCGGTGAGGGCATCGAAGACCGCTTCGATCGGCGCCTCGAAGTGCCAGTCGGTAACGAACTCGAATCTCGCCATGGCCTAGGGATCGAAGTGGTCGGCCGGAAAGTCGGGGTCGAGCTGAACGTTTTCCAGCAGCACACTCTCCATGCGCTGCCCCTGCCGGTCGTAGCTCGCCACCCGCAGCGGAAACAGCGTCTCCTCATCGAGCCACAGATCGTAGCGCGCCACCTCGTGCACGGCCCGACCGGGCTCGGCCTCCACCACCACATGCTGCACCGGTCGGCCTTCGTGGGTCGCCGGCTCCAGGCGACGCGTACTGCCATGCAGCTGCAGACGCTGGACGTTGCGCAGCAGCGTGCCGACGTCCGACTGGTCCACGCGATGACCTTGCGAGCTGCGCACCATACGGTTGGTGGGCCGCAGCGAGAGTGCCGGGCGCCGTCCCGGTGAACCGAAGGGCCACAGTTGGACCTTGCCCGTATCGTGGCGATAGATCAGCACCGCGCCGCGATAGGGCGACTCCATGTCCATGCGCACGTCGCCGGGACGCCGGTAGCTGTAATGAATGATCTCCTCGCCACCGCTACCCTGGCTGCGCAGGGTCAGGCGATAGCCGGAGAGCGAGTCGATGCGCGCCAGCGCCTCGGCCACAGGGTCCGGTCCGGGTACATCGCTCAAGGCAAGCAGTAACAGCGGCAGCATACGGCGTCTCCAGCGGGCTCTGACTTGAGCCTAGCAGGGCCTGGGCGCTTTAGAAGCGGGCGGGGCGAGGGCGGCAGGCGAGGTGGAGACCCGGCGTGCTATCGTAGTGGCGTCAGCCAACCCACGGAGAGGACAGATGAAATACCTTGGCGCCCACGTCAGTGCCGCCGGCGGACCCGACCAGGCCGTGCTGCGCGCCGTCGAGATCGGTGCCGACGCCTTCGCCCTATTCACCAAGAACCAGCGCCAGTGGCGTGCCAAGCCTCTCGACGACGCTACCATCGAGGCCTTTCGCAGCGCCTGCCAGGAGCACGGCTTCGGCCCCGGCCAGATCCTCCCCCACGACAGCTACCTGATCAACCTCGGCCACCCGGACAAGGCAGGACTGGAGAAGTCGCGTGCCGCCTTTCTGGACGAAATGCAGCGCTGCGAGCAGCTCGGCCTCACCCTGCTCAACTTCCACCCCGGCAGCCACTTGAAGAAGATCAGCGAGAGCGAGTGCCTGACCCGTATCGCCGACTCGATCAACCATGCCCTGGCCGAGACCCGCGGCGTCGTCGCGGTGATCGAGAACACCGCCGGCCAGGGCACCAACCTGGGCTGGCGCTTCGAGCATCTGGCCGAGATCATCGAGCAGGTCGACGACAAGTCGCGGGTCGGCGTATGCATCGACACCTGCCACGCCTTTGCCGCCGGCTACGACCTGCGCACGCCCGAGGCGTGTACCGCCACCCTCGACGAGTTCGGCAAGGTGGTCGGCTTCGAATACCTGCGCGGCATGCACCTCAACGACGCCAAGAGCGAATACGCCAGCCGCGTCGACCGCCACCACAGCCTGGGCCAGGGCAACATCGGCCTCGATGCCTTCACCACCATCATGCGCGACCCGCGCATCGACGAAATACCCATGGTGCTGGAAACCATCGAGCCCGAGATCTGGGCCGAGGAGATCGCCTGGCTACGCGCCCAGGCGGCAGACGACTGACGCCATCACTCCAACTCGACCAGGCCATGGCGCATCGCGTAGCGAAACAGGCCCGCCAGCGAGTTGGTGTTGAGCTTGCGGTAGATGTTGCTGCGGTGCGACTCCACCGTGCGGGTGCTGATGCTCAGCGCCTCACCGATGTCACGACTGCTCATGCCCTCGAACATCAGCTTGAGGATGGCCGTCTCGCGCGGGGTCAGGCGCTCCTGCTTCTCCTCCAGCAGCACTCGGGACACGCCGGAGCCGAAATGGCTGCGCCCGCCGGCCACCTCGCGCAGGGCGAATACCATCTGCTCGGCCGAGGCGTCCTTGAGCACGTAGCCGGCCGCGCCACAGGCCACCGCGCGGCGAATGTACTCCTCGTTGTCGTGCATGGTGAGCACCAGCACGCGAATCTCGGGACAGGTGTCATGCAGGATCTTGCACGCTTCGAGGCCGGACAAGCCGGGCATGGTGATGTCCGTCACCACCACGTCCGGCGCCAGCGCCTGAGCCAGCGACAGCAGCTCCTCGCCCGAACTCGCCTCGCCGACGAGCTCAATGCCCGGCTGCGCCTCCAGCCGGTAGCGCAGCCCCTCCAGCACCAGCGGATGGTCGTCCGCCAAAAGTACGCGTATAGGCCCTGCCATCGACTCTCTCCCGACTCGTTCCGGTGGCGCGCTGAAACGGCACCTTGATGAGAATGCGCACGCCCTTGCCGGGGGCCGCCTCGATCGTCAGGCGCCCACCCAGCAGATCCACCCGATCCTGGATGTTGCGTAGTCCCATACCAGCCCCACCCTGCTCATGGCTCTGCTCGGCGCGCCAGCTGAAGCCCTCGCCGTCATCGGCGATCTCGAGATAGACCCAGCCGCGGCGGCGGCGCAGCCTCACCCTGACCTGGCTAACGTTACCGGCATGCTTTTCGATGTTGTGCAGGCTTTCCTGAGTGATGCGATACAGCGCCGTGGCCAGTACCGGCTGGCATTCGCCGCTGTCGAGGTTGGACTCGAAGTGAATACGGAGGGGTTTGCGTTCCACCAGGTCCGAACACAGGCTCTCCAGGGCCGCCACCAGGCCCAGGTCGTCGAGCACGCTGGGGCGTAGGTCATAGGCCAGCCGCCGCAGATCCTGAATGCCCCTTTCCAGAATGCGGTCGGTCGCCGCCAGGGCGGATGATGCATCGACATGATCGCCGCGCCCCAGCGCATCGTCGATGCGCTCGAGCTTGAAGCGTGCCGATACCAGCAGCTGATTGATGCCATCGTGCAGCTCGCGGGAAATCCGCCGCCGCTCCTTCTCCAGGAAGCTGAAGGTCTTCTGCGCCATCGTGACCAGCCGGCGATTCGCCACCCGCGCTTCACTAAGGTTGACCGCCAGACCGATCACGGCGATGACGAGCAGACAGGAAACGGTAAAGAAGGCCATCAGCAGGATGGTCCGGCGGGCGTTCTCCACCATGTGATGCTCCATCTGGCCGACCACCTGTTCGATGTCATCCAGGTAGAGCCCCGTTCCCACCATCCAGCCCCACTTCTCCAGGGCGATGGAGTAGCTCAGCTTGAGTACCGATTCGCCGCCTGAAGGCTTGTCCCAACGATATTCGGTGAAGCCGCCGCCTTCCTGGGCTTGTTCGATGAGCCGCTGGATCAGGAACTTGCCATCCTCGTCACGAAAGTTCCACAGGTCCTGCCCGACCAGATGCTCGAGCCGCGGGTGGACGATGTTCAGCCCATCGTAGTCATAGACGAAGAAGTAACCGTCGGAGCCGTACTCCATGCGGTGAAAGGCATCCGTTACCAGCCTTTGCGCTACGTCTACCGCCAGCTCGGGGTCCTCGTAGATGTCTCGAATCGCCGTGTAGGCGAGTTCCATGTAGTTCTTGAGTTCAGCCCGCTTGGCTTCCAGCAATCCGTCCTTGAGGATTTCCGACTGCGCCCCGCTCAATCGCGCACTCTGATGAATGGCAAGAAACGTCACACCTGCACTAAGTATCAAAAGAGGCAGCAAGGTCAGCAGTGTCAACTTGGTTCTGAACGTGAACACTGGCGCGTTACCTTTACTTAATTATTATTCTTTTCGGCTCTGTCGACTTTTGGCTAATCACAGCCGTCTTATTGCAGTTGGCCGATTGCAGTCGACAGAGCCTTTATCAGGGAGTTTTAAAGTAAAACCCGACTCACCATCCTACCACTCGCGGCAACCACAGCACCACATCGGGGAAGACGATGATCAGCGCCAGTGCCAGGATCTGGATCAGCACGAAAGGCACGGCCCCCTTGTAGATGTCGCCCGTGGTGATTCCCGGCGGTGCCACGCCCTTCATGAACAGCAGCGACCAGCCGAAGGGCGGCGTCAGGAACGAGGTCTGCAGGTTCATGGCGATCAGGATCGCGACCCACACCATCGACATGTCGCCCTGGCTTGCCAGGAACGGCAGGAACAGCGGCACGGCAATGTAGGAGATCTGGATCCACTCGAGGAAGAAGCCCAGGAAGAAGATCAGCAGCAGCATGAAGATGAGCGTGCCGTACATGCCGCCCGGCACCCATTCGAACATCGCCTCGATCAGGAACTCCCCGTCCAGCCCGCGGAAGGCCAGAGCGAAGACCTGCGAGGCGATCAGTACGAAGAAGATCATGCAGCTGATACGCAGCGAGGTCTTCACGGTATCGGAGAGCACCCCCAAGGTCAGGCGGCCGGACACTGCCGTCAGCAGCAAGGCCCCCACGGCTCCTACCGACGCCGCCTCCGTGGGCGCGGCCACCCCGCCGATGATCGAGCCGAGCACGGCGAAGATCAGCAGCAGCGGCGGCACCACCACCTTGACGAAGTCCTTGCCCAGCTCCAGCTTGCTGATCGCGGCGCGCTCCTGCTCGTCGATGGCGGGCACGTCGGCGGAGAAGAAGAAGGCCAGCAGCAGCAGATAGGCCAGATACATGCCGGCCAGCAACAGGCCGGGCACCAGCGCCGCGGCGAACAGGCTGCCGACGGAGAGGTTCATGATATCGGCCAGTACCAGCAGCACCAGGCTGGGCGGGATGATCTGCCCCAGAGTGCCCGCCGCACAGATGGTGCCGCAGGCCACCGTCTTCTTGTAGCCGCGCCGCACCAGGGTTGGCAGCGCCATCAGCGTCAGGGTGACGATAGCCGCCCCGACGATACCCGTCGCTGCGCCCAGCAGCACGCCGACGATGATCACCGCCAGGGCCATGCCGCCCGGCAGGCCACCACACAGGTGACCGATCACGTCGAGCATGCGCTCGGCGATCTTCGAACGCTCCAGCATCACACCCATGAATACGAACAGCGGAATGGCCAGCAGGGTGTAGTTGGCCACCACGCCGTAGATGCGCGAGGGCAGCAGCTCAAACAGCCAGCCGTCGAAGCCGATGAAGCCGAACACGAAGCCGACGAACGCCACCACGAAGCCGACTGGAATGCCGGTCATCACCAGCACGAAGAAAGCCACGATCATGGCCAGCGCGTAATATTCCAAGGGCATGGCTTAGGCTCTCCCAGTGTAGTGTTGGACGAGGCGCCGACCGTTCTCGAGCGCCTGGCGCAGCGACTCGGTCGCCACGAAGACGAAGCCGACCACCACCATGGCCTTGGGAATCCAGCGCCAGGGAAGACCGGAAGAGTTGGGTGAGCGCTCGCCGCGAATGAACGAGGTTTCGGCGAACGGCAGGCTGTAATGGATGATCAGCAGCGCGCAGGGCAGCGCCACCAGCAGCGCGGCGATGAGGTTCAGCCACAGCATGCCGACCGGGCTGAAGCGGCTCGACAGGATGTCCACGCGCACGTGGTCGTCGAACTTCATGGCGTAGGCGATGCCCATCATCGCCATGACCGACAGCAGGTACCACTCCAGCTCCTGGGCCCACACCGCGCCCAGGCCGAAGGCATAGCGGCTCAGCATGTTGCCGAAGATCAGCGCGATCATGATGAGCATGGCCAGACAGCCGATGAAACCGGCCAGGCCGGTTATTCGCTCGAGCGCACGCTCGAGCCAGGTACACAGACGCAGCATTTCAACTCCCCCTCTGGAAGGGCGCCCAGCGGACGTCAAAGGTGGGGTAAGCGCGACCCGGGTGGGTCTGGCAGGAGGGCGCTCTGCGTTACGGACTGCCGCTCGGCCGAGCGCCCGGCCGACGTCAGATCATGCCCTGACCGTAGCGGCTGATGGTGTTGGCGAAGACGGCCTCGCTGTTGGCATGCCAGCCGTCGTGCTTCTTCTTGAACGCCCAGAAGCTGTCGTTGATGCGCTTGACCAGCGGGTCCTTGTCGGCTTCGGTCGCCAGGATGTCGCGGGTGGCTTCGAACAGCGCCCGGATGACGTCGTCGGGAAGGGTCTCGAACGCCACGCCGTGGTTGTTGACCAGATCGTCCAGGGCATCGCCGTTCTGGGCCTCGATCCAAGTGTGAGAAGTGATGTTGCAGGCGGCAGCGGCGTTGTGGAGCACGGCCTGCAGATCGCTGGGCAAGGAGTCGTAGGCGTCCTTGTTGACGATCACCTCGGTGGTGGTGGAGGGCTCGTGCCAGCCCGAGGAGTAGTAGTGCTTGGCCGCGTTGTGCAGGCCCAGGGCACGGTCGAGATAGGGACCGACCCACTCCGCAGCATCGATGGCGCCGCGCTCCAGCGCCGAGAAGATCTCGCCGCCGGGCAACAGGCGGGCGTTGGCACCGATGGCGTTGTAGACGTCGCCGGCCAGCCCCGGCATACGGATGTTCAGGCCACGGAAGTCCGCCACGCTGGTCACCGGCTCGCGGAACCAGCCCACCGGCTGCGCACCGGTACAGCCCACCGCCAGCGGGATCAGGTTGTAGGGCTCGTAGGTTTCCTTCCACAGCTCGTAGCCGCCGCCGTGGGCCAGCCAGGCATTGAAGCCCTGGAAGGTCATGCCGAACGGCACGGTGGTAAAGTATTGTGCGGCGAACGACTCTCCGGCCCAGTAGTAGGAGCAGGCATGGTTGAGCTGCACCTGCTGCCCGCGCGATACCGCATCGAAACCGTCGAAGGCGGGAATGAGTTCACCCGCACCATACACACGAATCTTGATGCGCCCGCCGGACATCTCTTCGACCCGCTTGGCGAAGTCCGTCGCGGAGCCGGGGCCAGACTGGAAGAACGGAAAACCGGATGGCCAACTGGTGGTCATGCGCCAGTTGAAGGTTTCCTGAGCCTTGACGATGCTCGGTGCCATCACGGTACCCACTGCGGCGGCACCGCCATACTTGAGGAAATTACGCCTGTTGACGCTCATGGCTATATTGACTCCCGGCGTGCTCGATGAGGTAGCGCGCCATCGAGCAATGCCCTCGTTTGTTTTAATGATTGAATCGCGAGCTGGTCAGAAAACTGACTTGGGGAGAATAAAACGGTGGGTATCAAATTAAATCCGGAGAGCTGCGTAATTTACCCTGCGGCCATCCCTTAGTCAGAAATACGGATAATGCCTCCGTAGAATTACGCAAAGTCGTACTGAATATTAGCCAGAAGTATATATCTGGAAATATATTTCAATAATTCCGATAAAAAAGCAATAGCGACTCAGATCCGCACGGCAATCCAGTGAGCTCTGGCAGGCACCTCGCCAGCAGGACATCGGCAGCTCGATGGAGAGAGGGTTGGTGAGACCGCGCGCCGGGCCGGCGGCTAATACCAGCCCATGCGAGGCGTCGTACCCGCTTTTTCTCGCGAAGCGTTAAAACTTAGTCCACCCCTTCGGGTCAAAGCATTTGTCGGCCGACGAGAAAGCTGCCACTCTCAATTCACAGGCACGCCTCTCGTGGGGACAGTGAGGTCCCGAGGGTCGCCCCATTCACCCGCAGGAGGACATGCGCATGGGTATCATCGAAATGCTGACCGTGAGCGTGGCCGCAGTGGCGCTTTCGGCTCTGGCCTACACCATGAGCGAGAAGCAGAGGCACCCCATCCGCAAGGAAGTGCGTATCGAGGAGGATGAACGCATTCCTCACCGGCAACGCTCGCGGCACGACTGAGCGTCAGCGGATCGATATCGCAGCCCCCGGCACTTCTGGTGTCGGGGGTTTTTCATATCCTGGCCCTCGCCGCAGCAATTGCTGCACCTGCCACTTCGCCTCGGTGGGCAGCGTCTCGAGGAAATGGATCTCGCCGTTCTGCAGCACCGCCTCCGGCACCCCGTCGCGATAGAGCAGGCGATTGCCCGACACCGCCGGCAGCCGCGTGCCGGGCGCGAGAATGCCCACCAGATTGAGCGGGTCGGCGGCAGCCACCACCACGCGGGTACCGTCCGGCTCCCGGCGGCGCATGGCCTTGAGCGCGCCCACCGCCTCGGCCAGGGCAAACTGCTCGCCGGCAAACTGCTGCACGAAGCGCCCGCCGCGAATCTCGCCGCGCGCTTCCAGCCGGCGGTAGACGTACAGCAGCTCACGCCAGGGCGGCAGTGCCGGCTCGCGCTCGATCACCCGGCGAAACACCACGCCGTAACGCTCCAGCAGCACCCAGGCGATGTGCTCCAGGCTTTCCATGTCCGTCGCGATTCGGCGCTTCTCCGGCGCCGAATCGCGCTCCGGCGCCGGCAGCCACGACCAGCGCCCGGCGGCGTCCACTCCCGGCGCATGCCGCCGGCGCCGACGCCCGCCTGCAGCGATGGGCGGACGCTTGCTGGCCGGGGCGATCAGCGCCCGCAGGCCGGTGAAACTGTCGGAGGTGACCAGGCCCCATGAGGCCAGCTCGCCCAGCGCTTCCTCCACCTGGGTGCGCAGCATGTGCGCGGGGCCGAGCAGGTCGGCGAAGAACATCGCCCCTCCGCCCTGCAGCGCTTCGAGCACCCGGCGCGCCCCGCCGGAGAGCGGCAGCTCCTCGACATCGGGAGCCGGCGCGGCCTGACGCCAGTCGTTCAACGCCAGGCGTTCGATCAAGGCAATCGGCGTGTTGCGCAGCGGACCGGGCCGCTGGCGTTCGTCGCCTTCGGCGATTCTGGGCGGCAGCAGGCGCAGCCAGATGAAACGCCCGCTGGCGAGCAGTTGGTCGAGCATGTGCGGCGAGAAGTCGGCCACCCGCGCCGGCAGCACGTCGCTCTCCCAGGCGCCCGCCGCCACGGGAAACCCCTCCAGCCGCTCCACCGCCGCGGCCAGCGCCTCCGGCCCCTGCGGGCGCTCGGTCAGGCCGTGCCAGTCGAGCAGGAAACGCAGGTAGTGCTGGATGCTCACCGGCTCGATCTCGGCGCGTCGGCGGTCGATGGCGTAGCGATGCAGGCGCGCCAGCAGGCGCCGCTCGCACCAGGCCACCTGGCTGCCGCCGAGGAAAGCCCCTTGCAACACGAAGCCCTCGACCTCGAGGCGCGCCAGCGCCGCCATGACGCGCTCCAGCGAGACGCCGAGCGGCACAGAGAGACTTGCCGCGGCGACCGGCCCCAGCGTCTCCAGGCGCGAACGCAGCATCTCGGTCAGTGCCTCGTCGGGGGTTTCCGGCATCTCGCCCGCCGCCTCGATGGGCGGCTCGATGCCTGCCCCGGGGTGGAGCGCCAGCAGCTCGCCGAGGCGCTCCGCTGCCGTCCACAGCGGCTCTCCGCCGGGTGGCGTAACGACCGCGGCACGCCTGTCCCGGGCGAGTGCATCGAACCAGGGCCGCCACTCCTCTTCGGCTTCACGCCCGGCGATGAAGCCGCTCACGACCAGCGCATCGTGCAGCTCGTCGGCATCACGGGGGGCGGGCCAGGCCTCCTCGCGTACCCGGGCGATCACCTCCGGGGCGTAGCGCGCCGAGGCGGCGGCCTCGGCCACGTCGAGCGCGCCGCCGGTGCGCACGCTGAGGGTGCGCCGCTCCTCCTGGGCGCCGTCGTCGAGGAAGGCGTAGGGCCGCGCGTTGACCACCTCCTCGGAGAGCGGCGAAGGTGCCGCCAGGTCGCGGCCGCTGACGGCGATCTCGCCAGCTTCGAGACGCGCCAGCAAGCGCTCGAGGCCGTCGATGTCCATTGCCTCGGTCAGGCAGTCGTGCAGAGTCTGGTCGACCAGCGGATGATCGGGCAGCTCCCGCGCCCCGGCCAGGTTCTCGGCGCAGGCGAGCTGGTCGGGAAAGACCACCGAGAGCAAGTCCTCGGAGTCCTGGCGCTGCAGCTGCGGCGGGCGCCGTCGGCCATTGCGGGTGCGCGGCACGGCGAGCCCCACCGAGGCGTTCCAGCGCCAGCGCAGACCGAACATCGGCGCGTCGAGTAGCGCCTGGATCAGCACCTCGCGCACCGTCTTGGCGTTGAGATAGCCCCACACCTCGTCGAGGGGGAAGCTGTGAGTCGGCCCCAGCGACAGCACGATGCTGTCCTCCAGCGCCGCCGCCTGCAGCTCGAAGTTGAACTTGCGGCAGAAGCGCTTGCGCAGCGCCAGGCCCCAGGCGCGGTTGAGCTTGGAGCCGAACGGCGAGTGCAATACCAGGTGCATGTCGCCGGCCTCGTCGAAGAAGCGCTCCAGCACCAGGTGGCACTGGCTGGGAATCACACCCAGCGCCGCCCGCGCTACGGCCAGGTAGCGCACCAACTGCTCGGCGGCGGCCGGCGCCAGGCCGTACTCGGCTTCCAGCCACGCTTGGGCTTCGGCCTCGTCGCCCTCGGCCAGCTGCCGGTCGAGCCCCTCGCGCAGCCGCGACACCGCTTGTGACAGCTCTTCCGTACGCGCCGGCGCCTCGCCGAACCAGAACGGGATGCTCGGCGGTGCCCCGCGAGCGTCCTCGACGAAGAGCTTGCCGGTGGCGAGCTTGAGGATGCGATAAGCCTGGTTGCCGAGTTGGAAGATGTCGCCCGGCATGCTCTCGAAGGCGAAGTCCTCGTTGACGGTGCCGACGCGGATCTCCTCGGGCTGCAGAATCACGTCGTAGTCGAAGTGGTCGGGAATCGCCCCGCCGTTGGTCAGGGCAACGAGCCGCGCGTTGCGCCGCGGGCGCAGACGGCCGTTGACCCGGTCGCGATGCAGGTAAGCCCCGCGCCGCCCACGTCGGGTGGTGTAGCCATCGGCGAGCATCTGCACAACCGCGTCGAAACGCTCCTCGCTCAGCGCACGGTAGGGCCAGGCGGCGCGGATGCGTGCGAACAGTACGCTCTCCTCGATTTCGCCCGCCCCGGCGACCTCGGCGACGATCTGCTGCGCCAGCACGTCGAGCGGCCCCTCGGGGATATGCAGCCGGTCGAGCTCGCCGGCCTGCACCGCGCCCATCAACGCGCTGCACTCAACCAGGTCGTCGCGGGTCAGCGGGAACAGCCGCCCCTTGGGGGTACGCCCCACGCCATGGCCGGAGCGCCCCACCCGCTGCAGGAAGGCCGACATCGAGCGCGGCGAGCCGAGCTGGCAGACCAGATCCACTTCGCCGATGTCGATGCCCAGCTCCAGCGAAGCGGTGGCCACCAGCGCACGCAGCCCGCCCTGCTTCAAGCGCTGCTCGGCGTCCAGGCGGTGCTCGCGGGCCAGGCTGCCGTGATGCGAGGTCACCCACTCATCCCCCAGGCGGTCGGCCAGGTGGCGCGCCACCCGCTCACAGACCCGCCGGGTGTTGGCGAAGATCAGCGTGGTGCGGTGTTCTCTCACCAGCGCTGCCAGGCGGTCGTAGACCTCTTCCCACACCTCGTTGGCCATCACCGCGGTGAGCGGCGAGCCGGCCACTTCAATGGCCAGGTCGCGCCGGCGCACGTGGCCGGTGTCGACGATGGTGCACTCACTGCCGCCGGTGAGGAACGCCGCCACCGCCTCCACCGGTTTCTGTGTGGCCGAGAGCCCGATGCGCTGCGGCGGGCGCGCGGTGAGCCCGGCCAGCCGCTCCAGCGACAGCGCCAGGTGCGAGCCGCGCTTGGTGCCGGCCACCGCATGAATCTCGTCGACGATCACCGTGCGCACGCTGGAGAGCATCCGCCGCCCCGAGTCGGACGTCAGCAGCACGTAGAGCGACTCCGGCGTGGTGACCACGATATGCGGCGGACGCTTGCGCATGCGCTCGCGCTCCGACGAGGTGGTGTCGCCGGTGCGCACCCAGGCGCGTATCTCCGGCGCCTCCCGGCCGTCTGCCTCAAGCCCCTCGGCGATGCCGCGAATCGGCGCCTGCAGGTTGCGCTGAATGTCGTTGGACAGCGCGCGCAGCGGCGAGACGTAGAGCACCACGGTTTCGTCAGGCAACTCACTGTCGAGCCCGCGGCGCACCAGGCCATCGATGGCGGCGAGAAAGGCCGCCAAGGTCTTGCCCGAGCCGGTGGGGGCGGCGATCAGCACATGGCCGCCTGCGCCGATGGCCGGCCAGGCGCGCGCCTGAACCTCGGTGGGCGCACCGAGGTCGCGTTCGAACCACTGGCTGACGGCGGGATGGAAGACGTCGAGCGGCATGGGCGCTCCGGAAATCGCTTTTCTACAACGTAATCGAGTGCGGGGAGATATGCGATGTTCCCGGGCAGTCTCCGGTTACCGCGATGAGAGCATGTCGTTCAGCTCACGCTCGAGCCATTCGATGAGCCGAGCGCTACAGCGTCGATTGTCCGTGGGTGAAAGCCACAGACACAGCCGGGCGGACGTCTCGACGAAGCCCCACGGTGCGATCAGCCGTCCCTGACGCAGCTCGTCCTCGACCAGCAGCCGAGGCGCTATCGCCACCCCCAATCCGGCTACTGCCGCCTCGATCAGATAATAGAGATGATCGAAGCCCTGGCCCTCGGCCAGCGCCCGGTCGAGACGCGCCGAATCGAGCCCATGTGCACGCGCCCAGTGCGGCCAGGCCTGAGGGCGCGAGGAGGTATGCAGCAGTTTGGCGTCAAACAGCGTCGCCGGCCGCTCGGGATCGAACCGAGCGGCCAGCGGCGGGCTCACCACCGCGCCGATGTGTTCCGCGGCCAACTCGATCACCTCCAGGTCGGCCGGCCATGGCGGCTCCGCGAACGTCAGCGTTGCGCTGACCTCGTCCCTCCCCGGGGTAGCTTCGCTCTCGCTGGCGACGACATGCAGCTTGAGTTCCGGCAACGCACGATGAAGACGGTCGAGCCGCGGAATGAGCCAGCGTGCCAGCAGGCTACCCGGACAGGCCAGGATGAACGGCGCCGCCTCGACGTCACGCTTCAACTGCGCGCAGCTGTCTCGCAGGCGCAGGAATGCCTCGCCAACGCCGTGCTGCAGCCGCTCCCCGTGACTCGTGAGCTGCAGGCCGCGCCCCGCCTTGGTGAACAGCGCCACGCCGAAATGCTCTTCCAGGCTCCGCAGCTGACGGCTGACCGCGCCGTGAGTCACGCTGAGTTCATTCGCCGCGGCCGTGACGCTACCCAACCGCGCGGTGGCCTCGAAAGCGCGCAGTGCGCTGAGAGAAGGCATGGAATTGAGCATCGACCTGTGATCCTGACTCACATATTGCTGCCATCTTATCGATTTTTCGCCACGCCTGTCTGCGTTAGCTTCATCGAAAGCTCCCTGACCCTTCGAGGCACCCCATGACCGACCTTTCGATGCAGCCCGATGCCCATGGCATGTTTGGCCGCTTCGGCGGACGCTTCGTCCCCGAGACGTTGATGCCGCTGATTAGCGAGCTTCAGAGCGAGTACGATGCGGCCCGGCAGGACACCGAATTCCAGCGCCAGCTCGCCTACTTCCAGCGCGATTACGTTGGCCGGCCCAGCCCGCTCTACTTTGCCGAGCGTCTTACCGAGCACTTTGGCGGCGCCAGGATCTATCTCAAGCGCGAGGAGCTCAACCACACTGGAGCTCACAAGATCAACAATTGCATCGGCCAGATCCTGCTCGCCAAGCGGATGGGCAAGACCCGCATCATCGCCGAAACGGGCGCCGGCATGCATGGCGTCGCCACTGCCACCGTCGCGGCACGCTTCGGCATGCCCTGTGTCGTCTACATGGGCTCGGCCGACATCGAACGCCAGCAGCCCAACGTGTTTCGCATGAAACTACTCGGCGCCGAGGTCATTCCGGTGACGACGGGTACCGGCACGCTCAAGGATGCGATGAACGAGGCGCTGCGCGACTGGGTGACCAACGTCGACGACACCTTCTACATCATCGGCACCGTGGCCGGGCCGCACCCCTACCCCGCCATGGTGCGTGACTTCCAGGCGGTGATCGGACGCGAGACTCGCGCCCAGATTCTCGAGAAGGAAGGACGTCTACCCGACTCTCTCGTCGCCTGCATCGGTGGCGGCTCCAACGCCATGGGACTGTTCCATCCCTTCATTGCTGATGAAACGGTCCAGATGATCGGCGTCGAGGCCGGCGGCAAGGGCGTCGACACCGGTATGCACGCGGCGAGCCTCACCGGCGGCGAGCCCGGCGTACTGCACGGCAACCGCACCTACCTGCTGCAGGATGAAGATGGCCAGATCACCGATGCTCACTCGATATCGGCCGGGCTCGATTATCCCGGCATCGGCCCCGAGCATGCCTGGCTGCATGAACGCGGACGTGTCGAGTACGTCTCGATCACCGACGACGAAGCGCTCGCGGCGTTCCAGTGTTGCTGCCGTCTGGAAGGGATCATTCCCGCGCTCGAATCGGCCCACGCCCTGGCCGAGGTCGCCAAGCGTGCGCCGTCGCTGCCCCGCGACCACCTCATGGTGGTCAACCTGAGCGGGCGCGGCGACAAGGACATGATGAGCGTCGCCCAACACTTGGGAGAGAACGTCCAATGAACGGTGCCAAGGAAAACCCCATGAACGCCGCGACTCGCCTCGATGAATGCTTTGCCGCGCTCAAGGCGGAACAAAGGCCGGCCCTGGTAACCTACGTCACTGCCGGCGACCCTGACTTCGAGACCTCG
This sequence comes from Billgrantia ethanolica, assembly GCF_021404305.1. GTDB lineage: Bacteria > Pseudomonadota > Gammaproteobacteria > Pseudomonadales > Halomonadaceae > Halomonas > Halomonas ethanolica. The sequence goes on along the minus strand of NZ_JABFTX010000003.1, from coordinate 395,677 downwards.
CTGAAAATCCTCCAGGGGCTGCCCGCGGCAGGCGCCGACGTGATCGAGATCGGCATGCCGTTCAGCGATCCCATGGCCGACGGCCCCACGATCCAGAAGGCAGCGCTACGCGCCCTCGGGAGCGGACAAACCATGACCCGGACGCTCGAGTTGGTGCACGCCTTCCGCCAACAGGATTCGCAAACGCCACTGGTGCTAATGGGCTATTACAATCCCATCCACCGCTACGGCGTGGCGCGATTCCTGGCCGATGCGGCCCGCGCCGGTGTCGATGGCTTGATCGTGGTCGACCTGCCGCCCGAGCATGATGTCGAGCTGTGCCTGCCCTCCAGGGAGCACGGCATTGCCTTCATCCGCCTCGCCACCCCGACCACCGACGCCAAGCGGCTGCCCCGGGTGCTGGATAATGCCTCGGGCTTCCTCTATTGCGTCTCGGTAAATGGCATCACGGGTGACCGTGCTCCGGATTTCCGCGATGTCGAAGGCATGGTGGGTCGGCTGCGCGAGCACAGCCACCTGCCGATTGCGGTCGGTTTCGGCATTCGCAATGCGGTACAGGCCGCAGCGATTGGCCGATTCAGTGACGCCGTGGTGGTCGGCTCGGCGCTGGTAGAGGCCATCGAAAGCGCTGAGACTCGACCTGGTGCCATCGAGGCGGTTCATGGCTTGGTGCGTGAACTGGCCGAAGGCGTCCGCCGGGCGGCCAACACCTAGAGCGATTCTGGAAGACCAAGCGACATGGCGCGGCTCCTGCTGCATCCAACCGGAAAAGTCCTGCCCCGACCTGACATCATCAATGGTGGGCAGGCCTGTCCAGTATGGCGGCGCTCCCCCCGCCGAAGTCTCGGGCAAATTCCTCGCGCAGCCACGCCGCAACCTGCTCCAGCGCCGCATGCCCGGCAAACCGCCGATGCCGAACCAGTTGATAACGCAGCCCCGGCAGCCTCGGCCCGAAGGGCACCTGAAGCACGCCGCGCTCGAGTTCCGCCTTCACCAGCGTAAGGCTCAGCAGGGCCACTCCCTGAGCGGCAATGGCGGCCTGGATGGCATGGCTCTCGTCCGAGAAACTCAAGCTTGCGCCGAGGTCGGCCGGGGCCAGACCCGCCGCCTGGCACCAGTGCTGCCAAGAGGGCAGGCCCAAGCTGGAGCAGTGCCAGTCGAAGACGATGTGGCGTACCGTCTTCAGATCCTCATACCCTGCCAGTGCCAGCTGTGGGCTGGCTACCAGGGCAAAGGCATCCTCGGCCAGCACCTCGGCCTCGAGCTCCGGGTAAGGCCCCATGCCATAGCGAATCGCCAGCGACGCACTGCGTGACAGATCCAGCGGCGCCTCGCTGGCATGAATGCGCAGATCGGTATCGGGGCACCGCGCATGGAAGTCAGCCAGGCGCGGCAACAGCCACTGGCTGGCAAAGGCCGGCGTGCAGGAGAGCGTTACGCTACCGCCATCGCCCTGCTCCCGCAGCGCCTCCAGCGCTTCGCCGAAGGCATCGAAGCCGCGCTGCAGCACGGGAAGAAGTTGCATGGCGGCCGGGGTCGGCGCCACCTGGCGTACACGGCGCTCGAACAGCGCCACGCCCAGCAGCGCTTCCAGCTCACGTACCTGGTGGCTGACCGCCGCTGGCGTGACGGCCAGCTCCTCGGCGGCCCGTTTGAAACTGCAATGGCGCGCCGCCGCTTCGAAGGCGCGCAATTGGGATAGCGGCAGCGTGCGTCGGTTCACCGACATCTCCTTATCGAAAGCCCAGCCTGTGGACAAGCTCAGCTATTCCATCCCTCAAGAAATCATCGTTTGTCAGCCTTGCATCATGAACCGATCCTGTGTTTCACGCATCACGCGAGTTGAATTTTTCTTGTCAGGAGACGCTCATGATCACGCTACTTCACCTCGACGCCAGCGCCCGCTCCGGCCGTTCCGGTATCGACCCGCATGGCTCCCACTCCCGCCGCCTCAGCGCGCGCTTCGTCGCGCAATGGAAGAAAGCCCGCGCCGGCGACCGCATCCTCTATCGCGACGTGGGTCAGCATCCTCCCCAGCCAGTGACCGGCGAGTGGATCCACGCCGCCTTCACCAAGCCGGAGGCGCGTGAGCCCTGGATGCACGACGCCCTGGCCGAGAGCGATGCCCTGGTCGACGAACTGCTGGAGGCGGACCTGATCGTGGCCGGCGTGCCGATGTACAACTTCGGCGTCCCGGCCGGCTTCAAGGCCTATATCGACAATATCGTGCGGGTCGGGCGTACCTTCGGCTTCGACCGCTCGCGCCAGGGGCTGCCCTACTGGCCGATGCTGACCGAGATGCGCAAGCGCCTGGTGGTGCTGAGCTCCCGCGGCGATTACGGCTACGAACCGGGCGAGCGCATGGCCCACGCCAACCACGTCGAGCCGCACATTCGCACCGTGTTCGGCTACCTGGGCATCGACGACGTGCACGGTATCGCGGCGGAGTACGACGAGTTCGGCGGCGAGCGCCTGCAGGCCTCGCTGGCCCAGGCCGAGCAGGATATCGATGCCCTGGTTGCGGCATTGGCCAAGAATCTCGAGGAGGATCTGGTCGGCGCCTAAGCACTGGACATGGGCAGCGGATACGGCGATAACAAAACACCTTGGGCCTTCTACGCAACAATAACGACAATCAGGAATCGTCAGATGGAACTGAAACGACTGACCGCTCTCGCCGTACTGCTGCTTGCCTGTTCGATGTCCACCATGGCTGATATCGAAGGCTCCGCCGACCACCCGCTGCTCGGCCGCTTCGGCAGTGCCACCATCAGCGCCTACCAGGCCTCCGACTACGATGCCGCGACGCTGCCCGGCGGCCCGATCGCCGATGCCAGGGCAGTCGACAACCAACTCGAGCTCGAAGGCCGCGTGACCCGCATCGGCTATCGGCTGCCCGTCGAGCATACTGCTCTCGAAGTCGCCCGAAACTATGAAGCCACCCTGGCCGAGGGGAACTTCGACATCCTCTTCCAGTGTGCCGGACCTAGCCAGTGCGGGCGGGGGTTCAGTCGCTACGTGATCAATGAAGGTGTGGTCTTCCCATCAGCCTTCGATCGCGCCGCCTTCAATGACAACTCCCGAGCGCTGCTGGCCATGCGCGACGACGAGCAAGGCACGGCCCATGTCTTCCTCTACATCATGGAAGATCGATCAAACGATCGGACTCTGGTCCGCCAGTTGGTGGTCGAGAGCGAGCCACTGCAGCTCGGCCAGGTCAGCGTCAAGGATGCCGGCGCCCTGCAGGCGGCCCTCGATGCCGATGGCAGCGTGATCGTCGACGGCATCTTCTTCGCCACCGACAGCGCCACCATCGAGACGGAGTCGGCCGATGCCCTCGAGCAAATGGCCGAGCTCCTGCGCAACGCCCCCGAGCTCAGCGTCTACATCGTCGGCCACACCGACAACCAGGGCAGCCTCGACTACAACCTCGAGCTCTCGCAGCGGCGCGCCAATGCCGTCGTCGAAGCCCTGGGCGCTCTCGACGGCATCGACGCCGCCCGGCTGGACGCACGCGGCGTGGCCTCGCTCGCCCCCATCGCCAGCAACGCCAACGAAGCCGGACGCGCGCAGAATCGCAGGGTCGAGCTGGTACTGCAGTGACAAGCCGTCGACGCCTTGGCCCACTCCGCTAGATATTGGCACCGCCGTCGATGGTGAACTCCGCCCAGGTGATCGAACGACCCTCCGGGCCGGCCAACCAGGCCCGCCTTGCTCATGGCATACAGGCTGATGCCTGACCAGGGCACCCGAACGGCAAGGTTGCTGCCTATGGTAATGATGCGCCCACCCTCCGGCATATGCCCCACTGCTGCCATTGACGCCACCACCGGCGCGCGCAAGTTGATCGCGATGGTGCGATCCAGCTCCTCCAAGGTGGTTTCTTCAATCCTACGTCCAGACGGAAGGCAGCGGTATCTGGGAACAAGTGGAGACGGCGCCGACGGCGCGCGCCGCCATCGCCCAAGTGCTGCATGCCACGGCCGAGGCATTCACCCGCGGCGATACGCCTCGCGGCTGCATGATCGTGCTTGCTGCCCCGCAGATGCAGGGTGCCAACGCCCAGGTCTGCGATGCCTTGAAGGCCCACCGCCAGGAGAACGGCTGCCTGTTGGAACGCCGCCTGAAGCGTGCCGTCGAGGAGGGCGAGCTACCCGCCTCGACGGATTGTCGCGCCCTGGCCAGCTACTTCGTCACCCTGCAGCACGGCATGTCGATCCAAGCCCGCGACGGCGCCTCGCGCGAAACCCTGCTGAGCATTGCCGGCTGCGCCATGGCGAGCTGGAGCGCACTGACTAGCTAACCGGTGAGCAGGGCTCGCCCTTCTCTCCTGAGGCCTCCTGGGCCTCTCCACCTATCGCCCCGACATGGCGCAGGCTGACGATGGAAACCACCGCCAGCGCCAGGATGGCGATACCGCCCACCGTTGCGGTCACGTTCAGCCCTGCGGTAAAGGCCTGCTGGGCTTCCAGCAATACGCCGGCGGGCAGGCTCTCGCCGGCCGAAACGGTAGCCCATAGGCTCTCCTCGACGACGTCCGCCGCCTCGGCGATTTCGCCATCGGCCATCGTCGCGCTGACCTGGGCACGGTAGACGAAGGTGGCCAGGCTACCCAACAGCGCAACGCCCAACGCAACGCCAAGCTCCTGCACCATCTCCGACATGGCCGAGGCCGAGCCGGCCTTCTCCGCCGGCGCCGCGCCCACCACCAGGTCGGTGCCCAGAGCGGCGATGGTGCCAAGGCCGAGATAGACCAGCGAGAACCCGGCAATCGCCATGCCCACCCCGTTGGCGTTCACTTCGACGGCGGCCAGCAGCCAATAGCCCAGCGTCGAGAGCGCCAGGGCGGCGCCTACCACGTAGCCGGGACGAATGCGTCGGGCAATCAGCGGCGCCATGATGCCCGCCAGCACCATCATCAGCGCCGGCGGCCCCATCCACAGCCCCGCCGCCAGCGGCGTGAGCCCGGCCACCAGCTGCAGGTATTGGGTCACCAGCAGCATCACGCCGGAAACGCCGACCAGCCCCACCAGCAGCACGATCAGCGCGGCGCTGAAGGTACGGCTGCCGAACAGCCGCATGTCGAGCAGCGGGTCGTCCAGGCGCTGCTGACGACGCACGAAGACCAGCGCCATCAAGCCGCCTAGCGCCAGGGCAAGCACGGGAACCGGTTCAAGCCCCAACTTGGCGAGCTCCTTGACCCCATAGACCACCGGCAGCACGGCCGCCAGCGAAAGCGCCACGCTTGCAAGATCCAGCCGACCACTGCGTTTCGCACGGTACTCCGGCAGCAACAGCGGGGCCGCGACCAGCAGCACGATCACCACCGGCACCGCCACCAGAAAGGCCGCTCCCCACCAGAAGCGCTCCAGCAACACCCCACCGACTACCGGCCCCAGCGCCATGCCCAGGGCAAACATGGTCGCCCATACGCCAATGGCCAGGGCGCGCTGGCGCACGTCGCCGAACATGTTGCTGATCAGTGCCAGGGTCGACGGCATCAGCGTCGCGCCGGCCACCCCCAGCACTGCACGGGCGGCAATCAGCATGGCGGCACTAGTGGAGTAGGCGGCGATCACCGACGTGATGCCGAAGGCCACGGCGCCGATCATCAGCAGCCGGCGACGGCCAATACGGTCGCCCAGGGTACCCATGGTGATCAAAAAGCCCGCAATCATGAAGCCGTAGGCATCCATGATCCACAGCGCCTGGGTGCTGCTCGGCTGCAGATCCGCCGCCAGGGCGGGCAAGGCCAGATAGAGAATGGTGACGTCGAGACCGAGCAGCACGGTGGGCAGCGCCAACACCGCCAGGCCCGCCCACTCCTTGATGCCCGCCCGCTGCCGGGAGATGCGCGAGCCGGACACTTCATCGAGGGAAACCATGCCATGCCTCCTTTCCATAGGGTTGGCATGGTAGTCTTGGCCCATCCTGATAGGGTTACAATATAGCCAGTTATCCTATTACTACAGGTAACAGCCTGGAGCACTGCCATGGCCGGACGCAGCCTCGACAGAACCCGCAGCGAACTCACCGAGTTCCTGATCCATCATCGCAGCAAGCTGACGCCGGCCGACGTCGGTCTGCCTTCCACCGGGCGAAGGCGCACGCCCGGGCTGCGACGCGAGGAGGTGGCCACCCTCGCCGGGGTAGGACTGACCTGGTACACCTGGTTCGAGCAGGGGCGCGATATCAACGTCTCGGAGAGCTTCGTGCTGAAAGTCTCCAAGGCGCTCAGGCTCGACGACGCCGAATGCTGCCACCTGTTCCTGCTTGCCCACCGCCGCCCGCCGCCGGTGGAAGCCTACCAGTGGCAGGAAATTCCTCCCCTCGTACAGAGGCTGATGGACGACATGCCCAGGCCCGCCTACGTGATGAACCTGCGCTGGGACGTCATCGCCTGGAACGCCGCGGCCGATGCCCTGCTCGGCTTCAGCGACAGGGAGCCCGGCGAGCGCAACATGATGCGCCTGCTGTTCGCCGACCCGGCGCTGCGCAGACGCCTCCCCGACTGGCGCCAGGACGCCTCTCGTCTGCTGGCCCAGTTCCGCTGCGACCTGGCCGCCGCCCCAGAGGACCCGGCCATGCAGGAGCTGATCGAAGCGCTCGCCAAACTGTCGCCGGATTTTCGCCGCTGGTGGGAGCAACCCAACCACGAAGCCTATCGCTACGGCATCGGCACGCTCATCAATGCCGACTCGGTTACGCAGACGTATGAACACACCACGCTGCTGGTGGATGAGCACCGACATCTCAGGATGGTGGTTTACTTCACCGCCGACTGATCGGGCACCGGACAGGCGCGAATTGACACGCCAGCGGTCCTCAATCGTTCTATTGCTTCTTCCGGCCGCAAGAGAGTCTCGGGATGATAGAGCCCAGGGGCGACCGGCTTGCCGCCATCCAGACCCAGCAGGCGTTCGATGGCCAAAGCCAGGCCCATGCCGCTCATGCCCTGGTGAAAGTCGCTATCCTCGATTACCCAGCGGGTACGCTGCGACTCGCCATACTTCCCCACCCCTGCGACATCGATGATCAGACGATGCCCCGGCGGCGCAGCCTCATCCTCGGACATGGCCGCATCGATACGAACCGACATGGCGTCGGTTGCTGCTGCCAAGCTGACCACATCCAGCAGCGGATAGGCCTGCCCCTGGCGAGTCATACCGTCTATATCCATAAAGGTACGCTGGGCTTCCGCTCCTACTGCCCAGAGCCAGCGGCTGTCTACAAGCATCAACGGATGGGGCGCAATACCCGCGACACGCGCCATATCCGCCTGGGCCGTCGGCCCGCCCATGTCGGCCGGTGAGAAAATGGCGGCCATCTCAATGCTATCCACTCGTTGAAAATCGCGAACGGCATGCAAGGTCGCCAGCACGGCGATGCCACCAAGGAAATGGCCAAGCAGCAACACGGGAGCCGCCGTGGGTCGTGCAATCGCCAGTGCCACCTCCGGGCCGATATCGAAGGCATAGTCGGATATCGCCACGTACGGCACACCATGCGCTTGTGCGAATTGCAGCGCGTTCAGCGAGTCGTCTTTCAACAGTACGACCACGGCACTGAACGCGGCGCTCCCATCCAGCCCAAGGTCGGCCCGCTCCAGGTCGACGGCAACGGCCGAGGCATGCCCGACCTCCGAGGCCAGCTGGCGTGCCTTGCCGAGGTCACGCCCGGCGATGGCGATCGGCAGCTCAGGGTGCATGCTGCGCAGCGAACGGGCGGCTCGTGATCCGACACGGCCGGCGCCACCGATCAGCAGCACGGGGTCGAGGGTTGAAGCGTTCATGGTCCAACCTCCGGCTCGAGATCATGGAAGCGGGCTCCGAACTCCTGCATGCGCTGCACGAAATAAGCCGGATCGAGAAGGCTGTCGGGCAGGTAGAGCCCCGGCGCCACCGGCGTTGCACCGTCAAGACCGAGCAGGCGCTCCACGCCGAGCGCTACGCCCAGTGCCGTCAGCGGCGCCTGACCCGCGGGGTGCACGATGCCCTGCCGAACATGGCGGGGGCTGCCGTCCCGCCCCTGTCCACTGACCTCAAGCAGGATCTCGGTGGAAAATGGCTCACCCCGGCGACGGCTGGAGGTTTCACCGAGAGCAAAGTCGAAACGGATCGACTCTGCGTCGGTGGCTCCCATCATGCTGAGCAGGTCGAGATTGCCAAAGGCGGCTCCTGTCACGGGCGTTCCATCCAGCATGGTGAACGTACGTTGTGCCCTCTCCCCTTGCACCCATAGCCACTTACCCGACTCGCGCATCATCGCACTCGTGACGGCACCGGTCTGGCGTACGTAATCGGCATGAGCCGCCGGCCCGCCCATGTCCTGCTCATCGAGCACCGCGGCAATCCGAATGGACCGAACCGTGGCGAAGTCTCGTGCCAGATGCATCAGCGGAAACGTCGCACTCCCAGCCAGCCAGTTGCTCATCATGAGGATGGCCGAGCGCTTGGGAGCATTGATGTGAAGCGCAACCTCCGGAGCTATCTCAAACGCCGCGGTCGAAATTCCCAGATGTGGCACTCCCTGCTGCTGGGCATAACGCCAGGAGCTCAGGGTATCGTCCTTCAGGAACGTGACCACGGCACTGAAGCTCTGGCTTTCCGCCAACCCCAGCCCTGCCTTTCCAAGCTCGACTCTTGTCGCCTCGGCCTTCCCCAACGCCTGGGCTAGGGCAGCCGCCTTGGCCATGTCACGCCCACCAATGGCAAGCGGCAACTCTGGATACAAGCGCCGTAGTGTTCTGGCGGCTTTCTCTCCCACCACGCCGGAGCCACCAATGAGCAGAACCGGATCCTCAATTCGTCGAGACATGACAGTGCCCTCTAAAGCCTACGATTAGTAACTTACCTTTTGTAGGTTACGAAAGGTAGGTTATCCTCGTCAAGGACGGCGTGCGACGTCATGGAAGCGGGATACTCGAGAGAAGTGGGAAGTTAGACATGACCAGACAGGCAAGAAGACTGACGAAGGCCGAACGCCGCGAGCAACTGCTGGAGACAGCCTTCGACATCGTGCAGAAGGAAGGCACCGATGCTCTCACCCTGGGTTATCTGGCCGAATGTGCCGGCGTCAGCAAGCCCATTGCCTATGAGCACTTCGGCACACGAGCCGGCCTGCTCATCGTCATGTACCGACAGCTCGATCATGCCAAGGAGGCGGCTTTTCTCGCTGCGCTCGACAAGGCGCCACGCCACCTGGAGAGCATCGCCCAGGTCGTGGGACGAGCCTACATGGAGTGCTATACCGATGTCGGTCCGGAATGGCATGCCCTATCGGCTGCTCTACAGGGCGCCGAAGAAATGGAAGCGGTGCAGCAAGAACTGCTCGATCACTATGTAGATCTCTACCAGGAAGCACTACGCCCTTACTGCAACCTTGACGAAGGGACGCTGCGAATGCGCTGCATCGGCATCATCGGCGCAGGCGAAGCGATATCGAAGGAGATGATCCGCGGCCACACCGACATGGCGACAGCCGCCAGCTGCCTCGCCTCGCTCATTGTGTGCTGGTTGAAATCATGAGTCCGTGGAATTCCCCCAGTGCTCGAGAAGCATGTCGATGAACAACTGAGCCGTGCTGGAAATACTGTGGGAACTGCTTCTGACCAGACCGATGGTTCGCTGGATGCGGGGTTCGGGAAGTTCACGCGAACAGAGCGTGTCATGGTCCGGGCCGGGCATTGTCATCTTGGGCAGAATCGCCACGCCCAGCCCGGACTCGACCAGGCCAAGTGAGGTGGAGAGGTGCTGAACCTCGTAGAAGCTGTTCAGCCGAATGCCTTCGGCTGAAAGTGCATTGTCCAGCAGGGTACGATTTCCACTGTCGCGACTGACGGTAATCAATCTGACCTGCTCGAGATCCGCCCATTGAATACTCTTCTTGGCCGCCAGCGGATGGTCGGATCTCAGGGCCAGAACGAAGGGATCACGTAATAGCGGTGTGAAGGAAACCTCCGCGCTCTGTGCACTGAACATGTTGATGCCGAAGTCGGCCTCGCCGTTGATGACCCGCTGCAGCCCCTCGTTGGCACTGACGTCGAGAATGCGAATGCGAATACCCGGCCAAGCCTCGCTAAAGCCGCGAATTACGCTTGGCAGGAAGTAAAAAGCGGCGGTGGGTAGGCAGGCGATCGTGACCGTGCCCTTCTGGTGCGTCGCCAGTTCTCGCATGTTCAGAATCGACGACTCATATTCCTCGATCATACGCCTGGCGCGCGGCAGAAAATCCGCTCCAATCGGCGTCAGGTGTGTCCTGCGGGTGGTGCGTTCGAGCAGTTCGACTTCCAAAAGCTCCTCGAGCTTCTGAATGCGTCGCGATAACGCCGGCTGAGACAAATGCAGACGCTGCGCAGCCTCATGGAATGAACCCAGCTCTGCAACCAATATAAAGGCTTGAAGATCAAGGAATTCCAGGCGATGTGTCATCGATGCACTCTTGCATAGGATAATGTGTATTGATAAACATAACACATTAATGCATATATTGAATCAATATGAGAATTTATTTGCATTTGAAGCATTAGTTGCTCGCTGACATGCTCACATCACGATTCCCAAACGCGATGTGGCATGACGATGATGAATAGCATTCCCTGCATGATCATGCGCGGCGGCACCTCCCGAGGCCCTTTCCTGCGCATGAGCGACCTTCCCAGTGGCCAGGACGCCCAGGCCGAGATTCTGCTAAGCCTGATGGGCTCAGGCCACGCCCTGCAGATCGATGGCATCGGCGGCGGGGATCCGCTGACCAGCAAGATTGCCATTGTGGAACGCTCTTACCATGCTGACGCCGACGTCGATTATCTGTTTGCCCAAGTCGACGTACTCAATCGTCGAGTCGACTTCAGCCCGAACTGCGGAAACATGCTCTCGGCGGTCGGCCCCTACGCGATCGAGACGGGCCTGGTGGAACCCCAGGAGGGCAAGACCGTGGTGCGAGTGCGCAATCTCAACACCCAGCGCCTGATCGAATGCCACGTCCCCACGCCGGGCCGCCAGGTCTGCTATGAGGGCAACACATCCATCAGCGGCGTGCCCGGAAGTGCCGCCGGGATTCAACTCAGCTTCTTGGACATCATGGGTTCCAAGACCGGCGCGTTGCTGCCGACAGGAAAGGCCTGCGACTCGATCGAAGGTGTCGCCGTCACTTGTCTCGACGCGGCAACGCCGATCATCATGCTCGACGCTGCGGACCTCGGCCTAAGTGGCGCTGAATCCCCTGACGAACTGGATGCCAATAGCGCTTTTCTCGAGCGGCTCGAAAGCATTCGACGCAAGGCAGGACAGAACATGGGGCTGGGCGACGTCAGCAACGGTGTCTTGCCCAAGCCAGTACTTCTCTCCGCAGCGCGTGACCGCGTTAGCACACTGTGCGCGCGTTACTTCGTCCCCCACCGCTGTCACAAAGCCATCGCCGTTACCGGAGCCATTGCCGTCGCCTCGGCGGTCAGCGTTCCCGGCACCATCGCCAACCGCATCGCAGTAGAAAGTGGACGGATGACCGGGGGTGAGTGTCTGGCACAGGTGAGGCTGGAGCATCCGTCCGGCTTCATCGACCTCGACGTCGAGCACCGCCAAGGCAATGCCAACGTTATCGCGCGTGTATCGCTGATTCGTACCGCCAGAAAGATCATGAGCGGCACGATCTTCTACACCGCCTCAACGACACCCAGTGAGACAATGCCTGCACTGCAGTCCAATTGATCATCACCATCAACGGGTGACCTGACACCCACAAACGACAACAACCCAGGAGCATGCCATGAACACTCACAAGACCACGAACTCACTTGGCCGATTGAAAAAAGCCGCCGTCCTTGGCCTGGCAATTGCCGGGCTTGGTTTAACGCTCACCGCCCCAGTGCAAGCCCAGGACGCGAACGTGCCCAGCACCATCAAGTGGACCATTCCCTTCGGCGTCGGCGGTGGCACCGATGTCTGGGCCCGCTTCTTCTCCCCCTGGCTCAGCGAACACATTCCAGGTGAGCCCACCATTTCAATCGACAACGTGCCGGGCGGCGGCTCAATCAACGGTGCCAACCTCTTTGCCACGCGGGCCAGGAGCGACGGCAGCGACTGGCTAGGCACCTCCGCCTCGACCCAGTTTCCCGCCATGCTAGGGGACCGGCGGGTACGCTACGACTACTCCAACTGGACACCGATCCTGGCAACCCCGACCGGTGGCGTCGTCTACGCCCAGCCCAGCCTGGGTGAGGAAAGCGAGAGCGCAATTGCCACCCTGCTGGAAAAGCGAGTCAAGCTGGCGGTGCAAAGTCACACCGGACTCGAGCTGCCGGTGCTGATCGCTCTCGATATGCTGGGTGTCGACGTTCAGGCCGTCTCCGGCATGCAAGGTCGTGGCGAGGGTCGCCTGGCCTTCGAGCGTGGCGAAGCGGACATCGACTTCCAGACCACCTCAGCCTATCTGAGCAGTGTGGCCCCCCTGGTGGAGTCGGGCCGTGCCGTCCCGCTCTTCTCGCTCGGTGTACTTAACGACGAAGGGCAGATCGAGCGCGACCCGGCGTTCCCCGACCTGCCGACCTTTACCGAAGTCTATGGAAACCTCAACGGTGAGGCCCCGAGCGGCACCGCCAATGAAGCCTATGAGAAGTTCTTCGCCTCAGGCTTCACGCTGCAGAAGCTGATCATGGTGCCCAAAGGCACGCCTGATGAGCTCGTCGAGATTTACCGGGAAGCGGCCCTCGAGTTCGTCGAGACCGAACAGTTCAAGCAGGAGGCTGACGCCCACTTGGGCCCCTACACCCCGATCATTGGCGATGTCGTCGAGAGACATCTCGAACAAGCCATGGCGCTAAATGACGATCTTCGCGAGTGGCTGGCTGACTGGCTGAAAACTAAGCACGGCGCGAGTATCTGACGCGTGAGAACGGGCATCGGTCCCTTGGCGACGAGGGCCGATACCTTTGGGTTCAACTCACCGCACAACACGAGAGCCGCATTTCATGTTCGATATTCTTCTCTCCAGTCTGGGGCAGCTGTTCACTCTGGATCATCTGCTCTACATGGTCCTCGGCGTGTTGGTAGGCCTAGTGGTTGGGATCATTCCCGGTCTCGGCGGCATCGCAGGTATGGCGCTGCTGCTGCCCTTCCTCTACGGCATGGAGCCGAGTGTCGCCCTCGGCATGCTGATGGGCCTGGTCGCCGTGATTCCCACCGGCGATACCTTTGCCTCGGTGCTGCTGGGCATTCCCGGCTCCAGCGCCTCCCAGGCCACCGTCATCGACGGCTTTTCCCTGGCCAAGCGCGGCCAGGCGGCACGGGCTCTTTCCAGTGCCTTCCTTTCTTCGATGATCGGTGGCCTGATCGGCGCCGCCGTGTTGACGGGTTTCATTCTGATCGCCCGGCCGGTGGTGCTGTCGTTCTCCTCCTCCGAGCTCTTCATGCTGACCCTGCTCGGGCTATCGATGGTAGCGGTGCTCTCCGGACGCGACCTGCTCAAAGGGCTCGCCGCCTGCGGCCTGGGCCTGCTGATCGGTACCATCGGCATGGCGCCAGCCACCGGGGAGTTCCGTCTCAACTTCGAGATCAACTATCTCTTCGATGGCGTACCGCTGGTAGTGATCGGTCTTGGGATCTTTGCACTTCCCGAGATCATCGACCTGCTGGTCAAGCGTGGCGCCATCGCCGGGGAACGCACCCGACTCGGCAAGGGATGGAAACAAGGCCTCCAAGATGTCGGTAAGAACCGTGGCCTGGTAGCACGCTGTGCAGGCATCGGTAGCCTACTGGGCACGATTCCCGGCCTCGCCGGTTCGGTGGTGGATTGGATGACCTATGGCCATGCCGTACAGAGTGCCAAGGACAAATCCAAGTTTGGCCACGGCGACATCCGCGGGGTCATCGCACCGGAAGCCGCCAACAATGCCTGCGCCTCTGGCGCCATGGTGCCCACTCTGCTGTTCGGCGTGCCTGGCTCGGGCACCGCCGCCGTCTTCCTAGGTGGTCTACTGCTGCTAGGCTTGCAGCCAGGCGTCAGCATGATCGAGACCAATCTAGACCTGACCTATACCATCATCTGGTCGCTGGCCCTGGCCAACATCATCGGTGCAGCGTTCTGCCTGGGCCTGGCGCGTCCAGTTGCCAGCTTGACCCGCGTGCCCTTCGTCATCCTGGCCCCTCTGATCACAGTGCTGATCATGTTTGCGGCCTACCAGGCCACACGCTCCCCGGGAGACCTCTTGGCCCTCGGCGCGATCGGTGCCCTTGGCGTCCTGTTCAAGCAGGCCGGCTGGTCACGCCCCGCTTTCCTGATCGGCTTCGTCCTGGCACCTGGCGCTGAAGCCTACTTCTACCAAGCCGTTCAGTTCCAAGGCAGCGCTGCCTTCATGCGCCCAGGAGTGCTGATCATCGGCGCCATGATCCTCGCCGCCCTGTTCTTGCCCATGTTTCGTCAGCTTTGGCGTAAGCTCCGGTCGACCGATACCGAGCAAGCGCCTGCGGTTGGGGAAGCACCTGCGACCGGCAGCAAGCCGATAACCATCGGTGGCATTGATCTGGTGATCTTTACCGCTCTGCTGGGAATGGCCACCTATGGCTGGTTCCACCTTGCCGACCTCAGCCTGCTTGGTGGCCTCATGCCCCGACTGGCCCTGGCAATCATGGGCGTCGCCTGTCTGCTGGAAATCCTGCGCAGCCTTGTCCGTAAGCCAGCGTGGCAACACCAGCCTCTACTTCAGCAAGTCGTCTGGTTGGCAGGCTTCTTCGCCTTGGTCGGAGCGATCCTGACGTTCGGCCTCGTCACTACCGCAACGCTGTTTTGTCTGGCTTTCCTGATGTTCATCGCACGTCTCAAACCGTGGGTGGCTATCACCATGTCTGCTGGGGTGGCGATCTTCCTGGTAGGCATGGCGAAACTGCTAACCCTGACCTACCCGAGCGGACTGATCGATCCATTACTGTTCGGCTGAGGTGTCACTCAAGAACGAACCGCCGCTCAATTGCGCGGCGGTTCGTTTTCTCTCGGAAGCATCGCCAATGAGACTGAATTATTCCGCCTCTCTCGGATAGACGACGAAGGCCAACTTATTGCCATCGCGGTCACGCACATAAGCCGCATAAAAACCTTCGGCATACTGAGGACGATAGCCCGGGGCACCTTCATCGCTGCCTCCGTTGCGGATGGCAATTTCATACAGCCTGTCGACCTGCTCCGGGGCGGCGAACTGGAAGGCGGTCATGGTGCCATTCCCCACACCGGCTTCATGACCATCGAAGGGATAGCCGACAATGAACCTGGGGAAGTCGAGGTCGGTCTCTTTGCCGTAGGAGACGCAGGCCTCGTCTTTCCAGCAAACGTCCCAGCTCATTTCAGCGAAAAGTGGATCGTAGAATGTCAGCGCTTGCTCCAGGTCCCGGGTTCCGACCATGGTGTAGGCGATCATGCTGAGATACCTCCTTTATCGACTCGTCATGTCTCCGAATGGCAGCGTAGTCCAGCCTGCTTTTTGCGCCACTGGCCCAGCGCCCAGCCCAGGGCCGGCAGCACCAGCATCGCCGAGGCCCAGGCGCAGGCGGCAAAGCCGAAGTGGGTGAAGATTGGCCGATAGAGCAACGCGCCGACGAATACGCACAGATACGTGATGGCGCTATACAGCCCCATGATGGCCCCCCGCTGCACCGGGTCGATCTCGGCAAGCTGGCGCATGAGCAGGTTCAAGCCGAGATGATTGGCCACGCCCCAGGCTAGACAGAGCGCCAGCATCACCAGCGGAAGAGCGGCGGCCGCCATCAACCCCAGGTAGACCAGCATCAGGCCGGCAAAGGTGGTACAGGCGGCGACGGTCGCACCGTAGCGGTCGACCAACCGCCCCAACGGGGCGGCGGCGCCGAAGCCCAGGCCATAGACGGCAATGGCGAGCCCGGCGAAGGACGTGGGAAGCTGCAGCACCTCACCCAGGTGCGGGCCGAGGTAGGTGTACAAGCCGTAGAACGCCGTCATGTAGGCCGCGACGTTCAGCAGTAGCGAATGAATGCCGGGAATGCGCAACGCTTTGAGGGTCGAGCTCGGCGCCTCACCGACCGTTCTCATGCCCCAGTCGTGGCAACGCGAGATCCCCAGTGCCAACCCCACGGCGGCCAGCGCCAGGAGGGAGAAGACGGCACGCCAGTGCAGCAGATCGGCCAACAGCGCCGCCAGGCCGACCCCGACCACCAGGCTCAGCGTCCATCCCGTCAGCACGAAGCTCAGCGTCTGGCTCTCGCGCCCCTTCTCGGCCACCTGCGCGGTCAGGGTATAGATCGCCGGCAGCGCCACGCCCGCCGCCAGGCCGGCCAGCGCCTGGGCGACGATCAGCGTCCACAGCGCCGGAGAAAGCGCAGCGGCACCCAGGGAAGCCGACAGCACCAGCAGCGCCCGCGTCAAGGCACGCTCGGCGCCGATGCGATCGCTCAGCGAAGCCAGCAGCAGCGCACTGCTCGCCGTGGCCAGGCCATAGAGCGCCGCGGCCGTCACCACATCGGCGGCGCTGCGGCCCGGAAACGACGCCGCCACCGTGGCGGCGATAGGGCTCAGCGCCAGCGAATTGGCACCGATCACGGCAATGGCAGCGGTCAGCAGGAGAACGCGACGAGAGATCACGGTTCGCTCCATATGCGATTCGAGATTATCATTGAAGAAAAGAATCACGTTCGGAGCAATCACGAAAATGCCGAATTCTGAAAAAACAGAAAACGTTCAGGACAAGGCCCCGGAAGCCCGCCCTCTGGACACCTTCGACCGAAAAATATTAGGCGAGCTGGCGGTGGACGCCGGGCTCAGCTATGCCGAGCTCGGCAGCCGCGTCGGGCTGTCGGCGCCGGCCGTGCACGAACGGGTCAAGCGGCTGCGCGCCACCGGGCGCATTCGCGGTACGGTGGCGGTGCTGGACGGCCCCGCCACCGGCAAGCCTTTCCTGGCCTTTGTGCATGTCGACACCACCGGGGGCAGCAAGAGCCGCACCTTCAGGGCGCTATCCGAACTGCCCGAGCTGGAAGAGATCCACTCGGTAGCCGGCGATACCTGCACCCTGCTCAAGGTGCGCTGCGCCAGCAGCCGGGCGCTGGAGGGCCTGCTCGCGCGGCTCTACGCCATGCCGGGCATCAAGGCCACACGCAGCTACGTAGTGCTCTCCACCTATCTCGAACGCACGCCCCAGGCGGGCATCACCGAGGCGCTGGAAGAGCCGCCCATGGACGAAACTGCGCGCTGAATTGTCTTCATTCTCCAATGTTCTCCGGCACAGCGATATCCGCCAGTGCCGCCTCACGCTCGAGCAGCGTGCGCTTTCTCTCCACCCCCCAGCGGTATCCGGAAAGCGCGCCGTCGCTACGTACCACCCGGTGGCAGGGCACCGCCAACGCCAAGGTGTTGGTCGCACAGGCCCGTGCCACGGCGCGCACCGCCCTGGGCGAACCGATACGAGTCGCCAGCTCGGCATAGCTTAGCGTCGTCCCGATGGGAATCTCGGTCAGCGCATGCCAGACACGCCGCTGAAAGGCAGTGCCGCGAACGTCCAGCGGCAGAGCCAGCGACCCCTTGGGCGCCTCGACGAAGCCTGCCACCGTGGCCACCCATTCATCGAAGGCAGTATCGCCGGGGGTCAGGCTGGCCGTAGGAAAGCGGTCTTCCAGCTCGCGCAGCAGAGCTTCAGGGTCGTCTCCCAAGGAGATAGCGCAAATGCCCTTGTCGCTTGCCGCCACCAGCAGCGCTCCCAGGCTGCACTCGGCCAGCGCGAAGCGGATCTCGGCGCCTTGGCCGCCCGCGCGGTAACGCTTCGGTGTCATGCCGAGCATGCGGTCGGCGCCGGCATAGAAGCGCCCGCTGGAGTTGAACCCCGCCTCGTACATCGCCTCGGTGACCGTCTCACGCTGCGTCATGGTCTGGCGCACCCGATCCGCACGACAGGCGACGGCGTAGGCCTTGGGCGTGAGCCCGGTAACCGACTTGAACACCCGGTGGAAATGGAAGCGGCTCAGCCCCGCGGCTTGAGCCAGCTCATCGAGAGAAGGCAGGTCATCGGCAGCTTCGATGAGCCGGCAGCTACGGGCAATGCGCTCGGCGTTGCGCTGCGCCAGCGAGCCCTCTTGAGGATGACAGCGCCGGCACGGCCGATAGCCGGCCCGCTCGGCCGCCGCCGCGTCGGCATGGAACTCCGCGTTCTCGCGGCGTGGCCGGCGCGATGGGCAGGTCGGGCGGCAATAGATGCCCGTGGTGCGTACCGCGTAGACGAAGGCGTCATCGGCGTTCGCATCACGATTCGATACTGCCGCCCATTTCGCCTCATCGGAATCGAAGGCGGTAAGTGAGTCGCTGGTTGTGTCGATCATGGCGGGCCCCCGCTGTGGCTTCGGCGTTCTCCGAGAGTTCAGGATGAGCCCGATCCCCGCCTGGCACACTCCGTCTCTTGCTTTCAAAGTGAACTGCTCATGCGCTGACAAACGCAGCATAGCATCACCGGGCCGCTCATCTTTTGACGGCAAGAAGCGGAGTGAGGGCTTACCTCAGCATCGGCAAGGTGGGTATGGGGTCGCATCGATCTCATATCCACACCAAGGAGAATATTGCCATGAAACGACTTGCCGATAAGGTCGCCATCGTCACCGGAGCCAGCTCGGGCATTGGCCATGCCACTGCCCGCCTCTTTGCCAAGGAAGGCGCCAGCTTGATAGTGAGCGCTCGCCGCCAGAGCGAACTCGATGCCCTGGTCGAGACCATCGCACGCAACGGCGGTACAGCCATTGCCGTCGCCGGGGACGTATGCGACGAACAGTCAGCTCAGCGCCTGGTCGCCACCGCCCTGGAGCGCTTCGGCGGTCTCGACATTGCCTTCAACAACGCCGGCATCGTCGGGCCGATGGGGCCACTGCAGGAGATGGCGCCGAGTGACTGGAGCAACGTGCTGGATACCAATCTGACTGCCGCTTTTCTAGGGGCCAAATACCAGGTCCCGGCATTGCTGCAGCGTGGCGGCGGCAGCCTGTTGTTCACCTCGAGCTTCGTCGGTCATACCGTCGGCATGCCCGGCATGTCCGCTTACGCCGCCAGCAAGGCCGGCCTGCTGGGCATGATGAAATGTCTGGCGACGGAGCTGGGGTCCCATGGGATACGCGTCAACGCCCTGCTGCCCGGTGGCACCGACACGCCTGCCAGCATCACCAACGCCCCGGATGCCGGACCGGAAGTCCTGGCCTTCGTCGAGAACCTGCACGCACTCAAGCGCATGGCCATACCGGAAGAGATCGCCCGAGCGGCGCTCTATCTGGCTTCGGACGATTCAAGCTTCGTCACCGGCACCGCCATGCTGGTCGACGGTGGCGTCTCCATCAGCCGGACATGATTGACATGAAGCGGTGCCGCTCGGCGACACCGCTTCCTTTGCAACAACCGCTTCAGTGCCTGCTACCCTTCCCAGACGACACCACCCCCGGCAAGCACTTACTTACCGGGCAGGGCTTACCCTTTCGCACTTGGCCGGGTTGGCCTGACTCATTGGCAGGAGGCAGCATGGATTTTCTCATCAATCTGGACGTGGACGATCTGGAACGCGGCATCGACTTCTACGTCCACGCCTTCGGCCTCGAGGTCGGCCGCCGCTTCGGCGATGACGGCGTTGAGATGATCGGCGGCCCGGCGCCGATCTACCTGCTGGTCAAGGCCAGCGGCTCAGCGGCCTATGCTGCAGGAGAGCCCGTACCCGGCGCGCAGCGCCACTACACGCGCCACTGGACACCGGTGCATCTGGACGTGGTAGTGAATGACATCGACGCCGCAGTAGAGCGCGCCATCGCCGCCGGCGCTACCCAGGAGCAACCCATCGTCACCGATCGCTGGGGCAAGCTGGCGCTGATGGCCGACCCTTTTGGCCACGGCTTCTGCTTCGTGCAGTTCCTGAATCGCGGCTACGACGAGATCGCAACCTAAAGCCTGCACGAGTAGTATCGGGAACACATGACAACGACAACACGGAACAGCCATGATCGCCGTTATCTTCGAAGTCATTCCCAAATCCGGCCGCCGCGACCAATACCTCGACATCGCCGCCAGCCTGAGGCCGCTGCTCGACGAGATCGACGGATTCATCTCCATCGAACGCTTCGAGAGCCTCACCCAGCCGGGCAAGATCCTCTCACTCTCCTTCTGGCGCGATGAGCAGGCCGTTGCCCAGTGGCGCCAGCTCGAGCGCCACCGTGCGGCCCAGGCTCAAGGCCGCGAAGTGGTCTTCGACGACTATCGCCTGCGCGTGGCCACGGTGATGCGCGACTACGGCATGCACGAACGCGACCAGGCGCCCGCCGACAGCCGCGAGCGCCATGATTCTTCGTCTGCTTCCGGATAAAGACACCGTCCCGGTAAGCCCTTACTTACCGGGGCGGGTCCATATTTCTGGCGAGGCAGCTCGACCTCCTCGGCCAGGCCCAACTAGGCAGCCAGTCGCGACTCCAATTCACGCAGGCTCACATGGCCCTTGAAGTGCCCCTTTCCCGTCGGCTGCTCGCCGCGCTCGATGGCCTCGGCGAAGCGCACGGCCGGGCCGTCCCTGAGTTTCGCCAGGTGCCGCGCCAAGTTGGGGTATTCCTGCTTCAGGTCGAACAATCGATGGTACTCGGCCCAGCGGGCGATACCAACGAAGTAGGCATCCGCCATGCTGCGCTCGTCACCTAGCAACCATTCCCGCTCGGCAAGCAGTTTATCCAGATAAGCGCAGCTCTCTGCCACAGACTCGCGGCCCAGCCGGCGCAGCATTTCCTGCTCCACACCGCTCATTCCTTGCGTATCGTAGAGGGTCCAGAGTGGACCGAAGGCGGCGAAGAAGTCCGTGTTGAGGTAGGCCAGCATCTGGTTGAGCCGGTCGAATTCCCGGCTGCCCTGCACGAAGCCCAGCCGTGTTTCGAGGTCGCGTGCCGCCAAATGCTGCAGAATCGCCAGGCTCTCGGTAAGAGGTTCGCCATCCTCCAGCAGCAGTGCCGGAGTCTTGAACAGGGGATTTACCTTGGCATAAAGCGCATCCCAGGGCTGCTCCAGCATTTCGATGCGGCACAGGCGATAGGGCTTGCCCAGCCACTCGAGCGCCACGACAGAGCCGAACGAACAACCTTGCGGTACGCCATAGAAGAGAACGGGTTCCATTGTCTTGCTCCTTGTTGAGAGAGAAAAGCTGAGTGAAAAAAGTGAGTGAGAAAAGCCAGCGCCCTCTGCGCTTGGCCTTGTCAGCAAGGTAATGGCTAAATAGGGCGAATCATGTCCTATTGAAAACAGGAACCTTCAGCGTGGCCAATCCCACCGTTCGCGTGCTGACACTGCTCGAACTGCTACAGACCCACCGCCACATGAGCGGCCGGGAGCTGGCCGAACGGCTGGGCGTCGACCGCCGTACGCTGCGACGCTACATCCAGGCGCTGGAAGAGCTCGGTATTCCCGTCACCACCGAGCGGGGACGGCACGGCGGCTACCGCCTGATGCCGGGCTTCAAGCTGCCACCGCTGATGTTCAACAGCGAAGAGGCGTTGGCCGTTTCGCTGGGGCTGCTCGCCGCTCAAGGGTTAGGCATTGCCGAAACGGCCCCGGCGCTGGACACCGCGCGGGCCAAGCTGGAACGGGTCATGCCCGCCAGGCTGAAACAGCAAGCACAGGCGCTGAGCGAGAGCGCCCGGCTGGAGTTGCCCTCGGCCAGGGCACCGGGCGACGAGCGCCTGCTGCTCTTGTTCGCCACCGCCACCCAGGCCCGCCAGCGTGTGCGGCTCGACTACCGCGACGACCGGGAGCAGCACACCCAGCGTGTGCTCAACCCCTATGGCTTGGTCTTCCGCGGCGGGCGCTGGTACGTCAGTGGCTGGTGCCACTTGCGCCGCGACCTGCGCAGCTTTCGCCTCGACCGCATCGCCGAGGCCACCCCGCTCGAGGCCAGCTTCGACAGGCCGGCCGACTTCGACCCGGCCGCACATCTGGCCCGCAGCATCGCCAACCTGCCCCGCGCCACCGCCGTCAGCGTGCGCCTGCACACCGATCTCGCCCATGCCGTCGAAGAGCTGGGGCGCCATATCGGCGTATTCACTCCCGACGGCAGCGCCGTGCTGCTGCATGCCCGCACCGACAGCCTGGCCTGGTTCGCTCGTCAGCTCGCCCGCCAGCCCTACGACTTCGAGATCCTCGACCCACCGGCGCTTTGCGATGCCCTTGCCCAGCAGGCCGCCCGCCTCCAGCGTCTGGCCGTGCCAACTGACCGTTGGAAAATGCCTGAGTGAGTGTCGAAAGCGACTAGGGTGAATCGATGTAGGGAAGCGGTACCAACAACGACCCCTGGAGACCCACCATGCAGCTTTCCACCTACCTGATCTTCGGCGGCAACTGTCGCGAAGCCTTCGAGTTCTATCAGCGCTGCTTCGACGCCAAGCTCGAGGCTATGGCTACCTACGCCGAAATGCCCGCCAGTGAAGGCATGGAGATTCCCGAGGAAGCCCGCGACCTGATCATGCACGCCCGCCTGCGCATCGGCGATCAACTGCTGATGGCATCGGATTACTCCCCCGGTTGCCCCGCGCCCTACGAAGGCATCAAGGGCGCCAGCATCGCGGTGGGAGTCGACTCCGTTGAGCAGGCCGAAAAGCTCTTCAATGCGCTGGCCGACAACGGCAACGTGCAAATGCCCCTCGAAGAGACCTTCTGGGCGCATCGCTTCGGCATGCTGGTGGACAAGTTCGGCGTCGCCTGGATGATCAACTACGACAAAGAGGAACAGGCCGCCGCCTAGCGCAGCACGGCTTCCTCTCTCAGCCGCCCGGCTAGCAGATCGATGAAGGCCCGCACCTTGGCCGCCGGGCGGCGCCCCTCCCGATGCACGATATGCACGGGTAGCGGCGGTGCCTCGAACTCCTCGAGCACCGTGACCAGTTCGCCACGCTCGAGCTGCGGGGCGATCTGATACGACAGCAGACGCGTCACGCCCCAGCCGGCGGCCGCTGCCTGCACGGCGCCGTCGTTGACGTTGATCACCAGGCGCGGCTTGACCCGGTACGACACCCCCTTCTCTCCAGCCTTGGGGAAAAACGTCCACTCCGGCTGCAAGGAGATACCGCTGGCCATTATGATGCGATGCTGGCCGAGCTCATCCGGCTGCTGCGGCCATCCATGACGCTCGAAGTAACCGGGAGCACCGCACACCACACGCCGCACCTGACCGACGCGCACGGCGCGTAGCGACGAGTCGGGCAGCTCGCCGATCCGCACCGCCACGTCGAAACCCTCGTCGACCAGGTTGACCACTCGATCCAGAAACACCGCATTGGCGTTGACCTCGGGATACTCCTCCAGGTAATCGAGCAGGGTCGGCAGCACGAAGAGCCTGCCGAACAGCACCGGCGCGGTCACGTTGAGCTGCCCGCGCGGCATGGCGGCAAGCCCCGCCGCCGATTCGTCGGCCTCCTTGACGTCTTGCAGAATGCGGCGGCAGTCGTCGAGATAGCTCGTCCCCGCTTCGGTCACCCTCACTACTCGAGTCGTGCGCGTCAGCAGACGCATGCCCAGACGCTCCTCCAGCTCGGCAATGGCGCGCGTCACGGCGGGCGGCGAGAGCCCCAGACGGCGGGCTGCCCCGGCAAAGCTCTCCTCCTCCGCCACGGCGAGGAATACCGTCATCAGATGAAAGCGATCCATTTATTGTTCCAATAAAAGAAATAGTTAATTTCATTCTATGACGATTCTTCAAGTTTTCGAAATTCGGCAAGCTTGCCGTGTCTGCAGCTCACGCTGCGACGCCGCTCATAAAGCGGGCGTTCAAACCAAGAGGAGCTTTGCCATGAGCCGTATCAACGTCGTCAGTCTGGAAACCGCCGATGCCGAGCAGAAGGCACTGTTCGATGCGATTCAGTCACAACTGGGCGTGGTGCCGAACTTCCTGAGGGTGTTTGCCAACTCACCGAAGGCGCTGGAGGCCTTTCTCGGCCTGCACGGCATCGCCAAGTCGGGCCGTCTCGACCTGCGAACCCGGGAGCGTATCGCCCTGGCGCTGGCGCAGCAGAACGGCTGCGAATATTGCCTTTCCGCACACTCGACCCTTGGCCAGGGCGCCGGGCTGAGCAGCGACGAGATGGCCGCCAATCGCCGCGGTACCAGCCATGACGCCAAAGCCGCTGCCGCAGTCGCCTTCGCCCGCGCCCTGGTCGAGCACATGGGCGATGTCACCACGGCAGAGCTGCAGGCCGTGCGCGATGCTGGCTATGGCGACGGCGAGATCGTCGAGATCATCACCCATGTGGGTTTGAACCTGCTGACCAATATCCTCGGCAAGGCCAGCCGCGTGGAGATCGACTTCGACCGGGTCACCCTGGATTCGGTTGCCTGACCCGCAGCCGTTGCGGTGCCGCTCTCTCCCGAGCGGCACCTTTCGAGGAACTTCGCCATGACACGTGCCTTCAAGACGCTCACCTATACCCCTTCGGTTCGCGCCGCCCAGGCTCGCTACGGCAGCCGGGAAGCCACCAAGCCCGTCGACCCGGCCGAGGCCGGACGCGACGTTCTCGGCGCGCCCGTTCGCGAGTTCATTGCCGCCCAGGACCACTTCTTCATGGCCAGCGTCGGCGAGAATGGCTGGCCCTATGTGCAGCACCGTGGCGGGCCGCCCGGCTTCCTGCAGTGCCTCGATGATCACACCCTCGGCTTCGCCGATTTCGCCGGCAACCGGCAGTACATCAGTGCGGGCAACATTGCCCATGACGACAGGACGATGTTGTTCCTGATCGACTACGCCAACCGACGGCGGCTGAAGATCTGGGGTCGGGCACGCATCGTCCACGAAGAGGACGATGCGGCACTGCTGGCTCGGCTGGAGGTGCCCACTTACCGCGCCCGGGTAGAGAGAGGCTTGGTGATCGCCATCGAGGCGTTCGATTTCAACTGCCCGCAGCACATCACGCCGCGTTTCACGCGTGATGAGATGGCAATTTTGTCCGCCCATGTCACATAGCATCCTCCTGAATCGTCATGACAGTGACGGCCACTCGGCCTTCGCCTCTCTACCTCAGCGATTCAGGAGCCACACATGAGCCAGAACACTCTGTTCATCACCCACAAGGCACTGCCCGGCAAGCGCGACGAGGTACGCCGCGCCTGGGAGACTCACCTGGCGCCCAGCATCCAGGCGCGCCAGGTCCACGACGCCTATTTCTACTGTTACGATGACAGCGATCCCGACACCATTCGCGTCTTCCAGCGCTATGCCGTCGGCGCGGATCCACAGGCTTTCATGCAGGGACCGGCCTACGATGCCTATGTCGCCGCGGTAACGCCCCTGCTGGCCCATCCGCCTGTGATCCACGCCGCCACGGTGGCCTGGGCCAAGGACAGCTCAGCGCCGATAGCCGAGACAGCCTGATGCCTTCTGCCGATTTTCTGCGCTTCGAAGAGGCCCGCCCCATGCTGCTGGGGCTGGCCTATCGCATCCTCGGCTCGCGCGCCGACGCCGAGGATGCGGTGCAGGACACCTTTCTCAAATGGCAGGCAGCGGATCGTGAGGCTATCGATACGCCCCACGCCTGGCTGACGACCGCCTGCACGCGACGCTGCCTCGATCTGCTGGGCAATGCCCACCGGGCCAGGGTCGACTACGTCGGTGCCTGGCTGCCCGAGCCCATCCCGACCGCTGCCGTATCCGATGCGGAACGCAGCATGCAGCTGGCCGACTCGCTCTCCACCGCCTTCCTGCTGCTGCTGGAACGCCTCTCGCCCAAGGAGCGGGCCGCCTACCTGCTGCATGAGATCTTCGACACGTCCTACGCCGAGATCGCCGCCATGCTCGAGCTCAAGGAGCCGGCCTGCCGCAAGTTGGTTTCCCGAGCGCGAGCCAATCTGCAGGCCGCCGAGCAGCGCCATGCGCCACCGCGGGAACGCCAGCAGGCGCTGCTGGAAGCGTTCAGGCTCGCCATCACCGAGGGCGCCACGGCACGGCTCGCCAACCTGCTCTCGGCCGAGGTCCGCCTCAGCGCCGATGGCGGCGGCAAGGTGCCCACCCTGCTCAAGCCGCTGCACGGCAAGTCGGCCGTACTCGACTTCCTGGCCAGCCGTCTGAGCCAATACTGGGCCGGCTATCTGTGGCGCGTGGCCGACATCAACGGCGGTCCCGGCTTCATGATGTTCCGAGAGGGAAGTGTCGTCGCGACGGTGACCTTCGGCTACGACCGCTCAGGCCAGGCCACGGATATCTTCATCGTGCGCAATCCCGACAAGCTGACACGACTGACGTCATGACTGGCGCTCGACTATCGCACGGCAGCCGCTCTCTCTGGCTTGGGGATCCAGCAGCCCGACGATCCACTCGCGCACGGCGGCAATGGCCGGCTCCTCGAGCCGCTCGGGCGGGTAGACGAGCTGGAAGGGAGCGGCCTTCACCTCGGGGCCGAATGGCTGAACCAGGCGCCCTTGACGCAGCTCCTCCTCGATCAGATACCGGCTCATCAGGGCTATGCCCTGGCCGTCCAGGGCAGCGGCGATGCCATGGGTCTCGTCGGAGAACATCAGTCCGGCGCTGACGTCGAGCCCCGGTACCTGGACCTGGCGCTGCCAGGCCGCCCAGTCCAACGGCGCGGGCGAAGAGAAGTGCAGCAGCGTATGGCGCACCAGTTCGGCCGGTTCACGCAGCTTCAGCACGGGGCTGCAGACGGGCACGAAGACATTGTCGAACAGCTTCTCCGCGACCAGTCCGGGCCAGGGGCCCTCGCCGTAGCGAATCGCCATGTCGGCGACGACGCCATCCAGGGCGACCGTTTTGTGTGAGACCTGAATGCTCAGGTCGATCTGCGGGTGGGCATCGCGCAGCAGGCAGACCCAGGGCAGCAGCCAGCGTGCTGCCACGGCCGGCGTGGTCGAGAGCGTTACCGCCTGCCGCGTCGGCGGACGGCGCAGCTTGGTCACCGTCTCGGCGATGGCATCGAAGGAGTCGCTCAGCACGGTGAGCAGCGCCTGGCCCTGAGTCGTCAGCACCAGCTGCCGCGGCCGCCGCACGAATAGGGCCACGCCCAGGCTCTCCTCGAGCTGGCGGATCTGATGGCTGATCGCCGTCGGCGTGACCGAGAGCTCCTCGGCAGCACGCTTGGCGCTGAGGTGGCGCGCCGCCGCCTCAAAGGCGCGCAGGGCGGAGAGAGAAGGCAGTCGTCGCGGCATCATGGATGAGTTTTATTTTCCAAAATAGAAAAAGAATCGTCGTTTGTCGCCCCACTTGGCTTCAGGCTTATATGAAACAAGCCACAGGCAAGGCTGAGAACAATTCACTCAATAGATCCTACACCCAGTGACGGAGAAAACCCATGACGCGTTTACTTCACCTCGACGCCAGCCCACGCCCCGGCCGTGCCGGCAGCCACGATCACGGCTCGCACACCCGCCGGCTGACC
Source organism: Billgrantia ethanolica (assembly GCF_021404305.1). GTDB lineage: Bacteria > Pseudomonadota > Gammaproteobacteria > Pseudomonadales > Halomonadaceae > Halomonas > Halomonas ethanolica. Next base: position 368,294 of record NZ_JABFTX010000003.1, on the reverse strand, counting down.
CACCACTTCGTTTCCCGCTGGCGCACTCTGGAGCCGGATGCCGAGATCGTCTATCGGGATCTCGGCGCCAACCCGCCGCAACTGACCAGCGTCGAATGGATCGAAGCCGCTTTCACGCCCATCGAGCAGCAAACCGAACCGATGAGAGAATTGCTCACCGAGAGCGATGCCCTGGTGGACGAGGTCGTACGGGCCGACATCCTGGTGCTCGGCGTACCGATGTACAACTTCGGCCCCCCGGCCGCGTTCAAGGCCTGGATCGACAACATCGTCCGCATCGGTCGTACGGTCGATTTCGACATGCAGTACGGTGCCCACCCCTTCATGCCCCTGGAATCTTACGTGCCGCTGCTGGCCGGCCGAAAACGGCATGCGGTGCTGCTCTCCTCTCGCGGCGGTTACGACTTCGACCCAGGGCGCAGCATGGCGGCATTCAACCATCTCGAGCCGGGCGCACGCACCGCCCTGCAGTTCATCGGCATTGGCGGCTTTCACAGCATCGCCATCGAGCATCAGGAGGAAGGCGGCGAGGCGCTGGCGGCCTCGACTGAAAGCGCCCTGGCGCGTATAGATCAGCTCATCGAGAGCTTGCAGCGTGAGTTGGCAACATCACGCCTGGCGCAGCCAGCCTGATGCCGCATTCGGCGAGATGGCAACACCGGGGCGAATGACGCCCCGGTCTCGTCCCTGTAGCATCTATCAATCGACACTTCGTCGAACCGGCACCGACCGCCCTCAGACAAGCCGCAAGCACATCGACATGCTCATCAAACAAGCACCCAGCGCCGAGGCTCCTCTCCAACTCCTGTTGGAGGCCGATCCCTCGCTTGATGCCATCGCACGCTACCTCGAACACTCGATTTGCCATGTTGCGACTATCGCGGAGAAGACCGTCGGCGCTTATGTCATCCAGCCCATTGGAGGCGGTGTTCATGAGCTGATGAACATTGCCGTCGACCCGGCGTATCAGCGAAAGGGCATTGGCAAGCGGCTGCTGGATCATGCCATCGCAACGGTTAGAGATGCGGGTGCACGGCGCCTTGAGCTTTGCACCGGCACCTTCGGTTATCAGCTCTCCTTCTACCAACGTGCAGGGTTCAGGGTCGTTGCCGTGGAGCGTGACTACTTCCTGACCCACTACGATGAGCCGATCTACGAGAACGGCATTCAGCACAAGGACAGGCTGCGGCTGGCTCTTGATTATTGACCGTCAGGTACGCGCTAAACGCTCAGTCCTGATGCAGCCTGCGGCGGCGCGACAGACAAAAGCCCAGCAGTATCCCTGCAAGACTCGCTGCCACGACCGCCTTACGGCGCGTATCGGTAGCACGGAAGCCACCATCGATGCGCCGCTCTCCACTCGGCGGCGCGTACAAGTTGCCCGATGAGTTCGCCATGGGCCGGGCTTGCCTCATGGCAAAGTCGACCAGGCTGGCATTGAGCCACGGGTAGCCCGGCATACCATGGGCAAGGCGAGCCAGTATGGCGGGTAGCCCCACGTAGGCCGTCGGCCGCGGATACCGAGCCAGCTTGACGATGGTGCGAGCAGTACGCCGAGGATCATAGACGGGCGGCACGGGCTTGACGGCACGGCCGGTGTAATTGCCACCATCACGAAACCCCGGGGTATCCATTACGGCGGGATAGACATTGCAGACATGGATCTCCGGCCAATGGCGGAGCTCACCCTGCAGGCTTTCGGCGAAGGCCCGCAGGCCGAACTTCGCTGCACTGTAGGAAGCGGCATAGGGCTGCGGCGCCCAGCCGCCTAGGGAAATATTGTTGATCAGAATGCCGCGGCCTCGCTGCTTGAAATGGGGCAGCACAGCATAGGCGCCGTTGATCTGGCCAATAAGATCGGTCTGGATGACCCGCTCATGGTCTTGGAGAGGAAGCTCCTCGAAGGCGCCGAGCGCACCGACGCCTGCGTTGTTGACCCATACATCGATCCTGCCCGCCGCCTCTATTGCGCTCTGGGCCAGTCGCTGCATATCTTCAGGCTTGGTAACGTCGGCGACGATGAACCTGGCCTGCCCACCGAGCCGATGACACTCCTCGGCGACGTCATGCAACGCCGTCCTGTCCCGGGCCGCCAGGAACAGGGTCGCGCCCTGTCGAGCAAACTCATGTGCCGTGGCACGGCCGATGCCGCTGGAAGCGCCGGTCACAACAACAACGGTTTCGGGCATCGCAGGTGAGTACATGACAGCCTCCTTTCCAATGACTTCACGGCATCCTAGCCGATCCTTCACCTGAAGATAGTCAACATCCTGGCGATAAGCTCAGCGAAGCGGGTGGTTGCGGCATATAACCGTTGTTTCGTATTCAGCGGTTGCATTGGAAATGCTATGAAGAGAGTCCAGAAGAGGTTCGTTATATAACGTTAAAGAAGGGTCACTCATCACGAACAATCATCTGATTTTTTTGGCACTTTTCTCAAGATCATCTTTCAAAATCCCTGCCGAATACTCACATTCCGGCACTCTCCAATTCATCCAATAAAGCAAGATAACTTCAGGAAAATTAATAATGAAAAAAATAGTGGCTCCTAGCCTCTTGTTACTCAGCATCAATGCTTACGCCCACGAGTGGCAGGAAAGCCCCGAGATAACCCAGCTCTTCCAGGAAGCAGGCATCAGCGGCACGTTCATACTCTATGATCCCATTAACCAGCGGCTCATCGGCCATGATCATGAAAGGGCCACAACCCCTTTCGTACCGGCCTCGACCTTCAAGGTGCCGCATACTCTGATCGGACTCAGTGTCGGAGCTGTCGATAGTGTCGACGAGGTTCTGCCCTACGGTGGCGAGCCCCAGCCTTTCGACGTATGGGAACAGGACATGGGGTTGCGTGAGGCCATCGAGCTTTCCAACGTTCCTATCTATCAGGCCTTGGCTCGGCGTATCGGCAAGGAACCGATGCAGACAGCCCTACGGGAACTCGACTACGGCAATGCCGAGATAGGCGAGCATGTCGATGACTTCTGGCTAGTGGGTCCGCTCGAGATAAGCGCCATCGAGCAGGCGTACTTCCTGCTCGAGCTAGCCCAAGGGACATTACCTGTCTCCAACTCGGTACAACAGGCCACCCGCGACATCATCCTGTTGGAACATGACGAGAGCTGGGCCCTTTATGGCAAGACCGGCTGGGAGAACGCGCCCGATCCGGGCATAGGCTGGTGGGTAGGCTGGGTTCAGGAAGGGGAAACACTATATCCCTTCGCCTTGAACCTGGACATTGAGAAGGCCGGCGATGCCGCAAAGCGTGTCGAATTAGGCAAAGCTAGCCTGGAGGCATTGGGGATACCAAAGAATCGGTAAACGTTCGCACCCACCTGCAGCTCACCCGCTCGATGACTTCCTCAACGTTGCCATCGAGCGGATCAAAACAACTCAGCGATGACAAACACCATGCCTGAAACCATCGAAGCCAGAATGAAAGCCCTGGGCATCGACCTGCCGGAGCCGAGTAAGCCGGGAGCCAGCTATGTTCCTTACCACCTAACTGGAAACCTGCTATTCGTGACAGGCCAGCTATGCCAGTGGAACGGAGAACGGCGCTTTGCCGGCAAGCTCGGCGATGCCTACGGTCTCGAACAGGGCCAACAAGCCGCCCGCCTGTGCGGCCTGAACCTGATCGCCCAGCTCAATGACGCACTCAATGGCGAACTAGAGCGCTTGGTCAACACGGTTCGGCTGGCCGGCTATGTCAATTCCACGCCCGATTTTCACGGTCAATCCCAGGTCATGAATGGGGCTTCCGATCTCTTCCTAGAGGCGTTTGGCGAAAAAGGGCGTCACACGCGCCTGGCAGTGGGAGTCAGCGCATTACCCTATGACTTGGCCGTCGAGGTGGAAGGCATCTTCGAGGTTCGCCCTAAGTAAGCAGGCGGAGTAATGCCAATGGAGCCAGCCGGCCTCGTGTCTGATCCCGGGGTGTGAATCGCCCCGGTCTTGTAATGCTTGGCACGGCATCAGTGGTCAGTGGAAATATCCACGTAATTGACGATCACTTCGCCGTTATCGAACAGCAAGACGCCATAGCCGGGTTCCTCATCGCAACGTCTCAGGCGTTCCGCCTGCATGTCGAAAGCGAACTGCGTGTTGGTGCTCTTCAAGGTGGCGAAGGGATGGCCGCACCATCGGCCCGAGACGTTGCGGTGCACATGGCCGCAGAAGAACTGCGTCGGGGCACGGCGTGATTGCAGCAAATCACGCAGCCCTTCGCTCTCCAACAGTTTGAGTCTGTCGAGTGCGGGCACGCCGATTGCCATTGGTGGGTGGTGGAGAAATATCGCCGCCGGGCGGGTCGAGGCCGCCTCCAGCTCCGCTGCCAGCCAGTCGAGCCGGAAGGGACAGAGTTCACCATAGTGGCCTTGTGCTGCCTGGGTATCGAGATAGATCAGACGCGTCTCACCGATATCGTCGCTGCCCTGGAGAAAGCCTCTGACCATGGGGATGTGGGGAAATGCCTCATGCAACGCAGTGCGATCGTCATGGTTGCCCACCAGCAGCCGGTAAGGCATGTGCAACGTTTCCAGCGCTTCGCGCAGCAGCGCATAGGCCCCCGGGTTGTTCAACTGAACGAGATCGCCACTCAGCACGAGCAGCTCCGCATCCGCGTGATCGTGGCGTATGTCGTCCAGGCAGCGCCGGAAGCGCTGCCAGGCCTCGGCAGGCGCTTGGGACGCTGCGTTATCAGGCTCCACGAGGTGAGGATCCGTCAACCAGAGTACCTTGTGCATGACGCTACTCCGAGGTTTGCGCAACCGCCGCCTTGTCGGTCACCGGGTCGGCCTTGGCACCGGCCGCCTCACGGCGCTCCGAGTAGCGGTCCACCAGCGTTTCGGCGTGGGGCCGTAACAACACGGTGAAGCGCACCAGCTCCTCCATCACATCGGCGATGCGGTCGTAGAGCGGCGAGGGCCGCATGCGCCCGGCCTCATCGAACTCCTGATACGCCTTGGGCACGCTGGACTGGTTGGGGATGGTGAACATGCGCATCCAGCGCCCCAGCAGGCGCAGCGTGTTCACCGCATTGAACGACTGCGAGCCACCGCTGACCTGCATCACCGCCAGGGTGCGCCCCTGGGTGGGCCGCACCGCGCCCATGCTCAGTGGCAAATGGTCGATCTGGGTTTTCATCACGCCGGTGATCTGGCCGTGGCGCTCGGGGCTGCACCACACCTGCCCTTCGGACCACAGCGCCAGCTCGCGCAGCTCCCACACCGCCGGGTGATCGTCGCCCGGCACCTGGTCCGGCAACGGCAGATCGGAAGGGTCGAAGATCCGCGTCTCGGCGCCGAAATAGCGCAGCAGCCGCGCAGCCTCTTCCACCGCCAGGCGCGAATAGGAGCGTTCGCGCAGCGAGCCGTAGAGCAGCAGGATGCGTGGCGGATGGCCCAGCGGATCGGGCAAGCCCTGGCCGGGCTGCCGGAGAGCGAAGCGCTCGTCGAGGGCCGGTAGATAGTCAGGGTCGTTGAGCGTGCGAAGCCTCATGTCGCCTCCTTCAGGGCGTGGGTTTGCAGGACGAGCAGCGCCACCAGGGCGGCAAGCCCCAGGGCCGAGGAGAACAGCAGCGCCTGGGTGCCGAAGCGCTCGATCAACAGGGCGAAGGCCAGCGGCGCCAGCGCCTGGCCGAAGCGTGCCGGCACCATCAGCACGCCCTGGCGCAGGCCATAGCCATGGGGGCCGAAAATGGCCAGCGGCAGCGTGCCCTTGGCGATGGTGAGAATGCCGTTGCCGGCACCGTGCAGCAGCACGAACAGCGTGGCCAGCGGTGCCCCCAGCGTCATCACGCCGAGCGCGCCAATGGGATGCGCCACCACCGCCAACTTGGCCGAGAGCAAGGGATGAAAGCGCTGCAGCAGCGAGAACTCGAGCATTCGTGCCGCCACCTGGGCCGGCCCGACCAGCGCCGCGGCGGCAATGGCGGCGGTGGGCGAGAGGCCGGCGATCTGCAGCAGCCACGGCAGGTGCGCCGCCATGGCGGTACTGACAAACCAGGTCACGGCGAAGACGAAGGCCAGCAGCACCATGGGCAGCCAGGTCGAATTCGCCTCGGCAACTGCCGTCTCGGCGTGAAGCGCGGGCGGCTGGATACCGAATGGAATCAGCAACCGGTTGAGCGGCAAACCCAGCAGCAGATGTACCGCCGCCCAGGTAAAGCAGGCGCTCTGCCAGCCGAATTCGGCGTTGAGCCAGCCGGTGATCGGCCAGCACACCGTGCTGGCAAAGCCCGCCAACAGCGTGATGCCGGTAATGGCGCCGCGCGCCTCGCGGCCGTAGAGCCCGGCCAGGGTCGAGAAAGCCGATTCGTACAGTCCCATCCCCATGCCGACGCCGATCACCAGCCAACCTGCCCATAGCAGCACGGGGCCATCCGCCAACCCCAGCAGCACCAGACCCAGGGCGAATACCAGGCTCGAGGCCGCCAGCACGTCGCGTCCGCCAAATCTGTCGATGCGCCTCCCCACCGCCGGCCCCAGCACGGCCGACACCACCAATGCCGAGGAGAAGGCCGCGAATACCGTACCCGTGGCAAGGCCGAGATCTCGCGCCATGGGCACGGCGAGGATGGCCGGCAAATAGTAGGTCGAGCCCCAGGCCAGCGTCTGGGAGACGCCCAGGGCGACGACCACACCGGTGCGCGAGCTCATTGACTACCTCGATCATCGAGGTATCTGGACCTGAAAAAACGCGCCGCGCTCATCCTTCCCGCTCCTCCCGTTTCACTGCCCCCGCGGCCATGCGACGGCTCTCAACGATGCAGTCCGTGGCCTCCAGCCAGGCATCCACCGCCACCTGAAAGGCCTCCCGTCCCTTCTCCGTCAGCGCATACACCTTGCGCGAGCGCCCCTGCACCACCTCGTTCGTGGACGAGAGGTAGCCCCCCGCCTCGAACTCGTTGAGTACCGGATAGACCGTGCCCTCCGAGGGACTGCAGCAGCCATTGGTGCTCTTCTCCACCGCCTGCACCACCTCGTAGCCGTGCATCGGATGTCGGTGCAGTACGCTGAGCACGAAGAACTTCGACAGCGACATCTTGATCGTGCCGCGCCAGTACGAAGGATCGCTGTAGTCGGGGATCCGACGGCCGGCGGCCGCTTCGGATTTCGCTTTGGTCATGGGAGAAACCTATACCTCGATGATCGAGGCGTCAAGATGGTGAAGCGCCCTTCTATGGTTCATCCCGCCCAAGCCACTCCAACAGCAGCCTGGCGAACGCTTCCGGTTCTTCCAACTGGGGCGTGTGGCCACTTTGCTCGAACAGCCGATAGGTAACGGGTGGCAGGTCAGGCAGGCGGGACTCCCAGAGCGTAGGGGGCACGACGTAATCATGGCGCCCCATCACTACCAGCACCGGCGCGGAGAGATCCTCCAGACGCCAGTTGAACTCGTAGTCGACGAAGAAGTCGCGAAATGCCGTGAAAGCCTCGGTGTCGATCGGCACCCCTTGCCAGAGAGGGGCGGCATCGTAATGCGGGTCGTACCAGATGCGCGGGCCATCGGCCACATAGCGCGCAACGAACATTTCACCCGGTGGAAGTTCGGCCAATGCCGCCTCGTCAAGCCGTGCTTGGTTGCACGCCAGCACCGCCTTGCGTGCGCTCGAGGCATGAGTAAGCCAATAGCGATGTCCGGCTTCCAGTGTGCCCCGAACGTCACACGGTGGTGTGCCGATGAGCACCAGATGGGACACCCTGTGGGGATATCGCTTGGCATATGCCAGGGCGACGTTGCCGTGATGGGAGTGCCCCACCAGCACGAATCGTTCGAGACCCAGCCGGCTGCGCATGGCCTCGATATCCTCGCAGTACGTCTCCAGGGTAATGGCCACCCGCCCCGTGTCGAGCTTGCCGGCGAAATGGCGAAGATCCACGAAGATCAGACGACACGATCCGTGCAAGCTCGCCGGGAAGGTGCGCGGATAGTAGACGGCCGAACCCAGGATCAACAGTGGCAGGCCGCGACCCTTTTCGACATAGGAGAGCGCCGCTCCAGGCACCTCATGGGTACCGCCCCCGGAAGAGCGGAACCCAGGGCGCGGCCCGGAAGGCTGGCCAACCTCTTTCGTCATGAGCTCATCCCCTGGCTGCGTATCGACGCTGGACGTAGTGATGGTAGCCGCCCGGCGTCAGACCGGTCACGGCCTTGAAGTCGTGCACCTGTGGCGCGACGTGCCGGCAGCCTGCTCACGCACTCCTGCCAACACCAGGGATAGGCCGAATTCGAAGCGACCGTCGAAATCGAAGAAGCGTCGCGCCATCAGTTCCGTATCGAGATGGCGGAAGTCAGGACTTGCCAGCACCTCGCCGAGGGAAGCGGTAATGGTCGCCGTGGCCTCGCCGGGTTCGTCGGGCAGCCCCTGCTGCTCTAGCGTTTCGCCGAGAATGAAAGAGAGCAGCGTGGTCATCGCCCAGAGCGCCCGGTCGCGGTCGAGCCCGGCTTTCACCAGCAGCTCCATCAGCGTTTCGGCGCCGCGCAAGGTGCTGTGCTTGGCGGAGTAGCTGCCACCCACGATACGCGCACCGTCACGATACCTCAGCAAGGTACGCCGTAGGCGCCGGACGAACTCGGCCAGATTGACATAGGCATCCTCGTCATCGAGCCCGCCCAGCGGAACGGCAGCCACGATGGCATCGGCCATTTCATCGAGCAATTGCCGCTTGTCGGCCACGTGGCGGTAGATCACCGGCGCCTGCACGTCCATGGCATCGGCCAAGGCTCGCATCGTCAATCCATCCAGGCCATCCCGGTTCACCAGTAACAGCGCCGCCTCGGCGATCTGCCGCACGCTCAGCTTCTCCTTCTTCCGCCGCCTACGCTTCGGCGCACTGTCGTTTTCCGTCACGCGAATTCTCGCTTCGTGTCACTTGTCGCTTGACATATTAACATCGTTAACAATACATTCAAGCCAAACCTATTAACGGCGTTAACAAAATGCTCCCAATGGCGTTTCCATTCGCACGCCCACTGCCCAGATGGCCACGGATGCTGCTCTTCCTGTCGCTCGCGCTGGGCCTTACCGCCTGCACCGAGGGAGGCGCCAGCACCGATGGCGAGGAGGTGATACGCCCGGTGCGGGTGGAAAACGCCATGTCGCTCCCCGCGCCGAGCCACCGCTTCGTTGCCCGTGTTGAAGCCGCCAGCACTGTCGATCTGGCCTTCCAGGTCGGCGGCCAACTCCTCGAGCAGGGCCCACGCGAAGGTGCCTTCGTACCACGCGGCGAAACCTTGGCGATGCTTGATACCACCGACTTCGAACTGGCGCTGCGCCAGGTGGAGACGCGGCATGAGCAGGCCCGGCGGGAGTACGAGCGCCTGCGCCGACTGCATACCCAGAACGCCGCCTCGACGGCGAGCTTCGAGCAGGCAGAGGCCGAATTTCATACCCAAACCGTGGCGCTCGAGCAGGCTCGCCGGCAGCTCGACTATGCCCGTCTCGAAGCCCCCTTCGACGCTCTGGTGACCCGCAGGCTGGCCGAACCCTTCGCCACCGTAGCCGCAAACACGCCGATATTGCGGGTGCAGGACATGAGCGAGCTTCGCCTGCGCTTTCATGTGCCCGAGCGGCTCAGCGCCATCCTCGAGCATCCCGAGACGTACCGAATGGAGGCTATCTTCGAGGCCGCTCCCGAACGGCGCTTACCGGTCCGCTATCGGGAGCACCGCCCCCAAGCCGACCCGGTAGGACAAAGCTATCCGGTCAGCGTATCCCTGCCTCGTCCAGACGCGATCGAGCTGTTGCCCGGCATGACCGCGAACCTCGTCATCACTCGGCTCGACTCAGAGCCATCCGGTGTCACGGTGCCAATTTCAGCGCTGGACCCCGGCAACGACGGCGAGATGCGCATCTGGAGGTTCGATCCCGAGTCGCAAACGGTAACGTCGCGCCCCGTCACCCTCGGTGCTGCACTGTCTGACCGTGTGACGGTGCTCGACGGCCTGGCGGAAGGCGAGCCGATCGTCACTTCCGGCACCCACCTGCTGCGCGACGGCATGCGGGTCAAGCCCCAAACGCGCCTCGACTAGGACACGTTCATGGACATCGCCCGCACCGCCATCGACCGCCCCGTCCAGACCTGGCTGATCATTCTGGCCTGCCTGTTGGGCGGCCTGTGGGCAATGCTGACCCTGGGCCGGCTGGAAGATCCCTCGTTCACCCTCAAGACCGCCATCATCACCACACCCTACCCCGGAGCGAATGCCGAGCAGGTCGAACAGGAGGTGACCGAGAGGCTGGAATCGGCCATCCAGCAGCTGCCGGCCGTCGACTACGTTCGCTCGCGCTCACGCCCTGGCATCTCCGAGGTCGAGGTCGAGATCAAGCGCGCCTATCCCAGCCGCAACATGCCGCAGCTCTGGGACGAACTGCGCCGCAAGATCGGCGATGCCCAGGCCAGCCTGCCCCCGGGCGCCGGCCCTTCCCTGGTCAACGACGACTTCGGCGACGTCTACGGTATCTACTACGCAATCACGGCGCCGGAACTGAGCGATGCGGAAATTCGCGATCTGTCGAGGTTCCTGCGTCGGGAGCTGCTGACGGTGAACGGCGTGGCCAAGGTCACCACCGCCGGCGAGCGCAGCGAGGCCTTGTACGTGGATCTCGACAGCGAGCGCCTGGCCAGCCTCAGCGTACCGCTGGAGCAGATGATCGAAACCCTGCGTGCCGCCAGCGCCATCGCCGAGAGCGGTGCCATCACCCTGGATGAGCGCCGCCTGCGCATCGCCTTCTCCCAACAGTTAGCGAGCCCCGCTCACCTGGAGGAGCTGCGCATCGGTCGCCCCGGCACGACTGAGCAGATCAGCCTGGGCGATATCGCCACGATCCGGCGCAGCGCAACGGAGCTGCCCGATCATCTGATTCGCTTCAATGGGATGCCCGCCTTCACGCTTGCCGTGGCCGGGGTGGCCGACGTCAACATCGTCGAGGTGGGCCAGGCGGTGGATGCCCGGCTGCACGAGCTACAGGAACGAATACCGCTAGGCGTCGAGCTCCATCCGATCTACGAGCAGCACCGGGTGGTCGACGATGCCATCGGCAGCTTTCTCGTCAACCTGGCGCTGGCCGTGGCGATCGTCATCGGCGTGCTGTGCCTGTTCATGGGCTGGCGGGCCGGCCTGGTAGTGGGTGCCACTCTGCTGCTGACGGTACTCGGTACGTTGCTGTTCATGCGCGTGCTCGGCCTCGAGATGGAGCGCATCTCTCTGGGCGCGCTGATCATCGCCATGGGCATGCTGGTCGACAACGCCATCGTGGTGACCGAAGGCATGTTGATCGGCATGCAGCGAGGAGCCAATGCCCGCGACGCCGCCAGCACCGCCGCCAAACGCACGCAGGTACCACTGCTCGGCGCCACGGTCATCGGCATCATGGCGTTTGCCGGCATCGGCCTCTCGCCCGACACCACCGGCGACCTGCTCTTCTCCCTGTTCGCGGTGATCGCCGTGTCGCTGCTGCTGAGCTGGGTACTGGCCATCACCGTCACGCCCCTGCTGGGGCACTATCTGCTGAAAACGGTGCACGATGCCAAGATGCCTTACACGGGCAGGCTCTACAGAGGCTATCGCCGGCTGCTAGAGGGCGTGCTGCGCTGGCGCCTGCTTACGCTGCTGAGCCTGATTCTGTTCACCGCCGGCTGCATCTTCGCCTTCGGTTTCGTCAAGCAGGCCTTCTTCCCCGCCTCGAATACGCCCATCTTCTTCCTGCACTACCAACTGCCCCAAGGCACCGACATTCGCGCGACGGACCGTCACATGCAGGGTCTCGACGATTTTCTTCGCGCCCAGCCGGAAGTGCTATCGGTAACGCAGTTCGTGGGGCGCGGCGCCAGTCGCTTCGTGCTCACCTATACACCGGAACGGCCCAGCTCCAGCTACGGTCTGTTCATGATCCGCACGGCCGAGCGCGACCAGATAGATCCGCTGGCAGCACGGCTGCGGCAGCGGCTCGACGTGCATCACCCCGATGCTCAGGCCAGGATCGAGCGCCTCATGTTCGGGCCTAACGTCGTCAGTATCGAAGCACGCTTCTCAGGGCCCGATCCGGTCATGCTGCGCTACCTGGGCGACCAGGCCAAGGCAATCATGGAGCGCGATCCCTTGGTGACGGACATCGTCGACGACTGGCGCCAGCGCGAACTGGTGCTCGAGCCGGTATTCGACGAGGAGCGCGCTCGCATGGCGGGAGTTCAGCGCGACGCGGCCATGCGCGCGCTACAGTTCGCCACCACCGGTATTCAGGCAGCCCTCTATCGCGAAAACGATCGCCTGCTTCCCATCGTGCTGCGCCCACCCGAGCACGAGCGCCTGGACGTGACGCGCCTGCACGAGAGGCAGTTGGAAAGCGCCAATGGCAACGTACCTATCCCGCTGCGGCAGATCATCGAGCGTTTCGACACCATCAGTGAAGAGAGTGTCATCCGCCGCCGCGACCGCATGCGCACCCTGACAGTTCAGGCCAGTACGGTGAGTGGCGTTACCGCCAGCGAGGGCCTTTCACGCATTCGCGCGCCCATCGAAGCGATTCCCCTGCCCCTCGGTTACCGCCTGGAGTGGGGCGGCGAGTACGAGGCCTCCGGCCGCTCGCGGGCCTCGCTGCGTGCCCAGTTGCCGTTGGGTTTTCTCGCCATGCTGGTGATCAGCGTGCTGCTGTTCGGCAAGTGGCGCCAGCCGCTGATCCTGTGGCTGGTGGTACCCATGTCGATCTGCGGCGTGGTGATCGGGCTGCTGGCCAGCGGCATGCCGTTCACCTTCACGGCGCTGCTCGGGCTGCTCAGCCTCTCCGGCATGCTGATGAAGAACGGTATCGTGCTGCTCGACGAGATCGACGCCCAGATCCGCGAGGGCAAGCCCGGCTGCCCAGCCGTGGTGGAAGCCAGCGTCAGCCGTCTGCGGCCGGTGGTACTGGCTGCCGGCACCACCATCCTCGGCATGCTGCCCCTGCTCGGCGACGCCTTCTTCGCCAGCATGGCGGCGACGATCATGGGCGGGCTCGCCTTCGCCACGCTGCTCACCCTGGTCGCGGTACCGGTGCTCTACGCCCTGCTGTTCGGAATTCGGCCATCGCCGAAGCGCGTCCGTGCCGGGCCAAAGCATTCCCACGCCGGGCAGCCAAGCTAGATGCCCAGGGACCGGGCTATGAGCATTTTCTGAACCTCGATGGTACCGCCCGCATAGAGGCAAAACGGGGCTTCGCGATAAAGTCGCGATACGGACTCGAAGTCGAAATAGGCGCGCCCGCCCATGACCCGTGCCGCCATCGCGACGACCTTTTGCAGCTGATCGGAGCAGAAATACTTGGCCATGGAGATGGCCTGCGTTGCGTCATGGCCCTCTGCGTGCTGACGAATGGCATCCTCAAGAAAGAGACGCATACCAGTGGCGAGAGTGCTCATCTCGACGACGGTATGTTGAATGGCCTGAAAATCGCGCAACGGTTGGCCGAACTGATGGCGCTCCTGAACGAACTGCAGGGCACGATTCGTCGCCGCATCGGCAAACCCGCATGCCATGGCAGCGACGATCAAGCGCTCGAGAGTTCCCGTCTTGCGTAGCTGAGGCCATGCCGAGTTTACCCCCGCCTCCCCGCCGAGCACTCCGCTTTCCGACACGAGGACTTCCTCAAACATGACCCGACACGAGGGATAGGCATTACCCGAAAGCTTGCTCAACGGCTCTACGCTCAGACCATCCGCACCCCCAGGCACAAGCAGGATACCGTAGGATTTGGCGCCACCCTCGGTGGTTCGGGCAACCGTCAGTATCAGGTCGGCGGTCGCCGCCCCGGTGACATAGGTTTTCTCTCCACGCACCACATAGTGATCGTCCCATCGTGTGGCCTGAGTCGTGATGCCGGCCGCATCCGACCCTGCTCCCGGCTCGGTCAGAGCAAAAGCGAGCTGCAACTCGCCTGCGGCAACACGCGGCAGCAAAGCCTTTTTTTGCGCAACCGTTCCGGCATAGGAAAGACATAGCGGCCCGAGCAAGCCAGCCACCATATAGATGGTGGCCAGCGTCCCTGAGCGCTCGGCGAGCAGACGAATGACCGTACAGGCCTTTTCCATGTCACCTGGCTGCGGTCCGGTCTGCAGCGGATCCGAAAACCCGAAAGTCAGTAACTCATTGGCTGCCAGAGTTTCGAGTACCTCGGCTATGAAACCGGCTCCGGCCTTCTCGCCATCCACCCCGTATTTCTGCAAGATCGTCTCGGTAGTCGTAATGGCACGTTGGGAGAGTCCAAGGGTGTCGCTCATACTTACCTCACGTTCTGCGTTGTTATTGTGACTGGAGTTCACGACTCCAAACCTGGCCTACCAGATCCTTGCCGAAGCTGTGATGGGGCTCCTCCTCCACCAGTTCGAATCCTGCTTTTTCATAGAGCCGGCGCGCATCGGTCAGTACGCTGTTGGTCCACAGCATCATCTTCCGGTAGCCGACCTGGCGGGCGAACCTGAGGCACTCATCCACCAAGCGGCTGCCGATGCCATGCCCACGGGCAGAGGGGTCGACGTAGAGCAGCCGCAGCTTTGCGGTCGCGTCGTCTTCCCGGACGACGAACACCGACCCAACGACGACCCCATCCTTTTCGGCGATCCAGCACCGCTCCCAGCGCGGATCGAAATTGCGCAGGTACTTGGCAACGATCTCCGCGATCAACGCTTCGTACTCCTCGTTCCAGCCGTACTCCTGCGCGTAGAGGACCGCCTGCCGGTGTACGATCCAGCCCATGTCGCCAGGCTGTGGGTCGCGCAGCAGATAACTCGAGCCGGCTTCTCCGAGCAGCCGCCTGATCCGGTTCATCGCTTCGATCAACTGATGCTGCTCCGGCTCCGTGAGCTGCTTCAGCATGCCGACGACCTCGCGTTGCGAAGCCTCGTCCAGCGGCCGGAATGTCGCCAGTCCCTGATCCGTGAGCTGTAGCTGCGCCGCCCGTCTGTCGGAGGGCGAGGGGGTCTTGGTAATGAGCCCCTGCTTTTCGAAGCCCTTCAGCACCCGGCTCACATAGCCGGCGTTGAGACCAAGCTCGCGGCAGATATCGGCGCTGGTAAGCATCGGCCGGTGCGCCAGCTCGTACAGGATGCGGACTTCCGTCAGCGAGAACTGGCTCTCCAGAAGGTGCTCGTGCAAGACCCCAATCTGCCGCGTGTAGAAACGATTGAAGCTGCGTACGGTCCCGGCCCGCTCGTTTAGGTCTTGTTCTGCGCTCATGGGAGACTCTCTCTTTGCTTGCCTAAAGCAAATAGTTAGTTGCTTTTAGCAAGCATGTCAACAAGTGCAACACTGCCCACCTGTCGAATCCAGCCCCCGCAAGACGACTACCTCGTGCAACGTCAGCACAGGAGGAATCCTCATGTCAGTGCATGATGAAATGTCCCACCCCGTCGTATCCCGCGAAAAATGGCTAACCGCCCGCAAGGAACTGCTGGCAAGGGAAAAGGAGCTCACCCGCCTGCGCGACGACCTGAGCGCCAAACGTCGCGCCTTGCCGTGGGTGAAGATCGAGAAGGAATATGTCTTCGATACGCTCGGTGGCCACATGACGCTCGCCGATCTGTTCGACGGGCGCAGCCAGTTGATCGTCCATCACTTCATGTTCGGCCCCGGTTGGGAAGCGGGCTGCATCGGCTGTTCCTTCGCTGCCGATCATATCGAAGGCACGCTGGTGCATCTCAAGCATCACGATGTGAGCCTGGTACGGGTCTCTCGTGCCCCACTCGCCGAGATCGAGGCCTACCGCCAGCGCATGGGCTGGCGTGCAAAGTGGGTATCTTCATATGGCAGCGACTTCAATTACGACTTCCATGTCTCGTTCCGGCCTGAAGAGATCGCCAAGGGCGAGGTCACCTACAACTACGCCACGAGCAACGTCTCCATTGAGGATCTGAGCGGCCTCAGCGTGTTCTACCGCGACACCAGCGGCGATATCTTCCACACCTATTCGACCTACGGGCGCGGTGATGAACTCGTCGACAGTACCTACATGCTGCTCGACATGACGCCAAAGGGCCGTAACGAAACGGGGCCTCATCACAACCTGATGGACTGGGTGAAACGCCACGACGAGTATGAACCGGCAAGATAAGTCCATCGGCGCTGCGCCCTGTCCGGCCTAATTCCTTCGGGCTGGCCGTAGCGCCACTGTACGGCCGATGACTATGACCAATGACTCTGGCCGGAACACGCCCGGCTTATAGCCACGACACTCCGTCACTGACAGCGAGCGCGCCGCTTATCGAAAGCTTCCCTCGCCTCAGCGCCATTCAATGGAGGTAGGCGACGTGGAACCGGGGAGGATTGGATGATTGCCGTGTTAGTCGTTGCATAGGGAATGATCTCATCGATCAACCGTTCCAAATGCTCGACCGATTCGAGATGAGCACGGGCAATGAAGCAATCGTCGCCTGTAATACGGTCGCACTCCGTGATCTCCGGCAGTTCCTGCAGCAAATCAACGACCCGTTGCAACTGTCCCGGTAGCGGTCGAATACGCAACCATGCTGCAAGTGACAAGCCCAATGCACGCGGACTGATCCTGGCGGTATAGCCCTCGATCACCCCCGCCTCCTCCAAGCGTTTGATCCGCTCAGAAACACTGGGCGGCGACAGACCAACGAGGCGTGCCAGCTCTGCAATACTGGTGCGCGCATCGATAACGAGTGCTTCCAGCAACTGCCGATCCGTTGCATCCGGCACACCGTTTTCATATCGAAGGCGTTTCATGGATTTTACCTTCCAATTTCCATTGATCAGGTGAAAACGTCCTTATTTAACACATGCCATTACCGCTTCCTTTCTTCACATAATAAGAAAAAAGGAGCTGTCATGCCTCCGCCGAATGCCACTCTCAATCGGGTTGCCGAGGTAGTCCCACCCCATGTTTGGTTCGGGGTGAGCGCCGTATTCCATTATCTTGGCCCCGCCTTCGCCGTACTGCTCTTCCCTGCCGTCGGCGTACTCGGCGTGGCCTGGTTCCGGATCGCGACGGCCGCCCTGTTCTTCGCTCCCATCACCCGGCCGTGGCGAACGATCCGAAAGGCCGACCCCCGGACGAGGTGGCTGCTACTGGGGCTCGGCGCCTGCCTGGCGATAATGAACACTTCGTTTTATCTCGCTCTCGACCGTCTACCGATGAGCTTGGTGGCAGCCATGGAGTTCGTCGGCACCATCGCCGTCTCCCTCTATGGCCTGCGCACATGCCGCAACCTGCTGGCACTCAGCCTGGCAGTATTGGGCGTCTTGCTACTGGTCGACTTGAGATGGTCTTCCGATCCTTTGGGCCTGTTCTGGGCCACCCTGAATGGGGCTCTCTTCGTTGTCTATTTAGTGCTTGGACACAAGGCGGCCAGGGAAGGCGCCAGTGGCGGCGTCGAACGTCTGGGAGCAGCCATGGCGATTGCTTTCTTCATTCTCGTGCCAATCGGACTTGTCGAAGCAGCCAAAGCCTTCGGCGTAATTGAGCTGGTGTTGGCGGGTATCGCCGTGGGTATATGCTCCTCCGTCATCCCCTACGTCTCCGACCAACTCGCCATGTCTCGTTTGCCGCGAGCGACTTTTGCCCTCTATCTCGCCATCCTGCCAGCAACAGCCACCGTTATTGCGGCGATCATGCTCGCTCAGATCCCGACCCGACAGGATCTCGCCGGCATCGCGCTGGTCATGGCTGGCGTGGCCCTGCATATGCCTGCCAAAACATCAGGCTGACCGAAGCATTACCCATAACGCCGCCGCACATGGTCGCGATAGCCTCCCGGCGTCAGGCCGGTCACGGCCTTGAAGTCGTGGATGAAATGGGCCTGGTCGAAGTAGCCGGCGGCAAAGGCGGTATCGGTCAGCGAGGTCCTCGCCCCGCCCTGCTTGATCAGCTCGCGGCTGCGGGCGACGCGCAGCAGCCGGGCATAGCGCTTGGGTGAGAGCCCCACATGGCGCTGAAACAGCCGCTCCAGGTGGCGCTGGCCGAAGGGCAGCTCAGCCACCAGCGTGGCGACACTGGCCTGGCCTTGGTAGCGCTCGAGCCAGTCGAGGGATGCCGTCAGAGCCGGCACCTGTGGCGCGGCGTACCGCCGCAGCCGCTGGAGTAGATAGCCCTCCAGCAGCGCAATGCGCCCCGCTGGATCGGGCGTCTCGAGCAGCCGCTCGTGCAGCGCCTCGAGTTCGAGCCGGCGCAGGGCCTCGCCCGGCGTCAGCCCCCCACCGGCCAAGACCGCCAGGGATTCGCCCAGGAACGGCAATGCCATCCCCGGCAGGAAGCGTACGCCCAGCAGCTCGAGCTGGCTCCCCACCGTCAGGCGCGCCGTGCGCCGCTTGGGTCCATCGACCCAGCAGGCGCCGCGCAGCCGCTCGCCGTCGCGCTCCAGCGCGTCACCGAAGTTGAACAGCAGGCCCGCGGCGCCATCCGGGTGCATCAGTTCGATGCCGGCCGGCTCGCTGCCCCCTTGCTCCTGCCTTTTCGCCTGCCAATAGCACTGCACGTAGGCACGCAGCGCTGCACTGGGCGCAAAGCGCTGCAGCACGAGGCCGGTGCCACCTGGTGGGTGCAGTTGGAAAGCGTCGCTCATGTTGGGAGCCCTTCAGTGCAGAGAAAAAAGTACAACGATTCTCAAATTCCGGCGGTACAGTAGAAGCACCCATTTCTCAATTACACATTCATCTTAACGGAGCCTTACATGGAAGGAAGACGAATCCTCGTGGTCGGCGGCGGCGCCGGCGGGCTGGAGCTGGTCACCCGCCTCGGCCGCCGGCTGGGACGACGCGGCAAGGCGGAGATCACGCTGATCGACCGCAACCCCACCCATATCTGGAAGCCGCTGCTGCACGAGGTCGCCACCGGCGCGCTCGACTCCAGCATCGACGAAATCTCCTATCAGAGCCATGCCCAGCTAAACGGCTACCGCTTCCAGCGCGGCACCCTCGAAGGGCTCGACCGCGAAGCCCGCCAACTGCGCCTGGCCCCGGTGCTCGACGACCACGGCGAAGAAGTGTTGCCGGCCCGCAGTCTGGACTATGACTTGCTGGTGCTGGCGCTGGGCAGCGTAAGCAACGACTTCGGCACCCCGGGGGTCGCCGATCACTGCCACTTCCTCGACAGCCCGGCCCAGGCCGAGGCCTTCCGCCACGACATGCTCAATACCTTCCTGCGCTACAGCGACCCCGAGCGGCGAGAGCATCCGCACCTAACGGTGGGCATCGTCGGCGCCGGTGCCACCGGCGTAGAACTCTCGGCGGAGCTCTATGACGCCTCACGTATGCTGCACAGCTACGGCTTCACCGAAATGGACAGCCGCCAACTGGAGGTCCATCTGATCGAAGCGGCACCCGACGTGCTGCCGGCCCTGCCCGAGCGCATTCGCAGCGCTGTGCGTACCGAACTGGAACGCCTCGGCGTAAAGGTGCATACCGGCACCCGGGTGGTACGCGTGGAGGAGAACGCCATCGTCACCGCCGACGAAGAGCGCATCGAAACGGACCTCAACGTCTGGGCCGCCGGCATCAAGGCACCCAACGTACTGTGCGACCTGGGGCTGAGCCTGGATCGTAATCAGCGTATTCAGGTGGAGCCGACCCTGCAGAGCGTCGACGACCCCGACATTTTCGTGCTCGGCGACTGCGCCAGCTGCCCCCAGCCAGACGGCAGCATAGTTCCGCCCCGGGCCCAGGCCGCCCACCAGCAGGCTCAACGGCTGTACAAGAACCTGCTGGCCCGGCTCGAGAACGGCACCCTCAAGCCGTTCCGCTATCGCGACCGCGGCTCGCTCATCTCGCTGGCCCACTTCGAGGCCATCGGCAGCCTGATGCGCGGTGCCTCGGCGCGCAGCCTATTCATCGAGGGGCGCCTGGCCAAGTTCTTCTACGCCTCGCTCTATCGCATGCACCAGCGCGCCATCCACGGCACGGCCAAGACGGCGCTGATCCTGCTCTCGGACGGGCTCAACCGCTTCATCCGCCCGCGCATGAAGCTGCACTGAGGTCGAAAATCTACAATCGAGGCGATAACCGCCGCGCTAGGGTGGGGCTTCCAACTCTCTCGGAGCCCCACTCATGCGCATGAACCACTACTCCGCCAGCCCCGCCGGCCTCAAGGCCATGCTGGATCTGCAGCAACACGTGCACCAGGCGGCAGAAACGGGTGAACTTGGCGACGGCCTGCTTGCGCTGATCTACACGCGCGTCTCGCAGATCAACGGCTGCGCTTACTGCATCGACATGCATACCAAGGACGCACGCAAGGCCGGTGAAACCGAGCAGCGGCTATATGCCCTGAGCGCCTGGCGCGAGACGCCCTTCTATACCCCGCGCGAGCGCGCCGCCCTGGCCTGGGCCGAGGCCAATACCCTGATCGCCGGAAACGGCATCGACACGGCCCTGTACGAGGCCACCCGCGAGCACTTCTCCGAGAAGGGCATGGCCGACCTCACCCTGGCGGTCTGTACCATCAACGCCTGGAACCGGCTGGCGATCAGCTTTGCCGCCGATGTGGGGAGCTATCAGCCCAGCTGAGCGGCCCAGTTGAGCGACATACCGTTCCCATCACCCCGACAGCGCCTTGCGTAGCCCGCCAAAGCGGCGCCGGTACTGAGCCGGCGTCAGCCCCACCTTGCGCCGAAACAGCCGCCCGAAGAAGGCGCCATCCTCGTAGCCCACCGCCTCGGCAATGGCATCCACGGGAATGGTCTCGGTCTCCAGCATCTGCTTGGCTTCTTCCAGGCGCAGCGTATGCACGTACTCCATCGGCGTCAGGCCTGTGGCCTTCCTGAAACGGCGGTGGAAGCTGCGCTCACTCAGCCCGGAAACCTCGATCAACGAGGCTACCGGTGAGGGCTCGTCGTAGTGTTCGGCCACCCAGGTCTGACAGCGGGCGATGACGGCATCCTCGGCCTGGCGGGTGCGGGCGAGCATGGCAAAGGGAAGCTGGCCGGCGGCATGCCAGTCGATCAGGAACAGCTTGGCGAGGTGCATTGCCTCATCGACACTCGCCAGGCGGGCGACGAGATAGAGCGCCAGGTCGCTCCAGGAGGTGCCACCCCCGGCCATGACCAGGCGGCTGCCGATGCCGCCGATCACCAGGGCTCTATGTGGATGCACCCGCACGTCCGGATAGCGACCCAGCACGTCGCAGTAGGCCCAGTGGGTAGTGGCGTCCTCGCCCCGCAGCAGCCCCGACTCCGCCAACAGCAGGGCGCCCGAGCAGGCGGTCGCCAGAATGGACCCCTCGGCATGGCAGCGCTTGAGCCACGCGACTTCCTCGCCGTAACGCCCTTCGAGCACCGCTTCAGGCGGCAGCATGATCTCGGGGATACACACCACGTCAGGTACCCAGTCCAGGCCAGCGTCGGGAACGATGCGCACGCCATTGGCGATGGTCAATTCACGCTTGCCGGTGCGAGCAACCACCTGCGGCACGAACAGCGACTCACCGGCCTTGCCCTCGATCAGAGCGGGCCAGTCGCGTCCCGCCGAGGCAAAGACATCGAAAACCCCATAGAGGGTGGAAGCCGCCACTTCGGGAATCGCCAGCAGCGCGATGGTAGGTTTGTGCGTCGACATGGCGGAAACCGCCGGTTTTTGTCCGTAGGGACTTCAGTGTAACCCAACCGTGAGCGCCACAATGGAATCTCCGCAGCACCAACGACGCCCTAACGAATCACTAACAACAACTCAGGAGACACCCCATGACAGCCCAAGCACAAGCCCAAGCTCCCGCCGCTATCGACGCCTCCCGCGTCGCCGGCTTCGAGAGCCGCTTCGTCACCGCACTCAACGAAGCCGCCATGCTGCAGCTGATCTCCCTGGCCCATCGCAGCGGCCTGCTCGCCCATCTGGCCGACGGCGAGCCGGTGACCAGTCGCGAGCTTGCCGCCAAGACCAAGCTCAACGAGCGCTACGTGCGCGAGTGGCTGGGCGGCGCCACGGTCGCTGCCCTGGTCGAGCATGACCCGCAGACCCTGACCTATCGCCTGCCGCCCGAGCACGCCACGCTGCTGACCGACAGTGGCGAAGCCAATCTCGCCGTATTCGCCCAGTACCTGCCCTTAATGGGCCAGGTGGAGGACGACGTGCTGGAATGCTTCCATCACGGCGGCGGCGTGCCCTACACCCGCTACACCCGTTTCCACGAGGTCATGGCCGAGGACAGCGGCCAGACCGTACTACCCGTGCTGTTCGACGCCATTCTGCCCCTGGCGCCGGAACTCCCGGCTAGGCTGGAGCGGGGCGTCGACGTGCTCGATCTCGGCTGCGGTCGCGGCCTGGCGCTGATGAAACTCGCCGAACGCTTCCCCGCCAGCCGCTTTACCGGCTACGACCTCTCCCGCGAGGCCATCGGCTGGGCGACAGAGCGTGCCGCGCGGCGGGGGCTAAGCAACCTGCGCTTCGAGGAGCGCGACCTCAGCGACTTCGACCTCACGGCGCCGGCCCAGCGCTACGACCTGGTCACGACCTTCGATGCCATTCACGACCAGGCTCACCCGCTGAATCTGCTCAAGGGAGTTCGTCGCACCCTGCGTCAGGATGGTGTCTACCTGGCCCAGGACATTCACGCCTCGAGCCATCACCACGGCGACCGCGACCACCCGATGGGGACGCTGCTCTATACCCTGTCGATCATGCACTGCATGAGTGTCTCCCTCGCCCAGGGCGGCGAGGGGCTGGGTACCATGTGGGGCCAGGAGAAGGCGCGGGAATATTTCGGCAAGGCCGGCTTCGGCAGCATTGAGGTTCACCAGCTGCCCCACGACATCCAGAACGACTACTGGGTGCTCAGGCCATGAGCCGACCGTCGACGATCAGGCTCGGCTCAGGCTTCCAGACTCACCGCCTGCCCGGTCACTACGATGCCGCCTGACAGGGGGATGTCCACCTGCAGGCGGCTGGGGCGGCCCATCGTCTCGCCCTGAACGATGATCAGCTGAGCGGGCGCCTGGAGCAGACCGGCATCGCGCAGGTAACCGCCCAGTGCCGCGGCCGCCGCGCCGGTGGCAGGGTCTTCCACTACGCCTCCCACCGGGAACGGGTCGCGGGCGTGGAACCGCTCCTCGCTCTCACGCCACACCAGTTGCAGCGTGGTCAGGCCCTCACGCAGCATCAGCGCCTTGAGCCCTTCGAAGTCGTACTCGAGCCGCTCGAGGCGTGCGCGCTCCTTGCACGCCAGCACCAAATGCCAGGCCCCGGCGTATGCCCGCGCGGGGGTTATCTCGAGATCAAGCTCCTCGGCTTGCCAGCCAAGCAGCTCGCGCACCTCCTCGACCAGCTCGGGCTCGGCGGGGCGAAACTCCGGCGTCACCGACACCAACGAGGCCTGCCACTCCCCTTCCACCTGATTGACGGTGACCATCACCTCACCCACCGCCGTATCCAGCATGTAGGTGCCCGCTCCGCTCAGCCGGCCCATCTGCACGCCGCCGGCCACCGTGGCATGGCCGCAAAAGCTCACCTCCGCTTCGGGGCTGTAGTAGCGCACCGTGCGCCGCTCCCCCTCGGCCGGGGCAATGAAGGCAGTTTCGGAATAGCCCACCTCGGCGGCGATACGCTGCATCTCCGCCGGCTCGGGCAGCGCCTCGCCCAACCACACCCCGGCGGGGTTGCCGCCGCTCGGGTCATCGGTAAAGGCCGCAAGGCGATAGAGAGTGCCGCTCATGGAAAGCTCCTCGGATCGGGACAAGAACAGAACGGTGGGAGAAGAAAAGAATAGAACAGGAAGGACAATAGTGAAGTAGCTATGTTTAAGCATTCACAGGCGGCACAACCTTATGAAAACAACGACAAGCCAACTCCGAGGCACTACATGAAAGTCAAACGCATCATGGCCAACACAGCGGCCTCGGATCTCGCCAAGGCGGAAGCCTTCTACGGAGAGATCCTGGGTCTCGACCTGCTGATGGACCACGGCTGGTTTCGCACCTACGGCGCGGACGCCAAGATGACCATTCAGGTGAGCTTCGGTACCGAAGGCGGCTCCGGCACGCCCGTGCCCGATCTCTCCATCGAAGTCGACGATATCGAAGCAGCGCTGGCCCGCTTCGAGAAAGCGAGCGTGCCCATCGAGTACGGTCCCGTCAGCGAGCCCTGGGGCGTGCGACGGTTCTACGTTCGCGACCCCTTCGGCAAGCTCATCAATGTCTTGCAGCACGAGTAGGTGAACGGTTCCAGCCAGGCAACGACCTGTCCGACTCGCCCAGCGGACTCACCCCTCGGCTTTCAGCAAGCCCGTCGCGAGCTGGCGGAACGCCTCCACGGCTTTCGGCAGCACGGCGTGCGGCTCCTCGGCGGCGGCGATCCACAGGGCGGCATTGAGTGCCGCGCCATTGATCAGGCGCGCGGCGGCTTCCGCATCCACCGGCTTGACCGTGCCTTCATCGATCAGCGCCTGAATGGTCTGCGTGGTACGTAGCAGGCAGGCGTTCTGATTGGGCCACTGCGAGGGATCGCCAAGCACCGCCGGGCCATCCAGCAGCATGATGCGCTGGACTTCCGGCTCCAGCGCCATCTCGATATAGGCCACGCCCTCTTCGAGCAACCCCTCCCAGCGGCTTGCCGCGCGGGCCTGAGCGGCAAGCATGCGCTCTACCATTTCCTGGTCGATCTGATCGACCACCGCCTGCATCAGCCCCTGCTTGCCGCCGAAGTTGTGATAGAGCGCCCCCCGGGTCAGCCCGGCTTCGGCGGTCAGCTCATCCATCGAGGCCGCTGCATAGCCCTTGGTCGCGAAGGCCTCACGGGCGGCTCGAATGAGCTTGGCCCGGGTTTCCTCCATCTTCTGCGCACGTTTCGTCGCCACGCCCTCTCCTCACGCAATCTCAAAATTTCACATACGCAGCGTATGTGTATTGACATACGCTGCGTATGCGGCCAGCATAATTCACATACGGGCCGTATATCAATGCCGGCCGGGTAAAGGAAAACCCGGCTTGGCAACACCAATCACCGGATTCAGAACCGGAGTAGAACGATGGCCAAACGCGATGCAGTCTTCCCTGCCGGTAGGCAGGCACTCTACGAGATCAACCGCTACTCGGCGGCAATCCGTTCGGGCGACTTCCTGTTTGTCTCGGGCCAGGTCGGCAGCCGCGAGGATGGCTCCCCCGAGCCGGATTTCGAAAACCAGGTTCAGCTCGCCTTCGACAACCTCTCGGCCGTTCTCGATGCCGCCGGTTGCACCTTCGACGATATCGTCGACGTCACCACCTTCCACACCGATCCCGCCGCCCAGTGGGAAGCGATCGACAGGGTTCGCACCAAGGCAATCGGCGAACCGCCCTACCCCAACTGGACCGCCGTTGGCGTCAACTGGCTGGCGGGCTTCGACTTCGAAATCAAGGTGATCGCCCGACTCCCGCAGACGGCCGCATAACCACGGCACCACCCGACAGCCCACCGCCCCGGCAACGGCGGTGGGCTGCCAACGAGTGAGTCTTATGACGAGAAACTGCCGCCCTACAGCACTAAATCTCCACCCTTGGTTGTAAGCCTTCTGCCACACCTGCGTAAGCCATGACGTCAATTCCTAAGACACATGTCGGCTTTCGGTCAATTCGCGTAGCGAGGCTGAAACATCGGGTTTACGTTTGTAAGAGACACGCAGGGAGGGAGCGAGATGAAGCGCATCGTCGTCTGCGCCGATGGCACCTGGCAATGTCCCGAAAGCGATAACCCCACACACGTACTGCGTCTGGCACGCGGCGTCGCTCCTGATTGTCAGGCCGGCACCAAGCAGATCGTCTATTACGACCAGGGGGTGGGCACCGAAGGCGACCGCATTCGCGGTGGCGCCACCGGTGCCGGCATCGACAAGAACATCATGGATTGCTATCGCTTCGTCGTGCACAACTACGAGCCCGGCGATCAGCTCTTCCTGTTCGGCTTCAGCCGCGGCGCCTACACCGTTCGCTCCCTGGCGGGGTTGATCCGCAACTGCGGCCTGCTCCGGCGCGAGTGCGCCGAGAGAGTGAACGAGGCCTACGAGCTCTATCGTCAACGCCCCAAGAGCTCAGCCCCCGCCGAGCGCAAGGCCACGGACTTTCGCCGCAAGCATGCTGTAGCGGACAAGACCGAGATCGAATTCATCGGCGTGTGGGACACCGTTGGCTCGCTGGGCATACCCGCCCCGTTCCTCGGCACCTTGGGCACCTCCCGCTACCTGTTCCACGACACCGCCCCCAGCAGCATCATTCGCCACGCCCGCCACGCCGTTTCCATCGACGAAAACCGCCAGGACTTCGAGCCCACCCTGTGGACGCCCAAGCCAGGCATCGACCTGAAGCAGGTGTGGTTCGCCGGCGTGCACACCGATATCGGCGGCGGCTACGAGAAGCGCGAACTCGGCGACTTCGCCGGGCAGTGGATGGCCAGTGAAGCCGAAAGCTGCGGGCTCGCCCTCGAACCACATTTCCACAGCGCCCTCAACCCGCGCCATACCGGCATTCAGCACAACGAATACAAAGGGTTCTACCGCGTGATGCGCCGCTCACAACAACGCACGCTGGAGCCCTGCGTGCACCGAAGCGTACGCCAACGCTGGGACGACCCACACTTCACCTACAAGAGCCCGGCGTTGAAGCAACTGCTCGATTCGGTGGGTGGGGACTGGGGTAAGGTGGAGTTGGTGGGGTGAAGAGGATAGCCGCTTGGAGAAGGTGGCAGGGTTTGGCCAAACAAGACACAAGCTGAGAACACCAGTCACGCCCACTACACACAAAATAGTTCTACCCCACCGCGGCCCCAACCCTCGGGGCCGCCAATAAACCGAACCGCCCCCGCTACAACACCTCTCCCAACAACATCGCCAGCCGCTTGTGATGCAGCGCATCGGCGGTTGCGTCGTAGCTGGGGGCGTCCTTGGCGGTGAAGCCGTGGGCTGCGCCTCTGTAGAGTTCGGTGGTGAAGTGCACGCCGGCCTTGGCCAGGGCTTCGTCCAGGCGGGCGATCTGGTCGGGGGGTAGCAGTTCGTCCTTGTCGGCGTGGCCGAGATAGACGCGCCCCTCAATGGTGCCGACCACGTGCACGAGGCTATTCGGGTCGTCAGCCTTGGCCAAGTTGGCCGAGTGAAAGCCGGCTGCGACGGCGACGCGCTCGGGATATTCGGCTGCCATGCGTAGTGCGAAGGCGCCTGTCATACAGTAGCCGACTACGCCTATCTTGCCATTCGCGAACTCGGGCTCGTCATCGATGCATTTCAGCAGCGCGGCGAAGTCGCGGGACTGTGCTTCGGGTGTGAGCTGGCCGGCATAGCCGAACAGCGTCGGGCGCACGTCCGGGTCGCGGAAGGATTTGCCCTCCGGTACGACGGTGCCACGCGCACTGCGGTAGTAAACGTTGGGCATCAACACGGCGTAGCCGTTGTCCGCCACCTGCTGGGCCTTCTCGTGATAGCAGGAGCGCAGGCCACCGATGTCGGTGAACAGCACCACGGCCGGCAGTGGCCCTTCGGCGCTACTCGGGGTGAACACATGAGCATCGATGGTGCCGTCGGCGGCGGGGATTTCGATGGCGCGAGACATGAGCAAGCTCCGGTTGTCGATGGCGAATGGATGTCGTCAGGGCGAATGTGGCAAGGATCCGCTTTTGGCCAGCTGGAGTACCTTAGCCTATTTTGATTGAGGTGTTTGAGACAGCTGGCATCTACGGCTGCCGTGCCACCACAACAAGCATGAGGCCATGACAAGCATAAGGAGAGGGTCATGAAGGCTGAAGAGTTGCGGTCCGTCCAGACGCCTCTGAAAGAGCGTTATCGCGAGGCACCGGATGACGCTCTGATCACTCTGCGCGCGCAAGGGGGTCTCGGTGAAGGTGTCAGCTGCCGAATCGAGACCGGCAAAGCGCTCGTCGAGGCCGGGCTGCATCCCGCCACGGGCGGGAGCGGCCAGAGTGCGTGCTCCGGCGACATGCTGCTGGAAGCGTTGGTGGCCTGCGCCGGGGTGACGCTGAACGCCGTCGCCACCTCGCTCGGCATCGAGTTGCGGGATGCCTCGCTCCAGGCGGAAGGCGATCTCGATTTTCGCGGAACCCTCGGCGTGTCAAAGGAAGTTCCCGTCGGCTTCCAGGCTATTCGGCTGCAAATCACCCTCGACACCGATGCCACGGAAGAGCAGCTCGACACTCTCCTGCGTTTGACGGAGCGGTACTGCGTTGTCTACCAAACGCTGGCACATCCCCCTGCGCTGTCGGTGGCTCGCAAGCCCACAACGAGCTGAACTCTGTACCTGACACCCAGCCATCCGTCACCGTCGTTCATCTCCAGCCTGTCGATTCCCGAGCAGCTCGTTCGAATACTGGCTGAACAATCAAATCACGAGGAATCAGCACATGCGTAAAGTGATCGTTGGCGCGATGGTTTCCCTGGACGGTGTCATGCAGGCTCCCGGTGGGCCGCAGGAAGATCCGACCGGCGGTTTCCGCTACGGCGGCTGGGTGGCACCACTGGTGGATGAAGTATTCGGCGAGGAGATCGACAAGCTGTTCGGTCAGCCCTTCGATCTGCTGCTCGGGCGCAAGACCTACGACATCTTCGCCGCCCACTGGCCCTATGCTGAGGAAGGGCCGGACGACTCCCTTGCCAAGACCTTCAACTCGATCAAGAAATACGTGGCGACCCGAAAAGGCCTGGAGCTGACCTGGAAAGACTCGGTGGCGCTGCGCGATGCAGCCACCGATGTTGCCAGACTGAGGCAGGAGGACGGACCGGCGCTGATCACCCAGGGCAGCACCGAACTGGTACACACCCTGCTTGCCAACGATCTCGTCGATGAACTCAAGTTGTTCCTCTGCCCCGTGGTGCTCGGAAAAGGCAAGAAGCTGTTCGACGATGGCACAGCCCCAGCGGCATTCAAGCTCGCCGCCCAGCGGGTATCACCCAACGGCTTGGTGATTGCCCATTATGAGCGCGAAGGCGCAGTACAAACCGGTGACTTCGCCATGGATCCGCCCACGGATGCAGAAGTGGCACGGCGTGAGAAGATGCAGCGGGAAGGGCTAGGTGAGGTTAACTTACGTTAAGTTATGGCCACCCACCCTGCCGGATCGCTTTACAGCCGGCAATCTCGGGGTTGTAGAGATAGAGCCAGGCAGGGCCGAAGGTGGTGGCGTGGATGGCGCGATGATAGAGCCCGGCATGGGGCTGGCGCGGGCGGAAGTCCTCTAGCCTGTCCAGTTCGGTGAGCAACGCGGCATCGACCCGAAACACCTCCACTTCGACTCCACGAGAGGGCTCGGACTTGGCGCCGGGGAAAGGGCCGAGATCGTAGAGTGTCGCGCTGGTCAGTCGGTCGCTACCGAGGAAATCGGCGCTCTCCAGCCAGAAATGGTTGCGCTGCCCACGCTTCAGCGTGCCGTAAACGGCCACCAGCGGTGTACGGCCGATGGAAAGCGCAGGTGCGAGCATGAACGACCTCTTAGTCGGTTATCGGAAATTCTAACGCTTGGAACGTCAGATTCACTACGCCTGATAGGCAGCCCTGCTGCGCCAGCAACTCGACCACTTCACTTCCAGCGCAAGAAGCGGAGTTCCCTCGTCGCCTTGCTTCCCTAGGTTGGCTTCATTACCAACCGGAGTGCAGCGATGAAGACGATCGAACGAAGCATGGGGCTCACGCAGTGGGTGTTGTTGCTGGCCTTGTCGGTGCTGTGGGGCGGCTCCTTCTTTTTCGTCGGAGTGGCGGTCGTAGAGCTAGGGCCGCTCTCCATCGTGGCGCTGCGCGTGGGGCTGGCGGCGCTGGCGTTGCATGTACTAATTCTGCTGCTGGGCCAGCGCATGCCGCGCGACCCGGGGCTGTGGATGGCCTTCTTCGGCATGGGCCTACTCAACAACATGATTCCCTTCAGCCTAATTGCCTGGGGTCAGGGGCATATCGCCAGCGGCCTGGCGTCGATACTCAACGCCACCACACCCTTCTTCACCATCGTCGTGGCACACTTCCTGACCCGCGACGAGCCTCTCACCCCGGCGCGCCTTGCGGGCGTGGCAATCGGTTTTGCCGGCGTGGTGTATATGTTGGGTGCCGAGGTTCACGAAGGTGCCACCCGACACTCATGGGCGCAGCTTGCGGTGCTGGCCGGTGCGCTCTCCTATGCCTTTGCCGGGGTGTTCGGGCGGCGCTTTGGTGCACTGGGCTGCTCGCCCCTGGTGGCCGCCTGCGGGCAGGTCACGGCTTCAGCGCTGGTGCTCTTGCCTTTGGCGCTGCTGGTGGAGCGCTTCTGGCAGCAGCCCTGGCCGGGGCTGGATACCTGGGCAGCCGTGTTCGGCCTGGCGCTGTTCTCCACCACGCTGGCCTACCTGATCTATTTCCGCCTGCTGGCAAGCGCAGGGGCGACCAACCTGCTGCTGGTCACGTTCCTGATTCCGGCCAGCGCCATCGTGCTCGGTATCTTCGTATTGAACGAGCGGCTGGAGTGGCGCCATCTGGCCGGCATGGGGCTGATCGGGCTTGGGCTTGCGGTTATCGACGGCAGGCCGTTGTGGTGGTTTCGAAAAATGGCTTACGCTTACCGGAAAGCCAGGCGAGAGGGAGCGGGCCGATGAAGCTGTGTGCCGTGCAGTACGCCTCGATAACGGGCGATATCGAAGGGAACGTGGCACGCCACACCGAGTTCATCGAACTGGCGGCAGCGCACGATGCCGAGCTGATTTTCTTCCCCGAGCTCTCGCTGACCGGCTACGAGCCGACGTTGGCCAAGGGCCTGGCCACCCACCAGGAGGACCCGCGGCTGGACGTGTTCCAGCGCCTGAGCGACACCCATGGCATCGTGATCGGTGTAGGCCTGCCGCTGGTTACCTCACAAAAACCGCAGATCGGCATGGTGGTGTTTCAGCCCCATTCGGGGCGCCAGGCCTATGCCAAGCAGCGGCTCCACGACGACGAACTGCCCTACTTCTCCTCCGGCGAGAAGCCGATGCTCATCGAAACCCGCGAGCACCGTCTGGCCCTGGCAATCTGCTACGAGTCGCTGCAGTCCGACCATGTCGCCACGGCGGCCAGCCTGGGGGCGGACGTCTACCTTGCCAGCGTGGCCAAGCTCGCACCGGGCATGGACGAGGCGCATGCCTACTACGCCACCTTCACCCGTTCTCACGCCATGACGATTCTGATGGCCAACTGCGTGGGACCCTGCGACGGCGATGCCGGCGGGGGCCGCTCGGCGGCCTGGATCGACCGCGGCAAGCGTGTCGCCAGCCTGGACGGCGAGCAGGAAGCCATGCTGATGCTCGACACCACCACGCTCACCGCTCGCGTGCTGAGCCTGGCGGCGCCGGCGGCCTGAACGCTTCCGCCTCTCCCTGCGGCTCGTTCGTGTCTCACCCTTTTCAAGGCAAGGAACTCCCGAATGGTGACGCTGCTGCTGTTGGCCCTCGGCCTGGGGCTGTTGATCGTGGGGGCGGAGGGTCTGGTGCAAGGGGCATCGCGCCTGGCGGCGCGATTGGGTATTCCGCCGCTGGTGATCGGGCTCACGGTGGTGGCTTTCGGCACCAGCGCACCGGAGCTCGTGGTCAGCCTCAAGGCCGCTCTGGACGATCAGGCGGGCATCGCCATGGGCAACGTGGTGGGCAGCAATATCTTCAACGTGCTGTTCATCCTCGGCGTCTCGGCGCTGATCGTGCCGCTGGCGGTGGCCCAGCAGCTGATCCGCCTGGATATTCCGCTGATGATCGTGCTTTCCCTGGTGGTGCTGGTGATGACACTGGACGGCAGCGTCGGCCGGCTCGACGGTGGGCTGCTGGTCCTTGGCCTGGTGGTCTACACCGTCATCCTGCTTTGGCAGGGGAAACGCCAGGCGACCAGCGACGAGCCGGCAGCCGACCGCGAAGCCCTGGCCCGTCCCGGATGGCATGACGCACTCTACGTCCTCGGTGGGCTTGCCATGCTGGTGGCCGGCTCACGCCTGTTCGTCGACTCGGCCGTGACCATGGCCGGCTGGTTCGGGGTCAGCGATCAGGTGATCGGGCTGACCCTGGTGGCGGCAGGCACTTCGCTGCCCGAGGTCGTGACCTCGATCGTTGCGGCCCTGCGCGGCCAGCGCGACATCGCCGTGGGTAACGTGGTGGGCAGCAACATCTTCAACCTGCTCGGCGTGCTGGGCATCACCGCCCTGATCGCCCCTGCCGGCATCGCCGTCACCCAGGCCATGCTCAGCCTCGACCTGCCGGTGATGGTCGCGGTAGCCGTCGCCTGTCTGCCGATCTGCTTCACCGCCAGCGCCATCGATCGCTGGGAAGGGGCCGTGCTGCTGGGTTACTACGTGGCCTATACCGCCTATCTGGTACTGGCCGCCACCCACCACGACGCGCTGGCCGGTTTCAGTGCCCTGATGCTCTATTTCGTGCTGCCGATCACCGCTCTGACCCTGGCCGTGCTGGTCGTGCCCGAGCTGCGCCGAAGAGCCAACGAGTAACGCCTGACACTCAGCCCAGCATGTCCATGGCCGGTTTGGGGGAGACGCCCTGGGCCAGGGCCGCCTCACGCTCGACGGCCTTGGCCCGCTGGAAGGCCTCCCGTGCCTGCAGGCGCTGCCAATAGGCCGCCACGGCGGGTTTGAAGCGCTCGTCCAGGCCGATGTAGCTGGCCAGCAGCAGCGCATAACCCACCGACACGTCGGCCGCGGTGAAGCGCCCGGCGCAGACGAACGCCTCACGCTCCAGGCGCGACTCCAGGGTACGCAGGCGGGAGAGGAACCAGCGTGAGTAGTCCTCCACCACCTGGGGCGAACGGCGCTCCTCGGGCTCGAACCGGCCATAGCGCAGCATCAGGGTCTGGGGAAAGGTCAGCGTCGCTTCGCCGAAGTGCAGGAAGTTGAGGTAGTCGCCGTAGGCTGGGTCGTCCGGCGTTACCGCGAGGCCCGCCTGGGGATGGCGACCGGCGAGATACTGGCAGATGGCCGCCGATTCGGTCATCGCCACCCTGTCGTCGAACAGCGCCGGCACCGTTCCCAGCGGATTGATTTCGAGAAAGGCTTCGTCGCGTACCCGGGGCGGGAAATCGTGCATCACCAGTTCATAGGGCACTCCGATCTCCTCGAGCAACCAAAGGGGACGAAACGAACGAGCGCTGACGCAGTGATGGAGTGTGATCATGGCGGCCTCCGGTCTGTCCTTGAACGTATTGGCTTTACAGGCACGAAGCGGCTGCGCGATGCTGAGCCGCCACTGCCAGGGAGCCCTTCAGATTGACACGCCAGACGCTCGAGAAGTATCAGGTCTTGGTCTATCTGGCGTTCATCGCCATGGGCCTGGCGCTGGGTAGCGCTTTGCCGCAGCGGGTCGGCGTGCTGGAAGCGTTGCTGTGGCCGTTGCTGGGGGCGCTGCTCTACGTGACCTTCACCCAGGTGCCGCTCACGCAGCTGCGCGCCGCCTGGCGCGATACGCGCTTTCTGGCCGCGGCGGTGGTCGGCAATTTCGTCCTGCTGCCGCTCATCGCCTGGGGGTTGGCGAACCTGTTCGTCACCGAGCCGGCGGTACGCCTGGGCCTGCTGCTGGTGCTGTTGGTGCCATGTACCGACTGGTTCATCACTTTCTCTCACTTGGGTGGCGGCAAGGCGCAGTACGCCATCGCCTTCGCCCCGGTGAGCCTGCTGTTGCAGCTTGCCCTGCTACCCCTCTACCTCTGGCTGTTCCTGGACGAAAGCCTGCGCCTCGCCCTGGTTCAGCGTGAGCTGTTGCTGGCCTTTGCCGGGCTGATTCTGCTGCCCTTGCTGCTGGCCTTCATCACCGAGAAGTGGGCCCAGGGACACCTCAAGCGCGCAGCCGGCATCGAGCGACTGGGATGGCTGCCGGTACCGCTGCTGGCCCTGGTGGTGTTCAGCATTGCCGCCACCCAGGTGAATGTCGTCGCCGGTTCCTTGCCGCTGCTCGGCGGGCTGTTGCTGGCCTTCATCGGCTTTCTGTTGCTGGCAGCTGGCTTGGCCCGGCTGCTGGCATCCATGTGGAAACTCCCCACCGCCCAGGGGCGGGTACTCGCCTTCAGCCTGGGCACACGCAACTCCTTCGTTGTGCTTCCCTTGGCCCTTTCCTTGCCCACCTCCTACGAGCTGGCCGTGGTCGTCATCGTGTTCCAGTCGCTGGTTGAGCTGATCGGCATGGCATTCTTCCTGTGGTGGGTGCCACGCCGCCTGTTCCCTGCCGTAGGATGAAAACCATGCGGTGGCGTCGGGGGGGGCAGTACATCCGGACCGCTATACTCGTTACGTAATCTCTTCACTTCGCGAACCACAACGACACGACAAAGGTTCCGCCATGCGCCTTCCGCTGCTGGCCGGCTGGCTTTTCCTGGGGCTGCCCATTGCAACCGTGCTGGCCGACACTGCGGTGCAGGCAGAAGAAGCCGTACGCAAGGCCGAGGTGCTGGAGCAGGTCGTGGCGCCGGATATTGAGGTCCGCGAGCCGGTGGAACCGCTCGAGGAGCAGGAGGCGCAGGTCATCGATCCGGAGGGCAGCGACCCGCTGGAAGAGCCACTTACCTGCCTGGCCCGCAGCATCTATTGGGAAGCCAAGGGAGTACAGGGCCGCGACATGGAGTCGGTCGCCAACGTGGTGATCAACCGCCTTGCCAGCGAGGAGTTTCCCAACACAGTCTGCGAGGTGGTAAAGCAGGGCTCGGAGCAGAGCCCGTGCCAGTTCTCATGGTGGTGCGATGGGCGCCCCGATGAGGTGGTAGAGGGCGATGCCTATGAAGTGGCCAGGGAGGTGGCGCGCCAGGCGCTGAACCGGGAGCTGCCCGACCACACCGACGGCGCGCTCTATTTTCACGACCGCACGGTGCGGCCCCACTCGGCCAACGAGTTTCTGCTAACCATCGAAACCGAGGCGTTTTTCTTCTATCGCCCCAACGACATGGCGCAGTGAACCGCGCCGCTCAGAGCTTCTGAAAAGCCGCCATGACCTGCCCTGCCAGTGTTTCGCATGCCTGATCGGCGCCGGGCCGTCTTACCATCGCCAGCTGATATTCACCCAGTGGCGGCAACAGGCCGGGATCGATACGCTTCAGTGGCGGTCGCACCAGGCTCAGCGGGAAAGGTGCCACCGCCAGGTCGGCGAGCATGGCCGCCTCCTGGCCGGCACAGTGCTCGCAGGAGTAGGCGATGCGGTAACTCAAGCCGGCCCGGTCCAGGGCTTCGAGGGCCATGCCCCGCCAGGCGCAGCCGGCGTGCGCCAGCGCTACCGGCAACGGCGAGCGCTGTGCGGCAAGCCCGCCTTCCCGTCCCGCCCACACCAGCGGTTCGCTGTGAACGATCTCGCCGCGTATCTCCTGCCCCGGGTTGCCGGCGGTCACCAGAATCAGATCGAGCTCTCCGGCTTCCAGTCGAGCCAGCATCTCGCGGCTGCTGCCCACCACCACGTCGACCTGAACCGCCGGGTGCGAGCGGGCAAATTGCGCCAGCACACCGGGCAGGATGCGCGTGCCCACGTCATCGGTGGTACCGAAGCCCAGCCGCCCCGACACGCTGGGTGCCAGGAACTGCGTCACCGCCTCCTCGTTGAGCTTGAGCAGGCGCCGCCCATAGCCGAGCAGCGTTTCTCCCTCGGGCGTGAGGCGTACCTGGCGGGCCTCGCGAACGAACAGGGCGTGGCCAAGCGTCTCCTCCAGGCGCTTGATCTGCATGCTGAGCGCCGAGGGCGTGCGAAACACCTGGCGCGCGGCCCGGGTGAAGCTGCCGCATTCGGCAATTGCCACGAAGGTACGCAGCACATCGGTATCGAGCAGCGGCAGTGGCGAATGCAGGGTGGTGGGGGGCAGTTGGGTCATGGTTCCACCTTTCAATTTCTCTTAAAGGAGACTCTAGTCTTTTTCGTTGGATTGATCCAATTGCAAGCGCGACACTGTCCTGCAAGAGGTCGCGACCCTCCACTCACTTTCAAGCGAGATCACGGCAGCCAGCCTGTGGCGGCCCGTGAGGAGGTGCGACATGAGTCAGTACGAACCGCTGCATCATCATCAGCCCCAGCCGACGCAAGCCAAGCATTCCACGCCGCCGCCCCAGCCGGACTTCTATATGCCGGCCATGCCGCCCCTGGAGCTTATCCATGCCATCGAAACCCTGCTGCACCGCTACCTGCGCCGACGGCGGTTCCGCCAGCGCTATCTGCCGCTGCTGGCCCACGACGACCATATGCTCGACGACATGAACCATCGGCGCGACGACATCCTATGGGCCTCGCGTCTGCCGCTGAAGGCGGACGCCGAGCAGGCCCTTGCCGAGCGTCGCGCACAGCGCAAGGCAGCACGGGGAAAGCTTTGCTGAGTCCAGCGCTTGACCTCAGCTGCGCTTGAGGTCGTACGGTGCGGGCAACGTCAGCACAGCAAGGAGCAACATCATGAACGTGATGATCGTGGGCGCAAGCCAGGGCGTGGGCCGGGCTTTCATCGAAGGGCTTGGCGATAACGGCGACCGCTTGATCGGCGTATCGCGTCGCATGCCGGAACCGTTGCCCGTACGCGCCGGACTCGAGATCGACTGGATCGAGGCCGATCTGGCCTCACCCGAGCGGGCGTCCGCCACGCTGGCCGAAGCCGTGGAAGCGCGGGGGATCGACGTGCTGATCTACAACCTGGGGCTGTGGGAAAGTCGGGCCTTCGAGCCGGACTACCGCTTCCTGGACGACAGCCCGGCGGAGATCCAGCGTATCGTTACGGTCAACGTCAGCGGTGCCATTCTGCTGATTCAGGCGCTGCTCCCCGTGCTGCTGCGCTCCCGTGCGCCGCGTATCGTGCTCACCGGTTCGACCTCCGCCCTGCCCGGCCACGGCCGGCCGGAGGTCGCTTTCGGTGCCACCAAGCACGCCCTGCGCGGCATCGCCGAGGCGCTGCGTGAGGGCTTTCGCGAACAGCGCCTGGCGGTGACCTGCCTGCAGCTCGGCTATCTCAACACCGAGAACGACCTGAGCGTGCCGCTCGAACGCGCAGCCCGCCGCGGCGACGGCGAGCTCATTCCCCTGCACGACGTAGTGCAGCTGGTGCGCACTCTGCTGGCGCTGTCGCCCAGCGCCTATGTCAGGGAGGTGGTGATGCCGGCAATTGCCGATAAACGTTTCTAGCGATCCCTCAGGTTCCGAGCTGCTCCCCCTCGGAGGTGGTCTCGGCGAGCGTCTGGGCTCGTTGCAGCAGCGCGCGCTCCTGCTCCGGGGTCAATGCCAGGCCGAAGCGTTGGCGCAGCACGTCGGGCAGCGCATCGGCTTCAATCCGCTGCAGCTCCGGCGCCTGGCCCGGGCGGAAGATCTTCAGCTCGAGATCGGTAAGCGCCAGCCGAATCTCGGCGCCGTTGTGCTGAGCCACGATGCGCCGCACGAAGGGCGATCCGGGGTGGCGAGAGGCCAGATAGTTGTATTCGCCAGAGTCGGCGCGATAGCAAGGTTCGTCACTGAACTGGTAGATGTTGAACCATTCACCGAGGCGCTTATGACGCAGCAGCCAATACCCCAGCGGCGAGCGCTCCAGGCGATACTCCCAAGGGCCATGACTCGCCTCACGGTCCGCCTCGAGCCGGATCGGCTCACGCGGCCCGACATTGCCGACGCCGACATCGACCATCCAATCATGGCCCGCGACTTTCACCACCAGCAGGGTATGCCCGAGAGGAGTGACGACACTCGCATCCTCGCCCATCAGCATTCTCGCGTTGCGCCCCGCAACCTCGAAGCCGAGCCGGTCCAGCACCGTGGCGAACAGCGTGTTCTGCTCATGGCAGTAACCGCCGCGCCGACGTCGTACCAGCTTGTCCTGGAGGCTTTCCAGGTCGATGCGGATCTCACCACCGGTGACGATCTCGAGATTCTCGAACGGCACCGCGGCGAGATGCGCCTGCTGGAGCGCCGTCAATGTCTCCAGGCTGGGGGCCAAGGGGCCACGGTAGTCGATACGTGCCAAATAAGCGTCGAGATCGAGCGCCGACGTCTCCCACTGGGTCGATTCATGAAGGGGTTGGGCATTCCGTACAGCCTGCATGGTGTTCTCCTGTTCCTTCGCTCGTAGAGCAACCTTGTTGCGCAGGCTAATACCTCAAGTTTGCTTCAGGTAAAGCGGAGACGTTTCTATCGCTCTGATAGCTTCAACTCATTCAACCAAGAGGTCTACTATCTCGCTCACCAAGGCTATATCAACCATATGGTTGAATATGACGAAACGCATCTGGATCGGGTCTTCCATGCCCTGGCCGACCCAACCCGCCGCCTGCTGCTCGAGCGGCTGGCGGCGGGTGAGCGCAAGGTCGGCGAGCTGGCCGAACCGTTCCCCATCTCGCTGGCGGCCGTTTCCAAACACGTTCGCGTACTGGAGCAGGCGGGGCTGGTGGAACGCCGTATCGAAGGGCGCTCCCACTACTGCCGGCTACGACCGGAGCCGCTGGCAGCGGCGGAGCAGTGGCTGAGCTTCTACGAAGGCTTCTGGAGCCAGCGGCTGAACGCGCTGGAAACGGCGCTCAAGGCCGCCCCCGATGGCCAGTCGACGAAGGAGGAGAAGCAAGATGAGTGACACCGACTACGGCGAGCGGATCGCCGAGGAGAGCGTCCGCTTCGAGCGTCTGCTGCCGGGGCCCATCGAACGGGTCTGGGCCTTCCTCACCGAATCGGACAAACGTGCCCAATGGCTCGCGCCCGGTACCATGGAGCCGCGGGTGGGCAGCACCTTTGCTCTACACTTTCACAATACCGAGCTGACACCCGACAGAACTCTGCCCAGCGAGCGCTTTCGTCAGTACGACGGCAGCTTCACGACACAACACCAGGTGCGGCGCTGCGAACCGCCTCATCTGCTTGCCTGGACCTGGGGCGGCGGCAACGAAGCCCCTTCGGAGGTGACCTTCGAACTCAGCGAGGCCGGCGAGCAGGTGCGCCTGGTCGTGACCCACCGCCGCCTCGCCGATGACGGCACCATGGTCAACGTGGCCAGCGGCTGGCACACCCACCTGGGCATCCTGGCCGAGGTGCTGCACGGTCAACCGCCCGCCCCGTTCTGGCCCACCTTCGAACGCCTTGAGGAGGAGTACCGTCAGCGTATTACCTCTTCCAGCAACGGAGTGGAAGGAGCCGTGCCATGACCTTGCCTATGCCCCCTGTCGTCTCCGAAGCGGAGTGGCGCAGCGCGCTGGCGGAACAGATCGCTCGCGAAAAGGCCCATACGCGTGAGCGCGACAGGCTCAATGCCGCGCGGCGCCGTTTGCCGATGACCGAGGTGCGCGCCGATTACGTCTTCGAAGGGCCACAGGGAGAGGTCACCCTGCTCGACCTGTTCGAGGGGCGTCGTCAGCTGATCGTCTACCATTTCATGTTCGGGCCCGACTGGGAGGCCGGCTGCGACGGCTGCTCCTGGGTGGTGGATGCCATGACCCACCCCGCCCATCTCAACGCCCGCGACACCAGCCTGGTGCTGGTCTCCCGGGCGCCACTGGAGAAGCTCCAGCGTTACCAGGCGCGCATGGGCTGGCAGCATCCGACGTGGTTCTCGTCGCTGAACCGCAGCTTCAATCAGGACATGGGCGTGACCAGTTGCAACTGCCATGCGCCGGATACCGACCGCGGCGAGCGGCACGGCATCAGCGTCTTCCTGCGCGACGGCGAGCGGGTCTTTCGCACCTACTTCAGCGGCAAGCGAGGCGTGGAGTACCTGGGCAGCCTGTGGACCTACCTGGACCTGACGCCCTACGGCCGTCAGGAAACCTGGGAAGAGTCACCGCCCGGCTGGCCTCAGACGCCACCCTACGTATGGAATCGGCGTCACGACGAATACGAGACATAGCGGCACGGCAAGTAATACTGGAATAACGACAACCAGAGGGAACGCAAAACATGAAGACCATCGGCCTGCTCGGCGGCATGAGCTGGGAATCCACCGTCAGCTACTACCGTGCGCTCAACGAAGGGGTGAAGGCCGCCCTGGGCGGGTTTCACTCGGCCAAGCTGTGTCTCTGCAGCGTCGACTTCGCCGAGATCGAACGGCTGCAGCATGCCGGCGACTGGGACGCCACCGCCGAGATCCTGAGCCGGGCCGCGCGCAGCGTGGAAGCCGCCGGGGCGGATTTTCTGCTGATCGGCACCAACACCATGCACAAGGTCGCGCCGGAGATCGAGGCCTCGATCACGATTCCGCTGCTGCATATCGCCGATGCCACGGCACAGCGCCTGGCCGCCGACGGCATTCGCCGCGTCGGCCTGCTCGGTACTCGCTTCACCATGGAGCAGGATTTCTACAAGGGGCGCATCGCCGAAGGCTTCGGCATCGAGGTACTGGTGCCCGACGCAGCGCAGCGCGACCTCGTGCATGAGGTGATCTACCACGAGCTGTGTCTGGGGCAGGTGAAGGAGACCTCGCGCCAGCGCTACCTGGAGATCATCGAATCGCTACGCGAGCAGGGGGCCGAAGCGGTGATCCTCGGCTGCACCGAAATCGCCCTGCTGGTGCAGCAGAGCGATACCGCGGTGCCGCTCTACGACACCACGGCCATTCACGCCGAAGAGGCAGTGAAGTGGGCGCTACAGAAATAGGCTTGAGCTGAAAAATCTTCGAGCGAAGGCCAGACAAGGCAAAAATCAGCGAAAAGACGGAGTTTACCGGTTGTAAATGAGTACTTTGAGCTGATTTTTAACGCTGTATGGCCAAGCGCAGAAATTTTTCGGCCAAGACTAGGCGTAGGTATTGATCTGCGTACCCACCATCCCATCATTGGCCAACTGCGGCTCCACCGAAGCCGAGGCCATCAGCGCCTGGACCTGATCCTTCTGCATGTCCAGCGCTTCCTTGTAGACCTCGAGCTGCACCTGCTGGGCGGCTTGGGCCTGCTGCATGACCAGCGACTGGCCGACGATGGTGTTGACGGCAGAATCCATGTCATTTGCTCCGTTGTTGGTTCTTCTGTCACCTACGCTAACAGCTGAAGGAAGCGAAGGCAAAAACGCAGCCCGCCGAAGCGGGCTGCGCACCACAACCAGGCAACGTTCAGGTCGAGGCGCTTGCCAGAGGTCGTGTCCTCACCCCCATCAGGATCATCAGTGCGGCCAGCAGCAGCACCGCGGCGCTGGCGGCGAATACGTTCAGCGCTCCGCCCAGATCGAAGATCAGCCCACCCGCCGCAGCACCGGTGGCGATCGCCAGGTTGATGGCAGCCACCAGCAGCCCGCTGGCGCTCTCGGCCTCGTCGGGCACCGTGCGGGTGAGCCAGGTCGACCACGCTACCGGGATGGCGCCGAAGGCCAGCCCCCACACTGCCACCAGCGCGGCATCGGTGACCGGCGTGCTTTCCAGCAGCACCAGGGATAGGCCGAGCGTCCCCATCAGCAGCGGCATCAATATCATGGTCAGCCGCAGGCTGCGTTCGACCATCCAGCCACCCAGGTAGTTGCCGAGGAAGTTGGCCACACCGAAGCCGAGCAGGATGGTGGCCACACCGCTCACACCGACGCCGGTCACCGTTTCGAGGAACGGACGAATGTAGGTGAAGAAGGCGAAGTGGCCGGTAAAGACCAGAGCCGCAGCCAGCATGCCCAGGCCGACTCGTGGCCGCATCAGCACGTCGAACAGTGTACGCAGGCGGGTCATGCCGCTGGGTGCCATCCGCGGCAGGGTGAGGAATTGCACGATCAGCGCCAGCACGCCCAACAGCGCCGCCATGCGGAACACGTCGCGCCAGCCGAACAGATCGCCGAAGTAGCTACCCAGCGGCGCCGCGGCGATAGTCGCGGCGGAAACGCCGCTGAACATGATCGACAGCCCCCGCGGCACCAGATCCTCAGGCACCAGGCGCATCATGGTGGCGATCGACATGGTCCAGAAGCCGCCCAGCGCCATCCCCAGCAGCACGCGCCCGATCAGCAGTACCGTCAGATTGGGGGCAAACGCCACCATCAGGTTCGAGGCCACCAGCAGCATGGAGAATCCCAGCAGCACATGGCGCCGGTCGATGCGGCGGGTCGCGGTGGAGATCAGCAGGCTGGTCAGCAGCGCCACCGCCGCGGTAACCGTCACCGCCTGACCCGCCATGCCTTCGGTAATGCCCAGGTCCGCCGCCATGGGCGTCAGCAGACTGGCGGGCAGAAATTCCGCCGTCACCAGCCCGAACACACCGAGGGCCATCGAGATTACCGCCCCCCAGGCGGGCCGTGCCCGCGCTGCCAACTCGTTCATGCTCGTTCTCCTTTCCTAGAGAAGCATTCGTCAGGAACGAGAAGACTAGAGCGACCGGGCCGGACGATCTATGCTAGAAGCTCTCGAATAATTGATCGTTGATCCGAAAACTTGTGAACGGTACGCTGAAGGCGGCTGCGCAAATACGAATGAGGGGGCGTGAGATGCCGAAACCGGAACTGCCCAACGACCTGGTCAGCGAGCTGCTGCTCGGCATGCGCCTGCGCGGTATCGCCTATCGCCGCATTCAGCTCTCGCCGCCCTTGGGGGTCGAGTTCGGACAGGTGGAGGGCTGGGCGCAGTTCCACTTCGTGGCCCGCGGCCCCGTCTACCTGCGCAGCCCCAGCGGCAGCGTGCATACCCTGGCCACCGGCGATGCGCTACTGCTGCCACGCGGCGGTTTGCATGCCCTGCTCTCGACACCCGACCAGCCGGCACAGGACGTTGCC
Organism: Billgrantia ethanolica; assembly: GCF_021404305.1. Taxonomy (GTDB): domain Bacteria; phylum Pseudomonadota; class Gammaproteobacteria; order Pseudomonadales; family Halomonadaceae; genus Halomonas; species Halomonas ethanolica. The sequence continues at coordinate 325,753 of NZ_JABFTX010000003.1, read as the reverse complement.
GCCTTCGAAAGTGCCAGGCTGTGCGAGGCGGTCAGCGCGATTCGCGCCTGTCCGAAGGACTGCACCCTCGACGGCGCTCTGACCTTCAGTGGCTGCATGGAATTCGACCTGGGCAGCATGCACGCCCTGGTCTCGCTGATGCCCGAAGTGATGTACGTCGGCACTCTGCTGGAGCGCCAGCCCGAGATCCTGCCCATGCTCGAGGCGATGGAGCGCGAGGCGAAGAGCGAGCGTGCGGGTTATGCCGCCATTCTGGCGCGACTCGCCGACGTGATGGCCGCCTTCATCGTGCGCGGCTGGGTGGAGTGCGGCTGCGGCGATGCCACCGGCTGGATCGAGGCCCTGCGCGATCCGCGCCTGGGGCGCGTCATCGCCGCCCTGCACCGCGAGCCGGGGCGCAACTGGACGGTGGCGGAGCTTGCCGCCGAGATGGGCAGCTCGCGCTCGGTGTTTGCCGAACGCTTCTTGGCGGTCACGGGCATGACGCCGCATCGCTACGTGACCGAGCTGCGTATGCGCCTGGCGGCCCAGTGGATCGGCCGCGAGCGCCAACCCATCGAGACCGTCGCCTATCGCCTGGGCTACGGCAGTACAGCCGCCTTCAGCCGCGCCTTCAAGCGCATTCACGGCCACCCGCCCGGCGCCCTGCGTCATCGGCTCGAGCCCGCTGCCATCCTGCAATCCTCCGCTTCCGGGAGCCCCCATGAACGAAGCCCAGTCGCTGCAGCAGGCCATTGACGAGCCGGTACGCCTGGTGGAATACGACCCCGCCTGGCCGGCACGCTTCGACGCCGAGCGCAGCCGCCTGCGGGAGCGTTTCCCCGCCGAGCTGATCGAGGTGCAGCATATCGGCAGCACCGCCATTCCCGGCATGCCGGCCAAGCCCACCATCGACGTCATGGCCGGGGTCGCCTCCATGGCCGTGGCCGATGCCCTGTTCCAACCGCTGCTCGAACACGGCTACGTGACTTCGATGGAATTCAACGCCAGCCTGACCGACCGGCGCTGGTTCATGCGCCATGCCAACGGCCGCCGTACCCACCATCTGCATGTGGTGGTATACGATGGCGAACTATGGCGCCAGCGGCTCGCCTTTCGCGATGCGCTGCGCGCCGACCCGGCGCAGGCCGAGCGCTACGCCGCTCTCAAGCGCGAGCTGGCTTCACGCCACGGCACGGATCGCGAAGCCTATACCCGGGCCAAGGGTGAGTTCGTGCGCTCGATCATTGCCTTACCTGACTGGAGTTGAGGGCACTCTCCATGCACTCTCCAGCCCCGAAGGCAGTGGCTGATCAGTTGAGATGCACCGCCTCGAAGTGCGCCAAGGCAGTGCCAGACGCATCGCGCAGGGTCAGCGTCTGGCCTTCGATCTGCCAGGTCGCCGTCGCCTCCAGCGCGGCCAGGAAGGCCTGCTCGGTCTCGCCGCCCTGCAGGCAGGCCATGCGCGTGGTGATCAGGGGGCCGAAGTGGAGGGCGTCGTTGTCCAGCCGATAGTTGCCCGCCAGGTGGTTGCATCCGGTGGAGCCCGCTATACGGTTCTCCTCGGTGTGCAGCACGAAATGCGCCTCGCGCTGGTTGTCCACCGCCTCGGGCGTCGCATCGCCGACCTGGGTCAGCTTCCAGTAGGTGTTCACCAGTGGCTCGTCGTGCGTCATCGCTCCCTCCATGGCGGTACACCCCATCAGCACGATGGCCAGCGATCCCAACAAGATGGCAAAGCGCCTTTTCATTCTCGTTCCCTCATCCAGCTTCCTCCACTCCCGCCGCTAACGCAGCGGGCTCCATGTGCCGTAATGTCGGAAAAGCCGCGGCGAATAGCCAGCCTGAATTACGCAGATACCGGGGATTTCGCGCCCTCGGTCACAAGGCCAGGCTGACACCGCCTGGAGTATCTAACCAAGAATGTCGATGCCGCGGTGCCCTTCCTCGACGCCCTCCACCAGGATCACGTCGCCCATCGCATTGGCGGTGCGCAGCGGCAAGATGCGCCGGTAGGCCTCGGAGCGATACCAGGCCCGGGCCTGCTCCAGGCTGGGGAAGCCGAGCATGATCGTATCGCCCTGCCAGTTTCCCTCCAGCACCTCGGTGGGGCCGCCGTGGATCAGGTAGCGGCCGCCGTAGGGCGTGAGGGTGGCATCGATCTTCTCCAGGTACTCGACGATCTCGGGGCCCATGGTGACGTCCTGCAGGCGGGCGATGGCGTAGGCGGTCATGGCGTTGCTCCGGTGGTGGGTTTGCCTCGACAGCTTCGCCCCGCTGGTGCGGCCTGGCGATTACCTGCAAGGTAATAGCCACGCATATCGCTTGGCGCTAATCTGGCTTTATGGCAATGAATTCCCCTACCCCCGGGCAGCTGTTGAAGGAGTGGCGTCAGCGGCGGCGACTGAGCCAGCTCGCGCTCGCCGCAGAGGCCGAGATCTCCCAGCGCCACCTCAGCTTCGTCGAGTCCGGAAGGGCCATGCCCAGCCGGGAGATGCTGCTGCGCCTGGCGGAGCAGTTGGGCGTGCCCCTGCGCGAGCGCAACCGGCTGCTGCTCGCCGCCGGTTTCGCCCCCGCCTTCGGCGAGCGCGGCATCGACGCTCCCGAGCTGGGTGCGGTTCGCGGCGTGATCGAACGGCTGCTGGCGAGCCACGCCCCCTACCCGGCGCTGGCCGTCGACCGCCACTGGCACCTGCTGCTGGCCAACCGCCCGCTCGAGGCGCTGCTCGACGGCATCGACGCCGAACTGCTGAAGCCGCCGGTCAACGTGCTGCGGCTCACGCTGCATTCCCGGGGGCTCGCGCCGCGCATCGGCAACTTCCGCGAATGGCGCGGCCATATCCTCGAGCGCCTGGCGCGCCAGGTCGAGACGACCGCCGACCCGGTGCTGGCCTCGCTCGGCGACGAGCTGAAGGGGTATCCGATACCGGCCGGCGCCCGCCCTCACCTGGCCAGCGCCTCATCGCGCCACGGCGGCATCGTCGTGCCGCTGGAGCTGGTCATGCCGGATGGCAGCGTGCTGTCGCTACTGAGTACCACCACGGTGTTCGGCACCCCGCTCGACGTCACCCTGGAGGAGCTCGCCATCGAGTCGTTCTTTCCGGCGGACGCGGCCACCCAGGAAGCGCTGCAGCAGTTGGCGGCCGCCTCAGCGGATTAGAACGACAGGCAGATCTTTCCAAAGTGACGTCCCGACTCCTCGTGGCGGAAGGCGTCGGCGATCTCCTCGAGCTTGAAGGTGCTGTCGATGATCGGGCGTACACCGCAGGCCTCGATGCCGCGCACCATCTCCTGCTGATGGATGCGGCTGCCGACGATCAGTCCCTGCAGGCGTGCCTGCTTGGCCATCAGCTTGACGGTGGGCACCTCGCCGCCGCGCCCGGTCAGGATGCCGATCAGCGCGATATGGCCGCCGATGCGCACGGCGTCGATGGATTGCGGCAGGGTGCCCGGCCCACCGACCTCGATCACGTGGTCGACGCCCTGACCGTCGGTCAGCGCCTGAACCTTCTTGCCCCACTCCGGCTCGGCCTTGTAGTTGATGGTGTGGTCGGCGCCGAGCTTCTTGAGCGTCTCGATCTTCTCGTCGGAGGAGGAGGTGGAGATCACTCGCGCCCCCATGGCCTTGGCGAACTGTAGAGCGAAGATGGAAACGCCGCCGGTGCCCAGGGTGAGCACCGTATCGCCAGCCTTGAGGTTGCCGTCCACCACCAGCGCGCGCCAGGCAGTGAGCCCCGCCGTGGTCAGGGTGGCGGCCTCTTCGTGGCGGTAGCCCTTGGGCGCGTGGGTGAACCAGGTGGCCGGGCGAATGACCTGCTCGCGGGCGTAGCCGTCGATACCGTCGCCGGGCGTGGTCTTGAAGTCGGCGACCCGCGCCGGGCCGTCGAGCCAGTAGGGGAAGAAGGTGGAGACCACCGCATCGCCAACGACGAACTCCTCGACGCCCTCGCCCACCGCCTCGACCACGCCCGCCCCATCGGACATGGGAATGCGGCCATCCTCGGTAGGGATCATCCCGGCGACCACGGCATAGTCGTGGAAGTTGAGCGAGCTGGCATGCACCCGCACGCGGATCTCACCCGGCCCCGGCACGCCCGGCGCATCGCGTTCGACGACCTGCAGTTGATCCAACCCACCGCCGCTGCCCAGGGTAACGACCTTCATGGCATACTCCTTAGCAATTCGAGCTAGCAATTCGAAAAAATGAGCGTGCCAAGAGACTAGCCTAATGGGCCCGCCTTCGGTCAAGCGATGGCGCGCTGCAGATAGGCCGCCAGCGCTTCCACCTGCCGCTTGCGCCGTGCCCATTCGTCGCCGCCTTCAGGACGTTCCCCTTCGAGACGTTCCCCTTCAGAACCATCCCCTTGGAGATAGCTGCGCCGCGCCACCGACATGGTGGCCCGATGCTCGGGCGGCAGGCGCTCCAGCGCCCAGGCGGCGGCAACGTCCTTGGGAGCGATCTCTCCCGTCTCCAGGGTCATCCACATGCGCGCCAGGGTCAGCAGAACGTTGCGCTCATCGCCCTGCAACCCCGCCACCAGGCCAGGCAGTGAATCGAGGATGGCCCGGCGCAGGTCCGCCTCGGGAATCGGCGCCACAAGCTCAGCGAGCTCCGGCCCGTACAAGGCAAGGCTGCACTGCCTGGCGGTGGTCAGCACCACGGCCAGATCGGGATCGACAGCCGCCGGCGGTATACGGCCCTGCTCGAACTCGTCCCGCAGCCACTCGCCGTAGACCAGCTCGCTCCTCGGCGGGTAGTGCCACGGCATCAGCCCCTGACGGCACAGCAGCGTCACTTCCAATGGCCTGGGTGAGCCGTCGTTCACGGGGCTGCCGGAGACCCGCATCAGCGCCTCGACCAGCCGCCGGCGTATCGCCTCCTCGGGTGGCTGGCCGACGATCACCAGCACGTCCACGTCGCTGTGGGGTCGCAGGCCGCCGGCAAGTGCCGAGCCGAACAGATAGACGCCAACCACGCTCTCGCCCAACTCGCGGGCGACGATGTCGAAGGCGTCCATGGCCTCCTGCGGTAGCGACTGGCCGGCCGCTTGGGAAGAGAGCTTCATCGTGTTCTCCGTTCTTGCTCCCACACTTTCTCCAACGCCTCGGCCACGTAGGCCATGAAGGCGCGGATGCGCGCCACCCGGCGCAGGTCGGGATGGGTCAGCAGCCACAGATCGGTGGCCAGCTCGGGGATCGGCTCGCCGAGTCGCATCAGGGCCGCTTCGGCATCGGCGAGATAGCAGGGCAGCACGGCGCGGCCGAGCCCGTCGCGGACGGCAGCCAGCATGCCGAGCATGGTGTCGACGCGATAGCGGCAGCGCTCGTTGGCCTCCTGGTCGGCCATCCAGGCGTCGAGTGCGGCATAGCCCAGGTGACGGTCCGGCCCGACCCAGGCATCGGCGGCGTCATCGGCACGGGCGTAAACGGCCTGAGCGACGGTGCCGACCCGCCGTCCCACCAGATGCTCGGGTGGCGAGGGCGAGGGCCGCACCGCCACGTCGGCGTCGCGCTGGGAGAGGTTGAATAGCTGGTTGGAGACCGCCACTTCGAGCACGATTTCGGGATGCGCACGCTGGAAGCCGGCGAAGATCGGCGACAGCAGCCCCATCAGCAGCGTGTCGGTGGTGGTCACGCGGATGCTGCCGGAGAGGCGCAGGTCACGCCCCACCACGCGCCGCTCGGCGCCCAGCACCTCGGTTTCCACACGGGCGGCGGTTGCCGCCAGGTCCTCCCCCGCCGGGGTCGGTGCGTAACCCGTGCGCGAGCGCTCGAACAGCGCCACGCCCAGACGCCGCTCGATGGCGTTCAGGCGGCGGAACACCGTGGCGTGGCTGGCTCCCAGCCGCCGCCCGGCGCCGGAGAGCGAACCCGCCTCGGCGATGGCCTGCACCACGCGCAGGTCGTCCCAGTGCAGCGACTGCTCAGTCACGATTCACTCCCCCCAACCCCGGCATGGCGCGGCTCAGCTGCTGCTCAGAACTCGGTCACCACGGTCACGCCGACGCCTTGGAACTCATCCATGCTCGTCAGCGCCTCGATCGACCGTTCCAGGCTGATCCTCTGGCCGACCAGCTTCTCGGGCGAGAGCTTGCCGGTCTGGATCATGTCGAGCATGGCGCCGTAGCGATGGGCCTGCATGCCGTGGCTGCCGAGGATCTCCAGCTCGTGGGCAATCACCTTGCTCATCGGAATGGCCGGCGTGCTGTGATCGGCCAGCATGAGCCCGACCTGAACGTGCTTGCCGCGCTTGCGCAGATTGCTGATCGAATTGAAGCAGGTGGTGGGGTGCCCCAGGGCATCCAACGACACGTGGGCACCGCCCCGCGTCACCTCGATGACCGCCTCGGCAACATCCGCCACCTCGGTTGCGTTCACGGTGGCCACCGCACCCAACTCACGGGCCAACTGGAGCTTCTCGGCCGAGATGTCGACGGCCACCACGTTGGCGCCCACGGCATTGGCGATCATGATCGCAGAGAGGCCGACACCGCCGCAGCCGTGCACCGCCACCCACTGGCCCGCGGATGCCTTGCCCTGGTCGACCACGGCGCGAAACGAGGTCACGAAGCGGCAGCCCAGGCTGGCCGCCGTGGCGAAATCCAACGTCTCTGGCAAGGCCACCAGGTTGATGTCCGCCTGGTGGATGCCGACGTATTGGGCAAAGGAGCCCCAGTGAGTGAAGCCGGGCTGGAACTGGCTGTCGCAGACCTGGTGGTTCCCCGAGTAGCACTCGGGGCAGCTGCCGCAGCCGCCGACGAAGGGCACCGTGACGCGATCGCCCACGCGCCATTGCGTCACGTCCTTGCCCACCGCCTCGACGATGCCCGCCAGCTCGTGCCCCGGCACGTGGGGGAGCCGAATGTCGGGATCGTGCCCCATCCAGCCGTGCCAGTCGCTGCGGCACACCCCCGTCGCCATCACCTTGACCACCACGCCGTGCGCTTCCGGCGTCGGATCGGGCAGTTGCTGGATTTGCGGCGGAGCGGCAAAGGCCTCGTAGACCACGGCTTTCATGCAAGACCCTCTCTGGCGGGCTGTTCAATCATGCAAAGTCGGCTGTCATGTTTTGGGAATGTCGGTTCGTCAGCGTACAGCATAGCCTGAAAGCACGCATCACGTAGGCCAGCAAAGCGGAGATCCAAGATGCATGCCCTGATCGTGTTCTGCCACCCCGAACCGCGCTCGTTCAATGGCGCCCTGAAGGAGGTCGCCGTCGAGACCCTGCAGCGGCAAGGCTACCGTGTCGAGGTCTCGGATCTCTACGCCGAAGGCTTCGATCCGCTGGAGCGGCCTGGCCACTACGTCGAACGGGTCGAGCCCGAGACATTCTTCCCCCTCACCGAACAGCGCCACGCCTATGAGGGCGGCACCCTGCCCGTCGACGTGAAGCGCGAGATCGAACGCCTGGAGCGTGCCGACCTGGTGATCCTGCAGTTTCCGCTGTGGTGGCATGCCCAGCCGGCCATGCTCAAGGGCTGGTTCGACCGGGTGTTCGTCTACGGCGGGCTCTACAGCGGTCGCATGCGCTACGACCGCGGCCGTTTTCCCGGGAAGCGGGCCATGCTCTCGGTGACCACCGGCGCCCCGGCGCCGACCTTCAGCCGGCACGGGCGCAGCGGCCATATCGTGGCGTTGCTGTGGCCGATCCACTACTCGCTCTACTATCTGGGCGTCAGCGTGCTGCCGCCCCAGGTCACCTACGGGGTGCAGGGCGGCGGGCTGAGCTATCAGGACGAGGCGGCGTTCCGTGAACGCCTGGAAGCGGAGAAAGCCGCCTGGGCACGGCGGCTGGAAGGGCTAGACGGCGAGGCAGCGATCCCCTTCGCCGGCTGGGACGACTGGAACGAACAAGGGGTGCTCAAGACCGAGCACCCCCGAGCCTGGCAGCCGTAGGCTCCGCGATGGTGAGAAAGAAGTGGCCGCTAGGGCGCGAAGCGCTCTCTCAGCGGCGCAATCGCCACGTCGCGCGGCTCGCCGTCGAAGTCGTCCTGGATCAGCTCCGCGGCGCGTTGTTCGAGGTAGCGCCCTGAGCCTTCCACCTCGGCGATACGCTGCATGTCGGCCAGCGCTTCGATCAGCTGTGGCGTCAGGCGGTCGAGCACCGGTCGCACCTCCTCGGCGAGATCGGGCGGATCGGCGAAGGGGGAACGCCCCTCCTGCAGCCATTGATGGTGCAGGCGCCGCTGGATCTGCTTGCTGGCCTCGAACTGCTTGTCGAAGAAGCGCCGGGCGAAGGCATCGTCGACGCCAGCCGCCTCGGCATCTTCTGCCACCTGATCGAGAATCTGCGCCTCGCGCTCCGGCGCCTCGATGGGCGCGCCGCTGTTCCATTTTGACTGCGCCACCAGCGGCGCCACGTCGAGCCGCTCGTCGATCAAGACCAGCATGCGGTCGATGGCCGCCTTGTCCTCGTCGGGCGGCTCCGGCGGCTGGGTCTGACACCCTGCCAGCAGCAGGACCAAGGCAATGGCCAGCCAGCGTCCGGAATGGATGGGCAGCGCTCTATGCAACGACATGGCGATCCTCGCTCGGTTATTTATTGGAGATGATTCGAAAGGGTACTCCAATTCGGCTCAACGCTCCCGCTGGGATTCCTGCCACTCCTCCGCGGCCTCCTCCACGCCGGGCTCGTCGCTGCGGTTGCGCCTCCCCTGGCGGTAGGCCTCCTCCTCGCGCACGTCGTCGATCACGCTCATCAGCTCGTTCACGTCCACGGTGCCGGTGTCATGCTCGAAGCAGCCGGTCAGTCGGCTCTCGGGATGCAGCTCGCCGGCTTCGTAGAGCGCCCAGATCTCCTTGCCGTAGTCGGTGCCGAGCAGCTCCGGGGCGAAGCGCCCGAAGTAGCGGCGCATGTTGTCCACGTCGCGCTCGAACATCCACTCGGCGCTGTTGTTGCCGGCGGCATCCACCGCCTGGGGCAGGTCGATGATCACCGGGCCATCGGTGGCCAGCAGCACGTTGAACTCGGAGAGATCGCCGTGCACCAGGCCGGCGCACAGCATCTTGACCACATCGCGCAGGATCTTGGCGTAGTACTCGCGGGCCTGCTCGGCGCTCAGGGTCACGTCGTCCAGTCGCGGGGCGGTCAGGCCCTCGGCATCGCTGATCATCTCCATCAGCAGCACGCCATCGATGAAGCCGTAGGGCTGCGGTACCCGCACGTCCGCCGCCGCCAACCGGTAGAGGGCATCGACCTCGGCGTTGAGCCAGGCCTGCTCCTGCTCCTTCTGGCCGTAGCGGGTCTTCTTGGCCATGGCCCGCGAGCGGCGGCTGTTGCGTTCGCGACGCCCCTCCTGATACTGCACCGCCTGCTTGAAGCTGCGCTGCTTGGCCTCCTTGAAGACCTTGGCGCAGCGCCGCTCGCCGTGGGAAATCACCACGAAGACCTGGGCTTCCTTGCCGCTCATCAGCTGGCTCTCGACTGTGTCGATCAAGCCGTCGTCGATCAGCGGCTGCAATCGTTTAGGTACCTTCACCTATCCTCCTACTGTTCTAAAGCGGCCATCAGCGGCTGACACGCCGGGCGCGAAACGAGCGCCCCTTGAGCTTGCCCGTGCCGAGCTGGGCAAGCGCCGCCTTGGCGACCTCGCGCTGCACCGCCACGTAGGCGCTGCGCTCCAGCACTTTGATCTTGCCTACCTGAGCCCCCTCGATGCCACCCTCGCCGGTCAAGGCGCCGAGAATATCGCCGGGGCGTACCTTCTGCTTCTTGCCGCCGTCGAGCTGCAACGTGGCCATCTGCGGCAGGAAGGGCTCCCGCGTCAGCACGCTGCGCGGCGGCAGCGGTGCCTCCTCCAGCGGCTCACCGAGGAATTCGTTCAGCCGCTCGAGGCGATAGGCCTCGCTCTCGCTGACCAGGGTACAGGCGATGCCGGAGCCGCCGGCACGGCCGGTACGCCCGACGCGATGTACGTGGACCTCCAGGTCGCGGGCGATCTGGTAGTTGAATACCGCATCCAGCGCGGCGATATCCAGCCCGCGGGCCGCCACGTCGGTGGCCACCAGGATGGAGACGCTGTGATTGGCGAACAGCACCAGGATGCGGTCGCGATCGCGCTGCTCCAGGTCGCCGTGCAGCGCCAGGGCGCTGAAGCCCGCCTCAGCGAGGGCGTCGGCGAGCTCCTGGGCCTCACGCCGGGTGTTGCAGAACACCACGCTGGAGCGCGGCCGGTGCTGCAGCAGCAGCCCACGCAGCGCGGCGAAACGCTGCGTCTCGTCGGCCACCCGGTAGACGCGCTGGCGGATGGTGCTCTCGTCATGGGCCTCGGCCACCGCCACCTCGGCCGGGTCACGCATCAGCCCCTGGGCGATGCCCCTGACCTCGTCGCTGTAGGTGGCGCTGAACAGCAGGGTCTGGCGGCTGGCGGGCGTCGCGCCGACGATCGCCTCCAGGCTGGGCTGAAAGCCCATGTCGAGCATGCGGTCGGCCTCGTCCAGCACCAGCACGTCGAGCGAGGCGAGATCGAGCGCGCCCTTGCGCAGATGCTCTTCGATACGACCGGGCGTGCCCACCACCACATGCGCGCCATGCGCCAGCGAGGCCAGCTGCGGACCGAAGGGAGCGCCACCGCACAGGGTCAGCACCTTGACGTTGGGCAGCGTGCGCGCTAGCCGCCGGAGTTCGCCGGCCACCTGATCGGCCAGCTCGCGAGTGGGGCAGAGCACCAGCGCCTGAACCTGAAAGCGCGAGACATCGAGACGCGAGAGCAGCCCCAGGCCGAACGCCGCGGTCTTGCCCGAGCCGGTCCTGGCCTGGGCGATCACGTCGCGGCCCGCCAGCACCGGCGGCAGGCTGGCGGCCTGCACCGGCGTCATGGCCAGGTAGCCAAGCGAATCGAGATTGGCCAGCAGCGGTGGCGCCAGCGGCAGCGAGGCAAAGGCCCCGTCGTTGGGAGAGTCGGACACGGAAATGAACCTGCGAGACTGAGCGATTGCCGAAGCGGCAAGCAAGCGAGGGTGGATGCGAAGGCACGAGCCGAGGTCGCGCTTCGTCTAAAGGCAGGCGAGCAGCATAGCAGATAATCGCGGGCAATACGCCCTACCGGCGCAGCGAGGTCAGCGAGTGCTTACTGGGGGACGTAGCGGGGAACGTGGGACAGGTTGAGCCGGCACGGCGCATGGCGCCATGCCGGCTCGTCGTCATGCAGGCGAGCCGGGCTCGCCCTCATCAGGTGGAGCTCAGCGCCGGTTCGGCATTCGCCTGGCGCGGCGCGTCCATGCGCTCCTCCCAGCCGCCGGCCAGCGCCCGGTAGACGCTCACCAGGGCGGTGGCGGCACGCACGCTGCTCTGGGCCAGGCCGTCCTCGGCCTCGAGCCGTGAACGCTCGCTGTCGATCACTTCGAGGAAGTCGATCACGCCGACCTCGAAGCGCACCCGCGCCTGGCGGGCCGCCTCGGCGCTGGCCGCGGCGGCCGCCGCCAGATGCTCGCGCTCGCGCAGCGACTGGGCGTAGCGGGCGAGCGCCGTCTCGGCCTCCTCCAGCGCCTGCAGCACGGTCTGCTCGTAGCGCGCCAGGTTGGCTTCGGCGTCGGCATCGGCGGCGGCCATGCGCGCCCGCACCCGACCGCTGTCGAGGAACGACCAGTCCACCCCCAGCGCCACCAGCCGGGTCTGGCTGTCGCGACCGAACAGGTCGCCGGTGCTGGCGGCCTGGGTACCGAGCAACCCGCTCAGGGTGAAGCGCGGGTAGAGATCGGCGGTGGCCACGCCGATGCTGGCGGTGGCGGCGTGCAGGCGCCGCTCGGCGGCGGCGATATCGGGGCGGCGGCGCAGCAGCTCGCCGGGCAGGCCCACCGCCACCTTGTCGTGCAGCGCCGGCAGCGGCGCGGGCGTCTCCAGCCGGGCGATCAGCGCGCCGGGCTCGCACCCGGTCAGCACCGCCAGGCGATGGATGATGGCGGCGATCTCGCCTTCCAGCGCCGGTATCCGCGAGAGCGTGCTCTCGAGCTGGGCCCGGGCGCGCACGCTGTCGAACTCGGTGCCGCGCCCCGCCTCCAGCCGGGCCTCGACCAGCGCCAACGACTCACGCTGGTTGTCGGCGTTGGCTCGCGCCACGCGCAGTTGCTCCTGCAGGCCGCGCAGGCGCACGTACTGATCGACCAGCTCGCCGACCACTACCACCTGCATGGCGCGCACATCGGCGGCCGAGGCCTCCGCTTCGGCCTGCTGAGCCTCCACGGCACGCCGCACGCGGCCGAAGAAGTCGAGCTCCCACAGCGCGGCGACGCCGGCATCATAGCTCTCGAAGTCGCGCTGGGAGCGCGTCGCCTGGGGCATCTGGTCGGCGCTGGCTCGCTGGTGCGAGGCGCCGCCCTGGGCGGTGACGCTGGGCGCCAGGTCGCGGCGCGACTGGCGCAGCAGTGCCAGGCTGCGGTCGTGACGCGCCAGGGCGATGCGCAGGTCGTGGTTGGCGTCGAAGGCCTCCTCGACCAGCTCGCTCAGCAGCGGGTCGTCGAAGCCGCGCCAGAACTCGCGCTCGACCGCCTCGGGAGTGACGAGCTCAGCCTCGGCGCGCGCCAGGGCGGCGGGCTCGGCCAGCGTCGGCGCGCGGTAGTCGGGCCCCACCGCACAGGCGGCCAGCGCCAGGGCGAGCGGCAACGGCATCAGGTTGCGCAGGGCTCTCATCGGTTTGGCCAGATCAGGCATGGTAGGCGCCCTCCACGGGCTGTGCGTCACGGGGTTCGGCCTGCCCGCGCGAGACCAGCTTGCGCAGGGCGACGTAGAACACCGGGGTCAGGAACAGGCCGAACAGGGTCACGCCGAGCATGCCGGCGAACACCGCCGTGCCCAGCGCCTGGCGCACCTCGGCGCCGGCACCACCGGCCAGCATCAGCGGCACCACCGCCGCGGTGAAGGTGATCGAGGTCATGATGATCGGGCGCAGGCGCAGGCGGCACGCCTCCAGCGCCGCCTCGACGATGCCGCGGCCCTGCATCTCCAGCTCACGAGCGAACTCGACGATCAGGATGGCGTTCTTGCACGCCAGGCCGATCAGCACCACCAGCCCCACCTGGACGAAGATGTTGTTGTCGCCGCCGGTGAGCTTCACGCCGATCAGCGCCGAGAGCATGCACATCGGCACGATCAGGATCACCGCCAGCGGCAGCGTCCAGCTCTCGTAGAGCGCGGCCAGCGCCAGGAACACCAGCAGGATGGCCAGCGGGAACACGATCAGCGCCGCCCCGCCCTGGTTGACCTGCTGATAGCTCAGGTCGGTCCACTCGAACGCCATGCCGGCCGGCAGCACTCCCGCGGCGAGCTGCTCCACCACCTGGATGGCCTGACTCGACGACAGCACGCGCGGATCGGCCTCGCCCATCAGGTCCGCCGCCGGGTAGCCGTTGTAGCGGATCACCGGGTCGGGGCCGAAGGTGCGGTCGACGCGGATCATGCTGCCGATGGGCACCATCTCGCCATGCTCGTTGCGGGTGCGCAGGCGCTCGATGTTGGCCACGTCCATACGGAAGTCGCCGTCGGCCTGGGCCATCACCTGCCAGGTGCGTCCGAAACGGTTGAAGTCGTTGACGTAGACCGAACCGAGATAGACCTGCAGGGTCTCGAACAGGTCGGTCAGCGCCACGCCCTGGGTCTTGGCCTTGACGCGGTCGACGTGCAGGTCGAGCTGCGGCACGTTGGACTGGTAGGAGGTGATCGGATAGCCCATGCCCGGCGCCTGCATCAGCGCCCCGCTGAAGCCGTCCACCGCCTGCTGCAGCTCGCCGTAGCCGAGCCCGGCGCGGTCCTGCACGAACAGCGAGAAGCCCGAGCCCGAACCGATGCCGAGGATCGCCGGCGGAGTGAAGGCGAAGCTGAACGCCTCCTGCATGGCACCGAACTTGCCGTTGAGCTCGGCGACGATCTCGTTGGCGCTGCGCGAGCGCGACTCGAACGGGTCGAGGCCGAAGAACACCGTGCCGGTGTTGGGCGTGTTGGTGAACTGCAGCGGGTTGAGCCCGGGGAAGGCCACCGCCGAGGTCACGCCCTCGGTCTCCAGCGCCAGCTCGGTCATGCGCCGGATCACCGCCTCGGTGCGGTCGAGGGAAGCGCCTTCGGGCAGCTTGGCGCCGCCGATCAGGTACATCTTGTCCTGGGTGGGAATGAAACCGCCCGGCACCACCTGGAACATCACTCCGGTACCCGCCAGCAGCAGCGCGTAGACGGCGAATACCGCGCCGCGTCGGTGCAGGCTGCGCGCCACGCCGCCCTGGTAGCCCTTGGAGCTGGCGTTGAAGAAGCGGTTGAAGGGGCGGAACACCCAGCCGAACAGGAAGTCGATCAGCCGTGACAGGCGGTCCTTGGGTGCGTCGTGGGGCTTGAGCAGCAGCGCCGCCAGCGCCGGCGATAGCGTCAACGAGTTGATCGCCGAGATCACCGTGGAGATGGCGATGGTCACCGCGAACTGGCGATAGAACTGCCCCGTCACGCCCTCGAGGAAGGCCATCGGGATGAACACCGCGCACAGCACTACCGAGATGGCGATGATCGGCCCGCTCACCTCGCGCATGGCCTGGTGGGCCGCCGCCAGCGGCGCGAGCCCCTCCTCGATGTTGCGCTCGACGTTCTCCACCACCACGATGGCGTCGTCGACCACGATGCCGATGGCCAGCACCAGGCCGAACAGGGTCAGGGTATTGATCGAGAAGCCGAGCAGATAGAGCACAGCGAAGGTACCCACGATCGACACCGGCACCGCCAGCAGCGGGATCACCGAAGCACGCCAGGTCTGCAGGAACAGCGTCACCACCAATACCACCAGCAGCACCGCCTCGAGCAGGGTCTTGATCACCGACTTGATCGAATCGCGCACGAACACCGTGGGGTCGTAGACGATGGTGTACTCCACCCCTTCGGGGAAGCGCTGGGAGAGCTCCTCCATCTTGTCGCGCACCGCATCGGAGAGCGCGATGGCATTGGAGCCGGGCGCCTGGAAGATACCGATGGCCACCGCCTGCTGGTTGTCGAGCAGCGCTCGCAGCGAGTACTCGGCGGCGCCGAGTTCGATGCGCGCCACGTCGGAGAGGTAGGTGATCTGGCCACCGCTGCCGGCCCTGACCACGATGTTGCCGAACTCCTCCTCGGTGGTCAGGCGCCCCTGGGCGTTGATCGAGACCAGGAAGTCGGACGACTGCGGCGTCGGCGGCGCGCCGAGCTGGCCGGCCGAGACCTGCACGTTCTGCTCGCGGATCGCGGCGATGATGTCGCCGGCGGTGAGCCCGCGCGCAGCGGCGCGGTCGGGATCGATCCACACCCGCATGGCGTAGTCGCCGGCGCCGAACAGCATCGCCTGGCCCACCCCCTCGAGCCGCGCCAGCTCATCCCGCACATGCAGCGCCGCGTAGTTGCGCAGGTAGGTGCTGTCGTAGCGCCCGTCGGGCGAGATCAGCTGCGGCACCATGGTCAGGTCGGGCGACTGCTTGTCGGTGGTCACGCCTTGGCGGCGCACCGCCTCGGGCAGCCGCGCCAGGGCCTGGCTGACCCGGTTCTGCACCTGCACCTGGGCCTCGTCCGGGTCGGTACCGGGGCGGAAGGTCAGCGTCAGCGCCAACACCCCGTCGGAGCCGGCCACCGACTTCATGTACATCAGATTCTCGACCCCGGTGATGGCCTCCTCCAGCGGCGTGGCCACCGTGTCGGCGATCTCGCTGGGGTTGGCGCCCGGATAGACGGCGCGCACCTGCACGGTGGGCGGCACCACGTCGGGGTATTCGCTGACCGGCAGCAGCGGAATGGTGATCGCGCCGGCAATGAAGATCAGGATCGACAGCACCGCGGCAAAGATCGGCCGGTCGACGAAGAACTTGGCAAAATTCATGACGAGACTCCCTTACGGGACGGACGCGTGGTCCGCCCCGTGAACGTCATTCAGGGGTTATGGTTAACTGGAGTCGTGCTGGGCGGTGCTCGGCTCAGCGCACGGCGGCGTACTCGCCGGCCGCCGCCCCCGAGCCGCGCATGTCGACGCTCTCCGCCGCCACCGGCATGCCCGGGAAGAAGATCCGCTGGGCGCCGTTCACCACCACCTGATCGCTGGGCTCGAGGCCCGCCGTCACCACCCGCAGGCCGTCGACCATGCGCCCAAGCTCCACGTCGCGACGCATGGCTCGACCCTCGTCGACCACATACACGTACTTGCGGTCCTGATCGGTGAGCACCGCCTTGTCGTCGATCAGCAGGGTGCCCTCGGCGCTGCCCGCCAGCAGTTGAACCCGGGCATACATGCCGGGCGCGAAGCGACCCTCGCCGTTGTCGAGCACGGCACGGGTCAGGATGGTGCCGGTGTCGGCATCGAGACGGTTGTCGATGAAGTCGACCACGCCGCGGTAGGGGTAGTCCTCGTCGCTGGCCAGGCCCACACGCACCGGAACGCCGCCGTCGCGCAGGCTGAACTGACCGCCGTTGCGCGCCAGGGCGTCGTAGTGCAGGTAGGCCCGCTCGTCGCTGTGGAAGTGCACGTGGACCCGGTCCAGGGCGACGATGCTGGTCAGCGGCGTGGCCTCGGAAACGAGGTTGCCCGCGGTCACCATGGCCCTGCCGGCACGTCCGGCGATGGGCGCGCGCACTTCGGTGAACTCCATGTTGAGCCGGGCCGTCTCGGCAATGGCCTGAGCGGCGAGGATGTCGGCCGCGGCGGTAGCCGCCGCTGAACGACGCTGGTCCAGCTCTTCACGCGAGATCGAGCGGCTCTGACCCAGCGCCTCGGCCCGGGCGGCTTCGCTGCGTGCCAGTTCGGCACGGGCTCGGGCTCGCTGCAGTTCGGCCTCGGCCCGTTCCAGCTCGGCGCGGTAAGGGCGCGGGTCGATGACGAACAGCACGTCGCCCTTCTCGACCTTCTCACCCTCGGTATAGTTGACGCTCTCGATGTAGCCGGACACGCGGGGACGCAGGTCGACCGTTTCCACCGCCTCGATACGGCCGGTGAAGGCGTCCCACAGCTCCACGTCCTCGACCAGCACCTGAGCCACGCTGACCTGCGGTGGCGGCGGCCCCTGTTCGGCGCCGGCCTGAGTATCGGCCTGGCTCTCGCATCCTGTCAGCACGACGATTCCGGCAAGCATGGCGGTAGCCATCAGCAGGCGCCGGCTCCCTCGACTCTCGAACATCTTGTGGACGTTCATTGATATTCCCTCTCCCATTGACCAACGCGAAGTTCGCCTTGCTGGTTACTCAGCCTGGCTTCTTTTCTTTGCCGCTAGTTCTTTGCCGCTAGTTCTCGGCAGCTCGTTCTTGGCCGCGAGTTGATTGCCTCTATCCTTTCTAACTTATTAATGTCGTTCGGCGGCGTGATTAATCGACGGCAAACTTCGCAGACCGCCACCTTATAGTGTTACCGGGCACTTGATTAGTCGGGCCAGCAGGGAAATACTGTCCCTTTGGCGGGACAGTCTCCGTGCAACCGTTCTTGCCCTCTGCAGTATTTCCCCTGACACGGTGCTTACCCTGAAACGGGGTTCTCCTGGCACCGCTCCCCAGGCACTGCGCACGGCACAGGAATACGACCATGCTGCAAGACCTCAACGACGCCCTGATCTTTGCCAAGGTCGTGGAACAGGGCAGCTTCAGCGCCGCCGCCAAACAGCTTCGCCTCGGCAAGACCACGGTGAGTCGCAAGGTGCAGGACCTGGAGCGGCGCCTCGGCGCGCGGCTGCTGCACCGCACCACCCGCAACCTGAGCCTGACCGAGGCGGGTGCCATCTACTTCGATTACTGCAACCGCATCGCCCGCGACCTGGGCGAGGCGGAAAAGGCGGTGCACCATCTCGAAGAGAGCCCCCGTGGCTGGCTCAGGGTCACCGCGCCCTTCACCATGTGCACCGAGTTCACCTCGATCCTGGTGCGCGACTTCCATCAGCTCTACCCCCAGGTGCGCATCGAGCTGGTGCTCTCCAACGAGCGCCTGGATCTGGTCGCCAACCAGATCGACGTCGCGCTACGGGTCGGTTCCCTGCCCGACTCCAGCCTGGTGGCACGTCCCTTGGCCCGCTTTCGCTCCTACGTTTATACCAGCGAGGCCTACCTGGCCCGGCACGGCGAACCGCGCGAGCCGGCGGAACTGGCCGCCCACCTCGTGCTGGCCAAGGCCATGGAGCAGCGCGGCCAGCGCTACGTCTGGCAACTGCACCACAGCGAGAGCCAGCAAGCCGTGGAGGTGGAAGTCGACCCCATCGCCATCGCTAACGACCCCTTCGCCCTGCGCGGCATGCTCGAGAACGGTCAGGGCATCATGCTGGCCAACGAGTTCGTCACCTGCATGAGCCCCGAAGCACGCCGCCCGCGGCGTATTCTCGAAGGCTGGGAAGGCCCCGAGGTCGAGCTCAACGCCGTCTTCCCCGGCGGCAGCCTGGTCTCGCCCAAGGTGCGCACCTTCGTCGACTTCGTGGTCGAGCGCATGCGCATCACCATGGAGCCCGCCGGAGATACCTGGCAGCCGCCTGCCCACGCCGCACCGGCGGAAGTGGAACAGGCGCTGGCATAGTGTCTGGCTTCTGACAGAGGCTTCAGGGCAGCTCGGGCAGCACCGCCTCGGCTTCTATCTCGATCAGCCATTCCGGTTCGGAAAGGCCGCTGACGATCACCCAGGAAGAGGCCGGTGGCGACTTGGGAAAGCGCGAGCGCAGTGCCTCCACCACCCCTTCCTGGTCGTAGCGGGCGGGCTCGGCGATATAGATGCGCAGCATCACCACGTGGGACAGGTCGCCGCCCAGCGTGCCGAGAATCGCCTCGATGTTGTCCAACGCGGCAAAGGTCTGCCCCTCCAGGTCGGGGCCGACCAGGCACTCGTGGGCATCCACCCCCACCTGCCCCGAGAGATGCACACGGTAGCCGCCCTTGACCATCACCGCCTGGCTGAAGCCGTACTGCAGGGTATTGGGCACGCCCCGCGGGTTGATGACTTCTCGTTCCACGCCTTGCATGTTCACCCCCTCCTTCGTTGCCTATGGGTTGTGCCCGACTCACGACTCCGCGTTCAACGGGCTTTCCTGCCGCTCGCTCTCCTCGGTGTCCAGCCCCAGGAAACCGCCGGACTGACGCCGCCACAGCGAGGCGTAGAGGCCATCGAGCGCCAGCAGCTCGCGGTGGGTACCGCTCTCGACGATGTGTCCCTCGTCGATGACGATGAGTCGATCGAGCATGGCGATGGTCGACAGCCGGTGTGCGATGGCGATGACCGTCTTGCCCACCATCAGGGTGTCGAGCTGCTCCTGAATGGCCGCTTCGACCTCGGAATCGAGCGCCGAGGTGGCCTCGTCGAGTACTAGGATCGGCGCATTCTTGAGCAGTACCCGGGCGATGGCGATGCGCTGGCGCTGGCCGCCGGAGAGCTTGACGCCACGTTCGCCGACATGGGCGTCGAGGCCGCGCCGCCCCTTGTGATCGACCAGCTCGAAGATGAACTCGGCATGGGCCCGACGTACCGCTTCCAGCACCTGCTCGTCGGTGGCCTCGGGGCTGCCGTAGCGAATGTTGTCGCGCACCGAGCGGTGCAGCAGCGAGGTGTCCTGGGTCACCATGCCGATCTTGCGCCGCAGCGACTCCTGGCTGACCTCGGCGATGTTCTGCCCGTCGATCAGGATGCGGCCGCCTTCCAGGTCGTAGAAACGCAGCAGCAGGTTGGCCAGGGTCGACTTGCCGGCGCCGGAGCGGCCGATCAAGCCGACCTTCTCGCCTGGCGCCACGGTCAGGCTCATGCCGTCGAAGACGCGGGCCTGCGCACCGTCGGGCCGGTCGTAGCCGAAACGCAGCGACTCGAAGCGGATCTCGCCGCGGGGCACGCTGAGCATCGCCGCACCGGGCAGATCCTTGACCGTGGGCTCACGGGCGATGGTATTAATGCCGTCCTGCACCGTACCGATGTTCTCGAACAGCCCCGCCACCTCCCACATGATCCAGTCGGACATGAAGCGAATGCGCATGACCAGGGCGATGGCCACGGCGATGGCGCCGAGTGACATGGCCTGGAAATACCAGGCCCCGATGGCAATGGCGGCCACGCTGGCCAGCAGCAGAGAGTTAAGTACCGTCAACGAGACCGAGAGCAGCGTGGCCAGGCGCATCTGCCGGTGCACCGTGACCATGAACTGCTCCATGGCGTCGCGGGCGTAGGCCTGCTCGCGCTGGGTATCGGCGAACAGCTTGATGGTCTGGATGTTGCTGTAGCTGTCGACGATGCGTCCGGTCATGCGTGCACGGGCGTTGGCCTGCTCCATGGAGACCCGGCGCAGCCGCGGCACGAAGACCCACATGATCGTGCCGTAGCCCCCCAGCCATGCCACCAGCGGCAGCATCAGCCAGGGCTCGGCACCGCCCATCAGCCACATGGCACCGATAAAGTAGACCAGCACATAGACCATCAGGCCCAGCAGCTTGGTGACCGTCTCGCGGATCGCCAGCGCCGTCTGCATCACCTTCTGCGATACGCGACCAGCGAATTCGTCCTGGTAGAAGGCCAGGCTCTGGCTCAGCATGTGACGGTGCGCCAGCCAGCGTCCGAGCATTGGGTAGTTGCCGAAGATGCCCTGGTGCGAGAGCAGCGACTGCAGCAGCACCAGCAGCGGCAGGCCCACCACCACCAACGCCGCCATGCCCGCCAGGCGCCAGCCGTACTCGGCGAAGAACCCTTCGCGTTCGGCATTGGCCAACCAGTCCACCAGCTCACCCATGTAGCCGAAGAACACCACCTCGGCCGCCGAGACCATGGCGGTAACCAGCGACATGGCCAGCAGCAGCGGCAGCACCGGACGCGAGAAGTGCAGGATGAACTTGAACAGTCCCTTGGGTGGCGTACCGGCCTGCCCCGAAGGGTAGGGGTTCACCAATCTCTCGAAGTAACGAAACATGACAACTCCATCGTCAAGAATACTTAAGAAAACTTGGCATCAAGCAGGGTTTTATCCAATGACAGGAAGCAGGCTAAAACCTAAACTTAAATTGAGGTCAAGAGGTTCATGAACTCTTCATGGAACAACACGGCGAAAAAGGAAGCGAAAACCATACGAGCATTGCGGAAGAATGCACAATCAAACTTCATGATCGTTTATATCAATGAAACTGATAAATTATTTTAAAAAGAATTAACTGACGAGGCACAGCAACGATGACCGACTCCACCCCCTACGATGTTTCGAGCACACCTGCCCGAAAGCCTTCAGGCAAGCGCAAGGGTGCCGCGCTGCTGCACCGCGAACTCAGCGTGGGAGAGGTCGCTCGGCGCAGCGGGCTGGCCGTCTCCGCCATTCACTTCTACGAAGCCAAGGGGTTGATCAGGAGTCGACGCAACGCCGGCAACCAGCGACGCTTCTCGCGCGACGTATTGCGCCGCGTGGCGATCATCAAGGTCGCTCAGCGCACCGGCATCACCCTGGGCGAAATTCGCGCCGCCTTCGAGGCACTGCCGGAATCCCACGCGCCGACTGCCGCCGACTGGCAGAGGCTCTCGGCGAGCTGGCGTCAGGCGCTCGACGACAGGATCGTGCGTCTCACCCAACTGCGCGACCAGCTCGACCACTGCATCGGCTGCGGCTGCCTGTCGATGGATGAGTGTCCGCTGCGCAATCCCGAGGACGAACTGGCCGAGGAGGGCGCCGGGCCGCGCCTGCTCGACCCCGCCTGAGCTTGCGTTTAACAGTCCGATTACATCAACTCGACTAACTGCTATCTTGGGGAGAGCCCAAGGAGAGCGCTGTCATGCCAGATTCCCTTATTCTCTATACCAACCCCGTGTCGCGGGGGCGCATCGTTCGCTGGATGCTCGAAGAGATCGGTGCGCCTTATCGTACGGAAGTGGTGGAATTCGGCCCTGCCATGAAGTCGCCCGCCTTTCTGGCCATCAATCCCATGGGCAAGGTGCCGACCATACGTCACGGCGAGACGATCGTCACCGAGTGCGCCGCCATCTGCGCCTACCTGGCCGATGCTTTCCCGGAAGCGGGCCTGGCACCGCCACTGGCGGAGCGCGGCCCCTATTACCGCTGGCTGTTCTTCTCTGCCGGCCCGCTCGAAGCCGCCATGACGGATCGCGACCTGGGCATGGAGCCCAACGTCGACCAGCAGGGCCGGGTCGGCTACGGCAGTATCGAAGCCGTGCTGGATACGCTGGAGATCGCCATCAGCGCACACGAATACATCGCCGGCCCCCAGTTCACCGCTGCTGACGTCTACCTCGGCGCGCATATCGGCTGGGGGCTGAAATACGGTGGCCTGGGCCCCTGCCCTGCCTTTTCCGACTACTGGGCGCGTGTCAGCAGCCGCCCCGCGTATCGTCGGGCCAGCGAGTTGGATGACCAAGCCAAGGACCAGGCCCTCCGCTGAGGGTCGCCTGGCTGGCCCGGTGCACCCAGCACCAGAGTTCAATGGGTCTCGTAGGGGCGGGCCCAGAGGTCGTCCGGCTGATGGCGGCTGAGAATCTTTTCCGCTTCGGGCTTGGAGTCGTCCGGCACGATCACCTTGATCTGGCTGGCCTCCTTGTCGAAATAGAGCTTCTCACGCGGGAAGCCCTCCGCAATCAACTCGTCGTAGGCGTTCGCTGCCCTCATCAGGTCATGATAGGTCGCCGTTACGGTCTGAGTCATGGCGTCCTCCTCCACTCGGTTGAGGCGTTCACCGGCGCAGCGCCGAGCAACTGGCGTGCCGTGAGCCTCTCTGAGTATAGCGCTCGTACGGCGCCTCTCCCGTTCAGAGCACGACGCTCTCGAGCTGCCAGTCGTTGTCGGTCAAGGGCTCGGCACCCTGCGGCGTGACGCGAACGGTATCGCTGAGGCCGATGCCCCACTGGCCGGGTATGCGTAGGCACAGCGGCAGATGGAAGACCATGTCGGCCTCGAACACGCGCTGCTGGCCGCGCGCAATAAAGCCGCTGCCCTCCACCCAACTGGGTGGAAACTGCGCCCCCACGGCGTAGCCGAAAACTCCCGAGAAGAAGATCCGTTCGGCATGAGGCGTCAGCACCTCCGCGGCGGCCCGCGCGGCATCGTCGAACGTATTGCCGGGGCGCATCTTCACCTTGAGCGCCTCGAACAGGTCGCGACAGAGCTCCGCCGTCATCAGCATCTCCTGACTTGGCGTGCCCGCCACGAGCGTCTTCATCATCGGCGCGGTATAGCGCCGGTAGGCAGCACCGAACTCCATGAAGACCGGCTCGCCGGGGGCGATGCGATGGCGCTGATGGTTCAGGTGAATCACGCTGCTGCGAGGCCCGACGGTGACGATGGGCTGCATGCTCATGAACTCGCTGCCGCCGGCCAGCATGGCGCGTGCGCCTTCGGCCGCCACGTCGCCATCCAACATGCCGACGGCGGCGACCCGGGCAGCCGCCTTCAGCCCCAGCGAGGTGATCCGAGCGCTTTCACGCAGGCAGCCGAGCTCCGCTTCGCTCTTGACGATACGAATGCGGTCGAGCAGCTCACCGCCGTCGTCGCGGAAACTCTCGGCGCCCAGCCGCGCCTGGAGTTCACGCAGCACGCCGTGTCGCAGCCCTGCACCGTAAAGGTCCAGGCCAATGGCGCGAAACGGCGCCAGGGTGTCGACCAGCGGTTCGATCACCTCGCCGATGCCCTCCCAGCGGTAGCCCAGCAGTTCGTCGACCTGCGCGGTAACCACCGCCGGTCCGGTCTCGATGGAGGGCACCTGCAGCGTCAGCCGCTCGGGCGAACAGACGAGGCAGGCGTGCACCGACACCTCGAAGGTGTTGTAGCCGGTCAGGTAGTAGATGTCGGCCGGATCCGTCAGCAGCAGCGCATCCAGACCGGCCTCGCCCATGGCGTTGCGCACACGGGTCAGCCGGGCCTCGAACTCGCTGTCGGCAAAGGCCAGTTCGCTGGCCTCGCGCTGTGCAGCCAGGGCATGACGGTACTGAAGATGGTCCATGGAGACGCCTCCGCCAAGGTGCAATGCCGACAGTGTAGACATGATCCGCATCACACCCGAGCCACGAAGGCCAAATAGGGCTGTTCCCTGCCGGGCCGGTTTCGTAAAATCCAGCCTCGTACCCGATTCGACAGGATAACGCTATGGGCAGGGCCTTTCAGAACCGCAAGGAATCCATGGCCAAGACGGCCGCCGCCAAGACCAAGGTGTACAGCAAGTACGGACGCGAGATCTACGTCTGCGCCAAGCAGGGCGGCACCGACCCCAACGGTAACCTGACGCTGCGCGGGCTGATGGAACGCGCCAAGAAGGACCAGGTGCCCAGCCACGTGATCGAGAAGGCGCTGGACAAGGCCAGCGGCGTGGGCGGTGAAGATTACTCACCGGCCCGCTACGAGGGCTTCGGCCCGGGCAACTGCATGGTCATCGTCGATTGCCTGACCGACAACCCCAACCGCACCTTCGGCGACGTGCGCGCCTGCTTCAACAAGGCCAAGAGCAAGCTCGGCACGCCGGGCAGCGTCAGCCACATGTTCGATCACTGCGCCATCCTCGCCTACCCCAGCGACGACGAAGAAGCGGCGCTGGAGGCCCTGATGGAAGCCGATGTCGACGTTACCGACATCGAGAACGAAGAAGGCCACATCACCGTCTTCGCCCCGCATACCGAGTACGCCAAGGCCAAGCAGGCGCTGATCGATGCCTTCGGTGAGCTGGAGTTCGAGACCGACGAGATCCAGTTCGTGCCGCAGACCACCACCACCCTCTCAGGCGACGACGTGGTCATGTTCGAGAAGCTGCTCGACGCGCTCAACGACCTGGACGACGTGCAGAACGTATTCCACAACGCCGAGATCGACGACTAGGCATGAAAAAAAGCCGCGCTACCCCTGGGTGTAGCGCGGCAAGGCACTGTCTGTCTGCCTGACTGCTCTGCTGCGTAGAATGGAGGAGCTTCAGCTCCCCTTGACGGGAGGAGTACTTCCGCCCTTCTGCACGGCTTCGTCATGACGGTTGGCCGAGCTATCCTGCGCCGCCGAGCCCGCCTTGGCGAAACGCTCTTCGCTGGAAGGGTTCTCCACGTGGCTGGCTGCGTTCGAGGAGTGGCTTGCCCGATCCTGGAACGCATCCTGCGCGCGCTCACGAATCTCCTGCTTCACCCGATCCACGCCTTCGTGCAGCTTCTCCTGGGCCCGCTCGGCCTGCTCATGACCGGTCTCTTCGGCACGGTACACCGCCCGGTCGCGTAGTTCGCCCAGGTGGCGGTTCTCGGCCCGTGTCGGTGCGAACAGGCTGCCCAGCACCGCCCCGACGGCAACGCCCAGGGCTCCCGCCACCAGCGGATGCTCCTGCACGAAGTGGATGGTCTGGCTACCGGCCTCGCGCGCACGGTACGAGGCGGCGTCCATGGCCGCGTGACGCTGCTCGTCGAGATGAGCGGCGCGCTCACGCATCTGGTCGTTCATGTGATGCATGTGCTCCTTGACCCGGCCGCCAGTGTGCTCGGCACGTTCACGCATGCTCTCGGCCATCTGCTGCGCTTTGCGTGTCATGCCGCTGCCGCTGTCATCGGCCGCGGTACCATGCTGAGGTGTGGCGCCCAGCGCTGCCGGGTCGTGTCCCAGGGTGGTGGTGCCGGCCCCGCTGACGCTCTTGCGGTCCTGGTAGGACGCCATCGAGGCACTCGGTAAGGTGGCGCCCGGGTAATCGCCCTGCCGCGGTAACGCCTCGTGGTGATGCGCGTGTGACTTGCGCTGGGCCAGTACCAGCCAGCCAAGGCCGATACCGGTCACCATCACCGGCAGCGGGGTCTCCTTGAGGCGGTGTCCCAGACTGGTGACGATCCGCTCGGCTCCGCCTTGACGGAGATAGTCGTAGGTCATGTTCATAAGCTGCTCGGGACAAAGTCTCGCTTCGAGTTGATGAAGGGTCTCATCCAGGCGCGCCCGCGTCTGGTGGATCTCGCTCTCGATATCGTCGGCACGGCGTCGACCGTCCTGGCTCATTTCAGCTCCTCCTTGACCGTCTCTTCGTGCTGCTGAGCCAGTGCCTTGTCACGCCGCAGACTGGCCAGCGTACGGTTCGGCATCAGGCTTTCACGCTGGAGCTTCTTGCGCCCCGCCTGAAGCATGATGAGCCCGATCACCACCACGACTCCGCCCACGATGAGCGCAGAGAGCCACGGGGTGGTCTCAGGGGGAAGCACGGTATTGAGCCCGAACACCGCGGCGGCCAGCAGGACCAGAAAGCCGCATAGCAGCACCGCCCCGGCAATGGCGATGGATGCGATGGCACCCATCGCCTGATGGGTCTTCTCGCTCATCTCCACCTTGGCCAGCTCGGACTCCTTGCGCACGAGCGCAGTCACTTCTCGCGCCAGACTGGAGAAGAGAACGCCAATCGAGGACTGCTCCGTGCGTACCCTATTTTTTGCATCGATGGGGTTTTCCACATCCATGAGGTGTCGCCTCCCTTGATCACTCGGCTGAAGTGAGGGCAGCCCGGGGAACTAGTGGCTGCGCATGTCATCCTGACTAGAGCTACGCAGGAAACGCGAGAGCACGAAGCCGGCCGCGACCGCACCGCCCAGCAGCAGGGCGGGGTGCTGGCGGCCGTAATCCCGGGCCTGCTCCATCAGGGTCGCCAGGTCACGCTCGCGCAGATTGCGGGTAAGGACGTCGGAACGTTTGGCCAGCTCGCTGACACAGTCCGAAAAGTAGGGTTGTTCCTGGCGCTCGAACTCGTCGGCCATCTTGTGCAGTACTGTCGTGAATCTCTCGGCCTGATCGACCGCCGCTTCCTTCTGGCGGTCGAGCAGACTCTCCGCCTGCTGCTGGGCGGCGTCGCGCAGCTCATCGCCGACTTCTGCTGCCTGCTGACGAAGCTCCTCACGGTCAAGGCCGGGATGACCGCTTCCATTGTTCACGCTTGCCTGCGAGCTTGCGCGGCCGTCCGAACTCCCACGGCTATGGGTATCGCTCATTCGCCACCTCCCTGTTTTGTCAGAATATGACCAGCCCGCAAATCGGGCTTTGAGCCAACAATCCGGTGCAGGCTCATTGCTTGGCTGACATTCGAAAAATAGTACCCGTGGAAGGCCTGTCAATCCGCACTGCCGAGCGCAGAGAAAAGACACTTACTCGGAGCAATGAGCGGACAAGAAGCGTTACTCTTCATGACGCTACTTTAATGTCACTACAGTTACGCAGGACGATATATGCCGCTGTTTACACTCGTCTTATGTCGACTTCCGCGCTCCTGATCCAGAGCAACGAGTCAGCGTGACAGACCGGCATGATGCTCGAGAAAAGCATCGATGCCTGTGGAATAATCCGGCTCACTATCGATAAAACCGGTATTGTGGCCACCGCGAATGGTGAGCAGTTCCTTGGGCTCGTTAGCCGCTAGGTAGACCGCTTCACCTTCGGAAAAGGGGATGATTTCGTCATCGCGGCTGTGGATGACCAGCAGCGGCGACTCGATACGGGTGACATGACGCTCGGTGGGATAATCCAGCGTGGCCAGCCAGCGCACCGGCAGGAAGGGGTAGAGCTGTTGGCCCAATGCCGGTACCGAGCGAAACGGCGATTCGAGAATCACCGCCGCCGGCTGCGGCGCCAGCGAGGCCGCCAGCTCAGCCGCCACCGCCGCTCCCAGTGAGCGGCCGAACAGCACGATCTCATCGGCGGTTGCCCCCTGCTGCTCGGTCAGCCAGCGCCAGCCGGCCCTGGCATCCTGCGCCGTGCCCTCTTCGGATGGGCGCCCTTCGCTACGCCCGTAGCCGCGATAGTCGAGAATCAGCACCGATAGGCCCAGGCGGTGGAACTGCTGGATCGAGTCGAGGCGGTGCGAGATGTTGCCCGCGTTGCCGTGGAAGAACAGCAGCTTGCCGCGAGCATCCTCGACGGGGATCCACCAAGCATCCAGCAGCAGGCCATCGGCGGTTTGCAGCTCGACCTGCTCCCACCCCAAGCCGCGCTCGGCCGGCGTGGCGACATGCTCGCGCCCCACGTGGGGCAGGTAGAGCAGGCGCTCCTGAAAGAACCAGGCCATCAGCACCACGAGGCCATAGATGCCGACCAGGGTGGACGCCACGCGCAGCATATCGACTCTCACTCCCGACCGCTGAACGTCCGGTAGGCCTCCCATACATCGTCCACGCTGGCTTCGAAGAAACGCTTGCCGTGTTCGATACTGGCCAGGCTCGGGTCCGAGCCCATGCGGCCGTCGGGAAATCGACGACGGAACTCGTCGGCGTCGCACTGGGCGCTGCCGCGGGGGGCGATACGTGGCGACATCTCGACCTGCTTCACCGCCTCGGGCCGGGCGAACCAGGAGAGCGCGACCTCCGAAGCGGTGGCATGGGTACCCTCCGCATCACCGTAAAGCGACTCGGCCAGCTCCCGCACGCGCGGTCCGATGAACCAGTTGCAGGTGGTGAGATGCAGCTCACTGCCAGGTGCCTGTTGCAGGCTCCGTTCGGCATAGACCTCGGCAAAGGCCGCGCTCATGGTGGCAATGTTGCCGCCGTGGCCGTTGAGGAAGAAGACGTGGGTGAAGCCATGGCGCGACAACGAAAGCACGGTGTCACGCAGCACGGCGATCAGCGTGCTGGGGCGCAGGCTGATGGTGCCGGGAAAGGCCAGGTGATGCTGGGCCATGCCCAGGTTCTGGGTCGGCGCCACCAGCACGCCGTGACGCTCGCCGACCTCCCAGGCGACGGTTTCCGGGCAGATGGCGTCGGTCCCCACCAGGCCATTGGGACCGTGCTGTTCGGTGGAGCCGATCGGTACGATGATGCCGGTCTCGCGAGTCAGGTAGGCCTCGACCTCCTGCCAGGTAGCGTGCTGCAGTCGCATGTTTGCCTCCTTGGCCTCAGCCTTGTCCCTGTTGACGATCGCAGCCCATCTTGCCCGCCTTGGCCCAGTTCTCGCCGTCCACTTCTTGGTAGAAGACCTGCACGCTGTCCTCCGCGACGCCATAAACCTCGACGAACGCCTGGGTGATGCGCTGGGCCAACTCGCGCTTCTGGGTCAGGTCGCGGGAAAATTGCTGGATGGTCACGATGGGCATGTCGGCTCCTGTCAGGGCTGGCTCGGTGAACGAGATGTCATCGTCGGTCGAAAGCGACTTTCCCGCAACTCGCCGTTGCCTCACCGCTGCCAGGCCAATCCTTCACTATGGCTATATCAGGTCATGGCTAGACCGGATCGCTGTACTCCATGCGCGACCATAGACTCCCCTGCAGCAGGTCGCAGCCCTGATCGCGCAGGAAATCCACCTGCTGGCGTGAGCTGACCCCACTCGCCGCCACACGAATCCCCAGCTCGTGAGCCATGCCGATGACAGAACGAATGATTGCCTGATGCCGCGGGTTGTCGAGGCAGTCGTTGATGAACAGTGCGTCGAGCTTGAGCGTATCGAGCGGAAACAGGCCGAGATGCCCCAGCACGGAATGGCCGCTGCCGAAGCCGTCGATGGCAAGGCGAACGCCCATGGTCTGGAGCCTTCCCAGCACTCTGCTGGCGTAGTGAGGGTCGCGCATCAAACCGCCCTCGGTCAGCTCGATCTCCAGCAGCCCAGGGGGCAGGCAGCTTTCGGACAAGGCCAACTCGATACGCTCTACCAGACCCTCGTCTGCCATGCCTTCGGCCGGCACACCTACCAATACCCGCAGCCCCGAACCGGCTTCGTACCAGGAGCGGGCATGGCGACAGGCGTGTTTCAGCACCCAATGACAGATATCGGTCAGCTGGCCATTGTCGCGGGCTGCCGGCGTCCACTTGGACATCTCCAGCACGCCGAAGCGCGGCGAATTCCACTGTGGTTGGGCCGAGATCGCCACGACCTGGCCGCTACGCGCACACAGCAGGGGGCGGTAGACCAGCGCCATTTCGCCACGCTCCAAGGCATGGCGAAGGTCACAGCGCAGTTGTATACGGTCCGTGTCGTCTTCGAGCAGGCTCGGCGAGAAGACACAGTACTGAGAAGCGCCTCTGGATTGCGCCTTGCGTCTGGCCAGGTTGGCGTGGCGCATCAGCTCGGTGACGGTAACGCCGTGGTCGGGATAGAGGGCAATACCGATACAACAGCTGGATAAAAGCGCCTGACCGGAAATCTCGAGCGGCCGGCGGATATGTTCAAGCAGCCTCTCCACCAGCGGTATCACGTCATCCAGACTCGCGATACCCGGAAGCTCGATCATCATCTCGTCGCTGTCCATCCGGCTCACGCTACCGCGGTTGTCGACGGTATCAACGATGCGCTGCGCCATGAGTCTCAGGCAGGCATCGCCCACGGGGCGCCCCAACGAGTGGTTGATCTCCTTCAGGCGATCGACATCGACGTGCAGGACGGCCACGCCAGCATCTCGCTCGGCGGCCTGCACCAGCGCAGCGGCCAGTTGGCGCTCAGCGCAGCGGCGAGTGACCAGGCCGGTGACGTCATCGTGACAGACCTGGCTGACCGCCTCCGGGGGGCGGCCATGAAAAACGAGCTGGCGCATGCAATATCCTTCCCTGCAGGAATAGGACGGGCTGTCCCGTCACGTTTCCAACGGTGGTCCCTTAATTACGACTTCACTCACGCCAGGTCGCTGTCATTATTATTCTTGAGATTCAGATACCATGCCGACCACTACCAGTCAAAGGAGTTTTGCAACTTCAAGTATCCATATTTTAGTTATTAACGGCTTTGATATCAGTTGTTCGGCTCAGTGCTAGCGAGTGGCGAGATTAGCGAACGCCGTATTCGGATACTGATGGCAATCTCCAGGTAACAGCTTGAAACGGAAGGCTTCTCAAATACCGACTAAGTTCAGTGAAAAGCGCACCATTGGATCAGGTCGCTTGTTTTGACGATAAGGTTGAGGACAAGGAGCAACCCCATGCCAGCCAAGTCACAGGCCCAGCAAATGGCTGCCGGCGCCGCACTTGCCGCCAAGCGTGGCGAGAAGAAGGTGAGTGAGCTCGAAGGGGCCTCGAAGCAGATGTACGAGTCCATGGACGAGGCGGAACTCGAGAAAATGGCTTCTACCAGCCAGAAGAACAAGCCCAGCCATAACCGCAAGTCGTGAGATAGGGAAGCACCTGCTTTGACCCGTACCTGCACGCACCGACTAGGCTTGAGGTAGCCAATTCGAGTGAATACCGTGCCAGGGAGTAAAGGTCATGCAGGAGCGCAACGTCGAGATCGCCATCATCGGGGCCGGCACCGCTGGCCTGAGCGCTTGGCAAGCGGCCCGGCAGTATCATGACGAGGTGGTGCTGATAGAAGGCGGTAAGCCCGGCACCACCTGTGCCCGAGTGGGCTGCATGCCTTCGAAGCTGCTCATCGCGGCGGCGGAGAGCGCCCATCGAGCCGAGGACGCAGCCGGCTTCGGCATCCGGATCGGCAACGTCGACATCGACGACCGTGCCGTCATGGCACGAGTCAGACGCGAGCGCGATGCATTCGTCGACAGCGTGCTCAACTCGATGCGTCAGATCGACCCCGCCAACCTGCTAGAAGGCAACGCCCGCTTCGAGGACGCTCACACGCTGTGTGTGGGAGACGACCTTCGCGTGCGGGCACGTACAATCGTCATCGCGACCGGTTCGCGCCCCCATGCTCCTCGCAGCTTCGAAGCGGCCGGCGATCGATTGATCGACAGCGATGCAGTGTTCGAATGGCAAACGCTGCCCGAGTCGCTCGCCGTGTTCGGCGCCGGCATCGTCGGCCTGGAGCTGGGCCAGGCGCTGAACCGTCTGGGCGTGCGGCTGCGCCTGTTCGGCAAGAGCGGCTCGCTCGGCCCGTTCCAGGATCCGGCCATCCGCGACTACGCCGAGCGAACCTTCAATCATGAGTTCTATCTCGACCCGGCGGCCGAGGTCAACGCCATCGAGCGCGACGGGGAGCAGGTGGCGATCACCTTCAGTGAGCGCGGCAGCGACCGGCGCCTGACCGAACGCTTCGACTTCCTGCTGGCAGCCACCGGGCGACGCCCCAACCTCGATACCTTGGCACTGGAGAACGCCGGTCTGGCGCTCAACGACGAGGGCGTGCCTCTCTACAATCGCTTCACCATGCAGTGCCAACGCGCCGACGGCGAGGCCAGCCATGTGTTCATTGCCGGCGACGCCAGCCAGGAGCTGCCGCTGCTGCACGAGGCCAATCAACAGGGACGCATTGCCGGCCACAATGCCGGGCGCTATCCCGAGCGGCGCGCAGGCCGGCGCAGCACCGCGCTGTCGATCGCCTTCACCGATCCACAGATGGCCACGGTGGGCCTGAGTCTCGACGAGGCGCGGCAGCGCTTCGGCTGTAACGGCATTGCCGAGGGCGGTGCCACCTTCGAGGACCAGGGGCGAGCCGTGGTGATGCGCCAGAACCGCGGCATGATGCGCCTGTATGCCGAACACGGTTCGGGGCAGTTTCTCGGTGCCGAGCTGTTCGGCCCACGCGTGGAGCACCTCGCCCATCTGCTCGCCTGGGCGCTGGAGCAGAAGATGGGGGTCGTACGCATGCTAGAGATGCCCTATTACCATCCAGTGCTGGAGGAGGGGCTGCGTAGCGCGCTGCGCGATCTCAGCAGAGCGCTGTTGCAGGGACCGCCGATGGGTGAGCGGTGTCTAGAGTACGGACCAGGCGGCTAACGAATGGCTACGCGAGCGAATCGCTGCGTTGCGCGGGCGAGTTTCTCGGCACGCCATGCCATATCGGCAAGTCCGGGTTATGCTGAAGGAACAGCGCACCGATGCAGGTGATTTCGATGGTGGCCATGGCCTCACGACGGAGAGCGGCAACGAGCAGTATCGATCAGCGTCTGGCCGGATTTTCTGCCTGGCTGGCGCTGGCCGCTCTCCTGCTGACGCTCCTGGCGGCGCCACCCGAACGGGCCGCTGCCGAGCCAATTCCGCCCCCAGACGAAGCGAGCCGTCCGACCATCGGCCTGGCACTGGGTTCGGGTGGTGCCAATGGTCTGGCGCATATCGCCATGCTGCAGGTGTTTGATGAGCTCGGCATCGTGCCGGACCGGATTGCCGGCACCAGCATCGGTGCGATCATCGGCGGCCTCTATGCCGCAGGCTTGAGTGCCGATGAGATCCTCGACCTTTTCGATGACGTTGCCGGCTCACCGCTGGACGCCCTTACGGGGCTGGCCAGCTCGGATCTGGACCTGGTCGACCTGCTGCAGATCGGCATCGGGGATGGCGGCTTGTTCAGCTCCATGGGTTTTCTCCGTTACCTGGCGCTACATACCGAGGCGCGTGACTTCAGCGAACTGCGCATCCCAATGCAGGTGGTGGCGACCAACTACTGGACGGGTGACAGCGTGGTGCTGGAGGAGGGCCCGCTGTTCCCTGCCCTCGAAGGCAGCATGGCCGTCCCGGGACTGTTCGCTCCCGTGCCTCATCTCGACATGCTGTTGATTGATGGCGGTACCTCCAATCCGCTGCCATTCGATTTGCTGCAGGACGAGGTGGACATGGTGATTGCCGTCGATGTGTCGGGCAACCGGGACCCTTTCACCGGTCACTCGCCAGGCCTCACCGAGATGCTCCTACAGAGCTTCAAGATCATGCAGCAGTCCATCGCGCGACAGCGGCTGAATCATCACCCGCCGGACCTCTACCTCAAACCTGAGTCGCACGGCATCCGATTGCTGCATTTCAACCGTATCCACGAGATCCTTCAGCAGGCCGAGCCGACCGCCGCAGAGCTCCGTCAGCAGTTGATGACTTGGCAAGCGTCACATGCCATATCGGCAAGTCCGGGTTATGCTGATTGAACAGAAACAGAATCGCGACGCAGGAGATTCCGATGGCCGATATCGCCTCACGGCTGGACTCTGTCCGGAAGAGCATCGAGCGCTTGGCCGAGCTGGCCGCTCCCGCGCAGGCGGAAGAGGCCCGACGATTGGCGGATACGTTGGAGGCCCAGCTCGACAATCTCGTGCGCGAAGTAGCTGCCCACCCTGCAGACCAGGCGCTGAACGACCTTCCCCGCAGCCCTCGTCACGAGGAGATCCGCTGTCCGGTCTGTTCGCTGCGCTCGTTCACCTACCAGAAAGGCACGCTGCGCCGTTCGGCGGATAGCCGCAGCGGCTTGGAAGCGCTCTACCACTGCCTGAGCTGCGGTCACGAGGCCTGGCACGAGGCGCAGTGAACCGACGCACGCCCCGTTACGCTACTCTTCGAACTCCGCCAGCGCCTGCTCACAACCAATTCCGACTTGTTCGCCGCCGCCAGGGTCGACCCATGGCAGGATCGCCAGGGGCGGCGCGACGATGGCCCCCAGCAACGATAGCGCACCACGGGCAATCAGCTCCTGGGTGATCACGTTCACCTCGGGGTCACGCAGTGAACCCTGCAGTTCTACCGGGGAATTGCCGGTGAACAGGGTCGGGTCGATGTTGTGCCCCTGGAAGGCCAGGTCCATGCGCTCCGTCGCCAGATTGATGGCGCCCGCCCCCTCGAAGTGGGCGATTTCGGTGGCCATGAAGAATTCGTCCAGGTTGGCTAGGCCGTGCTCGGCGACGAAGCGCACGTAGGTGCACTCCAGCTGCACCTGATCCTCCCCCGTCAGTGCCGCCACCAGCGCATTGGCGACATTGAGCGGCAGCAACTCGGCGGCAATGATATCGAGCCAGCCCTGAGACATGGCCAGTTCGAGTTCACCGTCGAGCCCGGCCATGGCCTCATGCATGGAGCGCCCGCGGTAGTGAAATTCACCCCGTCCGCCGATCACGCCCAGGGTGTCGCGGGCTACCTCGGGCAGGCCAGCTTCGTCCAGCAGGGCACTCAGATTGACCTGATCCATCGCCAGTTGCAGATTCCCCTCGATGGCGGCCTGACGCGCATCCATCACCCAGGAAGCCGCGACCTGACCGCCGCCAAGGCCGACTTGCAGCGGCTCTACCGTCATTACGCCCTGGTCCAGCTCCATGGCCAGTGCCAGTTGCTCGAACGGTATGTGCTCCGCCTGCACGTCGAGGGCCTCGTAGTCGAGCACGATGTCGGTATTGCGCAGCGCTTCGAGATCCCACTCGCGATCGGGAAACACCACCTCGGCGCGCTCCTCTTCCGCGGCCCATTGCTCCTGCTCGGGGGTGGCGGTTTCCCCGGGGCCCGTTTCCGGCGAGATGCCGAGCATCGGTAGCAGATCGTCCGCCTCCAGCCGCTGGGAAACCAACGCGGCCCACAGCTGGGGGCGCTCGCCGAAGCGCAGGCGAACGTCACCGGCCACGTCGCTGTCACCGAAGCCACCCTCGAGCCCGTCGATGGTGAGCAGGTCATCCTGATAGTGAACATGGCCACTCACCTGGTATGGCGGCAGCTCCGGCAGGTTGATCCCGGTAAGATCCGTGATGTCCGCCGGGCTGGGCCCCTCCAGCCGGGCACTGCCTTCCACCGATTCCAGTGCGAAGGGCTGCACGGCACTGCCATCGATCCACAGCCGGGTGTCGCCGCTGGCCAGCTCGCCGGCGACGGGATAGGGCGTACCAGGATCGGTGAGATCCAGCAGCGGCCCGATCAGCAGGTCGAAGGCAAACGGCTCCTCTTCGTAGCTGCCCTCGCCGACCAGATGCACCCGCTGCCCCTCGACCCCTTCCGTGCGGGTATCGGCTTCGAGCGAGAGCGCCAGCCCCCACTGCGGGGCCTGATAATCCAGGGCCGTGTTCTCGAGCAGCAGCCCGCCGTCGACGACCCGGGTGTTGAGGTTCCCGTCGAGCGTGCCCACCTCGCCGATACCGAACGGGGCAAGCGCCGCAGTCAGGTCGATTTGCTCCAGTTGGGCCTGTAGATCCGCCACCAGGCGCTGCTCGTCGGCCTCGAGCCACCCCTGCACGTTGAGCGAGCGCGGCTGCCCGTCGCCAAGCTGTTGCTGCGTCTGCAGCCGGGCAATGGTGAGCCGCCCGTCTTCCAACGCCGCCTCGGCGGCCAGATCGTGCAGGGTCTGGCCGGCGTAGTGCAACTGCCCCAGAGCCAGATCGAGTTCGGCTTCGTACTTGTCCAGCCCCGCCAGGGCTCGAACGAGGCCTTGATCCCACTCGCCCTCTTCTGGCGGTGCCACCTCTCGAGGCGCCTCTGCTGGTGGACGCTGCTCAATCAGGCCCCAGCGATCCAGATCGAGCGCATCTCCTTCCAGCTCGACCATCAACCATGGCGTCTCGCGTCCTACATCGAATGCCAAGCTCCCCGCCAGACGACTCTCGGCGATGCTCGCTTCCAGGCTTTCGACCCCGCCGCGACGCTCCTCGAGCTCTATATGGGTACGTCCTTGAAAAGTGAGGGGTTCACCCTGTGCCTGGCCTTCACCGCGAACGTCCAAGCTCAGTTCTTCGAAACTCTCACCGGGCGTATCGAACGCAACGTCGAGATCGATCCGCTGGACCTCATCGCGATAGACCAAGCGGCCCTGGTCGATGCTGAACGTCTCGGGCCAGAGCGCGATCTCCTGCTCCTCGGTCGGCTCTTCGACCATCAGGTCGTCGATGTTGGTGGTGCCATCTTCACGGCGCAGCAGCCGCACCTCTGGCCGCACCACGGCGACCCGCTCCAGCACGAGCTCGCCGCTCAGCAAGGCGCCCACGTCGAGGGTCACCGACAGTTCGTCGAGACGTGCCATGGGATCCTCGGCCCAAGGCACATTGGCAACGCGCACGTCATCAAGCCGCAGAGTCAGCGGCAGCCCCCAGTCGATGCCATGACCACCGATTTCTACATCGCGCTCCAACTGTTCGCTGGCCTGGCTCTCTAGCCAGCCACGAAACCAGGCGGATTCGAGGTACAGGACTGCCCCCAACAGAACCAGCAGCACCGCCCCAGTCGTGATGGCGACACGCCGAGCTAACTTGTTCACGTTTCCATCCATGAAGTGTGAATTGGCCGAGACTCTAACCATGGACAGAGAGAGGCCATTGGTCCAATGCCCGTCGCAACCGGAAAGGACGGGGCATTGCCGCGTACACTCGCTTACCTGCCCCAAGCGCACATAGCTTCTATGCTGAAGGTACGGGCGTCCCGACCGTCACGGACGGAAACAGGGAGAAACGACGGGATGTTCCCAGCCGGAACGGGAGGTTCTCATGAAAATCTACAAGCCGGAGTGGCACTGCAACTTCACCGTGAACGAAGCACCTGGCGCGACCTCGAGCTGGCGCGAGCGGCTCGCTTGGCGTCTACGTCG
The DNA here is from genome assembly GCF_021404305.1 of Billgrantia ethanolica. Lineage (GTDB taxonomy): Bacteria > Pseudomonadota > Gammaproteobacteria > Pseudomonadales > Halomonadaceae > Halomonas > Halomonas ethanolica. The sequence goes on along the minus strand of NZ_JABFTX010000003.1, from coordinate 288,741 downwards.
TTGGGCCGACAGGTTCGACGGCAAGAGCCGTACGGTCACAATCGAATGCCATATCGAGCCTGAAGTGACAGCCGAGGAGATCGACACCTGCCTGGTCAAGGGCTTCGAAGTCACACACTCCCTGCTCAACCAGTTGGCCCAGCAGGCTGCCTGCGAGGACGTGATGCGGGATGCCAAGGCCGAGTTGTTCGATGGAGTGCGACAGCAACGCTGAGTACGCCCGAAGGCATGACCCGACTTCGATAGCCAGGTGCGCGAAATCGCTCCTGTCCTTGGTGCGTGCCACCCGCCCCCACCTCGACCAGCCACTTCCACTCAAGTTTCCGCACGTGCCGCCGATAGCTATTGAGCGTGCTGAGGAGCTGATTCGCCATGAAACCAGCATGCGATTGAGTTAGCATGACAAGCGTAGCGAAACGGCACAGCCCGTGAAAGACGAGTACAAGTTTGTTATGCTCGTAGCGTAGTTTTCGTCAAAGAAGCGTTTTAGACAAAGCAGAGTTTTAGACAGAGAAGCGGAGCGAACATCACGATCGATCATTCCTAATCAAGCCAGTACAGGAGGTACTCATGCGAGTCTACAAACCTGAATGGCGGTGCACGTTCAGCGTCAATGAAGGGGCGACGGAGACAACGGGCTGGCGTGAGCGCCTTGCTTGGCTCATTCGTCACATGGCCGACAAACTGGACGGTAGCGGTAGAACGATCAAGATCGAGTATGACGTCACTCCAGCAGTCAGTCGCGAAGAGGTGGATACCTGCCTGGGCAAGGGATTTGCGGTGACCCAGAGCCTGCTCACTCAGCTCGCTCACCAGGCCGCATGCGAGAACGTCATGCGTGAGGCCAAGGCAGAGCTGTTCGAGGAAAACACCCAGCGCTGAAGCACGTGCGGCAACGAACTCACCCCATTCGGCTAGTCCGGATGGGGTGTCTTGCTTTTTGGTGACGCTTGTTTTCGCAACCGAACAGATCCAGTTACAATATTAATGCTGCATCGCAGCAAAACTTGACTATGCTTGAGGCGTGGGAAGCCATAGGGAGGAACGCCTCATGCAGCACACCACCCACTCCCCCGCCACTTGCGACGCCGAAGTCCTGCGTGCCTGGGCCGATCAGGCCACATGCGCCAAAGCAGCCTGCGATGCGCTGTGGCATTACCTCGACGATCACCCCACAATACCAAGCACGAGCGAAGAGCACTGACGCCCCGTATCGGGCACGGTAAGCGTCTCGTCGCTCCGACTTCCGACGGTTTTGTATCGCAGCGGACCTCGAGACTCGAGGCCCAGGAGGAAGCGTGGCCGAAGTTCACGCTGTTCTTCCTGGCCTTCCTGCCCCAATTCGTCGCTGCCGACGAGGCGGCTCTGCCCCAAATGCTCGAACTCAGCGTGCTGTTCATGCTGATGACATTTGCCGTCTTTACGCTATATGGCGCCAGTGCCGCCACTGCGCGCCAGCAGGTCATCACACGCCCGAGCGTGCTCATCTGGCTGCGACGGGGTTTCGCTGCGGGCTTTCTCGCACTGGCGGCGCGCCTGGTATTCACCGAGCGCTAGCGGCCTGCGTTGCGTCTGGCTACGCTCAATACTCGCCGCGGCGCCTGCCGTGGCCCACGCCAACAAGGAAGATAGCGAGATACGTCATGCACAAGACACTCCCCACCCTGGCCTGCCTGGGCCTGCTGGCCGCCGCTCCGGCGATGGCTCAGGACACTGACGACAACGCTCCCGAATGGAGCGACGCGCTACTGGAAGCCGCCAGCCAGGTGACGCTCGGCCCACGGCCGTTGTTCCTGGTCAACGACATGAGCGAGGAGACCGAACGCGAGCGCGAGCTCAAGGCCGAACTGCTGGAGTGCGCCGCCCAGCACACCGACTGGCAGCCGGACGACCTGGTCATTTCCCATCGCGGCGCACCGCTGCAGTTTCCCGAGCACACGCTCGAATCCTACCTGGCCGGCGTTCAGGGCGGCGCCGGTATCGTCGAATGCGACGTGACCTTTACCGGCGACAACGAACTCGTGTGCCGCCATGCCCAGTGCGACCTGCACTACACCACCAACATCGTCGAGACCGAGCTGGCCGAGAAATGCAGCGTTCCACCTGAGATCGATCCCGACAGCGGCGAACTGACTAACGCCGCCGAGATTCGCTGCTGCACCAGCGACATCACCCTGGCCGAGTTCCGCACCCTGCATGGCACCATGGAAGGCGCCAACCGGGAAGCGCGCAGCATCGAGGAGTATCTGGCTGGCACGCCCGCCTGGCGCACCGATCTCTACGCCACGCGCGGTACCCTGATGAGCCACGCCGATACCGTCGCGCTGTTCAAGGACCTGGGAGTGAAGATGACCCCCGAGCTCAAGGAGCCCGAGGTGGAGATGCCTTTCAACGGCATGAGTCAGGAAGACTACGCCCAGAAGCTGATCGACGAATACAAGGCGGCGGATGTGCCGCCAAGCGATGTCTTCGCCCAATCCTTCAACCTCGATGACGTGCTCTACTGGATCGAGCACGAGCCCGAGTTCGGTGAGCAGGCGGTCTACCTCGACGGTCGTTATGGCGATGATGATTTCGACCACACCGATCCCGAGAGCTGGTCGCCGAACATGGAAGAGCTGGCCGAAAAGGGCGTGCGCATTCTGGCACCGCCGACCTGGATGCTGCTGGCGGCCAACCCGGAGTTCAACGAAAACGACAACCGCATCGTGCCCTCAACGTATGCCGAGCACGCCCAGGAAGCGGGGTTGCAGCTGATCACCTGGACGCTGGAACGCTCCGGTCCGCTGGCGGAAGGTGGGCAGTGGTATCACCAGACCACGGAAGAGGTCATCCGGCGCGAAGGCGACAAATTGATCACCCTCGACACCCTGGTACAGGACGTCGGCATCATCGGTATCTTCACCGACTGGCCCGCCACCGTGAGCTTCTATGCCAACTGCATTCGGCGCGATTGAACGAGCGGGAACGCCGACGGCGGGGCCGTCGGCGTTGTCATGCCGGGTGAGCCTCAGGGCAACTGCGTGGCTACCCGCGTGAAGTGCAATGACAGCACGCGCCACTGTCCATCCAGCTTCTGCCACAGCTCACTGAAAAAGAGGCTCGGGCGGGCTCGCGCATCACCCACGACTCGTCCTTGCCCGTAGATGGACACCAGCTCGCCGAACGGCATCAACTTGAGGATGTCATCCTGCGCCCGACTACCGCGAGCGAACCACTTGTCTCCTGCCACCGCCTCGGCAATGCTGCCGAGCTGATCCAGCTTCCCCAGCAGCCCCACCTCACTGATCAGCACGAAATCATCGCTCTCGATATGATCCAGCAGACCGACGTTGCCGTCGATGTAAGCGGCGTACCACTGGCGACGAGCCTCCAGCAGCTGTATCTCTTGCACCCTGTCCTCCATAAGCCTGGCTCTTGGACCGGCAAAGACCCACCGTAGGCACGGCGGGCTTAGGCAAAGGATTCATGATAGAGCAGTGGCCAGGGAGCGGTATCAGACATTGACGCAGCCGCGTGTAAGCCAATGCTTACACGCACGATGTAAACCGAGGCGTAGCTCAGGCCAGGGCCCCACGAATCCGATCGGCATTCTCGGCCAGCTCTTCGGCACTTGCCTGGGGCAGACCTTCGACTCGGATATCCTGCATGGCATCGATAGGCACCAAATGCAGATGCACATGGGGCACCTCGAGGCCGACGATCATCATGCCCACCCGCTCGCAGGGAAAGGCTCGCTTCAGCGCCTTGGCCAGCTTCTGCGAAACCGCCATGAGATGGGCGCTTAAGTCTATCGGCATGTCATCCCAGTGATCGATCTCCTCGCGCGGAATGACCAGCAGATGCCCTGGTTTCATGGGGTTCAGGGTCATGATCGCCACGCAGCGCTCGTCGGACCAGACGAACTCCGCCGGCAGTTCACCGTGAATGATGCGGGAAAAGACACTCGCCATTTCGCTACTCCCTCTTCGAAAACCTCAAGATGCCACAAGCTAGAAGACCCGTCTCCTGCCTGCGGAGCCGGCACCCTCGATCAGCGACTGCTGAAAGTCTCCCGACCAGCTTCCAAGATAACCACAAGCGCATGCCATGGACACAACCACGCGGCAAATGTCGCCAAAAGGCGACACGCAAAATATTGATTTAATTGCTTTTTATAAAATAAGATAATTTGTGTTGCCATATGCCTACACATCAAGGGGAAAAACTGCCCCCAGACGCCCCGCCTCTTGTGACATGACTGCTTATAACATAATTTAAGTCATTGTTTTAAAGCACAAATAAAAGTAATGGCACCATTTTCGCACTCTTACTTTCCAGAGCGGTACGACGGCCCGAATGCAATCTGGGGCCACGTATCCGGAGGCTCCTTGCCCAGGAAGGGCAGATTGCGGGATGGAATCCGCCGAGCCTCTTTTCGATTCCACCGGTCGAAGGCACGCTTTGCGATTGAGTTAGCACTATCCTTTAGTTCCCTGCGTACTTGGGCCGCCCTGCGGCCCTTTTTTTTCGCGGCGAAGCAGTAACGGAGCCCTGTTCACAGACACCTTCATCAGCAGTCAGGGATGACGAACATGCGCACGAAGCCACAGTCTCCGCTGATCAACACCCCCAGCCTCGCCGGCCTGGCCTTGGTCGTCGCCATGCTGTTCGATGCCGCACTTTCCATTCAGGGCCTGGTGCCGGATCAAGCCAGCCTCTTCCCCGCGCTTGCCCACTTCCTCGACACCCAACAGATTGCAGAACGACTCCATACCGGCACGGCACTCATCGCCTTCACCAGCGGCATGATACTGGCAGTCTCGCTGATCCTGATTCCCATGCAGCGGGTCTATCGTGCCCGGGAAGCTCGGTTGCTACGCGAGCGCGAACGTCTCGAGGCCTACAACGCAAAACTCGCTCATCAGGCTGCCAACGATGGGCTGCTGGGCATTGCCAATCGGCGTGAATTCGAGCGGGTGCTGGAGCTGGAGTGGCGCCGAGCGGCACGCGAACGGCAGCCACTCGGCTTGCTGATGATCGACATCGATTGCTTCAAGCGTTTCAATGACAGTTACGGCCACCAGCATGGCGACACCTGCCTGCGCGAAGTAGCTGGCGTACTGAAGGCCGCCGCCGCACGGCCTGGCGATCTGGTGGCCCGCTATGGCGGTGAGGAGATGGTCATACTGATGCCGCACACGTCGCTCGAAGGTGCCAACCTCATCGCCGAACGCATCCATACCATGCTGGCGGAGCGTGCCCTGCCTTTCCCCGACTCCCCCGTGGCAGCCCATGTCACTGTCAGTATCGGTGTCTCCTCCTTGCTCCCCGTGCGTGATGCCAACCGTGCCACTCTCGTTCAACAGGCCGACGAGGGGCTCTACCTGGCCAAGGACACGGGACGCAATCGCACGGCAAGCGTCCCCCATCTGCGCCTGCTGCATGCGGCGGACGGCAGCGCAACCTGGGCCAGCCAGGGGCAAAGAGCCTGAGCGCCTCAGTCGCCAACTGTCTCTTACAGCCAACATCGCCAAACAACGCCCATCACGCAGCCTTCTTCTGCAAACATGCAACAGTGGGAATTTCGTGGCTTGCCTCGCGCAGCAACGGCGGGTACTATCCATAACGCTCACCAGCACCTCATCGATGAAAGCGATAACCGCCAACACGATCAACCCGAGGTAAAATCATGGGAGCTCGACTGAAGAAGTTGCTCGCTTGTGGCCTGGTAGGGATGTTCGCGATAGTCGCCGCCCATGCTTCCGCCCACGATCCTGACGTTCAGGAAGAAGGCATCGCCTCCTTCTACAGCGACCGCTTCCAGGGCGCCACCACGGCCAGCGGCGAACCCTTCGACCAGCAAGCATTGACCGCAGCCCACCCCAGCCTTCCTCTCGGTACCAAGGTGATCGTCACCCGGGCCGACACCGGGCAAGAGGTGGAAGTCCTGATCAACGATCGCGGCCCCTTCGTCGAAGGACGGATCATCGACCTCTCCAAGCGCGCGGCACGCGAACTCGGCATGCTGAACCGCGGCTTGGCACCGGTCATGGTCACCACCATCCAGTAATCCTACCCTCTGCTTCTCAGCTAACCGGGCCTGTCGGGCCCGTCGGTCCGGTGGCTGTCGTGCATGCGTGCCGAGACTACAGTTTTTCCGAATTTGGACGATATTCATATCAAGCGACGACCGGCCGTAAGAGCCGAAGCGCTTTTTGCTATCGCATGACGTAGGGAAAAACATGAACAGTCTCAATGCACAGATCGAGCTGTCGGAAGCGCGGGGAGAGACGTCAAGCAATGCAGCCCTCTGCAAGCGTCTGGTTCTGGCCAAGATTCAGCTCGACCGGCTCGAGCAAGACGGCACCTGCAAAGACCTGAGCGCACTGAGCGCTGCTCGCGTGGAGTTCGCGCTCGCCTCACGGGCACTGGCGGATGCGCTGATCGCTCAGGAAACGCTGGGCGACCCTTATCAATCCTGACCGGCCGTCATAACAAAGCGGAGCCGGGTATACCCGGCCCCGCTTTGGCCTGTTTTCGATTTCAGCTCGGCTCAATGCCGGACAAGCACCCGCCGCGCACCGCCACCGGCTGCCAACGCCAGGCCGGCGATGGCAAGAAAAAACAGGCTGCCCGAGAAGAAGTGGCCCCAGTAGGTCGGCTCCAGCCCGGTGAAGGCTGTCATCAACAGCGCCGTGACCAACGGGAAGATCATCACGATCGCTACGCCGAGGCCAAGCAGAAACAGTACCGTTCCGAAGCGAGTCATCATAACGCCACTCCTTGCAAGTCAGGGGGGGATACGGCTGGCAGCAACAGGTTGCCGCAGCCGGATTTGTCTCTCTTCGACCGACAGACTCGGTTGGCCGTTCCCTTTCGGCCTCGCCTCTCCGAACGCCTCTCTCAGCCGCCTACCCCCTTCATCTTTACGCTTCCCCCACCCGCCGCCACGTTGCCGGTGGGGTGCCAAAGGTGCGCTTGAACGCCTTGGAGAAGGAGGCTTCCGATTCGTATCCGACTTGCTCGGCAATCAGCACGATGGGATCCTGCGACTCCCGCAGGCGTCGCGCCGCCACCTGCATGCGCAGCCCCGCCAGGTAGCGCATGGGCGGCGCGCCCACCAGTTCGGTGAAGCGCTCGGCAAAGGCGGAACGGGAAAGCCCCACCTCTCGCGCCAATGCCTCGGTCGTCCAGTGGTGGGAAGGTCGGTCATGCAGCAGGGCCAGACCGCGGCTGACGAATGGATTGCGCAACCCGCCCAACCAACCGAGCTGCTCCGGCGGCAGGCTGGCCAAGTAGCAGTGCACAGCTTCGATGAACAGCAGCTCCGCCAGCCGAGAGAGCAGCGCCGGGGAGCGCACCTCACCGGTGGCAAGCTCATGGGTTGCCAAGCGGAAGGAGCTCTCGATCCAGGCTCCCGCAGCGCCTTGCGCCACGTCGAGCGTCATCACGCTCGGCAGCAGGCCGACCAAAGGATCGGTCGTCGTGTCGCTGAGCAGGAAACCGCACCAGATGCGTGTCGTTTCCCCCTGCCCCCCGTAGACGATCCGTGCGATGCCGCTCTCGACGGTCGCCTGCATCAACCCTTCGGCACTCACCGGCGGGCAATCCAGATGGCTGCCGAGCACGTGCGGATCGTTGCGTGGCAGCACCACCAGGTGCCCCGCCGGCACTTCCAGCGGCAGCCCGTCGCCCACGCGCAGCAGCAGCCGCCCGGCACTTACGTAGTGGTAAGCAATGATGCCCTTGGGCAGAGGCGTGAACGGGTGGCAGTCTTCCGGGGTAACCTGGGCGGCCACGCACCAGGGTGCCGTGAACTCGGCGTCGAGGAAGATGCCTCCGGTCAGGTGGATCGTGCGCAGCACATCGAGGGAAGCCTCCATTGGTCAGCGCTCACGTGATGGCGGCGGCTCGAACAATAAGTCCGGCGTCTCGCCCATTATCGCCCGCCGCGCCTCCTCGTAGTTTAGCAGCATGTCACCAGGCACAGCCGACGCCATGCCCCGACGAAACGACGACATATGGAGCGACAATGACAATGCTGACCGACCGTCAAGGCAATACCCTCTCCGGAGCCAGCGCCGAAGCCCTGGATCTCTATTCTCGCGCGGTAGTGGCCTTCAATCTCTACCGCGGCGATCCCGTGACGCTGCTGAACCAGGCCATCAAGGCGGCTCCCGATTTCGCCATGGCGCGCATCCTGCGAGCCTACCTGTTCGCGCTGGCCACCGAGCCCGAGGCCGCACAAGCGGCCAGGGACGACGTCGCGGCGGTGAAGGCCTATCGCCTGAATGAGCGAGAGGCCTCCCATGTCGCCGCCCTCGACCAGCTGTTGGCTGGGGAGTGGAGTGCGGCAGCGCTTACCCTGGACCGACACAACATGCGCTATCCCCACGACCTGGTGGCATTACAGGTCGGCCACCTGGCCGACTTCTACCGCGCCAACGCCCGCGACCTGCGAGACCGTATTGCCCGGGTGCTGCCCAAGTGGCCGGCCGATATCCCGGGCTACTCGATCGTCCTTGGCTTCTACGCTTTCGGCCTGGAGGAGACGGGCGCCTATGCCCAGGCCGAGGCGACCGGTCGCGACGCCCTGGACAGAGAGCCGCTGGACTGCTGGGCGCACCACGCCGTTGCCCACGTCATGGAGATGCAGGGCCGCGCCGAGGATGGCATCGGCTGGATGATCGCCCGTGAACCGCACTGGTCGGGCGACGACAATTTCTTCCAAGTGCACAACTGGTGGCACCGTGCGCTGTGCCACCTCGACCTGGGCCAGACCGAAGCGGCGCTGGCGCTCTACGACGGCCCGATCCGCCAGGGCACCAGTGCCATGGCGCTGGACATGGTCGACGCCTCCGCCCTGCTCTGGCGGCTGCAGCTCACCGGCCAGGACGTCGGCAACCGCTGGCACGAACTGGCGCGTGCCTGGGACAGCCATGCCGACGGCAGGCTCTACCCGTTCAACGACTGGCATGCCGTCATGGCCTATCTGGGAGCGGGTCGCGGCGATCAGGTGGAGCGCCTGCTGGCCACACTGCGAAGCGGCGAGACAAGCCGCGAGGCAAGCGTCTGGGCCAAGCAGATAGGCCTGCCGCTGGTGGAAGGGTTCCAGGCCTTCTGGCAGGGCGACTACGGCACGACCGTCGAGCGTCTGCATCCGGCACGCTTCATCGCCAACGCCTTCGGCGGCAGCCACGCCCAGCGCGACATCATCGACTGGACCCTGACCGAGGCTGCTCTGCGCGGTGGCTATCGCGACCTGGCCGAGGGCTTGGCCCATGAACGCCTGGCCGCCAAGCCGCACAGCCCGGTCAACCGCGCGTTCCTCAACCGCGCTAGCGCCCTTGGCGACAGGCCGCGGCAGGTCGCATGAGCTTACCGGGCGCCCCCCTCAGGACGGGCGCCCGGCTTCATGCACGGGGAGAGCTCGTGTCGCATTCCCAGGGCTTCACGCCTTCTTGACGAACTCCGACTTCAGCTTCATCGGCCCAAAGCCGTCGATCTTGCAGTCGATGTCGTGGTCGCCCTCCACCAGGCGGATGCCCTTCACCTTGGTGCCCACCTTGACCACCGACGAGGTTCCCTTGACCTTGAGATCCTTGATCACGGTGACGCTGTCGCCATCCTGCAGCACGTTGCCGTTGGCGTCGCGCACCACCTTGCCGTCGCCAGCCTCGCCCGCATCCGTCAGGCTCGACCACTCGTGACCGCACTCGGGACAAGCGTACATGCCGGCCACTTCGTAGGTGTACGCGGAGTGACAGGCGGGGCAGTTGGGCAAGGCGCTCATGGCGATCTCTCTGCAGGATTGGAAAGGCCACGCAGCATGCCAGAAGCCACCAGGGGAAGCCAATGCCCTCTCAGGCAAGAAGCGCCTCGCGCGGCGTGATGGCGAACCGCTCTTCCCATACCGTGGCCCCACCAATCGTGAACGATTGGCGGGATCCCGGTTCGAGCTGAAACCCCATCGCACGATAGAAGCGCATGGCGTTGTCATTGCCGACGATCACCCACAGCGTGACGCAAGTGAACCCCTCGGAGAAAAGCGTCGCCAAGGCCTCACTGCACAGCCTGCGCCCCACGCCAAGCCGCTGGGCGTCCGGCCGGACATAGAGCACCCAGATCTCGCCCAACTGCGACCCGGCGCCTTCATCTCGTGAAGCGTCGAAGCCTATGAAGCCCTGAACCCGGTCGCCCGAGCGAGCCACCAGCAGCCGTGGGCTCCCCGCTGCCAGGGAGCGGCGCCACATGGCTTCGTGCTCCGCCACCGAGAGGCCAGCCAGGTATTCAGCAGGAACGATGTCGCCGTAGGCATGCCGCCAAGCTTCGACGTGCACCTCGGCAATGCCACGGCACGCAGCAAGGTCTGCCGGCTCGAGCTCAAGGCTCGCCCGTGCTCGCTGCTGGCTTTGAGCTTCGCCCCGATTCATATGCGCTCAGTCTCCTCCCAAACCCTTGGCATAGAAAGCCATCCCTTCGCTGCAGCGAAAGCCGAGCTGCTGATAGAAGCGGGCCGCGGGTATGTCCCGCCCCGTGGCCAGGTACACCGCACGCACATCTCTGGTGGCCAACGCTTCCTCGAGCACCCCATAGAGCTGCGAGCCGATACCTTGCCCCTGGCGATGCGTGGCCACGCACATCTCCCGCAGGTAGAACAGTTTCCCATCCAGATACGGTTCGAGGTTGCCCAGCAGAAACCCCTCGAGCTCCTCACCCTCACCCAGCCCCACCACCCCCACGGCACCTGGCGATTCGAAGAAGTGCTCGAGCCGCGCCAGTGCGCCATCGGCATGCCAGGGCTCGTTCCAGGGGGCCGAGGAGAACACCTGGGCGAAGAGCGCCGCACAGGCTTGCAGGTTGCACCGTTCCAGGCGTCTTGGTTGCATGGTTTGCTCGATAGATAGGAAGGAAAAAGACCGCGGCTAGCGCTTGTCCTGGGTATTGGTCTCGAAATCGCTGGCATCGTGGCGCTCGTGCAGCTGCTGTTCAAGCGGGCCGAAAGTACGATTGACCATGCGCCCACGCTTCACCGCCGGCCGGGCATCGATCTCCCTGGCCCAGCGCTGTACGTGCTCGTACTCCTGCACCTGCAGGAACTCGCCGGCGTCGTAGACGCGGTCGAGCGCAAGCTGCCCGTACCAGGCCCAGTTGGCGATGTCGGCAATGGTGTAGTCATCGCCCCCGAGATAGCGACTCTCGGCCAGGCGTCGGTCCAGCACATCGAGCTGGCGTTTGGCCTCCATGGCGAAACGGTCGATGGCGTACTCGATCTTGGTCGGCGCGTAGGCGTAGAAGTGGCCGAAGCCGCCACCCAGGTAGGGCGCGCTGCCCATCTGCCAGAACAGCCAGTTCAGCGTCTCGCTGCGCCCGGCATGGTCGCGGGGTAAAAACTCACCGAACTTCTCGGCCAGGTAGAGCAGGATCGAGCCCGACTCGAACACCCGGGTGGGCGGCGTGGTGCTGTGGTCCCTCAGCGCCGGGATCTTGGAGTTGGGGTTGACCTCGACGAAGCCGCTGCCGAACTGCTCTCCCTCGCCGATGCGAATCGGCCAGGCGTCGTACTCTGCACCTGCGTGGCCGCGTGCCAGCAACTCCTCGAGCATGATCGTGACCTTCACCCCGTTGGGTGTGGCCAGCGAGTAGAGCTGCAGCGGATGCTTTCCCATCGGCAGTGGCTTGTCGTGGGTGGGGCCGGCGATAGGGCGATTGATGTTGGCGAACTCGCCGCCGCTGGCCTTTTCCCATTTCCACACCTTGGGCGGCAGGTACTCGTTGTCTTGGCTCATGGAAGCTCCAATACGCTAGGCTCAGGGCAGCAAAGGCACACAATAGCCACAAAGATAGCGTGTTAACGTTCGAGCTTCGAGTCGGACTCGCGCCAGTTGGGCGGCACCAGACCATGGCGGCGCATGCGCCGGTAGATGGTGGGACGTGAAACACCGAGTCGCCGCGCGGCGAGACTGACGTTCCAGCCGGTGGCACGCAGCAGTTCATGAAGCGCTTCGCCCCCGTCCTGCTCTCCTGCCTTCACCACGCCGAACGTCTGCGGTGCGGCGCCGAGGTGTCCCTGACACTCTTCCGGCAGGTCGTGAAGGGTAATCTCGTCGCCCTCGACCGTGGCCAGGGCGAAGGCCAGGGCGTTCTTGAGCTGGCGGATGTTACCCGGCCAGGCGTGAGCCAGCAGCGCGCTCATGGCATCGGCGCGCAGGCGCACCTCCCGCTCGCGCCCGGCAAGAAGCGCCTGGTAGACGCTGCGAATCACATAGTGCTTGTCGGCCCGCTCACGCAGCGCCGGCAGCCGCAGCTGGGCGCCGTTCAGGCGGTAGTAGAGGTCTTCGCGGAAGCCGCCCTGGGCGATCAGCTCGCTCATGTCACGGTGGGTGGCGGTGATCACGCGAATATCGATACGCAGCGCCTTTTCGGCCCCCAGCGGCATCACTTCACGCTCGGCCAGTACGCGCAGCAGTCGGGTCTGCAGCGTCAGCGGCATGTCGCCGATCTCATCCAGGAAAAGGGTGCCGCCGTCGGCCTGCTGGATCAGCCCGCGCATGCCCTTGCTGCGACCGCCGGTGAAGGCGCCGGGCAGGTAGCCGAACAGTTCGCTTTCGATCAGCGATTCGGGAATCGCGGCGCAGTTCACCGCCACAAAGGGCCCCTTGGCACGCGTACCGCTGTCGTGCAGCGCCCGAGCCAGCACCTCCTTGCCGGTACCGGTCTCGCCGGTGATCAACACGCTGACCTCCTCGTTGCGCAGCCTCCGCGCCAGCTTGAGCACCCGATGCATGGCGGGGTCGTCCGAGGCGAGCCTGTCTAGCGCCGGCACCGGCGTGGGCGAATGAGTCAGGTCACACGCGGTAGGGCGCCGGCCGCGCGGCTCAACCAAAGTGACGAAGCAGGTAGTGTCGTTGGCGCGCGCCCGGAAGGCGCGAATGCCATCGTCGCTGGCGGTCGGAATGCCCAGCAGCTCACCGAGTTCGCCGTCGAACAGCTGGGTGACCGAAGGCTGCCAGCCCGGCGACCAAGGCGGCCAGCGGCGCAGATGGGCGTCGATCAGCGCACGGCCGGCGCCATTGGCCGCGATCACACTGCCGTCCTCCTCGATGGCGATCAGCCCTCGGCCATTGAGATGCACGAACTCGCGGGCGGTATCGAAGCGCAGCATCAGGCAGTGGCGATAGCGATGCAGGAAATAGGCATCCTCGATCATCCTTGCATAGAGCGTGACCAGCGGCAGGCCGAAGTTCTGGCTCTCCTGGGCGCGCGGCGACTGCAGCGCGGAGATGTCCAGCACCGCAATGACCTGCCCCTGCGGGTCGGTGATTGGCGCCGCCGTGCAGGTCAGGCTGATGTGGGTGGCATCGAAGTGCTCGCTCTGGTGGCAGATAATGGCTTGGGCGTCGTGCACGCAGGTGCCCACCGCACAGGTGCCCGCATAGCGCTCGTCCCAATCGGCACCGAGGTAGAGACCCGCCCGGCGCAGCGCCGGCTCCCGCTCGCGCTGGCCGCGGAAATCGACAGTGATGCCCTGCCGGTCGGTGAGCAGGAGCACATAGCCCAGCGGGGCGATCTGGGTGAAAAGTTGATCGACGCCGGCCCGCGCGACATGCAGCAGTTCGTCGACCGGCTCGCGGTGCTCCTTGAGCGCCTGTTGAGTCAGCACCCGCACGGGACGGGGGCGTCCGGGGTCGAGCCGGTACTCGCCGACGCAGCGCTCCCAGGAGCGCCGGATCACTTCCCGACAGCCGACCAGGTCGGCCGGCTGGCCTTCGCTGAGCCGGATCAGGGTCTCGATGTGCTGGCGTTGCTCGTTACGCAATGGCATCGCTGCCTCCGGTGCCGCCGTGCCGCTCTCCGGCGGTGGTGGCCTTGTTGTTGTAGGGCAGGCCTGCTTCCAGCCTATGCCGTGCCGAGCAGGAGTCAATCGGCTTCGCCTGCGCCCTTGGTCGGGGGGGTTACAGGTGTAACGCCCGCATTGCTCCCGTCACGTGACAGCTGTCACAAGCGTTACAGGTCACTTCACGCTACCCCTCGCTTGACACCCGCTCGTAACACCAAGCTTTTCAATCGTCTGGAAGCGTTTCTCGCACACACTCAGCGGCTGGCACGGATTCTGCCAGGACCAGGGCGTCCCCTAACAACAAGCGGAGAACAACGATGACGACACCCACGCCGACTCAACACGCCCAGCAGTGGCTGCGCGACTTCGAGAGCGCACTGGAGCAACGCGACATCCAACGGGTCATAGCCCTGTTCAATGACGAGTGCTACTGGCGCGACCTGGTCGCCTTCACCTGGAATCTCAAGACGCTGGAAGGCAAGGACGCCATCCAGTCGATGCTCAACGCCACCCTGAGCGAGGCACGTCCCACCAACTGGCAGCTCGATGGCGAGGCCACCGAAGCCAACGGCGTGACCGAAGGCTGGTTGACCTTCGAGACCGGTGTCGCCCTTGGCAAGGGCTACCTGCGCCTGAAAAACGGCAAATGCTGGACCCTGCTGACCACCATGCAGGAGCTCAAGGACCACCCCGAGCCACGCGGTGCCAGGCGCCCCCTGGGGGCCGAACACGGTGCCAGCAAGACCCGCGAGACCTGGCTCGAGTCGCGCCAGCGGGAAGCCCAGGAACTCGGCTACATACGCCAACCCTACTGCGTGATCATCGGCGGCGGACAGGGCGGTATCGGGCTCGCCGCGCGGCTGCGCCAGCTCAACGTGCCCACCATCGTGCTCGACAAGCACCCTCGCCCTGGCGACGCCTGGCGCAACCGCTACAAGTCGCTGTGCCTGCACGACCCGGTATGGTACGACCACCTGCCCTACATCCCCTTCCCCGAGAACTGGCCGGTATTCGCACCCAAGGACAAGATCGGCGACTGGCTGGAGATGTACACCAAGGTGATGGAACTCAACTACTGGAGTTCCACCGAGTGCGAGGGCGCCAGCTACGACGAGGCCAGCGGCGAGTGGACAGTGCGCGTCAACCGCGACGGCGAGCAAGTCACGCTCAAGCCCAAGCAGCTGATCCTGGCCACCGGCATGTCGGGCATGCCCAACGTGCCCCACTTTCCCGGTGCCGAGACCTTCGAAGGCGAGCAGCAGCACTCCAGCCAGCACCCCGGGCCGGATGCCTACCGTGGCAAGAAGGTGGTCGTGGTGGGTTCCAACAACTCGGCCCACGACATCTGCGCCGCGCTGTGGGAGAACGACGCCGACGTGACCATGATCCAGCGCTCCTCGACCCACATCGTCAAGTCCGACTCACTGATGGAACACGCCCTCGGCCCGCTCTACTCCGAGGAGGCGGTAAAGAACGGCATCACCCACGACAAGGCCGACCTGATCTTCGCCTCGATCCCCTACAAGCTGTTGCCCGACTTCCAGCGCCCCGCCTTCGACCAGATCCGCGAACGCGATGCCGAGTTCTACAAGAAGCTGGAGGACGCCGGCTTCATGCTCGACTTCGGCGACGACGACTCCGGGCTGTTCCTCAAGTACCTACGCCGCGGCTCCGGCTACTACATCGACGTGGGTGCCTGCGACCTGGTGGCCAACGGCGACATCAAGCTGCGCAGCGGCGTGGGCATCGAGCGCATCAACCCGCGCTCGGTGACGCTCAGCGACGGCTCCGAGCTACCCGCCGACCTGATCGTCTACGCCACCGGCTACGGCTCCATGAACGGCTGGGCGGCGCGCATCATCTCCCAGGAGGTGGCCGACAAGGTCGGCAAGTGCTGGGGGCTCGGCTCCGACACGACCAAGGACCCCGGCCCCTGGGAGGGCGAACTGCGCAACATGTGGAAGCCCACCCAGCAGCAGGCGCTGTGGTTCCACGGCGGCAACCTGCACCAGTCGCGCCACTACTCCCACTACCTGGCGCTGCAGCTCAAGGCGCGCATGGTGGGCATCCCCACGCCGGTGTACGGCCAGCAGGAAGTGCATCACCTCGCCTGATTCGTACCTGGCATCGCAGGTCGGCGCATGACGCCGGCCTGCATTACGACATACCCGAGGTCATCCCATGAACGACGACAAGCACCACGAGTCCCACCTGGATGACATCGTCGAGAAAGGCTTCGATACGCTGCTCAACGACAAGTGGCAGATGAAGAACGCAAGGCCTCGACATCCCCCGCCACGATAAGAGGCAGATGCCGGGTGATCTCTTCCACCGGCCAGTCCCACCAGGCAATGGTCTGCAAGGTTTCGACCTGCTCCGGCGTAAAGCGCTGCTTGATCGGGCGTGCAGGGTTGCCGCCCACCACCGTATAGGGCGGCACATTGCTCACCACCACCGAACGAGATGAGACGATGGCACCGTTGCCGATCTGTACGCCGGGCATGATGAGCGCGTCATAGCCGATCCACACGTCATGGCCGATGACCGTATCGCCCTTGTAGGGCAGCTCGCTCGGTTCCGGCATCACCTTCTCCCAGCCATTGCCGAAAATCTGGAACGGATAGGTGGAGACACCGGAGAGCTTGTGGTTTGCCCCGTTCATGATGAACTTGACGCCTCGGGCGATGGCGCAGAACTTGCCGATGACGAGTTTGTCGCCAATGAACGGATAGTGGTAAAGCACGTTGCGTTCGAAGTTCTCCGAGTCTTCCGGGTCGTCGTAATAGGTGTAGTCGCCGACGATGATATTCGGACTCTTCACCACGTTCTTGATGAAGCACACCTGAGGAAACCCCTCCATGGGGTGCGGGTTCGCGGGGTTCGGGCCGTGCATGCTTACCCTCCTTCGCTGGGATTTTCATTCGAGACGGTGCGGCTCGCCCGCATCACTCTTCAGGCGCATCCTTCTTCTGGAAAGCGTCGCTGAACGCCGCGGCCAGAATGCCGGTGGGCATGGCGATGAGGCCGATCCTGGCGACTGCGGTAATGCCGGCAAACAATTTTCCCAGTGCCGTGATGGGAGTGACGTCACCGTAGCCTACCGTCGTCAGCGTGGCGATGCTCCACCACAATGCGCGCGGTACGCTGCCGAACTCCTCAGGCTGCGCAGCGGCTTCGACCGCATAGAGAAAAGCCGAGGAGAGCAGTAGCAGCAAGCTGGCCACCCCCACGCTCAACAGCAGCTCGTACATTCGGGCGCTCAGCGCTTCGGCCAAGGCGGACCAAGCACGGCTGAAGCGTCCCAAGCGTGAGAGCCGCAGCAAGCGACACACCTTGAGCAGCCGTATCAAGAAGGTGTTGTGGGTAATGAAGCCGAGGAAGAACGGCAGAATGGCGATCAAGTCGACGAGCGCCCACCAGGTGAACACATAGCGAGCTCGCCCCCGCCAGCCGCGATAGCGAGGATCCTCGCCTGCCGCGTATAGCCTGGCCAGGTACTCTACGGAAAACAGCGCCACGAACAGCACTTCCAAGCCATTGAAGGCCCAGGGCAGGGAGTCGCGTATGCTGTCTTCGGTTTCGAGAATGGCAACGAACGACGCCACCAGAATCAACACGCAGACCAGCTTGTTGACCGGCGACAAGCCATACGCCTGCCAGCCCTCCGGAGCCAATTGACGATACAGAGTCTGTTGCAGCAAGCAGAACCCTCCTATCTTTCCATAGCTCCCAACAGCTCCAGCTCGGCACCGTGCAGTGAGACCAGCAGCGGTTCGCCGCGCTCGTTCACACGGAACTGGCCGTAACGGGCGGGCTCGTAGCGTTCGGCATGGCCTTCCTGGAAGAAGAAGGCATCGGTGGCGAAGCGTACCTGGCCGTTGCGCAGCCGATAGCGCAGGCGCCGCTCGTCGGCATTCAACGTCTCCTCCGCCGACCCCAAGCGCTGAAAGTGAGCCACGCCACGGTCGTCGAGACGCACGATGACGTAGCCGTCGGCGGCATGCCGCTCGTCCACCTCGGAGCGCCGCTGTTACAGCGCTTCGCGGATACGGTTGGCGATCTCGAAGTTGAGCGCCATGTAGTCGCCCTGCATCAACGAGCGTGGGTCCACCGGCGCCAGCTCGAGAAATACCGCCTCGCCCTGCGCCAGATGGCGCTCCTTGCCCCAAATGGCCAGGTTGACCACGGCCAGGCTCAAGGCCGTGGCGGCAATCACCACGATCAGGTTGCGTCTGGTAGCCGGCTTCATGGCTCCACGCCTCCCTCCTCTGCCGCGACACCTGCCCCGGCGTGCCAGCGGCGTTGCAGCGCCCAGCGTATCGCCAGCAGCAGCAGGCCGAGCGCGAACAGCGTCATGGCCTTGGCCAGCAGGGTGACATCGAGCCAGTAGTAATAGCTGGTGATGGAGAGCAACAGCAGCAGCCCACCGAACCCCATGACCCCGCGATGGCCGATGGCAAAGCCCAGCGCGACCACCACGGCGCCATGACTCAGGCCACGCGCCTGCAGCGAGAGCAGCGCCAGCAGCAGCACTGCGGTATAAGCGGCAACCCGCATGCCCGGTTGGACACCATGGACATGACGCCGAAAGAGATGCCGAAGCAGCAGCAATAGCGCCAGCAGGCCCAGAGCATCTCCGGCCCAGGGTTCCAGCCAGTCGAGCCCACTGACCACGAAGTAGCGCCCGAGCAATAGCGACTGGCCGAAATAGCCGACCGACTGAATCACCAACAACCCCAACAGCAAGCCATAGCCCAGCGCCTCCAACTGGCGCACATGGGCCGGCCAACGAAACTCGTTCAGCCACAGGACGGTCAGCCCCAGCAGCACCAGCCCGCCTGCCGTCGTAGGAGCAGCAGCGGTTTCGACCAGGGCCAGATAGAACGCCAGGCACGCGGCGAAAGCGGAAAAGGTACGGTGAGTGAGGCTCGGCATGACCAGGGCCAGCACGACCTGTAGTACCAGCAGCGCCCACCACAGCCCGGCGCTATCCCACCCCAGCGCAGAGCCCAGCACTGAGGCCAGCGCCCAGGCCACCAGCATCTGCCCCGCCAGGCTCGCGGCCAGGGCCAGATGTTCGAGAAAGTCGCTGTGCGCTTGTCGCAGCAGCGCATAGGCGCCGCCGATCAGTACCAGGCCCAGCGTGGCCGAGGCGACGCTGCTGTCGAGCAGGAACACCGCGCCCATGCCGATGAAGCCGAGCAGGAACAGTGCGGCCAACCAACCCGAGAACGCCTGAATGGCACGCACGAACCAGGGCGTTTCGATTGGCGCTGCGCCGTCGACCTGGGAGATGACAATCCCGCTCTCGATGAGCTTTTGCTCGAGCGAACGGCTCATGACGACATCTCCCGGTGCAGCCGCTTGAGCCAGTACACTGCCGCGGCTCCCATCGCCAGCACCGCCATAGAGAGCACCAAAAAGCTCTCCGCGCCGCCCTGCCACAGCAGATGCCGGCCAAGCAGCAGCGTGACCACGACGATGACCGACAGGCAGCCGCCCGCCAGCATGAACAAATCAGGCCGCCAGTGGCGATAGACGACGTAGAGCGCCACCAGCCACAGCAGATGGACCGGCAGCACCGGGGAAAACGTCATTCGCTCAGCGACGACCCAACTCATCATCAGCAGCGTGAGCGGCACGCCGCCGCCCAACGCCAGCAGTTGCGCAGGCCATCCCAGCGACAGCCAACGCCAGCGTCGTGCGCCCAGCTCCCATACCGCGAGCGCCGCCGTATTGAGAATGAAAAGCCCCCAGAGGGCCCCCGTATCGCCGCTGAACAGGCCAAAGAGCCCGCCCCAGGTGCGGAAATAGAGCGCAAGCGAGAGGTTGAGCAGCCCCAGCCACAGGATCCACAGCGCATCGAAACGCGCCACCAGTGCCCAGGGCAACATCAAAACGGCCCAGACGAAGAACAGCTGCCAGGGATCGGCGCCGGTCTGGTACACCTGGCCGACCAGCGCCAGCAGCACCCCCAGCAGCAGCGCAGCCGCCATCAGCGCGACCCGAGGCACCAGGTCGCTGGCGGCACCGCGCACCTCTGCCCACACGTACACCGCGATGGCCCCCAACAGCGCCGCCTGCACCAGCCCAAAGCGCATCAAACGGCCCATCTCGGCCCAGTTGTACGCCACCAGGAACAGCACGCCGAAGACCAGTGCCAGTGCACCCAGCCACAGCAGCAGCCGGTCCAGGAACACCCCCCAGGCCCGCCCGGAAGGATGCAGCCCCGAAAGCGCAACTGCCCTCGCCACCTGCTCACGCGGTATCGCGCCGCGCTCGATCAACGCCACCAGCTCACGGCGAATGGAGGCCATGTCGTTTCCCTGCGATGTTTTCGTATCCTGCCGAGCCCTATTCTTGTCCCAAATAGCGCGGCTTGGCGATACCTTCGAGTTCAACTAAGGGAAGGCTCAGTTCCGGCTGGCCAAGGGCGTAGGGAGTGATCTCATAGACGTTGTATCTCACCACCCAGGCGGTTTCGAGCGGCGCCACGTTCTGGCTTGGGTAAAATGGCCAGCCGGCGGCGAATTCCTCGTCCAGTTCCTGATCTCTCAGCCAACGCTCATGGGCCCGGGCGAGAGCCTCCTGGAAGGCCGGAGCCTGGCCGTCGAGCAGCATGTCGTCGAGCGTTATCTCTCGCCCCAAACGCTCGTCGATGACCATGAACTCGGTTAGCGGCATGCCGTGGGCCTGCCCGGCGTGGTAGACATAGCTGCCGAGTTCGATGACCAGCAGATCGTGATGCCGGGCCAGCACCTTCGCTTCGAGCGAGGCCTGACTGGAAGCGTGTGGCGGAGCATAGCGGCGCTCCTCTCCGGCCAGCGCGAAGAAAGCCTCGGCATAGGCTTCCCATGAGTCCCGCGGCCACTCGGTCTCGCCATCGGTAATGCCCTGCCCCATCGCCAGCAGCCGTGTGCGCAGCGTTTCACTCAGCTCAGGCGAATCGGGAAAGTACAGTGCCCTCACCTCGACCTCGGCGCACTGCGCCGCCGGGCAGTCGCTCTCCACGAAATGCGCCTCGACGGGTTCATACGTCATCCCGGCCATATCGGCCGGCTCCTGCTGTGCCTGACAACCGGCCAAGAGAGACAGGGGCAGGGCCATTACCCACACATTGCGACACGACATCCTGCTCCCTCCCTGAGAGACGACAGCTTGCTGCCATGAATCAGCAACTCTCTGCTTACTTTAGCGGAAGCCAAAGAAGAAAAAACCCGCCGTCAGGCGGGTTGGGAACAGTCGCTCATCATGTGGCTAAGCAGGAAAGCGCCGCTTCAGTTCAGCCACCTGCTCCTCATTGAGGGCGCGAGGGTTTTCCCCGCGCAGCAGCAGGAAGAGCTTGGCGGTCTCCTCCAGCTCCTCGGTGGCGTACACCGCCGCTTCCAGGTCCTTGCCCGCCACCACCGGCCCATGATTGGCCAGCAGCACGGCGCTGTACTGGCCCGCCAGGCCACGCACGGCATCGCCCAGCCTGGGGTCACCCGGTACGTGATAAGGCACCAGCGGCAGCTTGCCGACCCGCATCACGTAGTAGGCGGTGAGCGGCGGGATGCAGTCGCAGTGGTCGATCCCCGGAAGGCATGACACCGCCACCGAATGGGTGGAGTGCAGATGCACGATGGCGCCGGACTGGGGGCGCTCGGCGTACATCGCCATGTGCAGGAACTGCTCCTTGGTCGGCATATCGCCGTCGAGCCATTGGCCCTGGCCATCGAGCCGCGAGATACGCGCAGGGTCGAGACGCCCCAGACAGGCGTTGGTCGGCGTCATCAGCCAGCCGCCATCGTCCAGGCGCACGCTGATGTTGCCGCTGGAGCCCATGGTCAGGCCACGGTCGAACAACGACTTTCCCAAGGTGGATATCTGCTCGCGCAGCCTGTTTTCCTCTTGAGCGCTCATGGCAGCACCTCGAAGGCACGCGTGAAGAAGTCCACACCACCGAAGTTGCCCGACTTCAGCGCCAGCGACAGAGGGGCTTCGCGACTCTCGAGATGGGCCTGGGTCCAGGGTACGCCGGGATCGATCTGCTCACCGATGCGCAGGGTATTGAGCTTGAGTGCCGACACCACCGCCCCCGAGGTCTCGCCTCCGGCCACTACGAGCCGGCCCACGCCCTCATTGACCAGCGTGGCTGCCAGTTGGCCCAGCGCCCGCTCGACGAGCTGCCCCGCATGCTCCACGCCGAGCCTGGCCTGGGCAGCTTTGACCTTCTCCGGATCGGCAGAGGCGTAGACCAAGACCGGCCCGCCGCTCTTCAGGGCCTCGCGAGCGAAATCGAGCGCCGCTTCCAACTGCGCGCCCCCCTCGGCCAGTGCCAACGGGTCGAGAGCGAAGCCGGGATGTTGCGCCAGGAAGTGCGCCACCTGAGCGAGTGTCGCTCTGGAACAGCTGCCGGAGAGCACCAAGGCACTGCCGCTGGCCGGCTGCAACCGGCCCGGCTCGGCGATCTCGTCCAGCCAGCCCAAGCGGCGATAACGGTCAGGCAGTGCCTGGCCCAGGCCCGAGCCGCCGGTCACCAGCGGCATCGCCTCGCAGGCCTCTGCCAGCACGTCCAGGTCATGCTCGTCGAGGGTGTCACAGATCACGTGGCGCACGCCCTGCTCAGCCAATGCCGCCAGGTGCTGCCGGGTCGTTTCGGCCCCATGGTCGAGCACCGAGCGCGGCGCCAGTCCAACCGGATGAGGAGTCTGGGAGGCGAGTACACGCACCAGGTCGGCATCCGTCATGGGTGTGAGCGGATGGTGCTGCATGCCGCTGTCGTTGAGCAGTCGGTCGCCGACGAACAGATGCCCCTGATAGACGGTGCGGCCATTAACCGGGAATGCCGGCACCATGACCGTCTGCGTCACCCCCAAGCGCTCCATCAGCGCATCGGCCACCGGACCGATATTGCCACGCGCGGTGGAGTCGAAGGTGGAGCAGTACTTGAAGAAAAACTGCCGGGCACCTTGTGCCTGCAGCCACGCCAGTGCCGCCAGCGAATCTGCCACGGCCTCGTCGGCCGGGCAGGAGCGCGACTTCAGTGCCACCACCACGGCATCGACCTCGCTCACATCGAGTTCCGGGCCGGGTACACCGATCACTTGCAGGCAGCGCATGCCGCTGCGCACCAGATTGTTGGCAAGGTCCGTGGCACCGGTGAAGTCGTCGGCGATGGCGCCGAGTACGATGGTCATGAATGGCTCCGCTGTTCAGGTGACGAGTTGGAAGCGGCCCGGTTGCGCAGGCGCTTCATCACGGGGGCGATGATGGCCATAGCAAGCAGCAGGAAGGCGATGGCCAGCAGCGTGGCGCTGATCGGCCGCGTAAAGAGAATCGACAGGTCGCCCTGGGACATGGAGAGCGTGCGGCGCAGTTCGCTCTCGGCAATGGGCCCGAGCACCAGGCCCAGAATGATCGACACTAGCGGAAAGCGGAGTTTTTCCAACAGATAGCCGAGCACACCGAAGCCGAGCATCAGCCACACATCGAACATCGAGTTGCGCACCGAATAGGTTCCCACGATGCAGCACATGACGATCAGCGGGCCCAGCGCCGAATAGGGCACGTTGAGCAGCTTGGTAAACAGCGCGATGAACGGCTTGGAGAACAGCAGGATCATGAAGTTGACGATGAACAGCCCTGCAAATACGGCATAGATCAGGTCGCTGCTGGTGATCATGAACATCGGGCCGGGTTGCAACCCATGCATGATGAAGGCGCCGAGGATCACCGCCGTGGTGCCGCTGCCCGGAATGCCGAGGGCGAACAATGGCACCAGCGCTCCCATAGCGGCGGCATTGTTGGCCGACTCCGGCGCGGCCACCCCTTCAGGCGCCCCCTTGCCGAACTTCTCCGGGTGCTTGGACCAGCGCACCGCCTCGCTGTAACTGACCATGGCCGCGGTGCTGGCCCCGATACCGGGCAGAATGCCGGTGATCACGCCGATGAACGAAGAACGCGTCAGCGTACCGCCGATCTGGCGCAGAATGGGCAGATCGAAGATCTTCACCTTGACCTTCTTCAGCGGCTGATGGCTGTCCTGATCGAGGGCACGCTTCATTACCTCGGAGATGGCGAACAGCCCCACGATCATCGGGATCAGGCCGACACCCTCGGCAAGATTGAGATTGCCGAAGGTATAGCGGCTGGTACCGGTGAGCGGATCGGTGCCTACCGTGGCGATCAATAGGCCGAGAGTCGCCCCGATGAGTCCGTAGATCAGCCGGCCGCCCAATGAGGCCACCACCGTCAGGCCGAGGATGGCGAGGGCAAAATACTCCGGTGACGAGAAGCGCAGCGCCATGGTGGCCAGAATCGGCGTGAACACGATCAATGCCACGGTACCGACGAGACCGCCGATGGCAGAGCTCAGCACGCCGATACCCAGCGCCTTGCCGGCCTGCCCCTGCTGGGTCATCGGATAGCCGTCGAAGGCGGTCATCACCGATTCCGGCGTACCGGGAGCACGGTACAGAATCGCTGTGATCAGCCCCGAGAACACCGTAGCGCCATAGATTGCGGTCAACAGCATGAAGGCCGTGGTGGGCTCCATGCCATAGGTGACCGGCAGCAGGATAACCACCAGGATCACGCCACTGATGCCCGGCAGCGCACCGCCGATGAAGCCGATGAATACCGCAGAGGTCAGCAATAGCAGGTTGAGTGGCTGCAGCACCACGGCCAACCCGCCGAGAAAATGTTCCATCGTCAACTCCCGGAGCAAGTCGATAGAGGTGTCATCGGGACGGACTCACGGCAGGGGGATGCCGAGCAGGGTCACGAAGACTCCCTGCATGAGCGCCACCGCCACCACCACGGTGATGCCGATGACCAGCCACGAGCGCGCGCCCAGTAGCAGCGTGCATAACAAGGTGAAGATCGCACTGGCGGCGACGAAGCCGATGACTGACATCAGCAGGGTGTAACCCACGGTGGCCGCCATCAGCCACCAGTGCCGCGTGGCTGCGAGCGAGAGCGTCCACGCCGGTGCAGGGGCTTCCGCCGTATCGCTCACGCTTGACCCGGCCTGAGGGTCATCTGCCGAAACGGCGTACTGAGAGTTACCGTCCTGAAGCGGCTGCTGCGCTCGGCGGCGCCCATCGCGCCAGGTCATGACCAACAAGGCGCCACCAAAGAGCAGCAGCAGAACGGTAAGAAGAAGCGGCCAGACTCGCGGCCCGATAAAGGTAGAGACCTGCGCCGAGCTGGGGAACTGAAGCGTGAGCGGCAGGCTGGCCAGGGCGAGCAGAATGACCGCCACCGCAAAAATATAGATCCTGGCTTGCATAATGGCCCCCGCAGGGAACGTCGCGTGACCGGCCTAAGGCCGGCCCAAGCGGTGAATGAAAATGGGAGCGGGTCACGCCCCCACTGGTGCCTTTTGGGAACGTATCAGTTGCCGTTCTGCAGCAGGCGCGAATAGAGCTCGTAGTTGTTCTCGAGCCGCTGGCGGTACTCTTCGCCGCCCATCCAACCCTCACGATAATCGAGGTTCACACGCTCGGCATAAGCCTGGTATTCCTCTGAAGCGAAGATCTCCTGGAACACCCCTTCGAGGTGCTGGACGAGCTCAGCCGGGGTGTCTGCATGGACGAAAACCGCCCGGTCGTTGCCATCGGTCAGGTCCCAGCCGTGTTCCACGGTGGTGGGTACGTCCGGGTAGTGGTCCAGGCGCTCCTCGCTGAAGATCAGGATCGGCATCATCTGGCCCGCCTCGATATAACTCAGCAGCGGGCTGAGCGAGGTGGTGGTGGCGTCGATGTTGCCGCCCAGCACGTTGGCCGTGGCGTTGCCGGTGCTGTCATAGGGAATGAAGTTCATGTCCAGGCCGGATGCGTCACGCAGCGACAGGAAAGCCACATGATCCGGGCTGGCCGTGTGCGTGCCACCGACCGTCACCTTGCCCGGGTTCTCTTGGGCGTACTCCAGGAACGACTCGAAATCGGGATAGCGCTCCGGATTGACGAACAGCGCCATGACATCCGACTGCATGCGTGCGACGGGCGTGAGCTGATCCAGGCCGATCGGATTCTGCCCGGCCGCCAGAGAGGTCACGTAGGTGGTCGAAGCAAAGTCCAGGGTGTGACCGTCCGGTGCCCCGTTGGCAGTCCGCTGGTGAGCCAGGGCTCCCGAGGCCGAGGGCAGGTTGACGACGGTGATGCGCGCCCCGCCTACCGCCTCCTCGAACATCGGCCGTACCACGCGTGCGAAGTTGTCGACGCCACCGCCGGCGCCGGCCGCCACCAGGAACTGGATCGGTTTGCTGGGATAGTCGGCCACTTCATTGGCGCTGGCGCCCATGGCCACGCCAACCAGGGCCAGGCCCAGGGTAGCGGTTTTCAGTGTTTTCTTGGTGAGCATGTCGTTCTCCTTTACATAATTGTTATGCGTGCGGTTCCGGTCGGATGAGCGAGTTCAGTCAAGCGTGCTGTCGACGCTTTCACGCAACGTTGAGGTGGCATCCTGCCCATGGAACAACCGATCCTGCTCCTGGCGCAGTTGGTGGAGTCGCGAATCGGGCAAGGCGACGTCCGCCAGCGTGATCGGCTGGTTGGGGGCGATGTCGCGAACGACCTCCGCCCCGGGAAGCAGATAGAAAGGGACCTTGGCCTCAGGCGAGAGCGGCGCGGCTGGATGAATCTCGGGCCGCAGGCCCTCGATATGGCGATGATGGCCGCGCATCTCCAACCGCTGGCCGGCAGGGATCGCCTGGGTAGCACGGGCGGTCAGATCGAACTTTGGCGTGGTCGCCTGGCCGCCGCCGGAGGTCCTGCCGTTGAGCACCGCATCGAGCAGCGAGATCGGCGCTTCCAGGCCAAGCAAATGGCGCGGCAGGTAGATCATCGCGCAGTTGCCGCTGCGGCTGAGAATGTGCCCCTTGTCACGCAACAGCGACCACACGTGAGGATCCTCGCAGCGCACGACGATGAACACACCGCCGGCAAAGCTGATCTCGTCCGGACGGCGCAGGCAGTTGAAGACCTCGAGGCGCTCGTTGCCACGTAGCACTCCGCCGTGCGCCTCGAGATCCAGCAGGGTCGGCACCTCACCGGTTCTCAGCACCATGGCATGGAACTCCGGGAGATCGGGACCGAGCCCGGTGGCATTGGCCACGTTGACCATCTCGCACAGGTCGGGCACGGATATCTGCGGGATGGCGGCCAGGACCTTGCCACGGGCCTCGACAGCCTCGCGCTCTGCGCCCTCGGGCAGCTCCCACAGCTCGGCCAGACCGGGCGCCGGGTAGGAAACGCCATTGCAAAGTACGTTGCCGGCTGCCTCGTCCCAGACGAAGTCGTACTCACTGCTCTTGCCCGCGGCAATGATCTCGAAGCCCAGCGTACGAGCCCAGGTGACGAGCCCGATCAGCAGGCTTGGCTGGTCCCCATCCATCGGCGTGAAGAGGCGATCATGGCGTTGCGCCAGGCGAGTCAGGTAGGGACCCACAACGGACTCGGTCTCCTTCGTGGCGATGCCCACATGCTTGCCCGCCAACAGCGCGGCTTCGGCATAGCGCCCCCCCACTTCGGGAATGCCCGTCGATTCCACCAGAATGTCAAAAGGCAGCGCCTGCACGTGCTCGAAGCTGCCTGCAGCGACGTACCCGCCTGATTGCCAAGCCTTTGCTGCCTCCTCGGAAGAATGGCATACCATTATTTCGGCGTCGGGCACCCCGGAGAAGCGCAAGGCTTCAGCGGCTCTCTCCGGCGTGACATCAATGGCAACCCTCGCTGCAAGCCCTTCCATACCCCGCGCCTGTCGCAAGACACCTCTTCCAAAGTCGCCGGCGCCAGCCACGCAAGCCTCAACAACTTTTTTTATTTCAAAATGTTGCAGATAATTCATGAGCGATTTGTTTTCCCGTTCCGGTCATCGTTGAGGGGCTTCGCCTTGGCGGTGCGGGTCCGGTTTCCTCCTCTGCCTGAGAACACGTTGCCTGGCAGTGGACGCTGCTCGGGCAGCGCCGGATCTGATCAAAATGTAATGGTATGCCATTTTGAGGGTCAACAACGGGCAGATACGACTTTAGTCAATAGCTCTCTTTCCATGCCACTAACTATCTGAAAAATATGAATGATAAATGGAGGGCCTAAGGCGCGTTACGATTTGAAAGGACCAAAATGGTATGCCATTCTTGGCACTCGACTCCGGAGTAAGCAATCCTATGGAAGAAGCCGTTCAGTCAAGCCATGCAGGTCTTGTCGAGAAAGTGGCCAACTACCTGCGTGAACACATCGTGATGGATCACTTCCAGCCCGGCCAGCGCCTGCCCGAGCGCACCCTGGCCGTGGAGCTTCAGGTATCGCGCACCCCGTTGCGGGAAGCGCTCAAGATCCTGGCCACCGAAGGGCTCGTGGTCATATCTCCCCATCGGGGCGCAGTAGTAGCGGAAGTAAGTCCAACCGACATCAAGGAAAAGGCCTACGTCTTGAGCGTGCTGGAACAAGCCGCGGCAGAGCTCACCTGCCTCAATGCCAGCGACGACGACATCGCCGAGCTGCAGGCGCTCCATTATGAGATGAAGGCCTGCTTTCTGCGCCGCGATCGCCAGAGCTACTTCCGCTTGAATCAGGAGATTCACAACCGCATCGTCGCGCTGTCGGGCAACACCGCGCTGATCGACATGCACACCAACCTGAGCCGGCAGCTATATCGCGTGCGCTATCTATCGAACCAGAAGAACGAGAAGTGGGCGACCGCCATGGAGGAGCACGAAGCCATCATGGCGGCGCTGGAATCGAGAGACCCGGAGCAGGCCGGGCGCGAGTTGCGCAATCATCTGGGCAAGACCTGGATCAAGTATGCCAACGGCGAGCCCATCGCATAATCGCGAATAGAGTAGGCGTCATGGACGATACCCTGCTTCGCCTCACTCAGCCGTACGTTCACCACCACTCTCACCCTCGGCCGGTACCCGTACGCGCGGCTTCTCATGCTTTTCTTCCGTTGCGATATCGTGCTGGCTGAGCACCACGATATCCCGCGGCCACCATTCGGGATGATATGTACGGATGAAGTTCATCAGCCGCTCGCGAATCTGCATCTCCGCTACCCAGCCGGCGAAGGGGTCGGTCGCCATCAGGTAGCAGGTGATGGTCTGCGACTTCTCGGTTTGCCCAGTCACATAGCAGCATAGCTTGTGGTGCTCGACGACATTCTCCTCTTCCTCGGCGAATTCCAAGAACTTATGACGGATGAGCTCGACATCGGCACTCAGGTGCAATATCAGCTCCAGCTTGCGATACATCTTGGCGTTCTTGACGGATAGGTTCTCGAACGGCTGAGAGACGAAGTAGGTCACCGGCACGATCAGGCGTCGCTCGTCCCACGAGCGCAGGCGAATGAAGGTGTAGAAGATGCCTTCCACGTAACACCATTGCCCTTCGAACATCACCAGGTCGCCGATACGGATGGGCTTGGCCAACGAGACCTGGAACGAGGAGAGAATGTTGCCCAGCACCGCCTGACCGGCAATGCCCACCAGCACTGCCAGCACGCTGGCCGAGGCAAGAAGCGACAGGCCCAGCGTCTCGAACAGCTCGATCTGGCTCAGCACATAGACAGACACGGCGATGACCGCGACCAGGATGATGACCCGGC
This sequence comes from Billgrantia ethanolica, assembly GCF_021404305.1. Classification (GTDB taxonomy): domain Bacteria; phylum Pseudomonadota; class Gammaproteobacteria; order Pseudomonadales; family Halomonadaceae; genus Halomonas; species Halomonas ethanolica. The sequence continues at coordinate 259,334 of NZ_JABFTX010000003.1, read as the reverse complement.
GCAGCGCATAGAGCGTCGTCAGCAGTTGGCGTTCGTCCTTGGGTTTGGTGTCGTCGATCTCCCCCACGAAGCGCCGCGTCACCTTGAGCAGGATGGTGTCCACCAGGCGCAGCGCTATCGTGCCCACCCCCCAGGCAATCAGGATAATCAACAGGGTACGAATGAAAGTGGTAGCGACGGCGGTGAAGGAGACCACGTAGTCGAGCAGCATCTGGGCGGCGAAGGCCATGACCAGCATCGCCACGGGCACTCCGATCCGGCCGGCGAAGATACTGGGCACGCCATGGGGGAACCAGTGGGCCAGCAGGCCGACCAGCGCGTATACGCCCCACCCCACCAGACCGATCAGCAGCAGAAAGAGGGGAATGGCGATCCACTCCCAGAGCTGGAGCATGCCGAGGGTCGTCTTGAAGCGTTCCGGTATGAAGGCCTCGATCGGCGACGGCCCGAACTCTTCGTAGAGCCGCGGGATGACGGAAACGCTCTCCGCGGAGACCAGCCATACCGGTTGCTCGTCGTCCACCCGGTATCGGTCCAGGCGTACTTCGTAGTCTTCGCCATCCACCGTCATCGAGGCCAGCTCGAGACTCCGGCGCGGCTCACCCACCAGCGGATGCTGGCCGGAAGGATCCTCGATGGCGGCGTCCTGGCGACTAGGCAGGTTGGAAACGCTGAACCACTCACCGCGCCTGAGCACCGAGGCGAGCTGCCGGGCCAGCTCGGGTCCTTGTTGCTGCTGTTCCGCCTCATCCAGCTCGGAAAGATTGAGCAGATGGGCCGCGGCGGCGTACTCCTCGTTCTCGGTGAGCTCCACGAAACTGCGGATTGCTCCTTGAGGCGTCAGCCGCTCGACCTCGTCGGGGAGCTCGCCCAGGCCGGCGTTCAGCGAGTCGAGGGGAAACCACTCCCGCTCCTCGCTATCGTCGTCCTCTGTCTCGCTGCCGTTCTCGCCTACCCCCTCGGGTAGCTGCGCCGCACTGGGCACGGCCACGAAGAGTGCAGCCATCAACAGGGCCAACAGGGCCGGCAGCCGCCATGCGTCGATTCCTTTCATACGCGTATTCCTGATCGAAGCGGATCCGCTGTCCCTCCTTCAGACAGCGCTGTTCGAATCGGTCCAGCCTAAGGCAGTAGACCCATCGGACCGATGACTGCTTGCAGTACAGCTCACCGGCCACCGCTTCGTCCAGACTGGCTCGATCAGGCGTCGGGGTTGCCCAGCGCTTTCAGCCGGTCAGCGCTCAGCGCGAGATCGGCGTTCTTGTTCACCCCAACGCCGCGCTCGATGATGCTCCGCGCGATCTCCTGGGCTTCTTCCAGGGAGTGCATCACGAAGGTACCGCACTGGTACTCGTTCAGCTCCGGGATGTCTTCCATGCGCTTGACGTCGAGAACGTCCTGCATCGCCGCCAGCCAGGCCTCGCTGACGCGCTCCTCGCTGGGGCTACCGAGCAGGCTCATGTAGAAACCGGTGCGACAGCCCATCGGAGAGATATCGATGATCTCCACGTCCTTGCCATTCAGGTGATTGCGCATGAAGCCGGCGAACAGGTGCTCCAGGGTGTGGATGCCCTTCTCACCCATCATGTCCTCGTTCGGCTTGTTGAAGCGCAGATCGAACACCGTGATGGTATCGCCGGACGGCGACTGCATGGTCTTGGCGACACGCACGGCCGGGGCGGCCATGATGGTGTGGTCAACGGTAAAGCTATCGAGTAAAGGCATGCTCAATCCTTCTTGCCGGTCAGGTTCGCCGAAACCCCCATAGTAGCATGGGATGCCCGCTGGCCCGGAATCGACGTTGACCGCCTACCGTCATGAGCATGGGCTGTCGCCACCGTCCCAGTTCCACTCGCTGCGCGCCACGGCGTCGTGGGCATGCAGGCTTTCGGCATGCACCACGCGTAGCTGAAAACCGCTGATGCCGGGCTGCTCGCGCAGGGCATGGTGCAGGCGACGCGCAGCGTCCTCGCAGAACATCAGATTCTGGCCGTTGGCCAGGGCGAAGGCCTGCTCGTCGATGCGCTTCACCGCCGTTTGCAGCGCCGTGCCCAGAGCCCGCTCGGCGCGATTCACCAAGCTGATCAGCGGCAGCTCGTCCGGTTCGCCGGCCAGTCGCACCGTGAGATGCGCCTGGCTACGTTGGCTGTGGGGCGTGGCCAGAATGCCCTGCTCACTGCCGAGCCAAGCCCGCACCGCCTCGCGGCTGACCGGAATATCGGTGAAGTCCTCGTCGAAGGCCTGCTGGATCAACTGACGTGCCAGCGCCGCCGAACACGGGCAGGTGGAGGAGTAACCCACCGTGAGCTCCAGGGTGGTGTGAAAGCCCTGACCATCGCGCCGGCAGCGCAGGGTGAAGGGATAGCGCTTCCATCCCGCCAGCGGGCTGATCAGCGCCGGACGCTTGAGCATCGCCTCGCCACTGAGATCGAGAAAGGCGCAGTGCGAGAGCCCCTGGTGAGTGTCGAGAAAGCTCTCCAGTACCGCCGCCACGCGCGCCAAAGAAAGCTCACGCTGCTCGAGCTCGGCCAGCGCCAGGTAGAGTCGCGACATGTGAATGCCGCGTGCCGTGGGGTCATCCAGGCTGACACCGGCCGAGGCCTGGCCCGTCACCCCTTGGCCGGCAACCTGAAACGGCAGGGCGATACCCTCCATGCCCACCCAGCTCAGGGTGCCCAGGCGGGTGGCGGGAGCAGCGGCGATGTCTTCCAGCGGTAACCTGTTCATCTAATCGGGACCTTTACGCTTGTCGATTCAAATATGTTATAACATAACATATTAAATTTTCCGATTCGCTGGAGCCGGCATGACACAGCACTTCGACACGCCGCAACCTTCGTTTGACACTAGAGCCTCTGGCACGCCCGCATCGGCAGCGAAACCACGCCAGGCTCTGCATCGACGCCGCTGGGCAATGGCGGCATTACTGCTCGCCGCCGGTGGCATCCTGCTGCTCGTTCAACAGCACCTATGGCAAGACCCGACCCTGCAGCTGCTGGCCTGGCAACGCGACCTCCATCGCGCCCTGACCCTGGCAATCACCGAATGGTCGGCCGCCCCCTCCTGGGCAAGCGGCTGGTGGCTGATGGCGCTCAGCTTCGGCTACGGCATCTTTCATGCCGCCGGGCCCGGCCACGGCAAGGCAGTGCTCTCCACCTATCTGCTTTCCCAAGGCGGTGGAGTGAAGCGTGCCCTCGGGCTCTCATTCAGCGCCGCCATGCTGCAAGGCCTGACGGCCATCGCCCTGGTGCTGGTACTGGTCAAGGGGCTGGGGTGGCTAACCCGCCAGGCCATGGGCAGCGTAGCCGGGCTGGAGCTGGCGAGCTTCTTGATGGTCGCCATCCTGGGAGTCTGGCTGTGCCTGCGCGCCAGGCGCATGCTGAAGCAGCCGGCTGGTGGCGATTCCGGTTTATCCGCCGTCAACGCCTCTCACGACCATACAATCGAACATGCCAACCCCGCCTCTCCATTGACGGCCCCCACATTCAGCCCTGTGGCAACGTCTCACACAGGCCAGCCATTCCACGCGTTTCACATCGCCCACGACAACGCGCAGCATCACGGCCACGACCCGGCCGGTCATGGCTGCAGCTGCGGCGCACGCCATCACGTGGCCCCGGATGAAGCCGGCGACTGGCGCACGGCACTGGCCACCGTAGCGGCCATCGGCATGCGCCCCTGCAGCGGCGCCGTATTGATCATGGGGGCGGCCAGCCTGCTCGGCCATATGGCGCTGGGTGCGGCCGCCGTCATGACCATGGCACTAGGCACCGCCATGACCGTTTCCGCTCTGGCGCTGGCCAGCGTATTGGCACGGGACTGGGTCACGCGGTTCTATCTCAAGTACAGGCTCAAGTACAGGCTCAAGTACAGGCTCAAGTACGAACCCAAGCACGGCACTAGCCGTCTGGTACAGGTAAACCGCCTTGGCGGCTGGCTGGCCATGGCCGGGGGCATCGCGCTGGTATGGCTGGGCCTGTCGCTGGCCTGGTACGCCACCACGATGCCGGCCGCCGGCCCGAGCCTGTTTTCGTGAGTGACAGCTGCCTGCCTAGTCGTTTCACGTCGCCTGGGCAGGCTGAAAATAGTCGAACAGCCGGGTGACGGCCTCGGGCTCGACGCCGTTGGTGATGAACACGAAGCGCGAGATACCATCGCGGCACGCCTCCACCGGCAGCGGCTCAGGCGGGTGAAAGATGTGCTGCACGCCGTGCAGTGCCAGCGGCTGCTCGCGCCCGGCCACGTTCACGATGGCCTTTACTCGCAGGATCTTCTCCCCCAGCAGCGACATCAGCAGATCGAGCCAGTCTTCCAGCAGCTCCGCAGCGATGGGCTGCTCGACGGTGAAACAGAAGGAGCGGATCTGCTCGCCGTGGCGGGTCAGCGAAGGATTGGATGCCGGCGCCACCATCGAGACCAAGCTGCCGGCATTCGTCGGCGCCATGCCGCCAGCGGGCGATACCTGCGCATAGGAGGCGGCGCTCAGCCACTGATCCGCACGGCGCTGCTGCACCGGTAAACTGCCACCCAACAGCTGCTCGGCCGCTACCTGACCGTGGCGTACCAGCAGCTGCTCGGCGGCGGGGTTGATCTGGGCAAGGTGCTCGCCAAGCCGAGCCAGCCGCGATGCATCGACCAGGTCCCCCTTGGTGATGACCAGGCGGTCGGCGACGGCGGCCTGACGCTGCGACTCCCGGTGGGCGTTGAGCGTCGAGACACCGCTGGCGGCGTCCACCAGGCAGATCACACCGTCCAGCACCAGGCGATGGGCCAGCCAGTAATCGGTCATCAGGGTGTGCAGAATGGGCGCCGGGTCGGCAAGCCCGGTGGTCTCGATGATCACCCGCGAGAAAGGCTCGCCGCCCGCCCGCTCGATGGCATCGAAGGTCTTCTGTATGGTGCGGCTCAAGTCGCCGCGGATGGTGCAGCACAGGCAACCGCTACTCATCTCCACCACGCTGTTCTCGTCGCTCTGGGTGACCAGGCGATGGTCCAGGCCGATATCGCCGAACTCGTTGATCACCACCAGTGCATTGCTCATCGCCGGTTGGCGCACCAGATGGTTGAGTAGCGTCGTCTTGCCGCTGCCGAGGAAGCCGGTCAGCACGGTCACGGGGATCAGGTCCTGGGCATCAAAGCTCATACGAAGCACCGTTGTGAGGTAGGTTCGCCGCGGCGAGCATCGCAATACCCGCGGTTTTGTTATATCATAACACAATCATGGCACCGTAAGCCCGATCCGCGAAGATCAGCCGCAGAGACCACCCCTTTCTGTTTTTGTTTTTTTATTATCTTCAACGAAAACATGTGCTTTACGCCGATAGTGAAAAACAATAGCGAAAGCCTTTGACCCAAGCAGGTCAAGCGTGACACTGTGGCTCCAGTTGGTAAGCAAGTGACATAGTTTCAGTAGCGTTCGGATTCATTCGGCAGCCTGTGATTTAATCTTGTTTTACCCGCTAATCATCTGGGTAACACCAGGAATTATTGTAAGGCGCAGTGCGCGAAGGAATACGATTATGACGACTGGAACAGTCAAGTGGTTCAACGACTCCAAAGGCTTCGGCTTCATTACTCCGGCCGACGGCGGTGACGACGTTTTTGCCCACTTCTCCGAAATCCAGGAAGAAGGCTTCAAATCCCTGCAGGAAGGTCAAACCGTCTCTTTTGACGTGACCCAGGGCAAGAAAGGCCTTCAGGCTTCTAACATCAAGCAAATCGCATAACCTGACGGTTAAACGATTTGTCGAACCTCTGGGTTCGATGACAAGGCCCGCCTAGGCGGGCCTTGTCGTGTTGCGAGACTGTCGAACGAAATCGGGAATGCGAAAGCGGCGACGGTAGGCGCTTGGAGCTAAACCTGTGGTGCGCTTGAACAGACGCCGAAAAAATGCCGAATCCTCATATCCAACCCGCCAACTGATCTCCTCGACCGAGGCCTCGGTGCGCTCGAGCCGGCGCTTGGCATCTTCGATGCGCAGGCGCTGAACGTAGGCAATCGGAGTCAGACCGGTGGCACTGACGAAGCGCCGCTTGAAGGTACGCTCGGCCAGCCTCGAACGCTCGATCATCGCCTCCACCGGGTGGGCCAAGGCGAAATGCTCATCCAACCACTGCTGCGCGTACTGAATCTCGCCATCGCCATGATCCGTCTTGGCGGCAAATACCAGATAGGGCGTCAACCCATCCTGATGCCACTGCAGCGCAAACCGCCGTGCAATCTCCTGCGCCGTGGTCGCACCGGCATAACGCGCAGTGAGATAGAGCGCCAGGTCATGCCAGCTCATCCCGGCCCCCGAACTCACCAGCTCCTCATGCTGTCCGGCGATCACCAGCACCCGTTCAGGGTGAGTCGACACCGAGGGGTAGCTGGTCATGAACGCCTCCGCGTAGCCGAAGTGCACCGTCGCCTCCATCCCGTCGAACAGGCCCGTTTCGGCCAACAGAAACACGCCTGAGCACGCCGAGCAGAGCACGGCACCACGCTCATGCATGGTGTAGAGCCATTTCACCAGTTGGGGATAGCGGCCTTTCTCCCAGCCTTGGGCAGGGAGCAAAACCGAAGGCACGATCACGATATCGCTCCTCTCGACGGTATCGACGGCGCGTTGGACATCGACCGGTACGCCGCTAGCCAGCTTGAGCGCTCCCACCGCCTCCCCCACGATCTCGATTTCAAACGGGGCCGGAACGTCGGGCGTCACCAAACCCATCAGCGACACCCCGTTCATTACGTCGAAGAGACCGGCGAGCGTGGAGACAGTGGCATCGGGGAGTGCCACGAGGCTGACATGCCGGGGGGGCGACCCGGCAGGAGCGGCAGATCCTGTCATGGCCGTGGCGCTTCGCAGAGAAGGGAGATTCAGTGTGGCACAAACGAACCGATTACGGGTCATTTCCGCTCTTCAGCAGGTAGCACCTGCCCGGTGATGATGAACGGGACGTTAGCCCCCAATACAACAAGACAGGAGCTTCAGTAATGACCTTCCCCGCAATCGATCAAACCAAGCTCGAAGCCTTCGTCGCCCAGGCCGTTGGCGATCTCTCATCCGCCTACGGTGGCATCATGATCAGCCTGGGCAACAAGCTCGGCCTGTACAAGGCCATGGCGTACGCCGGCCCGCTCAGCGCCAAGGAACTCGCCACCCGTACCGGCTGTGCCGAGCGCTACGTATCCGAGTGGCTGAATGCCCAGGCCGCCGGCGGCTACGTGGGCTACCACGCCGCCAGCGACACCTACGAACTCTCCCCGGAGCAAGCCTTGGTGCTCGCCAACGAAGAGAGCCCGGTGTTCATCCCCCCTGCCTGGCAAGTGCCGGCCTCGATGTGGTTCGACGAGGAACGCACTCTGGAAGCATTTCGCACCGGTAAAGGCGTGGCCTGGGGCGACCACGATAGTCGCCTGCAGTGCGGGGTGGCGGCGTTCTACCGCAACGGCTACCGCGCCAGCCTGGTGCCGGAATGGCTGCCCGCCCTCGAGGGAATCGTCGAACAGCTCGAAGCCGGCATTACCGTGGCCGACGTAGGCTGCGGCCATGGACACTCCACGGTGTTGATGGCGCAGGCCTTCCCCCGCTCGCGCTTTCATGGATTCGATGCCCACCCGGCCTCGATCGAAGCCGCCAGGCGCAACGCGACCGCCGCGGGCGTGGCCGACCGCGTGAGTTTCAGCATCGCCCGCGCAACGGACTACCCCAACCAGCAGTACGGGCTCATCTGCTTCTTCGACTGCCTGCACGACATGGGCGATCCCATCGCCGCCGCGCGGTACGCCGAGCAGGTGCTGGCCCCCGATGGCACGGTGATGCTGGTAGAGCCCTACGCTCAGGACAAGGTAGAGAACAACCTCTCGGTCGTCTCGCGTATGTACTACTCCGCCTCTACCACCATCTGCTGCGCCCATGCCATCTCGGAGGGTGGCCAGCTCGTGCTCGGCGCCCAGGCCGGCGAAGCTCGCCTGGCCGACGTATTCCACAAGGCCGGCTTCAGCCACTTCCGGCGTGCTGCCGAAACACCCTTCAATCTGATCCTCGAAGCGAGGCGCTGACAGGCTGGCGTGAACCCTTGCACCAAGCTTTTCAGCTCAACGACAAGGCCCGCTCAGGCGGGCCACATCGGCTCGTGCTGCTTACCCTGCGCCCCGGTACCCGCCGCTTCAATGAGCTGATGCGTGAGATCGGCGACATCTCCAAGCAGATGCTCTCGCGTACACTCAAACGCCTGGAGCAGGACGGCTTCATCACCCGCACCGTCTACCCCGAAGTGCCACCGCGAGTGGAGTACAGCCTCACCGAACTTGGCCACTCCTTTCTCGAACCGATGCGTGCACTGGTCGCCTGGGCCGACCAGAATCACCGCACCATCGCCGAGGCAAGAGAGCGCTACCGGGGTGGGAATTAAGGAAGCAGCGCCGTGCGCTGCGAATGGCACAGATAGCGAAGGTGAAGAAAGGGGATGAGCAACGGGCTGGCGAAGATGCCCAAGGCAACGATGATCACCCACTCCTCTGGCTCCCAGCCCAGCGCCAGCAGCCCGACCAGCACCAGCGAGACGAGCGTCAACCCCGCCCCGGCGCAGGCCGCCCGCCACCACCACAGGGAGCGCTCGCGCCTAAGCAGGAATGCGACCGCCACGCACCACAAGCCAGCGATGCCCAGGGTACCGACGAACACGAAGAGGATGATCGCCACCTCCTGCATGCCCCAGGGAAAGCCCACCGTAAGCAGCAGCCCCAGGCCGAACACGAGGCAGAACGCACTGACCGGTAGCGCCAGCAGGAGCATCTCGGCCACCACGAGGCCACGCTGCAGGCGGTCCCGGTTCATAAAGCCTCCAACCGACAGCTCAGCGAGACGCTACGTGCTGGCCTCGGGCTCGGCGCCACCGTCTCATTTGCTCGCACTGCCTCATTTGCTCGCACTGGTGGCAATCAGCGTGCCCCCGGCGCCCAGAAAGAGCCCGCCCGTGGTGCGATGAAACGCCCGCAGCCTGCCGGGGCTATCGAACCAACGACCCAACCCCGCGCCGGCGGTGGCATAGAGCGTCATCAGCGTAGTGTCGATGACCAGCCAGGTCAGCGCCAGAATGGCGAACTGCAGCACCTGGGGCTCTCCAACGGTGATGAAGTTGGGAAACAGCGCCGCAAAGAACAGCAGATCCTTGGGATTGCCGATGCCCACCAGAAACCCCTGGCGGAACAAGCCGCTGGCAGGTCGCACGCTGACCGGTGCCGGCTCGCTGGCCGCGGCAACCGGTGAACTGGGCGCAACGAGCCAGGCCTGCAGCCCCAGATAGACCAGATACGCCCCGCCCAACAGCTTCAGCACGAAGAAAGCCGTCTCCGAAGTGGCCAGCACCGCCCCGAGGCCCAGCGCGGAGAGCGTCATCAACACCAGGGACGCCACACCGCCGCCGAGCACGGTGGCGAAGGCTCGGTGGCGGCCGAAGCGCAGGCCATGGGTGGTGCACAGTAGCGCTACCGGTCCCGGGAAGATGATCAGGGCCGTGATCACACCCACGTAGGTTATCCAGGTCCACCACTCCATCACCAAGCCTCCTTGGCTCGTTCATTTGTTCGCCGCGCCGGCGGTATATCAGCTTATCGTATCGGTTGACTCAAGGACGATTCAAAAGGCGAAATCGCAGCCCCGGCTCGGCCGGCTCCGCCGTGAGTTGCCAACCATGTGTCATGGCGATCTCCTGACAAATCGCCAGGCCTAGGCCTGCCCCATGGTCGCGCCGATGCGCAGCGCGCCAGAAGCGTTCGAATAGCAAAGGGAGTTGTTCTGCCTCGACACCGGGGCCTGTGTCCCGTACGGTCAGCGTATCACCTTTGATCTCCACACAAACTGCCGCCTTGGCAGGTGAATGCTGAATGGCGTTTTCCAGCAAGTTCTTCAGCAGGGTGAAGAAGGCGACACGATCGGCCTGCCATGTCATATCGCCCTCTCCTACGAGTATTGTCACGTGCACGTCGGCTGCTTCCGCCATGCGCTGCAAGTAGGAGGCGACTTCATGGGCGAGTTCCTGAGGCCGCACGGTGGTGAAGTGGTAATTGTGCGCCTCGCTGGCTTCCGCCAGGAGCAAAAGTTGCTGCACTTGGCGCGTCATGTACTCGATGTCGCTCAATAGTGAGTCGTTGTCATTCTTGCCATCCTCTCTCAATTCTATTTGAGCGCGGATCAGGGCCAGGGGCGTCTTGAGCTCGTGTGCCGCATTACCGAGAAACTCCTGCTGCACGCGATAGCCCCGCTCGAGACGTTCCAGAGCTCGGTTGAAGCTACCCACGAGAGGGACTATCTCCGCCGGCACCGCCGCGGTCCTCAACCTGGCGTTGAGGGAGCGCGGAGAGATGGCGGCAGCGGTTTCCGAAACGTCACGCAGCGGCTTGAGGGTATAGCGCAAGGTGATGAAGGCACACAGGCCGAAGGCGATGAAGAGGACGAGACCGAATACCGTGATCCCAACGATCATTCGCGGCAAGGCAACCTTATCGAGGATGCTCATGAACCTCGCACTGGCGGCAAACTGCAGAAACCACCGGCGCCCCTCATGTTGCAGGGGCTGCGTGGCGCCGTAGAAGGTATTGCCCTCATGCTCGAAGGTAAAATGTCTGCTCGTCATGCGGAGCAGATCATCGCCGGGTGGCCAGAACGCCTCGCTGGCGCTCGAGGAAACCGCCACGTTTCCGGCGTCATCCAGGATCCGATAAGCCGTTTCACGTTGCGGACCCTCGTATAGCCAGGCGCGGTCGTCCAGGCGCGAGTCGAAGCCGATGGGGCTGCCATCGCTGTCGAAGACGACGTTATCCTTCAGCGCCTCCACGGCATTGACCATATCCATCCGGGCCAGGAGGTTGGTTTGGAGCACCACCACCGCAGCGATCACCAGCAGTGCCATGCTGAGCGCCATGCCCGCCACATAAGCCAGCAGAATTTTGAGGCTCAGGCTATTCAGCGCCATCGGCTTCATGAAGCGCATAGCCCAGCCCCCTGACGCTAATGACGATCACACGCAGTGCGGCACCCCGGGGGAGTCGTGGTCGACGGAGGCGGTGTGGCATAGGAGGCGACTCGAGTTGAGTAGCAGTCGGATTAACTATCACCGGTCACCTCCCGGATACTGTCTAGGAGATCGAGAAAATAGGGGTTCCAGGTCAGGCGGGCATGGTATTTTTCCGCTGCAACCTGACCCCATGCCCCGAACCACAAGGTGTCGGTATTCTCAGGGATGGGAATGCCATCTTGGCCATTATCAAATATGATGTGGCTGCCCTTTTCACCGTAATAGAAGTTCTCGGGAGCAAATAGCACGTTCATATGGGAAAAGGTGCTGATGCGCCGGTCGGGCAAGCTGCTGGCCAGGACGGTGACACGTGGATCGTCAACGTGCTGTGGGGTGTCGCCGTACCAGACGAAGCGTGATTTTTGGTTGGGAAAGCGGTCTTGAAAGGTAGCGAGTGTCGCATTGGGATCAAGAACGCTGTCATGCTGGCTCATCGTGATCAGAACGGGCTTGTCAAAACGAGCGGTCTTGAGATCTTTTTGCACGGCTTTGACTGAACGGTAATAAAGTGCGGCCCCACGAGTAGGAAGGGACTGGTAAGTGGCGATATTGTTCTCGTCATCGATATCGATCCAGTCCCACAGATAGGAAATGACTGGGGCGATGAATAAATAACCGTTATCGGGATAAAATCCAGGGGAAAACAGTAGCAGCCCGGCGACATTCTCGTCTCTTAGCGCATGGGTGGTGACCAGGTTTCCGCCAGTAGAGAAGCCGCCCAACCAAAGCTCTTCTACCTCAGCTGCCAATAGACTGGCATGATGGGCAACTACGTTTTGCCAATCATCAAAGTCGGGCAGCATCAGATCGGCGGGACGGCTACCGTGTCCAGGAAGCAGGATCGAGCGAACAAGCCAGCCATCATTCGCCAAGGCATCGGCCATGTCAGTGAAGTACCAAGGGCTTGCACCCAGCCCGTGGACGAACAGAATGCCTCGTTTTGCCGGCTCATCGGGCCGTCGTTCGAAAGGCGTATTGAACTCTATCTCAAGGTTGCGATCTTCATGAAGAAAGACGCGGTTATCGGCAATCCATGCGCGAGAATCGCTCACATACTGTTCGAAGCTTTCCTGATCGTAGGACGACAAGCTCTCTGAAGGCTGAAAAAGAGGGGAGTCCGGCGGCAACGCGCAGGATGCCAGAACCACAAGGGGAAATAGCAGAAGACAAAGACGAGGCAGCATAATCCCTCCATCAAAGTGTAATTATCATCAATGCCGCCTAGGTCAGCAGAATCTTGAAGCTCGGGCTATTCAACTCCGCCATCCTCCCGAAGCGCATAGCCCAGCCCCCTGACGTTGACGATGCGCTGGCGCGAGCCGATGGCCAGTAGCTTGCGGCGCAGCCGGTGCAGGGCCACGTCCAGGGCATTGGGGGTCACCGCTTCGCTGAGCCCCCACGCAGCCGCTTCCAGCGCGCTACGCCGCACGACCTCTTTCGGCTTGTTCAATAGCAGCTGCATGATGTGTCGCTCCGCCTGGGAGAGCGCTACGCTTCCATCGCCGCTGCACAGCACGCCGCTTTCGGAACTCAGGGTCAGATCTCCATGGCAGGCGTCGAGCGAGCGGAACTCCACGGGACGGCGCAGCAGTGCCCGAACACGCGCCACCATCTCATCCATGGCGAACGGCTTGGGCAGGTAGTCGTCGGCGCCGGCTTCGAGCCCCTGTACGCGGTCGTGAAGCGCATCGCGTGCCGTCAACACGAGGCAAGGCACACCAAGCCCGGCCTTCCGCAGTTTGTGCAGCAAACTCAGGCCATCACCATCCGGCAACCCCCGATCGAGGACCAGGGCTTGGTAGGAGATCTGCTGAATCGCCGTCCAGGCGCTGTCGATGCGGCCAGCCACGTCCACGGCAATGCCGGCGGCCTCCAGCCCCTGACACATCAGCCGGGCCAGGCGGTCGTGGTCCTCGACCAGGAGTATGCGGCTCATCAGAAGCGGTACATGTAGCCAAGGTAGACGCTGTTGACGGTCGAGCGATCTACCAGCGGGCTGTTCTTTATCTCATCCGCCAAGCTCGTTACACCGCCACCCACGAGCACGGAGTGGTGCCGATCGAACATGTAGACGCCACGCACCCCCGCCTCGATGTTGACGCCCGCTTCCCCAACATAGGCAGGACGGTCGAGTCGAGCTTCGCTTTCACGAACTCCGAAATAGTAGTCGACCGTCTTCTCGTCCTGCCAGCTCGCCCCTACGTGTGGGTTGAATAGCACATGGTTGCCGAAACGCCAGGTTCTCTCCAGGCCGAGACTGGCGATCTGGCCGTTGCTGTTGCCTGACACGTCGGCCAGCCATTCGGCGCTCAAATCGACGAAACTGCTGCTCCACTGGACCGCGCCACCCGCCCAGAATCCACCCCTGCGATTTTCCATGGCGTTGAGGATCGGAGCGTCACCCTCTTCATAGCCGCTTCCGTCGTACTGGCCGACAATACCGAAGTTGAGCTGCTGGGAGTGGCCGATATCGAGACGCGGCAGCTTGAACTCGATCCGCGGGCCGAACAGATTCACGTATTGGTTCTCGAACTGGAGCAGCGGTAGTGCCGTATTGTCTCGTCCGACCCCGGCGTAAGGCTCCTGCGCGCTCATGACGCCTAGCCCCAGCGCCCAGGTCGTTGACGGCTCGGTATCGGCCAACGCTTGGGCCATCGCCGCTGCCGGAGCACCCAGGCCAACAGCAAGCAATACAGCGGCCGCCACCCGTACGGTGGAAACATGAGCGATCGGGATAGGCGGATACGATGAAGGCATGTAGGTTTCTCACGCAATGCTGAAGGAACGCCAGTTATTTTAACTCTCGCTGCTGTCCTCTTACTGAAAACTTACCGAAAGGCCTTATTCGTTCCGCTGCACCGGTAAGTGTTCTGAAAGATGCATAGGCGGTGAGGCTCGTCTCAGAAGAGACGAGGACACGGCATGCTCCCACTCATCGATGTCATTCTCGTTGACTTCATGTTCCGCCACCGTGCGGCAGGCCATCAGCCGTCATTGTTTCGGGGGGGCATGATGCCAGAAACACGCTCATTCACGGCTGCTGCGGCCGGTTGAAATACCTGCTTGCCTGGCGCATGGCGTTAGCCAAGGATTTGCTGCGCAGAGAGAAAGCCAGCATCTCATGGTGGCGATTCTCTCCCTCGCTCCCCGGTAGGTGATCCTCGCCCTCGTAATAATGGACTTCAGGCTGTCGCCCATGCCGACCAAGCCGCTGTTCGAGTCGCTTCGTCATTTCCACCGACCACAGCCTAATGGCGCTCGCCCTCCTCCCACCTTGTAAGCCTTGGCTGAAACTCATGTAAGCCATATCTCAACCTTTCACCCACCCGTAGCCAATGTCGCAAAGCGGGTAATAATCATCTTTCGCACCATGGGCATGGGGAAAGGGATAGACCATGGATCTTGCGAAAATAGGCGACAAGGTATCCTGCTCCTGCCGGGGCGGGCCGCATCACATCGTTTCGGGTGCACCCACCTCCAGGGTGGACGGCATACCCATCGCCCGGGTCGGCGACAAGAGTTCCTGCGGTGCCACCATCACGGCGGGGGTGTCCTGGTACAACGTCGATGGCTCGCCCGCGGCCATACATGGCAGCGCCACCTCCTGCGGCGGACAGGTCATTACCGGCTGCAGCACCGAGGTCGGCTCACCGCGCGCATCCGCTGCCAGCCTGCTCACCGAGCTGCCCAAGCGCTACAACGAGCGCTTTCGGCTCGTCAACGCCGCCGGCGAGCCCGTGGCCGGCGTGGAATACCTCATCGTGCGGCCTAGCGGCGAACAGATCCGTGGCGTGAGCGACCCCCAGGGCCTCACACGTCTGGTGCCCGAGCACGACAATCCCGAAACGCTGAAGGTCTACATCAAGGGAGGGCAGCCGGCATGAGCGAAGCACCCACGCGTCCGGAAATCGATGGCTTCACCCTGTTAGGCGACTTTCTCTCCACGCTGAACACCGACACCGTGCCAAAGGACCTCGTGGTTCCCGAGCTGAAGTATCGCGAGTTCTCGGAGCCCTTCAATCAGCCCCGTCCCGCCTACCTGCTGGCGGAAGGCGTCGGCGTACACGCCACCTACCAGCTGCGCGGCCATGTCGTGCTGCGCGGTAACACCCTGATCGTGAGCGCCATGGGCACCACCGCCGCCAGCCGCCTGGGTACCGTGAGCTGGTTCGCGACTGCCCGGCTGTATGACGGCATTCTCGATATCGCCGCGCAAAACCTGGGGAATGAAGGTGACTCCCTCTGGCCCAAGGATCACTTTGACCCCATCGGTCACACCACTTTCACCTTGCCCATGCCGCCCAGGCCACTCAGGCTGGTACTCACCGCCGGTTACTTCTACTCGAGCGGATCGGGACAGCTGGCACCCGGCACCACGGAAGTCACCTTCGATATCGAGGTAGAATCCCAGTGATCAGAATTGCATTCGCCTTGTTCACCGCCCTGCTGCTTGCCGCCTGCTCGCCGGCCAGCGGCGAGCCACCGGCGTATTACCAGGAGCGTGCCGGTGCGGCGGTCATGGAAGCCCAAGGAGATGCGGAGCAGCTCGAAGCCGCGCTGGCGATCTACGACGAGGGGCTGGAACGACACCCCGACGACACCGAACTTCGCAGCAGCCGAGCCAACCTGCTCGCCGGCATGGGCCGCTACGAAGAAGCCAAGCGCGACCTGGATGTGCTGCATGAAACGGGATTGCACAAGGAAGGAATGCTGCTGCGCTGCATGGTGCTCGAGCGTTTGGATGGCGCCTCGGATGATGCACTGGCCTGCTATGCAGAGGTAGAGGCCGCCTATGTCACGGCCGGTGAATCCAACCCACAGCCGGACGCCAACCATCTGCTGGCAGCCCGCCTGGCCGACTCACCCGAGTTCGAGGTGCTGTTGCTGGAGTGGCAGTCGAGCGGCAGCGCCGCGCAGGAGCCGATGCTGGCGGAGATGCTGGAGATGGAGCGGGAGGAGCTGATACGGCAACTGCTGCCCTGAGTACCAGCACTGACTAAAGCGACACCCCCTGCAAGTGCTGCCTGGCGGCATCGATGAAGGCGCGCACGTTCGGATGGTCCCGGCGGCCGCTTTGGAACAGCAGTGAGATGGGTAGCGCGGGAGCGGTGTCGTCGCAGAGGAGGGTCTCGAGCCGGCCCGCCGCGACATCCTCGGCGATCTGATAAGAGAGCGTGCGCACCACGCCGAGCCCGGCGACCGCAGCGGCAATGGCGGCGTCCACATGGTTGACCGACAGCCTGGCAGGACGCCCGCCACGCCGGGCCTCGTCGAAGCCCAGCCCACGCTGCGACACGGCCTCGTCCTCGATCAAAATCAGATCATGCTCGCGCAGCTCGGCCAGCGAGGTCGGCCTGCCGCGTTCAGTAAGATAGGCCGGGCTCGCGCTCAGCACCCGCCGCACCTGGCCGATTCTCAGCATGTGCAGCGAGCTGTCCGGTAGCTCGGCGATGCGCACGGCAACGTCGATGCCCTCCTCCACCAGGCGCACCACCCGATCCAGCAGCAGCAGTCGGACCTGCAGCTCGGGATACTGCCGCAGCAGCTCCACCACCACCGGCAGCACATGCAGCCGGCCGAACATCACCGGCGCCGTCACCGTCAGGGTGCCGCGGGGCGCCGAGCGATTGCCGCGCACACTGTCAAACGCCCCATCGATCTCGGCCAGCCCCGCCCGGCATCGCTCCAGGAACAGCGCCCCCTCCTCGGTCAGCCGAACGCTGCGCGTGGTGCGCCTCAACAGCTGAACCCCAAGGCTCGCCTCCAGCGCCGCGATGGTCCGCGTCACGGTGGTGGGCGACATCTTCAACCGCCGCCCCGCCTCGGCAAAGCTCGACTGCTCCGCCACGCAGATGAAGGTCCTCAGCGTACGCAGCCTGTCCATTGCGCCTCCTCGCCCTCGCCAGCCCGCCACCGAGCATTATCGTCAAAAACCGCAATGATGAAGTGCGATTTTGACGGATTCTCTCAACTAAAGGCGAGAGACAGAATGCAAAAGACACAAGAACCCCGAGGACAATCCCCATGAAGCTTTACCATTTCCCACTCTCAGGCCACGCGCATCGCGCCGCGCTGTTCCTCTCCCTCGCCGGAGTCGAGCATGAGCTGATCGAGGTCGATCTCGCTGCCGGCGCCCACAAGCAGCCGGAATTTCTTGCCCTCAACACCTTCGGCGAAGTGCCGGTGCTCGACGACGACGGCACCGTCATCGCCGATTCGCTGGCGATTCTCGTCTACGTGGCCAGGAAGATCGGCCCCTCCCACTGGCTGCCGACCGATCCCGCCGACGAGGCGCGGGTGCAACGCTGGCTCTCGGTGGCGGCCGGCAAGATCGCCTACGGCGCCTGCGCCGCCCGGCTAATCACCGTATTCAGCGCCCCCTTTCGTGCCGAAGAGGTGATCGGGCGAGCCCACGCCACCCTCGCCGTGATGGAGCAGACGCTGGAAGGCCAGCGCTGGATCGCCGGTACGGCCCAGCCCTCCATCGCCGACGTCGCGCTCTACAGCTACGTGGAACGCGCCCCCGAAGGCAACGTGGACCTCTCCGGCTACCCCAGCGTGCGGGCCTGGCTGCGCCAGATCGAACGCTTGCCCGGTTTCGTCCCCTTCCAGCGCACCCGCGCCGGGCTCGAAGCCTGACCCATCCCTTTTCTCCAGGAGCCATTCCCATGCGTTTCGATACCCTACGCCTCGACCATATCGGCATTCGCGTCACCGATCTCGCCATCGCCGAAGCCTTCTACGCCAAGCTGGGTTTCCTGCGCGATCCCGAAGAGTTCGCCCCCGAAGCCAAAGCCTGCGGGCTCGTGCACCCCACCGGCCTGC
Organism: Billgrantia ethanolica; assembly: GCF_021404305.1. GTDB lineage: Bacteria > Pseudomonadota > Gammaproteobacteria > Pseudomonadales > Halomonadaceae > Halomonas > Halomonas ethanolica. The sequence continues at coordinate 241,445 of NZ_JABFTX010000003.1, read as the reverse complement.
GCATCCACCTGATCTACAACGGCGAGCCCGCCGACGTGGGCAACGTGCTGCTGGACGCCCCGATCAAGCGGCCCGGCTACACCCACGCCGCCTTCATCGTCGAGAGCATGGACGAACTGGTGGCGTGGCTGGCACGCGAAGAGATCGAGATCACCGAAGGGCCGGTCACCATGGGCCACGGACGCCGTAGCGTCTGCTTCATCCGCGACCCCGACCGGAATGTGCTGGAGTTCAACGAGATCCTGGCGCACTAGAAAACCAGCAAGCCATGATGCACTCCATGGGGCCACGGATGGCCCCGTATCTCCAACCCTGCCCATGCTATCGGGATGTAGGGCATGAACTGTGTGGCTCAGCCCGCTAAAGTGGGCATCATGGTCGCCAATGGGTCCTGGCTGGCCGGCCAAACGTTTTGGAGATGCAATGATTGCCAAGAAAGAGCGCGGCAAGATGGAGCGACGGCTGAGCGCTGCGCTGACTTACGCCTGCGAGCAGGCCAAACCCCTGCTACCTGGCTTCTGCTGGCTGACCCACGAGGTCGATTACCAGCGCTTTCCCGAGAGCCTGGTGGTGACCTGGGTGTTCGACACCCACCCCAATCTGGCGAATGCGCTCAAGGGCGATGCCCGGCGCCACATCGCCGACCTCACCGCCGAGGCACTGGCCGAGGCCGGCCTCGATGTCGGCGACGCCTCTCGGTATCTCGATTTCGACAGTGAAGAAGCGTGCGAGCGAGAACACGGCGGCGACTGGCAGCGCAGGCTACGCAGCAAGCCAACGAGGCATTGAATGGCGAAGAAGATCGAAAGCCCGTGCGTCTCGATATGCCAACTGAACGGCGATCTCTGCATCGGCTGCGGCCGCACGATCGAAGAGATACGCCACTGGAAAGCCATGAAGCGGCCGGAAAAGATGAAAACGGTGAAGCGCGCCGATGAGCGCATGAAGAAGATCGGATCGTAACGAGCAGGCACGTCAGTCGGCGAAGTCGCCGGTAACGATTAGGGCCCGCGTTGCGGGCCCTAAGTCGTCTGATCTCAGTGTATTTCTTGATCGCCTGCGCTGTTATGCCAGCGCTTTTACGCCAGAGCTATGGCATCAGCGCCAGCCGGGAAGCGCAGTTGGTCCGACATGTCGTTGGCGGCTCGCCAGATACCTTCCGCCACGTCAGCCGGCTTGGTCACCTCTGTTACCTTGGCGAAGCCAGAGAATACGCGGTGAGCGAAAGTCTCGTAAGCCGGAGGGATCAACCCCTGCATGCGCTGCTGCCCGTTGGCGGCAAAGCTGGTCGAAGGGCCGTAACCGGGCTCCACCAGCTTGGCTCGCACGTCGAAGGCCTTGAGTTCTTGTTCCAAGGAGGCCGTGAACCCCTCGATGGCCGCCTTGCTGGCCGTATAGGCTGCCACCAGCGGGAACGGTGCCAGCGTCGTGCTCGAGGTAACGTTCACAATGGTGCCTGCCCGGCGAGCACGGAATTGTGGGATGACGGCCTGGCACATGGCCATGACGCCAAAAGTATTGGTTTCGAAGATCTCGCGCACGGTAGCCATGGGCGTGGCTTCGAACGCACCGAACAAGCCGATTCCCGCGTTGTTCACCAACACGTCGATAGGCCCGGCGGCTTCCACGGCATGCATGATGCTGCCAGGCCGAGTGACATCCAGCACCAGAACGCGAAGATTGTCAGCGGCGGGAAACAGCTCCTTCCGCGGCGTGCGCATCGTGGCGATGACCTTCCAGCCCTGTGCGAGGAAGTAGCGAGCGGTTTCCAGGCCGTAGCCAGAGGAGCAGCCAGTGATCAATACCGTCTTCATTTTTGATCTCCAAGAGGGTGAGTTGACTCGGAGAGAACGATAGATGAGCATCACTGGATGATCGATAAGATATGGTCCGCCTTTATTTAGTGAGAGTCCTTATGATCGATCCGCTTTCCGAGGTAGTTCGGCTCCTGCATCCTCGTGCGGTCTTTGCCAATATCATCAGCGGCAAAGGAAGCTGGGCTGTGCACTATTCCGACTACGGACACCCCAGCTTTTGTATCGTGCTGGAAGGAAGCGCCCTGCTGACCGTCGACGGGCACGTGCCGATTACCATCAGTGCCGGCGACTTCGTCCTGCTACCCACGACGCCAGCCTTCACGATCTCCAGCTTCACGCCGGCGCCGCCGGTGCATCTGGACCCTCGTCAGGTTGCGGGCAGCACTGCCGAGCTACGTTACGGTGACCCGGATGGCCAGCCGGACATGCGCTCCCTGGGGGGATCGTTCCTGTTCTACTGCGCCAATCCGGGGCTGCTGGTCTCCCTGCTACCGATCGTCGTGCATGTTCAGGGTTCGAAGCGACTGTCGCAGCTAGTACAGTTGGTGGGCGAGGAATCCCGCGACCAGAAGCCGGGCTGCGAGTTCATGCTCTCCCGCTTGGTAGAGCTGCTGCTTGTCGAAGCGATGCGCTCGGCTTCGGCCGGAAGCGCCCCGCCGGGGCTATTGCGAGGGCTGGGAGATGAGCGGCTGGCACGCGCCCTTGAGCAGATGCATGAACACATCGAGCGCTCCTGGAGCGTTGTTCAGCTTGCAGAGATTGCTGCCCTTTCCCGCTCTGCGTTCTTCGAGCGCTTCACGCGACTGGTCGGGATGGCGCCGATGGAATATCTGCTAGCCTGGCGCATGGCGGTCGCGAAGGAACTACTTCGCAACAGCGCTCTGGCGGTTTCCGAGGTGGCCGAACGCGTTGGGTACGGTTCCAGCAGTGCGTTCAGCGTTGCCTTCAGCCGGCACGTGGGGCAGCCGCCGAGCCTGTTCGCGCAGAGGAGAAGCGGAGGGGGTGACTAGAATGGAGGACATCGCCGAACGGGCGGCGCTGTTTAGCCGGGCCGCCCATCAGGCCGTGGGGCAGCGGCGCAAGTACACCGGCGAGCCCTACTGGCAACACCCGGCGACTGTCGCCGAGATGGTGTCGGCCGTGGAGGCGGCGACAGCGGAGATGATCGCCGCCGCCCACCTGCACGACGTGCTCGAGGATACCGCCGTGACGGCGCTGGACATCGAGGAGTGCTTCGGCCAGCGCGTCGCCGTCCTGGTGCAGGAGCTGACGGATCAATTCATCGATCCGGAAATCGGCAACCGCGCACACCGCAAGGCGCTGGAGCGCGACAGGCTGGCGCAGGTCTCCCCGGAGGCGCAGACCATCAAGTACGCCGACCTGATCGACAACACCGTCAGCATCGTCGCGCGAGACCGCGGCTTCGCCCGGGTCTACCTGGCCGAGAAGCGCCGGCTGCTGGAAGTGATGACAGCGGGTGACCAGGCGCTGAGGCGTCAGGCATGGAGCGTACTGACGGAAGGCGAAGCGAAGATTCGCGGCATTGCGCGATGAACAACGCAGCCGCTCGGGCCTCATCAGCTCGAGCCCCATCGCTACCGTTCACGAAAGACTGGCAAGAGCGACCGTACAAAAGTTACCGAGCGGTAATTTTCCCGCGAACCGAGCCTTGATCACCATGGGAGATTACCGAGCGGTAATTTTCCCGTTGCGAGCCGCCGGAATCAGCACCCGTCCCACCCGTCCTTGATCAGAGCCTAGCCAGATCATGCCAGACCATGGCGGCCCTCAGTGCAGCACCTACACTATCGGTAATGGCGCAAGCAGGCACAACAGCCAGTCACAAACAAAAATCCCATTCAGCCCCATGGCCACGGGCAAATATTCTGCCATGACATGCAGATATGGTGTCTTTATCTTAATTTTCAGCAGGTAGCCGATTTTCTGGGAAGTACTGATAAACTCCGCGCAATGACAGGCTCTGCCCCGGCGGAGCTTCCATATTCCATCGGCAGGGAGTCCTTCATGGCCCGCAAAATCATCGTTCTTGGTGCCGGCATGGTCGGCGTATCCGTAGCCTGGCATCTGGTGCGTCGCGGTCATGACGTCACGCTGGTGGACCGCCGCGAACCGGGCCTTGAGACCTCCTTCGGCAATGCCGGCATCATCCAGCGCGAGGCGGTGCGCCCCTACGCCTTCCCCCGCGATGTCGCCACCCTGCTGCGAGTGGTGCCCAACCGCCAGGTGGACATCCGCTACCGCCCCACCGGCATGCTCAGCGCGGCGGGCCCGCTAATGAACTACTGGCTGAACTCGAGCGGTAAGCGCTACGAGCGCATCGTGACCGAGTGGGCATCGCTGATCATGCGCTGCCAGGATGCCCACGCCCCGATGATCGAAGCCGCCGGCGCCGAGGCGCTGGTACGCAAGGGCGGCTGGCTGGAGCTTTACCGCACCCAAAAAGAGTTCGAGGAGCGCCAGAAAGAAGCCCAGGAAAACCACGAGCGCTTCGGTGTCGAGTATGAAGCGCTGGACGCCGAGGCGCTCTACGCCAAGGAGCCGCATCTGGCCAAGGGGCTGGTCGGGGCGATCCACTGGACCCAGCCCTGGATGGTCTCGGACCCGGGCGGCCTGGTGCAGGCCTACGCCCGCAGCTTTGCCGCACAGGGCGGCCACATAAAGCAGGCCAGCGTCGAAGACGTGCTCCAGGTCGAGGGCGGCTGGCGGGTCAATACCAGCGAAGGCCCCATGGAAGCAGATGAGGTCGTGGTGGCCCTGGGACCCTGGGCCGGAGAACTGCTGGCAAGGCTAGGCATGAAAGTGCCGCTGTTCGTGAAGCGCGGCTACCACATGCACTACTCCGCCGAAGGGGAAGCCAAGCTCAACCACTGGGTGATGGACGCCGAGAAAGGCTTTCTGCTCGAACCGATGCGCGCCGGCATTCGCCTGACCACCGGCGCCGAGCTGGCCGATCTGGATTCACCGCCCCAGTACAAGCAGCTGGCCGCCGCCGAGAAGGTGGCACGCAAGCTGTTCCCGCTGGGCAAGCGTCGCGACAGCCAGCCCTGGAAAGGCGCCCGCCCCTGCCTGCCCGACATGAAGCCGGTGATCGGCCCCGCCCCCAACAAGGCAGGCCTTTGGCTCGCCTTCGGCCACGGCCACCAAGGCTTCACCCTCGGCCCGGCCACCGGCGAACTGCTCGCCCAGATGATGGATGGCGAAGAGCCCGCGGTGGATATGGCCCCGTTCCGGGTTGATCGCTTCTGAAGCTGAGGCCATAACGAAAGCGGGCGCCCTTGAGGCGCCCGTTTTATGAAGCCTCACACCTTCACGGCCTATGGTACCCCTCGTTACGGTGAAGAGCTCAAACAGCTGAGGCGGCTTGAATCTTGATTTTCTTACAAACCAACACAAATAGGAAAAATTAAATGGCTACTACACCACAATACCTAGTTGTTAGACTGAACAAAGTCAGCGCATGATTTTATGCCCGGCATGAACAAATTTCACCTCAATTTTAGACGACGAAAAAAACTACCTATATAAGCCAAATGCAAAGGCACTGTAACCACAAGAAGAACAAAGAATGCAACGAAAACAAATGCATGGAGCCATAAAAAAGCATAGTTTATGGCAAGAAAAAGGAAGAATCTAAGAATCATCATTCCTTGCTACTCTTGACTTAGACATTTCTTCAACACTCCAACAACTGTTTTAAAGTTGTTAGACCGATAAAATGTATCAGCAGGCTGACCTTCTACAGCATGAAGGGACCTATCATCTATCTCATGATCGTAAGCATATACCAATATCTCTCCTTGACTGTCATAAAGATATATTTTTCCGTCAGACTCTCTGCCCAAATAATACAAGCAAGCTAGCTCCACTTTTTCTTCAGTTTTAACCGCTTTTTTCTCATAGTCATCCCTTATTAAAGAAAAAACTTCTTCAAGCCGATCATCACAAGAAAATAGTTCGAATAAATTCTCGAATTCTTTCTTTCCTAAGACCTCTATGAACTCGCCAAAAGTCTCAACCATTTCTTTATGAGTAGAATTAAGTATTTTCGTTGGCTCGTTTGGCGGCGGCCTACAGATAGCCAACACCACTCCATTCTCCTCTAACAACCAAAGAGTCTCCTTTCCTTTCTCAAACTCTTTTATGGAGATGCTGCTTGTTTTTTGTGGACCAACACCTATTTTTTTTAGAAAACCACTAGAGTCGACGCTCTTCACAAGCGTCAGCTCCTCGCCATCGTAAAAAATACTTTCTATCATTTTATCACCCATATATTTTCTTTATCTCTCGCAACAGAGCCGCTCCTGAGTACTGAAGAGAAAGCTGGTCTATTTTCGCCCTTTTGGCGTTATTACATGGAGCACACATCGCCTGCAAATTAGTTACGGCGTTGCTTCCACCATGTTTTTGAGGAATGATGTGATCCACTTGAATACGGGAAGTGGGAAAAATGCTTTTGCATCCAGCACAGATATGCTCGTCCTGCGGGTATCGACTTAAATAAATTTGGCGATACCCACTGCCTGTTTTTGCGTTAATTGTATTTTGCGCAATCTTCAACATGGACTTAAGCATTTCACATATCTCCTAGCTAGGAAGGTTATTAACTAAAACCATCACATCAACAATTTTTTAAAAGTCTTTAAAGAAAGTCCTTTTCTTTCCATAACTAACCTTGCAATGTCCTCTAACTTCTACGCATCCTACACAGCCAGCTACCACCGGGGTGACGTCCTTACCCAGGGACAGCCTTGTCTGCGTTGTACCTACCTGTCCTATCGGCAATAGTCTCAGCGACCTTAAGCCGAGTTAACGGAATCTTGTAACGAAATGCAAAGAAAAGGGCCTATCCTTTGGTAAGACCTTGACCTTGGTCAAGCTTTAGCCGTGTCAGGCGTTCTGCCTAGGCGTACCTTACTCCCACTCTGTCGTCGCAAGCGGCTTGCTGCTGACGTCGTAGTCACGCGGGAGACGCAACGGATCTCGTTGATGATGCGGTTGAAATCCTCCAGCAGCTCTTACGGTAGGTGCGCCCTGCGTGCGGCCATGTAGTTGGTTTCCACGGCGCGCAGGGCGATGACCCATTCGTAGCGGTGGCCGTCGCCGACCATACCGACGGATTTGACCGGCAGGAACACGGCGAAGGCTTGGCTGGTCTTGTGGTACCAATCGGCGTTGTGCAGTTCCTCGGGCTTCGCTCAGGATGTCGAGGTACTTCTTCTTCACTTGCCGAGAGTGCATACGCCCAGACCCGCCCCCAACAAGGAAGGGCTATGGCTCGCCTTCGGCCACGGCCACCAGGGCTTCACCCTGGGCCCGGCCACCGGCGAACTGCTCGCCCAGATGATGGATGGCGAAGAGCCCGCGGTGGATATGGCACCGTTCCGCGTCGACCGCTTCTGAAGCTGAGCTCAGAACGAAAGCGGGCGCCCTTGAGGCGCCCGTTTTATTGATGCCTACCCCCACTACCCCCACTCTCCCCCCGCCACCATTCATCACAGTAACGGCTTCGGCAAGCGTGTACGCCAGCTGCGCACCGAGTAGGAGTTTTCGCAGACCGACCTAGCCGGCCTCAACAGTAATCGCTTTATCGTCGAGCTGAGCGTGAAAGCCAAAAAGCATGTCCTAATTACTTGAAAAACATAGAGTTTTAACGAAGAAAAACTCGAATACATTCTTTCAGCATTGCATCATAGACAAGAAAAGCGGAATTCAATATAGTTTATTCTTTACCAAGTCATTTCTCATTAGAGATACAGCAGGGGAAAAAATGGCAACACTCAGTTCTGAGCCAACTTCCGTCCAAAGCATTTACACATGGTACAGGGAAGGGCGTCTTTACGTAAACCGCCGGTACCAAAGAAAGCTCGTATGGACACTAGAAGAAAAGCAAAAACTGATAGATTCAATTTTAAGAGACTACCCAATCCCAGCAATATTACTTGCCGAAAAGGAAGGGCATTACGAGATTATTGATGGCCTTCAACGACTACATGCCATTCTGTCATTTATCGAAGTCTCTTATTGCACGACCAATGACAAGATATTTAATCTCGATTTTTTTCCAACAGCTAAAAGCCACTATGAGAGCGGAGACTTTGCAACCAACGCCGAAGGTGAGCTTTTAGACAACAAACAATGCTCCGCCATTCTAGATTACACATTAGCTGCTTCAATAATGAGGAACGCAGCAGACGAAGAAGTTAATGATGTATTTGACCGAATAAACACCTATGGACATAGACTTTCTGATCAAGAAAGGCGCCAATCTGGAATACAAAGTAAATTTTCTGACCTTGTCAGAGATTTAGCTTGCAGCTATAGAGGCGATGTATCTCGACTTACGCTTCCGCTGTACGAAATGCCCGCCATTAGCATTGACCTACCCATGACTCGTCATGGCTATGATATAAAATCCTCTGAAGTTTTCTGGGTAGCACATGGAATACTGAGAGCTACCGACCTTAGAGACAGCTTAGATGAGCAGTGCATTGCTGATATAGTGGCTTGTATTGCTGGACAAAAACTCATAAGTCGATCAAAGGCGGCTTTAGATGCTCTTTACGAACCCTCAAGCCCAGAATATTCACGTATACATGCTGCCTTAGAAACTTACGGTGTAGAAAAGCTAACGGACGAATTAAACTATTGCATAGAACAAATTTTGACAGCTTGTGAACAACCTCAGCAAACCAAGCTTAGAAGCTTGATTTTTTCTACGCCTACTACAAATGCCTTCCCTTCTGTTTTTGCAGTATTACTAATAGCTTTTCATGAGATAATTGTTAGCGAGAAAAAAATTGTATCAGACTGGGCCTGCCTCCGCCAAGCTCTCGATAATATTTATGATCGAATGAGGCCAGGACAGGGTGGCAGTACACCTGACCTTCGCCGTCAAAATATCGACGTGGTAAAGGGATTGATCTCACGAAGCTTTACTTCTGACCCTAAGATATCGGAAAAGGTTTACGCGGACCACAAAGTTACTGACATAGACGCTGATATACGCCGTTCAGAGGTCGAAACTTCAAGCTATGAATTAAAACAAGGCATACTACCCATTAGTGAAGATAGTAGAGATCCAGGCCCTATGCTGCAAAAGATCCCTACTCATATTTGCGCCATCGCAAATAATGGAAAGGGCATTGGCGGAAAAATAATATTAGGCGTATGCGACAAGGAAAGGGATGCTCAACGTGCAGAAAAAATTTATGGCATAACTTCAAGGCAAGTCGGCCAGAAACATGTAGTAGGAATAATTAGAGAAGCCATAGCCATGGGCATTTCTACAGAGCAATACTTTCAAGAAATTAGAGAATGCATATCCAAATCCGAATTATCAGAACCGCTTAAATCAAGCGTGCTATCGTCCATCGACTACAATACATACTATGGCCTAGGAATAATAGTAATTTCCATCAGACCACAGAATGAAATGTCGTACCTTGGCGAAGATATTTTTTACCGACATGGAGATGAAACGCGCAAAGCCAAAAACTTCAAAGAAGCAGGCAACATTGCCAAAAGATTTCATTAACTAGTTTAACGGACGAAAGCCTGCACTTGCGGCTGGCTTTCGTCCAAACGAAGAATTAGAAGTCACTACTTTTTATTATTCCCACTCGATCGTCGCGGGTGGCTTGCTGCTGACGTCGTACGTCACGCGGGAGACGCCGCGGATCTCGTTATTGATGCGGTTGGAGACTTTCTCCAGCAACTCATACGGCAGTGGGCCCAGCGTGCGGTCGTGAAGTCGGTGATTTCCACGGCGCACAGGGCAATGACCCATTCGTCGCGGCGGCCGTCGCCGACCATGCCGGCTGACTTCACCGGCAGGAACACGGCGAAGGACTGGCTGGTCTTGTGGTACCAGTCGGCGTTGTGCAGTTCCTCAATGAAAATAGCGTCGGCTTCGTGCAGGATGGCGACTACTCCTAATAACCTTACCTTAGGGTTCAGCTTTGTCGTTCTGCAAGAGCCTCTTTAGATTCGACAAAATCTTAGTGCGCACCGCCTCAACCGGCAACTCCACAAAGGAGGCAATCATTTCAACGGCCCGACCCACGTCGCCGGGTTCGAGCGGTTTACCACCACGAGCGAGGAACGGTCCATCCGTTTCGGTCAGCACACGGTCGATCGGTATCTCGCGCATTACGCGACTGCCGGTCGTGGAGACGAGCATGCCCTCGTTCACTGAGAAGTAGCAGCCGCGATCAACAGCCCTGCGCACATCAGCCTTGCTACCAGAAAACCAATGCAAGACGACGTCGCCCCTATCTGGTGGCAGGTGCTCGTCAAGCATATCCAAGACCGGCTTCGCCGCTCTGACGCTGTGTATACTTAGAATCTTATTTCCTTGCTTCGCACAGGCTCGAAGAATTCTGCCAAAGACCTCCTTTTGCAAATCAAATGAGCGGTAGTGAGCAGGACCGCGATCAAGCCCGACCTCCCCAATGTAACGCGTCCGCGCCAAGAGACTCTCGAACAGGTCGATTTCTAGATACCGGTCTGCGACGAGCTGCGGATGTAGACCGAGTCCAGCCCTTACGTAGTCACTTTTTGCGGACAATTCGATGTTTCTCTCAAACGCCTTGGGGGTGGTAGTCACCGCCAAGGTAGCCACGCGCTTGTGATCACAAGTCGCAATCGCCTGCTCAAGATCAGGATAGAGGTCGAGATGTGCGTGGAAATCCACGTAATCGGGGCGCATTGTCATCCTCTCGGCTGCGCCCGAACACCTTGCAGGAGTTCGGCAACTTCAAGAACGCCGCGTCGAAACACATCGGCGTACTCCGGTATTAAGCTCGGCTCATCATGAAGCGGGCCTGGCTTGTGGACCAAAATTTTCGCAAGCCCCGGCTTCGCTTTGATTCGCTTGGCCATCAATTGGAACGAACGGACGTGCTCCCCTTCAGGCCGGTCGGAGGCCAAAACATGTCCTTTCAGATTCTCAACCATGTAGAGCGTCTCATCATATCCGTCGAGGCCAACCTCAAGCGAGGCTCTACGGATCAGGCAGGGAACACAGTAACCGCAGTGCCGGGGAGATAGCTTCTTGTAGCGTGCCTTCGCCGGCGACGAGCACGACATGGAGTTCGCCACTATCTTTTCTAGGAAAACCTTGTCCTCACAGTTCGCGACCATCTCGCCCTTCGTCCTGTGCCTGTATGGGTTGTTCAGTTCAACATTGAGGTTGAGAGCATCGATAAGCCGCTGCATGCTCACGATGAAATGCGGATGCGCCGTTCGCGTGCTCAGCGCCCCAAAGCGCAAGGGGTCGAGGGGGACGTTGAGCGCAATGAGACCATTTTCCGGTATGTCGACGGTAGTTCGTTCATCGAACGCCGATGCAGCCAACGTCGCCAGCGAGTAGAAGAGAAAAGACCGCCCCCGCTGCGTATTTTCCGTCTCCCCAGTGGGGAGATGGTATTTGTCGAACCCCAGTCGCACCCTGAGACTTTTAAAAGCCTCTTTGCCGAACCGGTTCTCCAACCGGTCGAGGATGTAGGCTTGGGCTTTCGCCGTCTCACTGTCCCAATAATGGCTGACGAATAGAGGGCTCTGCTCACCAACGCTCAGAAGATCGATTGCACCGACGAGACTATCCAAACCACCGGACAGCAAGCTTACCTTCGTCAGCCCGTCAATTGCCAAGCACTTCGGAGCAACAGCGAGGGTCTTGGTCATGCTCGTCCGATCACGGAAGAAGACACGCCACCGATCGCCGGTAAGGAAGCGAAGCATTGCCCCGATCGATTGCGCACTCGCAATCCAGGCCGAGGGGGAGGACACGGGAACGTAGAGATCGATCTCCCTTGTCCAGCCGTCCTGTGCGTTCAGCTTACGAGAGATTCTTGTATCGCCGGCGTTGACGAGCGCTGCGAGGACGACAAGGTCGATACCCTTCTCGGAAGGTTGCAATCCGAGGGTGGCGAGTTGGTCCAGTGCGTGGCCGATGCCGAAGCCCACACGCAAATCACTATCCAGGAAATCTATCTCGAATGACTCAGCGTCGGGCTGAACAGTTTCGACTCTACACGTGTCGTCGGGACCAAGCCGGCCGATTAGACTGAACCTTCTCATCCGTTATCTCCCAAGGCCTCGATCAAATCGAATGCGGCGCCATAGAGATCATCAACGAAGCTATCGATGTCAGTCGCATCAAGATCGCTCAGATCGGTTCTGCGCGCGTCGAACTCGTCGCGAACACAGCCTTCAATGAAGTCATGCAGCATGGCCTGCGCGCGTTCGACTCCGGTGATATTGGAAGGCGCTGCGATAGCGTTTGTCCCGACCTCGTTCAATATCTTGCCCTCGATTGAGCGGCTTACCACTCCGATAAAAAACTCACGCAGATCTTCCGCAGAGAGTTCATCAAAGTTGCCGACGCCGGAGGCAGCAAGGTCAGCAACCGTCTCAAGCATCGCGTCCCTCGCAATCGCCTCGTCAATTGTTCCGCCCGCGGGACATAACATATCAGTCAACGCGACGAACACATCCTCGGCGGGGGCGCCCGCCATGCCCACAAGGTTGAACCGCCTAAGCGCTTCTACCGGTCCTTGGTTAGCGAAACTCCTTGCGAGACCGGCCACGCCGCCGGCCACAGCGCGAGAGTTGGGCATACGACTTGCCGCAGCCCGTCCGCCTCCGCTCGCTCGCACATATCGGCCGGCGCCCCGTCGCAGAGCTCGCTCATCGGACGCTCGCGCCCCCCTGGTTATATTCCCGCGTGCACCGCTGAGAGCAGAACTTACAGGAATTTCAGGTATAGGTGGGTATGACTGCGCCGGTGACGCGCCGGGTGGGGCGAACGGTGCCTCACGTTCTGAGGAGTCCGGCTCGGTGCTATCGGACGTGGCCACAGGCGACGACGCAGGTTCATCGACCCAGCTCGGAACCAGCCCATTCTTTGAGCCACCAAATATTCCCGAGGTTCCCATCAGTGACGCTTCCTCTTACTGGAGAGTTTCATTGCCGCCGCAGCCGCCGCCTTCAGCTGTTTGTTATCATCTTGGTCGGCCCACCCCTTGAGGGTCGTCGCAAAGTCCGAGGCGACATCGGCTTCACTGAACACCGAAGCCCAACCGCTGACGATCCAAGGACCAAGCTTCGAGACAGGCAGGTCCTGCACTAAGGAAAGCAGTGGTCGCTGCAGGAAAGGATGCTGGCGAGCCATCTCGGCCAAGCCCTTTACCCCCAAAGGCTCTTGTGTCAAGTCCACCGTGTCCCGAACTTTAGCCCGCAACGCGTCAAAGACCTGCTCAGCTTCAATGGACTGGAGGCGAGCGATTTCCGCTGCGGCCTGCTTCACCTGTAAGGGCGAGCCTTGGAGCTTTGCGACAAGTTCGTCCAGTTCCCCAAGAGACGTTACCGCGCCGAACACATTCCGCCGGTCGCGGGTTACGAAAACGTATGGCCTGAGGTCGTTCTCGGCGAGGGGTGGATCGATGGCGGCCCATTGCTTTGCCCATTCAAGGTTCGGCCAATCAGGCAAGGATATCTCGGTGGGAGGAGTCTTTTTCTTATCGTCCGCCGATTTCATCTCCAATTCGGCGAATGAGGCCGCGACCACGGCTTCGAGAGCTGCGAGTTCCTCCGATGCCCCAGTGTTAGCGGAGCCGCGCGCCATCACATCGTAGAGCTCCGGGGCGAAACGCTCCGCGAGCATTATCTTGGCAAGCACCGAGATATTCAGCTCGTCACGAAAGCCACGTTCCTCGGCGATGGCCAAACGCAGCATCATCGTATTGATGAAGCGCTTTATCTGCCTTGGGTTACCCCGCGCGCCGTCCGCCAGAATCGGGGCGATCCTCCCGGCCAATTCCATCGCCCGCTCGATCTCGGTCGGGACGCCGCCTAAGGCCTCCTCGACCGTCCTCCGGTCGAGGCCAGGGCCCTTCCATGGACGGCGCAGAACCTCCCGCGCCAATGTCATTAATTTCTGGAAGTCGTCATTTTTCTCGCCGCAGGTATTCAGTACCAAAAGCAGCGTCACATAGATCCGAGTCTCGGCATATCCAAGCGAGGGCAGGCGAAACGGAACCTGAATCAATTTTTCGAGGTAATTACGGGCATAGGTAGCCGGCCCTGTAGCCACAGGCAGATCCGGGAAATGCTGCCGCACGGCGTATTCGATCATCCCTTCGTCCGCTGCAATGACGAAAGCGGCACGCGGCACAAACAGAAATAACCTGATCGCTTCCAGAGTCTCGATTGCAGTGTTTGGGAGGCACCGGTCAAGGTCATCAACGAGAACGATCAAGCGATCTATTTCGGCATTCTCCAAGAGCTCCGCGAATTCTTCCCGAAACGCATGCATCTGCTCAGGCGCGTTGTCCACGGCAACCTCACGGAGGAACTCGTCCGAACCCTCAATGAGGGCTGTAACAGTTGACGGTGATATTTCCTTGGGGTCCTTACCGATGAGGCTCCGCGCAACTGTCCCCAGCTCCTTGATCGTCTCGGGATGTGGGATTCCCGTAGCCAACGTCAAGCCGTACGCCCCCGCCTTACGTGCAAGCTTCATCCAGTCGACGCGTCTCAGGACTTTTCTCGCCTGCTCAGCAACTTTCTGTGACGTGGGGCGTTTGCGTCGCAGTTCCTCGACAATCGTCTCGATCAAGACTGTCTTTGCATCCTCGAACCCCTGGAAAAGCCAACCATTAAACCGCACGCATAGCACGCGCTCATTGTTGGAAAATGTTTCCTCCACCATCATTAGAATGCTTGATTTGCCGGCGCCCCAATCCCCGTGAATGCCGACGCTGAGAGGCTCGTGTGATTTTTCACCTACAAGGCGGACCACGGTCCGTGCGATAGCCTCGTAGTATAGTAGGTCGACTGCGGTCTCATTGTCGGCGACTATCATCTTTCGATGCCTCGCAAGGAATGGTATAGGGTCAATACTTGTGATTTAGGTGCGGCACGAATCTTGTCATGCCCATTCGTTATTTTTTTAACATACTCTCCGTCACTTTCTACCCAAAATAGCTAAAGTGCTCAAACACAGCGTCCCCTATAAACGATAAGCAAAAAAAATCCGCTGTAAAAACAGCGGATTATAGAGCTAACCGATTAGTAGCAAAGCTACTCCCACTCAATCGTCGCGGGCGGCTTGCTGCTGACGTCGTAGGTCACGCGAGAGACGCCGCGGATCTCGTTGATGATGCGGTTGGAGACTTTCTCCAGCAGCTCATACGGCAGGTGGGCCCAGCGTGCGGTCATGAAGTCGATGGTTTCCACGGCGCGCAGGGCGATGACCCACTCGTAGCGGCGGCCGTCGCCGACCACGCCGACGGACTTCACCGGCAGGAACACGGCGAAGGCCTGGCTGGTCTTGTGGTACCAATCGGCGTTGTGCAGTTCCTCGATGAAGATGGCGTCGGCTTCGCGCAGGATGTCGGCGTACTCCTTCTTCACTTCGCCGAGAATGCGCACGCCCAGGCCCGGCCCCGGGAAGGGGTGGCGGTACACCATGTCGTAGGGCAGGCCGAGCTCCAGGCCGAGCTTGCGCACTTCGTCCTTGAACAGTTCGCGCAGCGGTTCGACCAGCTGCAGCTTCATGGTTTCGGGCAGGCCGCCGACGTTGTGGTGCGACTTGATCACGTGGGCCTTGCCGGTCTTGCTGGCGGCGGATTCGATCACGTCGGGGTAGATGGTGCCTTGGGCCAGGAAGTCGACGCCTTCGATCTTGCTGGCCTCTTCATCGAACACGTCGATGAAGGTGTTGCCGATGATCTTGCGCTTGGCTTCCGGGTCGTTCTCGCCTTTGAGCTTGGAGAGGAACAGTTCTTCGGCGTCCACGCGGATCACCTTGACGCCCATGTGGCGGGCGAAGGTTTCCATTACCTGGTCGCCTTCGTTCTTGCGCAGCAGGCCGTTGTCGACGAATACGCAGGTGAGCTGGTCGCCGATGGCCTTGTGCAGCAGTGCCGCCACCACCGAGGAGTCCACGCCGCCGGAGAGACCGAGCAGCACGTGGCGGTCGCCCACCTGGTCGCGCACGCGGGCGATCTGGTCTTCGATGATGCGCGCCGGGGTCCACAGCTTTTCGGCGCCGCACACGCCCACCACGAAGTGCTCGAGGATGCGCATGCCTTGCAGGGTGTGGGTCACCTCGGGGTGGAACTGCACGGCGTAGAAGCGCTTCTCGGGCCAGGTCATGGCGGCGATGGGGCAGCTGGGGGTGGAGGCGGTCACGGTGAACTGTTCAGGGGCGCGGGCCACCTTGTCGCCGTGGCTCATCCACACGTCGAGCAGCGCCTTGCCGTCGTGGTCCACGTGGTCCTTGATGTCGCGGAACAGGTCGTCGTCGCTGTCGATCTTGACCTGGGCGTAGCCGAACTCCTGCTTGTCGGAGCCTTCCACGGCGCCGCCGAGCTGCACCGCCATGGTCTGCATGCCGTAGCAGATGCCCAGCACCGGCAGGCCCATCTCGAACACGCACTCAGGCGCGCGGGGCGAGCCGGAGGCCACGGTGGATTCCGGGCCGCCGGAGAGGATGATGCCGTTGGGGGCGTATTCGCGGATCTCTTCCTCGGTGATGTCGTAGGCACGCACTTCGGAGTACACGCCGATCTCGCGCACGCGGCGGGCGATCAGCTGGGTGTACTGGGAGCCGAAGTCGAGGATGAGGATCTTGTGGGCGTGAATGTCGGTCATCGGGTCGTCTCTACTGGCAGCGTATGGCGGCGGGCCGGATGCAAAAAGCGTGCGGCGGGATGAGTCCCGCCGCGTTTGTCTCTTACGAGCTGGCGGTTAACCGGCTCGGTAGTTCGGGGCTTCTTTCGTGATCTGCACATCATGCACGTGCGATTCGGCGAAGCCGGCACCGGTGATCTGCACGAACTCCGGCTTGGTGCGCATCTCCTGGATGTTGCTGCAGCCGGTGTAGCCCATGGAGGCACGCAGGCCGCCCATCAGCTGGTGCACGATGGCGCTCATCACGCCCTTGTAGGGCACGCGGCCTTCGATACCTTCCGGCACCAGCTTCTCGGCACCGGCGTCCTTGTCCTGGAAGTAGCGGTCGGCGCTGCCCTGGCTCTGGGCCATGGCGCCCATCGAGCCCATGCCGCGGTAGGCCTTGTAGGTACGGCCCTGGAACAGCTCGACCTCGCCCGGGGCTTCCTCGGTGCCGGCCAGCAGGCCGCCCACCATCACCGCGCTGGCGCCGGCGGCAATCGCCTTGGCCAGGTCGCCGGAGTAGCGTACGCCGCCGTCGGCGATCAGCGGGATGTCGAACTCCTTAAGCGCTTCGGCGACGTTGGAAACCGCGGTGATCTGCGGCACGCCTACGCCGGCCACCACGCGGGTGGTGCAGATGGAACCGGGGCCGATGCCCACCTTGACGCCATCGGCGCCGGCTTCGGCCAGGGCACGGGCGGCGGCGGCGGTGGCGATGTTGCCGCCGATCACCTGGATCTGCGGGAAGTGTTCCTTGACCCAGGCCACGCGGTCGATCACGCCCTTGGAGTGGCCGTGGGCGGTATCGACGATGATCACGTCGACCCCGGCTTCCACCAGCGCGGCGACGCGGTCGGGGGTTTCCGGGCCGGTGCCCACGGCGGCGCCCACCAGCAGGCGGCCGTCGGCGTCCTTGGCGGCGTTGGGGAAGGTACGCGCCTTCTCGATGTCCTGGAAGGTGACCAGGCCGCGCAGGTGGAAGGCGTCGTCCACCACCAGCATCTTCTCGACCCGGTGCTCCTGCATCTTGGCCTTGATCACGTCGAGGCCGGTGTTCTCGGCCACCGTCACCAGCCGCTCACGCGGGGTCATGATGTCGGAAACGCTGTCGCCGTGGTTGGGCTGGAAGCGCATGTCGCGCTCGGTCACGATCCCCACCAGGGTTTCGCCCTCTACCACCGGGAAGCCGGAGAAGCCGTATTCCTGCGCCATGGCCAGCAGGTCTTCGAGCTTGGCCTTGGGCCCGACGGTGACCGGGTCCTTGACGATCACGCTCTCGTGCTTCTTGACCTTGCGCACCTCGGCGGCCTGGGCGGAAACGCTCATGTTCTTGTGGATGATGCCGATGCCACCTTCCTGAGCCATGGCGATGGCCAGGCGGGCTTCGGTCACGGTATCCATGGCGGCGGAGACGAGGGGGATGTTGAGGTAGAGGTCGCGGGTCAGGCGGGTTCGCAGGCTGACGTCCTTGGGCAGGACTTCCGAGTAGCCGGGTACGAGTAATACGTCGTCGAACGTAAGAGCTTCTTGGGCCATACGTAGCATAGTCGGCAACACCCAGTGCTGGTGGGGGAGTGGGGAAAAGTTAATCGACCATTATAGCGCTCGGGCCAAGGCACGGGCAATGCGAGTCCGGGCTTCGGCTGGCTGTCACCCAGCCCTCATCGTACCGCCCGTCGCCCTTCCCTAATTACTCTTCGAAACAGTCCGAAACCTACTTTGACTTACAGCGGCAATAACGTGATCTAGTTTGAGAAGGGCACGACGGGTCCACTCAAGGAAAGGAGTGACGGAAAATGAACTGGGATCAGATCGAAGGCAAGTGGAAAGAGATGAAAGGTAAGGCCCGCACCAGTTGGGGCGAGCTTACCGACGATGAGCTGGATCAGGTCGGCGGCAAGAAAGATGAACTGATCGGCAAGATCCAGCAACGGTATGGCCTGGAGCGCGAGGAAGCGGAACGCCAGGTCGACGACTGGGCCAACAAGCTCTGAGCAAAGCTCAGGCACTTACCCAGCGAAGCAAAGCAAATCCAAGGTCTAAGGACAGGTCAAGGAGAGTGAAAATGCAGAAGCGTGCACTGACTATCGCAGTAGCGGCCATCGCCGGTGGCCTCGCCTTCGGAAACCAAGCCGTTGCACAGGACGACCCGCAAGCGGCGCAGGGCCTCTATTCCGCGAATGACATCATCGGTGCCGATGTCTATCACGCCGATGACCCCGATGAGGAAGTCGGCAACGTCGAGAACATCCTGCTGGATGACGAAGGTCAGGTCAGCGCCGTGATCGTCAACGCCGGCGGCCTGTGGGGCATGGGCGGCGATGACGTGGTGGTCGGCATCGAGCACTTCACCATGGAAACCGATCGCAACGACGACGGTATCTTCGGTCAGGATCAGGTGACCCACCGCATCCTGGTCGACGCCACCGAGGACGAGCTCGAGAACTTCCCCGAGTACGACGAGCAGTGGTTCGACGATGAGCGCGACCGCCGTGCCGACGAGCGTGGTGACCAGGAAGGCGCATGGCAGACCACCGGTACTGCCGGCACCGGCGCCGTAGGCGACGATGGCGACACTGCCTTCCGTGATGGTGAAGCTGACGGCGACACCGTAGGCGCCACCGATGGTGTAGACGACAACGGCGACGATGCCGAATACACCGACGAGGATATCGAAGACGATTTCGATTGATACGTCGCTGCTAGATCACGTCTTGTTTGAACGAAATACCCCTCCCATGACGCAACTTGCGCCGGGCTCGCCCGGCGCTTTTTTGTGTGCCCACGACTCGTTTGCCGGCCATGCCAACGTGGCAGCCCCGTGCTAGCCTTGGTGGCTCATCCCTTGGCTCAGGAAACGCCGGCTCATGACCCCGCCTACCGATAACGCCCTTTCCGTCAGCGAAGTGAATCGACGCGCTCGCGCGCTGCTCGAGCAGGGTATTGGCGAAGTGTGGGTCGAGGGCGAGCTTTCCGGCGTGTCGCGCCCGGCTTCGGGGCATGTCTACTTCACCCTCAAGGACAGCTCGGCCCAGCTGCGCTGCGCGCTGTTCCGCAACCGCGCCCGATTCGTCGCCGCCCCCATGCGCGACGGCGACCGGGTACGGGTGCGCGGCCGGGTGTCGCTGTTCGAGCCCCGCGGCGACTATCAGCTGATTGCCGAAGCGGTGCAGCAGGCCGGCGAAGGCGAGCTGCTGCTGGCCCTGGAGCGGCTCAAGCAGCGTCTGGCCGCCGAGGGGGTGTTCGCCAACGCCCGCCCCCTGCCCTGCCCGCCGCGGCATCTGCTGGTGCTGACCTCACCCACCGGCGCCGCCATCCGCGACGTGCTGGCGGTACTCCAGGCGCGCTGGCCGCAGGCCAAGGTCACCTTGATCGCGGTGCCGGTGCAGGGTCGCGAGGCGGCGCCAGCACTGATCGCCGCTCTGGGGCTGCTCAACCGCCAGCAGGCGCTCGATCCGAACCAGGACGTTATCCTGATCACCCGAGGTGGCGGCAGCCTGGAGGATCTTTGGGCGTTCAACGACGAACATCTGGCGCGGGCGATCTTCCACTCGCGCCTGCCGGTGATGTCGGCGGTGGGTCACGAGGTCGATACCACCCTTTCGGATCTTGCCGCCGACGTGCGCGCCCCCACCCCTTCCGCCGCCGCCGAGATGCTGGTGCCGGACCGCCGTGAGCTGGCACGCCGCCTGACCGGGCTGGAGCGCCAGCTGCAACGCGCCATGCAGGCGCGACTGGAGCGGGAAGGCCAGCGCCTCGATCATCTACGTGCGCGCCTGCGCCACCCCGGCGAGGTGCTGGGCCAGAAGCGGCGCACCCTGATGGAGCTGGATGCCCGCCTGCGGCGTGCGCTGCAGGTTCGCCTGGCCACCGAGCGGCGCCAGTTGGCCCATCTGCAGCGACGGCTCAGCGCCTGCCACCCCCAGCGTGAGCTGGCACGCGGCGAGCAGCGCCTCAATCGTGCCCAGAGCCGTCTCGAACAGGCCATGCAGCGCGAAGTGGCGCGCCAGCGCGAGCGGCTGGCCGGCCTGGCGCGTCAGTTACAGGCAGTGAGCCCACTGGCGGTGCTGGGGCGTGGCTACGCCATTTTGCAGGACGAACAGGGTCAGGTGGTACGGCGGGCCGGCGATACCCAGCCCGGCCAGGCGCTGACCGCACGCCTGGGCGAAGGCCGCTTGCAGGTGGAAGTGAAGCGGCGCCTGAAGTAAAGAAGAGAGCTGAAGAAGAGAGCTGACGAAAGCTGACTGCCGAAAAACTGACGAAAGCGCCCGACGCGGCAGGCGTCGGGCGCTTTCATTCAAGTATCGAAGTCAGGTTTCGAGACCGGCTTCACTCGGGCTTGAAGGTGCTCGGTTCGAGCTCGTGGCGTGCCAGCAGTTTGTAGAAGTCGGTGCGGTTGCGCCCGGCGATGCGTGCCGCCTGGGTCACGTTGCCCTCGGTGATCTTGAGTACCTTGACCAGGTAGCTGCGCTCGAACCCGGCGCGGGCGTCGTTGAAAGTCGGCAGCGCGCTGTCTTCGGCGGCCAGCGCCTGGGCGACCAGGGCCTCAGGGATCATCGGTGAGCGGGTCAGCGCCACGCACTGCTCCACCACGTTGACCAGTTGGCGCACGTTGCCCGGCCAGGCACTGGTGGCCAGCAGGTTGAGCGCTTCCGGCGAAAACCCCTTGACGAACGGCTTGTGCCGCTCGGCCGCCAGGGCCACCAGATGACGCGCCAGCAGCGGCACGTCTTCGGCACGATCCTTCAGCGCCGGCAGCTTGAGGTTGACCACGTTGAGGCGATAGAAGAAGTCCTCGCGGAACTCGCCCTGATGCATGGCCTGGCTCAGATCGCGGTGGGTGGCGGAGAGAATGCGCACGTTTACCGGGATCGACTGGGTCGAGCCCAGCGGGCGAATCTGGCGCTCCTGCAGTGCGCGCAGCAGCTTGACCTGCAGCGGCAGCGGCATGTCGCCGATCTCGTCGAGGAACAGGGTGCCGCCCTCGGCGGCCTGGAACAGGCCCTTGTGGTCGCTCACCGCGCCGGTGAAGGCGCCCTTGGCGTGGCCGAACAGCTCGCTCTCCAGCAGCTGCTCGGGCAGCGCGCCGCAGTTGATCGCCACGAACGGCTTGCTGGCCCGCGGGCTGGCGTCGTGAATGGCCCGCGCCAGCAGCTCCTTGCCCGAACCGGAAGGCCCGGTGATCAGCACGCTGACGTCGGAAGAGGCCACCATGCGCGCCTGCTCCAGCACCCGCTCCATCTCCGGGCTGCGGGTGATGATGCTGGCTCGCCAGTTCTCGCTTTCCGCACTGCTGCCGGCCGGGGTGTGGGCCAGGGCCTCTTCGATGGCGCTGAACAGCTGGTCGCGGTCCACCGGCTTGGTGAGGAAGCTGAACACTCCCTGCTGGGTGGCGTTCACGGCGTCGGGGATGGAGCCATGGGCGGTCAGGATGATCACCGGCAGTCCCGGCACCTCACGCTGGATCGCCTGGAACAGCGCCATGCCGTCCATCTCGTCCATGCGCAGGTCGGAGAGCACGATGTCGGGACGCTCGGCTTCCAGCTTGCGCAACGCCTCGGGCCCACTCTCCGCCGTGGTAACCCGATAGCCACGGCTTTCCAGGCGCATCCCCAGCAGACGCAACAGGCTAATGTCGTCATCGACCAGCAGTACGTGGGCAGTGGATGCCTTCGCACCCGAGGTACGTGCCGCTGACCTGCGAGCCTCACTCTTGCGCGTATCGGACAATCGAGCCGCTTCCATCACGTCTGTTCTCCCTTATCGCCCAAAAAAAGCGCTCAGGGCGATTGTTGTCTCAAGTTCATGTTCTGCTCGATGGCAGTGAGCGCCTCGAGCTTTTCGGAGAGCTCGGCATTCTCGCGCTGCAGGTTCGCCAGTTGCCCCCGGGCGTTGTCCCGGTGGCCGGCCAGCGAACGCCGACCCTCGAGCTCGTTGCGCCAGTAGCGCAGCAGCGGTTGCAGTTCTTCCGGTGCGGCAGCGGTGTATTCCTGATAGATCGTTGCCGCCTCGCGCCACTCGCGCTCGCTGCCCCAAGCCAGGGTCACGGCACGCGCCAACTCGCGTTCGGCTTCGCTTCTGCCGGCTGCGGATTCGATCTCCGTCATGGCCTGATTGCGCCATGCGTTGTCGCCCCGCTGCGAGGCCAAGCCGAAGGCCACCCAGTTGTGCAGCAGGCAGGCCTCGTCGGCAAAAGTGGGCTGTGCGGTGCAGGCCGTCGCTTCCGCTGGCTCTTCGGGTTCCGTACCCAGCATGGCGTGCTCCGGCAACAGTTCGCAGCCGCTCAGCAGAGCTGCCAAACCACCCACCACAACACCTTTTCTCATCTGTCCGGTTCTTGCACTTGCGCGTCTGGTTATTGCACCTGGTACTCTCGTACCGAAGGTTTCAATGCCCTTCATCGTTCCTCGCTCCTTGCGTGTATGCCCACTGCTACGGGCTCCGTTTTTTCTTGTGTCAGGGGTATTGCCTGCCACGGCAGGGTCAGGCGAAAACATACGTCAAACTCACGGTCCTCGACCAGTGCCAGACCGCCGCTCTGGATGCGCGCGCAGTCAGCCGCCACCGAGAGCCCGATGCCGGAACCCTTGAGCGGCCCCTTGCGCCGCGAGCGCCCCTGGTAGAAGGGCTCGAACAGCCGCGGGCGGTCCTGCTCGGATATCGGCTCGCCGGTATTGGCCACATCGAGGAACAGGTGGTCGCGCCCGGCATGAGCCCGGATCATCAGCTCACCGCCATCCTCGCCGTAGGCGATGGCGTTGGAAACCAGGTTGTCGAGAATACGCCCCATGGCGGTACGATCCACCACCCAGTCCATGGGGCCATCGAAGGCGGTCACCCGCATGGCCTTGTGTTCGAGCGCCAGGCGGTGCTTGGCCAGTACGGTCTTGACCAAGGTGGCCAGATCCACCCGTTCGAGGGTGATGCGCTGGTTGTGCTGCAGCAGGTTGTAGTCGAGCAGCTGCTCGATCAGCCGCTGCAGTTCACGGCCGCTGGAATCGATCAGTGTGAGGATCTCGCGCTGGCGCGGCGTGACCTCGCCGGCCACGCCGTCGGCCAGCAGCGCCGAACCTTCACGTACGCTGGCCAGCGGTGTCTTGAGCTCATGGGACATGTGGCGCAGGAACTGCTGTTTCTGAGCCTCGAGATCGCTGAGCCGGGTCGACAGCCAGTCGAGCCGGTCGCCGAGCTGAACCAGCTCGGCTGGGCCCTGGATGTTGTCGCGGTCGTTGGTCTCCACGCCGCTGCCGATACTGAGAATGCGACGCTCGAGCTGGCGCACCGGACGAATGATCAGCCAGCTGAACAGCAGGATGAGCAGCAGGCTGACGGATACCAGCGCCGTGGTCTGCAGCCACAGGCGCGACTGCACCGCCTCGGCCCGGGCGCTGATGATTTCGATGCTGGCATCGATCTGCTGGCTGGTGGCCCGACGCATTGCCTCGGTGTGCTCGGCAAAAGGTACGAACAGTGCCAGCCATACCTCCAGCGCCTCGGGTTCCAGCTCGGGCAACTGCGAGAGAAGCACCAATTGCTCGTCCAGCGCCTGGACATCATGATCGTCGGGCAGGAAGCGGCGCTGCTGGGCCAGCAGTTCGGTGAATTCGGCATGACGCTCGGCATAGAGATCGAGCAGGCTCTCCTGCTCCAGCACCGCATACTGACGGGCACTGCGCTCCATTTCCACGGCGAGGTTGCTCAGCACGCGGGCACGACGGCTCTCCTCGACGGCCTGACGCGCGCTCACGTCGGCCAGATGGGAAAGCTCGGAAAGTGCCTGGCCAGCCTGGTACATCAGCACTCCCAGCGGCAGCATCACCACGAGAAATGCCAGCAGTACGAGCTGCAGCAATGAGCGAGGACGCCAGCGGCGCGAGACCCGTTTGGTCATGACCAATGTTCTATTCAGGAGAGGGTAAGAAACCACCATGGTACGTTCCTGAAAGAGGATAACAGAGTTACGCGCCTGACTTCCGCCCCAGACCAAGTCGCTGCGAAAAAAAAGAGGCCGGCAAGTGCCGGCCCAAGTACGCAGGGAACTGAAGGGGTTGAAAATATGGGCATCGATCGCCTGGTCGAACCATGACCCATACTTTCAGCGGACCCGAGGGTCCCGAAGCTCCGCACCGGCCCTAATGCCACCAGGAGCTGCCGGAGTGGGCGAGCGGCGAACCGCTCTGCTTCGATCCTTGGCGCCACCGCCGCGAGATCTCTCGCTGGCGCTGGCCCGAAATTCGATCCCCCGAGGGGGATGAGGCATCCTTGCCGGGGCATCCTTGCCCTTCTGGTACCTTTCCTTGCCTATCGGCGGTACCCGTCTCATCGCAACCTAAGTTACACATCGCGGAGCGAACGCTGAGCGTCTCGATGCCCGGGTAGCACAGGGCATGGGGGGGTGGTGGTTCCCCGAGCCTCTCGACGATCCGAAGTGATTCGAGCCGTTTGAATCACTTCTTCGTTGCTCACCCTAAGTATTGCCAGTAGCGTGCCAAAAAACACGTTACTTCATATTTTTCATAAACTTAGGAATCTTAAAAAGTTGGCACGCTGCCACTCGACGGGAAAAACAGGGAAAACCCGGCCCGGCAGGCCTGCATTTCGTCACCATTTGGCGACATCAATTCACACGACACTACTAAAATAATTTAAAAACATGGGGTTATAGCGTAGCCTTTTTGAGACAAGATTCTCGATGACGTTGCCACAAAGCGACAGCCGCCGCCCGGAAGGCTGAATCCAGGCGGCGGCAGGGGCTGTTTCAGGGCTTTCGCAGAGTGTGCCGAAAAACTCACACCAACGGCTTGACGAGTATCTTCGACTTACGCGCGTGGTTGTAGGTATCGCGCTTGAGCGGCGGCAGCGACTCGATGTCCGAGGGCCTGAAGCCGTGCTCGACGAACCAGTGGGCAGTGTGGGTAGTGAGCACGAACAGCGACGCCAACCCCAGCCGGCGCGCTCGCCGCTCGATACCCGACAGCAGCAGCGAGCCGCGCGCACCGCCGCGGTAGCCGACATGGATCGCCAGGCAGGCCAGCTCGCCCATATCGGCCTCGGCGAAGCGGTGCAGCGCCGCGCAGCCGATGACCATGCCGTCGCGCTCGATCACCAGATAGTCGTCGATCTCGTGTTCGAGGCGCTCCCGCGAACGCGGTACCAGCATGCCCCGCCGCTCCAGCGGCTCGAGCAGTTCCAACAGGCCGCCGATGTCGCCCAGCTCCGCCGGCCGCAGCTGCTCGTAGCGGTGCCGGGTGATCATGGTGCCCACCCCGTCGCGGGTGAACAGCTCGCCGAGCAGGGCGTCATGGTCGTGCCATGAGAGCAAGTGCGTACGTGCCACGCCGTGGCGTGCCGCGGCACAGGCAGCGGCGATATGGCGCGCCTGCTCGCTACCCGGCTCGGAATGGCTCAGCAGCGGCTCGGCCTCGTCGGGGCTGAGCTGACGTTGCAGGGCGCCGTTCTCGTCATACAGCCCGGGTGCCTCGCCCATCAGGATCAGCTTGTCGGCAGCCAGCGCCATGGCCGCATGCTGGGCCACTTCGGCGGCATCCAGATCGAACACTTCACCGGTGCTGGAAAAGCCCAGCGGCGGCAGCAGCACCAGCGAGCCGCGGTCGAGCAACCCCTGTACCGCCGAGACCCGCACCCGGCGCACCTCGCCGCTGTGGTCGTAATCGATGCCTTCGCGCACGCCCAGCGGCTTGGCCATCACCAGATTGCCCGAGACGGCGGTAAGCTCGACCCCGTGCAGCGGCGTATTGGGCAGGCCCAGCGACAGCCGCGCCTCCAGCCACAGCCGCTGCTCGGCGGCAACCCGTTCGACACAGGCCATGATGGATTCGTCGGCGACCCAGCGTCCGTCATGGCGGCGCGGCACGATACCCGCCTCGTTTAGCGCCTGCTCCACCTGGGGGCGAATGCCGAACACCACCACCAGCCGCACGCCGAGGGTGTGCAGCAGCGCCAGGTCCTGGATCAGTTGCTCGCCTCGGCCTCGCGCCATGGCCTCGCCCTCGATCAGGATCACGAAGGTTCGGCCCCGATGCGCATTGATATAGGGGGAGGAATTGCGGAACCAGTCGACGAAGGGGAAACGAGTGTCCAAGGCCGCTCTCCGGCAGCAGGTGAAAAGAGGGGTGTATCGTCATTGACTATATCAGAGCGACGAAAACGGCGGCACCACTGCGGTGCCGCCGTCTTAGGGACCTTACCGCATCCGTATTTAGCCGAAAATACCCTTGAACATGAAGAAGAACATGATCGCCAGGCCCGCCCCGGCCGGCAGGGTGATCAGCCACGACATCACGATGGTGCCGATTACGCGCAGGTTGAGCGCCGCCATGCCGCGGGCCAGCCCCACGCCGAGCACCGCTCCGACCAGGGTGTGAGTGGTGGAGATCGGCAGCCCCGTGCCCGAGGCCAGCACCACGGTGGTGGCAGCGGCCAGGGTGGCGGCGAAGCCGCGGCTGGGAGTCAGCTCGGTGATGCCGGTGCCCACGGTGGCGATCACCTTGTGGCCGTAGGTGACCAACCCCGCGACGATGCCGCCGCCGCCGAGGATGAGCACCCACCAGGGCACCAGCGCGGCGGTGTCGATCACGCCGTCGCTGCGTACCACGCTGATCACCGCCGCCAGTGGGCCGACGGCGTTGGCCACGTCGTTGGAGCCGTGGGCGAAGGCCATGGCACAGGCGGTGAAGATCATCAGCACGCCGAATACACGCTCGACGTTGCCGTAGCCGAACTGATCGCCGATGCGCCGCTCATGCTTCACGCGGTTCTCCATGACGATGCCGATGCCCATGATGCCGATACCCAGCAGCACCGAGAGCATGAAGCTCTGGCCGAAGGTGAAATCGAGACCCACATGGGTCAGGCCCTTGGTCAGGGTGACCATGGAGACGATGAAGCCGACCAGGAAGATGTAGAACGGCACGGTGCGCTTGGCCGCGGCGAAGGGATCCTTGGCCTCGAAGATCAGGTGCTGCACCGACTTGAACAGCAGGAAGGCAATGGCGCCCGCCAGCAGCGGCGAGACGACCCAGCTCGAGGCGATGGTACCGACCCGATTCCAGGCCACGGCTTCCATGCCCAGCCCCACCGCGCCGAAGCCGACGATGGCACCGACGATGGAGTGGGTGGTGGAGACCGGCCAGCCCTTGGCCGAGGCGATCAGCAGCCACAGCGCGGCGGCCAGCAGCGCCGAGAGCATGCCGTAGACGAGCAGCTCCGGGTTGGCCTGCAGCAGTACCGGGTCGACGATGCCGCCGCGAATGGTCGCGGTGACCTCGCCGCCGGCCAGCCAGGCACCGAGGAATTCGAAGATGACGGCGATGACGATCGCCTGACGGATGGTGATGGCCTTGGAGCCCACCGAGGTACCCATGGCGTTGGCGACGTCGTTGGCGCCGACGCCCCAGGCCATGAAGAAGCCGAAGAGGCAGGCCAGGATGATGAAGATTTCACCGTGCTGCGCAATGATCGACATAGGGGTTGGTTCCTATGTGGCTGTCGGGTTAGGGGCACACCGTGCCGGGATCGCCGGGCGGTGTCCTACCGGGCAGTGAGAATCTGCAGGCGGCTGCCGACGCGTTCGGCACGGTCGGAGAGCTCCCCGACCCAATCGATGATCTTGTAGAGGAAGACCACATCCACCGGCTTGAGTCGATCCTCGAGGTCGAACAGCAACCGGCGAATGGAGATCTGCTGGTTGTCGGCCTGCTGCTCGAGAATGTGCAGCTCGCGGATCATGTTGAGCATCACGTCGGAAGCATGGCGGCCGAAGCCCGACTCGAGCAGATCCTGGAGCTCCTCGAGGGCCTGGCGTGCCTGAGCGACGCAGGCGACCGCCGTCTGCATGTAGTCGCGCATGGGCTGGGCCAGTTCGGCGGGTACCTGCATGCGGCGCCCCAGCATGATGCCGGTGATGTCGCGCACCTTGTTGGCGATCTTGTCCTGTACGGTGATCAGATCGAGCAGGTCGGTGCGGGAAACGGGCAGGAACATGGTGTTGGGCAGGTTGAGCCGCAGCTCGGTCTTGAGGCGGTCGGCCTCGTGCTCCAGCTCGGTGATGGTCTCGCGGATCTTGGCGGCCTCTTCCCAGTCGCCCGTGAGCGAGGCCTCGAAGAACGGCAGCAACTGGTCGGCACACTCGTTGGCCTTGCCGATATGAGCCAGCAGGGGCTGGAACGGCGAACGGCCGAACATCGCCGAAAACGGGTTGGGTTTGACCATGTCTAGGATGCGCTTGTGAAATGGCGGCGCCAGTATAAAGAATGGCACCCTGTCACGTCATGGAAATATTTCCGACACACGATATGCCCGTCGCATACGGGCCACGCTGCGCACCCAAGAGCAGGAAAACGCATGAGTCACGAGATCGAGATGAAGCTGGCACTGGGCGAGACAGGGCCGCAGCTGCTGCTGACGCACCCGCTGTTGCGCAACGGCGTGGACGGCGCCCAGCGCCTGGCCAACACCTACTACGATACCCCGGCGGGTGAGCTGGAGGCGGCGCGGGTGGCGCTGCGCCTGCGCCGGTGTAACGACAGCTGGGTGCAGACCCTGAAGACCAGCGGCGAAGGCAGCGGAGGGTTCAGCCGGCGCCGGGAGTGGGAGTGGCCGGTAGCGGGTGACGCGCTCGATCTGGTCGGGCTGGCCGGGCTGCCGCCCTTCGCCGAGCTGGGCGGCGATATCTTGGAGCGGCTCGAGCCGCGCTTCACCACCGACTTCGAGCGTCGCCTGTGGCGCCTGGAGCTGGCCGAGGCCACCATCGAGGTGGCGCTGGACCAGGGCGAGATACGTGCCGCCGGGCGGCGGGTGCCGATCCGCGAGCTGGAACTGGAACTCAAGGACGGCGACCCTCAGGCGCTGTGGCGCCTGGCGCAGGCCCTGGCCGAGAGCGTACCGCTGCGCCCCGCCGATGCCAGCAAGGCGGTACGCGGCAGCGCGCTGCTGTCGGGCCGCTGGACGCTGCCGACCGGCACCGCTCCCGACGAGCGGCTGCATCGCGCCCTGCTGGCATTGGACGCCTACGACGACACCGGCGAGGATGAGTGGAAGCACACGGCCACAGAGGCGCTCCAGGCACTGGCCGACACCGGCGAGAACGAAGCCGGGCAGCTGGCCACCCTGCTGGAGCGCCCCGACTGGCTCGAGCGGGGCTTTGGCCGCGTGGCACTGCGGCTGGCACACCGGCTCGCGGCCTGACCGCAGCCCGGGGACCGCAGCGACTGGTACGGCGCAACATAGGAAGGCCATGAAAGAGAAAAAGGAAGAGAAAAGGGAGCGAGAACAGGGAGAGCGCGCATGAGCGAACCGTTCCGGCCGGCCGCGGAGGGCGTGCGAACTCGCCTGTTTCAGATCATCTTCGAATCGGATACGCCGTTGGGCAAGGGCTTCGATATTGCCCTGATCGTGATGATCCTGGCCAGCGTGCTGGTGGTGATGCTGGACAGCGTCGAGCGCTTCGGGGCGGTATATGGCGGGCTCTTCTATTGGCTGGAGTGGGGCTTCACCCTCATCTTCACCATCGAGTTGCTGGTGCGCATCTACATCCTCGACAAGCCTCTGCGCTATCTGCGCAGCTTCTACGGCATCATCGATGTGGTGGCCATCCTGCCGACCTGGCTGATGCTGCTGATTCCCGGTACCCAGACCCTGGTGATCGTGCGCCTGCTGCGCGTGCTGCGCATCTTCCGCGTGCTGCGCCTGATGCAGTTCGTCGGCGAGGGGCGCCTGCTGGTGGAGGCGCTGAAGAACAGCGTGCACCAGATCTTCCTGTTCCTGTTCACGGTGTTTCTGCTGGTCACCCTGTTCGCCGCGCTGGTCTACATGATCGAACCCGACGAGGCCGGCTTCACCAGCATTCCCATGTCGATCTACTGGGCCATCGTCACCTTGACCACGGTGGGCTATGGCGACATCGTGCCGGTAACGCCGCTCGGTCAGGCGATCTCCACCCTGGTGATGCTGATCGGCTACTCGATCATCGCCGTACCCACGGGGGTGTTCTCCGCCGAGGTGATCCGCTCGATCCGCGCCGACCGCTACTCCGACCAGGCCTGCCCCGGCTGCGGCCACGACCGCCACGAGAAACGCGCACGCTACTGCCTCAAGTGCGGCACCTGGCTGGACGAGGAAACGGCCGACCCCAACCGGGCATCTGAGAAATGATGGTTCGAACCGCCGAGGCTCAACCTTCAAACGGCGCCAGGTCGCCGCGGCCTTCGCGCAGGATGGTGGGCGGCAGCTCGCGCAGGTCGATCACGCTGGTGGGCTCGAGATGACAGGCGCCGCCGTCGATGATCAGGTCGAGCTGGTTCATGTAGCGGTCGCGGATCTCCTCCGGGTCGGTCATCGGCAGCTCCTCGCCCACCGGGATCAGCGTCACGCTCATCAGCGGCTCGCCCAGGGCTTCCAGCAGCGCATGGGTGATACGGTGATCGGGTACGCGCACGCCGATGGAGCGCCGCTTGGGGTGGAGCAACAAACGCGGCACCTCGGAGGTGGCATTGAGGATGAAGGTGTAGGCCCCCGGGGTGTTGGCCTTGAGCAGGCGGAACACGCTGTTGTCGACCTTGGCGTAGGTGCCGATGTCGGAGAGGTCGGAGCACACCAGGGTGAAGTTGTGCTTGTCGTCCAGCGAGCGCAGCCGCTTGATCCTCTCGACCGCTTTCTTGTCGCCCAGGTGACAGCCCAGGGCGTAACCGGAGTCGGTGGGATAGGCGACCACCCCGCCCTGGCGAACGATCTCTACCGCCTGATCGATCAGGCGCTTCTGCGGGTTCTCGGGGTGAATCTGGAAGAACTGGCTCATGGAAGATTCCCTGCTGTGGTCGGTTCTTGCTGCCCACTATAGCGCGCTGGCGGTCGGCTCGTCGCAGTTCGCAATGAAGCCGACCAGCCGCGGATGCGTCCATACCGGCGGCACGGCGGTGCGCGGCACCGGGCTCATGCTGCCCGGCGCCAGGTGCCCGCCGGGGAAATGGAAATCGCTGCCCAGCGAGGCGTAGAGCTCCCGCTCGGCCAACTGGCGTGCCAGATCGCGGGTAACGTCGGCATTCTGAAAGCCGCTGATCAGCTCCGCCGCCTGCCCGCCCGCCGCGGCAAAGTCGTCCAGCAGCTGGCCGCGCTTGCGCCGGGTCAGCCCGTAGCGCAACGGATGCGCCAGCACCGCCACGCCGTTCGCGGCCACCACCCAGCCCACCACCTCATCCAGCGCCGGCCAGTGTGCCTTGACGTCACCCGCCTTGCCGCTGCCCAGGTGCTTGCGAAAGGCCGTGGCCACGTCGGGCACCAGGCCCGCCGCCACCAGCGCGCGGGCAAAGTCGGGTCGCCCCAGCGGCCGGTGGGGGCCGGCCTGTTCGCGGGCGCGGGCCAAGGCGTTGTCGAGCCCCAGCTTCTCCATGCGCTGCGCGATGACCGCCGCGCGGATATCGCGGGCCTCGGCCTGAGCATCGAGCCCTGCGGCCAGCGCGCCGTGGGCACCCTGGGGCAGTAGCGCCACCACGTGAATGCCGATTCCCTGCCAGCGGGTGGAGAGCTCGACCGCCGGCAGCAGACATACGCCGAGGCGTTTGGCCGCCGTGGCGGCCTCGCCCACTCCGGCCACGGTGTCGTGATCGGTCAGCGCCATCAGCATCACGCCGCGTTCGGCGCACAGGGCGACCACGTCGGCGGGGGCCAGGGCGCCGTCCGAGGCAGTGGAGTGCATGTGCAGATCGACCCCGAGCGGACCGGGGTCGCCAGCAAAATGCTCGGGCAGGTGGGGCATTGGCATGACGCAGGCAGGCAACTTTGTCAAAATGATGGCCCATGGTGCGCGTCCGACGACGGTCGGTCAACGCACGGTTGGAGTCCGCGGTGATACCGCTCGACCGAGGAAACGCTGCGATGCTGTACGCAATCATCAGTGAAGACGTGAAGAACAGCCTGGAGCGACGCCTGGCTGCCCGCCCCGACCACCTGGCCCGGCTGGAAAAGCTGCGCGACGAAGGCCGCCTGGTACTGGTCGGCCCGCACCCCGCCGTGGACGCCGAGGACCCCGGCGAAGCCGGTTTCACCGGCAGCCTGGTGGTGGCCGAGTTCGACAGCCTCGAGACCGCTCAGGCCTGGGCCGACGCCGACCCCTACATGATTGCCGGGGTCTACGCCAAGGTGACCGTCAAGCCATTCAAGAAGGTGCTCCCCTAACCCGCCCTCGACCTGCCGGTTATCCACAGAGACTTTGCTCACAGCTTCTGTGGATAACGCTGTTGAAACGCCGCGGATGGCTTTCCGGATACGCCATGCCACGCCGCCGCGGCGACAACGGTCAATTTTTGAGCAGCCCTGTTCGTGTAGAGTTCCTGCTTTCGTTCCGAGAGCCGCGCTGGAGAAGTCCGTGTCCCTGCCCCATGCCTCGCTGCCGCCGCTGGCCGCGCTCGAGCCTGCCAGTCTCGACTGGCAGCATGACGAGAACGGCGAGAGCACCCCGCTCTCGACCTGCTTCGACGACGTCTACTTCTCGCGCCACGACGGCCGAGCGGAGACCGAGCATGTCTTCATTCAGGGTAATAACCTGCCGCGGCGCCTGGCCGCCTGGCAGGAGCGGCGCCCCTTCACCATCGGCGAGACCGGCTTCGGCACCGGGCTCAACATGCTCTGCGCCTGGGCCTGCTTCGACGCCCATGCCCCGGCCGGGGCTCGCCTGCACCTGATTTCCACCGAACGCTTCCCGCTGCGCCGCGACGACCTGGCACGTGCGCTTGCCGCCTGGCCGGACCTGGCGGAGCGCGCCGAGCGGCTGGTACGCCAGTGGCCCGAAGCGGTGTCCGGCGTGCATCGGCTGTGGCTCGACGAACGGGTGACGCTGGACCTGCACTTCGGCGATGCCAGCGAACGCCTGGCCCTGCTCGAGGGCAAGGTCGATGCCTGGCTCCTGGACGGCTTCGCGCCGGCCAAGAACCCGGAGATGTGGCGCCCCGAGCTGTTCGCCGCCATGGCTGCCCGCTCACGTCCGGGGGCGAGCTTCGCCACCTTCACCTGCGCCGGTGTGGTCAAGCGAGGGCTGGCCGCCGCCGGCTTCGCCTGGCGCAAGGTGCCGGGGTTCGGTCGCAAGCGCGAGATGCTCGCCGGTGAGATCGCCGCACCGCCCGCCGACGAGCGTCGTGCCCACACGCCCTGGTTCAGCCCGCCGCCTGCCCGCCCGCCGCGCCATGTGGCGGTGATCGGCGCCGGCATTGCCGGGGCCAGCACTGCTGCCGCCCTGGCCCGGCGTGGCATCGAGGTCACCCTGATCGACCGCTTCGACCGCGCCGAGCTGGGCACCACGCACCTGCAGGGGGCGCTCTACGTCAAGCTCGCGGTGGAGACCAATCTGCAGAGTCGCGCCTACCTCGCCGGCCTGCTGCACAGCCGCCGCTGGCTGGCCGAGCTCGACCCGGAACAGACCCTCTGGCAGCCCAGCGGCGTGCTGCAGCTGGCGCTGAATGACAAGGAGCGCGCGCGTCAGGCGCGCTTTCTGGCCAACCACCCGCTGCCGCCAAGCGTGGTGCGCGGGCTCGACGCCGAAGGGGCCAGCGCCGTCGCCGGCATCCGCCTCGAGGCAGCGGCGCTGGACTATCCCGACGCCGCCTGGGTCAAGCCCCTGGAGCTATGCGTGAGGCTGGCCGCCACGCCCGGCAACAGCTTCCGGCGCGGTGAAGTGACCGCGCTGCATGGCAACGAGAGCGGCTGGACCCTGACCCTGGCCGATGGCGAGCGCATCGACGCCGATCAGGTGGTAATCGCCACCGCCAGCGAGGCGGCCAGGTTCGCCCAGAGCTCGGCGCTGCCGCTGCAGCCGGTGCGCGGCCAGGTCAGCCAGCTGACACTGCCCGAAGGCGCTCCGGCGCTGGGGCGGGTGGTATGCGCCGGCGGCTACGTGCCACCGGCGGCCGATGGGGTGCTCAACTTCGGCGCCACCTTTGGCCCCGGCGACACCGACATGGCCGAGCGCGAGTCCGACCACGCCGCCAACCTGGCGGAGCTCGAGCGGGGGCTGCCGCACTTCGTGGCGGCGCTGCGCGAGGCCGGCGCCGAGCTTTCGCCCGAGCGCCTCACCGGCCGCGTGGGCGTGCGCGCAGCCAGCCCCGACAAGTCGCCCTACTGCGGCCCGCTGCCCGACGCCGCGGCGTGGCGCGAGGATTACGCCACCCTGGCCAAGGACGCCACCCGGGTGCCCGACGTGCCCGGCCGCCACCATGCGGGGCTATGGATCAGCGCCGCCCACGGCTCCCGCGGCATGGCCAGCGCCCCGCTGTGCGCCGAACTGCTCGCCTCGCGCATGTGCGACGAGCCGCTGCCGCTGGAGTGGCCGCTGGTGGATCACCTGCACCCGGGACGGCGGATCATCCGCGATCTGGTCCAGGGCAAGTAGCCGCCGGCTCGCCGGGCCGGGCGCAAGTCTACTCCGCGGCCAGCAGCGCCTGCCGGCGGCGCACGAAGTGCGGCCCCGGCCGCCCCAGGTGGTAGCCCTGGCCGAAGTCGATGCCCAGCGCCTCGACGGCGGCCAGCACCTCTTCGTCCTCGATGTACTCGGCAATGGTGCTCACGCCAAGGCTCTGGGCCAGGGTCACGATGCTCTTGACGAAGGCCATGTACTTCTCGTCGTTGAGCATGTTGCGGATGAATTCGCCTTCGATCTTGATCACGTCGATGGGGAACTGCTTGAGATAGCGGAACGAGGAGTAGCCCGAGCCGAAGTCGTCGATGGCGAAGTTGAAGCCCTCCATCTTGAGATCGAGCACGAACTTCTCCAGCAGCTTGAGGTTGCTCACCGTCTCGCGCTCGGTGAGCTCGAAGACGATGCGCTCCGGCAGGATGTCGTAGTCGATGGCCAGTTGATGGATATGGCCGATGAACTCGCCGATGATCAACGACTTGGGCGATAGATTGATGAACAGCATGCCCTCGTAGCCCTGCTCGCGGACCTGGGCGAAAGCCTTCTCGATCAGTTGGTAGTCCATCTTGTGGATCACGCCGATGCTCTCGGCGATGTCGATGAACTCACCGGCCGGTACCAGGCGGTCGTCGAGCTGTATGCGCATCAGCAGCTCGTGGATGTTCACCTCGCCGCTGCGCACGTCGGCGATGGGCTGGAAGTACGGCACGATGCGCTGCTCTTCCAGCGCGCTGAGCACCATCTGGTTCTTCTCGCCGACCTCCTTGAACACCGCTGCCACCTCCTCCTGCTCCGGCAGGGCCACGCAGTTCTTACCCTTGCGCTTGGCCTTGTACATCATGTTATCGGCCATCAGGAAGAGGTCGTGGGGGTTGCCGGCGTGGTGGGGGTAGCAGGCGATGCCGATCGAGGTGGTGGCCCGCACCGTGCTGCCGTCGGGAGCGGTGAGGACCTGGGAGGAGAGGTTGCCGGCAATGCGCAGCGCCACCGAGTAGGCCTGCTCCTCCTCGGTTTGCGGCAGGATCACGGTGAACTCGTCGCCTCCGTAGCGGGCCAGGAAATCCCCCGGCCGAATGGAGTGACTCAGGGTATCGGCCACGGCGTGGAGGAACTGATCGCCGAAGGCGTGACCGTGCCGGTCGTTGACCGTCTTGAAGTTGTCCAGGTCGAGCATCAGCAGGCTGAAGTGATCCTGGTGGCGTGTCGCCCGCCCCACCTCGTAGGTCAGCATGTCCTTGAAGATGCGCTGATTGTGCAGGTTGGTCAGCGGATCGCGGGTCGCGTAGAACTCCAGGTCCTGGGTGTACTTGTAGATCGCCTTGACCGAGCCCACCAGGTTGAGCAGCGTCGACAGGATGCCGTCGATGACGATGTGGCGAATCGGATCCTGGGCCAGGTCCGACTGCACGCCGATGCCGACGATACCGCCGATCTTGGGCGCCTCGAGCAGCAGCGACTTGGTCTGCAGGCGAATGTCCTCCGGCGTGAGATCGGCCAGTGCCTCGTTTTCGCCCGCGCTCACCACCGTGTGGTGGGAGACCTTGAGGATGCTGCAGGCGAGCTGCCCCTCGTGCTTGCGCTCGAGCAGCTGGGTCAGCAGCGCTTCGAAGGTCGCCCGGGTTTCCGGCGCCACCTCGCGGTACCAGAACACCTCCAGCTCGTAGCCCTCGTCCTCCACCTGGAAGATGGTCACCAGGGTGTGGGCCTGGATGATGGTGTTGATGTCCGCCAGCAGTTCCTTGATGAACTCGCGCCAGTCGCGCACCACTTCGGAGGTGATGATGAACTTGCTCAGCAGACGAATCTCGAACTCGAGAATGTCCTTATCCACCGCCACGTTGCGTAGCCGGCCCACCAGGGCGTTCACCTGCTGCATGGCGTCGTTGAGCTCCTGGAAGCCAACGTCGCTATCGCCGAGGTTGAGGTTGCGGAAGTCGGCCACGGAGTTGACCGCCGCCAGGCGCTGACGAAACTGCCGGAGAGTGGCCTCGATACGCTCGGCGAACAGCTTCGAGATGCCCAGCGCCAGCATCAGGACCATCAGTGCGGCGACGATGAACATGGCCAGGTAGTTGAAGCGCATCTCGCGGCTGATCGGTGCCAGATCGTGCTGAATGTCGATCACGCCGAGCACGTCGCCGGCTTCCGCGTACTGCTCGCAGGCCAGGCACTCGGCGCGGGACACCAACGGCATGATGCGCCGCACGGTGCCGTTCTCGCGCCACACCCGCTCGCCACCAGCGGCCAGCGCTGAGCGAATGACGACGTCCATCTCCGGCTGGTCGATGTCGCCGTGGCGCTTTGCCACCCCTTCACCCCAGTAGAACGTGAAGCGATAACCGGAGGCTTCGTGAGCCAACCGGGTCTCCTCGATGAAGGTTTCCATCTGCTCCCGGTTCCAACCCTGGCGCATCACCTGCTGCATGGCGCTATAGCTTTGCCGCGCCAGGGTTTCCGAGGTCTGCTCGGCCTGGCGCACCAGGATGTTCTCGTAGAGCAGCGAGGAGGCCAGGGTGACCCCGATGAAGACCGTCAACGAGGCGGAGAGAAGCGCCACCAGCACGAACCCTTGCAGGGTCTTGAGGTAGGCAGACAGGGTGCGGGCACGAGTCAGCATTTCGATCTCTATTAACAGGACAGACCATGCCGAGCCTCGACCCTGAGTCGCCGGCGGATACGAACGAATAGAAGGAGTATTTTCTGCTTAATCGGGCATGGGACAGTTTGACGCACGTCAAGCTTCCCCTGATTGTCCTGACCTGGCGATGGTCGAACCCTGCCGCCCACGGGGGGAACGGCGCCAGCAAAAGGCCCGCCGATTTTGGCGGGCCAGTTAGGGGCGAGCGGTATCACCGCAGGAGCGCTTGTTGGGCTAGCCCTCTTCCTCGTCGTCGGCTAGGTCGCGGCCGAAGGCGCGCCACTGGGCCAGCGTCATCACCTCGGTGGTTTCGGTCTGCAGATCGTGGGCGATGAGCAGCTCGCCGCGCTCCAGCTGGCGCTTGAGCTCGGCAACCCAGCCGCGCATGCCCTCGCCGGTGTCGGTGGTGTCGTATCCCTGGCGGGTGACGAAGGCCTCCAGCAGGGCATCGAGGGTCTCCCCCGGCAGCATGCGGTAGGGCACTTCGATGAAGCGGCCGCTCATG
Organism: Billgrantia ethanolica; assembly: GCF_021404305.1. Taxonomy (GTDB): domain Bacteria; phylum Pseudomonadota; class Gammaproteobacteria; order Pseudomonadales; family Halomonadaceae; genus Halomonas; species Halomonas ethanolica. The sequence continues at coordinate 203,364 of NZ_JABFTX010000003.1, read as the reverse complement.
ACGGCTCTCCTTCACTGCCCGGCTCTCCCTTACTGCCCGGCGCTTCCTCGCCGCGCTCCCAAGCCGCCAGCCGCTCGAGGAAGGCGGCCTCATCGAGCACCTCGACGCCCAGCTCCTGCGCCTTGGCCAGCTTGCTGCCGGCGGCCTCACCGGCCACCACCCCGGTGGTCTTCTTGGACACGCTGCCAGCCACCTTGGCCCCCAGCGCCTGCAGGCGCTCCTTGCCTTCGTCGCGGGTCATGCTTTCCAGGCTGCCGGTGAGTACCCAGGTCTGCCCGGCCAGCGGCTGGGGCCGCTCGCCAACGCTTTCCTCGGCCCAGGTCACGCCCAGCTCGCGCAGGGCCTCGATGGTCTCGCAGTTGTGCTCCTGACGAAAGAAGGTGTGCACATGAGCGGCCACCACCGGGCCGACGTCCTCCACCGCTTCGAGGTCGGCCTGCTCGGCGGCCATCAGCGCATCCAGGGTGCCTAAGTGACGCGCCAGGTTGGCCGCCGTGGCCTCGCCCACCTCGCGGATGCCCAGGGCGAAGATGAAGCGCGGCAGAGTGGTGCTCTTAGCCTTCTCCAGCGCCGCCACCAGGTTCTCGGAGGACTTCTGCGCCATGCGCGGCAGGCTGGCCAGACGCTCGGCATCGAGGCGGAACAGGTCGGCAGGCGTCTTGACCCAGTCGCGCTCGACCAGCGCCTCGATCAGCTTTTCGCCCAGGCCGTCGATGTCCATGGCCCGGCGCGAGGCGAAGTGCTTGAGCGCCTCCTTGCGCTGGGCAGCGCAGTAGAGCCCGCCGGAGCAGCGCGCCACCACCTCGCCCTCAAGCCGCTCGATCTCGGAGTCGCACACCGGACAGCGCTCGGGGAAGACGATCTCGCGGGCGTCGGCGGGGCGCCGCTCGGGCAGCACGCGTACCACCTGAGGGATCACATCGCCGGCACGGCGGATCACCACGCTGTCGCCGATCTTGACGTCGAGCCGGGCGATCTCATCGGCGTTGTGCAGGCTGGCATTGGAGACGGTGACCCCGGCCACCGAGACCGGCTCTAGCCGCGCTACCGGCGTGATCGCGCCGGTGCGGCCGACCTGGAACTCGACGTCGTTGAGCCGGGTGGTCTCCTCCTGGGCGGGGAACTTGAACGCCGTGGCCCAGCGCGGTGCCCGGGCGACGAAGCCCAGCTCGCGCTGCAAGCGTAGGTCGTCGACCTTGATCACCGCCCCGTCGATGTCGTAGCCGAGGCCGTCACGCTGCTCACCCAGCCGGCGGCAGTAGTCGATCACCCCCTGGCTGCCGCTGACCACTTCCAGCAGGCTGCTGGTGCGAAAGCCGAATGCCTTGAGGTGCGCCATCAGCTCGCTGTGGCTGGCATCGCCCGGCGTCGGCTCGATGCGTGCCACCTGGTAGGCGCTGAACTCCAACGGTCGCTTGGCGGTGAGTTCGGGGTCGAGCTGACGCAGGCTGCCCGCCGCGGCGTTGCGCGGGTTGGCGAACACCTTGCCGTCCTCTTCCCGGGCGCGCTCGTTGAGTCGCTCGAAGCCCGCATGGCTCATGATCACCTCGCCGCGCACCTCGAGCAGCTCGGGAGCGTCGCCGCGCAGCTTGAGCGGGATCGAGCGCAGCGTGCGCAGGTTGGAGGTGATGCCCTCACCGGTGCGTCCGTCACCCCGGGTCGCACCGCTGATCAGCACGCCGCGCTCGTAGACCAGCGACACGGCGGCGCCGTCGAGCTTGGGCTCGCAGCAGAAGCAGATCGTCTCGGGATCGGTCTCCAGCCGCTCGGCCACTCGCTTGACGAAGGCGGCGAGCTCCTCTTCGTTCAAGGCGTTGTCCAGCGACAGCATGGGCACGGCGTGCTCGACCTCGGGGAAGCCGGCGTCCGGCGGCGCCCCCACCCGCTGGGTCGGCGAGTCCGGCGTCACCAGTTCGGGGTGCGCCTGCTCCAGTTCCTGCAGGCGGCGCAGCTTGCGGTCGTACTCGGCGTCGGTGAGGTGCGGCTCGTCTAGCACGTAGTAGCGATAGTTGGCGTCATCGAGCTCGGCGCGCAGCTTGGCGACTTCGCCGAGGATCTTCTGGTCGGGCTGGCTCATGCGTCTCTTGGGTCTCGAAAGGTGGCTCGCCGCCCCTGAACACGACAACCCCGTGATCGCTCACGGGGTTGTCGGCGGGTGCGGCATGGCACGCGAACAGGCGTCAGTTCACCTGATAGCGATTGAGTCGATTGCGGCGCTCGAACTCCTGCACGCGCTGGCGGGCGAACTCCACGGTCTGCGCGGTCATCACGCTGTGGTTCTCGTCCTTCAGCTCGCCGCCTAGGTTGCGCACGATGACCATGGCGGTCTCGACCATCGCTTCGAAGGCGGCGGCGGTATCCAGCGCACCGGGCAGCGGCATCAGCAGCGTGATGCCCGGGGTGCGGAACTCATCCATCGCCTCGATGGGGAAGGTGCCCGGCTTGAGCACGTTGACCATCGAGAACTGCAGCTCGCTGTCGGGGTCCTCGGTCTCGAAGCGGTGGAAGATGCCCATGTCGCTGCTGTAGCGCAGACCGCAGGCCAGCATGAGGTTGAGCAGCGCCTCGCCGGAGAAGCCCTCTTCGTCCCGCGACAGCACGCTGATGACGATGATCTCGTCGGCGTGGCTCAAGGTCTCGCGGGCGCGTTCGGCGTTGACGTTGTGACGCAGCGCCCGGGCCAGGGTCGGGTGGGCGCGTACCACGTCGTCATCGTCGTTGATGGAAGCGCCCGACAGGCTGGGTTCGGCCCGCTCGGCGTAATCGACCGGCTCGGCATACGGCTCATGGTCAGCCGGCGCGGCATAGGCCGCCTCGGCATGCCGCTCGCCCCGCGCACGCGGCGGTGCAAACAGCGGGTCGTCGTCGTCGGCCAGGTCGATGGCCTCGGCTTCCAGGCGGCGCAGCTCGGCCTCCCGGGCGGCCTGGGCCTCGGCGGCCTCGCGGCGTTGCTGAGCCTCGCGAGCGGCCTTTTCGGCACGCTCCTGCTCGCGGCGTGCCCGCTCCTCGCGCTTCTGCTCCCGGCGTTTGGCAAGCCGTTGCTGCATGGAAACGCCGAAGCGGTGCATCGACTCGCCCACGCGGCGAGAGCCGCTCTTGATCGAGTTGCCCATGCCTTCGAGATCGACCAGGCGATAGCGCTCGTCCTCGTCGTGATGAAGGTCGTGATCCTCAGGGTCGGCGGCGAGCGGTTCGGCCTCGGCGCTGACCGCAGCCGACTCGAGAGCGGGCTCGTCGTCATCCAGGGCGGAAAGCGTCGGCTCCCGGCGCTCCTCACTCTCCTCAACGGCAGGCTTGGCAGCGACGGCTTCGGATGCACGGGGTTCAGAAGCCGGAGATTCGGCAGCCTTGGGTTCTGTGACGCCAGGTTCTGAAACGATAGGTTCTGAAACGACAGGCTCAGAAACGCCAGGTTTAGATACGGCAGGTTCGGAGATGGCAGGTTCAGTGACGGAAGGTTCAAAGGAGAGAGGTTTGGCGGCGACCGGCTCGGTCGCGGGGGCTTTCGCCGCCGACGCCGCAGCGGGTGCCTCTTCGGTTCGGCTGGACGCGGGGGCAACCGATGGCTCCTCCGCCCGCTTCCGCTCGGCCTGACCCAGGTCGAGCTTGGGCTCGGCCTGCTTGGCACTCACCTCCGGCTGAGGCACGCGATCGGCTGTCTGTGTCGTGGATGAACGCGTGTCGGCAGCCACCGAGTCGGACGCCTGAATGGCAGAAGCCACCGGGCGCAAGGCGTCGGTGGCACTGGCAGCGGGGCGGGCCAGGTTGGGCGTACCTGCCTTGAGATCGACAGGAGCCTCCTTGAAGCCGGCCAGCACCCTAGAGGGCCCAGGATGCTCCTGGCGCTCCAGCTTGGGCTTCGACTTGACCTCCGAATAGCTCGCAGGCCTGACGACCCGGGCGCCGCCATTGGGCAGCTCCCAGTTGCCGTCGTCATCGGCTTCTGCCTGGCTGTCGACGTGGTTGTTGTTACCCCCTGCCTGGTCCAGGCGGGGCACTCGGCGCTGGCGCTTGAGGCGACGCACACCATCTATCACGATGAGTGTCACCAGGGCCAGCCCCAGAATGATCAGCCATTCTCTAAGTTCCATGGGTCGTCTTGCCTATCACTAGGGCGCCATGCCGGATGGATGTTCGTCAACAGCATAGCGCGATTGCCGAAAAAAAGGCCACTTTTTTGTTTGTCAAGCCCTGGCATTATCGCTCGGGAGTCAAATCCTCCCCGCGCCTTTCCCTGTGAATTCGCCATTCTATTATGCGATATGACCATGTCGTGTCTTCTGATATCGCGTTTATCGCTCGCTTTCAAGTCCTTTCAAGCCTCGGCCAAGGCCGCAGCTTCCTCCACCCCAACGGCCACCAGGCGTGAGACACCGGGTTCCTGCATGGTCACACCCATCAATCTTTCGGCTGCTTCCATGGCAATCTTGTTGTGGGTGATATAAATGAACTGTACCGACTCGGACATGTCTTTCACCAGTTTGGCATAGCGTCCTACATTGGCGTCATCGAGTGGAGCATCGACTTCGTCGAGCATACAGAAGGGTGCCGGATTGAGTTGGAAGATGGCAAAGACAAGCGATAAAGCAGTCAGCGCCTTTTCCCCACCCGAGAGAAGATGAATGGTGCTGTTCTTCTTGCCCGGTGGTCGAGCCATGATCGCCACCCCGGTATCGAGCAAATCCTCGCCGGTCAGCGTCAACCATGCGGTTCCACCACCGAAGACTCGCGGAAAAAGCGACTGCAGCCCCTGATTGACTCGCTCGAAGGTATCGCGGAAGCGCGTTCGGGTCTCCTGGTCGATGCGTCGAATCGCCCGCTCCAGGGTCTCCAGGGCCTCGTTCAGCTCGGCCTGCTGCGCCTCGAGATAGTTGCGCCGTTCGGCCTGCTGGTCGTACTCCTCGATGGCTGCCAGGTTGATCGCGCCGAGGCGACGGATGCGCTCGCCAACCTCTTCCAGGCGGGACTGCCAAGCCGATTCGGTGGCATTGGGGTCGAGCTCCTCTTCGAGTGCAGCGGCCTGGTGGCCCAGCTCGGCGAGCTGCTCGTCCTGGGTCTCGGCCTTCAGCGCCAGAGCCTGAACCTGCATGCGCGCCTCCTGCAGGCGCTCGCGGATGCCCTCCAGATTGCGCTCGTGGCCCTGTCGCGCCAGCTCGCCCTCGCGCAGGCGCTCCACCAATTCGGCGGCCTGTGCCTTGGCCTCGTTGAGGGAACGTTCGTCGCCCTCGCGGCGGTGCAGCAGTTCGTCGAGCTTCTCGCGCTGCTCCTCGTCGGGCTCACGCAGCTCTTCCAGGCTCTCGCTGAGCTCCTCGCAGCGCGCCAGCAGGCGTTCACGGGCATCGCCGCTGCGCCCCTGCTGTTCGTTGAGGCCGGCGCGCTCGGTCGAGAGCCGCTGATGCTCCAGCGCCAACTGCTGGGCACGCTCCTGCAAGGGGCGCTGCCGGGCACGCAGGGCTGCCAGCCGCTCGCGAGCCTCGCTGCGCACCCGCTCCAGTCGCTCGCGCTGCTCGGCGCCCTCTTCCAGCCGGGCCATGGCCTGCTGCCAGCGCTCGCGGGCTTCCTCGATGCTCAGCCTCGTCTCTTCACGGGTCTCGTCGAGGCTCGCCAGCTCTTCGGCCAGTTCCCCGGCACGGCCTTGCAGATGCTCCAGCCGACTGGCGAGACCGCTGTCCTGTACCGCCAGCTGCTGCTGCTCGCCGGCCAGGCGGCGCTCCTCCTGGCGAATGGCATCGAGATCGCGTTCGGCCTGCTCGGCGCGCTCGCGCTCCCCCTCAATGGCCTGATCGCGGGCGGCCAGACGGGTCTCGAGCTCGTCCAGCTCGGCCGCGGCCTCCTCGAAACGGCGTCGGCTGACCAGCAGCGCATCGGGGCCGGCACCCTGGCCGCGGTGGCGCACCCAGTCACGCCCCAGCCACAGCCCCTGGGGGGTGATCAGGCTTTCTCCGGCACCGAGACCTTCACGCTCGGCCCAGGCCTGGGCGTCGCTCTCCACGCAGCGAATCGGAGCCAGCCAGGCCGCGGCGGCACCGGCACCGCGCACCCGCGTGGCGAGGCTGTCAGTGGCGAACTCGAGCGCCACCTGGGGCGCCAAGGCGCTCAACTCGGCGGGCGGCTCGGCACTCGCGGCGCGGAACGCCTCAGGGGCGGCCAGGCGCGCCTTGAGCCAGGGCGCCAGCACCCAGGAGACGCTGGCCTCCCAGCCGGGGTCGACTTCGAGCGATTCGCCCAGGCGCGGCAGCTCGCCCAGCTCGTGGTCGGCCAGGTGTGTGGTCAGAGTCTCGTCGGGATCGGTGAGCGCGGCCTGGATCAGGGCATCGAGGGAGGCCAGCTCGCCCTGCAGCGCACTGCGCCTGGCACGTTCAGCCTCGCGTTCGCGCTCGAGGGTCGCCGCCGCTTCGCGGGCGGCGTCACGGCCGGCCTGGAGCTGCTCGCGGCGGGCTTCGATCTCCTCCTGAGCCAGATCGAACTCCGCCAGCCGCTCCTTCAGCTCGTCGCGTCGGGCCGTCAGCTCGGCCAGGTCGGGCAGCTCCTGCTGCTGCTGACGCCGCCGCTGAACGTCGGCTTCGAGGCGTGTCAGGCGGCTCTCCAGTTCACGCAGGCGGTCCTGGCTGCGTTCGGCCTCGCGGCTGGCCTCGCGCCAGCTCTCACTGAAGGTTTCGAAGGCCTGCTCGGCCTCCTCGGACGCAGGTTCGGCTTCCTCGAGCATCGCCTCCAGCTCGGCGAGCTGCTCGGCCACCTCCTCCTGCTCCGGCACCAGGGTTTCGAGACGCTCGTCGAGACGCATCAGACGCTCGCGGTCGTGCTCGCCCAGGCGATCGAGTTCGGTGAGCTCCTGACGAGCGCTCTCCAGATCGCGGGCCAGTTGCCCTTCACGGCTGCGGGCGTGCTCCAGATTCTGTTCCAGGCGGGCGATGGCACCGCTGGTCTCGAAGAAGCGCGCCTGGCGCGCCTCGAGGGTCTCGGCCAGGGCATCGTGGCCGGCACGCGCCTCCTCCAGGCGGGTCTCGCACTGGCGCAGACCGAGCACCTCCCGCTCCACGGCGGTTTCCAGCTCGCCTACCCGGCGCTCCTCCTCCGACTGACGGGCACGCAAGGCGCGACCACGCAGCAGCGCCAGCTCGCCCTTGAGGCGGAACTCCTCGTCCTTCAGGGATTGATAGCGACGCGCCGCCTCGGCCTGACGCCGGAGACGTTCGAGCTGCTTGTCGAGCTCGTCGCGAATATCCTCGAGTCGCTCGAGGTTCTCGCGGGTGCGGCGCATGCGGTTCTCGGTCTCGCGGCGGCGCTCCTTGTACTTGGAGATGCCGGCGGCCTCTTCGAGGGTGGCGCGCAGCTCCTCCGGGCGCGCCTCGATCAGCCGCGAGATCATGCCCTGGCCGATGATGGCGTAGGAGCGCGGACCGAGGCCGGTGCCGAGAAACAGGTCGGCGATGTCGCGGCGGCGGCACTTCTGGCCGTTGAAGAAGTAGCTGGACTGGCCGTCACGGGTGACCAGGCGCTTCACCGCGATCTCGGCGTACTGGGCGTAGAGGCCGCCCATGGTGCCGTCGCTGTTGTCGAAGCGCAGCTCGATGGCGGCCTGCCCCACCGGCTTGCGCGCGGTGGAGCCGTTGAAGATGACGTCGGTCATCGATTCGCCGCGCAGGGTCTTGGCCGAGGACTCGCCCATGACCCAGCGCACGGCGTCGATGATGTTCGACTTGCCGCAGCCGTTGGGGCCGACGATGGCCGTCATGTTGCCATCGAAGGGCACCGTGACCGGGTCGACGAAGGATTTGAAACCGCTCAGGCGGATCGAGGTGAGTCGCATCCCGCTATTCTATGACACGGTCGATCACGACCTCCACGGGTTCTCCTTCAACGTCACCCACTCTGACCCCTTCCAGGTCGCCGTACATGTCGCCGGTCTCCGGTTGGGCTCCACCGCTCTTGCTGACGCGCACCAGCAGACGCACTTCGTTGACCTGAGACAGCGTGGCCTCGGGCGACATGGCATGGCGGTCGTCGATGATCAGCGTGGCCGGCAGCTCGCCAAGGGTGACCCGGGCCACGGCCAGCGGCGGCAGCTCGCCCTCCATGTCGCGGGCGATGATGAACACCCGGGTATCGTCGTCGAGCAGCCCCTGCAGTCGCTCCTCGAGGCTGACGCTGACGTGGATGCCAGGACCCTGCGCCACGGCCTCCTGTTCATCCGGCGCCACCCCCATGCGCTGCTGGGCGATCTGGATGCCCTCGCGCAGGGCCTGGGCAGAGCTGGAGTCGGACATGCCGGCGATGGCCCGGCGCCAATGGTCCACGGCCTGCTCGTAGTCGCCGCGGTCGAAGGCGTGCACGCCCAGCATGCCGAAGATGGTCGGTTCGCTGGGGTTGAGCTGCTGGGTCTCTTCGATCAGTTCCTGCACCTCATCGGTGAGGGTGCGATCGGCCATGAAGAACTTGAGCTGCGCCTTCTGCGCCAGCAGCGAGGCGGCACGCCCCTCGATGGCGATGAGGTTTTCCAGCGCGTACAGAGCCGCCTCGCCTTGTCCCGAGTCGCGATAGATCGGGTAGAGCGTGGCCCAAACGTTGGGATTGCCCGGCTGGCTCTCGGCCTGCTTCTCGAGCCGCGCCAGCAGCGTGGGCAGCGAGTCGCTCTCCTGGAAGGCGTTGAACAGGGCAAGATCGCCCTCGGCGCCGTGCTGCTGGTACCACAGCACGCTGCCCACTGCCACGGCCATCGCCACCAGCGGCACCACGAGACGACCTGCGGCCGGCGCATGCAGCGGCCGGCGCACCAGCCCTTCGGTGTCCTCGAGCAGGCTGCGGTCGAGGTCGAGACGGTCCTCTTCGTAACGTGCCTGATCGATGTCGCCACGCTCGAGCGCGGCTTCCAGCGACGCCAGGCGACGCTGATAGATCGCCACGTTCTGCTCGGTGGACTTGTCGCTGGCTTCGAAGTCGCGCTGTGCGTCATGCACCAGGCGCGCCCGACGCAGCGGCGCCACCAGCAGCCACAGCGCGGGCAGCAGCAGGAGGGCAAAGGCTAGCCATAACTCGATCATTCGGTCCTCCCGCGGTTGATCAGAGACTCGAGGCGGGCGCGCTCTTCGGCGCTCAGCTCACGGGCAGAGGCGTTGCGCCGGGCGCGTACCACCAGCGCCACGAGTACACCGCCGGCCAGCACCAGCCCGGCAGGCAGGCCCCAGAGCAGGAAGGTGCGCCCTTCCAGACGGGGGTTGTAGAGCACGTAGTTGCCGAAGCGCTCGACCATGTGATCGCGGATCTCCATGTCGGCGCGGCCATCCATGAGCATCATGTAGACGCGGTCGCGCATGTCGCGGGAGACCGGGGCATCGGAGTCGTTGATGGCCTGGTTCTCGCAGGTGGGACAGCGCAGCGATGCGGTCAGGCTGCGGTAGCGCTGCTCCATCACCGGATCATCGAATTCACGCACCTCGATGGCGCCGGCCTGAAGGGTGCTCGCCATCAGCAGCGTCAGCATGCCGATGAGAGCCAGTCGAATCACTGCCATTTCTGCACCTCCGGCAGGATGTGTTCACGAACGTCACGGGCCGAGATGTAGCCGGTGTGGTGATAGCGGATGATGCCGTCACGGTCGACCAGGAAGGTCTCGGGGGCACCGTAGACGCCCAGCTCGAAGCCCAGCTCGCCGTCCGGATCGAAGATGTTGACCTCGAAGGGGTTGCCGAAGTCCTGCAGGAAGCCAAGCCCCTTCTCGCGGGTATCCTTGTAGCTGATGCCCACCATGCGGATGCCGCGGTCGGCCAGATCGAGCAGCTGCGGCATCTCGCGCTTGCACTCCGGGCACCACTCGCCCCATACGTTGACCAGGGTGACCTCGCCGTTGGCCAGCAGCGAGCGGTCGACGCGGCGCTCCGGGTCTTCCAGAGTGACCATGTCGAACTCCGGGAAGTCCCGCGCCATCAGCGCCGAATCGCGATGGAAGGGGTTCAGCGACAGGCCCTGATAGAGGAACACCGAGAGCCCCAGGAAGCCGATCAGCGGCAGCAACAGAAGCAGACGCCGGGTCATGCAGTCGCCTCCTGACGGTCGCCTTCCGGCTTGGTGCCTGAGGTGGCGGCGGCATCTTCCGGGTCCGGCGCGGTGGCCAGGCGGCGGTAGCGCTTGTCGGCCACGGCCAGCACGCCGCCGGCGGCCATCAGCAGACCACCCAGCCACAGCCAGCGCACGAACGGCTTGTACTGCACGCGCATGGCCCAGCTGTTGTCGCCGAGATCCTCACCCATGGCCACGTAGAGGTCACGGAAGAAGCCCGGCCGCAGCGCCACCTGGGTCATGGGCATGCCACGGGCAATGTAGAGTCGCTTCTCCGGGTTCATGGTGAAGCTGCGCCGGCTACCGTCGCGCTGCACCTCGATCACCGCCCGGTCGGCCAGGAAGTTGGGCCCGCGGCGGCTGGTGAGTTCGGTCATGGTGAAGGTGTAGCCGGCCACGCTGACGCTGTCGCCCACGCTCATGCGCACGTTGCGTTCGATGTTGTAGTTCGACACCACGGCCACGCCGACGATGGTCACCGCCACGCCGAGATGGCCGAGCTGCATGCCCCAGTAGGCCAGCGACAGCTTCTTGAGCCCCGCGCCCACTGAGCTTGCGTGGCGGGTCTTGTCGTAGAGGTCGCGCAGCATCGGCAGCACGATCCACAGCGCAGCGATGATACCGATCGCCACCGGAGCGCTCCAGCGCTCGGCGAAGATCAGCGGCAGCGTCATGCCCAGCACCACGGCCACGGCGGCAGCGAGCCACAGCCGCTGGATCAGCAGCTTGCTGCTGGTGTCCTTCCAGCGCGAGATCGGCCCCATGCCCATGAACACGCACATGAGCAGCGTCAGCGGTACGAACAGGGCGTTGAAGTAGGGCGGGCCCACGCTGATCTTGCCCAGATTGAGGGCATCGAGCAGCAGCGGATAGACGGTGCCCAGCAGCACGGTGACGGTCAGGATCACCAGCATGATGTTGTTGATCAGCAGCATGGCGTCGCGAGACAGCCAGCCGAAACCCACCTTGTGGCTGACCCGCGGCGCACGCAGGGCGAAGATCAGCAGCGACAGGCCCACCGTGATGCCCAGCAGCATCAGGATGAAGAAGCCACGCGAAGGATCGTTGGCGAAGGCGTGCACCGAGGTCAATACGCCGGAACGTACCAGGAAGGTGCCCAGCAGCGACAGCGAGAAGGTAGTGATCGCCAGCAGCAGGGTCCAGCTCTTGAACGAGCCGCGCTTCTCGGTCACCGCCAGCGAGTGCATCAGTGCGGTGCCGGTCAGCCAGGGCAGCAGCGAGGCGTTCTCGACCGGATCCCAGAACCACCAGCCGCCCCAGCCCAGCTCGTAGTAGGCCCACCAGCTGCCCAGCGCGATGCCAACGGTGAGGAAGGCCCAGGCCAGGTTGGTCCAGGGCCGTGCCCAGCGCGCCCAGGCGGCATCCAGGCGACCGCCGATCAGCGCGGCGATGGCGAAGGCGAAGACCACCGAGAAGCCGACGTAGCCCATGTAGAGCATCGGCGGATGCAGGATCAGGCCGATGTCCTGCAGCAGCGGGTTGAGGTCGGCGCCGTCCTGGGGCATCTGCGGCAGCAGGCGCTCGAAGGGGTTGGAGGTGACCAGGATGAACAGCAGGAAGCCGACGCAGACCATGCCCAGCACGCTGATGACCCGTGCCACCATGTCCCGCGGCAGTTCGCGGGAGTAGCGCACGGCGAAGTAGCCCCAGCCGGCCAGCATCAGGCTCCACAGCAGCACCGAGCCTTCATGGTTGCCCCATACGGCGCTGAACTTGTAGTACCAGGGCAGCATGGAGTTGGAATTGTTGGCCACGTTGAGCACGCTGAAGTCGTCCAGCATGTAGCTGGCGGTCAGCGCGGCATAGGCGATGGCGACGAACAGGAACTGCCCGGCCGCCATGGGCCGGGCATAGGCCATCCACAGCGGCCGGCGCAGGGCGGCACCGGCCAGCGGCACTGCCGATTGCACCACCGCGAACAGCAGTGCAATCACCAGGGCGAAGTGGCCGATTTCGGGAATCATCTGAATCTGCATGGAAACTCCGGCTCAGTACTGGCTCGCGCCTTCTTGCGCCTCGCGTTCTTCGACGCGCTCGGCCACCTTGGCGGCCTTCTGCTGGAAGTCGGCGGGGGAATAGCCGGCGGCTTCGAGCGCCTCGGCGACCTCGGGGGGCATGTAGTTCTCGTCGTGACGCGCCAGCACTTGATCGGCCTTGATGTAGCCGTCGTGCTGAAGCTGACCGACCACCACCACGCCCTGCCCTTCGCGGAACAGGTCGGGCAGGATGCCGCTGTAGTGAACGCGCACGTCCTCCACATAGTCGGTGACGGTGAACTCCACGTCCAGGCTATCCGGGTTCCGCGACACGCTGCCCTCTTTCACCATGCCGCCGGCGCGGATCTGGCGTTCGTAGGGAGCGTCGCCGGCGGCGATCTGGATAGGACTGAAGAACAGGTTGATGTTGGCCCGCAGGGCATAGAGCGTCAGCCCCACGGCGATGGCCGCTAGCGACACCAGGCCGAGGAACATGAACAGCTTCTGTTTGCGTTTAGGCGTCATTGGTGCATCCACCCTTGCTAGTTTGAATCGGTTGTGCCGCGGCGGCGGGTGCGCTCTGGCGCGCCTCGCGGCGAACGCGGCGCTGCAGCTGTCGCAGCAGCTGGCGGCGCTCGGCGCGAGCATGAAAGACGATGCCCAGCAGCAGGGCGGCGGTCAGGCCCCAGGCCGACCAGACGTAGGGCGCGTGCCCGCCCATGGCGAGCAGCTCCTGGAAGGTGTCGAATGCCATCAGTTCGCCTCCTCGGCCAGCTCTCGCACCCAGCGCTTGTTGGATTCACGGCGCAGGATCTCGCTGCGCGTGCGCGTCAACACCAGCGCGATGAAGAAACTGTAGAACCCCAGCACCATGATCAGCAGCGGCAGCCACATTTCCATCGGCATGCCGACTCGCCCGGTGACGGTGAAGGTGGCCGGCTGGTGCAGGGTGTACCACCACTCCACCGAGTACTTGATGATCGGAATGTTGATGACGCCGACCATGGCCAGCACCGAAGCGGCGCGGGAGGCGCTGTCGCGGCTGGCGAAGGCGCCACGCAGGGCGATCACGCCGAGGTACAGGAACAGCAGGATCAGCATCGAGGTGAGGCGTGCGTCCCACATCCACCAGGTGCCCCAGGTGGGTACGCCCCACACCGCGCCGGAGAACAGCGCGATGAAGGTCATGGCGGCGCCCAGAGGCGCCATCACGGTGGCGGCCATGTCGGCGATCTTGATCTTCCAGACCATGAACACCAGCCCCGTGACTGCCATGGAGACGAAGATTGACTGAGCGAGGAAGGCCGCCGGCACGTGCACGTAGATGATGCGGAAGCTGTTGCCCTGCTGGTAGTCGGCCGGGGCGAAGGCCAGCCCCCAGATGGTACCAGTGACGATGAGGATCAGCGCCGCCGCCCAGAACCAGGGCTGCAGCTTCGCGCTGATGGCATAGAACCACTTGGGGGAACGCAGCTTGTTAATGAAGGCCCACATGCCTCTCAACCTCTCAACCGTTGATACTGATGCGCAGCGACGCCGCGATTGCCAGCGGCGCAAGACTCAGGGCCAGCGCCAGCAGCGCGCCGAGAATCGCCAGATGCGCCAGTACGCCATCGCCGAGGATGGCCGCCTGGACGGCTCCGGCGCCGAAGATCAGCACCGGGATGTAAAGGGGCAGCACCAGCAGCGACAGCAGTACGCCGCCGCGGGAAAGCCCCACCGTCAGCGCCGCTCCGATGGCACCGATCAGACTGAGACTGGCGCTTCCCAGCGCCAGGGAAATGGCCAATACCGCATAGCTGCCCGCCGGCAGCGACAGCATGATACCAAGCACCGGCGCCATCAGCGCCAGGGGCAGACCGGTCAGCAGCCAGTGCACGGCGACCTTGGCCAGCGCCAGCAGCGCCAGCGGCTGGGGGGTCAGCAGCAGTTGCTCCAGCGAGCCGTCGTCGTAATCGGCGCGGAACAGACTGTCCAGCGACAGCAGGGCCGCCAATAGCGCCGCCACCCACAGCAGGCCGGGCGCAATGGCCGCCAGCAATGCCGGATCGGGGGAAATGCCGATCGGAAACAGGGTGATGACGAGGGCGAAGAACACCAGCGGGTTGAGCACTTCGCTGCGCCGGCGCAGCATCAGCAGCAGGTCACGCTTGAGCGTTGCCCATACTGCGACAGCGAGGCCGCCGCCAGGTTCCTCGCGCAGCGCGGCAGGCGCCCTGCTCAACGAGTTTTCAGATGCCGTCATCGACCCCTCCCCCGCCGAGGCGGATACGGCGCAGCTCGGCGCACGGCGTCAACTCATGATGCGTGGTGACCAGCACGCAGCCACCGCTGCGGGCGTGCTCCACCAGGCGCCGCTCCAGCGCCGCCACGCCATCGCGGTCGATGGCGGTAAAAGGTTCGTCGAGCACCCATAGCGCACGCGGTGTCAGAGTCAGCCTGGCAAGAGCCACGCGTCGCTGCTGTCCGGCAGAGAGCTGTCCGGCCGGCACGTCCTCGAAGCCGACCAGGCCGACCTCTTCCAGCGCCCTGAAGCGTGCCGTCTCGCTCGGCGCCTCGCCGCTGAGGGCTTGGTACCAGGCCAGATTCTCCAGCGGCGTCAGCGCTGCCTTCACCCCCGGGGCATGGCCCAGATAGAGCAGGTTGGCGAGGAAGGACTCGCGGGTCTCGCGCATCGGCCGCTCGCTCCAGAACAGCTCGCCCTCGTAGTCGGCCAACTGGCCCGAGAGAATCTTGAGCAAGGTAGTCTTGCCGCTGCCGTTCGGCCCCTCCACCCGTACGATCTCGCCGGCACGGATATCCAGGTCCAGATCCCGGAACAGCCAACGGTCGTCGCGTTCGCAGGCCAGGCTTTGCGCTTGTAGACGCAGGCTCAACAGCACTCTCCAGGAATGGGTGATTACGCCGGAAATGCTACACGGAAAGGCCTTTTGCCGCTACCGAGCGGGGTGCGTCATGGCGCCACCCTTGCCCCAGATCAAGGCAGCTTCCTGGCGGAGAAACTTGCCAGGAACGTAACGCCTGATATGATTCGATGTACCTGTACATTTCAACAGGGTCGCACAGAGGGGGAAACGCCAATGCCAACGCCTTCCATGCACTACCTGTACCGACGTCCCAATCTGCCCATCGCCACCTCCTGGGCCAGCGTCGACGCCACCGACCTCGTCGAGGTGCCCTTGTTGGGAGATGTCTCGGCGGGACTGCCCATCGAAGCCTGCCCCAGCGGCGGCGCCATTCGCGCCCCTGCCTGCATGGTGCGACGCAACACCTACGCCCTGCGCGTGCGCGGCGACTCGATGGTCGACTGCAACATCTTCGATGGCGACGTGATCATCATCGAACGTCAGGAGAGCGCCGAGAACGGCGAGACCGCCGTGGTCCTGATCAACCAGCAGGAGGTCACGCTGAAGAAGCTGTATATAGAGAAGAACGGCGTGCGCCTGCAGCCGGCCAACGAGAACATGGCACCTATCTACCTCAAGAACAGCGACATTCAGGTACTGGGCATGGTGATGGGCGTGGTACGCCGGCAGGACGGCCCCGAGCTGACCCACTGATGCGCTATCCGGTACCCGATCTCGCTCCCGGCACCTGGCACGAGAGCGTCATCGAAATCGAGCGCAGCCGCTTCATCGCCTGGCTCTGCCACGCGCCCGACGTGGCGGCTTTCGATGCTCTACTGGCGACAGCGAGACGCACCCACCCCAACGCCAGCCACCACTGCAGCGCCTATGTCGCCGGCCCGCCCGGCGAACAGCAGGCCATCGGTTTTTCCGACGACGGCGAACCCGGCGGCACCGCGGGCCGCCCCATGTTCCAGGTGCTGGAAGGCGCCGGGCTGGGCCAGGTAGGCTGTGTGGTGACCCGCTACTTCGGCGGCACCAAGCTCGGTACCGGCGGCCTGGCCCGCGCCTATGCCCAGGCCGTGGCGCGGGGGCTCGAGGGGCTGCCACAGCGGCAAGCGGTGGAACGCACCACGCTGAAGCTTGGCGTCGACTTCGCCGGCGAGGCGGAGGCCCGCGCCTGGCTGGAGAGCCATGACGCACCGGTGGAACAGGCCGAGTACGCCAGTGACGGGGTACGCCTCACCGCAGCCTGGCCCAGCGACGTCGAAGTGGACCTGTCACCGCTGGAAGCCCGGCTGCGCGGTCGCCTGACCCGCCTCGACGCTCCCTGACACCCGCCCGCTGCTATTTCTTGTTGTTTATCTATCTGATTACCCTAGCCTCCTGATTACACCCTACCCGATGCCCCTGCCTGAAGCAGGGCGATGCCGACCCACTGGCGGCCAAGCCTCTGCTACCTTGGTATACCAAGCAACATGGTATACCGTGAACAAATCAAGTCCCTCCCACCCCTCCAGCTCGAACCGGCTTTTCCTAGCCCCCATAAAAATCATTAATTTTCAAACATATAATTTAAATTTCATATGCTTTTCACGGCATGAAGCCTGGCTGAAAGAGAAAAATTGACCCAGGTCATAAAAAGGCTTGACAGGAATATCGGCGGCAATCTAGGCTGCATTCATGGCCTTTGGTATACCAAGAGCCATTCGAGAGAACCGGCCACCGCCGGAACCACGACGGCAAACAACAAGAGCGTGGCCTGGCAGATCAGGCGGCGCACCGGCAACGAAACAGGAGTCCTCCCCATGGCACAGTTGATGAACCGCGACGAATTCCGTACCGCTCTGGAAGACGCCATCAAAGGCAAGAGCGCCAACAAGGCACCGTTCAGCGTGGCCTGGGCCAGCGGCAAGCTGTCTCGCGAGCACCTGGCCAAGTGGGCAGAGAACCATTACCACTATGTCGGGCCGTTCGCTGATTACCTGGCCTACATCTATGCAAACACCCCGGAAAACTTCAAAGAGGCCAAGGACTTCCTGCTGCAGAACATGTACGAGGAAGAGCTCGGCGGCGATCGTCATACCGATCTGTTGATCCGTTTCGCCGAGGCCTGCGGCACCACTCGCGAGCGCGTCGAAGATCCAGACAACATGTCGCCCACCACCCGCGGCCTGCAGAGCTGGTGTTACGCCGTGGCCATGCGTGAGCACCCGGTCGTCGCCGTAGCGGCGCTGGTCGTCGGCCTGGAATCCCAGGTGCCGTCGATCTACCGCAAGCAGACCCCGACCCTGCGCGACAAGTACGGTTTCACCGATGAGGAAGTCGAGTTCTTCGATCTGCATATCGTCTCCGACGAGATCCACGGCGAGCGTGGCTACCAGATCGTGCTGGAGCACGCCGACACCGTCGAGCTGCAACAGCGTTGCCTGAAGATCTGCGAGATCGGCGCGCAGATGCGTCTGCTTTATACCACTGCGCTCTACTACGACTACGTCGCCAGCGACCTGCCCATCACCGAGCTCGACATGGCCGCCTGATAGGCCCCGCCATGCCACCTGCCGGCTTGTGGCCGGCAGGTGTTTGGCCCCCTTTCGAGTGGACGCAGTCAAGCGACGACAGCCAGCGACGACAAAGAGGTAAGCGTCTTGGATAACGCAACCCAGTTTCTCAACTATATCGACGGTCAGTGGATCGCGGGGACTTCGGGGGAGACCTTCGAAAACCGCAACCCGGCCGACCAGGACGACCTGCTCGGGCGGTTCCAGGCCTCGACGGTGGAAGACGCACGTCAGGCCATCGCCGCCGCCGACCGTGCCTTCGCCACCTGGCGCGAGACACCCATCTCTCAGCGCGCCAAGATTCTCAATCTCGCCGCCGACTACCTGATGGAAAACGTCGAGCAGTTCGCCGAGGAGCTCACACGCGAAGAAGGCAAGCTGCTTGCCAATAGCCGCGACGAAGTGACCCGTTCGGCTCAGACCCTGCGCTTCTATGCCGTGGAAGGCCAGACCATCACCGGCGAGACCTTCCCCCAGGACGACGCCAAGATGACGGTCTTCACCCAGCGCGAACCGCTCGGTGTAGCCACCATCATCACGCCATGGAACTTCCCGATCTCGATTCCGGCGCGCAAGATCGCCCCGGCGCTGATCACCGGCAACACCGTGGTGTTCAAACCCTCTTCCGATGCTCCGCTGATCGGCTATCGCCTGGCCGAAGCCCTGCATCACGCCGGTGTGCCGGCAGGCGTGTTCAACTTCATCACCGGCGCCGCTTCGGCCATCGGCGAGGAGATCACCGCCAACCCCATCGTCAAGGCGATCTCCTTCACCGGCTCCACCGCCGCCGGCGAACGCATTCACCGCGCCGCGGCCATGGCCACCCGCACCCAGATGGAACTCGGCGGCAAGAACCCGCTGATCGTGCTGGAAGATGCCGACATCGACACCGCCGTGGATCTGACCGTGAAGGGCGGCTTCTCGCTCACCGGCCAGGCCTGCACCGGCACCAGCCGGGTACTGATCGCCCGTAGCCGCAAGCAGGAGTACCTCACGCGGCTGGTGGAGAAGGTCAAGACCCTGAAGATCGGCAACGGCATGACCGAGGGCACCCAGATCGGCCCGCTGGCGACCCGTCAGCAGCTCGACACCGTGCTCGGCTACGTCGAGGCGGGCAAGAAGGAAGCCACTCACGTGCACGGCGGCGAGCACCTCACCGAAGGCGACTACGCCAAGGGCTTCTACGTGGCGCCGGCGATCTTCAGCGACGTGACCCAGGAAATGCGCATCGCCCGCGAGGAGATCTTCGGCCCGGTGGTCGCAGTGATCGAGGTGGAAGGCTACGAGGACGCCATCGCCAAGGCCAACGACACGCCCTACGGCCTCGCCGCCGCTCTGGTGACGAAGAACTTCGATTACATCCAGCGCTTCCCGCTCGATATCCAAGCCGGCACGGTGAAGATCAACCGCACCACCACCGGCAATCTGGTCAACGCCCCCTTCGGCGGGCTGAAGCAGTCGAGCACCTCGACCTTCCGCGAATCGGGACGCGCCGGGCTGGATTTCTTCACCCAGACCAAGACCGTCTATCTCGGCCGCTGAACGCGACACACACAACGACAACCTGACGATATAGGTGACTCATGAAACAGGTATTCCGACTGGAACTGGAAGAAGCGAAGCTGATGGTGGAAGCCGCCAAAAAGCGCTCCGAGGAGATCGGCGTGCTGGAAACCATCTGCGTGGTGGATGACGGCGGCTATCCGCTGGCCCTGGAGCGCATGAACGGCGCCCGCGTCACCGGCCCGCAGATCGCCTGGAACAAAGCCTTCACCGCCGCCGGCCACAAGCGTTCTACGCATCTGTTCAATACCGCCCCCAACGGCCCCGCCCTGCCCGGCAACGAGGCCTTCGGCATCCAGTGGAGCTTCGAGGGCAAGTTTGCCGTGTTCGTCGGCGGCTTCCCCATCGTGGTCGACGGCGAAGTGATCGGCGGGGTTGGCCTGAGCGGCGGCAACGGCGAGCAGGATACCCAGGCCGGCCTGGCCGCGCTGCAGGCCCTGCAGGACCATCTGCGCGAATCCGGCCACGAGGTCGTGGTCGAGGCCGATATCAAGAAATAAGCGAGCGACACCGGCAGGCGGCTTCCGCGCCTGCCGACGCCCCAGACGACCGGCCGAGCACAGATACCCGCTGACGACGACAAGGCCCCGGCCTTAGGCGGGTACGCTCGAGGAGGCTGCCATGAGCTACCGTATTACCCTCTCCAACACTTCAGCCAACACTTCAGCCGACACGCCAGAAAGCTTCGAGGCCCAGCCGGGAGAGCCGCTGCTCGAGGCCGCTGAGCGAGCCGGTTTCCCCCTGGCTCATGATTGCCGCTTCGGTGGCTGCGGCGCCTGCCGCGTCAAGCTGATCGAGGGCAGCGTCGAGTATGACGAGTTCCCCTTCGGCCTGACCGAAGAGGAAGCCGAGGCGGGCTACGCCCTGGCCTGTCAGGCCTGCGCCCAGAGCGACCTGACCATCAGTGCCAAGCTGCTGCCGGCGGGCCACATACCGGCCGATTTCCACGTCGCCACCATCGAGCGGCTGGAAAAGTTGAGCCATGACGTGACCCACCTGGTGCTGCGTATCCCCAGCGCCAGCGAGGTGGTCTTCCATCCCGGCCAGTATCTCAACGTGATGCTGGACGACGGCAGCCCGCGCAGCTTCTCGATGGCCTCGCCTCACCGCGGCGAGCTGTTCGACTTTCACATCCGGCGCGTGCCCGGCGGCCATTTCACCGGTCGCCTGGAAACGCACTACCAGGCCGGCGACACCCTCGACGTGGAGCTGCCGCTGGGCAATTTCCGGCACGACGCCGAGAGCCCCCGCGACCTGCTGATGGTCGGCGGCGGCACCGGCCTGGCGCCGCTCAAGAGCATCATCGAATCGCTGCTGGACGAGCCGAGCCGGCCGAGCATCACGCTCTACTGGGGCGTGCGTCGCGCCGAGGATCTCTATCTCGACGAGCAGCTCAACGACTGGGCCAGAACGCTGCCCGACTTCCGCTACGTGCCGGTGCTCTCGGACCCCGATCCCGAATGGGGCGGGCGCCGTGGCTTCGTGCACGAGGCCGTGTGCCAGGACTTCGACAACCTGAGCTCCTTCGATGCCTACCTGTGCGGCCCGCCGCCGATGATCGCCGCCGCCAAGACGAGCTTTGCCCAGCGCGGCCTCGACGTCGAGCGGATCTACGCCGACAGCTTCAACTTCACCCATGAGCTCGAAGGCAGCGTCGCCTGACGCTTCACCGGATCTAGCGAGGTAATCGACATGCCGGATATCACTTTCATCACCAACGGCGGCAAGGTCATCAGCGCTCCCGAGGACTCCAACCTGCTACGCATCTCGCTGCGCGAGAAAGGCGGCATTCCGTTCAAGTGCGGCGGCGGCCTGTGCGGCACCTGCAAGTGCCTGGTCGAGGAGGGCCGCGAGAACACCGACGCGGTGAAGAAGAAGGAAGAGAAGCTGCTCTCGGCCGAAGAGCTCGAGCAGGGCTATCGTCTGGCCTGCCAGACCTTCCTCAAGGGCGACGTCAAGGTCTCCTGGGAGGAAACTCCCAAGGACGGCACCGCCGGCGCAAGGCAGGTTCAGCCCAAGGCGGAAGCATGAGCAGCGCCATGACCAGCAGCGAGAATACGACACGGGTCGGCCTCATCGGCTATGGCACCGCCGGCAAGGACGTCGCCGAGGCCATCCTCGGCGGCCAGGCGGGCAACAGCCGCCTGGTCGCCGTGCTGGTGCGCGACGTGGCCAAGTATGCCGACGCCGACCTGGACGGCTGTCACATCACTGACAGCGAGGAGAGCTTCTTCGCCTGCACGCCCGACGTGGTAGTGGAGACTGCAGGCCACGCGGCCGTGGTCCGCTATGCCGAGGCCTCGCTCGCCCACGGCTGCGACTTCATGGTGGTGTCGGTAGGTGCCTTCTGCGACCAAACGCTGTACGACCGGGTCATGGCCAGCGCCGAGCGGCATGGCCAGCGAGTGCTGGTGCCTTCGGCGGCCATTGCCGGCCTCGACCGCATCGCCGCCGCCGCCCAGGGGCCGCTGGAGCGCGTCACTCTGACCACCCGCAAGCCGGTGAAGGCGTGGCGCGGCACCTTCGCCGAAGAGGTGGTGGATCTCGACACGATCACGCAGCCGACGGTGATCTTCGAGGGCAACGCCCGCGAATCGTCCCGTGTGTTCCCGGAGAGCGTCAACGTCTCGGCGGCGCTGAGCCTGGCAGGAGTGGGCTTCGAGGCGACCCAGGTGCGCGTGCTGGTCGACCCCACCATCGACAAGAACGTGCACGAGGTATCGGCCAAGGGGCTGTTCGGCGAGGTGCGCATCGAGGTGCGCAATACTCCTTCACCCAGCAACCCCAAGACCGGCTACATCGTCGCCATGAGCGTCGCCCGGGCGCTGAAGAATCTCTCCTCGCCGCTGGTTATCGGCTAGTGACTGCGACTCATGGGCAAGGAGTTTAAAGATGAGCAAAGCATATTGGGTCTCTTGCTACCGTGAAATAACGGATTCGACGAAATATGCCAACTACATAAAGCTTGCCGTTCCCGCTATTGCTGCGGGCGGCGGCATCTTCCTGGCTCGAGATGTGGCAGCCTTTGCCTATGAAGATGGTCAGCAAGACCGCACCATCATCATCGAGTTTCCCGACTTGGAAAGCGCCCGAGCAACCCACGATGGCGAAGCTTACGGTGCAGCGCTTGATGCACTCGGCGATGGCGCCATCAGAGATATTCGGCTGGTCGTAGGCGTGTAATGGGGAAAACGAAAACCGGGCGCTCGAAGGCGCCCGGTTTGCGGTGCAATTCTGCCCAGCCGCTCAGACCTGGGAGTGGCTCATGTAGGCCTTTCGCGACTTCTCGAGGTGAATGCGGGTGAAGCTCTCGGCCAGATCCTCTTCGCCACTGCGGATCGCGCTCAGCACGTCCTGGTGCTCGCGCAGCGCCTCCTTGGTGCGCCCCGGCAGGGCACTGCTGAGGTTGGAGAAGGCGCGCACGTAATCCTTGAGATCGACCAGCATCTCATGAAGCTTGGGATTGCCGGCGGCACGACCGATCAGGTCGTTGTACTTGACGTTGAGCTCGACTTCGTCGCCACCGCCATTGCCCAGTGCCTCTTCGATCTCGGCCATGAGCTGGTCGATCTCGGCCACGATCTCGTCGCTGACCTTCTGAGCCGCCAGGCGCGCCGCCAGCGACTCCAGCGATGCGAGAATCATGAAGACTTCGAGAATCTCGGACTGGGTGATCTCGTTGACCACCACCCCCTTGCGCGGCACCGTGCGCACGAAGCGCTGGGTCTCGAGGCGAAACAGCGCCTCGCGAATGGGAGTGCGGCTGATGTTGAGCTTTTCCGCCAGCACCCTTTCGACCAGCCGATCCCCTGCCTTGTACTCGCCGCGCAGAATGGCGTCCTTGAGGTGGGCGTACACCTTGTCGCGGATCGGGGAAAGGTCTTCCTGGGTCCAGGTCTCGGCCATCATTGGCTACCTTCGGCTGTCTAGAAGCGGTGAATGATCAGCTTCTATTTTACCACAGCTGGGCTGCTCGACGGTATCTGGTGCACGAAAGGCCAGGAAGGGGGAGCATGGCCGCCCGCACCGGACGGTACGGGCGGCCTGTGATGGCTGGTCTGGTGTCACACTCGCCCTATCGTGTCACTCTTTCCAGCCGCGCATCGATATTGCCGAAGGTCACCAATTGCTTGAGCTCGTCGCGGGCCGCTTCGACCGTGTCGAAGCGCTCGAAGAATTTCAGCGGCACGCTGTTGGTCGCACCGCCTTCGCCGGTTTCGACGATGCTGACACGGCCCTGATCACCGTCGACCTCGGCGATGGTGAAGTCGGCCTTCTTCTTGCCGTAGAAGAAGTACTCGTAGGCTTCGACGGGGGAGATGCCCTGCCCCGGCCTGGCATCGTATTCGCCCAGCTTGCTCGTCAGGATGATGTACATGTCGGTGCCTCTCAATCGTGGTCTTGTGCTTGTCATGGTCTTGTCATGGCCTTGCGTTCGGCATGCTCCAGCGTCTGCCGCAGGCTAGCCTAGTAGCGGACTTCAGGTGGCGAGTTCCCTTTCCGCCCGTGCCGGTTGCACGCCGGCTGGCTCGACCAGCAGCGGGTGCAGCGCCGCCGACAGCTCTGCCAACGCCTCCTCGACGATGGCCTTGCCGATCTCGAGACTGGCCTGGGTGGCATCGCCGATGCAGCCGTTGCGAGTCATCTCCTCGTAGCGGTAGAACCCCTGGATGGGATTGCCCGGACGCATCCGCTCCCAGCGCCCACCGTGCACGATGTCACCCTTCTCCAGGCGCTCGGGGCGCACCAGGTGCGGGGCCAGGTAGTAGGCCTCGGAGACCTCGCGCTCGCAGCTGTGGCCGAACAGTGTCGACCCGATGTGCTCCTTCATGGCCTGCTTGGCGGAAGCCGTGGTCTTGGCGTAGTAGCAATCGACCTCCAGCTCTTGGGCGAAGCTGGCGCAGGCCAGACCCAGGGTGCCCTGGTTGCCACCGTGACTGTTGAGGAACAACACCTTGTCGATGCCGTGGCGCTTGAGCGAGACGACCATGTCGCGCAGTACGGCCAGCAGGGTTTCCGGACGCAGGCTGATGGTGCCGGGGAAGTTCAGGTGGTGCGGGGAGACACCCATGTTCACGGTGGGCGTGACGAGAACCTGCGGATACAGCACCGCGGCAAGCCGCTTGGCCATCTCGGTGGCCAATACCGCATCACAGCTCTCGTTCATGTGCGGCCCGTGCTGCTCATGGGCCCCGACCGGCACGATGGCCATCTTGACGCTCTTCAGCGCCTCCTCGACCTCGGGCCAGGTCATTTCCGTCAGCACGTAGCTTTTCATGTGAGCTGCCATCTGACCTGCCATCTGACTTTCCTGACCTGCTAACCGACTTTCCATCCCGCTCTCCTCGCCGCCTGCGCGACGAAACCTCGACGGCAGGCAGCCTGTTGTCATCAGGGTAAGGGTGTCATCGAGACACCTGGTATACCATATACCAACACTAGCCGAATCCAGCCATTCATGCAAAGCCTTTGAGTACTCTCTTTCGAGCTACCGGCAGCTGCACTTGGCTACCTCGCTGGAAAGGGTGATGTGCTCCTCGATCAGCGCGCGGGCCTGGCGGGCATTGCGCGCCAGCGCCAGGTCGACCAGCTCCTGATGCTGGGAGTCGAGCTGATGGCGCAGCTCCTGGGCGCGCGGCGCCACGCGCCGGTAGCGGTCGAACTGGTCGTGGAGCTGCGAGATGAAACGCAGCAGCCAGGCCGAACCGCACGGCTCCACCAGGGCACTGTGGAAGCGCGAATGCAGGCCCTCCCATTCCACCACCGGGGTGTGCTCACCGGCCCGGGCCAGGCGGTGATTGGCCGCCAGCAGCTGGGATTCCCACTCCTCGTCGCCATGACGTATGGCGAGTTCGAGCGCCATGCCTTCCAGCTGGCGACGCATTTCGGTGATGTCTGCCAGCTCCTCCCGAGTCAGCTCCAGCACGCGAAAGCCGCGCTGGTTCTCCTGACGCAGCAGACCGTAGGCGGCCAGACGATTCAGTGCCTCGCGCAGCGGGCTCAGGCCCACTTCGTAGGTCTCCCGCAGCAGCGTGATCGACAGGCGCTCGCCTGCGCGGTAGCGACCGTTGAGCAGATCCTGACGCAGCGTCTCGTAGATCCTGCTGGCGGCAGTGGCGCTGCCCTGCTTGAGGGTTTCGGTCATGGCGTGGCTCCATTCTTTTTTGGAATTTGGTATACCTGGCTTGACGAATCGCCAGGCTTCAATCTAATCTGAGTCAAATAATCGATTATTTCCAGAAAAAATACAACTTAGAGTTATGCAGCAAGTTGTTTTTCAATGGAAATATGGTCAATCCCTTTTGAGGACTTCCGCTGACATGACGGCATCGCAACAGGGAAAGCTGTTCTTCTCCTTCCTTCGCATCGGCCTGCTGGGCTTCGGTGGCGGCCCTTCGATGATACCTTTGGTACACCAAGAGGTGGTCAAGCGGCACGCCTGGATGAAGGACGAGGAGTTCGCTGACGTGCTGGCCATCGCCAATACGCTGCCGGGCCCCATCGCCACCAAGATGCCGGGCTACATCGGCTTCCGGGTCGGCGGCACGCTCGGCTGCATCAATGCCGTGGTTGCGGTGATTCTGCCGATGATCGTGGCCATGATCCTGCTGCTCGGTCTGTTCAGTCGCCATCGGGACGTGGCCTGGATCCATGGCATGAGCCAGGGAATGGTGCCGGTGGTGATGGTGATGATGGGCCAGCTTGCCTGGGACTTCCTGAACAAGTCGCGCCTGGCGCTGGGCTGGGCCGTCAGCCTGGTCATGGCCGCGGTGGCCGCCGTATTGATCTACTGGCTGGGGGTCCATCCCGGTCTGGTGATCGGCACCCTGCTGGTCGCCGCCATGTTGCCGCCCCTCACGAAGCGCAAGTCGGTCGAGGAGGCAGCGCAATGACCTACGTACAGCTCTTTCTGGCCTTCTTCATTCCCAACATCGTCGGCTATGGCGGCGGCCCCGCCATCATCCCGCTGATCGAAGCGGAAGTGGTGGGTCGCTACGGCTGGATGAACGCCCAGGAGTTCGCCGAAGTGCTGGGACTGGGTAACGCCCTGCCGAGCCCGATCGCCACCAAGATGGCGGGCTACGTGGGCTATGAAGTGGCCGGTGTCGGCGGTGCCGTCGTCGCCGTGCTGGCGACGGTGGTGCCCACCCTGCTGCTGATGCTGGGCGCTTTGGGCCTGCTCTATCGCTATCGCGAATCACCGCGGGTCAAGCGCATGAGCCAGTGGGTGCGCCCCGTCATCGCCATCATGATGGCCGGCATGGTGCTGAGTTTCTTCAGTGAAGGCATGGCCGGCGCCGGGCTCATGCATACCGCGATCATTGCAGCAGTGGCGGCCATCGCGCTGCTCCGTTTCAAGGCTCACCCCGCCTTGGTGGTAGTGGGCGCATTGGCCTACGGAGGCTTGTTGCTGGGCTGACCCCCGGCCACCGAATCTTCACGGATAGCCATACTCGAAAAGAGGAGAGAACGATGCGACGACCACCGAGCTGAGCGCCCCCATGTGCGAAAGACGTCAGCACCGCTTTCGTGACATGCAAGGCAACACGCAACCGTGACTGTGCAAGAGCCGACAAATACAAGTAGACGATGGACCTCTCGACGCTACCGGAGCCGCCATCGCCAAGTCTGACGACACGACAGGTGCAAAAATGGAACAACTCGAGCAAATACAACTCACCGCCTCGCACTGGGTCTTCCTGCTGGTGATCCTGGCGATCTTCGTTTCCATCGGCTTTCGCAAGGGGGTCATCGTACCCTCCATCGCCGGTATCTTCTTGCTTGGCCTACTGGCCGACGCCCCCCATGAGGGCGGGTTGAATCAATTGATCTTCGCCGTACAGGTGGTCTTCCGTGCCCTGCTCAATGCCGGCACCGAGCTCTTCGATATCATGCTGGTCATCGCCCTGATGGTGGCCATGCTCAAGTCGCTACAGAGCCAGGGCGCCGACAGGTTGATGGTGGCGCCGATGAAGAAGCTGATGATCGGCCCCTGGACCGCCTTCTTCGTGGTCGGCATCACCATGTACATTGCCGCTGCCTTCTTCTGGCCGACCCCGGCCGTGGCACTCGTCGGCACGGTGCTGATCCCGGTGGCCATGCAGGTCGGCCTGCCGGCCATCGGCGCGGCCATGGCGGTCAATCTGTTCGGCCACGGCATGGCGCTTTCCGCCGATCCGGTCATCCAGGGGGCGAGCCGCCTGACGGCCGGCGCCGCGGGCATCGACACTACCGTTCTGGTGCCCTATACCCTGCTGTTCTCCCTGGTCGTGGGCGGTGTTGCCATCACCATGGCCTGCCTCGCCCTGCGTCGTGACATGCGCTCGGGCGTGCTCGAGGCCCCCAAGGGCGACGAGGTCTTCTCTCCGCGCTCGGCAGGTGCCGCCGCGGTGGAAGCGAACACCGTGAAGGTAGAAGAGGAGCCCGAGGCCGGCCCCTACGCGCGCATTTTCGCCATCGCCGTGCCAGCCATCCTGCTCGGCATCGCGGGGCTGATGATCTATCGCGCCGTGTTCATGCCCGACCAGGCGATTCGCGGCGGCGGTGCCACGGCGCTGCTGGGCGGCACGGCAACGATCCTGCTGGTGCTTTCATCGTTCGCCTCCCACGGACACCACGCCCTTGATGGCATCAGCACCTATACCCGCGAAGGCTTCTTCTTCGCCATCAAGATCTTCGCCCCCATCATCCCCATCGCCGGCTTCTTCTTCCTCGGCCACCCCGGCCACTCCGCCGAGGTGATCGGTGCCGGCGCGTCAGGCTTCCTGTTCGACATCGGCCACAACATCGGCCACTACATCGACGGCAACGTCTTCCTGCTGACCTTCGGCATGGCCTTCATCGGCCTGCTCTCCGGCATGGACGGATCGGGCTTCTCCGGCCTGCCGCTGGTGGGTTCGCTGTCCGGCGCCCTGGGCACCGCAGCCAATGTCGATATCCACGTGCTGGCGGCACTCGGCCAGGTAGCGGCGATCTTCGCCGGCGGCGGCACCCTGGCGGCCTGGGCCTTCGGCGTGGCAGCCGATGCGGGTATCGCCGGCGTCAGCCCTGCCGCTCTGGTGCGACGCAACTTCGTCCCGGTCATCACAGGCATCATCGTGGCCTCGCTGCTTGCCGTGTTCCTGCTGATATAGCGACCAAGGAGCCTGTCCAGACAGTAGCCATCTCACCCGGCGTCCACGACGCCGGGTGAGTTTTTTCGAGCAGCGAAAAATAGCGCAAGGTAGGGTTGACGAAACCCGACAAGTGGCACATGGTATACCATATGCCATAAGGCAATGCAGACGACACGCATCGCGCGTTATGCCAGAACGACACGACAGAACGACAGAACGACAGAGCAACACGACAGGACGATGCGCAATCTGACGACAACGACTAGGTGACCCACATGCCCCTGATCACGATCCACAAGAACGGCGAGGTCTTCGAAGGCGAAGTCCAGCCCAACACCAATCTGGTGGTGCGCGCCGGCATCCGCCAGTTCCCCTACCCCCACCTGAGCTACGGCTGCGGCATGGGCAAGTGCGCCAAGTGCATGTGCAAGGTACTCAAGGGGGCGGAAGCATTGCCTGAGCCCAACTGGAAGGAGAAGAAGATGCTGGGAGAGCGCCTTGAACAAGGCTACCGGCTCGCCTGCCAGCTGTGGGTGGAAGAGGATCTCGAGCTGGCTCAGGACAGCGCGGCCGGGAGCAGTCAGCCGAGCCGAGCCGGTGGCGTTACGGCTTCATGAGCGGCGACAGGCGGCCAGGTGAGCCAACACCGATTCGTTGGCAACCTGCGCCGCCATCGGTTTTGCCGATGGCGGACCGAAAGACACCACGAGTCCATCTGCGCAGTACGTTCGGTCTGCCTGCTGCGAATCAGGCCGATGACAGCACGCCTTGCAGCGCCACCTGGTACGAACGCTGAATGTGATCGTCCATCAGCGCTCGCGCCGATTTGATATCACGCTCCAGCGCCAGCTCCACCAGCTCGCCGTGCTGAGCATCCAGCACACGGCGCACCTCGGGTGCCTCCGGCGCCATGCGTCGATAGCGGTCGAATTGATCATGCAGCTGCGCGATGAAGCGCAGTAACCAAGCCGAGCCGCAGGGTGCCACCAGGGTGCGGTGGAAACAGGCATGAAAATGCTCCCACTCCTCGACCTTGTCCGGCGCCATGTCGGCCCGCTTCAAGCGGTGCGCCGCGGCCAGCAGTTCGGATTCCCATTCGGCATCCCCCAGACGAATAGCACGCTCCAGCGCCATGCCTTCGAGTTCGCGACGCATCTCGGCGATATCGTCGAGCTCGCTGCGCTCCAGGCTGGGCACGCGGAAGCCGCGCTGGTTCTCCTGAATCAGCAACCCGTGAGCCGCCAGGCGATTGAGCGCCTCACGTAGCGGACTCAGGCCTATCGCATAGCGCTCCTTGAGCGCGCTGATCGCGACCTTTTCGCCAGCAGTAAAGCGACCGTTGATCAGGTCTTGTCGCAGGGTGTCGTAGATGCGGCTGGACGCCGTCGACGACACCTGGCGTTCGGGTATCCCCATGCTCCCTCCTCAGCTCGTAGTGGAACCGAAAGTTGACGCGGCTTTTGGGCACAATCTATATTCTAGCCGAAACAATCGATTATTATTAATTAAGCTGACATATGAATCCTAAATCAATCATCAGCCCCACTACCGATGCATCAAAGAGGGTGGCATGACCGGCAACGCGCCCCTCGGCGCCTTGTTCTGGGCGTTCATACGCATCGGCCTACTTGGCTTCGGCGGCGGCCCCGCCATGATACCCCTGGTACGACAAGAGGTAGTCAAACGCCATGCCTGGCTCAGCGACGAGGAGTTCGCTGACATCCTGGCCATCGGCAATACCCTACCCGGCCCCATCGCCACCAAGATGCCGGGCTACATCGGCTACCGCGTCGCCGGCACGCTCGGCTGCATCGTCGCCGTGGGTGCCGTCATCCTTCCCATGATCGTGGCCATGATTGCGCTGCTCACGGCATTCAGCCGCTACCGCGACGTCGCCTGGATCCGCGGCATGGGCCAAGCAGTGGTACCGGTGGTGATGGTGATGATGGGACAATTGGCCTGGGACTTCCTCGACAAGTCGAAATTGGTGCTCGGCTGGCTGGTCAGTCTCACGATGGCGGCGGCGGCCGGCGTGCTGATCTATCTGCTCGGCGTGCATCCCGGCCTGGTGATCGGCGCCATCCTGGCGGCGGCGCTGCTGCGGCCAGTGCCCCGTAAGGCGCGCGCCTCATGATCTATTGGGAGCTGTTCCTAGCCTTCTTCATTCCCAACATCATCGGCTATGGCGGTGGGCCAGCGATCATTCCCCTGATCGAAGCCGAGGTGGTGGGTCGCTACGGCTGGATGAACGCCCAACAATTTGCCGAAACCCTGGCGCTGGGCAACGCCTTGCCCAGCCCCATCGCCACCAAGATGGCCGGGTACGTAGGCTATGACGTCGCCGGTATCAGCGGCGCCATGGTGGCGGTACTGGCGACAGTGGCCCCCTCGCTGTTGCTGATGCTGTGTGCGCTGGGGCTGCTTCATCGTCACCGCAACTCGCCGCGCGTTCAGCGCATGAGCCAGTGGGTGCGCCCCGTCATTGCCATGATGATGGCCTGGCTGACCTGGAGCTTCTTCAGTGAGGGCATCCGCAACGCCGGCGTGCTCCACACGCTACTGATCGGTGCGGTGGCCGCGGTCGCCTTGCTGCGTTTTCGTGCCCACCCGGCCTTCGTGGTACTCGGCGCCCTGGTTTATGGTGGTCTGTTCCTGGGCTGAGACGCCGCCGCCTACCAACAACATGCCCCACAAGGATCCCTTATGCATCACGATGCGCTTTATTATCCCTGCTCCTCGCGTCGCATGACCGCCTTCGGCACCCGTGGCATGGTCGCCACCTCCCAGCCGGTGGCCGCCCAGGTGGGCATGCAGATCCTTCAGCAGGGGGGCAATGCCGTGGATGCCGCCATCGCCAGCGCCGCTGCGCTGAGCGTGGTCGAGCCAACCTCCAACGGCATCGGCAGCGACGCCTTTGCCATCGTCTGGATCGACGGCAAGCTGCACGGTTTGAATGCCAGCGGACCGGCCCCTCAGGCCGCCACCATCGAGGCCGTGAAGGCACGGGGCCATGCCAGCATGCCGCTCCATGGCCTGCTGCCGATCACCGTGCCCGGCGCGCCGGCGGCGTGGGCGGCACTCTCCGAGCGCTTCGGCAAGCTGCCCTTCGCCGACCTGCTCGCCCCCGCGGTGGCACTGGCCGAGCAGGGTTATGCGGTCACCCCGGTGGCCCACCAGATGTGGGACGAGGCCTTCCACACTTACTCGGCCTATGACGATGTTGCCTTCAAGCCGTGGTTCGATACCTTCGCCGCCAAGGGTCGCGCGCCCAAGCCCGGCGAGCGCTGGTCGTCGACAGGCCACGCCAGTTCGCTGCGCGCCATCGCCGAGACCAAGGGCCGCGCCTTCTACGAGGGCGAGCTGGGCGACAAGATCGATGCCTTCTTCCGCGAGCACGGCGGTCTGCTGCGCAAGGCAGACCTAGCCGCCTTCCAGCCGGAATGGGTCGAGCCCATTTCCACGCGCTACCGCGGCCACGATATCTGGGAGATCCCCCCCAACGGCTCCGGCATGATCGCGTTACAGGCCCTCGGCATGCTCGAGCAGATGGGGACGGAGGGGCGCGACCCGGTAGAGACACTGCATCGGCGTATCGAGGCCACCAAACTGGCCTATGTGGATGGACTGAACTACATCACAGAGCGCGACGCCATGAAGCCGAGCGTCGAGCAGATGCTCGCCGGCGATTACCTGGCACAGCGCGCCGGACTGATCGGGGAGAAAGCCGTCGACCCGGTCCACGGCAACCCGATCATGGGCGGCACCGTCTATCTGGCCACCGCCGATGGCGAGGGCAACATGGTGTCGTTCATCCAGAGCAACTTCCATGGCTTCGGCTCGGGCATCGTGATTCCGGGTACCGGCATCAGCCTGCAGAACCGCGGCGCCTCCTTTTCCCTCGATGCCAGCCACGCCAACGCCCTGGCACCGGGCAAGCGTACCTATCACACCATCATCCCCGGCTTCATCACCCGGGATGGTCAGGCGGTGGGGCCGTTCGGGGTGATGGGGGGCTACATGCAGCCCCAAGGCCACGTGCAGGTGATCACCGCCATGCTCGAGGACCGCCTCAATCCTCAAGCGGCCCTGGACATGCCGCGCTGGAAGTGGACCAAGGGCAAGACCGTCGAGGTGGAACCACATTTTCCAGACCACCTGGCGCAAGCCCTGGCGAGGCGCGGCCACCATATCGTCAAGCTCGCCGACACGATCAGCTTCGGCCGCGGCCAGATCATCCTGCGCGACCCGGAATCCGGCGTGCTGTGCGGCGGCACCGAACCACGCACCGATGGCGCCGTGCTGCCCTGGTAGCGTGCCCGGCTGCACTTCGTAGGCAGACACCTATCCGCATCAACGACTACGGCACCCGAGGGTGCCGTAGTCGTCGGGTATCGAGGCCCCGCTAGCCCAGGTACTTGATCATCACCCCGGCGGCCACCGCCGAGCCGATGACGCCGGCCACGTTGGGCCCCATGGCGTGCATGAGCAGGAAGTTGTGCGGATTGGACTCGAGCCCCACCTTGTTGGCGACCCGTGCCGCCATCGGCACCGCCGACACCCCGGCGGCACCGATCAGCGGATTGATCGGCATGCGGCTCACCAGGTTCATCAGCTTGGCCATCAGCACGCCGGCCGCGGTCCCGATGGCGAAGGCCACCATGCCCAGCGTCATGATGCCCAGGGTTTCCAGTGCCAGGAAGCTCTCGGCCATCAGCCGCGAGCCCACGGCCAGCCCCAGCACGATGGTGACAATGTTGATCAGGGCGTTCTGCGCGGTGTCGGTCAGTCGCTCGACTACGCCGCACTCGCGCATCAGGTTGCCGAAGCAGAACATGCCCAGCAGCGGTGCGGCATCGGGCAGGAACAGCGCCACCAGCAGCAGCAGCAGCAGGGGGAAGGCGATCTTCTCCAGCTTGGAGACCGGACGCAGCTGCGTCATCGCTATCGCCCGCTCCTTGCGCGTGGTCAGCAGCCGCATGATCGGCGGCTGCAGCATTGGCACAAGCGCCATGTAGGCGTAGGCCGCCACGGCGATGGCACCCAGCAGCTCCGGCGCCAGCACGCTCGATACGTAGATCGAGGTCGGCCCGTCGGCACCGCCGATGATGCCGATGGCCGCGGCCTGCTCGATGGAGAAGTCCATCCAGCCCAGGGCCGACATGCCGACCGCGCCGAACAGGGTGGCGAAGATACCGAACTGCGCCGCCGCTCCCAGGAACAGCGTGCGCGGGTTGGCCAGCAGCGGGCCGAAGTCGGTCATCGCCCCTACGCCCATGAAGATCAGCAGCGGTGCGATACCCGAGGCCACGGCCAGGGAGTAGAAGACGTAGAGCAGCCCGTCGCCGTAGCCGACGTTCATGGCAATGTCCCGGGCAGCGCGGATCTGATCCGGTGCGGCGCCGTTGTCGACCAGTGCCTTGAGCGTGGCGCGCCACGCCTCCTCGCCGGCCAGCGGATCGAGCGTCGCACCGAGCGCCGCCGCCATCTGCTGCAGCACCGCCGGGCGCGCCACTTCGATGGCCTGGTCCAGCGCCGAGATCGCCAGGCCCGCCTCGGGAATGTTGGCGAGTATCCCGCCGAAACCGATCGGCACCAGCAGCAGCGGCTCGAACTTCTTGGCAATGGCCAGATAGAGCAGCCCCAGGCCCACCAGGATCATGACTGCCTGGCCGGGCGTCAGGTTGTAGAGGCCGGAGCCCTCCCACAGGGTCAACAGCTTTTCCATGACAGAGACCCTTACAGCACGATCAGGGTGTCGCCGACGGCGACGCTGTCGCCCTCACCGACCTTGACCTCGGACACGGTACCGCTGCTGGCAGCCCGCACTTCGGTTTCCATCTTCATCGCCTCGAGGATGATCACCACGTCGCCTTCCTGCACGCTGTCACCGGGGCGCACGTTGACCTTGAAGATGTTGCCGGCCAGCGGGGCGGTGATGGTCGCACCGCTCGATGCCGCGGGTGCGGCGGCCTGCGGCTGGGCCTGCTCCTGCACCGCACCGATCTCGCCGCCCTCGGCCACCTCCACCACGTACTGCTTGCCGTTCACCTTGACCGTGTAAGTCTCGGGGCCGGCGGGCGCCGCCGCACGCGTCGCCGGCAGCTTGCCCTCGGCCTTCTGAGCGGCAACCGGCAGGCTGGCCTCCTGACCCGGCGCCTGGGGGGCTGGCTCGAAGGCATCGGGGTTGTCGCGGTTCTTGAGGAACTTCAGCCCGATCTGCGGGAACAGTGCGTAGGTCAGCACGTCGTCGATCTCGCGCTCACCTTCGGCGAGGCGAATGCCGTCGGTCTTGGCCTTCTCCTTGAGCTCGGCGGCCAGCCGGTCCATTTCGGCTTCGAGCAGGTCGGCGGGGCGACAGGTGATCGGCTCGCCACCCTCCAGCACGCGACTCTGCAGCGCCTTGTCGAAGGGCGCCGGCGCGGCGCCGTACTCGCCCTTGAGTAGCGCCTGGACCTCCTTGGAGATCGACTTGTAGCGCTCGCCCATCATCACGTTCATCACCGCCTGGGTGCCGACGATCTGCGAGGTGGGGGTAACCAGCGGGATGAAGCCCAGGTCCTCGCGCACGCGGGGAATCTCGGACAGCACGTCGTCGAGCTTGTCGCCGGCGCCCTGCTCCTTGAGCTGGCTCTCCATGTTGGTGAGCATGCCGCCGGGCACCTGGGCCACCAGGATGCGCGAGTCGATGCCCTTGAGCGAGCCCTCGAAGGCGGCGTACTTCTTGCGTACCTCGCGGAAGTAACCGGCGATGTCCTCGAGCAGCTCGAGGTCGAGGTTGGTGTCGCGCTCGGTGCCCTTGAGGATCGCCACCACCGACTCGGTAGGGCTGTGGCCGTAGGTCATCGACATCGAGGAGATGGCCGTGTCGACGTTGTCGATACCGGCCTCCACCGCCTTGAGGATGGCAGCAGTGGACATGCCGGTGGTGGCATGGCACTGCATGTGGATCGGGATCGACAGGGCCTTCTTCAGCCGCGTGACCAGCTCATAGGCGTCATAGGGGGCCAGCAGGCCGGCCATATCCTTGATTGCCAGCGAGTCGGCGCCCATGTCGGCGATGGTCTCGGCCAGCTCGACCCAGCTGTCGAGGGTGTGCACCGGGCTCACGGTGTAGGAGATGGTGCCCTGAGCGTGGCCGCCCACCTTGCGTACGGCCTTGATGGCCCGCTCCAGGTTGCGCGGATCGTTCATGGCATCGAACACGCGGAACACATCGACGCCGTTGGTCTTGGCCCGCTCGACGAAGCGGTCGACCACGTCGTCGGCGTAGTGGCGGTAGCCAAGCAGGTTCTGGCCGCGCAGCAGCATCTGCTGCGGCGTGTTGGGCATGGCCTCCTTCAACGCGCGTATCCGCTCCCACGGATCCTCACCGAGGTAGCGGATACAGGCGTCGAAGGTGGCACCGCCCCAGGACTCCAGCGACCAGAAGCCGACCCGGTCGAGCTTCTCGGCGATCGGCAGCATGTCGTCGAGCCGCATGCGGGTGGCAAATAGCGACTGGTGGGCGTCGCGCAGGACGACGTCGGTGATGCCCAGCGGGCGATTGGTCTCGCTCATGACAATGACCCCGTGAATGGCGTGTTGTGTAGTAGTATTGCGTTCGCTGGCAGCCGTCAGCGACGCTGACGATAGCGATGGATGGCGGTGCTGATGACGGCCATGATTTCGGCGTCATCCTTGGTGGATGGCGTGGTCGAGGTCGGCGCAGCGGCCGGGGCAACGGGGGACGGCGCGAGGCGGCGAACCACCAACGACATCAGGGTGGTGGCCAGCACCAGAATGGTAAGAAAAACAAAAACGAACCCCATGCCGACCCCCATCAGGGCCAGACCATCGAGTAGCAACTGCTCATCCTGCATGCCTACTCCCCTTGTTCTTGAGCCGAGTTCGTGAGCCAAATTGCCGCAAACATGACGCCAAGCATTTAAAGTTGGCCATCTAAACTGCCACACTCCGGATGAATTGCAAGCACCCCATGGTGGAAGCCAGCGTTGTTGTTTTACTACAAGGAAGGATCGGACTCGCCCCCATGGAGGGCGTGATCGATGCCCATGCCCGCGATCTCCTCACCCGTCGGCCCGGTTTCGACTGGGCGGTGACGGAGTTCGTCCGCGTCGTCGATGCACGGTTGCCGCCCAAGGTCTTCCTACGCCACTGCCCTGAGCTCGACACCGGTGTAGTCACGCCGGCGGGGGTTCCCGTCGCGTTGCAGCTGCTCGGCAGCGATCCCGCAGCGCTGGCGGCCAACGCCGAGCAGGCGCGAGACCTCGGCGCCAGCGCCATCGATCTCAACTTCGGCTGTCCGGCCAAGCTGGTCAACCGTCATGATGGCGGCGCCTCACTGCTGCGCGACCCACGTCGGGTGCAGGCCGCCGTGGCTGCGGTTCACGACGCCGTAGGTGACACGATACCGGTGACGGCCAAGATCCGCCTCGGCTTCTCGCATCGCCGCCTGGCGCTGGCCTGCGCCCAGGCCGCCGCCGACGGCGGTGCCAAGCAGCTCGTGGTACATGCACGCACCCGCGACGAAGGCTATCGCCCACCGGCCCACTGGGAGTGGATCGGTCGCATTCGTCGTCATCTCCAGATTCCGGTGGTCGCCAACGGCGATATCTGGAGCCTGGAGGACTACTGGAAGGCACGCACTCTGTCCGGCTGCCACGACGTCATGCTGGGCCGAGGCGCGCTTGCCGACCCACTGCTGGCGCCCCGCATCCGCCACTGGCTGAGTACCGGCGAACGGCTGCCCGATACGCAGTGGCAGGAGCGGGCTGCCATCCTGGCCCAATATGCTGCATTGCAGCGTAGCACACTTCCCGAACGCATTGTCACTTCCCTGGTAAAACAGTGGCTGAACCATATGCGCTATCGAAACGACGAAGCGGAGCGGCGCTTCCAGGCAGTGAAGCGCATCAACGATCTCGAAGGGCTGCTCGAAGGGCTGCTGGCCGGGCTCGGGCACGCGCCGCAGGAACCCGGACACACGCCTTCAGGAGCGCCTGCAGGCACACTCTGTCACGTCTGAAGCGATTGCCATGGTAGAGCCCCACACCCAACCGCAAACGGCCTGGCAAGGGGTCCCAGGGAGCAACCTCGGGAATCAAGAGCGGGCGGTAGCCCCAGGCCATGAAGAAGAGGCGATAAAAAAGGTGCCGTCGAATCTCGAAGGCACCCAAACGATCGCGCGATTGA
Organism: Billgrantia ethanolica; assembly: GCF_021404305.1. Classification (GTDB taxonomy): domain Bacteria; phylum Pseudomonadota; class Gammaproteobacteria; order Pseudomonadales; family Halomonadaceae; genus Halomonas; species Halomonas ethanolica. The sequence goes on along the minus strand of NZ_JABFTX010000003.1, from coordinate 166,033 downwards.
TATGACTTTCTCCGTCTCGACTGGCCGAGACGCATGCCCAGGTTCCAAAGGAGCTGAGCAGAAGTAAAAAACCCGCCCTCACAGGAGGACGGGTTCTGAATCTGGCGCGCCCGGGAGGATTCGAACCTCCGACCACCTGATTCGTAGTCAGGTACTCTATCCAGCTGAGCTACGGGCGCGGATAGCAAGACCGAGGTCCTGCCGATAGTCACCACTGCTTCGAAATTTGCGCTTTCCGAGACAGGATCAAACGCCCATGCTCATGACCGTTTCATCTTGTTTCTTGGCGCGCCCGGGAGGATTCGAACCTCCGACCACCTGATTCGTAGTCAGGTACTCTATCCAGCTGAGCTACGGGCGCATCTTCACGCTTCGAACCATCATGCATCTAACAATGGCTTCATGTCGCATGGCGGAGAGGGAGGGATTCGAACCCTCGATGGGGCTATAAACCCCATACTCCCTTAGCAGGGGAGCGCCTTCAGCCACTCGGCCACCTCTCCCTCAACGACACGGCGCATATCCTATCTTTTCTACCGCGCTTTGTCCAGCGTATTCAGACATTTGTTTCCTGTTGCCGAAACCGGCGGAGACAGTGTCGTCTACTAAGCCTGACCGCTTCCACCCTCTTCGTCTGACTTTTCACGCTGGATGCGCTGATAGATTTCCTCACGATGTACGGCGACATCCTTGGGGGCATTGACGCCAATACGTACCTGATTGCCCTTGACGCCAAGGACGGTCACGGTGATGTCATCACCGATCATCAGCGTTTCACCGACTCGGCGGGTCAGGATGAGCATGACTGATCTCCTTCTCAGACGACTTGCAACGGGATAGGCGTCGATCCCATCGACGCTAGGTTGCTCTCATTATGTAACACATTAGTACCACAGTGCACCAAGGTGCATCACCACCACCCAACCCCACCATGACACGATGACAGCGTTGAAGGGAAGCCGGGCCGCTCATCGCGGCAGGCCTCCCCAGAGTAGAAGAGACACCCGCTGAAGTCGTCATACCTCGTTAATGTTCTTGTTACGTTCTTATTCGCTCTCGATATCGCTCTTGTCGAGGCCGAATGCGGTGTGCAGGGCGCGAACGGCGAGCTCCATCTGCTTCTCGTCGATGACGACCGAGATCTTGATCTCGGAAGTGGACACCATGCGGATGTTGATGTTCTCGTCGGCCAGCACGCGGAACATCTTGGAGGCCACCCCGGCATGCGAGCGCATGCCCACGCCGACCAGAGAGACCTTGGCGATGTTGTCGTCGCCGTTGACCTCACCGCCCCCCAGGTCGGGAATCACCTGCTCCTCGAGGATCTTGAGCGTCTTCTTATAGTCGCCCTTGGCCACGGTGAAGGTGAAGTCGGTGTAGTCGCCGGCCGGCGCCACGTTCTGCACGATCATGTCGACTTCGATGTTGGCGTCGGCGATCGGGCCCAGAATGCGCGAGGCAACGCCCGGCACGTCCGGCGTATGGAGCAGGGTCAGCTTGGCCTCGTTGGCGGTGAAGGCGATGCCTGAGATCAGCGGTTCTTCCATGGAGTCCTCGTCTTGGTCGGATTCAGCAACGATCAGTGTGCCGGGGCCATCCTGGAAACTGGACAGCACGCGCAGCGGGACATTGTACTTGCCGGCGAATTCCACCGAGCGGATCTGTAGCACCTTGGAGCCGAGGCTCGCCAGTTCCAGCATCTCCTCGACGGTGATGGTGTCGAGGCGCTGAGCCTTCGAGCAGACCCGTGGGTCGGTGGTATAGACGCCGTCGACGTCGGTATAGATCTGACACTCATCGGCGCCCAGCGCTGCCGCCAGCGCTACGCCGGTGGTGTCGGAGCCGCCGCGACCGAGGGTGGTGATGTTGCCCTCTTCGTCGACGCCCTGGAAGCCGGCCACCACGACCACCTTGCCCTCGTCGAGGTCTTCGCGCATCTCGTCGGTCTCGATGCGCTGAATGCGGGCCTTGGTGTGAGCGCTGTCGGTGAGGATGCCCACCTGGGAGCCGGTATAGGAGGTGGCCGGCACACCCAGCTTGTGCAGGGCGAGTGCCAGCAGCGAGATGGTCACCTGCTCGCCGGTGGAGACCAGCATGTCCATTTCGCGCGGCGTGGGCTCGTCGTTGATCTCGTTGGCCATACCGATCAGACGGTTGGTCTCGCCGCTCATGGCGGAGACCACGACCACCACCTGATGGCCGTCGTCACGAAAGCCCTTGACCTTCTCGGCCACGGCCTTGATGCGCTCCACGGAGCCCACCGAGGTACCACCGAATTTCTGTACGTAAAGTGCCATCTACGGTTTTCCCTCGCTTGTCGAGCGATGCACGCTCGGATGAGTGAAAGTCGTCAACGTAAAAGGGCCGTAACGCAGCGTCACGGCCCCGACCGTCCTCAATGCAACTGCTGTTCGACCCAGGCGGATACGCTCTCCAGGGCCGCCGGCAGGGCCGCCACGTCGCTGCCCCCGGCCTGGGCCATGTCGGCGCGACCGCCGCCCTTGCCGCCCACCTGGGTGGCCACGTGATTGACCAGCTCGCCGGCCTTGACCCTGCCGGTGAGATCGTCGGTGACACCGGCGATCAGGCTCACCTTGCCCGCTTCGCGGTCGGCCACGCCGAGCACCACGATGCCCGAGCCCAGCTTGTTCTTGAGCTGGTCGAGCACGCCGCGCAGCTCCTTGGCCGAAACGCCTTCGAGCTGGGTAGCCAGCAGCTTGATCCCGGCGATTTCCTGCGCCTGCGCCAGCATGTCGCTGCCCGCGGCGCTGGCCAGCTTGGCCTTGAGCCGCTCGAGTTCCTTCTCCAGGCTGCGGTTACGCTCTACCAGCGACTCGACGCGCTCCTCGACCTGCTCCGGCTTGGCCTTGAGACGTTCGCCGATGCGCGCCAGCCGCATTTCCTGCTCGCGGAAGTAGGCCAGCGCCCCTTCGCCGGTGATCGCCTCGATGCGGCGCACGCCCGCCGCGATGCCCTGCTCACTGACAATGTGGAAGCAGCCGATGTCGCCGCTGCGGGCCACGTGGGTGCCGCCGCACAGCTCGATTGAGAAGTCGTCGGCACCAATGGTCAGTACCCGCACGTTGTCGGCGTACTTGGCCTCGAACAGCGCCGCCGCGCCCCTGGCCTTGGCCTGGTCCAGGGTCATCTGCTCGATGCGGGTCGGAGCGTTGGCCAGTATCTGCTCGTTGACCAGACGCTCCACCTCGGCCAGCTGTTCGGCGGTCATGGCCTCGAAATGGCTGAAGTCGAAGCGCAGCCGCTCCGGCGTCACCAGCGAGCCCTTCTGCTGCACGTGGTCGCCCAGCACCAGGCGCAGCGCCTTGTGCATCAGGTGAGTGGCGGAGTGGTTGCGGATGGTGGCACCGCGCAGCTCGGCATCGACCTGGGGGCTCACTTCGGCACCGACGCTCAGGCTGCCCTCGAGCAGCACGCCGTGGTGCAGGTGGTGACCGCCCTGCTTCTGGGTGTCGTTGACCAGGAAACGGCCTCCGTCCAAGTGCAGGTAGCCGGTATCGCCCACCTGGCCGCCCGACTCGCCGTAGAACGGCGTACGGTCGAGTACCACGATGCCGCGCTGATCGGGCTCGAGCGACGCCAGGGCGTTGCCTTCACGGTCGACGATGGCCATCACCGTGGCGCGATCCTCGAGCCGGTCGTAGCCGGTAAAGGCAGTCTCGCCTTCCAGCTCCAGCGACGCATGGTAGTCCGCGCCGAACTGGCTGGCCGCCCGGGCGCGCTCGCGCTGCGCCTCGAGCGCACGCTTGAAGCCGATTTCATCGAGGGTCACGCCGCGCTCGCGGCAGACGTCGGCGGTGAGGTCGTAGGGGAAGCCGTAAGTGTCGTAGAGCTTGAACACCGTCTCGCCCGGCAGCACCTCGCCATCGAGCTCTGCCAGCGCCTCCTCGAGCAGGCCCATGCCGTGCTCGAGGGTGCGCGCGAACTGTTCCTCCTCCTTGAGCAGGATGCGCTCGATCTGGTGACGCCCCTCACGCAGCTCGGGGTAGGCGTCGCCCATCTCGACGTCCAGCGCCCCCACCAGCTTGTGGAAGAAATTATCCTTGGCGCCCAGCTTGTGGCCATGGCGAATGGCACGCCGGATGATCCGGCGCAGCACGTAGCCGCGCCCCTCGTTGGAGGGCAGCACGCCATCGGCGATCAGGAAGGCGCAGGAGCGGATATGGTCGGCAATCACCCGCAGCGAGGGGTGGCGCGTATCCGCATGGCCGGTGCGCTGTGCAGCCGCCTTGAGCAGGTTCTGGAACAGGTCGATCTCGTAGTTGGAGTGCACGCCCTGCAGCACCGCCGCTACCCGCTCGAGGCCCATGCCGGTATCGATGGACGGCTTGGGCAGCGGATTGAGGTTGCCGGCCGCGTCGCGATCGAACTGCATGAACACCAGATTCCAGATCTCGATGTAGCGGTCGCCGTCCTCTTCTGGGCTTCCTGGGGGGCCACCCCACACTTCGGGGCCGTGGTCGTAGAAGATCTCCGAGCTCGGGCCGCAGGGACCGGTGTCGCCCATCTGCCAGAAGTTGTCCTCGTCGAGCTTGGAGAAGCGCCGCGGATCGACGCCGATCTCTTCCTTCCAGATCTTCTCCGCCTCGTCGTCGCTGATGTGCACCGTGACCCACAGTTTTTCGGCGGGCAGCCCCAGGCGCTGGGTCAGGAACTCCCAGGCAAAGCGGATGGCATCGCGCTTGAAGTAGTCGCCGAAGCTGAAGTTGCCCAGCATCTCGAAGAAGGTGTGATGCCGCGCGGTGTAGCCGACGTTGTCGAGGTCGTTGTGCTTGCCGCCGGCGCGTACGCAGCGCTGAGCCGAGGTGGCACGCACGTAGGGGCGCGGGTCGCGGCCGAGGAAGACGTCCTTGAACGGCACCATGCCGGCATTGGTGAACAGCAGCGTCGGGTCGTTGTCCGGCACCAGGGAGCTGGATGGCACAACGGTATGCCCGTGCTCCTCGAAATAATTCAGAAAGGCCTGTCTGATGTCTGCGCTTTTCATGGCATATCCGTGGCGATGAGCGTGGTGACCCGACGGGCAGGCGCGCTCGGCACCGCTTCACACGGCCGAATTCGCACGCCTTGGCGTGTCAGGAGCGCCACCGAGGGCGTTCACAAAGGGAGGCATTATAGCGCAGTTGTCAAGCGACTGAAGGGGGCGGCGCTCATACGGCAGGGTCATTCGGCGGCATTGCACCGCTCGAGAGCATAGCGTACCTGTTCGAATTCGAAACCGCGAGACGCCAGGAAACGCTCGCGCCGGGCCCGCTCGCGGGGGGTACTGTCAGGCTGGGAGTAGCGCCGCGCCAGCGTCGCGGCGGCAAGCTCGAACCAATCGACCTCGCCCTCCCGCTCGGCCTCGGCCAGTGCGGCCGCGATCAGGGCGCGTTCGACGCCGCGCCGCTCCAGCTCGGCCCGCACCTTCAGCGGGCCCTGGCCGCGCGCGATGCGCGAGCGCACGAAACTCTCGACGAAGCGGGTGTCGGACTGCAGGCCTTCGTCGGCCAGGGTATCGAGGCAGGCGGCTATCGCCTCGGCCGAGTGGGCTCGCGCCGCTAGCCGCTGGGCCAGCTCGGCGCGAGCGTACTCGCGCCGGGCCAGCAGGCGGATGGCGTCGTCCCGCGGGGACGACGCACGCTCGGAACCGGACTGCAATGGCATGGTTTAACGCAACATGGTTTAACGCAACATGGTTTTAGAGCGGCATGCTTAGAGCAGGTCGTCCTCGCGCTCGGCCTCGGCGGCCAGCGGCTCGGCGACCTCCTCCTTGGGCGCCGCCGTGGCCAGCAGTTGGCCGCGGATCTGGCTCTCGATCTCCTCCATCACCGCCGGGTTGTCCTCGAGGAACTGCGCGGCGTTGGCCTTGCCCTGGCCGATCTTGTTGCCCTTGTAGCTGTACCAGGCGCCGGCCTTGTCGACCAGGTTGCACTGTACGCCAAGGTCGATCACCTCACCGGCGTGGTAGATGCCCTTGCCGTAGAGAATCTGGAACTCGGCCTGACGGAACGGCGGTGCCACCTTGTTCTTCACCACCTTGACGCGGGTCTCGTTGCCGGTCACCTCGTCGCCCTGCTTGACCGAACCGGTGCGGCGGATGTCGAGGCGCACGCTGGCGTAGAACTTCAGTGCGTTGCCGCCGGTGGTGGTCTCGGGGCTGCCGAACATCACGCCGATCTTCATGCGGATCTGGTTGATGAACACCACCAGACAGTTGGCGTTCTTGATGTGGCCGGTGATCTTACGCAGCGCCTGGGACATCAGGCGCGCCTGCAGGCCGACGTGGGAGTCGCCCATCTCGCCCTCGATCTCGGCCCGCGGGGTGAGCGCCGCCACCGAGTCAATGATGATCACGTCGACGCCGCCGGAGCGCACCAGCATGTCGCAGATCTCCAGCGCCTGCTCGCCGGTGTCCGGCTGCGATACCAGCAGGTCGTCGAGGTTGACGCCGAGCTTCTCGGCGTAGCTCGGGTCGAGGGCGTGCTCGGCATCGATGAAGGCGCAGGTCTTGCCCTGCTTCTGGGCCTGGGCGATCACCGACAGGGTCAGGGTGGTCTTGCCCGAGGACTCCGGACCGAAGATCTCCACCACGCGGCCAAAGGGCAGGCCGCCGATGCCCAGGGCGATGTCCAGCCCCAGCGAACCGGTGGACACCGAGGGCATCGCCACCCGCGGCGCATCGCCCAGGCGCATCACGGTACCCTTGCCGAACTGCCGCTCGATCTGGGAAAGGGCGGCATTCAATGCCTTGGAACGATTTTCATCCTGTGCCATGAGGCTCTCCTCGCAGAACTCGCAGACGCTGCAAATGCAATGCTGCAAATACAATGATGAATGGTGGGCCGCCAAGGGGAGCACACCCGGACACTGTATGGTTGGACAGTAGTATGACGAAAAAAACGCCGCGCGCCTAGTCACTCGTTCAACGTGCCTGCCCCGGCGGGTTCTCCAGGTAGCGAATCAGCCCGACGATGGCCTCGCGCACCGCCCGCTCGCGCACCGCCCGGCGGTCGCCGGGAAAGTGGAAGCGCTCGGCGCGCTGCTCGTGTTTGCTGCCCCAGGCCAGCCAGACGGTGCCCACCGGCTTTTCCGGCGTACCTCCATCGGGACCGGCCACGCCGCTGATCGCCACCCCCAGCTTGGCGCCGCTGTCGCGGCAGGCGCCCGCCACCATGGCCTCCACCACCTCACGGCTGACGGCGCCGTGCTCGGCAATCAACGCCTCGGCAACGCCCAGCAGGCGGGCCTTGGCCGCATTGGAATAGGTCACGTAGCCGGTCTCGAAGTAGTCCGAGCTGCCCGCCACCGAGGTGATGGCACTGGCCACTCCACCGCCGGTGCACGATTCGGCCGCGGTCACGCTGACGCCCTGCTCGCGGCAGCGCCGCCCGAGGCGCTCGGCCAGCGTGGTGAGATCGAGGTTGGCGAGGCTGGAAGCACTATGCGGCATGGTATCGCTCCTGATCGAGTGGACTGCCTGCCACCATAGCGCATCCTTTCTGCGGCGGCAGGCCATCCTCTGCGCAGATTCGCGCCGGCCCCGAGCGTGTCGGCTCCGGGCCGTGCATGTTAACCTTGCCCTCCCACGCCCCACACAATCGACGAGCCAGCCGAGAACGCATGAACGACGCGGTCAAGACGGCCATGCCGGCCCACACCCCGATGATGGTCCAGTACCTGAAGATCAAGCGCGAGCATCCCGACGTGCTGCTCTTCTATCGCATGGGCGATTTCTACGAGCTGTTTTTCGACGACGCCAGGCGCGCCGCCGCTCTGCTCGACATCACCCTGACCCAGCGCGGCCAGTCCGGCGGCAAGCCGATCCCCATGGCCGGCGTGCCCTACCACAGCGCCGAGGGCTACCTGGCGCGCCTGGTCAAGGCCGGCGAGTCGGTGGCGATCTGCGAGCAGACCGGCGACCCGGCGACGAGCAAGGGACCGGTGGAGCGCCGCGTGGTGCGCATCGTCACCCCCGGCACGCTGCACGACGAAGCGCTGCTCGACGCCCGCCGCGACAACCTGCTGGTCGCCGTGCACCCGGCCGGCGACTGCTGGGGCATCGCCTGGCTGGAGCTCTCCAGCGGACGCTTCAGCGTGCTCGAGGTGGAGGGCGAGGGAGACATGCTCGCCGAGCTTCAGCGTCTCGATCCCGCCGAGCTGCTCATCGCCGAGAGCCTGTCGCTACCGCCCGCCCTGGAAGGGCGACCGGGCCTGCGCCGCCAGAGCGACTGGCTGTTCGATCTCGAATCGGCCACGCGCCTGCTGTGCGACCAGTTCCAGGTGCAGGACCTGCGCGGCTTCGGCTGCGCCCATCTCGAGGCCGCGCTGACCGCCGCCGGGGTGCTGGTCGAATACGCCCGCGACACCCAGCGCTCGCCGCTGCCCCACGTCACCGCGCTGGGGGTGGAGAACCGCGACGACGCGGTGGTGATCGACGCCGCCAGCCGGCGCAATCTGGAGATCGACATCAATCTTGGCGGCAGTAGCGACAATACGCTGGCCAGCGTACTCGACACCACCGCCACTGCCATGGGCTCGCGGCTGCTCAAGCGCTGGCTCAACCGTCCGCTGCGCGACCGCGACCAGGTGCAGGGGCGTCAGGCCGCAGTCGCCCTGCTGCTGGAGCAGGAGGGCTTCGTCGCCCTGCGCGAGCTGCTCAAGGCGATCGGCGACGTGGAGCGCATTCTGGCACGGGTGGCGCTCTACAGCGCCCGGCCGCGGGATCTGGCCCGCCTGCGCGACGCCCTGCTCGCCCTGCCGGAGCTCCAGGGCGAACTGCAGGGTTACGGCGAAGGCACCGCCCTGGACGAACTGGCCCACCATATCCGTCCCTATCCCGAGCTTGCCGACATGCTCGCCCGGGGGCTGTTCGACAATCCCCCGGTGGTGATACGCGACGGCGGCGTGATCCGCGACGGCTTCGACGCCGAGCTCGACGACTACCGCGGCCTGGCCGAGCACGCCGGCGACTATCTGGTGAAGCTCGAAGCCCGCGAGCGCGAGCGCACCGGCCTGGCCGGGCTCAAGGTGGGCTACAACCGCGTACACGGCTACTACATCGAGATTCCCCGCGCCCAGGCCCGTGAGGTGCCGGTGGACTACGTGCGCCGCCAGACCCTGAAGAACGCCGAGCGCTTCATCATTCCCGAACTCAAGGAGTTCGAGGACAAGGCGCTGTCGGCCAAGTCGCGCGCCCTGGCCCGGGAAAAGCTGCTCTACGACGGCCTGCTCGACTCGCTCAACGCCGAGCTTGCCCCCCTGCAGGGCACCGGCCGCGCGCTGGCCGCGCTGGATGTGCTCTGCGCCTTCGCCGAGCGTGCCCTGGCGCTGGGCTTCTCGCGGCCCCGGCTCGACGAGGCGCCGGGCATCGAGATTCGCGGCGGACGCCACCCGGTGGTGGAGCACGTCAGCGACGCCCCTTTCGTGCCCAACGACCTGGTGCTCGACGACAACCGCCGCATGCTGGTGATCACCGGACCCAACATGGGCGGTAAGTCGACCTACATGCGCCAGGCGGCGTTGATCACCCTGCTCGCTCACACCGGCAGCTTCGTGCCGGCCGACGAGGCCTGCATCGGCCCGGTGGATCGCATCTACACCCGCATCGGCTCGTCGGACGACCTGGCCGGCGGGCGCTCCACCTTCATGGTGGAGATGACCGAGACCGCCAGCATCCTGCACAACGCCACCGACCACAGCCTGGTGCTGATGGACGAGATCGGCCGCGGCACCAGCACCTTCGACGGGCTGTCGCTGGCCTGGGCCAGCGCCGAGCACCTGACCCGCACCCGCGCCTTCACCCTGTTCGCCACCCACTACTTCGAGATGACCGCGCTGGCCGAACAGGCCGAAGGGGTGGCCAACGTGCACCTCACGGCCGCCGAGCATCGCGACGGCATCGTCTTCATGCATCGGGTGGAAGAGGGCCCCGCCAGCCAGAGCTACGGCCTGCAGGTGGCACAGCTGGCCGGCGTGCCGCAGTCGGTCATCGCGCGGGCGCGGGACAAGCTGGCCCAACTCGAGCAGCAGGAGGTCGACCAGAGCAGTCGCGGCGGCGGCATGCCTCGGGGCGACGATGCCAAGCCGATGCAGAGCGACCTGTTCGCCAGCGCACCGCACCCGCTACTCGACGCCCTGGCCGAGCTGGACCCGGATGAGCTGACGCCGCGCCGGGCGCTGGAGTTGATCTATACCTGGCGAGAGCAGCTGTAGGGAAGCGCTGAACAAATCGGCGAGCGAGATGAAGCGCAAGGCGCACGGAGCACAGGAACCGGAGCATATGGGGTATATGTGAGGGTTTCGAGCACCGCGCAACGAAGCGATTCGCTCGCGCAGGCATTTGCGCAGTGTTTCCCTAGGTGCCGTGTCGCTTGCTCAGGCAGGCCACCATGACTAGAATGAAGCGTCCAATTTTATCGCCATTATAAGAAGTTGGTTTTTTATAACTTTTAGGCTTAAACAAGTTATCGACATCACCCCGGGCAAGGCACCCGGCCGTGAAGAGGGAGACAGGCATGACCTTTGTCGTCACCGAAAACTGCATCAAGTGCAAGTACACCGATTGCGTCGAGGTCTGCCCGGTGGACTGCTTCTATGAGGGGCCCAACTTCCTGGTGATCCATCCGGACGAGTGCATCGACTGCGCCCTGTGCGAGCCGGAATGCCCCGCCGAAGCGATCTTCTCGGAGGATGAGCTACCGGAAGGCCAGGAGGAGTTCATTGCGCTCAACGCCGAACTCTCCGAGGTGTGGCCGAACATCGCCGAGAAGAAGGATCCGCCGGCCGACGCCGAGGAGTGGGATGGCAAGCCGGGCAAGCTGCAGTACCTGGAGCGCTGAGCCCCGCTTCCCGAGCCGGACGCTTTCGAACGAGAGACGAATCGGACCGAAGGAGTCCGACTGGGCGTAAGTGACTGAGCCTGTCCGACCTGAGCCGAGGGCCAAGCGGCCTTCGGCATTTGCACATGGGCCATAGCTCTTGGGCAAAAAAAAGGCGACCCTAAGGTCGCCCGGCTCCCAGCATTTCCTTGGGCGGTTCCTTCCGCCCTCTCTCCAGTGGCAGCTTCCCTGCCCGGAGGCGACTTCCTGTCACACCGGGCGTGCCACGAATCAAGCATCCCGTTGCATCCTGCTGGAGAGCCTCCCGCTCTGCCTTGTCCCACACGCATTCTGGCATTTCCGCCAAAAGACGCAAACGCGCTCCTGCGCGCCCCTGGCAACCTCGCCAAATCTGGCCGGTTGACAGCGAAAACATCAAATTCTTTAAAAACAATGAGATAAAGAAAAACCGACACCCAAGGCATCGGTTTTTCCTAGTAGGATTAGGCTTGAATCGTCGCCTCTTTGTAGGCAATTTCCTACAAAAATGTCAGCGATATCGTCGGTTCAGCGCCCAATCACGACCCATTTACTGCCCTTTGATGGCTGTTCGTCCGGGGTAGCTCACGCGCTCGCCGAGCTGCTGCTCGATCACCAGCAGACGGTTGTACTTGGCCACGCGATCGGAGCGGCACAGCGAACCGGTCTTGATCTGACCCGCCGAGGTGCCCACCGCCAGATCGGCGATGGTGGTGTCCTCGGTCTCGCCGCTGCGATGGGAGATCACTGCGGTGAAGCCGGCGTCCTGGGCCATTTTGATGGCGTCCAGCGTCTCGGAGAGGGAGCCGATCTGGTTGAACTTGATCAGGATGGAATTGCCGATCTTCTCGTCGATGCCACGCTTGAGGATCTTGGTGTTGGTGACGAACAGATCGTCGCCCACCAGCTGCACCTTGTCGCCGAGCTTGTCGGTCAGCGTCTTCCAGCCGTCCCAGTCGGACTCGTCCATGCCATCTTCGATGGAGACGATGGGGTACTGGTCGCACAGCTCGGCCAGGTAGTCGACGAAGCCATTGGCATCGAAGGCCTTGCCCTCGCCGGAGAGGTCGTACTGACCGTCCTTGTAGAACTCGGAGGAAGCGCAGTCCAGCGCAAGGGTCACGTCGCGGCCGAGTTCGTAGCCGGCATCGGCAACGGCCTGCTTGATCACGGCGAGCGCCTCGGCGTTGGACTCCAGGTTGGGCGCGAAGCCGCCCTCGTCGCCCACGGCGGTGGAGAGGCCCTTGGCCGAAAGTACCTTCTTCAGCGCATGGAAGATCTCGGCGCCGACCCGCAGGGCCTCGCGGAAGTTCGGGGCGCCCACCGGCTGCACCATGAACTCCTGGATATCGACGTTGTTGTCGGCATGCTCGCCGCCGTTGAGGATGTTCATCATCGGCACCGGCATGCTGTACTGGCCCGGCTGGCCGTAGAGTTCGGCGATGTGGGCATACAGCGGCATGCCCTTGGCGTTGGCTGCCGCCTTGGCCGCCGCCAGCGACACGGCGAGGATGGCATTGGCGCCCAGCTTGGCCTTGTTGTCGGTGCCGTCGAGCTCGAGCATGGCATTGTCGAGACCGCGCTGGTCGCGGGCATCCATCCCCACGAGCCGCTCGCGGATGGCGCCGTTGACGGCTTCCACCGCCTTGAGCACGCCCTTGCCCAGGTAACGCGACTTGTCACCGTCGCGCAGCTCCAGCGCCTCGCGGGAGCCAGTGGAGGCGCCGCTCGGGGCGCAGGCCACGCCCACGGCGCCGCTCTCCAGGCGCACCTCGGCCTGCACGGTGGGGTTGCCGCGGGAGTCGAGCACCTCGAGGGCCTGGATATCGACAATCTTGGTCATCTCTATCGTCCTTTCATTCAGTCAGCGTTGATTGAGTCGTGGGAATCGCTTTTTCTCTCTCGGCTTTATTCGATTTTCAGCGCCGGGAAGCCCTTGACCAGATCGTCGAGCGCTTTCGCCTGGGTCAGGAAGGGTTCGAGCTGGTCCAGCGGCAGTGCGCAGGGGCCGTCGCACAGAGCATTGTCGGGGTCCGGATGCGCTTCGAGGAAGAGCCCGGCCAGCCCCACGGCAATGCCGGCGCGTGCCAGCTCGGCCACCTGCTGGCGACGTCCGCCGGCGCTGTCGGCGCGCCCGCCGGGGCGCTGCAGGGAGTGGGTGACGTCGAAGAATACCGGGCAGCCGGTCTGCTTCATGTCACCGAAACCGAGCATGTCGACGATCAGATTATTGTATCCGAAGCTCGATCCGCGCTCGCAAAGCAGTACACGGTCGTTGCCCGCCTCTTCGCACTTGCGAATGATGTGGCGCATTTCGTGGGGCGCCAGGAACTGCGGCTTCTTGATGTTGAGCACCGCACCGGTCCGCGCCATGGCCACCACCAGGTCGGTTTGGCGCGCCAGGAAGGCCGGCAGCTGAATGATGTCGGCCACCTCGGCCACCGGCTCGGCCTGCCACGGCTCGTGCACGTCGGTGATCACCGGTACGCCGAAGCGCTGCTTGATCTCGGCCAGGATCTCCAGCCCCTTCTCCAGGCCGGGGCCTCGGAAGGAGTGGATGGAGCTGCGGTTGGCCTTGTCGAAGCTGGCCTTGAACACATAGGGCATGCCGAGCCGACCGGTTACCTCGACATAGGTCTTGGCCACCTCGAGGGCCAGCTCGCGGGACTCCAGCACGTTCATGCCGCCGAGCAGCATCAGCGGCAAAGAATTGCCGGCGGTGAGGCCGGCAAAGGAGATATGACGTTCGGGTGTGGACGGGGTCATGGCAGACATGGTCTCACTCCTGATGCGAGGAGAGCGCGCGAGCGCGCGCCGCCTTGTGCTCCAGCGCCGCGTTGACGAAGCCGGTGAACAGCGGATGGCCGTCGCGCGGCGTGGAGGTGAACTCGGGATGGAACTGGCAGGCCACGAACCAGGGGTGGTCGGGCAGCTCGATCATCTCCACCAGCGAGTTGTCGACGCTCTTGCCGGAGACCACCAGGCCGGCCTTCTCCAGCTGCTCTATGAACTGGTTGTTGACCTCGAACCGGTGGCGATGGCGCTCGACGATCTCGTCGCTGCCGTAGGCTTCGCGCGCCTTGGTGCCCGCCGCGAGGTGGCATACCTGGCCGCCCAGACGCATGGTGCCGCCCAGGTCGGAGGCCTCGTCACGCAGCTCGATCTTGCCCTCGGCGTTGATCCACTCGGTGATCAGGCCCACCACCGGATGCTGGGTGTCGTGGGTGAACTCGGTGGAGTTGGCATCTTCCCAGCCGGCCACGTGACGGGCGAACTCGATCACCGCGACCTGCATGCCGAGGCAGATACCGAGATAGGGAATGCCGTTCTCGCGTGCGTAGCGGGCGGTGGCGATCTTGCCCTCCACGCCACGCTCGCCGAAGCCGCCGGGCACCAGGATAGCGTCCTTGCCGGCCAGGCGTTCGGTGCCCTGACGCTCGATGATCTCGGAGTCGATGTAGTCGACGTTGACCTTGACCCGGGTCTGAATGCCGGCGTGGATCAGCGCCTCGTTGAGCGACTTGTAGGCGTCGAGCAGCTCCATGTACTTGCCGACCATGGCGATGTTGATCGACTTCAACGGATTGAGCTTGGCGTCGAGCACCCGGACCCACTCATCGAGATCGGCCGGTGCCGCTTCGAGGCGCAGCTTGTCGCAGACGATCTCGTCGAGGCCGTGCTCATGGAGCATCAGCGGGATACGGTAGATGGTGTCGGCGTCCTGCAGCGGCACCACGGCACGCTCTTCGACGTTGGTGAACAGCGCAATCTTGCGCCGCTCGGTCTCTTCCAGTTCGACTTCGCTGCGACAGATCAGGATGTCGGGCTGGATACCGATGGAGCGCAGCTCCTTGACGCTGTGCTGGGTCGGCTTGGTCTTGGTCTCGCCGGCTGTCTTGATGTAGGGCACCAGGGTGAGGTGCATGAAGATCGCCCGGCTCGCCCCCAGCTCACTGCGGATCTGGCGGATCGACTCGAGGAACGGCAGCGACTCGATGTCGCCCACGGTACCGCCGATCTCCACCAGGGCCACGTCGAAGCCCTCGCCGCCGGCATACACACGACGCTTGATCTCGTCGGTGATGTGGGGGATCACCTGCACGGTGCCACCCAGGTAGTCGCCACGGCGCTCACGACGCAGCACGTGCTCGTAGACGCGGCCGGTGGTGAAGTTGTTGCCCTGGGTCATCTTGGTGCGGATGAAGCGCTCGTAGTGGCCCAGGTCGAGGTCGGTCTCGGCGCCATCTTCGGTGACGAACACCTCGCCGTGCTGGAAGGGGCTCATGGTGCCCGGATCCACGTTGATATAGGGATCGAGCTTGAGCATGGTGACCTTGAGGCCGCGCGCCTCGAGAATCGCCGCCAGCGAGGCCGACGCGATGCCCTTGCCAAGAGAGGACACAACGCCGCCGGTCACGAAGATATATCGTGTCATGGAGAACCTGTCGAAACGTGATCGGTAGGCCCGGCAGAAAGCCGCGCCAGGATGGGACGACAGCGTAGCAGATTACGACCAATGGCTCAATTTCAGCCGACTTAGTGACTTTGAGTGGTCTTGGCGGCCTCGAATGCGGCTGTACCGGGGGCAGGCCGTCGAGGAGGCGCTGTGAACCCATCCCTGGGCGCTACTTTTGCCTTCCCTGGCAAAAGACCTCCTCTTTGGCCTGCCCCCCCGGCGCCGCTCACCGTAGCGGTACGACAGACTGTTTTCACAGCGCCTCCGCCTAGCCCTGTCGACGGGAGAGCCTCGGGAACGGGCCTCTACAGGCCCGCCCCACATCAGCAGAGCCTCAGACCTTCAGGTAGTCGAGGATACCCTCGGCGGCCTGACGGCCCTCGAACACGGCGGTGACCACCAGATCGGAGCCGCGCACCATGTCGCCGCCAGCGAAGATCTTCTCGTTGGTGGTCTGGAAGGCGTAGGCGGCCTTCTCGGGTGCCAGCACACGGTCACGCTCGTCGAGTTCGATACCGAACTTCTCGAACCAGGGCGCCGGGCTCGGCTGGAAGCCGAAGGCGATGACCACGGCGTCGGCCGGCAGGATCTCCTCGGAGCCGGGCACCACCTCGGGGCGACGACGACCGTTCTCGTCGGGCTCGCCCAGGCGCGTACGCACTACCTTCACACCCTCGACCTTGCCTTCGCCGACCACCGCCACCGGCTGGCGGTTGAACAGGAACTCCACCCCCTCCTCGCGGGCGTTGGCCACCTCGCGCTTGGAACCGGGCATGTTCTCCTCGTCGCGGCGGTAGGCGCAGGTCACCGTGGCCGCACCCTGGCGAATCGCCGTGCGGTTACAGTCCATGGCGGTGTCGCCGCCGCCCAGCACCACCACCTTCTGTCCTTCCAGCGAGACGTAATCGGCCGGATCCTTCTCGAAGCCGAGGCAGTGGTTGACGTTGGCGATCAGATAGTCGAGTGCCTTGTGCACGCCGGGCAGGTCCTCACCCGGGAAGCCGCCGGTCATGTACTTGTAGGTGCCCATGCCGAGGAACACCGCGTCGTACTCCTCGAGCAGCGACTCGAAGGGGATGTCCTTGCCGATCTCGACGTTGAGACGGAACTCGATGCCCATCTCCTCGAACACCGCCCGGCGGCGCTCCATCACCGTCTTGTCGAGCTTGAACTCGGGGATGCCGAAGGTCAGCAGGCCGCCGATCTCGGGGTACTTGTCGAACACCACCGGCTTGACGCCGTTGCGCACCAAGATGTCGGCACAGCCCAGCCCCGCCGGCCCGGCACCGACGATGGCAACCTTCTTGTCGGTCCAGGTGACCTGGGACATGTCGGGGCGCCAGCCCATGGCGAAGGCAGTATCGGTGATGTACTTCTCCACCGAGCCGATGGTCACCGCGCCGAAGCCGTCGTTGAGGGTACAGGCGCCCTCGCACAGCCGGTCCTGCGGACACACCCGGCCGCACACCTCGGGCAGCGAGTTGGTCTTGTGCGATAGCTCGGCGGCCTCGATGATGTTGCCCTCGGCCACCAGCTGCAGCCAGTTGGGAATGTAGTTATGCACCGGGCACTTCCACTCGCAGTACGGGTTGCCGCAGTGCAGGCAGCGGTGCGACTGGCTGGCCGCCTCCTGGGGCTTGTACGGCTCGTAGATCTCGGCGAACTCGCGCGAGCGGGTCCGAGCATCCTTCTTCTGCGGGTCCTGGCGGCCCACGTCGAGGAACTGAAAGTCGTTTCTGGTCAATCGGTTGGCCATTTGCGTATCTCCTGAAATCCGGCTCACTCGGGACGTCTGCGCGATTCGTCGAGCAGGCTGCCAAGGCTTGCCGCCTTGGGCTTGACCAGCCAGAAATGACGCACGTGTTCGCTGAAGTCGTCGAGAATCTCACGCCCGCGGGCAGAGTTCGTCTCGCTCACAAACTCCTCGATGATCTCCCGCAGGTGACGCCGGTAGGCCTCCATGGCCTCGGTGTTGATCCGGTGGATCTCCACCAGCTCATGGTTGTAGCGATCGACGAAGGAGCGATCCTCGTCGAGCACGTAGGCAAAGCCACCGGTCATGCCGGCACCGAAGTTGACACCGGTCTCGCCGAGTACGCAGACCAACCCGCCGGTCATGTACTCGCAGCAGTGGTCGCCGGCCCCCTCGATCACCGCATGGGCGCCGGAGTTGCGCACGGCGAAGCGCTCGCCGGCGGTGCCGGCGGCAAACAGCTTGCCGCCGGTGGCGCCGTACAGGCAGGTGTTGCCGATGATCGCCGTCTTGTGGCTCTCGAAGCGGCTGCCGCGGGGCGGTACCAGCACCACCTTGCCGCCGTTCATGCCCTTGCCGACATAGTCGTTGGCATCGCCCTCCAGATAGAGGTTGAGGCCGCGAGCGTTCCACACGCCGAAGCTCTGCCCGGCCACGCCGGTGAAGCGCAGCGTGATGGTGGCGTCCTCGAGGCCGGCTTCGCCGTAGTGCTTGGCCACCGCACCCGAGGAGAGCGCCGGCACCGAGCGGTCGCAGTTGGTGATGGTGAAGGCGAACTCACCGCCGCTCTTGTCGGCAATGGCCTGCTCGATGGCGGCCAGCACCTCCTGATTCTTGGCACCCGGGTCGTGGGGTACGTTGCGGCTGACCTGACAGAACTGCGGCGCATCGGCGGGCACGAAATCGTTGGCCAGCAGCGGCGTCAGGTCGAGCTTGCGCTGGGAAGCAGTGTCGCCTTCCAGCACCTCGAGCAGATCGGTGCGGCCGATCAGGTCGGTCAACTGACGTACGCCCATCATTGCCATCAGCTCGCGCACTTCTTCGGCGATGAAGCGGAAGTAGTTCTTGACCATGTCCACGGTGCCGCGGAAATGCTCGTCGCGCAGGTACTGATGCTGGGTGGCCACGCCGGTGGCACAGTTGTTGAGGTGACAGATACGCAGGTACTTGCAGCCCAGCGCCACCATCGGCGCGGTGCCGAAGCCGAAGCTCTCGGCGCCGAGGATCGCGGCCTTGACCACGTCGAGGCCGGTCTTCAGGCCGCCGTCGGTCTGCAGACGGATCTTGTCGCGCAGGCCGTTGATGCGCAGCGCCTGATGCACCTCAGGCAGACCCAGCTCCCACGGCGAGCCGGCGTGCTTGATCGAGGTCAGCGGGCTGGCCGCGGTGCCGCCGTCGTAGCCGGACACGGTGATCAGGTCGGCGTAGGCCTTGGCCACGCCGGTGGCGATGGTGCCGATGCCGGGCTCGGAGACCAGCTTCACCGACACCTGCGCCTCCGGGTTGACCTGCTTGAGGTCGAAGATCAGCTGCGCCAGGTCCTCGATGGAATAGATGTCGTGGTGCGGCGGCGGCGAAATAAGCGTCACGCCGGGCACCGAGTAGCGCAGCCGCGCGATCAGCTCATTGACCTTGCCGCCGGGCAGCTGACCGCCCTCGCCAGGCTTGGCACCCTGGGCCACCTTGATCTGAAGCACCTCGGCGTTGACCAGGTAGGTCGGGGTGACACCGAAGCGCCCGGAGGCGACCTGCTTGATCTTGGAGCTGCGGATGGTGCCGTAGCGGGCCGGATCCTCACCGCCCTCGCCGGAGTTGGAGCGTCCGCCGGCCTCATTCATGGCCTGGGCCAACGCCTCGTGAGCCTCGGGGGAGAGCGCGCCCAGCGACATGCCGGCGCTGTCGAAACGCGGAATCAGCTCGTCGATCGATTCCACCTCCTCGAGCGGCAGCGTCGTCTCGGCGGCCTTGAGCCCCAGCAGGTCGCGGATGGTCGCGGCCGGGCGCTCGTTGACCAGTTGAGCGAATTTCTTCCACTTGGCGTAGTCGCCTTCCTGCACGGCCTCTTGCAACGCCTTCACCACGTCGGGGTTGTAGGCGTGATACTCGTGGTCGTGCACGTATTTGAGCAGGCCGCCCTGGGCGATGCCCTTGCGCGGCGTCCAGGCGTCGCGGGCCAGCAGCTCCTGCTGCAGCTGCAGCTCGCTGAAGCCGGTACCCTCGATGCGTGAGGCCATGCCGGTGAAGCACAGCTCGACCACCTCAGAGGAGAGTCCCACCGCCTCGAACAGCTGCGAGCCGCGGTAGGAGGCCAGCGTCGAGATGCCCATCTTGGAGAGGATCTTGTAGAGCCCCTTCTGCATGCCCTTGCGGTAGTTCTCGCGGGCATCGGCCGGGTTGCCGGTGAGCTCGCCGGTGCGGTGCATGTCGGCCATCACTTGATAGGCCAGCCACGGGAACACCGCGGTGGCGCCGACACCGAACAGCACCGCCATCTGGTGAGCGTCACGGGCGTAGCCGGTCTCGACCACGATGTTGGCGCGCGGGCGCAGGGCCAGCCTGCCCAGATGGTGGTGCACTGCCCCCACCGCCAGTGCGGCGTGGATGGGCAGCTGGCCCTTCTCCAGGTTGGCGTCCGACAGTACCAGGATCACCTTGCCTTCGTGCACTGCGGCCTCGGCCTGACGGCACAGTTCGACGATGGCCGCCTTGAGCCCCATCCGTTCCGGATCGTAGCCCAGGCAGAGGCGCTGATGAGAGAAGGCCGGGTCGTCCTGCTCGAGCAGCGCGGTGAACTTGCGCGGCGACAGCACCGGGGTGGTCAGGATGATCCGGTGGGCGTGCTCAGGCGTGGCCTTGAACACGTTGAGCTCGGCACCGATACAGGTCTCCAGCGACATCACGATCGCTTCGCGCAGCGGGTCGATGGGCGGATTGGTGACTTGGGCGAACTTCTGGCGGAAGTAGTCGGTGAGCAGCCGGCTGCGACGCGACAGCACCGCCATGGGGGTGTCGTCGCCCATGGAGCCCACCGCCTCTTGACCGCTCTCGGCCAGCGGCCGCAACACCTGATCACGCTCCTCGAAGCTGACCTGGAACATTTTCTGCCAGGTATTGACCGCATCGGAGTCCATGTTCTGGAAGCTGGCCAGCTCGGTCAGCGCCGATTCCAGATAGTGCGCCTCTTCCTTGAGCCAGCGCTTGTAGGGATAGGCGGACTTCAGCCGCTCGTCGATGTCCCCGGTATGCAGCACTTCGCCGGTGTGGGTGTCCACGGCGAGGATCTGACCCGGGCCGACGCGCCCCTTGGCCACCACATCGTCGGGCTTGTAATCGTAGGTGCCGATCTCCGAGGCCAGGGTGATGTAGCCATTCTTGGTGATCACCCAGCGCGCCGGACGCAGGCCGTTGCGGTCGAGCATGCAGACCGCCTGGCGGCCGTCGGTCATGACCAGGCCGGCGGGGCCGTCCCACGGCTCCATGTGCATGGAGTTGTATTCGTAGAAGGCACGCAGCTCTGCGCCCATGGTCTCGACGTTCTGCCAGGCTGGCGGCACCATCATGCGCACGGCGCGATGCAGTTCCATGCCGCCCATCAGCAGCACTTCGAGCATGTTGTCCATGCTCGAGGAGTCGGAACCCACGGTATTGACGATCTCGTCGAGCTCGGCGATGTCGGGCAACCGCTCGTTGACGAAGTTCTCCTTGCGCGAGTTGGCCCAGCCGCGGTTGGCTTCGATGGTGTTGATCTCGCCGTTGTGGGCGAGGAAACGGAACGGTTGCGCCAGCGGCCAGCGCGGCTCGGTATTGGTGGAGAAGCGCTGGTGGAACACGCAGATCGAAGTCTGCAGTCGCTCGTCGCCCAGATCCTGATAGAAGGTGGGGAGATCCACCGGCATCATCAGGCCCTTGTAGGAGATCACCTGAGACGACAGCGAGCTGACGTAGAAGTCTTCTTCGTCGCGCAGCATCTGCTCGGCGCGACGACGCGCCATGAACAGGTCGACGTCGAAGCGCTCGGGGTCGCCGAGCTTGCCCGGCTCGACGAACAGATGACGAATGCGCGGCAGGCAGGCGCGGGCGATGGGCCCGCAGTAAGTGGGATCCACCGGCACGTTGCGCCAGCCGCGGATCACCAGACCGCAGGCACGCAGCTCACCCTCCAGAATGCCGCGTGCGCGGGCTTCCTTGGCGTCGTCGTCGGGCAGGAACACCGCGCCCACGGCGAACAGCTCGCCCAGCTCGACGTCGAGCGCCTCGGCGGCGGCCTCGCGCATGAAGGCCTCGGGCATCTTCAGCAGCAGGCCGCAGCCATCACCGGTCTTGCCATCGGCGGCGATACCGCCGCGATGGGTCATGCAGGTGAGGGACTCGATGGCGGTACGCAGCAGATCATGGCTGGCCTGCCCTTCCATATGTGCGATCAGGCCGAATCCGCAGTTGTCACGGAACTCGCCTGGTTGATGAAGGCCTCGGTTCATGGGCGTGCCTCAGAAAATGACTATTGACCAAACAACAGCAGTTATGTATTCTAATCAGTTTTCTTCTTATTTTGGCCGCCAAGAGCAGCCTGCCGCTGTCGCGAGAAAAGGACGCCCAGCATAGACACTTACTGCCCCGCCGCGCAATCTCCCGCCCACCACGCCACCTCCAAAACTCTCGCCAAATCCGCAACTTGCTGAATGACTCAAAGCAAAAAAAACCACCAGTTCAACGACTTGCGAAACCCATAAACGGATTTCAAACGATTAGAATCAGGCATGCGCCTTTAGTCTAAAAATACCCGTTTTCCCCATGCCGATACGGCATGAGGCATACGGATTTGATGCCTGAAGCGCAACATGTGTCGCTCTGATCAGTTCAGAACAGCATTCGCGGAACAGCAAGAAGGCCGCACGAATCGCTTCGTGCGGCCTTCTTGCTAAAGAGAGGAAAAGTCGGCGAAACGCCAGCGCCGAGGAAACCTCAACGCCGGGGGAACGTGGCCAGCAACTCCTCGAGCAACTCTCGGGGGGTCTGGTCATGGATCACCGCCCGGCCCAGCGTCTCGAGCAGAATCAGGCGCAGGCGCTCATCGACGTTCTTCTTGTCCAGACGCATGCGGGTGAGGAAGTCCTCCACGCCCATGTCGGCGGGAGCCACCAGCGGCAGGCCGGCGGCGGCGATGATGGCGGCGGTGCGCTCGACGTCGCCGGCATCGAGCCAGCCGAGCCGATGCGAGAGTTCAGCCGCCATCAGCATGCCGACGCCCACCGCCTCGCCGTGCAGCCACTGGCCGTAACCCTGGTGCGACTCGATGGCATGACCGAAGGTATGCCCCAGGTTGAGCAGTGCCCGTACGCCCTGCTCGGTTTCATCCTCGGCCACGATCTCTGCCTTGAGTCGGCAGCTACGCTCGATGGCCCAGGCCAGCGCCTGCGGCTGCAGGGCTCTCAGCGCGGCCATTTCGTCTTCCAGCCAGGCGAGGAACTCGGCATCGCGAATCAGACCGTACTTGATCACCTCGGCCAGCCCCGCCGAGAGCTCCTTGGCCGGCAGCGTGCGCAGGGTATCGGTGTCGATCAGCACTGCCCGCGGCTGCCAGAAGGCACCGATCATGTTCTTGCCCAGCGGATGATTGACGCCGGTCTTGCCGCCCACCGAAGAGTCCACCTGGGAGAGCAGCGTGGTGGGCACCTGGATGAACGCCACGCCGCGCTGATAGCAGGCGGCAGCGAAGCCGACCATGTCGCCGATCACCCCGCCTCCCAGAGCCACCAGGGTGCAGCGGCGGTTGAAGCCGGCCTCCAGCAGCGCATCCCAGATGAGACCGACGCTGGCCAGGGTCTTGGTCGCCTCGCCGTCGGGCAGCACCAGCTCGCGCACCACTGCGTCACTCGGCAGCCCCGCCTTGAGGCGCGCCAGGTAATGGGGAGCGACCGCTTGGTTGGTCACGACCATGACCTGGCGCCCGGCCAGGTAGGGTGCCAACCAGGCGGGCTCGCCGAGCAGGCCGGTACCGATGTGAATGGGATAGCTGCGCTCACCCAGCGCCACCTGAAGCGTGCGCGGGACGGTAGAGGTTTCGCTCTCGGTCATGGTTCAGGCCTTGGCTTGTAGAGGGTCGACCAGCCGCTGCACGCGGCGCACGATCTCGTTGACCACCGCACGAGGGCTGCGCCGGTCGGTGCGCACCACGATATCGGCCGTGGCGCGGTAGAGCGGGTCGCGCACAGCGAACATCTCACGCAGCACCTGCTCGCGGTCGGGGCGCTGCAGCAGGGGGCGGTTGCGATCCTTGGCCACACGCTTGAGCTGCTGTTCGACGGTGGTGAACAGATAGATGACGGTGCCTCGCTCGCGCAGCCGCCGACGGTTCTCCTCGCGCAGCACCGCCCCGCCGCCAGTGGCGATGACCACCCCCTCGAGCTCGGTCAGCTCTTCGATCATCTGCACTTCGCGATGGCGAAAACCCGCCTCGCCCTCGACGTCGAAGATCCAAGGAATATCGGCCCCGCAGCGGGCCTGGATCTCATGATCGCTGTCGAGGAACTGACGCGAAAGTTCGGCCGCCAGAAGGCGGCCGATGGTGCTCTTTCCCGCCCCCATGGGGCCGATCAATATCAGATTGGGCAAATCCTGCATCAGCGAATCGCCAGGCCGTCCTCGAGTATGCGTGGAGTGATGAAGACCAGCAGCTCCACCTTCTGATTGCTCGACTCATTGTACCGGAAAAGCCTGCCCAGCACAGGCAGGTCGCCAAAGAAGGGCGTCTTGGCCAGACGGCTGAGCTGCTCGGTGGTGAGAATGCCACCAAGTACCACCGTCTCGCCGTTGTCGACCAGCACCTGGGTCTCGATGCGATTGGTATCGATGGGCGGCGCCTGGCCCGGCAGGGCCTCTCGGAAGCTGTCGTTGGTGATCACCAGGTCCATGATGATGCGGTTGTCGGGGGTGATCTGCGGCGTCACCTCCAGCGACAGCAGCGCCTCCTTGAAGTCGGTTTCGGTACCCCGATCGCTGACGGTCTGGAAGGCCCGCTCCTCGCCCTGCTGAATGAGGGCGGTACGCTGGTTGGCGGTGATCACCCGTGGCTGCGAGATGGTCTGACTCTTGTTCTCGCTCTCCAGCGCTCTCAGCTCGAGGTCGAGCAGGATGTCGCCAGAGAGGTAGCCGAAGCCGAAGCTGGTCATGGGGTTGGCACTGCCCAGATCGACGGCCAGGCCGCCGCGCTGGAAGCGGCTACCGGACGGAGTCTCGAACTCGCCGGTGAACTGGCCGCGCGGGTCGCGCTGCCCGGTGAAGCCGTCGCCCGTCACGGCAGTGGGTACGCCGGTGGAGGCGCCACCCAGGTTTAGGCGGCTGCTGCCGCGCGACGACGCGCCCCAGTTGACGCCAAGCTCCTGGGTCACGCCATCGCGGGCGATGACGATGCGCGCCTCGATCTGTACCTGACGCACCGCCACGTCGAGCTGGTCCAGGGTGCGCAGGATATCCTGGATCTGGTCGGCAGTGTCCTGGATCAGCAGGGTGTTGGTGCGCTGATCCACCGCCACGCGGCCACGCTCCGTGAGCAGGCCGAAGCCGTCGCCACCGCGCAGCAGCTGGGCCAGGTCCTCGGCGCGGGCATAGCGCACCTGCACGTACTCCGAGACCAGCGGCGCCAGGGTCTCGACCTGGGCCCGCGCCTCGAGTTCCTGACGCTCGATGTTGGCCAGCTCACTGGCCGGCGCCACCATGATGACGCTGCCCTCCTGGCGACTGGCCAGGCCATGGCTCTTGAGCACCAGGTCGAGCGCCTGGTCCCAGGGCACGTCCTGCAGATTGAGGGTGACCTGACCGGTCACGCTGTCGCTGGCCACCAGGTTGAGCCCGGTGAAGTCAGCGATGATCGCCAGCACCGAGCGTACCTCGATGTCCTGGAAGTTGAGCGTGATGCGCTCGCCGGTATAGGGGAACTGCTGGCGCACGCGCTGCTCACGCTCCTGCTGGGTGACGGGCTGCGCCTCGATGGTCAGCTGACGCCCGCTCTGGGTGGAAAGCATGGCGAACTCGCCGCTGCCTTCGATCTCGAGGGTCACTCCGTCGCGTCCGACCCGCGGCGTGATGCGCCGCAGCGGCGTGCCGAAGTCGCTGACATCGAGGACCTGATTGTGCGCTTCCGGCAGGTCGACACCGCTGAGCTCGGCGACGATGCGGTTACGGCCCGATTCGCGCACCCTGGCGTCGACCCCGCTCCGATCGAAGGTGACGATCAGCCGCCCCGCGCCGCCTTCGCCGCGGCGAAAGTCGATGTCGGAGATACTCGGCATGCCACCGGGGGCAGCCGATGCCGGCGCCGAGGCCTGAGGCGACGCCGCCGGCTGGGCGGGCACCGTGCCCGGCGCAGCCGCCGGGCCACCGATGGTCAGCCGCAGCTGATCGCCCTGCTGCTGGGTGTCGTAGGGCAGCGGGCGGTCCATATGAAAGACCAGCCGCGTACGAGAACCGGCCTCGAGCGCCGTCACCTGTTCGACGCCGCCGATGCCCAGGTCGAGACGGCGACGCTCCAGGGCGTTGGCCGTATCGACGAGATCGATGGTCAGCCGCGCGGGCTCATCCAGCCGATAGCCGCGCACTTCGGGCACCCCGCCACGAAAGCTCAGGTCGACCAGCAGCTCGCCGCGCTCGCCCTGACGAAAGTCGAGGTCGGTCAGCGTGGATGCCGCCAGCACCGGTGCCGCCAACAATGCCAGGCAGAGTAGCGCCAATGTGCCAATCAGATGTCTCATCGTTCCCCTTCCCCTCTGCCCATTCCGACTGCTTCTGCTGCCACGACTAGCACTTTGCTCTAGCGACGCTCTTCGAGCGCCAGGCGAGCCGTTCGCTCCATCCACCCGCCGCCGCCGGTGGGCACCAGCTCCACCAACTGCACCGACGAGTCGGTGACGCTGACCACCCGGCCGTGATTGCGCCCCAGATGGTTGCCGGTGCGCAGGCGATGCACTTCTCCCCCCGGCGCCCTCACCAGGGCATTCGTCTGGCCGCCCATGGTCAAGATGCCCACCAGCCTGAGCGCTTCCAGGTCGTATGCCTCGAGCGACTCCCGGGCGCGTTCGGGGTCGGGCGCCAGGTCGCTGCTGCCCCGCGGCACCGCGTCCGGCTCCGGCAGCTGCGGCCTGAACGGGCTGCGGCGATCGCTGGCCTGGTAGGGTACCGACTGGTAGTCGGGCACCTCCGGCATTTCCAGCGGGCGCGGCGTACCGGGATCGTTGCGAATGTCGGTCAATCGGCGGTCCAGCTCGCCCAGCTGCGGATCGGCGCAGCCGGCCACCAGCAGGGTTGCCACTACCAGTAGCCAGCGCACTTTCATCGCGCCTCCTCCCCGCCCTGCGGCCGATAGCTGTAGGTTCTGGCCAGCATGGAGAGACGCAGACGATCGCCACCCTCCACCGGCGCCAGCACGAAGTCGTGCAGCGTGACGATACGTGGCAATGCCGCAACGCCGGCAAGGAAGCCGGCAATGTGGTGGTATTCGCCCTCTACCTGGATGTCGAAAGGTCGCTCGATATAGAAGTCACGCTCCACGGTGCTGCGCAGACGAATGAAGTCGATCGTCAGGTGGTGGTCGAGGGCGGTTTCGCTGACGCTGTCGATCAGCGAGGGAATCTCGGCACCGGAAGGCAGCATGGCCATGAGCTCGCTCATGCGCGTTTCGAGCCGGGCCATCTGCTCGAGCATCTCCGGCAACTGGGCGGCCTGAGCGGCACGGTTGCGGTAGTCCGCCAGCAGGCGCACCTCCTCGGCCTGTGCACGCTGGAGCTCATCGCCCTTGGGGCCGGCCAGGTACCAGTGTGTCGCGGCAAAGGTCAGGCCCAGCACGAGCAGGCAGCAGAACCACTGCAGCAGCAGCGGCCAGGTGCCGGACTCCTTGAGGTCCAGTTCGCGCCAGTCGAGTTCGCGAAGACGACGAATCTCTGCTTGCAGGTTCATGACTCGTCTCCCGCCTCACCGCTTTCCGCCACCTGGGCACCTTCTATCAGCTGCACCACGCCAAGACTGAAGCGACGGCGCTCACCGCCGCCGTCGGCTTCGACCTCCGACAGCACCGGCTCTGAGAACGAAGGCGCGACGGCCAGGGCACGCATCTGCTCGGAGACGCGATGGTTGCTCTCGGCCCGGCCCGACAGCCGCAGCTGATCGCCCTGCCGGCTCAGTTGGGTGTAGTGAACGCCATCGACCAGGCTCAGGGTCAGATCGCGAAAGACACGCACGGTCTGGGAGCGACCCTGCTGCAGGTCACTGAAGACCTGGACCTGACCGATCATGCGCTCACGTATCGCTTCATATTCGCGAATCGAACGGATGTCGCCGTCGAGCTGCTGCATGCGAGCCTGTACATGAGCGTTGCGCTGCTGCTGTGCGCTCACTGCCATGTCGTAATAGTGCATCATGCCCAGCCCACCGGCGCCGCCGAACACCGCCATCGCCGCCAGAGCCAGATAGAAGCGCCGGCTGCGGCGGGCGCGTTGCTGCTCCCGCCAGGGCAGGAGATTGATTTCGATGCTCATGAGACCGACCTCATCGCCAGGCCGCAAGCGGTCACCATGGCCGGCGCATCGCTGGCCAGGGTCTGCACGTCGATACGTGAATTGATCTTCATGCGCAGGAAAGGATTGGCGATCACCACCTGCATGGCGCTCTCCTGGGCGAGCCGCTCGGCCAGCCCCGGAATCACGCTGGAGCCGCCGGCGAGGACCATGCGCTTCACCTCATGCTTGCGCCCCGCGGTGTAGTAGAGCTGCAGCGAGCGTCCGACCTGCTGAACGATGGTTTCGATGAAAGGGCTCAGTACGCTGGCGTGGTAATCCTCGGGCAGGCCGCCGCGCTTCTTGGCCAGCCCTGCCTCCTCCAGGGTCAAGCCATAGCGTGCACGAATCTCCTCGGTGAGCTGACGACCGCCGAAGACGGTGTCGCGGCTGTAGACGATGCGACCACCGCGCAGCACGTGAAAAGCGTTCATGGTGGCGCCGATGTCGACCAGCGCCACGCAGTCGTCCTCGCCCGCCGCGGGCGGCAGCTGCTGGCGTAGCTCACCGAAGGCGCGTTCCATGGCAAAGGCTTCCACATCCACCGCCGCCGGTATCAGGCCAGCCTGGCTCAGCGCATCGGTAAGCTGGTGCACGTCCTGCTGTCGGCAGGCGACCAGCAGCACGTCTTGCTGATCGCCGTAGCGGGCGTTCAGTCCGAGGCGCTGAAAATCGAACGCCACCTCACTGAACGGAAACGGAATGTGCTTGTCAGATTCGAGTTGAATGCGCGCCTCGATCTCGTCATCGTTGAGCGAGGCGGGAAGCGTGAGGGTCTTGGTGATGGCGGCACTGGCCGGGACGGCTGCCACGGCCTGGCGTGACGTTGGCCGGGCGCTCTCCACGGCTCGCCGCAGCACGTCGGCCACTTCGCCCATGTCGCGAATGCGCCGTTCGACCACGGCACCTTCACGCAGTGGTCTGACGGCATAGCTTTCGATCTGGTAGCGGGCACCCATCCGCCTGAGTTCGATCAGCTTGACCGTTGCCGAGGTAATGTCGACACCGATCAACCCTTTACCGGAGGGTCTGAGTCGCATCAATCGTTGCCCTTGCGTATACGCTGCGATGAGCGCCTGTCCTACATTATGATTATGCGCCTCAGGGTATCTGGTACGCCAAGGCTGGCAGAAATCATACTCGCTCTCTGTGGCCGAGGTTACCTGAAATTTGGCCAGCTCACACAAAGTTGGACGGACACTCCCTCAACGCTGGTGGTAGCAGGTCCGGATTCCTTATAATGTGCAGGCCAGCGAAGGCTTCCTTTCATCGCCCTTTCTTCATGCTCTCACCACGGACAACGCCTTTTCATGAAGTGGATCAAGACTTTGGTTTTCTCGGCCTTCTGGCTATTGGTATCCTTGACCGCCGCTGCTCTACTCAGCGTGGCCGGGGCGGCCCTCTACTTCTCACCCGGCCTGCCCGACGTGCGCCAGTTGCAGGACTTCGAGCTGCACACGCCGCTGCGCGTCTTCACCCGTGACGGCAAGCTGATCGGCGAGTTCGGCGAAGAGCGCCGCATGGCGGTCTCCTTCGACGAGATACCCGAGGACTTCATCCAGGCACTGCTGGCCGCCGAGGACGCCTCCTTCTTCGAGCATCGCGGCGTCGATCCCCGCGGCCTGGCGCGAGCCGCCGTGGAACTGGTCTCCAGCGGTGGCGACATCCAGTCGGGCGGCTCCACCATCACCATGCAGGTGGCGCGCAACTACCTGCTCACGCTCGACCGCACCTTCACCCGCAAGATTCGAGAAATCCTGCTGGCACTGCAGATGGAGCGCATCCTTACCAAGGAGGAGATCCTCGAGCTCTACGTCAACAAGATCTTCCTGGGCAACCGCGCCTACGGCATCGCCGCCGCCGCGGAGGTCTACTACAACAAGCCGCTGGAAGAGCTGACCCTGGCAGAGAAGGCGATGATCGCCGGCCTGCCCAAGGCACCTTCGTCGTTCAACCCGCTGGCCAATCCCGAGCGCTCGCTGATCCGCCGCAACTGGATCCTCTACCGCATGCGCCAGCTCGGCAACATCGACCAGGCGACCTACGAAGCCGCCGTGCAGGAGCCGGTCACGGCCCGCCGCCACGTGGCCCAGATCGAGGTCGACGCCGATTACGTGGCAGAGATGGCACGTCAGTACGCCGTGGAGCGCTTCGGCGAGGAAGCCTATACCGGCGGCTATCGCATCCACACCACGCTGGACAGCGAGCTGCAGCCCTACGCCCGCCAGGCTCTGGCCCGCGGCCTGATCGATTACGACACCCGCCATGGCTGGCGCGGCCCGGAGGAGCGTGAAATTCCCTCGAGTCTGGCCGAGGCTCAGGCCCGCACCGAGCGCCGCGGCCTGGAGGAAGAGCTGGCCGAGTCGCCGGAGATCATGCAGACCGCCCGCCAGGCCGCCGAGCGCAGCCAGACCCGCGTGGAAGGCATCGAAGGCGACGTCAGCAACTGGCTGCGGGTACTCGAGCGGACCCCCGGCTTCGGCCCGCTACAGCCGGCCATCGTGGTGGCCAGCGAAGGGCGCGAGATGCGCGTACTGACCCGTGGCGGCGAGCTCGTCACACTGAACTGGGACGGCCTGTCCTGGGCCCGCGCCTACCGTAGCCCCAGGGCCCGTGGGCCGGAGCCGAGCTCGGCGAGCGAGATCGCCGCGCGCGGTGACCTGGTACGCATCCTGCAGCGCAACGATGGCAGCTGGCGGCTCTCCCAGCGCCCCGACGCCGAAGGCTCGATCGTGGTGATGGAGCCTGACACCGGCGCCATTCTCGCCCTTCAGGGCGGCTTCAGCTTCAACGCCAGCAAGTTCAATCGCGCGGTGCAGGCCCAGCGCCAGTCCGGCTCGATCTTCAAGCCGTTCGTCTTCCTCGCCGCGTTGGATACCGGCCTGATGACCGCCTCCACCGTGGTCAACGACGCCCCCGTGGTCATGCACGACGGCAGCAGCCTGTGGCGTCCGGTGAATGCCAGCGGCGATTTCCTCGGCCCGACCCGGCTGCGCGAAGCCCTGGCCCGCTCCCGCAACCTGGTGACCATCCGCATACTGCAGACCCTGGGCCTCGACAGCACCATCGAGTACCTGGAAGGCTTCGGCTTCAGCCGCAGCCGCTTGCCCCA
The DNA here is from genome assembly GCF_021404305.1 of Billgrantia ethanolica. Taxonomy (GTDB): domain Bacteria; phylum Pseudomonadota; class Gammaproteobacteria; order Pseudomonadales; family Halomonadaceae; genus Halomonas; species Halomonas ethanolica. Next base: position 135,312 of record NZ_JABFTX010000003.1, on the reverse strand, counting down.
CGGCCTGTCGCTGGCGCTGGGCAGCGCCGACCTGACGCCGCTGGAGATGACCAATGCCTATGCCGTACTGGCCAACGGCGGTCTTCGGGTGTCGCCGTGGTTCATCGAGCGCGTCTCCCGCGGCAGCGACGACAACGTGCTCGACGAGGCCCGCCCGGCCATCGCCTGCCGTAGCTGCGACGAGGGTCAGACCGAGGTCGTCATCGATGGCCGGACCTATGACGTGGCCCCCCGGGTCGCCGACCCCACCGCCGTCTACATTCTGCGCGACATGCTGCGCGACGTGATCGAGAGCGGCACCGGGCGCTCCGCGCTTTCGCTCAATCGCAACGACGTGGTGGGCAAGACCGGCACCACCAACAACCAGCGTGACGGCTGGTTCGCCGGCTACAACGACGACTTGGTGGTCACCGTCTGGATCGGCAAGGACAACAACGAGACCATCGCCGAATACGGCGGTAACGCCGCCCTGCCGATCTGGATCGACTTCATGGGCAATGCGCTCAACGGCCGCCCGGAAGCCAGGCCCGAACCGCCTGCCGGCCTCGTCACTGCCCGCGTCGACGCCCAGACCGGCCGTCGTCTGGCCGACGGCCAGTCCGGTGGGATCAGCGAGATCTTCCATCCGGACTATCTGCCCGACATGGAACCTCGCCGCGTCGAGCAGGAGATCGAGCAGCGCAGCGGCTCCCAGGGCACCGGTAGCTATGAGGCGATCTTCTAGAGGACTCGCCACTCCCGGCGGCAAGGATGCCGCCATCGTCTTGTCGACTGACGAAACGCCGCCCCTCGAGGCGGCTTGACCTTGGACAACAGGACAGGTTCGTTGCCATGCCACAACTCAGGCCACGACTCAGGCCATGGAGTGCCTCGGGACTCACACTTCTGCTTCTGCTTTTTCCGGGCCTCGCCCTTGCCGCCAGCGTCTTTTATGCACCGCCGCAACCCGAGGATGACGCCCCTGGCTTCAGCGGTGAAGCCGAGCTCGGCTACACCCACCTCGCCGGCAATACCGATAGTCAGACCCTGATCGGCAAGAGCCGGCTCACCTGGCTGACGGGTCGCCTGAGCCACACCCTGCGTGGTGAAGTGCGCAACGTGACCCGAGACGGCACCACCAGCGCCGAGCAGTACCTGCTCTCGCTGCGTGAACGCTACGACTTCAACGGTCCCCACTACCTGTTCGGCTTCGGCCGCTGGGAGCGGGACCGCTTCAGCGGCTACGAGCATCAGCTCACTGCCATCGGCGGCTATGGACGCGACGTGATCGATACCCAGCGCCACCGTCTTTCGCTGGAAGCGGGGCCAGGCTATCGCTTCGACCAAATCAAGGATGAGGAGAACGACAATCTGGGGCTGCTGTACACCGCTCTCGATTACATGTGGACGCTCTCCCCCCACTCCTATGTACGCCAGGAAATGTCGGTGGAAGCCGCCAACGAGAACACCACGTCTCGCTCGGTGTCCGCGCTGACCGCCAGGCTCAACTCGCGCCTGTCGCTGCGTCTCTCTCACGAGGTTAGGCACAACTCGAGCCCGCCGGAGACGGCCGATGCCAACACCGACCATACCACCAGCGTGACGCTGCTCTACACCTGGTAATCGCTTCCTGACCACACCCATACAACGCACTGCGCCGGCCCCAGGGCCGGCGCAGTGGATTGGTGACGAAGCTTAGAACGCAGTCGATCAGCCGCCGTAGACGTCATCCACCGTCTTCAGCGGGTAGTGGGCGGGATAAGGACGCCGTGCCACGCCGGAGTCCACCGCTGCCTGGGCCACCGCCGCCGGGATCCGCTCCAGCAGGCGCACATCGACCGGCGTGGGGATGATGTACTCGGGACCGAATTCCATGTGCTCGCGCTCGTAGGCGTCCAGCACCTCCTGAGGCACCGGCTCCCGCGCCAGATCCTTGAGCGCATGCACCGCGGCCACTTTCATCTCCTCGTTGATGCGCGTAGCACGCACGTCCAGCGCTCCGCGGAAGATGAAGGGAAAGCCCAGCACGTTGTTGACCTGGTTGGGATAGTCGGAACGACCGGTGGCCATGATCACGTCGGGGCGCGCCTCGCGTGCCACGTCGGGATGAATCTCCGGATCGGGGTTGGTGCAGGCGAAGACGATGGGGGTCGGCGCCATCTTGCGGATGTGCTCGGCGGTCATCAGGTTGGGCCCAGAAAGGCCGATGAAGACATCGGCGCCGTCGATGGCATCGTCCAGGGTGCGCTTGTCGGTCTCCCGCGCGAACATCGCCTTGTAGGGGTTGAGTCCCTCGCGCCCGGCGTGGATCACGCCGCGACGATCGAGCATCACCAGATTCTCGGAGCGCGCCCCGCAGGCCAGCAGCAGCTTCATGCAGGCGATGGCTGCCGCGCCGGCGCCCAGGCAGACGATCTTGGCATCTTCCAGCCGCTTGCCGGCGATCTCAAGCGCGTTGAGCATGCCGGCCGCGGTAACGATGGCGGTGCCGTGCTGATCGTCATGGAAAACGGGAACACTACACTGCTCGATGAGAGCCTCTTCGATCTCGAAGCACTCCGGCGCCTTGATGTCCTCGAGATTGATGCCGCCCCAGGTATCGGCAATGCGCGCTACCGTGTCGATGAAGGCCTGGGGGCTCTCGGCATTGACCTCGACGTCCACCGAGTTGATGCCGGCGAAGCACTTGAACAGCACGCCCTTGCCTTCCATCACCGGCTTGCTGGCCAGCGGACCGAGATTGCCCAGGCCGAGGATGGCGCTGCCGTCGGAGATCACCGCGACCAGATTGCCCTTGCCGGTGTAGCGGTAAGCATTCTCCGGGTCACGGGCAATTTCCCGAACCGGCTCGGCGACACCTGGACTGTAGGCAAGGGAGAGATCACGAGCGGTCGCGGTGGGCTTGGTCAGCTCCACGGAGAGCTTTCCGGGAATCGGTTTGGCGTGATAGTCCAGCGCTGCCTGCTTCTTGGCGTCTGTCATGCTGAAAGTCCGGTATCCATCTTGGGGAAGGGCCACCTACCATATAGAAAAACCTTCCACATCTCAATGAAACACCCGTTCGCGCTTTTTATGCGCGCTTTCGCGAACGTTGCTGACCATTTGCTGCAACTTATACCTCCCAAAGCAACCATAACCGATACCTTATCGATCTCCCGTGACAAACGGCGGGCAAAAGAAAACCCGCCGTGACGGCGGGTTTTCTCGCACTGCGATCGTCGCCCTAGGCGAGCCGGATCAGCCGCGCTTGATGGCAGCTCCAAAACGCTTGTTGAAGCGCTCGACGCGACCACCGGTGGTCGCCTGCTTCTGCTTGCCGGTGTAGAAGGGGTGGCACTGAGAGCAGACGTCCAGTGACAGGTCATGGCCGACGGTGGTGCCGACCTCGAAGGTCGCGCCGCAGGAGCAAGTCGCAGTGACCTTCTTGTAATCCGGGTGAATACCTTGTTTCATCTTGAGCCTCATGGAGCGGTATGCCGCCACCTGATCCGTTGCCAGGCACCGCATACGGGTTGTCTATCGTCGCTACGCGTACAACGTTAAGTCGTTTCAACCAACCGGTAGCCGCCGGGCCCGAGCCTCAGAGCCAGATGCCACGACGGCCGGATATTCTAGCAGAGTCGACGACGGAGGCCAATTGCCAGAATCCCTCTCCCCGCCGCGCGTGCTGCGGGTGGCGGTGCCCACCCCACTGCGACGCCTGTTCGACTACCGCCCGTGCCGCGAAGCGCCTGCCGGCGGCTGGCAGCCCGGCATTCGCGTGCGCGTGCCGTTCGGGCGGCGCCAAGTGGTCGGCGTGGTAGTGGAGTGCAGCGAGCGCAGCGACTTCCCCCTAGAGCAGCTGAAGCCGGTGGAGAGCTGGCTGGACGCCGAGCCGCTGCCCGAGGACTGGCTGTGGCTGTGCCGCTTCACCGCGCGCTACTACCAGCATTCGCTGGGCGATACGCTGCATCAGGCGATGCCTGTGCTGCTACGCCAGGGCCGCCCCCTGGCCGGTCGCATGCGTGAGCGCTGGCAGGCCCTGATGGAGCCCGACCGCGACGACCCGCGCCTGAAACGAGCGCCGCGCCAGGCCGAGCTGCTGGCCATGCTGCACCAGCATCCCCACGGACTGCCTACCCAGGCGATAGTGGCTCAGGGCTATTCCCGCGACCAGTTGGCCACGCTGGTGGAAAAACGTCTCGCCGTGCGCGAAGAGATTCCCCTGACCGCCGCCGAGCCCGCCACCGAGCAACTGCTCGCCGAGCCGGCACTGCCGCTCAACCGCGAACAGGCCCAGGCGCTGGCGGCCATCCACGAGCGCCTCGACGCCTTTCACCCTTGCCTGCTGCACGGCGTGACCGGCAGCGGCAAGACCGAGGTCTACCTGCAGCTGATCGAGGCGGTGGTCGCCCGCGGCCGCCAGGCGCTGCTGCTGGTGCCGGAGATCGGCCTGACCCCGCAGACCCTGGCGCGTTTTCGCAGCCGCTTTCGGGTGCCGGTGGTGGCGCTGCACTCGGGACTTACCGACAACGAACGTCTGGACACCTGGGAGGCCGTCGCCAGCGGCCGCGCGCCCATCGTCATCGGCACCCGTTCGGCGATCTTCACACCACTGGCGCGGCCCGGCGCGATCATCGTCGACGAGGAGCACGACGGCTCGTTCAAGCAGCAGGAGGGCCTTCGCTACCACGCCCGCGATCTGGCCGTAGCCCGCGCCAAGCATCACGGTATTCCGCTGGTACTGGGCAGCGCCACGCCCTCGCTGGAGAGCCTCTATCACGCCGAGCGCGGCAACTATCGGCACCTGCGCCTGACCCGTCGCGCCAGCCGTCATGCCCCGGCCCGGCTGGAGCTCACCGACCTTCGCGGCCGGCCGCGCCAGGGCGGGCTCATCCCACCGGCCATCGAGGCGATTCGCACCACCCTCGCAGCCGGGCACCAAGTGCTGGTGTTCATCAACCGTCGCGGCTTCGCGCCGACCCTGGCCTGTCACGCCTGCGGCTGGCTGGCCGACTGCGACTCCTGCGACGCACGCATGACCCTGCATCGCCAGCCGCCGATGCTGGCCTGCCACCACTGCGACAAGCGCCGCCCGGTGCCGGATGCCTGCCCCGACTGCGGCAGCGCCGATCTGCGCCCCTTGGGCAGCGGCACCGAGCGCACCGAGGAGACCCTGGCCACGCTCTTCCCCAAGGTACCGGTGCACCGTATCGACCGTGACAGCACACGGCGCCGCGACGCCTTCGAGCGCACCCTCGCCGAGGTCAGACGCGGCGAGCCCTGCCTGCTGGTGGGCACGCAGATGCTGGCCAAGGGCCACCACCTGCCCCACGTCACCCTGGTGATCGTGGTCAACGCCGATGCCGGGCTCTATGCCAGCGACTTTCGCGCCCTGGAACACAGCGCCCAGTTGCTCACCCAGGTAGCCGGCCGTGCCGGCCGTGCCGCCCATCCCGGTCGCGTGCTGGTCCAGACCCTGCACACCGACGATCCGCACCTGCGGCTGCTCGCCGAGCACGGCTACGACGCCCTGGCCACCCAGTTGCTGGCCGAGCGTCGCGCCGCCGCCCTGCCCCCGTTTCGCTTTCTCGCCCTGCTGCGCCTGGAGAGCCCGCGGGAAGAGGCGGCAACGGCGCTCGGCCGCGAGGCGGCCGCGGTGCTGCGCGACTGGCTGGCAGCGCACGCCCCCGACGTGAGCTGCCTGGGGCCCGTGCCCGCCCCCATGGAACGTCGTCAGAACCGCTATCATATGCAATTGATGCTGAGCGGCAGTCGGCGCAGCCAGCTCCACGCCGCCTGCGCCCGGCTCACCGCCTGGCTGGAGGCTTCGCCTGAGGCCCGTCGGGTACGCTGGTCGCTGGACGTCGACCCGCAGACGCTTGCCTGAACGCACGACCTTTAAAGCCGCGGCACAATTGCCGATAATGGCCGACCAGCCAAACTTTCGTGGCCGCGCCTTTTTGCGAGTGCCTTGTCACCGTCACCATCTCGTGCGCCAGCCGCTACAGGACATAACCGCTTCATGAAAGAGACGATCATTTCCCTGCTCGAGAACGCCGTCGATACGCTCAAGCAGCAGGGCGCCCTGCCCGCCGACGTCACGCCGACCCTCAAGGTCGACCCGACCAAGGACAAGGCCCACGGCGACTACGCCACCAACCTGGCGCTGATGCTGGCCAAGCCCGCCGGCAAGAAGCCCCGCGAACTGGCCGAGGCGCTGATCGCCGCGCTGCCGCAGAGCGACGCCGTGGAGAAGGTGGAGATCGCCGGCCCCGGTTTCATCAACTTCTTTGCCGCCACCGATGCCGCCGCGCAGGTCGTGCGCCAGGTGCTCGAGGCCGGCGACACCTTCGGCCGCAGCCTGGCCGGGCGCGGCCGCAAGGTGCAGGTGGAGTTCGTCTCCGCCAACCCCACCGGCCCGCTGCACGTGGGCCACGGCCGCGGCGCCGCCATCGGCGACTGTATCAGCCGGCTGCTCGAGGCCACCGGCTATGACGTGACCCGCGAGTTCTACTACAACGACGCCGGCGCCCAGATCGCCAACCTGGCCCTCTCGGTACAGGCCCGCGCCAAGGGCCTGACGCCGGACGACGACGCCTGGCCCGCAGACGGCTACCGCGGCGACTACATCACCGAGGTGGCCAACGACTATCTGGCCGGCGAGACGGTGCATGCCGACGACCGTCACGTCACCGCCAAGCGCGACCCGGACGACCTCGATGCCATCCGCGACTTTGCCGTGGCCTGGCTGCGCCGCGAGCAGGATCTCGACCTCAAGGCCTTCGGCGTCTCCTTCGACGTCTACTTCCTGGAGTCCTCGCTCTATCGCGAAGGCAAGGTGGAAGAGGCGGTAGAACGCCTGATCGCCGGCGGTCACACCTACGAGCAGGACGGCGCCCTGTGGCTGCGCACCACCGACTTCGGCGACGACAAGGACCGGGTGATGCGCAAGTCCGACGGCAGCTACACCTATTTCCTGCCCGACGTGGCCTACCACCTGAACAAGTGGCAGCGCGGCTTCGAGACCGTGATCAACGAGCAGGGTGCCGACCACCACTCCACCGTGACCCGGGTGCGCGCCGGCCTGCAGGCGCTGGAAACCGGCATCCCCCAGGGCTGGCCCGACTACGTGCTGCACCAGATGGTGATGGTGACCCGCTCCGGGGTGGAGGTGAAGCTCTCCAAGCGCGCCGGCAGCTACGTCACCGTGCGCGACCTGATCGACGAGGTGGGCCGCGATGCCACGCGCTTCTTCCTCGCCGCACGCCGCGCCGACTCGCAGCTCACCTTCGACATCGACCTGGCCCGCTCGCAGTCCAACGACAACCCGGTCTACTACGTGCAGTATGCCCATGCCCGGGTGTGCAGCATGCTGCGCAAGGCCGAGGCCCAGGGGCTCGGCTTCGATCACGACCTGGCCATGGTCAGCCTCGGCCGTCTCGAGGAGGATCAGGAGAAGGCGGTGATGAACCGCCTGGCACGCTTCCCGGAAGTGGTCGCCCATGCCGCCGCCTCGCGGGAGCCGCAGCAGGTGGCCCAGTACCTGCTCGACCTCGCCGCCGAGTTCCACTCCTGCTACAACGCCGTGAAGGTGATGGTCGACGACGACGAGCTGCGCAACGCCCGCCTGGCCCTGGGCCTGGCCACGCGCCAGGTGCTGCGTAACGGTCTCGATCTGATGGGGGTCAGCGCCCCGGAGGAGATGTAAGCCATGGCCGCCCGTCGCACGCCCAAGAAACGCGGCGCCACTACCAGCCGCAAGCGAGCCCCCGCCAGAGGCCAGGGCTTCCGCCTGCCCGGCTGGCTATGGGCACTGGGCGGCGTCATTGCCGGCTTCCTGCTGGCCCAGCACCAGCACGGCACCGCGCCCTGGCAGGAGGGCAGCGACTCGCCGCTGGCCAGGCTGATGCCGCGTACGCCGACCGAGACCGTCGAGCCGGCGCCGAGCGTCGAGCCGCGGGAACCGCGCATGCCGACCTTCGAGTTCTACACCTTGCTGCCCGAAGAGGTGGTGGCACCGCGGGAGGTGGCCTCCACCGCCTCGCCGCCGGAGCCGACGGTCAACGTGCCGCCGCCACTCGAGCCCAGCGCCGCCGCCGAGCAGGCACCGGCCGACGACCCCATCGCGCAGGTCATCGCCGCCAACCTGCGCGATGAGGTCAACGCCACACCGGAGAGCGAAGCGGCGGCACCGGCAGGCACGCGCTACATGCTGCAGGCAGCCTCGTTCCGCGAACCGGGAGACGCCGAGCAGCTGCGCCAGCGGCTGCGCAACCTGAGCCTGATGGCCCAGGTCAGCCAGGTCCAGTCCGCCGATGGCCAGACCTGGCATCGGGTGATGGTGGGACCCTACGACGATACCCGTGAGCTGAATCGCGCCGAGGACCTGATGACGACTCAGGGCATCACGCCACTGCGCCACCGGGCCACCAACTGAGGAAGGCATTGCCACGGCCTGCTGGTATCCCGAGCAGCCGCAACGTCGCGAGGCGCTTGAATTCGTCCTCTACCGCCCACACCTACCCTGAACGCTCTTGTCCGGCCCCCGTTCTACGGGGGCCGAAAGTCACCGGGAGTCCCCGGCTCCCCGTTACGGAGTTATCTCCATGACCACGATCGTTTCCGTACGCCGCGGTGACCAGGTGGCCCTGGCCGGCGACGGCCAGGTATCGCTGGGCAATACCGTGATGAAGGGCAACGCCAGCAAGGTACGCCGCCTCTATCGCGGCCAGGTGCTGGCAGGCTTCGCCGGCGGCACCGCCGACGCCTTCACCCTGTTCGAGCGCTTCGAGGCGCAGCTCGAGAAGTACCAGGGCAATCTGGTCAAGGCCGCCGTGGAGCTGGCCAAGGACTGGCGCACTGACCGCGCCCTGCGCCGCCTCGAGGCGCTGCTGGCCGTGGCCGACAAGAACGCCTCGCTGATCATCACCGGCAACGGTGACGTGGTGGAGCCGGAGCGCGGCATCATCGCCATCGGTTCGGGCGGCAACTTCGCCCTGGCCGCGGCCCGCGCGCTGCTGGAGAACACCGACCTCTCGGCCAGGGAGATCACCGAGAAGTCGCTCTCCATCGCCGGCGACATCTGTGTGTTCACCAACCACCACGTCACTCTCGAAACGCTCTGAAGGCCGCCACCATGTCCCAGATGACACCCCGCGAGATCGTCCACGCCCTGGATCAGTACATCGTCGGTCAGCAGGACGCCAAGCGCGCCGTGGCCATCGCCCTGCGCAACCGCTGGCGGCGCATGCAGCTCGACGACGAGCTGCGCCCCGAGGTCACGCCCAAGAACATCCTGATGATCGGCCCCACCGGGGTGGGCAAGACCGAGATCGCCCGCCGCCTGGCCAAGCTCGCCCGCGCCCCGTTCATCAAGGTCGAGGCGACCAAGTTCACCGAAGTGGGCTATGTCGGCCGCGACGTGGAATCGATCATCCGCGACCTCACCGAAGCCGCCATCAAACTGGTACGCGAGCAGGCCAAGGACGAGGTGCGCCACCGCGCCGAGGACGCCGCTGAGGATCGCATCCTCGATGCCCTGCTGCCGCCGCCCCGCGGCCAGGAAGACAACGCACGCAGCGACAGCTCGACGCGCCAGATCTTCCGCAAGAAGCTGCGCGAGGGCGATCTCGACGACAAGGAGATCGACATCGAGATCACCCCCCAGGGCCCGGGCATCGACATCATGACCCCGCCGGGCATGGAGGAGATGACCAGCCAGCTGCAGAGCCTGTTCTCCAACATGGGCCGCCACAAGACCGAAACCCGCCGGGTCAAGGTCAAGGACGCCTTCGCCCTGCTGCGCGACGAGGAGGCCGCCAAGCTGGTCAACGAGGAGGAGATCAAGCACCGCGCCATCGACGCCGTGGAGCAGAACGGCATCGTCTTTCTCGACGAGATCGACAAGGTGGCCAAGGGCAGCGGCCAGTCCAGCGGCGGCGAGGTCTCCCGCGAGGGCGTGCAGCGCGACCTGCTGCCGCTGATCGAGGGCTCCACCGTCTCGACCAAGTACGGCATGGTCAAGACCGACCACATCCTGTTCATCGCCTCCGGCGCCTTCCACCTGTCGCGCCCCTCCGACCTGATCCCCGAGCTGCAGGGCCGCCTGCCGATCCGGGTCGAGCTCGAGGCGCTCACCCCCGACGACTTCAAGCGCATCCTCACCGAGCCCTCCGCTGCCCTGACCAAGCAGTACAAGGCGCTGCTGGCCACCGAGGGGCTCGAGATCGAGTTCACCGAGGACGGCATCGAGCGCATCGCCGAGATCGCCTGGAAGGTCAACGAGGGCACCGAGAACATCGGCGCACGGCGCCTGCATACGGTGATGGAACGGCTGCTCGAGGAGGCCTCGTTCAAGGGCGGCGATTTCGGCAGCCCGCTGTCGATCGATGCCGCCTACGTCGACTCCCAGCTCGGCGAGCTGGCCATGGACGAGGATCTGTCGCGGTATATCCTGTAGCGTGTGAGACGAGCCGTTGTGAACGGCACAGGGCGAGCGATCAAGCGACCTTAGCAAGAGCGCTGGCCCAAGCGTAGCAGCGCGCGGCGATCGACAGGGATGTCGATCGAGGACAGGCAAGAGGGACCTTGATCCTGTCCGACGCGCAAGCTGCAAGCGAAGGGCCAGGGTTTCGCTCTTGATTGTCGCGTATCGTGCGCCCTGTGCCTGCCGCCCATGCTGAGAAGGACATCGATATGCCAGCCTCCATCCCCAGCAAGATCCACTACCACAAGAAGGCCCGCGAGCTGGAACTCAGCTACGCCGACGGCGAGAGCCACCGCCTGCCGGTGGAGTACCTGCGGGTCTACTCGCCCTCCGCCGAGGTGCGCGGCCACCACCCCAGCCAGGCCGTGCTGCAGGTCGGCAAGAAGGACGTCGGCCTCAAGAACATCGAGCCGGTGGGCCGCTATGCCGTCAAGCTCGCCTTCGACGACGGCCACGACAGCGGCATCTACAGCTGGGAATACCTGCATGAGCTGATCGAGCATCGCGAGGCCTACTGGGCCGATTATCTCCAGCGCTTGGAAAAGGCCGGCGCGAGTCGCGAACCGCTGGGCATCGAGATCAAGCAGCTCTAATCAAGATCGGGCCGCTCTAATCGAGATCGAGCAGCTTCAGTAGCCCCAGCAGGTCAAAGACAAGGCAGCCGGGGGAAGGCTACAATGTGGCCCAGCATGAGGCCCAGCCTCACCTTTCGCAGCGATTCGGGAGCCTTTCACGCATGAGCCCTCACTCCACCCCCGGGGACCAGCGCACGACTCACTTCGGCTATCAGGAAGTGCCGATCGAGGAGAAGGCCTCGCGCGTGGCCGACGTCTTCCACTCCGTGGCGGCTCGCTACGACGTCATGAACGATCTCATGTCGTTCGGCATCCACCGGCTGTGGAAGCGGCTCACCATCGAGCGCAGCGGGGTGCGCCCCGGTCACAGCGTGCTCGACATCGCCGGCGGCACCGGCGATCTGACGCTCAAGTTCTCGCGCATGGTCGGCCCCCGCGGCCGGGTGGTACTGGCCGACATCAACGAGTCCATGTTGCGGGTCGGGCGCGACAAGCTGCTCGACAACGGCGTCGGCGGCAACGTCGAATACGTGCAGGCCAACGCCGAGTGCCTGCCGTTTCCCGACAACAGCTTCGACTGCATCACCATCGCCTTCGGCCTACGCAACGTCACCGACAAGGACGCCGCCCTGCGCTCCATGGCCCGGGTGCTCAAGCCCGGCGGCCGTCTGCTGGTGCTGGAGTTCTCCAAGCCCAACAACCCCGTGCTGAGCCGCGCCTACGACGAGTACTCCTTCCGCCTGTTGCCCAGCATGGGCCAAATGGTGGCGGGCGATGCCGACAGCTATCGCTACCTGGCCGAGTCGATCCGCATGCATCCCGACCAGGAGACGCTCAAGCAAATGATGGAAGCGGCCGGCCTCGAACGGGTCGAGTACACCAATCTCACCGGGGGCATCGTCGCCCTGCATCGCGGCATCAAGCTCTGAGGGCGCAATGACCTTGACTCCGACCCTGCTGCTGGCCGGCATCGAGCGCACCCTCAATGCCCTGCTCGCCCGCGACATGGCCGCCCCCACGCGTCTGTCACGGCTGGCCGGGAGCCGGCTGCTGCTGCGCCTGGAGCGCCCGGCGCTGACGCTGCTGATCGGCTTCCACCCGCACGGCGTAGACCTGATGCGTCAGGACGAGCCCGACGAGAGCGCCGTCGATACCGTGGTCGAACTCGATACCGAAACACTCGGTGAACTGCTGGGCGGCGAGTCGATGGAGCGCCTGATGTTCCGCGGCCGGCTGGCGGTACGCGGGCGCGTGCATCTGCTCGAGGAGGTGCGCGACCTGTTCTTCGATCTCGACATCGACTGGGAGGGCGAGCTGGCCCGCTGGCTGGGCGACGTGCCGGCCCATAGCCTGGCCGAGGGGCTCAAGCGCATGGCCCGCTGGGGCCTGCGCGCTCAGGAGGAGATGCGCGCCGATATCGCCGAATACGTGTTCGAGGAGGCCCGCCTGCTGCCCGGACGCCAGCAGTTCGATACCCTGCGCGATCACCTCACCGAGCTGGAAGTGGCTGCCGACCGTCTCGAGGCCCGCCTGAGCCGCCTGCGGCGCCGGCTGGAAAGTGAGGCCACGGCATGATGCTGTTTCGCCTGCTGCGCATCATCTGGGTGATCACCCGCTACCGGCTCGACACTCTACTGCCGCTGCAGCGCCTGCCCTGGTGGCTGCGGCTGGCCTTCCTGTTCTCACCGCTGCGCGTGGTGCCGGTGGGTCGACGCACGGGGGGCGAGCGCCTACGCCTGGCGCTGGAATCGCTCGGCCCGGTATTCGTAAAATTCGGTCAGCTGCTCTCCACCCGCCGCGACCTGCTGCCCGAGGAGATCGCAGACGAACTCCGCCGCCTGCAGGACCAGGTGCCGCCATTCCCCGGCGAGGAGGCACGGGCACTGGTGGAGAGCGAGCTGCGCATGCCGCTCGACGTCGCCTTCGCCCACTTCGAGCACGAGCCGCTGGCCTCGGCCTCCATCGCCCAGGTGCACGCCGCCCGCCTGCACAGCGGCGAGGACGTGGTGGTCAAGATCATCCGCCCCGCCATCGACCGGGTCATGCGCCAGGACATGGCGCTGATGTACCGCGTGGCCGGTCTGCTGACGCTGCTCCCCGAGGCGCGCCGCCTGCGTCCGGTGGAGGTGGTGCGCGATTACGAAGCGACCCTGTTCGACGAGCTCGACCTGCGCAAGGAGGCCGCCAACACTTCTCAGCTCAAGCGCAACTTCAACGGCTCGCCGCTGCTCTACGTGCCGGCGATCCACTGGTCGCTGACGCGCAAGCGGGTCATGGTCCAGGAGCGCATCCACGGCATCCCGGTGGCCGACATCGCTGCACTCAAGGCCCAGGGCACCGATCTCAAGCGCCTCGCCGAGCGCGGCGTGGAGATCTTCTTCACCCAGGTGTTTCGCGACAACTTCTTCCACGCCGACATGCACCCGGGAAACATCTTCGTCGCCCGCGAGAATCCACAGGACCCGCAATACATCGCCATCGACTGCGGTATCGTCGGCAGCCTGACGCGGGAAGACCAGGACTACCTGGCGCGCAACCTGCTGGCTTTCTTCCATCAGGACTACTATCAGGTCGCCGCCCTGCATATCGAGTCGGGCTGGGTCGGCGAGGAGACCCGGGCCAACGAGTTCGCCGCCGCCATCCGCACGGTATGCGAGCCGATCCTGGAAAAGCCGCTCAAGGACATCTCCTTCGGTCAGGTGCTGCTGGGGCTGTTCCAGACCGCGCGGCGATTCAACATGGAGGTCCAGCCGCAGCTGGTGCTGCTGCAGAAGACCCTGCTCAACATCGAGGGGCTGGGGCGCCAGCTCTATCCAGATCTCGACCTGTGGAGCACCGCCAAGCCCTACCTGGAGCGCTGGATGCAGGAACGTGCCGGCGCCGTGGGCCTGTGGGAGTCGCTCAAGCGCCAGGCGCCGGAACTGTCGCGTCAGCTACCCGAACTGCCCAGCGTGGCCCACCAGGCCCTGAGTCGCCTCGAACAGGAGCATCGTCAGCGTCGCCGCCAGGCCCTCGCTCTGAGCGGCATCCAGCGCCACCTGCACGCCGGCCGGCGCGGCGGCAGACGCCTGCGCCTGGGGCTGCTGCTGGCGGCGCTGGCGCTGGCCTGGCAGCCGCTCACCGAATGGGCCGCAAACCAACCCTGGCCGGTACTGGCGGCCGGGCTCATCGGGCTCGTGCTGCTGGCCTGGCAATGAACTTGACCCACCGCAAACGGAGCTGCCCGCATGCGTGATATTCTCGACGAACTCTTCGACGTGCTGGCCAGCCGCCGCAGCGCCGACCCCGCCGAATCCTATGTGGCCGCCTTGCATGCCAAGGGGCTTAACAAGATACTCGAAAAGGTCGGAGAGGAAGCCACGGAGACCCTGCTGGCAGCCAAGGATGCCGAGACAGGTGGCGACGACGAACGTAAAGCGTTGGTCGCCGAAACCGCCGACCTGTGGTTTCATAGCCTGGTGATGCTGTCGCATCTTGGACTCGACCACCGGGACGTGCTCGACGAGCTGGCCCGGCGTTTCGGAATATCCGGGCACGAAGAGAAGGCCGCAAGGTCAAAGTAAAAATGACTTCCGGATCCGCCGGAATCCCGACTCAGAGGTAACCTTCATGTTAGGTGGCATCAGTATCTGGCAACTGCTGATCGTACTCGGCATCATCATTCTGATCTTCGGCACCAAGAAGCTGCGCAACGTCGGCTCCGATCTGGGCGGCGCGGTCAAGGGCTTCAAGCAGGCCGTCAACGAAGGCGACGACAAGGACAAGCCGCAGGCCAAGGTGACCCACGAAGAGCAGCCCAACACCTATGACGTCCGCGCCGAAGAGAAGAAGAGCGCAGACGGCGTCGAGGAACGAGAAGAGCGCAAGTAAGTCTCCATGTTTGATATCGGCTTTCTCGAACTTCTGATCCTGGGCATTGTGGGCCTGCTGGTGCTCGGCCCCGAGCGCCTGCCCAAGGCTGCGCGCACGGCAGGGCTGTGGATCGGCAAGATCAAGCGCACCGTGTCGGGCATGCAGCGCGAGATCAACTCCCAGCTCGAGGCGGAGGAGCTGCGGCAGAAGCTCAAGGAGCAGCAGAGCAAGCTCGACGAGAGCCTGAACAAGGCCAAGCGCGACGTGGAGAGCATCGCCCAGCCCTACTCCACCTCGACCCCGCGAAGGGGCGACGACGACAAGCCGGCCACGCCCGAGCGCAAGCCCGACGCCGAGCCGCCGCCCGCCTCGGTGCGGCTCGACGAGGCGCTGGCCGAGGTCAGGCAAAGCGACGAAACGCCCTCCTCTACTCCCGACGATGACAAGGACGCCGCTTCCCGATGAGCGACTCCGACGACAAGCAGGAACTTGGCCAGGCCCCCCTGATCGAGCACCTGATCGAGCTGCGTTCGCGTCTGCTGCGGGCGGTGGTGGCGATCTTCGTGATCTTCCTCGGCCTGTACCCCTTCGCCAACGAGATCTACACCTTCGTGGCCCAGCCGCTGATGGGCATGCTGCCGGAAGGCTCGCAGATGATCGCCACCGAGGTGGCCTCGCCGTTCCTGGCCCCCTTCAAGCTGACCCTGGTGGTGGCGGTGTTCATCGCCATCCCCTACGTGCTGCACCAGGCCTGGGCCTTCGTCGCCCCCGGCCTGTACGACAACGAGAAGGCGCTGGCCCTGCCGCTGCTGGCCTCGAGTGTGGGCCTGTTCTATGCCGGTGCCGCCTTCGCCTACTACGCCGTCTTCCCGCTGCTGTTCCAGTTCTTCACCCAGACCGGGCCGGAGAACGTGGCAGTGATGACCGATATCAATCAATACCTGAACTTCGTTCTCAAGCTGTTCTTCGCCTTCGGCGTGGCCTTCGAGATTCCCATCGCCACCTTTCTGCTGATCGCCTCCGGCGCCACCACGGTGGAGAGCCTGTCGAAGAAGCGCCCTTACATCATCCTGGGCTGCTTTGTGGTCGGCATGCTGCTGACCCCGCCCGACGTGATCTCCCAGAGCCTGCTGGCCATCCCCATGTATCTGCTCTACGAAGTGGGCATTCTGTTCGGCCGCCTAGTACGTCGGCGGCGGCGCAAGTCGGCCGAGGCCAGCGAAGAGCGCGACGAGGCCTGAGTCCGAAACACATAAAGCCCGAAACATAAGAAAGCGCCCCGCTTCGAAGGAAGCGGGGCGCTTTCATTACCGCTTATCACACGGCCTCAGAGATCCATCAGCTCGTCGATACGCTCCACCAGTTTGAAGATGCCGGTAGCGGCCTCGCCGATGCGTGTGGCGAGCATGTAGGCCGGGGTGGTCACCACGCGGTTCTCGAAGTCGACCACGATGTCCTCCACGCCGCAGCTGCGGTGCAGCCCGCCCATGGAGCTGATGGCGCCAGAAACGCCGGGGTCGTGGCCGATGGTCACGGCAATGCCCGGCCCCAGCAGCTTGGGCACCAGGGCGGGAGCGATGCACATCAGGCCAATGGGCTTGCGCGCCTCATGGAAAGGAGCCAGCGCCTCGACCAGCTCGGGCAGCGGCTCCATGTCACTGCCGGCTTCGGCGAAGTTGGAGAGGTTCTTGGCCGCACCGAAGCCACCGGGCAGGATGACGGCATCGAACTCATCGACGTCCAGCTCGTCGAGCGATGCGATATTGCCCCGCGCCAGGCGCGCCGACTCGATCAATACGTTGCGCGCCTCACCCTCGACTACCTCACCGCTGAGGTGATCGATCACATGGTGCTGCATGATGTCCGGCGCGAAGCAACGATGGCCGATACCCAACTGATCCAGCCGCAGCAGGGTCAGCGTGGTCTCGTAGATTTCCGAGCCATCCTGGACA
The DNA here is from genome assembly GCF_021404305.1 of Billgrantia ethanolica. Taxonomy (GTDB): domain Bacteria; phylum Pseudomonadota; class Gammaproteobacteria; order Pseudomonadales; family Halomonadaceae; genus Halomonas; species Halomonas ethanolica. The sequence goes on along the minus strand of NZ_JABFTX010000003.1, from coordinate 118,486 downwards.
CCGCAACCCGACAGGATGACCGCCACTTGTTTGCTCATGCCTTTCTCCTTGTTGTAAAGGCGCTTCGAATGAAGAGCTCAGCCTTTGTTCCCGAAGCCAACACTTTAGAGAGTCGCGCGGGGTGCGACAAGGCGCGACTTTCGGCTTGGGGTGGCACTGATATACTCGTTCCATACACTCGCTTGTCATTGCATCATCATTCTTTCCAGGCACACTACCGCCAGCTGACACCATGGCGGCAGTGGCCACAGCCGGAGTAGAGAGCCTTGAGTTTCCACACCATGCGCCAATTCCCCGCCACGCGTATGCGCCGCATGCGGCGTGACGACTTCTCGCGCCGCCTGATGCGGGAGTCGACCCTGACCGCCGCCGATCTGATCTGGCCGGTATTCGTGCTCGACGGTGAGCAGCGCCGCGAGGCCGTGCCTTCGATGCCGGGAGTGGAGCGCCTGTCGCTGGACCTGCTGATTCAGGAAGCACGCGAGGCGTACGAGCTGGGCATCCCGGCCCTGGCCCTGTTCCCGGTGGTAGATCAGGCGCTGAAGAGCGAACTGGCCGAGGAAGCCTACAACGCCAACGGCCTGGTGCAGCGCAGCGTGAGAGCGCTGAAGGACGCCGTGCCGGAGCTCGGCATCATGACCGACGTGGCGCTAGATCCCTACACCATTCACGGTCAGGACGGCATCATCGACGACACCGGCTACGTGCTCAACGACCGCACGGTGGAGACGCTGCTCAAGCAGGCCCTGTCCCACGCCGAGGCCGGTGCCGACGTGGTGGCCCCCTCCGACATGATGGATGGGCGCATCGGCGAGATTCGACAGGTGCTCGAGCAGGAGCATCTGCACAACGTGCGCATCATGGCCTACAGCGCCAAGTACGCCTCGCGCTACTACGGTCCCTTCCGCGACGCGGTGGGCTCCGCCGCCAACCTGGGCAAGGCCGACAAGCGCACCTACCAGATGGATCCGGCCAACAGCGACGAGGCGCTACACGAGGTGGCCCTGGATCTGGCCGAAGGCGCCGACATGGTGATGGTCAAGCCCGGCATGCCCTATTTGGACGTAGTGCGACGCATCAAGGATGAGCTCAAGGTGCCCACCTACGCCTACCAGGTCAGCGGGGAGTACGTCATGCACATGGCCGCCTTCGAGAATGGCTGGCTCGATGGCGACGAGGTGATGCTCGAGTCGTTGATCTGTTTCAAGCGCGCCGGGGCCGACGGCATCCTGACCTATTTCGCCAAGCGCGCCGCCCATTTGCTCGCCGTTTAGCCTCAACTGCGCTTGAAGGCTGCCAGATCGTTGGGGTCGAAGCCTTCGACTTGTTCGGGCAGCCCGCGCTCTTCGCGCAGCCGACGGATCCTGGCACGCTCGCCGAGCTGCTCGGCATCGTCGTCCAGGGTGCGCCCGTTGAGTTCGGCAAGCTGGACCATGCCCTGGTGGTAGGCGGTCATCAGGTGCAGAGCGACGTGATTGCCCTGGTCCATTTCCCGGCGCAGCGTGGCAAGGTAGCCGCTGAGCCGGGAGAGCTGGTGCTTGAGCTGCCAGACATAGCGCATCTCGGTCATCCAGGGGCGCTCACGCAGCACGGCAAAGGTCAGGCTGGTGGCCAATAGCCCCAGGAATACGCCCAGGGCGTTGAGCCACAGGCTGGAGCCGAAGGCCGCCACCAGCAGTTGGGAGAACACCAGGCCGAAGACGATGAGCTGACCGGCCATGGCCAGGCTGATCAGCCGGGCCTTGCGGCGGTAGGTCTCGGGGTCGTGGTATTCGAAGGAAAACGGCATGCCCAACTCCTGTTGCAACGAGAATGCCGGGAATTATCCCGGCATCTCTCGCTGAGGTACAGCCGTGTGCCGTTCTTCAGGTCGCACTGGTCAGCGCAACCGGGCAGCCGCTTCCAGCAACAGCGCCTCGGTGGCCTGCCAGCCCAGGCAGGGGTCGGTCACCGAAACGCCGTAGCGCAGGGCGCCGGGAGAGAGTTCCTGACGCCCCTCTTCCAGGTGGCTCTCGAGCATCAGCCCCATCAGAGCCGTCTCGCCGCTTACCCGCTGAGCTATCACGTCGCGCAGAACCTCGCCCTGACGGCGATGGTCCTTGCGCGCATTGGCATGGCTGCAGTCCACCATCAAGCGCGCGGGCAGCCCCGCCAGCTCCAGCGCCCGGCATGCCTCGGCGACCGAGCCGCTGTCATGGTTGGGCCCATCGCGACCGCCACGCAGCACCACATGGGCATAGGGATTGCCGGATGTCTCCCGCAGCGCGGGGTGGCCCTGCTCATCGAGGCCGAAATGCTGGTGCGGATGCGCGGCGGCGCGAATGGCATCCACCGCAACGCCCACGTCGCCACTGGTGGCGTTCTTGAACCCCACCGCCGCCTCCAGGCCGCTGGCAAGCTCGCGGTGCAGCTGCGATTCGGTGGTCCGTGCGCCGATGGCAACCCAGGCCAGCAGATCGTCCAAGTAGCTGGCCAGCATCGGCTGCAGCACCTCGGTGGCCACCGGCAGGCCCAGGGCGGCAATCTCGTGCATCATGTGGCGCGAAAGATGCAGCCCGCGCGCCATGTCGCCGCTACCGTCCAGATCGGGATCGTAGGCCAGCCCCTTCCACCCCACCGTGGTGCGCGGCTTCTCCACATAAACCCGCATCACGGCAAGCAGGCGGTCGGAGATTCGCGGGGCGAGTTCGGCAAGGCGCCGGGCATACTCCAGCGCGGCCAGCGGGTCGTGAATCGAGCAGGGGCCTACCACCACCAACATGCGATCGTCGCGTCCCGTCACGATGTCACGGATGGCGCGCCGCTGCGCGGCGAGGCGCTCGGCCACCGGCGGCGCCAGGGGCAAACGGCGCCTGAGCTCGCCAGGGGTGGGTAGGGTCATCTCGATCCGACTGGAGGTGGTGGGGGCCATGTCGGCATGGCCGTCGGTCAGGCGTTCAGCAAGTGTCGCGGGGGCATTCATGGTCAACTCCGTGAGGTCGGCAAACATCGTGTCGTCATGCCACCGGTCATCTCACGGTCGGAGGTGGCGCACTGGACCGACCGCGCGGCGCTAAATCGCCAGCCATAGCCCCAGCCATAATAGTCGTGGCGGGTACGGGCGGCGAAAGTGGCGCGGTATGCAGTCATGGTGCGTCTCCTCGAGTCGATTCCGTTTATGGGGTCTGCCCACATTATGGGCAAAACGTAAAACCCCCGGTCGGGTTGCCGACCAGGGGTTTCATGATGGAAGGCAACCCGGTTGGGTGTGCCCTTGCAGCTGTGTCCGATTCAGGACCCGGCCGCCGGCACACCGGCGCTAAACCAATACCAATACTGACCGCCGAAGCCAAACGACTGTCCATCGAAGCCAAACGACATTACCGCGCCAAAGGCACGGTTCGCATCGTTCGCGGTCGGTAGCATGGTCGTCTCCCACTGTTCTGGATTCATCGTGCCGCATCGCGGCAGGCTTGGCAAGCCCGTATTCAAGCCAGTATGGCGCGGCTCACGCCAAGGATCAGCGGCAGCAGATTCAGCGCCAGAACCGCCAACAGGGCCAGTAGCCACAGCGGGCCGCTTTCATCGTGATACTCCTTGAGCGGTGCCATGTTCGTCTCCTTTTGCCTCATGCCGGTGGCTAATAGTCTAGCGAAGATGGCGCCCGCCATCGACCGGCAGCGTGATCCCGGTGACATAACGGTTGTCGAGCAGGTAACGCAGGCTCTGGTAGATCACGCCCGGCCCCGGCACCATGGCCATGGCCGACTTGGCGCGGGCCTGCTCGGCATAGGCCTCGTCGTCATGCTCGCCCAGCATGATCAGCGCCGGCGCGATGGCGTTGACCTGGATTCGGGGGGCATACATGGCCGCGAACGACAGCGTCAGGTTCGCGAGGCCCGCCTTGGTGGCGGCGTAAGCGGCATGCTTTTTCGAGCCCTTCTGCGCCACGAAGTCGGTCATGTGCACGATGTCGCGCTGTGGCTCGCCGCAGGCCTCGAGCAACTCGCGGCAGTGCAGGTTGATCAGGTAGGGAGCGAGCATGTGCACGCGAAACAGCCGCTCGAAGGTGGCACCGGCCTGCTCGTCGTGGCAGTCCGGCGCCCAGTCGCTGGCGTTGTGCACGATGGCACGCAGCGAGGACGTCTGCTGTTTCAGGCGTGCGATGAAGTCGAGAATGCCTGCCTCGGTGGCGAAATCCGCCGCCAGGGTGACGACGCCGCGGCTGCGCAACGCCTCTAGCTCCGGCCGTTCGCGCCGGTAGCTGACGATCACCGGATGGCCGTCATCGACCAGCCGCTCGGCGCAGTGGCGCCCCAGGCGCTGGGCGCCTCCGGTGATCAGGATCGGCGAGGCACTCACCCCGCGCTCCCCCGGCGCAGCACCCCCGCAGTGGGCACCAGCGGCTGGCGCGGGGCATAGGCGAAGACGTCTGAGAAGACCCGCGACGGCTCGAGCCCCAGCGAGGCCAGCACGTCGACGCAGGCGTAGACCATGCCCGGCGAACCGGAGAGGTAGACGTCATGTCCGCTGACGTCGTCGAGCGCCGTGGCCAGCGCCTGGTCGATGCGCCCCAGATGGCCCTGTACACGCTCGCCGGCCACCGACGGCTGCGGCGCCACCTCGGTGACCACGTGGAAGTGCAGGTTCGTGTGACTCTCAGCCCATTCCCGCGCCAGGCTCTCGAGGTAGAGGTCGCGGCGCTCGCGGGCCGCCCACCACAGCTCGATGGGCCGCTCGGGCGTCTCGTGCAGGGAAGCCTCGACGATCGCCTTCATCTGGGCGAAGCCGGTCCCGGCAGCGACCAGCAGCAGCGGCCGCCGGCTGGTCGGATCGAGCACGCAGTCGCCACCGGGCAGGCGCACCGTCAGGTGGTGCGCCACCACCACCAGCTCGCGCAGCCGGGCGGAGTTCTCGCGCTCGGGCCAGTGCTGGATGTGCAACTCCAGGGTGCCGTCGCCGCTGTGGGCGCTGGCGATGGAGAACGGCACCCAAGTCTCGTCATCGAGCTTGAGTTCCAGATACTGGCCCGGATCGTGGGCCATGGCCTCGGCGCGCCCTTCCAGGCGCACGCGGAACACGTCGGGGGTCAGATCCTCCACTACCATTACCTGGCAGGTCAGGGTCCTAGGGGTCATGCAGGCCTCTTGTCGTCAGGGTGTAGGGGGCAGGCGGATACCCAATTCGTCCCAGCGTTCACTGACGCGGGCCTTGACGGCCTCGTCCATGACGATGGGCGTGCCCCATTCACGATCGGTCTCGCCGGGCCACTTGCTGGTGGCGTCGAGCCCCATCTTGGAGCCCAGCCCCGCCACCGGCGAGGCGAAATCGAGATAGTCGATCGGCGTGTTCTCGACCATGACGGTATCACGGGCCGGGTCCATACGGGTGGTGATGGCCCAGATCACGTCCTTCCAATCGCGGGCGTCGACGTCGTCGTCGAGCACCACCACGAACTTGGTGTACATGAACTGGCGCAGGAAGCTCCATACGCCCATCATCACGCGCTTGGCGTGGCCCGGATACTGCTTCTTCATGGTCACCACCGCCATGCGGTAGGAGCAACCCTCCGGCGGCAGGTAGAAGTCGACGATCTCGGGAAACTGCTTGCGCAGGATCGGCACGAACACTTCGTTGAGTGCAACGCCGAGGATCGCCGGCTCGTCGGGCGGGCGCCCGGTGTAGGTCGAGTGATAGATGGCGTCGCGGCGCATGGTCATGCGCGTCACGGTGAACACCGGGAACTCGTCGACCTCGTTGTAGTAGCCGGTATGGTCGCCATAGGGGCCTTCCGGCGCCGTGTCGTCGGGGTAGATGAAGCCTTCCAGAATGATTTCTGCAGACGCAGGCACTTCCAGATCGGCGTGGCCGCACTTGACCAGCTCGGTGCGCGAGCCTCTCAGCAGCCCGGCGAAGGCGTACTCGGAGAGCGAGTCCGGTACTGGCGTCACCGCGCCGAGAATCGTCGCCGGGTCGGCGCCCAGCGCCACTGCCACCGGGAAGGGCTCGCCGGGGTTCGTCTGCTGGTGCTCCAAGAAGTCGAGCGCGCCGCCGCGGTGCGACAGCCAGCGCATTATCAGCCGGTTCTTGCCCAGCTTCTGCTGGCGGTAGATACCCAGGTTCTGGCGCTTCTTGTGCGGTCCGCGAGTGACCACCAGCGGCCAGGTGACCAGCGGCGCGGCATCGCCGGGCCAACAGTGCTGGATCGGCAGGCGGTCGAGATCGACGTCGTCGCCCACCAGCACCACCTCCTGCACCGGGGCGCTGCGTACCGTCTTCGGCCCCATGCTCATCACCTGCTTGAAGATCGGCAGCTTTTCCCAGGCGTCGCGAAAGCCCTTGGGCGGCTCGGGCTCCTTGAGAAAGGCAAGCAGTTCTCCCACTTCGCGCAGCGCCTCGACGCTGTCCTGGCCCATGCCCATGGCGACCCGCTTCGGCGTACCGAAGAGGTTGCCCAGCAGCGGCATGTCATGCCCCTTGACGTTCTCGAACAGCAGCGCCGGGCCGCCGGCACGCAGGGTGCGGTCGCAGATCTCGGTGATCTCGAGGTAGGGATCCACCTCGGCTGAAACTCGTATCAGCTCGCCCTGAGCCTCCAGAGCGGCGATGAAGTCGCGCAGATCCTTGTACTTCATTGCAATTCCCGTTTCCGGAACGACGAAAGGGGCAGCATAGCATGCCGCCCCTTTCCGCACCGCCGATCCCGCTTAGCGGCGCTTCATGGCTTCGAAGAACTCGAGGTTCGTCTTCGTGTCCTTGAGGCGGTCGATGAGGAACTCGGTGGCCGCGGTATCGTCCATCGGATTGAGCAGCTTGCGCAGGATCCACATGCGTTGCATCTCGTCCTCGGAGGCGATCAGGTCCTCGCGGCGGGTGCCGGAGCGGCGGATGTTGATCGCCGGGTAGACACGGCGCTCGGCGAGCTTGCGGTCCAGGTGGGCTTCCATGTTGCCGGTGCCCTTGAACTCCTCGAAGATCACCTCGTCCATCTTCGAACCGGTATCGACCAGCGCGGTGGCGATGATGGTCAGGCTACCGCCCTCTTCGATATTACGCGCGGCACCGAAGAAGCGCTTGGGCTTCTCCAGGGCGTGGGCGTCGACCCCGCCGGTGAGCACCTTGCCGGAGCTTGGCACCACGGTGTTGTAGGCCCGCGCCAGACGGGTGATGGAGTCAAGCAGGATGACCACGTCCTTCTTGTGCTCGACCAAGCGCTTGGCCTTCTCAATCACCATCTCGGCGACCTGCACGTGGCGCGCCGGCGGCTCGTCGAAGGTGGAGGCGACCACCTCGCCGCGCACGGTGCGCGACATCTCGGTCACTTCTTCCGGGCGCTCGTCGATCAGCAGCACGATCAGGTGACACTCGGGATTGTTGCGTGTGATCGAGGTGGCGATGTTCTGCAGCATCAGCGTCTTGCCCGCCTTGGGCGGCGAGACGATCAGGCCGCGCTGGCCTTTGCCGATGGGTGCCGTGAGATCGATGATGCGGGCGGTGAGATCCTCGGTGGAGCCGTTGCCGATCTCCATGCGCAGCCGCTCCTGGGGGAACAGCGGCGTGAGGTTCTCGAACAGGATCTTGTGCTTGGCGTTTTCCGGCTTGTCGAAGTTGATCTGGCTGACCTTGAGCAGCGCGAAGTAGCGCTCCCCTTCCTTCGGCGGACGGATCTTGCCGGAGATCGAATCGCCCTTGCGCAGGTTGAAGCGGCGGATCTGCGACGGCGAGACGTAAATGTCATCGGGACCAGCCAGGTAGGAGCTGTCGGCGCTGCGCAGGAAGCCGAAGCCGTCCTGGAGGATTTCCAGCACACCGTCGCCATAGATGTCCTCGCCGCTCTTGGCATGCTTCTTGAGGATGGCGAAGATGATGTCCTGCTTGCGTGAGCGGGCCAGGTTGTCGATGCCCATTTCGCGGGCGAGCTCCAGGAGCTCTGGCACGGTTTTTTGCTTGAGTTCGGTAAGATTCATCGGTGTGTTCGGAAGTTGCTCATGTCAGCGTGGCGGCACGGCGGCCGTAGGAGTGTGCGAATAAAGAACGGTACGCCGCTTGGGTGCGTTCAGAGCCCGATGGAGCTGCCGCTCATGAGCGATGCTCGTTGCGCTACGACCGCTCTGCGCAAGGGGTCGAGGCACGGTATCGTGTAAGAGGGAGCAGCGCTTCGTGTCGCATGGATTCATCGCCTGTGCGTTTCAAGTGCCACATGGCTTCGGCACATGACAACGAGCGACAAGAAGGGGCTGTCTGACGACTTGATGTTGACCGCGACGCGGTCGGAAAGCATTCGGAACAGGCGAACGTCTCGATGTTAGTCAAGGCCGGCGACGAACGCAACCCCATCGATCAACCCCCGCGCGATTGACACGCTCGCGCCGGCGCCGCAACCTTTAGCCATCCTCTATCAGGACGCTTCGATGACTGCACCCAAGGATCGGCCTCAAACCGCCAGCGATGACGCCGCCATGCACCAACGGCAAGACCCACGGCAACTGGCAGCCATCGATCTGGGCTCCAACAGCTTTCACCTGCTGGTCGCCCGCTATCAGGACGACCGGCTGCAGGTGGTGACGCGCTGCGGTGAAAAGGTGCAACTCGCTGCCGGACTGGATAGCCGCAATCATCTGGACGATGCCGCTATCCAGCGTGCGCTGACCTGCCTTGGCCGCTTCCTGCCCTACCTGGCGGGCGTGACCCGCGACCGTCTGCGCGTGGTGGGCACCAGCGCGCTGCGCACGGCACTCAATCGGCAGTCCTTCGTCGAGCGTGCCGAAGCCTTGCTGGGCTGTCGCGTCGAAGTCATCTCCGGCGAGGAAGAGGCTCGCCTGATCTACCTGGGGGCATCCCACACGCTGGCCGCGAACGGGCGCCGACTGGTCGTCGACATCGGTGGCGGCTCTACCGAGTTCATCATCGGGGATCCATCGGGGCCCCTGCTGCTGCAGAGTCTCGACGTTGGATGCGTCACTCACACTCGCCGACACTTCAGCGACGGTACGGTCAACGAGGCCAACATGCGTCGGGCGGAAGCGGACGTGCGGGCTCGACTCGAGGTCATTCAGGCCAACTATCGCGAGCTGGGCTGGAGCGAAGCGTTGGGCTCCAGCGGCACCATCAAGGCGGCCGCCTCGGTGCTGGCCACCAGCGGCGGCCAACCGGACGTCATAACCCGCAGCGGCTTGCAGACGCTACGCCAGCGCCTGATCGAGTGCGAGCGCTTGGACAACGTCACACTGGCGGGACTCAAGCCGGACCGCTCGCGCATCTTCCCCGCAGGCGTGGCCATTCTCGGGGCCATCTTCGAGACATTCGAGCTGACGACGATGACCTATGCCGATGGTGCCCTGCGTGAAGGTGTGCTGCACGACATGCTGACTTGCGCACCGTTGCAGCAGGCATAGCGCAACACCGCTTACTCCGCTCTCGCCGCAGAACACCACCCCGCCGCCACGGCCAGCCAGCGCCCTTCCGGCAGCAGTAGCGCCGCTACCGGCGTCTGCTCGTGCCACACCACCGCGACACGCTCCCGCGCCCAGGGCGGCACCTGGGCCTCCTGCAGCAGACGCTTGAGGTCGCGGCTGCCGCGCCCGGCAAGGCGCAGCCGCTCGCCGCCCTGGCGAGCCTTGAGCGTCAGCCGCGCCGGATGGCCCTCGACGGGTGCCAAGCCGACGTCGATCTCGCCCCAGGGTGACAGCAGCGGTGCCCCGCCGTCCCATTCGACAGTCCATTCCGGCATCAGCGAATCCCTAGGGGGCAGCAGGTAGAGCTGGCCGCGCCAGATGCGCGCCTCGGCGCCGCTCCAACTCACCCGTACCTGGGCGTCGCTGCGCGCCTCGAGCTGCTCGAGCAGCGTTTCGAGGCGGCCTGCCGGCGGCGTGGGCAATCCCAGCCGGCGGCAGGCGTGACGCAGCAGCGAGCGCCGCCGCGGCGTAGCAAGCGCCAGCAGCGCCTCAACGTCGAGGCACCCCGGGTCGTCGCCCAGGGCAGCGAGGTCGCCCGCGGCCAGCTCCTCGAGCAATTGCTCCGCCTCGCCGGCAAGCCGGGCGCTGCCGGCCAGGGCGGTGGCCGCCTGGGGCCACCGCGACTGCAGCAGCGGCAACACGCTGCGACGCAGGAAGTTGCGATCCAGCGCCTCGTCGGTGTTGCTGGGGTCGTCAGCCCAGCGCAGCCCGAGACGCGCCGCCTCGGCTTCGAGCTCGTTTCGTGAGCATGTCAGCAGCGGGCGCACGAGGCGTCGCCCTTGCCACTCGCGCTCCGCCGGCATTGCCGCCAGGCCGCGGACGCCGCTGCCACGCAGGGCGGCGAGCAGGAAGGTCTCGGCCTGGTCGTCACGATGCTGGGCCAGCCACAGCGTCTCGCCCGGCGCCACACGGCGGGAGAACGCCGCGTAACGCGCCTGCCGCGCTGCTCCTTCAAGCCCCAGCCCAGCGTCGAGCTCGACCGCCACGCGCTCGACGAAGTGCGGCACGCCGAGCCGGGAGGCAAGCCGACGGCAGTGCCGCTCGAAGCCGTCGGCGGCACTCTGAAGGCCATGATGAACGTGCAGTGCGTAAAGCGGGCGAGGGTGACGCCGACAGGCCTGGGCCGCCAGCGTGAGTAGCAGGCTCGAATCCAGCCCGCCGGAGAGTGCAACCCAGACGACACGCCCCGGCGGGGTCTCCGCCAGGGCGTCGTCGATCATGACTTGCAGCGACTCTCTCTTATGCCGGGGCGCCATAGCTCATCAGGCGCTCATACCGGCGCTCCAGCAGGGCGTCGGTCTCCATCGCCTCGAGCCGATCCAGGCTCGCCAGCAGCGACTCCTTGACCCGCTCGGCGGTGACGAGAGGCTGACGGTGAGCGCCGCCCAGCGGCTCCTCGATCAGGGTATCGACGAAGCCCAGCTCCTTGAGACGTTCGGCGGTAATGCCCATGGCCTGAGCCGCATCAGCGGCTCGCTCGGCGCTCTTCCACAGGATCGAGGCGCAGCCTTCCGGCGAGATGACCGAGTAGGTGGAGTACTGCAGCATGGCGAGCTCATCGCACACGCCGATGGCCAGGGCGCCACCGGAGCCTCCCTCGCCCACCACGGTGGAGAGGATCGGCGTCTTGAGCCGCGACATCACCGCCAGATTGTAGGCGATGGCCTCGCTCTGGCCGCGCTCCTCGGCGTCGATGCCGGGGTAGGCGCCGGGGGTGTCAATGAAGGTCAGCACCGGCATCTTGAAGCGTTCGGCCATCTCCATCAGGCGGCACGCCTTGCGATAGCCCTCGGGACGCGGCATGCCGAAATTGCGCCGCACCTTCTCCTTCACCTCACGCCCTTTCTGATGGCCGATGACCATCACCGGACGCCCCTCGAGACGGGCGACTCCGCCGACGATGGCCGGGTCGTCGGCGAAGCGACGGTCGCCGTGCAGCTCGTCGAAGTCGGTGAAGACGTGCTCGAGGTAGTCGAGGGTGTAGGGGCGCTGGGGGTGACGCGAAATCTGCGAGACCTGCCAGGGGCTGAGGTCCTTGAAGATCGACTCGGTGAGCTTGCGACTCTTCTCCTCCAGGCGACTGATCTCGTCGCTGAGGTTGAGCTGGCTGTCGTTGCCGACCAGGCGCAGCTCTTCGATCTTGGCCTGGAGTTCGGCGATGGGCTGTTCGAAATCGAGGTAGTTGGGATTCATAGTGGCTGGGCCGCCTTGTCATTGCTGTCGCCGGGGCATGATGAACGCTGTTCGTCCCGGAAGCCATAAAATCGAGTGTCGGGCATTATCGCACCCTCAACGCACGGCGCAAGGCAACGTATGCGGACTTCGCCAGCATCGAGGGATGCCGGGGACAGGCCGAAGAGGAGGTCTTTTGCCATGGATGGCAAAAGTAGCGCCCAGGGATGGGTTCACAGCGCCTCCTCGCAGGCCTGTCGCCGGTCAGCCCCGGCGGCCTTGACGAGCAGCCGCCGAAGCCAAGGTGATGGACCTAACGGTATTTGAGACGCACACCATCCTGCCCCTCCACTTCGCGCAGCGCGATCAGCAGCTCGTCACTGGGGGCCACGCGCCACTGCGCGTCCAGCTCCAGCCAGCCGGCGGCGGCCTCGTTGCGGTAGCGCAGGCGCACCGGCAGACCGCCGTCGTCGCGGTGCGGCACGAGGCTCTCGCGCAGGCTCTCCACCAGCCGGCCGTTGACCCGGGTGCCATCGAGCGACAGCTCCACCGCCTCGCCGTAGCGGGCGCGGGCGGCTACCATCGGCGTGACTTCCTTGCCACGCAGGCGCAGGCCGCCGGAGAAGTCGTCGCTGGAGACCTCGCCCTCGACGATCAGCACCTGGTCGGCCTCGATCTGCCCGCGCAGCTGATCGTAGAGCTCGCCGAACAGCGAGGCCTCGATCCGTCCGGTACGGTCGTCCAGGGTGATGAAGGCCATGGTGTCGCCGCGCTTGGACTTCATGGTGCGCACCGCCACCACCAGGCCCGCCACCCGCTGCGGCTCCCGCGACGGCTTGAGGTCGCTGATGCGGGTGGAGACGAAGCGGGCGAGCTCCTTCTCGTACTCGTCGATGGGGTGGCCGGTGAGGTAGAGCCCCAGGGTCTCCTTCTCGCCGGCCAGGCGCTCCTTGTCGGTCCACTCGCGGGCGCGGCGGTAGGCCTCGTAGGGGTCGCTCTCGGCCTGGTCGTCGGCGAAGGCCTCGCCGAACATGTCCATCATGCCCAGGCTCTGGTTGCTCTGGGTCTGCGCCGCGGCCTTGAGGGCATCCTCGAGGGCGGCGCTGAGCACCGCCCGGTTGGGTCCCAGGTTGTCCAGCGCGCCGGAGCGAATCAGCGCCTCCAGGGTGCGCTTGTTCATGCGCTTGGGGTCGACCCGGCGACAGAAGTCGAACAGGTCGCTGAACGGGCCGTCGGCCTCACGGGCTTCGACGATGGCGCCGATGGGCCCCTCGCCCACGCCGCGAATGGCCCCCAGGCCGTAAACCACACGGCCCTCGGTATCGACGGTGAACTTGTAGCCGCCGATGTTGACGTCCGGTGGGGTCACGGTGAGGCCGATGCGCCGCGACTCCTCGATCAGTGGCACCACCTTGTCGAGGTTGTCCATTTCGGTGGACATTACCGCAGCCATGAACGGGCCGGGGTAGTGGGTCTTGAGCCATGCGGTCTGGTAGGAGACCAGGCCATAGGCCGCCGAGTGCGACTTGTTGAAGCCGTAACCGGCGAACTTCTCCACCAGGTCGAAGATGTTGCCCGCCAGCTCCTTGTCGATGCCGTTGGCTGCACAACCTTCCATGAAGCCGCTGCGCTGCTTGGCCATCTCCTCGGGCTTCTTCTTGCCCATGGCACGCCGCAGCATGTCGGCCTGACCCAAGGTGTAGCCGGCCAGCACCTGGGCGATCTGCATCACCTGCTCCTGGTACAAGATGATGCCGTAGGTGGGCTCCAGCACCGGCTTGAGCCACTCGTGCTGATAGTCCGGGTGGGGATAGGCGAGTTCGGCGCGGCCGTGCTTACGGTTGATGAAGTCGTCGACCATACCCGACTGCAGCGGGCCCGGGCGGAACAGGGCGACGAGGGCGATCATGTCCTCCAGCGAGTCGGGCAGCAGGCGCTTGATCAGCTCCTTCATGCCGCGGGATTCGAGCTGGAACACCGCCGTGGTCTCGGCGCGCTTGAGCATCTCGAAGGTGGGACTGTCATCGAGCGGGATACTGTCGATGTCGAGCGGCCCTTCGCCCTTGACTGCGCGGACCTTGTCGACCATCTCCAGCGCCCAGTCGATGATGGTCAGGGTGCGCAGACCGAGGAAGTCGAACTTGACCAGCCCGGCCTCCTCGATGTCGTTCTTGTCGAACTGTACGACCAGGCCATTGCCCTCCTCGTCACACAGCAGCGGCGAGAAATCGGTAAGCTTGGTCGGCGCGATCACCACGCCGCCGGCATGCTTGCCGGTGCCGCGGGTGATGCCCTCGAGCTTGATCGCCATCTCCCAGATCTCGGCGGCTTCCTCGTCGTTCTCGACGAAATCCTTCAGCGCCGGCTCTGCCTCGATGGCCTTGGCCAGGGTCATGCCGACCTCGAAGGGGATCAGCTTGGAGAGCTTGTCACCGAGCGAGTACGGCTTGCCCTGAGCACGGGCCACGTCGCGCACCACCGCCTTGGCCGCCATGGTGCCGAAAGTGACGATCTGCGACACTGCGTTGCGACCATAGCGGTCGGCCACGTACTCGATCACCCGGTCGCGCTTCTCCATGCAGAAGTCGACGTCGAAGTCGGGCATCGAGACCCGCTCGGGGTTGAGGAAGCGCTCGAACAGCAGGTCGTACTCCAGCGGATCGAGGTCGGTGATCTTCTGCGCGTAGGCCACCAGCGAGCCGGCACCCGAACCGCGCCCCGGCCCCACCGGCACGTCGTTGTCCTTGGCCCACTTGATGAAGTCCATCACGATCAGGAAGTAGCCGGGGAAGCCCATCTGAATGATGATGTCGAGCTCGAAGTCCAGCCGCTCGCGATAGCGCTTGTCGATCTCGGCGTACTCGGCGCCGTCGCGGGGGTACTTCTCGGCCGGGTAGAGGAAGTCGAGACGCTCGTCGAGGCCATCGTGGGAGACCTTGCGGAAGAATTCGTCCTGGGTCATGCCCTCGGGGATCTCGAACTCCGGCAGGAAGATCTCGCCGAGACGCACGTCGACGCTGCAGCGCGCGGCGATCATGACGCTGTTTTCGAGCGCCTCGGGGATGTCGGCGAACAGCTCGGCCATCTCCGCCGGGCTCTTGAGGTACTGCTCCTCGGTGTACTTGCGCTCGCGACGCGGGTCGTCCAGCGCCTTGCCTTCGCCGATGGATACCCGGGTCTCGTGGGCCCAGAAGTCGTCACGCTCGAGGAAGCGCACGTCGTTGGTGGCCACCACCGGCGTGCCCGAGGCCACCGCCAGCTCCACCGAGAGGTGCACGCACTCCTCCTCCAGCGGCCGCCCGGTGCGGGTCAGCTCCAGGTAGAAGCGCTCAGGAAAGGCCGCCTGCCACTCCTCGAGCAGCATGCGCGCCTCGTCGCGATGGTCGGCCAGCAGATGGCGGCCAATCTCTCCTTCGCGGCCGCCGGACAGCGCGATCAACCCCTCGCTCTGCGCCAGCACCCAGGCTTTCTCCAGCACTGCCCTGCCCTGGCGCTGCCCCTCCATCCAACCCCGCGAGATCAGCTCGGTGAGGTTGCGATAGCCGGTGTCGTTCATCGCCAGCAGCGTCAGCCGGTAGGGGTGCGTCTCGTCATGCGGGTTGGCGAGCCACAGGTCGGCGCCGATGATCGGCTTGAGCCCGCTGCCCTGGGCGCCGCGGTAGAACTTGACCAGGCCGAACAGGTTGGCCTCGTCGGTCACGGCCAGCGCCGGCATGCCCTGCTCGGCGGTGGCCTTGATCAGCGGCTTGAGCCGGACCAGACCGTCGACCAGGGAGTACTCGGTGTGAACGCGAAGGTGTACGAAGGGCGTGGTCATAAGAGGCTCGGGGCTTGGCGGTAAATGGGCGACACGAAAAACAGGCTATCGGGCCTGCGATATAACTCAAATCCGCTCGGGCTGATCCGGCGATAGGCCTTCGCGGGGGCGCTGTGAATACATCCTTGTAAGCTACTTTTGCCTTCCCTGGCAAAAGACCCCCGCTACGACCTATCCCCGGCGCCCTCGCTGTAGTGGGAGCGGCTCATGGGCTAAAGCAGCTCGAGTTGTCCTTTCAGCGGGGCGAAGGAGCGACGATGCTCGGGCAAGGGCCCGAGGCGCTCCAGTGCGTCCAGATGCTCGGGCGTGGCATAGCCCTTGTGGCGGGCGAAGCCGTACTCGGGGAAGAGCGCGTCGAGCGCCACCATCTGGGCGTCGCGGGCCACCTTGGCCAGGATCGAGGCCGCGGCGATGGCCGGATGGCGGGCGTCGCCCTTGACGACCGCCTGACCGGGTACATGATGCCCAGGCAGTCGATTGCCGTCCACCAGCAGGTACTCCGGTATCAGCGGCAGCGCATCGATCGCGCGACGCATGGCCAGGTGGGTGGCATGGTAGATGTTCAGCTCGTCGACCTCGGCGTGGGACGCCTCGGCCACGGCGAAGGCCAGGGCCTTGTCGCGGATCTCCACATCCAGCTCCGCACGCCGCTGGGGGGTGAGCTTCTTGGAATCGGTCAGGCCGGCGATGGGGCGCAGCGGATCGAGGATCACCGCCGCAGCCACCACCGCGCCGATCAGCGGTCCGCGGCCCACCTCGTCGACGCCGGCCAACAGATGGCCCTGATAGTCGATGATCAGTTGGGGAAAGGGAGACTCGCTCATGTCTCGCTCCTCCTGGCCTCTACCTCGGGTTCGGGTGTCATGGTATCGCTTGCCACCGACTCGGGCAGCGGCCGCCCCGCCACCACGGCTTCGATGGCCTCCACCGCCCTGGCGCTGGCGTTACGCTGCAGCCCGGCGTGCATGGCGGCGAAACGCGCCTCGAGAACGGCGCGCGCCTCGCCGTCGTCGAGCAGCGGACCGATGCGCGCGACGATTGCCTCGGCCGTGAGCGCGTCCTGGATCAGCTCGGGAATCAAGGTCTCCTGAGCGATCAGATTGGGCAGCGAAATCCACGGCGTCTTGACCAGACGCTTGGCCAGCCAGTGGGTCAGCGGCGCCATGCGGTAGCCCACCAGCATCGCGCGATGACACAGCATGCCCTCCAGCGCCGCCGTGCCGGAAGCGAGCAGCACGGCATCGCTGGCCACCATGGCCGGGCGTGCGCGACCGTCGAGCAGTAGAGCGCGCTCACTCAGCAACGGTCGGTGTTCGAGCAGCGCTTCGAGCTCGGCGCGGCGCAGCGGGGTGGCCGCCGGTATCACGACCCGCAAGTCGGGGCGTTCGCGGCACAACCGCTCGGCGGCGTCGAGAAAGGTCTCGCCGAGAAAGCGGATCTCGTTGGCCCGGGAGCCCGGCAGCACGGCCAGCACCGGCCCGCTGAGCGGTAAGCCGATTTCCTCTCGTGCCGCACCGCGATCGTTGGCCAGCGGCAGCTCGTCGGCCAGCGGATGACCGACGAAGGCCACCGGTAGATCGTGCTTCTCGTAGAAGGCGGCTTCGAAGGGCAGAAAGGTGAGCATGGCATCCACCGAGCGGACGATGCCTTTGACCCGCCCCTGACGCCAGGCCCACACCGTGGGGCTGACGTAGTGCACAGTGGTGAGCCCCGCCTCGCGCAGCTGACGCTCGAGGCCGAGATTGAAATCGGGCGCGTCGATACCGATCATCACGTCCGGCTGCCAGGCCAGGGCATCGGCGCGCAGCGCACGGCGCACCCGGATCAGCTCCGGCAGGTGCTTGAGCACCTCGACCAGGCCCATGACCGAGAGCGTCTCGAGAGGAAAACGGCTGTCGATGCCCTCGACGATCATCCCCGGGCCGCCGATACCGCGGAACTCGACACCGGGGTGACGCGCCTTGAGCGCCCGCATCAGGCTGGCGCCGAGCAGGTCGCCGGACATCTCGCCGGCGACGATGTAGACACGCGCTAACTGGCTCATATCGGACCCGTTTCGATGTCCGCTCAGCGAAGGATGCCGCGCGTCGAGACTTCGATGGAAGCGGCAAAGGCCTCGGTTTCCGGCAGGGCGAAGCGGTTGCGGATCTCGTCCAGCGCCTGGGCCACGGTCAAGCCCTGACGGTAGACCAGCTTGTAGCATTCGCCCAGCGCCTTGATCGCCTCGGCCGAGAAGCCGCGGCGCTTGAGGCCGACCAGATTGAGCCCGTGTGGGCTGGCCGGGTTGCCGTTGATCATCAAGAACGCCGGCGTGTCCTTGGTGATGATCGAGCCGCCGCCGGCCATGGCATGGTCGCCGAAATGGCAGAACTGATGGATGGCCGACAGCCCACCGAGTATGACGAAGTTGCCCAGGGTCACATGCCCGGCAAGCGTCGCCTGGTTGGCCAGCACGCAGTCGTTGCCGATGACGCAGTCGTGCCCGACGTGCACGTAGGCCATGAACAGGTTGCGTGAGCCGATGGTGGTCTCGCCACGATCCTGAGCGGTGCCGCGGTGCAGGGTCACGCCCTCGCGGATGACGTTGTCGTCACCCATCACCAGCCGCGTCGGCTCGCCGGCGTATTTCTTGTCCTGGCAATCCTCGCCTACGGAAGCGAACTGGAAGATCCGAGTCCGGGCTCCCAGCACGGTCGGGCCCTTGATCACGACATGCGGGCCGATACGACTGCCGGGACCGATCTCGACGTCCGGTCCGATCACGCTGAAAGGACCGACTTCCACGTCCTCGGCAAGGCGAGCCGAAGGATCGACGATGGCGGTGCTATGTATCAAGAAACCTTCCTCTCGGCACAGATGATGTCGGCCTCGCAGGCCAATTCACCCTCTACGGTAGCACGACAGGCGAACTTCCAGATGCCGCGCTTTTCACGTTCGACCTTCGCCTCCAGCTTCAGGCGGTCGCCCGGCATTACCGGCCGCTTGAAGCGCACGTTGTCGCTACCCACCAGATAATAGACGTAGCCGTCGGCCGGCAACTTGTTGACGGTCTTGAACCCGAGGATCCCGCACGCCTGGGCCAGCGCTTCGAGCACCAGCACACCGGGCATGATCGGATGGTGAGGGAAATGACCGTTGAAGAACGGCTCGTTGATGCTGACGTTCTTGTAGCCCACGATGGATTCGCCAAGGCTCAGCTCCGTCACCCGATCTATCAGCAGAAAGGGGTATCGGTGCGGCAGATAATCACGAATCTCGTTGATGTCCATTACCATCGTAGCGACCTCTGAAATGAAGTAGGGAAGCCTTGGCGAACGTCCAGCAAGCGTCGCGCCCGGCTTCCCGAAAACCGCCTGCAAGCGGCAGGCGGGGAATTATAACGCCGCCCGATCCTGCCTCAACCCTGCTGATCGCGCTTCTCGAGACGCGCCAGACGCCTGGCCATGTCGTCGAGCTGTTTGAAACGCACCGCATTCTTGCGCCACTGGGCATTGGACATGGCACCGGTACCCGACGAGTAGACTCCCGGTTCATGGATCGAGTTGGTGACCAGGCTCATGCCGGTGACCTGCACGCCGTCGCAGATCGTCAGGTGCCCGGAGAGCCCCACGCCGCCGCCCAGCATGCAGTTCCTGCCGACCCGGGTGGAGCCGGCGATGCCCACGCAACCGGCCAGGGCGGAGTGGTCGCCGATACGCACGTTGTGAGCGATCTGCACCTGGCTGTCGATCTTGACGTCATTGCCGATCACGGTGTCGTCCAACGCGCCCCGATCGATGCTGGAACAGCTGCCCACCTCGACGTCGTCACCCAGCACCACCCCACCCAACTGGGCGATCTTGTGCCAGCGACCGCCGTCATGGGCGAAGCCAAAGCCGTCACCACCGATCACGCAGCCACTGTGCAGAATGGCCCGCTTGCCGACGGTCACGCCATGACAGACGGTGACGTTGGCATGCAGTCGCGACTGGTCACCGATGCATGAGCCCGCCCCGATGAAGCTGCCGGCCCCCACCACCACCTCGTCGCCGAGTTCTACCCCGGCTTCGACCACGGCATTGGGGCCGATCTCGACCCGTGCCCCGAGCACCGCGTCCTCCGCCA
Source organism: Billgrantia ethanolica (assembly GCF_021404305.1). Taxonomy (GTDB): domain Bacteria; phylum Pseudomonadota; class Gammaproteobacteria; order Pseudomonadales; family Halomonadaceae; genus Halomonas; species Halomonas ethanolica. The sequence continues at coordinate 98,959 of NZ_JABFTX010000003.1, read as the reverse complement.
CCACCGCCGTGGGGTGGATCCCCCCCACGGGAGCGGCCAGGAACGGGTCGAACAGCTGAGACAGATGGGCATAGCCGAGATAGGGATTGGCCAGCTCCAGGCGCGCCACCGGGCAGGCCGCACCGTGCTCGGGGTGGAGCAGCACCGCCCCGGCCCGACAGTTGGCGAGGTCCTTGATGTAGGAACGATTGGCGACGAAAGCCACCTGGTCGGGGCCGGCCTCCTTGAGAGTCGCCAAACCGCTGATGCGGCGACTGCCGTCGCCGACCAGTTGGGCACCGAGCCGCTCGGCGAGCTCGGTCAATGTGTATTGCGGAGTAGCAGGGTGCGTCATGGAAACCCGTATCGACAACGTTCGGCAGCGCGCTGCCGAGTGGATCAATTGAGCGAGTTGAGTATTTCGATCACTTCACCCGTCAGGTTGGGCAAGTCCCGCTCGGAGTGCAGCACGCCCTGGGGCTCTACCAGCACCTGCACATTGTGCCGCGAGATCACCTGCTCCACGGCCCGCTCCAGCTTGGGCTCGGCTTCCTGAAGGAAGTTCTGCTCGGCGCGCATCTGCTCTTCCATGATCTGCTGGCGCAGCTGTTCGAAGCGGCTGCCCTTCTGCTGAAACTCCTGGATCAGCGAGCGACGCTGATCCTCGGGCAGGCTGTCGCCCTCCTGCTGCAGGCGCTGCTGCAGCTGGGACAGCTCCTGCCCCAGCGACTGCGCCTCCTGCTGCTGACCGGCAAGCCGGCTCTCGAGCTGCTCCATCGAGCGCTGGGCGGCATCTGAGGAGAGCAGCGCGCCTCGCCAGTCGAGAACGGCCACCTCGGTCGAGTAGGCCGGCGCAGACAGCGCCGCGAACAGACCCATGCACAAAAAGAGCGTTAACTTGCGCATTCAAATTACTCCTTGAGGAGCCGGATCAGAAGGTCTGTCCCAGCGAGAATTGGAAGAACTGGGTATTGTCGCCGCTCTTGTCGTTGAGCGGCTCGGCGATGCTGAAGGTCAGCGGACCCACGGGCGTCAGCCAGGAAAGCCCCACACCGATGCTGTAGCGCAGCTCGCTCAGGTCGACGCCAGAGGAGCAGTTCGACGGCCCGTCGCCTTCCATGATGTCATAGCAACTGGTCAGGAAGGTGTTGCCAGCATCGAGGAAGAAGCCGGTCTGCAGCGAGCGCTGATCCTCGACGAACGGCAGCGGGAAGAGCAGTTCGGCACTGCCTTCGATCAGTACGTTGCCGCCCAGGGTGCGGTCGCGACCGGCCTCTCGCGGGGTGGTACGCTCGCCCAGGGTGTTGGCGGTGAAGCCACGCACCGACCCCAGACCGCCGGCGAAGAAGTTCTCGTAGAACGGATAGGGATCACTGCCGATGCTGTCGGCGTAGCCCAGGGTGGTGCCGAACTTGAGCGCCCAGGTCTCCTCCTCGTTGAGGGCGAAGAGCTGCTGGGCGCGGGCGCGCAGCTTGTAGTAGTCGGCGTCGCTGCCCGGCGCGGCGGTCTCCAGCGACAGGCGCTGATAGTTGCCCGAGGTGGGCATGATGCCACGGTTTAGGTTGTTGCGCGTCCAGCTGGCGGTGAGCTTGAGGCTCTGGGCGTTGTCGCCCTGATCCTCGACGTAGCGCACGATTTCCGACGCCGTGTCGCGATAGGTCTTGACCGTCAGGTCCTCGATGCTGGCGCCGAAGTTGAGGCGCGACAGCTCGCTGACCGGATAACCGAAGTTGATCCCCGCGCCGTAGGAGTCGGTGGAGTAGGTCGAGATGTCCGAGTCTTCGAAATCGGTCTCGCGATAGAAGAGGTTGTAGCCGCGCGAGATACCGTCCAGGGTCCAGTACGGGTCGGTGAAACCGAAGTTGACGCTGGTGAAGGTGTCGCTGCGCTGGGCGCCGATGTTGACCCGGTTACCGGTGCCGAGGAAGTTGTTCTGGGCCAGCGAGGCGCCGTAGATCACCCCGGCGCTCTGCGAGAAGCCGATGCTCGCCGAGATCGAGCCGGAGGGCTGCTCCTCCACCGTGTAGGTGACGTCGAGCTTGTCCGGCTCGCCGGCCACCGGCTGGGTCTCCACCTCGACCTGACGGAAGAAGCCCAGACGCTCCAGGCGACGGCGCGACTGGCTGATCGAGTCGGTAGAGGCCGGCGCCCCCTCCATCTGGATCATCTCACGGCGCAGCACCTCGTCCTGGGTGGTGGTGTTGCCGATGAAGTTGATCCGCCGCACGTAGGCACGACGACCCGGGTCGACACGCACGGTCAGGTCGACGGTGGAGCCGTCGGCCCGCGGCTCGGGTATGCCGTCGACCCGGGCGAAGGCAAAGCCCTCGGCGCCCAGGCGCGAGCGCAGCGCCTCGGTAGAGGCGGTGACGTCACTGCGCGAGAAGATCTCGCCGCTCTCCACCTGCAGCAGGTTGCGTGCCTCACGCTCGCCGATCTGCAGGTCGCCGACGAAGCGCACATCGCCCAGGCGGTACTGGCTGCCCTCCTCGACGTTGACGGTGACGAAGATCTGCGACTTGTCCGGGCTGATCGAAACCTGGGTCGAGGTGATGTCGAAATTGACGTAGCCGCGGTCGAGGTAGAACGAGCGCAGCCTCTCCAGGTCGCCGGCCAGCGCCTCGCGAGAATATTCGTCACGGGAGAACCAGCCGAAGAAGCGCCCGGGCCGGTCGTTGAGCTCGAACACGTCGCGCAGCTCGTCGTCACTGAACTGACGATTGCCGACGATGTTGATCTGGCGAATCTTGGCCACGGCACCTTCGTTGATCTCGATGTCGACCTGGACGCGGCCTTCGTCGATCTCGCGCACGTTGGTCTCGATCCGCGCGCTGTAACGGCCCTGCGCCTGATAGACCCCTTCGAGCTCGCGCTGAATGTCCTCCAGGGTGGAGAGCTGCAGCACCTGCCCTTCGGCCAGGCCGCCCTCGCGCAGACCGCGGCGCAGGTCCTCTTCGGAGAGCCGACGGTTGCCGCTGATGTTCAGGCGCGAGATGGTCGGCCGTTCGACGACCTGGATGACCAGCACGTCACCGTCGCGAGCAAGCTGAATATCGTCGAACAGACCGGTGGCGAACAGGCTGCGCGCCGCCTCGGCCAGCTCGCGATCGTCCACTCGGTCTCGTGCGCTGATGGGAAAGGCGTTGAAGACGGATGCGGCGGATACCCGCTGCAGCCCTTCCACGCGAATGTCGGTTACTTCGAAGGATTCGGCCAGCACCGTACCGGAACCGGCCAGCAGCAGAGCCGCCAGTCCAAGGGTCTTGATATTCATGCAGTCGCTTCGCTCGCGTTGATCCGCCTGCCTGTACAGACAGGCACCATATACATATGTGCGGGTGACTGACAAGGCGGAGCGTAACTCCGCCTCCCTGTGCCCCCAGTGGGAGGCGCACGCTACCAGAGACGCATCAGATCGAAATAGAGCGCCATCAGCATCAGAGTACCGACCAGCGCCAGCCCGATTCGCAACCCCAGCGCCTGAGTCCGCTCCGATACCGGCCGGCCGCGGACGGCTTCGACGAAATAATAAAGCAGGTGGCCACCATCGAGCACCGGTATCGGCAGCAGATTGAGCACCGCCAGGCTGATGGAGAGATAGGCCATGAAGCTGACGAAGGTCTCCAGCCCCGTGCGTGCCGTATCCCCTGCCATCTGGGCGATCGTGATGGGTCCGGAAAGATTGGTCGGCGAGATCAGCCCCACCAGCATCTTGCGGATCGCATCCAGCGTCAGCACCGTCATCTCGCCGGTGCGGCTGACGGCCTGCCCCAGCGCGGCCACGGGTCCGTAGCGGATCTCGCGCCGGAACTCCTCGGGCCACTCCACCGGCTCTACCCCGGCGCCCACATAGCCGATGGCCCCGCCCGTCTCGAGCTCGCGGCTGCCCGGCGTGAGCGTCACCGTCAGCGGCTCGCCGTCGCGCTGCACCTCGAGCTCCAGCGTTTCGCCGGGATTGGCCCGCACCACGCTGACGAAATCCATCCACTCGCCGATGGGCGCCCCGTTGACGGCCAGCACTTCGTCGCCCGGTTGCAACCCCGCCTCGGCGGCAGCCTGGCCATCCAGCACCTGCCCCAGCACCGCAGGAATACGCGGCTGCCAGGGCGTGATGCCCAGCGTGGCCAGCGGCTGGGGTGGGTCCTGGCGCACCAGGTAGTTCTCCACCGGCAGGCGGTACTCCTGCGCGCTCGAGCCGGCGTCGTCACGCGCATCGATGGTCAGCTCGCCGCTGGCCCCGATGTGGGCGATCAGGCGCAGGTTGATCTCGTCCCAGGAGCGTACGGCATTGCCCTGCACCGAGACGATCTCCTGACCGCTCTGCAGGCCGCTACGGGCCGCCGGCGAATCGGGCGCCACCTCGCCCACCACCGGTGCCACCGTGGTGGTGCCGGCGACGAACAGCGCCCAGTAGGCGACGATGGCAAGCAGGAAGTTGGCCAGCGGTCCGGCCGCGACGATGGCGATACGCTGCCATACCGTCTTGCGGTTGAACGTTTCGTGGAGCTGATCGTCGGGTACCGGCGCCTCGCGCTCGTCGAGCATCTTGACGTAGCCGCCGAGAGGAATTGCCGCCACGACGAACTCGGTCCCGTGACGGTCGGTACGGGACCAGATCGCCTTGCCAAAGCCCACCGAGAAGCGCAGCACCCTGACACCGCAGCGGCGCGCCACCCAGTAATGACCGAACTCGTGGAAGGTGATCAACAGCCCCAGCACCACGATGACGGCCAGCACGTTCTGGATCAGGCCCAATACAGCCTCCTTGAAATGACTACTACGTCGTCGGCGAAAAGCGGCTCAGCCTCTCTTCAACCCCGATTCAGCCCCGCTCCAGCCAAGTGTGCGCCGCCTGCCGCGCCCGGGCGTCGGCACCGAGCACGGTTTCCAGGTCGTCGCCACGCTCCGCCGGCAGTGCCGTGAGAACCTCGCCCACCAGCTCACCGATTCCCGGAAAGCTCAAGCGCCCCGCCAGGAAAGCGTCGACGGCCACCTCGTTGGCGCCGTTGAGGATTGCCGGTGCCGTACCGCCCTCCCGCATTGCCTCGCGGGCCAGCCGCAGGCAGGGAAAAGCCGTCTCGTCGGGCGCCTCGAAATCGAGCCGGGCGATCTGGAAAAGATCCAGCGCCTCGACGCCGGCGTCGATCCGCTCCGGCCAGGCCAGGCCATAGGCGATCGGCGTGCGCATGTCCGGATTGCCGAGCTGCGCCAGCACCGAACCGTCGCTGTAGGCGGCCATGGAGTGAATCACGCTCTGCGGATGCACTACCACCTGCACCTGCTCCGGCCGGGCATCGAACAGCCAGCAGGCCTCGATCAGCTCCAGCCCCTTGTTCATCAGGGTGGCGCTATCCACCGAGATCTTGCGCCCCATCGACCAGTTGGGATGAGCGCAGGCCTGCGCCGGCGTCACCGCTGCCAGGCGCTCCCGCGACCAGCCGCGAAACGGGCCTCCCGAAGCCGTCAGCAGCAGCTGCGTCACGCCGTGACGCGCCAGGCCGCCACGGTGCTCGGGTGGTAGACACTGGTAGATGGCATTATGTTCGGAATCGATCGGCAGCAGCGTGGCGCCATGGCGCGATACGGCATCCATGAACAGCGCCCCGGACATCACCAGGGCCTCCTTGTTGGCCAGCAGCACACGCTTGCCGGCACGCACCGCGGCAAGCGTCGGCAACAACCCCGCGGCACCGACGATGGCCGCCATCACCACGTCCGCCTCGGCGTCGCTGGCCACCTCGCTGAGCGCCTGCTGGCCGGCTCGCACCTCGGTGGCCAGACCCGCCTGCAGCAGGCGCTCGCGCAGCCAGGCGGCGTCGCGCTCGTCGTCGAGCACGGCCAGGCTGGGCCGATGGCGCTGACACTGAGCCAGCAGCGCCTCGCGCGAGCGGTGGGCAGTCAGCGCATGCACCCGGTAACGTTCGGGGTGGCGGGCGATCACGTCCAGCGTGCTGGTGCCGATGGAGCCGGTCGCCCCCAGCACCGTCACGCCCTGCTGCCGGCGGGAGTCGCTCATCTCACGGCGCTCCACGCTAAAGAACCCCGAGCGAAAGCAGCGCGAACAGCGGCACCGCGGCGGTCAGACTGTCGATGCGGTCGAGCACGCCGCCGTGGCCCGGCAGCAGGTTGCTGGAGTCCTTGATGCCGCGGAAGCGCTTGAGCATGCTCTCGAACAGGTCACCCATCACCGAGACCAGCGTCACGATCGCCGTGACCACGACCAGCCCCAGGCCGGCCGCCGCACCCAGCCCCTGCCAAGTGGCAAACACCAGCGCCAACACCAGCGTCACCGCCAGCCCGCCGGCCACGCCTTCCCAGGATTTCCCCGGGCTGACCGCCGGCGCCAGCTTGCGCCTGCCCCAGGCACGACCGCTGAAATAGGCACCGATATCGGCCCCCCACACCAGCAGCAGCACATAGAGCAGCCAGATGGCGCCGGTATCGCGCAGCACGTTGAAGCCGACCCAGGTTGGCAGCAGTACCCACAGCCCCATGCTCAGGCGCATGGCCATGGACTGCCACTGCTCGCTACGCGCAGGGTATTGAACGATCCAGTAGAGATTGACCAGCCAGCCTGCCACGGCCAGCCACAGGAGCCCGACCGACAGCGCGATACCTGCAGCCCACAGCACGAGCATCAGCAGCGCCATGCCTGCGACCAGGGCCAGCCGCCGAAGCGTTTCGCTCACCCCGGCCAGATTGGTCCACTCCCAGGTGGCCAGTAGCACGATGCCGCCCGTGAAGAGGGCAAAGGCACCGCCCGAAAGGCCGAACAGGCCGGCCAGCATCAGCGGCGCCAGCCACGCCGCCGTAATGACTCGCTGTCTAAGCACCTTCAGCCTCGATCTGTTCGTCAGTCATACCGAAGCGGCGCTGCCGTCGGCGGAAGTCGTCCACTGCCAGGTCGAAGGCAGCGCCATCGAAATCGGGCCACAGCAGCGGGGTGAAATAGAGCTCGGCATAGGCCATCTGCCACAGCAGGAAGTTGGAGATGCGCTGTTCGCCGCTGGTGCGGATGCACAGATCTACCGGCGCCTCATCGGCCAGGCAAAGCTCGCTCTGGACGGCGTACTCATCGACCGTGGCCGGATCCAGCTCCCCGGCCGCAGCACGTTCGGCCAGGCGGCGCGACGCCCTGGCGATATCCCAGCGGCCGCCATAGTTGGCCGCGATCACCAGATGCATGCGCTGGTTGTCGCGGGTCAGCGCCTCGGCCTTGTCGATATACTTCTGGATCGAGCTGGAGAAGGCCGTGCGATCGCCGATCACCGAGAGTCGGATGCCGTTCTTGTGGAGTTTCTTCACTTCGCGCTTGAGCGCGATCAGAAAAAGCTCCATCAAAGCGCTCACTTCAGCCTCGGGGCGACGCCAGTTCTCGCTGGAGAAGGCGAACATCGTCAGGGTCTCGATGCCACGCTCGGCGGCGCGTCGGATCACCGCCCGCACGGCCTCGACGCCAGCATGATGGCCGCGGATGCCGGAGAGCCCTCGCGCACGTGCCCAACGGTTGTTGCCGTCCATGATGATTGCCACATGGCGCGGCAGGCCGTCGCCGGGGGGCTTCGGTGGCATCTTCGATGCAGAGGTCTGCGCTGACGTCATGATGTCTCGCAATAGCGGTGGGAGGTCCGGGTGGCCTGGTCGTGCCACCCGGCGCTGCTCAGACCTGCATCAGGTCGTGTTCCTTCACTTCGAGCTGCTTGTCGATCTCGCCGATGTACTTGTCGGTCAGCTTCTGGATCGCGTCTTCGGCACGATGCTGCTCGTCCTCGGAGATCTCCTTCTCCTTGAGCAGGGCCTTGATGTCGTTATTGGCATCGCGACGCACGTTGCGCACCGCCACGCGGGCATTCTCGGCCTCGGAGCGAGCCTGCTTGATATAGCCTTTGCGGGTCTCTTCGGTGAGCATCGGCATCGGCACGCGGATCACGTTGCCGGCGCTAGACGGGTTGAGGCCCAGATCGGAGGTCATGATCGCCTTCTCGATCTTGGGCACCATGTTCTGCTCCCAGGGCACCACGGAGAGGGTGCGGGCATCTTCGATGTTCACCGACGCGACCTGGTTGAGCGGCACCTGACTGCCGTAGTAGTCCACGGTGACCGAATCGAGGATGCTGGAGTGAGCACGCCCGGTACGGATCTTGTTGAAGTTGGCATGAAGGGCGTCGAGGCTCTTCTTCATGCGACTTTCTGCATCTTTCTGGATGTCATTGATCACGGTGTCAACCTCTGTCTATCAGCGTGCCTTCCTTGCCGCCCACCACCAGATTCAGCAGGGCGCCCGGCTTGTTCATGTTGAATACGCGAACCGGCATGTCATGGTCCCGCACCAGGCAGATAGCGGTCAAATCCATGATACCGAGCTTCTGATCGAGCGCATCATCGTAGCTCAGATGATCGTACTTGACCGCATCGGCGTACTTGACCGGATCCTTGTCGTAGACCCCATCCACCTTGGTGGCCTTGACCACCACGTTGGCATCGATCTCGATGCCGCGCAGACAGGCGGCGGAGTCGGTGGTGAAGAAAGGATTGCCGGTACCGGCGGAGAACAATACCACGTCGCCGGAGGTGAGGTAGCGAATCGCCGTACGGCGGTCGTAGTGCTCGACCACGCCACTCATGGGGATGGCCGACATCACCCGCGAGCGGATGTTGGAACGCTCCAGCGCGTCGCGCATGGCCAGGGCATTCATCACCGTGGCCAGCATGCCCATGTGATCGCCGGTGACCCGGTCCATGCCCGCCGCGTTGAGCGCCGCGCCGCGGAACAGGTTGCCGCCGCCGATGACGATACCGACCTGTACGCCGATACCCACAAGTTGGCCGATCTCCAGCGCCATACGATCGAGCACCTGCGGATCGATGCCGAAGTCGTGCTCGCCCATCAGGGCTTCGCCGGAGAGCTTGAGCAGAATGCGCTTGTACTTCGACTTGTCGCTACGGGGCTTGGCGGGGTTATCGACGTTATCGGATGTGGGCATGGCGTCTCTCCTGGCGTCAAGGGGATGAAGCTACTCTACTACGTCCGGCGCGGGGGCCGGATACGAGAAGGCGTGCGCTCTCGCGCACGCCGTTCTCGAGCTGGAACCTCTGACCTTAGCGACGGCCAGCCTGTTCCATGACTTCCTTGGCGAAGTCGACCTCTTCCTTCTCGATGCCCTCGCCCACTTCGAAGCGGGTGAAGCCAAGCACCTCACCGCCGGCAGCCTTGACGAACTCGGCCACGGACTGGTTCGGATCCTTGACGAAGGGCTGCTCGGTCAGGCTGTTCTCGGCCAGGTACTTCTTCAGGCGGCCTTCGACCATCTTCTCGGCGATCTGCTCGGGCTTGCCGGCCATGTCGGGCTGAGCCAGGATGATCGCCTTCTCCTTGTCGAGCTGCTCCTGAGGCATGTCCTCGGGCAGCGCCACGGCCGGATTGATCGCGGCCACGTGCATGGCGACGTCCTTGGCCACTTCGCTGTTACCGCCCTTGAGCACGGTGAGCACGCCGATGCGGCCGCCGTGGACGTATTCGCCCACCAGCGCACCTGCCGGCGCCTCGACGACGGCGCAGCGACGCACGCCGATGTTCTCACCGATCTTCTGCACCAGCTGCTCGCGAGCAGTCTCGAGTTCACCAGCCGTCACGGCAGCCACGTCCTCGCTCTTGGCGGCGAAGAAGGCGTCGGCGACCTTGTCGGCGAAGGCCTTGAAGTTGTCGTCGCGGGCGACGAAGTCGGTCTCGGAGTTGATCTCGACCACCACGCCATAGCTGCCGTCTGCGGCGACGCGGGTCACCACGGTGCCTTCGGCGGCGGTACGGCCGGCCTTCTTGGCGGCCTTCAGGCCGGAGCTCTTGCGCAGGTTCTCGATGGCGAGTTCGATGTCACCATCCGCTTCGGTGAGTGCCTTCTTGCACTCCATCATGCCGAGCCCGGTACGCTCGCGCAGCTCCTTGACCTGGGAAGCGCTGATCGCTGCCATGGTAATTCACCTCTTGGTAAGTGGAACCCGGGTTGATCCAGGTTCGACCTGGGAATAAGGGCGCCGGGCCCGAAGGCCCGGTGAACACTCGCTCCGCCGTGGCGGAACGGTTGCGGGCAGTCGCACTGGGCGACCGCCCTGCCGAGCCGGCACGGCCGGCTCGAGCGACGCGCCGTTACTCGGCGGCGGCAGTAGCGTCGCCGCTTTCACCCTCGGTGACCTCGACGAACTCGTCGGGACGACCTTCCTTCGCACGCGCGCAGGCGTCGGCAATCGCCTTGACGTAGATCTGGATGGCGCGGATGGAGTCATCGTTGCCGGGAATCACGTAGTCGACGCCGTCCGGATCGGAGTTGGTGTCCACCACGCCGATGACCGGGATACCGAGCTTGTTCGCCTCGTTGATGGCGATGCGCTCGTGGTCGACGTCGATCACGAACAGCGCGTCGGGCAGACCACCCATCTCCTTGATACCGCCGATGGAACGCTCGAGCTTGTCCTGCTCGCGAGTTGCCATCAGGACCTCTTTCTTGGTCAGCTTGTCGAAGGTGCCGTCCTCGCGCATGGTCTCGAGGTCGCGCAGACGCTTGATCGACTGCCGGATGGTCTTGTAGTTGGTCAGCATGCCACCGAGCCAGCGGTGGTTGACGAACGGCATGCCGACGCGGTTGGCTTCTTCCTTGATGATCTTGCTCGCGCTGCGCTTGGTGCCGACGAACAGGATCTTGTTGTTGGAAGCGGCCATCTTCTCGACCACGTCGATCACCTCGTTGAGGGCCGGCAGGGTGTGCTCGAGGTTGATGATGTGGATCTTGTTACGCGCGCCGAAGATGAACTTGCCCATCTTCGGGTTCCAGTAACGGGTCTGGTGACCGAAGTGTGCGCCTGCCTTGAGCAGGTCACGCATGTTGACGTGTGCCATGGATGACTCCTGAAAATCGGGTTAGGCCTCCACGCACCCCATGGATCCGACCGCCGGGAAGAACCGCGGCAGCACCCGGGACCATGTGCCGGTACGTGTGTGTTTTCAAGGCTGTTGAGTTAACGGCTCGAGTCGCGCAGCGCCAAGCGCTGAGCGATTCGCCGCCGACGCCGTCGCTGCCTCGCCGGCCGGCCGTTCGGCCTGGACCCCGACGATTGCAGGAAAGCGCGCGGCTTTATACCATAGTTCATCCACGAGATGAAGTCGCCCGCCGCCCTTACCCCATGCTGCCGGCACTGCCATTCCTCTGATACGAGACTCCATGAACATAGCCATCAAGACGCCCGACGAGATCGAGAAGATGCGCGAGGCCGGTCGCCAGGCCGCCAGCGTGCTGGAGATGATCGCCCCCCACGTCCAGGCCGGCGTGACCACCGGCGAGCTGGATCGCCTGTGCCACGACTACATCGTCAACGAACTGGGCTCCACTCCGGCACCGCTCAACTATCACGGCTTTCCCAAGTCGATCTGCACCTCGCTCAACCACGTGGTCTGCCACGGCATTCCCGATCCGGACAAGAAGCTGAAGAAGGGCGACATCATGAACGTCGATGTCACCGTGAAGACCGCAGACGGCTACCACGGCGACACCAGCGTGATGTTCATCGTCGGCGAGAACATCCAGGGTGAACGGCTGTGCCGGGTGACCCAGGAGTGCCTCTACAGGAGCATCGCCCTGGTGCGGCCGGGCGTGCGCCTTTCCGAGCTGGCCCGCGCTATCCAGGGCCATGCCGAGGCCAACGGCTACTCGGTGGTGCGCGACTTCTGCGGCCACGGCATCGGCGCCACCTTCCACGAAGACCCCCAGGTGCTGCATTATGATGGCTACGCGCCCGAGGCCGACGCCACCCTGGCCGCCGGCATGTGCTTCACCATCGAGCCGATGATCAACGTCGGCGGGCACCAGACCAAGGTGCTGCGCGACGGCTGGACCGCGGTGACCCGGGACAAGAGCCTGTCCGCACAGTGGGAACACACCCTGCTGGTCACCGACACCGGCGTCGAGGTGCTCACGGCGCGCCACGAGGAAGATTTCTCCTTCCTCGACCACTGAGTCGAGCCAACATGCTGCTGCACCACTACCGTTTCGTTCCCGATGAGACGCTGTTCGATGCTGCCACCTTCCGCAGCGAGCTCGCCGGCACCCGCTCGCCGATAGCGCCGTTCAAGGCGGCGCTGCGCGACATTCAGCAGCGCCTGGACGAGCGCTTTCACGCCGGGGCCGATATTCGCGACCTGGTGCACGGTCGCGCCTGGTGCCTCGACCAGCTGCTAGGCGTGGCGTGGTCGCTGCAGGAGTGGCCCGACGACGGCGTGGCGCTGCTCGCCGTGGGCGGCTACGGACGCGGCGAACTCCACCCCCGCTCCGACATCGACCTGATGCTGTTACTAGCGGACGATGACGACTCGCCCTATCGCGAGCCGCTCACCGCCTTCATCACTCTGCTGTGGGACATCGGCCTGGAGATCGGCCACAGCGTGCGCTCTCTCTCCGACTGCGAACGCGAGGCCGGCGCCGACATCACCATCATCACCAACCTGATGGAGTCGCGCACCCTGGCCGGCCCCGAGTCGCTGCGCGAGGCAATGAAGGCGCGCATCGCCCCCGAGCGCATGTGGCCCGCCGACCGCTTCTTCGAAGCCAAGTGGCAGGAGCAGATCACCCGTCATCACCGCTTCAACAACTCCGAATACCACCTCGAGCCCAACATCAAGAGTTCGCCGGGTGGCCTGCGCGACATCCAGATGATCGGCTGGGTGGCCAAGCGCCACTTCGGCAGCCAGCGCTACGGCGACCTGGTGGCGAACGGCTTCATGAACGACGCCGAGCTGCACATCCTGAGCCAAGGTCGGGCCTTCCTGTGGCAGGTGCGCTATGCCCTGCACATGCTCACCGGGCGCGCCGAGGATCGCCTGCTGTTCGACCACCAGCGCACCATCGCCGAGCTGTTCGGCTTTCGCGACACCCCCGAGCGCCTGGCCGTCGAGCAGTTCATGAAGCGCTACTACCGCCACGTCACGGCGCTAGCGGGGCTCAACGACATGCTGCTGCAGCACTTCGACGAGGCCATTCTGCGCGGCGGCGAAAAGCTCGAGATCACCGACCTCAACGAGCGCTTCGTGATCGAAGGCAGCTACATCAAGGCGCGTCATCGCTCGGTCTTCCGCGAGCACCCCTACGCGCTGCTGGAGCTGTTCCTGCTGATGGCGGAGCATCCCGAGATCGAGGGCGTCCGCGCCGACACCATCCGCTTGATTCGCGACAACCGTCATCTCATTGACGACCTCTACCGCGACGACGCCCAGCACCAGCACCTGTTCATGTCGCTGCTGTGCTCGAGCGGCAACGTGGCGCGTCAGCTTAGGCGCATGAACCGCTACGGCGTACTCGGCAAGTACCTGCCGGAATTCGGCCAGGCGGTAGGGCTGATGCAGCACGACCTGTTCCACATCTATACGGTGGATGCCCATACCCTGCGCCTGCTCAAGTTCATTCACCAGTTCCGCAAGCCCGAGGCCCGCGAGGAGTTCCCGGTGGTCGCGGAACTAGTGCACCAGCTGCCCAAGCTGGAGCTGCTGTGGATCGCCGGGCTCTATCATGACATCGGCAAGGGCCGCGGCGGCGACCACTCGATTCTCGGCGCTCAAGACGTAGAGCGCTTCGCCGAGCGTCACGGCCTGTCGAGCCGCGACACGCGGCTGGTCAGCTGGCTGGTGGAGAATCATCTGGTGATGTCGATGGTGGCCCAGAAGCGCGACATCACCGACCCCGACGTGATCCGCGAATTCGCCGCCCACGTGGGCGACGAGACCCGCCTGGACTATCTCTACGTGCTGACGGTGGCCGACATCAACGCCACCAATCCGACGCTGTGGAACGGCTGGCGAGCCTCGCTGCTGCGCCAGCTCCACGCCGAGACCAAGCGCGCCCTGCGCCGCGGTCTGGACAATCCCCTCGACCGAGAAGAGTGGGTCGCCGAGACGCGCAATGAGGCGCGCTCGCTGCTGGCGGCCGTGGGCGCCGACCTGGAACGGGTCGAGCGCCTGTGGGAACTGCTCGGCGAGGAGTACTTCCTGCAATACGCCCCCAGCGAGATCGTGTGGCAGACCATGGGCATTCTCGCCCATGGCGGCTCCGAGCTGCCGCTGATCCTGATCAGCGCCCCCACAGACGACATGTCCGACGGCGGTACCAAGGTGTTCATCCACACCCGCTCGGTGGACGACCTGTTCGCCGCCACTGCCGCCGCCATGGAGCAGCTCGGGCTGTCGATCCACGATGCCCGCATCGCCACCTCGAGCAACGACTGGACGCTCAACACCTTCATCGTGCTCGACGATCTGGGGCGAGCCATTCGAGACCCGGGACGCATCGAGGAGATCCGCGCGCACCTGGTCGAGGAGCTCGACGACCCTGACGATTACCCGCAGATCGTCACTCGCCATACGCCGCGCCAGCTGCGCCACTTCAAGGTGCCCACCGAGGTGCTGATCGAACAGGACCCGGCCAACGAGCGCACCCTGCTGGAGCTGACCGCCCCGGACCGCCCCGGCCTGCTGGCCCGGGTCGGGCGCATCTTCATGGAGCAGGACATCTCGCTTTCGGCGGCCAAGATCGCCACCCTGGGCGAGCGGGTGGAGGACGTCTTCTTCATCACCGACAAGTCGGGCGCACCGCTGACCGACCCCGAGCGCCAGCAGCGCCTGCGCGAGCGGCTGGTCGAAGTGCTGGACGTGGCGGGCTGAGGCCCGCCGCGCTCGGCACCAGGCGAACGCGGTCGTTTCGAGGCGAACGCGATTGGTTCGAGCCGAACGCGATTGGTTCGAGCCGAACGCGATTGGTTTGAGGCAAGTCAGGGGCTTCCCTATAATCGTCGGTCTGCCCGCAGCCACGACAACGACGCCGCCTACCGGCGCCTGGACACCGATGAACCCCGATCTCGACGCCCTCAAGCCCTATCCCTTCGAGAAGCTCGCCACGCTCAAGGCCGGTGTGACGCCGCCCGCGCAGCTCACGCACATCCCGCTGACCATCGGCGAACCGCAGCATGCGCCCTTCGCCGGGGCGCTGGCGACGCTGCATGCGCACCAGCTCGATTTCGCCCGCTATCCGGCCACCGCCGGCATCCCCGAGCTGCGCGGCGCCATCGCCGCCTGGGCCCGCCGTCGTTTTCGTCTCGACGGGCTCGACCCCGAGCGTCAGGTGCTGCCGGTCAACGGCACCCGCGAGGCGATCTTCGCCTTCGTCCAGGCCGCGCTGGACCGCAGCCTCCCGGCACGGGTGGCGGTGCCCAACCCCTTCTATCAGATCTACGAGGGCGCGACCCTGCTCGCCGGCGGCCAGCCGCTCTACCTAGACTGCCGGGCCGAGAGCGGCTTTCGCCCCGACTTCGACGCTGTGCCGGCCGAAGTGTGGCGCGAGGTGCAGATTCTGTTCCTCTGCTCGCCGGGCAACCCCACCGGCGCAGTGACGCCGCTGGCCGAGTTCGAGAAGCTGATCGCCCTGGCCGACGAGTTCGACTTCATCATCGCCTCCGACGAGTGCTACTCCGAGCTCTACCTCGACGAGGACTCACCGCCACCGGGGCTGCTGGAGGCCTGCGCAGCGATGGGCCGCCACGACTACCGTCGCTGCCTGGTGTTCCATTCGCTCTCCAAGCGCTCCAACCTGCCCGGGCTGCGCTCGGGCTTCGTTGCCGGCGACGCCGAACTGATCGCCCCGTTCAAGCGCTACCGCACCTACCACGGCTGCGCCATGTCGCTGCCGCTGCAGCACGCCTCGATCACCGCCTGGAACGATGAGGCCCACGTGCGTGACAACCGCGATGCCTACCGCGCGAAGTTCGCCGCAGTAACCGAAATTCTCGCCCCAGTGCTTGAATTTCCCGCACCCGAAGCCAGTTTCTACCTATGGCCGGCGGTACCGGGCGGTGATGACGAAGCCTTCACCCGCGACCTGTTCGCCGCCGAGCACGTCAGCGTACTACCCGGCAGCTATATGGGTCGCGAGGATAGTCGGGGCCTGAACCCCGGCGCCGGGCGCATCCGCCTGGCGCTGGTGGCCGAACTCGAGCCCACCGTCGAGGCCGCTGGCCGGATTCGCCGTTTCATCGAAAGGAGGGCATGATGGCAACCCTGTTCGTGATCAAGAGCTGCGACACCTGCCGCAAGGCACGCAAGGCGCTGGACGAGAAGGGCCTGCCCTATCAGGTCCACGACCTGCGCGAGGACGGCCTCTCCGCCGCCCTGCTCGAACACATTCTCGCGCGCGTGCCGGTGATGGAGGCGCTCAACCGGCGCAGTACCACCTGGCGCAATCTCCCCGAAGAGGACAAGCAGGATCTCGACGCCAACAAGGCCCGCACCTTGATCATGGCCAACCCCACCTTGCTCAAGCGCCCGCTGCTCGATACCGGCGACGAGATTCGCGTCGGCTATCGCGACGGCGACTACGACGATCTCAAAGGCTGACCCCCTTACCATAAAGACTTACCATCAAGAAACGAGGACACCCCATGTTGAGTTTTGCCTTCGGAATCGGCACCCAGAACACCCAGGGCGACTGGCTGGAGATCTATTATCCGGCCCCGCTGTTCAAACCGGATGCCAGCCTGGTGGATGCCGTCGGCAAGGTGCTCGACATCCCCAACGGCAACGGCGCCGTCAGCTTCCTGCCGGAGCACTGCGGCGACATCGCCGAGGCGCTCAAGGCCGCAGGCCACGTGGCACAGGCCGAACTGGCCGAGGCACTGGCGGACAGCCAGCGCCCGCTGGTCGCCACCTTCATCGACAGTGACGTGCCGCCGCAGAGCGTTCCCGAGGTGTACCTCAAGCTGCACCTGCTGTCGCACCGCCTGGCCAAGCCCCACGGGCTCGATCTCACCGGCATGTTCGGCCTGCTGCGTAACGTGGCCTGGACCAGCGAAGGCCCGATCGACATCGACGAGCTGCCCGCCCGGCGCCTCAAGGCGCGCCTCGAAGGCCGCGCGCTCTCGGTGGACTGCGTCGACAAGTTCCCCAAGATGACCGACTACGTGGTGCCCAGCGGCGTGCGCATCGCCGATACCGCCCGGGTACGCCTGGGCGCCTATCTCGGCGAAGGCACCACCGTGATGCACGAGGGCTTCGTCAACTTCAATGCCGGCACCGAAGGCCCCGGCATGATCGAAGGGCGCATCTCCGCCGGCGTGCTGGTGGGCAAGGGCTCCGACCTGGGCGGCGGCTGCTCCACCATGGGCACCCTCTCCGGTGGCGGCAACATCGTGATCAAGGTCGGCGAAGGCTGTCTAATCGGTGCCAACGCCGGTATCGGCATCCCCCTGGGCGACCGCTGCACCGTGGAAGCCGGCCTCTACATCACCGCCGGGGCCAAGGTCACCCTGCTCGACGACCAGGGCCAGGAGGTCAAGACCGTGGCGGCCCGCGAGCTGGCCGGCCAGAGCGACCTGCTGCTGCGCCGCAACTCGCAGAACGGCCGCATCGAGTGCCTGACCAACAAGAGCGCCATCGCGCTCAACGAGGCCCTGCATGCCAACAACTGAGCCACAGGGGCTCTCCCCGACCCTGCAGCTCGCCATGGAGCTGATCCGCCGGCCCTCGGTCACTCCCGACGACCTGGGCTGCCAGGCGCTGATGATCGAGCGCCTGGAGCGGCTCGGCTTTCACATCGAGCGCCTGCCCTTCGGCGACGTGGAAAATTTCTGGGCCACCCACGGCCACCACGGCCCCGTGCTGGCCTTCGCCGGTCATACCGACGTGGTACCGAGCGGGCCGCACACTTATTGGGAGTACCCGCCCTTCGAGCCCTGCATCGATGACGATGGCATGCTGCGGGGCCGCGGCTCCGCCGACATGAAAGGCAGCCTGGCGGCCATGATCACCGCGGTGGAGCGCTTCGTCAGCGCCCACCCCGACCACCATGGGCGCATTGCCTTCTTGATCACTTCCGACGAGGAAGGCCCGGCGGTGGACGGTACCCGGGCCGTGGTGGAGCACCTGCGCGAGCGCCACGAGCGGCTCGACTACTGCGTCGTCGGCGAGCCTTCCTCCACTGACGTGCTGGGCGACGTGATCAAGAACGGCCGCCGCGGCTCGCTGGGCGGCGTGCTGCACATCAAGGGCATCCAGGGCCACGTGGCCTATCCGCACCTGGCGCGCAATCCCATCCACCAGGCGATGCCTGCGCTCGACGCCCTGGTGCGCGAACACTGGGACTCGGGCAACGACTTCTTCCCCGCTACCAGCTTTCAGATCTCCAACATTCGCGCCGGCACCGGGGCCACCAACGTGATCCCCGGCGACGTGGAGGTGGTGTTCAACTTCCGTTTCTCCACCGAGGTGACCCACGAGCAGCTACGCGAGCGCACCCAGGCCATTCTCGACGCCCACGGCCTCGAGTATCAGCTCGACTGGACCCTCAACGGCGAGCCGTTCCTGACCGCCGAAGGCGAACTGGTGGATGCCGCCCTGCACGGCGTCGAGGCCGTACTCGGCCGGCGCCCCAAGCTCTCCACCAGCGGCGGCACCTCGGACGGACGCTTCATTGCCACCCTGGGCAGCCAGGTAGTGGAGTTGGGGCCACGCAACGCCACCATCCACCAGACCAACGAGCGCGTGCGTGCCGCCGATCTGGACGACCTGAGCCAGATCTACGAAGCGATTCTGGGCAAGCTCTTCGTCAACGGCTCCGCCCAGCCCTGAATACGCCAAGGAAAGAGTTCACCATGCCCGACTCGCACGACAGCCAGCTGCACTATCCGGACATCGAGGTCTACCTGCGCCAGGCGCCGCTCGAGGCCATCGACGCCTGGTTGGGCGAAACGCTGGACGCTGCCCCGCTGCGTGCGGCCGGGCGCAACAAGTGGCAGACCCGTGGCCATTTCGACGGGCAGGTCGTGCCGGTACTGCTGGTGGAGAAAGCCGCCGACGGCTTTGCCAGCCTGTGGTTCGACAGCGACCGTACGCCCTGGCCGCGCGACTGCGACTGCGCCCGCGACGCCGCCGCCCGGCTCGGCTGCGAAGTGCGCTGCTCGCTGGGCGGCTGGCAGCCCGGCGACGACCCCGACCGCTTCTGGCAGGTGCTCCCGGACGGCAACGAAGGCGCCATCGACTGGCCCGACTCCGGCCAGTGACCCGAAACGACATCGCCCCGCGAAAGCGGGGCGATGTTCTTGAGCCTGACCAGCTGGCGAGCGATGGCCAGGCTAGGCGGGATTGCAGCGAGAGAGCGGAGTTTACTTTAGTAAATGAGCATCTCGCGCTGCAATTCCAACAACGCCTGGTCGAGCGCAGGCGCTTCGTTCAAGTAATGACGGTGACGTCGTCGGCCTGCAGCCCCCGATCGTTTTCTATCACGTGGTAACGCACCTTCTGGCCCTCGGCCAGGGTACGGTGACCACGACCGCGAATGGCGCGAAAATGGACGAACACGTCTTCACCCGTCTCGCGCTTGATGAAGCCATAACCCTTGTTGACGTTGAACCACTTCACTTCGCCGATTTCGCGGTCGTCGTTCTCCACCTCGGCCAGTACCGCAAGCCGGGGGCTGAAGGCGTGAAGGGTGAGAGTGGCGATCAGCAGCAGCACGAAGGCGGCGGCAGCCACGGCAAGATAGCCCGGCGCCACGCCGCCGCCCTCCAGAATGAGGAACAGCTGAGCGGCCAGCTCGCCGACGAACAGCGAGAGAAAAAGGACGATCAGCAGCGGTGCCGGCAGTGCCAATAATAGGCTGATCAACGTACAGCGAAAGATAACCTTGCGATTCATGGATCCGTATTGCTCACTTGTTATGTGGAATGTTGAAACGAGATATCTATGACGACACGACCCGAGGCCTCGTCGACCGATGAAGGTGTCACGATGAACAGCGACACGCAGCGCGACGATTCTAGCATGAGCCCCGAGAATGCGCTCGCTGCACGCCTGGAGGCGCTGGAAAGCCGTATCGCCTACCAGGAGCACTGGCTCGACACGCTGGATCAGGCTGTCGCCGGCCAGGAACGGCGCCTGGCCCAGTTGGAGCGCATCAATGCGCTGATCCAGGAGAAGCTGCGCGACCAGCAGCAGGCGCTGCAGGAAGCGGAGATGGCGGCACCGTCACCGCAGGATGAGGTGCCGCCGCACTATTGACCGGTTCTGTACCAAGGACTGGCGAGGTTGGCTCACGCCTTTACCGGCGCTCGCCTCTACCTAGCGTCACCGCTCAGCCGAGATCGTCCAGGTAGCGCTCCGCATCCAGCGCCGCCATGCAGCCGGTGCCGGCGGAGGTCACCGCCTGGCGGTAGACGTGATCCATCACGTCGCCGGCGGCGAACACGCCGGGAATGCTGGTGGCGGTGGCATTGCCCTCGAGGCCGGACTTCACCTTGATGTAGCCGTCATGCATCTCCAGCTGACCCTCGAAGATGCCGGTATTGGGGCTGTGGCCGATGGCGATGAACACGCCGGGCGCCTCGATCTCCTTCACGCTGTCGTCGAGGGTGGAACGGATACGCACGCCGGTCACGCCGCTGGCGTCGCCCAGTACCTCTTCCAGCACGTGGTTCCACTCGAGCACCACGTTGCCGCTCGCGGCCTTCTCGCGCAGCTTGTCCTGCAGGATCTTCTCGGCACGCAGGCTGTCGCGGCGGTGCACCAGGGTCACCTTCGACGCGATGTTGGAGAGGTACAGCGCCTCTTCCACGGCGGTATTGCCGCCGCCCACCACCACGACCTCCTTGTTGCGATAGAAGAAACCGTCGCAGGTGGCGCAGGCCGACACCCCCTGGCCCATGAACTGCTGCTCCGAGGGCAGCCCCAGGTAGCGTGCGCTGGCGCCGGTGGCGATGATCAGGGCGTCGCAAGTGTAGCTGCCGCTGTCGCCCTTCAGGGTGAAGGGCCGGTTGCGCAGGTCGACTTCATGGATATGGTCGAACAGCACTTCGGTATCGAAGCGTTCGGCGTGGCGCTTCATGCGCTCCATGAGCTCGGGCCCCTGCACCCCGGCATCGTCGCCGGGCCAGTTGTCCACGTCGGTGGTGGTGGTCAGCTGACCGCCGGCCTGAATACCGGTGATCAGCACCGGCTTGAGATTGGCCCGTGCCGCATAGACGGCGGCGGTATAGCCGGCCGGGCCGGAACCCAGGATGATCAGGCGTTCGTGACGCGCTTCGCTCATGAAGAGATCCTCGCTGTTCGAAAACGCAAAGAGGGGGAGTTGACTCGCTCCGGTCGCGGTCATTGCCTGTTGCCGGAGAGACGATTGCCGCCATTGTACCAGCCCATGGCTCGCGGTGGTGCCTCCTAACTCGGTCCGCTGATGCACGGGCCTGGCTACAACACCTCGTCATCGCGGCCCAGCATCAGGCTCTCCAGTTCCCCATCCATGGGCGAGACGTCAATCCGCACCTGGATCGGCGCGCAGCAGAACGGGCAGTCTTCCCAGGTCTGGTGGCTGCCCTGTGAGAGGTCCAGCGGCAGGTCGAAGGGCATGCTGCAGTAGGGGCAATGAACGGAATGGCTGTCGAGGCGCTCTTCATGCATGACGAAACTCCTGGCGCCAGCCCCTCCCCCGGCGGAGCCTCGGCGCGCTGCAACGGATTTTCCTTCAGCATAGAAACCTTGGGCAGCGCTTGAAAGGGGGACCTATCATGACCATGTGATAAAGACGAGAGTACGAAAAGGATCGTTCACCACCGTGACAGGAGGCCTCCATGAGCCGTGACGAGATGCCGGATACGCTGCAGACCCTGGTCGCAGACGGCACCACTTATCACTACTACTCGCTGCCCAAGGTGGCCGAGGAGATGGGTAACATCGACCGGCTGCCCAAGACGCTGAAGATCCTGCTGGAGAACCAGCTGCGCTTCGCCGACGACCCGAGCGTGGCGCGCGAGGACATCCAGGCATTGATCGACTGGCAGCAGGGCGGACGCTCGAATCGCGAGATCGGCTATCGCCCGGCGCGGGTGCTGATGCAGGACTTCACCGGCGTTCCCGGCGTGGTGGACCTGGCCTCGATGCGCGCCGCGGTGGAAAAGCTCGGTGAGGATCCGTCACGCATCAACCCGCTGTCGCCGGTGGATCTGGTCATCGACCACTCGGTGATGGTGGACAAGTTCGGCAACCCCACCGCCTTCAAGGACAACGTCGCCATCGAGATGGAGCGCAACCGCGAGCGCTATGAGTTCCTGCGCTGGGGTCAGGACGCCTTCGACAACTTCAGCGTGGTGCCGCCGGGCACCGGTATCTGTCACCAGGTCAACCTGGAGTACCTGGGCCGCACGGTGTGGACCAAGGAGGAGAACGGCAAGACCTTCGCCTACCCCGACACCCTGGTAGGCACCGACTCCCACACCACCATGATCAACGGCCTCGGCGTGCTCGGCTGGGGGGTCGGCGGCATCGAGGCCGAAGCCGCCATGCTCGGCCAGCCGGTGTCGATGCTGATTCCCGAAGTGGTCGGCTTCAAGCTCACCGGCAAGCTCAAGGAAGGCATCACCGCCACCGACCTGGTGCTGACGGTGACCCAGATGCTGCGTAGCCGCGGCGTGGTAGGCAAGTTCGTCGAATTCTACGGCGACGGCCTGGCCGACCTGCCGCTGGCCGACCGCGCCACCATCGCCAACATGGCGCCGGAATACGGCGCCACCTGCGGCTTCTTCCCGGTCGACGACGAGACCCTGGCCTACCTGCGCCTGACCGGCCGAGACGACAGCCTGATCGCTCTGGTGAAGGAGTATTGCCAGGCCCAGGGGCTGTGGCGAGAGCCCGGTGACGAGCCAATCTTCAGCGACACCCTGCACCTCGACCTGAGCGACGTCGAGGCCAGCCTGGCCGGCCCCAAGCGGCCTCAGGATCGGGTGGCGCTCAAGGACATGAAAGCCACCTTCGAGAAGCTGATGCAGGGGGAAGAGAACGGCAAGGCACCGCCCAGCGAAGAGAAAGGCCGCCTGTTCTCCGAAGGCGGGCAGACCGCCGTCGGCGTGCAGGAGAGCTACGAGCATCACGACAGCCAGAACGTCGAGCTGGACGGCGAGCAGTTCAAGCTCAACCCTGGTGCCGTGGTCATTGCCGCCATCACCTCCTGCACCAACACCTCCAACCCCAGCGTGATGCTGGCCGCCGGCCTGCTGGCGCGTAATGCCCGCGCCAAAGGGCTCACCACCAAGCCGTGGGTCAAGACCTCGCTGGCGCCGGGCTCCAAGGTGGTCACCGAATACCTGGCCGCCGGTGACGTGCAGGACGATCTGGATGCGCTGGGCTTCAACCTGGTGGGCTACGGCTGCACCACCTGCATCGGCAACTCCGGCCCGCTGCCGCCGCCCATCGAGAAGGCAGTCGAGGATGGCGACCTCACCGTGGCCTCGGTGCTCTCCGGCAACCGCAACTTCGAAGGGCGCATCCACCCGCTGGTGAAGACCAACTGGCTCGCCTCGCCGCCGCTGGTGGTGGCCTACGCCCTGGCCGGCAACGTGCGCCTGGATCTGACCCAGGATCCGCTGGGCGAGGACCAGGACGGCAACCCGGTCTACCTGCAGGACATCTGGCCCTCCCAGGCCGACATCGCCAGCGCGGTGGAGAAGGTCAAGACCGAGATGTTCCGCAAGGAGTACGCCGAGGTGTTCGAGGGCGACGAGACCTGGAAGGCACTGCAGGTGCCCCAGAGCCAGGTCTACGAGTGGTCGCCCTCTTCCACCTACATCCAGCACCCGCCCTTCTTCGATGGCATGGGCCGTACCCCGGAGCCGATCGAGGACGTCAAAGACGCCCATATCCTCGCCATGCTGGGCGACTCGGTGACCACCGACCACATCTCGCCGGCCGGCTCGATCAAGCCCGACAGCCCTGCCGGTCGCTATCTGCAGGAGCGCGGTATCAAGCCGGTGGACTTCAACTCCTACGGCTCGCGGCGCGGCAATCACGAAGTGATGATGCGCGGCACCTTCGCCAACGTGCGTATCCGCAACGAGATGCTCGACGGCGTGGTGGGCGGCGAGACCCGCCACGTGCCCACCGGCGAGCAGATGGCGATCTACGACGCCGCAATGAAGTATCAGGAGAAGGGCACGCCGCTGGTGGTGGTGGCCGGCAAGGAGTACGGCACCGGCTCGTCGCGGGACTGGGCGGCCAAGGGCACACGGCTGCTCGGCGTGCGCGCGGTGCTGGCCGAGTCCTACGAGCGTATCCACCGCTCCAACCTGATCGGCATGGGCGTGGTACCGCTGCAGTTCCCCGAGGGCGAGAGCCGCAAGACGCTCGGCCTGACCGGCGACGAGACGATCTCCATCGAGGGGCTGGCCGACCTCACCCCGGGTGGCCAGGTCACGGTCACGGTGAAGAGCGCCAAGGGCGAGAAGAAGATCGAAGCCCTGTGCCGCATCGACACCGCCAACGAACTGGAGTACTACCGCCACGGCGGCATTCTCCACTACGTGCTGCGGCGGATGATCGGCGCGGCGTAGGCCTCTACCAACCTGCCCTCACGCAAAGGCCCTGCCGGATATCCGGCAGGGCCTTTGCCATTGCAGGGGCTAGTGCTTCTGGTTCAGAACGAGCGCCGCCGATAGCTGCGATACTCCGGCGTCCAGCTGCTGCGCTCGATGGCCTGACGCAGCTTGATGCCGTCGGTGCGCAGCGCCATCCCCTCCTGCTGGGCCTGAGCGGCGACTTCGAAGGCAATGGCCTTGGACAGCTCGCGGATGTGGGACAGCGGCGGCAGCAATGCTCCCTTGCCCTCCTTCACCAGCGGCGCCTCGCGGGCCAGCGCGCGGGACGCGGTCATCAGCATGGTATCGGTGATGCGCTTGGCACCGCTGGCCACCACGCCGAGGCCGATGCCGGGGAAGATGTAGGCGTTGTTGCACTGGGCAATGGGATAGATCTTGCCCTCGTACTCCACCGGCGGGAAGGGACTGCCGGTGGCCACCAGGGCCTGGCCGTTGGTCCACGCGATCACGTCGGCCGGCACGGCTTCGACGCGGGAGGTGGGGTTGGAGAGCGGCATGATCACCGGGCGCTCGCAGCCGGCATGCATGGCGCGAATCACCTCCTCGGAGAACAGCCCCGGCTGGCCCGAGACACCGATCAGCACGGTGGGCTTGATATGGCGCACCACCTCGAGCAGCGACTGGTCCTGCCACCCCTCGACCAGCGCCGGGTCGTGGGCCAGGCGGCGCTGGAAGTCACGCAGCCACTCCTGATCGCTGGTGACGAGCCCCTCGCGGTCGACCATGAAAACCCGCCGCCGTGCCTCCTTCTCGCTGAGCCCTTCGGCCTGCATGGCGATGACGACCTGCTCGGCGATGCCGCAGCCGGCGGAGCCGGCGCCGACGAACACCACGCGCTGGTCGGCGATGGTCTCGTCGCGGGCCTGGCAGGCTGCCATCAGGGTGCCCACGGCCACCGCCGCAGTGCCCTGCACGTCGTCGTTGAAGCAGCACAGCTGGTCGCGATAGCGCTCCAGCAGCGGTACCGCGTTGGCCTGGGCAAAGTCCTCGAACTGCAGCAGCACGTTGGGCCAGCGCCGTTTCACCGCAGCAATGAACTCCTCGAGGAAGGCGTCGTACTCCTCCTGGGAGATACGCGGGTGGCGCCAACCCATGTACATGGGGTCATCGAGCAATGCCTGATTGTTGGTGCCCACGTCGAGCATGATCGGCAGCGTGTAGGCTGGGCTGATGCCGCCACAGGCGGTATACAGCGCCAGCTTGCCGATGGGGATACCCATGCCGCCGATGCCCTGATCGCCGAGACCGAGGATGCGCTCCCCATCGGTGACCACGATCACCTTGACCTTGTCCTTGGTGGCGCTGCGCAGGATGTCGTCCATCCGCTCGCGGTCGGGGTAGCTGATGAACAGGCCGCGGTGACTGCGGTAGATATTGGAGAACTCCTCGCAGGCCTGCCCCACCGTAGGGGTATAGATGATCGGCAGCATCTCCTCGAGATGCTCCATGACCATGTGGTAGTAGAGCGTCTCGTTGTCGTCCTGGATCGCCCTCAGGTGGATGTGCCGTTCCAGATCGCCATGGCACTGCTGGTACTGGCGGTAGGCCCGCTCGGCCTGTTCCTCGATGGTCTCCACGTTCTGCGGCAGCAGGCCGACCAGGTTGAATTCGAGCCGCTCCTCGCGGGTGAAGGCGCTGCCCTTGTTGAGCAGCGGCATCTCGAGCAGCGAAGGACCAGCGTAGGGAATGTAAAGTGGACGTTTGCTTTCAGGCATCTCTTGTCTCGATACGGTGACTGGAACCGGGCCGTAGGGAAACGCTCGACAGGCGGGCTTCCCGAGCGCTCTGGCGGCGCTTTGGCGTAACTCTACCACGCCTCCCGCACCATGGCGCCCCGCCTCAGCCGCTCTTGGCCCGGGATCCTTCGCTGGGGCGCTCGAAGAACAGCGGGCGCAGTCGTATGCCGACCGCATTGCCGGCGAAACCCGCCACCAGCCACACCCAACCGTGCAGGCTGCCGGAAGCGATGCCGCTGAAGTAGGCGCCGATGTTGCAGCCGAAGGCGAGCCGCGCGCCATAGCCCAGCATCAGCCCGCCGATCACCGCCGCCATCACCGAGCCGAGCGGAATGCGCAGGGTCGGCGCGAAGCGCCCGGCCAGCGTCGCGGCCATCATGGCACCGAGGATGATACCCACGTTCATCACCGTGGTGATGTCGCTCCACACGCTGGCGCGCAGCGCGGCGGCATTGTCGGGGCTCTGCCAGTAGCCCCACTGGCTCACGTCGCCGCCGATGAACTCGTAGACCTTGGCCCCCCACAGGGCAAAAGCGGAGGTGATGCCCCAAGGGCGCCCGGCAAGCGCCAGGGTGGCGAAGTTGAGCAGCGCCAGCGCCACGGCACCCAGCAGCAAGGGCCAGGGCCCGGTGAGCCAACGCCCCTGGCTGAAGTTGGCCCGCGGCGCCTCCTCCAGACCGCCGTGACGGCGCTTCTCCAGCAATATGGTGAATGCGGCAACGGCAGCGAACAGAGTCAGGCTCACGGCGATACCGCCGCCGGCGCCGAAGGTGTGCACCAGCGATACCGGCTGGAAGGCCGGCAAGCCCATCCACCAGGTGAAGTGAGCGCTGCCGATCACCGAGCCGACGATGAAGAAGATCAGGGTGATGACCATGCGGGCGTTACCGCCGCCGGCGGTGAACAGCGTGCCCGAGGCACAGCCACCGCCGAGCTGCATGCCGATGCCGAACAGGAAGGCGCCCACCACCACCGAGATGCCTATCGGCGAGACGAAGCCGGTCACACTCTGGCCCCACAGGGTGTCCGCCCCCAGCGCAGGAAAGAACAGCAGCACGGCGATGGCCAGCATCACCATCTGGGCACGCAGCCCGCGCCCGCGTCGCTCGCTGATGAAGACCCGCCAGGCGGCGGTGAAACCGAAGGCGGCGTGATAGAGCGACACGCCGAGCAGTGCCCCGACGATCAGCAGCAGCCCCAGGCGCGTGCCGTAGGCCAGACCGATCAGCACAGCGCCTGCCAGCAGCAGTGCCCCCAGCGTCAGGGAGATCTGCCGGGGCCGTTTCGCTTCCAGTGCAGTGGCCATGAAACTCCTCCTTTCGATTCACCCCTGCAGCTTGGCAAGTTCGGCCGCACTCCGCCAGCGTGGACACAACGCAACGGGGCGCCCGCAGGCGCCCCGTTCACTCCCTTCAAAGATCAGCTTCCAAGGTCAGCTTCCAAGGTCAGCTTCGAAGGTCAGTTTCGCAGGCTAGACGAAACGTCCCAGGCCGACGGCCTGGCGCAGCTTGTCCATGAACGGCGCGGCCTCGGCGCGGGCCCGCTCGGCGCCCTTCTGCAGCACGCTCTCGATGTGGCCGGGGTCCTCCATCAGTGCCTGGTAGCGCTCCCGCGGTTCGCGCAGCTGAGTGTCGAGCTGCTCGAACAGGCGGTTCTTGACCTCGCCCCAGCCGATGCCGTTGGCGTACTCGGCACGCATAGCTTCGCGCTCCTCGCGGCTGGCGAAGGCGGAGTAGATCTGGAACAGAGTGCAGCCTTCCGGGTCCTTGGGCTCGCCGGGCTCAAGCGAGTTGGTCTTGATCTTGCGCACCAGCTTGAGCAGCTTCTTCTCGGAGACGAACAGCGGGATGGTGTTGTTGTAGCTCTTGGACATCTTGCGTCCGTCGAGACCGTTGAGCACCGCCACCTCGTCGTCGACCACCGCCTCGGGCAGGGTGAAGTACTCGCCCTTGAACAGGTGGTTGTAGCGCCCGCCGATATCCCGGGCCATCTCGATGTGCTGGATCTGGTCACGTCCCACCGGCACCTTGTGGGCGTTGAACATGAGGATGTCGGCGGCCATCAGCACCGGATAGCCGAACAGGCCCATGGTGATGCCCTTGTCGGGGTCCTGGTTGCCGGCGGCCTCGTTCTCGGCCACCGCCGCCTTGTAGGCGTGGGCGCGATTCATCAGGCCCTTGGCGCACACGCAGGAGAGCATCCAGGTCAGCTCGGGGATCTCGGGAATGTCCGACTGGCGGTAGAAGATGGCGTTGTCGGTATCGAGCCCCAACGCCAGCCAGGTGGCGGCGATCTCCAGGCGCGACTCCTGCACCCGCTGCGGGTCCTGGCACTTGATCAGTGCATGCAGGTCGGCGAGAAAGTAGTAGGACTGCACGCTCGGGTCCTGGCTCGCGGCGATGGCGGGCTTGATGGCGCCGACATAGTTGCCGAGATGCGGGGTACCGGTGGTGGTGATACCGGTGAGAACGCGTGTCTTCTGGGAAGCTGCACTCATGGAAAGCGGACTCTGCTTGTCGGAAATGCCCGCTATGGTAACGCGAGGGGGCGGTCAAGGCGACCGCCCCGGCGCCGCTCACCGAAGCGATTCGCTCGCGCAGACATTTGTTACACCAAACGCGCCGGATCGACGCTTTCCAGGTCGAACGCCTCGGCTACGGCGCGGTAGGTGATCTGTCCGTCGTGGACGTTGAGCCCGGGCAGGAAGTGGGCATCGTCGGCCAGCGCCCGCTTCCAGCCCTTGTCGGCCAGGGCGATGGCGAACGGCAGGGTGGCGTTGGTCAGCGCCTGGGTCGAGGTACGCGCCACCGCACCGGGCATGTTGGCCACGCAGTAGTGGACGATACCGTCGACCACGTAGGTCGGTTCGGCATGGGTGGTGGGCTTGCTGGTCTCGAAGCAGCCGCCCTGGTCGATGGCGACGTCCACCAGCACGCTGCCGGGCTTCATGTCGGCGAGCATGGCGCGAGTGATCAGCTTGGGCGCGGCGGCGCCGGGAATCAGCACGGCACCCACGATCAGGTCGCTCTCGCGCACCGCCTCGTCGATGGCATCGGCGGTGGAGAAGATGGTCTTCATGCGGCCTTGATAGCGGTCGTCGAGCACTTCGAGGCGCGCAATCGACTTGTCCAGCACGCTGACCTCGGCACCCAGACCCAATGCCATGCGCGCGGCGTTCTCGCCCACCACACCGCCGCCGATCACGGTCACCCTGCCCGGCGCCACGCCGGGCACGCCGGGCAGCAGCACGCCGGAGCCGCCCTGGGCCTTCTCCAGGCTGTGCGCGCCGGCCTGAATGGCCATGCGACCGGCCACGGTGCTCATGGGTGCCAGCAGCGGCAGGCCGCCCTGACGGTCGGTCACGGTTTCGTAGGCAATACAGGTGGCCCCGCTCTCCATCAGGCCGCGGGTCAGCTTCTCCTCGGCTGCCAGATGCAGGTAGGTGAACAGGGTCTGGCCGCGGGAGAGCCGCGCCACCTCTTCCGGCTGGGGCTCCTTGACCTTGAGGATCAGCTCGGCCTCGCCCCACAGGGTATCGACGTCGGCCTCGAGCCGGGCGCCTGCCGCTTCATAGTCGGTATCGGCGAATCCCGCTCCCTCCCCGGCCCCCACCTGAACGGCCACCGAATGGCCACGCGTCGCCAGCTCCCGCGCTCCGGTGGGAGTCAGGGCGACGCGATACTCATGGTTCTTGATTTCCTTCGGCACGGCGATCTTCATGGGGAACCTCCAACGGCGCTGTCTTGTTAGGGATCGTCCTTGTCAGGGGATCGTCATGCCCATTACAGCACAGTCAGTCCATACACGAAGTACCAACGGTAAAGAACGGCAAAAATCCATTCTCAAGGCCAGAGCAGCAGAAAATCGTTATTTTTAAGAGCGTGATGACAAAAAATCACGCCTCACTCGGCCACCAGCGCTCCACCGTAGATCGCCACGTACTCCTCGGGCAGGCGGCGTGGCCGACCGCTGGAGAGTTCGATACAGGCGAAGCGGGTGCGAGCGCGCAGCAGAGTGCGACCGTCGGCGGGTCGAACGAGCTGGAAGCGGCGGGTCAGGGTCAGGCGGCCGTCGCAGCCGACGATCCAGGTGGCAAGCGCCAGGCGCTCTCCCTCGAAGGCAGGCACCAGGTAGTCGAGTTCGTGGCGGTGCACGGCCATGGCCCGGTCCAGCTCACGATAGCGCGCCAGATCGAGGCCGAGATGCTCCGAATGCGCCCAGCTCACCTGCTCGACCCAGCGCAGGTAGGCGGCATTATTGGCGTGACCGTACTCGTCGATGGCCGAGGCCTGCACCTCGAGTTCGATCACGAACGGATCGGGAAGGTCCCACTCCTGTGTCATGGTGCACTCCCTTGCGGGTTCAGGGTTTGGACGTGCCGCAGCGCCAGCAGGTATCGAATACGCCCTCAAGCGCTTCGCCGCAGTTGGGGCAGCGCCACGCCGGTGCATCGGCAGCACCGGACATGGCCACCTGGATCAACGCCTCGGCGCGCTCGCGGTTGTGCGCCGCCACCCACACCTCGGGTTCGCACTCGCCCAGCGGCAGCTCGCCCGCACCGCCGCCCAGCACCATGTTGCGCAGTTCCACGGGGATGCCCGCCGCGTCCAGCACGTTGCGCACGTGACTGACCAGCAGCGCATTGGAGTGGGCGAAGACGCGTACGTAGCCGCCCATTTCAATCCCGGAAGACGCGGACGCCCAAAGCCTTCAGGTAAGCGGTTTCCGGGATCGCCGGATGCACCGGGTGGTCCGCCGCCTGATGGCCCTGATAGACGATCTGACCGTGACGGTCCTGGTGGCGCACCGCACCGCGCACCACGTCCACCAGCCGCTCGGGGGCCAGGTGCATGGAGCAGGAGGCCGAGAGCAGCAAACCGTCGCGGCCCAGCAGGCGCATCGCCTCGCGGTTGAGCCTGGCGTAGGCGCGTTCGCCGTTGGGGATGTCCTTGCGCTTCTTGATGAAGGCCGGCGGGTCGAGGATCACCACGTCGAACTGTTCACCGTCGGCCTTGAGTGAGCTCAGCGCCTCGAAGGCATCGGCTTCGCCCACCGCCACCTGCTCGTGCAGGCCGTTGAGGGCCGCGTTCTCGGCCACCCGCTCCAGGGCCTGGGCGCTGGCGTCCACGCACAGCACCTCGCGAGCGCCGTGAGCCGCCGCCTGCACGCCCCAGCCGCCGATGTAACTGAACAGGTCCAGCACCCGCTTGCCGGCCACCAGGCCGTTGAGCCAGGCACGGTTGGCGCGGTGATCGTAGAACCAGCCGGTCTTCTGGCCGTCGAGTACCGGGGCGTGGAAGCGTACGCCGTTCTCCTCCATCAGCACCGGGCCGTCGAGTTCGCCCTTGGCCAGGGTGACCTGACGCTCGAGCTGCTCCTGGCGCCGCCCGGAGGAGTCGTTCTTGAACACGATGACCCGCGGCGACACCACCTTGTCCAGTGCGGCGACGACCTCCTCGGCGAGGCGTTCCATGCCCAGGGTATTGAGCTGCACCACCAGCACGTCGTCGAAGCGATCCACCACCAGCCCCGGCAGCAGGTCGCCCTCGCCGTGCACCAGCCGGTAGAACGGCTTGGCATAGAGGCGTTGACGCAGCGACAACGCCTGGTTGAAGCGATGCACCAGCAGCGAACGGTCGAGGCGCATGTTGGGGTCGCGCGAGACCACCCGGGCGCAGATCAGCGAGTTGGGATTGACGTAGGCCACGCCCATGGCCTTGCCGTTCGCCGCTTCGACCACCACCTGGGCGCCCGGCTCGAGGCCCTTGAGCGGCGTGGCCTCGATGTCGACCTCGTTGGAGTAGAGCCACAGGTGACCGGCCTTGAGGCGGCGGTCGGCGTTCTTCTTGAGGCGCAGGGTCTGGGTCATGGTCGGTCTCGTGGAATGGGGATCATTTTTGGCAGAGAGGGCAGAACACACTGGCGCGCTGGCCCAGCGTCACCAGTCGCAGCTCGCCGTGGCAACGCCGGCAGCCCTGGCCATGACGGCCGTAGACGTTGAGACGCTGCTTGAAGTAGCCCGGCTCGCCGGTGCCGCTGACGAAGTCGCGCAACGTCGTCCCGCCCTGGGTGATCGCGGCGGCCAGCACCTCGCGAATGGCAGCCGCCAGACGCTCGTAGCGCTCGCGGGAGATACGCCCCGCCGCCCGGCGCGGATCGATGCCGGCCAGGAACAGCGCTTCGCTGGCGTAGATGTTGCCCACGCCCACCACCACGGCATTGTCCATCAGGAATGGCTTGACTGCCATGCGCCGGCCGCGGGAGAGGTGGTAGAGGCGTTCGCCGTCGAAGGCATCCGACAGCGGCTCGGGCCCCAGGTTCGCCAGCCGCGGGTCGCGTTCGGCGCTGCCAGCCAGCCAGTCGACGAAGCCGAAACGGCGCGGGTCGTGATAGCGCAGGATGGCGCCGTCGTCGAACACCAGATCGACGTGGTCGTGCTTCTTCGGCAGCTCACCCAGCCGGGCGATGCGCAGGCTGCCCGACATGCCCAGATGCCAGATCAGGCTGCCGGCGCGCACCCTCTCCTCCCCGCCTTCGATCGGCAGCAGCAGATACTTGGCGCGACGCGACAGGGTGCCGATGCGCGATCCCACCAGGCGCTCGATGAAATCCTCGGGCACCGGTACGCGCAGGCGCGGCTGGCGCACGATTACCTCGACGATCTCGCGCCCTTCCACGTGGGGGGCGATACCGCGCCGGGTGGTCTCGACTTCGGGAAGCTCGGGCATGATGCAAAATCCCGGGAATAGATACGCCTGAACCCGGTAAAAACCGGGTTCAGGAGGACAGGTCTTGCTACCTGCGGCTGGAAGCCGTCAAGTCGCCAGGGCGCCCGTCTTGGCGACGGACGCCGGATCGGCTTACTTGATCTTGGCTTCCTTGTACATCACGTGCTTGCGGACGACCGGGTCGAATTTCTTGAATTCGAGCTTGTCCGGAGTGTTCCGCTTGTTCTTGTCGGTGGTGTAGAAGTGACCGGTACCGGCACTGGACACCAGCTTGATCTTGTCACGCATGACTGCTTACTCCCTGATCTGGTCGCTTAGACGGCTTCGCCGCGCTTGCGGATGTCGCTGAGCACCGCGTCGATGCCCTTCTTGTCGATGATGCGCATACCCTTGGAGGAGACCCGCAGCTTGACGAAGCGGTTCTCGGACTCCACCCAGAAACGGTGGGTGTGCAGGTTCGGCAAGAAACGACGACGGGTCTTGCGCTGGGAGTGTGAAACGTTATTACCAGTCACCGGGCGCTTGCCGGTAACCTGACATACTTTGGACATGGGAGCCTCCAACCGCTTGGCCAGGTGGTCAAACCTGAGTGTTCAAAACCTGTCGGGCAAACCGGGAACGACCCCGTTGTCATTTGACCCAAGGGAATTCAAAGGCTGCACTTTATAGCAGAGTGCGCCCCTACAGGCAAGTAGCCGCGTATTCTACACTCCCTTACCCCCTCTCCCGCAAGCTTTCCTCTCTTATGGGCTTTGCCGGCGGCAAAGGTCGGCGAGAAGGCGCTGTGAATCCATCCCTGGACGCGACATTTGCCATCCATGGCAAATGACCTCCTCGCCGACCTGCCACCGGCGCCCCTCAGCGTCATCGAGAGTGGTATCGGCATTGCGAAGCAAGGTTCAACGCCGCATGGCCGAGGGCAGCCGGTTCCCCATCTAGATCCACCCTCGTTCTGCAAATGAGACAACCTCCCCGTCACCCACGACGAAGTGATCCAGCACGCGGATCTCGAACAGCGAGAGCGCCTCACGCAGCCGCTCGGTGATGCGCCGGTCGGCATCGCTGGGTTCAGCCACGCCGGAGGGGTGGTTGTGGGCGAAGATGATCGCACCGGCGCCCAGCTCCAGCGCCCGGCGCGCTACCTCACGCGGGTAGACCGAGGCGCTGTCCAGGGTGCCACGGAACAGCGACTCGAAGCGGATCACGCGGTGCTGGGTATCGAGAAACAGCGCGGCGAACTCCTCGTGGCCAAGATGGCGCAACTGGGTGGCCAGGTAGGCGCGCACCAAGGTGGGGGAGGTCAGCGCATTACCGCGGGCCAGCTGAGCGGCAAGGTGGCGCTTGGAGAGTTCGAGAGTGGCCTGTAGCTGCACGAACTTGGCCGACCCCAGGCCGCGTTCGGCGCAGAAGCGCGTCTGGTCGGCTTCGAGCAGCTGACGCAGGCCGCCGAAGGCCGTGAGCAGGTCGCGGGCGAGGTCCACTGCCGAACGCCCCGCCACCCCCACACGCAGGAAGATCGCCAGCAGTTCGGCATCGGAGAGCGCCTCGGCCCCCAGCGCCAGCAGTTTTTCCCGCGGGCGCTCGCCCTCGGGCCAGTCGCGAATCGACATTCCCTGTCTCCTTGCTACGCTTCCTTTGAACGGTAGGCCGCCATTGTAACCGACCTTCACCGCAGGCGGCGGCTGCGCAACTTCAACGGCAGTGGTAAGGTAGGCGGTCGGGTTTCAGTTCAGGAAATTCTCATGGCAACGCAGTCCGCCAATCGGCTTGCCGGCCGGCGCATTCTGCTCGGCATCAGCGCTGGCATCGCTGCCTACAAGAGCGCTCAGCTCGCCCGCTTGCTCAAGCAGGCAGGCTGCGAAGTACGCGTGGTCATGACCGAGGGCGCCCAGGCCTTCATCACCCCGCTGACGCTACAGGCACTCTCCGGCGAGCCGGTGCGAACTTCGCTGCTCGACCCCGAAGCCGAGGCCGGCATGGGGCATATCGAGCTGGCCCGCTGGGCCGACATCATCCTGATCGCTCCGGCCACCGCCGACCTGATGGCGCGCCTGTCTCAAGGCATGGCCGACGACCTGCTCACCACCCTGTGCCTGGCCAGCGAAGCCGATAAAGTCATGGCGCCGGCCATGAACCAGGCCATGTGGCGCCACGTCGCCACCCAGCGCAATGCCGAGCGCCTGGCACAGGACGGCTGGCGGCTACTGGGGCCTGACACCGGCGATCAGGCCTGCGGCGACGTCGGCCCCGGGCGCATGCTCGAGCCCGAGGCAATCGTGGCCGATCTGCTTACGGCATCCGGCAAGGAGCCGGCAGTCGCCCCGGGGCTGCATATCGCGATCACCGCCGGCCCCACCCGCGAGCCGCTGGACCCGGTGCGCTACCTCTCCAACCACAGCTCGGGAAAGATGGGCTTCGCCCTGGCCGCGGCTGCCGTGGAGCTCGGCGCCAAGGTAAGCCTGATCAGCGGCCCGGTCAGCCTGCCGACGCCGGCGGGCGTGACCCGCATCGAGGTGGAGACGGCGCTGCAGATGCACGAGGCGAGCCAGCAGTTGGCTGGCGAGTGCGACATCTTCATCGGCTGCGCGGCGGTGGCCGACTACCGTGCCGAGACGGCAGCGGAGCACAAAATCAAGAAGCGTGAGGGGGAAGAGACCCTGACCCTCAGGCTGATCAAGAATCCGGATATCATTGCCGCCGTGGCCGACCGACGCGACGCGGCAGGCGGGCGCCCCTTCGTGGTCGGTTTCGCCGCCGAGACCCGTGACCTGGAGGCCTATGCCCGCGACAAGCTCGAGCGCAAGCGGCTCGACATGATCGTGGCCAACGACGTCTCGACCGCGGGTCTTGGATTCGGCGCCGACGACAACGCCGCCCTGCTGATGTGGCGCGACGGCGACGGCGAAGGCGGTGAGAGCCTGCCGCCGCAGCCCAAGCTCGAACTCGCCAGGGCCGTGCTGAAACAGGCCCTGAGCCGCCTGGCCGAGCAGCCCGTTCACTAACGCGATTCACCCAGCCATTCAGCCAACCTGACGGAACGACCATGTCCGAGTCCCAGCCAGTCCGCCAAGCCCAAAAGCCGCGCCTCGAGGTCAAGCTGCTCGATGAGCGTCTGCGCGATTTCCTGCCCCAATATGCCACCCTAGGGTCTGCCGGCATGGATCTGCGCGCCCTGCTCGACGCGCCGCTGACCATCGAGCCGGGCCAGTGCGAGCTGGTGCGCACCGGCCTCGCCATCCACATCGGCGACCCGGGCCTGGCCGGCGTGATCCTGCCGCGCTCGGGCCTCGGTCACAAGCACGGTATCGTGCTGGGCAACCTGGTGGGGCTGATCGACTCCGACTACCAGGGCGAGCTGATGATCTCGACCTGGAACCGTGGCAACAGCCCGTTCGTACTGGAGCCCTTCGAGCGTCTGGCCCAGTATGTGCTGGTACCAGTGGTCCAGGCCGAGCTGGAAGTTGTCGACGACTTCGAGGCCAGCCTGCGCGGCGCAGGCGGCTTCGGCAGCTCGGGGCGCCACTGACGACCGACACGACGCTGCCGCACACGGCCCAAGGAGAGGGCCTTACGGCAGGGTCTTCGCAACCAGGCACATGAATTCACTCTTGTTCGACAAGGAACCGTTATGAGCCAAGCCACCAACAGCAACGTACCGGCCTCCATCTTCCGCGCCTACGACATTCGCGGCATCGTCGACGACACGCTCACCGAGGCGACCGTGGAGCAGATCGGCCGCGCCATCGGCTCGGAAGCCGCGGCGCGCAACGAGTCCACCGTGGTCGTGGCCCGCGACGGCCGGCTCTCCGGCCCGCGACTCAGCGAGGCGCTGATGCGCGGCCTGACCGCCGCCGGCCGCGACGTGATCGACATCGGCATGGTGCCCACGCCGGTACTCTACTTCGCCACGCACATTCTCGAAGGCACCGCCTCCGGGGTGATGGTTACCGGCAGCCACAACCCGCCGGACTACAACGGCTTCAAGATCGTGCTGGGCGGCGAGACCCTCTCCGGCGAAGCGATCACCGCGCTGTACCGGCGTATCGAGTCCGGCGATCTGACCGAGGGCCAGGGCAGCGTGCGCCATGAGGACGTGCGCGACGCCTATCTCGAGCGCATCGTCGGCGACATCGAGCTGGCCCGCCCGCTCAAGGCGGTGGTCGACTGCGGCAATGGCGTGGCCGGGGAGCTCGGACCCAAGCTGATCGAGAAGCTCGGCGCCGAGACGGTGCCGCTGTTCGCCGAGATCGACGGTACCTTCCCCAACCATCACCCCGACCCGGGCAAGGTGGAAAACCTGCAGGACCTGATGCGCGCAGTGAAGGAGACCGGCGCCGACATCGGCCTGGCCTTCGACGGCGACGGCGACCGCCTCGGCGTGGTCACGCCGAGCGGCAAGCTGATCTACCCCGACCACCTGATGATGGCCTTCGCCGAGGACATGCTGTCGCGCAATCCCGGTGCCCGGGTGATCTTCGACGTCAAGTGCACAGGCAACCTGGCGGGCGTGGTCGAGCGGGCCGGCGGCACGCCGGAGATGTGGCGCACCGGCCACTCACTGATCAAGGCACGCATGAAGGAGACCGGCGCCCAGCTCGCCGGCGAGATGAGCGGCCATATCTTCTTCCAGGAGCGCTGGTACGGCTTCGACGACGGCATCTACGGTGCCGCCCGGCTGCTGGAAATCCTCGCCAAGCAGGACGATGATGCCGATGCCTTCTTCGCCCGCTATCCGCAGGATCTCGGCACCCCCGAGATCAACGTTCACGTCACCGACGAGAACAAGTTCGAGCTGGTGGAGCAGCTGGCTCGCGAGGGCGACTTCGGCGACGATGGCATCAAGACCACCCTCGACGGCATTCGCGTCGATTATCCGGACGGCTGGGGCCTGTGCCGCGCCTCCAACACCACCCCGGTGCTGGTGCTGCGCTTCGAGGGCAAGAGCGATACGGCGCTCGAACGTATCCGCAACCGGTTTGCCGACGCCCTGAAACAGGTCGACCCGGCGCTGACGCTGCCGAGCTGACGGCAGCGCTTCGTTCATTGAAGGAAGGACCATGACCGAAACGACTCGTGACCCGCGCCTGGTAGTGGAAGTGCTTTCCGAGGCGCTTCCCTACATCCAGCGCTTTTCCGGCAAGACCGTGGTCGTCAAGTACGGCGGCAATGCCATGACCGAGGATACCCTGATCGACTCCTTCGCACGCAACATGGTGCTGATGAAGGAGGTGGGCATCAACCCGGTAGTGGTGCACGGCGGCGGGCCGCAGATCGGCGACCTGCTGGCCAAGCTGAAGATCGAGTCGCGCTTCGTCAACGGCATGCGGGTCACCGACTCGGAGACCATGGACGTGGTGGAGATGGTGCTCGGCGGGCTGGTCAACAAGGAGATCGTCAACCTGATCAACCAGTGCGGCGGCAAGGCCATCGGCCTCACCGGCAAGGACGGCGCCCAGATTCGTGCGCGCCAGCTCAAGGTCGAGCACCAGACGCCGGAGATGACCGCCCCCGAGATCATCGACATCGGCCACGTGGGCGAGGTGGAGCACGTCTCAACCGACCTGATCGAGATGCTCGCCGAGCGCGACTTCATTCCGGTGATCGCACCCATCGGCGTCGATGCCAAGGGCAACAGCTACAACATCAACGCCGACCTGGTGGCAGGCAAGGTGGCCGAGGCGCTGGGCGCCGAGAAGCTGATGCTGCTGACCAACGTGGCCGGCCTGATGAACGCTGAGGGCGAGGTGCTGACCGGGCTGACCACCGCGCAGGTGGACGCCCTGATCGCCGATGGCACCATCCATGGTGGTATGCTGCCCAAGATCCGCTGCGCGCTCGATGCCGTGAAGGGTGGCGTGCGCAGCGCCCATATCATCGACGGGCGTGTACCCCATGCCACGCTGCTGGAGATATTCACCAACGCGGGGGTCGGCACCCTGATCACCGATGCCGACCGTCAAGGGAACGACAACGCCTGAGCAGCTATCCGCCCGGCAATGCCGGGCGGACGGCGCCGGCCATGAATAACAGAAGACCCAAATGACGCAGGCTACACAGATCACCAGCCGGCGCGAGCAGATCCTGCAGGCGCTCGCCCTGATGCTGGAAGAAGACAGCGGCAAACGCATCACCATCGCGGCGCTGGCGCGCCAGGTGGGCGTCTCCGAAGCCGCCCTCTATCGCCACTTCCCGAGCAAGGCACGCATGTTCGAGGGGCTGATCTCGTTCATCGAGGAGACCCTGTTCGAGCGTATCTCGCGCATTCTCGAAGAGGTGCACGAGGCGGTACCGCGCTGCGGACAGATCCTCGTCCTGCTGCTGGCCTTCGCCGAGAAGAATCCGGGCCTCTCCCGCCTATTGGAGGGCGACGTGCTGACCGGCGAGACCGCCCGGTTGCGACTGCGCATTCATCAGCTCTTCGAGCGCGTGGAGACCCAGCTCAAGCAGGTGCTACGCGAGGCAGAACTGCGCGAACGACGGCGCACCGTGCTACCGGTATCGGCCACCGCCAACCTGCTGATCGCCGTGGCCGAGGGGCGCATCTCGCAGTACGTGCGCAGCGACTTCCAGCGCCGGCCCACCGAACACTGGGACGATCAGTGGGCGCTGCTCTCGGCGCAATTGATGCGCGAGCCGCTTACCCAAAGCGCCTAGGCCACGCCAACGACTAAGCCACGCGCCAACGAGTAGGCGTACCAACGACGAAGCCCCGACCAATGGCCGGGGCTTCGCTGCTTATGTCCTCAGCAGAGCTCGCTGAAAGCAGGCCACCGCGTCAGGCGGCCAGGGTCTCGCCCAGCTGCAAGCGGATCTTCTTCATGGCATTCTTCTCGAGCTGGCGAATACGCTCGGCGGAGACGCCGTAGACATCGGCCAGTTCGTGCAGGGTGGCCTTGTCGTCGGCCAGCCAGCGCTGCTGCAGGATGTCCCGCGAGCGCTCGTCCAGCGCCTCCAGCGCCATCTTCAGGCGGCGGTTGGCGTCGTCTTCCCAGTCGCTGTCCTCGAGCTGCACGGCAGGGTCGGAGCCATCATCGTCGAGGTAGTGCACCGGTGCCTGGTAGGCGGAGTCTTCATCCTCGCTCGGCGAGGCGTCGAAGCCGGCATCGTGGGCCGCCAGGCGCCCTTCCATCTCGCGCACCACCTCGGGCTTGACGTCGAGGTCGCGAGCGATGGCGTCGACTTCGTCGTTGTTGAGCCAGGCCAGACGCTTCTTGGCGCTGCGCAGGTTGAAGAACAGCTTGCGCTGAGCCTTGGTGGTGGCGATCTTGACGATGCGCCAGTTGCGCAGCACGAATTCGTGAATCTCGGCCTTGATCCAGTGCACGGCGAAAGAGACCAGGCGCACGCCCTGGTTGGGATCGAAGCGCTTGACGGCCTTCATCAGGCCCACGTTGCCCTCCTGGATCAGGTCGGCCTGAGGCAGGCCATAGCCTGAATAGCTGCGCGCGATGTGCACCACGAAGCGCAGATGCGACAGCACCAAACGACGCGCCGCCTCCAGATCGCCTTCGTCGTGAAGGCGGAAGGCGAGTTCGCGCTCTTCCTCGGCGGTGAGCATGGGGATGCCGTTGACCGCCTGGATGTACCCATTGAGGTCATGCCCCGGTGAGAGATGGCCCACCGGCAGAAGACTGGTGCTCATTGCAGGTTGTCTCCTTGAAAACCTAATATACGATTCAATCGCCCGTTTAGACGGGCAAAAGTCGATAATGTTCCCTTGTCTGCCGACAGCGTGGCAGATGCTGGGCGCATTCGCTAGCGCGGCCGAACCTCCGCGAGGTGGCGGCTCACGGCGATCCAGGCGCCCAGCCAGCCCAGTAGTGTACTGCACAACAGCAGCGTTGCCGAGCCCTCCGGCCCCAACTGCGGCAGCGTGAAGGTGGCGCCATAGCTGGCCGCCAGCGCACTGACCGGCAGCGCCAGCCATTGATTGCCCAGCGCCAGCAGTCCCCATGCGAGCAGGCCGCCGCCGAGACCGTACCAGGCCCCGCTGTAGAGGAACGGCCGCCGCACGAAACCGTGGGTGGCACCGATCAGCATCACCACCTCGATCTCCTGGCGACGGCTCTCCACCGCCAGGCGAATGGTGTTGCCCACCACCAGCAGCACGCCCAGGCCGAACAGTACGCCGAGCGCCAGCGCCAGGCGGCTGCCCAGCTCGGCCAAGTGGCGCAGGCGCTCGAGCCAGGCCAGATCGAGGCGCACCTCGTCGACACCGCTCAGTGCCTCGAGCTCGCCGGCCAGTCGGCGCACGGCCTCGGGAGCCGGATCCACCGGCACCACCACGATACTGGCCGGCAACGGGTTGTCTTCCAGGCGACCCAGGGCATCGGCAAGCCCCAGCGCCTGCTGGAACTCGGCCATGCCCTCGGCGGCGCTGATCAGCCGGGTACGCGACACCCCCTCGTGGGCATCCACTGCCTCGTCGATGCGCCCGGCCTGGCCCTCGTCGATCTGGTGCTCAAGATAGACGGTCAGGGTCGCGCTCTCCTCCAGCTCGGCATCGAGCAGGCGCGCGCTGTCCAGCGCCAGCCACAGCGCCGCCGGCAGCACCAGGGCAATGGCGATGGCCAGCATGGTCAGCAGACTGCCGATGGGGGCGCGCAGCAGGCGCCGGGCGCTGTCGAGACACATGGCGCGATGGTGGCGCAGCCAGCCGCGGAAGCGGCTCGAGGAGCGGGTGCGCTGGGTCCGGGCGCCGCGCGGCGGCGCAGGCGGCTGGCGGCGGCTCGCGCCACCTTCTTGCGGCTGACGGCTCATGCGGCTTCCTCGTCGGCCACCAGGCGACCCTCGCGCAGGCGCAGCACGCGATGCCGCAGGCGAGCGATCAGTGCCAGGTCGTGGCTGGCGATCATTACCGTGGTACCGATGCGATTGAAGTCCTCGAACAGGGCCATGATGTCGGCCGAGAGCTGCGGGTCGAGGTTGCCGGTGGGCTCGTCGGCCAGCAGCAGCGAGGGCTTGCAGACCACCGCCCGGGCGATGCCCACGCGCTGCTGCTCACCTCCGGAGAGCTCGATGGGCAGCGCCTTCTCGCGGTGCAACAGGCCCACCTTGTCCAGCGCCGCCCGCACCCGCCGCGCCGCCTCGCGCGGTTCGAAGCCGCGAATCTCCAGCGGCAGCGCCACGTTGTGGAAGATGGAGCGGTCGTGCAGCAGTTGATGATCCTGAAACACCACGCCGATCTGACGCCGATAGAACGGCACCTGGCTGGGGTGCAGGCGGCCGATGTCGTGACCGGCAACCAGCACCCGGCCGCGGGTCGGCCGTTCGAGCAGCATGATGAGGCGCAGCAGCGAACTCTTGCCGGCGCCGGAATGGCCGGTGAGAAAGACCATCTCGCCACGTTCTACGCGAAAATCGATGTTGGCCAGCGCCTCGAAGCGCCCGCCGTAGCGCTTCCCCACATGCTCGAAGACGATCATGACGAGGCAGCGGCTCCCTCATCGCCCTGATCGAAGAGCGCATCGACGAAGTCGCGGGCCTCGAAGGGGCGCAGGTCATCCAGGCCTTCACCCACGCCGATGAAACGTATCGGCGTACCGAGCTGCTTGGCCAGGGCGAAGATGATGCCGCCCTTGGCGGTGCCGTCGAGCTTGGTCAGGGTGATACCGGTGACCGGCACCGCCTCGTTGAAGGTACTGGCCTGGGACAACGCGTTCTGGCCGGTGCCGGCATCGAGCACCAGCATCACCTCGTGGGGAGCGGTGTCGTCGAGCTTGCCCATCACCCGGTGCACCTTCTTGAGCTCCTCCATGAGGTGCCCCTTGTTGTGCAACCGGCCGGCGGTATCGGCGATCAGCACGTCGACTTTGCGCGCCTTGGCCGCAGCCACGGCGTCGTAGATCACCGAGGCGCTGTCGGCACCGGTGTGCTGGGCGATCACCGGCACCTTGTTGCGCTCGCCCCACACCTTGAGCTGCTCCACCGCCGCGGCGCGGAAGGTGTCGCCGGCGGCCAGCATCACGCTGCGCCCCTCACGCTGGAAGCGCTGGGTCAGCTTGCCGATGGTAGTGGTCTTGCCCACGCCGTTGACGCCCACCACCAGGATCACGAAGGGACCTTCGCCCTTGGCCGGCAGCGCCAGCGGCTTGGCCACGGTGTCGAGCATCGTGGCGAGCTCGTCCTGCAGGGCGCGGTAGAGCGCCTGGGGATCCTTGAGCTCCTTGCGCGAGACGCGATCGGTCAGGCGATCGATGATCTCAGTGGTGGCCTCGATGCCCACATCGGCCATCAACAGCTGGGTCTCGAGATCCTCGATCAGCTCGTCGTCGATCTGCTTCTTGCCCAGGAACAGCCCGGCGATGCCCTCGGTGAGGTTGGCGCGGGTCTTGCCCAGGCCGGAGCGAATGCGTGCGAACCAGCCCTGCTTCTCGGCGACCGGCTTCTCCTGCAGCGGCGTGCGCTCGGGCTCCGGTTCGGGCTCCGCGATCATTTGAGGTGCCGGCTCGGATTCAGGTTCGGGTCCGGGAGCCAGCGCCTCAGCGCGCAGCACCGCGTTCTCCTCCTCCCGGTCGAGCTTGTCGAACGCCTCGGTGCGCTCATGCGCCTCGTCCGCGGCGGAGCCGGCCATGGCACGCTCTTCGGCGCGCGGGGCATCGACCACGTCCGGCTCGGCGGGCGCCGCTTGGCTGACCGTCGCGTCAGCCGTCGCTTCCTCGGCGGTTCGTCCCTCGCCCGTTCTCTCTTCGACGGGCGGGGTCGGCTGCCGATCCTGCTGCTCTTCCTGCTGCTTCTTGCGCTTGAAAAAACCGAACATGGGGGAATTCAGCCTCACGGGTGAATGATCGCTACATCCTAACACCGCGCATCATGACTGTGGACAAGGCGACGGGTACAATTCGCCCCCATGACCCGA
Organism: Billgrantia ethanolica; assembly: GCF_021404305.1. GTDB lineage: Bacteria > Pseudomonadota > Gammaproteobacteria > Pseudomonadales > Halomonadaceae > Halomonas > Halomonas ethanolica. Next base: position 55,220 of record NZ_JABFTX010000003.1, on the reverse strand, counting down.
CGCCGTCCTCCCCCCCGCTCACACTCCCGCTCCGGCACCCATTCGTCCAAGGGCGGCGGGCGGCTGCGCATCATCGGCGGCGAGTTTCGGCGTCGATTGCTGCCGGTGCTCGACAGCCCCGGGTTGCGTCCCACGCCCGACCGGGTGCGGGAGACGCTGTTCAACTGGCTGACGGCCGCCACCCCGGGGGCACGGGTACTGGACCTGTTCGCCGGTACCGGCGCGCTGGGCCTGGAGGCGCTCTCCCGCGGCGCGACCGAGGCGCTGTTCATCGAGCGTGATGCCCGGGTTGCCCAGGCCCTCGGCGACAACCTGCAAACCCTGGGCGCCGGCGAACGAGGCGCGGTGCGCAGCGCCGACGCCCTCGAGCTGCTCGCCGCCGGCCCGACCGGCCTCGGCCCCTTCTCGCTGGTCTTTCTCGACCCGCCTTTTCGCCAGGGCCTGGCGACGCCCTGCATCGAGCGCCTGGAGCAGGGCTGGCTCACGACGGATGCGTGGATCTATGTGGAGACCGAAACGGGCCTCGACATCGAGGTACCCGAGAGCTGGTTGCTGCATCGTGAAGTACGCGCCGGCGACAGCACCGGCCGGCTCTACCGGCGTCTGGCGAAACCCGGCGCCTGAGGGTCTGCGTCGCCGTTCGGCTACGCTTGCCGAGCCTCGGCCCTCGGCGTTACGCTGCGCAACGGATTCAGTGCGGGCAAGGGCCCGCCCCGCCAGGACCTATTTCAGGAGAACACGATGAGCACCGAACTCTTCAACCGGCTCGAACAGAAAGTGGCCAGTGCCGTCGAGGCCCTGGAATTGCTGAAAATGGAAGCAGAGGAGCTGCGCGAGGAAAACAGCCGGCTGAAGCAGGAGCGCGAAGAGTGGGAGCGCCGGCTGACCGCCCTGCTGGGCAAGTTCGACGAAGTGGAAACCGAGCGCGGCTGAGCCTTTCTTCCCCCTACAGTCGACGCGACATCAGGATGGCATCTTCTCGCGCCGCGTCGGCTGCTTCGTTCAAGGGCGGGTAATAGCCGCGCCGCCGGCCATCTTCGCTGAAGCCGGCACGCCGATAGAGCGCGATGGCCGCCACATTGCCCGCCCGCACTTCGAGCAGCAACCTCTCGCCGCCCCAGCGCCGACACTGCTCCACCACCGCCTCCAGCAGCACCGCCGCCAGGCCGCGGCGGCGCATGGTGGGTGCGACCAGCATGGCCTGCAGCTCGGCCTCGAAAGGCAGCCGGGCCACCACGGCGTGGCCGACGAGCGCCTCCTCGACCGCGATACCCAACACGCAGCAGTCGCGATCCTGAAGCGCGGCCTGCAGCTGGCCAGCCGACCAGTGACGAGGCTGCTGTCGTTCCAGCGCCACCAGCCGCTCCAGATCGCCAAGCGAGAGGCACCGCACCTCGCCTTCAGTCATCGGCTTCAGCGTCCTTCACCAACCAGGCCTGCCGCCACGCCAGCAGCGTGGGCCACAGCGAACGCTTGGCCGCGGCGCTCTGCACCAGCTCATCCAGGCCGGGCCCCTGCCAGCCGGGCAGGCCCAGCGGCTCGATCCGGCCTTCACCTTCACTCATCTCCAGCAACCGCGCGAGGGTCTCGTCATGGCCGAAGATCAGTACCCGCTCGGGCGACCATCCGCGCCTCTGCGTGCCCTCGACGAAGGCGGCAAGTCCTTCCCGCGCCTCTTCCAGGGGGGCCTCGACCGGCAGATTCTCCATGGGCGGCCAGCGAAAGGTCTCGAAGGCCAGCGGCGTAGGAGCGTCGATCCCGGCGGCCTTCAGTGCATTGCTCAGCAGCTCGCTCTGGGCGACGTCCGGCGCCGACGGCTGCGGCACGAACACCAGCCAGCGCCCGGCCAGGCAGGCCAGTTGCAGGGTGAAGCGCAGGGGCTTCTGTGTCTGCCGCGATATCCCAGGCGTCGTCTCAGGGCTTGTCTCAGGACTCGGCTCCGGGCTGGGCGCATCGGCGTTCACCGTTTTCGCACTGACCGGGGCAGAATCCGTCTCAGCCGCCTCGCCTTCGGGCTCGATGCCCAGCAGCTGCCGGGCGCGACGGGGCGGCCTGGGGCGTGCACTCTCGCCCGCCGTCGATGCGGGTGGAACCTGGCGGGGTGCGGCCTCGGCTTCGTCCAGCAGCGCATGCAGCCGCTCAGCGGGCGGTGCGGGCGCCGCCCGCTCGGGCAGCGTCCACTCGCAGGCTTCGGTCGGCCGGGCATTGGGCAACTGGTAGCGCGCTACCCAGGCGGTCAGCCCCATCGCCTCCAGATACTGGAGACGCTGCGGTTCGGTGGTCACTTGCTGGCGCCGCGGCAGTTGGGGGAGTCGGGCCGCGCCCCACAGCGGGACGCCCACTCCTGGGGCGTGTAGAGGTGCAGTGCCAGGGCGTGTACCGGCCCAGCCAGCTCATCGGCCAACAGCGCATAGAGGCGCTGATGGCGCTTCACCGGCATCAAGCCCTGAAAGTGCTCGGATACCACCGTGACCTTGAAGTGGGTCTCAGAGTTGGCCGGAACGGCATGTCGATGGCTCTCGTTCTCCACCGCTACGTGGGTGGGCTCGAGGGCCTGCAGCTTCTCTTCGATGACGGCCTGAATGCTCATGGTGGCTCCTCGATGATGAAACATGGGGTCATTGTACTCGCTTGTCCGGCGACTTCACCTGCGACAGCGCCTGACCGGCGAGCGACATCCGCGCCAGGCTGGCGCCGAGTGCCAGCAGACAGGCCAGACAGCCGACCCAGAGCGTGACCTGAACCGGCGCGCTGGCGGCCATGAAGGCGCCGACCAGGGCCACGCCGAGGGACTGTCCCACGGTGCGCGTGGTGCTGAGCACCCCCGAGGCACTGGTGCTGAGCTCCCGCGGCGCGCTGGTCATCATCTCGCGGTTGTTGGGCGGCTGGAACAGGCCGAAGCCGATGCCGCACAGCGCCGTGCGCCACAGGCTGTCGATGAGCCCCGCATCCTCGGGTAGCAGCGCCAGCGAGGCCAGCCCCAACATCAGCAGCACTAGCCCGGTGCTGGCCATGAGGCTGGGATTGACGCGGTCGGCAAGGCGGCCGGCCAACGGGCCCACCAGCATGATGGCCAGCGGCCAGGGGGTGAACAGCCAGGCGGTGTGCAGCGGCGAGAAGCCCATCTCCTGCTGATAGAGGAACGACAGCGCGACGAAGGCCAGCCCCTGGCCGACGAAGGCCAGACCCGAGGCGGAAACCGCCAGACGGAAGCGCGCCACGCGGAACAACTGCGGGGGCAGCAGCGGATGGCTGGCGCGACGCTGGCGGCGCAGGAACAGCCAGCCCACCACCACGCTCACGGCCAACCAGGCCAGCGCCTGCCACAGCGGCGCACCGTGAGCCAGGGTGTCCATGGCCAGAAAGAAGCTCCCCAGCATGATCACCGAGCCCAGGGCGCCACGCCCGTCGAAGCCGCCGCGGCGTCCCTTCTCGCGAGGCAGCGCGCGCCAGGCCAGCCACAGCGAGATGAGCCCCAAGGGCAGATGCAGAGCGAACAGCCAGGGCCAGTTGGCCACGGACAGGATCAGCCCGCCGAGCGCCGGGCCGGCGGCATAGCCACCCGCCACCACCAGCGCCGAGAGCCCCAGCGCACTGCCCAGCAGCCGGGTGGGAAAGATCGAACGGTAGAGCGACGGTCCGATGGAGAGCGTGGCAGCCGCCCCCAGCCCCTGCAGGGCACGAAACAGCAGCAGCCACTCCAGGCTGCGCGACAGCGCCGCGCCCAGCGAGGCAAACACGAACAGGAACAGCCCGGCCACGTATAGGCGACGGCGGCTGATCATCTCGCTGAAGGAGGCGCATACCAGCAGGAAGGCGGCGCAGACGATCTGGTAGAGGTTGGTGACCCACACCGCGCGGGCATCGGAAATCTGCAGATCGCGCGCTATCGACGGCAGCGCTATGTTGACCATGGTGACATCGACCACCGCCATCAGCGTGCCGAGGATCAGCGCCAGCACCGCCAGGCGTCGCTCGGGACCCGGCAGGCCATCGTCGCCGGGCCGGGTCGAAAAGAGTCGGCTCATTCGGTTTCCATCACTGCGGAGTTGCTAACGAGAAAACCGGCCGCAGCCGGTTTTCGCATCTGCCTTAAAAATGGAAAGACGCCGATTTGCGTCGCGAGCGATGAGAGCCCGCTTTCCGCCGGAGCGCAGCAACCGGAGTTTACAGCCTGCTAAATGAGGATTGCGACGGTTCGACGCCTCGACACCGCCGGAGAGCGGGATATCGAGCGCAGCAGAAAATCGGGGCTTTCCTCAGTCCTGGTCGGTTTCCAGCAGGAGTGAATCGTCGACCTCGGAGATTTCCAGCGCGGTCTCATCGTCCAGGTCGATGGCGAGATAGCTGTGCTCGACCTGCAGGAAGCGCTGGAACAACGCCCAGTCCAGGGCCTCGGGCCACTGCCGCTCGTCCTCTTCCCAGGCGCGCAGCTCGGTCTCGAGGATCTCGAGGTAGCGCTCGCGCACAAAGGCCTCCAGGGCCTCCGGGGTGTCCATCTCGGGAATCAGATAGACCGTGCTTTCACGTTCGACGTCCTCCAGGGTGAGGTCGTCCTCCCCCATGGTGGGTTCCAGCGCATTGATCCAGTCCACGAAGTGCCGGGTCGGCCTGACGCTCAGGGCGGAGCGGTTGAGCAGTTTCATCGCGGTCTCCTCGACGTCGAAACGGTGATCATTATGGGCGCTAGCGCCGCCGCTTACCAATACTTCCGCCCAGCAGCGCTGCGCAGCCCCTTCACTCCACCTCAGGGCGCATGGCCGGGAACAGCAACACATCCCGAATCGAGGCGCTGTCGGTGAACAGCATCACCAGGCGGTCGATGCCGATGCCCTCACCGGCAGTGGGCGGCATGCCGTACTCCAGTGCGCGCACGTAGTCGGCGTCGTAGTACATCGCCTCGAGGTCGCCGGCCTCCTTCTCCGCCGCCTGGGCGCGGAAGCGCTCGGCCTGGTCCTCGGCGTCGTTGAGCTCCGAGAAGCCGTTGGCGATCTCGCGCCCGCCGACGAAGAACTCGAAGCGCTCGGTGACGAACGGGTTGCTGTCGTTGCGCCGTGCCAGCGGGCTCACCTCGGTGGGGTAATCGGTGATGAAGGTCGGGTCCTTGAGGCGATGCTCGACGGTCTTCTCGAAGATCTCGATCTGGATCTTGCCCAGGCCCCAGCCGTCCTTGACGTCGATGTCCAGCCGCTCGGCGATCTGCCGCGCGGCGGCCTCGTCGGCCAGCGCCTCGGCGTGGATGTCCGGGTTGAACTCGAGAATCGAGTCGAACACGCTGATGCGCTTGAGCGGCTTGCCGAAGTCGTACTCGTAGCTCTCGAGCACCTCGCCCTCGGCGTTGCGCACGGTGTTGACCACGGTAGTGGTGCCCAGCACCTTGAGCGCGATGGTGCGCAGCATCTCCTCGGTGAGATCCATCAGGTCATGATGGTTGGCATGGGCCTGATAGAACTCGACCATGGTGAACTCGGGGTTGTGGCGAGTCGACAGCCCTTCGTTACGGAAGTTCCGATTGATCTCGAAGACCTTCTCGAAACCGCCCACCACCAGGCGCTTGAGGTAGAGCTCCGGAGCGATACGCAGGTACATGTCGATGTCCAGCGCATTGTGGTGGGTGATGAAGGGCCGCGCGGTGGCACCGCCGGGAATCGGCTGCAGCATGGGGGTTTCCACCTCCATGAAGCCGCGCTCCTCGAAGAAGCGGCGCATGGCGCTGATCACCCCGGCGCGGGTCTCGAACACCTTGCGCGAGTCGGGGTTCATGATCAGGTCGACGTAGCGCTGGCGGTAGCGCGCCTCCATGTCGGTCAGGCCGTGGAACTTGTCCGGCAGCGGGCGCAGGCTCTTGGTCAGCAGCCTGGCCTCTTCCATCATGACGTAGAGGTCGCCCTTGCCCGACTTGTGCACCGGGCCGCGGGCCGCGACGATGTCGCCGATGTCCCAGCCCTTGATGTCCTCGAGCGTCGCTTCCGGCAGGCCCTGCTTGTCGACGTAGAGCTGAATCGTGGCGCTGGGATCCTGGATCACCAGGAACGGACCGCGCTTGCGCATGATGCGCCCGGCCACCGCCGCCGGGCGGCTGAGCGCCTCCAGCTCGGCCTTGTCCTTCTCGCCCAGCTCGGCGATCAGCTCGGCCGCCAGGCTGTCGCGGCGGAAGTCGTTGGGGAAGGCGCTGCCGCCGGTGGCGGCGGCGCGCTCGCGGCGTGCCGCCAGCTTGGCCCGACGCTCGGCAATCAGACGGTTCTCGTCGGTCTGGGGGCTTTCCGGGGAGGAGCTCTGGTTGGCCATGTTGCTACCTGTTGGATTCATCCGTTCGAAAGATACCGAGACAAGACGCCCCTCGACGGGAGAGGCGCGCCCTTTACACGCCTCGAATCGAGGGGCTCTGCCGTATCGGCAAGCGCAAGTGCCGGTTACAAGCCTTGCTTCAAGCTGGCTTCGATGAAGGCGTCCAGATCGCCGTCCAGCACCCGGTCGCAGTTGCTGGTCTGCACGCCGGTTCGCAGGTCCTTGATGCGCTGGTCGTCGAGCACGTAGGAGCGGATCTGGCTGCCCCAGCCGATATCGGCCTTGGAGTCTTCCGCTTCCTGCTTGGCGGCGTTGCGCTTCTCCATCTCGTGCTCCCACAGCCTCGCCTTGAGCTGCTTCATGGCGAAGTCGCGGTTGGCGTGCTGGCTGCGCTGGCTCTGACAGGCCACCACGATGCCGGTGGGCTCGTGGGTGATACGCACCGCGGAATCGGTGGTGTTGACGTGCTGACCGCCGGCGCCGCTGGAGCGGTAGGTGTCGACGCGCAGGTCCGCCGGGTTGATCTCGACCTCGAAGCTGTCGTCGATCTCCGGCGACAGGAACACCGAGGCGAACGAGGTGTGGCGACGGCCGCCGGAGTCGAACGGGCTCTTGCGCACCAGGCGGTGGACGCCGGTCTCGGTACGCAGCCAGCCGAAGGCGTGGTCGCCCTGCACGTGAATCGTGGCCGACTTGATGCCCGCCACCTCACCGGCGGAAAGCTCGGTGATCTCGGCCTTGAAGCCGTGATGCTCGGCCCAGCGCAGGTACATGCGCAGAAGCATGTTGGCCCAGTCCTGGGCCTCGGTGCCGCCGGAGCCGGCCTGGATGTCGAGGTAGGCGTTGTTGGCATCCATCTCGCCGGAGAACATGCGCCGGAACTCGAGCTTCTCGAGGCTCGCCTGCAGGCCGTCGAGCTCCTTGCGGACTTCGGCGACGGTGTCCTCGTCCTCCTCCATCTCGGCCAGCTCGAGCAGGTCGCGGCTGTCCGCCAGGCCCCGGTCGAGCTCGTCGATGGTCTCGACCACCAGCTCCAGCGCGGCGCGCTCCTTGCCCAGCTTCTGGGCGTACTCGGGGTCGTTCCAGACGTTCGGGTCTTCCAGCTCGCGGGAGACTTCCTCTAGCCGATCCTTGCGTTCGGCATAGTCAAAGATACCCCCTCAGGACGTCTGTCCGTTCGGCCAGGTCCTTGATGAGGTTGTGAATGGGGTTGGTTTCCAGCATGGGGCTCGCTCGCCTGATTCGCTAGGGAATAACGACGCCGCCCGAAGGATACGAACCCTGGGCGGACGGCGCGGAAAAGGCGCTTATTGTAGCGAACTCGGCGCAGGGGCGCATCCTTGCCGGCTACGGGCCAATGCCAGGCCAGCCCTCAGAACCTTCGCCCCTACGAACAAGGCCCGGCAGCTAAGCTGCCGGACCTTGAACGAATGCCTGACTCACATCAAGCGCTTGTCTGACTCAGAAGCGGTAGGTCAGCTGAGCGCCGAAGCCGTGGGCCTCGTTCTTGTAATCGGCGGTGTAGGTCAACTGAGTTTCCGCCAAGGAACCTTCATGATCCGTGCGCGTTTGATCCACGTGAGTACTGCGCTCGGTCAAATAGGAGTAGGCGAAATCCAGCGTCAGATTATCCATGGGCGTCCAGCCGGCGCCGATGGAGAAGATGCGGCGATCGTCCGAAGGGATCCGCGCGCTGCGGAACTCGTCGCTGGTGGGGGTGAAGTCCAGCGTCACGCCGGCACGCAGCGCCAGTTGCGGATTGAGCTGGTATTCACCACCCACACCATAAGCCCAGGCATTCGAGTAATCCTGATTTTCCCGTGTGATCGTGTCGCCCGCATCATTCGTGACGTGGATTTCATCGAAACGGCTCCACCGAACCCAGGAAGCACCTGCCATCAGCTTCAGGCGGTCGCTCATCTGCTGAGTCACGGAGAAGTTGATAGTTTCCGGCGTAACCAGGTTCAAGCGTGCATTGTCTTCCAACGGCGCGCCTGTGACCGGGTTGATAGCAACAGAGCCGTCAGGATTGGTTGCCCGGTAATTACCCGTCAGGGTGTAATCGACCTTCGAGCGATAAGTCAGGCCAAGAGTGGTTTCGGGCACTGGCTGGAAGATAACACCGAGGTTATACCCCCAGGCATCGTCGTCCCCTTCCACCCGTGAATCCAAGTCCTGCTCCGGATCCGCCATGCCCATGCCGGGCTGAGGAACTTGGCGGCGAAGCTCCCCATCTACACGGTTATAGGTAATTCCAGCACCCACCGACCACTGGTCGTTGAAGCGGTAGGAGACGGTGGGCTGTGCGCTGATCACACGCAGTTCGGTGTAGTTGCCCAGGTTGCGTCCGACGAAGCCGTCCTCGTAATCGGTCTTGGAGCCGAACGGGGCATAGACGCCGAAGCCGAAAGCCAGTTGCTCATTCACCGGATGAGCGTAGAAGGCGAAGGGAATCAGGGTGCCCGGCACCATATCACCTTCAGAGGATCCGTCCACGGGCTGGGGCAGGCCACCGGTGAGCGCATTGGCCCGAGTCGCCTCGGCGTTGCGAATCCGGCTGTTGACGTTCAAGTAGGTACCGCCGGCGGTGAGCTGGGCACGGTCGAGGAACGACATGCCCGCCGGGTTGCCGAAGACGATGGTGGCGTCGTTGACGTTGGAGCTCCGTCCGGCATGGCCATAGCCCTGGCCGCTGACGCTCTGCTCGTTGATCTGGTAACCGCCGGCGTTGGCCTGGCTGGCGAAGGCGGCGGCAGCGATGGCCACGGCCCATGTAATCCTGTTGAACTTGTTCTGCATGTCTCGACGTCCTCTTTCCAGATACGAGCTGGCGCTGGTTATTGTTCCGTCCTCAGCGGAGCGGTGCCCTACGAAGCCAGTTTTCGCCAAACATCCGTTCGGTTCAAGGCCAAACGTTCGTTTTAATGCCATAAAGCATCATACTTTAGTTGAGTTTTAGCGTAAGCCATTGAACTTTTCCTTTGTGCGCTGCAGCAAATCGCCTCTCTTCAGGCGCTTGACCTTTGTGTGACCCAAAGGTTTTACACTGCTGACATGATCCCTACTCCCAGGAGATCCATCATGAAAGTCAGCGAACTGGCCCGGCGGGCCGAGGTCACCGCCGAGACGGTGCGTCACTACACACGGGAAGGCCTGCTGCATCCGCAGCGCGACCCCGACAATGGCTACCAGCTGTTCGACCAGGCTGATCTCGAACGGCTGCGCTTCATCCAGCGTGCCCGCACATTGGGCTTCAGCGTGGCCGAGATCGGCGACATCCTGGCCCATGCCGATCAGGGCGACTCGCCCTGCCCCATGGTGCGCGATCTGCTGGCTAGCCGGCTGCCGCAGATCCGTGCCCGCATCCGCGAGCTGGAAGCGCTGGCAGCGCGCATGGAACAGGCACTCGATACCTGGGCCGAGATGCCCGACGGCACCCCCGACGGCCACAGCCTGTGCCGCCTGATAGAGAGCTTTCCCCAAACGATCCACTCTCATTGCTGCCAAGCCGGTGAGGAAAGGAAATGAATACCTTCGAACTCGAGCGCAGCGTACCGGGCATGAACTGCCAGGGCTGCGTGAAGCGCATGCGTGAGGCGATCCAGACCCTCGACCCCGAGGCCGAGGTCACCGGCTTTCCCGCAGAGAAGCGTCTGGTGGTGAACTCCACCCTGGATGCCGAACGACTCGACGCCGCGCTGGCCCAGGCCGGCTACCCGCCTCAGGCCGGGCCGGCCAGCGGTGATAGCGGTGCAGCCCTCGAGCAGTCGGTAGCCGAGCCTGCCACGCCGCCGGCCGATACCGCCAACGTTCCCCGCCGCGAAGGCGGCACGACTCATCGTCTGGCGATCTCGGGCATGACCTGCGCAAGTTGCGTGAAGAGCGTGCAGCAGGCGCTGGAGCGCACCCCGGGCGTAGCCACTGCGTCGGTGAACTTCGGCACCCGTGTGGCCCAGGTGCATGGCCGAGTCGATGCCGAGGCACTGGTGAAGGCCGTACAGACCGCGGGCTACGACGCCGAACCCATCGTCGACCTGCGCCAGGCCGAGGAAGCCCGCACCGCCAAGGATGCCGAGACCTATCGGCGCCGCCTGCGCGGAAGTTTCTGGTCGCTGGCACTGGCGGTGCCGCTGATGGCCAGCATGTTCGTCTACCATCCTCACCCGGTCGGCATGGGACGGCTCTACTGGCTGGCGGTCGGCCTGCTGACGCTGGCAGTGCTGGTAGGCCCGGGCCGTCACTTCTTCGTCAACGCCTGGAAGAACTTCAAGCACCATCAGGCCAACATGGACACCCTGATCGCCATGGGTACCGGCACCGCCTGGCTCTACTCCATGGCGGTGGTGGCCTTCGCCCCTTGGCTGCCGGCGGTGGCTCACGGCATCTACTTCGAAGCCTCGGCGATGATCATCGGCCTGGTGCTGCTGGGCAACGCCCTGGAGCTGCGCGCCCGCGGGCGCACCAGCGAGGCGCTCAAGCGCCTGCTCGACCTGCAGAGCCGCACGGCGCGGGTGATCCGCAATGGCGACGAGCGCGAGCTGCCCATCGAAGCGGTACGCGAAGGCGACCATATCCGCGTGCGCCCCGGCGAACGCTTGCCGGTGGATGGCGTGGTGAGCAGTGGTAGCAGTCATATCGACGAGTCGATGCTCACCGGCGAGCCACTACCGGTGGCCAAGGGCGAAGGCGACGAGGTCAACGCCGGCACGGTGAACGGTCGCGGCGGCCTGGTCTATCTCGCCACCCGCGTGGGGAGCGACACGCGCCTGGGCCAGATCACCGAGCAGGTGGCGCTGGCCCAGAACTCGCGTCCGCCTATCGGCGAGCTGGCCGACAAGGTATCGAGCATTTTCGTGCCCGCGGTGATGATCATCGCCGTAATCACCGCACTGGCCTGGTTCAACTTCGGTGCCGAGCCGCGGCTGATCCACATGCTGGTCACCGCCACCACGGTGTTGATCATCGCCTGCCCCTGCGCCCTGGGGCTGGCCACGCCCATCTCGACCATGATCGGCGTGGGCAAGGCCGCCGAGCATGGTGTGCTGGTGAGAAGCGGCCAGGCGCTGCAGACGGCCAGCCGCCTCACCACCCTGGTGGTGGACAAGACCGGCACCCTGACCGAGGGCAAGCCGCGAGTCACCGACGTGCACTTCCTCGAAAACGACGAGTCGACCCTGCTGGGACTGGTGGCGGCGCTGGAGCGCGGCTCGGAGCATCCTCTGGCAGCCGCCCTGTTGAAGCACACCGAACAGGCCGGCGCCGTGGCCGCCGACATCAGCGGCTTCGACAGCGTCACCGGGGGCGGCGTCAAGGCCACCGGGCCTGGCGGCGAAGCGCTACTGCTGGGCAATGCCCGGCTGCTACGCGAGGCCGGTATCGACCTCTCCGCCGGCAATGAGCTTGCCGGCGAACTGGAGCGCATGGCACGCACTGTGGTCTATCTCGCCGTGGCGGGCAGGCTTGCCGCACTGTTCGGCATCAGCGACCCGCTGCGGGCCGATACCGTGGCGGCGGTCAAGCGGCTGCAGGCGGACGGCCTCAGGGTGGTGATGCTCACCGGCGACAACCAGCACACCGCGGCGGCCATCGCCCGCGAGGTGGGCATCGACGACTTCCGCGCCGGGCTGTTGCCCGAGGACAAGCACGCCGAGATCGAGCGTCTGCAGCAGGCCGGCGAGATCGTCGGCATGGTCGGCGACGGCATCAACGACGCCCCGGCGCTGGCCCGGGCCAACGTCGGCTTCGCCATCGGCCAGGGCACCGACGTGGCCATCGAGAGCGCCGGCATCACGCTGATGCGAAGCTCGCTGCACGGCATCGCCGACGCCATCGAGATCAGTCGCATGACCCTGCGCAACATCAAGCAGAACCTGGTGGGTGCGTTCGGCTACAACGTGCTGTGCATCCCCATTGCCGCCGGGGTGCTCTACCCCTTCACCGGTATGCTGCTGTCACCGATGATCGCCGGGGCGGCCATGTCGCTCTCCTCGATCACGGTGGTGAGCAACGCCAACCGCCTGCGCCTGCTCAAGACCCGTGGCGATGTTGCCACCGGGCGCCAGGCGGCAGCGGCGGAAACGCAGGAGGCCCTGCCATGAGCTGGATCGTCAATCTCGCCGGCCTGGCGCTGATCGTCGCCATCGTCTGGTGGTTCTGGTGGCGCCGCTGAGCCGAACCGTCGAGAGCACCTGCTAAGCTGAAAGCATATGCCAGAGGGAGTGATGGCCATGCCCAAGCTCAACGGCGTACTCGAGACCGCACTCTACGTCGACGACATGGACCGGGCGCGGGTCTTCTTCGAAGGCGTGATGGGCCTCGAGCCGTTCAACGCCGACCATCGATTCACCGCCTACGATGCCGGTGCCGGTTCGGTGCTGCTGCTGTTCCTGCAGGGCGAGACGCTGCAAACCGTGGTACTGCCCAACGAGATGGGCACCATCCCGCCCCATGACGGCAGAGGGCGGGTGCATCTCGCCTTCGCCATCGCCGCCGACGAGCTGGCCGCCTGGGAGCGCCAGCTCGACGACCACGGCGTGGTCATCGAAGGGCGCACCCACTGGCCCCGTGGCGGTGAGAGCCTCTACTTCCGCGACCCCGACGGGCACCTCATCGAGTTGGCCACGCCAGGCGTCTGGCCCAACTACTGAGAAGAGCCATGTCATCCGAAAAGTCGGCGAGCGAAGGCCAGGGCTAGGCCCGTTCCCGACGGGCAAACGCACTTCCCACATCCATGTGGGTCGCAAGGTAAAATCGGCGCAAAGGCGGAGTTTACGTGTTTGTAAATGAACACTTTAAGCCGATTTTTAACGCCGTATGGTCGAGCACAGCCACTTTTCAGCTCACGCCCATATAGCGGCCGGGCTTGTGATTAAGGGCAATGATCAGGTTCAGCGCCACCGCGCCCAGCACCGAGAGCCCGACCCTGTCGGCCGGTAGCACCAGGAAGGCAGCGAGCATGATCACCCCATCAATGCCGAGCTGCACGTAGCCGGCGCGCAGGCCGTAGCGAGCCTGCAGATAGAGCGCCAGGATGTTGATGCCACCGAGGCTGGTGCGGTGGCGAAACAGCACCAGCATGCCGATGCCGATCAGGCTGCCGCCCATCAGCGAGGCGTAGAGCGGATTGAGACTGTCGAAAACGACCCACTTGCCGGTCAGCTCGGAGAACAGCGACACCAAGGCGATGGCGACGAAGGTGCGCAGGGTGAACGACCAGCCCATGCGCTTCACCGCCAGGTAGTAGAACGGCAGATTGATGAGGAAGAACCACACCCCGAAGCGCCAGCCGGTAGCGTACTGCAGCAGGAAGGCCATGCCGGCGGTACTGCCGGTGAGCAGCAGCGCCTGGGTATAGAAGCTGACGCCGAGGGCGACGAACAGCGTCCCCACCAGCATCGCCATCACGTCCTCGTAGGGGCGATGGGGATCGGTGGGAAGATCTTGTGGATCCATTCACGATTCCTTGGGATGGCGGGCCTAGCCCCGAACGGCCCGGATTCTAGCGGCAAGCGCCCGCAGAATCATTGACCTCACTCAGCTGGCCACGAAGTTCGCTTCAGCCGTGCAACGGCTCGGCATACTCGATCATCAGCTGCAGCGACTCCTGGCCCCGCCAGCGGTTGCGATTGAGCCGGTAGGCGCAGCGCAGCCGGTCGCCCAGACCGAAGGCGGGTAGTTCTCCCGGCGTGAGGGCGCGAAACCAGATCGCCTTGAGGCTCGTCGCGCCCGACGAGAGGTGCATCGACAGGTGATTGCCCTCGGCGCCCACGGCACGTATCGACTCGATCAGGAACTCCCCTTCGAACAGCGGCGCGTCGAACTCGCGCCCGTAGGGACCCAGCGCCTCCAGCTCGAGCAGGGTGGCCAGTTGCAGCTGCTCGGGGTTGAGCGCTCCGTCGGTCAGCACGTGGGGGAACAGCTCGGCCTCTCCCAACTGCTCGCGCACGGCTTGCAGCAGGGCCGAGCGGAACGTTTCCAGCTGCTCCACCGGCACGCCGACCCCAGCCGCGCCGCGATGCCCGCCGAAGCGCGGCAGTGCCTCAGGGGCAAGCTCATAGGCGCGCTGCAGCGCATTGCGCAGGTGCAACGCCTCGATGGAGCGCCCCGAGCCGGTGAGCATGCCGGGCGCCGCCGCTGGCGTGAGCACCAGCGCAGGCCGGCCGAAGGCCTGCACCAGACGCGAAGCGACGATGCCCTGCACCCCCGGGTGCCCACTGTCCAGATAGACGATCAGGGCTGGTCGGTCAGCCTCGAGCTGAGGCAGGGCCAGGCCGCGGGCCTCTTCGACCATTTCTGCCTCGATCGCCTTGCGCGACTGATTGTCATCGTCCAGCGTCTGCAGGTGGCGTATCGCCGTGGCATCGTCTCCTGCCAGCATGAAGTGCAGCGCCGCGTAGGGGTCGTCGAGACGTGAGCGGGCATTGATTCGCGGCCCCATCTGGAAGGCCAGAGTCTCGGCGGAGAACGGCACGCTGTCTTCGCCCAGGCGGGTCGCCATGGCACGCCAGCAGGCAGCCTCCATGCGGTTGATCAACGTCAGACCATGACTGACCACGGCGCGATTGGCCGGGCTCGCCCCCAGCGACACGCAGTCGGCCACAGTGCCCAGCGCCACGTAGGAGAGCCAGGCGGAGAGCTTGGGCGTGGCCTCGGGAATCACGCCCCACTCCACCAGCACGCTGCGCGTCAGCGACATGACCAGCCAGGCCACCATGCAGCCGGCAATGGTACGGTCGGGGTACTGGCAGTCGTCACGGGTCGGGTTGACAACGGCATGAGCCGAGGGCGGCGGCCCTTCCACCGGCAGGGCGTGGTGGTCGCTCACCACCACGTCGATACCTTCCGCCTTGAGCCGGGCGATGCGCGGCTCGTCGGAGCTGCCGCAGTCGGCGGTGATCACCAGCGTAGGCCGCGGCGAGAGCCTGAGCGTGCGCTCCACCAGCGGCAGGCTGATGCCGTAGCCGTCGTGGATACGATGGCCGATCAGGCTGTGCAGACGCGACTCCGGCACACCGAAGAGCTCCACCAGGGTGCGCCGGATGACCACGTGGGAGGTGATGCCGTCGACGTCGTAGTCGGTGAGGATGCCGATGTGCTCGCCCTCGGCCACGGCGGTGGCGATACGCTCTGCGGCGCGGCGACCGTCGGCCAGGTGTTCCGGATGTTCGAGATAGCGCAGGCTGGGCCGGGTCAGCGGTGCCAGTTCGCCCTCGTAGTCGGTCAGGCGACCGGCCAGCACCCGGGCCTGCAGCTCGGTCAGGCCTTCGGCGAGCGCGCGGGCGTAGAGTGCCTCGTTGCGTGGGCGCAGCAGCAGCCGCGGTTTGAGTCGGGCGTGCAGATCGGGCGGCGCGTTCGCGTCCAAGCGTGGCTCCTGTTGCATGACGGGTTTTGCGGCCGGCTCATGGCATCTCGGCGCGGCCTCTCAGGCTGCCTCGAGACGAGGGGCGCAGGGCCTATCTTCGCCGACACTGACCACCGCTCGGGCTAGCCTCGATGCGAGGGGCGCCGGGGACAGGTCGTAGAGGAGGTTATTTGCCATGGATGGCAAATATAGCGCCCAGGGATGGGTTCACAGCGCCTCCTCGAAGACCTGTCGCCGGCACGGCTCCGAGCCGGCCAGCGACGGTCAACGAAGGTGTTTACCGCCGATTCTCGGCCACGAACGCCTGCACCTTAGCCAGCTCCGCCGGCAGCACGGTGTAACGCTCCTCGCGCTCCAGCAGGTCGTCCATGTGCGGCGGTAGCGGCACACCGGGGAAGCCCGCCTTGACCACCGCCTCGGCGAACTTGGCCGGGTGGGCCGTGGCCAGGGTGATCATCGGTGTGGCGGCATCGGCCCGGGCGCGCTCGGCGGCGCGATAACCGGTAGCCGTGTGCGGGTCGAGCACCTCCTTGGTACGGTGGTGCGCCTCGCGGATCACCTCGAGGATGGTGGCATCGTCGACGCTATGGCTGGCGAACAGCGCCCGCAGCCGCTCCAGCGGCGCCTCGGCCAGCGCCGTCGGCTCGGACTGGAAGCGCCCGAGCAGCGCAGCCACGGCAGCGCCGTCACGCTCGTAGGCCTCGAACAGCAGGCGCTCGAAGTTGGACGACACCACGATGTCCATGGAGGGCGCCAGGGTCGCCTTGAGCTCCTGCTTGGAGAAGTCGTTGTCGGCGATGGTGCGGTGCAGAATGTCGTTGGCGTTGGTGGCGATGATGAACTGCTTGACCGGCAGCCCCATGCGGTAGGCCATGTAGCCGGCGAAGACGTTGCCGAAGTTGGCCGAGGGCACACAGAAACTGACCTGCCGGTGCGGCGCACCCAGCGCCACGCCGGCGGCCACGTAGTAGACGATCTGGGCCATGATGCGCGCCCAGTTGATCGAGTTCACCGCCACCAGGCGAGTGCCGCCGAGGAAGCCCTGGTCGGCGAAGCTGGCCTTGACCATCGCCTGGGCGTCGTCGAAGTTGCCTTCGATGGCGATGTTGAAGACGTTGTCGGCCAGCACCGAGGTCATCTGACGACGCTGCACCTCGGAGACCCGGTTGTGCGGGTGCAGGATGAAGATGTCGAGGTTGTCGCAGTGGCGACAGCCTTCGATGGCCGCCGAACCGGTGTCGCCGGAGGTAGCGCCCATGATCACCGCGCGCTCGCCGCGCTTGGCCAGGAAGTGATCGAGGATACGGCCCAGCAGCTGCAGGGCAACGTCCTTGAAGGCCAGCGTCGGACCGTGGAACAGCTCCAGCAGGAAGTGGTTGGCGTCGAGCTGGTTGAGCGGCACCACGGCGTCGTGACTGAAGGTGGCGTAGGCGTCGCGCACGATGCCGCGGAAGGTCTCGTCGTCGATCTCGCCGTTGACGAACGGCCGCATCACGCGGAAGGCGACCTCGGCATAGGAGAGCCCGGCCATGCCGGCGAGCTCCTCACGGGAGAGCTGCGGAATGGTTTCCGGCACGTAGAGGCCGCCGTCGCTGGCCATGCCGGTCAGCACGACCTCTTCGAAAGAGAGCGCAGGCGCCTGCCCACGGGTACTGATGTAGCGCATGCCCTTACTCCTGCTCGTCCAGCGACTCGACGCGGATCCGCGTGACCGGCCCGGCGATGTCGGCCATCGACTCGATCTGGCGGATCGCCTCGTTCATGTGCTTCTCGCGGCACCTGTGGGTCAGCAGGATGATCGGCACCAGTTCGCCTTCGGTGGCTTCCTTCTGCACCAGCGCCTCGATGGAGATGCCCTGCTCGGAGAGAATGGTCGCCACCCGCGCCAGCACGCCGGGGCGGTCCACCGCCAGCAGGCGCAGATAGTAGGCGGTGACGATGTCCTCCATGGGCAGGATCGGCATGCCGCCGTCGTCGTCGCCGATGCCGCTGAAGGCCAGGTAGGGCACGCGATAGTGATGATCGGTGGCAATGTCGCGGGCCACGTCGAGCAGGTCGGCCACCACCGCCGAGGCCGTGGGTTCGGAGCCGGCGCCGGCACCGTAGTAGAGGGTCGGTCCCACGGCATCGCCCATGATCGCAATGGCGTTCTTGACCCCGTGCACATTGGCCAGCAGGCGCTCCTTGGGGATCAGGGTCGGATGCACGCGCAGCTCGAGCCCATGCTCGGTGCGCTTGGAGATGCCCAGGTGCTTGATCACGTAGCCCAGGTTGTCGGCCTGTTCCACGTCATCGAACGTCACCCGCGAGATTCCCTCGGTGTAGGCCTTCTCGAACTGCAGCGGCACGCCATAGGCGATCGATGCGAGGATGGTCAGCTTGTGGGCAGCGTCGATGCCTTCGACGTCGAAGGTGGGGTCGGCCTCGGCGTAACCCAGCGCCTGGGCCTCGGCGAGCACGTCCTCGAAGGCGCGCCCTTCGCTGCGCATGTGCGTCAGGATGTAGTTGCCGGTGCCGTTGATGATGCCCGCCACCCACTCGATGCGGTTGGCACCGAGGCCTTCGCGCAGCGACTTGATCACCGGGATGCCACCGGCCACCGCAGCCTCGAAGGCGACGATCACGCCCTGCTCGTGGGCGGCCTGGAAGATCTCGTTGCCGTGTACGGCGATCAGCGCCTTGTTGGCGGTGACCACGTGCTTGCCGTTGGCGATGGCGGTGAGCACCAGCTCGCGGGGCACGTCGTAGCCCCCCAACACCTCGACCAGCACGTCGATGTCCGGGTTGCGGGCCACCTCGAAGACGTCGTTGGTGGTCTTGATCCCGGTGAGGTCGCACTCAGGGTTGGTGCTGCGCAGCGCCACCTGCTCGATCACGATCGGGCGGCCGGCACGCCGCGCAATCTCGTCGGCGTTGCGCGTCAGCACGTTGAAGGTGCCGCCACCGACGGTACCCAAACCACAGATTCCCACTCTCACCGGTTTCAATGTCCTGCTCCCCATGATGGTGTCAATGTCCAGCGTTCATGCACTCGGCAGCTCTCGGTCTGCCCTCATTCCGCCAGGCCGAGCATATCGGCCAGGCGCTCGGCGGGCACGTAGCCCGGTACCAGCCGCCCATCGGGCAGCACGATGGCCGGTGTTCCCTGCACGCCCACGGTCATGCCCAGATGATACTGTGCCTCGACCGGATTGTCGCAGTCGGTGCCGCCCGACAGCGTTTCCTGTCGCTTGCCCGCGTTCATCGCCTCGGTAGGATTGCCGTCGCACCAGATCTGCTCGAGAATCCGCGCGCCCTGGGAGTTCATGCCGGCACGGGGAAAGGCCAGGTAGTGCACCTCGATGCCCATCTCATTGAGGGTCGGCACCTCTTCATGGAACTGACGGCAGTAGGGGCAGGTGGTATCGGTGAAGACGAAGATCTCGGCCCGCTTCTCTGCCGTGCCACGGAATACGACGCGCTCGCTCTCCGGCACGTTGGCAAGCTGCTCGGCCCGCTCGACGTTGCGCGACTGCTCGGTGAGATTGGTCAGCCCACCCTGGCCGTTCTCGTAAAGGTCGCCGACCAGGAAGTACTTGCCTTCGGCATCGCTGTAGAAGGCCTCGCCGGTCTCCAGGCGTACCAGGTAGAAGCCCGGCACCGGGGTCTCGTGCACGCTGGCGACCGGCATGGGCTGGCCGTTGACTTCCAGCCGCTCGGCCAGTCGCTCGGCGGCACCGGCCCAGGCAGCGGCAGGCAGCAGCAGCGACGCCAGGGGAACGGCCAGGGCGAACAGGGAGCCGGCTAGACGATGGGTTAACGCGATCATGATTCAGCCTCGAGGATGATGGTCGGCGTGCAGGGCTTCGAGTCGCGCCTGCGCAACGTGGGTGTAAATCTGCGTGGTCGACAGATCGCTGTGACCGAGCAGCAGCTGTACGACACGCAGATTGGCTCCATGATTCAATAGATGCGTGGCAAACGCATGCCGCAACGTATGTGGCGACAGCGGCCGCGTGATTCCCGCGGTGCGCGCATGGGCCTTGATCCGATGCCAGAAGGTCTGGCGCGTCATGCAGTTGTCGCCACGTCCGGGGAAAAGCGCGGGGCGTGTCGCGTCGCTCATCAGCGCCCCACGGGCACTGCGCATGTAGCGTGTCAGCCAGTGTACGGCCTCCTCCCCCAACGGGACCAGCCGATCCTTGTCCCCCTTGCCGCGCACCCGCACCACACCCTGACGCAGGTTGACGGCATCCACGCTGAGCCCCACCAGCTCCGACACCCGCAGGCCGCAGCCATAAAGCACCTCGAGCATGGCGCGGTCGCGCAGACCGAGATCGGTGGCCAGGTCCGGCGCCGCCAGCAAACGCTCCACCTCGTCCTCGTCGAGGGTATCGGGCAGGTTGGGCCTCACCCGCGGCAAACGCACCTCGGCCAGCGGATCGCGCTCGATGCGCCCCTCGGCCAGGGCCCAGCGATAGAAACCACGCAGGCTGGAGAGCAGCCGGGCATTGCTGCGCAGCTGGTAGCCGGCGGCCCGCCGCTCGTCGAGCCAGGCGGGTAACAGCGCCTGGTCCGGTGCCAGCAGGTCGCCGCCCAGCTCGGCCAACCGCGCCGCCCAGGCCTCGAGGTCGCGACGATAGGCCGAGAGCGTGTGCTCGCTGGCTCCACGCTCGAGCCACAGGGCATCGAGGAAGGACTCGATCAGGACCAAGGATCGGGCGTCATGCGACATGCCCCATTCTCCATACGCAGGTACGGCCTGAAACGACTAAGCCCCGCCCCGCGTGAGCGGTGGCGGGGCTTGCGGCACAACGAAACCACGAACGTGCCGGATTCGAGCACGACCCGCGCACGCTTTCGTTACGACAGCTTTTCCTTGATACGAGCAGACTTGCCGCTGCGCTCACGCAAGTAGTACAGCTTGGCCTGGCGCACGTCGCCGCGACGCTTGACCTCGACGGAGTCGACCAGCGGGCTGTAGGTCTGGAAGGTACGCTCGACGCCCACGCCGTGAGAGATCTTGCGCACGGTGAAGGCGGAGTTCAGGCCGCGGTTACGCTTGCCGATCACCACGCCTTCGAAGGCCTGCAGACGCTCGCGGTTACCTTCCTTGACCTTGACCTGCACGATTACGGTGTCACCCGGGGCGAAATCCGGCACCTGCTTGCTCATCTGCTCGGCTTCGAGCGCCTGGATCACCTTGTTCTTGCTACTCATGACAAAACTCCTCACTATTCGGCGCCGCCGCTTCTTACAAGGTCGACGGTGGCGCGTGATCCCGGCGCCCGAGCCTGGCTCGAGAGCGCGGGAGATGATGGGTGACGCAGGTCCACGATGCATGCCCCCCAGGGCTCAGCGCCTCGCGTCCTACACCTCCGCCCTGCCACCTGACAGGGCGTATTCTTCGATGAACTCCTCGAGCAGCGTCTGCTGCTCGGCGCTCAACGTCCTGCCTTCCAGCAGGTCGGGGCGCCTCAGCCAGGTCCGGCCCAGCGACTGCTTGAGCCGCCAACGCCGGATCTCGCCGTGATGGCCGCTGAGCAGCACCTCCGGCACCCGCCGCCCGTCGATCTCTTCGGGGCGCGTATAGTGCGGGCAGTCCAGCAGCCCTTCGTTGAAGGAGTCCTCGACCGCGGAGTCCTGATGTCCCAGCACGCCGGGAACCAGTCTTGCCGCGGCGTCGATCAGTACCATGGCCGGCAGCTCACCGCCGCTGAGCACATAGTCGCCGATCGACCACTCTTCATCGATGTCGCTCTCCACGATGCGCTCATCGATACCTTCGTAGCGCCCGGCCACCACCACTAGAGGGGGGCCGCAAGCCAGCTCGCGAGCGCCCTGCTGGTCGAGCCTGCGCCCCTGGGGCGACAGGTAGATGACCTTGGGTCTCTGGCCGGTGGCCTCGCTCGCCCGCTGGCGAGCGGCATGGATGGCCGCGCGCAGGGTGTCGACCTTCATCAGCATGCCGGGGCCGCCGCCATAGGGCCGGTCGTCCACGGTGCGATGCCTGTCGGTGGCGTAGTCGCGCGGGTTCCAGAACTCCAGCGCCACACGCCCCTGGCTGACCGCTCTCCCGGTGACACCGTGCCGGGCGATGGCCTCGAACATCTCGGGAAACAGCGATACCACACCGACCCACATGTCCGGTGCTGCGCTCGCCCCGGCCTCTGTCTCCAGGCTCAAAAGTCCGGATCCCAGTCGACGGTCATGGTACCGCCCGCCAGATCCACCTCGACGATCACCTCGTGGGGCAGGAAAGGCAGCAGACGCTCACGATCATCGATGGCCGGCGGTTCCCCCTGCGGGTTGCCCCTGACCACCAGCACGTCGTTGGCGCCGGTTTCGAACAGATAAGCGACACGTCCCAGCACCGTGCCCTCACGGGTCACGACCGTGAGCCCTTCGAGCTGGTGCCAGTAGTATTCGTCGCCTTCGAGCTGGGGCAGCTCCGTCTTGGGCAGCAGAATTTCGGCACCTGACACGCGCTCGGCGGCCTCGCGCGAATCGACGCCTTCCAGCAGGGCCACCAGGCCCTTGCCGTGACGCCGCCCCTGCAGCAGACGATGGCGACTCAGGGTGCCACCCTGGCGCAGCACCCACTCGGAATACTCGAGGATGCCGTCCATCGGGCCGGTATGGGAGTAGACCTTGAGCCAGCCCTTGACGCCGTAGGGGCTGGTCAACTTGCCCAGCACCACATGGTCGTCGCGTTCGCTGCGTGCGGTCTGCTCGCTCATGACGTCACCGAACTGCACAGGCTCAGGCCTGCTTGCGGGCTTCCTTGACCAGTTCGGCCACGCGGTCGGACATCTGTGCGCCCTGGCCCTGCCAGTGAGCGACGCGATCCAGATCGACGCGCAGGCGCTCTTCCTGACCGCGAGCGATCGGGTTGAAGAAGCCCAGACGCTCGATGAAACGGCCGTCGCGGGAGT
This sequence comes from Billgrantia ethanolica, assembly GCF_021404305.1. Taxonomy (GTDB): domain Bacteria; phylum Pseudomonadota; class Gammaproteobacteria; order Pseudomonadales; family Halomonadaceae; genus Halomonas; species Halomonas ethanolica. The sequence continues at coordinate 32,657 of NZ_JABFTX010000003.1, read as the reverse complement.
TGCGTGAATCGGTCACGGTCAGGTGGTAGAAGGGACGCTTCTTGGCGCCACCACGTGCCAGACGAATGGTAACCATGGCGTTGACTATCCTTCGGTTGAGGTTACGTTTAAATACCGATGCGCCGGCCCCGGCGAACGGCCAGGGTACTCGGCTTCTGCCAGGAAAGCGGGTCCGTGGACCCGCTTTCGCGTCATTCGGTCACTTTCTTTGCAAGCGCTTCTTGCAACTGCAAGGGCTTCTTACAAGGACTTCCTACAAGCGTGCAGCCGGGCTTAGCCACGGTCCTGCCATGAAGACGCAGCATTCTACGGAAATCAGCCCCGCTTTGAAACCCCTTTTCGAGCGTCTCGGGCACTGCCCATGGAATCAGACCTCCGCGCAGCCACGTCGGACTCAGCGCCAGGGGAGGCCGCCGGGACCACCCATGCCGCCCATACCGCCGGGGCCACCCGGACCGCCGCCCCCCATCATGCCGGACATGCCGCGCATCATCTTCTGCATGCCGCCCTTCTTGCCCGCCTTCTTCATCATCTTCTGCATCTGCTTGTGCTGCTTGAGCAGACGGTTGAGGTCGGGCACCTGCAGGCCGGCACCCGCAGCGATGCGGCGCTTGCGCGAGCCGTTGATGATCTCGGGCTTGCGCCGCTCCTGGGGCGTCATCGAGTTGATCAGCGCCTCGAGCTTGCCGAGCTCCTTCTCGGGTCCGGGCCCCTGGGCCAGCTCGGCCATCTGCCCCATGCCCGGCAGCTTGCCGAGCAGACCGCCCATGCCGCCCATCTTCTTGAGCTGCTGGAGCTGGTCGCGGAAGTCCTCGAGGTCGAAGCCCTCGCCCTTCTTGACCTTCTTGGCGAGCTGTTCGGCCTTCTTCTTGTCGACCGTGCGCTCCGCCTCCTCGATCAGCGACAGCACGTCGCCCATGCCGAGGATGCGCGAGGCCACCCGATCCGGGTGGAAGGGCTCCAGGGCGTCGATCTTCTCGCCCACGCCCATGAACTTGATCGGCTTGCCGGTGATGTGACGCACCGACAGTGCCGCACCGCCACGGGCATCGCCGTCGGCCTTGGTCAGGATCACGCCGGTCAGCGGCAGCGCCTCGTGGAACGCCTTGGCCGTGTTGGCGGCATCCTGACCGGTCATGGCATCGACCACGAACAGGGTTTCCTGAGGCTGGCAGGCGCGGTGCAGCTCGGCGATCTCGGCCATCATGGCCTCGTCGATGGCCAGGCGACCGGCGGTGTCGACCAGCAGCACGTCGTGGAACTGGATCTTGGCGTGCTTGATCGCCGCCTCGGCGATGTCGACCGGCTTCTGGTCGCTGCGCGAGGGGAAGAAGTCGACGCCGACCTCGCCGGCCAGGGTCTCGAGCTGGTCGATGGCCGCCGGGCGATAGACGTCGGCGGAAACCACCAGCACCTTCTTCTTCTCACGCTCCTTGAGGAAGCGCGCCAGCTTGGCCACCGAGGTGGTCTTACCCGCCCCCTGCAGGCCGGCCATGAGCACCACCGCCGGGGAACCCTTGAGCGACAGCCCTTCGTTGGCCTCGCCCATGATCGCCTCGAGCTCCTGCTGGACGATCTTGACGAACTGCTGCCCCGGCGAAAGGCTCTTCGACACCTCCTGACCCACGGCGCGCTCGCGCACGCGCTCGATGAAGGCCTTGACCACCGGCAGGGCGACGTCGGCCTCGAGCAGCGCCCGACGCACCTCGCGCAGCGTGTCCTTGATGTTGTCCTCGGTCAGGCGCGCCTGACCTTTGATGGACTTGAGCGTCTGGGAAAGGCGCTCACTGAGATTCTGGAACATAAGCCACTCCGGCTGTCAGGCTGTCGGCTCGGGGCGATACCTCACGGCGTTCGGGAGGTGTCTGCGACAAGGGGTCACACAGGTGGTGACACGCTGGCGCACGCTGAGGAAACAGCCCTGATAAAGCGGTTTGAAGAGTCTGGGCGACATTATACGCGCTGCGGCGGCCAGTCTCCATGCATGCGCGCCCCGTCCACGGCTGTGCGCCGCAGCGAGGATTGGGTATAGTGGCCTCGGCAGACTCCATCCACCCGAGAGGCACTGACGCTGGCGACGGCGCACGGACGACACTGATGCAGGCGCTTCCCCTGGCCCTCATGGCCTTCATCCTTTATCTGGGCGCAGCCTCCTGGCAAGGGCTAACGCTGTTGCGGCGCGTGCCGCAGCGCCCGGCCCTGGTTCGCGTGCTGGGCCTGCTGGGTCTGCTGTTTCATCTGCCGGTGGCCTTCAAGCTGATCGATCAGAGCCCCGGCCTGATGCCCGGCCTCTCCACCAGCGCGGTGATGCTGACCGCCATCATGGTCATCCTGCTGCTCGGCGTGAGTCTGGCCAAGCCGGTGCTGAGCGTGGCTGTCGGGCTGTTTCCCATCTCCGGCATCGCCCTGCTGCTGGCCGTGGGCCTGCCGAGCCCTGAGCGCACCGGCGGCATGACCCCGGGGATCGCCCTGCACGCCATGAGCTCGGCACTCGCCTTCGGCGTACTCTTCATTGCTGCCTGCCAGGCGGTCCTGCTGGGGCTGCAGAATCATGCCCTGCGCCACCACCATACCCGCGGCGTGGTGCAGGTATTGCCGCCGCTGACCACCATGGAGCGGGTACTGTTCGAGCTGATCTGGGCCGGCATGGCACTGCTGACCTTGTCGATCGTCAGCGGCTTCGCCTTCGTCGAGAGCATGTTCGCCCAGCATCTGGCCCACAAGACCATCCTCTCGCTGGCGGCCTGGGTGATCTTCGCCATCCTGCTGATCAGCCATCACATACTGGGCTGGCGCGGCATGCGCGCCGTGCGCTGGACCCTGGGCGGCTGCGCCGTACTGCTACTGGCCTATTTCGGCAGCAAGTTCGTGCTTGAAGTCATCCTCAACCGTACCTGAAGCGTAGGTCGCCTTGACACTGCCGGAGCGAATCCCTACAAACGGGGCTGACACGCCAGCGAGGATCCAACGACCTTGAGCGACGACTTCCCAGTGGGATTACTGTTCGGCCTGCTTTTCCTGCTCATCTGCCTTTCCGCTTTCTTCTCGAGCTCCGAGACCGGCATGATGTCGATCAACCGCTATCGGCTCAATCACGAAGCCAGCAGCGGCGACAGTCGAGCGCGCCGGGTCCTGCGACTGCTGGCGCGCCCTGACCGGCTGATCGGCGTGATCCTGATCGGCAACAATCTGGTCAACAATCTGGCCGCCGCCATCGCCACCGTGCTGGCCATCCACTTCTTCGGCGAGGTCACCGGCCCCGCCATCGCCCCGCTGCTGCTCACCATCGTGATCCTGATCTTCGCCGAGGTCAGCCCCAAGACATATGCCGCGATCAAGCCGGAGCGCGTTGCCTATCCCGCCTCGCTGATTCTGGAACCGCTGCTCAAGCTGCTCTATCCGCTGGTGTGGCTGGTCAATGCGATCTCCAACGGCTTGCTCAAGCTGACCGGCATCAAGAGCATCGAAGGGGGCGGCGACAGCCTGACCCGCGACGAGCTGCGCACCGTGGTGCACGAGGCGGGAACGCTGATCCCCCATCGCCACCAGGCCATGCTGCTGTCGATCCTCGATCTGGAGAACGTCACCGTCAACGACATCATGGTGCCGCGCCACGAGGTGGTGGGCATCGACCTCGACGACGAGCTGGAGACCATCCTGACCCAGATCCGCACCAGTCAGCACACCCGCCTGCCGGTGTTCAAGGGCGACATCAACAACATCATCGGCATGCTGCACTTGCGCAATGCGGCACGCTTCCTGTCTCGGGACGAGGTGACCAAGGCCTCGATCGTGCAGGAGGCCCGCGAACCCTACTTCATTCCCGAGTCGACGCCGCTGCATACCCAGCTGCTCAACTTCCAGAAACAGAAACGCCGCATCGGCATCGTGGTGGACGAGTACGGCGACGTGGAGGGGCTGGTCACGCTGGAGGACATTCTCGAGGAGATCGTCGGCGAGTTCACCACCGACGTGGCCGGCCAGGATCAGGAGATCCATCGCCAGGACGACGGCAGTCACGTGATCGACGGTACCGCCAACATTCGAGATATCAACCGCACCCTGGGCTGGAAGCTACCCACCGATGGCCCCAAGACCTTGAACGGGTTGATTCTCGAGCACCTGGAAGCCTTCCCCGACGGCCCGGCCTGCCTGCAGATCGGCAGCGTGCGCATGGAGATACTCGAGGTACGCGACAACCTGATCACCGCGGCGCGCTGTTGGCAGACGGTACGCAGCAGCCGCCAGCGTCAGCCCTGATCAGCGCTTGGGAGCGCCAAGGCCGTGCCGACAGGCCCAGCCATCGGCCTCGCCCTTGAGCACGCGAACCTGCGCCTCCAGGCGTTCACGCCGCGCCAGCCTGGGCGGAATCGGCTTGCCAAAATAGAGTGCCACCCGGGCCCGGAAGCGGCGCGGCCGTTTGGACAGTGCTGGGCCGTTGCAATGGGAGGTCCACGAGCCCCACAGGCCGGCCAGGCCGGCGGGGATCACCGGCACCGGATCCCGGGCCAGGATCGTCTCCAGCCCGCGTCGAAAGGCATGCACCTCACCATCAGGCGTCAGACGGCCTTCGGGGAACAGCATCACCACCTCGCCGCTGCGCAGCGCCCGGCTGACCTCCTCCAGCGCACGTCGCACGCTGCCGGGGTCGCGCCGGTCGGACTCCACCGGTATCGCCCCCACCAGACGGAACAGCCAGTTGAGCCAGGGCGACTCGTAGATCGGCCGGTCCATCAGGAAGCGCAGCGGACGTGGGCTCGCACCGCCGACCACTAGCGCATCCATGAAGCTGACATGGTTGCACACCACCACGGCGGCCCCCTTGGCGGGGATATGCTCGAGCCCGCGCAGGCGCAGCCGATAGCAGCAGTGGATCAGCAGGAAGATGAGATAGCGAATGACAGGCCGCGGCTTGCGCACCATGCGCCAGCCGCCGGCGGTCAGCATGACGGCAAGCAGCCCGTACAAGACGAGATTCACGCGATATCGGACCTATGCTTCAGGCCGGCGAGGATAGTGGATAGCAGCTGGTCGAGGAGCTCCGGCACCTCGAGCTGTTGACTCTGCCAATAGCCCAGACGTTCGTTGAGGCCAAGCTGTACCAAGCCGTGCACGCTGCCCCACAGGGTGCGCCCGAGGCGCCTGGCCTCGAGATCGCCAAGCGCCGGCTGATACTCCTTCAAGCCGTTCTCCACGCGCAGGAACAGCGCCTCGATCATGTCCGACTGACGCTGGTCGAGCTCGCCCTCCTGCGCCAGCGGATAATCGAACAGCAGCTGCCAGCGAAACGGCTCGCGCTGGGCGAACTGCCAGTAGGCCAGCGCCAGGGAGCGCATCTGCCGTTCCGGCGCCACGCCCTCGGTCAGCGGCTCGATGACCATGCGCAGACGCGCCAGCGTCTCGATGTTTACATGCTGCAACAGGTTGCCGAAGCTGCCGTAGAGCTTGAGCAATGTACTCGGCGCACAGCCCACCTCACGCGCCAGGGCTCGCAGCGAGAGCGCGTGTACGGGATTGCTCTGCAGCCAGTCATCGCATGCCGCCATGACCTGGGCATGGAGCGCTTCGGGCGCATGCTGTCGGGGACGAGCCATCGAGTTCCTCGCAGAACGTTACCAATCTCGTGGGCGGATTACTTCGCACGGTAGCGTAGGATAGCGCACATCGAACACTGTTTTCGACCATTGCGAGCGAAGCCTTGTTCACTACCCCTCGACTTGGCTACCCTGACGCCACCCCGATACCCGGAGATTCCATGGCCGGCCGCCTGTATATCCCCCAGCTCGACCTAACTCGACTGCTACCCGAGCTGTGCCAGGAAACTCCCCTGCTGACTGGTGCCAACGTGGCACCCAGGCGCACGCTGACGCACATTCGTCGGGAAGCGGACAGGGCCTGCACGAGGCCGGTGTTCTGGGGGCTGACCCCCGCCTGGCTGACCGTGCTCGACCACGCCCCGCACTGCGCACGCGCCGAGTCCCTCGACGCTCGCCCCATGTTTCGCGAGGCCTTCGGCGCTCGCCGCTGCCTGGTGCCGGTCGGTGGGGTCTATCTGTGGAAGATGCAGCCTCGCTTCAAACAGCCGTTTCTGGTCACCCGGATCGATCGCGCCCCGCTGCTGCTGGCCGGCATCTGGTGCCGTTACCATACTACGCTGGTAGAGCACACCGACTCGATGGCGCTGGTGACGGTACCGACCAACGACTTCCTGGCCCCGCTGGGCGACCGGCTACCGGCGCTGATCGCTGCCGACGACGCCCAGCGCTGGCTCGACCCCGAGACGCCGACGGAAACGGCGCGGACGCTGCTGCGTCCTGCGCCAAGGGAACTGTTGGGCGCCTTTCCGGTATCAAGAAGGGTCAACGATCCCAACAACCAGGATCCCGCCTGCGCACACCCCACAGGCCCCATGTTGCGCTGGAACGAACAGGAGACATGATGCTCAAGTCCCAACCGACCCTGCCAGGCCGTGGCCCTCGGCGCCCCCTGCCCTGGCTTGCCGGCCTGCTGCTTACCGGCCTGCTGCTCCCGGGTCTGGCCCAGGCGCAGCAGGCCGAGGAAGCGGCACATGGCTATGAAGCGGCCATTGAGGAGGCCGTCGAGCCCCACGTCAGCCCCCACGATGATCGCGACTATCGGGTAGTGACACTCGAAAACGGCCTGACCGCACTGCTGGTCAGCGACGTGACGGCCGACCGCGCCGCCGCCTCGATGAACGTCGGCGTGGGCAGCGCCCAGGATCCGGACGATCTGGCCGGGCTAGCGCACTTCCTCGAGCACATGCTGTTCCTCGGCACCGAACCCTTTCCCGAAGCCGATGCCTACCAGGGCTATCTGCGTCGTCACGGCGGTAGCCACAACGCCTTCACCGCGCCACAGGACACCAACTACTTCTTCGAGGTCGAACCCGCCGCGCTGCCCGGCGCTCTGGATCGCTTCAGCCAGTTCTTCCTCACACCGCTGTTCAATGCCGATCAGCTGGAGAGCGAACGCAATATCGTGCACTCGGAGTACATGGCGCGCATCCGCGACGATGGTCGCCGCGAGAACGACGTGCTCAATCAGGTGCTCAACCCCGCCAACCCCACCACGGGCTTCTCGGTGGGCAGTCGTGAGACCCTGGCCGACCCGCCCGCCGGCGAGCCGACCCTGCGCGAGCGGGTGATCGAGTTCTACGAGCGCTACTACGACGCCAACGTCATGCACCTGACGCTGGTGGGTCCGCAGCCGCTGGACGAGCTGGAAGCCATGGTGGCCGAGCGCTTCGCCGACATTGCCGATCGCGGCCTGGAGCGCCCGGTGATCGAGGAGCCGCTGATCGACGAGACGGCGCTGCCGCGCCATGTGGAGCTGCAATCGGTGCGCGACAGCCGCCATGTGCGCTTCATGTTTCCGGTGCCTGATTCACTCCAGCACTACCGCCACAAGCCCGCCGACTACCTCGCCCATCTGCTCGGCCACGAGGGCGAAGGCAGCCTGCTCGCGGTACTGCGCGACGCGGGCCTGGCCGACGGTCTCTCCGCCGGCGTGGGACGTGGCGACGAGCGCCATGCGCTGTTCACCGTCAGTGTCAGCCTGACGCCGGCCGGGGCCGAACGCATCGACGAGATCGAGGCCACCCTGTTCGCCGCCATCGAGCAGATCCGCGAACAGGGACTGGAGGCGTGGCGCTACGACGAGCAGGCCCAGCTCGCCGAGCAGCAGTTCCGTTTCCAGCAGCATGGCTCACCGCTGCAGAGCGCCATGCGACTGGCCATGAACCTGGCGCGCTTCCCGGTGGAAGACGTGCAGTACGCCGCCTATCGCATGGACGGCTTCGAGCCCGACCTGATCGACACCTATCTCGACGCCCTGCGCCCCGAGCTGCTGCTGCGGGTCTACAGTGGTCCCGAAGTGGAGGGCGAGCAGACGTCACCCTGGTTCAACACCCCCTGGCGCGAAGTGGAGCCCGAGGCGAGCACCTCTCAGCCCCTGGCGGGACTCGCCCTGCCAGCGCCGAATCCGTTCATCGCCGAAGACCTGGCCCTGCTCGACCAGCAGGACGAAAGACCCGCGCAGTTGCTGGAGGAATCGGGCTTCGAGCTCTGGCACATGGCAGATGCCAGCTTCAACACGCCCAAGGTCGAGTGGCGCTTCAGCCTGCAGAATCCCACGGCCAGCAGCGACCCGCGGCACGCCGTCCTGGCCCACCTGCTGGCAGGCTGGCTGGACGACAGCCTCAACGAGGAGTTCTATGCGGCGCGACTGGCAGGCCACGATGTCGAGGCCTACCCCCACGCCCGTGGTATCACGCTGGCCTTTGCGGGCTGGCGCGACCGTCAGGACCGAGTGATGCGCCGCACCCTGGAGCAGCTGCGCGACGGCGACATCGACGAGGCCAGCTTCGAACGCGTGCGCTATCGCCTGCAGCGCGAATGGCGCAATGCCCCGCAGGCAGCGCTGTTCCGCCAGGGCCATCGCACCCTGGCCGAAGCGCTGATGCGTCCTCAGTGGCCGACCCAGAGCCTGCTCGACGCCAGCCGAGAGCTGACGGTGGAGGATCTGCGCACCTTCCGCGACGCCTTCCTCGGCGAGCTGCGCCTGCAGGCGCTGGCCCTCGGCAACCTGGATGCCGAACTGGCCAAGCGCGAGGGGCGGCTGGTCGCCGAGATGCTGGCTCCCACGCTGGCGAAAGAAGCGATCCCGGACCTGACGCCGCTGCGCATCGACGAGGCGCTGCCCATCCTGCACCCGCATACGACGCGCGAGGAGTCGCTGGTGCTGCGCTATCTGCAGGGCAGCGACCGCTCACTCGACAGTCAGGCGCGCCTGGCGGTACTGGGGCAGCTGATCGACACGCCCTTCTATCAGCGCCTGCGTACCGAGGAGCAGCTGGGCTATGTGGTCAGCGCCGGCTACTCGCCGCTACTGGATGCCCCGGGGCTCAGCCTGCTGGTACAGTCCCCCGACGTTCCCAGCGATGAGATCAAGCAGCACATCGACGCCTTCCTGGTGGAGTTCGGCCAGCGTCTGACGGAGCTGGACGACGCCGACCTGGCCGCCTACCGTCAGGCCGTGCACGACGGCCTGCTGCAGCGCGATACCAGCCTTGCAGGACTGACCAACCGCCTGTGGCGCGCGCTGTCGTTTGGCGATACCGGCTTCGACCGTCGCGAGCGGCTGGCTCAGCGCGTCCTGGCGGTGACGGCCGACGATCTACGCGAGACCTGGCCGAGCCTGACCGAGCGCTCCATCGCCACCATCGCCTACGATCCGGGCGACGAGCCCAGCGACGTCGCCGCCCTCACCCGGCACCTGGAGCCGTTGCCGGAAGCCGACGACTGACCTGAACCGAAACCGCACCTCAGAACGCACTGCGCCCGGCCGATGGCCGGGCGCAGTCATGTCTGGCCGTACGTCGTCAGCCGAAGGCCTGGGCGGGCATCATCGCTTCCACATGCATCACCAGCTCCTCGAGAATCGCCCGGTCGCGGTCGCTCAGCGCCACCTGATTGAAGCGCTCGATCTCACGGGCGAAGTCCCTCAGGGTGAAGCCGGCCACGGCGGCATCGTTCAGCCGATCCCAGCGATACGCCTCCCAGCGCGCCTGCTCCTCGCTGCTGAGGGTGTCGGGATAGCTGCGCGCGCGATAGCGGAACAGCATCTCCTCCAGCCGGGGGTCCTGGAAGGCAAAACGCGCATCGACCAGATCCCAGGGCGAGGCGTCGCGCACCCGCTGCATCTCCTGGCGGTCGGCGGGGGAGAAGAAGCCGCCGCTGTAAAGCATCAGATCGGGATCCTGCGGGCCATCGGGCGGCGGCTGAGCGAACACCTCGGCGGCCTTGACCCCTACCTCGGGACTGGCCATCAGGCGCTTCCAGTTGGCCCGGCAGGCTGCCAGGTCGAGCCCCAGGCGCTCGACGATCTCGCCATATTCACCCTGACGCGGACCCTCGACGTCCTTGAGCGCCGCCGCAGGCAGGATCACCGGACTGCGGTTGATGTGGATGACCTTGAGCGGAATGCGCGCCTCGCCCTCGGCGAGGTCGTCGCTGCTGACGAACACGCGTTGTCGAATCTGCTCGGCGCTCATCTCGATCAGCGCCTGAGGATCCACCGAGAGGTCATAGACGATCACGCCGTTGGGGTTGGTGGGATGCTCGGCCAGCGGCATCACCAGCGCGCTGCAGCCGCGGCTGGCCGGATAGCGCCGCGACACGTGCAGCACCGGCTTGCGCCCCGGCACATCGAGCTGCTTGGCCACCTCGCGCTTGCTGCGCAGCGCCAGCAGGTAGTCGAATAGGCGTGCGTTGCGCTGTCTGAGCAGCCGCGCCAGGGCGATGGTGGCACGCACGTCGGCTACCGCGTCGTGGGCACCTTCGTGGGCGATGCCGTTGGCGGCGGTCAGGTCCTCGAGGCGGAAGCTCGGCGAGCCGTCCTCGCGCTTCGGCCAGGCGATGCCCACGGGGCGCAGAGCATGGAAAGCGCGCACCGCATCGATCAGATCCCAGCGCGAGTTGCCGTTCTGCCACTCCCGGGAGTAGGGGTCGAGCAGGTTGCGGTAGAACAGGCAGCGGCTCACCTCGTCATCGAAGCGCAGCGAGTTGTAGCCCAACGCACAGGTGCCGGGTTCGCTCATCAGCGCGTGGATACGTCCGGCGAATTCCGCCTCCGGCAGACCGCGGCGACGCGCCTGCTGCGGCGTGATACCGGTGATCAGGCACGCCTGCGGGTGGGGTAGATAGTCGTCCGCCGGTTTGCAGAACAGCTCGACCGGCTCGCCGAGCTCGTTGAAATCGCTATCGGTACGGACTGCGGCAAACTGCGAAGGGCGGTCGCGCCGCGGGTCGGCGCCGAAGGTTTCGTAGTCGTGCCACAGGAAGGTCATCGGGGCGGCATCTGGCTTCGCCATGGGCGCGGTGTCTCCTGACTGCGTCCTGAGCGGCACAGCCTAACACAGCCCCGCGGACGACTCAGCCGAGGAAGCAGCGGGCACCGCTCGTACGACTAGCGAGTCGCAGCCGGACTCGTTCAGCTGCCGTCTAACTGCGCGGCAGCGTGACGTTGAGTTCCAGCACCGAACAGTTGTCTTCACTGTCCAGGCTGATGTTGATGGCGTCATCGTCCACCTGGACGTAACGGCGAATCACCTCGAGCAGCTCCTTCTCCAGCATCGGCATGTAGTCGGGCTGGCCACGCTGGCTGCGCTGGTGCGCGACGATGATCTGCAGCCGCTCCTTGGCTACCGAGGCGGTCTTCTTGCGTTCTCGCTTCAGAAACTCCAGCAACTTCACCGGCGACCTCCCCCGAACATACGGCTCAGCAGGCTCTTCTTCTGGAACTCGTGGAAGCGCAGCGGCACTTCCTCTCCCAGCAGACGCGAGACGGTATCCATGTAGGCTTGCCCCGCATCGCTGTTGTCATCGTGGGTCACGGGCACGCCCTGGTTAGAAGCGCGCAGCACCGCCTCGGATTCGGGAATCAGGCCGATCAGGTCGATGGCGAGGATTTCCCGGATGTCATCGAGGTTGAGCATGTCACCGTGATCGACCCGCGCCGCGTTGTAACGCGTAATCAGCAGGTGCTCCTTGACCGGATCCTCGCCGCGCTCGGCGCGCCGCGTCTTGGAGGCGAGCAGCCCCAGGATGCGATCGGAGTCGCGCACCGAGGAGACCTCGGGGTTGGTGACCACGATTGCCTCATCGGCGTAGTACATGGCCAGCTGGGCACCGCGCTCGATGCCGGCCGGAGAGTCGCACAGGATGTAGTCGAAATCCTTGCCCAGGTTCTCTAGCACCCGCTCGACGCCCTCGGAGGTCAGCGCATCCTTGTCGCGGGTCTGGGAGGCCGGCAGGATGTGCAGGTTGTCGACCCGCTTGTCACGAATCAAGGCCTGATTGAGTCCGGCTTCGCCCTGAATCACGTTGACCAGGTCGTAAACCACGCGACGCTCGCAGCCCATGATGAGGTCGAGGTTGCGCAGCCCCACGTCGAAATCGATGACAACGGTCTTGTTGCCTCGCAGCGCAAGCCCAGTGGCGATGGCCGCTGCGCTGGTGGTCTTGCCGACCCCACCCTTGCCTGAGGTCACTACGATGATCTTGGCCAAGTTACACATTCCTTTGAATGGAAGATGGATGACGAAAAAAGAGCGCGGTCGCGATTAATCCAGCGAGGTGATACCCAGTTGGGCATCGCGCAGCACGACCTGTACCGAGGAACCCAGCAAGTGAGGGTCGATGTCTTCGAGACGCTTGTAGGTGCCTGCCACCGAGAGCAGCTCGGCGCGCAGTTCACGGCAGAAGATACCCGCGCCGGTATCGCCATGAATGCCGGCCAACGCACGACCGCGCAAGGCGCCATAGACATGGATGCTGCCCGCCGCCAGCACCTCGGCGCCCGCATTGACGGCGCCGATGACCACCAGATCGCCTTCCGGAGCGCTGACCTGCTGGCCGGAACGCACCGTGCCGCGATAGATACGGCCCCCGCTTGCCACCCCGGGCTGCTTATCCACCTCCGGCGCCGGCGCGTCGGCAGGCGGCACCTCCTCGAGCGTGCGAGCCCGCGTGGCATCGGTGGGCGGGAACCAGCCAAGCCCCAGCGCCCAGGCCGACTGCTTGACGGGATCGGCACCACCGCGCACGGCCACCGGCAGCAGCTTGTGGGTGCGGCACACGGCACAGATTCGCTCAAGGGCCAGGTGGGGCTCATCCAGCTTTTCTACGCTGAGAACGACAGGTGTATGCTGAAAGAATGCGGGGGATTGGCTGAGCTTGCCTGATAGCTGCTCACGGATACGTTCGGGGTCGGCGCTTGCCAACTCCATGACCGTCATGGGCAGCATGCCCCCCTTGAAGGTGAATGCCATCTCTGCCCTGTCCACTTTGAGGCTCATTGCCGGACTCCACTGGGGTGTTGTCGGGTCGTGGGACTAAAGCTAAGCGACTCCCATCCCCCCTGCAACTGGTGATACGGCCAGCCGCAGCCCTCCGGCGCCTGCCGACATTTGCCGGTACTGACCGATGCCTGCCCGCACCCTGCTGTTCCGATGGACTTTTCCACAGCGGCGGCGCGTGCTTAGATAACATACATTAGCCGAAAGACACCGCCTCGACAGCAATAAAAAACGGCCTGCGCAGCCTGGCCGCTGCGCCTCTCAATCTCAGGATGCCCCATGCCCGGATTTCTAAGCCGCCTCTTCGCCCCACGCTGGCGGCACCCCGATGCCCAGATTCGACGACAGGCCATCGCCCGGCTCGACCCGGCTCGACCCGACCAGCGCCAGGCGCTGGAAGCGCTGTGCCTCGATGCGGACACCTCGGTCCGCCGGGCGGCGCTGGACAGGATCGACTCGGTCGACACCCTGCTTGCCCTGGTGCAGCGCCAGCCGGATCAGCCCGAGCTGCTGGGGCGCCTGGTCGCTCTGATCACCGGGCAGGCCGGCAGCCTGGACCTCGCCCAGCGCCTGCGCTACGTGGCATCCATCGACAACCGCGTCCTGCTTTCGCGAGTGGCCCTGGAGGGCGACAACCAGCAGCTGCGGCTGGCCGCCGTGGAGCGTTTATCGGCCGAAGAGGACTTGGTCGAACAGGCCTGCGAGAACGGCATTGCCGCCGTACGCCATGCCGCAGCCGCCCACGTGACCAGCGAAGAGGGCCTTCAGCGTCTGGCCCAGCAGGCGCGCCGGGATCGTCAGGTCATGCGCCAGGCGCGTGAACGCCTGAACCGACTACGTAACGATGCGGCCACGCTGGCAGCGGCACGCGAGCAGCGGGAAAGTCTGCTGATGAAGCTGGAGGCCCACGCCCGCGCGCCCTGGGAGCCCCTCTATGCCGGCCGCTTCCGCCACTTGGTGCGTGCCTGGGAAGCGCTCGGCGACCTGCCCGACGCCGCACAGGAGCGTCGCTTCCAGGATGCCAGCCTGGGTTGCCGCAAGACCCTCTCGGATCACGAGGCCCGCGAACACGCCAACGCCGCGACCGACCGACGCCGCGAACAGGCCGCCGAAGCACGCGAGTCGCTGCTCGAAGCGCTGGAAGAGAGCCTTGCCGGCCTGCCACGCGGCGACCGCCTTACCAGCCAGGACATCGCCAGCCTGCGCTCTCAGAAGATCCTGCTGGCCAATCGCTGGCAGACCCTATCGGACCTGCACGTGACCGACGCAACGCTGCGCAAGCGCTACGACGCGATTCTTGCGGACTATGACCATGTGCTGCGGACCTGGGAGCGCTTCGAAGCGCATGCCGCCGACATCGAACGGGCGCTGCAGGAGCAGGACGTCGAATCTCTGACCCGCGCCGTCGAGGCCTGCCAATGGCCGAACGAGCTGCCACCTCCGCCGCCGCTGACCCGTGCCCGGCTGTTGCTGGCAGGCCAGGAGCATGCCACGGAAGAGGGACAGGAGGCGCGGCTCGCGCGCTTTACCCAAGACCTCGAGCAGCTCGAGAAACTGTTGGATCGCGGCGAGTTCAAGGGTGCCAGTCGCCTACACCAGAGTCTGAAACACCGCGCAGACACCCTGCCTTCGGCGAAGCTGCACCCGCATCAAGCGATGCTCAAGCGGCTCGGCGCACGCCTGGCCGAACTGCGCGACTGGCGTGGCTACGTTGCCGGCCCCAAGCGCAAGCAGCTGTGTCAGGCCATCGACCAATTGGCCAACGACAACGGCATCACGGATGCCGAACTCGACCGCCGCCACCGTCAACTGGTGCGAGACTGGAAGGAGCTGGGCGATGCCGCGGCCAGCCGCGAGCTCTCCGAGCGCTTCCGCCGCGCCTCTGACCGCATACACGAGCGCCTGGCACCCTGGCATGAACGGCAGGCCGAGAAACGGATACGCAATCTCGAGGCGCGTACCAGCCTGTGCGAACAGCTCGAAGCCCTGCTCGACGCCCCTGCCAACGATGCCGACCCGGATGCCCTGCGGCGTATCCGCGACCAGGCGCGCGAAGAGTGGCGCCGCCATTCGCCGGTGCCGCGCGATCAGGCGCAGGCCATCGGACGACGCTTCGGCCGCATTCGCTTCACCCTGCAGGGACTCATCGACCAGCGCGCCAAGGAAGTCGCCGACGCCAAGCGCACCCTCGTCGAGGAGGTTAACGCTCTCATCGAGCAGAAATTGCCCTCTGACACCCGGGCCGAGAAAGCCAAGGCGCTGCAGCAGCGTTGGCGCGAGCTCGGTCGCGCGCCTCGCGGGGAGGAGCAGACTCTGTGGCGCGAGTTTCGCGCAGCCTGCGACCAGATCTTTGCCATGCGTGAGGCTCAGCGCGACGACCGTGCCCAGCAAGCACGCCAGCGCCTGGACGACATGCAGGCGCTCATCGACCGTCTGGACGCCTGGCAGCCCAGTCGCTCCAGCGACGGCCAAGTGCTGGAGCAGGCGATCGAGCACGCCTCATCGCTGGAGCCACTCCCCTCGGGACGCCGCACGGAAGGCATGCGCCGGCGCTGGAGCGGCATCGTACGCACCCGTCGCGAGCGACTGGCACGCCTGGCCGTGGTGGAAGAGGTACAGCGCTGGCAGGCCTGCAGGCCGCTGCTCGATGCCCACCTGAGCGCCGATGCCGACTGGTTCGAGAACGGCGTTGCGACCGAGGTTCCCATCGACGCCGCTGCGTCGCTCCCCGAGGACATGCGCCGCGCGCATGAGCAGCGTAACGCCGCCAGAAGAAATCCGCCCTCAAGCGAAGAAGTTCATGAACAGCTGGCACGCCTGCGCGTGCACCTCTCACTGCTGGCCATGGGACGGGTCAGTCAGCATGATGAACCGCTGCGCCTGGCCATTCAGGTCGAGCGTCTCAATGAAGGGCTGGGGCGCGACCTGAGTCAGGCCGAGGAGGTCGGCATCGTGCTGCGCAACCTGCTGGCGACCGGGCCGGTCTCTC
Organism: Billgrantia ethanolica; assembly: GCF_021404305.1. Lineage (GTDB taxonomy): Bacteria > Pseudomonadota > Gammaproteobacteria > Pseudomonadales > Halomonadaceae > Halomonas > Halomonas ethanolica. Next base: position 16,791 of record NZ_JABFTX010000003.1, on the reverse strand, counting down.
CCGAGCATTGGCAGCACGAGGTGGGAGAGCTCGATTCGCTGCTGGCCCGTCTGACGCGCCTGCCGCCGCCCTAGCGCGGCGCGGGGACACGAAAAAGGGAGGCCACGCCTCCCTCAATCCTGCAGACTCCCTCAGCCCATGAACTGGCCGCCGTTGATGTCGATGTTGGCGCCGGTGATGAAACCCGACTCCTTGTCGGCCAGGAATACCACCAGCCTGGCAATCTCCTCCGGCGTGCCGTAGCGCTTGACCGGAATGGTTTCCCGGATCGCTTCCCGTACGTTCTCGGGAATCTTCATGATCATGTCGGTGGCGATGTAGCCAGGCGACACGGTGTTGACGGTGATCCCCTTGGTGGCGGTCTCCTGGGCCAGCGCCATGGTCAGACCGTGCATGCCGGCCTTGGCCGCCGAGTAGTTGACCTGGCCAAACTGGCCCTTGCGGCCATTGATCGAGGAGATGTTGATGATGCGCCCATACTTCTGCTCGAGCATGCCCTCGATGACGCTGCGGCAGGTGTTGAACACGGTGTTGAGGTTGGTATCGATGACTTCGTGCCACTGCTCGGGCGTCATTTTCTTCATCGTGCCATCGCGGGTGATGCCGGCACAGTTGACCAGAACGCTGATCGGCCCGTGGGCCTCTTCGATCTCCCTCACCCCGGCCTCACACGCCTGATAGCTGGTGAGATCCACTCCTGACAAGGAAATATTGTCGAATCCATCGGCCTTCTGGCTCTCTAGCCAGGTCTTGGCCTTCTCCGGGTTGTGGTATCCCGCTACCACGTGGTAGCCCGCTGCCGCCAGCGCGCGGCAAATCGACGAACCGATCCCCCCGGTTCCGCCGGTGACCCACGCTACGGGTGCTGATTGAGTCATATTCCACCTCCCTGATTCATGACGCTTGTAATCGCAGTGCTTGGCCTGATGCAGCAGGCCAGCCACAACAGGATGCTGGCAGAAGGCATTGCCTTCAAGCTGTCCCCTTAGTGATTATGGACACATGCGCTGCGCTTGCACTAACAACGTCCCCCACCTTGACACAGCGCAGAAAAAGCGTAGAATACGCCTCAAGTTGATGCGGGGTGGAGCAGTCTGGTAGCTCGTCGGGCTCATAACCCGAAGGTCGTCGGTTCAAATCCGGCCCCCGCTACCAAGTTCGAAAAAGCCGAGGCCACAAGCCTCGGTTTTTTTATTGCCCCCACGGGCACTGACCCGACGACCGTCGGTTCGCTCTCCATTCAAGGTCAGCGGCCCCCCGCTACCCAAAACGAAAACCGAGGCCATAAGCCTCGGTTTTTTGTTGCCGCCAAGCTTTGACCCGACGGTCGTCGGTTCGCTCTCCATTCAAGGTCAGCGGCCCCCGCTACCCAATACGAAAGCCGAGGCCACAAGCCTCGGTTTTTTATTGCCCCCACGGGCACTGACCCGACGACCGTCGGTTCGCTCTCCATTCAAGGGCAGCGGCCCCCGCTACCCAATGCGAAAACCGAGGCCACAAGCCTCGGTTTTTTTATTGCTCGCTATCAAACCTCATACGGTACGGAGCTTCAGGGCAGATCACGCGCTGCCAACGCTACGCTGCGGTCGTCGCCGCTGGTGCCGCGGCAGAAGCTCTCGCTGTAGAAGCGACGAATCAAGTCGCGCTGGCGCAGCTTGCCCCGGCGCAGATCGTCGAACCAGTGGCTGAGCTGCCCCGAGACCTGTCCGCCGTCGAAGGCGACCAGCTTCTCGGCGGCGCCGTCACTCATCAGGGCGATGCCGGTCAGTGCCGTCGTCGTCTCGATACCGTACTGTACCTGCTCGAAGGCCAGGCGTTCATCGACGAACAGCGTCTGGTTGGCAAACTCCCCCTTGCCGCGCTCGCCCAGCGTGCAGAGGCTCGGCATCAGCTCGGGCACCTCCTCATCCTGAGCTTCCGACACCTCTTGCGTCTCCTGCGCCGCGTTCACCGGCACCGCGCGCTCCAGCACCAGCTCGCCATCGCCCACCTTGAGCCACAGCACTCTCTCGCGGCCTACCAGCGCCAGCAGCAGCGTGCAGCGCAGGTCGCGCACCGGCCGGCACTGCTCGGCCGCCCGGTCGTGCAGTGAGCCCTTGGCATGGCGCACCAATAGCCCGGCCAGCTGCGCCACGGCATCGGTTGTGGGCGCTTCGCGGCCATCGAGCAGCCAGGCCAGTTGGGTCTCCAGGGTGTCGGCCAGCCGCAACATGCCACTGACCAGGGTGCGCGCACCGAGATCCGAGGCCGGCGAGCTGCCGGCACCATCGGTAAGAACCAGCGCCGGGCGCGGCGTCGTAACGCCGCCCGCTGCGTCCTGGCAGGGCATGGGTGGCGTTTTCTCCACATGGCTCAGGCCGGCCGTGGCCACGGCCAGAGTCGACCAGCACGATGTGCTCTCACTCGGGAAGGCGGGTAACTCAGCGGGCATGCAGTACCTTCGAACGTTGGGGCCGGCCGGGCGTTGCCAGGTACGTGACCTGCTTGCCGGCCGCCAACGCCTCGCGATAGTCGCTCAGCGCCGCGTGCCACTGTGGCAGCGTCGAGCGCTGAATGGGGGCGTCGGCGCCCACCGTGAAGGTGGTCACGAACATGTCGCGGAGCGTGTCGGGCAGCGCCTGCCAGAGCTCGTACCAGACCCCTTGAGGCACATCGCGCTGTCCGCGACCGTAGGCGAAGTTGCCACGCCTCAGATTACGCACCGGATCGTCGCCGCCAACGATGTCATAGGGGTGACGCCCCAGCATCAAGCACTTGAACAGCACGATGGCCAGCGAGAAGGCCTCGCTGCGCGGCGTGCGGATGGTATGGCGAAAGGAGACGCCCTGATGCTCCTTGGGCGTCATGTCGGGGCTGCCGACGGGACAGGGATAGAAGGTGCCGTCGAGGCGCAGCTGGTAGCTGTCACAGTCGATTAGCGTGACCTGGTCGGAGGAAGGCACACAGAACACGTTGTTGAGGTTGTAGTCGCCGATGCACACCCCGGCCTCGTGCAGCTGCTGCACGATTTCGACGAAGCGGATCAGATAACCGACGATACGGCGCCGGTCGAGACCGGGAAAATAGCGCTGATAGAGCAACGCGTGGGCGAGGAAGCTCATCTTCACGCCGCGAGCCCGATACATGGCGAAACCGATCCAGCGATGGTGCTCGTCGAAGACCCGGATCAACGGCCAGCAGACGTCGCGGGTCATGTGGGCATCGCGCAGGATGCGCATGGCCTCGACCTTGCGGTGCAGCTCCTCGCCGCGCCGGTCGAGCACCTCGGGGTAGTACCATTTGACGATCACGTCGGGACGCTCGCGCAGGGCGAAGATCTCGCCCTCGCCACCGCGCTCCAGGCGCTTGCCGAGGCGGCGCTCCTTGCCCTGCGAATCTCTCACCACCAAAGCGGGCGTCACCACTCGACCTCCTTCGCCACCATGCCTGTCATCAGTATCGACCCTTGGTCGGGCGGGCGGTAGTCATGTCAGTGGCTGGTGCCGTCGTCTCATCTCGCATACGCCTCGCTATCCGTTCAGATGCTGTCCCAGCTGTCGGTGGGCGGCAGCTTGACCTGCTCGGTCGTGGAGGAGGAGGCCGAGACACGGCTCATGCTGGCCGACAGCCATAGGAAGAACTCACGAAACTTCAGGCCATCCAGGCGCTTGGCCGGCCGCGTGGAAAAGGCGCTGAGCGCCTCAAGGTCCGCCTCCTCGACGCCCACCGGCATTACCACCAGCTTGCGCTGCTGGGCCAAGGCCCGCGCCCGGGCCGAAACGGCCTGCCACTGGTCGGTGGGCACGCCGTCGCTGATCACCACGAGCCAGGGCTGGTAGTAGGCGACACCGGCCTTGCGGTAGGCCGCGGTGCGCTCTTCGAGGCGATCGAGCGCCAGCTCCATGGCACCGCCCAGCGGCGTCAGGCCGGAGGCGGTGAACTGCCGACACTGGGAAATGTTCATGGCCGTGGTGAAAGGCAACTGTTCGGTGACCTTGCCGCCGGCGGTGATGACGCCGAGCTCGACGGAGCAGGCCGCCATGTCATCCTCCTGAATGGCCGAGATGAAGGCCTGAACACCGGCGTTCAGCTCACGGATCGGCGGGCCGAACATCGACGCGGAGGTATCCAGCACCAGCATGCATGCACAGCGAGGTGATGGGTTGTCGATCAGGTCGCTGTCGCCGTTCAGTCGGTACGTTGCCATCCCATGGATCCTCATGTCTGGGTGCCCGGCCCCGATTCGACCGGACGAACACGAGACTATCACAGCCCCGTCAGGGATGCCGCGCCCACCGAAGAAGACTGACCAACGCGCAGCCAGCGTAGATCTCAGCCCCTTGAATCCCGGCGCCTTTACCCGCATCTTTCGAACGAACTCACCTCTTTGCGCAAGGCCAACGCCATGTCCATCGTCGACCCTCGCAGCGGCGCCCCCCTGACGGCGCCCCAAGACACCTCAGCACCTTCGCCCCAGGCGGCGCCCAGCGATGAGCAGTTGATCATCGACGTCGATCGCAACAACATCCAGCAGCTGCTGGAGTTCTCCATGCAGGTGCCGGTGCTGCTCGACTGCTGGGCACCGTGGTGCCAGCCGTGCAAAGCGCTGATGCCGATACTGGAGAAGCTGACGCGCGAATATCGCGGCACCTTCATCCTGGCCAAGCTCAATATCGAGGAGAATCAGGAAATCGCCGCCCAGCTCGGCGTGCGCTCAGTGCCGGACGTCAAGCTGATCAGCCAGGGCGGGCTGGTGGATCACTTCCAGGGCGCGCTGCCCGAGAAGGAGATCCGCGAATGGTTGGCGCGCTACTTCCCGGCACCGGAAGATGCACCGGCCAGCCCCGAGGAGCAGGCCGCCGAGGCCCTGGCCCAGGGCGATGCTGCCACAGCCCGTGACATCTATGAACAGCTGATGCAGCAGAACCCCGAGCACTACCCCTATCAGGTAGAGCTGGCCCGGGCGCTGGTGGTGGAAGGCCGCAGCGAAGAGGCCCTCGCCCTGCTCGACAACCTCCCCCCCGAGGAGCGGGACGCCGCCCCGGCTCGTGGCGTGCGCGCCAGCATCGAGTTCCGCGAGGAGGCGCCGAGCGACGCGGAGCTGGCCGCTCTGGCCGGACGCGACGACAGCGAGGCTCGCTTCAAGCGCGCCATGCGCCAGATTGCCGATGGCGATTACGAAAGCGGCCTCGAGGGGCTGCTCGAGGTGATGCGCAAGGACCGCGCCTATGACGACGACGCGGCACGCAAGACCCTGCTGAGAGTGTTCGACGCCCTTGGTGCCGAGCATCCGCTGACCGTCACCTACCGGCGCAAGCTGTTCACCCTGCTCTACTGATACCGCACCTTCCTGCACGGGCAGCGCCAGGGACCTCCCCTGGCGCTGCCGCTCACCTCTTCAGCACGCCGTCGAGGCGGGTCAGCGCCGCCTCGAGCTGAGACGCAGTGGTGCCGAAGTTGAGCCGTACGAACCCCGGCCAGCCGAAGTCGGCTCCATCCGAAAGCGCCACCTTCGCCTCTTGCAGCAATACCTGCTGCGGCGAGCCCTGGCGACCGGCGAGCCCATCGGCACGGCGCAGGTCGAGCCAGGCCAGATAGGTCGCCTCCGGCACGCTCATGTCAACGCCAGGCCACTGAGCGACCCGCTCGATCAGTGTCTGGCGATGGCCACGCAGCGTCTCCAACAGCGCCTGCCGCCAGGCGTTGCACTGCCCGTAGGCCACCTCGGCGGCCACCAGCCCGAGCACGTTGACGTCCGGTAGCAGGCCACGCGCCGCCGCCGCGAAGCGCTGGCGCAGCGAGGCATCGGAAATCACCGCGCAGGCGGCGGTGAGGCCAGCGAGGTTGAAGGTCTTGGAGGGCGCCCACAGCGTGATGATGCGTGCCGCAAGCTCGGGGAAAGCCGCTGCCAACGGCCGGTGCTTGGCATCTTCATCCAGCAGCAGATCGCAGTGCAGCTCGTCGGAGACCACCAGCAGGTCGTGCCGCTCGACCAGCGCCGCCAGGCCGGCCAGCTCCTCGTGTCGCCAGACCCGCCCGGTGGGATTGTGCGGCTGGCACCACAGCAGCAGCCGGGTCTCGGGCGTAATGGCTGCCTCGAGCGCCGCCAGGTCGAGCCGCCATGGCTCACCGGGGCCGGCCGGCTCGGCCAGGGCCACTTGCTGAGACACGCGCCCGGTGCGCTCCGCCACCTTGAGAAACGGCGGGTAGATGGGCGTGACCGTCAGCACGCCCTCACCCGGCTCAGTCAGCGCCAGGCTGGCCAGATGCAGCGCCGGCACCACGCCGGGAAGCCACAGCTGCCACTCCGGCTTGATGGCCCAGCCGTACTCCCGTGCACTCCATTCGCAGAGCGTCTGTTCGAGACTGTCGGGTACCGTCCCGTAACCGAACACGCCGTGGTCGACCCTCGCCCTTAGCGCTTCGATCACCTGAGGTGGCGAGGGAAAATCCATGTCGGCCACCCACAGCGGCAGTATGCTGGCATCATAACGATGCCATTTCTGCGACGGCCAATCGCCCCCCTCGGGGTGGCGTCGCTCGATGGGCGTGGCAAAATCGAACTCCATGTTCTTTCCTCGGAAGCAGATATGAGCGAAACCATGCCGCAAAGCGGCTTCTATGCCAAGGCACGCCGCGGTATGTCGGCAACGATCGCGCAGTGGCGGCAACTGGGGCAGGGCGACCCGGACCGCCTCGCGCTGATCCTGGCCGAGACCGCGCGTGTCGCTCGCCTGGGCGAACCGGAAGCCACTCCCGACGGCAAGGCCCTGGAGGCATGGAGCCAATCCGAAGCGGGCGACGACATCCCCCTGTGGGCAGCCCGTACCGCCACCTTCCTGCTGATACAGATGCCGGCGCATCCGGTACCGAAGAGCGACGACGAGGCCTGCGCCTGGGCCTACTGTTGGCTGCGCAACCGCGATTTCGCCAGCGTGGACGAAGCGCGCGCCGTCCTGCCGGAACATCTGCAGGAGAAGCTGACCCATGCGGTGGGAGCCGCCTGGGCCGATCGCCAGGGCCTGCGCCTGGTATAGCCTCATCACAAGCCTGGTATAGCCTCACCACAAGGAAGACTCATGGACGTTCCCTTGAGCTGGCAGTTGGCCAAGCTCGCAGTATCGATCGGCATCGTGCTCGGGCTCTCGCTGGTCGCCGAGCGTGTCAGCACGCGCATGGCCGGCCTGCTCTCCGGCTACCCCCTGGGCACGGCGATCGCGCTGTTCTTCATCGGTCTGGAGATCTCGCCGGGCTTTGCCGCCGAGAGCGCCGTCTACAGCCTGGCGGGCTTCACTGCCACCATGGCGCTGGGCGGCGGTTATCTCATATGCGGCAGGCACGACGGCCTGAAGGGAGTGCTCAGCGGCACGGCGGGCGGCCTCGTTGCCTGGTGGCTGACGAGCCTCGTGCTGACGCGCTTCGAGCTCGATCGCTTGAGCGGCACGCTGGTGACCCTGGCGGCCATCTTCGTCTTTACCTGGCTCTATCGCCACGTGCCGGAAGCCCGTACCAAGGCACGCTCCGGCGGCTCGCGCTGGCGGCCGCTGCTGCTGCGCGCCGGCCTCGCCACCGCCATCGTCTTCCTGGTCACCGGTCTGGCTCATGTGCTGCCGACGTCCTGGGCCGGCATGCTGGCGGCCTTCCCAATCTCGATGTACCCCCTGCTGGTGATCCTGCACCTCACCCACGGCGCCGCGCCGGCCGCCACGGTGATCAAGCACTATCCGGCCGGGCTCGGCGCACTGCTCTGCTATGCCCTGTGCGTCTCGCTCACCTATGCCGCCCTGGGTCTGCTGTGGGGCACTCTCGCCGGTTTCGCCGTGGCAACTCTGTGGCTGCTCGGATGGATGCGACTCCAGGCCTGGTATGGCACGAGACGGGCGACAGGCTCTTGACCTAGCGTTTGCTCGGGGCAATGCTGTCCACCTGCCAACGGCAGGCTACAAGACCACAAGACAGCAAAGGGACTCTCACATGTTCGTGCGTACCGTCGAACCCGCCTTCTACGACACCGATGCTCTCGGCCACGTCAACAATACCCGCCTGCCGGCCTGGTTCGAGCTGGCACGCAACGACCTGTTTCGCCTGTTCACACCGGACCTGGACCCGCGCAAGTGGAAGCTGATCATGGCGCGCATGGAAGTCGACTATCGCGCCGAGCTGCACTATGGCAACGAGATCGAGATTCGCACCTACGTCTCGCGCCTCGGCAACAGCTCTTTCACCGTCACCCAGGAGGCGTGGCAGAAGGGCGAGCTGACCAATCTGGGCCACACCGTGATGGTGCACTTCGACCATGACACCAAGCGCGCCGTGCCCATCGAGGGCGAACTGCGCCAGGCACTCGAGGCCCATCTGCAGCCGCTCGAGGAGCCGACCGACGCATGACGCCCGCGGTCAAGGTGCTGGAGCGTGACGGGGCTCCCTTCGAGCTGCTCAGCTATGAGCACGATCCTCGCGCCCCGGCTTACGGCGAAGAAGCCGCCAACGCCCTGGGGCTCGACCCGCACAGCGTATTCAAGACCCTCATCGCCCGTCTCAACGATGGCCGTCTGGCGGTGGGCATCGTGCCGGTGACCGGCCAGCTCGATCTCAAGGCGCTGGCCAAGGCGGCCGGCGCCCGACGAGCGGGCATGGCCGAGGCGACCGAGGCCGAGCGCGCCACCGGCTACGTACTGGGCGGCATCAGCCCACTGGGGCAGAAGAAGCGCCTGCCGACCTTTCTCGACGCCAGCGCCGAGAGCCTCGCGCGACTGCACGTCAGCGGCGGTCGACGTGGCCTGGAGATCGCCCTGGCCCCTGCCGACCTGATCCGTCTGTGTCAGGCGCGCCTGGCCCCGCTGGCGCGGATGTGATTCCATCGTGAGCCGAAGTCGATCTCCCAAGGTCAAATTTCCATGACCCGTCAGAGGGGCCACTCACCGCCAGCAGGAGTCCTTTATGGCCATCCGCTACAACCTCTGGCTCGACCCTGACAACGTCGCCCAGCATCGTGCCGTGGAAGCCGACCTGGAGCGCTACTTCATGGAGCGTTTCGCCGACTACCCGCACATCCGCTTGTTCGGTGCCGACCCCTACGATTATGATGCGCCGTTCAATCGCCTCTACGACGTGCTGATGGCACGGGCCAACGAGTACTGCGAACGCCAGTGGCGGGGCTACGTGCCCACGCCCGAGCAGCTCAACCGGACCTTCTTTCGCGCCGTGGGCCGCTCCAACAAGTTCATCCGGGACCGCAATGATGGTGATCCAGACCGACCAGATGCCTGACGACCGCCAGCTCGCGATCATCGCCGATCAGTTGGGACGTGCTCCGCGCGGCATCGAGGCCGTCGCCGCCGTGGACGGCGAAGGCACCCCGCTGGTGCTGCGCATGGCCCCCATCGTCGACGGCAAGCCGTTCCCCACCCTGTACTGGCTGAGCTGTGCGCGCCTCAAGGTCGAGATTTCCCGGATCGAAGCGGCCGGTGCGATCAAGCAGCTCGAGGCAAGACTGCAGGAAGAGCCCGAGTTTCTCGCCGTCTATCACGCCAGTCATCGCGACTACGTGGACAGGCGCTGGCGCTACATGAGCGATGCTCAGCGCGCCGAAGTCGAGCGGCTCGGCTATGCGGACGTCATGCGCGAACGCGGCATTGGCGGCATCGCCAACTGGGATCAGGTGCGCTGTCTGCACACCCAGTACGCCCACCACCTGTGCGGCAACAACGTCGTCGGTCAGTGGCTCGATGCCGAGTTCGGCGTGGCCGACTGCCTGCCCTGATTCCTTTCCTCGACGCTTACACAGCCTCTCCCTGACGGTCGGCAGCTGCTACGATATGGGCTTGCCAAGGAGAAGCGCATGTCGAATTTCTGTGTCTATCTGGGCTCCCGCGATGGCCGGGACCCTGTCTTTCTGGAAGCCACCCGAGCCCTCGGCCACGAAATGGCCGCACGTGGACACGGCCTCGTCTACGGCGGCGCCCGCATCGGCCTGATGGGAGCGCTGGCCAACGCCGTGCTGGAGAAGGGCGGCAACGTGATCGGTGTGATGCCCGACCACCTGGTGGAACGCGAGCAGGCCCACGAGGGGCTGCCGACCCTGATCCGCGTGAACAACATGCACGAGCGCAAGGCCAGCATGGCCGCCCATGCCGATGCCTTCATCGCCCTTCCCGGGGGTATCGGCACCATGGAGGAGCTGTTCGAGGCCTGGACCTGGCAGTATCTGGGGCTGCACGACAAGCCCATCGGCGTGCTTGATATCGCCGGCTTCTACAGCCCGCTGCTGGCGTTTCTCGACAGCACGGTGGAACACGGCTTTCTCAACGGCCGTACCCGTGACAGCTTGATCGACGCCACAGAGCCCGCCGCACTGCTGGATGCCCTGGAGGCACGGCTCGCCAGCCCCGTCACCTAGGAGAGCTGCCATGTACGCCATTGCCGTCGATCAGAAGCGCCTGGCCTGGCGCGAACATCCCACCCCGCCAGGCCCCGCTGCCGGAGAGGTACGCCTCGCAGTGGCCTGGGCCGGGGTCAATCGCGCCGACCTGATGCAGCGCGCCGGCCATTATCCACCGCCGCCCGGGGTCAGCGACGTGCTCGGTCTCGAGATCAGCGGCACGGTGAGCGAAGTCGGCCCCGGTGTCGACGGCCTGCGCCCCGGGGAACGGGTCTGCGCCCTGCTGGCGGGCGGCGGTTATGCCGAGGAGGTGGTGGTCGATGCGCGGCAGGTACTGCCGATTCCCGAAGGTCTGGACCTGCGCGAGGCGGCCGCACTGCCCGAGGTGTTTGCCACTGCCTGGCTCAACCTGTTCATGGTGGGACAGCTGGCGGCCGACGAGCGCGTCCTGCTGCACGCCGGTGCCAGCGGTGTCGGCACTGCCGCCATTCAGCTTTGCCGGGCCTTCGGCCACTCCTGCTTCGTCACGGCGGGCAGTGACGCCAAGCTTGCCGTCTGCCGTGAGTTGGGCGCCGATGCGGTCTTCAATCGCCACGAAGGCAGCTTCGCGGATGCCGTGAAGGCATGGGGCGGCGCCGACCTGATTCTCGACCCCGTGGGTGGCGCTTATCTGGCCGACAATCAGCGCGTGCTGAACGCCGACGGACGCCTGGTGCTGATCGGCCTGATGGGTGGGCGACACGCCGAGCTCGATCTGGGTCGTATGCTGATGAAGCGACAGCGGCTTATCGGCTCGACCCTGCGCTCCCAACCACCGGCGGCCAAGGGAGCCATCCTCGATGCGCTGAAAGCCCATGTCTGGCCGCGCCTCGCAAAGGGAGACATTCGACCGCTGATCAATCGCACCTGGCCGATCGATGAAGTCGAAGCCGCCCACGCCCATGTGCAGCGGGACGCCAATATCGGCAAGGTACTGCTTGCGGTCAGCGGCGAGAGGTAGAGGTGTCGGCGCTCTCGCCGTCTTCGCGGGTGCGCAGATAGGTGAGTTGCAGCAGGCGAGCATCCTCTCCGGCGCGATGGCGGCGAATCCCCAGCTCTTTCACCAAGGCTTCCCGGGTGCGGTGCCACGCACCGAGCTGGCGCTCGCTGAGCAGAATGCGCAGTGCCTCGAGGCGAAAGGCGGGCAGCATGCCGGCATGGTGAAACAGCAGCGATAGCCAGGTGTTGTCATAGCCCCAGCTGTCGCTGTAAGCCACACCGATCTCGCTCAGTTCATCGTTGAGCCAGCGCGCCACCTGAGCAATGGGTAGACCTTCACGCTGCAGACGTGCACGGGAAATGCCGTGCAGCAATTCGGCCTTGGGGTCCCAGTGCGTCCACTCGTCCAGCGGCTGCACGAGGAAAGCGCAGCAGCTACCGTCGGCCCGTGCCAGGCCAATCTCGATGGGGTAGCTACCGCGCCCGAATCCGGACGCCTCGATATCCAGCAGTGTCGGCAGCGTCACGAATGGACGTATCCTCGAAAGCAGAGCCGCGTGGCAAGAGCGGCGGCAAGTGGGGTTAGTGTCGGGCTTGAGTGTCGTCCCTGTCCAGCTCGCCACACTCCAGACCCGCATGCCGGTCGGCAAGCGTCTGCCAATGGGCGGCTTGAACTCTGTCCACCGGCAGCCCCAGCTCACCCAGACGGTAGGCTTGCGCCAGGCGTATAGCGGCAAGCGGATGCCCTGCCTCAGCGGCACGGGCATACCAGGTTACGGCACTCGCCTCACGACGAGGATACTGAGCACAGCCGTGCTCGAGAATCTGCCCAGCCTGGTATTGAGCCTTGAGATTGCCGGCCTGCGCGGCCTCGAGCACATAGCGAGCGCCACGCGCCTTGTCCTGAGGACTGACCCCACGCTGAAAGAGCATATGCCCGTAGAGCGAAAGCGCGCCAGGATGACCGGCATCGGCGCAGCGCTCGAAAAGGTGCATGGTCAAACGCTGGGTACGCGGAGAGCGTGGTAACCAGCGCGTGTGAAACAGCTGTTCTGCAAGACGGTATTCGAGTCGGGTGAACAGTGATGATGCCTGCGTCATCGTGCAAACAACCTTGGGTTCGTCTGAAACCAGCCAGATGACGTGGCACCACCCTGTGGTCGTCGTCATGGCCTGTCTGAACGCGCCGCGGGACTCCGCCGGGGCCGCTTGAGGGTGGCCAGCATACGCCCGCCCCGCCGACGACTCAACCCCTAGATTTGCTGCCTTGGTAGGGCTCGGCTAGCATGGCTCTGGATAGGCAACGAGCTCGCCACCGATTCGACTTTCAACAGGAGCGATGATGCAGACGCGACCGCTTGGCGACACGGGTATCGAGGTCAGCCGCCTGTGCCTGGGCACCATGACGTTCGGAGAGCAGAACAGCGAATCCGACGCCCACGATCAGCTCGACCGCGCCGTAGCCTTCGGCATCAACTTCATCGACGCGGCCGAAATGTATCCCGTACCGCCCCGTGCCGAGACGCAAGGGCGCACCGAGGCCTATATCGGCAGCTGGCTGAAGCGCCGCGAAAGCCGCGACGACGTGATCGTCGCGACCAAGGTCACCGGCCCGGGACTCGATCACATCCGCGGCGGCCCACGCCTGAACCGGGAGCATATCCATCAGGCCATCGATGCCAGCCTCGAGCGGCTGCGCACCGACTACGTCGATCTCTACCAGCTCCACTGGCCCGAACGTTCAACCAACTACTTTGGACGTCTGGGCTACGAACACGACGAAGAGGAGAGTGCCGTCTCGCTGGAAGAGACCCTCTCTGCGCTCAAGGAGCTGGTGGATGCCGGCAAGGTGCGCGCCATCGGCCTTTCCAACGAGACGCCATGGGGGGTGATGAAGGCACTGCAGCTCGCAGAGCGGCTCGACCTGCCCCGGGTTGCCTCGATTCAGAACCCCTATAATCTGCTCAATCGCTCCTTCGAAGTCGGCCTGGCCGAGATCGCCCATCGCGAGAACGTGGGTCTGCTGGCGTACTCGCCGCTGGCCTTCGGCGTACTCTCGGGCAAGTATCTGGATGGCGCCCGCCCCGCGAACGCGCGCCTTACGCTTTTCGAGCGCTTCCAGCGCTACACCTCACCGTTGGCCGAACAGGCCACCCGCGCCTACGTCGACATTGCCCGCGAATACGACCTCGACCCGGCCCAGATGGCGCTGGCCTTCGTTAATTCGCGCAGCTTCTTGACCAGCAATATCATCGGCGCCACCACCATGGAGCAGCTCGAGGACAACCTCGCCAGCGAGTCGCTGAAGCTCGAGCAGAGCGTGCTGGATGCGATCGAAGAGGTACACCGGCGCATTCCCAACCCCTGCCCCTGAGGGTTGGGCCGGTATCGGCGAGGGCTATTGCATCGATAGCCCCGTCTTTACGCGGCGGTTGATATAATCACGCTTCGTTCGATTCGTCCCATCTGCTACAGGAGTGCCCCATGCTGAGCGTGATCTCGCCGGCCAAGACGCTGGATTTCGAGACCCCGGCCACCACGGCCATCCACTCGCAGCCGGATTTTATCGACCACAGCCAACGCTTGATCAAGATCCTGCGCGACTACTCCCCACAGCAGCTCAGCGAACTGATGGGCATCAGCGACAAGTTGGCCGGTCTCAACGCCGCCCGCTTCGCCGAATGGCAGCCGCGCTTCACGCCCGACAACGCCAAGCCGGCAGCCCAGGCCTTCCAGGGCGATGTCTACGTGGGTCTCGAGGCCGCCTCTTTCAGCGACGCCGACAACGAGTTCGCCCAGCGTCACCTGCGCATTCTTTCAGGCCTGTATGGGCTGCTGCGGCCGCTCGACCTGATCCAGCCCTACCGCCTCGAAATGGGCACGCGACTGGCCAACCCGGCCGGCAAGGACCTCTACGCCTATTGGCAGGGCACGCTGACCGAGGCGCTCGATCGGGCCATTGCCGAGAGCGGCTCCAAGGTACTGGTGAACCTGGCTTCGAACGAGTATTTCAAGGCCGTCGACACCAAGCGACTGAATGCCCGGGTCATCACACCGGTGTTCAAGGACGAGAAGAACGGCAGCTACAAGATCATCAGTTTCTACGCCAAGAAAGCTCGCGGTCTGATGGCCGCCTGGATGATTCGTCAGCGCCTGGACGATCCCGAGGCCCTCAGGAAGTTCGACGCGGCGGGTTACGCCTTCAATCCCGCCATGTCAGAGGGCGATACCCTAGTCTTCACTCGACGCGAAGCGCAACACTGAGCTCGACCGATCACGGAGAATCAATAGAAGCGCAGCGGGCGTGAGGCTCGGGGCTTGAGAAAACGCCGGTGGATCCGACGAAAGCGCTTGTCGTCACAGCGCTCGAGCCACTCGTAGGCCACCATATCGGCCGTCACCGGCGTGGCGCCGGCTCTCGTCATTCGCTCTCGGGCAAGGCAGGCCTCCTCGGCACGCCGGCTGACGGCCGCCTCGCTGAGCCAGTACACCTCATAGCCCGCCTCCAGCAGCCCGAGGCCGGTCTGCATCACGCAGATATGCGCCTCGCTGCCGCACAGCACGATCTGACGCCTGCCGCTCTTTTCCAGCGCGGCGGCAAAATCCGACTCGGCATGGGCATTGAAGTGCACCTTTTGCCACAGTCGATAGTCCGGTAGCGCTTCCAGCAGCCGCGGCTCGCTGCCGCCAAGCCCCTCCGGATACTGCTCAGTCAGCCAGACCGGAACGTCCAGCTCACAGGCGAGCCCGCCAAGCCACTGTGCTTCGGCAACGGCCTGGTTACCGCCATCGATGACCGGCAGCAGCCCCGCCTGCAGATCGACGATCAGCAGCATGCTGTTTTCACTCTTCAAGCGCATGGCTTTTCTCCATTTTTCAGCACTTTCCCCAGCATAGCCGCTAGAATGGAGCATCCAAATTCTACTTTCCCCTCAATCCTGCAGAGGAACCAAGCGATGCGTCACTTTATGGTCATGCTCATGGTCGCCGTGATGGGCTTCGGCCTGGCCGTCGAACATGCCGAAGCCCGCCGCATGGGCGGCGGCGGTAACGTCGGCAGCTTCTCTCGCTCCGCCGACCGCCCAGCCGCCGCACCCAACCAGGCCGCCCCGGCACGACAGGCTCAGCCCAACCAGGCCGCCGGCTCGCGCATGCCCGGAATGCTGGGCGGCATGCTGGCAGGGGGCCTGCTGGCCGCGCTGTTCTTCGGCGGCGCCTTCGACGAGCTGCGCCTGATGGACATACTACTCATTGCCGGCCTCGGCTTTCTGCTGTTCCGGCTGTTGGCACGTCGCCGTACCGCCGTGGCAGGCGGCCCTCAGCCGGCCGATAGCCAGCCGCACACAGCCCCTCAGGCCTTCCAGCCGGCTCCCGGCGCTACCATGGGCGGCACTTTCAACAGCCTCCCGGAGTGGTTCGATAGCGAGCGCTTCCTGTCCGGCGCCAAGGAGCACTTCATGACGCTGCAGCGCGCCTGGGATAACAATGACTTCAGCGGCATTCAGGAGTACGTCACCCCCGAGCTCTACAATCTATTGCGCGAGGAGCGCAGCAAGCATCCGGCCAACAATCGCACAGAGACCGTGCGCCTGTTCGCCGAACTCGGCGACGTGCGCGAAGTCGGCAAGCAGGCCGAGGCCACCGTCCTCTTCCACGGCATTCTCGACGAGAACGGCGAACAGACCGAATTCAACGAGACCTGGCACCTGATTCGTGAGATGCGCGAAGGCGCTCCGTGGTATCTCCAGGGCATCGAACAGAACCGCTGAGTCACAGAACATGAAAAAGGCCGACACTGTGTCGGCCTTTTCTTTGCATTCTCACCAGCCAGCGACTAGGCCACAACCTCTCGACAGCCAGCACCTTCATCTGGCGTAAGTCGAAACCTACCGACTCATGCTCGGTTCTCTTTTTTCGCAGCCTCTTCGCGGACATCCTCTTGAATATCCTTTCCCACCGCGTCCCACCTTTCCTGCAGATTTTCCATAGAGCGATCGATGTTACGCTCCATTCTCTCGCCGGCTTTGGGTCCATCACAGCCCCCAAGCCCGCTCAGGGCCAGCAATATGAGCACTGTGGGCAGTACGGTTTTTCTCATAGACATCATCCTTGGCTAAGCCTCACCCTCGGCTAAGCTGCTATCGAATCGCATTCTCTTATAACCGACTTTCTCTCTCCAAGGACGTTCCCAAGCCCCACGAAATAGATCGAAACTGCCCATCTCGCTCACATTGTGACCTGATGACTCGACCGCTCTTAGTCAAACGACAGACAAAGAAAAACCCCGAGCTCGGCTAAGCTCGGGGTTTGGATAGATAAGGGGTCTAAACGGCGAAACCCCGACCAGTTGGCCGGGGTTTCTGAAGAAGTGCCTGACGATGACCTACTCTCGCATGGGGAGGCCCCACACTACCATCGGCGCTGAGCGGTTTCACTGCTGAGTTCGGCATGGG
>NZ_JABFTX010000035.1 GCF_021404305.1 Billgrantia ethanolica | reverse complement strand
GGTTCAGGTGTGGGTCAGCGCATCAGGCCCGAGCGCCGGCGGCCCAGTACCCCGGTTCGGCGACCCATGACGGCCGCGACGAGCGCGACGCCGATCGCGGCGACGACGACCTGGACCAGCAGCTCGAGCCAGTCGATGCCGCTGGTGGCGGTCGGGATCCCCATGGCGCGCGCGAGGGCGGTGCCGATGAACGCGGCGACGATGCCGACGAGAATTGTCACCAGGAAGCCGATGGGCTGCTTCCCTGGCACGATGAGGCGGCCGATCACGCCGACGACGATGCCGATGAGAATGGCGCTGATGATGCCGGTGATGGTCATTTTTCCTCC
>NZ_JABFTX010000034.1 GCF_021404305.1 Billgrantia ethanolica | reverse complement strand
CCGCGATTACGTACGACAATTGCCGGATACGCTTGAGACGTATCACTTTTGCTTTCTCCTTGCGGAGAAAACTTGTCAGCATGATTCACATTGTTAAAGAGCAGACTGTTCAGAGAACAGTCATAAGCCTGACATCGCAACACACGACGATGGCTTATGACTGCGGATCCGATCAGGTAAGACTGTGGGAAAATGACACATCAGGAAGTTTGGTGGAGCCAAGCGGGATCGAAGTCGTGCGCGACCCCGGGCTGACCACCTGACGTGCAAGGCAGGCGCTCTCCCAGCTGAGCTCCTTCAGTACTTTCCAAGGAAAGTGGTGGAGCCAAGC
>NZ_JABFTX010000033.1 GCF_021404305.1 Billgrantia ethanolica | reverse complement strand
ATGGTTCCAGGAGGCCACCGGCAAGACGCCGCCGCGCTGGAAGCAGGCGATTGCCATCTGGCTGGCCTTCTTTCCGGTATCACTTGCGTTCCAGTGGCTTGCAGGCCCTTTTCTTGTGCACTTGCCTTTGTTACCCAAGGTCATGTTCAGCACGTTGGCGCTGACCCCGCTAATGGTGTTCCTGTTCATTCCGCTCTCCATGCGCCTGCTCGGTCCGTGGCTGCGAGGTGAGACCACCCTTTTGGAACAACTGGAGCGTCGGCTGCACCAGCGCAGGGCCTGATAAGCCCTCATGACAGCAGGCGCTCTGCTCGCTCGCCACTAGCGTGATAGGCT
>NZ_JABFTX010000032.1 GCF_021404305.1 Billgrantia ethanolica | reverse complement strand
CTTGGCTCCACCACTTTCCTTGGAAAGTACTGAAGGAGCTCAGCTGGGAGAGCGCCTGCCTTGCACGTCAGGTGGTCAGCCCGGGGTCGCGCACGACTTCGATCCCGCTTGGCTCCACCACTACTCTCCACCCGCTTCCCACAGTCTTACCTGATCGGATCCGCAGTCATAAGCCATCGTCGTGCATCGTGATGTCAGGCTTATGACTGTCGATTGACAGTCTGCTCTTTAACAATGTGAATCATGCTGACAAGTTTTCTCCGCAAGGAGAAAGCAAAAGTGATACGTCTCAAGCGTATCCGGCAATTGTCGTACGTAATCGCGGACCAGACCCTTT
>NZ_JABFTX010000031.1 GCF_021404305.1 Billgrantia ethanolica | reverse complement strand
TTCTGCCGCTTCAGCGGCTGCAATCTGTGGTCGGGGCGCGAGCAGGACCGGTCGAGCGCGGCGTGCAGTTTCTGCGATACCGACTTCGTCGGCACCGATGGCCAGAACGGCGGACGCTTCGCCAGCGCCGAAGCTCTGGCCAACCACCTGACGGCACTGTGGCCCGAGGCAGGCGGTGTGGCGACCCCCTATGTGGTCTTTACCGGCGGCGAGCCGCTGCTGCAGCTCGATGCGGCCTTGATCGCCGCCATGCATGCCCGCGGCTTCGAGGTCGCGGTCGAGACCAACGGCACCCTGCCCGCTCCGGCGGGCATCGACTGGCTATGCGTGAGCCCCAAGGGTGCCACGCCCCT
>NZ_JABFTX010000030.1 GCF_021404305.1 Billgrantia ethanolica | reverse complement strand
GACGAAACCGTCAACGAAGTAGCCGAGCAGGTCGGTGAGCTGATCGCCCGCCTGCCGATGGATGCCGTATCTCACGTAGAAGTCAACGCCGAGGAGAACGCATGAGCCTGATCGACGGCTTCGGCCGAACCGTGCGCTACGTCCGCCTCTCCGTCACCGACCGCTGCGACTTCCGCTGCGTTTATTGTATGGCCGAGGAGATGACCTTCCTGCCTCGGGCCAGGCTGTTGACCCTGGAAGAGATCGCCACCCTGTCGCGAGCCTTCGTCGAGCTGGGCGTGGAGAAGATCCGCCTCACCGGCGGCGAGCCCCTGGTGCGTCGCGGCATCGAGGAGCTGGTGGCCGAACTCGGCGC
>NZ_JABFTX010000029.1 GCF_021404305.1 Billgrantia ethanolica | reverse complement strand
TCTTCCGGCGGGGGAGTTTTTCACTCCCCTTGTCGTTACTCATGTCAGCATTCGCACTCGTGATACCTCCAGCAGACTTCTCAATCCACCTTCATCGGCTTACACGACGCTCCTCTACCGCGAGTCTGCATCCTTGATACCACTCTTTCTATCCACCCTTCCCGACTCGACGTTCGGGACGGCTTGGACGTCGCTTCGCGACGCCAATCGAATAGCATCAAGTGATGCAGACTCACCCGTAGCTTCGGTACCTGGTTTAGCCCCGTTACATCTTCCGCGCAGGCCGACTCGACTAGTGAGCTATTACGCTTTCTTTAAAGGATGGCTGCTTCTAAGCCAACCTCCTAGCTGTCTG
>NZ_JABFTX010000028.1 GCF_021404305.1 Billgrantia ethanolica | reverse complement strand
AAGGCCTCGTCTCCCGGGATGGTACGTACGATCCGATAGAGATCCCACTCGCCTTTGGACTCGGCGGGCGACTTCACTTCCACCAGGTACATATCGTGGACCATGCGCCCATCCTCGCGGATCACGCCGTTGGGAGTGAACATGTCGTTGACCGGCGTCTCGCCCATCCAGGCGCGCAGCGTGGCGGCATCGTCCGTGCCGGTGGCCTCGATGGCGTTGAGGTAGTGCATGGAGCTCGAATAGACACCTGCCTGGACCATGGTCGGCATGCTGCCCATGCGCTCGTAGTAGCGCTGGGCCCAGGCGCGGGCCTCGTCGTTCATGTCCCAGTACCAGCCGGTGGTGAGCTGCATGCCCT
>NZ_JABFTX010000027.1 GCF_021404305.1 Billgrantia ethanolica | reverse complement strand
CGCATGAACGAGCATAACCGGGAAGAGTTCCAGCCGCTGGTGGAAATGCTCGAGGCGCAGGAGACCTCACACTCCCACAAGGATTGAGCCCAGGGGCCACCCAGACAGGAGCCAAGCCCCAGAGGGACCCGCTTGCGGCCGACATGGCGTCGTTGCCATGCCAACCGCACCCATCGTCGTCAGGCTGCTGCTCAGCCCTGACGCAGCTCTCCCAGCAGTTTCTCCAACTTGCGCTGATCGTCGGCGAACTTGCGAATCCCCTCGGCCAGCTTCTCTGTGGCCATGGCGTCTTCGTTCATCGCCCAGCGGTACTCGGCTTCGTCCTGAGGCTCGGGCGGCGACGTATCGGCGTCGACCGGCG
>NZ_JABFTX010000026.1 GCF_021404305.1 Billgrantia ethanolica | reverse complement strand
AAGCGGCCACGCGAGGGAATGTCAGCGAGGGCGAATGAAAAAGGCGGCCCACCGGGGCCGCCTGTCGTTGTCGAATGCTGCGGGATCACTTCACCTTCGGGTCCAGCTCGCCGCGGGCGTAGCGCTCGTACATCGCTTCGAGGCTGATCGGCTTGATGCGGCTGGCATTGCCGGCGGTGCCGAAGGCCTCGTAGCGGGCGATGCAGATGTCGCGCATGGCCGTGACGGTCTCCTTGAGATACTTGCGCGGGTCGAACTCGCCCGGGTGCTTGGCCAGGAAGCGACGCACCGCGCCGGTGGATGCCAGACGCAGGTCGGTGTCGATGTTGACCTTGCGCACGCCGTACTTGATGCCTTCGACGAT
>NZ_JABFTX010000002.1 GCF_021404305.1 Billgrantia ethanolica | reverse complement strand
CGCCCTGCGAGGAAGGCGTATTCTACTGAAGCGCCGGAGTTTGTCAACTCTCTTCGAGGTCGTCACCGAGGTGACCCTGACATCGAAGACCGGCCTGAGCCGGCGACCGCAAGTCCGCTTCAGGACCTGCTTTCGAGTGGGGCGCATTCTACCGAATCCGCCGTGGGCGTCAAGTGCGAATTTTGCGAAGCGAATCGAAAAATTCAAACATCGACAACCACTTACCACTCTTCCCACCGCCTGCAACGTTGCCCGTCACCGGCAGCGGATGCGTACTTTAAGGGCTGCAGACCAAGGACGCAACCCTCCGCGTCAAAAAAATATAGACCAGCTTTGGAGCAACGGCCATGACGACGGTCAATTTTCCCTCGTCTCTTTCTCTTATCTCCTCTCCTGACCGTCTATATCGCGATCGCGACGTTCGCTCCCATCAGATGACGAACAGATCGACGAAACGGTGCGCCGGCATGGCTTCCAGCGCCCCCTGCTCCTTGCACAGCGAAATGATTCGCTCACAGCGGCTGGCCGGAAAGCGCGTCGCGAGGTTGCGGCGAAACTTCTCTTCCAGGATGGGGATGCCTTCGCCCCGGCGACGGCGATGGCCGATGGGGTATTCGACTTCGATACACTCCGTGGCAGTGCCATCGCTGAAGAAAACCTGGATGGCATTGGCGATGGAGCGTTTGTCGGCAGCCAGATAGTCCCGGGTATAGCGAGGCTCCTCGCTGACCTCCATCTTGCCCCGCAGCGTATCGATCAGCGGGTGCTGACGATGAAAGTCATCCTCGTAGTGTTCGGCGGTCAGATCGCCGAAGATCAACGGCACGGCCACCATGTACTGCAAGCAGTGGTCACGGTCAGCCGGGTTGGCCAGCTCACCCTCCTTGGAGATGATGCGAATCGCCGATTCATGGGTGGTAATGACAATACGCTCGATCTCCTCGAGGCGGTCCTTGACCTGGGGATGTAAGCGCACTGCAGCTTCGCAGGCAGTCTGGGCATGAAACTCTGCCGGGAAGGCGATCTTGAACAGGACGTTTTCCATCACGTAGGTGCCGAACTCGCGCTGGAAGCGAAACTTTCTTTCCCCTTCCGGTTTGATCGCCTGATCCTTGTTGGTCTTCGAGAAGAGCACGTCGTAGAAACCCCACTGGGGTGCGCTGAGCACGCCGGGTATGCCCATCTCGCCACGCAGGGCAATATCGGCCAGACGCACGCCACGCGAGGTGGCATCGCCCGCGGCCCAGCTCTTGCGCGAGCCGGCATTGGGGGCATGGCGGTAGGTACGCAGACTCTGCCCGTCAGCCCAAGCATGCGACAGCGCCGACAGCAGCTGCTCCCGATTCGCCCCCATCAGGTAGGCGGCTACTGCCGTGGATGCCACCTTGACCAGCACCACATGATCCAGGCCAACCCGGTTGAAGGAGTTTTCGAGCGCCAGCACGCCCTGGATCTCGTGAGCCTTGATCATGGCATCCAGCACGTCGCGCATGGTCAGCGGAGCCTCGCCCTGGGCGACTCGCTTCTGCGAGAGGTGATCCGCCACGGCGAGAATGGCACCCAGGTTGTCGGAGGGATGCCCCCACTCGGCGGCAAGCCAGGTGTCGTTGTAGTCGAGCCAGCGCACGATGCAGCCAGTGTCCCAGGCGGCCTTGACGGGATCCAGACGGAAGGAGGTGCCCGGTACCCGGGCGCCATGGGGTACGACAGTGCCTTCGACGAGTGGCCCCAGGTGCTTGGTGCATTCCGGGAAGCGCAGCGCCAGCAGGCCGCAGCCCAGGGTGTCGATGAGACAGTTGCGTGCGGTATCCAGTGCCTCGTCGCTCTCGATCCGATAGTCGAGCACGTAGTCGGCGATCATCTGCAGTTCAGGGTCGTAATCGGGACGGACGTTGCGTTCGACGGTGGCGCTCATGCTCCCTCCTGTTGCAGGCTCGAAATGGTCTCCACTTACTATAGAAAACGCCATATAAAACGCCCCGAGCCATGCGATTCGAGGCGAGTTAATAACGATCCCGCCGTTCTGTTAGAAGGCATCACCGGGGATGCGAACTTGCCCTTCCATCAGAACCCGCGCGCTACGGCTCATCACCGCCTTGGTCGCCGTCCACTGCCCTGCCGTCTGCGAGGCTTCCGCGCCGACTCGCAGCGTGCCCGAGGGGTGTCCGAAGTGCACCGAGTTACGCTCGCCACCGCCAGCCGCCAGGTTGACCAGGGTGCCGGGTACCGCCGCTGCCGTGGCAATGGCCACTGCCGCCGTGCCCATCATGGCATGGTGCAGCTTGCCCATGGAGAGTGCACGCACGACGAGGTCGATATCGCCTGCCTTGATCGCCTTGCCACTGGAGGCGACATAGTCGGCCGGCGGCGCGACAAAGGCGACCTTGGGCGTGTGCTGACGTTCGGCCGCCTCGCTGACCTCCTTGATCAGCCCCATGCGCACCGCGGCGTGGGCGCGAATCGATTCGAACATCGCCAGCGCCCGGGTATCGCCGTTGATCGACTCCTGCAGCTCGGTGCCGCTATAGCCGATCGCCCCGGCGTTGACGAAGACCGTCGGAATGCCGGCATTGATCATGGTGGCTTCGAGGGTTCCCACTCCCGGCACCTCGAGCTCGTCGACCAGATTGCCGGTGGGGAACATGGCGCCTTCGCCGTCGGCCGGGTCCATGAATTCGACCGCCACTTCGGCAGCCGGGAAGGTCACGCCGTCGAGCTCGAAGTCGCCGGTCTCCTGCACCTCGCCGTTGGTGATCGGAACACGCGAGACGATGGTCTTGCCGATGTTGGCCTGCCAGATCCTCACCGTGGCGATACCGTTCTCGGGGATCCGTTCGGGATCCACCAGGCCGTTACTGATGACAAAGGGGCCAACGGCGGCGGAGAGGTTACCGCAGTTGCCGCTCCAGTCGACGAAGGGCTTGTCGATGGAAACCTGGCCGAACAGGTAGTCGACGTCGTGATCCGGGCTTTCGCTCTTCGACAGGATCACCGTCTTGCTGGTGCTAGAGGTAGCCCCACCCATGCCGTCGATCTGCTTCTGGTACGGGTCGGGGCTGCCGATGACGCGCAGCAGCAAGGCATCACGGGCCGGGCCGGGTCGGCGTGCCGCCTCGGGCAGATCCTCCAGACGAAAGAAGACGCCCTTGCTGGTACCGCCACGCATGTAGGTGGCGGGAATCTTGATTTGAGGAACGTGGGCCATGGCACTCGCTTCCTGAAATGACGGAGAGCCCCGGCGATGGCCGCCGGGGCGTTCACGCGATGTGTGGATCAAGCCACCGCTTCGGACTCGAGGAAGTCCTGGGCGAAGCGCTGTAGCACACCACCGGCGGAGTAGACCGTGACCTCTTCCGCAGTATCCAGGCGGCAGATCACCGGCACCCGCTCGACTTCACCAGACGTGCGGTGAATGACCAGCTCGAGCGTTGCTCGGGGAGCCGGCTTGCCTTCCACGTCGTAGGTCTCGGTGCCGTCGAGCTGCAGGGTGTGGCGCGTGGTGCCCTCCTCGAACTGCAGCGGCATCACGCCCATGCCTACCAGGTTGGTACGATGAATGCGCTCGAAGCCCTCGGCGACGATCGCCTCGACGCCCGCCAGTGCCACGCCCTTGGCTGCCCAGTCGCGTGAGCTGCCCTGGCCGTAGTCGGCCCCGGCAATGACGATCAGCGGCTGGCCGCGCTCCATGTAGGTCTCGATGGCTTCCCACATGCGCGTCACCTTGCCTTCCGGCTCGATGCGCGCCAGCGAACCCTGAATCACTTCGCCCTTGTCGTCCCGCACCATCTCGTTGAACAGCTTGGGGTTGGCCAGGGTCGCCCGCTGGGCGGTGAGGTGGTCGCCGCGGTGGGTGGCGTAAGAGTTGAAGTCCTCCTCCGGCAGCCCCATCTTGGCCAGGTACTCACCCGCCGCGCTGTCCAGCAGGATGGCGTTGGAGGGCGACAGGTGGTCGGTGGTGATGTTGTCCGGCAGGATCGCCAGCGGACGCATGCCCTTCAGGCCGCGCTCACGCGCCATGTTGCCCTCCCAGTAGGGCGGACGGCGAATGTAGGTGCTCTGTGGGCGCCAGTCGTAGAGCGGGCTCTTGGCCTGCTCCACTTCGTCCAGATTGAACATCGGGATGTAGACCTGCTTGAACTGCTCGGGCTTGACGTGCTCGCCGACGATGGCGTCGATCTCCTCGTCGCTGGGCCACAGGTCCTTGAGCGTGACCGGCTTGCCGTCCTTGTCGTAGCCTAGCGCGTCCTTCTCGATATCGAAGCGTACGGTGCCGGCAATGGCGTAGGCCACCACCAGCGGCGGCGAGGCCAGGAAGGCCTGCTTGGCATAGGGGTGGATGCGCCCGTCGAAGTTGCGGTTGCCGGACAGCACCGCGGTGGCATACAGATCGCGGTCAATGATCTCCTGCTGGATCTCCGGACGCAGCGCACCGGACATGCCGTTACAGGTGGTGCAGGCGTAGGCAACGATGCCGAAGCCGAGCTTTTCGAGTTCCGGCAGCAGGCCGGCCTCTTCCAGATAGAGCCGCGCGACCTTGGACCCCGGGGCGAAGGACGATTTCACCCACGGCTTGCGTACGAGCCCCAGCTCATTGGCCTTCTTGGCCAGCAGCCCCGCGGCCACGACGTTGCGCGGGTTGGAGGTGTTGGTACAGCTGGTGATGGCGGCGATGATCACAGCGCCGTCCGGCATCCGGCCTGCCTTCTCCTCGGCCAGCGCCTGCTCCAGGTTCACGGCGATGCCGCGCTCGGCCAGGGCCGAAGTCGGCAGGCGACGATGGGGGTTGGAAGGCCCAGCCAGGTTGCGCTCGACGCTGGAGAGGTCGAAGGTGAGCACGCGCTCGTACTCGGCATTCTTCAGACTGTCGCCCCACAGCCCCACGGTCTTGGCGTAGTTCTCGACCAGCGCCACCTGCTCCGGCTCGCGGCCGGTGATGGTCAGATAATCGAGGGTCTGCTGGTCGATGTAGAACATCGCCGCGGTGGCGCCGTACTCCGGCGTCATGTTGGAGATGGTGGCGCGGTCGCCGATGGTCAGGCTGTCTGCGCCTTCACCGAAGAACTCCAGGTAGGCACCCACCACCCGCTCCTGACGCAGGAACTCGGTGATCGCCAGCACGATGTCGGTGGCGGTGATGCCGGGCCGGCGCTTGCCGGTCAGCTCCACGCCGACGATGTCGGGCAGGCGCATCATCGAGGGGCGACCGAGCATCACGGTTTCGGCCTCCAGGCCGCCCACGCCGATGGCGATGACGCCCAGGCAGTCGATGTGCGGGGTATGGCTGTCGGTGCCCACACAAGTGTCGGGGTAGGCGACACCATCGCGAGCCTGGATCACCGGCGACATCTTCTCCAGGTTGATCTGGTGCATGATGCCGTTGCCGGCAGGGATCACGTCGACGTTCTTGAACGCAGTGCGCGTCCAGTCGATGAAGTGGAAGCGGTCCTCGTTGCGGCGATCCTCGATGGCGCGGTTCTTGTCGAAGGCATCGGGATCGTCGCCGCCGCACTCCACGGCCAGGGAGTGGTCGACGATCAGCTGAGTCGGTACCACCGGATTGACCTTGGCCGGGTCGCCGCCCTTCTCGGCGATGGCATCGCGCAGGCCGGCCAGGTCGACTAGCGCCGTCTGGCCGAGGATGTCATGGCACACTACTCGCGCCGGATACCAGGGGAAGTCCAGGTCGCGCTTGCGTTCGATCAGCTGCTTGAGCGCGTCGGTTAGCAGCTCCGGCTCGCAGCGGCGCACCAGTTGCTCGGCCAGTACGCGAGAAGTATAAGGAAGGGTGTCATAGGCACCGGACTGAATCTCCTCGACGGCCTCACGCACGTCGAAGTAGTCCAGCTCGGTACCGGGAAGCGATTTACGATATTGAGTGTTCATGAGTCGACGGTCTTCGCGTGGTATTGAATCGGGCGAGGGAGAGAGGCGACCCGCAGGCCGCCTCGTGCGGACACTGGCTCAGTCACGCTCCTCGATCGGCACCCACTGGCTCTTTTCCGGACCGATGTAGTCGGCGCTGGGGCGAATGATGCGGTTGTTGGCACGCTGCTCGAAGACATGGGCACACCAGCCGGTGACGCGCGAACAGACGAAGATCGGCGTGAACAGCTTGGTGGGAATGTCCATGAAGTGATAGGCGCTGGCGTGGAAGAAGTCGGCGTTGCAGAACAGCTTCTTCTCGCGCCACATGACGTCCTCGACCCGCACGGAGACAGGATAGAGCACGGTGTCGCCGACGTCCTGGGCCAGCCGCTCGGACCACTCCTTGATGATGGCGTTGCGCGGGTCGGACTCGCGATAGATCGCATGGCCGAAGCCCATGATCTTCTCCTTGCGCTCGAGCATGCCCATGATCTCGCGCTCGGCCTCTTCCGGCGACTTCCAGTTCTCGATCATGTCCATCGCCGCCTCGTTGGCACCGCCGTGCAGCGGGCCGCGCAGCGAGCCGATGGCACCGGTCACGCAGGAGTGCATGTCGGAGAGCGTCGAGGCGCAGACGCGCGCCGTGAAGGTCGAGGCGTTGAACTCGTGCTCGGCGTAGAGAATGAGCGAGACGTTCATTACCCGGGCATGCAGCTCGGTGGGCGCTTCGTCACGCAACAGATGCAGGAAGTGAGCGCCTACGGAATCGTCGTCGGTCTCGGTCTCGATGCGCACGCCGTCATGGCTGAAGCGATACCAGTAGCAGATGATCGAAGGCAGCACCGCCAGCAGGCGGTCGGAAACGTCCTGCTGCTGATCGAAGCTCTCCTCGGTCTCCAGATTGCCGAGCATGGAGGTGCCGGTACGCATCACGTCCATGGGGTGAGCGCTGGCCGGGATCTGCTCGAGCACGGTCTTGAGTGCCTGGGGCAGGCCACGCAGCCCCTTGAGCTTGGTCACGTAGGCATCGAGTTCGGCCTGGTTGGGCAGCTTGCCCTTGAGCAGCAGATAGGCGACCTCTTCGAAGCGCGCCTTTTCGGCCAGCTCCTTGATGTCATAGCCGCGGTAGGTCAGGCCAGAGCCGGTCTTGCCGACGGTACACAGGGCCGTGCTGCCGGCGCTCTGGCCGCGCAGGCCGGCACCGCCGATGGGTTTGTCTGCCATGGTCTCTCTCCTCTTGAAGTTATCCGAAACGACTCGAAGGGGCGTGCCTCAGGCGTCGTTGCCTTTCTCGGCAAACAGCGCATCGAGCTTCTGCTCGAAGGCGTGGTAGTTCAGGAAGTCGTAGAGCTCGTCGCGGGTCTGCATCAGCTCGACCACGTCACGCTGATGGCCCTTGTCATGAATGCTCTGATAGACCTTCAACGCCGCAGCGTTCATGGCGCGGAAGGCCGACAGCGGATAGAGCACCATGCGGCAGCCCACCTCGCCGAGCTCCTGCTGGGTGAACAGCGGCGTGGCGCCGAACTCGGTGATGTTGGCCAGGATCGGCGCATCGACCCGCTCGCAGAAGGCGCGGTAGTCGTCGAGGGTGTGCACCGCTTCGGCAAAGATGGCGTCGGCGCCGGCCTCGATACAGGCATTGGCGCGGTCGATGGCGGCATCGAGCCCCTCCTTCTGGAAGGCATCGGTACGCGCGATCAGATAGAAGTCCGGGTCGATGCGGGCATCGGCGGCGGCCTTGATGCGATCGACCATCTCCTGCTTGGAGACGATCTCCTTGTTGGGGCGGTGGCCGCAGCGCTTCTGCGCCACCTGGTCCTCGAGGTGCACGGCGGCCACGCCGGCGCGCTGCATCTCCTTGACGGTACGAGAGATATTGAAGGCTCCACCCCAGCCGGTGTCGATGTCCACCAGCAGCGGCAGATCGGTGGCGCCGCAGATCCGGTGTGCGTCCTGCACCACGTCATTCATGCTGGTCATGCCCAGATCAGGCAGCCCGAAGGAGGCATTGGCCACCCCACCGCCGGAAAGATAGATAGCCTGATGCCCCACTCGCTCGGCCATCATCGCGGTATAGGCATTGATGGTACCGACGATGGGCAGCGGGCGGTTGGCCTCGAGGGCGGCACGGAAACGAGCGCCGGGGCTGGGTTGTGTCATGACGGAATTCCTCTTGGTATTCGAACGGGCTTCTAAATGGTTTCTTCGGCCTGCTGCTGCTTGAGAGTGGCGGCGTAACGGTCGGCCACGTTGGCCCGCGAGGCGCTGACATGGCGCCGCATCAGCAGCTCGGCCAGCTCGGCATCGCCAGCTTCGATGGCATCGACGATGCGATGGTGCTCGACGAAGGCCCGCTGTGGCCGGGTACCGCTGGCACTGAACTGGGTACGGTAGAGCCGCACCAGGTAATAGAGGTCGTCGCACAGCAGGGTCATCAGCATGCGGTTGTGGCTGCCCTGGACGATGCGAAAATGGAAGTCGAGGTCACCTTCACGCTGGTAGTAGGCTTCGCCACTCTTGAGATCGGCCTGACGTTCATGCAGCGCCAGCACCTCGCGCAGCCCGGCGATCTCCTCGCGGGTCATGTGTTCGGCGGCCAGGCGGGCGGCCATGCTCTCCAACGCCTCGCGCACGTCGAACAGCTCGAGCAGTTCCTTCATCGAGAGCTTGACCACCCGGGCGCCGACATGGGGCACTCGTTCGATCAGGCGATGGGCCTCGAGGCGGCGCATCGCTTCGCGCAGCGGGCCGCGGGAGATACCATAGGCCTTCGACAGTCCCGGCTCGGTGATCTTGCTGCCCGGCGCCAACTCACCGCGGACAATGGCATCCTGCAGCTGATGGAAGACCCGTTCGGCCAGGGTTCGGACTTCAGGGGATGTCTGTTCTGGAGCGACTGAGTTCATGGCAATTGTCGACAATTAAGGAATGAAGAAACTTTAGACACTGCTCTGGTACGGGTCAACCTCTCTCCAGCCGCCATTTCGTACGCCTTTGGTTGTAGACAATGAGAAGCCGTGCAGCTACGGTGTCGACAATCGTCGCAGCGTTGACGGCAAGTCGTTAACGGGCCAACGACTTTCACGACAAAAGGCTCGCCACCCCCTAGAATGAGTCGCCTGTTTCGAAAGGCCCCCCTGATGAATGCAAGACTCGAGATAACACCGCTGCCCTATGGCGAGGATCCGCTTGCCTATTTCCAGGCGCTGCGCCAGCGCCCCGGGGCCGTCCTGCTCGACAGCGGCAAACCTGCCGCACCGGGCGGCCGCTACGACATCATCAGCAGCGACCCCGTGTCGGTGCTCACCGTCGATGGCAAGGGGGTCATCCGCATCGACGATCAGGTGCAGCACGGCCGTGACCCTTTCATGGCCCAGCAAACCCTGCTCGAGAGCCTGGCTCTCGACGTACCTCCTAGCGACCTGCCCTTCCTCGGCGGCCTGATTGGCTACTGGGGCTACGACCTGGGCCGCGCTCTCGAGCCAGTGGGCAACTCGGCCCAGGAAAGTGTCTGCCTGCCAGCCAGCCGCGCGGGACTCTACGACTGGGCGCTGATACAGGATCATCAGCGGCAAGAAAGCTGGCTGGTGGCAACGGCCGAGAGGCGCCTGCAGGTCACGGAGTGGCTACGCCGCAGCGCCGACCCCACCTCAGCCTTCGGGCTGCTCGCCCCTTTCGAAGCCGAGATGGATCGTGACGGTTATGCCAGACGGTTTGCTGCCGTGCAGGACTACATTCGGGCCGGTGACTGCTACCAGATCAACCTGGCGCAGCGCTTCAGCGCACCGTACAGCGGCGACCTGTGGGACGCCTTCCTGCGCCTGCGCCTGGCCACGCCCACCCCCTTTGCCGGCTTCATGGCCTGGCCTTCAGAGCGAGGAGAGCAGGCCATTCTGTCTCTCTCTCCCGAGCGCTTCCTGTTGTGCGAGCCGGATGGCCACGTAGAGACACGTCCGATCAAGGGCACTCGCCCCCGAGGCAGCACGCCCGAGGCGGATGGGGAGCTGGCCATGGAGCTGATCTCGAGTCTCAAGGACCGCGCCGAGAACGTGATGATCGTCGATCTGCTGCGCAACGATCTGGGGCGTGTTTGTCAGCCGGGCAGCGTGCGGGTACCTCAACTCTGCGGACTGGAGAGCTACGCCAACGTACACCATCTGGTCAGCGTCGTGTGCGGCAGACTGGCGACGGGAAAGCGCCCGCTGGACCTGCTGGCGGCCGCCTTTCCCGGTGGTTCGATCACCGGTGCGCCGAAGGTTCGCGCCATGCAGATCATCGACGAACTGGAGCCGAGCCGCAGAAGCGTGTACTGCGGCAGCCTGGGCTTCGTCGACGTGCGCGGCAATATGGACACCTCCGTTGCCATCCGCACCGCCGTGGCCGACGGGGAGCGCATCCACCTATGGGGCGGCGGCGGACTGGTGGCCGACTCCAACGTCGAGGCCGAATACGCCGAGACGCTGGACAAGATTCGCCATCTGATGCAGGCACTGGCCGAGCCAAAGCACCAGCAGGAATAAGAAGAGTCCTTTTACCATTCATTTGGCTATATTTATCCAATGAAACGATATTGGGGCCCTGTCAGCCGCCTTTGATAGGGTATGGCCCAACATGGTCAACGACTCTGGAGCCATCATGGCAACACTCGATGCGATCAATCAGGAACTGGGCAGCGACCCCGATGGGCTGATTCGCTGGGCTCTGACGCAGGGCCAGCGCCCCATCGTCACCACCAATTTCCGCCCCTTCGAAGCGGTCATCCTGCATATGGTGACGCAACAGCGGCCCGATATCCCGGTGGTCTGGATGGATCACGGCTACAACACGGAGGCGACCTATCGCTTCGCCGACGCGCTGGTCAAGCGGCTCAATCTCAACCTGATCAGCTATATACCGCAGCGCACCCGCGCTCACCGCGAAGCGGTGGATGGCCCCATGCCGGGCATCGACGATCCGCGCCACGAGGCATTCACGCGAGAGGTCAAGCTGGAGCCGTTCGAGCGGGCGCTACGGGAAATGGCCCCGGACGTGTGGTTCACAGCGCTGCGTGCCGAGGACACCCCCGAACGCGCCCGCATGCAGCCTGTCAGCAAGAACGCCGATGGGCTGCTCAAGGTCTCCCCTCTGCTGCACTGGAGCGCCAAGGAGCTCTACCAGTATCTGCAGCAGCACGACCTGCCCAACGAGTTCGATTATTTCGATCCCACCAAGGTGGAAGCGAAGCGGGAGTGCGGGCTGCACCTGCAGCACTGACTTTCAGCCGCACCCAGTAAAAGGCGGGCCGCGCGATGCGCGGCTCGCCTCTTTTCTAGCGCATCGGCAGCTCGATGTTGTCGAACAGCTCCGCCTCATGGCGCGGCCCCGCAGCAAGCGCCGCATCGACCAGATCGCGGTCGAGATGGCCGGCAAAGCCCTTGACGAAATCGTACATGTAGCCGCGCATGAAGGTGCCGCGGCGAATGCCGATCTTGGTCACCGAACTTTCGAACAGGTGGCCCGCCTCGAGGGCAACGAGATCCTCGTCGAGGGTTTCGTCATACGCCATGTGCGCGACGATGCCGACCCCCAGGCCGAGCCGCACGTAGGTCTTGATCACATCGGCATCGGCGGCGGTGAGCACCACGTTGGGGGTGAGCCCTCTGGCACGGAAGGCATCGTCGAGCTGGGAGCGCCCGGTGAAGCCGAACACGTAGGTCACGAGGGCCTGCTCGGCCAGACGCTCGAGGGTCAGCTCGCCCTCGGCCAGCGGATGCCCACGCGGCACCAGGACGCAGCGGTTCCAGCGATAACAGGGCAGCAGCACGAGATCAGCGAACAGCTCCAGTGACTCGGTGCAGATGGCGAAGTCGGCCATGCCATCGCTGACCATCTGGGCGATCTGCTTGGGCGTGCCCTGCTGCATGTGCAGGGCGACGTCGGGGTATTTGCGGGTGAACTCACCGATCACCGGCGGCAAGGCGTAGCGGGCCTGTGTGTGCGTGGTGGCGATCGAAAGGCTGCCACGCCGCTCGTCGCTATGTTCCTGGGCCACCTGCTTGATGTTGTCGGTCAGGCGCAGCACTTGCCCGGCCAACTCGACGATGGATTCCCCCGCCGGCGTGACGCGGGTGAGATGCTTGCCGCTGCGGGCGAAGATCTCGACCCCCAGCTCGTCTTCCAGCAGCCGTATCTGCTTGGAGATACCGGGCTGGGACGTGTACAAACTCTGAGCCGTTGCCGACACGTTGAGGTTGTGCCGGGTAACTTCCCACACATAGCGAAGCTGTTGCAGTTTCATGGTCGACACGACTCCCTGACGCCCGGCAAGAGATGCATTGGTGATTAGACATTACTCTCTAATCACCAAATAGCATAACGTCAAAAGCGCCTTCCGACCATGATGTCGCCGCGGCTTGCAGCGAAGGTCAAGGGCCGCTGGTCGGCTTGCCGAAAAAGTCACTTACCGGCTTGTCGAGGCGCTCGGAGAACGCCTTGAGGCCATCCACCAGCGGCGCCACGCCTCGCCACAGCTCATCGTCGTTGAGCATGCGGTAGGCTCCGCTGACACCGGGTGCATCACCGCCCTCCTGCATCGGCCGATGCTGGCCAACGCGGTCGAGCGCCTCCTTGACGGCAAAGGTGACCCGGTAGAAACGCTCCGGGGGAACCTCCGACAGCATCATGCCGAGAATCGCCAGGTTCTGAATGGCATTGAGAGTGGACGCCTTGCTCAGCCCATCCACCACCACGCTGGCGTTCTTGGTGTTGGCGCCAACCACGTCGTTGGCCAGACGCAGCACCGGCACCGCCCCGGTGGTCGTCTCGAGCTTCTTGATGATCTCGATCATCGGCCGCTTGAGCGACCAGGGCATGGCGGTGAACGGCCCCGCCTTGCCGTCCATGCTGTTCTCCATCAGCGCATTGCACGGGCAGACGGTGACTCAGTGGCCGCAGTGCACGCAGCTGGAGTCGTTAATCTGCTCGCCGCCATCCCACAGCACACGCGGGTTCTCGCTGGCAAAGTCGATGGAGAGCGTCTCGTTGACCTCGACGTTCTGGCACGCCTCCACGCAGCGCCCGCAGAGAATGCACTGATCGGGATCGTAGGTGTAGAAAGGGCTCGAGGTGTCCTTCTCGTGGGGCTTGCGCTGAAACTCGTAGCGCTGAATGGGGATCTGCATGTCCACCATGGTGTTGTGCAGCGTGCAGCCGCGCTTTAGTTCGTCGCCGACCTCGACCCAGCAGGCGTCGCAGGTTTCCAGTGCGCCCAGCGAGGGGTGGTAGCAGAGGTGCGGTAGATCGACGCCTCGCTCCTTGAGAAAGTCGATCAGCGGCTGATCGGCTCGACCGCTGAGTGACAGCCCCTCCAACACGACCATACAGCGTGTCGTCATGTCCCGGCATCTCCCTGTCGAGGCCCGACGACGAGCTGCCATTGCTTCACGATGCGACGAGATCGGACATCCACATGGCGCTCGGAGCCAAGCCATGTCCATATACCTTCTGCTCCGTGCTATGCACGTTAGTCAATGGCACCTGGCTTGTCTAAACTGTCGAAAGGTAGCTCAACGAAAAACGCTTCCCGATCAGAGAGCTATCGAACAGGCAGACAACAATCGGCACACAGCGGCAACGAGACCTCACTAAAACGAGTTGTTCCGCAACAACGACCCGCCGGGCTGTGAAGGAAGGTGAGTCAGCGGCAGCGATGGGAGCTCAGGAAGAGCGCTTGCATGGGCATTTGCCAGAGACACGACTGCCCGCTACCATCTGCCGACCGGACGTGCCCAATGCATGTCTCTCGATTCGCTCGATGTAGCGCAACGTAACTGGAGAATCACATGGCCAATAACGTCGATGTCACCAATGCCAACTTCGAGCAGGAAGTCCTGAAGGCTGAGCAAACCGTACTGCTGAAGTTCTGGGCCCCCTGGTGCGGCCCGTGCAAGGTCATGGCTCCGGTGATCGACGAGGTTGCCGAAGAGCGAGTCGACAACCTCAAGGTGGTCAGCATCAACGTCGACGACGCCCCGGAGATCGCCGCCGAGCAGGGCGTGCGCGGCGTTCCCACCGTGATGCTGTTCAAATCGGGCTCCAAGGTCGCCTCGCTGGTCGGCGCTCAGTCCAAGTCTCAGTTGGTGCAGTTCATCGACCAGAACGCCTGATCCCAATAGATTTCCCCCTGTAGGTATCACCGATCATCTCGCCCCGGCTCCTGCCGGGGCGACTTCGTCATGAGAGAGGATTGGCTCGTCTCGTCCTCGCCGCCGGGTCTGCTTACTACTTCCTCCGCTGCGATACGCTCGGTCATGGGCCGCTTGCCCGGCCCCAGCATGTAGGCCATCCAGCGGGTCTGGGGATGGCTGTCCAGGGCGATCTTGAGCGTCATGGTCAGCACCACCGAGAGCAGCATGCCGACCACCCCCAGCATCCAGCCCCACACCACCAGCGAGAGAAAGGCGACGAAGGTCGACAGCCCCAAAGCACGTCCCATCAGCCGCGGTTCGACAAGGTTGCCCAGCACGAAGTTGATGCCCAAGTAGGCCATGGCCAGGCCGAAAGCCTCGGCCAGGCCGCCATCCTGAGACAGCAGCAACAGCAGGACCGGTGGGACCGCGGCAATGGCGGAACCGATATTGGGGATGTAGTTGAGGGCGAAGGCCAGCACGCCCCACAGCAGCGGGAAGTCCACACCGGCCAGCAGGCAGGCCAACCAAGCCATCACTCCCGTGAGCAGACTGACGAAGGTCTTGACCGCCAGATAGCGCTTGAGGGTTTCGCTGAACTCCTGAAAGCGGCGCAGGCTGGCTTCCGGATCGTCAAGGGCGAAAGCCACCTTGCGGCGAAAATTGAGGGTCTCGAACATCATGAAGATCACCAGAAGCGCCACCACCATGCTCTGCATCAACAGGTTGCCGAGCCCACCCAGTAGGAACGACAGCCAGCCCCCCTCGTCTTCTCCTTCGACTAGGCCGGCGAGCGTATCCGGATTTATCGCCAGGCCCATGGCCGCGAGGCTGTCGAGCACGTTGAGGTAGTGTTCGTAAAGCCGCCTCTCGATGCCCGGCAGCGCCTCGATGAAGGTGCCGAAGGCGTTAACCACCAGCAGCCCCACCAGCGACAGAAAGCCGCCGATCACCAGCAGCGTGACCAGTACCGCCAGGCGCGGGCCCAGGCCAAGCCGCCGCAGCCAGTTCACCGGCGAGGTACAGATCACCGCAATGAACAGACCCAGCAGGATCGGAATGATCAGATCGGCACCGGCGCGAATGCCAGCCACGATGATCACCAGCGCTGCCAGCGCCAGCGTGAGATTGAGCGGAAGCCCATAGCGTACATTGTCGTCGCGGTGAAGCATGCCATCTATCCATGTGTGGCGTGTCCTGCTTATCATGACCCGTACCGGTCGGGTGCACAAACACACTCGACCGGCGGCGCCGGCAGAGCCCTCGCCGGCCAGCCCCCCCTGATGATTGCCGCATGGAGGCCTACCGATGTTTCCGATTCGTTTTCGCTGCCTGGTGCTGGGCAGTCTGCTCGCTGCCGTCTCGCTGGCGGGCGTCAGCGCTAACGCTGACGAGCCACGGGCACGACTGGACGTGCAGGCAGAAGCTCAGCTCGAGGTAGTACCGGACCGTGCCACACTCAGTGCCCGGCTGTGGGAGCGCACTCCCGCCGTCGCCCCTCAGGAAGAGGAGACTGACAGCAACGCCCTGCGCGAGGCCCGGGACCGCTTGGAAGAACGTGCCACAGTCTTGATACGGGCTCTCGAGGAAGCCGGCGTGGAGCGCGACGACATCAGCGCCGGCTCGCTCGCGGTCCAGCCGGAGTACGTGCCCACTCCGCGGCGCAGCGACGGTGACCAGGAGATGTTGATGCGCACCCGTCTGGAGCGTCCCTTCCAGGTCCGCATCGACGACCTGGAGCGCCTGCCGCGGCTGCTCGACGCTCTCACCGAGGCAGGTGTCAATGCCATGGACGGTATCAGCTACGACCTGACCGACCGTGACGCTGCCACCGATGAGGCCCTGGTCAAGGCATTGGAAAAAGCGCGCCACAAGGCCGAGTTGATGGCACGCACCATGGGCGTTTCTCTCGGGACCGTCACGTCGATCAGCGAGACGCGCTCGCCGATCTATGCGCCGCGCATGATGGCGATGAGCGCCGATGCCCGCGAGAGTGCGGTGCAGGCCGAATACCGCCCCGGGACGATCGTCATCGAGGCGGGTGTCAGCGTCAGTTGGGAGATCGAGAATTGAGGGTGGCAAGCCCGCCCAGATAGGGGCGCAGCGCCTCGGGCACGGTGATGGAGCCATCGGCATTCTGATGGTTTTCCATCACCGCGATGAGGCAGCGTCCCACCGCCAGGCCAGAGCCGTTGAGGGTATGCAGCAACTGCGGCTTCTTCTGCTCGGGATGACGGAAACGCGCCTGCATGCGCCGCGCCTGGAAATCCTCGCAGTTGGAGACCGAGGAGATCTCGCGGTAGGTCTGCTGGCTCGGCAGCCACACCTCCAGGTCGTAGGTCTTGGCCGCACCGAAGCCCATGTCACCGGTACACAGCGTGACGACCCGGTAGGGCAGCTCCAGCGCCTGCAGGATCGCCTCGGCGTGGCCGCGCATCTCTTCGAGCGCCGCGTAGCTCGTCTCCGGCTCCACCAGTTGCACCATCTCGACCTTGTCGAACTGATGCTGGCGAATCATGCCGCGGGTGTCGCGGCCATGGGAGCCCGCCTCGCTGCGAAAGCACGGCGTGTGGGCGGTGAGCTTGAGCGGCAGCACCTTATGATCGAGGATCTCGTCGCGGGCAAAGTTGGTCAGCGGCACCTCGGCAGTGGGAATCAGGTGATAGCTGCGCTCGTCGTCCAGCCGGAACAGATCCTCGCCGAACTTGGGCAGTTGCCCGGTGCCGAACAGCGAGGCCTCGTTGACCATGTAGGGAACGTAGCACTCCTCGTAGCCGTGCTCGAGGGTCTGCTTGTCGAGCATGAACTGGGTCAGCGCCCGATGCAGGCGAGCGATCTGCCCGCGCATCACGGCGAAGCGTGAGCCGGTCAGCTTGGCCGCCAGCTCGAAGTCCAGCTCGCCCTTGAGCCCGCCCAGATCGACGTGGTCGCGCACGTCGAAGTCGAACTCGCGCGGCGTGCCCCAGCGGTGCAGCTCGAGGTTGTCCTCCTCGCTCTCGCCTGCCGGCACGCTGTCGTGGGGCAGATTGGGAATGCCGCTGACCAGGGCATCCCACTCCTCCTGAACTTCCGCCAGCTGTCGCTTGGCGGCATCGAGGCGGTCGCCGAGATCGCTCACCTCGTCGAGCAGCGGCTGGATGTCCTCGCCGGATGCCTTGGCCTTGCCGATCGCCTTGGAGCGGGTGTTGCGCTCGTTCTGCAGGGACTCGGTCTCGGTCTGCAAGTCACGACGCCGGGACTCCAGCGCCTCGAGCCGCTCGGTATCGAGGGTAAAGCCACGTTTGGCCAGTCGTTGGGCAACCGTATCGAGGTCGCTGCGCAGCAGTTTGGGATCGAGCATGGAATCCGGTCCGTAACAGTCGGTGAATCGGAAAATCGAGCCGTCCATTGTAGGCAAAAGGCCGAGAGGGCGCCACGCGCTCACTAAGGCCGGGATGCGTCCCCCGCCCGCTCGCGGTAAAGTAGCGTCATTCCCTGCCGTCCCGCCCCCGGGTGGCATCAAACGACCGATACGACTAGCCATGATCGCAAGACTGGACACCGCCGACGCTCCCGTCATCGAGGGGCTGAGCGCGCATTACCTGCGTTTTCTCGAAGCGCTGAAGGCCTCCGGCTTCGAGGGCGAGATCGCCCCGGACTACGCCAGCCGCACCGTGCTGGCCACCGACAACTCGATCTACCAGCGCCTGCCCCAGGCGGCACTGTTCCCGCGCCACGCCGAGGATCTCGAACGCATCGCCCGGCTCGCCGCCGAGCCCAAGCACCGTCAGGTGGTGCTCACGCCCCGCGGCGGCGGCACCGGCACCAACGGCCAGTCGCTCACCGACGGCCTGGTGGTGGACGTCTCCCGTCACATGAACCGGATACTCGAGATCGACGTCGAGAACCGCCGTGTGCGGGTGCAGGCCGGCGTGGTCAAGGATCAGCTCAATGCGGCGTTGAAACCTCATGGGCTGTTCTTCGCCCCGGACCTCTCCACCTCCAACCGCGCCACCATCGCCGGCATGATCTCCACCGACGCCAGCGGCCAGGGCAGCTGCGAGTACGGCAAGACCCGCGATCACGTGCTCGAACTCGACAGCGTGCTGCTCGGCGGCGAGCGGCTGGTGAGCCGCCCGGTGGAAGACGCCGAGCTGGAGACGCTGTGCCATCACAGCGGCGCGATCGGCAACGCCTACCGCACCGCGCGGGAAATCATCGACACTCAGCGCGAGCTGATCGCGGCCAAGTTTCCGCCGCTCAACCGCTGCCTGACCGGCTACGACCTGGCGCATCTCAGGGACGCGCAAGGCCGCCTCGACATGAACAGCCTGCTGTGCGGCTCCGAGGGCTCGCTGGGTTTCCTCAACGAGGCGGTACTCAACGTGCTGCCGATCCCCAAGCACTCGACCCTGGTCAACGTGCGCTATACAGGCTTCATGGATGCCCTGCGCGACGCCAAGGCCTTGATGGCTTCTGCGGCGAAACCCACTTCCATCGAGACGGTGGACGACAAGGTGCTGCTGCTGGCCATGGAGGACTTCGTCTGGGACAGCGTGGCGGAGTTCTTTCCCAGCGAGGCGCCCCAGGGTTCTGCCGAGGGCGATACCGTCACGGCCGAGCGCCAGGCGGTGGCCATCCGCGGCATCAACCTGATCGAATTCAACGGCGACGACCCCGAGCGGCTTGCCGAACGGGTGTCCGCCTTCTGTCGTCACCTGGAAGCGGATGAGAGCGTACCGCGCCTCGGCTACACCCTGGCCCAGGGGCGCGCCCAGATCCAGCAGGTCTACGGCATGCGCAAGCGCGCCGTGGGTTTGCTGGGCAATGCCAGGGTCGACGAGAAGGGCGAGAAGCGGCCGATCCCCTTCGTCGAGGACACCGCGGTGCCGCCGGAGCATCTGGCCGACTTCATCGCTGAGTTCCGCGCCGCGCTGGACGCCCGCGGGCTCAGCTACGGCATGTTCGGCCACGTCGATGCCGGCGTGCTGCACGTGCGCCCCGCCATCGACATGAAGGACCCCGCACAGGAGCGGCTGATCCGCGAAGTCTCCGACGAGGTGGCGGAGCTGACCCACAAGTACGGCGGCCTGCTGTGGGGCGAGCACGGCAAGGGCGTGCGCTCCGAATACGCGCCCAAGTTCTTCGGCGAGCTCTACCCCAGCCTGCAGCGGGTCAAGGCCGCCTTCGACCCGCACAATCAGCTGAACCCGGGCAAGATCGCGACTCCCTCCATCCCGCCCGAAGCCGCGGAGCCCTCCATCCCGCCCGAAGCCGCGGGCACAGCGTCGACAACTAGCGTCAGCGAGGATGCGGTGAAGTGGGTCGACCCGGGCCTGCTGACCATCGACGGCGTGCCCACCCGCGGCCAGCTCGACCGCCAGATCGACGAGCGCGTGTGGCAGGCCCACGCTGCCACGGTGTACTGCAACGGCAACGGCGCCTGCTACAACTACGACCCCGACGACGCCATGTGCCCCTCGTGGAAGGCGACCCGCGACCGTATCCACTCGCCCAAGGGACGCGCCAGCCTCCTCCGCGAGTGGCTGCGCCTGCAGGGCAATGCCGGGATCGACCTGGTCGAAGAGGCAAAAGAGAAGCGCCGCGAGGGGGTATGGGGCTTCATAACCTCGTTCCCTGCGCGGGCGCGCAACACCTGGCGCCGCCGCGACGAGGCCGACTTCTCACATGAGGTCTACGACGCCATGGCGGGCTGCCTGGCCTGCAAGTCCTGCGCCGGCCAGTGCCCGATCAAGGTCAACGTGCCGGACTCGCGCTCGCAGTTCCTCGAGGTCTACCACGGCCGCTACCTGCGCCCGCTGCGGGATTACCTGATCGGCGGCATGGAGTTCTTCGTGCCCTATCTCGCCCATGCCGCGCCGCTGTACAACACCGCGCTGAATCAGCGCCTGGTGGACCGCCTGCTGTCCCAGCACGTCGGCCTGGTCGACAGCCCGCGCCTCTCTCGCGCACGACTGACCAAGCAACTGCGTGCCTGGGGTGTCGCCGAGGCGACGCCGATCTCGCTGGGCCTGCTCAGCGAGGCGCAGAAGGCCAGAAGCGTAGTGATCGTGCAGGACGCCTTCACCAGCCACTTCGAAGCTGAACTGGTGCTGGACATCGTCGAGCTGCTCTCGCGCCTGGATATCAAGGTGTTCGTCGCCCCCTACACAGCCAACGGCAAGCCGCTGCACGTGCAGGGCTTCCTTGGCGCATTCGAGCGCACCGCGGAGAAGCAGGCGCGACGGCTGCGCGCCCTGGCCGAGTTCGGCGTGCCGTTGGTGGGCATCGACCCGGCCATGACCCTCACCTACCGCCAGGAGTACGTGAAGGCGCTGGGCCCCGCTGCCGTGCCCGAGGTGCTGATGCTGCAGGAGTGGCTGGTGGCTCAGGGCCAGCGCCTGGTGCCGCCGGCCCTGGCCCGGGAGCTCGAGAAACTCGACGACCCGAGCTTCCGGCTGCTCTCCCACTGCACCGAGAAGACCAACGCCCCGGGCAGCCCCAAGGCGTGGCAGCAGGTATTCGCCGCCTTCGGCTTCGAGCTCGAACTCGTCGCCAGCGGCTGCTGCGGCATGTCCGGCACCTACGGTCACGAAGCGCGCAACCTGGAAACCTCGAAGACCATCTACGCCCAATCGTGGCAGCCGGTGGTCGAGAACGAGGCCAACCGGGACCGCCTGCTGGCCACCGGTTACTCCTGCCGCAGCCAGGCCAGCCGCCTCTCCAGCCAGGCCCTGCCACACCCGCTGCAGGGCCTGTTGTGCCACCTGCGCCGGCTGAGCTGGTAAACTTGCAGGCTCGATCACTAGACCTTACATGGACTTATCGACAGGAGACGGATGATGAAACTCAAGACGCTAGTGACTGCCACGGCTCTCGGGCTCGGCCTTGGCACTGCTGGCCTGGCCAGTGCCGCACAGGTCACTCACCTGGGTGGCGACATCACCGAAGAGCAGGTGCTGGCGGCACAGCAAGCCTGGGGCGACGCCCTGGTTGCCATTTCCAATACCTATGAAGCGGAGGGCATCGACGCCGCCCGCGAACTGGCACAGGAAGTGATCGACAGCGCCTACGGCTACGATATGGGTGCGGTACTCTTCAAACCCACCCTGGCCGCCGCGCCGCAAACTTTCCGTACAACGCCCGAAGGCGCACTGGCCTACTTCGTCGGCCACAGCGATGAGTACAGTGAAGACAGCGGCTTTGCCCTGAAGGGCTGGCAGGAAGTCACCATCGAAAATGCCGCCATCCTGATCAGCGGCGACGTCGCCCTGACCATGGGCAACGTGTCCATCCTCGATGCCGAAGGCAACACCACCACCGTGGACAAGACCTGGGGTTATCACCTGGATGACGAAGGTGAGCTGCGCATCGTGCTGCACCACTCATCCCTGCCCTTCAGCGCCGAGCAGTAAGCGCAAGCCAGTCTCAACCGTACCGGCACTCGCCGGTACGGTCAGCGCTAGTCAAACGGAACAGGAGGCAGGATGTCCCGCACCCTGATCGTCATTGGCCTGTGTATCGTGCTCATCGGCCTGCTCTGGCCATGGCTCTCCAAGCTACCGTTTGGCCAGCTGCCGGGAGATATCGCCATACGCCGCGAGAACTTCTCGTTCTACTTCCCCGTCACCACCATGATCCTGCTGAGCGTGCTCCTCTCGGCGCTTCTGTGGCTATTCAGTCGATAGATAAAAGCAATCGATTTCCCGCGAACCGACTCCTAGGCTTGTTGAAGTATGTGCGGTCCATTCGGGATCCGCCGAATAACAACAAGGAACCTACATGATCCCCCCACGCCAGTTTCCCTTTGCCCTGAGTGCGGCGGGCGCTATCGCACTCGGTCTAGCCACTCCCCTGCAGGCCGATGAACACGAGCCCGCCTGGGCCCAGGGTCGCTCCGCTGAGATGTCTGACTCACCGCTCGCCCCGCACGCCACACCACTGACAGTGACCGAGAAAGAAGACATACCGCTCGACCACCTACGCATGCCCGACGGCTTCAGCGCCGAGATCTGGGCCCACGGTATGCCCGGCGCCCGCATGATGGCACGCGGCGACGATGGCACACTGTTCGTGGGCACCCGGAGTATCGGCCGTGTCTACGCGGTGCGTGACAACGGCGACGAGCGTGAGCATGTGATCATCGCCGAAGGCTTGACCCAGCCCAACGGCGTGGCCTTCAAGGATGGCAGCCTTTACGTCGCAGCCATCAACCGCATATTCCGTTACGACGATATCGAGTCGCAGTTGGCCGACGGCGACGACGTCGCCGAGCCCGAGGAGCTGACCGAGGCCTTCGGCTTACCGGACGACGAGCACCACGGCTGGAAGTTCCTCGCCT
This sequence comes from Billgrantia ethanolica, assembly GCF_021404305.1. Classification (GTDB taxonomy): domain Bacteria; phylum Pseudomonadota; class Gammaproteobacteria; order Pseudomonadales; family Halomonadaceae; genus Halomonas; species Halomonas ethanolica. Next base: position 883,732 of record NZ_JABFTX010000002.1, on the reverse strand, counting down.
TCGGTCCCGATGGCCGGCTCTACATTCCAGTGGGCGCCCCTTGTAATGGCTGCGAAGTCGACGAGGATACCCACGCCACCATTCACAGCTTCAAGCCTGATGGCTCCGACATGCGGGTGGAGGCACGCGGTGTGCGTAACAGCGTGGGCTTCGACTTCCATCCGGAAACGGGCGAACTCTGGTTCACCGACAACGGGCAGGATTGGTTGGGCGAACACGGTCCGCAGGATGAACTGAATCGTCTCAGTGAACCCGGAGAACACTTCGGCTTCCCTTATTGCCATGCGCACGGCGTAATCGATCCAGAGCTCGGCTCGGAAGGGGCCTGTGACGGCGTTACCATGCCCGCTGCACTGATGGGTGGCCATGCCGCCGCCTTGGGAATGCGCTTCTACACCGGCGACATGTTCCCCGAGGAGTACCGAAACGCCATCTTCATCGCTCGCCGCGGCTCTTGGAACCGCACATTGAGTGACGGTTACGACGTGCAGGTGGCCCATCTCTCCGAGGATGGTGAGCGTGCTGCCATCTCACCCTTCATGGTGGGTCTGCTTGATCCACGTGAGAATGCCTTCTCTGGCCGTCCAGTAGACGTGCTGCAAATGCCGGACGGCTCCCTGCTGGTTTCCGACGAGCAAAACGGTGCGATCTATCGCATCAGTTATGAAACCCCTGAGTACATGGAGTGAGGCCATGCGCCGTGATGGACGCACGTTGCCCTGGCAGCGCCTTCCCATCGTGTCGACGGGCTTGGCGGGGCTGCTGCTGGCCCTGCCGGTCTGGTCGGAGAGCGGCCCGGCAGCAGGCCTGCCCCTGGAAGCACAGGTGCAGGTCTGCGCCGCCTGCCACGGCGAGGATGGCAACTCGACGCGGGAGAACACGCCTTCGCTGGCCGGACAGCCGGCCCTGGCCATCACCAACCAGATGATCTACTTCCGCGAGCGGCTACGTCGCTCGGATGAGATGACACCTCAGGCCCGGGGGCTCAGCGACGCCGAGATTCAAGCACTTGCCGCCTACTACGCCGAGCAGCCCGTCGCCACGCCGGAAGGCGAGCGCGACGAAGCACTGGCGGACAAAGGGCGAGCGCTCTCCCGCCAGCAGCGTTGTGCCAGCTGTCATGGCTCTGGCTATCAGGGTCGCGAGCAGATGCCGCGCCTGGCAGGCCAGCGTGAGGACTATCTCGCTTACGCGATGAAGGCCTATCGTGAGCGTACCCGCGGTGGCCCGGACACCACCATGATCGATATCATGCGCGGCGTCGACAATGAGGCAATAGAAGCCATGGCGCACTTCTTCGCTAATCTCGATAGGGAGTGAGCAGCCGCCAGGGTTGGCAGCCTAGTAAATCAGTCGCCACGGCGCCTAGTCCGATTCTTGCTAAGCATGAAGACCCCGCGTATGCAGAAACCTACGACAGTCAGCCTTGCAGCCGCTTGCAAGGGCACCGCCATGCCCCCTTTAATCATCGACTTTCTTCAGGTTCTCTAACGGCACCCAGCCCAGTTCCGCATCATTAGCTTTCCATTACGATTTCCAGCACTGCTTGCGGTGCGCTTAGACAGCCAGGCGTGAATCAAGCCGGCCTGGAAGAACTGCACGGGTGGCTCGAAGCCTCCGGCCTCGATGATGGCGGCCACCCTGCTCGGCGGAAGTACGCCAACGTCGTTGGCATAGGCCTTACGCATGCGCGCCATTCCCTCGGGCGTGATATCGGCCTGCGTCATCATGTTCATCCAGGCCCGCAGCAACACCTCATACTCGGGCGATGCCACATCCGAGGCCAAGTCAGAGCTCGCGAGAAGCCCACCCGGCTTGAGCCTGCGGGCTATTTCGTGAAAGAAGTCGGAACGAGCCTGCCGGTCGAGAATGAATTGCGACACCAGCAAGCAGGTCGCAGCATCGAATATCTGGGCGCCAGGAAGTGATTCCAGATAGCCCTCGTGAAATTGACAGCGCCCTGCGAAACCCTCCGTTTCCGCCTGCTTCCGGCAGATGTCCAGCATTGCGCCAGAGGGCTCTACGGCAGTGAACTTCCAAGTCGGATTGTTACGAGCAAGGTGAGACAGCTCCGCCCCCGTTCCTACTCCCACGCAGAGCACGTGTGCCTCTTCGGGTAGCTCGGCAAAGGCCGCATCCAGCAGCAAGTGCAGGCAACTCCGAATCGGCAACGTCTTCGCCCACTGCGCGTCGTAGCTGGAAGCCTGCTGATCGAACAATGCCTTGATTTCGTCTTGATTCATCGCTTTCCCTGCTTTTTCCTTTCTGAGGTGGCCACACACTGCTGCCCAGCGTCAGTTGGCCACTGCGATATACCACTTGGGCTTCATACGTCCGAAGTCCCTGCGAACATTGGATTTCAAGCCTTTCTTGGAATCAAGCACGACCGCATTGCCCCCATCCCTGACGAAAACGACCCAATGCCAGAATGGCTTTCCCCGCTCCACCCTCCATTTAATCGCCAGGAGCGCCTTGTCTGGAAGCCGCTCCCATGCCTCAAAAGGTATTGTCTTTGGGCCGACTGAAACATTGAGTTCGCGCAGAAGCCTGCGAACATGCTCGGTACTCGACCATAGTGTCGGGTCCTCGGCATAAATACCCAGAGAGTTAGCCTTCTTCTTAGTCTCGGCGTAGGTAATGCCGGCGATCGCAGCGCTCGCGGCAATACCGCAGCCGGATATCTCTTCTTGAATGACCGGTTTCATGCACTCGTCCATCGCGCTTTGGATATCTCCATTGCTGTCATTGCCATCTCATCGCACACTCTGTAGCGGCAATGTTCCCTACGCTTCTCGAACGAGCATAGGCGAACTCGGCACATGCCGATCGGGTAGGGGCCGGGGTCACCCCCGGCGCCCTCCCACACCACCGTACGTACCGTTCGGTATACGGCGGTTCATGAAGAACGGCTTAGCCCTCTTACCGTATCAAGTACCGAGATCAAGCCCAGTCCATCAAACCACTTCCTTGGCAGGGCCTGATTCATGTGCGAGGCCCCGGCGTTCCACCAGGCGCCTCGCCCATTCCCCGCTGATTTCCACGCTCGATAGTCGTCCAGCCCCAGTGCCAGAAGCTTGCGGCACCGGGTCCGCGGGCGCTTCCACTGCCGCCAGATCACGCAGCGCAGTCGGCGACGTATCCAACCATCCAGCGTTTCCAGCGGACGCTTCACATCAACAAGGGAGAAGTAGTTGGCCCAGCCCCGCAGGACCGGTGTCAGCTCCTCGGTGACTCGTTGGATGTTGCGCCCCCTGCCGCGCTTGAGGATCTCGCGGACACGTTGCATCAGGCGCTGCAAGCTGGCCTTGGCCAGCGTCAGCTTCGGCAGCTTGTGTCGGGTCAGCGTGTAGCCCAGATACTCCCGGTTCCAGGGGCGGTCCACTGCGCTCTTGTCGCGATTGACCGTGAGCCTGAGCGAGCTCTCGAGATAATCACTCAGGCTGGCCATGACGCGCTCGCCCGCCCGCCGACTCCTGACGTACACCTGCATGTCGTCGGCGTAGCGGCAAAAGCAGTGGCCGCGGCGCTCCAGTTCCTTGTCCACGTCGTCCAGCAGGATGTTCGCCAGCAGCGGACTCAGCGGTCCACCTTGGGGCGTTCCCTGCCGGCGTGGCGCGGCCAGGCCGTCCTGGAACATCCCGGCTTCCAGATAGCGTCGGATCAGGCGCAACACTCGCTTGTCGCGGACGCGGCGCGCGACCCGTGCCATCAGCAGGTCGTGATTCACCCGGTCGAAGAAGGCTTCCAGATCGAGGTCGACCACCCAGCGGTGGCCGGCGGTGACATGGGCCTTCATCGCCGAGACGGCCTGCTGGGCACTGCGCCCTGGCCGATAGCCGTAACTCGATGCGGAGAATCCCGGATCGAAGATCGGCGTCAGCACCTGAAGCAGCGCCTGCTGGATCAGCCGGTCGGTAACCGTGGGGATGCCGAGCTGTCGCGTTCCACCCTTGGGCTTGGGAATCTCGACGGCTCGGATCGGGCTGGGGTGGTACTCACCGGTCAGTAGCCGTTCGCACAGCGTTGGCCAGCACTCCTTCAGATGGTCGGCCAACTGGTGGACCGTCATGCCGTCGGCACCCGGCGCCCCCTTGTTGGCGATCACCCTTCGGTAAGCCCGCGCCATGTTGGCCTTCTCTACCACGGCCTCCATGAGCGGGGCGGGCTCCGCTTTCGTCCACGATGACGACGCCGGGACCGTCTCGACGCCCACCGGCCGGGACGCGGGGTTCCGCCCCTGCCCCTCTGGGTGGGTGGCGGTATCAGCGCCACTTTCTGTCTTCATGATCGATCCTCGAGACGTCATCGCCTACTCGCGGTTCTTCATGTTCGGCCCTTGGTGCCGGGGTGAATCGGCACTTACTATGGCCTCTGCTGACGTCTGATGGCCCATCCCGTCGCCTCTCGACGCCGGTAGCACCGTGGCAGACCACCAGACCTCCCAGGGTAAGACGCGCGACCTTCCCGCTTATGCCTGTCGGATCTACGTCATGGGGTTCTGTGCAAGTATCGGGCTTTGGTGATTCGTGCCACCTCACCCCACCATGACGCCTCGTATCCGCTTCCTGTTCGTCAGGCCAGCGTTTTGCCTCGGGCTTCCTTCAGATTCCCCCTCGTGGGGGACACCCTTGCCGTCGGCTAGCACTTCCCCTTGCCGGGCGTGCAGGGGACTTTCACCCCCGAGTCATCCCGAGGCACCACCCCCAGGAACAGCGCCAGTCAGGCGCTGCGCGCCATGCCTGGCGCACACGAAAAAGGGCAGCCAACGCGGCTGCCCTTTTGGTCCCTGATTACAATCCGCTCAGTAGAACAGGCGCCGCAGCGCTTCACCCGGTTCCTGCTCGCGCATGAAGGCCTCGCCGACCAGAAAGCCATGTACGTCGTGCTCGCGCATGCGAAGCACGTCGGCCTGGGTGTGAATGCCGGACTCCGTGACCACGGTGACCCCGGCAGGAATCCGCGGCAACAGCTCCAGCGTGGTTTCCAGGCGGGTCTCGAAGGTGTGCAGGTTGCGGTTGTTGATGCCCACCAGGCCGATGCCGAGCTTGAGCGCACGCTCGAGTTCCAGGGCGTCGTGCACCTCGACCAGAACGTCCATGCCCAGCGCCGTTGCCTGCTGGTAGAGATCGGCCATCTGGGCATCTTCCAGCGCGGCGACGATCAGCAGGATGCAGTCGGCGCCAATGGCGCGCGCCTCACTGACCTGATAGCCATGGACGATGAAATCCTTGCGGATCACCGGCAGCTCGCACGCCTCACGCGCGGCAATGAGAAAGTCCTCGTGGCCCTGGAAGAAGTCGGCGTCGGTCAGCACCGAGAGGCAGGCGGCACCGCCGGCAGCATAGCTCGCCGCAATCTCGGCCGGCTGGAAGTCTTCGCGGATCACGCCCTTGGAGGGCGAGGCCTTCTTGATCTCGGCGATCACCGCCGGATCGCCCTCGGCGATGCGCCGGTCGAGTGCCGCGATGAAACCGCGGGGGGCGCTCTGCCGTTCGGCCAAGGTCAGCAGCTCGGCTTCGGACACGGCGCGGCTGCGCTCTGCCACTTCCACGTCCTTGCGGGCCAGGATGCGGGTGAGAATGGTCGGGGCGTCCTTGGTTGGGCTCATGGTGCTGTCTCGGTACGGGCGGCTCTGGCCGCGGTTGAAGCCGGTAAGCGCCCCATATTACCTATCTGCGGTTCGACATGGAACGCGATGGCTACCAAAGGGGGCGTATCGCTCGTCTCTTCTCCGGCTAGGAGCGTCAGGATACATGACGTCAGTCGCTAGCCCATGCCAGAATTCGCTCATGGACAGCTCCTCTTCTCTTGTCGACTCTTTTGTCGGGCCTTTCAGCAGCGCCTGGCCCTGGGCCTCGCCCCTGCCTGGCGCCTGTCTGGTGGCGGCGCGCTTCGACCCTGCCCGCCTCGACGAGCCGACCGCTGGCCATGCACCCGGTGAACGCCATGGCGTCGTTCTGCCGCCCCGCTTGCATGGCGCCGTTGCCAAACGGCGGGCGGAATACGTTGCCGGGCGGCTGTGCGCACGCCGAGCCCTGCAGCTGCTGGATGGCAGGGACGCAATCCCGAGCATGAACGAGGATCGCTCGCCATGCTGGCCCGAGGGCTGCGTGGGCGCCATCACCCACAGCGACGGCTGGGCCGCGGCACTCGTCGCCCACCGCCAGGTCTACCGGGGTGTCGGCCTCGATGCCGAGCGGTTGCTGAGCGAGGAGCAGGCCCGCCGATTGGCAACAAGGGTACTGACCGCCGAAGAGCTCGTTCGCATGGAAACGCTGCCGCCTTCGAGCGTGGGGCTGATGGTAAGCGCCACCTTCTCCCTCAAGGAGAGCCTGTTCAAGGCGCTCTACCCACTGGTGGGCCGCATGTTCCACTTTTCCGCCGCCGAACTCATGGCCTGGCCTGGCATCGGCCCCGTTCGCCTGCGCCTGTTGGAAGACCTGGGCAACGGCTGGACAACCGGCTGTGAGGTCACCGGCATGGTCTGCCTGCATGAAGACAGAGTCCTGAGCCTGGTGTCTCTGCCGGCAGCCGGTCCAGAAGAGTCGTGACCCTCAGGAAACCAGCACGCGGGTGAAGTCGGCCAGCTCCTTCATCTTTTCCAGCGGCAGCTTGGAGGCCTGGGCATCCTGGGCCATCATCACGCCTTCCTTCAACGTATCGGCGATACCGGCACAGTAGAGCGCCGCTCCGGCGTTGAGAGAGACGATGTCGGCCGCCGGCCCCTCGCCCACCAGCGCCTCGCGCACCAGCCGCAGGCTGTCTTCGGCGCTAACGACCTTCAAGGGGCTCAGTGCCTGCCGCTCGATGCCGAAGTCTTCGGGTACGATGGAGTAACGACGAATCTCGCCATCCTTGAGCTCGGCGACCTGGGTCGGCGCGGCCAGGGAGATCTCGTCGAGGCCATCCTCGGCGTGAACCACCATGACGTGGCGGCTGCCGAGCTGACGCAGCACCTCGGCCATCAGCGGTACCAACTCGGCCGAATAGACCCCCAGCACCTGGTTCGGCGCCCCGGCGGGGTTGGTCAACGGCCCGAGAATGTTGAACAGGGTGCGCACGCCCATCTCGCGCCGCGGTCCGATGGCAAAACGCATGGCAGGGTGATGATTGGGGGCGAACATGAAGCCAACCCCGACGTGCTCGATGCAGCGCGCCACCTGCTCCGGCCGGAGGTCGAGGTGAATGCCCGCCATGTCGAACAGATCGGCGCTACCCGAAGAGGATGAAACGCTGCGATTGCCGTGCTTGGCCACTTGGGCGCCAGCAGCCGCGGCAACGAAGCTGGAAGCGGTCGAGACGTTGAACAGGTTGGCGCCGTCGCCGCCGGTACCGACGATGTCCACCACGTTCTCGCTGCGCTGAAGACGAACTCGCTTCATCAGCTCACGCATCACCTGGGCGGCGGCCCCGATCTCTTCAGCAGTCTCCCCCTTCATCGCCAGACCTACCAGAAAGCCGCCGATCTGCGCATCACTGGCCTCGCCGGTCATGATCTGCTGCATGACGGCATGGGTCTGGTCGAAGCTAAGGTTTTCACGGCGCATCACCGCGGCAATGGCATCTCGCATCTGCATGGCAGGCACTCCTCTTTACGGGCGGCTCAGCGGCGCTTGAGAAAATTGGCCAGCAGCTCATGCCCCTGACGCGTCAGAATCGACTCCGGGTGGAACTGCACGCCTTCGATATCCAGCTCACGGTGACGCAGCCCCATGATCAGGCCGGGGGTCACGTCGTCATCGTCGGTCCAGGAGGTCACCTCGAGGCACTCGGGCAGCGTGTCGGCTTCCACGACCAGTGAATGGTAGCGCGTGACCTCCAGCGGATCCTCGAGGCCGGCGAAGACACCAAGACCATTATGGCGGATGCGCGAGGTCTTGCCGTGCATCACCTGCGGGGCACGTACCACCTTGCCACCGTAGACCTGACCGATCGCCTGATGGCCAAGGCAGATGCCGAGGATCGGCAGACGACCGGCAAAGTGCCGAATGGCGGCCAGCGAGATGCCCGCCTCGTTGGGGGTGCAAGGGCCGGGCGAGATCACCAGATGGCTCGGCGCCAGCGCTTCCATCTGCTCCAGGGTGATGGCGTCGTTGCGATAGGTGGCCACCTCGGCGCCAAGCTCGCCAAGGTACTGCACCACGTTGAAGGTGAAGCTGTCATAGTTGTCGATCATCAGCACGGACATGGCGAGAAGGTCCTGTTCCAGCGAATCTTTTCAATGTTTCGTCGTGCGCGGCCGGCCGTGCAGGTTCTGCTTCGGACACAAAAAAGCCGCCCGACGGCGGCATTTCGTTCAGTCGTCAGCGCGCCGCCCCTCGCTCAGGAGCGCCACCACTGGATCGAATTCGGCATATAGGCGTTTGCGTTCATGACGCAATAGTGCCGCCCAGGCAGCCGAGCTGTCAACGCAAGATGCCTGCGGCCGGTGCGTTCGTCGGCGGCCGGGACAGTCGCGGCTGGCCAGCGTACCTCCCAGTCTCTATCATCGGGCAGTGCGCTACCGCGAAAAGGAGATTGACGATGCGCTTTACCCGCCGTGCCTGTATCTGGCTGACCCTGCCTCTAGCCGCCATGGTCGGCAGCGTGACGGCAGCGGCAGCCAATCCCAAAGTGGTCGCCAGCTTCTCGATTCTTGGCGATCTGGTCAACAAAGTCGGCGGTAACGATATCGAACTGGTGGTGCTGACCCCGGTGGGGGCTGAAGTCCATGAGTGGGAGCTGACACCCAACAATTTCATCGCCCTCGAGGATGCCGACCTCGTCTTCTACAACGGCTACCAACTCGAGCAGTGGATGCGCCAGGTTTATGCCACGGTGGGCAACCGGGCACCGCTGGTACCAGTGGCGGAAGCCACGGAATACCCGACTCAACCCATCGTCACGGGTGAATACACCGGCGAGCCCGACCCGCACCTGTGGATGGACCCGCGCGCCGTGGCAGCCTACATGAAGGTGATCGCCGACCAGCTCAGCGAACTCCACCCCGAGGCCGCCGATAATTTCCAGGCACGCGCCGCCGCCGCCACGGAAACCCTCGCCCGACTGCACGAAGAGATCGGCGAAATACTCGCTCCGATTTCCGAGGAGCAACGCTTGCTGATCACCACGGAAGCAGCATTCGCCTATTTCGCCGAGGCCTACGGCTTTCGCCATGACGGCGTGTGGGGCAGCAATGCCGAAACCGAGGGCTCGCCCCAGCAGGTCATGCGCATCGTCGACTTGATCGAGCAGGCCCAGCCAGGCGCCCTGTTCTGGGAAAGCACCCTCTCGGACCGCTACATTCGCAGCATTGCCGCCGACACGGAGCTGCCGATCGCCGGCCCGCTGTATGTCGACTCCCTCAGCGAACCCGATGGCGATGCCACCAACTACGTGGCCATGATGCGTCACAACGCCAAGCTGATCCGCACCGCCCTGACGCTGGGCGAAGAGGAAGAGAGCAACGCCGAAGCCGACGCAGCAGAGAGTGAAGCGTCGGCAGAAGGAGAAGACGCAGAAGAGAACGAAGCGCCAGAGCAGGACGAGGCCGAGGAAGCATAAAACGTCTCTCGTTTCAGTTCGCAAACGGCGCCCTGCTCGTCACGGCAGGGGCGCCTAACGCCGTATGACCAAGCGCAGAGAGTTCTAGCCTTTAGAAAGTCTTGGACTAGAGATTATCCAAGCCCTTCTCGGCCATGGCCACCGCGCGGAAGATGGCGCGCCCCTTGTTGAGCGTCTCCTGCCACTCCAGCTCGGGCACGGAATCGGCCACCACGCCTGCCCCGGCCTGCACGTGCAGCTCACCATCCTTGATCACCGCGGTACGAATGGCGATGGCGGTATCCATGTTGCCGTGCCAGGAGAGATACCCCACCGCACCGGAATAGATGCCGCGCTTGACCGGCTCCAACTCGACGATGATCTCCATGGCGCGGATCTTGGGCGCCCCAGAAAGAGTGCCCGCCGGGAAGGTGGCGCGCAGCACGTCCATGGCACTGAGGCCCGGCTTCAGACGTCCGGTGACGTTGGAAACGATGTGCATCACGTGGGAGTAGCGCTCCACGGCCATCTGGTCGGTCACCTGCACCGACCCCGTCTCGCTGATGCGCCCTACGTCGTTGCGCCCCAGGTCGATCAGCATGAGATGCTCGGCGATCTCCTTGGGATCGGCCAGCAGCTCGGCCTCGAGCGCCCGGTCCTCCTCCTCGGTCTTGCCGCGCACCCGGGTGCCGGCGATGGGTCGCACGGTGACCTCGCCATCCTCCAGCCGGGTGAGAATCTCCGGAGAGGAGCCCACCACATGGTGGTCATCCAGGTTGAAGAAGAACATGTAGGGCGACGGGTTGAGACTGCGCAGCGCGCGGTAGAGGTCCAGCGGCGAGGCACGATAGGGAATCGACATGCGCTGCGAAGGGACGCACTGCATGACGTCGCCGGCCAGCACGTATTCCTTGATCTTCTCCACCGCCGCCTTGAAACCGGCCTCGGTGAAGCCCGAGGTGAAGTGCCCCTCCTCCACCGCGCTGCGCCCGGTACCGGGGCTTGCGGCCTGAACACCCGCGCTGCGCAGGCGTCGCTCCAGGCGCTCGAGGCGCGCCACCGCCGTGGCAAAGGCATCCGCAGCGGCGGGGTCGGCATGGGTCCACAGCGTCAGCCGACCCGAGAGATTGTCGAACACCACCAGCTCGTCGCACACCATCAGCAGGATATCGGGCACGCCCAGCGGATCGGGTTTCTCCACACCCCTGAGACGCGGTTCGATGTAGCGGATGGTGTCATAGCCGAAGTAGCCCACCAGACCGCCGTCGAAGCGCGGCTGGCCGTCGAGGTCGGGCACGCGAAAACGCCCCTGGAACGCCTCGATCCAGGCCAGCGGATCCTCCACCTCCACACGTTCGATGCATTTGCCCTGGAGAACGTGACTGACAGTGAAGCCGCGCACTTCTATACGCTCGTGAGAAGGCAGGCCAATGATCGAGTAGCGCCCCCACTTTTCGCCGCCCTGCACCGATTCGAGCAGGAAGGTCCAAGGCTCGTCGGCCAGCTTGAGATAGGTCGACAGCGGGGTGTCGAGATCGGCCAGCACCTCACGGGTGACCGGAATGCGGTTGAAGCCGGCCTCGGCCAGCGCACGGAAACGTTCAGGAGTCATCATGACGGGGCCCTCGAGATATGACGGTGACGAATGGTGAATCAGGGTGATGCTTGAGCGAGCTTCACCATCGCCAAGCGGCGTGCTGGGCAGAAAAGGGCACCGTCGTGTCAGCTGCCCGACGCAGGCAACCACGGGTCAAGGAGTCGTCATGCAGCATCATGCTGTCCATCGAAGCGTTTCCCGCAGGAATAGGCAAACGGAAGGATTCCGAGGTCATTGATAAGGATCGAAAATCACCCTAAACGAGTTCCGCCAGTGAATCAACCAGCGCATCCGGGCGGCTGTCGCGCACCGGTTCGCCATGGTTGTAGCCGTAGGGTACGGCCAGGGTGCGGAAGCCGGCGGCCCGTCCGGCGGCAACGTCGTGACGGGAGTCGCCTACCATCAGACAGACCGAGGGCGGCAGGCCGAATTGCGCTGCCACGTACAGCAGCGGCGCCGGGGCAGGCTTCTTCTGCGGCAGGCTGTCGCCCCCCAGGCACAGCGCGAAGTGCGCTTCGAGCCCGAACTGCGTCAGGATCGGGCGGATGAACGCGAACGGCTTGTTGGTGACCAGCGTCAGGACCCTGTCGTCACTCCGCAGGGCATCCAGCGCTTCGCGCACGCCGGGATAGAGCCGCGTGCGTGAGCCGGGGTCGCGCCCGTAGTGTGCGAGAAAGGCCTCGTGAGCCCGCGCCAGCAGCACCTCGTCGGGGGACGCGTGCCGGGCGAAGGTCAGTGCCCTCTCCATCAACTTCAGCGAGCCGTTGCCCACCCAGTCGCGCACCCGCGCCTCGCCGGCGACGGGCAGCCCCAGCTCGACCAGGCTGGCATCCACGGCCACCGCCAAGTCGGGCACGGAATCTATCAGGGTGCCGTCCAGGTCGAAGCTGATCAGGCGGATGTCGTCGAGGATGGCGTGCATGCTGTTTCCTTATGTTCCTGGGCCGTTTCCCGCCGAGACTGAAGCCAGGCCCGCTTGCGTGCTGCCGAGAGACGCTTGACCTCGGCTTCAAGGCGCAGCGCTTCGCCGTGGCTGCCCACCGGCTCATGATGCACCAGTGCCAGCGGCCCGCGCCCGCGCAGGGCCTTGGCGCCCCGCCCAGCCTCATGCTGTGCCAGGCGCCGCTCGACGTCGGTGGTGATGCCGGTGTAGATCATCCCCTGCCGGGTTTCGACCATGTAGAGGTACCACGTAACGGGCGACGGACCGTTCATCGCGCGCTTGGCTATACCGTCGCCAACTGCTCGCGGAAGGCGCGGATGACGCTGTCGTAACGGTTGGGGTCGCTGTCGCGGCCGGCACTGAAGACCGCCGAACCGGCAACGAAGGTATCGGCCCCGGCCCGGGCGATCTCGGCGATGTTGTCGACCTTCACCCCGCCGTCGATCTCGAGCCGAATGTCGCGGCCCGAGGCGTCGATGCGACGGCGCGCCTCGCGCAGCTTGTCCAGCGTGCCCGGGATGAAGGCCTGCCCGCCGAAGCCGGGGTTGACGCTCATCAGCAGGATCATGTCGACCTTGTCCATCACGTAATCGAGGTAGGACAGGGGCGTTGCCGGGTTGAACACCAGGCCGGCCTTGCAGCCGCCGCTGCGGATCAGCTGCAGCGAGCGGTCGATATGCTCGGATGCCTCCGGGTGGAAGGTAATGTAGCTTGCCCCGGCATCGATGAAGTCGCCGATCAGGCGATCCACCGGCTTGACCATCAGGTGGGCATCGATGGGCGCGGTGACGCCGTGCTTGCGCAGCGCCTCGCAGACCATGGGACCGATGGTCAGATTGGGCACGTAATGGTTGTCCATGACGTCGAAGTGGACGATATCCGCCCCGGCGGCCAGGACCCGGTCGACTTCCTCGCCCAGCCGGGCGAAATCGGCAGAGAGGATGGAGGGGGCAATCAGGAAGTCGCGGTTCATGTCGCTCATGGGAATAACAGCCATCGCACGGGGAAAGAGGCGTCATATTAACAGACTGCCCCGACCGCCGGGCACCCGACAGGCACCGCCAATGAAGCTTATAGGAAAATAGAATAAAAACACGGATTGTAATTCCACTTGCTCGGCCATACTCTTGCTACCAAGTTCCCTTTGCCGGAGACGTCCCATGCGACTTCCCTCTCTTCGCCGCACCCTCATCGCCGCTGCCCTGGGTCTTGGCCTGGCAGCACCTGCGGTGGCCGCCGAGCGCGAGATCCTCAACTCCTCCTACGACATCGCCCGCGAGCTGTTCGCCGCGATCAACCCCGAGTTCCGCAACCACTGGCAGGCGGAGCACGGTGAAGAGATCGGCATTCAGCAGTCCCACGGCGGCTCCTCGGCCCAGGCCCGCGCCATTCTGCAGGGCCTGCGCGCCGACGTGGTGACCTACAACCAGGTGACCGACGTGCAGGTGCTGGCCGATGCCGGCCTGGTGGCCGAGGACTGGCAAGAGCAGTTGCCCAACAACGCCTCGCCCTACTACTCCACCACTGCCTTCCTGGTGCGCAAGGACAACCCCAAGGGCATCGAGAGCTGGGACGATCTGGTGCGTGAAGACGTTAGAATGGTCTTCCCCAATCCCAAGACCTCCGGTAACGGCCGCTACACCTACCTGGCCGCCTGGGGCTTCGCTCAGCAGCAGTTCGACGGTGACGAGGAGCAGATCCACGACTTCATGCGCACCTTCCTGCGCAACGTGGCAGTGTTCGACACCGGCGGTCGCGGCGCCACCACCAGCTTCATCGAGCGTGGTCTGGGCGACGTGCTGATCAGCTTCGAGTCCGAGGTCAACAACATTCGCCAGGAGTACGGCGAGGAAGACTACGAAGTGATCGTGCCGCCGGTCAGCATCCTGGCCGAGTTCCCGGTGGCGGTGGTCGAGCCCAACGCCGAGCGTAACGGCAATCTCGACCTGGCCAAAGCCTATGTGGAGTACCTCTACAGCGAAGAGGCCCAGCGTCAGTTGGCCGGCTTCAACTATCGCGTGCATCACGAGACGGTCGTCGAAGAGTTCGCCGATCACTTCCCCGAGACCGAGCTACTGCTGGTAGAAGACATTGCCGGCAGCTGGGAAGAAGCGATGGAAACCCATTTCGGTAGCGGCGGGTTGCTCGACCAGCTGCAACGCCGCCGCTGATAGCGACGGCGCCTGACATGCGCGACGCAAGCGAGACACGATGAGTAGTCGTTCCTTCGCCATCGGCCTCGGCAGCACCCCCAAGCGGGTGCTGCCGGGCTTCGGTTTGTCGCTCGGCATCAGCCTGACCTTCGTCTCGCTGATGCTGCTGCTGCCCATGACCGGCCTGTTCGGCCAGTTGGCGGGGCTCAGCCTGGCCGAGTACTGGGCCATCATCACCAACGAGCGGGTGGTGGCAAGCTACGTGGTGACCATTGGCGCCGCCGCCGTGGCAGCCATCGTCAACGCCGCCTTCGGCCTGCTGCTGGCCTGGGTACTGGTGCGCTACACCTTCCCCGGCAAGCGCCTGCTCGATGCGCTGATGGACCTGCCCTTCGCCCTGCCCACCGCCGTGGCCGGCATCACCCTGGCCACGCTCTACTCCAGCAACGGCTGGATGGGGCAACTGCTCGAACCGCTCGGGCTGCAGGTGGCCTACACCTGGGTGGGCATCGCCCTGGCCATGTCCTTCACCAGCATTCCCTTCGTGGTGCGCACGGTGCAGCCGGTGCTGGAGGACATGCCCAATGAAATGGACGAGGCCGCGCTGACCCTCGGCGCCTCGGACTTCACCGGCTTTCGCCGCGTGATCCTGCCGCACCTGTGGCCGGCCCTGGTGACCGGCACCGGGCTTGCCTTCGTGCGCTCGCTGGGTGAATTCGGCGCGATCATCTTCATCGCCGGCAACATGCCCTACGAGACCGAGATCACCGCGTTGATGATCTTCGTGCGCCTGCAGGAGTACGACTACGCCGGCGCCTCGGCCATCGCCTCGGTGGTGCTGTTCGTTTCGCTGGCCCTGCTGCTCGCCATCAACATCTGGCAGGGCCGCTTCATCAAGCGCCTGCACGGAGGACACGGCTGATGCAACGAATCGGAGATGGCGTCGCCGTTCGGCGCCTGCTGATCGGCGCCGCCGTGGTGCTGGCGGCCCTGTTCCTGCTGCTGCCGCTGGTGGCGATCTTCGCCCAGGCCTTCGCCCGGGGCATCGACGTGTTCTGGGCCAACGTCACCAATCACTACACCCTGGCAGCGATCCAGCTGACCCTGTTCATCGCCGTGCTGACGATTCCAGTGTGCCTGGTGTTCGGCGTGGCGCTGGCCTGGCTGGTGACCCGCTTCCGCTTCCCGGGACGGCGCATCCTGCAGACCCTGATCGACATCCCCTTCGCCGTCTCTCCGGTGGTGGCGGGGCTGGTCTATCTGCTGCTCTACGGCCGCACCGGCTGGCTGGGCAGCTGGCTCGATGGCCACGACATCCAGTTGATGTTCGCCTGGCCCGGCATCCTGCTGGTGACCATCTTCGTCACCTGCCCGTTCGTTGCCCGCGAGCTGATTCCGCTGATGCAGGCCCAGGGCTCCCGCGAGGAAGAGGCTGCCGTGACCCTGGGCGCCCCGGGCTGGACTATCTTCCGCCGGGTCACGCTGCCCAACATCCGCTGGGCGCTGCTCTACGGCGTGATCCTGACCAACGCCCGGGCGGTCGGCGAGTTCGGCGCCGTCTCCGTGGTTTCCGGCGCCATCCGTGGCCAGACCAATACCCTGCCGCTGCATCTCGAGCAGCTCTATCAGGACTACAATACCGTGGGCGCCTTCGCCAGCGCATCGCTGCTGGCACTGATCGCCCTGCTCACGCTGGTCGCCAAGGCCGGCCTGGAATGGCGCGCTGCGCGCCGGGAGGTTCACCCATGAGCATCCGCCTTCATGAGATCGGCAAGCACTTCGGCAGGACCCAGGCGCTGGAGCCGATCGATCTGGACATCACCGAAGGCGAGCTGGTCGGCCTGCTGGGTCCGTCCGGCTCCGGCAAGACCACGCTGTTGCGCATCATTGCCGGACTGGAGACGGCAGACAACGTCGCCGGCGCCCGCATTCTGTTCGGCGAGCGCGACGTGACCCACCTGCACGTGCGCGACCGGCGCATCGGCTTCGTGTTCCAGCACTACGCGCTGTTCCGGCACATGACGGTGTTCGACAACGTGGCCTTCGGTCTCACGGTGATGCCGCGCAAGAGCCGTCCCTCGAGCGGCGAGATTCGCAGCCGGGTGCATCGTCTGCTGGAGATGGTCAAGCTCGAGCACATGGCTCACCGCTACCCCGCCCAGCTCTCCGGCGGCCAGCAGCAGCGGGTCTCGCTGGCGCGCGCCCTGGCCCTGCGCCCCGACGTGCTGCTGCTCGACGAACCCTTCGGCGCGCTGGATGCCAAGGTACGCCAGGAGCTGCGCCGCTGGCTGCGCCATCTGCACGACGAGCTCAACTTCACCAGCCTGTTCGTCACCCATGATCAGGAAGAAGCGCTTGAGCTCTCCGACCGCGTGGTGGTGATGAGCAACGGCCGCATCGAGCAGATCGACACCCCCGACGAACTCTATCGTCATCCGGCCAATCGCTTCGTGTTCGAGTTCCTGGGCGACGTCAATCACCTCGAAGGCACGGTGCGCAACGGTGTACTGACCTGCGGTGACGCCCGTCTGGCCGTGGACCTGGCCGACGGCCCGGAAGAACTGCTGCTGCGCCCCCACGAGCTGGAGCTCGCACCCAGCGCCACGCAGCACGCCCACCTGCCGGTGTGCGTGACCGCCATTTCACCGGTGGGAGCCGAAGTACGTGTGGAGCTGGAGGCGGACTGGCTGGGCGAGCCCTGGCTGGCCACGGTGAGCCACGCCGATTACGAAAGACTTCACCTCACCCGGGGCACGCGCCTGTACGCCGCTCCCCGGCGCTGGCATCGATTTCCCGATGAGCGGAGCAAACAGGCTGCTTCCACGCTCGAAGCGGTGAGCTGAGCGGTTCGGCGTCAGCCTGCCTCGCCCGGCGTACGCGACCAGACCATGAGCGTCTCCTGCTCGCCGCTGAGCGGCTCCGTGCGCTCCTCGAGCACCCGGAAGCCCAGGCGGCGATAGAAGGAGACGGCATGCACGTTGCGTGAGTAGACGCACAGGGTAATTCGCTCCCGCTTGCTCATGGCATGCGCCATCAGATGGGTGCCGTGGCCGAAGCTCTGCAGCTCGGGGTCGATGAACAGCGCCTCGAGGTGATCGTCGTTGAGCGCGGCAAACCCCACGGCGCGCCCAGCGGCCTCGAGCACGTAGGTTTCCGCACCGGGCAGATAGCGGCTCGCCATGTCCTCGGCGCGATCACGCCAGAACCCGGCGGGAATGAAGTCATGAGCCAGCAGCGAGGCACGCAGCCAGATGTCGACGAGCTGCGGAATGTCCTCGGTCGTGGCAGGACGTATCATGCGGTATCTTCCTCTCCTGGAAGGCGAAAGGCTCGATCTTCGTCGAGTGAAAAACAGAGTGTAACCGTAATGCCTACGCCCGGCGCAACGCTGTTGCCGACAGCGAGCTGACGATATACTGCACAAGTGACTGAGGCGAGTATCTTTCTGCTGCCTCACGCACGGCCAAGCTCGGGCCGCCCCCTGGCCCCGCAAGACGAATCCGGGAGCGAGAATGAATCGACGTCATGCCTTGTGTGCCGCAGCCGTTCTGTTGGCCACCGCCCTGCTGGCCGGCTGCGCCAGCCCCCATTACCTCCAGCTCAACCCGCAGCGCAGTGCCGCCGTTCCCCAGACGGGCAGCGGTCAGGCCGTGACGGTAGCCGCCGTGGACGAGCGCGACAGCGAGGTGATCGGTACGCGCACCGGCAGCGCCATGTCTACGGCAGTGATTACCGTGAGCGCCCACGAGCTGATACCGAACCTGCAGCGCGAGGCGGAACGGGCCGTTCGCGACATGGGCTTTTCACCGACCAGCGAGCCGGCCAGCGGTCGCCCGGGCCTGACGGTCACGATGCTGCACCTCGGCTACGAGCGTGGCGAGAACCGCCCGGTCATCGATGAAGCACGGATGGAAGCGGTACTCGAGGTCAAGGTGACCAACCAGGGCACCACCTACACCGGCACCTACACTGCCCGCCGCACCCAGAGCTACGCGGTGCGCCCGGGGCGTGACGCCAACCGCCGCATGCTCAATGACCTGATCGGCGACGCCCTGGATCGCGCCTTCAGCGACCCGGAGCTGGCCCAGCTGCTGGCCCGCTGAGCCTCTCGGCCTCGAGCCACGCCATGCCCAGCCACACCATGCGAAAGGGCCGCCCCCCACCGGGCGGCCCTTTGCCGTTGCGCCACATCCAGACTTTCGCTACCGCTCAAGTCAGCGGGCCGCGCCGGGTGAGCGCCCACACACTTTCACGAAACCCGCTACCCGCTTCCGGTTCGCCATCCTCCAGGTGAGTGACCTGGAAATTGGGCTCGAACAGCTCGCGCACCTCATCGGCCGGCACGTGATAGGGCGGGCCGGCGCTTTCGTCTCCCGTCGCACGTGAAAGCGAGATCAGCAGCCCGCGCATGCCGGGGGGGATCAGCTGCGCGAGATGAAAGGCATAACGCTGGCGAGTCGCGGGCGGCAGAGCGATCAGCGCGGCGCGATCGTAGAAGGCACCGATCTCGGCCGCCTGATCGATATGGAAGTGGAAGAAGTCACCGCACCACAGCTCCACGCTGCCCTGACGGCAGATCGCAAACGGCTCCTGCTGGTAACGCGACACCTCGCCGGTGCCCTCGTCGACGAACTGCTCGATCGCCTCCCGCGACAGCTCGATGCCCAGCACAGGGTGGTCGCGATTGGCCAACCAGCGCATGTCCAGGCTCTTGCCGCACAGCGGTACCAGCACCTTGGTGCCCGCGCGTATCTTCAGCCTGGGCCAGTGGCGCACCAGTGCCGGATGCGTATCGTGGCGATGAAAACCGATACGCCCCTCGCGCCAGCGGTCGAGCCATTCACGCGTCATCGTCCATGCCTCGTCATCAGAACCAGCGGTCGCGCTTGCGCCGCTTGCGCGGCAGATGGGGAACGATCAGCCCGACCAGGAGACCGGCGCCGGCTACGCCACCGCCGTACATGAAGTAACGCATCAGTAGATCTTCTTCCTGGGTATCCAGGCGGGCCTGGAGCTGGCGGATGGTACTGCGCGAGCGGTCGGCCTCGCTGTCGAGCTCGCGGTTGCGCGCTTCCAGCTCGGCGATGCGCTGCTCACGCACGTCGAGGGTTTCGGTCATGGCCGAGACCCGGTTCTCCCAGGTCTCGTTGATAGCGCCCAGCTCGGCCTCGAGCTCGGCCACTTGCTCCTCGAGGCGCGGCAGCTGGTAGCTCGCACTCGGCGACGACTGCAGCTCGTTGCTCAATATCCAGACACGATTGCCGTCACCGTTTTCGACCCGGCTGTAGTTGCCGCTGGTCTCGAGCAGGGTAACCGGCTCGCCGGCCGTCAGGGTACCGACAATGCGATAGCCGTCGGTCGGGCCGCTGCGCACGTAGGTGGTCAACTCATCGGAAACCCAACGCGCGTTGTCGTCCGCCTGCTGGGCATGCAGCGGAAGCGCCGCCAAGCCAAGCGCGACGCCTGCGAGAAAAAACCTGAATCGATGCTTCATGCCGGTGTCCTGGCTATCAAAGCCGCGGGCCTGCCATCGACAAGCCCTTGGCAAATCTCTCTTTCACTGGCCTATCCACAGTATCTGTGGATAAACCCCGGGAAAACCGCTGGAAAGGCGGCTGTCTGGCACCCCGGCACTGGGCTGCGACAGGATGATCATTTCCTGAGCAGACCGCGGGCATGCCCTTTCCCTGCGTTTCATTGTTGTCAGCGCTCGCTCTTCGGCGGCAGCATAGGACCACGCGGAAACTCCGCGATGCGCCCCTCGCTCTTCACGGCCCTGGCCGGCCCCTCACGCTCCACCTCGTCGATACGCACGATGGCGTTCAGCGGCAGATAGCTGCGCTTGACGCCATCGAAGGTGTGACGCAGGCGATCGGCAGAGGGATCGACGACCAGCTTCGAGCCGTCCTCGAAGACAAATTCCTCGACCTCGATGAAACCCCAAAGTTCGCTCTGGTAGATCTCCCTGGCATAGAGCTCCCAGACTTCACCCTGCTGGTGGAAAACCACCCGATAGATCGGCTTGGCCGCCATAAGGCCGTCTGTCCTCAACGTTCGGTTGTGCTAATGAGATGTCCCGCTGGGGGACTGCCAAGGGGCTAGCGTATCACAGGCGTCCCTGGCCGCGGTGCCCCTACTGGCTCCTTCAGGCTGCCTTCCGTATAATACCGCCACCTTCGAGGACGGCCACAAGGCCTATTCCCGCGACACTCCACTCACCGGTGACGCACGCGTCGGACGACTGACCCTCTATCCTATGGCGAAGAAACTCTTCATCAAGACCCACGGCTGCCAGATGAACGAGTACGACTCCGCACGCATGGCGGATCTGCTCGGCGAATCTCACCAGCTCGAATTGACCGACGACGAAGGCGAAGCCGACGTCATCCTGCTCAATACCTGCTCGATTCGTGAGAAGGCCCAGGAAAAGGTCTTCCACCAGCTCGGCCGCTGGAAGAAACTCAAGGAGGCCAACCCCGATCTGGTGATCGGCGTGGGCGGCTGCGTGGCCAGCCAGGAAGGCGAGGCGCTGCGCAAGCGTGCGCCTTACGTCGACATGGTGTTCGGCCCCCAGACCCTGCACCGGGTGCCGTCGATGCTCGATGCCAGGCGCAACGACCAGATCTCCGTCGTCGACGTGACGTTCCCCGAGATCGAGAAGTTCGACCACCTGCCGAAGCCCAGCTCCGACGGTGCGACCGCCTTCGTCTCGGTGATGGAAGGCTGCTCCAAATACTGCACCTTCTGCGTGGTGCCCTATACCCGCGGCGAAGAGGTGTCGCGCCCCTTCGAGGCAGTGATGGACGAGGTGATCCACCTGGCCGATCAGGGCGTGCGCGAGATCAACCTTCTGGGCCAGAACGTCAACGCCTACCGCGGAGAGAACCGGCTCGGCGACGAGATCGATCTGGCCGAGCTGATCGCCTGCGTGGCAGCTGTGGAGGGTATCGACCGCATTCGCTTCACCACCTCGCACCCGGTGGAGTTCAGCGACAGCCTGATCGAGGCCTATGGCGAGATTCCCGAGCTGGTCAGCCACCTGCACCTGCCGGTTCAGGCCGGCTCCGACCGTATCCTCGCCGCCATGAAGCGCGGCCACACCGTCGAGGAGTACGTGGAGAAGATGGAGCGCATTCGTGCACTGCGCCCCGACATCAGCTTTTCTTCCGACTTCATCATCGGCTTCCCCGGCGAGACCGAGGCGGACTTCGAGGCCACCATGGACCTGATCCATCGCATCGGCTTCGACCACTCCTTCAGCTTCGTCTATTCGGCGCGGCCCGGGACACCGGCCGCGGCACTGCCCGACGACACCCCGGAGAGCGTCAAGAAGCAGCGTCTGGCGATCCTGCAGGAGCGCATCAATCAGCAGGCAATGCAGATCTCGCGGCGCATGGTGGGCACTACGCAGCGCATCCTGGTCAGCGGCTTCTCGCCCAGGGATCCCGGCCAGCTGTCGGGGCGCACCGAGAACAACCGGGTGGTCAACTTCAGCGCCGCCAACCCCACCGAGCTGATCGGCCACTTCGTCGAGGTGACCATCACCGAGGCACTGCCCAATTCTCTGCGCGGCGAACTGGCTTCCCCGACGCTACAATGAGGGCAGACAGGCACTCTCTACGACCCCCCGACGGGCAACGTGAGTGGAAAGCATTGCCCTGCCGAAAGGCAGGGCATTAAGCTGGGAGCCAATACACGCAACGCATGGATTCCGACACCTTGAGTCAACACGCCGCACAGGCCAACCGCATCATCACCTTGAGCCTCGAGCCCAACGATCCACAGCGTCTCGCCAACCTTTGCGGCCAAAGGGACGAGCACCTCAAACAGGTCGAGTCACGCCTCGGCGTCACCCTGCGCAACCGCGGCAACGTCTTTCAACTGGCCGGTCCCGGCCATCGAGTCAAGGCCGCCGCCAACGTGCTGGAGCACCTCTATCGCGAGGCCGAAGCCAGCCCGCTGTCACCGGATACCGTGCATCTGTTCCTGCAGGAGTCGGGGCGTGAAGCGCTGGACGAAGAGGAAGGCCCCGTCGACGGCGAGGTGCTGCTGCGTACGCCCAAGGTACTGATCAAGCCCCGCGGGCAGAACCAGCAGAACTACGTCGCGAGCATTCGTCAGCACGACATCAACTTCGGCATCGGCCCGGCCGGCACCGGCAAGACCTACCTGGCAGTGGCCGCGGCGGTGGAAGCGCTCAACCAGCAGGAGGTGCGTCGCATTTTGCTGGTACGCCCCGCCGTGGAAGCGGGCGAAAAGCTCGGCTTTCTGCCGGGCGATCTGGCCCAGAAGATCGACCCCTACCTGCGCCCGCTCTACGATGCGCTCTACGAGATGCTCGGCTTCGAGCAGGTGGGCAAGCTGATCGAGCGCCAGGTGATCGAGATCGCTCCGCTGGCCTACATGCGCGGGCGCACCCTGAACAACGCCTTCATCATTCTCGACGAGAGCCAGAACACCACCCGCGAGCAGATGAAGATGTTCCTGACCCGCATCGGCTTCGGCTCCACCGCGGTGATCACCGGCGACGTGACTCAGGTCGACCTGCCCCGCGGCCAGAGCTCCGGGCTGATCCAGGTGCTCGAGGTGCTCAGGGGTACCGCCGGCATCGGGGTGACGCATTTCGCCGCCAAGGACGTGGTGCGACATCCGCTGGTGCAGCGCATCATCGAAGCCTACGAGAGCTTCGAGGCCGAGCAGGAAGTGCAGGAACGCGCCCGCCGCGAAGCCCGCGAACGGGAGCGCGAAGCCCTGCGTCAGGAGCGTGAGCGCAACAGGGACGGCGGCGAAAAATGATCCCGGCGCCCATCGTCGACCGCCAGATTGCACTAGCCGACCGGGAGTTGCCGGCGCAGGCTGCGCTGGAGGGCTGGATCGCCGCGGTGCTGGTGCGCTTCCCTGGGGAGACGCGCCACGAGGTCACCGTGCGCTTCGTCGACGCCGATGAAGGCCAGGCGCTGAATCGCGACTACCGCGGTCGCGACAAGCCGACCAACGTGCTCTCCTTTCCCTTCGATGGCCCGCCCGGCATCCCGCTGCCGCTGCTCGGCGATCTGGTACTGTGCCACCCGGTGGTGGTACGCGAAGCCGCCGAGCAGTCCAAGCATCTCGAACATCACTATGCCCATCTGGTGGTGCACGGCATGCTGCACCTGCTCGGTCACGATCACCTCGAGGTGGAGGAAGCCGAGGCGATGGAGCAGCTCGAGCGTGACATCCTGGCGGACTTCGGCATCGCCGACCCCTATACGGCGGATCACCCCGAACAACAAGACGACAGCATGGACGAGAGACTCTAGCGATGAGTGAAGACCGAACGAGCAGCCAAAGCGGAAGGTCGTGGCTCGACAAACTGCTCGGCGCCCTCTCGGGGGATAGCGAAGGCCCCAGCTCGCGGGAGGAGCTGATGGAGTTCCTGCGCGAGGCGGCCACCCGCCTCAAGCTGGACCAGGACGCCATGATGATCATCGAAGGCGCCCTGCAGATCAGCGACCAGCAGGTTCGTGAGGTGCTGATCCCGCGCTCCCAGGTGGCCGCCATCGCCGTGGATCAGCCCGCCGAGGAGTACCTGGCCCTGATCAACGAGACCGGTCATTCGCGCTACCCGGTCATCGGCGAAAACCTCGACGAGGTCAAGGGCCTGCTGCTGGTCAAGGATCTGCTGAAGCTGCTCAACCGCCCCGCCGAGGAGCGCGAGCGCTTCTCGCTCGAGGACGTGCTGCGCCCGGCCATGTTCGTGCCGGAGTCGAAGCGGCTCAACAGCCTGCTCAAGGAGTTTCGCGACACTCACAACCACATGGCGGTAGTGGTCGATGAGTACGGCGGCACCGCCGGTATCGTCACCATCGAAGACATTCTCGAACAGATCGTCGGCGACATCGAAGATGAACACGACACTGACGAGGATGACGACATCCGCACCCTCGGCGAGGGGCGCTACGCGATTCGTGCATTGACCCCGATCGAGGATTTCAACGAGCGCTTCGGCACGCGCTTCTCCGACGACGAGTTCGATACCGTCGGAGGACTGGTGATGCAGCGCTTCGGCCACCTACCCGGGCGCGGTGAGCACACCGAGCTCGGCGGCTGGCGCTTCACCGTGCTCAATGCAGACAATCGGCGAATACGCCTGCTGGAAGCCGTGCTGCAGGACGAAGCAACGCCACCCCAGGATTGATTCGGCTGTCTCAGGATGCCAACTCTCATGAAAAATACACGTCCGACGCCCGTCATCGGCTATCTGGCCGCGCTCGTTGCTGGCGTTCTGACCACGCTGACTGCCTCGCCCTATGAGCTGTGGTGGCTGGGACCGCTGGCCGCAGGGCTCGTCTACTGGGCGATTAGCCCCCTGGGGGCGCGCCAGGCCGCCTTCCTCGGCTGGTGCTACGGGGTCGGCCTGTTCGGCTCCGGCGCTTCCTGGGTTTACGTGTCGATCCACGACTACGGCTACACCGGGATGCCGCTGGCGCTCTTCCTCACCGTGCTGTTCGTCTGTGCCATGGCGCTGTTCGTTGCCGCGGCGCTATGGCTCTACCGCCTGGTGTGTGGCCCACGCCTGGCCTTCCTCACCTTCGCCGGCGCCTGGGTGCTGGGCGAGTGGCTGCGCACCTGGCTGTTCACCGGCTTTCCGTGGCTGCTGCTGGGCAGCTCTCAGGTCGATTCGCCGCTGGCGCCGTGGGCGCCCATTGGCGGTGTCTACCTGCTCTCGCTGATCGTTGCGCTCAGCGGTGCTCTGGGGGCGGAGTTCCTGCGTCGGCGCTGGTGGGCGGCCGCACCCATCGCCGCCATGTGGCTGGTCCCGCTGGTGCTGCCGATCCAGTGGACCGAGCCGGCAGGCGAGCCGCTTCGGGTCGCCCTGCTGCAGGGCAACCTCGACCAGTTGATCAAGTGGACCCCAGAGGGCCAGCGTATTGCCGCCAATACCTACCTGGAGATGACCCAGGCCTACGCCGACGATGCCGACCTGATCGTCTGGCCCGAGGCGGCTCTGCCGATGTTCGAAGACGAGGCCGAGCCGCTGCTGGCCAGGGCCCAGGCCCACCTGGCGCCAGGCAGCGCCCTGCTCACTGGCATCCTCCAGCGTGAAGGACGCGGGCTCTACTACAACAGCGTGATCGGGCTGGGCAATGCCGAGGGTGAGTACCGCAAGGCTCATCTCGTGCCGTTCGGTGAGTACCTGCCATTGGAGCGCTGGCTGCGCGGCACCATCGCCTTCTTCGACCTGCCGATGCCGGCAATGACCCCCGGCCCCTCGGGGCAGGGACCGATCCGTGCTGCCGGTACGGTGATCGGCAACGCCATCTGCTACGAGATCATCTACGCCGATCTGGTGGCACAACAGGCCCGCGACAGCGAATTGCTGCTGACGGTATCCAACGATACCTGGTTCGGCGAGTCGATCGGCCCGCTGCAGCACTTGCAGATGGCCCGCCTGCGGGCGCTTGAGAACGGCCGCTACGTGGTGCGCGCCACCAGCAACGGGGTCACCGCCGTGATCGACCAGTACGGTCAGGTAGTGGCCAGAGCACCTCAGTTCGAGACCGTGGCGCTGCTCGCCGAAGCCGTACCGATGCAGGGTCTGACGCCCTTCACCCGCACTGGCAGTTGGCCGGTGTGGCTGCTCAGCGCACTGCTGGTGCTGCCGGGACTGAGGTTGCCAGAGCGCCGCCGACGGCGGCTCTAGGCTCTATCAGAAAACCCAATCAACGACGAGGCCCGCATCAGCGGGCCTCGTTGCGTTGGGCAGTGGTGGATCACTCCGGCTTGGCCGGCACCTCGCCCAGCACCTCGGGAATGGTCATGCGCACGTAGCGCCCCGGCGCCTCTTCCAGCAGCTTGAGCTCGCCCTCGCCCGGCTGGCGTGCCGGCACCATCTTGTCGGCATCGGCGTAACCGCCTGCGGTCATCCACTGCTGCCAGTGAGGCCACCAGGAGCCCTCGTGGAACTCGGCACCGGCAAGCCAGGTTTCGTGATCGTCGGGCAGCTCGCCGTTGGTCCAGTAGCCGTACTTGTTGCGCGCAGGCGGGTTGACGATACCGGCGATGTGGCCGGAACCGCCCAGCACGAAGGTGACCGGCCCCTTGGGCAGCAGCGCACCGTAATAGGTGCTGTTCCACTTGGCGATGTGGTCCTCGCGGGTGGAGACGAAGTAGCTCGGCGTGGAGATCTTGCGCAGGTCGATCTTGACCCCATCCAGCTCGATGCCGCCGGGTTCCACCAGACGATTCTCCAGGTACATGTGGCGCAGGTACCAGCCATGGGTGCCGGCCGGCAGGTTGGTGCCGTCGGTATTCCAGTAGAGCAGGTCGAACGGCGCCGGATTCTCGCCCTTCAGGTAGTTACTGACATAGAAGGACCAGAACAGGTCGTTCTCGCGCAGCAGGTTGAAGGTATAGGCCATGGAGCGGCCATCGAGGTAGCCGTCCTGCTCCATGCGTGCCTCGATCCCCTGCAGGATCGGCTCGCTGAGCAGTACGCCGAGCTCGCCGGGATCGCGGAAGTCCTGCAGCGTGGCCATGTAGGTGACCGACTTGACCTTGCGCCCGCGCCGGGTGCTGGTCAGATAGGCCACGGTAGAAGCGGTCAGGGTGCCACCGATGCAGTAGCTGAGCAGGTTGACCGACTTCTCGCCGCAGGCCTGCTCGATGGCCTCCATGGCGGCGATCGGTCCCATCTGCATGTAGTCGGCCCAGCTCAGGTCGCGCTGCGCCGGGCCCGGGTTGCGCCAGGAGATCAGGAACACGGTATGACCCTGATCCACCAGCCACTTCACCAGCGAGTTGTCCTGACGCAGGTCGAGGATGTAGTACTTGTTGATCCAGGGCGGCACGATCAGCAGCGGAGTCTTGAACACCGTATCGGTGGTCGGTGTGTACTGGATCAGCTGGATCAGCTCGTTCTCGTAGACCACGTAGCCGGGCGTCACGGCGATGTTGCGCCCGATTTCGAAGGCGCTGCGGTCGGTCATGGCCACGTTGAGCCCATCGGCGGAGTTGGCCAGGTCACGGCGCAGCTGGGCCAGACCCTCTATCAGGTTCTGGCCCTTGGTCTCCAGGGTACGGCGCATCACCTCGGGGTTGGTGGTGACGAAGTTGGTCGGCGCCATGGCATTGACCATCTGGCGGGCATAGAACGCCAGATTGCGCTTCTGCTTCTCGGGCAGGCCGTCGAGCTGCTCGACGAGCTCTTCCACGGCACCGGAGAACAGCAGGTACTGCTGCAGGATGGCACGATAGAAAGGCTCCTGCTGCCAGGCCTCGTCCTTGAAGCGTCGGTCGTTCTTGGGTGGTGCCACCAGCGGCTCGCCCAGATTCCCGTTCAGCGCCTGCAGGCCATGCTGCCACAGCTGGTACTGGTCCTGGATGAGGCGCGCCTGGGTCTGCCACAGCAGTTGAGGATTGCGCATCAGCGACTCGGCGCCGGCCTGGAAGGCCTCGCGCATGTCGGCCTGAATGGAGTCGGCGGCTGCATCGGGCGCCATGCGCTCGAGCAGTTCCTGCATCAGGGCCTGATAATGTTGCCCCATCTCCTTGAGCTGCTCGTTCCACTCTTCCAGTTCGGCCTGGGAGAACACCTCGTCCCCTGACTGCATCGCCCTCTCCTATATGAGAACCTTCTTCTTCGATTCGATGCGTGCGCCCAACCGAGCGCCTCCACGGAGCGCGACATCAGCCCCGTGGAGAGGTCGGCGACTACCGACCCCGAAGCGGTCGAATGACTTTCAGCTCTTGCGCGACGTGGCCTTGGCCGGAGCGTCGGTCTTGGTCGATGCAGCCGGCTTGGCACTCGCTTCCGCCTGCTTGGCCGTATCGCTCAGCTCCTGACTGACCTCACCGAAGAGCTGCTCCAGCTCGGCGCGGAACTGCTGGCTCATTTCGCCCAGCGCCTGTGCATCTTCCATCATCTGCTGCGAGAGTTCGTTCATCATCTCGGCCTGCTGGGCGCCGAACGCCTGCAGGTCCTGGGCATCGCGAATCTCGGAAGCGCTGCGCATGCGCTCGGTGCCCATCTGGCTGTAGCGCTTCATCGCCTCGAGCTGGTACTCGGTCATCTTCTCCATATTGCCGAGCATCAGCGAGTTGAGCTTGCGCATGGGTTCGAAGAACCGCCGCGTCTGCTGATTGAATTCATCGAGCATCTTGTCCTGCATGGGGGCAACCTCCTGTGGACCGTGAACATGCGGGTAGCAGCGCGCACCGGGATCGGTCAATCTTCAGCCGCCTGCGATACCCGACGCGAAGCCGGGCGCGGTATGAGGCGGCGCTCATGCTGCACCGCACAAATCGTAGCCTGACCAGGCTCTCGCTGCAATACCCTTCCACTGCCGCAGAACGAAGAGCGCCGTTGTGGCATCAGCTACGCCGAGAACGCGAACTCGCTTTGGCCGTTCCCGTCTTGCCGGCCGACTTCTCCGCGCGCTTGGGTTCAGCCTCCGCCGCCGGCTCCTGCGTCGCCTTGCCCATCGAGCTACCGGCCTGGCGCAGCATGTCGAGCATCATCTGCTGATAGGTGCCGAAGCTGGCCAGCCCCTGGGAAAGCCCCTGGCTCATGTCCTGGGAGAACCCCTGCTGCAGGAATGGCTTCATCAGACTCATGGGGTCGTACCCCTCGACACCGGACTCCATCTGCTTCTGGATCCGGTTGAGCAGCTCCTGCTGAAAGGCTTCCACATCGGGCAGGCCCAGGGCACGACGAAACTCCTCGGGCGTCAGGTCGAACTCGACGTTTATCTTCATGGCTCATCTCTGCTTCAGTGTGCTTTCAGTGTAGCAACTCGGCTCAATACGCAACGCACCCGCTGCCGATGCTCCTCAACGCAAGACCGGCGTCTCGACTCTTACGTCACCATTCTGCGCCCGGTGACGCAGCAGATGATCCATCAGCGTCAGCGCCATCATCGCCTCGGCGATGGGGGTGGCGCGGATGCCCACACAGGGATCGTGGCGCCCCTTGGTCACCACCTCGACCGGGTTGCCGTTCACGTCGATGCTACGCCCAGGCAGGGTGATGCTGGAAGTGGGCTTGAGCGCCAGATGCGCAATCAACGGTTGCCCCGAGGAGATACCGCCGAGTACGCCGCCGGCATGGTTGGAGAGAAACCCCTCGGGCGTCATCTCGTCTCGGTGCTCGCTGCCACGCTGCACCACCGCGGCGAAGCCGTCGCCGATCTCTACCCCCTTCACCGCATTGATGCTCATCAGGGCGTGGGCCAGATCGGCGTCCAGGCGATCGAACACCGGCTCGCCCAGCCCCGGCGGCAGCCCGTCGGCCACCACGGTGATCTTGGCGCCCACCGAATCCTGATCGCGACGCAGTTGGTCCATGAAGGCCTCGAGCTCGGGTACGCGCTCGGGGTCGGGGCAGAAAAAGGGATTGTCGTTGACCGACTCCCACTGCTTGAAGGCGATCTCCAGCGGGCCGAGCTGACTCATGTAGCCGCGCACGCTGATGCCCTGGCTGGCCAGGTACTTCTTGGCGATGGCGCCGGCGGCCACGCGCATGGCGGTTTCCCGGGCGCTGGAACGACCGCCGCCGCGATAGTCGCGAATGCCGTACTTGTGGTGATAGGTGTAGTCGGCGTGGGCGGGACGGAACTGATCCTTGATATTGCCGTAATCCTTGGAGCGCTGATCGGTGTTCTCGATCAACAGGCCGATGGCGGTGCCGGTGGTCACACCCTCGAACACTCCGGAGAGAATGCGCACCTGATCGGGCTCGCGACGCTGGGTGGTATGCCGCGAAGTGCCGGGACGACGACGGTCGAGGTCGTGCTGCAGATCGGCTTCGCTAAGCGGCAGCCCCGGCGGGCAGCCGTCGACGATGGCGCCTAGCGCCGGGCCGTGGCTCTCGCCGAAGGTGGTGAGGGTGAACAGCTTGCCGAAGGTGTTGCCGGACATGGGCGTGCCTCCCGATATCGTAGGGTTGGATCAGGCGAAGGACGCCGCATGGGCGTCGAGTTCCGCAGCGGTGAGGGCGAACACGCCCTGCCCGCCGCGCTCGAAGTCGAGCCACAGGAAAGGCACCTCGGGGAAGGCCGCTTCCAGATGACTATCGGAGTTGCCGACCTCGACGATCAACACGCCGTGATCGGTCAGGTAGCGCCGCGCTTCGCGCAGGATACGGCGCACGATGTCGAGGCCGTCGGCCCCGGCGCCGAGTGCCAGCGCCGGCTCGTGACGATACTCGACGGGCATGGTGGCAAGGTCGCGGGCATCGACGTAGGGCGGGTTGGAAACGATCAGATCGTAGCTCTGGCCGGCCAGCCCCTCGAACAGGTCGGAGAGCACCGCCCGCGCCCGAACGCCCAGGTCGTGGCGCTGGATGTTCTGTCTGGCCACGGCCAGGGCGTCGGTGCTGATGTCGGAAAGGTCCACCTCGCAGGTGGGCAGGTGCAGCGCCGTGGCGATGCCGATGCAGCCCGAGCCGGTGCATAGATCCAGCACCCGCGCCGGCGGCTCCTCGGGGAACCAGGCGGCGAAGCCGCTCTCGATCAGCTCGGCGATGGGCGAACGTGGTATCAGCACCCGCTCGTCGACGTCGAAGGCAAAACCGGCGAAGAATGCCTCACCCAGCAGATAAGGCAGCGGCCGGCGCGAGGTGATGCGCTCACGCACCAGCGCGACGATACGCGCTCGCTCCACGGGCAGCAGGCGTGCCTCGAGCACCGCCGGGTCGACGTTCCAGGGCAAGTGCAAGGCGCCCAGCGTCAGCGCCACGGCTTCGTCCCAGGGGGAGTCGGTGCCGTGGCCATGATGCAGGCCGGCCAGGTGAAATTCGCTGGCGGCCCAGCGCAGGTAATCGCGCAGCGTGAGGAGGTCGCGACACAGCGCCTCGTCGTCCAGGGTCAGGGTCGAGCGGGAATCGGTGGAGTTGGCCACGAAAGGTCCTGCACAGTCGGTTGGGTTCGATGCCCCGATTGTACCCGCGGCGACTGGCGGTTCACAGCCACGCTCAGGCCGTTATACTGGCCGCTCGACGACACCACCCGAGCCCCGCATGAGCCAACGCCGCCCCCCCGACGACGATGACGACGACAGCAACGCCTTTCGCCAGGCACTGCGTGAGGCCGGCGTGCGCCGCATTGCCGTCAATCGTGCCGACCCGGGGCGGCCCAAGCGTCGCGACCCGGCGGCGGCAGAACGTCGCGCTGCGGCGGTGGCCGCCGACACAACGGAGAGCGCCAGTCGCACCAGCGATGGCCGCGTGGAGCCGGTGCGCCCTTCGGAATTCCTCGACTTCGCCCTGCCCGACCTGCCCTACCGCACCCGCAGTCAGCTGAAGCGCGGCCAGATCGCCTGGGAGGCAGGGCTGGACCTGCACGGCTACAGCCTCGACGAGGCGCGCCTGGAGCTGGAAAGCTTTCTCAAGGAGGCGGTGGGTAGTCGCATGCGCTGCGTGCTGGTGGTTCACGGCAAGGCGTGGGGCAGCACGGCGGATTACCCGGTGATCAAGAGCCACGTCAACGCCTGGCTGCGCGAGTGGCCGACGGTGCTGGCGTTCTGCTCGGCCCGGGACAGCGATGGCGGCACCGGCGCCGTCTATGTCCTGCTGCGTCGCAGAGGCGTCGATGCCTGAGCGCTACCGCTAACCGCCACCCGACTCGCGTTCGGTCGGCATCTGCGGCGGCTCGACGATGATGCCCCCCGCGCCGCCATGGCCGCTTTGCGTGCGCCCCTCGTAACGATCCAGCGCTTCCATGGCCAGATGACGCCCCAGGCGGATCAGCGCCTCGGCGCGATGGAACTCGAAGGCCCCGCACACCGTCTTGGGCACCTCGATCAGCACGTCGGGGGGGTAGCCCGCAATCTTGTACTTGGCCAGCGACGCCTGGGTGATGTCGAATGAGGCCAGGATCATGTCGAGCCGCCCCCAGGCCCGACGCCCATTGGATGTGCGCTCGCTCTTGCCGTCCGCCGAATCGGCCTCCTGCTCCGCGGTACCGAACCCTTCGAACAGCCAACGCGTGGCGCCGCGCACGTCCATCCAGCCCTTGGCCACGGCCTGCGCTTCTGCGGCTTCCTGCTCTTCTGTGGGCATCAGGTCGTTCAGCGTCACCGGGCGGGCACTATGGGCGGTCACGTTGACGGCCAGCATCATGTCGGCATGCGACGATACCGTCGGCGTGATCGGCAGGGGGTTGAGCAAGCCTCCGTCCACCAGGGTGCTGTCGCCGATGTGCACCGGCGTGATGACCCCCGGTATGGCAATGGAGGCACGGATCGCACGCAGCAGCGGACCCGACTGGAACCACACCTCGCGCTGGCGCGCCAAATCGGTGGCGACGGTGGTCAGTGGGATGGGCAGATCCTCGATCTGGATATCGCCGATGAGCTCTTCGAGCTTGCTCATCACCTTGCTGGCCCGCATCGCCCCCATCGGGCTCCAGGTGACGTCGACCAGCTTGAGCACGTCGAAGTAATCGAGCCGGCACACCCAGTCGCGATAGGCCTCGAGCTGGCCCGCGGCATGCACACCAGCGATGACCGCTCCCATGGAGCAGCCGGAGATGGCGGTGATCTCGTAGCCTCGTGCCTCGAGCACCTCGATCACGCCGATATGGGCATAGCCGCGCGCCCCGCCGCTGCCCAGCGTCAGCGCCACGCGCTTGCCCTGTTCCATCGCCAGACTGCTGCTCATCTCACCTCTCCCCGAGATCAAGTTCGACGCGGTTCCAGCCACGTCTCGATGGCTCGCGCCACCGCGGCCACACTGTCAGGCTCCAGATGCAGATGGTGCCCGCCCGGCAATACCTGTCGCATCAGATGAGGGACTGCCGCACGCGCCGCCTGGGCGTTCTCGCGTTCGGCCAATATGCCCCTCTCGCCCTCGATCAATAGCACCGGCGCCTGGATCGCACCGAGCAGGGCCAGTACCTGCTCCGGACTCAGGCGCAGCGGTGAAGGCCAAAGCAGCCTGCCATCGGTACGCAAACGCACGTGGCCATCGGCCTCCCGCACAAGATTGCGCTCCACCAGCGGCGTCGCGGTTTCGGCATCGATCGGTGTCACGCCACCGGCCACACGTGCCGCCACGGCGGTACTGCTATCAGGATAGCGCGGCGCCGCCGACCTCGTGCGCCTGGCGGCACGCAACCCCTTGCGCAGTTGAGCGGCGCTATCCCCGGCAGGCGTGGTCACGGCGCCCAGGCCATCGACCAGCACCAGCCGCTCGATGCGCTCCGGCAGCGCCGCCGCGGTGAGGCAGGCCACCCCCGCCCCCATGGAGTGGGCCAGCACGCTCACGCGCTCTAGGCCCAGCTCGTCGGCAGCATCCAGCAAGTCATGGCAGTAGTCCCACAGAGCGTAGTCGCCCTCGCTATGCTGCGAGTGGCCGTGACCGGCGAAGTCCAGCGCCACGATGCGCACGTCGAGCCGTGCGCACAACAACGGCGCCAGGCGGGAGAAGCTCGCGGCGTTGTCCAGCCAGCCGTGCAGTGCCAGCCAGGTGGGGGCGCTCGGCTCGCCCCAGGCGAGTGCTGCCAGGCGACCGCCGGCCAGGATCAGGGGTTGCGCCTCGCTCATGCCTCGCCCTCCAGCAGTCGGTCGAGCATCGCCAGCAGCGCCTGCCGCGTCTCTTCGGGGTGCTCCATGGGGAACATGTGGGTACCCGGCACCGGCGCCAGCGGAATGCCGTGGGCAGCCAGCCGGCGGCGGCGCCTGGGCGTGATCAGATCGGAGTCGCTGCCGACCAGCACGCCGAAAGGAATCCTGAGCCGGCGCGGCAAACGCGTCAGGTGATCGGGCAGATTGCGGAAGATCTCGGTCTCGATCGCCGGGTCGTAGATCAGTTCGGCGCCGCCGTCGTCACGCAGCCGAGTGCCGCCTTCCACATAGTCGTACAGGGCTTCAGGGGTGAAGCGGCGGAACAGACCGCGACGGCGCAAGTGATTGGCCATCGCCTCACGGTCGGGCCAGCAGGCCCGGCGACCGTGACTCTTGCCCGCCGGGGTGACCCGGTCGACGAAGCCGAAGCGCTTGGCGACCTTCATGCTCCAGGCATCGAGCCCCAGCATCAGCGGCGGGTCGAGCATCACCACGCAGCGAAAGCGCTGCGGCGCATGCTCCGCCGCCATGGCCATCAGCACGCCGCCCATGGAGTGCCCCACGCCGATCACAGGACTCTCATCGTCGAGCACGTGCTCGAGCAGCTCGTCGCGCAGCGCCAGCCAGTTGGCACCGACCGGGTAGTCGGGATGATGGCCCAGGCGGTCGACGGGGTGAATGTCGAAGCGCTCATGCAGGGGAGCCAGCAGGCTACGGTAGCTCATGCCGGGAAAGCCATTGGCGTGAGCGAAGACCAGGCGAGGTCGCGAAGCGGTGGAACGTTCAGTCATGAGGAGAATCCGGAGTCGGAGCTGGCCGGCAGTGGCGATAGCAGGCTAACGGGTTTACTCTATTCCGCCAAGTCGACCTCCGCTTCATACCGTTCGCCCTGTTCTGGAGTCCCGTCATGCCTCGCCCCCCGCGCGATACTCGCACGCGTAACCTTGTGTTCTTCGTCACCGTGACCGTTGCCATCTTCGTCGGCCTGTGGCTCACACGCTGACATGGGCCTATACGAACTCTTTTTCGCCACCCTGGAGATCACCCTGCCGGTCTTCGCCATGGTCTTCATCGGCCTGGGCCTGAAGCGCCTGGGCTGGATCGATCAGGCCTTCATCTCCACCGCCTCGAGCCTGGTGTTCAAAGCCACCATGCCGACGCTGATCTTCCTCAGCATCATTCGCGCCGACCTGGATACCACGCTCAATCCCGCCATGCTGGCCTTCTTCGCCCTGGCCACGCTGGGCAGCTTCCTGCTCTCCTGGGGCTGGGCCATTCTGCGCGTGCCCTATGCCGACCGCGGCGTCTACGTGCAGGGCGCTTTTCGCGGCAACTGCGGCATCGTCGGCCTGGCGCTGGCGGCCGGCATGTACGGCGACTACGGACTTTCCGCCGGCGGCCTGCTGCTCGGCGTGGTGATCCTGACCTACAACGCCTTCTCGGTCATCGTGCTGGCCACCTATCAGGAAGGCAAGAGCGCCGACTGGCGCAGCATCGCCAGCCATATCGCCCGCAATCCGCTGATCCTTGCCGTGGTCGCCGCCATCCCAGTGGCAGCGCTGGAGCTGCGCCTGCCCGGCTGGGCGATGACATCGGGACAGTACTTCGCCTCGCTGACGCTGCCCCTGGCGCTGATCTGCATCGGCGCCACCCTGTCGCTGGGTTCGATCAGGGCCTCGGGCAGCCTGGCCATGGGCGCCAGTCTGATGAAGATGATCACCCTGCCCGTGATCGCGATTCTCGCCGCCTGGCTGGTCGGCTTCGAGGGGCGTGAACTGGGCGTACTGTTCCTGTTCTTCGCCAGCCCGACGGCAGCCGCGGCCTTCGTCATGACCAAGGCGATGGGCGGCAATGCGGCCCTCTCGGCCAACATCATCGCCCTGACCACGCTGATGGCCAGCGTGACCATTACCTTGGGGGTATTTGCCCTGAAAGTAATCGGCTGGATCTAGCTATGTCTGAAAACTACCTGACTCAGAAGACGTCGTGAGGTGCCATGAAGCGCAGCAGCCGGGCACACCCCGCCGCCCACACCTCGCTCTCGAGCTCGGCCACGGCAGCGGTGGGGAAAGCGAGGCCGCGGTCGGAGCGCCCCTCCACCAGTTGCCCGGTGAGCAGCCCGACCAGCGGCATATGGCTAACCAGCACGATGGGCCGGTCATCGCTCGCGTCCAGCAGCCAGTCGCACACGGCGCCGGGCGAGTCGTCGGGAGTGATAATGGGGAGTTCCACGGCATCGATGCCAAGCGCCCCGGCGACGTGAGCCGCGGTCTGTCGGGCGCGCCGGTAGGGACTGCTGAAGAGCCGGGCGCCTTCCAGCGACTGCCGCGCGAGCCACTCGGCCATGCGCCCGGCCTCGGCGTGGCCACGGACGGTCAGCTCGCGCTCACTGTCCAGCCGGCCCGGGCCGGCTTCGCCATGACGCATGACATAGAGACGCGACGTCATGGTTTCTCCTCGCCCGCTTCGACGCGCCGATGGGCCTGCTGCACGGCCTCACGCGGCAGCACGAACTCCACGTCACTGCTCTGCTCGCCACGCATCAGCATGCGCGCCATCTCCCGCGCAGGCACGCCTTCGAACAGCACCTGATAAAGCCCCTCGGCCAGCGGCATGTAGACACCGTCGGCCTGCGCCTTGTCGCGTACCAGGCGGATGGTGTTGACCCCCTCGGCGACCTGCCCCAGCGCCTCAACCGCCTCGTCCAGGTTCTTGCCCTGGCCCAGCGCGTAGCCCACACGATAGTTGCGCGAGAGCTGCGAGGAGCAGGTCACGATCAGATCACCCACCCCGGCCAGCCCCAGAAAGGTCATGGGGTTGGCGCCTAGGCTGACGGCGAAACGCCCCATCTCGGCCAGCGCCCGGGTCATCAGCATGCTGCGGGTGTTCTCGCCCATGCCCAGCGCCGCGGCCATGCCCGCGGCGATGGCATAGATGTTCTTCAGCGAGCCGCCCAGCTCCACACCGTAGCGGTCATTGCTGGCATAGACGCGAAAGTAGTCGCAGCTCAGCGCCTGCTGAACGCGAGTGCGGGTTAGCGCATCGTCGCTGGCTACCACGGTGGCGGTGAGCTGCTTCTGGGCGATCTCGGTGGCAAGGTTCGGCCCGGATATCACGCCGATATGGGCAAAGCCAGTCTCCTCCTCGAGGATCTGGCTCATCAGCTTGAAGCCTTCCTCCTGGATTCCCTTGGTGGTGCTGACCAGGATCTGGTCGGCGTTAAGCCAGGGCCGCGCCTGCCGCACCACGTCGCGAAAGGCCTTGGAGGGAATCGCCACCAGCACCAGCTCGGCCCCTTCGAGCACGGCCTGCATGTCGCTCGAGGCGCGCACCGCCGGATTGATGGCGTATTCCGGCAGGTAGCGTGAATTGCGATGCTCCCGATTAATCTGCTCCGCAAGCTGCGGGTCTCGCAGCCATTGGCACACCCTGGCCCCGTTGTCGGCGGCGATGCTCGCCAGCGCGGTACCGAAGCTGCCGCCCCCCAGAACTGCTACCCGCATGGGTTCGTCTGCCATGTCTGCCCCGCGAAATCGGTAAAAGAATCGGATCAAATTGCCCTGAGTGTAACGAAGAATGCCCCCTTTCGGAGGCATTCATACCAACGTTCGGTGCGGGACGACACTCCCGCGACCGACTCAGTCGATCAGCGACAGGAGGGAGTCGATGCTCTCCCGGGCGTCGCCGTAGAACATCCGCGTATTCTCCTTGTAGAACAGCGGGTTCTCGATGCCGGAGTAGCCGGTACCCTGGCCCCGCTTGCAGACGAATACCACGCTGGACTTCCACACCTCGAGTACCGGCATGCCGGCGATCGGGCTGTTGGGGTCGTCCTGGGCCGCCGGGTTGACGATGTCGTTGGAGCCGATGACGATCACCACGTCGGTCTTGGGGAAGTCGTCGTTGATCTCGTCCATCTCCAGCACGATGTCGTAGGGGACCCGCGCCTCGGCCAGTAGCACGTTCATGTGGCCCGGCAGACGCCCGGCCACCGGATGGATGGCGAAACGCACCTCCTTGCCGGCGGCACGCAGCTTGCGCACCAGCTCGCTCACGGCGTTCTGAGCCTGAGCCACGGCCATGCCGTAACCCGGCACGATGACCACGCTGTCGGCGTTGTTGAGCGTGCTCGCCACGCCCGCGGCGTCGATGGCCACCTGCTCGCCCTCGATCTCGGCGGCCGGGCCCTGGGTACCGCCGAAGCCGCCCAGGATGACGCTGACGAAGTTGCGGTTCATCGCCTTGCACATGATGTACGAGAGAATCGCACCCGAGGAGCCCACCAGCGCGCCGGTGACGATCAGCAGGTCGTTGGAGAGCGTGAAGCCGATGGCCGCCGCCGCCCAGCCGGAGTAGCTGTTGAGCATCGACACCACCACCGGCATGTCGGCGCCGCCGATGCCCATGATCAAGTGCCAGCCGATGAAGAACGACAGCGCCGCGAGCAGCAACAGCGTCCAGAAACCGGCCCCGTTGAGGTAGAGCACTGCCAGCAGCAGACAGATCGCCGCAGCGCCGGCGTTGAGCAGATGGCCGCCGGGAAGCTTCTGCGGCTTGCCGTCGACCTTGCCGGCCAGCTTGCCGAAGGCGATCACCGAGCCGGTGAAGGTCACCGCGCCGATGAAGATGGCGAAAACCACCTCCAACTGCAGGAAGGTCAACTCGTCCGGCGCCTTGGTCGCCACCAGGGCGGCGAAGGCGGAGAACTCCTGATGCGCAGTATCCAGCGCCTGGGCGGCCAGTACCCGGCGCCGCTCGAGATCGGCGTTCCAGGCCACGAACACTGCGGCGAGGCCGACGAAGCTGTGCAGTGCCGCCACCAGCTGCGGCATCTCGGTCATGGCCACCTGCTTGGCCACCTTCCAGCCGATCACCGAGCCGATCACGATCATCGGTATCATCAGCCAGTAGTTGCCGATGCCGGGGCCGAAGGCGGTGAACAGCACCGCCACCGCCATGCCGACGATGCCGTACCATACCGCCCGCTTGGCCTTCTCCTGGTTGCTCAGCCCACCCAGGGAGAGCACGAAAAGTACACTTGCCGCTATCGCTGCAGCGGAAACAAAACCTTGTCCTAGCATGTTCGTCACTCCGCCGCTCAGGATTTCTGGAACATGGCGAGCATCCGGCGTGTCACCAGGAAGCCGCCCACGATGTTGATGGTGGCGATCAATACCGAGATCGCCGCCAGAAGCACCACGATCCAGTTACCCGAGCCGATCTGCAGCACGGCACCGAGCACGATGATGCCGGAGATGGCGTTGGTCACCGCCATCAGTGGCGTATGCAGGGAGTGGCTGACGTTCCAGATCACCTGGAAACCGACGAAGCAGGCCAGCACGAAGACGATGAAGTGCTGCATGAACGAGGCCGGGGCGATCTGCCCGAGCAGCAGCATCAGCGCCCCGCCGATGCCGAGCAGCGTGACCTGACGCTTGGTCTGCTCTTTGAAGGTGGCAAGCTCCGCCGCGCGCTTCTCCTCGGGCGTGGGCTCCTTGACCTTCTCCTTGGGCTTGGCCGCGGCAATCGCCTTGACCTTGGGCGGCGGCGGCGGGAAGGTGATCTCGCCCTGGTGCGTCACGGTGGCGCCGCGAATCACATCGTCTTCCATGTCATGCACGATGGCGCCGTCCTTCTCCGGCGTCAGATCGGTGAGCATGTGACGAATGTTGGTGGCGTAGAGCAGCGACGACTGCGTGGCCATGCGCGACGGGAAATCGGTGTAACCGACGACGGTCACGCCGTTGTCGCTGACCACCTTCTCGTTCGGCACCGTGAGGTCACAGTTGCCGCCCTTCTCGGCGGCCAGGTCGACGATCACCGAACCCGGTTTCATCGCCTTGACCATGTCCTCGAGCCACAGCTTGGGCGCCGGACGACCCGGGATCAGCGCGGTGGTGATGACGATGTCGACCTCGGGGGCCTGCTCACGGAACAGCGCCAGCTGCTTCTCGCGGAACTCGGGACTGGAGGGTGCGGCGTAACCGCCCGTGCCGGAGCCGTCCTGGGCCTCCTCGAAGTCGAGGAACAGGAACTCGGCGCCCATGGACTCGATCTGCTCGGCCACTTCGGGGCGTACGTCGAAGGCGCGCACCACGGCGCCCAGGCTGGTCGCCGTGCCGATGGCGGCAAGGCCGGCCACACCGGCACCGATGACCAGCACCTTGGCCGGCGGCACCTTGCCCGCCGCGGTGACCTGGCCGGTGAAGAAGCGTCCGAAGTTGTTACCCGCCTCGATCACCGCCCGGTAGCCGGCGATGTTGGCCATGGAGGAGAGCGCGTCCATCTTCTGGGCCCGCGAGATCCGCGGCACCATGTCCATGGCGATCACGGTCGCGCCCTTGGCACGACAGCGCTCCAGTAGCGCCTCGTTCTGCGCCGGC
This sequence comes from Billgrantia ethanolica, assembly GCF_021404305.1. Classification (GTDB taxonomy): domain Bacteria; phylum Pseudomonadota; class Gammaproteobacteria; order Pseudomonadales; family Halomonadaceae; genus Halomonas; species Halomonas ethanolica. The sequence goes on along the minus strand of NZ_JABFTX010000002.1, from coordinate 843,592 downwards.
CAGAAGAAGCTGATCAGGGTCTGACCCTCGCGCAGCAGGTCGGCTTCCGCCTCGCTCGGCTCGCGCACCTTGATCACCACCTCGGCGTCGCGCCACAGCGCTTCGGCACTCTCCGCCACGTTCACGCCGACGGCCCGGTAGGCCTCGTCGTCGAAGCCGGCGGCAACGCCGGCCCCGGTTTCTATCAAGCACTCGTGTCCAAGCTTCTGTATGAGCTGTGCACTGTCAGGGGTTAGCGCGACGCGCGCTTCTCCCGTGGCGAGCTCCTTGGGTGCACCAATCTTCACGTTGGATCTCCCTTTATGGTTATTGAACTTTCTAGTTAGGCAATCCGACTATTCATACCTGACCTTACTGCAATGCACAACAGCAGTGCCGCCCTTACCTGCCGGTGCATGGGCAATACTATCCAGCTGAAATTGCGAAAAAAAAGCTTGCTGACGCTTACGTCAAGAGTGGGTGAGAAGACACGAATAGATACGAAAAGGCCGCCCGAAAGCGGCCCAAAGTGCTATGTCGGCAACCTATATCAGGCGGTCAACAGCGCATTGAGGCGGCGTACGTAGGCCGCCGGATCGTCGAGGTGGCCGCCTTCGGCGATGATCGCCTGATTGAGCAGCACCAGCGCCAGATCGCCGAAGCGCTCGCCCTCGGCGGCCTCGAGCCGCTCCACTAGGGCATGACTCGGGTTGAGCTCGAGGATCGGCTTGACCTCGGGCATCTTCTGCCCGGCGGCCTCCATGATGCGGCGCATCTGGAAGCCCATCTCGTGCTCAGGCAACACCACACAGGCCGGTGAGTCGGTCAGCCGGTGAGTCACCTTGACCTCCTGCACGGCGTCGCCCAGCGCCTCCTTGACCCGCTTGACCAGCGCCTCCTTGGCCTTGGCGGTCTCCTCCTGAGCCTTCTTCTCATCCTCGCCCTCGATCTCGCCGAGGTCGAGTTCACCCTTGGCCACGTCGACGAAGCGCTTGCCTTCGAACTCGTGCAGGTGGCTCATCAGCCACTCGTCGATGCGATCGTGCAGCAGTAGCACCTCGATGCCCTTCTTGCGGAAGATCTCCAGGTGCGGGCTCGATTTCGCCGCGTTGAAGCCGTCGGCGACGATGTAGTAGATCTTCTCCTGCCCTTCCTGCATGCGAGCGACGTAGTCGGCCAGCGACTGGTCCTGGGTGGCGCTGTCGGTGTGGGTGCTGGAGAAGCGCAGCAGGGCGGCGATCTTCTCGCGGTTGGCGAAGTCCTCCGCCGGGCCCTCCTTGAGCACGCTGCCGAAGACGTTCCAGAAGGTCTGGTAGGCCTCCTTGTCCTTGGCCAGTTTCTTGAGCATGTCCAGTGCACGCTTGGTCAGCGCGCTCTTGATCTTCTCGACCTTGGGATCCTGCTGCAGCAGTTCGCGGGAGACGTTGAGCGACAGCTCACGGGTGTCGAGCACGCCCTTGACGAAGCGCAGGTAGAGCGGCAAGAACTGCTCGGCGTCATCCATGATGAAGACGCGCTGGACGTACAGCTTCACGCCGCGGGAGCCGTCGCGCTCATAGAGGTCGAAAGGCGCGCGCCCCGGCACGTAGAGCAGGCTGGTGTACTCGAGCTTGCCCTCGACCTTGTTGTGGCTCCAGGTCAGCGGATCGCTGAAGTCATGGGCCACGTGCTTGTAGAAGGCCTTGTACTCGTCGTCGGAGATTTCACCCTTGGAGCGCACCCACAGAGCGGTGGCTTCGTTGACGGTCTCCCAGGTGGTGACCTCGCTGCCCTCGATCTCGTTGCCCTCGTCATCCCTGGCAGTCTCCACCTTGGGCATGCGCACCGGCACCTCGATATGGTCGGAGTACTTGCGCACCAGGCTCCTCAGGCGGAAATCGTCGGCGAACTCCTTGGCGTCTTTCTTAAGATGCAGGACGATCTCGGTGCCGTGCACCTCGCGCTCGAGATCGGCCACGGTGAACTCGCCCTCGCCCCTGGAGCGCCACTCGACGCCCTCGGCCTTGTCGCCACCCGCCTTGCGGGTGCGAACCGTGACCTCGTCGGCCACGATGAAGCTGGAGTAGAAACCGACGCCGAACTGACCGATCAGGCGGGCATCCTTCTGCTGCTCGCCGGAGAGCTGCTTGAGGAACTCGGCAGTGCCGCTGCGGGCGATGGTACCCAGGTTCTTGATCACCTCCTCACGGCTCATACCGATACCGTTGTCGCGCACGGTCACGGTACGTGTCTTCTCGTCATGCTCGATCTCGATGCGCAGCTCGCTGTCGCCCTCGTACAGGGCATCGTTGTCCAGCGCGGCATAGCGCAACTTGTCGCAGGCGTCGGCGGCGTTGGAAATCAGCTCGCGCAGGAAGATCTCCCGGTTGGAGTACAGGGAGTGGATCATCAGGTGCAGCAGTTGCTTCACCTCGGTCTGAAAGCCGAGGGTTTCCTCGTGAGCGGTCGTGGACATGGAACGGTTACCTCATCGCTTGATCCCACGGCGGTGCCTGGCGCACCGCCACTACTGAACTGTTCAGCGATATGGGGTCCACATCCCGCTTTTCAAGCGTCGTTGGGTTCCGGTACTCCCAGCACCAGATGCAGACGTGCGGTGGCCACCGGCTGCTCCTCCGCTTCCTGCCAGGCCGTGACCTGAACGTTGGCCAGACGACGCCCCTCGCGCAGCAGCTGGCATCGGGCGTGGGTGGTCACCACTCGGGCGGTACGCAGGTAGTCGATGGAGAAATCGACCACTCGGGGCAGGCGCGGCTCCCTGGCCGAGAGCATCAGGTCGAGGGTGCCCGCGGTTTCCATGAAGGCCGCTACCACGCCGCCATGCAGCGCCGGCAGCAGCACGTTGCCGATGTTGTGCTCACGCGGCTCGAGATGGAAGATCAGGCCGTCGCCGGCAGCGTCCGGCGTTGCCGTGACGCCGATGTAACGGGCATAGGGAAGTCGCTCGAGCCAGGCAGCGACGTCTCCTTCGGCGCGCGTCCTGGCGAGCCAGGCCACGTCGTGAAATCCTTCAGGCATGGTCGTCCTCCCCGAACAGCGCCACAGCGAAACCCGGCGGCGTATTGCGCGGCCCGAGCCGTACGAAGTTGCCGATGCCGCGCGCGATGGGCCGCTGCGGGTCCTGCCACAGCGTCCCTTCGGTGAAGACCATGGCGCCGGTCACGCGCAGTACGCGGGCCTCGGCCATGATCGGCTGACCGGCCAGGGCGGGGCGATAGTGGTCGACCCGCAGATCGAGGGTGGGGCAGACTTCCGGTGACGGCAGCCCGCACAGCACTGCCGAACCGCAAACGGTGTCGAGCAGCATGGTCAGCACACCGCCGTGTACCAGCCCGCGCTCGGTGTCTCCCAGCAGCTCGTCGCGCCAGGGCAGGCGCATGTGCACCCGGGGCGGTGCGACCTCCACCACCTCGAGGCCCAGCTCCCGGGTATGCGGTATCACGTTGACGAAGCGGGACAGGCCGGCTCGCCATCGTTCGGGGCTTCGGCCTGTCGCAGCAGCCCCTACATGCAACTCGTCAGATTTACTCACCCTTCCCCCAACAAGCGTTTGATCCAATTTCGCAGACTAGACGCCGCCCGTTGGCGAGACAAGCGTTCCGATGACGGAACGTGAGCTGTGCTGAACGAGAAAGCGGCCTCACGGTCTACTCAAAACGGCTCCAATGGGCCAGGATACAGAGGTTCGTCACCGCCCTTCCGGAGGCCGTTCAACATGCGCCATTTTTTTCCTTTGCACCGTGCGGCTGCCCTGCTCACCGCAGCGGCCTTGAGCTTTTCCGTTACCGCGCATGCCCAGCCCAGCGACAGCGCCCTGAGCAGCGCTCTCGATGCCGCTCGCAGCCAGCAGTGGGAGCGCATCGATCAGGCCGCCATCAGCGGTCATGTACTGGAAGGCTATGTGGAGTATCACCGCCTGCGTAACCGCCTGCCCCAGGCCGAGCCCGGCCAGATTCTCGATTTCATCGAGCGCCATCAGGACTCGCCCCTCAGCGACTGGATGCGCGGCCAGGCGATCGCTCGCTACGGCGCGGCCGGACGTTTCGGCAGCCTGCTCGCCGTGGCCGATGGCGAGCCCAGCGGTGCCGAACGGCAGTGCTACTACTACACGGCGCTAATCGGCAGCGATCCTCAGGCCGCCGCCGAAGGTGGCCGCCGACTGTGGCACGTGGGCAGCTCCCAACCATCGGCATGCAACACCCTGTTCGACCGCCTGCGCGCCAGCGGCGACATCAGCGAGCCCGATATCTGGGAGCGCAAGATGCTGGCCTGGGAGCAGGGGGAAAGCGGCCTTGTCAGCTATCTGGGTCGTCTGCTGGGCAGCCGCTGGCAGGATGGCATCGACGCCGTGGAGCGCCTGCAGCGCAGCTACGCCGACGTCACCCGCGTGCCCTCCTGCATAGGCCCCGAGTGCCGTGGCAGCGGTCCGCTGTTCGTCTCGGCCATGCACGGCTTCATCCGTGCCGATACCGAAGCCGCCTACGAAGCGTGGCGCAAGATCGCCCCGCACCTGCCGATCGAGGAGCGTCATCGCCACGCCATCGAGGAGGATCTGGCCTTCTACTCGCTGGTGCGTGGCATCGATCACAACATGCACTGGGTCGACGAGGCCCTGCCGCGCATCGCCACCACGCGGGTACTTGAACTGCGTATTCGCCACGCCCTCGCCAAGCGCGACTGGAACGATGTGCTGCGCTGGGTCGATCTCTTGCCGGAAGACGCCCGCGATGCCAGCCGCTGGCAGTACTGGAAGGCCCGCGCTCATGAGCAGCTGGGCGACAGCGAGCGTGCCGAAGTGGCCTATGCCCAGGCCGCCCAGGGACGCAACTTCTTCGGCTTCGCCGCCGCGGATCGCATTGGTCGCCCCTACTCGCTGAACCTGGAGCGCAACAACTTCGACGAGAGCTACCGCCATGAGGTGGCCCGCTGGCCGGCGGTACAGCGCACCGAAGCCCTGCTGCGCATCGGTGAGGATGGGCTGGCCAACAGCGAATGGCTGCATGCGGTGGCCACCGCCTCGCCGCGCGAGGTCAGAGCGCTGGCCGACTATGCCCAACGCCGCGGCTGGCATGCGCGGCTGGTGCAGACCACCATCACTGCCCAACTGTGGGATGCGCTCGACTGGCGTTTCCCCGAAGCTTATCGCGAGCACTTCCTCCACTGGGGACGGCAGACCGGGGTCGACCCCTTCCTGCTGATGGGCATCGCCAGGCGTGAGAGCGCCTACAACCCGGTGGCGCTGTCACCGGCCGGTGCCCGCGGCCTTATGCAGATCATGCCGGGCACCGCCACTCAGCTCAGCCGCCAGCTCGGCATCAGCGACCCGGGGCCCTATGGCGTCCTCGACCCCGAGCTCAACATCCGCCTGGGCAGCACCTATATTCGCGACATGACCAAACGCTACCGTGGCAACCGCCTGGCCGCCGCCGCGGCCTACAATGCCGGCCCCGGCCGGGTGGACCGCTGGCTGCGCGACGCGCCGGAAGAGTTCGACCTGTTCGTCGAAGCGATTCCCTTCCGCGAGACGCGCGACTACGTGCAGGCCGTGCTCTCCTATCGGGTGATTTTCGAGAGCCTGGCCAACGGTGGCAGCAGCGAGGGCGTGTCGATGCTCAGCCAGGCGGAGAAGACGGTGCGCTACGACGCCTCCCTGCTGGCCCGCAACTGAGGCGTCGCGCCAACCCGCACTGGATCAGGCTGGCTGACGTTCCAGCGCCAGCCTGATCCCAAACAGAATCAGCACCGCCCCCGTGGCGCCGTTGAGCGCCTGCGCAAAGAGGCGGCTGCCCAGCCAGCGGCCGGCACTGCCGACCATGAAGACGATGGCGATCTGCCATACGTTGGCGATAACGAAATGCACCCCGGCCAGCCATAGCGACTTGAGCAGCGCCGGATCGGTCGGTGCAATGAACTGCGGCAGGAAGGCCATGTAAAAGACCACGGTCTTGGGGTTGAGCACGTTGGAGAGCAGCCCCTCGCGCAGCGGGCGCCACAGCGGTACGGCCTGGCGCTCGCCCTGCACCGCCCCCAGCGGCAGCCCGATACCACGCCGCGCCGCCATCAGGCCGTTGAGACCCAGCCAGATCAGGTACGCCGCACCGGCCATCTTCAGCGCACTGAATGCCCAGGCCGATTGCAGCAGGATCAGCGAGATACCCAGCGCGGAGATGGTGGCGTGCACGAACAGGCCACAGCAGATGGCGAGGCTGGTAAGCACGCCATCGCGGATGCCCCCGCGGGCGGTATTGCGTATGACCAGCAGGGTATCCACCCCCGGACTCATCGACAGCAAGGTAATGGCGATGAGAAAGGGCCAGAACTGGGCATCCACCATATAAGGACTCCATTAAATATGCCTGTGCAAGGCAATAGATTCTCTGGACGCTAGGATATTTTCTATCTACAGTGGATTGAGCGGCCAGCCAGCCTTGGGCGAGCGACTCACTGCAACTAGCGCTTCCTCACAGTGGCTTCCGCTGCGTAGGCTTGAAAGTGGAAAGACGTGACGCTGTCAGGCGAGCCAAGCATGGCGAGTCATGATGGTACACCCGAAGCGCACATTTTTCTCTTGCCACGCACTTCGGGCCCCGGTAATCCGAGTGCCCAGTACGATCAATCAGTAAGCAAGGAAAATCGACAATGGCAACTGGCACTGTCAAGTGGTTCAACGATACCAAGGGCTACGGCTTCATCTCCCCGGACGACGGCGGTGATGACCTGTTCGCGCACTTCTCCGAAATTCAGGCTGAAGGCTTCAAGACCCTGCAGGACGGTCAGAAGGTGACCTTCGAAGTGACCCAGGGCAAGAAAGGCCTTCAGGCCTCCAACATCCGGCTTGCCAACTGAGGCTCGTCCTCGGCTGGACCTGATGTCTGCCTGACGAAAGGCCCACTCTCTCGAGTGGGCCTTTTTCCTCTTTCCAGCCTGAACCTGGCCGGCTCGGCGCTCAATCCTCGATCTCGAAGCGCGGTGCCTCGCTTTCCGGCTCGCCCCGCTCGGCTTCCTTGAACTGTTCGTCGAGCTGACGACGCGCCTCCTCGAAGCGACGCTCGCTCTCCTCGAGCCAGGCGTCGACATCTGACTGAGTTACCTCGCCGGTGCGCTCCGCCTCGCGCTCGATGTCGGAAGACGTGCGGTCATCGCCGTTTTCCATGGGCTCGAGCCGAGTACTGAAATCGGTGTCGCTCTCTGCGGGTTCCAGGGCAGGTGGGCTCTGCTCCACCTCCTCGAACTGCTGGTCGATCTGTCGCTGGGCCTCCTCGAAGCGACGCTCGGTGTCCTCGATGATGGCATCGATATCGGAGCGCGTCGGCTCCCCGGGTAGTGCACCGCCCTCTTCGAGCGTGTCGACCGGGGACTCCCCCAGGGTCTCGGCGTCGGCGTCGATCTCGCCGTTGGCTTCCAGTTCGGCGGCGTCCTCTTCCGGGACGGCCGGCAGTGAATCGTCCTCGGTCGGCACTTCTTCCTCGGCCGCCGGTGGTGGCGTCTCCGGCTCGTCCTCCGTCACCTCGATGTCAGGCTCGGCCTCGGTGACCGGCTCTTCGGGCTGAGGTGTCGCGTCAGCCTCTTCGCCGTTGTCGCCGCAGCCCGCCAGCCCAAGGGCAAGCGTCAATACCACGGCGGCAGGTATCCAGGGTGTCTTGGCCATCGGCTTTCTCCCATCCATATGAGACCAGCAAAAGGCCCCTATTCCAGCAGAGCCCGACAGCCGCTGCAAGCCGCCGGGTCTTGCCCTCCTGGGCATTGGACAACAACAGCGAGAAACGATCCCTCATCCGTTTCAATTCAAGGTGGCCAGCGGCAGCGGGCACTCCAGCGACCAGGCGACGGCCCGCAGCAGTTCGGCTTCTTCCGGCGCAACATGGCCGTCGTGCATCACGCAGTCGAGCATGGCATCGAGCAAGCGGGCTCTCTCGGTGTCCACCAACTGCCGGCAGCGTGCCAAGGCAGCGTCGAGCGCCACCGGCGACGATGGCTCAGGCCGCAGCGTCAGGGCCATGCCCAACCGTTCGGCTGCCTTGTCGAAGGCCGCCCCCGCCTGATGCCGTTCGGCACTTCCCGCCAGGGCCAGGCTCGACAGCAGCAGCGCCACGGCATCCGCGGCCTGCGTCAACGGCAGACGACGGCCACGCACAGACGCCACCCCCTGACTGCCCACCGTCACCAGCCGGTACAACGCCCACTGCAGGGCGCCCGGGCGATGCTCGGCGGCCATCAGGCGCTCGAGGCATTCGTGGAGTCGTGCATATTGCGCCACCGACAGCTGGCGCAGCATGGGCAGGCAGAGTTCGATCAGCGCCAGTCGCTGACCCGGCCTAACGTCGCGCAGCGGCTGGTCGAGACGCTCTAGCTCCGCCAGCACTTCCGGCATGGCGGCCTCCACCAACGCCTCGCGCTGCCGGGTCCGGCTCTCGGGCTCAACTCCCATCAGAATGCCGTAGATGACGGCGCGTGCCGCATAGGGCTCGTGAACGGCCTGGAGCAGGTGAGGATCGATCTCGGCCAGGGTCCCGCGGGCGCCTTCGAGATCGGTGTCGCGCGGCTCGCCAACTCGCTGTGACACATCCCCGCCTGTGGCAAGGAAGGCGCTGCCTGCAGCTGTCGCAGCAGGCCCCGCCCGCGTTGTCTGCGGCGGTTCAGCAGTCGTATCGTCCAGCGCCTGCCTCGGCTCGGGCAGCTCGCCGTCCCACTCGGGCTCGAGTCGGCGGATGCGGGTCGCCAGTGGCGGATGGGTGGCGGTCAAGCCGCGCAGGCCGGACACACCGCGACTGAAGAAGAGATGGCTGAACTCCTCGGCCTGCGCCGCACGCAGCTCGGAGCCCTGTGTATGCGCCGCCACGCGCTTCAAGGCATCGGCCAGGCCGGCCGGGTTGCGGGTATACTGCACCGCGCTGGCATCGGCGAGAAACTCGCGCTGACGGCTGACCGCCGCCTTGATCAGGTTGCCGCAAAGCGTGCCGATGAAACCCACCAGCATCAGCGCCAGGCCCGCTCCCAGCAGCACGACCTGGGCATTGTTCTGGCGTGAGCCGCGCACCATGCGCCGGGTCGCCGTGCCACGCAGCAACATGCGCCCCACCAGGCCTATCACCAGAACGCCGTAGAGCAGCGCGATCAGGCGCATGTTGAGTCGCATGTCGCCATGCAGCACATGGCTGAACTCATGGGCCACGACCCCCTGCAGCTCGTCCCGCGTGAGGCTCTGAATGGCCCCGCGGGTAACGCCGATGGCGGCATCCTGCGGTGCGTACCCGGCGGCAAAGGCGTTGATGCCCCCTTCTTCGAGCACGTAGACCAGCGGGACCGGCAGCCCCGAGGCGATGGCCATCTCCTCGACCACGTTGAGCAACCGGCGCTCGTCGGGGTCGCGGGTATCGGCATTGATCGGCCTGCCCCCTAGCGCCTCGGCCACCGCCGCACCGCCTGCACGCAGCTGCAGGTGACGCGCCAGGCTGCCCGCCATCACTACCGCCAGAACGCCGAGGGACACGCCACCGAGCAGCAGCGGGTCGAGCGCCAGGGCCAGTGGGTCGGCTCCCGGCTGGCCGCCATCGAGCAGCGCCACTGCCAGTGTCACTACCAGAACCGTGACTGCCACCATGCCGACCACGGCAATCAGCAGGAGGATCACTAACCACAGGGTCAAACGGCGAGCCTGCGCCTGGGCACCGAAGAAATCCATCGCAGTCTGCCGTCAGAAACTGATGCGCGGCGCCGCCTGAATCTCGGCGCTGTCGTCGAACTCCAGCAGCGCCGCATCCTCGCGGTGCCCCAGCGGGCCGGCCAGCAGCACCGGCGGGAAACTCTGCTTATAGGTGTTGTACTGCATGACCGCATCGTTGAAGGCCTGGCGGGCAAAAGCCACGCGGTTCTCGGTGCTGGTCAGAGTCTCCGAGAGCTGGCGCATGTTGTCCGATGCCTTCAGGTCGGGGTAGGCCTCCATCACCACGTTGAGCCGCCCCAGGGCGGCACCCAGAGCACCCTCGGCGCCGGCCAGCTCGGCCATGGCTCCCGGCTCACCCGGCCTTGCCGCCGCCGACTTCAGTCCGGCAAGGGCGGCATTGCGCGCCTCGGTCACGGCGGTCAGGGTGTCGCGCTCGTGAGCCATGTAGGCCTTGGCGGTTTCGACCAGATTGGGAATCAGGTCGTAACGTCGCTTGAGCTGCACCTCGATCTGGGCAAAGGCGTTCTGATAGCGATTCTTCAGCGCTACCAGGCGGTTGTAGATACTGGCCCCGTAGATCACCAGCAGCACCAGTACCACGAGTGTGACGATCACTGTCATGTTCATCCGCTTTCTCCTGTCCGCTGCCGTCGATCACTGCTTGATGTGGATCAATGACGGAGCCTGCATTAGCGCCTGCTAACTGTCATGGGCCGATGGTATAGTGTGGCAGCCGCCCAGGCCAACCGCCTGCAGCATCGCGCCACCAACGCTAGCCGCGCCACCATTGCCCAACCGATATTGCCAGGGAGTCGGTCTTGGTAGAGCAACTCAAGGATTTTCTCCACGCATTGGCCCACGCCCTGCGCAACCTGCTGCCCATCATCATCGTGGTGGTGGCGTTTCAGGCGCTGCTGCTGCGCGAGTGGCCCGAGGGCGGACTGAGCATGGCCCTGGGCCTGTTGATCGTCGCCCTGGGCGTGGCGCTGTTCCTGCGGGGGCTGGAGCTGAGCATCTTTCCGGTGGGCAAGCGGCTCGCCAACCAGTTCACCAAGCGCGGCTCCATGCCTTTGCTGATGCTGTTCGGCTTCGCCTCGGTTTCTCCGCCGTCATTGCCGAGCCCGCCCTGATCGCCGTGGCCGAGCAGGCCGCCATGATCAGCGATGGCCGCATCGATGCCCTGACGCTGCGCCTGATCGTGGCGAGCTCCGTGGGCCTGGTGATGGCGCTGGGGGTGTTCCGGGTGATTCTCGGCCACCCGCTGCACTGGTACATGATCGTCGGCTACGTGGTGGTGGTGCTGGTCACCTTCTTCGCCCCCGAGGAGATCGTCGGCCTGGCCTACGATTCCGGCGGCGTGACCACCAACATCGTCACCGTGCCGCTGATCGCCGCGCTGGGCATCGGCCTTGCCGCCTCGATTCGCGGTCGCAACCCGCTGATCGACGGCTTTGGTCTGGTGGCGCTGGCCGTCATGGTGCCGATGATCAGCGTGCAGCTCTACGGGATTCTGGTCTACGCCGATCCGGGCACCCTGGCCGGCAGCGCCGAGGTGCTGCACGCCGAAGCCGACGTCGCCGCTCCCGCTGGCTGGGTGACGATGATTCTCGACCTGTTCGGTATGCTGCGCGACGTGCTGCCGATCATCCTGGTGATCCTGTTCTTCCAGTACGCCGTGCTGCGCCATCCGCTGGCCAGCCCGCTCAAGGTGGGCGTCGGCTTCGCCCTGGTCATCGTCGGACTCTATGCCTTCGTGGTCGGTCTCAAGCTCGGCCTGTTCCCCATCGGTCAGAGCATGGCCGCCCAGTTGATCGGCTTCGATACTTGGCTGTGGGTCTACCTGTTCGCCTTCTGCATCGGCTTTGCCACCACCATGGCCGAACCGGCACTGATCGCCGTGGGCCAGCAGGCCGAGGCGGCCGCCGCCGGCAAGATTCAGGGTAACGTCATTCGCATTCTGGTCGCCCTAGGCGTGGCGATCGGCATCACCATCGGCGTGCATCGCATCATCAGCGGCGATTCGATTCACCACTACATCATCGGCGGCTACCTGCTGGTGATCCTGCTCACCGCCCTGGCGCCCCGCTACATCGTGGCGCTGGCCTTCGATCTGGGCGGCGTGACCACCTCCGAGGTGACGGTGCCGCTGGTCACCGCCCTGGGGATCGGTCTGGCCGGTCAGATCGAGGGTCGAAACGTGTTGATCGACGGCTTCGGGCTGATCGCCTTCGCCTCGATCTTTCCTATCGTGACCGTCATGAGCTATGCCATCGTGATGGAGAGAGTGGCAAAGCCGGGAGGCAAGACGAGATGAAGTTTTCGCTGTTGGTCGCCATCGTACCGGAAGACCTCGAACAGGAGTGCATCGACGCCGCCACCGAGGCCGGCGCGGTGGGCATGACGCTGATGAACGGACGCGGCATCGGCGGCGAGCGCAAGAAGACCTTCTTCGGCCTGACCTACGAGGGCAGTCAGTGCATCATGCTGCTGACCCTCGAGAAAGGCCTGTCGCTGAAGGTGCTCAAGGCCATCCGCCAGGTGCTCAACCCCACCGGCGAGGATTCACGCGGCCTGGTCATGACGCTACCGGTGGAACACCTGGGCGGTATCGACATGGCGCAGGTCAAACGCTTCGAAGAGCGGCTCAGGCAAGACGTTTGAGCGCAAGATTGACGGAGAGAACGAGATGCTGGTCAAGGACATCATGAACCGCGACGTGGTGACGGTATCCCCCTTCGCCACCCTGCGCGATGCGCTGAGCCTGATGAAGCACCACAACCTGAAGAGTCTGGTGGTGGAGCAGCAGGATCCCCACGATGCCTGGGGGCTGATCACCTACACCAATATCCTCAAGACCATCGTCGCCGAGAACGGCGACATCGACCTGATCAACGTCTACGACGTGTGTGCCAAGCCGGCCATCGGCGTTGGCGAGTCGCTGGACGTGCGCCACGTCGCCAGCCTGATGACCGATAGCGTGGTCAAGCGGGTACTGGTGCTGGACGACAACAAGTTGCTGGGCCTGGTCACGATGGATGATATCGTAGGCACCGTGCTCGACATGATCGAGTAAGCCGAACACGGATCTGCGCATGCAAGAGTTCTTCTCCTGGCTGGGCGAAACCCTGGGCGAGATCATTCGCTTCGTGGTCGACCTGCTGATCGTCTTCTTCTACAACCTGGGCGCCTCCGCCCGGGGCTTCTTCGACGGCCTGGCCTCAGCGCTGGGAATCCCCGCCACGCTGGTCAGCATGGCGGTGCTGCTGCTGGGGCTGTGGCTGCTCTACCTGGCGCTGCGCGCCCTGCTGCGCCGACGCATCGTCGCCACTCTGATCTGGGCGGTGCTGGGTGTGGTGGTGCTGAGCTGGCTGATCTATTAAACCCAGACCGAGTTAAAGTGCCACCCCAGAGGCGGCACTATCTGATACCAGGATAGGCGGAATTCCGTAGCGAGCGAAGATAGGCTGGCCGCCGCCGGAGCGCAGCTGCCGGAGTGTAGCCCGCTACATGAGGACAGCGACGGTCCGACGCCTCGGCACCGCCGGCGGCCAGGATGGCTAGGTTCGTTCCCGACGAACCAACGCACTTCCCACATCCATGTGGGTCGTCGAGCGCAGTAGGAAATTACTCAGGCAAGGGCCTTTTCGATCACCTCATACACATTCGGCGAAAGCTTCTCGGCGCGGATGCGTTCGAGCTCGCCCTTCATCAGCGCCTGGCGCGACTCGTCGAAGCGCTGCCAGCGGGTGAGCGGCGTGACCAACCGCGCGGCGATCTCCGGATTGAGCCGGTTGAGCTCGATCACTACATCGCTCAACAGCCGGTAGCCCTCACCATCGGAACGGTGGAAGTTGATGCGGTTCTGGTTGGCGAAGGCACCGACCAAGGCGCGCACCTTGTTGGGATTCTTCAGCGAGAAGGCCGGATGGGCCATGAGGTGCTTGACCCGATCGAGGGCATCCGGCTGGGGCCGGGTGACCTGAATGGTGAACCACTGATCCATCACCAGCGAATCGTGTGCCCACTTCTCACCAAAGGCGCGCAGCGCGGGAGTGGCCAGATCGTCGCGGCTGCTGTGGGTCAGCAGCGTCAGCGCATGACGCACGTCGGTCATGTTGTGGTCGGCTTCGAACTGCCGGCGCGCCAGTTCGATGGCCTGTTCGTCCTCGATGGCCATCAGGTAGGAGAGCGCCACGTTCTTCAGGCTGCGCCTTGCAATCTGTTCGGGCTCCGGCGCGTAGGGCGCATCGCTCACGTTCTCTTCAAAGACGCGCAGGAAGTCGTCGCGCAGAGTTGCCGCCAGTGACTGCTTGACGAAGTGACGTGCCTCGTGGATCGCTTCCACGTCCACCAGCGGCTGCTGCTCGGCAATGTAGGCCTCGCTCGGCAGCGTTAGCATCTCGGCCAATACCGCCTTGTCGTCGCCGCCGCGCTCCAGCAGGGCACGGAAGGCCTCTACCACGCGCGGATCCATGACCTTCTCCACGCCATTACGATGAGCGGCGATGAGATCATCCAGCGCCAACATCGCCAGGCGCTGTCCGGCATCCCAGCGATTGAAGCCGTCGGAGTCATTGGCCAGCAGGAAGGCCAGATCCTCACGAGCGTAGGGGAAGCGCAGTTGCACCGGCGCCGAGAAGCCGCGCAGCAGCGACGGTATCGGAGCCTCAGAGACGTCGGTGAAGACGTAGGTCTGCTCCTCTTCGCGCAGATGGATCACGCCATCGCTGCCGAGCGACTCGCCGTTCAACGTCAAGGGCAGATCGCGGCCGCTCTTGGTGCCCACCAGACCAAGGCGAACGGGAATGTGCAGCGGCTGCTTTTCCGGTTGCCCAGGCGTCGCCGGCGTGCGCTGACGCAAGGTTAGGCGATACTCGGCGTGGGCGTAGTCGTATTCGCCGTAGGCATCGATCTCCGGCGTACCGGCCTCGGAGTACCAGTGCATGAATTGGGAGAGGTCCTGCCCCGAGGCCTCGGCCATACAGGCGACGAAGTCCTCGATGGTCACGGCCTGGCCGTCGAAGCGCTCGAAGTAGAGGTCGCTGCCGCGGCGGAAGGCCTCCCAGCCGACCAGGTTGCACAGCATGCGCACCACCTCGGCGCCCTTCTCGTAGATGGTCAGGGTGTAGAAGTTGCCGATCTCGATGTAGTGGTCGGGGCGTACCGGGTGCGCCGTGGGTCCGGCATCCTCGGCGAACTGGGCGGTGCGGAAGAAGGCCACGTCCTCGATGCGCTTTACCGGCGCCGAATTGACATCGGCGGAGAAGCACTGATCGCGAAAGACGGTGAAGCCCTCCTTCAACGAGAGCTGGAACCAGTCGCGGCAGGTGACGCGGTTGCCCGACCAGTTGTGGAAGTACTCATGTGCGACGATGCCCTCGACCCGCTGGAAGGTGGCATCGGTGGCGGTATGCGGATGGGTCAGCACCGCCGCTGAGTTGAAGATGTTGAGCCCCTTGTTCTCCATGGCCCCCATGTTGAAGTCGTCGACCGCCACGATCATGAACAGATCGAGATCGTATTCGCGACCATAGGTCTCCTCGTCCCACTGCATGGACCGCTTGAGCGAGGCCATGGCGTGGTCGGTCTTGCCCAGGTTCTCCTCCTCGACCCAGATCTGCAGGGTGACCTCACGCCCGCTCATGGTGGTGAAGCGATCCTCGACCTTTTGCAGGTCACCGGCCACCAGCGCAAACAGGTAGCTGGGCTTGGGGAAGGGGTCGTCCCAAGTGACGAAGTGGCGCCCACCGGGCAGCTCGCCCCGCTCCACCGGATTGCCGTTGGAGAGCAGCACCGGCAGGCTCGCCCGGTCGCCGATCACCGTGGTGGAGAAGGTGGCCATCACGTCGGGGCGATCCGGGTAGTAGGTGATACGGCGGAAGCCCTCGGCCTCGCACTGGGTGCAGTACATGCCATTGGAAAGATAGAGCCCTTCCAGCGCCGTGTTCTCCTTGGGCGCGATTTCGACTTCGGTATCCAGACGGAAACACCGAGGTGGGCGGTGTACGGTCAGCCCACTCTCGCCGAGCGTGTACTCGTCGCCGGCAAGGGGCTGGCCGTCGATGGCGATCGACTTCAGGATCAGTTGCTCACCGTCGAGCTCGAGCGGCTCATCGGCCTCACACTCAGGGTTGCGCTCCAGTTGCAAGCTCGCCTTGACGAGGGTCGCCGCGGGATCGAGCTCGAAGGTCAACCCGACATGGGTCACACGGTAGGCGGGGGGCCGATAGTCGTGGCGATACGTCGGCTTGGGTTCAGACATCGGGAAGACTCCTGTCCATGGTCGGCGTCCATTGTACGGTTGGCGGCTCCCCAACCTCAAAGGCACATTGCGTCAGCGGCGCACGAAACGTGCCGAGTCGCCGCCCAGCCGAACGGGTTCGGGACGCGTGGCGATCCACAGCCCCAGCAGCGCCAGACCGCTCACCAGCAGCACTTTCAGCCACACCACACTGAGGGTGAAGAGGAGCACCAGAATCGAGAAGGCCAGCATGGCGCCGGCAAGCCATTTGGCGTGACGAGGAATGGCGCGCTCGCCCTCCCAGGCCACCACGGTGGGACCGAAGCGCGGATGCTCGCGTATCCACCGAGCGAAGCTCGGTGATCCGCGAGAAGCCGCCCAAACCGCCAGGAGCATGAAACAGGTCGTTGGCATCAGCGGCACGAAGACACCGATAACGCCGAGTGCAAAGCTGACCCATGCCAGTGCGATATAGAGAGCGCGTCGAAGCGAATGCATGCAGGTAGCTCCAATTCGGCGTTGCCAGCTCCCCTCATTGAAGCGCATCTCGGCAGTGCGGGCCAATCGGCCATCTCTATGGCCGCGTTAGAAAAAAGAAAGCCCGCCCGGAGGCGAGCCGACGAAGTGGATCTTCGCTAGTGTATGGGAATCTCACGGCGCTGCGTCTTCACCTCGCCGCTACGGGGCACGTGCACCTCGAGCACGCCATTGGCAAAGCTGGCCTTGATCTCTTCGGTACGAGCGTCGGCAGGAAGATCGAGTACCCGGCGAAAACTGCCATAGGAGCGCTCGATGCGCTGGAACTTGTCTTCCTTGGTGCTGCTTTCCTGGCGTTTCTCGCCTTCGATCACCAGGCGATGGTCATCCAAGGTGAGCTTGACATCCTTCTCTTCGACACCCGGCACCTCGACGCTGATCAGGTACTCCTCATCACGCTCGGCAATGTCGAGCTGCGGCCGCAGCAGGCTGGGCATATCGCCGAAGCGGCTCTCCAGCGAAGTCATGCCGAACTGACGCATGACGTCGTTCATCCAGCGATCGAGCTCCTGATGCATGCCGAACAACGGCGAGAGCTCGCCGCGACGTGGCTCGACGGGCACCGGAGTGCCGGCATCGGCGCTTTCGCTCTTGAACCAGTTCCAGGGAGAAAATTTCTGCAGGTTCATACGCCACCTCCTGTTCTTCAAAACACGTGACGCAACGGGCAGGCCATTCGGCCTTGTACTGGCAGAATTAAAATTGGCGACGCGGGAGGAAATTTCAAGGTCGGCTTGAGGCACGCTTGCGCCAGATCAAGATTTGCCATCGACCCCTGATGGGCCGATGGCGAAGCACTGCTCAGTCGCGGAAATTGTCGAACTGAAGTGCCAGGTCGGGGCCGCCCTCAGCGCGCAACAAGGCGATCACGTCCTGCAGATCGTCACGCTTCTTGCCGGTGACGCGCACCTTCTCGCCCTGAATCTGGGCCTGGACCTTGAGCTTGCTGTCCTTGATGCGCTTGACGATGTCCTTGGCCTCCTTCTGCTCCAGCCCCTGCTTGAGCTTGACCTCCTGGCGGGCGCGCACGCCGGAAAGCTCCGGCTCCTGCACGTCCATGCAGCGCGCATCGATACCACGGGCAATGAGGCGGTTGCGCAAGACGTCGAGCATCTGCTTGAGCTGGAAATCGACTTCGGCTTCGAGTTGCACCGTGTCGCCGTTCAGCTCGAAACTGGCCTTGACGCCCTTGAAGTCGAAGCGGCTCTGGACCTCGCGATTGGCCTGATCCACCGCGTTGCTGGCTTCGTGCTTGTCATATTCGGAAACGATATCGAAAGAAGGCATGGCTTTTCCCTGTTTGCCCGGTACGCCGGAAAGTCTACCAGCACCACGCGCCCCCTGCGCGTCTAGGAGGCTTCTTCAACCGGTTCTTCGGCTGCGACGAGGGACTTGCCCATCTGCCAGCCGGCGCAGCCATCCTCGTAGTAATCGTCGAGCCAGCGCTCCAGGCGAAACCCCATGCGACGGTACAGCCCCAGCGCGACACGGTTGTCAGCTCTCACCTCGAGCCCCAGGGCATCGGCTCCCTGGTCCATGGCCAGGCGCTCCAGCGCTTCGAGCAGGCGACGCCCCAGGCCGCTGCCGCGCGCCTCGGGGTGGACGCAAAAGGAGTAGAGCCGGGCACGACGGCTGCCGCGCCGGAACAGCAAGGTGCCGTAGCCCAATAGCCGCCCATCTTCTGCCTCGGCAAGCTGAGTCTCGGCATGAGCGCGATTCAACAGATGCCAAAGCTGCCGACGGCTGAAGCGGTCGCCGCTGAAGGCCAGCTGTTCCAGTCGATAGAGTGCGTCCAGATCCTGAGGACGGGCCTGACGCAACGAAACGCTCATCGAACTCTCCGCAACGGGCTGCAAACATCATGTGTCGTAGGTTCACGGTAGTCGTCCCGACACTGCTGTGAGTGGGCCGGGATCATGAAATCATTTCACCAGTCGATACGCTTGTCGACAGGAAGTTGCAGCGGCATGCTGACCGCATTCGGCAGTTCCCTGCCATCGTCTCCAACCCAACGGAACTCACCATGTGCCCCTTGCGTATCGTCGTCGACCGACAGGAAGACTGGCAGCCCTACTACCCCTCCGAGGATCTGATCGGCGCCGACGACTTTCTCGCTCTGGACCGCCGCCACCGCAGTGCCGCCGACCAGGACCGCAGCACGCATGTGATCAATCTGTGCGGTGAGCTCGATTACCTGGGCACCGGCTACTACGTCTCGCTGCTCGCCCAGGCCCGCGGTCAACGGGTCCTGCCGAGCGTTGAGACCCTCAACGAGCTGTCGCGCAAGGCACTGGTCGATCTTCAACTGGATACGCTGGCCCCGCTATTGGGCGAACTGGCACGTCAGGGCCGCCTCGCCGGTGACAGCGTGACTCTGCGGGTGCTGTTCGGCGAATGCCTCGAACCCGAGCTGGCCCGCCTCGCCCGTAAGCTGTTCGAGCGTCTGCCCTGCCCTTTGCTCGAGGCACGCCTGGTGCGACGCCACGACCTGTGGCGGCTGGCCCGTCTCAAGCCGGTGGCGCTGCGCGATCTCAACGTCGACGAGCAGGACCTGTTCGCCTCGGCGCTGAACCGCCATTCGCGCAAGGTATGGCGTACCCCCAAGGCGCGCCGCCGCTACCGCTTCGACCTGGCCATCCTCGTCGATCCCAAGGAGGCCATGCCACCCAGCAACACCAGTGCGCTGAAGGCCTTCATTCGCGCCGGGCGCAAGCTGGGCATCGACGTCTCGCTGATCACCCGGCGCGACGCCGGCCGGCTGGCCGAATTCGACGGGCTCTTCATCCGCGAGACCACCGCGCTGGACCATCACACCTACCGCATGGCCCGGCTCGCCGAGCATGAGGGGCTGGTGGTGATCGACTCGCCGCGGGATATCCTGCGCTGCACCAATAAGGTCTACCTGCACGCTTTGCTGCGGGCACGGGGGGTGCCGGCGCCCGAGGGTATCCTGCTCAAGCGCCGAGACCGACGCCCACTGGCCGAACGTGTCGCCGGCATGAGCTTCCCCATGGTGCTGAAGATTCCCGATGGCTCTTTCTCCCGCGGCGTGGTCAAGGTCGAGTCGCTGGAGCAACTCGAGCGCGAGAGCCATCGGCTGTTCGACGACTCCGCCCTGCTACTGCTGCAGGAGTGGCTGCCCACCGAATTCGACTGGCGTATCGGCGTACTGGACGGCCAGGTACTGTTCGCCAGTCGCTACTACATGGCCCGCGGCCATTGGCAGATCTACGACCACTCGGGCGCACGCGTGAAGAGCGGCGGTTTCACCACCCATGACCCCACCGAAGTGCCACCGGCAGTCATCAAGGCAGCCTTGAAAGCGACTCGACTGATAGGCAATGGACTCTATGGCGTCGACATCAAGCAGGCAGGAGAACGGGTCGTGGTCATCGAAGTCAACGACAACCCAAACGTGGATGCCGGTATCGAGGATGCCCTACTGGGGCGCCAGCTCTACGAGCGCATCATGAGCGTCTTCCTGGCACGCATGGAAGCCCGGGTAGCGGCAAGGTCGGAGAGTGTCTAGGGCGTCGCTGCCTGGACACACCCGCCGCCTTACTCAAAAAAACATATTCATTCAATAAATTACTCCTATAGCTACTATCCTTGTCGCTGTTAGGAGACAGGTCAAGCCCTTGATCTGCAAGGCTCAGTGAACTTCGCGCCTGAGACGTCTCCTAATGGCGACACAAAAGCGCCATCACGTCTGATAAAAAATCTCTATACCCGCGCCAGCGTGCTGATTGGAAAGGATTTTTTCCAATTGGCGTGGATGTTGCGTACCGTTTGGCACGCTAACGAAGAAAACCCCGGCCCTGAACGCCGTTAGCGTCGGTGAATACCGGCGCAAGTGGCGTTGATTGGATGAACAGGGCCTCACTGTGCAAGGAGCGATGACGATCATGAAAATCACCATCTTCGGTTCAGGCTATGTAGGACTGGTCACCGGCGCCTGTCTAGCCGATGTCGGCCACCAGGTCATGTGCGTGGACGTCGACCATGACAAGGTGGAACGGCTGAATGCTGGCGAAATCCCCATCTACGAGCCCGGCCTGGAAGATTTGATCGCCAAGAACAAGGCTGCCGGCCGCATTGCGTTCACCACCGATGCCGCCAAAGCGGTCGAGTTCGGTCTGCTGCAGTTCATCGCCGTTGGCACCCCCTCCGACGAGGATGGCAGCGCCGACCTCAAGTACGTGCTGAAGGTTGCCGAAACCATCGGTCAGCACATGAACGACTACAAGGTCGTCATCGACAAGTCGACCGTGCCGGTCGGCACGGCCAGCAAGGTGGAGCGCACCATTGCCAACGAGCTCGAGAAACGCAACGCGAGCCTAGAATTCGACGTCTGCTCCAATCCGGAATTCCTCAAGGAAGGTGCCGCCATCGAAGACTTTTCACGCGGCTCGCGCATTGTCGTCGGTACCGATTCGGAGCGCGTCAAGCAGGCCATGCTGGAATGCTATGGTCCTTACAACCGCCAGCGCGACAAGATGCTGTTCATGGGCGTGCGCAGCGCCGAGCTGACCAAGTACGCCGCCAACGCCATGCTGGCAACCAAGATCAGCTTCATCAACGAAGTCGCCAACCTCGCTGAGCGCCTCGGCGCCGACGTCGAGGAGGTTCGCCATGGCATCGGCTCCGATCCGCGCATCGGCTACAGTTTCATCTACCCCGGCTGCGGCTATGGCGGCTCCTGCTTCCCCAAGGACGTCAAGGCGCTGGCCCACACCGCCGAGGAGATCGGTCATCCCGCCGAGATGATCAAGGCGGTGGAGCGGGTCAATGCGCGGCAGAAGAACAAGCTGTTCGAGAAGCTCTGCCAGGCCTTCGACGGCCAGTTGGCCGGCAAGACCATCGCCATCTGGGGGCTGGCGTTCAAGCCCAACACCGACGACATGCGCGAGGCGCCCAGTCGTGCGCTGATGGAGGCGCTGTGGGACGCCGGCGCGCATGTTCAGGCCTACGACCCTGAAGCCTCCGACGAGTGTCGCCGTATCTACGGCGAGCGCGATGATCTGGTACTGGCCGAACGCCGCGACGATACCCTGGAGGGCGCCCATGCGCTGGTGATCTGCACCGAGTGGAAGGCTTTCCGTACCATCGACTTCGCCGAGTTGCACGACAAGCTCGAGGAACCGGTGCTGGTCGATGGGCGCAATCTGTTCCAACCCGATGCCGTCAAGCGAGCAGGACTCGCCTATTACGGCATAGGTCGAGGCGACTCCGTACGACCCGTGCTGGCGTGAGGAGCTGCAATGTCCGCTACTCCCCGCGACCACACCGTCGCCAGCCGAGTTACGGAGTTGACCACTTTCGTGTTCGGCATGGCGCTGCTGATCCTGATCGTCAGCGAGCTGCCGACAGATGTGTTTTCGCCCGAGTCACAGAGCTTCTTCTTCGTCATCGGGACGATTGCCATCTGGCGGTACTCCTGGTGGGCGGTGCAGGCGATCCGCTCGGTCTGGTACAACCGCGTGATCTTCCCGCGCCTGCGGGCCGAGGCCGACGCAGTTGGCGAGCACGAAAAGCCACCGGAGCTGTTCGTGCTGTGCACCTCGTTCCGCATCGAGGCTCGGGTCAACTTCCAGGTCTATGATGCCCTGATCAAGGAAGCTCACGCCTACGGCGTGCCGACGACCATCTTCGCCTCCGTCTCGGATCGTACCGACGTGGATGTCATCACCCACGTCATGGACGATCACGGCTGGCCGAAGAACGTCGAAGTGCGTTACATGTTCCAGAAAGGGGACGGCAAGCGCTCGGCCATGGCCGAAGTGCTGCGGGCGATCTCCCGGCGCCTGCCAGCGCCGGGATCGCTGCTGATTTCGATGGATGGCGATATCCGGCTCGAGCCGGGTACGCTGTCCCGTTCGCTCTCCTTCTTCGAGGCGCAGGACGACCTCGGGGCACTGACCACCAACAACCGTGCCGAGGTCACCGGCAACGACGCTACCCGCGAGTGGTACGATCTGCGCTATGCACAGCGCCACCTGATGATGAGTTCGATGTCGGTGTCGCGTCGCCTGCTGGTGCTTACCGGCCGCTATAGCGTGTTCCGCGCCGACCTGGCGACTCAGCCCGACTTCATCGAGCTGATCGAAAGCGACCACGTCGATCACTGGCGTTTCGGCAACTTCAAGTTCCTCTCGGGCGACGACAAGTCATCCTGGTATTGGCTGCTGAAGAACGGCTGGCGCATGCTCTACATCCCCGACGTCTACGTGACGGGGTTCGAGGAGCTGCCCGATCGGCGGCGCTTCTTTGCCTCGACCACCGACCTGATGCGTCGCTGGTACGGCAATATGCTGCGCACCAGCAACCGCGCCATTGCGCTGGGGCCTCGCCCGATGGGCATGTTCACCTGGTGGAGCCTGGTCGATCAGCGCCTCTCCATGTGGACGACACTGGTGGGCCCCACCGTGGTGACCCTGGTGTCGCTGTTCATCAGGCCCTCGTTCTTCTTCGCCTATGTGCTGTGGATCCTGATGACCCGCGGCATCGCTACCCTGATCCTGGCCTGGCAGCGCGGACGCTTCAGTCTGCTGTGGATCCCGCTGATCTACTACAACCAGGTATGGGGCGCAATGCTGAAGACCTATGTCAGCTTTCGCTTCAACCGTCAGAAGTGGTCGCGCCAGGGCATTTCAGCGGGAGAGCCGGACGATCCAGTGGCGGCCCGCAGACAACGTCGAATAGGCCATGTGCTGCATGGCTTCGCCTACGGCGTGCTGCTGTTCGCGCTGATCCTGTCGACCGGGGTGATGGCACCGCCCGATCGCACATCGCTGCATATCGCCCGGGACCAGTCCTGGGAGCGCAACCAGCAGCCGGAGCGGCTCGACCGCTGGATGAGTGCCGCCATTGCCGACAGAACGAGCGAAGCGGTGCGACTCCCGCCCGGACATTTTCGGCTGGGAGGCGATCTGATCGACACCCTGCAGCAAAGTGCCCGGCCGAGCGACAAGCAGATCCAAGGCAACCGCCGTACCACGCTGGCGATATCCCCCGCCTTGGCGGAACTGATGCAGGGCCCCGACGGCGAGCCGATCCAGGATGCCGTGCAGTGCACCGTGGACGCGTCCTGCCGGCTGGCCCTGGATGAACACAACCTGACCCTCGTCAACGTAAGACTCAGGGTCGATCCCGCCGGGCAAACGGAAGTGGCGGCGACTCAACCCTGACGCAAGGAGCGACCTACGGATGACTGATCATTTTTCCAACGACGACCCCAAGCGACACGAGCCTACCC
This sequence comes from Billgrantia ethanolica, assembly GCF_021404305.1. Taxonomy (GTDB): domain Bacteria; phylum Pseudomonadota; class Gammaproteobacteria; order Pseudomonadales; family Halomonadaceae; genus Halomonas; species Halomonas ethanolica. The sequence goes on along the minus strand of NZ_JABFTX010000002.1, from coordinate 819,916 downwards.
TGGGTGGGAGTCGCGCAAGGCGGCAACCCGATGCCGTCGCCGACTCGGGCAGCGTCGATCACGACAGTGTGCGCCTGACCCGCGGCGACCGCCTGCAGCATGAGCGCCGTGACGAGCGCGGCTACATTCGCGTTACCCTGCCCTTTCGCGTCGACCTGTCCGACAGCGATACGGAGCTGAGCGGTAACGACGTCTCCCTGGGTGGCTTTTCCGCCCACAGCCGGCACGCTTATCAGCCCGGCGAGCGGATCTCTGCCTCGCTGCTGATGATGGCAGGCGCCACCGAACTGATCGTTCCGCTGAAGGCAGAGTGCCTGCGCACCACGCCCTCCGCCCGCGGCGAGGGCTATGACGTCAGCTTCGAGATCACCGAGATCGAGCCGCAGCATCGCGAACTGCTGCGCCAGATCATCCGCAGCGCCCTCAGCGGCCGCTCGCCAAACGTCGAAGGACTGATAGGCGGTGAAGACCCGCAGACGCCCCGCAAGCGTCAGGCCACCAGAGCGCTGCCGCCGGCGCGCCCCCCCAAACCCATGGGGCGCTATATCCTGCTGTTCGCCGCCATCGGCGTGCTGGTGCTGGTAGGCGCCGCCACCGCCTACCGCAACTTCATGCTGATCGAGCCCAGCTTCGCCGCCGTGACGGCACCGCGCATCGACGTTCGCGCTCCCAGCCCCGGCATTCTCGGCGAGCATGAGCTGGTAGCCGGCGATCAGGTCGAGCGGGACCAGCTGTTGACCAACGTGGTCAACAGCGAGCTGGAGTCCGACCTGATCCTTGCCGAGGCGGCGCTGGACTACAATAACCGGCTGCTCGACAACCTGCGCGAGCACATCGAAAACGGCATGCAGGAAGTCAGCCTGGCCAACTCGGCCCAGCCAGCCAGCGGTGACACCATGACCTTCGAGTCCGTCTCGCCGGAGATCGCTCAGGCGCGTATCGATCAGTTCGAAACGGTGCGTGACTACGAGAGCTCTCGTATCGCCGCTCTCGAGGCCCGCATGGCCAGCAATGACATCTACAGCCCCTGCGACTGCCTGGTGGCGTGGGCGTTGAGCAGCGCCGACGGCGTCTACATCAACGAGAGCGAACGGATCATGACGCTGATTCGCACCGACGAGGATGACGTGCTGGTCGAGGCGCTGGTCCACATGAACGACATCAGTCGTATCGATCCCGACCAGCAGGCCTACGTCACCCTGGCCAATGCCAACCAGCCCATTCGCGCCCGGGTGCGCAACGTCGCACTGGACGTCGAGCGCCAGCCGCGCGCCGGGTTCCCCAGTTGGGTGCGACAGCAGCAGAACGTGGCCAGCGTGCTGCTGGTACCGGAGGAGCCCCTGCCGGCCGAGAGCGTCGGCCAGCCGGTGGACGTGCGCTTCACCGAAGCCCCGCTGCTGGGTGCCGCCTCGGAGCGAATCTGGCAGGGCGTACGCACGGTCATCCAGTTCGGCGACGACATTTACCGCGCAGCCATGGAGGACAACGATGAAGTTACCGACGACAGCTAAGGAACGCGGTACCGTCTGCATCCATTCCGGCCTGCTGCTGGGGTGTATGGCCCTGTTGCCGGCCGCGGCCGGCCACGCCGACGAGGGCACAGAAGCCCTCGTCGGCATTCCTCAGGTGGAAGCCTGCTCGCAGCGCTACACGGCGATGGAGACACCGCGTCCACGCCAGGCGGCGGACGCCGGCGCTGCGGACGGCCACGCCGCCGTGCGTCAGAATTTCCATACCACGCGTCACTGGGGAACCGATGAGAACGTCGAGCGCCTGGGCGTCGGGCAGACCGGCATCGGCGAACCCGGCCTGCGCGTGCACTACCCCGCCGGCACCTCATCGCCGGGAGAAGAGCCCCGCGGTGGCGCTGGCTTCTACAGCGACCCGCCTTCTCTCCGGGGGGCCGACCGGGCCTGTCTGAGCTACATGGTCCGTTTTCCCACCGATTTCGATTTCGTCCGCGGTGGCAAGCTGCCCGGGCTGTACGGCGGTGAAGCCCCTTCGGGTGGCGAAGAGGTCGATGGCGTCAGCGGTTTCTCGATGCGTCTGATGTGGCGCGAGGAAGGCGAAGGCGAACTCTACCCCTACGTGGTCGGCTTCGAGGGGGCTTCGATCGGCCGCGGCTTCTGGCATTTCCCCCTCGGCCAGTGGGTCACTGTCGAGCAGGAGGTCGTGCTCAACGATCCCGGCCGGGACAACGGCGTTGCCAGGCTGTGGGTCGACGGCCGCCCGGTGTTGGAGCACCAGAACGTGGTGTTCCGCACCACGCCCGAGCTCACTATCGACGGCCTGATGTTCTCGACCTTCTTCGGCGGCACCGGTGAAGGTTGGCGAACGCCCCGCGATCAATATGTCGACTTTGCCGCTTTTCGTTTCTACACACCCTGACACCCACGTTCGAGCGCCAATGGAGCGACGCCGATCATGCCCCTTGCTGTAATAAAAGGACTTATTCGAAACCCTCTAGTGCCGTTGCTGCCTGTCGTCCTGCTGGCGATCAGCGGCACTGCGGTAATGGCCGATACCCTCTCGCGAGAGGAGCGCATGGAGCTCGACCTCTCCGAGTATCGCGTCAATGATACCGACGCCGGCTATTTCGACGTCGAGGCGCGCAAGGAACAGCTGAGTGAGATCCAGAACTCGCTTCTATTGCAGGTAAAGGAGGAAGCGGGGCTAGGGCTCAGCTGCCGCCAGAAGCTCAATTACGAACCGATCACGACTCGGGGGGGCATTCCTGGTTTTTATCCCAACCCCGAGGAGTGGGAACTGGCCACCGAGCCGCTGTTCGCCTTCGAGGACAGCGTCTCGGAGTTGGCCGGGGCTTTCGTCGCCACCGGCGATACCTTTTACGCCGACTGCCTGGTGAAGTATCTGCACGGCTGGGCCGACGCTCAGGCATTGACCACCTTCCGCTACGACTCGCTGGAACCCCAGGCGTGGTTCGCCTCGGAGTCGATGCTGTTCGCGGCGGCCATGGCCTACTCCATCGCCCGCCCCTACGTCGAAGGGCTCGAGGCGGAGCGGGCGGAAGTGGAGCGGTGGCTGCACGGTCTCGCTCTGCAGCACTCGGCAATCCCCGGGGAGCCGGAGGAGAGCTGTTGCAACAACCACTTCTACCGTCGCGCCCTCTACGCCAGCATGGTCGGCGTGCTGGTCGAGGATGACGACCTGTTCCGCTTCGGTGTCAGTGCCATCTATTCCGCGCTGCACGACATGACCGAAAATGGCGCGCTGCCCCTAGAGGTAGGCCGTGGCCGGCGCGCCATCCACTATCAGAACTATGCCCTCAACTACCTGATCACCAACATGCAGGTGATCCATCGCCAGGGCTACGACATCTTCGATCTGGAGTACGAAGGCAGCACCATCCACGAAGCCGTCGACTACCTTTTCGAGATACTGGACGACCCGGCAGCGCTGGGCGACTACGCCCCGCTCGAGCAGTTCATGGGCTTCCTGCGTGACCCCCAATACTTCACCTGGATGGATATCTACCTGGCCCACTACGAGCATGAGCCGATGGCCGACTTCGTGACCCGGGTACGCCCCACCTACAACCGAAGTGCGGGCGGCTTCGTCACCCTCTACTTCATGGATCCCGACGCTCAACAGGATGTCTTCATGGACGAGGAGCGCCGCAGTACCGAGGCGTTCCGCGGATTGGGGAATTGAAACGGAGCCAACTGCACACGACACGACGATACGACATAGGACGATACGACATAGAGAGAGGGGAACACATGGAACCAATAGCGAACAGGACTCGACTCATCCCCTCGCTGCGATTCTCCGCAGCGATAACCCTGGCGGCCTGGCTGGCCGGCTGCGCCGTGACCCATGAGCCACCGGGCGGCGAACATGCCGACCCCGTGCCTGCCGAATATGCGGCCTGGTTCGAGGTCGATATCGAGGCCCCCATGGATGGCCACGACTGGGATCGTATCAACCGAGCCCAGGACATCATTGCCGCGGGAAACTACGAAGAGGCCATCGAGCAGCTGCAGCCGCTGATGGAGATGGGCTTTCCGCCCGCCTACTACGAAATGGGCAAGCTCTACGAGCGTGGCCAGGGCGTGGAGGTTGACCGCGTCGAGGCCGCCCGGCTCTATGGTATGGCCATCGAACGGCCCTCGCCGATCCACGGCCATGCCTCGCTGAACCTAGGCCGCCTCTACCTCGAAGGCAGGGGCGTAGAGCGTAACGACGTACTCGCCTACTACCTGCTGTGGCAAGCCAAGGAGGCCGATCTCGATCGCAATGCCGAGGTCTTGCTGGCCCGCCTGCTAGCCGAAGGCGGCGAAGGCGTCGAGGCCGATCCCGAGCTGGCCCACCGGCTCTACAGCGAAGCGGCCGCGCGCGGAGAGCCCGCGGCCCTCGAGGCCCTTGCTGTAGCCCATGCCCCCGGCGGCTGGTTGGAGCAAGACCCGGCCCGCTCGATGGATTACGCCCAGCGCTACGCCGACATACTCGAAAACGAGGCGGCCCAAGGCAATGTCAACGCCATGCTGCAGCTGGCGTCGCTGCACAGCGAAGAAGGACTGCTCGGCGACCAGCCCGATCAGCGCATCCACTGGCTGCAGCAGGCGGCCGAGGCCGGCGATCTCGATGCCCTGGCCAGAGCCGGGCGCGACCTGACCCGGGACGGGAATCGCCAGCAGGGTCTCGAGCTGCTGGAAGATGCGGCAGGCCAAGGTAACGTCGACGCCATGACGCACCTGGGCCAGGCGCTACTCGAACCCGATACTGGCCGCCCCGAACCGGTGCGCGCCGAGCGCTGGCTGCGCGAGGCGATCGAGGCCGGCTCGGTCGATGCCCGCGTCATTTTGGGACGCGCTCTGGTCGAAGGCCAGGCCGGGCTCAACGACCTGCCCCGCGGCATGGGCCTGCTCGAGCAGGCCGCCGAGCAGGATCACCCGCTGGCGTTGGCCCAGTTGGGCTCGCTCTATCTGGATGACGAACGAGTCGCAGGCCAACCTTACATTGCCGTCGACTATCTCGAACGCAGTCATGAACTTGGTCACCCCTGGGCCACCGAGCAGCTCGGCGGCGCCCTGCTCGAGGGGCGCGGCACGCCACCGGATCCTACTCGCGCCGAGGAGCTGCTGGAGCAGGCCGCCGAGCGCGGCCAAAGCGGGGCCATGCGCCTGCTGGGCTCGGCCTATCTCGCCGGCGAGGTGCTGCCGTATGACCCTGTCAGAGGGCGAGAGCTTCTCGAAAATGCCGCCCAGGCCGGCGACACCACGGCACTGACCCAGCTCGGCGAAGCCTATCTGGATGGCAGCCTGGAAGGTGACCCACGCGAAGGTATCCGACTGGTGAGTCAGGCCGCACATGAGGGCGATGCCTATGCCATGGTGGTACTGGGCCGTGCCTATCGCCATGGTGAGGGCGTGGAACGCGACCTCGCCGAGGCCAACCGCTGGCTGACGCGTGCGCAGGAGGCGGGTCATGAGTCCGCCGATGATGCTCTGACCTATGTCCAGCGCGATCTGGGTGCCCAGGGCGATATCCAGGCTCTGGTGGCGGCGGCGGAAGACGGCCATCCTGGCGCCATGGCCGACCTTGGCCGCGCCTTCCTCAATGGCGAAGGTGTCGAACACGATCAGGGCCGGGCAGAGTACTGGCTGGGGCAAGCCCATCAGGCCGGTCATGCCGGCGCAGCCGCAAGCCTCGGCCGCCTGTACATGGATCGGGGTGACGACGCCACGGCCGTCGAGTATCTGGAAGCCGCCGTGGCCCGTGGCCACACTGGCGCGCGAGCCAATCTGGGCGAAGCCTATCTCACCGGCAGCCATGTAGAGCAAGACATCGATCGCGGCCTGGAGCTGCTGCAGCAAGCTGCCGAAGCGGGCATGCCGAACGCCGCTTTCGCGCTGGGCGAGGCCTATCAGCACGGCGACGGCGTCGAGCAGAGCGCCGAGGAGGCTGAGCGCTGGTATCAGCAGGCCGTCGACGCAGGCGCCGACTATGCAAGCGCCGCCCTGGGCCTCGCCCTGATGCGCGGCGACGGTGCCATTGCACAGGATGTCGAGCGCGGCCATGAGCTACTGCTCGCCGCTGCCGAACAGGGCCATCCGGGAGCGCAAGCCTCGCTGGGTCGAGAGTATCTGCGCGGCGTGACCGTGGAACGCGACCCTGAGCGAGGCGCCGACTACCTCTATGAAGCTGCCAGCCAAGGGCACCACAGCGCCCGCCTGGCCCTGGCCGAGGCGTACCTCACTTCCCGCGGCCTGCAGGCCAACCAGGAACAGGCCCTGCTGTGGCTGGACAATGTCTTCGAAAGCGAAGGCCAGCTCGCCGTGGAAACGCTGCGCCAGCTGCTTACCGACGAGGAGGCCATCGCTGCCGCCAGCGACGTGGAAGTTGAGGAATGAGCCGCTGACACGCTAGCGAGCCCGCCGCACCGGGTTCGCTAGCAGTTTCCACGGCTGCACTTCGCGAAACGAACGAGGCCGGCGACTTGGCCGGCCTCGAATCGTTACTGTAGATAGCGCACTTAAGCGATCAAGCGTCGAAGGGGTTGCGCAGCACGATGGTCTCGTTACGGTCGGGGCCAGTCGAGACGATGTCGATCGAAGTGCCCACCTTCTCCTCGAGATAGCTGATGTAGGCGCGTGCATTGGCCGGCAGGTCCTCGATGCGCTTGGCACCCAGGGTCGACTCGCTCCAGCCCGGCAGGTCCTCGTAGACCGGCTCTACCGCTTCGTAGCCCTCGGAGTCGACGGGATTCTCCATCACCTCGCCATCCTTGCTGCGATAGCCGACACAGACGCGGATGTTCTCCAGGCCGTCGAGCACGTCGAGCTTGGTCAGGCAGATGCCGGAAACGGAGTTGATCTGCACCGCATGGCGCAGGGCCACGGCATCGAACCAGCCACAGCGGCGCGGGCGACCGGTGGTGGCACCGAACTCATGGCCACGTTCGGCCAGATGGCGGCCGTGCTCGTCGAACAGCTCAGTAGGGAACGGGCCTGAGCCGACTCGCGTGGTGTAGGCCTTGGTGATGCCGAGCACGTAATCGAGATAGAGCGGGCCGACACCGGAACCGGTGGCGGTGCCGCCGGCGGTGGTGTTGGAGCTGGTGACGAAGGGATAGGTGCCGTGGTCGATGTCGAGCAGCGAACCCTGAGCCCCTTCGAACAGAATGTTCTCACCAGCACGGCGCAGCTCGTGGACTAGACCCACGGTATCGCAGACCATGGGACGCAGCTCTTCGGCCATCTCCATGGCCTCGTCGAGAATCTGCTGAAAATCCACGGCCTTCTCGCCGTGATAGTTGACCAGCACGAAGTTGTGGTAGTCGAGCACCTCGCCCAGCTTGGAGGCGAAACGCTCACGATGCAGCATGTCGCCCAGGCGCAGGCCGCGACGGGCCACCTTGTCCTCGTAGGCCGGCCCGATGCCGCGACCGGTGGTGCCGATCTTGGCCACGCCGCGGGCCTTTTCACGCGCCAGGTCGAGGCGCACATGGTAGGGCAGGATCAGCGGGCACGCCGGCGAGAGACGCAGCCGCTCGCGCACCGGCACGCCCTTGGCCTCGAGCTCGCGAATCTCCTTGATCAGCGCCTCGGGGGAGAGCACCACGCCGTTGCCGATGACGCAGGTCTTGTCCTGGCGCAGGATACCCGAGGGAATCAGGTGCAGCACGGTCTTCTCGCCGTCGATGACCAGCGTGTGGCCGGCGTTGTGTCCGCCCTGGAAACGGACGACTGCCGCCGCGGATTCGGTCAGCAGATCGACCACCTTGCCCTTGCCTTCATCACCCCACTGGGTGCCCAGCACGACTACATTCTTACCCATTGTGTCTCGTCTCTCGTGTCAGCGCCGCGTAAGTGCGCGTCGATGATCCGGCCCGCGGGCCGCACTCGTGTTCCGGCCCGCATGCCGGTGTCGTCCAAATCTGGCCTAGGCAGCCGCACCGACGCCTAGCCCTACAGAGCCTCCGTCTGCCAGCGTCCGTCGACGAGGCTGAGACGGCGGCTGCAGCGATGCACCTCGGGAGATGTCGCCTGGCCCGGCAGCGCCTGTACCACCCGGTGCCCGCCGTCGCGCAGCGCGGCAATCGCCTCGCTCAGCCCCTCGCCGGTGGCAGGCGCCCAGATGCCGTCGCGGGGCGGCTCGCTCTGCACCAAGGTAGCGAGCAGCTTGAGATCCATCGAGAAACCGGTGGCGGGTCGCGCCCGGCCGAAGGCGCGCCCGGTATCGTCGTAACGCCCGCCCTTGGCCAAGGCCTGACCGTAACCCGGCACGAAGGCCGCGAACATCATGCCGGTGTGATACTGATAGCCACGCAGCTCGGCCAGATCGAAGTATATCTCGACCTCGGGATGCTCCTCGATCACGCCTTGATGCAGTGCACGCAGCTGAGCCAACGCCTCGGCCACCGCCGCAGGGGCGCCGGCGAAGGCCTCACGTGCGGCCTCCAGCACCTCGGTGCCGCCATGCAGCCGCCCCAGCGCACGGAACATCTCCGCCAGCGCCGGGTCGGTTACGCTGTCCTCGACCTGCTCGGCAAGGGCGCCGGGCGACTTGAGCTCCAGCGCTTCGAACAGTGCGCGCTCGCGGTCGTGATCCAGTGCCGCAGCCTGTACCAGGCTACGATAGATGCCGATGTGGCCCAGCGCCAAGTGCAGCTCGACGGCCCCGGCCGCCTTGAGACTCTGCAGTGCCAGGCGCAGGATTTCGAGGTCGGCTTCCAGGCCCGCATGGCCGAACAGCTCGACGCCGACCTGCACCGGACTGCGTCCGCCCTGATACTGATCGGCCTTGGCGCGCAGCACGTTGGTGCAGTAGCACAGACGTGCCGGCCCCTGGTGGCGCATGGAGTGAGCATCCATGCGCGCCACCTGAGGCGTCACGTCGGCGCTCACGCCCATCAGGCGGCCGGTGAGCTGGTCGGTCAGCTTGAAGGTCTGCAGGTCCAGGTCGGTACCGGTACCGGTCAACAGCGAGTCGAGAAACTCCACCGGCGGCGGCATGACCTGGTCGTATCCCCAGCGATAATAGAGATCGAGCAGCGTGCGGCGCAGCTCCTCCATGCGGCTCGCCTGGGGCGGCAGCACCTCATCCATGCCGTCGGGCAGCAGCCAGCGGTCAGCGATGGTCATATGGTCAATCCTGCAAGACGTTTGGGCGGGGCGAAAAGGGTTTCGAAGGTAAAAAAGGCCCACAAAAAAACCGGGCCACGCCCGGTTCAGGGATTCTATCACGTTTGACGCCAGGTTGAACCCCGTCATGCGGGGACAACGAGCGTCAGCCGGCCCGCGGCCGGCCGACGCTGCGGGTCACTCGTCGTTCTGGATCGCCGGGCTGCGCAGGTAGCGGAAGAAGTCGCTGGTCGGATCGAGTACCAGCATGTCCCGCTCGCCGTCGAAGCTCTCGCGGTAGGCGTTGATGCTGCGCCAGAAGGTGAAGAACTCCTGGTTCTGGCCATAGGCCTCCGAGAAGATGGCCGCCGCTTCGGCATCGCCCTCACCGCGCAGGGTCTCGGCCCGCTCGGTGGCCTGGGCCAGCAGTACCTGGCGACGACGGTCGGCGTTGGCGCGAATCCGCTCGGCCTCTTCCTGACCCTGGGCGCGCCACTCGCGCGCTTCCCGCTCACGCTCGGAGCGCATGCGGTCGAAGACCGCGGCGGAAACGTCCTCGGGCAGATCGATACGCTTGACGCGAATGTCGAGGATCGACACCCCCAGTTCCTCACGCATCAGCGAATCGAGCTCCTGGGTCGGGCGAATCATCAGATCGTCGCGACGCTCGGCGATGATCTGCTGCAGGTCCAGACGACCGAACTCGTTACGCAGACTCTCGTCGACCCGTGGCTGAATCAGGCGGATCGCCATCATCTCGTCGCCGGCGGTAGCCTCGTAGTAACGGGTGGGGTTGACCACCTGCCACTTGACGTAGGAGTCCACGATCACCGCCTTCTGCTCGAGGGTCAGGTAGCGGCTGGTATCGGTATCCAGCGTCAGTACCCGGGTATCGAACTTGCGAACCGTCTGGGTGATCGGCACCTTGAAGTGCAGCCCGGGCTGGATGTTCTCTTCGATGACCTCACCGAAGCGCAGCTTGACGGCACGCTCGGTCTCGTCGACCACGTAGAGACTGTTGCTGGCCAGCCAGGCCACGGCAGCGAGGCCACCCACGATGATCAAGGAACGGTTGTTCACCATTTAGCGGCCCTCCCTGCGGATACCACCGGTATTGCCACCCTGCGCCGAGGTCGTCGTGCGCAGGCGCTCGAGCACGCGCGGGTCGAGCTCGCCGCTTTCGCCGCGAGCCGCCTCACCGTTGCCTTCGCCACCGCCAGTCTGGCCACCGGGGCGCTGGTCGAGCGGCAGGTACATCAGCGGTGCGTCGTCGCGCACGTCGATCAGCACCTTCGGCGTGCGAGCGAAGACGTCGGCCATGGCGTCGATGTAGAGACGCTCACGCATGATCTCCGGTGCGTTGCGGTACTGAGCCAGCAGCGCGTTGAAGCGGTTGACCTGACCCTGGGCTTCGGCCACCACCGACTCGCGGTAACCCTGGCCCTGCTCGACCAGACGCTGCGCCTGACCCTGAGCGGCCGGGATGATAGCGTTGGCGTAGGCCATGCCTTCGTTGATGGTCCGCTGACGATCCTCACGGGCCCGGATCACGTCGTCGAAGGCATCGATGACGGGTGCCGGCGCAGAGGTCGACTCGATGTTGATGGTCTGCAGACGGATACCGGTGCCGTAGCTGTCCAGGTAGGTCTGCAGGCGGCTCGCCACCGAGCTGCCGAGGATCTCACGACCGGAGGTCAGGATCTCGATCATGTCGGTGCCACCCACCACGTGGCGCAGCGCGCTGTCCAGCGCATTCTCGATGGAGAGCTGCGGGTTGCGCACGTTGAGCACGAAGTCACGCGGATTGTTGACCTGATACTGAGCCGAGATCTCGACCTCGACGATATTCTCGTCGCGGGTCAGCATCGCCTGAGTCTGGGTCAGCGAGCGAACGCGGGTCACGTTGACCATGCGCACGTCGTCGATCAGCGGCGGATTCCAGTGCAGGCCAGGGCCCACGACGGTCTGGAACTCACCGAAACGCAAGACTACACCGCGCTCGGCCTGATCGACCAGATAGAAGCCCATCGCTCCCCAGATGCCCAGAGCGATGATCAGCAGCAGCCCGGGCAGCGCGAAGGTGTTGCGTGGCCGACCGCCGCCCTTTCCGCCTTGACCGCCGCCGCCCTTGCCGCCGCGACCGCCAAGCATGTTGTTGAGCTTGTCCTGAAATTTCTTCAGGGCCTCGTCAAGGTCGGGTGGGCCCTGGTTGCCGCCGCGGTTACCACCGCCGCCACCCCCGTTGCCGTTACCGCCACTGCCGCCACCGCGTCGGCCCCCACCGCTCCAGGGGTCATGCTGGTTGCCGCCACCCGGCTCATTCCAAGCCATACGTCGTCTCCACTCTGCGTTGCCTCTGTGTCGGCGCTTCGCTCAGCCGCACGGAGAGGCCGGTTGCCATCCTGTAGGGCGCCGGTAGGTTCCGCCGCCGTTATTTCTAAGGGAAGTCGATCCAGTCGATCAGGACACCGCAGTCGTCACGCATCCCATACTGGCCGCTCGTGCAGCTCAGACGGAAGATAGTCTTCCGCCCGCTCTCCCAGGCGAGCCATCAACTGCAGGAAATCGCGGCGAGGCAGGCGCACGTCGAGGCGCACCTTGCCGCCCTCCTCGTAATGTTCTTCTTGTACGGCACCAAGCTCATGCATGCCCGCGCGCAGACGGCCCTGCTGCGGTGACAGCTGCATGCTGAACTCGATCACGTTATCCGCCAGGCGCTCCGACAGCGCCTGGCCCAACAGTTCGAGCCCCCGCCCATCGCGGGCCGAGAGCCACACCACTTCGGGTCGTCCCTGCCCGTCGCGCTCGATGCGCGGCGCACTGTCGAGCAGGTCGATCTTGTTCATCACCTTGAGCATCGGCACGTCGAGCGCACCGATCTCGTCGAGCACGTTCTCGACCTGCTCCACGTTGAGTTCGCGATCGGGATCGGCGGCATCGATCACGTGGACCAGCAGCGATGCTTCCGTCGCTTCCTGCAAGGTGGCCTGGAAGGCCTCCACCAGCTTGTGCGGAAGATGTCGAATGAAGCCTACCGTATCCGCGAGCACCACGGGGCCGACGTCACCGACCTCCAGGCGCCGCAGAGTCGGGTCGAGCGTGGCGAACAGCTGGTCCGCCGCGTAGACCTTCGCCTCGGTCAGCGCATTGAACAGCGTCGACTTGCCGGCGTTGGTATAGCCGACCAGCGACACGCTGGGAATTTCGGCTCGCTCGCGGGCACGACGATTCTGGCTGCGCTGGCTGCGCACCTTGTCGAGCCGCTTGTGGATTGCCTTGATGCGCGCCCGCAGCAAGCGGCGGTCGGTCTCCAACTGGGTCTCGCCGGGCCCGCGCAGGCCGATACCGCCCTTCTGGCGCTCCAGGTGGGTCCAGCCTCGTACCAGACGGGTGGACATGTACTCCAGTTGCGCCAGTTCGACCTGCAGCTTGCCCTCGTGGGTACGCGCACGCTGGGCGAAGATGTCGAGTATCAGCCCGGTGCGATCCAGCACCCGGCACTTGAGCACCCGCTCCAGGTTTCGCTCCTGGGAGGGGCTCAAGCCGTGGTTGAAGATGACCAGCTCGGCGCCATGTACCTGCAGCGCTTCGCGCAGCTCCTCTACCTTGCCGCTACCGATGAAGGTACGCGGATCGGGCCGATGCCGGCTGCCGCTGAGCAGCATGGCAGGCTCGGCTCCGGCGGAACGGACCAGTTCCATGAACTCGCCCGGATCCTCGCGCTCGCGCTCGTCCTGGAAGTCGACATGGACCAATACTGCCGTTTCGCCGGCGTCGGGTCGTTCAAAAAACAATCAATACCTCACGCGTTGCTGTCCGGCTGAGCCGCGGGATCCTGCGGCGGCAGCCGCACGTTGCGCGAAGGTACCACTGTCGAGATGGCATGCTTGTAGACCATCTGGCTGACCGTGTTGCGCAGCAGAATCACGAACTGATCGAACGACTCGATCTGTCCCTGCAGCTTGATGCCGTTGACCAGGAAAATCGAAACCGGAATGCGCTCCTTGCGCAGGATGTTCAGGTATGGGTCTTGAAGGGATTGCCCTTTGGACATTTTACCTCTCCCTAAAACGTTCTCTTGAGGGGTGAAAGTTGTGTTCTTGGGTTGTCTGTCTCACGACATGACACCATGCCGGCTCGGCCTGGTCCCCCGGCCACTCGAAGCCATCATCTTACGCTAAGAGCCCGATTCACGCACGAATTTCAGGACTTCCTCCAGCGCTGACCGGTTCTGACTATCGACCCAGTGTAGCGCCGGCCAGCTGCGTAGCCAGGTCAATTGACGCTTGGCCAACTGCCGAGTTGCCACGATGGTGCGGTGGCGCAGCTGCTCAACGTCACCCTGCCCGTCGAGGAATTCCCAAACTTGACGATACCCCACGCTCTTCATGGACGGCAGGCCCGGGTGCAGGTCACCGCGCGCGCGCAGCGCCTCGACCTCTGTGACGAGACCGGAATCCAGCATGACCTCGAATCGCGCAGCGATTCGCTCGTGCAGCACGCGACGATCGACAGGCGTGAATCCTATCGACAGCACTTCCCATGGGAAGGTTTCAGGTCGTTGTCGACGCCACAGTTCGGTGAGGGTCGTACCGCTGGCACGATAGACCTCCAGAGCCCGCATCAGCCGCTGCGGATCGTTGGGGTGAATGCGCCGGGCCGCCTCGGGATCGACCCGCGCCAGTTCGTCATGCAGCCCCGACAGACCACGCCGCTCGGCCTCTCTGGCCAGTTCGGCGCGTATTGCCGGATCTGCCGCCGGCAGATTGGCGACCCCTTCGAGCAGCCGCTTGGCATACATCATGGTGCCGCCCACCAGCAGCGGGATACGCCCGGCTGCGGTAATTCGTCGCATCTCGCGCCGCGCATCCTCGCGAAAATCCGCCGCCGAATAGGGCTCGGCCGGATCGCGGATATCGATCAGGCGGTGCGGGGCGCGTGCCAGCTCCTGAGGCGAGGGCTTGGCGCTGCCGATATCCATGCCGCGGTAGACCATGGCCGAATCCATGCTGATCAGCTCGCAGTCGAGCCGCTCGTGCAACTCGATGGCCAGGTCGGTCTTGCCGGCGGCTGTGGGTCCCATCAGCAGGATGGCGAGGGGGCGGTGTTGCGGCATCAGTGAGCGCTTCCTTACTACTGACCGCGCAGGAACAGGCGATCGAGCTGCTTTAGCGACATCTCGGTCCAGGTGGGGCGGCCGTGGTTGCACTGGCCGCTGCGTTCGGTTCGCTCCATGTCGCGCAGCAGCGCATTCATCTCGGCCACGCTCAGGCGCCGGTTGGCACGCACGCTGCCATGACAGGCCATGGTGGCCAGCAGTTCGTTGATGTGAGCCTCCAGGCGGTCGGAGCGACCGTAACGCTCCAGATCGCCCAGCATGTCGCGAATCAGCGGCTCAACGTCGGCATCGGCCAGTAGCGCCGGCACCTGGCGTACCAGCAGTGTCTCGGGACCAGCTACGTCAAGCTCGACGCCCAAGCGGCTGAAGGCCTCACGCTCGGCCTCGGCGGTGGCCACCTCGGCGTGGCTCGCCGCCAGCGAGACCGGCACCAGCAGCGGCTGCGTCTGCAGCGTTCCACCGTGGACCTGAGCCTTCATGCGTTCGTAGACGATTCGCTCGTGGGCGGCGTGCATGTCCACGATAATCATCCCTTGGGCGGTCTGGGAGAGGATATAGATGCCATGCAGCTGGGCGATGGCGAAGCCCAGCGGCGGTATGCCGCTGCCCTCGTCCACTGCGGGCAGTGCCGGTGCCTCACCCACACCCGCGGCCTCCCGTACCGGCGACGATGCCACGGCGGCATCCGCTCCGGCCTCGGCCGGCTGCGGTGTCAGCAGGCGCTCCTCGTGCTCGGGGTGCAGCGCGCGATAGCCGTTCATGAAGGCGCGCACACGATCGGCCGTGACCCGCGCCGGTGAGTCGCCCGTGGCGTGCAGCGCCATGGGCTGCTGCTGCCAGCGCGGCGCGGGCTCGCGTACCTCTGCGGCATCGTCCTGCTCGACTACAGCATCATCGGCATGGGCTCCGCGTTCCGCCGGGCGCGCCTCGGCCAGCGCCCGGTGCAGGCTGGAGAAGAGAAAGTCGTGCACCAGGCGGCCGTCGCGGAAGCGCACCTCGTGCTTGGTGGGATGAACGTTGACGTCCACCACCGTGGGGTCGACCTCGAGATAGAGCACGAAAACCGGATGCCGGCCATGGAAAAGAACGTCGCGATAGGCCTGGCGAATCGCGTGAGCCACCAGCCGGTCGCGCACCACGCGCCCATTGACGAAGAAATACTGCTGGTCGGCCTGAGCGCGGGAGTGAGTGGGCAGACCGACCCAACCCCACAGCCGCAGCCCGCCGGCGGCCAGGTCCAGGTGCAGGGCGTTGTCGAGAAAGCTCTTGCCCAGCAGCGCGGCAATGCGGCGCTCGCGGCGGGTCGGGTCATCGCCAGCCGGCAGCTGGTGCACGGTCTTCTGATTGTGACGCAGCACCCAGGTGATGTCGTAGCGCGACAGCGCGAGACGGCGAAAGGCCTCTTCCACGTGGCCGTATTCGGTCTTCTCGGTGCGCAGGAACTTGCGCCGCGCCGGGGTATTAAAGAACAGGTCGCGCACCGTAACCGAGGTGCCGCGGGGATGCGGCGCCGGAGTGACGCGAGGCTCCATCTGGCGCCCCTCCGCCACCACGCGCCAGCCGCCGCGCGGGTCGTCCTCGACGTTGGCGACGAGTTCGAGGCGCGACACCGAACTGATCGACGCCAATGCCTCACCGCGAAAGCCAAGGCTGGCCACGCCTTCCAGGTCTTCCAGCGAAGCGATCTTGCTGGTGGCATGCCGCGACAGCGCCAGCGGCAGGTCGTCCTCGGCGATGCCGCTGCCGTCGTCGCGTACCCGGATCAGCCGGGCGCCGCCGGCCTCGAGCTCCACCTCGATGCGGCGGCTGCCGGCATCGATGGCGTTCTCGACCAGTTCCTTGACCACCGAGGCCGGGCGCTCCACCACTTCGCCGGCGGCGATCTGGTTGGCCAGCCGAGGGTCGAGAACGCGGATGCGGCGGGTAGCGTCGAGCACGGTCATGAGCGAGGAATCCGAAGCACCTGGCCGACGCGAATCACGTCGCCGTTGATGTCGTTGGCCTGCTTGAGTTGCGCCACCGGCACCCCGTGTCTAGCCGCGATTTGCGACAGGGTATCGCCGGGCTGGATACGATACTCGTTGCTGGAGGTCGTGCGCCGATTGTCGCGCTGCCATGCCAGCAGGCTGGCCGGCGGCGGGTTGCTGCGGAAGTGTGACTCGATGCCGGAGAAGATCGATTCGGCAAGCCGCTGCTGATGACCCGAGTCGCGTAGCCGGCGCTCCTCGTCGGGATTGGAGATGAAGCCCGTCTCGATCAGCAGCGACGGGATGTCCGGCGACTTCAACACCATGAAGCCGGCCTGCTCCACGCGCGAGCGGTGCAGACGATTCACCCGGCCCAACTGGTCTAGCACCTGGCCACCGATGGCCAGCGAGTCGTTGAGGGTGGCGGTCATGGTCAGGTCGAGCAGCACGCCGCGCAGTACCTCGTCCTTGTCGTTGAGCGAGAGATTGCCGTCGACGCCGCCGATCAGGTCGGCCCGGTTCTCGCTGGCGGCCAGCCACTGAGCCGTCTCCGAGGTGGCTCCGCTCTGCGACAGCGCATAGACCGAGCTGCCGTTCGGCCGCGGGCTGTTGAAGGCATCGGCGTGGATCGAGACGAAGAAATCGGCCTTCTGCTCGCGGGCGATCCGCGTGCGCTGTCGCAATCCGACGTAATAGTCGCCGTCTCGAATCATCACGGCGCGGAAGCCTTCGGCACCGTCGACCAGCCGCTGCAGACGGCGGCTGATCTCCATCACCACGTCCTTCTCGCGAGTACCGCCGGGGCCGATGGCCCCTGGGTCTTCGCCGCCATGGCCCGGGTCGATTGCGATGATGATGTCACGCCGCGGATGCGGCGCCGCCGGCTGTTGTGCCACCACCTCAGGGTCGATACGGGGCGCTTCGCTGGCCGCTTCGCCACGATGCCGGTTGGCCGTCATCTCCTGTTCGCGGATCATCGCCTCGATCGGATCGATGGGGTTTTCCACCGCGCTTTCACCCGGGTACTCCATGTCCACCACCAGGCGATGCCCGTACTGATCATTGGGCGGCAGGGTGAAATGTCGCGGTTCCACATCGCGGGAAAGTTCCAGAACCACGCGCAGGCCGCTGCCGTCGCGCACGCCGCTGCGCACGGCGGTGATGGCGCTGCCTTGCAGGTCGAGCGAGGCGAGGTCGGTATCGAGCCGGCTTTGATCGAGATCTATGACCAGCCGTCGTGGATTGTCCAGAGTGAAGACGTTGGCCTCGGTATGGCCTGAAAGGTCGAAGACCAGGCGTGCATGATCCGGTGCCGCCCACAGACGGATATTGTCGACCTGGGCGGCTTGCGCCGGCATCGCGAACCACGCCATCGCCAAGGTTGCCGCCACCAGCATTGGACCACGCAAACTACGACACAGGGCGCTCAGGATCCCGCCATGGTCAGTAACAGAGCGTCGAGTGGGCATCACGGCGTATCTCGCTCTTCAGCGCAGATCAAATCGGACAGGGAAGGCTCTTGCCGCAGCGCTTCGAGCACTCCTCGGCCATGGGCGGTATGCGCATCGAGCAGGGCCAAACGTCCGGTACCATGCAGCGACAGGGTCACGGTCACATCGGATAGCGGTAGCCAGCCCCGGCCGCGGCTCGGCCATTCGACGATGCACAGCGCGTCCTCGGCGAACAGGTCGCGTCCACCGATGAACTCGAGCTCCTCGGGATCTCCCAGCCGATAGAGATCGAAATGGTAAAGGCGGCCGCTCGCCAATTCATAGGGCTCGACCAGGGTATAGGTGGGACTCTTGACCGCTCCGGCATGGCCATAGGCACGCAGGATGCCGCGGGTCAGGGTGGTCTTGCCCGCTCCCAGCTCACCTTCGAGATAGATGCGGCCGCTCCCCTGCAGGGCCCTGCCCAGGCATTGCCCGAAGACGACCTGACGGTCTTCGTCCACGAGTCTTATGCGCATCAACGGCCCCCTGACAACGAATGAAGCCCCGGCTCGAAATCCGGGTTGACGATAACTCGGGCATAGGATGCCAGATCGGCCGCCAGCAGGCCACGCTCCCCCGCGTCGCGTACGGCCATGTCGGCGGCCAGGGCATGTGTCATGACCCCGATTCTGGCCGCCGCTTCCAGCGGCAGCCCCTGAGCCAGCAGCGCCCCGAGCATGCCGGAGAGAACGTCGCCCATCCCCCCCGACGCCATGCCGGGATTGCCGTAAGGGCAGACTGCCAGACCGGCGGGCCCCGCCACCAGGCTGCCAGCCCCCTTGAGCACGACGACGCCGCCGTAGCGCCGCTGCAGCTCACGCACCGCCGCGGGACGGTCGGCCTCCACCTCCGCCGCACGACAGCCCAGCAGCCGCCCCGCTTCTCCCGGGTGCGGGGTCAGGATCCAGTCGTCACGCCGCTGACCGGTGAAGTGAGAAGCCAGCAGGTTGAGTCCATCGGCGTCCACCACCCGCGGTCGTGAAGCGGCCAACGCCGCCTGCAGCATGCCCTGCCCCCAGGCCCCCTGCCCCAGGCCGGGCCCCACCACCAGCACGTCGGCCTGCTCCGGCAGCTCACCGAGCTCGGCGGCACCGCGCAGGCCATGCACCATCACCTCGGGGCGATAGGTCAGGCAGGCCGTGACATGCGCCGGCGCCGTGGCCAGGCTGATCTTGCCGGCGCCCAGTCGCGCCGCCGCCTCGCTGGCGAGCAGCGCCGCGCCGCCGAATCCCGGGGCGCCTCCCAGCACCAGCACATGGCCCATGGCGCCCTTGTGAGCATCGCGGGCACGCGACGGCAGCCACGCCTTGATCAGCTCCTGGTCGAGCAGCTCCGCCGCCAACGGCAAATCGGCATGCTGACGGGCATCGACGCCCAGGGAGCGAAAATGGACCTCACCGACCAGCGCGGGGGCGCGCCCGGTATGCAGGCCGATCTTGTCGCCGATGAAGGTGACGGTGCGGCTGGCCCGTACGGCCACGCCGAGCTCCGCCCCGGTGTCTGCGGCCAGGCCGCTGGGAATGTCGATGGCCAGTACCGGCAGCCCGCAGGCATTGATCGCCTCGATGGCCTCGCGGAAAGCACCGCGCACCTCGCCGCTGAGCCCGGTGCCGAGCAGCGCGTCGACGACCACCTCACCGTCGAAAGCGATACCCCGACGCCAAGGCTCGCAGCCGACGCCGGCTGCCGTGGCCATCTCCGCGGCCCGAGCGGCATCGCCCTCGAGTTCCTCGAGGGGTTTTACGGCGATACGCTGTACCGCCACGCCTGCCACTGCCGCCAGCGCCGCCAGCACATGGCCATCGCCGCCATTGTTGCCGCCACCGCACAGCACGCTGAGACGCTTGATGCCGGGCCAGCGCGCCCTGAGGCTCTGCCAGGCAGCGGTGGCGGCGCGTTGCATCAGGGCGAAGCCCTCGAGTCCCCCCGCGATGGTGCGCCGATCGAGCTCACGCACCTGTTCGGCACGATACAACGGGCGCAGCGCGACCTGCGGTTCGCTTGAATGATTCCCGGACATCCCGTGTCTCCCTGCCGGCATTGCTTTATCATGGGAGTGTAAGCGCCGTGGCGCTTTCGCCAATCCCCCCGCTTCATTTTTGCCCGGTTTTTTCTCGATCATGACCCTTCCCGCGATCCTGCAAGACAGCGCGCTGGACCAGTTGGCCACTACCATCAAGACCTGGGGACGGGAACTTGGTTTCCAGCAGGTGGGCATCGCCGACGTCGATCTGGCCGAGGACGAGCGTCATCTGCAGCGCTGGCTGGAGGCCGGCTACCACGGCGAGATGGGCTTCATGGCCAAGCACGGCACCAAGCGCACCCGCCCCGAGGAACTCGTGCCCGGCACGCTGCGGGTGATCAGCGTGCGCCTGGACTACCTGCCGGCCGAGGTCGAGAGCGCCAAGGTGCTGGGGCAACCGCAGACGGCCTATGTGTCGCGCTACGCGGTGGGCCGCGACTACCACAAGCTGATGCGCAAGCGCCTGGCCACCCTGGCCAAGTGGATCGAGGACGAGATCGGTCCCTTCGGCTACCGCGCCTTCGTCGACTCGGCGCCGGTGATGGAGCGCGCCCTGGCGCGCAAGGCCGGGCTCGGCTGGGTGGGCAAGAACGCCATGCTGCTCAACCCCCGGGCCGGCTCGCTGTTCTTTCTCGGCGAACTCTACGTCGACCTGCCGCTGCCCGTCGACCCGCCCTTCGATGGCGAACACTGCGGCAGCTGCAGCGCCTGTCGCACGGCCTGCCCCACCGGCGCCATCGTCGAGGACAAGGTGGTTGACGCCCGCGCCTGCATCTCCTATCTCACCATCGAGCTGTTCGGCGCCATCCCCGAACGCTATCGCGAGGCCATGGGCAACCGCGTGTTCGGCTGCGATGACTGCCAGTTGGTCTGCCCCTTCACCCGCTTCACCCGCGCCACGCAAGAGGAGGACTTCGCCCCGCGCCACGATCTGGATCGCGCCAGTCTGGTGTCACTCTTCGCCTGGGGCGAGGAGGAGTTCCTCGACAAGACCGCCGGCAGCCCGATCCGCCGCATCGGCTACGAGCGCTGGCTACGCAACCTGGCGGTGGGGCTGGGCAACTCCCCCTGGAGCGAGAGCGTGGAGGCGGCCCTGCGCGCTCGCCTCGCCTACCCCTCCGACCTGGTACGCGAGCACGTGCGCTGGGCGCTAGAACGGCAGCGGGAGAAGCGTGACAGGCTGATAGCAAGCGTCTGACCGGGGTGGGCCGCGGCTTTACCGGCGACAGCCCTGCGAGGAGGCGCTGTAAACCCATCCCTGGGCGCTATATTTGCCATCCATGGCAAATAACCTCCTCTTCGAGCTGTCCCCGGCGCCGCTCACCCTTGGTGGTGCCAGCCAGGGGCGCTCCTACTCCTCTTCGTCGCGTTCGCTGCCGGCCAGGCGCAAAAAGGTATTGCGGTAGTGCGCCAGCTCCGCCAGCGACTCGCGGATGTCGTCCAGCGCCTGGTGTGTGTTGCGCTTGCTGAAGCCAGCCAGCGCCCCCGGATTCCAGCGCTTGGCCAGTTCCTTGAGGGTGGAGACGTCCAGGTTGCGGTAGTGAAAAAAGCCCAGTAGCTCGGGCATCTCGCGTTCGAGGAAGCGCCGGTCCTGGTGCACGCTGTTACCGCACATGGGCGAGGAACCGGGCACCACGTAGCGCTTCAGGAACTCGAGGGTCTGCCGCTCGGCCTCGGCAGTATCGATATGGCTCTGCTTCACTCGCTCGACCAGGCCCGACTCACCGTGGGTCTTTTGGTTCCAGTCATCCATTGCATCGAGCAGGCTGTCGGGCTGGTGCACCGCGATCACAGGCCCCTCGGCCACCAGGTTGAGTTCGTTGTCGGTAATCAGGGTGGCCACCTCGATGATACGCTCGCGCTCGGGGTCGAGTCCGGTCATCTCGAGATCGATCCACACCAGCAGGTCCTCGCGTGGCGCGGCAGTGTTAGGCATCGGTCAGGCTCCAGAGTTGAAGGGCGCGGCAGGACAGGCCGGACCACGCTGGGTACAATGACGCCATTGTAACGATCTTCGGGCGCCCATGAGCAAACGCAAGTTGAGCCGTCAGCAGCGCTGGCGAATCGAGAAGGTACAGGCCGAACGCGCCAAGCGCGCCGAGCAGCGCGACGTCAAGGACTCGCAGAAGCTCGCCGCCGGCGAATACGGCCCCGAGCGCCCCGGGCGCGTCATTGCCCATTTCGGGCGCACCCTCGACGTGCAGGAGAACGGCGACGGGCCAACGGTGCGCTGCCACCTGCGCGCCAACCTCGAAGGGCTGGTGACCGGCGACCGGGTCATCTGGCGTGCCGCCGAGGATGCCGAGGGCAACGTCAGCGAGGGCGTGGTGGTCGCGCGCAGCGAACGCCAGAACGTGCTCGAACGCCCCGACGCTCGCGGCCAGCTCAAGCCGGTGGCGGCCAACATCGACCAGATCCTGATCGTTTTCGCCGCGGAGCCGGCGCCGCACCCCAACCTGATCGACCGCTATCTGGTGGCCGCCGAGGCCACCGGCATCGCTCCGGTGCTGGTGCTCAACAAGATCGACCTGCTGCCCGACAGCGGCGGCGAGCTGCGTGCCCTGCTGTCGCGCTACGAGGCGCTCGGCTATCCGGTGGTGGCCACCACCACGGCGCGGGCAACGGGGCTCGACGCACTGCACGAGCGCCTGGCCGGACGCACCTCGGTGTTCGTCGGCCAGAGCGGCGTAGGCAAGTCGTCGCTGATCGACCGACTGCTGCCGGATGAGTCGCTGCGTATCGGTGCGCTGTCGAAGGACTCGCGCAAGGGCACCCACACCACCACCACGGCGCGCCTCTACCGGCTGCCGACGGCCGACGACGCCGAGCTGATCGACTCGCCCGGCATTCGCGAATTCGGCCTCGTGCATCTGGACGAACGCCAGGTCGCCGAGGGCTTCATCGAGTTTCGCGACTTCCTTGGCCGCTGCCGCTTTCGCGACTGCAGCCACCGCCACGAGCCCGGCTGCGCCCTGCTCGAGGCCGTCGAGCTCGGCGACATTCATCCCCAGCGTTTTGCCAGCTATCGCCATATCGTCGATAGTCTCAACGAGACCTGATTCGGCCGCATCGCGACCATGAGATAAGGAGAGCGCCATGAGTTCCGAAGAGAATCTGCTGCCGCTGATCGTCGAACCGGAGCAGCTCGCCGAGCATCTGGACGATCCCCAACTGTTGATCGTCGACGTGCCGCTGAGGTCGGAGAGCTACGACGAGGGCCACGTGCCCGGTGCCGTATTCCTCGATTTTCGCCGCCTGATGCGTGGCGAGGGCGAGGTGCCCAACGAGGTGCCGAGCCCCGAGGCGCTGTCGCGGCTGTTCTCGTCGCTGGGCCTGACCCGCGATACCCACGTGGTGGCCTATGACGACGAGGGCGGCGGCTGGGCCGGACGCCTGCTGTGGACCCTGGAGCTGATCGGGCATACCCGTTACTCCTACCTCAACGGCGGCATCCACGCCTGGCGTCAGGCCGGCCAGCCCGTTTCCCATGAGCCGAGCGCAGCGACGCCCAGCGAGTACGAGGCTGAATTCCTGCATCCGCAGGTCGCCATCGACCGGCTGGAGCTGCAGGAGCGGCTGGGTGAAAAGGGCTTTGCGGTATGGGATGCCCGCTCGCCGGCGGAGTATCGCGGCGAGAAGGGCGAGAACCGGCAACTCGGGCACATTCCCGGCGCGGTCAACATGGAGTGGACCGAGGCCATGGACAAGGAGCGTGCGCTGCGCATCCGCGACTACGCCGAGCTGATCACCGAACTCGAGGCGCTGGGGCTCACCCCGGACATGGAAGTGGTCACTCACTGCCAGAGTCACCACCGCAGCGGCTTCACCTGGCTGGTGGGTAAGGCGCTGGGCTTCGAGAAGATACGCGGCTACGCCGGCTCCTGGAAGGAGTGGGGCAACCGCGACGATACGCCGATAGAGAAGTAAGCTGGAAGACGCGGCTGCGCCGCTCGAAGAGGGAAGATCAGTGCTTTGCACCTGGCAGGGCAAGGGCTCGCCTCTTCCTTCTTCCCTCTTCCTTCTTCTTTCTTCTTTCTTCCACCCCCTCTTGAGGAATGACTCCTTCGTGACCCCTGCCAAGTTCTTCGCCCTGATCCAGTATCCGATTCCCCATCACCTGCTCTCGCGGCTGGTGGGCTGCCTAGCCGAAACCCGCGTGGCCTGGCTCAAGAATGCGCTGATCCGCGCCTTCATCAAGGTGTTCAAGGTCGACATGGGCGAGGCCGCCGAGCCGGATCCCACCGCCTATGCCACCTTCAACGACTTCTTCACCCGCGAGCTGAAGCCGGACGCCCGCCCCCTGGGCGAGGGCCTGCTGTGCCCCGCCGACGGCAACCTGTCCCAGTTCGGCCCCGTCGAGGCCGACAAGCTGCTGCAGGCCAAGGGGCACCGCTTCTCGATGATCGACCTGCTGGGCGGCGACGCCGAGGCAGCCAAGCGCTACAGCGGCGGCAGCTACGCCAACGTCTACCTCTCGCCAAAGGATTACCACCGCGTGCACATGCCGCTGGCCGGCGCCCTGACCGAGATGGTCTACGTGCCGGGTCGGCTGTTCTCGGTCAACGCCGCCACCACCGACCACGTGCCCAACCTGTTCGCCCGCAATGAGCGCCTGGTGTGCCACTTCGATACCGAGCATGGCCCCATGGCCGTGGTGCTGGTCGGCGCCATGATCGTCGCCGCCATCGAGACGGTGTGGGCCGGCCAGGTCACGCCGCTCTCGGGCCAGGTGCAGCGCATCCGCTTCGACCAGCCGATCCACCTGGAGCGCGGGGCGGAGATGGGTCGCTTCAAGCTCGGCTCCACAGTGGTGCTGGCCTTCGGCGGCAAGGTCGATTTCGACGCCGCGCTGGCCCCCAAGACCAAGGTCAGCATGGGTCAGTCGCTGGGCGGAGTGCCCACCTCCGGCCGCGAGTTCGTCTAGGCTTCGCCCGCCGGCTTTCAGACGAAGCCTGTATCAGCAATTGGGCGTGGCAAAGGCCATCACCTCCGCCACGCTCGTTTTCCCTAGCGCCAGCTGTATCAGCCGGTCGATGCCCAGCGCCACGCCGCTGCCGGCCGGCATGCCGTGCTCCAGTGCGGCCAGCAGGCGCTGGTCGATGTCCACTTCGGGCAGGCCCAGCTGTCGCCGGGTGGCGTTGTCCTCGGCGAAGCGCTCACGCTGCTCGTCGGCATCGGTGAGCTCGTCGTAGCCGTTGGCTAGCTCCAGCCCGGCAAGATAGACCTCGAAGCGCGAGGCGACCCACTCGCCATCCTCCGGGTCGCGATGGCGCCGCGCCAGGGCCGCCTGGCTCGCCGGGTAGTCCACCACCACGTCGATTCCCTCGCGCCCTAGGGTGGGTTCGATGACCAGGCTCATCAGCAGGTCGAGGCAGTCGTCGCGGGCGGCATCGCCCATGTCTAGCCCACCGCGCTCGCCGGCCAGCCGCCGCAGCTCACAGAGCTCGACGCCGAAGGGGTCGAGCTCCAGCGCCTCGCGGAACACCTCGCGGTAGCGCCGTCGGCGCAGCGACCCTGCCTCACCCCCCGGTTTTGGACCGAGCACCTGACGAATCAGCGCCACGGTCTCCTCGATCAGCTCGTCGAGAGAGAAGCCCGGGCGGTACCACTCCAGCATGGTGAACTCGATGTTGTGGCGCCCGCCCACCTCACCGTCGCGAAAGCTGCGGGCGAACTGGAAGATCGGCCCGCTACCTGCGGCCAACAGCCGCTTCATGTGGAACTCAGGCGACGTCTGCAGCCACAGCCGCTCGCGCCCCGCCGGCGTGGTCGCCGTCAGCGATAGCGAGGCCAGGTGCACGTCGGTGCTGCCGCCGTGGCCCAGCACCGGCGTCTCTACCTCCAGCACACCGCGCGCAGCGAAGAACCTGCGCACCTCGGCCAGCAGCCGCGCCCGCTCGCGCAGCGTCTCGATACTCGCCGTGGGGCGCCAGTCGGTTGCCATGACACGGTCTCCACAATGATGAAGGCCACGCCGGAATAGCGTGGCCTACGTTGAACCGCGGCTTGGCCGGCGACAGGTCTATGAGAGGGCGCTGTGAATACATCCCTGTACGCTATTTTTGCCATCCATGGCAAAAAACCCTCTCTACGACCTGTCCCCTACGCCGCTAACCTCACAGACCATCCTAGCGCCCTCTCCGAGCGATGCTCAGACTAGGCGAATCCCGAGTAAGGCAGCGGAGTTTAGCAGCGCTAAATGAGCAAGCCGTCTCGGGATTCAACGACGTATGAGTGAGCGCAGGAAGGGCCACACCTCAAGCGCGGGAGACGTATTCGCCAGATCTCGTATCGACTTTCAGCACTTCACCCTGGTTGATGAACAGCGGCACCCGCACCACGGCGCCGGAAGAGAGCGTGGCCGGCTTGGAGCCGCCCTGGGCGGTGTCGCCCTTCAGGCCCGGGTCGGTCTCGACCACTTCCAGCTCGATGAAGTTGGGGGGCGTCACGCTGATGGCGTTGTCGTTCCACAGGGTCACGGTGTAGACCACCTGCTCCTTCAGCCACTTGGCGGTATCGCCCAGCGCCTTCTTCTCCACCGCGTACTGCTCGAAGGAGTCGTCGGTCTTCATGAAGTGCCACATGTCGCCGTCGGTGTAGAGATACTCCATCTCCAGGTCCACCACGTCGGCACCTTCCAGGCTCTCGCCCGACTTGAAGGTGCGCTCCCACACGCGGCCGGTGATCAGGTTGCGCAGCTTCACGCGGTTGAACGCCTGGCCCTTGCCCGGCTTGACGAATTCGTTCTCGACGATCGCACAGGGGTCGCCGTCCAGCATCACCTTCAGACCGCCCTTGAATTCGTTGGTAGAATAGTTAGCCATGTTGCCTCTCGAATGATCGGGCGCGCCGCAGCAGGCTCTGGGCGCGCAAAAAGTACCGAATCGACGAGGATTCGAGCCCTCGCCCCATTGTGACTGGTGTGCCGCATGATAACCCGAAGCTCCGCCCTTTTGCAGAGAGCGGAATCGACCCCCGCCGACGTTGCCCCTCTGACGCTGCAGAGCCCCTGGCAGACCCAACTGTCGCGGGCGATTCGCGACCCGCACGAGCTGTGCCGGCGCCTGGGGCTGGACGACACCTGGCTGCCCGGCGCCGAGGGCGGTCACGCGCTGTTCGAGGTGCGCGTGCCTGAGGCGTTCCTGGCGCGCATGCGCCCCGGCGATCCCCACGACCCTCTGCTGCGCCAGGTGCTGCCGCTCAGTGCCGAGAGCGAGAGCGTACCCGGCTACGTAACCGATCCGCTGCAAGAGGCCGCACACACGCCGGGGCCGGGGCTGATTCACAAGTACGCCGGCCGCGTGCTGCTGATCGCGAGTCCGGCCTGCGCGGTGAACTGCCGCTACTGCTTCCGCCGTCACTTCCCCTACGACGACAACAGCCCCGCTCGCGCGCAGTGGGAGAGCTCGTTGGACACGCTGCGCAGCGACCCGAGCATCCGTGAGGCGATTCTCTCCGGCGGCGACCCGCTGGCTGCCAGCAACCGCCAGCTGGCCTGGCTCGTCGAGCGCCTCGAGGCGATTCCCCATCTCGAGCGCCTGCGCCTGCACACCCGCCTGCCGGTGGTGATCCCGGACCGCATCGACGATGGCCTGCTCGGCTGGCTCGGCAACACCCGGTTGCAGAAGGTGATGGTGCTGCACATCAACCATGCCCAGGAGATCGACCAGGCGGTGGTCGAGGCCTGCGCACGGCTGAAGGCGGCCGGGGTTACCCTGCTCAACCAGAGCGTGCTGCTGCGCGGCGTCAACGACTCGGTCGCGGCGCTGGCCGGGCTCTCCGAACGGCTGTTCGAGGCCGGCGTACTGCCTTACTACCTGCACGTGCTCGACCCGGTGGCGGGCGCGGCGCATTTCGACGTGCCCGACGAAGAGGCCCGCGAGCTGGTCGCGGGCCTGCGGACGGTGCTACCGGGCTTCCTGCTGCCGCGCCTGGTCAGGGAGATCCCCGGCGAGGCAAGCAAGACGCCGCTGTAGCCGACAACCACGGCACAAGCAGCGTCGGGGACAGGTCGGAGAGGAGGTCTTTTTCCAGGGAAGGAAAAAGTAGCGCCCAGGGATGGGTTTACAGCGCCTCCTCGTAGACCTGTCGCCGATCAAGCTGCGAGGCCAGGGCGGTTACTTTACGTCTGCTAAGCTCTCCGCCGTTACGTTGGCCGCCGCCGGCTGGGTGGAGACGTGGCGGTTGATGGCGCTCATCACCGCCTTCATCGAGGCGCTGGTGATGCTCTCATCGGTGCCCACGCCGAACACCGCCTTGCCATCGATGCGCACCTCCACGTAGGCGATCGCCTCGGCGTCGGAGCCCTGGCCGCGGGAGTGCTCGTGATAATCGATGATCTCCACGTCGTGGCCGGCCGCTGCCAGGGCCTTGATGAAGGCCGCCAGCGGACCGTTGCCCTCGCCGCCGATGGCGCGCCGCTCGCCGTGCTCGTCGATATTGGCCTCGAGCTTGACCCGAGGGCTATCGGCTTCGGAAGCCAGGCGATGGTTGACCAGCGCATAGGGTGAAGTACGCTCCAGGTACTCGTCGGCGAAGGCCTGGTAGATCATCTGCGAGGTGATCTCCTTGCCGGTACGGTCGGCCACTTCCTGCACCACCTGGCTGAACTCGATGGAGAGCCGGCGCGGCAGCTCGATACCGTGCTCCTGCTCGAGCAGGTAGGAGACCCCGCCCTTGCCCGACTGGCTGTTGACGCGAATCACCGCCTCGTAGCTGCGCCCCACGTCCAACGGATCGATGGGCAGATAGGGCACCTCCCACACGGCCTCCGGGTTGGCGCGACGCTCGGCCATGCCCTTCTTGATGGCATCCTGGTGGGAGCCTGAGAAGGCGGTGAACACCAGGTCACCCACGTAGGGATGGCGCGGATGCACCGGCAGCTGGTTGCAGTATTCCACCTCACGCATGATCGGCGTGATGTTGGAGAAATCGAGCCCCGGGTGCACGCCCTGGGTGTAGAGATTCATGGCCAGGGTGACGATATCGACATTGCCGGTACGCTCGCCGTTGCCGAACAGCGTGCCCTCGACGCGGTCGGCGCCGGCCATCACGGTGAGCTCCGCCGCCGCCACGCCGGTGCCGCGGTCGTTGTGCGGATGCACGCTGACGATCAGGTGATCGCGGTTCTTGACGTTGCGACAGAACCACTCGACCTGATCGGCATAGTTGTTGGGCGTGGCCGCCTCCACCGTGGCCGGCAGGTTGACGATCATCGGCTTCTCGGCCGTGGCGCCGTAGGCCTCCATCACCGCCTCGACCACCTCCTTGGCGAAGTCCATCTCGGTGGTGGTAAACAGCTCCGGCGAGTACTGGAAGGTCCAGTTGGTTTCCGGTGCCGCCTGCATCAGCTCACGGATCTGGGTGGTGGCGTCCACCGCGATGCCGATGCACTCCTCCTTGCTGACGTTGAACACCACGCGGCGGAACACCGGGTCGGTGGCGTTGTAGACGTGCACGATGGCGTTCTTGGCGCCCTTGAGCGACTCGAAGGTGCGCTCGATCAGGTGCGGACGCGCCTGGGTCAGCACCTGGATGGTGACGTCGTCAGGAATCTTATTCTGCTCGATCAGAGCCCGCACGAAGTCGAAGTCGGTCTGCGATGCCGAGGGGAAACCGACCTCGATCTCCTTGAAGCCGATTTTCACCAGCAGGTCGAAGAAGCGCTGCTTGCGCTCCTGATCCATGGGATCGATCAACGCCTGGTTGCCGTCGCGCAGGTCGACGCTGCACCACAGCGGCGGCGTCTCGATGCGTCGGTTCGGCCACTGTCGGTCAGGCAGATCGACGGCGACGAAAGGGCGGTACTTGGCGGCGGGGTTGTCGAGCATCATGGCAGTGGTCTCCCTAGCTGGCGGCTCTGATAGGCGGCATTCAGAAACGACGACGCCCCGGCTGCATGGAGCATACCGGGGCGTCGTGGCGATAGACGGAACGGCGCACGCAACCTTTTACCTTCACGGCAAACACGGTCACGGCAAAACGGCGTACGTAGCGGAAAGCAATTCGGTTGGTGGACATCTCGGTACCTCGACTGACCTGGACAAAAACGCGATGCGCAGCGCATCGCCCGACGCTCAAAGGCCGGGTAGTAGTCGTAGGTTCAGGCTGAGGTAGCAAAATGTCGTGTTCATGCCCTCTAGAAAATCAGCCTGCGTGATGCTTGTCAAGGGTCGCCCTCGTTTTTGGCTTCGTCATCGGCCCGCCGCCACCACTCGATCAAAGCCGGCGGTACCGTCTCCTCGGCCACGGTGAGCCCCCAAAGAGTGGTACCGCTGGCATCCTCCACGCTCAGGCAGAAGCGGCGCCGGTCGGCGCCTTCCACCTCTTCACGACCCGCTGCCCGCCCTGCTTCCGCGCTCGACAGCAGGCGCCAGAGCTCGTCGCGCTGAGCTTCGCTGACGCGGGCACAGCGGATGCAGCGTGGGCGCGCCAGGCCGGGGAAATGCGCCACGCCCCCCTCGCGACGCAGCCGAACCACACTGGCCGGCGTCAGGGGCGGCGGCTGGCTCACGGCGACACCCCCACGCGCCGCCAGCCTTCGCGCACCGCTGTCGCTTCCCGGCTTGCGGCGCCATAGCGACGCTCGGCGTTGTCATGGGTCAGCGCGGCGAAGGTGACGAAGTCGCTGTCCTGATTCAGGCGGCGATCGACGAGGGTGTCGTACCAGATCCGCCCGGCCCGCTCCCAGGCGTGCCCGCCCAGTGCCATGGCCACCAGATGAAAGGCGTGATTGGGAATGCCCGAGTTGATGTGCACCCCGCCATGATCCGCTTCGGTGACCACGAAAGCCTCCATGTGATCGGGCTGCGGATCGCGTCCCAGCAGCGGGTCGTCGTAGGCAGTGCCTGGCCTGGCCATGGAGCGCAGGGCGCGGCCGGCGACCCGCTCGGTGAACAGCCCCTTGCCGATCAGCCAGTCCGCCTGGTCGACGCTCTGCCCCAATTCACGCTGCCTGACCAGGCTGCCGAACACGTCGCACAGCGACTCGTTGAGCGCCCCGGACTGCCCCGCATAGGCCAGTGCGGCTTCGTGCTGGATGACGCCATGGGTCAGCTCGTGGGCAATGATGTCCGGGGCGATGGTGAAGCGGTTGAACAGTTCGCCATCACCGTCGCCGAACACCATCTGACGGCCGTCCCAGAAGGCGTTCTCGTAGTCACGACCGTAGTGAACCGTGGCCAGCAGCGCCATGCCGTCATCGTCGATGGAGTGCCGTTCGTAGACTTCCCAGAACAGCCGGTAGGTCGCTCCCAGCCCCTGATACGCCTCGTCGACGGCGGGGTCGCCGCTCTCTCCCTGACCTTCGCGCCTCACCAGCCGGCCGGGCAGCACCTGACGCTGCTCGGCGGAGTGTACGAAGCGAGCCGGCTCGCCGCGCCGGGCGCTGCCCTGCGGCAGGGCAAGGCTGCCCGCCCGGGCACGAAAGCGGCCGTCGGCCAGCAGGGTCTGGCGGGCGCACTCCCGCTGGTGTGCCGAGCCGCTGCTGGCGACTCGCTCGAGCAGATAAGGCGGCAGAAAGGTGCGCGCCCCTGAGGCTGAATGGTCGGTCATCCCTTACTCTCCTTCTGCCAGACGCTCTGCCACTTGGCTCGGCCATCGAGCCCGCTCATCTGAGCATAGCGGAAGCGCTATTTTTCGCGCCGCTCGAGCATCGCCTCCATGCGTGAAAGCTGATCGCGCAGCTGGCGCACGTCGTCGCGCAGGCCGTGCAGCTCCGCCGCCTCGCCCTCGCCGCTCTCCAGCTCGATCTGGATGCTCTCCTTCTGCATCACGTCGAGTACGATGCCGATCATCATGTTGAGGAAGATGAAGGCGTTGAGAAAGATGAAGGTGAGGAAGAAGATCCAGGCGTAGGGGTAATGCTCCATGGTGGGATAGAGTACTGCCGTGGCCCAACTCTCGAAGGTGGCGACCTGGAACAGCGTCAGCATGGCCAGCGAGATGTTGCCCCACAGCCGCTCGTCGACGTCATGGAACAGGAAGCTGCCGATGGCCGCGTAGATGTAGAAGATGATGAACATCAGCAGCGCCACGTAGCCCATGCGCGGAATCGACTTGAACAGCGCCGCCATCAACATGCGCAGCTCGGGGATCATCGACACCAGGCGCAGCACGCGGAAGATACGCAGCAGCCGCGCCAGCAGCACCATCTCGGAGTCGTCCATGGGGATCAGGCTGGCGGTGACGATGAGGAAGTCGAAGACGTTCCAACCCTTCTTGAAGAAATCGAGCAGGCGTCGCTCAGCCGCCATGCGGATCAGTATCTCCATCAGGAAAAATACCGTCACCGCCACGTCCAGCACCCGCAGCCACTGCTGGAAGCGAGTGATCTCCTCATAGGTTCTCGCCCCGATCAGCAGGGCCGAGAGCACGATGATCGCAATCACCGTGAGTTCGAAGATCTTGTTGGCACGCAGCCGCTCGAAGCGCACGCGCCAGGTTTCGAAGGAAGCGCTCATGGACATTCTCGGAAACACGCTCTGTGAAACTCCAATTCGTTGCCTCTTGCCGGATGGCCAGCCGGGCGCAGCGATGGTATCACGAGCACGAAGCGCGCAACGCCCCATCACGGCGAATGGCAACACCGGACGTTACGACAACGAAACCTTTATTCACGCTCCCCGCCTTGTCCTGCTTACACCCTCCCACCTACTTTCTAGTCATCACGTGCTAGGGAAGCACTGATAAATCGGCGAGCGGGATGAAGCACAAGGCGCCCGGAGCGCAGTACCGAGCGAAGCGACAAACAGCCGTAGGCTGGCCCCGAAGGGGCGAGAAGCCGAAGGCTGCGAGTCAACCGGAGCCTATGGGGTATAGGTGAGGCTTTCGAGCACCGCGCAACGCAGTGATTCGCACGCGCAGACATTTATGCAGTGTTTCCCAAGGAAAAGGAGTTCAGTACATGAGCGAAGAGAAGCAACCCCCACAGGAGCAGTCCCACCAGCCCGGCGCCGAGTACAAGATGGACCCTCAGCCGGAGTACATTCGCCAGAGCTACCGCGGCGCCGACAAGCTCAAGGACAAGGTGGCGATCATCACCGGCGGCGACAGCGGCATCGGTCGTGCCGTGGCGGTGCACTACGCCCGCGAGGGCGCCGATTGCGTCATCGTGCATCTGGAAGAGGACACCGACGCCCGCGACACCCAGCAACTCGTCGAGGCCGAGGGGCGCCGCTGCCTGGTGCTCAAGGGCGACGTGGGCGAGCCATCGTTCTGCGACGAGATCGTCGACAGGACCCTGGCGGAATTCAGCAAGCTCAACATCGTGGTACACAACGCCGCCGAGCAGTACGACTGGGACGACATCACCGAGATTCCCCCGGACCAGCTGCAGCGCACCTTCCAGACCAACGTGTTCAGCCACTTCTACCTGACCAAGGCGGCCCTGCCCCACATGGGCGAGGGGGACAGCATCATCTGCACCTCTTCAATCAACGCCTTCAAGGGCAACCCGACGCTGATCGACTACACCGCCACCAAGGGCGCGATCCAGGGCCTGGTGCGCTCGCTGGCGGTGCCGCTGGCCGAGAAAGGGATTCGCGTCAATTCGGTGGCGCCGGGGCCGGTGTGGACGCCGCTGATCCCGGCCAGCTTCGATGCCGAGAAGGTCGCCGCCTTCGGCGGCCAGGTGCCGATGAACCGTGCCGGCCAGCCCTCCGAGATGGGACCAGCGTACGTCTACCTAGCCTGCGAGGAGTCCTCCTACATGAGCGGCCAGACGCTGCACCTCAACGGCGGCGTAGTGTTGAACACTTGATACCCGAGCGCCTGGCGCGCGACGGCCGCCTAAAAGGCGGCCGTCGTCGTTTCGGGCCAGGTCGGATGAGCAGCCCGAGTGCTTCGATCAGGTGGTCAGCTCGGCAGGATCCAGCAGTCCGGTGAGTTCCTGGGCGTGGTGGGCGGCCTCGCGCCCGCGCGGGGTCAGGTAGCCACCGTCGGCCTGGGTCACCAAGCCCTTCTCATACAGCCGCTCGGCGGCGGCCACAGCACCGGGAGATGCGCTACCGGCATGCACCTTGAGGCCAGCCTGGGTGGTATCGAGGTTGTACAGGCAGAGCAGGTTCAGCTCGTCCAGCAGCTCGGCGGAGAAATGCGCTTGGGCCATGGCGACCTCCGATTCAATGGGGTTCTTCGAAGGTACGCCAGTTCCCCCCGCAGCACCAGTGATGCCGATCAACCCGCGCGGCTGTCGTCCTCCAGGTCCCCTTCGCGATAGCCCATCAGGTAGAGCACGGCGTCGATGCCCAGCGTCGAGATCGACTGCCGCGCCTGGCTGCGCACCAGGGGCTTGGCGCGGAAAGCGATGCCGAGGCCGGCGGCCGCCAGCATCTTGAGATCGTTGGCGCCATCGCCCACGGCGATGGTCTGCTCCATGGCGAGCCCCTCGCGGGCGGCGATCTCGCGCAGCAGCTCGGCCTTGCGGCTGGCATCCAGGATCGGCTCGCGCACCTCGCCGGTGACCTTGCCGTTCTCGATCACCAGCTCGTTGGCGTGGATCTCGTCGAAGCCGAGCGTCTCCTGCAGGTGGCGGGCGAAGTAGGTGAAGCCGCCGGAGAGAATCGCGGTGCGGTAGCCCAGGCGCTTGAGGTGCTTCATCAACCGCTCGACACCATCCATCAGCGGCAGCTCCTCGGCAATCTCGACCAGTACCGCTTCATCGAGGCCCTTGAGCTTGGCCATGCGCTCACGGAAGCTCTGTTGGAAATCGAGTTCGCCGCGCATGGCGCGCTCGGTCACCGCCGCCACTTCTTCGTAGACGCCATGACGACGAGCCAGCTCGTCGATCACTTCTGCCTGGATCAGGGTCGAGTCCATGTCGAAGCAGACCAGGCGACGATGGCGACGCCAGATGGAATCTTCCTGCAGGGCGATGTCGACGCCGTGCATGGCGCCCAGTGCCAGCGCCTTCTCGCGCAGGCTGTCGAGATCGACCTCGTCGCCGCGCAGCCAGCACTCGACACAGGAACCGAAGCGCGGTACACCGCCATCCAGAGGTTCACGCCCGGAGAGACGATGAATCAGCTCAACGGTGAGGCCATGCTCGGCGGTGAGCGCCCCCACTTCGGCCAGGATGCCGGCGGGGAGGTGCGGTGCCAGCAGGGTCAGGATCAGCCGCGGCTCGCTGGCATGCACGCTCCAGCGCTGGTAGTCATCGGCACTGACCTGAATGGCCTGAACGTCGAGTCCCAGCGTGGCGCCTGCCTCGTTGAGCGCCCCTTCCAGGTCGCTGTCATGCTCGAGGCCGACCAGCGCCTCCAGCGAGACCATGCCGAAGGTCACGCTCTGGTTGATGTCGAGCAGCCGTGCGCCGCTGCGCGCCAGGGCCTGGCCTAGGCCGGCCAACTGGCCGGGTCGTGCCGCGCCGGTGGCGCGTATCAGCAGTCGTCGTGTCATTCACCACACTCCAGGCGGTCGACTTTCTGCAGGCCGCGGGGCAGCTTGCTGCCGCGTCGACCGCGTTCGCCGCGATAATAATCCAGTTCGGCGTCCTTGAGCGTCAGATGCCGCTTACCGGCATGGATGACCAGTGACGCCCCTGCGGGCAGCAGCGCGATGTCACGCACCAGTTCCTCACGCCGCGCGGCGCGGGCGCCGGGAATGTCGATCATCTTGTTGCCCTTGCCCTTGGCCAGCTCGGGCAGCTGCTCCAGCGGGAACAGCAGCAGGCGCCCTTCGTTGGAGACCGCCGCCACCCAGATGTCCTCGCCCTCGGGCACGCGCACCGGTGCCATCACACGGCAGCCCTTGGGCACCGATAGCACCGCCTTGCCCGACTTGTTCTTGCCGATCAGCTCCTCGAGCTTGGCCACGAAGCCGTAGCCACCGTCGCTGGCCAGCAGGTAGCGGTTCTCTGGCGGGGCCAGCATCAGCCCGGCCATGTGCGCACCGGCCACCACGTTGACCCACTTGGTGACCGGCTCGCCCTGGCTGCGGGCGCTGGGCAGGTTGTGGGCGGCCAGGGTGTAGGCACGGCCGGTGTCGTCGAGCAGCACCAGCGGCTGGTTGGTCTTGCCGCGGCCGGCCAGAGCGAAGCGGTCGCCGGACTTGTAGGAGAGACCTTCCGGATCGATTTCGTGGCCCTTGGCGGCACGAATCCAGCCCTTCTCGGAGAGCACCACGGTGATGGGGTCGGCGCCCATCAGCTCGACCTCGGAGAGCGCCTTGGCCTCCTCGCGCTCGACGATGGGCGAACGGCGCTCATCGCCGTGCTCACGGGCCGCCTCGCGCAGCTCCTCCTCGATCAGGTCGGTGAGCTTGGCTTCGCTGCCGAGCAGCGCCTTCAAGCGCTTGCGTTCGGCTTCGAGAGCGTCCTGCTCGCCGCGGATCTTCATCTCCTCGAGCTTGGCCAGGTGGCGCAGGCGCAGCTCGAGGATCGCTTCGGCCTGGCGGTCGGAGAGACCGAAGGCGGCCATCAGCGCGCTCTTGGGCTCGTCCTCCTCGCGGATGATGCGGATCACCTCATCGATGTTGAGGTAGGCGGCTAGCAGGCCTTCGAGGATGTGCAGGCGATCCTCGACCTTGCCCAGGCGATGCTCCAGGCGCCGGCGCACGGTCTTGCGGCGGAAGGTGAGCCATTCGCCAAGCATGTCCGGCAGCGGCATCACCCGCGGCCGGCCGTCGAGACCGATCACGTTGAGGTTGACGCGGATGTTCTTCTCGAGGTCGGTGGTGGCGAACAGGTGCGCCATCATCGCCTCGATGTCGACCCGATTGGAGCGCGGCTCGATCACCAGCCGGGTCGGTTCCTCGTGGGTCGACTCGTCACGCAGGTCAGCCACCATGGGCAGCTTCTTGGCCTGCATCTGGGCGGCGATCTGTTCGAGCACCTTGGCCCCGCTGACCTGGTAGGGCACGGCGGTGACCACCACCTTGCCCTCTTCCAGGATATAGCGAGCGCGCAGCTTCACCGAGCCGCGACCGCTCTCGTAGAGCTTACGCAAGTCGTCGCGGGAGGTGATGATCTCCGCCGCGGTGGGGAAGTCGGGCGCCGGCAGGTAATGCATCAGGTCGGCGGTGGTGGCCTCGGGGTGGCGCAGCAGATGGCAGGTCGCCTCGACCACTTCGTGCACGTTGTGCGGCGGGATGTCGGTGGCCATGCCCACGGCGATGCCGGTGCCGCCGTTGAGCAGCACGTGGGGTAGGCGCGCCGGCAGCACCACCGGCTCGTTCATGGTGCCGTCGAAGTTGGGGGTCCAGTCGACGGTGCCCTGGCCCAGCTCGGCGAGCAGCACTTCGGCGAACCTGGAGAGCCGCGATTCGGTGTAGCGCATCGCCGCGAACGACTTGGGATCGTCGGGGCTGCCCCAGTTGCCCTGGCCGTCCACCAGCGGGTAGCGATAGCTGAACGGCTGCGCCATCAGCACCATCGCCTCGTAGCAGGCACTGTCGCCGTGGGGGTGGAACTTGCCCAGTACGTCGCCGACGGTACGCGCCGATTTCTTGTACTTGGCGCTGGCGTTCAGCGCTAGCTCGCGCATGGCGTAGACGATGCGCCGCTGCACCGGCTTCATGCCGTCGCCGATGTGGGGCAGCGCCCGGTCGAGGATGACGTACATCGAGTAGTCGAGGTACGCCTTCTCGGTGTATTCGCGCAGCGAGAGGCGCTCGACGTCGCCCTCCGCCACCTGGATATCCATGGTCATACGATATGCCCTTGGTCAGGGTTCAATGTCTCTCGTTCCCGCCGCGGCTATCCCGGCGACAGGCCTTCGCGGAGGCGCTGTAAACCCATCCCTGGGCGCTACATTTGCCATCCATGGCAAATGACCTCCGCTACGGCCTGCCCCCGGCGCCGCTCGTGCTGGCGCTATACTTCGATATCCGCCAGGTTGCCATAGTCTTCGAGCCAGCTTTTGCGGTCGGCGGCGCGCTTCTTGGCCAGCAGCATGTCCATCATCTCCATGGTGCCGTCGCCGACCTCGCGGGTGAGCTGTACCAGACGCCGGGTCTCCACCGCCATGGTGGTCTCGCGCAGCTGCAGCGGGCTCATCTCGCCCAGGCCCTTGAAGCGCTGCACGTTGGGTGTGCCGCGTTTGCCCTCGAGCTTGCGCAGGATCGCCGCCTTCTCGCTCTCGTCGAGGGCGTAGTGCACCTCCTTGCCGAGGTCGATGCGGTAGAGCGGCGGCATGGCGACGTAGACGTGGCCGGCATCCACCAGCGCCGGGAAGTGGCGCACGAACAGCGCGCACAGCAGCGTGGCAATGTGCAGGCCGTCAGAGTCGGCGTCGGCGAGAATGCAGATCTTGTGGTAGCGCAGCTGGCTGAGGTCGTCGCTACCCGGGTCCATGCCCACCGCCACGGCGATGTCGTGGACCTCCTGGGAGCCATAGATGTCGTGGCTGTCGACCTCCCAGGTATTGAGGATCTTGCCGCGCAGCGGCAGGATCGCCTGGGTCTCGCGGTTGCGCGCCTGCTTGGCGCTGCCGCCGGCCGAGTCGCCCTCGACCAGGAACAGCTCGCTCTGGGCCGGGTCCTGGCCGGAGCAGTCGGCCAGCTTGCCCGGCAGCGCAGGGCCGGCGGTGACCTTCTTGCGCGCCACCTTCTTGGCGCTCTTCTGGCGCCGCTGGGCGGCACTGATGACCAGCTCGGCCAGCGCTTCGGCCTGATCGACGTGGTGGTTGAGCCACAGCGAGAAGGCGTCCTTCACCACGTTGGAGACGAAGGCAGCCACGGTGCGCGAGGAGAGGCGCTCCTTGGTCTGGCCGGCGAACTGCGGGTCGAGCATCTTCACCGAGAGCACGTAGGCGACGCGCTCCCACAGGTCCTCGGGGGTGAGCTTGACCCCCCGCGGCAGCAGGTTGCGGTATTCGCAGAACTCGCGCAGCGCCTCGAGCAGGCCCGAGCGCAGCCCGTTGACGTGGGTGCCGCCCTGGGGCGTAGGGATCAGGTTGACGTAGCTCTCCATCAGCGTCTCGCCGCCTTCGGGCAGCCACTGCACTGCCCAATCCACCGCCTGCTCGTCGTCGGCGAAATGACCGATCAGCGGCGAGGCAGGCAGCACTTCGAAGCCGTCAGTGGCCTGAGCCAGGTAATCGCGCAGGCCATCCTCGTACTGCCATACGCTCTCGGCACCGTCGGTTTCCACCAGGGTGACCTTGAGGCCCGGACACAGCACCGCTTTGGCCCGCAGCACATGCTTGAGACGGCCCATGGCCAGCTTCGGGCTGTCGAAGTAGGACTCGTCGGGCCAGAAGCGCACCAGGGTACCGGTGGTGCGCTTGGCCACGCTGCCGATCTCGGCCAGCTCCGAGACCTTGTCGCCGTGCTCGAAGGCCATGGCGTGGCGGGCACCGTCGCGCATCACCTCGACCTCCAGGCGTCGCGACAGGGCGTTCACCACTGACACCCCGACGCCGTGCAGACCGCCGGAGAAGCGATAGCTGGACTGGGAGAACTTGCCGCCGGCATGCAGCCGGGTGAGGATCAGCTCGATCCCGGAGACGCCGTGTTCGGGGTGGATGTCGATCGGCATGCCGCGGCCGTCGTCGGCCACTTCGATACCGCCATCCTCCAGCAGACGCACGCTGACTTCCCGGGCATGGCCGGCCAGTGCCTCGTCGACGCTGTTGTCGATGACTTCCTGAGCCAGGTGGTTGGGGCGGGTGGTGTCGGTGTACATGCCGGGGCGCTTGCGCACCGGATCGAGACCGGAGAGTACTTCGATTGAGCTGGCACTGTACTGTGTCATGCGTGTCCCAAAGCCATTACGAATTCAATTGCGCTCCCAGCGTGATCTCTGCGCATCCCTGTCGCCCGCCCTGCTGGCACGCGGTTCACCCCTGCCGGCATGATACCCGTTCCGGCGGCAGGCCGTGTCCACCATGGGCCAGGATGGCCGGCAGATACGCTTCCAGGGCGCTGAACACATGATCGCCGCCCGGGTGCAGAACGGTCCTGGCGCCCCGATAGAGCGCAAAAGCGTGCGCCGGGTCCAGCGTCTCGTCGGCACTGCCCAGCAGCAGTAGGTAGCGTTCGGGCGTCACCCGCTGCGGCGTCAGGGCATCGAGCTCCTGGCGGTGAGCCGTCTCGATGGTGAAGCGCTCGCCGGTATGCTCGTTGACGAAGGCCTCGCCGAGCCACTCCGACACCAGTTGCGCCGGCCGTACTGCCGGATTGATCAGCACGGCCGGAAGTTCGTGACGCTCGGCCAGGCAACTGGCCAGAAATCCGCCCATGGAGCTGCCCACCACCAGCGGCCTCTCCCCCAGCCCCTGCAGCAGCTCCTCGGCCAGCTGCAGTGCCGCCAAGGGCCGATGCGGCAGCTGCGGCGTTTCGCAGGGTAGCGCCAGCGCGGCACAGGCGGCGCGGATCAGCACCGCCTTGGGCGAGCCGTAGCCGCTGTTGAAGCCATGCAGATAGAGCACGCCGCTGGCCGGTGGCGCTGCCAGCGACGTGCTCAGCATACCCAAGCCACTGTATACATTACCAGCCCCGAGAATGCCTGATACGGACATCGCTTCAACGCTCGCCCTCCTGCTCGGCGCGCCACACCGCTTCGATCAGCGCCCGGCTGGAGGCGTCCATCCTGTCGAGGCCGTCGCGCTCGGCCAGAATCCGCTCGGTCTCGCCGGCGATCTGCTTGCCCAGCTCCACGCCCCACTGGTCGAACGGGTTGATACCCCAGATGGTGGCCTGGACGAACACCTTGTGCTCGTAGAGGGCGATCAGCGCCCCCAGCGTGGCGGGCGTGAGGCGGTCGAGCAGCAGTGTGGTGGAGGGCTGGTTGCCTCGGTAGCGCTTGTGCCCCGGCCGTTCGCCTGGCTCGTCGATGGCATCGTCGCCGAGCATCAGCAGGCGCGACTGGGCGAAACAGTTGGCCAGCGTCAGGCGATGCTGGGCCATCAGGTGATCGCGGGTCGCCGCGTCCTCGACGTCGTCGTAGCGCGTGAGCGGCGCGATGAAGTCGCACACCACGGGCTGGGTGCCCTGGTGCAGCAGCTGGTAGAAGGCGTGCTGCGCATTGGGACCGAGCTGGCCCCACAGCACCGGACAGGTGGAGTAGCCGACCTGACGGCCGTCATGGGTGGCCGACTTGCCGTTGGACTCCATCTCCAGCTGCTCGAGATAGGCGGCGAAGTGCTCCAGGCGGCCGTCATAGGGCAGAATCGAGTGGGCGCGGATATCGAGGAAATTGACGTTCCAGATCCCCGCCAGGGCCAGCAGCACCGGCAGGTTGTCGGCAAGCGGCGCCTGGGCGAAGTGCTCATCCATGGCATGGGCGCCGGCCAGCAGCTCGCGGAAGTTGGCCATGCCGATCACCAAGGCGATGGGCAGCCCGATGGCGCCCCACAGCGAGTAGCGGCCGCCGACCCACTCCCAAAACAGCAGCTGGTTGACCTCGGCGATGCCCCACTCGCTCATCTTCTCGGGTTTGGCCGAGACGCCGACGAAGTGCTGGCGCATCACCATGGCCTCGTCCACGTCCTTGCCATCCTCTACCAGCCGCGCCATCAGCCAGTCGCGGGCGGTACGCGCGTTGGACAGCGTATCGATGGTGGTGAAGGACTTCGACGAGATCACGAACAGCGTGGTCTCGGGGTTGAAGCGGGTGAGATAGTCGGCAAGCTGCGAGCCGTCCATGGTCGAGGCGAAGTGCACCGCGACGTGATGGGCATCGGCGGGGCGATAGTCGGCCAGGGCGTGGGTCACCATCAGCGGGCCCAGGTCGGAGCCGCCGACACCGAGATTGACCACGTCGTGAATCGGCCGGCCGGTGGCGCCACGCCACTGGCGGGCATGCAACCGCTCGACCATGGTCGCCATGCGATCGAGGGTGGCGTGTACGCCGGGCACCACGTCCTCGCCCTCGACGAGAAGCGAGGCCTCGGGGGGCAGGCGCAGCGCCGTGTGGAGCGCCGGACGATCCTCGCTGACGTTGACGTGCGCACCGCTCAAAAGTGCCTGAATGCCTTCCGGCACCCCGGCCTCTCGTGCCAGGTCCAGCAGCAGCGAAAGCGTGGCATCGCTCCAGCGCTGCTTCGACAGATCGAGAGTCAGCCCCGCTGCCCGTCGCGTGAAAGCGCTACCTCGTGCCTGATCGACGAACAGCTGGCTCAGGTGAGCACCGCGCATCTCCTCGGCATGTTCCATCAGCCGCTGCCAGGCACCGGTTCGATCGATGGGTGCTTGGTTCATGTCAATCCTCCTTGACGTCTTGCGGGAGCCATCGCACCTGGAAGGCTCCCGTCGAAACCGGACAAAGTTTCACCGCTCTCAGGCTAGCCTTGTATCCGCCTGTAAATCCACCGCTCCGTCGCCGTGGCGCTATCCGTGCAGCCGGCCGGCAGCAAGCGTAGAATGTCCGCCTGTTCCACGCTACCGGCCTGACCTGCTCATGAGTGACGCATCTTATCGTGACGCGATCTTTTCGACACCCCTGGACCGGGTGGCGCGCTTCTCCTTCGACGAGCAGGTGGTGGCCTGTTTCCCCGACATGATCCGTCGCTCGGTGCCCGGCTACGGCCAGATTCTGGGCATGCTGGGGCTGATCGCGGGCCGCCACCTGCGCCACGGCGCTCACGTCTACGACCTGGGCTGCTCGCTGGGCGCCGCCAGTCTGGCCCTGGCCGGCCAGCTGCCGCCGGACGCCTTCCGGCTGACCGCGGTGGACCTCTCCCCGGCCATGGTGGAGCGTGCCCGCGAGACCCTCGCCGCGGAGTGTCCCGAACACGCCATCGAGGTGATCGAGGGCGATATCCGTGCCCTCGACTATCGCCCCTCGGGTCTGGTGATCCTCAACTTCACCTTGCAGTTTCTGCCCCCCGAGGATCGTGAAGCCCTGCTCGCTCGACTCTATGCCGCGCTGGAACCGGGCGGAGTGCTGGTACTCTCGGAAAAGGTGGTCGACCCCGACGAGCGCGACAACGCCTGGCGGGTGGAGCGCTATCACGACTTCAAGCGCGCCAACGGCTACAGCGAGCTTGAAATCAGCCAGAAGCGTACGGCGCTGGAAAACGTGCTGGTGCCGGACACCCTGGAAGCCCACCATGCACGCCTGGCGCGGGCCGGCTTCCCACGCTCGCTGACCTGGTTCCAGTACCTCAACTTCGCCTCGCTGATCGCGTTCAAGGAGGCCTGAGGTGGCGATCCCTGCCGAACACCGCCCGCTCTATCGCGCCTTCATCGAT
This sequence comes from Billgrantia ethanolica, assembly GCF_021404305.1. Taxonomy (GTDB): domain Bacteria; phylum Pseudomonadota; class Gammaproteobacteria; order Pseudomonadales; family Halomonadaceae; genus Halomonas; species Halomonas ethanolica. Next base: position 777,099 of record NZ_JABFTX010000002.1, on the reverse strand, counting down.
CAGGGGCTGGACTCCTGGCTCGCCCGCCTGCCGGAACAGCTGGCCCGCGGCCTCGACCGCAAGCGCTACGGCGATCTGCCGGCCTGGGAGAAGGCGGTGGCCAAGCTGCCCGACCTGCCCGAAGCTCGCGACGTCCGGTTGGACGTCGATACCGTGACGGTGGATTGCGCCCTCGACGACAGCCGGCGGCGCCAGTGCGAGAACCTGCTGCGCAAGCTCGCGCCGTGGCGCAAGGGGCCCTACCGGCTCGCCGATATTCCTATCGACACCGAATGGCGCTCCGACTGGAAGTGGCAGCGGGTTACCCCCCACCTGGCCCCGCTGAGCGGCAGGCGGGTGCTCGATGTGGGCGGCGGCAGCGGCTACCACGCCTGGCGCATGGCCGGCGCCGGTGCCGCCTTCGTGCTGGTGATCGACCCCTCGCCGCGCTTCTATTACCAGTTCCAGGCGCTGCGTCACTTCGTCGGCGATGCCGACGGCGGGCGCACCCACTTCCTGCCGGTGGGCATCGAGGACGTGCCCGAGCGGCTTGAGTTCTTCGACACGGTGTTCTCCATGGGCGTGCTCTACCACCGCCCTTCCCCGCTGGAGCATCTGCTGCAGCTGAAGGACGCCTTGCGCCCCGGCGGAGAGCTGGTGCTGGAGACACTGGTGGTGGAAGGCGACGCCACCACGGTGCTGCTGCCCGGCGAGCGCTACGCCGCCATGCCCAACGTCTACTTCCTGCCGTCGTCCCTGGCGCTGTGCCAGTGGCTCGAGCGCTGCGGCTTCGTCAATGTGCGGGTGGTGGACGAAGCATTCACCTCCCTGGAGGAGCAGCGCTCTACCGAGTGGATGACCTTCCAGTCGCTGGCCGACTTCCTCGATGCGACCGACCCCAAGCGCACCCGCGAGGGCTACCCGGCGCCGCGGCGGGCGGTGGTCATCGCCAACAAGCCCGCTTAGACGCCGAAGGGATAGGTATCCGGCACCTCCTCCGCTCGCCACAGCTCGCCCCAGTCGAACGGCTCCAAGGCGCGGGTCTCGTCGAGGTGGAACACGGCGTCGAACTGCTCGGCCACGCCAGCCTTGAAGTAGTGGCTGGTGCGCTCCGACTCGGGACGGTAAATCACGCCGCACCACCTCCATGAAGGCAGAGACTGTCTCAGAACTTTAGAAACCGCTCCCGCTTACGCTCAAGCCAGAGATTGTCTTTCGCTCGCATACATAGGGCTGTGCTTCCTCAGGCTGGTCTAAAGCATTCGAATATTTTGTGCGCTTCCTTGTCTTGACCTTCCCACGATGGGAAGGCCTAGGGTCACATAGCCCACTGACGAAAGGAGCAAAAAAATGTCAACTTCACTTCAATTACAGCTGACCGGGATGAGTTGCGCATCCTGTGTCGCCCGTATCGAAAAGGCCATCAGCAACGTGCCAGGCGTCACCAACGCCAAGGTGAATTTCGCCACCGAACGGGCGGAAGTGGTATTCAAGGACACAGCAGATCCCAACAGCTTGGTCCAAGCCATTGAGAACTCAGGATATGGAGCCGCAACTGAATCCGTCGAGCTGGCCCTCGAAGGAATGAGCTGTGCGTCTTGCGTCGGTCGCATCGAGAACGCCTTGAAGGCGACGACTGGAGTTATCGAAGCCAGCGTCAATCTCGCCAGCGAAAAGGCATACGTGCGCTTCCTTGCCGATAGCGTATCCGCTGAGGAGCTAGTCTCCGCCGTGGAGAAGGCAGGGTATCGCGCCACCTATCTTGGCTTGAGCGGTAACGCCGAACCTCACGACGCCCAGGCCAGGCGAGATGCGGAAACACGCCAGCTCGGTCGGCTGGCACTGCTCGCCTCAGTGATGACGCTCCCAGTCTTCGTGCTCGAAATGGGTTCACATGTCATCCCCGGCTTCCACCATTGGGTAGGTAACACCCTGGGGCACCAGACGTCCGCTTACATCCAGATGGTCTTGACGACCCTTGTGCTGTTCGGCCCCGGACTGCGTTTCTTCCGCATCGGATTTCCGGCATTGCTGCATGGCAGGCCGGACATGAACTCCCTGGTCGCCCTTGGCACGAGCGCCGCCTGGAGCTATTCACTGGTGGCGATGTTTGCTCCGGGCCTCCTTCCTGCCGGAACGGCCAATCTCTATTTTGAAGCCGCTGCCGTCATTGCCTCGCTGATTCTGCTTGGCCGCTATCTCGAAGCCCGCAGCAAAGGGCGTACCAGCGAGGCCATCAAGCGCTTGATGGGGCTGCAAGCCAAGACGGCGCGGGTCTTGCGCGACGGCGAAGTCGTCGAGATTCCGCTGGATCAGGTACAGCAGAACGATATCGTACAAGTTCGACCCGGCGAGAAGATTGCCGTGGATGGGGAAGTGGTCGAAGGAGCCTCCTATGTGGATGAATCCATGATCACCGGTGAGCCCGTGCCTGTCGAAAAGACACCGGGAGCCCAGGTGGTGGGCGGCACGATCAACAAGACCGGCGCTTTCTCCTTCAGGGCAACCAATGTGGGAGCCGATACGGTACTGGCTCAAATCATTCGCATGGTCGAGTCCGCTCAAGGTGCCAAACTACCGATCCAGGCCTTGGTCGACAAGGTCACCGCCTGGTTCGTCCCCATCGTCATTGCCATTGCACTCTTGACGTGTATCGCCTGGCTCACCTTGGGCCCGGGTCCTGCCATCAGCTTTGCCCTCGTCAATGCCGTGGCAGTTCTGATCATCGCATGCCCGTGCGCCATGGGCCTGGCAACCCCTACCTCGATCATGGTCGGTACCGGCCGGGCTGCGGAAATTGGCGTGCTGTTTCGCAAGGGCGAAGCGCTACAGACGCTGCGGCATGCCAAAGTCGTCGCTCTGGACAAGACAGGCACCTTGACCAAGGGACGCCCGGAACTGACCGACCTGATGGTGACGGATGGCTTCGAGCACGATGTCGTGCTGCAGTTGGTTGCCTCGGTCGAAAGCCGATCCGAACACCCCATCGCCGAAGCCATCATCGAAGGCGCCAAGGCGCGTGGACTCGCCCTCCAAAGCATCGATAGCTTCGATGCCGTACCCGGCTTTGGCATCAAGGCCAGTGTGGCCGGTCATGAGGTTTGGGTGGGTGCCGACCGCTTGATGACGAGCAACGGCATTGATGTTCACCGCTTCGAGGACGAGGCCACCCAGCTCGCGGACGAAGGCAAGTCACCTCTCTATGCCGCCATCGATGGTCGCCTGGCCGCCATCCTGGCAGTCTCCGATCCGATCAAGGAAAGCACACCTCAAGCCTTGAAGGCGCTGCATGAATTGGGGATGAAAGTGGCCATGATCACCGGCGACAACCGCCGCACCGCCCAGGCAATAGCGCGCCAGCTCGGCATCGACGAGGTAATCGCAGAGGTGCTGCCAGATGGCAAGGTGGAGGCCGTCAAGGCACTACGCCAGGGTGGACGGCAGGTAGCCTTCGTTGGCGATGGTATCAACGACGCACCGGCGCTCGCCGAAGCTGACGTGGGCATCGCCATTGGCACCGGTACGGATGTGGCCATCGAAAGCGCTGATGTGGTGCTCATGTCAGGCGACCTGACAGGCGTACCTAACGCGATCGCGTTGTCGCGGGCTACACTGCGAAACATCAAGCAGAATCTGTTCTGGGCTTTTGCGTACAACACGGCGCTGATTCCAGTCGCTACCGGAGCCTTCTTCCCACTGTTCGGCATTCTGTTGTCGCCGGTATTTGCCGCCACGGCGATGGCGCTCTCCAGCATCTTCGTGCTGGGCAATGCCCTGCGACTCAAGACGTTTCGTCCACTGCTGGCCGCCTGAGCGGCCAGTGGTTAACGAACCGGAAGATCAAGCACTAGCGTTCAAGTGGCGAACATAGAGGACATGTGACATGAACATAGGAGAAGCGGCAGCAGCGTCGGGAATCTCGGCCAAGATGATCCGGTATTACGAATCGATAGAACTCATAATGCCAGTAGCTCGCACGGAAGCGGGCTACCGGATCTACCGGGAGCAGGACATCCATACCCTGCGTTTCATTCGCCAGGCACGCGATCTTGGGTTCTCGATGAGTCAGATTCAGGAACTGGTGAATCTTTGGCATGATCGCTCGCGAGCCAGTCGCGACGTCAAGCGAATCGCTATGGCTCACGTTGAAGAGCTCAGACACAGAGCCAATGAGCTCAACGAGATGGCGCAGAAACTGCAGCACTTGGCTCAGCACTGCCATGGCGATCACCGGCCTGACTGCCCCATCATAGGCGGTCTGTCTTCAACCCGGCATGCGAACCCAGTCAGCGCCGCAGAATGACCAGCCAGCGACCCAGGTTCAATACACTCGCCAAGGAGGCGGCCACGTAGGTGAAGGCGCAGGCGGTGAGCACGTGGCGGGCGCCGGGCATGTCGTAGGGCGGTACGTACTCGCGCAACAGCGGCAGAGCGCGATTGAAGCTGGCGTCGAACTCCACCGGCAGCGTCACCAGGTGTACCAGCGCCGCGGTGCCGAAACTGATCACCGCCATGGCGATCACCATGGCCAGCCCCCCCGGCAGGCGAGTCAGGATGAACAGGAAAGGTGCGGCCATCATCAGCAGCGCGCCGATCTTCTCGGCCCGCTGCGCCACCCCCACCATGCGCGACCGGGCGATCAACGGCGCATAGCCTTCGTGATGCTGGATGGCGTGGCCGACCTCGTGGGCGGCCACGGTCACCGCGGTGAGCGAGCGGCCCTCGTAGTGCTCGCGAGAGAGCCGTACCCGCCGCGCTTCGGGATCGTAGTGATCGCCCTGCTCGGTCATCTCCACCTTGACCCCCTCGATGCCCAGGCGTCGCAGTAGATGGTCGGCCAGCTCGGCCCCGGTGCCGGGATAGTCGTCACGGCCGCGGGCGTGGCGCGCCAGCACCCACTTGGCCCAGACGTTGGGCAGCACGAAGATGGCCAGCAGAAAGGCGATCAGCAGCACGATCATGGCGTTTGGGGTCTCGTCTCAGCGTCTTGAATTTGGACCAAGCCTACCCGTTTCGGGTTCATGCGTCGCCTGTTCCAGCCCCCAAACGCCGCCCCGGCCAAGGGCCGGGGCGGAGAATGCGAAACAGCGCTTCAGGTCGTGACGGGGGTCGCCTCGACGTCGCGCATCAGGGCGTCGAAGGCCACCGAGGCCTTGACCCTGGGCGTGACCGACTGCACCTCACCGCCGCTGTCGTGATCGCGGCCGATGGCGTACTCCACCGCCTCGACGGCGCTCTTGCCGTGGTCGATGGCAGCCAGCGCCCACTTCCAGCCGGTGCCGTAGGCGACGGGGCCGTTGACGGGAATGCGCACCAGCTTGTTGAACATCTCGAAGACACCGTCGGGACCGGCGATGATCATCTCGACCCGGCTGACGTTCGGCTTGTCGTTACGCGGTGCCCCGGCCTGGAGCCATTCCAGCACTTCCCACCACTCCTGCTGCTCGCCGGCGAAGGCCACCCACTCGCCGTTGTCGAGCTGGAACAGCTTCTGCGCATGGTTGTAAGTCGAGCCGTTGACACTGATCAGCGAATCCGTCGCAAGCGTCGTTCCATCCCATACGATTGTGGTCATGCTGGATACCTCGGGTGATGAAGGGCGCGGGCCTCAACGAGATTTAAACGAGGCCCTTGCGTCAGGCGCAGGGTAGGAGCGAAATACGCAAGAAATCGACACACAGAATAACGAATTTGTAACCCATCAAAGCGATGGAGTAGCGCCCAGGGCAGCGCCAGATCAGCCCATGAGGGCGACCTAAGACTGCGACGTCCGGCGCACCTGCTCGAGCCCCTCCTCGGCAATCAGCCCCTGAGCGCAGGCATGTTCGGCCATGGCGGTGCTGTCCTCGGCCAGCACCAGGTCGCAGCCGGTATGACGGATCTCTTCGCGCAGCGCATGAATGGCGCGTTCGCGGTCAGGCTTGCGTTCGACCCGGCGAATGTAGACCGCACGAATGCGTTCGGGGTATTCGTGCACGATCCGCGCATAGACTTCCGGGTCGTGCTGCCCGCTGTCGCCGATCAGCACGCAGGGCAGCTCATCACGCATCTCCAGCATGTGCTGGATGAGATCGTACTTGTGGTCTTCCGCGCGACGCGGCCAGGGCTTACGCCAGGAGATACCCCACTCGCGCAGGAACAGTATCGGCCCGACGGGAATACGGTTGAGCTGGAAGAACTCCTCGAGCATCTCGTAGATGCTCCAGGGGCCGCGCGACACGTAGAGAATCGGCCGCTTTGCCTGGCCGCTCCTGCCCACGTGCAGTGCCTGATAGAACGCCGCTACGCCGGGAAAGGCCATGCGCTGATGGGCCTGCTTGACGAACAGACGGTGCAACATGCGCAGCTTGTTGGCCACCCCGGTGTACATCACCGTGTCGTCGATGTCGCTGATCACCAGCAGGTCGGCTTCAGCCGGCGGAATGTACACCTCGGTGAACGATTGCACCGGCTCCACCCCCGGCAGCACCACGTGCAGCTCCGCATGGTGCCAGGCACTGTCTTGGGGCAGGGGGTGCTCGATAGGCAGGAGTACGTCGAAGTAGCCGTCACGGTCGGTGGACACGGTGGTGACGTTCTCACCCAAAGTGACCTCGACGGTGACCTGCGGCAGCCCGCGGCGAAAGACCCGCCGAATCACATCGGCCAGATCGCGCAGCACGCCGTAGCGAGGTATCACGTCACCCAGCGCGGCCTGACGAAACACCCGGCCCATCAGCAGCACCTCATGCCGTGAGCCATAACCTCGATAGGGGTGCACCACGTAGCCACCCTGCCCGCGGTCGCGCCGCATGGGGCGGGCAGCGATGTGCAGCAGACGCCGGAGAAAGCCGCTCATGGGCTCCTCCGAAGCAACGATAGCCGATCCTGGCAATGCGTCATCGTTTCCTCCCTGAAACTCGACAGGGTCCGGCTTACGCCGGACCCTGTCTATAGTGTGGAGGATCTTATCGCAGAATCAACCGCCTAGGCTGCGCTTGTGCTGACCTACTTCAGCAGGTCGCGTATGTCCTTGGCCTCCCAGTGCGGGAAGTGGCGGCGCACCAGCGCATTGAACTCGAGTTCGAAGGCGGCCCAATCCACCTGATGACCGCTGCCTCCCGCCGCCTCGGCAGTACTTCGCACCATGCCGGCGCCGACGGTGATGTTGGAGAGGCGGTCGATGACGATGAAGCTGCCGGTGCCCGGGCTCTGGTCGTAGGTATCGAGTGGTACTTCAGCGGTCAGCTCGACCCGGCAGCGAGCGATGGCGTTGAGTTCGAGCCGGTCGGCCGGATGTCGCTCCAGGGTGTTGACGTCCACCTGGTGATGAATGGCATCCACACGCCCTGCCACCGAGCGACCGGCCAGACGAATGTCATACTGCCGGCCCGGCGTCAGCGGTTGCTCGTGCATCCAGACGATGTCGGCATCGAAGGCGTTGGTCAACGTGACCTCGGCGTCCTCGGCCACGATCCAGTCGCCGCGGGAGATGTCGATCTCATCCTCCAGGGTGACGGTCACCGCCTGACCCGGCCACGCTGCGTCCAGATCGCCATCGAAGGTCACCACACGCTCGACCCGACTGGTCTTGCCCGAAGGCAGCGCCTTGATCGCCAAACCCGGGCGCAGCACCCCGGCCTCCAGGGTACCGGCGTAGCCGCGGAAGTCGAGGTTGGGGCGGTTGACGTACTGCACCGGGAAGCGCAGGTCGACCAGATTGCGGTCTCGGCTGACCTCGACGCTTTCCAGCAGCTCCAGCAGCGCCGGGCCCTGTTCGCCTGCGACTTGGTACCAGGGCGTGCGGTCGCTGCGGTTGACCACGTTGTCGCCCTCCAGCGCCGACATCGGCACGAAGCGCAGATCCTTGACCGAGAGCTGCTCGGCGAAGCGCCGGTAGTCGGCAACGATCTCGTCGAAGCGCGCCTCGTCGAAGCCCACCAGGTCCATCTTGTTCACCGCGATGACCAGGTGCTTGATACCCAGCAGGTCGGCGATGAAGCTGTGGCGCCGGGTCTGGGTCTGCACGCCGTAACGGGCATCGATCAGGATGATCGCCAGGTTGGCGGTGGAGGCGCCGGTGGCCATGTTGCGGGTGTACTGCTCATGCCCCGGGGTGTCGGCGATGATGAACTTGCGCTTGTCGGTGGAGAAGAAGCGGTAGGCCACGTCGATGGTGATGCCCTGCTCGCGCTCCGACTGCAGGCCGTCGACCAGCAGCGCCAGGTCCACGGCGTCTCCGGTGGTGCCGCTCTTCTTGGAGTCGCGGGTCAGCGCCGCCAGGTGATCGTCGAAGATCATCTTGGAGTCGTGCAGCAGCCGGCCGATCAGGGTCGACTTGCCGTCGTCGACGCTGCCGCAGGTGATGAAGCGCAGCAGGTCCTTGTTCTCGTGCTCGTGCAGGTACTGCTCGATGTTGTCGGCGATCAGTGTCGATTGGTGTGCCATCAGAAGTACCCCTCGCGCTTCTTCTTCTCCATCGAGCCCGCCTGGTCATGGTCGATGGCCCGGCCGCTGCGCTCGCTGGTGCGGGTCAGCAGCATCTCCTGGATGATCTCGGGCAGGGTGTCGGCCTTCGACTCCACCGCGCCGGTCAGCGGGTAGCAGCCCAGGGTGCGGAAACGCACCCAGCGCTCCTCCGGCACCTCGCCGGGGGCCAGCGGCAGGCGCTCGTCGTCGACCATCACCAGCATGCCGTCGCGTTCCACCACCGGGCGCGGCGCGGCGTAGTAGAGCGGCACGATGGGTATCTGCTCGAGGTAGATGTACTGCCAGATGTCCAGCTCGGTCCAGTTGGAGAGCGGGAAGGCACGGATCGATTCGCCCTTGTTGACCCGGGCGTTGTAGAGATTCCACAGCTCCGGGCGCTGGCTCTTGGGGTCCCAGCGGTGGAACTTGTCGCGGAAGGAGAACACCCGCTCCTTGGCGCGGCTCGCCTCTTCGTCGCGGCGGGCACCGCCGAAGGCGGCATCGAAGCCGTACTTGTCCAGCGCCTGCTTGAGCGCCTGGGTCTTCATCACGTCGGTGTAGCCGCTGGAGCCATGATCGAAGGGGTTGATGCCGGCGGCACGCCCCTCTTCGTTGATGTGCTCGATCAGCTCCATGCCCACCTCACCGGCCATGCGGTCGCGGAAGGCGATCATCTCGCGGAACTTCCAGGTGGTGTTGATGTGCATCAGCGGGAACGGCGGCGGCCCGGGGAAGAAGGCCTTGCGCGCCAGATGCAGCATCACCGAGGAGTCCTTGCCGATGGAATAGAGCATCACCGGGTTGCGGAACTCGGCGGCCACCTCGCGGATGATGTGGATCGATTCGGCTTCCAGCTGCTGCAGGTGGGTCAGCCGGCGTGGCGACACGACGCTTTTGTCGACCGCCTGGGATACCGGCTGTTGCTCGGGAGCTTTGAGACTGGTCATCGGCCCGGGTACCTCGCATGACGATGGGCAGTAAGAATCATGCGGACAGGGTAACGCCGGGCTAATAATAACGTAAAAGAATGATTACCTATCTTTTTAGATCAAAAACGAATCGAAGCTTCAGATATCGACGCGCTCGACCCAGGTCAGCCATTCGTCGCCGCGGATGTCGAACACGCGGTATCCCGGGCGTGACGCCTCATCGATGGCGAAGTCGTCGGAGCCGGCCAGGAACTGGTCGGTGGTGGAGGGACAGCCATAGACCGTCACCTCGCCCAGCTCAAGCGGCTGCCGACCGACGAAGGCCTGGTGTACGTGCCCGCAGAGAATGGCCTTGACCTGCGGGAACGGCAGCAACGCCTGCCACAGGGCATCGCTGTCCTTGAGTCCGATCGCGTCGAGCCATGCCGAACCGACAGCAAGCGGCGGATGGTGCATGACCAGCAGCGTGGGGCGCTCTTCTTCCGCCAGCCGCTCGACCAATTGACCGATCCGCTCCTGCCCGAGCTCACCGTGAGCATGACCCTTGACGCAGGTATCGGCGACCACGAGCCGCCAATCGCCCAGATCGATGTCATCGTGAATGGTCTTGAGGTCCTTCATCAGCTCCTGGCGGTCGTGATTGCCGCCCAGCCAGAACCAGGGACACTCCAGCGTCGACAGCACGCGATGGGCGTGTTCGTAGGACGCCGCCGTCTCGTCCTGGCTGATGTCGCCGCTGACGATGACGATATCCGGACGCTCTGCCCGAATCGCTTCCACCACTGCCTCGAGCTGGCGCAGCGGAAAGCCGGCGCGGGAGCGGGCGTGGGGATCGGCATGCAAGTGGCAATCGGTGAACTGTACCAGGCGTGTCATCCCGGCAGTTCCGTCAGGTTGGTAGGATGGCCGTGCTCCAGCCCATGGGCCAGCCATTCGCCGAGAAAACGGTTGAGCTGCAGCTTCTCGTCAGGCTGGAACATGCGCACGTTGGGATAGCGATAGCGGCCGTTGAAGTGGCGCTCGCGCTGGAAGTCGGTGACTTCGGCCATGCGCACGTCGTGATAGAGATGCACCCGCATGCGCGGCGGCTCGATCACGCCGTCCATCAGGCTGCTCTGGCTGACGCGGGCAATGGTGGTATAGGGCGCCCGCTCGAGGACCGACAGCCACAGGGTGCCGAAGCGTCCACGCTGGCCGGTCAGCTCGAGTTCGCGCGTCTCGCCCGCACCAAGGTCACCCAGCAGCCGGATCAGGCGCAGGTAGTTGGCGCTGCATTCGCCCTGCAGCCCTTTCAGATCGGTGACATAGGCGGTTCTCGCCACGCTACCCCCTTGCTCGTAGAGATGCCCGTTCGACCGCCAACCAGTAGAAGGCGATCAGGCACATGGCATTGTCGAGTCTTCCGGCCTGCAAGAGTTCCCAGGCCCGAGTAAACGGTAACACGTGAACGCGGATATCTTCATGCTCCTCGTCCAGCCCGTGCACGCCGCCCAGCCCTTCGCAGTCGACCAGGCCACAAAACAGCGTGACCCGCTCGGTGCAGGCACCGGGACTGGGGTAGTAGGTATGCAGCTCGATCAGCTCATCGACCTTGCAGCCGGCTTCCTCCATGGCCTCGCGGCGCGCCACTTCGGCAGCGCTCTCGCCCGCTTCGACCAGCCCGGCGACGATCTCGAGCTTCCATGGCGATTCCGGATCGCCCAGGGCGCCGGCACGGATCTGCTCTACCAGCGCCACGCAGTCGCGCTCGACGTCGTAGAGCAGCACGCCTACGGCATCGTGCCGCACGTGCACCTCACGCGTCATCTCACGGCTCCAGCCGCCCTCGAACAGGCGATGACGCAGATGCACCTCGTCGAGCCGGAAGAAGCCCCGATGCAGGCAGCGACGCTCGATCAGTTCGACATCGGCACCGCTGAAGGCGGGCAGGCGGGCGGCATCCCGGCCGCTATCGTGATTGTCGGTCATGCAGGCCTCCGAGTCTGCGAATGGCGACCATTATCGTGAGCGGAGCCGGGAATGCCAAGCCGTGCCTGCCGACGCCATGCGCTCACAGTCGAAGCGCATGGCGGTTGGCAGTCTCAGAGCCGATAGAGCCGAGCAAAGAGCCCTCGGCGCTCGGAGACCTCAGAAGGGGGAGATCTTGGCGCTGAGGTTAGAGCTGAGAGAGCAGCGCCCTGGCCTGCTCGCGCAGCGCCTCGTCCGAGGCCTGACGATCCTCGCGGGCGGTGCCATCCACGGCACGCTGCGCGTGCTCGCGCGCCTCATCCCGCCGGCCTTCGTCCTCGAGGAAGGTGGCGTAGTAGTAGTTGACGTCGATACCGTCGGGACGAATCTGCAGCGCTCGCTGGAACATGCGCTCGGCCGTGCCGCTGTTGCCGAAGCCCACGGGGCGCCCCGGGGCACGGTCATAAAGTGCGCCCAGGGTGACGTAGGCCGAGCCGTTGCCGCCCTGGGGATCGATCTCGATGGCACGCTCCAGGGCGTCACGGGCGGAGCGCGCACTGCCGAGTGCACCCAGGCCGCTGCGCTCTCGGGCGTGCGAGGCCTCGATGATGCCGTACCAGATCAGCGGTTGCGCCTCGCCGGGGTTGGCCTGTACCAACTGCTCGGCTTCGTCGGACAGCGATTTCAGCGAGTGGCGGCGCTGCCCTTCCGCCCGTTGTGTGGTGATCTGCTCCCAGCGCTGCTTGAGCGCCTCGACTTCACCCTCCCAGGCCTGGGCAAGAGTGAAGGGGGCAATCAGAAGCGCCGTGCCGAGGGCGGCGGCGAGTAGCTGGCGTCGAAACATGTCCAGACTCCTTTCTCGAAAAGGATTGTTGTTGGATCCCGGCGTGGAGCCGTCAACCAAAATGTAACGAACGTTTGAATGATACGCCAGCCCGAACGGCGAGATACTGTCGCGTTAGCGACGAATGGCGTATGTTGCCCTTCTCGCCAAACCAAGGAGGCCGTGCATGAAGGGCCGCAACATGACGCGCTGGCGCGATCCCGCCAAGGATCCGCGCCAGGAACCCAAGAGCAATCTGATCACCGCCGAGGGGGCGGCGCGCCTGCGCGGCATCCTCGATCATCTCTCGCGGATCAAGCGGCCTGAGCTCTCGGCCAAGGTGGGCGAAGCCGCAGCGCTGGGCGACCGCAGCGAGAACGCCGACTACACCTACAACAAGAAGGAGCTCAACCGGGTCATCGCACGCATCCGCTACCTGACCAAGCGGCTCGACGAGCTGCAGGTAGTGGACCGCCTGCCGGCGGATACCGACAAGGTGTACTTCGGCGCCTTCGTCACTCTCGAGGACGATGAGGGCGAAGAGATGCAGATCCGCATCGTCGGCCATGACGAGACCGATACCTCCAGGCGCTGGATCAGCGTCGATGCCCCGCTGGCCAAGGCGCTGCTGGGGAAGGCGCTGGACGACGAGATCACGGTGAAGGCGCCGGCGGGCGATAGCGTCTACGTCATCACCGATATCGCCTATCGCACGCCGGGCAGTTGAGCCCAGACTCAGGTGAAACGCCGGAATCAATCTTCCAGGGCGTAATCCACCGTAGTCACCACCCGCACCCGCTTCACGTCCGGCGTGTAGCTGTCAAGATCCTCGATGGAGAAGTAGCCCTGGGTGGCCTGGCGAATCTGACCTACCCGGCTGCCGGAGTCCTCGGCGAACTGCTGGGCAGCACGACGTGCATCGGCGGTGGCCGCGGCGATCATCTCGGGCTTGATGGCATCGAGACCGGTGAAGAGATATTCGGTGCGGTATTCGTAATTGGGCGACAGCAGCACTCCCTGGCGCACCAGCGCGGTGACCTCCGGCATCGCCGCCTTGACCCCCGCCACGTCCGGCGAGCGCAGCAGCAGCGTGGCCTCGCCGCGATAGCGCTCGTCGGGGCGCTGACCACCGTAGAGGTTGCTGAACTGGTCGGTGATCCGCGGCGGCGTCACGCTGACGTGCTCGGCATCGAAGCCACGCTGGATGAGGAAGTCGCGAATCGTCTGCTCGTCACGCGAGAGGATGCGCTCCAGCTCTCCCAGCGTATCGGCGCTGGCGCTGTAATTGAACGGCCACAGCACCAGATCCGCCGGCATCTCGCGCTCGGCCAGACCGCGCACGGTCACGCTGCGCGACGACTGCTGCCAGACCTCGGCCGCCTGCCTGATGAAGCTGCCTCCCACAATCAGCCCTACCGCCAACAGCACACCCAGAACCGCTGCACTGCGCAGATTCCCCGCCATGACCGGATCACTCAGTTGAAGGCCTAGCGCCTGAGCGCATGATAAACCCGGAAGCGCCGGTCGTCGGCAACAATCTGGAAGCCCCCGAAGGCGCTCTCGAGCAGGTCCGGATAGGGCAGGAAGGCGTTGGCGACGAGCCACAGATCCCCGCCCGGCTGCAGGTGCGCCGGCGCCTCGCGAATCAGGCGCCCAGCGGGACCGTAGTCGATACTGCGCTCCTGGTGGAACGGCGGATTGCTGACGATGGCGGCAAAGCGCCTATCGCCGAGTGCCGAGTAGACGTCGCTGGCCACAGCCTGCCCTTCCAGGCCGTTGGCCGCCAGGGTGCGCCGGGTGGCCTCCACGGCGAAGGCGTTGACGTCCACTGCCGTCACGGCGTGGCCGCGGCGAGCCAGCCAGGCGGCGAGGATGCCGTCGCCGCAGCCCATGTCGAGCACGTCGCGTGCTCTGTCGGGCCCCGGCAGCCCGGCCTCGAGGCGTTCGAGCAACAGCTTGGTGCCGGCATCCAGCTTGCCGTGGCCGAACACGCCAGGATGCGTGGCCAGCACCAGCCCCTCGGCCTCGAAGGTGGCCCAGGCCGCATCCGGGTCGATGCCGACATCGCCGAGGCGGGTCTCGAACAGGATGCAGCGCCGCGCGCTGTCGATCTTGCGACAGCCCAGCCCCAGTGCCGCCAGCACCTTGAGCACCCGCTTGATGCCACCCTGGTTCTCACCCACCAGTTGCAGCCGCGTGCCAGACGGCAGGTTGGCGCAAAGCCACAGCAGCCACCATTCGCCCAGGGCGTGGGCCTTGGGCCAGAACAGCACCGCCCCGGGTGGCTCGCCGACGGCGCCGGCATCGAACGGCGAGCAGGCCGCACGGCCGTGCTCACGCCAGGCCTGGAGCACGCCATGATTGGCGCTGACGGCGCTGCCCTGCCCCTGCTCGAGCCATGCATCCCGCGGCGGCGCCACCCACAGCCAGCCGCGATAGTCGCCGTCCTGACGCTCGAGCAGCTGACATACCGGCGTTTGCGCACTCATCGGGGGGTCTCCTCGGGCGAGCGTCTGTCGTGAACCAGCGTATAGAGCAGGTAGCGTCCCAGCCGCCAGTGCGGTTCGGCCTGGCAGTAGCGGCGCTCCAGCTCCACCAGGCGCTGCCAGTCGGCCTCGCTGGCCGGCGGGTGGCGCAGGTAGTCGTGAAAGACACGAATGCCCGCCACCGAGCGAATCGCCAGGCCGCATTCGCTGCTCCAGGCAACGATCTGCTCGTGACACAGCGGCGAGATGGGAGTCAGGCGCTGACGCTTGCCGGTGCCCTCCAGGCGGTCGTCCAGCGCCTTCTGCAGATTGCCCTTTACCACGTTGGAAAAGCGCAGCGCATCGCGGTTGAACACCATCAGCGACAGCTGGCCACCGGGGGCCAGGTTCTCCGCCAGAGCAGCGAAGGCCGCCTTGGGATCATTGAGCCACTCCAGCACGGCATGACAGGCGATCAGCGGCCAGGGGCCGGCGGCACGTTCAAGCAGCGCCTGGAGCGGCGCCTGCACGAAGCTCACCGGCAGGCCAGCCAGCTCCTGTCGTGCCTGTTCGAGCATGTCGCCGGCCGGTTCCAGCAGGGTCACCGTGTGGCCGCGCCGGGCGAACCAGGCGGAGAGCTGACCCAGGCCGCCGCCGACGTCCAGCAGCGGCTGGCCGTCGAGTTCCAGCATGCGCGGCAGCAGCTCGTCGAGCAGGGCCAGGCGCAGCTCACCGCGCGGGCCGCCGTAGAGGCTACCGGCGAATTTGTCTGCCAGGCCGTCGAAATGACGGTCCCCGGCAGGCGAAAGAGGAGCGGAGTCTGACATTTCCTGACCTGACGCAAGGCATGTGGCGCGCATTCTACCCGCCTTGCGCCACCCTGGGCAGATGCCGCTGCCACTGCACCTCGGCCTCGAGCTGGGCCGCCAGCGCCAGCAGGCGACGCTCGTCGCCCATGGGGCCCACCACCTGGACGCCGACCGGCAGACCCTGCGGGGTGACGTGCAGCGGCAGCGACATGGCCGGCTGTCCGGTGAGGTTGGCCAATTGGGTATAGGGCGTGCGGGACAGTGCATCCCGCGCCAGCTGACCCAGCATGCCCGCCTTGAGCGCCAGCTTGGGGAGGCCGGGAATGGCCAGCAGTGCCATCAAACGCTGCTGCCATGCCGGTGGGTAGAGTTCGCCCAGGCGCGGTGCCGGTGCCGCCGTGACGGGCATCAGCAGCACATCAAAGCGGCGGTGGAACGCCCCCATGGCCCGCGCCGCCGCGTTCCAGTCGCGCTTGGCCAATTCGTAGTCACGTACCGGCAGGTGCTGCCCCAGGCGAGCGATGGCTCGGGTCGAGGGCTCGATCTCCAGGCGTGACACGGACACGCCGGTTTCGCGGGAGATCCAGGCCAGGTCGGCGGTAACATGCCCTAGATAGAGCGTCAGGTAGGCGTTGGCCAGGCGCTCGCCGTCGACGGGAGGATCGGCCCACTCCACGTGATGGCCGAGCCCCTCCAGCGTTCGTGCCGCCCCTTCCACCGCCAGGCGCACCTCGGGATCGAGCCGGGTGCCCAGCGGCTTGCTCAGCGGCTCACCCAGCGAGACAGCAATGCGCAGCGGCTCGGGAGCACGCTCCAGCGCGGCCAGAAAGCCCCGTTCGTGCGTCACCGGGTAGGGGCCGCCCTCGTCCATGCCGTTGATCGTCTCGAGCAACGCAGCACTGTCGCGCACCGAGCGGGTCACGGCGTGCTCTACCACCGCACCCCGCCACACCTCACCATGCAGTGGCCCCTGCGGCACGCGGCCGCGCGAGGGCTTGAGACCGAACAGCCCGCAGTAGGCCGCGGGAATACGGATCGAGCCGCCGCCATCACCGGCCATCGCCAGCGGTACCAGCCCGCCGGCCACCGCCGCCGCCGCCCCGCCGCTGGAGCCGCCAGGGGAGTGCTGAGGATTCCACGGATTGACAGGATGAGGAAAGGCACGCGGCTCGGTGATGCCCATCAACCCCAGCTCGGGGGTGGCGGTCTGCCCCAGGATGGCCAGACCCGCTGCCCGCACGCGGGCGACCAGGGTCGACTCCACCGGCGCCTTCCACTCGGCCAGGGCCGCGCTGCCGAAGGCCAGCGGCTCGCCCTCCAGCGCCATCAGCAGATCCTTGGTCAGGGTCGGCACGCCCGCCAGCGGAGCTTCGGGATCGACGCTGTCCGCCTCGCACCTGGCGCGTTCGAAGCGTGTCCGCACCAGCGCCCGCAGATGCGGATTGTCGCGCTCGATGGCGGTACAAGCCGCATCGAACACCTCGCCTCGGCTCACTTCACCACGCAGGATCAACTCGGCCAGCCCCATGCCATCGTGGCGCCGATACTCTTCGATATCCATCCGCTTTCCCTGCCACCCAATGTCGCTCGATAATGGCGGCTCGGGGCCATTCTTGGCAACCGCACCCAAGCGGGCGGTTTAACTTGCTCACTCAAGCCCTTATAATGCGCAGCCGTGCTGCCCCCATAGCTCAGCTGGATAGAGCGTCCCCCTCCTAAGGGGAAGGTCTCAGGTTCGAATCCTGATGGGGGCGCCATTCTCTCCAAGCCTTACGCTCAAGCCGCGTGTCGCCCCTGCAGGTGAAGATAGAGCGGATCGAATTCCCCAGCCTCCTGCAACTTGCTCCAGCTCGGCACGGTCACTCGTTTCCTTGCGGTTTCAATCAGCCCGTCGCCACGCAGCGCCTGTAATGTGCGGCTGACGTGGACGGCACTGATGCCGAGGGTGTCGGCCAGCTCATCCTGCGTGATCGGCAATTCGAAGGTACGCTCATCGGTCAGCCCCACTGCACTCAGTCTCGTATATAGCTCGCACATCAAGTGGGCCAAGCGCGTGTAGGCATCTCGCTGTCCGACATTGAGCAGCCACTCACGGTAGATGGAAGCGTCGACCAGAGTCTCACGCCAGAAGGCAGCAGTCAGCCTTGGGAAACGCTCGCATACGCGGCGCAGATCTTCGTGCTGGATGAAGCCGACCGTACAGGAGCTGACCGATGCGATGCTGATATCCATGACCGCCAGGTGGAGGCTATGAAGGTCCGGCATGTCACCCGGAACGTGCAAGGCCATGATTTGTCGCCTGCCCGCATAGCTCAGCTTGTAGACGCAGGTGAGCCCCTCCAGTACCAGGCAGCACTGCTGGGGACGTTCGCCAAGGCTGACGATCTCCTGGTCGGCCTTGAGGCGCTTGACCAAGACCGGCAAGTGCTCGAGCACCTGCCTCTCTTCCTCGGACAGCGGGAAGATGCTGTCCAGCTTGCAAATCATTCGAGCATTGGGCGTTGGCGGCGGTTCCGGCATACTGCCCCTCCATCTGGAAAATGTCTTCCGTGGCCCTCACCGTAGGACTTTTCTTCGCTACCGGCGAAAAAACGTGGCTTCGTTTCTTGCCAGTAGCTGTCGTTGCGCTGCGAGCAAGGCAACTATTCTTAACAATTAAATTGGCACAGCCAGGAACGGATGTGGCATCTTGTACAGGGTGTGTTGAGGAGACCATTTCACTGCATGAGCATCAGGCAGGAGGCCAGAATGTTTCAGCGTTCAAGGAAAGTGGTGTGTCCCGAATGCAGCGGCAGCAATTTCTGGAACGGCAACCCGAAGCCAACGGACGTGCTTCAGTGCCGCTATTGCCAGACGGCCATTGCGACATACGAGGAGTACGTGCGCGTCGCCGCACAGCAGGAAGCCGAACGCCTGCTGGCGGAGTTCGTCGAAACCGACGTCTCGCGTGACCTCGCCCACCTCAAGGCCGTACTGGCCCAGCCGGGAGAGCGAGCAAGCGCCTGATGCATAGTGCTTCGGACATAGTACTCCGGAAAACGGCCACCTTCGGGTGGCCGTTTTCGTATGCCCTGCCGAACCGGAACTACAGCAGCTGACAGGCCTGCTCGAAGGTGAGCCGCGGGCCCCGCGGATGCAGCATGGCCGGGTCGCCGTAGCCCAGATTGCACAGGAAGTTGCTGCGGTAGTTGGGGTAACGCTCGGCGAAGAACCGCCCGTCGACCATGTCGTTGTCGAAGCCGGATAGCGGCCCTACATCTAGCCCCAGCGCGCGGGCGGCGAGAATGAAGTAACCGCCCTGCAAGCTGGCGTTGCGAAAGGCGGTCTCCTCGCGGTAGGGCTCGTCGCCGACGAACCAGGCCCTGGCATCCACATGGGGAAAGAGCTCCGGCAGGTGGTCGTGGAAACGTCGGTCGTAGGCCAGAATGGCCGTGACCGGTGCCTCCTCCACCTTGCGCCGGTTGCCCTCCTTCAGCGCGGGCATCAACTTCTCCTTGGCCTGCCGGGTGCGCAGGAACAGGATGCGCAGCGGATTGCAGTTGACGCTGGTGGGCGCCATCTTCACGAGGTCGTAGAGCTCGCGCAGCGTTGCGTCGTCCACGGGTCGGTCCTGCCAGTAGGCGTGGCTTCTCGCCTCGTGGAACAGCTGGTCCAGCACCGGCTGGCTCAAGACGCCTGAAGTCATGAATTCTCTCCCTTGTCGTCGGTCTTTACGGTTCAGTAGCGGTAGGCCAGATGGGTGGAAAGCACGGGGAACAGCGTGAGGATGAACAGCACCACCAGCATCGCGACGAAGAACGGCACCACGCCCTTGAAGATCTCCTTGACCGGCACGCTGCGGTCGTTCAGCGCCGCCTTCACCGTGTAGACCGAAATGCCGAAAGGCGGCGTGATCAGGCCGATTTCCACCGCCACCACGGTGATGACGCCGAACCAGATCAGGTCCATGCCGAAGAACTGGGCGATGGGCAGCACGATGGGCAACACGATCAGCATGATCGACACCGAGTCGATGATGCAGCCCATCAGGATCACCACCAGCAGGTAGAGAAACAGGAAGTGGTAGGCGGTCAACTCCATGGCCGTGACCCACTGGGCGATGGCCATCGGCAACCCGGTCAGCGCCAGCATGCGGCTGTAGAGCGAGGCGGCGAGAATCAGGAACAGGATCGACACCGCCACGTGCCCGGTCTCGCCCAGCACTTGGTAGAACTTGGCCGGGCTCAGGCGGCGCTTGAGCAGCGCCAGCAGCAGCGCGCCGCAGGCGCCCACGCCGCCCGCCTCGGTCGGCGTGAAGAAACCGCTGTAGAGCCCACCCAGCACCAGTGCCATCAGCGCCAGGATGGGCACCAGCTTGAGCGCCAGCACCATGCCCGATTCCGCTTCGCCCGCGGTGGGCGCAGGCACTGCAGCGCCGCCCATGCCAGCCGCTCCCTGCATCATGAAGCCGGGGCGCAGGTAGGCGAGCAGCAGGATCGTGACGCAGAAGGTCGCCGCCAGCAGGATGCCCGGAATGATGCCGGCGATGAACATGCGCCCCACCGACTGCTCGGCCAGCACACCGTAGACGATCATCAGCAGCGAAGGGGGAATCAGCATGCCCAGCACCGAGCTGCCCGCCACCACGCCCACCGAGAACTTGGGCGTATAGCCATGCCGGCGCATCTCCGGCACCGCCACCTTGGTGAATACCGCCGCCGAGGCCACGCTGATGCCGGTGATCGAGGCGAAGATGCCGTTGGCACCGACGGTGGCCACCCCCAGCCCACCGCGAATCCGGCGGGTCAGCCACTGAAAGACGTCGAAGGTGTCCCGCCCTACCCCCGATATCACCACCAGCAACCCCATCAGCACGAACAGCGGTACCACACCGTAGAGGTAGCTGCTGAGCGAGTCGTTGGCCGCCGCGGCCACCATGCGCGTAGCCAGCTCCGGATTGCGCAGGGTCGAGATGGCCAGGAAGGAGACCAGCATCAGGGCGATGCTGATATGCATGCCGAAGTAGATCAGCGCCAGCATCATGACCACCGCCACGATGCCGATTTCGATACCGCTCATGGGCGATCCTCCTCGGCGTGCGGCGCTCCACCCTTGACCGTCCACACCAGCGCCTGGGCCGCCAGCAGCAGATACTGCAGCAGCGTGATCGCCGCACAGGCGATCACCACCAGGCGGATGGGCCAGACGGGAAAGGTGAACACCCCCTCCACGCCCATGAACTGGTTGCGTTCCCAGGCGCGCAGGAAGGTCGGCAGTGTGCCCTGGTAGATCACCATCAGCATGTAGGCACCGGCCAGATAGAACAGGGTCTGCAAACCGTGGCCGAGGCGCGGGTGACGCTCGGTGAAACCCTGAATGAAGATGTCGGCCTGGGCCATGCGGCCGTGTCGCAGGGTACTGGGCAGTTGCAGGAACACGATCATGACGATGGAGGCCGCTACCAGCTCCGCCACTCCCGCAATGGGCTTGTTGAGCAGATTGCGCGACAGCACGTCCACCACGATCATCGCCATGATCGAGAAGATCAGCAGCGAACCCACCGCGTTTAGGCCGTCCACCAGGTAGCCGAACAGGCTGTTGTGACGGCCGCCGCCGAGCCGGCGCCCCAGCACCAGCGTCTTGAAGGAAAAGGTCATTGCCACGACTCCTCAGGCCCGGCCGACGATGCCGGCCGGGCATTGCCGATCAGTTGCGGTCCCAGGCCAGTTCCGGCTCGTGACCGCGCTCGCGCATGGCATCCATGTAGGTACTGAGGAGCTCCCGGGCCGGCAGGCCCCGGCCTTCGTTGCGCTCGACCCACTGCTGCGCCAGGCCGGGCATGCCGTCGATCCACTGCTGGCGCTCCTCGTCGGATAGCGCCTGAACCTGCACCGGCGTGCTCTGGTCGGCGCCCAGCTCGACCATGCGCTCCAGTGAACTCTCGTAGCGTTCGGCCAGGTCGCGGCCGTGGGCGCGGGTGTAGGTCTCGCCCGCCTCCATCAGCGCCTGCTGCACCGGCTCGGGCAGGCCGTCCCAGGTGAACTGGTTGATGGCGAGTCCGCCCGAGAACACCACGCCCAGATTGACCTGGGTGACGTAGGGCGCCACCTCGTAGATGCGCGCCGGCAGGTTGCCGGTGGCGAGCCCCACCACGCCCTGAGAGACACCGGTCTGGATGTCGGTGTAATAGCTCGCCAGGGTGCCGTCGACGGGCACGGCCCCCACCGGCTCGAGCCATACGCCGAGCACACCGGGGGCGGAGATGCGCGCCCCATCCAGATCGTCGAGGTTCTCCACCGGGAAGTTGGTGTAGATGTCGTAGGTATCCGAGGCGGTGGCGCCGAGGAACACCAGGTCGTGGTCCTCCCACTCTGCGCTGAACTCCGGCACCGAGCGCACCAGGTCGTTCATCACGTCGAGCATCAGCTCGGGGTCGCTGGTGGTGAAGGGCGTATAGGCGCTGATCTGAGCCAGCGGCATGCGCGAGGGCTCCAGGTAGCTGAACACCCAGCCGATGTCGGCGATGCCGTCCTGGATCGAGGTGAGGGTGGCGTTGGTGCCGTAGAGCTGGCCGGCATAGGCTTCCGTCCAGCGCACCTCGTATTCGCCCTCTTCCGCCAGGATCTCGTTGACCTTGGGGATGAAGACCTGGGGAATCATGCCCACCCAGGGGATGGTCGTGGGGTGGCTGGAGCCGACGGTCAGATTGATCGTTTCCACCGCGGAAGCGCTGGCGGGAAACAGTGCGGCGGCCAGCGTCGCGACAGTGAGGGCCTTGAGGGGAAAGACAGTCGATGACTTGATGGTGTTGTGCTTTGGATGTGTCATGTTGGCGTCTCGTATTGGCTTGTTGTTATGGAAACCAGATATGGAAACCGGTTATGGCGACTGTTTACTGCAACGGCGCTTCAGCATGTGGGCGTCACGAATCGATGGGCGATGCCGGCAGGCGTGAAACGCCGGGGGACAGATCGAAGTCCACTTCCAGCGTGCAGTAGCGGCCGCGCACGTCGGGGTCGGGCGCCCGGCCGTCGTCGTGGATGGGGAACGCCATGGCCAGGTCGGCACTGGTGACGCCGAACACGCAGTCCGATTCGAGGAAGGGATCGTCCTCGGGGAAGATCTGCGTCACCAACGTCTGGTGGCCCTCGGCGGAAACGGTGAAGTGCAGATGCGCGGCGCGGAACGGGTGCCGGCTCTGGGCCTCGAGCATTTCGCCGACGATGCCGTGGGTGGGAATCGGGTAGCTGGCCGGGCGAATGGTGCGGAAGTGGTAGCTCCCATCGGCGTCGGTCCGGAACTTGCCGCGCAGGTTGAGGTGCGGCTGGCTGTCGTCCTGGTTCTCGTAGAGCCCCTCCGGCGAGGCGTGCCACACCTCCACCAATGCGCCTGGCAGCGGCGTGCCGTCGCGGCTCATCACCCGGCCGGAGACGAACAGCGGAATGTCGCTCTCCTTCGGCGTATCGCGGGAGATGTTGAAGCCGAGCGGGTACTCCGGATCCTTGCGGCTGTAGAAGGGCCCCAGCAGGGCCGGCGAGATCTGCTCCGGCGTGCGCGCCTGATTGAGGATCATCACCAGGGTGGAGAAGCCCAGGGCGTCGGACATCACCATGGTCTCGTTGTGGCGATCGCGGGTGAGGTGGCCGAGCCGGGTCACGGCGTTGATCGCGGCCATGAACTCCTCTTCGTTCAGCTTCACCTCGCGGCCGAAGGCGTGCAGATGCTTCACCAGCGCGGTGAGTATCTCGCGCAGCCGGTCGTCCTTGGTATGGCTCATCGCCTTGAGCACGATCTCGGTGATGTCGTCCGGGGTCTGCGGAATGCCGTGTGGAACGATCTCGTCTTCGTTGGGCAATTCGAACATGACTGGGCTCCTGTTCGGCCTGGGCTGGCAGCGCCCTCCCGGCCTGATGATTGTCGTTGTGTCATGGTGCCACTGCGGCGCGCGCTGGCTTCAACGTTGGCGGCGCTTCACTTCTGCCAGAATTTCGTCACGGTGTTCGTCCAGTACCGGCGGCGCCGTCACCTCCAATGGCTTCACGCCGTCATAGGAGACCGGCGAACGCAGGGTGCGAAAGGTGCCCACCGTGGGGTGCTCGGTGCTCACTTCCAGCTGCAGATGCTTGACCTGAGGATCCTCGAGCACCTCGTCGGTGTCGTACATGGGGGCGTGGGGCACGTCCTCGGCTTCCAGACGGCGGCACCATTCGTCACGCGCTCGGCGCTTGAAGACACCCTTGAGCACCTCGATCATCTGCTCCTGGTTGTCGATGCGCCCCTCACGGGTAGCGAAGCGTTCGTCCTGCAGCAGTTCGGGGTACTCCATGGCGTTGGCCAGCCCCTGCCAGAACTTCTCCGGAGAGGACATGTGCAGCGCCACCCACTTGCCGTCGGCGCACTGCATCACGTACGACTGCGACACCTGAGGCCGGCTGTAGGGCCCCATGATCTCGTTCTCGGAGAGATAGTGGGTGAAGGCGTCGAGGTTGAAGTGACACATCGCCTCCAGCATGGAGACGTCGACCCGCCGCCCTTGGCCGGTACGGCCACGCTCCACCAGTGCGCCGAGAATACCGTAGGCGGCGTAGAAGCCCGACAGCGCATCGGCCATGGCCGGCCCCACCACCCGTGGATTCTCGGGATTCACCAGCAGCTTGAGAAAACCACTGGCGGCCTGGGCCACGGTGTCGTAGCTGGGGCGCCCGGCGTAGGGGCCGTCGTTGCCGAAACCGCTGATGGCGCAGTAGATCAGCCGCGGGTTGAGCTCGCGCAGGCGCTCTTCACCCGCCCCCAGCCGCTCGGCGGTACCGGGGCGGAAGTTCTGTATGTAGACGTCGGCATCGCGGATCAGCGCATCGAAGGTGGCGAGATCCTCCGGCTCCTTGGTGTTGAGGGCGATGCTGCGCTTGTTGCGGTTGTAGGTCTGATAGTGGGGGCTGTAGAGCCCGCCCTTGAAAGCGCGGAAGGGGTCGCCCTTGCCGGGCATTTCGACCTTGATCACGTTGGCGCCCAGGTCGCCCAGCAGCATGCCGGCGGCGGGTCCGGTGATGAAGGTGCCCTGTTCGATGACGGTAATGCCTTCGAGTACCTTGCTCATGACTGCCCCCCTTCCTGGGTGAAGCCCGGCGGAACCTCGCCGGTGTACTCGACCCGCTGGGCCGCCTGATAGGAGAGCGCGAAGCCGCAGGGCTGCTCGGACTCCTCCAGCAGATGGGCGATCAGCCCGGCGGTGCGTGCCAACAGCGGCACACCGCGCAGCGCCTTGAGCGGAAAGCCCGCCCCCAGCAGCACGGCGGGAATGGCAGCGGAGACGTTGAGCTTGAGCTCCTTGCCGACGATGCCGGGAATGGCCCGCTCCACGGCTTCGGCGATCTCCACGTAGCGCAGCTCGGCGCCCGCCTCCCGCGCCACGCCGAACAGCACCTCGACGCGAGGGTCGCGGGCCTTGTGCAGCGGGTGTCCGTAGCCGGGAATCGCTTCGCGGCGGGCGCGACGCTGACTGACGACATCGTGCACGGCACTTTCCAGGGACTTGCCCCCGTCGATCTCACCGGCGATTTCGGCAAACAGCTCCCCCGCCGCCTGAGAGGCACCGAGGATCACCGAGCCGCAGCCCAGCAGCCCCGCCGCCACCGCGCCCTGCAGCGCCTCGGGGGCGGCGGCATAGGTCATGCGACTGGCCTGCACGCTGGGTACCAGGCCGTGTTCGGCGATGGCCACCAGGGTGGCGTCCAGCACCCGGCGGCGCACGTCGCTCACCGGCTCGCCGTCGAGCAGCATCAGGAAATAGTCAGTGAAGGTTGTGTGGCCGATCAGCTCGGCGCTGAGGTCCTTGCCGCGCACCACGATGGTGTCGGCGTTGGAGGTGCTGATGGCGGTTCTTGGAATTGTCTCGCGCCCGATCTTCATGCTTTGGCTCCGCGTGGCAGATGCGAGCGAGTCATGCCGGAGCGGCACCCACGCTCGTGATGTGTAACGCTTGTGTTGGAACAACATAAGACGCCATCACGATGGACAAAAATGATAAATTTACATAAAAATGATTGATGTCATCGATTGATGATGCCACGACAAGCGGAGCTTGCATGGAACTTCGCCACATCCGGTACTTTCTGGCCATTGCGGAGACGCTCAACTTCACCCGGGCCGCCGAGAAGGTGCACGTCACCCAGTCGACGCTCTCCCACCAGATCCGTCAGTTGGAAGAGGAGCTGGGCCAGCCGCTGTTCGCACGTATCGGCAAGCGGGTGACGCTCACCGAGGCGGGCCAGAGCTTTCACGAGCACGTGGTGCCTATCCTGCGCCAGGTCGATCAGGCCGTGGGCGCCTTGAAGGAAGCCCCCGACGACCTGAGCGGCGAGCTGCGCATCGCCGCCACCCACAGCTTCAACGTGCAGTTGATTCCACTTTGCCTCTCGCGCTTCATGCAGCGTCTGCCGCGGATGAAGGTGGTGGTCGAGGAGCTTTCGGGGGATCGGATCAGCGAGGGGCTGGTCGACGGCAGCCTGGACCTGGGCATCTCCTATCGTCCGGCCATACCCCGCGGCCTGCGCTTCGAGCCGCTCTACAACGAGGAGCTCAAGCTGATCGTGGCCAGCGACCATGCACTGGCCCGGCGCAAGCGGCTGCGCATGGTCGAGCTGAATGGCGCGCGCATGACACTGCTGGCACCGCACTTCTCGACCCGCCAGATGCTCGACGAGTGCTTCGCCGCTGCCGGCGCCCGCCCGCAGATCGTTGCCGAGCTCAATGCCATCTCCCCCATGATCGAACTGGTGCGACGCACCGATCTATGCAGCATCGTGGCGGAGAATGCGCTGGGCAACGAGCCCGGGGTGAAAGCCATCCCGCTGGAGAGCCCCACGCCGGTACGCACCCCGGGCCTGCTGTGGTCGCAGCAGGCCCAGCGCTCCCCCGCCAGCCGCTTCATGGCCGAGACGATTCGGCAGGTGGTCAAGCAGGCGTCATGGGGGCGCTAGCCAGCGCCAGCGCTTCGAGCGCCTCGATATCACTGATGGTGAGTTCACGACCGGTCACGGCAATGACACCCTGCTCCTGAAAGCGTGCCAGCACCCGGCTGACGGTTTCCAGCGCCAGGCCGAGGTAGCTGCCGATGTCCGAGCGCGACATGGAGAGAAAGAAACGATAGGGCGACAATCCCCGGGCGCTGAAGCGCTCGTAAAGTCCCAGCAGGAAACTCGCCAGGCGCTGGTCGGCGGTACGCCCCGAGAGCAGGCACATCATGCGCTGATCGCGGCGCAACTCGCGGCTCATGCAGCGATAGAGCCGCCCGCGAAGCTCCGGCAGCCGCTCGGCGAGAACTTCCAGCCGCGTGAACGGCAGCTCGCAGACGAAGGCGCTCTCCAGCGCCACCACGCTGCCGTGGCAGTCCTCCTCACCGATGGCATCCAGCCCGACGATCTCCCCGGGCAGATAGAAGTGCGTGACCTGATCGCGCTGATCGGGCTGCGCCACCGTCTGCTTGAGGCTGCCGGAGCGCACCACGTAGAGACTGGTGAAAGGCGCCCCTTGACGCATCAGCGCCTGGCCGCGCTTGAGCGCCTGCGGCAGCCGGATGATGTCATCGAAGGACTGCAGGGCATCGAACTCGAGCCCGAGCGGCAGGCAGCGGGCATGCAGGGTGCAGAGCTCGCAGCGGGGCACGGCGGGGCGTGGCCGCTGGGCAGGCCTGGGGGTCATGAGCGCACTCCTTACCTCGGTCTCACGGTGGGTCACACTGGGAGAGTTCGATTCTGGCCTGCTGCGTTTCGCTTGTCCCGTCGCGCCGCCCCGCTCGGCGACAAAATGTCATTTCCGTTGACCTGCATCAAGAGCTTCATGGAGCGAAAGCAGCGGTATCAGGCAGTGAACACGGTGTACACCATCTGCAGCGCCAGCCCCATCATCATGACCGCGAAAATCCGCTTGAGCAGTGTCACCGGCAGGCGATGCGCCAGCCTGGCCCCCACCGGCGCCATCAGCATGCTGAACGGAGCCATCAACAGCAGAGCGGGCAGGTAGACGAACCCCAGCGCGGCGCTCGGCAGGTCGGGGGTACCCCAGCCGTTGATCACATAGCCCAGGGCGCCGGCCAGGGCGATGGGCAGGCCGACGGCGGCAGAAGTTCCGATGGCCTGAGGCAGCTTGACGTTGCACCAGGTCAGGAACGGTACGGTCAGCGAGCCGCCGCCAATGGCCACCAGCGCCGAGATGCCGCCGATCCCCAGCCCTGCCCCGCCAAGGCCGGCTGCCCCCGGAAGGTTACGCGTCGGCTTGGGCTTGATATTGGCCAGCATCTGCAGCGACATCAGGATCATGAAGCAGGCGAAGAAAATCGCCAGGCCCCGGGTCGGCAGCAAGGCGGCAATGAAGGTGGCGAGAAAGGTGCCTACCAGAATGCCGGGGGTCAGGTAGCGAACGATCTCCCAGCGCACGGCACCGTGGCGGCGGTGGGAGAGCAGACTCGCCGTGGAAGCGGGAATGATGGCGGCCATCGAGGTACCCAGAGCCAGATGAGCCAGGTGTTCGAGGGGCACCCCCTGGGTGACGAACAGCGCGGTCAGTATCGGCACCATGATGCCGCCGCCGCCAACGCCCAACAGGCCGGCCATGATACCGACCACCGCGCCCAAAGCCACATAGGCCAACCAGATAAGCTCCAAGGTCACTCCTCAAGTGATCGGCAACGGTAAAGCGAGCCAGTCTATCAGAAAAGCGTTATTGGCAGCCTGTCGCAGCACAGCTGATGGTTGACCAGGCCACAGTCGAAAAAAAACCGGCCCCGAAGGGCCGGTTTCGTCGTCGACGAATCGACGTATCTTGCAGTCAGCTTGGGCTCGACTTAGAAGTCGTAGCGCAGACCGACGGTGAAGCGCAGGTCGTCAGTTACGTCTTCCACGGAGTCAGAGGTGTCGAAATCATACTCGACGATTTCGGCCCAGACATACATCGGACGGCTGAAGCGATAGTTAGCGCCCAGGGTCCAAGCGTTACGGCTGTCAACACCTTCCAGAGCTGAACGAACGCGGTTGTAGTCAGCGTAGATCTCGCCCATGCCGTAGTCGAACACACCCATGAGAGTCCACAGGTTTTCGATGTCGGTAGCGCTCAGGTCGTCCTGCTCGTTGAGGTCGGTAACTTCCTCATACTTGATACCAGCGCGGAAGGCAGGAGTGAACTGGTAGATGGCAGCGGCTGCCCAAATGTCTTCACCGGCCGGGTTGGCGCCAGGACCAGCATAGCTGTAGCCGCGATCTTCACGCTCTTGCTTGGACTGGTTGTAACCGGCAGCCAGGTAGAGATCCTGCCAGGTGTAGTTGACAGCAGCCTGCCAGCTCAGAGTGGAAGAGTTGTCCTGCGCGCCTACTTCAGCGCCATTTCCGCTCAGGTGCTTGGCCTGAACATGAGCCTGGAAGCCGCTCAGCACCGGCGTGGAGTACTGGAAGGAGTCACCGCGGGAGCTCACAGCACCGCCGCTGGTAGAAGTGAAGCCTTCATATTCCTGGATTTCGAACTTGCTGGTCACGGCCTGGTAGAGAACGCCGTCGAAGTTACCGACGCGCGCCATACCCCAGTTGTCGCCGCGCAGACCCAGGAAGGAGTTGCGCACGGTCAGGCCATCACGGTTCTGACGAGCCAGGTTCGGACGCAGTTCCATGTTCATGAAAGCCTGCAGGTCGGGAGCGACCTGATGACGGGCACGGAAGCCGAAACGGGAGAAGACGTCGACGAATTCGGAGCCGTCGGTCTTAAGTTCACCCGGGCCTTCTTCCTGAACACCACCGGTGGTCACACCGAGGTTGATACGGCCGTAGACGTCGACCTGAGTGCCGTCCTGATCGTAAACGGTTGCGGCCTGAGCGGCAGCGGAGACGCCCAGGGCGCCGGCAATGGCAGTCGCTAACAGTGTCTTTTTCATCGCGATAGTTCCTTTCACTAGCTTACTGTTTCGATCGTTACTGCACGGATCGGTGATCGGTGCAGGTAGCTTGCCGGGCATGGGTCCCGCCGTGCTTGGCTCGGTTCCTTCCCAGGAAGGGCCGGAGGCCGGTCATGACCGCAGCGAAGCCTTGTTATAGTCCAATGCTCGCAGGTAGAACTCTATACCGGGAAAAATCGGAACGCAATAAGAAAAAACACTGTTTTCCTATGATGCCCGCCTCCCCGACGGAACTTTGCCCTGCTTTTGCGGTCCTGGGCGCTCCCGCTCCCTGAACCGCGTGCTGCAGGCATGGCAGTCGATCTGCCTGGCAGCGATGAGCCCGCACATCATGCCTCGCTGATACAGCGCTGACAAGCGACGGGCTTTCTACGCTTCGATGCGTTAGGGTTCAGCTCCCCTTGCGGCTGCTGCCGTGCTTGGCCAGCAGCGCCGAAAGCTTGGCCTCCATGCGCTCCTCGGGGTCCGCCGTTGCGGAGATGGGATCGGCCGCTTCTGATATGGGGCCGGCGGCCTTGGGTGGAGCATTCTCGTGCGTCTGACGGGGGGCCTTGTCGCCCGGCTGGGCGCCTGCGGCAACGGCGCGGCTGCGGCCGGAGCCACTGCCCCGCTTCGGGGCGGCACCCGCCGGACGGCTGCGCTCGCGCCGTTCGTTCTGCAGTCGCTCCAGCTTGCGCTTGGCATGTTCGGCGGCCTGGGCATCCACGTCGCCGGCGGGAGCGCCGTCGAGGTCGATACGCTCCGCGCCTTCCCGCACCGCCTTGAGGTAGCGCGGCAGGTTGACATAGCCGGCCAGCGCGCGGCGCACCAGCTTTTCGGGCCAGGGCTCGCGTGCAGCGAGATCGAGATGAATGCCGACCTTGAGCGGTCGCGTATGCCCCTTGAAGAAGGCGTGGGGATAACGCCGGTACCACTGCTTCAGCAGGGCATCGGCGGAGGGCGCCTGCTCGATGGCAAGCTGGCCCTGACGCTCGGCCAACGATTTCTGAGCCGGAGCCGCCTTGAAAGAGGCATATGCCGGAGTGGACGATGCAGCGGATACACCACCTGCAGGAGCGAACGGGTTCAACGGTTTGCTTGCCGCTTCTGTTTTCCCAGCCGCTTCTTGCTCGGCTTCGGCGGGCTCGCTCTGCTGTGCGGCTTCCGCCCGCGGTCGCTGGCCGATCAGCGCCGCCAGGCCCTGGGCACGCCGTGCGGGGCCGGGAAACGCCGGAGTCGTCTCGCCCTTGCGCAGACGTTCGCGCAGACGGGCGTTGTCCTCCTCGAGCTCGCGATTCTGCTCATCCAGTTCGCGGTTCTCTTCCATCAGCTCCAGGCGCGCCGCTTCCAACTCCTGCTGCCGCACATCGGAGTCGGCGAGACGGGACTCCAGTTCCTGGATCCTTGCGCGATAGCTGCGCAGCTCATGGAGCGCCGTGTCGGCACAGGTCTCCAAGACATCGAACAGTTGACGTGAACGCTCTTCGATCAAACCGGCATCCTCCTGGCGGGCTCACGTTGACGACACGACGATCGAACGGGGTGGCGAGAACGGGGCAGCTCCATGCCTCAGCCTAGTGTGTGCCACAAGCGAGGCGCTGACAACGTGCAGTTCAGCGGCGTTGGTACTGCACGAAACTGTAGCTCGGCTGGCCCGGGTTGGGCGAGCCCGGTACCCGCTGCACCTCCTGCCATTCACTCTCGTCCAGCTCGGGAAAGCGGGCATCGCCCTCCACCTCGACATCCACCTCGGTGAGGTAGATGCGGCTGGCGTGGGGCAGCGCCTGGACATAGATCTCGCCGCCGCCCATCACCATGATCTCCTCGCTGGCGTCGATGGTGGCCTGCTGGTCGGCCAGGAACAGCGCCGATTCGAGATCGTGGCAGACCCGCACGCCGTCGTGGTGGAAGCTCTCATCCCGGGTCACCACGATGTTGAGGCGGCCCGGCAACGGGCGGCCGATGGAAGCGAAGGTCTTGCGCCCCATGATCAGTGGCTTGGCCAGGGTCATGCGCTTGAAAAACTTGAGATCCTCGGGCAGATGCCAGGGCAGCTTGTTGTCGACGCCGATCACGCCGTTGCGCGACACCGCGGCGATCATCGCCACCGGCACCAGAGTCTCGTCGGTCATACCGCTACCTCGGCCTTGATATGAGGATGGGGATCGTAGCCTTCGATGGCGATATGCTCGAAGCGGAAGGCGAACAGGTCGTCGACGTCGGGATCGAGCACCAGCCGGGGCGCCGAACGCGGAGTACGCGAGAGCTGCAGCTCGGCCTGCTCCAGGTGGTTAAGGTACAGGTGCGCGTCGCCCAGAGTGTGGACGAAGTCGCCGGGCTCGAGGCCGGCGACCTGGGCGATCATCATGGTCAGCAGCGCATAGCTGGCGATGTTGAACGGCACCCCGAGAAAGATGTCGGCGCTGCGCTGATAGAGCTGGCAGGAGAGCCGCCCTTCCGCCACGTAGAACTGGAACAGGCAGTGGCACGGAGGCAGCGCCATCTCGTCGACCAGCGCCGGGTTCCAGGCCGAGACGATCAGCCGCCGCGAGTCGGGGTTGGTGCGCAGCTGCTCGAGCAGCTTGGCGATCTGATCCACGTGGCCGCCGCGGGGGTCGGGCCAGCTGCGCCACTGATAGCCGTAGACGGGGCCGAGATCACCGTTGGCGTCGGCCCACTCGTCCCAGATGCTGACCCCGTTCTCCTTGAGATAGGCGATGTTGGTATCGCCGCGCAGGAACCACAGCAGCTCGTAGACGATCGAGCGCAGGTGCAGCTTCTTGGTGGTCACCAGCGGGAAGCCGCGGGACAGGTCGAAGCGCATCTGGTGGCCGAACAGCGAGCGCGTGCCGACCCCGGTGCGGTCGCCGCGCTCCACGCCCTGCTCCAGCACCAGGCGCATCAGGTCCAGATAGGGCTGTTCGAGAGCTGACTGTTCGGGCGGCGATTGGAGAGCGGTCCGTTCGGTAGCGGGCCGCCCGAGCTGGGCGTTGTGGTCAGGCATCTTGGCAAGGCTCTATATATAGATGGTCGATTGGCAGTCGATCGATTGACCCGAGAGTCTACCGCCTCCGCTCACGCACTCCTACTCTCTGCGAGTATCACTGCGTAGCTTTCGTCGAGTTTCGCTGCCCCGCTGTCGTCGAGTTTCACTGCATCGCCTTGTCGCCCACCAGCGGCTGACGCCGCGACCAGGCGATGAGCAGGATACCGGAGAGGATCATCGGCAATGTCAGCAGCATGCCCATGGTGAACCAGCCGAAAGCCAGGTAGCCGATGTGGGCGTCCGGCAGGCGGTAGAACTCCACGCCGAAGCGGAATACCCCGTAGAGCAGCAGGAACAGACCGGAAACCAGCCCGCGCCGACGCGGCTGTGCCGACACCCACCACAGGATGACGAACATCACCAGGCCTTCGAGAAAGGCCTCGTAGAGCGCGGTGGGATGCCGCGGCTCCGGCCCCATACCGGGAAACGGCATGCCCCAGGGCATCTCGGTGACCCGCCCGGGCAGTTCGCGGTTGATGAAGTTGCCGATGCGCCCGGCCCCCAGACCGATCGGCACCATGGGCGCGAAGAAATCGGTCAGGCTGAAGAAGGCCATGCGCTTCTTGCGGGCGAACCAGAGGGCGGCCAGCAGCACACCGATCAGCCCGCCGTGAAAGCTCATACCGCCGTCCCAGACACGGAACACCCACAGCGGGTCGGCGGCCCACTGGCCCATGCCGTAGAACAGCGCATAGCCGAGGCGACCGCCGACCACCACCCCGATGGCGAGATAGAACAGCAGGTCGCCGACGTCGTCATGGGTGAGGCCGAAGCGATGGGCCCGCCGGCGTCCCAGCCACCAGGCCCCGACAAAGCCGATCACGTACATCAGGCCATACCAGTGCACCTGGAAGGGGCCGAGCGAGATGGCGACAGGATCGATATCGGGATAGTTCATGTGCACCTCGGAACAGAAAACGGAGCCTTGCCCCGGCCTGCAGACCGGAGGCGCAGACCGGGGCGGCATGAGGAGAGGTCCGCCGTCGATGAAAGAAACAGAGTCATGACGATGTGAGAAGCAGGGTCATGTCGGTGCGACATCCTGGAAGGCATCCGGCCGCCACTGTCGCAGCATGTCGATGAGCTCACGCGGACCATAGGGTTTGGCAAGGTAGTCGTCCATGCCGGCCTCGACGAAGCGCTGGCGGTCGCTGTCGGTGGCATTGGCGGTGAGCGCCACCAGGATGCTGCGGCCGGCCTCGGGGCCGAGCGCTTCCTGTTCGCGCCAGCGCCGAGCTGCCTCGATGCCGTCCATATCGGGCATGAAGATATCCATCAGCACCAGGTCATAGAACAGACGCTGCTGCTGCTCCAGGGCTTCCGGGCCACTGGCGACGCTGTCGACCCTGAGCCCCTGGGCCTCCAGCAGTTGGCTTGCCAGCATGCGGTTGACCGGACCGTCATCGACCACCAGCACCCGCAGCGGCTCCGCTGCCTGGCCTACGCTGGTCGGCGGTAGCAGCTCGCCCCGCTCCCCGGCCAGACTGTTGATCAGCAGCATGATGTCGGCGATACGCTCGCGCAGGTGGGCGTATCGCGACGAATCCCCGGCGCCTGCTTCACGTTGCATGCCCACGGCCAGCTCACTCAGCAGCGGCTCCAGCTCGCGCTGCAACAGCGTCAGGTAGTGCGACTTGAGCCGCGAATCCTCCCTCGCCCGCTCGCGGGCCGCCAGCAGATTGCCGAATTCGTGCATGCCGGCGCGCTCGAAGAGCAGCAGCTGATAGGGTGAGGCGTGAAGCCACTCCGCCCGGAAGGAGCGCCAGCGCCCCTCTCCATCGAGCACCTGCACCTCGACCAGCCTGTCCCCCGCATCGCCTCGCTCGATCAGTCGAGTCGCGGGGTCCTGCCCCCTCAGCGTGGCCAGGCTTTCGCCCAGCAGCTGCTCCATGGCCAGATTGGCACCGACGATCCGCCCCTGGTAGAGCAGCAGCGCCGGCCGCTGACTGCCGGCCAGCAGCGCATCGGGGCTCGGTACCAGCTCGAGTCGCGACTGCAGCTCGATCATACCGTCATGCAGGCGCTCCATGCGTCCCATCATCGAGTCGTCATGGGTCTCGAGTCGTCCCGGCTTGCCCAGCCAGCCCGGCAGCATCTGATCGGCTTCCAACAGCAGACGCTCGATACGCTCGAGGCGGCTCTCGGCTTGAGCCTCACATTCGCGAATGCGGTGGCGCAATTGCAGGAGAAAGGCCGAAGTGGTGAGGGTCGTGCCGACCAGCAGCGCCAGCAGCAGCCAGGCGGGGCCCGTCCAGGCGGCAGGATCGGGAGTGGCCAACCACAGCACGGCGCCTGCCAGCAGACACAGCAGCACCAGAGCCGCCTGGGCCAGCAGCAGCGGCCACAGCAGGGGCCATATCAGGTAAGACCATAAGCGGTCCTTGTGTACTACCACGGGCGTGCGTCCCTGTGCCAGATCCTGAGGGGTGAGTTTACGCCGCTACGTCCTGGCTGTCATGGCGACGCCAGGAACGAGTTGAGATGCAAGGCAATTTTCTCCCGCGTCATCCCCTGGGGCTGCCCACCCGGGCCGAAGCGACGCTCTTCCAGCACTGCGATGCCCGCACCGGCGTCCCACTCCAGCCAGGTAGTGGCACGGGTACCGTACTGCTCGCCGACGATGAAAGGCGGCGACAGCCGGCGCTCCAGCTCCAGCCCCACGCCGGTATCGGGCAGATGGCCATCGTCGGCCGGCAGCGTCTGGCCAAACGCCTCCAGCGCGTCCTCCGGCCAGCGACGACGCTGCGCGGTCGCCAGCCCCTGCCGAGCGGCGATCAGCTTGGGCCAGGGCGTATCGAGAGTGGCATTGGAGAGCCCGTGAAGACCGGCCGGAACCTGGGTGAGCAGCAGTTCGTCCCGACCGCGGTGCAGATGCCAGAGGCGCTCACCATCGCCCGCCAGCAGGTTGAAGCCGGCATAACGCCAGCCCTCGCCCGCGGCCAGTCTGTGCAGCCAGGCAGCGAGGTCGGGGCACTCCAGTGCGTCGCGCACGAGCTGTCCCCGGCTCGGCGCACCGGGCGCCACGGCGAGGGCAGGATCGCGCACGTTGGTCACCGCCGCGAATCGCCCGCGACGATGCACCGCCAGCCAGCTGCCACCGGCCTCGAGATCGCGGCCGCCGACGATGTCGGGGGCATCCTGCCACGCCGCCAGTGCAGCCGTCGGCCGTTGATGGAACTCGTCGCGGTTGGCCACCAGGCGCAGCGATATCGGCGCCTGCGGTCGAAAATCGAAAGCGATGAGACACATGAGTCGCGCTCAGTCCCGTGGCGGCAACAGGTGCGCCAGCTGCCATTCGCTGAGACGCCCGAACAGATGGCTGCGAACCGCCACCGGTGAATTTAGCGCCAGGGTTTCCCGAACCAGCGCCTTGGCGGCATCGATCGATACCCGACGAATGGCCGCTCTGACCCGGGGCAGGCTGGGGGCGTTCATGGAAAGGGAGTTGAAGCCCATCCCCATCAGCAGCAGCGCGCCGGCCGGATCGCCGGCCAGTTCGCCGCACACCGAGATCGGCTTCTTCAACCGCCTGGACTCCTCGGCCAGCCGCGCCATGGCACACAGCACGGCGGGATGGCAGGAGTCATAGAG
Source organism: Billgrantia ethanolica (assembly GCF_021404305.1). Classification (GTDB taxonomy): domain Bacteria; phylum Pseudomonadota; class Gammaproteobacteria; order Pseudomonadales; family Halomonadaceae; genus Halomonas; species Halomonas ethanolica. Next base: position 741,165 of record NZ_JABFTX010000002.1, on the reverse strand, counting down.
ACTCGCCACCCGAGGGTTGTTGCGATCCACCGCCAGCAGGTACTGGGTCAGGTCGTTGCTGCCGACGGAGAAGAAGTCGACCCGTTCAGCCAGTGCATCCAGTTGATAGAGCGTAGCGGGAACCTCCAGCATCACGCCTACCCGTGGCCGCGGCGAGACCACGCCCTCTTCGCCCAGCTCACGAATGGCACGGTCCAACAGGCGCAGCGCATCGTCGACTTCGTCGACGTTGGTCACCATGGGCAGCAGAATCTGCAGATTGTCGAGCCCCTGAGCGGCACGCAGCATGGCGCGCAGCTGCACCATCAGCACTTCGGGGTGATCGAGCGTGACCCGAATGCCGCGCCAGCCGAGGAAGGGGTTGGCTTCCTCGATGGGGAAATAGGGCAGGTCCTTGTCGCCGCCGATGTCGAGGGTACGCATGACCACCGGCAGCGGCGCAAAGCTCTCCAATTGATCGCGGTAGAGGCGCGCCTGCTCCTGCTCCCCCGGAAAGCGCTCGGCAATCATGAACGGTACTTCGGTGCGGTACAGACCCACGCCGCTGATGCGCTTCTTCAATGATACCGCGGTGTCGAAAGCCAGCCCGGTGTTGACCATCAGCGGCATCTCGTAGCCGTCGGGCGTCTCGCTGGGCAGGTCCTGCTCATGCTCCAGTACTTCCGTCAGCGCCACCTCTTCGGCGATCAGGCTGCTGTAGCGGGCTTTCAGCTCATCGGTAGGCCGCACGAAGAGCCGCCCCCGGTGCCCGTCGAGGACCACCTCGGCACCGGAGAGCCGCGGCAGCGGCAGGTCGACCATGCCCGACACCGTGGGAATGCCCATGGCCCGCGCCACGATCGCCACGTGAGAGGTACTCGAACCACGCATCGAGACCAGCCCGGCCAGACGCTCCCGCGGCACTTCGCCCAGCGTGGCGACGCTGATCTCGTCGCCCACCAGGATGGTGCTTTCGGGGAAATTGGCAGGAGTCTGGGGAGTCTCCTCCTGCAGATGCGCCAGCACCCGGCGGCCCAGGTCGCGCACATCGGCGGCCCGCTCGCGCAGGTAGTCGTCGTCGACCCGCTCCAGGTACTGCACGTGGCGTCGCACCACGTCGGCCAGTGCACCCGGGGCCCACTGCCCTTCGCGAATGCGCTTCTCCACTTCCTGGGAGAGCGCCGCTTCGCTGAGCATCTGCTGATAGACCTCGAACAGCGCCAGTTCCTGGGCCGAGATACGGTTGGCCAGGCGCTCGCCCGCCGCGCGAATCTCCTCGCGCACGCACTCGATGGCCTCCTTGAGGCGCGCGATCTCGTGCTCGACGTCGGTAGGGATCAGGTCGGGAACGCTGTCCAGATCGGCCAGAGGCGCCACCACCACCACCTCGCCGATGGCCATGCCGGGCGAGGCGGCAACGCCGGTGAACATGGCCTGCCCACCAGGCAGCGTAGGCTTGCTGAGACTACCCGTGGCTAGAGCGTGAGCCAGCACGCCGGCCAGTTGCGCGCCCATGGTGATGAGGAAGGCTTCATCCTCCTCATCGTAACGGCGTTTCTCACTCTGCTGTACGACGAGCACGCCGAGCATGCGCCGCTGGTGAATGATCGGCACGCCGAGAAAACTGGAGTAGCGCTCCTCGCCGGTAGCCTCGAAGTAACGGAAGCGTGGGTGCGAGGGTGCATCTTCCAGGTTGAGCGGTTCCTCGCGCTCGGCCACCAGGCCGACCAGCCCCTCGCCCACCCGCAGGGTCACCTGACCCACCGCCTGACTGTGCAGGCCAATGGTTTCCATCAGTACCAGCGCTTCTACCTCGGCATCGAAGAGATAGAAGGAGCACACGTCGGTGCGCATGGCCTTGCGGATACGGCGAACCATGGTCGCCAGCGCCGCATCGAGATTGCGTGCCCCGTTGACCTCCTGAATGACCCGGCGCAGCACCTCGAGCATCGGCGTCTTGCTTTCCATCGTTGTCGTCCCTCGCCTGCTCAGGAGTCAAGGCCAAGCACCGCCAGTGGTGGCAGCACTTACTAACGGGGCCCTGCGTTGCCCCTCTCGTACCGAACAGCGGTCGTACCGAACAGCGGTCTTACCGCTCAGCGCCCTTCCAGCGCCAGCCGCTGCGCCCGAGGCGACAGCTCGCTCAGCGCGCGGCGATACACCTCGCGCTTGAACGGCACCACCTGCCCCAGCGGATACCAGTAGCTGACCCAGCGCCAGTTATCGAACTCGGGCTTCTCCGAGCCGTCCATGCAGATACGGCTCTCCTGACAGCGAATCCGCAGCAGGAACCACTTCTGCTTCTGGCCGATACACACCGGCCTCGAATTCATGCGCACCATGCGTCGCGGCAAACGATAGCGCAGCCATCCCCGGGTACAGGCGAGCAGTTCGACGTCATCGGCGGTCAGGCCAATTTCCTCTTCCAGCTCTCGATAGAGCGCCTGTTGCGGTGTTTCGGTTGACTTGATGCCTCCCTGGGGAAACTGCCACGCATTCTGTCCTACCCGACGCGCCCAAAGCAGCTGCCCTCTGGCGTTGGCGATGATGATGCCAACGTTGGGGCGAAAGCCGTCAGCGTCGATCACGGACGTCACCTTGTGAAATTCATCGTTGCTTGCATTCTTCCACAAGGGCGCGAAGCGCATCAATACAACGTTGGGGCCGAACCGGCGACAGGAGAAAAAGCTCCGGCAGGCTTAGCAGCGAGGACGTTGTCTGACATAATCGCCAGCTTTCACGAAATGCAGCAAGTCATTACTCACCAAATCGCAAGGGGTAAGCCGTGAGTCTGGCCATTTTCGACCTGGACAATACCCTGCTCGCCATCGACAGCGACCACGCCTGGGGCGAGTTTCTGCTCGAACAGGGAGCAGTGGATGCCAAGGCCTACCGTGAAGCCAACGACCGCTTCATGGCCGACTATGAGGCGGGAACGCTGGACATTCATGCCTTTCTCACCGTGGCGCTCAAGCCGCTCGCCGACAACAGCCCCGAGCAGCTGGCCGCCTGGCATCAGCAGTTCATGGCCAGCAAGATCGAGCCCAACATCCTGGCCAAGGGTGAGGAGCTGCTGGCACGCCACCGCAGCCGTGGCGACACCCTGCTGATCATCACCGCCACCAACCGCTTCATCACCGGCCCCATCGCCGAGCGGCTGGGCGTGGATCATCTCATCGCGGTGGAGCCGGAGGTGCGCGACGGTCGCTACACCGGCCAGGTCAGCGGCACGCCTAGCTATCGTGAAGGCAAGGTCAAGCGCCTGGAGGAGTGGCTGGCTGACAAGGACTACACCCTGGACGACGCCTGGTTCTACAGCGACTCCCACAACGACCTGGCGCTGCTGGAGCTGGTGGAGCACCCCGTGGCGGTGGACCCCGACGCCACCCTGCGCGAGGTGGCCGAACGCCGCGGCTGGCGCATCATGAGCCTGCGCGACTGACCCCTGGCCCGCCCGCCATACACAAAACCCCGAAAGCCTAGGCTTTCGGGGTTTTTCTTTACTGCCTGTCAACTCACCTACCAACTACACTGCTCGGCGATTCACTCGCACAAGCATTTGTCAGCCAAGCAGGTGTTCAACTGCGGCGCGCTCTTCCCGCAGCTCATCTTCGGTGGCCTTCATCTTGGCGCGGCTGAACTCGTCGATCTCCAGACCCTGGACGATCTCGTAGTCGCCGTTCTGGCAGCGCACCGGGTAGGAGTAGATGATGCCTTCGGCAATGCCGTAGCTGCCGTCGGACGGGATCGCCATGCTCACCACGCCATCGGTACCCAGCGCCCAGTCGCGCATGTGGTCGATGGCGGAAGAGGCGGCGGAAGCGGCGGAAGAGGCACCGCGCGCCTTGATGATTGCCGCGCCGCGCTGCTGCACGGTGGGGATGAAGTCATTCTCGTACCAGTCGCGCTCGACCAGATCGAAAGCCGGCTTGCCGGCCACCTTGGTGTGGGCCAGATCCGGGTACTGGGTGGCGCTGTGGTTGCCCCAGATGATCATGCTGTCCACGTCGGTGACGCGCTTGCCGGTCTTCTGAGCCAGCTGGGTCAGGGCGCGGTTGTGATCCAGACGGGTCATCGCGGTGAACTGACGCGGGCTCAGGTCGGGCGCGTTGCAGGAGGCGATCAGGGCATTGGTGTTAGCCGGGTTGCCCACCACCAGCACGCGCACGTTGCGGCTGGCGTTGTCGTTCAGCGCCTTGCCTTGCACGGAGAAGATCGCCGCATTGGCTTCCAGCAGGTCCTTGCGCTCCATGCCCGGTCCGCGCGGACGGGCGCCGACCAGCAGAGCGAAATCGGCATCCTTGAAGGCGACGTTCGGGTCGTCGGTGGCGACGATGTCCTGCACCAACGGGAAGGCGCAGTCGTTCACTTCCATGACCACGCCGTTGAGCGCGTCCATGGCCTGGGGAATCTCGAGCAGCTGGAGAATGACGGGCTGATCCGGGCCCAGCATGTCGCCCGCGGCAATACGGAAGATAAGGGAGTAGCTGATCTGGCCGGCACCGCCGGTAATGGCAATACGTACGGGATCTTTCATTGTTGCTCCTTCGGTTGAGCCGCCATGAAGGAAACGCTGTACAAATGTCTACGCGAGCGAATCGTTCAGCATTTCCTGAGGATGAGCCGTGCGGGCGTCTGCCCACCCTGGCCGGGATTCGGACCGCAAGATGGTATGCTTGCATTGCACAAAACTCAATCCGACCTCCGACTAGGGAAAACCCGGCACATTCGATACCCCTCGGCGCGACTGCCACCTTTTTCGGCTTTTGCGCTATCATGCAATGCTTGATTAGCCGAGTAGGCGGCACGATTCAGCCAGCTTGGCTCCGCGCGACGCAGCACTCGCTGCACAGGCTCGTCTACCGTATTCCTGCTATCGAACCAGGGAAGGCCGCATGCTGAGACGTCCCCCTATTTCCGCGCTGCTGGCCGCTCTGGTGCTGCTGGCTCTGCTGCTGTGGCTGGCACTCGGCGACGTGCAGCGCTTCCAGCAGCAGGCGCCCACCGCGGAAGCACCGCCCGCCGACACCCTGCCCCGGGTCGAATACCGTCACAGCAGCGCCGTCGCCTACCAGCCACAGCGGGTGGTGCAGGGCCAGCTGGTGGCCTTTCGCGAGGTCGAGCTGCGCACTCGCCATGCCGGCCGGGTCGTCGAATTGCCGGTCACCCAGGGCAGCGGAGTGGAAGCCGGCTCGCCTCTGCTGGCGCTGTCGCGCGATGCCCTGGAAGCACAGCTGCAGCGCGCCGAGGATCGGCTCGAACTGGCCAGGGCCGAGCTGGCCGGGGCCGACAGCTTACGTCAGCGCAACCTGATCTCTCAGCCCGAACTGCTGGGCCTGCAGAGCAGCGTCAGCGTGGCAGCGGCCGAGCTGGCCGAGCTGCGCCAGACGCTGGAGGAGACGCGTCCCACGGCCCCCTTCGACGGCGTCGTGGACCGTCTTCATGTGGAACTGGGTGAAGTGCTGCAGATCGGCGATCCCTATGCCCGCCTGATCGACGACCGCCGCCTCAAGGCCAGCGCCTGGGCAGCCCAACGCGATGCCCCCGACCTTGCCCCCGGGCTGCCCGTCGAGGCGCGACTGCTGGACGGCAGCCGCCTTACCGGCGAGCTGACCCACGTCGCCAGCCGCGCCGACGAGTCCACCCGCTCCTTCTATATCGAAGCCGAATTCGACAACGCGGACCGCCGCCGGCTGGCAGGCGCCAGCGCGACACTGGCGATCACCCTGCCTGAGCGCGAGGTACACCAGCTCTCACCCGCCCTGCTCGAGCTGAACGATGAGGGCCGGCTGCGGGTCAAGCATCTCGACGAGGAGGACCGGGTGGTGAGCACCCCGGTCAGCCTGGTCGCCGCCGACGCCACCCAAGCCCGGGTTGCCGGACTGCCCGAGACCATTCGCCTGATCACCCTGGGCAGCGGCTTCGTCGCCCAAGGCGATGAGGTCATCGCCGTACCGACGCCAAGCGAAAGCGACAACGGCACTCTCGACGAGGATGCCGCCACAGACAGTAGCAGCGAAGACGACACGACCAGCGAACGCGCAGAGCAGGAGACCCCCTGACCATGCGCACCCTGATCGAGGCCGCACTGGACCGGTCGCGCACCACCCTGCTGTTGCTGCTGGCGCTGCTGCTGGCGGGCCTTGCCGCCTGGCAGGCGGTGCCCAAGGAAGCCAATCCGGACGTTCCCATCCCCATCATCTACGTCTCGCTGGCCCTGGAAGGGGTGAGCCCCGAGGATGGCGAACGGCTGCTGGTGCGGCCCATGGAACAGGAACTGCGCACCATCGAGGGCGTGCGCAAGATGACCTCCCAGGCCAGCGAAGGTCACGCTGCGGTGACCCTGGAATTCGACGCCGGCTTCGACCCGCGCCAGGCGCTGGCCGACGTGCGCGAGCGGGTCGATATCGCCAACGCCTCGCTGCCCGACGAGGCCGAGGAGCCGCGGGTCTTCGAGGTCAACGTCGGCCTCTTCCCGGTGCTGACCCTGGGGCTCTCGGGCCCCATCGAGGAGACCCGGCGGCTGGCCATCGCCCGCCAACTGCAGGATGCCTTCGAGGGCGTGCCCGAAGTGCTCGAAGTGGAGATCGGCGGCGAGCGCGAAGAGCTGATGGAGATCGTCATCGACCCGCTGGTGCTCGACAGCTACGGCGTCGACTTCGACACCCTGTTCAACCTGATCACCCGCAACAACCGCCTGGTCGCCGCCGGCAGCCTGGACACCGGCGCCGGCCGCAGCCCGGTCAAGGTTCCCGGCATCATCGAGTCGCTGGACGACGTGCTCGGCATGCCGGTGAAGGTCGACGGCGACCGGGTGGTCACCTTCTCCGACGTGGGCTGGATCCACCCCACCTTCAAGGACCCGACCGGTTTCGCCCGCATCGACGACGAGCCGGCCCTGGTGCTGGAGATCTCCAAGCGTGCCGGCGCCAACCTGATCGCCACCATCGAGGGGGTGCGCGAGATCCTCGCCCAGGCCGCACCGCTGCTGCCCGAGGAGCTCTCGATCACCACCATCATGGACCAGTCGGTGACCGTCGATCAGATGCTCTCGGAGCTGCTCAACAACGTGCTCACCGCCGTGGTGCTGGTGCTGATCGTGATCCTGGCCGCCATGGGCGTACGCTCGGCGCTGATGGTGGGGCTGACCATCCCCGGCGCCTTCCTCACCGGTATCCTGCTGATCTGGGCCATTGGATATACCCTCAACATCGTGGTGCTGTTCGCCCTCATCTTGGTTGCCGGCATGCTGGTGGATGGCGCCATCGTGGTCAGCGAGCTGGCCGACCGCCACCTGCGCGAGGGTCAGCCGCCGCGGCAGGCCTGGGTCAACGCCGCCTCACGCATGAGTTGGCCGGTAATCGCCGCCACCGCCACCACCCTGGCGGTGTTCTTCCCGCTGCTGTTCTGGCCCGGCGTGGTGGGCGAGTTCATGAAGTACCTGCCGGCCACGGTGATCCTCTGCCTGCTCGCCTCGCTGGCCATGGCGCTGATCTTCCTGCCCACCCTGGGCGGCGTGTTCAGCGTGCGCGCCAGCCGGACCGTGCACGGCGAGGAGATGATCACCGCCGGCGGGCGCCTGTATCGCACCACCCTGGCGCGACTGCTGGCCTGGCCGGGCATGACGCTGACGATCGCCCTGCTGCTGATGGCGCTGATCTTCGTCGGCTACGGCCGCTTCAACCACGGCGTCGAGTTCTTTCCCGCCGTCGAGCCGGAAAATGCCCAGGTGATGGTACGCGCCCGTGGCGACTTCTCCGCGCTGGAGAAGGACGCCATCGTGCGCCGAGTGGAAGCGCGCCTGGCCGGCATGAGCGAGGTGCAGGCGCTCTATGCCCGCTCCTACGCCATCCCCAACGAGCAGCTCGGTAGCGACGTGATCGGTACGGTGCAGTTCCAATTGATCGACTGGCAGGAACGCCGCCCGGCCCGGGTGATCATGAACGAGATGGCCGAACGCACCGCCGACCTGCCCGGCGTGGTACTGGAGTTCCGCGAGCAGGACATGGGCCCCGGTGCCGGCAAGCCGATCGTGCTGGAGGTGAGCGCCCAGCAGGAGGCCGACAGCGAGGCAGCGGTGGAAGCCATCCGGCGTGAAATGGAGCGTCTGGGCGGTTTCCGCGACATCGAGGACAACCGCAGCCTGCCCGGTATCGAGTGGCGGCTCAACGTGGATCGCGCCGCCGCCGCCAGGCTCGGCGCCGATGTGGCCGCGGTGGGCAGCGCCGTGCAGCTGGTCACCAACGGCCTGCAGGTGGCAAGCTACCGCCCCGCTCACGCCCCCGACGAAGTCGACATCAGCGTGCGCTTCCCCCATGACTGGCGCAGCATCGATCAGTTGGATCGTCTGACTCTCAACACCTCCCGCGGCCAGGTGCCGATCTCCCACTTCGCCAGCCTCGAGCCTGCACCACGGGTCGGCACCCTGCACCGCATCGACGGTCAGCGTGCCATCACCCTGGAGGCGGACGTGGCCGAAGGCTACCAGCCCGACGAGCGGCTGCGCGCCCTGCTGGCGGCGCTGGGCCCACCGCCGGAGGGCGTGCGCGTCAACGTGGCCGGCGAACAGGAGGACCAGGAGGAAGCCAGCCGCTTCCTGATCACCGCCTTCCTCGTTGCGATCGGGTTGATGCTGCTGATCCTCGTTACTCAGTTCAACAGCCTCTATCAGGCCCTGCTGGTGCTCTCGGCCATCGTCTTCTCCACCGCCGGCGTGCTGATGGGCCTGCTGATCAACGGCCAGCCGTTCGGCATCGTCATGGTGGGCATGGGCATCATTGCCCTGGCGGGTATCGTGGTGAACAACAACATCGTGCTGATCGACACCTACAACGAGTTGCGGCGCGCGGGGCTGGCGCCCTACGACGCCGCCCTGGAGGCCGGCGGCCTGCGCCTGCGCCCGGTGCTGCTCACCGCCATCACCACCGTGCTCGGGCTGATGCCGATGGTGCTGGAGATCAACGTCAACCTGTTCGCCCCGAGCCTGGGATTCGGTGCTCCCTCCACCCAATGGTGGACCCAGCTCTCCAGCGCTATCGCCGGCGGCCTGGTGTTCGCCACCGGACTGACGCTACTGCTGACGCCGTGCATGCTGGTACTGTGGCAGCGTCGCTCGAAGCAGGAAGCGGCAGAGCCCGCCAAGGCCTAAACCACATCGTGGCGCATAGAAAGCGCGCACACGAAAACGCCGCCCCGGGTCTGAACCGGGGCGGCGCCGAAATGGAGCGGTCCGCGGGCCTGCTAGAGAGCGGTTCGTAGAACCAGAACCATTCGGTAGCGCTATTCGGTTTCGGTTTCCGCACGCGGCGTATGCGCTGCGTGCAGCCTGGCGATCAACTGGTCTTCCAGGGCGAAGCGTTCGGTCAGCCCCTTGGCCAGACGATCGAGCCAAGCGGGCAGGCGCGGCAGGAAATGCTGACAGCGCACCGGGGTCGAGAAGTCGGCGTCGAAGGCCAGCACCAGCTCGGTGGAGAGCTCGAGGCGCTCCAAAAGCTTGGCGGCGATTTCCAGCGCTTCGTGATCTTCAAAGGCGTTGGCCTCCTCACGCAGCTGCGGATAGATCTCGAAGTGGCCGGCACTGATGTAATCCATCAGTAGTTCGCTGAAGCGATCGATCTGGGGCTTGCACACAGCCTCGAGCTCAGTATCGCAGGCCTCCTTGAGCTCGATGAAGCTGACCAGCAGCTCACGGCGCTCGTCGAGCCAGCGATCGATCAGCTGATGCACACCACCCCAGCGTTCCCTGGCAGTCTTGCACTGTTCCAGCATGGTGAGCCTCCTTCCCCTTCGAAGCCGGTTGCAGCCCGGACCCTGCCGAACCCGAAACCCCAGACTCGCCCTTGCCAGCCTGACTGTCAATCCTTGGCCGAGGGAAAAACGTTCTTCAACGATTTACTTCAAGCATGAAATTTTAAGCTTGAAGTATTTCTTCGGCGAGTCTAGCCTGACATCAACTACAACAACCAAACGGTTCCGCCTCATGAGAATCGCCTGCCTGGGCGGTGGCCCCGCCGGCCTCTACTTCGCCATCAGCATGAAGCTGCACGACCCGGCGCACGAGATCGTGGTGATAGAGCGCAACCGCCCCGACGACACCTTCGGCTGGGGCGTGGTGCTCTCCGACGAGACGCTGGACAATCTGGCCGCCAACGATGCCGTGAGCGCGGCACGCATTCGCGAGCACTTCGCCTACTGGGACGACATCGCCGTGATCCACGACGGCGTCAAGACCGTCTCCACCGGTCACGGCTTCTGCGGTATCGGCCGCCGCCAGCTGCTGTTGCTGCTGCAGGCGCGCGCCCGGGAGCTCGACATCGAGCTGCGCTTCGAGAGCGATATCCCCGAAGCCGCCATCGACGAGCTGCGCCGCGAGTTCGATCTGGTGCTGGCCGCCGACGGCCTCAATTCACGTACCCGGCAGCGCTATGCCGAGCATTTCCAGCCCGACATCGACGTGCGTGCCTGCAAGTTCGTCTGGCTCAGCACTCACCAGACCTTCAACGACGCCTTCACCTTCATCTTCGAGAAGACCGAGCACGGCTGGGTGTGGGCTCACGCCTACCAGTTCGACGCCGATACCGCGACCTTCATCGTCGAGTGCAGCGAAGCCACCTGGCGCGCCTTCGGCTTCGGCGAGATGAGCCAACAGGCGTCGATCGCGGTATGCGAGCGCATCTTCGCCAGGCACCTCGACGGCCACGCGCTGATGAGCAATGCCAACCACATTCGCGGCTCGGCGTGGATCAACTTCCCCCGGGTGCTGTGCGCGCGCTGGAGCTTCGACAACGTGGTGCTGATGGGCGACGCCGCCGCCACCGCGCACTTTTCCATCGGTTCGGGCACCAAGCTGGCGCTGGAGAGCGCCATCGCGCTGGCCGACTACCTGCACAGCGAGCCCGACATGGCCAGCGCCTTCGACCGCTACGAGGAGGAGCGCCGCCTGGAGGTACTGCGCCTGCAGTCGGCGGCGCGCAACTCCACCGAGTGGTTCGAGCAGGTGGAGCGCTACCTGGACCTCGACCCGGTGCAGTTCAACTACTCGCTGCTGACCCGCTCCCAGCGCATCAGCCACGAGAACCTGCGCCTGCGCGACCCGGCCTGGCTCGAGAGCGCTGAGCGCTGGTTCCAGGCCCAGGCCGGCAATGAGGGCAGCGCGCGGGCGCCGATGTTCGCCCCCTACCGGCTACGCGACATGCAGCTGATCAATCGGGTGGTGGTTTCGCCCATGGCCCAGTACAAGGCAGTGGACGGTTGCCCCAGCGACTGGCACTTCGTGCACTACGCCGAGCGCGCCAAGGGCGGCGCCGGGCTGGTCTACACCGAGATGACCTGTGTCTCGCCGGCGGGCCGTATCACCCCCGGCTGCCCCGGCTTCTACGCCCCCGAACACGAGGCGGCATGGCAGCGGTTGTGCGACTTCGTCCACGCCGAGACGCCGGCCAAGCTGTGCGCCCAGATCGGCCACTCCGGACCCAAGGGCTCGACCCAGCTCGGCTGGCAGGAGATGGACGCGCCGCTGCCCGAAGGCAACTGGCCGATCATGGCGGCTTCCGCCGTGCCCTGGTCGGCGCGCAATCAGGTGCCCAGGGCCATGGATCGCGCCGACATGGAGCGGGTGCGCGACGAGTTCGTCGCCGCCGCCCGGATGGCAGAGCGTGCCGGCTTCGACATGCTCGAGGTGCATGCCGCCCACGGTTACCTGCTCTCCTCCTTCATCACGCCGCTAACCAACCGCCGCGACGACGACTACGGCGGTTCGCTCGAGAACCGCATGCGCTATCCGCTGGAGGTGATCCGCGCCGTGCGCGCCGCCTGGCCGGCCCACAAGCCGCTCTCGGTGCGCATCTCGGCCAACGACTGGGTCGGCGACGAGGGCGTCACCCCCGATGAGGCAGTCGAGATCGCCCGCCTGCTCCAGGCCGTCGAGGTCGACATCGTCGACGTCTCCGCCGGGCAGACCTCGACCCAGGCCAAGCCGCAGTACGGGCGCATGTTCCAGACACCCTTCTCGGATCGCATCCGCAACGAGACCGGCATGGCGACCATGGCGGTGGGCAACATCTACCAGGCCGACCACGTCAACTCGATCCTGATGGCCGGTCGCGCCGACCTGGTGTGCCTGGCTCGCCCCCACCTGGCCGACCCCTACTGGACGCTGCACGCCGCCGCCGGCATCCAGGACGGCGAATGCGAGTGGCCGGCCCCCTATCGGGCCGGGCGCGATCAGCTACAGCGCCTGGCCGAGCGCGGCGAGGGGTGGGTGTGACCATGAACACGACCCTGCCTCCCCTCGCAGGCAAACGCGCGGTGATCACCGGCGGCGGCAGCGGCATCGGTGCCGACATGGCGCTGGCCTTCGCCGAGGCCGGCGCCGAGGTCACCATCACCGGACGGCGCATCGCTGCGCTCGACGCCTTGGCCGATCGCCATCCCAACATCGCTACCGCCGTCGCCGACGTAACCCGCGAGGCCGATATGGTCGCCCTGTTCGAGCGCCTGGGCGAGGTCGATATCGTGATCGCCAATGCCGGGGCCGCCGAGAGCGCGCCGCTGGCCAGAACCGGGCTCGACCTGTGGCAGCGCATGCTCGACGTCAACCTGACCGGCGTGTTCCTGACCCTGCGCGAGGGCCTCAAGCACGTGCGCGAGGGCGGCCGGCTGATCGCCGTGGCCTCCACCGCCGGGCTCAAGGGCTACCCCTACGTGGCACCCTACTGCGCCGCCAAGCATGGCGTGGTGGGCCTGGTACGCGCCCTGGCCCAGGAAGTGGCGGGACGCGACATCACCGTCAACGCACTGTGCCCCGGCTTTACCGAGACCCCGCTGCTGGATGAAAGCATCGCCACCATCGTGGCCAAGACCGGGCAGACGGTGGAGCAGGCCCGCGCCCACCTGCAGTCGACCAATCCCAGCGGCAGGCTGATCCAGCCCGCCGAGGTCACCGCCACCGCGCTGTGGCTGTGCGGTCCGCACAGTAGCGCCATCCACGGCCAGGCGATCTCCATTTCGGGAGGCGAGACATGAGCGCACCAACGGCAAAATCCGACGCCCTGAGCAAGGAGCGCCTGCGCCTGTGGCTGCGCATGCTCAGAGTGACCCGCCAGGTGGAAGCGGCGCTGCGCGAGAAGCTGCGCCTGGAGTTCGACTCCACCCTGCCGCGCTTTGACGTCATGGCCGCGCTCTATCGCGACCGCGAGGGGCTGAAGATGAACGAGCTCTCCAAGCGGCTGCGCGTCTCCAACGGCAACGTCACCGGCATCGTCGACCGCCTGGCCGAGGACGGCCTGGTGGAGCGCATCGCCATCGAAGGGGACCGCCGCGCCACCCGGGTACGCCTCACCTCCTCCGGCTGCGACGCCTTCACCGTCATGGCCGAGGCCCACGAGGGTTGGGTCAACGAACTACTGGATGGCGTCGATGCCGAGGATGCCCACCACATCGGCGAGCTGCTGCACCGCTTGCCGGCCGACACGGGAGCACGACCATGAAACTGGCCGACCTGACGCCCAGGCATTTCCTGTGGCGCATGGAGGGCGAAGTGGCGGTGATCCGCCTCGACCGCCCCGAACGCAAGAATCCGCTCACCTTCGACAGCTACGCCGAGCTGCGCGATACCTTTCGCCATCTGGTCTACGCCGAGGACGTGAAAGCCGTGGTGTTCGCCGCCAACGGCGGCAACTTCTGCTCCGGCGGCGACGTCCACGAGATCATCGCCCCGCTGGTGGGTCGCGACATGAAGGGCCTGCTCGAATTCACCCGCATGACCGGTGATCTGGTCAAGGCGATGATCAACTGCGGAAAACCGGTGATCAGCGCGGTGGACGGCGTCTGCGTCGGTGCCGGCGCGATCATCGCCATGGCCTCGGACATCCGCTTCGCCACGCCCCGGGCCAGCACCGCCTTTCTCTTCACCCGGGTGGGCCTGGCCGGCTGCGACATGGGCGCTTGCGCCATGTTGCCGCGCATCATCGGTCAGGGCCGCGCCGCCGACCTGCTCTACAGCGGACGCAGCATGAGCGCGGAAGAGGGCCATCAATGGGGCTTCTACAATCGCCTGGTCGAGCCCGATGCGCTGGAAGCAGAAGCTATCGCCTACGCCACCCGTCTGGCCCAGGGGCCCACCTTCGCCCACGGCATCACCAAGACCCAGCTCAACCAGGAGTGGTCGATGAGCCTGGAGCAGGCCATCGAGGCCGAGGCACAGGCCCAGGCGATCTGCATGCAGACCCGCGACTTCGAGCGCGCCTACCGCGCCTTCGCCGCCAAACAGAAGCCGGTCTTCGAGGGGGATTGATGAGCGATACGAGCTTTCTCGACTGGCCCTTCTTCGAGGCCCGCCATCGCGACCTGGCCAAGCGCCTGGAAGCATGGTGCCAGCGCGAGTTGCCCCGCGACCACGCCGACGTCGACGCCACCTGCATTCAACTGGTGCGCGACCTGGGCCGGGCGGGCTTCCTCGAGGGCACCGCGGGGGACGGCATCGACGTGCGTAGCCTGTGCCTGATCCGTGAGACCCTGGCCCGCCACGACGGCCTGGCCGACTTCGCCTTCGCCATGCAGGGCCTGGGCACCGGCGCGATCAGCCTGTTCGGCAGCGCCGAGCAGAAGCAGTGGCTGGACAGGACCCGCCGCGGCGAGGCGCTGGCCGCCTTCGCCCTGAGCGAGCCGCGCTCCGGCTCCGACGTGGCCCAGCTCGACACCCTGGCCGAACGCGACGGCGACGGTTACCGCATCAACGGCGAGAAGACCTGGATCTCCAACGGCGGCATCGCCGACGTGTATACCCTGTTCGCCCGCACCGGCGAGGGGCCGGGGGCCAAGGGACTCTCCTGCTTCCTGGTACCGGCCGATACGCCGGGGCTCGAGATCCGCGAACGGCTGGAGACGATCTCGCCGCATCCGCTGGCGCGGCTCGGCTTCAGCGACATGCGTCTGCCGGCCAGCGCCATGATCGGCCAGCCCGGCCAGGGCTTTCGCATCGCCATGTCGGTGCTCGACGTGTTCCGCTCCACGGTGGGCGCCGCCGCGCTGGGCTTCGCCCGCCGCGCGCTGGACGAATCGCTCGATCGTGCCAGGAACCGCGAGCTGTTCGGCGCCAGCCTGGCCGACCTGCAGATGGTGCAGGGCCACCTGGCCGAGATGGCGCTGGACGTGGACGCCGCCGCGCTGCTGGTCTATCGCGCCGCCTGGACCAAGGACATGGGCGCCGAGAGGGTCACCCGCGAAGCGGCCATGGCCAAGCTCTACGCCACCGACCGCGCCCAGCAGGTGATCGACAAGGCGGTGCAGCTGCATGGCGGCGACGGCGTGCGCAAGGGCCACATCGTCGAGAGCCTGTATCGCGAGATCCGCGCGCTGCGCATCTACGAGGGCGCCTCGGACGTGCAGAAAGTAGTTATCGCCCGCAGCGCACTGGCGGAGAACCGACCGGGCACGAACTGAGCAACAAGACCAATAACCAAAGCGACGAGACACCAGCCAGACCCGTATCCCCTGTCGACGCTTCCGCGCCGAACAACAACAACGACGTACGGAGAATGGTCATGAACACACCGTCGGCTCATGCCGATACCTTTGCCCGGGACAACCTGCCTCCCGTGCATGAATGGCCCGAGCTCAGGCTCGACGGCTTCGACTATCCCGAGCGGCTCAACGCCGCGGTGGAGCTCTGCGACCGCTGGCTCGAGCGCGGCCACGGCGAGCGCGTGGCGCTGATCGGCAACGGCCGACGACGCAGCTACCGCGAACTTGCCGAGTGGAGCAACCGCCTGGCCCATGCGCTGGTAGAAGAGCTCGGCGTGCGCCCCGGCAACCGGGTGCTGATCCGCTCGGCCAACAACCCGGCCATGGTCGCCTGCTGGCTGGCCGCGACCAAGGCCGGGGCGGTGGTGGTCAACAGCATGCCGATGCTGCGTGCGGGCGAACTGGCCCAGATCGTCGACAAGGCCGAGATCGCTCTGGCCCTGTGCGACACCCGTCTGCTCGAGGAACTCGAGGCCTGCGCCGCCGAGAGTGCCTTCCTCGAACGGGTCGTCGGCTTCGACGGCACCGCCAACCATGACGCCGAACTCGACCGCCTGGCGCTGGACAAGCCCACCGAGTTCGAGGCGGTCGCCACCGCCGCCGACGATGTCGCCCTGCTCGGCTTCACCTCCGGCACCACCGGCCAGCCCAAGGCCACCATGCATTTCCATCGCGACCTGCTGATCATCGCCGACGGCTACGCCCGCGAGGTGCTGCAAGTGAGTGCGGACGACGTCTTCGTCGGCTCGCCGCCGCTGGCCTTCACCTTCGGCCTCGGCGGGCTGGCCATCTTCCCGCTGCGCTTCGGCGCCAGCGCAGTACTGCTGGAGAAGGCCACGCCGCCCAACATGATGGAGATCATCCGCGAGCATCGTGCCACCGTCGTATTTACTGCCCCCACCGCCTATCGCACCATGCTCGCCTCGCTCGAAAGCGGCGAGGAACTCGACAGCCTGCGCCTGGCGGTCTCGGCCGGCGAAACGTTGCCGGCACCGATCTACCATGAATGGATCGAGAAGACCGGCAAGCCGATCCTCGACGGCATCGGGGCCACGGAGATGCTGCACATCTTCATCTCCAACCATCTGGACGACCATCGCCCGGCCTGCACCGGCAAGCCGGTAGCCGGCTACGAGGCCAAGGTCGTCGATGCCGAGATGAACGAGCTGCCCCGCGGGGAGGTGGGACGTCTGGCGGTGCGCGGCCCCACGGGCTGTCGCTATCTGGACGATGCACGTCAACGCAAGTACGTGATCAACGGTTGGAACATCACCGGTGATGCCTTCGTTCAGGACGAGGAGGGCTACTTCCACTTCGCCGCCCGCAACGACGACATGATCGTCTCGGCGGGTTACAACATTGCCGGTCCCGAGGTGGAAGCCGCCCTGCTGGCCCACGAGGCGGTGGCGGAGTGTGCCGTAATCGGCGCACCGAATGGAGAGCGTGGGCAGATCGTCGAGGCCTTCGTGGTACTGTCTCCCGGGGTCGAGCCGGATGCCGAGTGCGTCGAGCGCTTGCAGACGTTCGTCAAGCAGCGCATCGCCCCCTACAAGTATCCGCGTTCGGTGCGCTTCGTCGAGGCGCTGCCGAAGACGGCCACCGGCAAGGTGCAGCGCTTCCGGCTGCGTCAGGAGCACTATCCAGGCAATTGATGACCGAGCCAGGCAATTGATGACCGAGCCAGGCAATTGATGCCGGAGCCAGGCGAGTGATGACCGGGCGTTCGATGGCCGGACATCGGAAGGCCCGGCGGTGGATCAGACTGACGGCGAAATCGGCCCGACAGCCATGGCTGACAGGCCAACCTAACGAGGCGCTGGACACGTTGCGCCAAGGAAACAAAAACGAGAACGAAGAGGGTATCCCCATGAAGAGACTAGCTAGCCTTGGCCTCGGCCTGCTGATGACCGCCAGCATGACGGCGGTTCAGGCCGATGAGGTCAGAATCGGCATGATCACCACGCTCTCCGGCGGCGGTTCGCACCTGGGCGTGGACGTACGCGACGGTTTCATGCTGGCCATGGAGCGCTCGGGACGCAACGATGTGAGGGTGCTGATCCAGGACGATGCCAACCGTCCCGATCTGGCACGCAGCCTCTCCAACGAGTTCATGCAGCGCGACAACGTCGACATCCTCACCGGCATCATCTGGTCCAATCTGGCCATGGCGGTGGTGCCGGCGGCCGTCCGCC
Source organism: Billgrantia ethanolica (assembly GCF_021404305.1). GTDB lineage: Bacteria > Pseudomonadota > Gammaproteobacteria > Pseudomonadales > Halomonadaceae > Halomonas > Halomonas ethanolica. Next base: position 723,472 of record NZ_JABFTX010000002.1, on the reverse strand, counting down.
AGGGTACCTTCTACATTTCTCCCAACGCCGGGCCCTCCGACCTGGCCGGGCGCATGTGTCACGAGAACTACTTCAACGTCGCCTATCAGAACGACAACCTGCACGGGGCCATGGGCGCCTACATGCGCGAACAGGGCTTCGAGCGGCCCATCCTGCTGGCGCCCAACTACCCCGCCGGCACCGACGCCCTGGCCGGCTTCAAGCATCTCTACGAAGGCGAGGTCGTCGACGAGATCTACACCCAGATGGGGCAGACCGACTACGCCGCCGAGATCGCCCGTATCCGCGCCAGCGACGCCGACAGCCTGTTCTTCTTCCTGCCCGGCGGCATGGGCATCTCGTTCATGAAGCAGTGGGAGAACTCCGGCGTCGACCTGCCGGTGTTCGGTGCCGCCTTCTCCTTCGACGAGACCATCATCAAGGCGGTAGGCAGCGCCGCCATCGGCGCCATGAACACCTCGCTGTGGGCTTACGATCTCGACAACGAGGCCAACCACACCTTCGTCGAGGCGTTCCGCGAGGCCTACGGTCGCATGCCGACGCTGTATGCCGCCCAGGGCTACGACACCGCCAACCTGATCCTGAGTGCGCTGGAGAAGGCCCACCCGAGCGATCAGGACGCCTTCCGCGAAGCCCTGCGCGAAGCCGATTTCGACACGGTGCGCGGCAAGTTCCGGTTCGGCCCCAACCACCATCCGATCCAGGACATCCACGTGCGTGAAGTGGTCGAGGGTGACGACGGCCAGCCCACCAACCGTCTGGTCGGCATCGCCGTGGAGGACATCCAGGACATCTATCACGAGCAGTGCCAGATGTGACGCAACGCCAGTGCCGCCGGGCCAAGGGTTCGGCGGCGCCTTCCTTGCCTTTCACGGTTGACGCTTCATGACATTATTCATCGAACAGCTCATCAACGGCCTACAGCTCGGTACCATGCTGTTCCTGATGGCCAGCGGCCTGACTCTGGTGTTCGGGGTCATGGGCCTGATCAACCTGGCCCATGGCTCCTTCTACATGGTCGGCGCCTACGCCACGGCGCTGGTGACCGCCGCCACCGGCTCCTTCTTCGTCGGCCTGGTCGCGGGCATCGCCGTGGCCGCCGCGGTCGGCGCTCTAGTGGAGCTGATCGTGATCCGCCGGCTCTATCACCGTCCGCACCTGGACCAGGTGCTGGCCACCTTCGCCCTGATCCTGATCTTCTCCGAGGGCACGCGCTGGGTGTTCGGCTCCTCGCCGCTGTGGCTCAACCCGCCGGCCATGCTGTCGGGCTCGGTCACGCTGCCCGGCGGGCTGCGCTACCCCATCTACCGGCTGGTGATCATCGCCGTGGGGGTGGCCGTGGCGGTAGGCATGTATTTCCTGATCACCCGTACCCGACTCGGCATGCGCATCCGTGCTGGCGAGAGCGACCGGGAGATGATCGGTGCGCTGGGCGTCAACATCGCCCGTCTCTACACCCTGGTGTTCGCCATGGGCGCGGCGCTGGCCGGCCTTGCCGGCGCCATGGTCGGTGCGCTGCAGTCGGTGCAAGTGGGCATGGGCGAACCGGTGCTGATCCTGGCCTTCGTGGTGATCGTGATCGGCGGCATCGGCTCGATCAAGGGGGCGCTGTACGGCGCCATCCTGGTCGGCGTGGTGGATACCCTGGGGCGAGTGTTCCTGCCCGCCTTCTTCCGCCAGTTCATGAGCCCCTCGGAGGCCGCCGGCGTCGGTTCGGCCATCGCCGCCATGCTGATCTACATCATGATGGCCGCCATTCTCGCCTTCAAACCCAAGGGACTGTTTGCCGCCAATGAATAAGTCCAACACCTCGACGCTCGCACCCCAGCCGGGGCTGCCGACACCGGCGGCCAGCTGGTACGACCGCAAGGGACTGGTGCAGATCGGCCTGCTGGCCTTCCTGCTGCTGGCACCCCTGGCGCTCTATTTCCTGGGGCACATCTACTACGTCAATCTGGCCTCGCGCATCACCCTGATCGCCATGGCCGCAGTGGGCCTCAACCTGGCCATCGGCTACGGCGGCATGGTCAGCTTCGGCCACGCCGCCTACTTCGGTCTGGGCGGCTACGTGGCCGGCATCAGCGCCTATCACGCCTTCGATTTCACCCCGGTGATCGGCTGGCCAATCGCCATTCCCGGCAGCGACAGCATGCTGGTGATCTGGCTCGCAGCGATCCTGCTGTGCGGCCTGCTGGCGCTGGCCATCGGTGCCATCTCGCTGCGCACCACCGGGGTCTACTTCATCATGATCACCCTGGCCTTCGCCCAGATGATGTACTACTTCGCCAACTCCTGGCCCACCTACGGCGGTGAGGACGGCCTACCGATCTTCCTGCGCAACGGCCTGCCGTGGGTAGACACCAACGACGCCCTGACCTTCTTCCTGATCTGCTTCGGCGGGCTCGTGCTCTCGCTCGCCCTCACCTCGCGGATCATGAAGTCGCGCTTCGGCGCCGCGCTGACCATGGCGCGACTCAACGACACGCGCCTGGCCACCGCCGGCATCTCGCCCTATCCCATTCGCCTGGTCGCCTTCGTCATCTCGGCAATGATCACCGGACTGGCGGGAGCGCTGTATGCCGACCTCAACGGCTTCGTCAGCCCCACCATGCTCAGCTGGCACATGTCCGGCGAACTGATGGTGATCGTGATACTCGGCGGCGTGGGCCGACTCTACGGGCCGCTGGCCGGCGCGCTGCTGTTCGTGATGATGGAGACGCTGCTTGGCGGCATGACCGAGTACTGGCAGCTTTTCCTCGGCCTGGTGCTGCTGTTCGTGGTGCTGTTCGCCAAGCATGGCGTGATGGGCTGGCTGGCCGGGAGGGAGCGTCATGAGTGATACCGTGCTCGAGCTCATCGATCTCAACAAGCGCTTCGGTGCGCTGCAGGCGACCCGCGACGTCTCGCTGAACCTGTACCCCGGCGAGATCCATGCCCTGATCGGCCCCAACGGCGCCGGCAAGTCGACCCTGATCGGCCAGATCGCCGGCAGCCTGAAACCCGACTCCGGCCGTATCGTGCTGGCCGGCCAGGAGATCACCTCACTCAGCGTGGCCCAGCGGGCCCGGCTGGGGCTGGGGCGCAGTTTCCAGGTCTCGTCGCTGGCCGAGCCGCTATCGGTGAAACGCAACGTGATGATCGCCGTACAGGCGCTGCAGGGTCATAGCTTCCGCTTCTGGAAGCCGGTGCAGCGCGACGAAAGCCTGCTGGTCCCGGCGCTGGAGGCGCTGGAACGCATGGCACTCACCCACCGCGCCGACACCCAGGTGGCCGAACTCTCCCACGGCGAACGCCGTCAGGTGGAAGTGGCCTGCGCGCTGGCGCTCAAGCCCCGGGTACTGCTGCTCGACGAACCCATGGCCGGACTGGGTCCGGAGGGCACGGCGCATCTCACCGAGCTGCTCGAGGCGCTCAAGCACGAGGTACCAATCCTGCTGATCGAACACGATATGGACGCCGTGTTTCGCCTGGCCGACCGCATTTCGGTGCTGGTGGCCGGCGGCGTGATCGCCCAGGGCGACAGCGCCGCGATCCGTGCCAACCCGCAAGTCCGCGAAGCCTACCTGGGAGAGGCGACATGCTGAACGTCACCGCGATCGAGACCTTCTACGGCCCCTCCCAGGCGCTGTTCGGCGTCGACCTGAGCGTCCAGGCCGGCGAGATGGTGGCGCTGATGGGGCGCAACGGCATGGGCAAGACCACCACCATCCGCTCCATCTTCGGCCTCACCCCGGCGCGCAGCGGCAGCATCACATTCGAATCCCACGATCTGCGCCGCCTGCCGTCGTACCGCATCGCCCAGGCCGGCCTCGGCCTGGTGCCCGAGGGGCGGCGCTGCTTCCCCAACCTCTCGGTGCGCGAGAACCTGGTGGTCACGGCGCGCCCCGGCTACTGGAGCCAGGCACGGGTGGAGAAGCTCTTTCCGCGTCTGGCCGAGCGGCGTACCCAGATGGCGCGCACCCTCTCCGGCGGCGAGCAGCAGATGCTCGCCATCGGTCGCGCGCTGATGACCAACCCCAGGCTGCTGGTCCTCGACGAGGCTACCGAGGGGCTCGCCCCGGTGATCCGTCACGAGATCTGGGCCGCCATTCGCGAGCTCAAGACTCAGGGCCAGTCGACCCTGATCGTCGACAAGTCGCTGGCCGAGCTGCTGCCGGTGGCCGACCGCTGCACCATTCTGGAGAAAGGGCGCACGGTATGGACGGGGCAGCCAGCGGCACTCGACGACGGTCTGCGCGACCGCTACCTGGGCGTTTGAGAGGAAGCCGCCATGCCATTCGTCACCCAGCGCAAGGTGCGCTTCCAGCACTGCGACCCGGCGGGCATCGTGTTCTACCCGCGCTACTACGAGATGCTCAACTCGGTGGTGGAAGACTATTTCGCCGAACGGGTAGGCCACGACTTCAACCGGCTCCACGTGGAGAGCCGCACCGGCGTGCCCACGGCGCACATCGAGACCGACTTCCATGCCCCCAGCCGGCTGGGCGAGACGCTCACCTTCGAACTCACGCTGCGTGACGTCGGACGTACCAGCCTGACCCTGTGCACCCTGGCCCACTGCAACGGCGAACCGCGCCTGACCTGCCATTCCACCCTGGTGTTCGTCGGTCTGGACAGTGGCCGCCCCCTGCCCTGGCCCGACGATATGCGCCGGCACTTCGCCCAGGACTGCCAACAAGGATATCAAGATGAATGACGCCATCTCCCACCAGCTGCTTCACCCTTCTCACTGGAAGGCCGCCGTGGGCTATGCCAACGGCGTGCTCGCCAGCGGCCGCACGATCTTCGTCGGCGGCCAGATCGGCTGGAACGGCGATCAGGTCTTCGAAAGCGACGATTTCGTCGCCCAGGTACACCAGGCCCTGGCCAATATCGTCGAGGTGCTCCAGGTCGCCGGTGCCGGCCCCGAACACCTGGTGCGGCTGACCTGGTACGTCACCGACAAGCAGGAGTATCTGGCCCGGCTCAAGGAGGTGGGTGCCGCCTATCGCGAGGTGATAGGCAAGCACTTCCCGGCCATGACCATGGTCCAGGTAGCCGATCTGATCGAGGACCGGGCCAAGGTGGAGATCGAAGCGACCGCCGTCGTTCCCGAGGCTTGATCAGCCGCCGTGAAAGGCCGCGATACGCTGAACGAACCGTCCGCCCGATGCGTAGTGGTCGAGAATGGAGAAATGATCGTCGCCGGGTGACAGCTCGGCGCTCACCGCCATGCCCTGGGCCTCGAGATGCTCGGCATGGGCATGCATCTGACGGGCGAACTCCATGGACTCCTCGCCTCCCGCGACCAGATGCACCGGCGCGGCTACCCGACAGGGCAGAAACAGCGGGCTATAGGCCTGCACGTCGCGGCCGGTGAGCTGCAGCTTGGGCTGCAGCCACGACCAGGGGAAGGGCCGCAGGTCATAAAGTCCGCTGATGCACAGGGTACCTTCGAGCAGATCGTCGGGCAGGCCGTACTCACCCTGCCAGTCGGTGGCCAGCAGCATGGCGGTCAGGTGGCCCCCGGCGGAGTGGCCGGAGACGCTGAGCCGTGACGGATCGACACCCAGCGATGCGCCATGTCGATACGCCCAGGCCACCGCGGCGCGCGCTTGCCTCACCACTTCGCCGAACGCCACCGTCGGGCACAGCGCATAGTTGACCACCGCCACGTTGATGCCCGCCTCCACCAACCCCTCGGCCACGAAGCCGAACTCCCGATGGCCCAGCGAGCGCCAGTAGCCACCGTGCAGAAACAGGTGCAGCGGCGCGTTCTCGGTCCCGGCGTGGTAGACGTCCATGCGTTCGGCCAGGGTCGGCCCGAAGGCAACGTTCTCGGTGACGCGACAGCGCTCACGCAGCGCGTCGCTGCGTGCCTGCCAGTCGCCAAGCAGTGCGGCCGGGTCGCGGCCGCGCATGGGATCGTATTCCCGGTCGATGGCTTCCTGAGAGACGAAGTCACGATAGAGCATGTGTTTCCTTATTCTTGTTGTGTCATTTCACTTCGGTCACGCCGGGCGATGGCGACCGTTCAGGCTCGGGCGGCGCTGGCGAAAGGCGCCCAGCAGGATGCCCAGCGGCGCCACGGCCAGGATCACGAAGCCGATCAGCGTCCAGCCCGGCAGCGAGATGCCCAGTAGCAGGAAGTCGATCTCGGCGCACTCGCCGGAGCCGGAGAGCACCATGCTCACCACGTCACGCATGGGCAGGATGTCCATCATGTAGTCGAGACCGGGACCGCAGCTCGGCACCTGGTCCGGCGGCAGCGACTGCAACCACAGGTGGCGCCAGGCCACGCCGATACCGCCCAGCACCGCGGCCAGCGACAGACCGCCGTAGATCGCGGCCCCGACTCGTCCGCGGGGGTTGTGGATGGCGGCCACGAGGAATACCGCAGCCGCCGCCAGCACGGCGACCCGCTGGAAGATGCACAGCGGACAGGGCTCGAGGCCGCCGATGTGCTCCAGGCCCAGAGCGACGCCCATCATCAAGGTGCAGAAGGCCAGTCCGGCCAGGCTCCACTGGCGCACGGAGAGGCGCCGCAATGTTTCGGGCATCATCTGCCTCCCTGACTCGCCATGGCCACCCGCGGCTCACGGGCGTTGGCGAAGTAATCATCGAGAAATGCGTCGAAGTGCAGCGCATCGGCGTCTTCGATATCGCGCTGCTGCTGATGCGAAGTGCCGACCAGCTGTTCGAAGTTGGCCGCTCGTGCCGGACCGATGGGCTCCCGGCGAAACCGCTCGGCATGCTCACCGGCGAGGGCGAGGATGGCCTCGATGAACTCCTCCCCGGTCGACTCCAGCCGCGCCAGCAGCCGGCCGGAGGGCGTCAGCGATGGGTCCTCGAGCCAGGGGACCAGCGAGGCGACGGCGTCCGCGTGGGGCGTGCCTTCTTCCAGCGCATCGAGCAGCTCGGCGGACTGAGCGATCTCGGCGAAAATCTCTCCGCCCCAATCGGCCACGCTGCGCTGCCGCCCGTTCTGCATCAGCCTGAGCTCGGGGTCGCGGCCGCGCTCGACGACCAGACGCCGGTTGTCGTCAAGCCGGTCGCATTCGTCATCCGGAATCCAAGGGCTCTCGGCCAGCAGACACCACACCAGGAAGGCGTCGATGAAGCGCAGCCGCGCCTCGTCGATACCCAGCGGCAGGAAGGGGTCGAGATCGAGACAGCGTACTTCGATGTACTCCACGCCGCGCGCCTCCAGCGCCTGGCTCGGCGTCTCGTCGTGACGGGTGACGCGCTTGGGGCGGATGTCGCTGTAGTACTCGTTCTCGATCTGCAGGATGTTGGCGTTGAGCTGCTGCCAGTCGCTGCCGCGGCGCACGCCCAGCGCCTCGTAGGCGGGCCACGGCGTCTGGATGGCATGGCGCAGGGTACCGACATAGTTGGCCAGCGAGTTGAAGCAGATCTTCAGCTGCGCCTGCACCTTATTCTGGTAGCCGAGATCGGACATGCGCAGGCTGGTGGCATAGGGCGACACCAGGGTATCGCGCCCGTGCGCGTGCAGCTTGTCGGGAATGTTGCCCTCGGGCAGGAAACTGCGGTCGAGCGCCGGCGAGGCACCGAAAAGGTAGAGCAGCAGCCAGCTGTGACGGCGAAAATTGCGGATCAGGCCGAAATAGCGGCTGGAGCGGTAATCGTCGAGATCGACGTCTTGGGCCCCATCGCGCTCGCGCAGCAGCGTCCACAGCTCGTCGGGCAGCGAAACGTTGTAGTGGATACCAGCGATGGCCTGCATGATGCGACCGTAGCGTACGTCGAGCCCCTTGCGGTAGACGTGCTTCATGGTACCCACGTTGGAGCTGCCGTAGTCGGCGATGATCACGCTGTCGTTGCCATCGAGACGAGCCGGCATGCTGGCCGGCCAGATCAGCTCCTCACCCAGATGGCGGTAGCTGAAGCGGTGCAGGTCGGCGAGGAAGTCGACCGCATCGCCGGGGCGGCAGTACACCGGCGTGATGTACTCCAGCAGCGCCTCGGAATAATCCGTGGTGATGTGCGGATGCGTCAGCTTGGAGCCCAGCGCGTAGGGGTGCGGCGTGGCGGCGATACGCCCCGCGCCATCGACCCGCAACCCCTCCTTCTCCAGGCCGCGGCGCAGGCGCCCGAAGCGACCCTGAGCCGCCAGCTCGGTGAGGCGTGTAACGGTAGCAGTGTAATTTTCAGACAAGGCGTGGACCCCGTGTCTAGGAGGCCTTCAACGGGCCTCTCGGTCGAAGCATGCCGGCCGCCTACGACGGCCTAACACGCCAATGATGTCGAGAGTATGGCGACACAGGCGCCAGGATCAAGATTTGCCCTTTCTGGCCTTGAGCAGCGCCGCTCCCAGCGCCCCCATCTGGTTGGACTGAGACTGCTCGCGGGGCGCGTTGTTGCGCGGGGCCTTGCCCTGACCGCCACGCCGTTCGCCCTGGCTGGCGCGCGACGATCTGCCGCCCTCGGTCTCGCCCGGCTGATCGTCGAGCCGCATGGAGAGTCCGATGCGTGCGCGCTCGAGATCCACGCTCATCACCTTGACCTTGACGATGTCGCCGGCCTTGACCACCGAGCGCGGATCCTCGACGAACTTGTCCGACAGCGCCGAGATGTGCACCAGGCCATCCTGATGCACGCCGATGTCGACGAAGGCACCGAAGTGAGTGACGTTGGTCACGCTGCCCTCGAGGATCATGCCCGGCTCCAGGTCCTTGAGCGTCTCCACTCCCTCGCGGAACTCGGCGGCCTTGAACTCGGGGCGCGGGTCGCGGCCCGGCTTGTCGAGCTCCTTGAGAATGTCGCTGATGGTCGGCACACCGAAGCGTTCGTCGGCAAACTCGGCAGGCTTGACCGTCTTCAGCGTGGCGCTGTCGCCGATCAGGCTGGCCACCGGGCGACCGCTGCGGCTGGCGATACGCTCCACCACCGGGTACGCCTCGGGGTGCACGGCACTGGCATCGAGCGGGTTGTCGCCGTTCATGATGCGCAGGAAGCCGGCGCACTGCTCGAAGGTCTTGGGCCCCAGGCGGCTGACGTCGAGCAGCTGCTTGCGGCTGGCGAAGGCGCCCTCGGCATTGCGCCGGGCGACGATGGCCTCGGCCAGCGCCGGGTTGAGACCGGCCACCCTGGAGAGCAGCGCGCTGGAAGCGGTGTTGAGATCGACGCCGACGGCGTTCACGCAGTCCTCGATCACCGCTTCCAGGCTCTTCGACAGCTGCAGCTGCGAAACGTCGTGCTGATACTGACCCACGCCGATGGACTTCGGTTCGATCTTGACCAGCTCGGCTAGCGGATCCTGCAGGCGCCGGGCGATGGAGACCGCGCCGCGGATGGTGACGTCGAGTTCGGGCAGCTCGCGGGAGGCATACTCCGAAGCCGAGTAGACCGAAGCGCCGGCCTCGCTGACCATCACCTTGGAGAGTGACTTTTTTCCAGCGAACAGCTTGAGCAGATCGCCGGCCAGCTTGTCGGTCTCGCGGCTGGCCGTGCCGTTGCCCACGGCGATCAGCGCCACGTCGTGCTTGTCCACCAGCTTGGCCAGCAGTGCCAGGGACTCGTTCCAGGCGTTGCGAGGCGCATGGGGGAAGATCGTGGCGTGCTCGAGGAACTGGCCGGTGGCGTCCACCACCGCCACCTTGCAGCCGGTACGCAGGCCCGGGTCGATGGCCAGCGTCGCCTTCTGCCCCGCCGGAGCGGCCAGCAGCAGGTCCTTGAGGTTGGCGGCGAAGACCTCGATGGCATCGAGCTCGGCGCGTTCGCGCAACCGCCCCATCAGCTCGGTCTCGAGGTGGGTGTAGAGCTTGACCCGCCAGGTCCAGCGCACCACGTCGGCCAGCCACTTATCGGCGGCACGGCCCTCGTCACGGATGTCGAAATGCCTGGCGATGGCCACCTGGGCGGGATGGACCAGCGCCTCGTCCTCGCCGGGCAGGCGGATGGCCAGGGTCAGCACGCCCTCGTTGCGCCCGCGGAACATCGCCAACGCGCGATGCGACGGCGTCTTGGCCAGCGCCTCGTCGTGCTCGAAGTAGTCGGAGAACTTGGCGCCCTCGCGCTCCTTTCCGGCAATCACCCGGGCGCTGAGCTCGCCTTCGTTCCACAGCCGCTCGCGCAGCGCACCGACCAGCTCGGGATCCTCGGCAAAACGCTCCATGAGGATCTGGCGCGCGCCGTCCAGCGCCGCCTTGGCGTCCTCGATAGCCGGAATGTCGCCCTCGGCGGGGCGCAGATAGTTGGCGGCCTCGCTCTCGGGGTCGAGGGTAGGATCGGCCAGCAGCGCATCGGCCAGCGGCTCGAGGCCGGACTCACGGGCGATCTGGGCCTTGGTGCGGCGCTTCTTCTTGTACGGCAGGTAGAGATCTTCCAGACGCTGCTTGGTATCGGCGGCCTGGATCTGCCCCGCCAGCTCCGGTGTCAGCTTGCCCTGTTCGTCGATGGCGGCAAGCACGGCGACCCGGCGCTCCTCCAGCTCACGCAGGTAGCGCAGGCGTTCGTCGAGGTTGCGCAACTGGGTGTCGTCGAGGCCGCCGGTGACCTCCTTGCGGTAGCGGGCGATGAAGGGCACGGTAGCGCCGCTATCAAGCAGTTCCACGGTAGCGGAGACCTGCTGCGGGCGAACGGCGAGTTCCTCGGCGAGGCGCGAAATGATCCGGGTCGTGGCGTCCATGACTTCCTTGATATTGCGACAGCGAAAGATCGCGCCAAGGTACCACAAACGCCACGCCCTCGCCGCCAGGATCAGCGCCGCCAGCCGATGTCGTCCCAGAAGTGACGCCGGGCCTCGCGAGCCGCCTCGTGCCGGGTCAGGCCGATGTCACGCAATTGGTGGTCGCTGAGCTCGAGCAGTTGACTGCGCTGGTGGCGCAGCTGCACCAGGCGATCCATGCGCCGCGCCCAGCGCCAAACCTCGAGAATGGCACGTAAGCGGCTTCGTAAGCTGGGCTCACCGTGGGGCAAGACGTCTTCAGGGTTGATCCTTGCCTTCATATTCATGCGTTGCTTCCTCCTGCCGATGATGCGATGGAGAAAGTCTCGGCGAGGCGCTAAAATCAATCCAACGAATAGTTGTTATGCCCACCATCACATTGCTTGATGGAATAATCTGCCCAACCGCTGGGAAAAACGGCCATGCTCCACACCATCGACCATGAACTGCTGCGCACCTTCGTCGCCATCGTCGACCACGGCGGTTTCACCCGCGCGGCCCAGGCGGTCAACCGCACACAGTCCGCCGTCAGCATGCAGATCAAGCGGCTCGAGGAGGACGTCATCCAGCGGCCGCTGTTCGAGCGCCAGGGGCGCCAGATGCACCTGACCAGCGAAGGCACCACGCTACTCGGCTACGCCCGCCGCATCCTCGCGCTGCAGGGCGAGGCGCTCAACATGCTGCGTGAGCCGGACATGGTGGGACGGGTGCGTATCGGCGTGCCCGACGACTTCGTCATGCGCTTTCTGCCGGGCATTCTGAAATCGTTCTCGCAGACTTGGCCGCTGGTTGACGTCGAGGTGCAGTGCGCCCCCTCCTCGGAGCTGCTCGGGCGCCAGCAGGGCAGTCTGGATCTGAGCATCGTGACCCGCGAGGTGGGTCAGGAGATCGGCACCATCCTACGCCGTGAGGAGACGGTCTGGGTGGTGGCGGAGAGTCATCCGGTGCATCGCCAGTCGCCGCTGCCCCTGGCGCTGTTCGAGGAGCCCTGCTTCTGCCGAAGGCACGCCTGCAACGCCCTGACCCGCGCCGGACGTCAGTATCGCATCGCCTACTCCAGCCCCAGCCTGGCCACGCTGCAGGCGGTGGTGGGCGCCGGGCTTGCCGTCTCCGCCCTGATGAAGAGCCTGGTCACCCCCGGAATGCGCGTGCTCGACGAGGCAGACGGCCTGCCCCCGCTGCCGGACGGCTCCATCGTGCTGCTGCGCTCGCCCGAGGCCAGCTCACCGGCGGTGGATGGGCTGGCGCAGCACATCGTCGAGGGCTTCAGGTAGCCGCCGGCACGAAGGTCAGCGCCAGGCCGTTGTTGCACCAGCGCAGGCCGGTAGGCTCGGGGCCATCGCTGAAGACATGGCCCTGATGGCCACCGCAACGGGCGCAGTGGTATTCGCGCCGCGGCCAGATCAGGCTGAAATCGAGCTGGCTGAGCAGATGCCCCTCGATGTGATCGAAGAAGCTCGGCCAGCCGGTGCCCGAGTCGTACTTCATGGCGCTCTCGAACAGCGGCAGATCGCAGCCGGCACAGCGGTACTCCCCATCGCGCCACTCCTTGTCGAGCGGACTCGAAAACGGCGGCTCGGTGCCGTGATCGCGAAGGATCTCGAACTGCTCGGACGTGAGACGCTCGCGCCATTCGTCTCGTGACAGCTCGATTCGCTCGAGGCCCGGCGCCGGTTCGAGGCTGAGCCTCGGGAACCCCCAGCCGACTCCAGGCAGCAGCCAGGCGGCACTGCCGGCGCCCAGAACTCCAAGAAAGTGACGACGTTTCATCTGATTTGCCCCCCTGCGCCTGCCACAGCATGCCCATGAAACGAAACGGGGAAGAGGCACAAGCCTCTTCCCCGTTCAGACCGCTGCAGGAAGCGCGGGTTCAGGTCAGGCTGGGCCCGGCCTTGACGATGGCTTCGCTGACGCCGTCGAACTTCTTGAAATTGTCGACGAACTTGGCGGCCAGGTCGCGCAGCTTGCGGTCATAGGCGGCCTGGTCTTCCCAGGTATCGCGCGGGTCGAGCAGGCTCGAGTCGACGCCAGGCACCGCAACCGGAACCTCCAGATTGAGACCCTCGATGCGCTTGGTCTCGACTTCGCGCAGCACGCCGGACTGGATGGCGCTGATGATGGCGCGAGTGGTCGGGATGGAGAAGCGCGAACCGCCTTCACCGTACGAACCGCCGGTCCAGCCGGTATTGACCAGGTAGACCTGAGCGTCCTTGGCCTCGACGCGCTTGATCAGCAGGTCGGCGTAGACACGTGCCGGGCGCGGGAAGAACGGCGCCCCGAAGCAGGTGGAGAAGGTCGCCGAGAGGCCTTCGGAAGAGCCCATCTCGGTGGAACCCACCTTGGCGGTGTAGCCGGAGAGGAAGTGGTAGGCCGCCGCCTCTTTAGAGAGCACCGACACCGGCGGCAGCACGCCGGACATGTCGCAGGTCAGGAAGATGATGGCATTGGGCTCGCCGGCACGGTTCTCCGGCACGCGCTTGTCCACGTGCTCCAGCGGATAGGCGGCGCGGGAGTTCTGGGTCAGGCTGTCGTCGGTATAGTCGGGCTCGCGACGGTCGTCGAGCACGACGTTCTCGAGCACGGTGCCGAACTTGATGGCACTCCAGATCACCGGTTCGTTCTTCTCGGAGAGGTCGATGCACTTGGCATAGCAGCCGCCCTCGACGTTGAACACGGTGCCGGGGCCCCAGCCGTGCTCGTCGTCGCCGATCAGGTAACGCGCCGGGTCGGCGGAGAGCGTGGTCTTGCCGGTGCCGGAAAGGCCGAAGAACAGCGCCGTATTGCCGTCCTCGCCGACGTTGGCCGAGCAGTGCATGGGCAGCACGTCGGAGGCCGGCAGCAGGAAGTTCTGTACCGAGAACATGGCCTTCTTCATCTCGCCGGCGTAGCGCATGCCGGCGATCAGCACCTTCTTCTGGGCGAAGTTGATGATCACGGTGCCGTCGGAGTTGGTGCCGTCACGATTCGGGTCGCACTCGAAGTGGGGCGCATTGAGGATGGTCCACTCCTCTTTCGCCGCTGGATTGTAGCCCTCGGGGCGCACGAACATGGTGCGACCGAAGAGGTTGTGCCAGGCCGTCTCGGTGGTCACCCGCACCGGCAGGTAGTGGGTCGGGTCGCTGCCCACGTGGAGTTCGGAAACGAAGCGGTCGGCGCTGTTCAGGTAGTCCTCGACACGCGCCCAGAGAGCATCGAACTTGCCGGCATCGAAGGGACGGTTGACGCTGCCCCAGTCGATGTCGCCGCTGGTAGTGGGCTCGTCGACGATGAAGCGATCCTTGGGCGAACGACCGGTGCGCAGGCCGGTGTTCACCACCAAGGCGCCGTTTGCGGCCAGGTGGCCCTCTCCGCGTGCCACGGCACGCTCGATGAGCTCGGCGCTGCTGAGATTGACGTGTGCTTGAGGAGCGGCTTGGGATGTGGTCATGTCGTTTCCTGGGCCTTGCGGCCGGTTCTCTCTCGTGTGCCAGGCGTCGATACGCCGTTGCGTTGCGTTTCCGATCGTCCCTGTGCGGATGCATGCCGTCTTGTAATGAGGCGATCGGCCATTAAGCGGGCGCCATTATGGCAAAAAGGAAGCCATCGGGAAACGAGAACTTTGACCGAAGTTCTTGTAGTTTTACTACTACATCGAGACATATCGCCGCAGGTTGACAATGCTCGCACTTGTGCATTGCAGCATTGTCCGACGAACGAACGAGACGCCGTTCGACGTCTCGTTCGTGACTGCCTGGCGCCTGTTCAATGCAAGGTGGGGGGAGCGCCGCCCTGATCGCGCAGCAACGCTTCGACTTCGCTCTCGCCGAAGCGATAGTGGGTATGACAGAAGTGGCACTGGGTCTCGATCTCGCCCTGCTCGGCCAGCACGTTGCGCAACTCGTCGCCTCCCAGGGTCAGCAGCGCTTCCGCGATACGTTCCCGCGAGCAGGTGCAGCCGAAACGCAGCGCCTTGGGCTCGAACACCCTCACCGTCTCTTCGTGGTAGAGCCGGTGCAGTAGGTCGTGCTGTTCGAGGCCCAGTAGTTCGTCGGTCTTGAGGGTCTTGGCCAGTTGCACGGTGCGCTCCCAGGCGTCCTCATCCTGGTTCTGCGACTCGTCCGGCAGGCGCTGCAGCAGCAGCCCGGCGGCCCGCTGGCCGTCGGCGCGCAGCCACAGTTGGGTGGGCAGTTGCTCGGACTGCGAGAAATAGGCCTCGAGACAATCGGCCAGGCTGTCGTGGTCGAGCGCCACGATGCCCTGGTAGCGATTGCCCTCACGGGGGTCGAGGGTGATGACGATATGACCTTCACCCACCAGCTCGCGGAAGGCCGCATCCCCCTCCGGCAGGCTGGCGTCTTCGGCCAGCCGGGCAATGGCACGCAGCTCGCCGCCGGGGTTGGACTCCGCCATCAACAACGAAAGCGCCCCCTGCCCGCGCACCTCGATGCTGAGAATACCGTCGAGCTTGACGGTGTCGGTGAGCAGCGCCACTGCCGCCAGCAGCTCCCCCAGCAGGCGGTTGACGGCAGGCGGATAGCCGTGCCGCTCGAGCACTTCGCCGTAGGCCCGCTCCAGCGTGACGATCTCGCCACGGACGTTGGTGCGTTCGAAAAGAAAGCGCTGGATCTGGTCGGTCATCGTCGTTTCCGGAAAAGTCATTCGTCATGCTGGCGCTGGAAGCGCTGGATGTCCCGACGCTGTTTCTTGTCGGGTCGTTTGAGCGGATGCTGCATGGCCTGATTGGTCAGACGCCGACCTTCGGCTTCGCGCGCCCGGCGCTCGACGCTCTCGTCGGTCTCGCGGTAGAGCTCGCGGGCCTCGGGGGCGCCGCGGCGCTGGTCGGAGAGCGCCAGGACTTCCACCTCCCAGACGTCCCAGCCCTGGGGTACGCGAATCAGCGCCCCCACCTCCACGTTCTTGCTGGTCTTGGCGCGGCCGCCATTGTATTGCACCTTGCCACCCTCGATGGCCTTCTTGGCCAGGGCCCGGGTCTTGAAGAAGCGGGCGGCCCACAGCCACTTGTCGAGTCTTACGTTATCCACCGACGCCTCCTGTCTCGTCAGGCTTGCCCATGTCGCCACGTACCTTGCCGCCACGTACCTTGTCGCCACGTACCTTGTCGCTATGTACTTTGGAGGGTAGCGCTTCGGGCAGGATCGTGGCGAAGCGGTCCAGGGCGATGAACTCTTTGAGTTCCTTTTCCGGCTGCGTGCTGTCGGGCTGCTTGATACCCAGGAGATGGCGGATGCCGAACTCACGGGCGCTCTCGAGCACCTCGGGGTTGTCGTCGATGAACAGCGTGCGGGCCGGGTCGAAGGGCTCGACGTCCTGTAGCGCGAACCAGAACTCCTGGGCCTCCTTGGGCACGCCGAGATCCGCCGAAGAGACGATGGCGTCCAGGTACTCTTCGAGGCCGGTGAGAGGCAGCTTGAGCTCGAGGCTCTCGCGATCGGCATTGGTGGCCAGCACCACCCTGGGGTGCGCCTGCTTGAGCCACTTGAGGAAGTCCAGTGCGTCGCCGCGCAGGCCGATAAGGTGCTGTATCTCGCGCTTGAGCGCGACGATGTCCACGCCCAGCTCCCGGCTCCAGTAGGCCAGGCTGTACCAGTTCAGGGTGCCCTTCTCGCGAATGATCCGCGAGCGCAGCTGCTCCTGCGTGGCCTCATCGAGGCGATGCAGCTCGACGTAGCGACGGGGAAGATGCTCCAGCCAGAAGTGGCTGTCGAAGTGAAGGTCGAGCAGTGTGCCGTCCATGTCCAGCAGAACGGTATCGATTGCGCGCCAGTCGATCATGGCGACTCCCGGTAGCATCTGAGCGGTGGAAGGCGTGGTATTGTACCCAAAGGACAATGGCGGCGCATTCCCGTCAGGACGCCATGCCGACGGTCACCCGCACGAAACGGAGTCTTCATGTCAGACAAGCTGCCCCTGCACAAGCCCCAGGTACTCTCCCGCCAGTCGGTGGCACGCAGCCGCCTGTTCCACATCGAGTCGCTGGAGCTGCGTTTCGCCAACGGTGCCGAGCGCACCTTCGAGCGCCTGACCGGCAGCGATCAGGGCGCGGTGATGATCATCGCCATGCCCGACCCCGAGCACGTGCTGCTGATTCGCGAGTATGCCGCCGGCTTCGAGGACTACGTGCTGACGCTGCCCAAGGGACTGGTCGACCCGGGCGAGGACATCATTACTGCCGCCAATCGCGAACTGATGGAAGAGTGCGGCTTCGGTGCCCGACGCATCGAGCCGCTGGTGGAACTGTCGCTGGCCCCCAACTACATGCGTCACCGCATGCAGGTGTTGCTGGCGACCGAGCTCTACCCCAAACGCCTGCCGGGCGACGAGCCGGAGCCGCTGGTGGTCGAAACCCACGCACTGGAGGAGCTACCGGCCCTGCTGCTGCGCGACGACTTCCACGAAGCCAGGGCCATCGCCGCGCTGTACATCGCCCGGGACACTTTGCGCCAGCGCCGCTATGACGAGCCGCGCCTGGGCTGGTAGCGCCTGCTGGCGAATGGGCCGGTGGCGGCGCTGCTCAGCGGCGCACTCAGCCGTGGCGATGCAGGTGAGGTAGCGTGGCGCCGTTCTCCTTGAAGCGTATCCAGCGACTCTGACGGTAGCTGTCGAGCCCTGCCTCCAGCAGAGTCATGACCTCGATCCCCTCTTCCACGCTGACCGGCGGCCTCGCACCGCCGTCGAGCGCGTCGACGATGCCGGTGTAGTAAGCCAGATAATCCCCCGGGAGGCCGCTGTGCTCACGACGCACCATGCCCCCCTCGCCGCTTGCGTCGACCAGCGTGAGCTGGCCCGGGCGGGGGTCCACGCCCCACGCCGGCGTCGGTGTGCGCCCCTCGCGCAGCCAGTTCTCCTGCGGGTCGCGGCCATACTTGACGAAGCTGCCGCGGGTGCCATGCAGCGCCAGCTGAGGGGTCGGCTCCGCCACCAGCGAACTCGCGCGCAGGGTGACCCGTAGCCCGTCGTAATCGAGCAGGGCGTGAAAGTCGTCGTCCACCTCGGCGCCGTCTCGGGCTGCCATCAGATCGAGCAGTATCGCCCGCGGCATACCGAACAGCGTGCGAACCTGATCGAGCAGGTGCGAGCCGAGGTCGTACCAGATACCGCTGCCGGGTTTGTGCTGCTCGCGCCAGCGCTCGGCGACCTGCGGGCGAAAGCGATCGAAGCGCAGCTCCAGCGATACCGGCCGGCCGAGGTCCCCCTCCTTCACCAGCGCCTGCAGCGTACGGAAGTCACTGTCCCAGCGGCGATTGTGAAACACGCTGACCAGCCGCTCGATTTTATCGGCCTCGGCCTTGAGCAGTCGCGCCTCGGAGAGCGACACCGTGAACGGCTTGTCCATCACTACATGTTTGCCGGCTGCAAGCGCCGACTTGCCCAGGGCGAAGTGGGTCTCGTTGGGGCTGGCAATCACCACCAGGTCGATGTCCGGTCGGCTCAGCAACGCCGCCGCCTTGGGCAGCACTTCGACGTCAGGGAGTACGGCATGCACTCGCTCGGGCGCACTGCTGACCACGGCCATCAGCTCGAGGCCCGGCGTGGCCTGGATCAGCGGGGCATGAAAGAAGCGGCCGGCGGTGCCGAAGCCGATCAGGCCGACACCGAAGGTCTGCTTGCGCATCTCGTCGTTCCTTCTTGCTGAGGGAGAGCCCAAAGCCGACGAACCGGGCCTGGGCCCGGTTCGTCGCGTACGTCAGTCGAGCTTGCTGAGGTCGCGCACCGCACCCTTGTCGGCGGAAGTGGCCAGCAGCGCATAGGCCTTGAGCGCGGCCGAGACCTTACGCACGCGCTGAATGCTGGGCTTCCAGGCCTGACTACCGCGCGCCTCTTCCGCCTCGCGCCGCGCCGCCAGCTCGCTGTCGGAGAGCAGCACATCGATACGACGGTTGGGAATGTCGATGCGGATGATGTCGCCACTGCGGACCAGGCCGATGGCGCCGCCGGCGGCCGCCTCAGGCGAGACGTGACCGATGGAGAGCCCCGAGGTACCGCCGGAGAAGCGACCGTCGGTAAGCAGCGCACAGGCCTTGCCCAGCCCCTTCGACTTGAGATACGAGGTGGGATAGAGCATCTCCTGCATGCCCGGACCGCCCTTCGGCCCCTCGTAGCGAATGACGACGACCTCGCCTTCCTTCACCTTGCCGGCCAGGATGTGCTCCACGGCCTGGTCCTGGGACTCGACCACGTGGGCCGGCCCTTCGAACACCAGGATGGAGTCGTCGACGCCGGCGGTCTTCACCACGCAGCCGTCCACGGCGATGTTGCCAGAGAGCACCGCAAGACCGCCCTCCCGGGAGAAGGCATGCTCGAGGTCGCGAATACAGCCGTTGGCACGGTCACCGTCGAGGGTCGGCCAACGCGCGCTCTGGGAGAAGGCCACCTGGGTCGGCACGCCGCCGGGGCCGGCCTTGAAGAACTCCACCACCTCGGGTGACGGATTACGCATGATGTCCCACTCGTCCAGCGCCTGCTTGAGGCTGTCGCCGTAGACGGTGGGTACGCGGGTATCGAGCACCCCGGCACGATCCAACTCGCCGAGGATCGCCATGATGCCGCCGGCGCGGTGCACGTCCTCGATGTGATACTTCTGGGTGTTGGGCGCCACCTTGCACAGCTGCGGCACCTCACGCGACAGCCGGTCGATGTCGGCCATGCCGAAGTCGATCTCTGCTTCTTGGGCAGCAGCTAGCAGGTGCAGGATGGTGTTGGTGGAACCGCCCATGGCGATGTCCAGGGTCATGGCGTTCTTGAAAGCCGCCTTGGAACCGATGGCGCGGGGCAGCAGGTGCGCCTCGTCGCCCTCGTAGTAGCGCTTGGCCAGCTCGACGATGCGGTGACCGGCGGTCTCGAACAGACGGCGGCGGTCGGCATGGGTGGCCAACACCGTGCCGTTGCCCGGCAGCGCCAGGCCCAGCGCCTCGGTCAGACAGTTCATCGAGTTGGCGGTGAACATGCCGGAGCAGCTGCCGCAGGTGGGACAGGCGCTGCGCTCCACCTCGGCCAGGGTCTCGTCGTCCACCGAGTCGTCGGCGGCCATGACCATGGCGTCGACCAGGTCGAGGCCGTGGTCGAGCAGCTTGGTCTTGCCGGCCTCCATGGGGCCGCCGGAGACGAAGATCACCGGAATGTTGAGGCGCATGGCGGCCATCAGCATGCCAGGAGTGATCTTGTCGCAGTTGGAGATGCACACCAGGGCGTCGGCGCAGTGGGCGTTGACCATGTACTCGACGCTGTCGGCGATGATGTCACGGCTCGGCAGCGAATAGAGCATGCCATCGTGGCCCATGGCGATGCCGTCGTCCACGGCGATGGTGTTGAACTCCTTGGCCACTCCACCGGCCTTCTCGATCTCCCGCGCCACCAGCTGGCCCATGTCCTTGAGGTGCACGTGCCCGGGCACGAACTGGGTAAAGGAGTTGGCCACGGCGATGATCGGCTTGTGGAAGTCCTCGTCCTTCATGCCGGTGGCGCGCCACAGGGCGCGGGCACCGGCCATGTTGCGGCCGGCGGTGGTGGTACGGGAGCGATATTCGGGCATGGTGTCCTCTTCGTGCGCATTGCGCTATATGGTTCACGCCGTCTTTGCCACCCATGGGCGACGGTCTAGGTATCGAGCCTGCCCTGATTCTGTCATGCACGAGCCGAGGCGGCTAGACCACGAGGGGATGAGCGTCTGAAAGCGGCTCGGTGCCATACAGCACCCAGACGTCCAGCGCCGGGCCCAGCTCCTCGACCAGGCGCAGCTTGTCCGGGTGGGCTTCCAGGGTCTGGCGGGCGCAGATGCCCGCCTCGTAGCGTCCTTCGAGCAGCCCCTCGGCCACCGCCACGGTGGTGGGTGCGTCGATCTCTTCGGCGAAACCCGATAGGTCGGTGTAGTAACGGGTGGCCGGCTGACGCGCCACCTGACGCGGCGTGGCGATGTCGCGTTGCGCCAGCAGCACCAGCGGGTGGCTGCCGGCAACGAAGACATCCACCGGAAAGACACGGTGCATGTATCGCCCCACACAGTCGGCATGGCTGAAGTGGGCCGTGCACTGCAGTACCCGGTCCACCTCGCCCGCCACCAGCGCCGCGAAGGCCGTCGGGAAATCGTCGTAGAACTTCATCTCGGCCTCGGCCTCGGCCAGGCCGCGAGCCTCGAGGTAGCGGCCCAGCACCAGCACATGGTTGTTCCCCTCGGGCCCCAGCGTGGCAACGATCATCTTGTTTTCCTCCAGGAACCCATCTCAAAAGGCGAAGATCACCAATGCCCCGACAATGACCAGCAGCACCCGCAGCCAGGCCGCGCGCCGTGCGATCACGCCGTAGGAAATCGCCATCAGACCCAGGGCGATCTTCAGCGCATCGAAGATTGCCCACAGCGGGTCGAAGGCCAGGCGTATCACGTCGGGATTGGCAACCATGGCCAGCGGGATAATGTAGAGCCCGATGCCCAGCGCCATGGCCTTCAGCGCCACCTTGAGCCAGTTCTCCCCGACCATGCCGGCGGCGATGAACACCCCGCCGCAGACCGGCGGCGTGATGGTCGAGAGCAGTGCGAACCAGAACACAAACAGGTGGGCCAGCAGCGGCTCGAGGCCCAACGCCGTGAGTGCGGGCCCCGCCACCGAGACGCAGATCACATAGGCCGCCGTGGTCGGCACCTCCATGCCCAGCACCAGGCAGGCCAGTGCCGTGAGCAGCAGCGCCGGCCACAGCATCTCGTTGGACAGCGACAGGATGCCCGAGGTGATCTTGACCCCGAGACCGGTGAGCGACAGCACGCCGATCACCAGCGAAGCGCAGATGATGATGGCGCCGATCACCGCCACCTGACGTCCTGCAGTGACCATGGCCTCGGCCATTCGCGAGGCGAAGCCGCGCAGGGAGAAGGTGAGCGTCACGTCGAAGAACAGCAGTAGCATGCCGGCGAAGATGGCGATGCTAGCGGCGTACTGCGGTGTGTAGCCGCCGAGGAAGATGCGCTCGAGCAGCAGCACGAAGGGCACGGCGAAGAACAGCGAGGTGATTGCCACCTCCTTGCCGCTGGCACGGTCCTCCGCCGCCATGGGGCGCAGGTCGTGGCGGGTGGCGTAGGCGTTGATGCCCATCCATACGGTAGCAAAGTAGAGGATTGCCGGCAGCAGCGCCGCCGCCATGATCTGGGTATAGGGCGTGCCGGTGAGCTCCACCATGACGAAGGCGCCCGCCCCCATCAGCGGCGGCATGATCTGTCCACCCGAGGAGGCAACCGCCTCGACGCCGCCGGCCAGGGTGCGCGGATAGCCCAGGCGCACCATGGAGGGAATGGTGATGGCGCCGGTGGAAGCCACGTTGGCCGAGGCGGAGCCGGAGATGGAGCCCATCAGCGCCGAGGAGATCACCGAGACCTTGGCCGCGCCGCCGGTCAGGCGTCCGGCGAAGGCGCTGGCCATGTTCATGAAGCCGCGCCCTGCCTCGCCGGCGTTGAGCACCGCACCGAAGATGACGAAAATTGCCACCACGCCGACGCTGACCCCGGTGAGTGAGCCCCACAGGCCACTCTCGGCGATGGTCAGCGTGCCGACGAAGCTCTGCATCGGCAGCCCCGGATGGCCGAACTGGCCGGGGATGTGCTCACCGAACACCGCATAGGCCAGTGCCGCCACCGCCACCAGCGGTAGCGGCCAGCCGATCGCCCGACGCGCGGTCTCCAGGGTCAGCACGATCAGGAAGACCCCCAGCGCCATCTGAAAATTGTTGTCGATGAAGCCGTACTGATTGGCCAGCGCTTCCTCGTTGAAGGCGATGTAGCCGCAGGCGGCGATACCGAGTACGGTCAGTAGCCAGCCGCTCCAGCGCTCGAAGGGAGTGCGGGCGGCCAGGATCAGGATCCACGGCAGCGCCAGCGCCAGGTGGATGGGCCGGCTGACCAGGGCCGGCGTCAGGCCGTAGAAGATCAGCCCGAGATGAAAGCAGACCGTGACGGCACCGAGCACCACCCAGGCGGGGTGCAGGCGAGGTACGCCCTCGGCGGCGCTGCCCGGCGTTGAAGAAGAGAGTGTCGATAACATGAAAATGGGGATGCCTTGCGACCGCAACGGGAGCATCCTTGCCCCCGCCGCCAGCCTTGGTTAGCGCAGTTCGTCGGGAATCTCGATGCCGGCTTCGTCGTAGTAGCGCACGGCCCCGGGATGCAGGGTACCGGCAATGTTGCCGATCATGTCGTGGGTGATGCTGCCCCACCAGGCGGTCTCGTCCGCCATGGCGTCACGACGCTCCCAGAAGGTCTTGGTCAGCGTGTAGGCAGTGTCATCGTCCATGCCGGTAGTGGTGTAGGCGATTACCGGCAGCGAGGTAGTTTCCACATCCTGGTCGACGCCGGAGTAGGTGCCGGCCGGGATGGTCTGGCGCGCTGCGCCGGTCTGCTCGATCTGTTCGTCGGTGAGGCTGACCAGGCTGATCGGCATGCTGGCGGCGGTTTCGATCACATTGGGCGTGGGGAAGGAGCTGGCCGTGACGAAGGCATCGATCTGACCGTTCTTCAGTGCATCGGGGCCGCTGCCTATCTCGGCGTTGGCCACACGCACCTTGTCCAGCATGTCGAACAGTTCCAGATAGCGCTCCGCCTCGCGCGCGCCGAAGGTGCCGCGACCGATCAGGACATGCTTGCCTTCCAGGTCCTCGAGACCGATCACGCCTTCATTGCCTGCCGCCACGAAGTGCATGGTAATGGAGGGAATCGGGAACAGACCGCGAATCTCCTGGAAGCGCGGGCTCTGACGTTCGGCGAAGGGCCCCTCGCCGGCCATGGCCTGATCGACCAGACCGGGCGGCGTGGTGAACACGTAGTTGCCCTGGCGCGCCATCACTTCCATGACGTTCTGCACCGAGCCTTGGCTCTCCTCCAGAGTCAGTACGACTTCGCCCCCGGTACCGCGACGAATCGCTTCGGAGAGTTCGACCCCCATCTGATAGTAAGCGGTGCCCGCCGAGGCGGACTTGTAGGTGACCCGGGTTTCGGCCTGGGCGGAAAGCGCAGTGGTACCCAACAGTACGGCCGTGGCCGTGGCCAGCAGGGTGCGGGTGAAGGCGAGCTTGCGGTTTGACATCGGTCTCTCCCTTATGGCGTCCAGCATCGCGGCGCGATGGCTCGTGTGTATTGTTGTAGTGGTCGATTCGTTATAAAGAAATGTCGTGCAAACGTCTATAATGCCGATTTTTTCCAGCGAAGAATACCTAGGACATGTCATGCGAATCACGGCCGTACTGGGCGCCACCGGCGGCATCGGCAGCGCCGTCGTCACGAAGCTGATGGAAGCTGGCGATTTCGTCTTTATGCTCGACCATGAACGGGCAGAAGCCCGGGCCAGAGCTCTACGGGAAAGATGGCCGGAGCAATGCGCCTTCCTAGCCTGCGACCTGACCGAACCGGCCAGCATCGAGGCGGCCTTCTCCCGTATCGCGGCCCATGGCACGGGTCTCGATGCCTGTATCAATGCTGCCGGGGTAATTCGCCGCGGGCGCTTCATCGAAGTGTCGAGGGAAGAGCTCGGGGAGATGCTGCAGGTCAACGTCGGCGGCGCCTATCTGGCGCTGCAGGCCGCCGCCAGGCTGATGATGGAGGGTAACGGCGGACGCCTGGTCATCCTCGCCTCGGCCCATGGCTTGCGCACCACCACCGAGCGCTCGACCTACGCCATGTGCAAGGGCGCCATGCTGGCGCTCGCCCGGGCGCTGGCGGTGGAACTCGGCCCCCACGGCATCCTGGTCAACGCCGTGGCACCCGGCCCGGTGAGCGCCGGCATGCAGGACGCCGAGTCCGAGTCACGCCGGCGATGGCAGGCGGCCACCCCGCTCGGCCGAGTGGCCACCGCCGACGAGGTGGCCGCGGCCGTGGCCTTCCTGGCCTCGGCCGAGAACACCTTCGTCAACGGCGAAACCCTGGTAGTGGACGGCGGCGCCAACGCATCCATGTAAGGCTGCGCTGGCGCCCCACCGTCAGATACCGAAGGCGACCCTGGCCACGTCCTTGTAGCGCTTGGCGAAGTGCACCGTCATGCCCTCCTTGAGGAAGTCGGGCAGTTCATCGTAGTCGCGACGGTTGGCCTCCGGCAGGATCACCTCGAAGATCTTGCTGCGCCGCGCGGCGATGATCTTCTCGCGTATGCCACCTACCGGCAGCACCTGGCCAGTGAGCGTCAGCTCGCCGGTCATCGCCAGCGGCCGGCCGATGGCCTGATGCCGCGCCAGCGACAGCAGCGCCGTGGTCATGGTCACCCCCGCCGAAGGGCCGTCCTTGGGCGTGGCGCCTTCCGGCACGTGCAGGTGCACGAAGGCCGAATCGAAGAAGTCGGCATCGACGCAATACTCGGAGAGATGGCCCAGGGTGTAGCTGTAGGCGATGTTGGCCGACTCCTGCATCACCTCGCCGAGCTTGCCGGTGAGCTTGAAGCCGCGGGTCAGCGAGTGCACTTTGCCCGCCTCGATAGGTAGCGTGGCGCCGCCCATCGAGGTCCAGGCCAGCCCGGTGACCACCCCTTCGCCCTTGAGCATCTGCTCCTGACGGAACAGCGGAGCGCCGAGGAACTCCTCGAGGTTCTTGACCGAGATGCGTACCGAGGCCTGATCGCCTTCCAGCAGCTTGACCGCCGACTTGCGCACGATGCTGTGCAGCTGCTTCTCGAGCTGCCGCACGCCGGCCTCGCGGGCATAACCCTCGATCACCTGGCGCAGGGCGGCATCGGTGAGATTGATACGCTTGCGCGGGATCTTGTCGCGCTCGAGCAGTTTGGGCCATAGATGGTGCTTGGCGATGGCCACCTTCTCCTCGGCGATGTAGCCCGAGAGGCGGATCTGCTCCATGCGGTCGAGCAGCGGCCCCGGGATCGAATCGAGGGTGTTGGCGGTACACACGAACAGCACCTTGGATAGATCCAGGCGCACGTCGAGATAGTGATCGAGGAAGTCGACGTTCTGCTCGGGGTCGAGCACCTCGAGCAGGGCCGAAGCCGGGTCGCCTTGGAACGACTTGCCCAGCTTGTCGATCTCGTCGAGCATGATCACCGGGTTCTCGACCTCGACCTCCTTGAGCGCCTGCACCAGCTTACCGGGCATGGCGCCGATGTAGGTGCGCCGGTGGCCCTTGATCTCGGCCTCGTCGCGCATGCCGCCCACCGAGAAGCGATAGAACTCCCGGCCCAGTGCTTCGGCGATGGAGCGGCCGACGGAGGTCTTGCCTACCCCGGGCGGGCCGACCAGCAGCAGGATGGAGCCACCCACGTCACCCTTGAAGGTGCCCTCGGCGAGAAACTCGATGATGCGCTCCTTGACGTCCTTGAGGCCATCGTGGTCGCGGTCGAGCACCGCCCGGGCATGGGTCAGATCGAGTTGATCCTGGCTGCGCACGCCCCACGGCATCGAGGTGAGCCAATCGAGGTAGTTGCGCGTGGTGCCGTACTCCGGTGAGCCGGTCTCCAGCACCGAGAGCTTGTCGAGCTCCTCTTCGATCCGGGTCAGCACCTTGGGCGGCACTACCAGCCCTTCGAGTCGGTCGCGGAAGGTGTCGACGTCGTTCTCGCGGTCGTCCTTGGAGATGCCCAGCTCGCGCTGTATCACCTTGAGCTGCTCGCGCAGGAAGAACTCGCGCTGACGCTCCTGCATCTGGGCGTTGACCTGCTCGCTGATCTCGGTCTGCAGCTGAGCGACGTCGATCTCCTTGCGCAGCAAAGGCAGCACCTTCTCCATGCGCGCCTGCACCGGCAGCGTCTCCAGCACGGTCTGCAGCTCACGCCCCTTGGCCGAGGTAATGGCAGCGGCGAAATCGGTCAGCGGCCCCGGCTCGTGGGGGCTGAAGCGGTTGAGATAGTGCTTGAGCTCCTCGCCGTAGAGCGGGTTGATCGGCAGCAGCTCCTTGATGCCGTTGATGATCGCCATGGCATAGGCACGGGTCTCGTCCTCGTCGGCCTTGACCGGCTCGCGGGGGTAGCTGACCTCGACCAGATAGGGCGGCTTCTTCGACAGCCAGCGCTGGATACGGAAGCGGCGCAGGCCTTGGGCGATGAACTGCAGCTGCCCCTCCTCGCCGTGCATCTTGTGCACCTTGACGGCGGTGCCGATCTCGGGGAAATGATCGTGGCCGAGCTCGTCGACCGAAGTGTCGCCGACGAAGGCAACGCCCAGGGTGTGGTGAGGCGTGTTGCCCACCCGGCGCATGGTCTCCTCCCAGCGCTCGCGGTTGATCACCAGCGGCTGGACCTGGGCAGGAAAGAACGGGCGGTTGTGGATCGGCAGCAGATAGATGCGCTCGGGCAGGTAGTCGCTCGCCGGCACCACGGCGTGGTTGGCGACCTCATCCACCTCACCGTCCGAGCCCAGCGTCTCGTCGGATTCCCTTCGCGCCTGCCAACTGTGCTCGTCCTGATCGTGTTCGCTCATGAAGACCTCGTCCTGAAGCTGTTGAAGCCGGGTTGTTCACTGCCCTGTGGAATGCGGGCAGCAGCGTCGAACTTCAAGTCGGCTCATGCAACGAGGGAGCGTGAGTCAGCGCCAGAGCGGGGGCAACGGACGGCTGTTGACCCGCACCTGCCCGCGGCCGACGTCGACTTCCAGCGTTCGCGTATCCAGCGGCAAACCGAGCCACAGGGCCACCACGGTAGGCAGCTCGTACCAGGTGAAGTCGCCATCCAGGCGCCGTCTCCAGCGCGCCTTGACGGTGGGCTCGTCGAGACCCAGCAGGCTCAGCTCTTCGAGCCGGCGTCCGTCGAAGAACAGCGAGCCGTCGACCCGAGCCGACAGCCCCAGCATCGGACTGTCCAGCTCCAGGCGCTGCAGATCGAGACGCGGCGAGTCCTGCAGCACCGCCAGCAGATAGGGCTCGAGCTCGCTCAGCAGTGCCTTTTGCTTCATGCCGTGGTGCCCACTGGCTGCCAGCTGGCGCAAGCGCAGCATGCTGCTGCGTATCGCATCGGCGTTGAAGCGCGAGAGCTCAACGTCCACCTGGCCGGTCAACAGCACCTGCTCCGCGGCATGGATCTCGCCTAGGTCCAGCGCGAGTTGCATCCTCAGTTCCTGCTCGTCCAGCGAGGTGCGGTTCGATAGACGGATACCATTCGCATCGAGCCTGAGCTGGGGCTGATGCCAGGTGAGGGATTCGATCTGCAGGCGGTCCTCCTGAGTGAAGGAGTGCGCGTCTTCGGTATAGGCATACTGGCTGTTGAGAATGGCCGGCCCCACCTCCAGGCGAGCCGCGCCGTCACTCAATGACCAGGCGTCGAGATGGGCGCGCATCCGCCAGTTGCCCTGCTCGCCGCTGAAGCGCAGCCTGCCGCCGCCGAACACGAGCTCCCGCTCCTGCTGGGTAATGCGCAGCGGAGCCAGCTGCAGCCCGCCTTCCAGGGTGCCGGTCAGGGAGTGGTAGCTGGCCTCCCAGAGGGGTGGGGAGGTGGACAGGGAATCGCCGAAGAGGTGCACGGCATTGGGGCCATGACGCAGCATGGCCTCGCCGTCCAGGTGAGTGCTGAGCACCCCATGGCGGGCGCGATAGGTCAGCTCCAGCTGCCACAGATGACCGAACAGCGGCGCCAGGTAGATGCGCCCGGAAGAGGACCACCACCCCTGCTCCACCTCTACCCGTTCGATATCGATCTCCCCTCGCGCCTCGAGATCGGCGAGGGTACGCGCCATCTCACGCTCGAACAGCCAGCTCGAAACCGCCTGCGCGCTCAACCAGGCGAGCAGCAGCACGACCAGCAGCGGGACGATGAGACGTTCCTTGCGCATAGTTTCGCCTCCCTGTGGTGATACCTGCGCCAGACCGATTAACCGTGTACTGGATGTAAACTAGTGCAACCAAAGCCACAGGTGCATGGTACTCCAGGCGTAGATACCGGCAAGAACGTCATCGATCATGATGCCGAACCCGCCCGCCACGCGCCTGTCGGCCCAGCGGATCGGCCATGGTTTGAAGACGTCGAAGATACGAAACAGCACGAACCCCCATAGTGCCGCCTCCCAGGAGAACGGCACAGCAGCCATGGTGATCCAGTAGCCGACGAACTCGTCCCATACGATGCCGGAATGGTCGTGAACGCCGAGATCCCGCGAGGTCTTGTCGCACAGCCAGACGCCCACCACGAAGGCGACCGCCACCAGCGTCAGGTACCAGCCCAGCGGCAGTTCGGAGAGCAGCCAGTAGAAGGGAATCGCCGCCAGGGTACCGAAAGTGCCGGGTGCCCAGGGCACGCCGCCGCTGCCCAGGCCGAAGGCAAAGAAGTGAACGGGGCGCCGCCAGACGCTCGGTGGACAGCGGTTCATGGCTCGCCTCCAGGGAAGTGCTGCCAGCCGTGGGCACCGCCGATGTCGACGCCCTTCACGCCCGGCTCGGCGCTGACCGTGCCGATCGGGGTCAGTGCCAGGCCCTGCTCTGCCAGACGTCGGCGTGCCTCGTCGAGTCTCTCGCCGGGCAGGCTGACCAGCAGCTCGTAGTCGTCGCCGCCACACAGCGCGGCGCGATAGGCGGCCTCTTCACCCAGCGCCTCGCGCAATCCGTTCGCCAAGGGCAGCGCCTCGGGCTCGAGTCGCGCTCCGACGCCGGAAGCCGCCAGCACGTGCTCGAGGTCGGCCAGCAAGCCGTCGGAAACGTCGATGGCGGCATGCGCCAGGCCACGCAGCGCCATACCGGCCGCGAGCCGAGGTGTCGGCTTGAGATAGCGGGCCAGCAGCGGGTGGCCGAGGTCGCGTTCGCCGCGCTGCCACAGTGCCAGCCCCCCTGCCCCACCGCCGAGTGAGCCGGTCACGGCCAGAGTGTCGCCGGGGCGCGCACCTGCGCGGGTCAACGCCTCGCCGGCCGCCACTTCGCCCATCACCGTCACGCCAATGGACAGCTGACCCCGCGTCACGTCGCCGCCCACGAGGGCGGTCTTGCTGGCCTCGCATAGCGCATGAAAGCCTCGAGCGAACTGCGCCAGCCAGGCTTCGTCGTTGTGCTCGAGCGCCAGTGCCATGAGACACCAACGCGGCTCCGCCCCCATCGCCGCCAGATCGCTGAGACTGACTGCCAGCGCCCGATAGCCGATTGCATCGGCCGGGGCAGCGGCGGGAAAGTGCACGTTCGCCACCGATGTATCGACGCTGACCGCCAGCTGCCGCCCCGGACGCGGGGCGAGCAGCGCGCAGTCGTCACCCACACCCAGCGGCACGCCGGCATCGGGACCGGGTGCAGCGGGAGTGAAATGGCGGGCGATCAGTTCGAATTCACTGGCCACCGGGGCACCTTCAGCCGCGACGGGCCCTGACCTCGGCGCTACGCAACCGGGCGGCCAGCTTGTCGAGGATGCCATTGACGTACTTATGGCCATCGGTGGCGCCGAAGGACTTGGCCAGCTCGACGCCTTCGTTGATCGCCACGCGATAAGGCACGTCCATCCGACGGCTCAGCTCGTAGGCGCCCAGACGCAGAATGGCCAGCTCGATGGGATCGAGGTCCACCAGACGGCGGTCGAGCAGCGGTGTGATGGCGGCATCCAGGTCCTCGCGGAAGCGCACCACGTTGTGCAGCAGTTCATGGAACAGGGCCAGATCGGCGATCTGCATCACCTTGGCCCAGTTCTCGTGATCCTCGAGATCGTCGTCGGGCTGCTGACTGCGGAACTCGGCTTCGATGGCGGTGGTCGACTTGCCGGTCATGTGCCACTGATAGAGCCCCTGGACGGCCAACTCACGGGCCGCTCGCCGCGCTTGCTGGCCCGCGGATGGGGGGCGTTGCGGGCGCGATCCACTCATGAAGCGTCTCCGTTCTCGCCGCTGTCGCCGAAGCCGCGCAGCAGAGAGACCATTTCCATGGCCGCCATGGCCGCTTCGGCACCCTTGTTGCCGGCCTTGGTGCCGGAGCGTTCGATGGCCTGCTCGATGGAGTTGACCGTCAGCACGCCGTTGGCGATGGGGGTCTCGAACTCGAGCTGCAGATTGCCCAGCGCCGCATTGCAGCCACCCGCCACGTATTCGAAGTGGGGCGTGCCGCCACGAATCACCGCGCCCAGCGCGATCACCGCGTCGGGGCGCGCCACCTGCAGGGCACGCTTGACTGCCAGCGGCAGCTCCCAGGCGCCGGGCACATGGACGATATCGATGTTCTCGGCGTCCACACCATGGCGCACCAGGCTGTCCACGGCGCCCTCGACGAGGCTGTCGACCACATGATGGTTGAAGCGGCCCACCACGATCACGTAGCGACCATCGACGTCGACGAAGTTGCCTTCCAGTTGAGACAGGGTATGCATTGCTAGTTCCTGATGAAAATGGTCCTGCTGGATACGGTATCAATCCCGCTGAAGCCGAGCGAGCCGGTGAAAGCGAACACCCCACCGGCCCTTTGCTCTTTGGCCCGCCGTTCAGCCTTCGGCGTCGATTTCCCGCTCGCCCGGCGCGATCAGCTCGACCACTTCCAGGTCGAAGCCGGAGAGCGCCGAGAACTTCCACGGTGAGCTGAGCAGACGCATGCGCCCCACGCCTAGATGGCGCAGAATCTGCGAGCCGGTGCCAATGGTGAGGTAGTTACCGGCACCATCAGAGTCGCTGGTGCGCGGCAGGCGACGGCGCTCCAGGAAGACGTCGAACTGATCGCGGAAGTCCTGGTGCGGGCGACCATCGTCGAGCAGCACGAACACGCCATGCTCGACTCGGGCGATCTCTTCCAGCGCACTGTGGGTCGTCCAGTTGCGGTTCTCGCTCTTCTGCAGTCCCAGCAGGTCACGCATGGTATCGGCCAGGTGCACCCGCACCGTAGTCAGGGTATCCGGCGTCGGATGGCCCTTCACCAGCGCCACGTGGTGGGCGTTCTGGATGCGGTCGTGAAAGACGTGCAGCGTCAGCTTGCCCACCGCCGTGTCGACCAGCGTGGATTCCACCGGCTCCACGGTCTGTTCGTTGTGTATACGGTAGTGGATCAGATCGGCAATGGTGCCCATCTTGATGCCGTGTTCGGCGGCGAAGCGCTCGAGTTCCGGGCGCCGCGCCATGCTGCCGTCATCACTCATGATCTCGCAGATCACGCCGCTGGGGTCACAGCCGGCCAGGGCGGCGAGGTCGCAGGCCGCCTCGGTATGACCGGCACGGCGCAGCACGCCACCGGGCTCGGCCATCAGCGGGAAGATGTGGCCGGGCTGCACGATATCCTCGGCACGGGCATTGCGCGCGGCGGCCACTTGCACGGTGCGCGCGCGGTCGGCGGCGGAGATGCCGGTGGTGACGCCTTCCGCGGCCTCGATGGAGAGCGTGAACTTGGTGCCGAAACCGGAGCCGTTGTCGCTCACCATCAGCGGCAGCTTGAGCCGCTCGCAGCGCTCGCGGGTCATCGGCATGCAGATCAGGCCGCGCGCATGGCGCGCCATGAAGTTGATATGCTCGGCCTGGACCTTCTCCGCGGCCATGATGATATCGCCTTCATTCTCGCGATCCTCATCATCCATGAGGATCACCATCTTGCCCTGACGGATGTCCTCGATCAGGTCTTCGATGGGAGCCAGGCCCGTATGGGAAGATTGCACGCTGGAATCTCCGAATGTTCGAACGACTTCATGGGCGATAGTGCACTGCAGCAAGGCAATGTCGCCAAATCGCACCACGTTGAATGGGCGTCAGAGTACATTGGCGCGGCTCTGGGCGCCAGTAGTGAGCACATTGGCGCGGCTCTGGGCGCCAGTAGTGAGCACATTGGCGCACCCCCACATGTGGACAGCTCCGGGACGAGACCGTCGGGGAGGCGCTGTGAATCCTTCCCTGGACGCTATTTTTCCATCCCTGGAAAAAAACCTCCCCTGTGCCCTGCCCCAGAGCTCACAAGCAGGAAGTTGCTCCTCACTCCTGCCTGCGCTTCGGTCGCGCGGTGATTCGCCAGTCGCGGCCCACCGCACGCATGTCGAGAATCTCCAGCGGTCGCTGCTGGGCCATGCGCGTCAATCCCGGCAGGGCGAACAGCGGACGCGCCTCACCGCCGAGCAGGGTCGGCGCGACGAACAGCTGCATCTCATCGACCAGGCCGGCGTCCAGCATGGCGCCGGCGAGCGTGGCCCCGGTTTCCAGCAGCAGCTCGTTGACCAGCTCCTGCTCGGACAGGTAGCGCAACAATGCAGCCAGATCGACGCGACCGTCGTCACCGGTCGGCAGCACCAGCACTTCGGCACCGGCCGCCTCGAGCCGCGCGCGACGCTCGGGGTCATATCCCGATACGGTAGCCACCAGGGTGCGTCCCGACTCACGCAGGCAGGCGGCTGCCTGGGGCATCCGCAGTTGGGTATCAACCACCACCCGCAGCGGCTGACGTTCGGCAATGGCGTCCGCATCGTCGAGACCGAGCTGCGCCGCCCGCACCGTGAGCCGCGAATTGTCGAAGATGATCGAGTCGACGCCGGTCATGATCGCGCTGGCGCTGGCCCGCAGCCGCTGCACTTCCGCACGCGCGTGGGGGCCGGTGATCCACTGGGACTCCCCCGACTGCATGGCGGTACGGCCATCCAGGCTCATGGCCATTTTCAGACGCACGAAGGGGCGCCGACGAGTCATGCGCGAGATGAAGCCGGGATTGAGCGCTTGCGCTTCCGCTTCGAGCAGACCCACCGTCACCTCGATGCCCGCCTCGCGCAGCATGGCGATGCCCCGTCCCGCCACTTCCGGATTGGGGTCCTGCATGGCCACCACCACCCGCTTGACGCCGGCCTCGGTCAGCGCCACGGCGCAAGGACCGGTGCGGCCATGATGGGAGCAGGGCTCCAGGGTCACGTAGGCGGTGGCACCGCGAGCGGCCGACTGCGCCATGTTCAGCGCGTGCACCTCGGCATGGGGTTCTCCGGCACGCACGTGCCAACCCTCACCGACCATCTTTCTGTTCTTGACCAACACGCAGCCCACCCGCGGGTTGGGGTGGGTGGTATAGCGGCCGCGGCGGGCGAGTTGCAGCGCTCGTGCCATCCATGCGGCATCGGTCGGCTTGGCCATGCTCTCCTCGTTCAACTGGGCAGGTTGGCTATGCTCGGCGGCGGGCAGCTTGGAGATAAAGCCTATTCTTCGGCGGTACCCGGCGGAAACCCCGGCTCCTGGGCCAGCCGATCGATCTCGGCGCGGAACTCGTCGATATCCTGGAAGCGGCGATAGACCGAGGCGAAACGAATGTAGGCGACCTGATCGAGGCGCTTGAGCGCCTGCATCACGGCCTCGCCGATGTCGCGAGCCTGGATTTCACGCTCGCCGCTCGCTCTCAGCCGATGGCGAATGCGCTCGACGGCGGCCTCGATGGCCTCGGCGCTGACGGGACGCTTCTCCAGCGCCCGCAGCATGCCGGCGCGCAGCTTGTGCTCGTCGAAGGTCTCGCGGGAACCGTCGGATTTCACCACCCGGGGCATGACCAGCTCGGCGGTTTCATAGGTGGTGAAACGCTCACCACAGTCGGTGCACTGGCGGCGACGGCGCACCTGATCACCGTCCGCCACCAGGCGGGAGTCGGTCACGCGGGTATCATGGGCGCCACAGAAAGGGCAATGCATGGTATCGATCCGAACGTGAAGCGGGGCGACACGAGGTCGCGCGTGAGTCACAAATGTGAGCCAATTGACCCGATATTGTACCCACTCCCCCGCTGATCGCCCAGCACACAGGTCAAGCTGGCATGCCGGGCGCTCGCTTCGGCATCAGTGACGGTGCCCTTCGCCATGACCATGATCCTGGCCATGCCCGTGGTCGTGAGCATGTCCGTGGTCGTGAGCATCGGCGTGGCCGTGGTGCCCCTCGGCACTCACCTCGACGCGCTTGACGGGCGCCGTGACCTGCTGGGACTTGCCTGAATCGAAGCGCAGCTCGATCTCGACGGGCTGCCCCTCCTCCAGCGGAGCGGTCAGCCCGATCAGCATCATGTGCAGGCCGCCGGGCGCCAGCGCGACCGACTCACCGGCAGGCACAACGATTTCGGAAATCTTGCGCATCTGCATCACACCATCGACGTCTTCGTGGTTGTGCAGTTCTATGACCTCGGCTGCGGGCGAGTCTGCATCGACCAGGGTCACGTCCTGCTCCCCCGGATTGCGTAGCGTCATGAAGGCCGCCGAGGTCTGCGAGCCAGGCGGCACGGCGCGTACCTGAGCCTCTTCGACGAGCAACGGCTCGGCGAGCGCCGTCGATGCCACCAGCGAAAGCCCCGCAGTGAGCAGGAGTGAGCGGACCAGCACCATGATGAAACTCCTTGTTGTATGGTTGGCATGAGCCAGGGAAACAGGCGAAAAGCTTACTACGATGTCGTGCGTCATGAGACAGGATGCGTCAACCCGACACGTTCGGCCTGCATCGGCAAGCTGAACCTGCGCTCGCCGTGGGAGTCCATCGCTGGGATGACGCTCCCTGGAAGGCAATTTCAATCAAGGAAACCCCACATGGTTCTTCGCTTCACGCTGCTCATGGCCGCCCTGGCCCCTCTCGCTGCCGTTTCGGCGGCGCAGGCCGACGAATGGCCGGGCCCGGTTCAGGCCCTGGTCGAGGAAGGACTCGAGATTCACGGCGAATTCGAGGCGCCCGGCGGGCTGGTCGGTTACGCCGCTAGCCATCAGGGTCGCGAGATGACGGTCTACGTCACGGCCGACGGCCAACATGCCATCGTCGGCACCATGATCGATGCCGAGGGCAACGACCTCTCCGAGGTGCCGCTGGACGAGCTGGTGAGAGCCCCTCAGGAGGAGCAGGTCTGGCAGCAGCTGGAACAGAGCCACTGGATTCAGGACGGCCAGGCCGACGCTCCCCGCGTGCTCTACACCTTCACCGATCCCAACTGCCCCTATTGCCGCCAGTTCTGGGAGCAGGCACGCCCCTGGATCGAGGCCGGCGAGGTGCAACTGCGCCACATCATGGTAGGTATCCTGCAGCCGGACAGCCCAGCCAAGGCCTCCGCCCTGCTGGGTGCCGAGGATCCCGAAGCCGCCCTGCACGATCACAGCGGTGGCGACAGCGTGGCCCCCTCGGCCCAGCCCCGCCACATCGAGGATCAGGTTTACCGCAACAACCAGCTCTTCGACGAGCTCGGCCTCTACGCCACCCCGACCACGGTCTATCGTCATGACGGCCGGCTGCAGCGGGTGGACGGCATGCCGGACGCGACGAGGCTGCACGAGATGATGGGCGGCGAGGCCCCCTGAGTCGCTTCGACGAGCGTGTGGTCCCCTCGCCGACCAGGCGTGGGGCCGCACCGTCGGTCAACCCCGGGCGGGCATCGCCCGGGCCAGGAACCAGCCCGCCACCATGGCCACGAGCATGGCGAACAGCGGCGCACTGAGCCCGGCAATGGAGGCGATTGCCGGTCCGGGACAGTAGCCGGAGAGCCCCCAGCCGATGCCGAACAGGGCGGCGCCGCCGATCAGTCGTGCATCCAGATCCCGGCGGGTGGGCAACTGGAAAGTCTCGCCGAACATCGGCCGCTCCCGGCGGAATACCAGACGGTAGCCGATGAACGTCGTCACCACGGCGCCACCCAGCACGAACATCAGCGTGGGATCCCAGGCACCGAAGATGTCGAGGAAACCGAGCACGCGGGCGGGGTCGGTCATGCCGGCAAGTGCCAGGCCCAAGCCGAACAGCAGGCCGGCGATATAACCCATGACGGTTTTCATGCGCCACCTCCGAGCAGATGCCGTACGACATAGACGGTCATGATGGCGCAGAGCAGGAAGGTCAGGGTGGCCACCAGCGAGCGCGGCGACAGCCGTGCCAGGCCGCACACGCCGTGACCGCTGGTGCAGCCGCTACCCAGACCGGTGCCCACGCCCACCAGCAGCCCCGCCACCAGCATCAGCCCCACCCCGCCAGCGGGCGGGCCGACCACTTCTCCCGGCGCACCGGCCACATTGCCCAGCCCACCGCCCAACAGCATGAGCAGCAGCGGGCCACTGATCAGCCCCAGCACGAAGGCCACGCGCCAGGCGCTATCGCCCTTCGGCAGCGTCGTCACCAGGCTACCGACGATACCGCTGATGCCGGCGATGCGGCCCAGCGTCGCCATCAGCCATACGGCCGATAGGCCGATCAGCACACCCCCTGCCAGCCCCTGCAGGCCTGCCGTCCAATCCATCTCTTGCTCCTTCGTGTGTCAGTCGTTGATCAATGGCTTGAGTTGCCCTGCACCGACCGGCTCACCGGCCCCGCAGGAGCGCCCCTGTCCAGCAGTCTCACCGCGCAGAGAGCGCCAGGCGTCGTAGGTGCTCAGATACACCTGCCCAGTCAGTTCGCGACAGAAACGGGTATGCTGCAATCGATCCATTACCGGCCCTTTGACCTCCGCCAGATGCAGCTTGACCTGTGCATCGCGCAGGCGGGCATTGATCACCTCGAGACTTTCCAGTGCCGAGGCGTCGATGACGTTCACTGCCTGGCAGGCCAGCACGATATGGCGCAGACCAGGATGACGTGCTGCCAGCGCCATGACGGTATCCTCGAGGTAGCGCGAGTTGGCGAAATAGAGGCTCTCGTCGACCCGCAGGATGGCCAGTTCCGGATCGGTTTCGACCTGGTGTCGCTCCACGTTGCGGAAGTGCTCGGTACCCGGAACGCGGCCCACCACGGCACTGTGAGGGCGGCTCGTATAGTAGAGATGCAGTGCGAGCGACAGCCCGACGCCGGCCAGAATGCCCGTCTCCACTCCGACGGCGAGGGTCACGCCGATGGTGACGAACATGGCCATGGCATCGCAGCGGGAGTAAGCCCAGGTCCTGCGAATGGCAGCAACGTCGACCAGCGACAGCACCGCCACGATGATGGTGGCCGCCAGGGTGGCAATGGGCAGATAGGCGATCAGCGGAGTCAACAGCAGCGCCGCTCCGGCAATGCCCAACGCCGTGAAAGCGCCTGCCGCAGGCGTCTGGGCGCCGGCATCGAAGTTCACCACCGAACGGGCGAACCCTCCAGTGACAGGCATGCCACCGGTGAAGGAAGCGGCGATGTTCGACGTTCCCAGCCCGATCAGCTCCTGATCGGGGTCGATGCGCTGCCGTCGCCTTGCGGCAAGGGTCTGGCCCACCGACACCGACTCGACGAAGCCGATGATGCTGATCAACAGCGCCGCCACGAATAGCTGGCTCCACAACCCACTGTCGAAGCCGGGCAGGGTCAGCGGCGGCAGGCCCGCCGGCACTTCACCCACCACGGCGACGCCCTTGGCGTCCAGCCCGAGTCCCCAGGTCACCAGGGTCGTCGCTGCTACAGCCAGGATCGGTGCCGCCTTGGTCAGCATGTCAGCCGGCCGCGACGGCACGCCTGCACGCTCGAGGAGCGGCTTGAGCCAACGCCTGGCGGCATAGAGGAACGCCAGCACGGAGAGCCCAAGGGCCAGGGTGGCCAGATGCGCCCTGCCAAGACCGGCGGCCAGGCTGGCCAACTGGTCGATCAGGTTGTGTCCACTGGCTTCCACCCCCAGTACGTGCTTGAGCTGACTGGTGGCGATGATCAGCCCCGAGGCGGTGATAAAGCCCGAGATCACCGGGTGGCTCAGGAAATTGGCCAGAAAGCCCAGCCTGGCCACGCCCATCAGGGTCAGGATGAGCCCTGACATCAGTGCCAGGACCAGCGCCGCACCGAGATACTCCGGTGTTCCTTGGGGAGCCACCTGCCCCACCGCCGCTGCCGTCATCAGCGACACCACCGCCACCGGCCCCACCGCCAGGGTGCGGCTGGTGCCGAAGAGAGCGTAGATCACCAGCGGAGCGATGCTGGCATAGAGCCCCACCTCCGCCGGCAGTCCGGCCAACATGGCGTAAGCCAGCGACTGCGGTATCAGCATGATGGTCACGATGACCGCCGCCAACAGGTCGCTGGACAAGGTCGCACGACCGTAGCCGGGCAGCCATTGCAGGATAGGAATATAGCGCTTGGGATTCACGGAGCGCGCCTCAGAACTTGTTGATCGGCACCTTGAGGTAAACCTGGCCGTTCTCCTCGGGCGGCGGCATGTGGCCAGCGCGCATGTTGACCTGTACCGACGGCAGGATCAGACGCGGCATGTCGAGGGTCGAGTCGCGCTCGGTACGCATCTTGACGAACTCCTCCTCGCTGACGCCCTCGTGCACGTGGACGTTATGGGCGCGTTGCTCGGCCACGGTGGTCTCGTGCTGGTACTCCTCACGCTCCGGCGCCTTGTAGTCATGGCATAGGAAGAGCCGGGTTTCGCCCGGTAGCGCCAGCACCTTCTGGATCGATTGAAAGAGGGTGCGGGCATCGCCGCCTGGGAAGTCGCAACGGGCGGTGCCGTAGTCGGGCATGAACAGGGTGTCGCCAACGAAGGCGGCATCACCGACGACGTAGGTCAGGCAGGCCGGCGTATGGCCCGGCGTATGCAGCACACCACCTTCCAGGTTGCCAATGTTGAAGGTGTCGCCTTCTTCAAAGAGGCGGTCGAACTGACTGCCGTCGCGGGCGAACTCGGTACCCGCATTGAAGGCCTTGCCGAAGACCTCCTGCACCACGGTGATCCTGGCGCCGATACCGGTCTTGCCGCCCAGCTTTTCATGGAGATAGGGCGCCGCTGAGAGGTGGTCGGCGTGAACGTGGGTCTCGAGGATCCACTCTACGGTCAGCCCCTCACGCCGGATGAAGGCAATGATCTCGTCCGCCGAGCGGGTGTCGGTGCGCCCGGCGGCGTAGTCGAAGTCGAGCACCGAATCGAGGATCGCACAGGACCTGCTGTCAGGATCCTGCACCACGTAGCTGAAGGTGTTGGTGGGCTCGTCGAAGAAATGGGTCACGATGGGACGAGCCGTGGTGGGCTGGGACATGTCAAAACCTCCGTTCACTGTCGCTGCCTGCCAAGATGGAGACAGCATAGCCAAAAACAAGTTCTAAGAATAGATCTTTTTGGAATAAACGGACACCACCCTGATATGTGTGCACCCCGAGACGCGAGAGGCCCAACGCCATGGCGTTGGGCCTCGCTTCGCGCCTGCAGTGGCTGGGCGTTATTTATTCAGCTTGCAGGTATTGATGCCCAGCAGGCTGTAGGCCGGGCAGAAGTTGATCAACCCAGTAGCCAGCGGCAGCACCCCGATCCAGCCCCAGGCGCCGATGACGCCGGTGATGGCCAGACCGATCAATACCGCTCCGACCACGATCCGCAGAATTTTGTCGATACCGCCTACGTTACTCTTCATGGTTTCACCTTGAGGTTGGAGATCAGAAACTCGAGATAGAAAATAACATAACGATCTAAGCTAATAACAAAACCCAATAGCAAGAATAGCCCAGCACCCCGGTGCAAAGAAGAAACCCTATCGAACATTGACCTGCATCAAGTTGTCGCAGCCCCACAGCAGGAGCATGTACCTCCGGGCGCAAAAAGGGCCGCAAAAAGCGGCCCGCGGAGCGTTACAGTGGGTGGAGTGGAGAGGCAGGCTAGAGCTCGATGCGGTCGCCGTAGCCCGGCACCTCCACCTCGATGTCGCTTTCCGCCAGGACCCGCTTGAGTACCTGCTGGGTTTCCGGTTCGCCATGCACCAAGTAAAAGCGCGGCTTGTCGCGGAAAGCACCGGCCCAGCCGATCAATTGGCTCTGCCCGGCATGGGCGGAGAAACCGCCAATGGTGTGCACCTTCGCCTTCACCGCCAGCTCCTGGCCGAGCACGCGCACCTTCTCGGCGCCGTCGACGAGCTGACGGCCCAGCGTGCCGGCCGCCTGGAAACCGACGATCACCAGGCGGGTATTGGGTTTTTCGAGGTTGTAGCGGAAGTGGTGGACGATACGTCCACCGGTGCACATGCCCGCCCCGGCAATGATGATCGCCCCGCCGTGGATGCGATTGATCGCCATGGACTCTTCCACCGTGCGCGTCATGCGCAGTATCGGCAGGTAGCGGCCGGTATCGCCGCTGGCGGCAATGTTGAGAACTTTCAGGTCTTCGGCGTCCAGGCTCTTGCGAGCACGGTGATAAAGCTCGGTGACCTTGATCGCCATGGGACTGTCGAGAAAGACCATCTGCTGTGACAGCCTTCCTTCGTGATAGAGCACGCTCAGGTGATAAAGGATCTCCTGGGTGCGGCCTACAGCGAAGGCGGGAATCAGCACGTTGCCACCGCTGGCGTGCGCTTCCTCCAGCACCTGGGCAAACTCATCCAAGGTCTCGTCCAGCGGACGATGATCACGATCACCGTAGGTGCTCTCCATCAGCACCACGTCGGCTTCGAAGAGCTTTTCCGGCTCCTTCATCAGTACCGAGCTCGGGTTGCCCAGGTCGCCGGAAAAGACGATCCGCTTCGTCTGCCCGCCGGACGGTACCGCCAGTTCGACGATTGCCGAACCGAGGATATGGCCGGCATCGCGGAATACCAGTGTCACGTCCCCGGGAAGCTTGACGGGCTGGCCGTAGCCGTGGGCCTTGCACAGCTTCAATGTGCGCTCCACGTCTGCCATCTCGTACAGTGGCTCGACCAAAGGCTTGTCGTGACGCTTGCGCCACTTGTTCTCCCATTCTACGTCCTTGACCTGAATGAAGGCCGCGTCCTCGAGCATGATCTCGAGCAGATCCCGGGTACCGCGGGTGCAGTGAATCGGGCCGCTGTAGCCCTCCCGCACCAGTTTGGGCAATAGTCCTGCATGATCCAGGTGGCCATGGGAGATGACCACCGCATCGAGCTGCTTGGCCAAGGTGCCGAAAGGTCTGGCGTTGGCTTCATCGGCTCCCTTCCCCCCCTGGTGTAAGCCGCATTCCAGCAACACTCGGTAAGGGCGATCCACTCCCTCCACCTCGATGAGATAACGGGAGCCGGTGACTTCACCGACTGCCCCTTGAAACGTCAACGTCGACATAAGCACATGGTCCGCCAGGTTTCCTCGTTGCTTTCAGCATAATGGAAGGCGAGCCCGATGGCCGAACCGAAATACCGGCACCGGTCAGGTACCACGAACGGCATGCCACTTGACCTCAAGGCATTTCTGGCGCTGGAGCACAAATGGGTTTTCTAGGTATCGCCGCATCGAATCTTTGAGGTGGTCCTTTTCGCAACTAGCTCTCTAAGCTTCTGAAACGGGGCGCGCATATGGCTTCGGGGGGAAGCTGCCATGAACAGTTCGGTACAACCGGAAGAGCAAGCGCTATCCGGACAAGCAGCATTAGGCGATTCGGATGAGCCGAGAGTCGTTCAGTTCCAGCACGGCCTCGATGGCTATGCCGGCGTCGTTGACACCTATCTGCACGAGTCGTTTCCCGACACCGGTCGGGCAACGTCGAAGTCCCTGGTCGTCGATAGCGTGGACAAGAGAGGTGAAGTCCACGCACTGCTACGCTTCGAGCACCTATTCGGCAACGAACTCTGGCAGATCCCCCTCGGCGCTACCATTCTCTCGGCCACGCTGGAGCTCAACACGACCAGCAAGGGCGACGGCGCGATCCTGCATCGCATGGTGATGCCCTGGAACGACAGCGATACCTGGAACAGCCTGGGTAACGGCATCCAGGCCGACGGGCAGGAAGCCGCATTGCAGTACGATCTCATCACCGGCTTCGTGCCGGCCGGAATTACCCAACTGGACGTGACGGCAAGCCTGCAGGCATGGGCCAACGGCCAGCCCAACTACGGCTGGGCTTTTCTGCCGCTGGGTCCCGACGGCTGGAGTTTCACCTCGGCGGAAGGCGGCATACCGCCCAAGCTGATCGTCGAGTACCGTCTCGATGGCGGCGGGGAGCCGCCGGTGAACCGCCCGCCGGTGGCCAACGACGACAGCGCCACGACCATCGCGGGCGTGGCCGTGGAGATCGCCGTGCTGGCCAACGACAGCGACCCGGACGGCGACCCGCTGACGGTCGCCGGCTTCACTCAGCCGGCGAACGGCACCGTCACGCTCAACCCGAACGGGACGCTGACCTATTCACCGGTGCCCGGCTTCGTCGGTGACGATATCTTCACCTACAGCGCCTGGGATGGGGCCTTGGCCAGCGAGCCCGCCACGGTTCATGTCGCCGTCAGCGCAGCCGAGCCGCCACCGCCCGCCACAAGCAGCCTTCACTTCCAGCACGGCGTGGGCGGATACAACGGAGTGGTGGACACCTTTCTGCATCAGGCATCGCCCGACACCAGCCGAGCGACCTCCAAGTCGCTCACCGTCGACAGCGTGGACAAGCGCGGCGAAGTCCAGACGCTACTGCGCTTCGAACACATCTTCGGCAGCGAAGCCGGGCAGATTCCGCTCGGCGCCACCATCCTCTCGGCCACCCTGGAGCTCAACACCACCGGCAAGGGCGACGGCGCCCGCCTGCACCGCATGGTGATGCCCTGGAACGACAGCGATACCTGGAACAGTCTGAGCAACGGCATTCAGGCCGACGGGCAGGAGGCCGCTCTGCAGTATGACCTCGTCACCGGCTTCGTGCCGGTGGGCACCACCCAGTTGGACGTGACGGCGAGCCTGCAAGCCTGGGCCGACGGCCAGCCCAACTATGGCTGGGCCTTTCTGCCGCTGGGCCCCGACGGCTGGGATTTCGCCTCGGCAGAAGGCAGCGTACCGCCCAAGCTGATCGTCGAGTACCGTCTCGATGGCGGCGGGGAGCCGCCGGTGAACCGCCCGCCGGTGGCCAACGACGACAGCGCCACGACCACCGCGGGCGTGGCCGTGGAGATCGCCGTGCTGGCCAACGACAGCGATCCGGACGGCGACCCGCTGTCGGTGGCCAGCTTCACCCAGCCCACCCACGGCACCGTGACGCTCAATCCGACAGGCACCATGACCTACTCGCCGAACGCGGGCTTCATCGGTAGCGACAGCTTCACTTACAGTGCCTCAGACGGCAGCCTGCAGAGCGCAGCCGCTACGGTCATCGTCTCCGTCACCCACGATGTCCCCCCGCCCCTGCCGCTTGAGACCAGCTATATCGCTACGGCTTTCGGCACCAGCGACCGCCGCAACTTCGAGCATAACAACGCCAACAAGAGCTTCTTCCACGACGGTACATGGTGGGCCGTGCTTCCCGAGCAGAGCGGCTGGCACGTCTACCGTTTCGACGGCACCCTGCCCGAGCCCGGCACCCAGGGTGGCTGGAGCATTGCCAGTCCGACCCTGCTCACCAGCGGTCGTCGCGCCGATATCGCCTGGCACGACGACAGCGACACGCTCTACGTGCTCAACTTCGGCCCCAGCGAGACGAGGCCCAGGCTCTATCAGATGAGCTACGACGAGCAGCAGCAAACGTTCACCATCGCGCAGGATGTGCAACTGGCGGGACCCGGCGGCAAGCTGGCAGGAGCTGAGTGGGAGCGGAACACGGAAATGGCGCTCGGGCTGGATCAGAATGGCATACCGGTGGTGGCCATGATCGGCCCTTCGGCATCGGGTGGGCCGGCAGGCCTCAAACTCGCCTACCCCACGTCCTCCAGTCTTGCCAGCTGGGCCACGGTGACCATCGACAACGGTCCCAGCACCGCCGCCGGCAGCAACGGCGACAACAAGGTCGACTTCGTCGCCTTCACGCTCAACGGCATCGACCATGTGGGTCTCGTCTATGGCGACGATGCCACGGGTCTGTGGAAATTCGCCTATCAAGCCACGCCCGCCTCCCCCGCTGGCTACGCCACCGGCTGGGTGATCGAGACGATCACCGACGCCATCGTGCTGGACAACCACCTTGCCGTGCTGTGGGACGGCAGCAGCATCGTCATGACCGTCAAGGACGACAAGAACGCCATCTGGGCGATCAAGGGCTTGCCGGGCGAATGGGAAGCGCCGGTGCTGGTCCATGCCGCCTCCCACAACGGCAGCCGTCCGACGCTGGCCTACGATGAGGATAGCGAACGGATCTTCATCTTCTATCAGGAGAACACCAACCAGCCCTATGGCGACATTTACTTCAAGGCGTCCTCGGCCGCGGAACTGAGCTTCGATGCTTCGGGTCCGGGAACGAAGATCATGACCAGCAGCCGCGAGGGAGAGAACATGAGCGACCCCCAGACCCCGGTGCATGCCGTGGGCGCCTCTACCGACGGCATGTTCTTTCTCTTCGCGCGCAACCAGGAAGCCAAGGAGATCTGGTACAACGACTTTTTGCTCGACGACGATGCGTTCATTGCCTGACGACATCACGCCCGGCAGGGTCACTCCTCCCGCGCCGCTCTGGCGAACATGTCGGAGAGGGGCTTGAGCAGGTAGCTGGCCAAGGTGCGCTCGCCGGTGTGGATCATGACCTCTGCCGGCATTCCCGCCAGCAGCTGCATGTGGCCATCAAGGGCCTGCCGTTCGCCATCCGAGACCCG
This sequence comes from Billgrantia ethanolica, assembly GCF_021404305.1. Classification (GTDB taxonomy): domain Bacteria; phylum Pseudomonadota; class Gammaproteobacteria; order Pseudomonadales; family Halomonadaceae; genus Halomonas; species Halomonas ethanolica. The sequence goes on along the minus strand of NZ_JABFTX010000002.1, from coordinate 678,604 downwards.
CAAGCGCACGCGATAGTACCTGGCTCCGGTCACTTCATCATGCTGGCTGTCCGCACTGACATAGACGATCTCGGCCGGACTGGTATGGGTGCGCCGTTGGTTGAAGGCGGAAAAACGTATCTCGGCCATCTGACCAGGATAGAGCCGGTCGATGTCTCGTCCCGCTACGCGCGCCTCGACGAGAAAACCGTCTCCCGCCGGTACCAGATCCAGCAGCGACTCCCCGGGGCGCACCACGTCACCAACCGAATGCACCCGACGTTCCACCACAGTGCCATCCACCGGCGCCTTGATCACGGTACGCAGCAGCTGATCCGAGAGTGTGATCATGCGCTCTTCCGCCTCTGCCCCCCGCGCCTGGGCGTCCCGCAGCTGCTCGGCGATCTCCTTATGGAACTCCTGGACGCGAATCTCACGCTGCAGGCGGTTCTCGCTCAGCAGTGAGCCGAGACGGCCGATCTCGGCACGTCGGGCGGCAACTTCGCCCTCGATCTGCAAGAGGTCGCGTTCGATTTCCCGCAGCCTGAGGTTATTGACCAGCCCCCTGTCGAATAGCCGCCGCAGATCCTGCTCCTCGGCGCGCAGCGACGCAAGATGACGCTCCCCCAGGCGCACCAGCTCCTCCAACCCCTCTACCTGGCGGCGCAGCTGTACCACCTGCTCATCCAGGGCCTGCAGCGAGCCGAGGTGAGACTGGCGTCTGGCGACGAACAGAGCCTGCTGCAAGGCCATGACCTCCTGGGCTCGTGGCAAGTCGCCTTGTGCCAGCTCCTCGGGCATGACCAGCACATCGCTGCCCTGCTGTTCGGCCAGTAGCCTTAGCTCCGTGGCCCGGTGGGCAAGGTAGTGGGAGCGCAGGATCTGCAGTTGGCTGCGGGCCTGGATGTCGTCAATCACGACCAGAGGCTGACCTGCCACGACCAGATCGCCATCCGCCACCAGAATCTCCCTGACGATTCCCCCCTCCAGATGCTGCACCGAACGGCGGAAGGACTCGACCGCCACGTGACCGGGAGCGACGACCGACACGGCGAGATCCGCGAAGGATGCCCAGCCAACGAAGCCGCCCAGGCCCAGCAGCAGTACCAATAGACCGAAGCCGTGGTAGCGACGCTCATCCAGGGGAACCTGGCTCGACGCCAGCTCCGATAGCGTCTCGCCGTCTCTGTGCCCAGGCGACTCCCTGGGATCATGCGCAATGTTCATTACCGCCTCCTACGGGCCTTCCCATCGCCCTTGCCGCGAGTGGACGCGCCTCCGCCGAGGCCGCGGGAACCGGCTTGATGGCCAGGCCCGCCATGACCTCCTCACGCAGACCGAAGCGCTGCACTTCACCGTCGCGCAGCAGCAGTAGCCGGTCCATGTCCTTCAGCACGCTGATGCGATGGCTGATGACACATAGCGTCACCCCCTCCCGTTTCAGCGTCTGCATGGCCTCGCTCAGGGCCTGCTCGCCGCGGTCATCGAGATTGGCGTTCGGCTCGTCCAGCATCACCACCACGGGATCGCCATACAGGGCTCGTGCCAGGGCAATGCGCTGACGCTGACCACCGGAAAGCCCGCTGCCGGAAGCGATGACGGTGTCGTAGCCTTCGGGCAAGGCGAGGATCATCTCGTGTACCCCCGCCTTGCGCGCCGCCGCCACGACCCGCTGCGAGTCGACCTTGCCGAAGCGTGCGATGTTCTCGGCGACGGTGCCGTCGCAGAGTTCGATGTCCTGGGGCAAATAGCCGATAAAAGGCCCTAGCAGGTCACGTTTCCAGGCGGCGATGTCGGCGCCGTCGAGACGCACCGTGCCGCTCGCCACCGGCCAGATACCCAGCATGACTCTGATCAGCGAAGACTTGCCGGCGGCACTGGGACCTATGATGCCAAGATGCTCACCGGCAGCCAGTTCGAAGCTCACGTTGTGCAACACCGGCTGTCGCCCGCCCGGCACACAGGCCGAAACGCTTTCGAGGCGAAGTTCTCCCCTGGGCCGAGGCAGAGCCATGCGCTCAGGCTCTTGCGGCACCCGCTGCAGCAGCTCTTCGAGGCGGCGATAGGCCCCACGGGCGGAGACGAAGCCCCGCCAGCTACCGATCATGCGGTCGATGGGTGCCAGCGCCCGCCCCATGACGATGGAGCCGGCGATCATCATGCCCGCCGTCAGCTCCGCCCTGAGCACCAGCCAGGCGCCGAGCCCCAGAATCAAGGATTGCGCCAGCAATCGCAGCACGCGTGCACTGCTGGCCAGCGCCTCACCCCGGTCACAGGCCAACGACTGCCCACCCAGATAGCCCTGGTGCCGCTGCAACCAGCGAGCCCGAATCCCCGCTTGCATGCCCATGGCATGAAACGCCTCGGCGTTGCGCAGATTGGCCTCCACCAGTTCGTTGGCCTTGATCTGCTCGGCGGCGGCATCGCTCAACAGCGGCTGGGTGATCTTCTCGCCGATCAGGGTAAGCACCACCAGCAGCATGCCGGCGGCGGTAGCGAACAGCCCGAGCCAGGGATGAAAGAGAAAGAGCACCGCCAGGTAGATCGGCACCCAAGGCGCATCGAAGAAGACCAACAGCCCGTTGCCGGAGAGGAACTGCCGTAGCGTGGAGAGATCGGTGAGCGGCTGGGCGGATTGCCGACTGCCCATGAGCAGACTACCGCCGAACATGGCTTGGAAAAGTCGGCCACTGAGGCCTAGATCGAAGCGGTTGCCCATGCGCACCAGGATGCGATGACGCACCAGTTCCAGCAGACTCATGACGAGGAACAGGAACACGACCACCATGGTAAGCATCAGCAGTGTCTCTCCGCTCATCGTGACGAGAACGCGATCGTAGACCTGCAGCATGTAGATGGCCGGCACCAGCATCAGCAGGTTGATGAACAAGCTGAACAACCCCACCGAAACGAAGGCAGCCCGGCAGGCATGCAGCGCATGCCCAAGGTCCGTAGCATCCTGTTTCCTGCCCATCGTGGATCACCTGCGGATCTGGCACTGGCGACGGACTCGCTTACGAAGAGATACATTCCGTTTAAAATACGGTAGCACGAAGTTTATCTTTTTAAGCCAATGACTTAGTAAATTGATCAAGCGCCACCAGCCCCTCTCATTCCTTCTCATCCCAACAACCAAGAACAAAACAACAAAAAACTATTGCAAAATTTTACTTTCAGGCAAGAATTCAGCTTAAGCCTGTCGTCTGTCGGTATTACTTCTCTTCAGAGACTGTGCTTAGCGCCATCAGTACCGCCAAACCTGTAGCGATGCAGGGACGGAAAGCCACGGGTCTCACCTGTTGAGACAGCCGGGCCGCCTGAACCGGGCGCCTTGAGTAGTACGTAACACAAGGCGGGGAAGCAGGCATAACGCCCGGCTGGGCATGCCTGTTCCAATTAGAACCATAATCAGGCATTGAGGGTTCGTACGATGACATCCTTCACCCAATACCTCGGTGGCACTCCGGATAGCCAGAATGTCTTTTCCAAGGAGTACACGGCGTGGCTCAGCAGCGTCGTCCTCGGTGATCCAGGCGTCTCAGCCTGGCTCGAGACCCAACTGGAGGGCGAGCAGCTCGATGCCTTTCTGCAGGGTAACTACAAGGTAGAGCTCAACCAGAACAGCACCGACGGCGCGCCCTACCTGACCTTCGATAATGGCGGCAGCTTCGACCTGGCAGCGCTATTCAGCGGCGAGAAGGATTCCTTCGAGTGGAGCAAGGGCAAGGCCACTCAGGAACGCTGGTTCTTCGATAGCTACTCCGTCCCCGGCGGCGAGGCCGAGAATCAAGCGCCAACCGATATTCGCATCTCGATCAGTCCAGAGTTGGCTAGCGCCGTCCAGGGGGCCACTTCCGGCCCTCAGGACGCCCCAGCCAATACCACTACCGGCTCTGGCACCATTATCGGCACCCTGACGGCGGCAGATCCGGATCAGGACGATACACACGTCTTCGAGATCGTCGCCGATCCCACAGACCGATTCGTGATCGTGGATGACAATATTCTCAAGCTTCAAGATGGCAAGGAAATCAAGGAAGGTGATGGCAGCTTCGATCTAACCCTAAAGGTCACTGATAGTGCAGGAAACGAATTCTACGAAACCTTCACTTTTCATACTGCCCCACCGGGAAACAGCGGTGATGAGGTAAGCGGCACCAACCTCGGCGGAAGCGGTACCGAGGAGGACCCAAGAACAGGCGACGATATCATCTTCGGTTTTCGAGGCGGTGATACGCTCAACTTGCTGGCGGAGGACGACCTCACCCTGTTTGGCACCAGCGGAGATGATGCACTCTTTGGTGGCCGAGGCAATGACACCCTATTCGGTGGCGAGGGAGACGATCAGCTCTTCGGGGGTGCAGGTAGCGATGTGCTGATCGGTGGCTCCGGCGCCGACATCCTCTCCGGGGGTGATGGAAGCGACACCTTCAAATGGCTCGCCGGCGACATGGCAGGCACTACCGACGAGCACTTCGACACCATCCTTGACTGGTCGAATGGCAGTAACGTATTACACATTGGTGAATTGCTCAGTGATTTCGGCTTCGATGCCGGAGTCGACGATATCGCCGACTGGGTTCAGGTTACCAATGACGGCACTGACACCACCGTTGCCGTTGCCACCAGCTCCACCAATGCAGCCGAAGGAAACTATGCCAACCTGGTCATGCTGGCAGGCATAGTCAGTGACTTCGACGGTATTTCAAGCAGCCTGATCGTGGAGTAACGGCGAGTCTGCTGAGGCACTCATACAATGCCCCGCGCCACAGGCGCGAGGCATTGCTGTCACTAGTGCTGGCACCAAGGAAGAAAAAAGCGCTCAGCGATAGACCGGGAAGCGCGCGCAGACGGCCTCGACCTTGCCTTTCACCTCGCCTTCGATGGCGGCGGTATCCTCACCCTTGGCCATGACGTCGAGGATGTCGCAGATCCAGCCGGCCAGCTCGCGGCATTCGTCTTCACCGAAGCCGCGGGTGGTCACGGCCGGGGTGCCGATGCGCAGACCGGAGGTGACGAACGGGCTCTGCGGATCGCCGGGCACGGCGTTCTTGTTGACGGTGATGTGGGCGCGGCCTAGGGCGGCATCCGCGTCCTTGCCGGTCAGGCCCTGCTTGATCAGCGAGAGCAGGAACAGGTGATCCTCGGTGCCGCCGGAAACGATGTCGTAGCCGCGCTCGATGAACACGCCGGCCATGGTCTGGGCGTTCTTGACCACCTGCTGCTGGTAGCTCTTGAAGCCAGGTTCCATGGCCTCCTTGAAGCACACCGCCTTGGCGGCGATGACGTGCTCCAGCGGGCCACCCTGACCGCCGGGGAACACGGCGGACTGCAGCTTCTTCTCGATCTCTTCGTTGCCTTCGGCAGAAAGAATCAGGCCGCCGCGTGGGCCACGCAGGGTCTTGTGGGTGGTGGTGGTCACCACATGGGCATGGGGCAGCGGGCTCGGATAGACCCCGGCCGCCACCAGGCCGGCGATGTGGGCCATGTCGACCAGCAGGTAGGCGCCCACTTCATCGGCGATCTCGCGGAACTTGGCCCAGTCGATGATCTGGGAGTAGGCGGAGAAGCCGGCAATGATCATCTTGGGCTGGTGCTCGCGGGCCAGACGCGCCACTTCCTCATAATCGATGCGGCCGCTGCCGTCGATGCCGTACTGCACGGCGTTGTAGTGCTTGCCGGAGAAGTTCGGCTTGGCACCGTGGGTCAGGTGACCGCCGGCATCGAGGCTCATGCCCAGCACGGTATCGCCCGGCTTGACCAGCGCCTGGAACACGGCGCTGTTGGCCTGGGAGCCGGAGTGGGGCTGAACGTTGGCGTAGCTGGCAGCGAACAGCTGCTTGGCGTAGTCGATGGCCAGTTGCTCGACGATGTCGACGTACTCGCAGCCGCCGTAGTAGCGCTTGCCGGGGTAGCCTTCCGCGTACTTGTTGGTCAGCTGGCTGCCCTGGGCTTCGAGAACGCGCGGGCTGGCGTAGTTCTCGGAGGCGATCAGCTCGATGTGCGCTTCCTGGCGGGCGACCTCCTTCTGCATCGCATCGAACAGGGCATCATCGAAACCGGCAATCGTCATGTCACGGCTGAACATCGGCGGCAAACCTCGCATACGGGGAGAATCGGGATGCGCCATGATACCCCAGCCCATGAAGGCTTTCACTTGAAAGGCCGTCATGGGCGGGTGCAGAAATACTCATGCTGCGTTTAGCGAGAAGAGCTGGATCAACGAGTTTCGACTTTAACGCTGAGCTTCCCCGGCACTCCCAGCGGGTCGCTCATATAGCTGGTCACGGTGCTTTGCGCCGGCAGCGTCACACGCACGTCGAGGTGCTGCGCACTGCCCTCCAACAGGTCGACCAACCCCACCAGGATGGCCTGGATCTCGGGGCCGAACATCATGCCGAAGCCCTGGGCCTGGGTGCGCACCTGCTCGACGTAGAGCGCCTCGGTCACGCCCTCCATGGCCGCCCCCAGCGTGGCCAGACGCGAGAACAACCCCTGGTTGGCCAGGCTCAGGTGAATGTCCCCGCCCAGCAGGGTGGCGTCTTCGAGCCACTGCATGCCGCCGAAGGCATCGCTGGGTGTCACGTCGTGCGGCAGCAGCAGCGGCAGATTGATGTCGAGCAGCAGGCTCAGGGCATCGTGTATGTCGATCTGGCTATCGCTGATCAGCACGCTGTGCTCCCCCTTTTCCTGCCAACTGCCAAGCAAGGCAGCATCGAGGCGCAGCTCGCCGCTGCCGCCGGTCAGCACGTTGCTGACCATGCGCAGCTGGGTGCGCTCCTCCTCGGGGGCGAGCTCGATCATGCGGGCCAGATCCATGTGCAAGCCCTCGAGACGCACTCCCCCCTTGCCGTCGTCGAAGTCGCCATCGAGATCGAGCAGGGCCAGACGAGCGACCAGCTCGGGAGACTCCACGGCCAGATCGCGCAGCACCAGCGAGGCCAACTTCTCCTCGCCCTCCTTATCGATGCCGGTCAACCCCTCCAGGCGCAGCGAACGCAGCGTGAACGACCCGGAGCCGAGTTCGTCCAGCTCAGCGAAAACACCGGCCATGCCGGAGATCTCCAGCATGCCGATCGCCTCATGGGAGAGCGACTCGCCGCGCAGCTTGTCGATGGTCATGCGGCCATGGCTGCTGCTGAGCGGTGTATCGAAGAAGATCTCCTCGGCAAGCTCCGAGGCCAGCTCGATCACGATGCCGTCGATGGCAAGGCTACCCAGGCGCACCTGCTCGGGCGCCAGTTCCTCATGCAGCGGAAACACCGCCTGCGACGGTTCGCCGAGCACGATGCGCTCGATGCTCATCAGGGTCAGCTCGGTAAGACTGTCCTCTATGCGCAGGCCTTCGAGCGTGACGTCGGTGGGGGCGTCGTAGTCGCCGCTGACGATATAACGATCGATCAGCAGCCGCTCGCCCTCCTCGGCCTCGAACACGATATCCTCGGCGGTGAGCCGTGAGCGCAGCATGGCGCTCGAGACATCGCCGATGGAAAGCGTTCCGCCTTCGCTGAACAGCGCACGCAGGTCGGCTTCGAGGCGCTCTGTGTCCGCCATTGCGACACCAGGAGCGCCGACGAGGGCAACGAGGGCAAGGGCCGGCTTCAGGCCGGTCGTTCGGGGTCGGTAAAGCTTCATCGATGCCACCTCCTGTGCACTGCATCGGTCGGATAGGAAGGTGGCAAGGCACACCGCACCACATTCGCGTTTACGTAGTGTAACCGCATTAATGCAGTGCAGCGCTCAAACATCGCCGCGGACGTTTCAACGTCGCGGCGGACGGATCAGGCCTCTCCCAGCAACCCCAGGCTCGCCGCCGGAGCCTGCTTGCGCAGGCCCCGCGACAGGGCATGACCGATGGCACCGATCAGCACCGCTCCACCCAAGGGCAGCACGACCCAAAGCCATGGGTGAAGGCGCGGTGCCAGATCGAACCAGGCGATATAGATGCCGGCGGTAGCCAGCTCGGCCAGCAGCGCGCCCATCAGCCCGCTGGCCAGGCCGAGAATGGCGAACTCGGCTCCCTGCACGCGGGAAATCAGGCTCTGGCCGGCGCCGAATACCCGCAGCAGTCCGCTTTCGTGAGCCCGCGCCGGACGACTGGCCGTCAAGGAGGCGTAGAGCACGCTCACCCCAGCCAACAGCACGAAGGCCAGCACCAGCTCCACCGCCCGGGTCACTTGGGCAACGACGTCACGCACCTGGGCCAGGATGGCGTCGATGTTGAGCAGCGATACCCCGGGGAAGCGCTGCACCAGCTGACGCAGCGTCTCGCCCTGCCCTGCCTCCAGATGGAAGGCGGTAATGAAGCTGTGGCCGAAACGCTCCAGTACCCCGGGCGGGAAGATGACGAAGAAGTTGGGCCGGAAGCTGTCCCAGTCGAGGTTGCGCAGGCTCGCCACCTCACCGACGATCTCCTCGCCGCCAATGGTGAAGGTCAGGCGATCGCCTAGCGACAGGCCCAGGCGCTCGGCCAGCCCATCCTCCAGCGAGATCGGCACCACGCTCTGCACCGGCTCGGCATCCAGCTCTCCCAGCCAGCCATTCGGCGAGGCCTCCGCCAGTGCATCGAACCACTGGCCGGCCACTACCCGGTTGCCCTCGGGCAGCTCGGCCTGCCAGGTGAGGTTGAGCTCACGGCGCAGCGAGCCGTCGCCGCGGGACTCCACCGGCACGGCGTCACGGGCCGACTCGCCGTTGATCTCGGTAAGCCGCCCACGCACCATCGGGTAGAGCGCGGTGCGGTCGTCGGCATTGGCCTCCAGGGCCTCGATGAACGCTTCGCGCTCGGCGGGCTGGATATTGATGGCGAAGTAGTTGGGTGCATCCTCGGGCAACTGGTCCTGCCAGGTGGTGAGCAGGTCGCCCCGCACCATGGCGATCATGGCCATGGCGAAGAAGGTCACCGAGAAGGCGAGCAGCTGCCCCAAGCTGGCGGAGCGCCGCCGCGCCAACTGGCGACCGCCCAGGCGCAGGGCCTGGCTCAGCTCCGCGCCCTTGCCGCCGCCCTGGGGCAGACGCGCAGCAACTCGCAGCACCAGGCCGAGCAACAGGCCACCCAGGCCCCACAGCACCACCAGCATGACCAGCCCACCGACCAGCAGCGAAGCCGCCAGGCCGAAGTCGCCGGAGTAGAGCCACAGCAGGCCGCCGAACACCAGGCTGGCCACCAGCACCACCAACCAGGCCGCGGCCGGCAGCGGGTCGAGCTCGCGGCGCAGCACCTTGAGCGCGCTGACCCGCTTCAAGCGCAACAGCGTGGGGCCGGCAAAACCGACCAGCACTGCCAACGCCGTCAGCACGCCGAGCCACAGCGGCAACCAGCCCGGCGGCGGCAAGGTCAGCGGCAGGAAGGCGGTGAGCAGGGCCAGCAGCGCGGCCTGCCCCGCCAGGCCCAGCAGCGCCCCGAGCAGCGACGCCGCCAGCGCCAGCCATAGAAGTTGCAGGGCGAAGAGCCAGGTGAGATCGCGCTGAGTAGCCCCGAAGCAGCGCAGCAGCGCCGCGGTATCCAGATGCCGCTCGACGTAGCGCCGCGTGGCCATGGCTACCGCCACCCCGGCCAACAGCACCGCGGCAAGACCTGCCAGGCTCAGGTAGCGCTCGGCACGCTCCAGGGCGTTGCCGAGCCCCGGTCGGTCGCGGCGCACGTCGCGCACCTCGACGCCGTCGCGGCGCAGGCGCTCGAGTAGCGGCGCCAGCTGATCCAACGCCTGGGGCGGGCCGGCGGCGAGCAGCTCGAACTCCACCCGTGCTCCCGGCTGCACCAGGTTGGTTGCCTCGAGGTCGTCGAGATGGATCATCAGGCGCGGGTTGAAGTTGCCAAAGCCGGCGGACTGGTCCGGCTCGCGCTCGACCAGGCCGGTCAGCGTCAGTTCGCCCTCGCCCACCTGAATGCGATCGCCCAGCTCCGCCTCCAGCAGCAGCGCCAGACGCGGCGCCACCCAGGCTTCCCCCGGAGCGGGGCCGTGACCGACCGTCTCGATGCCTTCGCCGCGGTCGACGTAGACCTCGCCGTAGTGGGGGTAGACGCTATCCACCGCCTTGAGACTGGCCGGCTGGAAGGCGTCGCCGAAGCTGACCATGGTCACCATGTCGACCTGGTCGCTCAGGGTCATGCCGGCCTCTTCCAGGGTCTGTCGCAGCTCTGGGCTGAAGGGGCGACCCTGCTCGAGCACCAGATCGCCGCCGAGCAGCTGACCGGCCTGACGGGTCAGGCCACGGTCGAGGCGGTCGAGAAAGAAGCCGATCATGGTCGAGGCGGCCACCGCCAGCGCCAGCGCGACGAACAGTGCACGCACGTCGCTGGCGCGCAGATCGCGCAGCAGCCCGCGGGCGGAGAGACGCAGCAGATTGGCCCCCTCGGCCTGGGTAGAGGCTCGGCTCATGCGCCCACCTCATCGTCGCGCACGAGTTCGACCAGCCGCCCCTCCTCCAGGCGCAGGCTGCGGTCGCAGCGCGCCGCCAGCGCATGGTCGTGGGTCACCAGCACCAGGGTGGTGCCGGCTTCGCGGTTGAGCTGGAACAGCAGTTCGATGATGCGCGCCCCGGTGGCTTGATCCAAGTTGCCCGTGGGTTCGTCGGCGAACACCAGCTCGGCGCCGGTGACGAAGGCCCGGGCCAGCGCGACCCGCTGCTGTTCGCCGCCGGAGAGCTGCTTGGGCAGATGTTCCATGCGCTCACCGAGGCCGACTCGAGTGAGCCAGTCGCGGGCCCGAGCCCCGGCATCGGGCAGCGGCGAGAGCTCCAGCGGCAGCAGCACGTTCTCCAGCGCCGTCAGGGTCGGCAGCAGTTGGAAGTTCTGGAACACGAAGCCGACCCGACCGGCACGCAACCGGGCGCGGCCATCTTCATCGAGATTGCCGAGCGTTTCGCCGAACAGTTCGAGCTCACCTCCGCTCGGCTCGTCCAACCCCGCCAGCAGGCCAAGCAGGGTCGACTTGCCTGCGCCACTCTGGCCGAGGATCGCCACGCTCTCGCCGGGGAACACTTCGAGCTCCAGACCACTCAGAATGGTGAGCCGCCGTTCGCCGCTCGTCACCTGCTTGCTCAGCTGACGAGCATGTAGAATCGGTTTGGCGTCACGCCCGGAAGCGGCGGCAAGCGAAACAGCATCTCGAGTCAAGGAGTCGGTCATGGTGAAAGTCTTTCCCTTTGGTCTGGTAGGCGTCTGGCTGGCGCGCTGGCGTTCCTGCAGCGCTGGCCTTGCCGCGAGCGCGCTGTTCGCTCTGGCACTGGTCACCGCTCCGGCTCTGGCAGCCGAGCGTCCGGTACTACTGGTGGTAGGCGACAGTCTGAGCACCGCTTACGGCTTCGAGCAGGAGGCCGGCTGGGTCACCCTGCTCGAGGAGCGGCTCGACGGCAGCGCCCGGGTCGTCAATGCCAGCATCAGCGGAGAGACCAGCGGCGGCGGTGCCAGCCGACTCCCCGAGCTACTCGGACAGCACGACCCGGACATCGTTCTGCTCGAGCTGGGCGGCAACGACGGCCTGCGCGGCCTGCCGCCGACCCAGTTGAAGGCCAATCTGGCCGGCATGATCGAGGCCAGCCAGGCCGTCGGCGCCGAAGTACTGCTGCTCGGCATCGACATTCCGCCCAACTACGGGCAGGCCTACCGCCGCGCCTTCACCGACGTCTTCAGCCGTCTGGCCGAGACCTACGATACCCCACTGGTGCCCTTCCTGCTGGAAGGCGTGGCACTGGAAGAGGGTCTGATGCAAAGCGACGGCATCCACCCCACCGCCGAAGCCCAACCCATCATACTCGACAACGTCTGGCCCGCCCTCGAACCGTTGCTGGAAAGCAACGGCGTGGAGCTGGCGGATATCTCTCATGACTGATCCGTCGCCGGGCTCTTCTGCCACTGCTGCAGCCCCAGGCCACCGAGGATCAGCACCAGCCCGACCAGGGTGGAGAGCAGGATCGGCTCGCCCACCACCAGGTAGAGCAGCAGCAGCGAGACCGGCGGCGACAGGAAGATCAGGTTGGAGACTCGCGCCGTACGCGATACCCGATGCATGGCCAGTTGCCATAGCACGAAGGCGATACCCATCTCGAACAGACCGACGTAGACCCCCGCCCCTAACGCCGCCCAGCCGTGCCAGGTGAAGCCGGGCCCCAGCAGCATCAGCAGCGTGAGCACCGGCAGGCCGACGCTGAAGTTCTGCCACTGGGCCACCAGCGGCGGACGGGCATCGCGCACGTTGAGCAGCCAGTAGAGCGCCCACAGCAGTGTCGAGCCCAGCGCCAGTCCTACGCCCAGCGGATCGGCGAAGGCCACGTCGAGCACCTGCCCTCGCGTGGCGATCACCCATACCCCCGCATAGGCGATCAGTCCTGCCGCCACGTCGGTGCGGGTCAGCCGCTGGCCGAGGATGGGCACGGCGAGAAAGGCCATGGCCAGCGCCCAGGTGTAGTTGAGGGCCATGGCCTCCTGGCCCGGCAGGCGGGCATAGGCGCCGAACAGCACCAGATAGTAGGCCACCGGGTTCATCAACCCGGCCCAGGCGGCGGTGCGCCAGCCGCCGCTCAAGGCCTGGCCGAGCAACCCCTGACGCATCACCAGCACGCCCATCAGCAGCCACGACACGGCAGATGCCAGCCACATCAGCTCCAGCGGCGACATGTAGCCCAGCGCCACCTTGAAGGCGGTGGCCACCGTGGACCACAGCGCCACGGCGCCCAGGCCGAACAGAATCGCCTGGCGGTCCCGATTCGGCATTGCCGCACTGGTCATGGTTTTCATCGATCGATGTGCCCCAGGTCCCGCCCGGGGTCGAGCCTGTCGCGCACCCGCTGCTTGAGCTGCTTGCTGTCGGGGAACCCGCCGTCGCGCTTGCGCTCCCACAGCGACTCGTCGTCGTAGAAGATCTCGAAATAGCCCCCATGGGAGGGCACCAGGGCGACCTCTTCCAGCTCCTCGCCGAAGGTGGAAAGCAGCTCCTGGGCCAGCCAGGCGCTGCGCAACAGCCACTGACACTGGGTGCAGTAATGGATGCGGATACGTGACATGCGGACCACTCTGTCGCAACAATGGAACGGGAATGATAGCAGCCGAGGAACCGGGATGAGCGAGCGCGAGATCAGCCAGTCGCGACTGTACGAGTGGCTGACAGGCGATGAAGACAGCCGCATGTGCAAGGATATCGCCGACGAGGCCTGCGACGAGCAGCCACGCAACTTTTTCCTGCACCTGTTCGCCTCGCTGGGCAACAAGCTGGCTGATGAACTCTCCAGCGCCCGCCTGGTGCTGCCCTGGCTGCTCGGCGTGATCGGCGCCCCGCTGTGGATGGTCGGGCTCTTGGTGCCGATCCGCGAAGCGGGCGCCCTGCTGCCGCAGCTGTTCGTCGCCGGCTTCATTCGTCTCAAGCCGCAGCGCAAGTGGGCCTGGGTCGTCGGCGGCTGCCTCCAGGCCTTGGCGGCGGCGGCACTGGCACTGCTCGCCCTGATCGGCCAGGGTGGGCTAGGCGGCGCCCTGGTGCTGATCACGCTGGTGGCACTTTCGCTGGCCCGCGGACTCTCATCCATCGCCACCAAGGACGTGCTGGGCAAGACCATCGCCAAGCAGCGCCGCGGCAACCTGCTGGGCTGGAGCGGCAGCGTGGCCGGGGCCGTTACCCTGGCGGCCGGCGGCGTGCTGATGCTGTTCGAAGATCGCCCCGGTGAACTGGCCCTGGCGGCGCTGCTCGGCGTCGCCGCACTGGGCTGGGCTGTCAATGCCCTGTGCGCGGCACGCATCGCCGAGGTGCCGGGTGCCGTGGAGGGCGGCGAAAATGCCTGGAACAGCATCAAGCTGGGGCTGCGCCTGCTGCGAGAGGACCGCAACTTCCTGCATTTCAATCTCTCACGTGCACTGCTGCTGGCCAGTGCCCTTGCACTGCCCTATGTGGCGCTGCTCGGCCAGCAGCAGAGCGGCGCCGAGCTTGGTGGACTGGGCCTGTTGATCGTGGTCTCGGGCCTCGCCGGCATGCTGGCAAGCCCGGTATGGGGCAAGCGCTCCGACGCCTCCAGCCGCACCGTGCTGCGCGACACCGGCCTGGGCGCTGCGGTCTGCTGTCTGCTCGGCGCCGGCATTGCCTGGCTGCCGGCTGATTGGACCACCCAGGTATGGCCCTATGCCCTGGTTTATGCTCTGCTGGTCGTCGTCCATGCCGGGGTACGCCTGGGCCGCAAGACCTACCTGGTCGACATGGCGGGTCAGGACAAGCGCGCACTCTATGTCGCGCTTTCCAACACCCTCACAGGCGTATTGATGCTGCTCGTAGGTGGCATGACGGGTGTGCTGGCCCAGTGGCTGGGTACCGACTGGCTGCTGATGGTACTGGCCGCGATGGCACTGGGAGCCGCCGCATCCGCCTCACGCCTGCCGGAGGTCGAGTAAGGGCCGGTCGGCGTTGTCAACCTGGCGCCGGCTGGCCATGATGTAGCATAGTGACATTTGGTAATAGTTACATTGGCAGTAGCCATATTCGGTAACCGCCAAGCCCGAGACAGGAACGCCTGGAATGAAACGAACCCCATTGATCAACCCCGAACTGCTCGAGCGCATCGTCGATGCCTCCGAAGACGGCATCGTGGTCGCCGAGCAGGAAGGTGACGAGAACATTCTCATCTACGTCAACAAGGGCTTCGAGCGGCTCACCGGCTACAGCGCGGACGAGATCCTCTATCAGGATTGCCGCTTCCTGCAGGGCGACGACCGCGACCAGCCGGCGTTGGACAACATCCGCAAGGCGCTGGCCGAGGGGCGGCCGTGCCGGGAGGTGCTGCGCAACTATCGCAAGGACGGCACCCTGTTCTGGAACGAGCTGTCGATCACCCCCGTCTACGATGCCGATGACAACCTCACCTACTACATCGGCGTGCAGAAGGACGTCACCGAACGCGTCGAGGCGCAGCGGGAGTTGGAGCGGCTCAAGGCCGAGCACGGCATTCCCTGACCGGTAGACGCGAAGAAAAAATCACGAATAAGCTTGCTCTCGGCTCCTTCCGGATATATATAGCCGTCAGGTGCCGCCCTTTGGCACCGATGGCGCTTCAGGTCCGTCGCTTCGGACGCGAAGCGGATGTGCGACACGTCGATCGCAACGCGGTCGACACCGGGCCATGGGAGGATTTCGCATGAGCCATGAACCCCTTGTCAACGACACTCACGACGACGACGACTTCCTCGAAGCGGTAAACGACGACGACTACGTGCGTCCTCGCGCCTCCAGCCGTGCCGACACCCTGCGTGCCCGACGCCGCGTCGAGGCCCTGCTGGAAGAGCGCCGCCTCAAGCGCGCCATCGAAGACGACTGGATGCTGCTCGACGAGGAAGAAGAAGAGTAGACACCCCATCGCGGCGACACTGGCCTTTGCCCTGCCCGACCACTATCATCGTGGCCACTGAACCCCTCAACTCCAGTGGAATTCCATGGCGCAATACGTCTTCACCATGAATCGGGTGGGCAAGGTCGTTCCGCCCAAGAAGCAGATCCTCAAGGACATCTCCCTATCCTTCTTTCCGGGCGCCAAGATCGGCGTACTGGGCCTGAACGGTGCCGGCAAATCGACCCTGCTGCGTATCATGGCCGGCGTCGACAAGGAGCATGAAGGCGAGGCGCGCCCCATGCCCGGCATCAACATCGGCTATCTGCCTCAGGAGCCCCAGCTCGACGACGAGAAGAGCGTGCGCGAGACCGTCGAAGAAGCCCTGGGCGAGATCAAGGAGGCGCAGACCAAGCTGGACGCCGTCTACGCCGCCTATGCCGAGCCGGACGCCGACTTCGATGCCCTGGCCGCCGAGCAGGCACGCCTGGAGAACATCATCGAGGCCGCCGATGCGCACAACCTCGAGCGCAAGCTGGAAGTCGCCGCCGAGGCGCTGCGCCTGCCGCCCTGGGATGCCCGTGTCGGTCACCTCTCCGGTGGTGAGCGCCGTCGCGTGGCCCTGTGCCGCCTGCTGCTCTCCAGCCCCGACATGCTGCTGCTCGACGAGCCCACCAACCACCTGGACGCAGAATCGGTGGCCTGGCTGGAGCGTTTCCTGCACGACTATCCCGGTACCGTGGTGGCCATCACCCACGACCGCTACTTCCTCGACAACGTGGCCGGCTGGATTCTCGAGCTCGACCGCGGCCACGGCATCCCCTTCGAGGGCAACTACTCTCAGTGGCTGGAATCGAAGGAGAAGCGACTGGAGCAGGAAGCCAAGCAGGAAGCCTCGCGCCAGAAGGCGATCAAGCACGAGCTGGAGTGGGTGCGCAGCAACGCCAAGGGGCGTCAGGCCAAGAGCAAGGCGCGCCTCAACCGCTTCGAGGAGATGCAGTCGGGCGACTTCCAGAAGCGCAACGAGACCAACGAGATCTACATTCCGCCCGGCCCGCGCCTGGGCGACAAGGTGATTGAGTTCCACGGCGTGTCCAAGCGCTTCGAGGACAAGCTGCTCTACGAGGAACTCTCCTTCACCGTGCCCAAGGGGGCCATCGTCGGCATCATCGGCGGCAACGGCGCCGGCAAGTCGACCCTGTTCAAGCTGATCACCGGCAAGGAGCAGCCCGACAGCGGCGAGGTGGTGATCGGCGACACCGTCGACATCGCCTACGTGGAACAGCTGCGCGACGCCCTCGAAGACAAGCAGACGGTGTGGGAGGCGGTCTCCGACGGCCAGGACATCCTCAACATCAATGGCTACGAGGTCTCCTCACGCGCCTATGTCGGCCGCTTCAACTTCAAGGGCAACGACCAGCAGAAGTTCCTCAAGGACCTCTCCGGCGGCGAACGCGGCCGTCTTCAGCTGGCCCAGACCCTGAAGCAGGGCGCCAACGTGCTGCTGCTCGACGAACCATCCAACGATCTCGACATCGAGACTCTGCGCGCGCTGGAAGAGGCTCTGCTCGCCTTCCCCGGCTGCGCTCTGGTGATCTCGCACGATCGCTGGTTCCTCGACCGCATCGCCACCCACATCCTGGCGTTCGAGGGCGATTCCCACGTGGAGTTCTTCGAGGGCAACTACACCGACTACGAAGCGGATCATCGCAAGCGGGTCGGTAACGACACCCCGCACCGGATGAAGTACAAGCGCATCGACGCCTGACCTCGCTGGATGCCGTAACGCGACGAGGCCCCGCTATGCGGGGCCTCGTCGTTTCGCTCTGTTCGCTGTGTGGGATGAAGAAACGCTATGGCCTCCTTCCGGTGATCAGTGAAACGATGAACAGCACGATGAACAGGAAGAACAGGATCTGAGCGATGGTCGTCGCCGCACCTGCGATGCCGGTGAAACCCAGCACCCCCGCAATGATAGCGATGATCAGAAACAGCATGGCATTGCCGAGCATATGGACCTCCTTGACTCGTTTAGCGCCAATTTCCTTCGGCGCAGTTTCCCTAAACAGGTGTCCTTAAGCCTTGCGTGAACTCACCGAAGCGTCAAGTTACCACCGGTGACGCCTTGTTATAGTTCTGCTACATCACCGTACGGAACTGCCGCTTGCCGGCTCGTACCTGCCCGGCTCAGTAGAGCTCCGGCTCGCCCTCGGGGCGCGTCTTGAAGCGACGATGGAGCCACATGTACTGCTCCGGGTGCTTGCCGATCGCCCGCTCGATGAAGGCGTTGACCTGCGTGGCATCACGCACTTCATCGCCACTGGGGAAATCCTCCAGCGCGGGGTGGCACTCGATGGTATAGGTGCGGTCGTCGGGGTTGCGATGAAACATCAGCGGCACCACCGGCGCCCCGGTCATCCGCGCGATCTTGGCGGTCAGGCGGATGGTCGCCGCCTGGATGCCGAACAGCGGAGCGAAGACACTGACATCGCGACCAAAATCCTGGTCTGGCGAATACCACACGATGTGCCCCGCCTTGATGCGCCGTACCACGCCGCGCAAGTCGTGGCGGTCGATGGCTTCACCGTAGATACGGCTGCGCGCCCGGGTCATGAAGCGGTCGAACAGCGGATTGTTGTGCGGCCGATAAACCACGTCGGAGGGGAAGTAGAGCGAGTGCAGCGCACCGCCCAGATCCAGCGTCGAGAAGTGGATGCCCACCACCAGCACGCCCTTGCCCTGGGCGTAGGCCGACTCCAGATGATGGCGGCCCTTGTAGGTGACGCGATGGCGCAGATGCCTGGGGTCGCGACACCAGCCCGTTGCGGTCTCGAGAATGCCGATGCCATTGGCCTCGAAGGTCTCGCGCACCAGCGCGGCGCGCTCAGCGTCGCCAAGCTCGGGGAAGCACAGCTTCAAATTGGTGTCGACGATATGGCGGCGGCGCGGTACCGCCGCCCAGGCCAGCAGACCGAGGGCCCTGCCGATGGCCAGCTTGAGCCGCCATGGCAGCCAGGCCCCCACCCGCATGGCACCGATGGCCAGCCACGCGGGCCAGAAGCGAGGATGGGCGTAGGAGTCGGGCCAGTTGCGTTTGGACATGCGGGATTCCGTTCAGATCGGGTTCGGGAGCAAGGGCACCGAAGCTCAGTCGAGCCGCGAATAGCGCCGGGGGACACGCGGCAGAATACCGGTCAACAGCGTATAGCTGATGGTATCGCAATAGCGGGCCACCTCATCGACGCTGAGCACCGCGCCATGACGGGAGCGCCCCCACAGTACCACCTCGGTGCCGATGTCGGCCTCGGGGATGTCGGTCACGTCCACCGTCAGCATGTCCATCGACACCTTGCCGGCAATCGTGGTGCGCTGTCCGGCCACCAACACCGGCGTACCGTCGACCGCATGTCGATCGTAACCGTCGCCATAGCCGCAGGCCACCACCGCGATGCGCGACGGTCGCGGCGCCCGCCAACGCCCGGCATAGCCCACCGGCTCCCCCACCGCCAGGTCGCGCACGGCGATGATCTCGGAGCGCAGCGTCATCACCGGCTGCAGCCGGCGGCTGGTCTCGCTGGGGCGTTCCAGCGGATCGCTGCCGTACAGCATGACCCCGGGGCGAACCCAACTGCCATGGGACTTCGGCCAGACTAGAGTGGCCGGGGAGTTGGCCAGACACAG
Source organism: Billgrantia ethanolica (assembly GCF_021404305.1). Classification (GTDB taxonomy): domain Bacteria; phylum Pseudomonadota; class Gammaproteobacteria; order Pseudomonadales; family Halomonadaceae; genus Halomonas; species Halomonas ethanolica. Next base: position 659,641 of record NZ_JABFTX010000002.1, on the reverse strand, counting down.
CGGTGCCTTCAAGCGCTGGGCCAGGTCGCGCATGCGCTCCAGTTGGGTCTCGAAGTAGCCGGCATCGACGGCATCGGCGGTGGCGAAATGGCTCATCAGCTGCAGGCCGGTGGCACACTCGAGGGCTGCCGCCAGACGCTGCCACACCGACTCCACCTGCTCTGGAGCAAAGCCCAGCCGGTGCATGCCGGAGTCGACCTTGACCCAGACCGGGATCGGCCGGGCCGGACGATGCTCCAGCAAGGCCCGTAGCTGCCACTCACTGTGCACCGCCATCCACAGCCCGAGCGCCTCGACGCGAGCCAGCTCCGACGCCTCGAAAATGCCTTCCAGCAGCACGATGGGCGACGCGATGCCGCCCAGGCGCAGGGCCTCGGCCTCCTCCAGGCAGGCCACGGCGAAGGCGGGCGGACGCTTGCCTTCGGGCAGCGACTCGAGCGCGCGGGCACAGGCCACGGCGCCATGGCCGTAGGCATCGGCCTTGATCACCGCCAGAGCCCGGCTCTCCCCGGCCAGTTCACGCGCCAGGGCATAATTGTGACGCAAGGCGTCAAGATCGATGTCTGCGACCAGGGGCCTGGCCATGGCAACCTCCGCTGATAGGAAACAGCGCAGTATTATCTTTCATAACTCAAGCCGCTTCACGAAAGAAACCACCGATTACTCGGTGGCTCATGGTGATTATCTATGTTTTTTAGCGGCGATTTCGTCATTTATCACGATGGCGCTTGGGGCCGCTCACCGATGTTCATGACCGGATTGTCGTTGGCTTCATCTGGCAGCTCCAACGAGACGCGCTCCTCGTCGGACAACCAGGCGTTGACTGCCTGGATGGAGTCCGCTCCGAGAATGCCTGCCTGCAGCTGCAGCTGCAGCAGCCCCAGCACGTAGTCGTAGCGCGCCTCGGCATGCTCGGCGATGGCGTTGAACAGATTCTGTTCGGCGTTGAGCACGTCGACGATGTTGCGCGTGCCCACCTCATAGCCCGAACGCGTCGCTTCCAGAGCGCTCTGATTGGAGATGATTGCCTGCCGGCGCGCCTCGACGGTCTCGACGTCGTTGTTCACCCGCGTGAACAGGGAGCGGACCTGCTGGATGGTATCGCGTCGCTGCGCCTCGAAGTCGTACTGCGTGGCCTCGAGCAGAAAGCCACTCTGACGAATCTGTGCCTGGGTCGAGCCGCCGGTGTAGAGCGGCAGGCTGGCACGCAGCCCGACCTGGCTCTCCGACTGATGTGCCGCACCGCTGCGGTCGGTGTCCGCCCAACCGTAGTTGGCGAATGCCGACACCACCGGGCGCTGGCCGGCCCTGGAGACCTCGAGGGTACTTCTGGCCACCTCGATACCCGCTTCGGCCATCAGCACCATGGGGCTATTGGCCATGGCCAGCGCCACCCACTCCTCGCGGTCGGCCGGCTGCGGCGAGGCAATCGGCACCTCCTCGTCCAGGGCATCGATGCTGTCGTAGCGGTGGCCGGTCAGCCGCTCCAGCGCCTCGAAGCTGACCTGCATGGCCCCTTCGGCGGCGATGCGCTGAGCCCGCGCCAAGTCGAAGCGAGCCTGGGCCTCATGCACGTCGGTAATGGCGATCAGGCCGACTTCGAAGCGCTCTCGCGCCTGCTCGAGCTGCCGGCTGATGGCGGTTTCCTGAGCGCGGCGGGCGCTGAGAATATCGTGCGCTCGCAGTATCTCGAAGTAGGCGTTGCCTACGTTGTAGAGCAGCTGCTGCTGGGTCGCCTCCAGCCCCAGTGCGTCACGATCGATCTCTCTCTCGGCGCGCTGCAGCTGGGCACGACGTGACGGGTCGTAGAGCGCCTGCTCGGCATCAAGGCTGATGCCGACACTGTTCACCGTATCGTCCTGATCGAAGGCGGCAGCGGCAGCACCGGCCCCCACCTCCTCGGCGCCCTCCTGAACCCTGCCGGCCGCCCCTTGTGCGGGGCTCGAATAGGTACGAGTGTGGCTGACGCTGCCGCCGATGCCGATCTGCGGAAGCAAGGTGCCGCGCTGCACATCCCGCGCCGCCTCGGTGGCCTGAAAACCGGAGCGGGTCGACGCCAGCTCAGCGTCGTTGGCCAGCGCATCCTGGGCAATGGTCCACAGGTCGGCAGCATATACGTTTCCTGCCATGGCAAGACCCACGATTGCCGCAAGACCACGGCGCTGGAAGCGCTTGGTGAATGGTGAGCGATGCATTGATCGTTTCCTTGTTCATCCCTGCATGATGAGGATGCTAATGATAACGCATCAGCATGCAGAAAATATGCAGCCGACCCGAAGGTCGGCTGCCTCTGCTCGATCTGCCGTTACTCGTTGAAGATGTTGTCCATCGAGAGGCCCTGCTTCTCGAGTACGCGACGCAGCTTCTTGAGCGCTTCGACCTGGATCTGACGTACTCGCTCGCGGGTCAGGCCGATTTCGTCGCCAACCTCCTCCAGGGTCGCCGCCTCGTGGCCGCGCAGGCCGAAACGGCGGATGACCACTTCCATCTGCTTCTCGGTCAGCTCTGCCAGCCACTCATCGACATGCTGCTTGACGTCGATATCGACCAGCGAAGACTCGGGGCCCTGCTCGTTGTCGTCGGCCAGGGTCTCGATCAGCGGCTTGTCGCTCTCGCCGCCCATGGGGTAGTCGACCGAGGATACACGCTCGTTGAGCCCCATCATCTTCTTCACCGACTCGACCGGCTTGTCGAGATAGTCGGCGATCTCCTCCGGCGTGGCTTCGTGATCCAGCTTCTGGGTCAGCTCACGGGCCGCACGCAGGTAGATGTTGAGTTCCTTGACCACGTGGATCGGCAGACGAATGGTGCGGGTCTGGTTCATCAGCGCCCGCTCGATGGTCTGACGAATCCACCAGGTAGCGTAAGTGGAGAAGCGGAAGCCGCGCTCTGGATCGAACTTCTCCACCGCGCGAATCAGCCCGAGGTTGCCCTCCTCGATCAGGTCGAGCAGCGTCAGGCCGCGATTGAGATAGCGACGGGCGATCTTGACCACCAGCCGCAGGTTGGACTCGATCATTCTCGCCCGCCCCGCCGGGTCGCCCTTCTGGGCCAGGCGGCCGTAATAGACCTCCTCTTCCGGTGTCAGCAGGGGCGAGAAGCCGATCTCGTTGAGATAGATCTGGGTGGCATCGAGACTATGGTGGTAGTGCTTGTCTTCGCGACTCAGCGCCTTCTCGAAGGCGGTTTCGTCGTCGCTGTCGCTGGTCGAGCTGTCCGACTCCGTACTGAGCTCTTCATCAGACTCGGTGACGTCGTCGAGATCAACATCCTGAAGGTCCCGTTCAAGCATGCTCATCGGTTGCTACCCCGTGGTTTCGTCCTGAAATGTCGTTATCTCTTGCATGACTCCGCATGCAGAGCTCTATTGTTATTGACTCCTCACGGCACCAAGCGGGTGCCTTCGACCACCTTGCCACCCCGGCGACAGCCACGACTACTGGCCACTGACTCGACTATCGCTGCGGCAGGTACTTCAGAGGGTCCTGAGGCTGCCCATCCTTGCGCACCTCGAAATGCAGCCTGACGCTCTCGGCATCGCTGTCGCCCATGGTGGCGATCACCTGACCGGCTTCGACCACATCGTTCTCCGTCACGCGGAGGCTGTCGTTGTGGGCATAAGCGCTAAGGTACTGGTCGTTGTGCTTGAGCAGGATGAGGTTGCCGTAGCCCCGCACCCCGCTGCCGGCATAGACCACGATACCGGGACCGGCTGCCCTGACAGGTTGCCCCTTTTGCCCGGCAATATCAATGCCGGCCGTTATGCTTCCACCTTCACCGAAACGGCCGACCAGCTCACCGTCTGCGGGCCACTGCCAGGGCACCTCATCTACCGGTGTATAGGTACGACCAGCGCTAGCCGGCTGACGTTCCGGCTCACCCGCCACTTGCGTGCCGGCATCCGGCTCGGGCTGTGCCGCCGGCTGCGGTTCCGGCTGCTGTTGGGGTTCCGGCTGCTGCTGAGGTTCCTGCTGCTGTGTGGCAACGGCCGCTTCGGCATCCACGCGTGGCTCGGGTGGGCGCTCCGGCTCCGCTGAGGGAGCCGGTTCGGCAACCTGCTCCGCACTGGCCACCGCCGTCTCGCTGGGGGCGCTTGCCTCACCGTCCAGAGGCTCGACGGTGAGCCGCCGGTTACGCTCGATGCGCTCTTCGTCGGGTAGCAACCAATCGCTGTCGCCGTCCTGAGCTGCGGCGCCGCTGCCCAGAGCGGTAGCCGTCGCCACCTGGGGGTCGCCCAGCTCACGCGAGGGCTCCTGGCGCGTCGGCGCGCCTGCACCCTCGCCCAGGCGCAACTGCTGGCCGGGCTGGATGCGATATGGCGGTCCGATCTGGTTGAGTCGCGCCAGGTCGCGATAATCCATGTCATGCCGCCAGGCGATGCCGTACAGAGTATCGCCCTGCTCGACCGTGTAATGGCTGGCCGGAGCACGCTCGCGACTTACCGAGAGATCGCGAACCTGGGGAGCGCCATGATCCTGCTGAGCGGCACAGCCGGCCACGGCCAGGGCGATGGCCGAGACGAGAAAAACCTTACGCATTGGAGCCCTCCTTGTCAGGCGAATTGTGAGAGCCGTTTCCCGCCCGGCCGGGTGCGCTGCCACCCGTGCCGCGAGCCACCCCGAGGACCAGAGCTGCCCCGAGCAGCATGGCAATCACCACCGGCAGCATCAGGCCGGATTCTCCGGTCAAAATGGCGTAGTCGCCAGGGGTCAGGTAGCGGTAGTCGAGCGGAATCATCTGCCCCTCGGGACCGAGCTGGTAGCGAACCAGCTCGCGCCAGGGCCAGAGCACGGGCAGCGAGCCGACGATGAAACCGATCAACAGCTGCAGGGTGGCCGTATGATAGCGGCGAAGCAGCCAGGAGAGCAGCCGTGAAAAGCCAAATAGACCGATCAGGCAGCCTACCGCGAAAGTCGAGAGCAGTGCCAGATCGAAGCTGCGTATGCCCTGCATCACGGTGCCATAGAGCCCCATGGTCAACAGCAGGAAGCTGCCGGAGACGCCGGGCAGCAGCAGTGCGCTGATGGCGATGGCCCCGCCCACGATCAATACCAGCGACGGAACGCCCAGTTGGGTGACCAGCGGCATCAGCGACGGCAGCCCGTGGGCCAGCAGCAGACCGACGATCAACGGCACAAGATGCCACAGCTTCCAATCGGAAGGATGCCGGCTGACCACGATGGCAGACGCCGCCACCAGGCCGAAGAAGAAGCCGTTGAGCAGTAACGGATGATCGTCCATGAGCCACACCACCAGATGCGCCACGCTGACCAGACTGACGCCGATGCCCAGCAGCAGCGGCAAGGCGAAGGCCAGGTTGAGATGATGGTAGAGCCCGGCCAGCCCGCCGCGACGCCAGGCCGGATAGGCGCTGGGGCCGAACTGCTTGATGGTGTGGATGAGCTCCTCGTAGATGCCGGTGACGAAGGCGATGGTGCCGCCGGAAACCCCGGGCACGGCATCGGCCGCTCCCATGCCGGCCCCCTTGAGGAAGACACTGAGTTGTCGCTTCAACGAATCACTCCTTGCAGCAGCGGCACGAAGCGTACGCGCTCGAGCCGCTGTACTTCTGTTTGATGGCCCACGCGGCGCACCCGAGTCAGCCACTGGTCGCCGCCCGGATCGGCCAATGGCAGTATCATCACGCCGCCTTCGGCGAGCTGGTCGATCAGCACCTGAGGCAGCTCATGGGCGCAGGCGGTGAGCAATACCACGTCGAACGGCGCCGCCTCCTGCCAGCCGTGGCCGCCATCCGCCAGGCGCAGGCGAGCGTTGTGCGCCCGCAGCAGGCGCAGCCGCTTCGCTGCCCGGTGATGCAAGGCATTGATTCGCTCCACCGACCAGAGTTCCGGAACCAGGCGCGAGAGAATCAACGTTTGATAGCCGGAACCGGTGCCGATCTCCAGTACGCGCTGGGGCGCCTCCTGCATCACCAGCTCGGTCATGCGCGCGACCATCCACGGCTGCGACAGGGTCTGGCCGTGGCCGATGGGCAGCGAGGTGTCCTCGTAGGCACGATGGGCCAGCGCCTCGTCGAGGAAGAAATGACGCGGCTCTTCGGCCATCACCCGCAGCACCCGCTCATCGACGATGCCCTGTGCGGCCAGGCGTGCCGCCATGCGGTCTCGGGTACGCTGCGACGTCATGCCGACGCCGCGAAGCAGTTCCGGCAATCGTTCAGGTGAATGCATCCAACCAGCCTTGCACATCGTCGAGCGCTGCATGCCGGGTGAGGTCGGTCTGCAGCGGCGTTATCGATACGTATCCCGCCTCGATGGCGGCAAAATCGGTGTCATCGCCATCATCGGCGCTCAGCCCCACGGCCGCAATCCAGTAGCGTAAACGGCCGCGGGGGTCACGCACCTCCATCGGCCGCTCAGCCGGCCCACGATAGCCCATGCGGGTCACGCGGAAGCCCTGGATCTCTTCCCAGGGCAGGTCCGGCACGTTGACGTTGAGCAGGCTGCGGGGCGGCAGCGAGAGCCGATCGGCGGCACCGATCAGGCTCGCCGCGACCCGGCCGGCGGTGTCGAAGTGGCGCGAGCCCACCAGCGACATGGCAATGGCCGGCATGCCGAGGTTGCGCCCCTCCATGGCTGCGGCCACGGTGCCCGAATAAAGTACGTCGTCGCCCAGGTTGCCGCCGTGGTTGATGCCGGATATCACCAGATCGGGGCGCTCGTCCCATATGCCGTTCACGCCCAGGTAGACGCAGTCGGCGGGCGTGCCGTCGACACAATGAAAGCCGTTGTCCAGCGCGGTCAAGGCCAGGGGGCGATTGAGGGTCAACGAGTTGCTGGCGCCGCTGCGGTCGCGATCGGGCGCTACCACTCGCAGCCGGGCATGGGGCTCCAGGGCGTCGTAGAGGGCACGCAGGCCCGGCGCATGCACACCATCGTCGTTGGAAAGCAGCAGTCTGCGCATTCGATAAGGCCTCCAGATTCAGCCGGGCTCGTGCCCAGGCGTCGTGCGTTCGGCGAAAGAGGTCAAGGTGGGATGGTCGAGCAGCTCGCGCAGCACCGCCGTGGCAAAGCCACCGCGCGGTAGATGAAAGTCGAGCCGCGCCTCGTCCGCCGCCACCTCGAGTCGGGGCTGGTCCAAGCGCATGCGCAGGGCGCGGCGCGCCATGCGTACGCCGGCACGCTCCAGCCCCTGGCACAGCGCACCATGGCGCTCGCTCAGGGTCTGTTCGTAGCGCAACGTCTCGCCCCCGGAAAGGGAGCTGCCCACTCCCCACAGCACCCCGCTGGGGTGCAGGTCGAGCCGCTCGGCGCGCTCTGCCAGCTCGGCATCGAGGGTTTCCACCACGAACTGACTGGCGCTGCCGTCGAGTATCGCCACGTCGCCCGTCAGCAGCCGCTGCCAGCTGCCATCGGCCAAGCGCATGGCGAGCTGCTCGTTGAACAGGTAGCTGCGCGCAGCGGAGAGCAGCATGCCCTCCTTGTCGTCGCGCTTGCGCCAGCCGCGGTCCAGTACCGCACGGGCACGCGCCAGGTTGCGCCCTTCGGGTCCGAAGCGCTGCGGGCCGAACAGGTTGGGTACGCCATGACGGCAGAGCCAGGCCCAGCGCGCCTCGAGCTGCGCATTCACCGCCACCCCGGTGATGCGCAGGGTAAAGCGATTGGCCCGGTGCACCCCGCGCTTGAGCTTGCGCGGATGGCGCGCCTGCTCGAGCACGCGCACTCCGCAGGCTGCCAGCCGCTCGATCAGGTCGTCCGGCGCCGGCTGCCCCGGCAGTTGCACGGAGAGCCACTGCCGGGTCACGGCGATTCTGTCCTTCATGCCGGAGTAGCCCACCGCCCGCGGCGACACCTGACACTCACGCGCTACGTGCCGCACCGCATCCAGCGTGGTGAGACCGCGCTTCTCGATCCACAGCCAGAGATGCTCGCCGTGGCCCTCGGGCGCAAAGCCGAGCACCTCCTCGACCACGAAGTCCTCCGGCGCGGCACGGTAGTCGCCAGCCAGCGGCGGGCCGAATTCGGCGTCGGTGGCGCGGGGCCAGTCGCCCGGCCGTCGTGTCTCAGACACTCGTCGCTCCCTCGCGGGTAAGCAGCACCACGGCCTCGGCGGCAATGCCTTCACCGCGGCCGGTGAAACCCAAGCGCTCGCTGGTGGTGGCCTTGACGTTCACCGCATCCAGGGCAAGCTCGAGATCCTCGGCGACATGTGCACACATGGCGGCGATATGAGGCGCCAGCTTGGGTGCCTGGGCGATCACCGTGGCATCCACGTTGCCGACCCGGTAGCCGGCCTCGCGAACCAGAGCATGCACGTGGCGCAGCAGGGCACGGCTGTCGGCGCCGGCCCAAGCCGCATCGGTATCGGGAAAATGACGGCCGATGTCGCCCAGCGCACAGGCTCCCAGCAGCGCATCGCTGATGGCGTGCAGCAGGACATCGCCATCGGAATGAGCGACGAAGCCGTGATCGAAAGGAATGGCGACGCCACCGATCATGAGGTGGTCGCCTTCACCGAAGCGGTGGACGTCGAAGCCGTGGCCGATCCGTAGCATTCAGTCAGTCTCCTTTGAAGCAAGGTGGGCATGTTCAGCGAGCCCCTGCCCGGCGTGCGACGCAGCCCCTTCCCGCTGGGCGGCCAGCACATGGGCGGCCAGGGCCAGATCCTCCGGATGGGTAATCTTGAGGTTGTCGCGCCGGCCGGGCACCAGCCGCGGCGAGAGCCCCAGCGCCTCCACCGCCGAGGCCTCGTCGGTGACCCCGACGCCGCCTGCCGCGGCCTGTTCCAGCGCTTGGCGCAGCAGGCCATAGCGGAAACCCTGAGGCGTCTGGGCCTGCCACAGGCCGTCTCTGGGTTCGGTACTGGCAATGCGCCCCTGGCCATCGTCGCGCTTGATGGTGTCGGCTACCGGCGTGGCGAGCAGCGCCCCCACCGGGTCTTCACGCAGCGCGCTCAGCAATGTCGTGAGATCCGCCACGGTGACGCAAGGGCGCGCCACGTCGTGCACCAGCACCAGATCGTCGTCGCCGGCCTCGCCGGCCAGCGCTGCCAGGGCCTGGCGCACCGAATCGGCCCGCTCGTGCCCACCGGGGCTGCGCCGCCACCGGGCAAAGGGCACCCAGGCCGGATCGAAGCGGTCGTCGTCGGGGTCGAGGCACAGGCAGAGCTGTGCCTGAGGAAAGGCCTGGTGCAGTCGCGACAGCGTATGCGCCAGCACCGGACGCCCTTCCAGGGTCAGATACTGCTTGGGTCGATCGGCGCCCATGCGCCGCCCGCGGCCCGCGGCGGGAACCACCAGCCACAGCCGCGCGGATGCATCGGCCTCACTCATCGGTCGCTCCCGCTCGTGGGCTGCCCGCCGTCGGTTCCGGGTTGCCGACAGGGCCGACGCTGGCCTCGATCACCACGCCGGGCACCCAGTAAAACTGCTCGTCGGTGCGCACCATGCCGATGTCGCTGCGGGCACGCTCCTCGATGGCATCGAGGCCGGTCTGAAGATCGATGACCTCGGCAGCGAGGCGCTGGTTGCGGTCGCGCAGCGGCTTGTTGTCGGCATCGAACATGGCCACACGCTCGCGAATCTCGCGCAATTCATGAATACCGCCGTCCCCGAGCCACAGGCGATACTGCAGCAACGCCAGCAACAGCAGCAAGGCGATGGCGAGCCACTTGAGCATCGGTAGTTGACCTCATGGTTCTGAATGGCCGGCATTATGCCACCAACGCCCGCCCGGCTCACGCCCTGAAAAGCTCACCCCTTGAAGGGCAGTGCCTCAATGGCGGCACGACAGTAGGCCTCGACGTGGCGACGCTCCTCGTCGCAGAAGCGCGCCACGGCGGCACGCAGCCCGGGGTCGGCGAGATGATGCAGCGAACGCAGCCGCCTGGGAGCGAACCCCCTCATCAACTTGTGCTCGCCCTGGGTACCGGGGTCGAAGCAGGTCAGCCCGGTGGCCAGGCAGTGTTCGATACCCTGGTAATAGCACGCCTCGAAGTGCAGGCAGTCGGCCAGCACCTCGCTGCCCCAATAGCGGCCGTAGAGCGTGCGACTGCCCTGCAGGCAGAGCGCAGCGGCCACCGGCTGCTCGTCGAGGCGCACCTGAATGAGCAACAGCGCCTCGGGCATGGTACGCCGCAGCCGGCGGAAGAAATCGAGATTGAGATAGCCGTGACGACCGCGCTCGAGATAGGTGATTTCGTAACAGCGGAAGAAGTGCTCGAGCTCCCGCTCGCCGATCGCCTCGCCGCTGAGTCGATGCAGGCTGAGCCCCTGCTCGCTGACGCGACGTCGTTCGCGACGAATCGTCTTGCGTCGCTTCGCCGTCAGGGCCGCCAGGTAGCCTTCGAAGTCGCCGTAGCCCTGGTCGCGCCACTGGAACTGCACGCCGTGGCGCACCAGCAGCTCGGGCCTGGCCTCGAGCCAGGCATCGATCTCCTCGTCGGCGGCAAACAGCAGATGCCAGCTCGACAGCCCGCCCTCCTCCCAGACCCCGGCCAACAGGTCCCGCGCCTCGAGCGGGTCGACATCGTCCGCCAAGGCCAGCCGTGGCCCCGGCACGGGAGAAAAGGGAATCGCCGTGAGCCCCTTGGGATAGTAGCGCCCGCCGGCACGCTCCCAGGCATCGGCCCAGTTCCAGTCGAACACGTACTCGCCGTAGGAGTGGAACTTGCGATAGTGGGGCATCACACCGACCAGCGACTCGCCGCGCCACAGCGTAAGGTGGTCCGGCACCCAGCCGGTGGAGCGGCTGGCCGCGCCGCTCGCCTCCAGCGCGTGCAGGAATTCATGGCGCAGAAAGGGGTGATCGTCGCCGATCAGTGCATTCCACTGCGTCGCTGCCACCGCCTCGATGGCGGGCAGTTGCTTGAGAATCAGCTCGGACATGAGGTTCCTGGCAGGGGAAGTGGCCGATGCGCCGGCTGACAACGGACCGACGCCCGCCTACATTGTGCGCAGACCCTTCGCCCTTTTCCATCGCCGTAATAAAACTACATACTTTTGACCAAGCACCTTCAAATTTGCCAAGCGATGGGTGACAATTGTGTAAACTTACATTCCTCTAACGACGCGAGGTGCTTCCATGGCTCGCCCCACCGCACTGAATTCCACCGTCGAGCTGGTGACCGAACGCATTCGCCAGCGTTCACGCGGGCGCCGCAAGCTCTATGAAGCCCACATGGCCGCTCAGCATCAGCAGGGCGTGCATCGCGGCGAACTCTCCTGCGGCAACCTGGCTCACGGCTTCGCCGGCTGTGACCATGCCGGTGACAAGGATCGGCTCAAGCTGACCAACAGCGCCAACCTGGCCATCGTTTCGTCATATAACGACATGCTCTCGGCCCACCGGCCCTTCGAGAGCTACCCCGAGATCATCAAACAGGCCGCCCGCGGCATGGGCAGCACCGCCCAGTTCGCCGGCGGCGTACCGGCGATGTGCGACGGCGTCACCCAGGGCATGCCGGGCATGGAGCTGTCACTGTTCTCTCGCGACGTAATCGCCATGGCCACCGCCGTAGCGCTGTCCCACAACATGTTCGATGCCGCCCTCTACCTGGGCATCTGCGACAAGATCGTGCCGGGGCTGTTCATCGGCGCGGCGCGCTTCGGCCACCTGCCGGCGGTATTCGTGCCCGGCGGGCCCATGCCCAGCGGCCTGCCCAACGACGAGAAAGCCCGTATCCGCCAGCTCTATGCCGAAGGCAAGGTGGGCCGCGAAGAGCTGCTCGAGGCGGAGTCGCGCTCCTACCACAGCCCCGGCACCTGCACCTTCTACGGCACCGCCAACTCCAATCAGCTGATGATGGAGATGATGGGCCTGCACCTGCCGGGCGCCTCCTTCGTCAACCCCGGCACGCCGCTGCGCGAGGCGCTGACCCGCTACGCCACCGAGCAGGCCATCCGCAACACGGAGCAGAGCGGCAACTACCGGCCCTTCTACCGCCAGATCGACGAGCGCGCCATCGTCAACGCCATGGTCGGTCTGCTGGCCTCGGGCGGCTCCACCAACCATACCCTGCACCTGGTGGCGATGGCCGCCGCCGCCGGCATCACCATCGACTGGAACGACTTCAACGACCTCTCGGCGGCGGTACCGAGCCTGACCCGGATCTACCCCAACGGCAGCGCCGACGTGAACCACTTCCAGGCCGCCGGGGGCATGAGCCTGCTGATCCGCGAGCTGCTCGACGCCGGCCTGATCCACGGCGACATTCCCACCGTATTCGGCACCGACCTGAGCGCCTACACCCAGGAGCCATTCCTCGAGCAGGGCAAGCTCATCTGGCGCGAGGGGCCGACGGAAAGTCTCGACAGCGACGTGCTGCGCCCGGTGTCCAACCCCTTCGCCCACACCGGCGGACTGGTGGTGATGGAAGGCAACCTCGGCCGCGGCGTGATCAAGATCTCGGCGGTCAAGCAGGCCAACCGGGTGGTGGAGGCGCCGGTACGCATCTTCGACGACCAGAACCAGGTCAAGGCCGCCTTCGAGTCGGGTGAGCTCGACCGCGACGTGGTGGTGGTGGTGCGCTTCCAGGGGCCCAAGGCCAACGGCATGCCCGAACTGCACAAGCTCACCCCCTTCCTCGGCGTGCTGCAGGACCGCGGCTACAAGGTGGCGCTGGTCACCGACGGGCGCATGTCCGGCGCCTCGGGCAAGGTGCCCGCCGCCATCCACGTCACGCCGGAAGCGGTGGACCGCGGCCCGCTGGCGCGCCTGCGCGACGGCGACGTCGTGCGGGTCGACGCCGAACGCGGCGAGCTGACCGCGCTGGTCGACGCCGCCGAGTTCGCCAGCCGCGGCATCGTCGAGCCCAACCTGGAGCGTTATCACTTCGGCATGGGCCGCGAGCTGTTCGGCGGCTTCCGCCACCTGGCCGCCGGCGCCGAGCAGGGCGCCGGGGTATTCGGCGGCTTCGAGGAGGAAGTGCTCTCCCGCGAACTCGAGAAGATCTCCCAGGAGGACCAATGACGCGACCGGCTCTGATCGGCGACATCGGCGGCACCAATGCCCGCTTCGCCCTGGTCACGCCGGGCGAGCACGCCCCCCGCGAGAGCATCGCCCTGCCCTGCGCCGACTATCCAGGCCTGGTGGAGGCGGTGCGCGACTACCTGAGCCGGGTCGGCCTGGCCGCCGACGACGCCCCGCGGGAAGCCTGCCTGGCCTTCGCCTGCCCCATCGACGGCGATCGGGTGGTCATGACCAATAATCACTGGTCGTTTTCCCGCCGCGAGGCGCTGACCGCTCTCGGTCTGGAACGGCTCAAGGTGATCAACGACTTCACCGCGCAGGCCCTGGGCGTACCGCACCTGGCGCCCGAGGAACTGGTCGAGGTGCAACCGGGCGTGGCGCGCAAGCACGCCACCTGTCTCGTCATCGGCCCCGGCACCGGGCTCGGCGTGGCCGGCATCTTCCCCGGCCGCCATGCCTGGATTCCGCTGCCCACCGAGGGCGGACACGTCACCTATGCGCCTACCGACGAGCGCGAGCAGAACCTGCTGCGGCATTTCCGCAACCGCTATGGCCGGGTCTCCGTGGAACGCATCCTGTGCGGCCAGGGGCTGCTCGATCTCTATCTGGCCCACTGCTCGCTGAAAGGCGCCAATCCCAGCTGCCAGACCCCGCCCGAGGTGACGGCCGCCGCCACGGGCGGTGACGCCATCGCCCGTGATACCCTGCTGCGGTTTCTCAAGATCCTCGGCGACGTCTGCGGCGATGCCGCCCTGACCATGGGCGCCCGCGGCGGGGTCTATCTGTGCGGCGGCATTCTGCCACGGCTGCTGGACTGGCTGCCTCAGAGCCGCTTCGTCGAAGCCTTTACCGCCAAGGGCCGCATGAGCGACTACAACCGCGCCATCCCGGTGCGAGTAGTCACCGCGCCCTGGCCGGGGCTGCTGGGCGCCGCCGAGGCCCTGCACAACGAAGAAGTGGAATGACGTGAAGGAGCGCGAATGATCCCGCAAAGCCTGCGAACCCTGCTCGATGAGACCGACGGCCGGCGTGAGTGCGAGTGGGCCGACCGCCGCGTGTGGCTGGCTCGTGAAGCCTGGGGCGAACTGGCGGTGTGTTTGCAGGGTGCCCAGGTGCTTCACTATTTACCGACGTCCGAAGCCACGCCAACTGAAGGCTCGCTACCTTTCGCGCCCACCCCCGCGCGAGCTGAAGGCTCCCCACCCGCGTCCGAAGCCGCGCGCACTGATCTTCCCGCGTCCGAAGCCACACGTAATGCGCCCGAAGCCACGCGCGACAACAGTGGCGGCGCTTCCAGCACGGACGGAGAAGAGGCGCTGGTGCCCGGCGGCTGGCTGTGGGTCACGCCCACGCCCCAGGCGCTGCCCGGTGCCATTCGCGGCGGCATTCCGCTGTGCTGGCCGTGGTTCGCCGACGAGCGCGGCGCGGATGAATCGCCGGATCGCTCGGGCCCCATGCACGGCCCGGCGCGCAAGGCCCAGTGGCGTCTCGACGCAGTGGACGAACACGAGGGCGGCGTCGAGCTGCACCTCTCCCCCACCGAGCGCCTGCACAGCCAGTTGGTGCCACGCGCGGTGATCCAGGCCAACGCCCGGCGCCTGCACGTGGAGCTGATCACCGAGCACGTCGGCGAAACTCCGGTCAAGCTCAGCGGCGCCCTGCACAGCTACTTAGCCGTGGCTGACAGCTTCACCTGTCGCGTCACAGGGTTGGCCGGCGCCCGCTACCTGGACAAGCTGGCCGGCTTCGCCGAGCGCGAACAGCAGGGCGAGCTCGCCGTACGCGGCGGGCTCGACCGCATCTACCACAGCAACGCCGAGGTGGTGCTCGACGACGGTAACCGGCGCCTGCGCGTCGCCCGGCAGGGCAGCGACTCGGCGGTGGTGTGGCACCCCGGCGAGGCACCGCCCGACGATACCTCACCCGCCGCCGCGCGACGCTTCCTCTGCGTGGAGTCGGCCAATACCCGCCTCGACCCGGTGTGGCTGGTGCCCGGCGCTCAGCACCTGCTCGGCACCACCCTATCCTGCGAGGCAGACTCGTGAAGCACGCCGCCGGCGCGCTGGAGACCCCTTTCCTGCTGGGCATGATGCGCCTGCACGAGGTGGCCGATCTGCACCCGCCGGCGCGCCTGGCCGACTGGATCGAAGCCCGCCTCGACGAGGGGCTCGAATGGTTCGACCATGCCGATATCTACGGCGATACCCAGGGCGAGGCCCTGTTCGGTGCCGCCCTGCGCGCGCGTCCCGGGCTCGCGGCACGCGTCAGAGTCGTGACCAAGGCCAGCATCGTCACGCCGGAGCGCGACACCTCGCCGTTTCGCGTCAAGCACTACGACAGCTCGCCGGAATACCTGAGAGGCGCCATCGACGACTCGCTGGCTCGTCTCGGCGTCGAGCGACTCGACCATTTTCTGCTCCATCGCCCCAGCCCGCTGATGGACGCCGAGGCCACCGGCCGCGCGCTGGACGACGCCATCGATACCGGCAAGATCGGCGCCGTCGGCGTCTCGAACTTCCTGCCTGATCAATGGCGCCGCCTGCAGGCGGCGATGCACCACGAGCTGGCCACACATCAGCTGCAGCTCTCGCTGGACCACACCCAGCCACTCTTCGATGGTACCTACGATGCGCTGGTCGGCGACGGCCAGATACCACTGGTGTGGTCGCCCCTGGGCGGCGGCCGGGTCTTCAAAGGGCCGGCCGAGCGGCTGCTGATCCGGCTCGCCGAGGAGCGCGGCATCACGCCGGCCGGGCTGGCATTGGCCTGGCTGCGCGCCTTGCCGGGCCGCCCGCGACCGGTGATCGGCAGCCTGCGCGAAGAGCGCATCGCCGCCCTGCATGCCGATGCCCAAACGCAGATGGATCGTCCCACCTGGTATGCCCTGCTGGAGTCCGCCCGGGGTCACGAGGTGGCCTGAGATTCGCCACTCACAAGGACAACACGAGGAATTCAGATGCTAACCGTCATCGCCTTCGGCGAAGCCCTGGTCGACATGCTCTCCAGCCGCCTCGGCGATCTCGCCGGCGACACCCCGGAAACCTTCACGCCCTATGCTGGCGGCGCCCCGGCCAACGTGGCGGTGGCCTGCGCGCGCCTGGGCGTACCCAGCCGTTTCCTCGGCATGCTGGGAGAGGACCACTTCGGCGACTTCCTGGCCGCGGAGCTGGCCGCCCACGGCGTCGACACCAGCGGCGTGGAGCGCACCCGCGAGGCGCGCACGGCGCTGGCCTTCGTCTCCCGTGACGCCCATGGCGAGCGTACCTTCGACTTCTATCGCCCGCCGGCCGCGGATCTGCTCTATCGTCTGGAGCACCTGCCGCCCGGCGTGTTCGCCGAACCGGCCATCGTGCACTTCTGCAGCAACAGCCTGACCGAGCCGGAAATCGCCGACACCACCCTGGCCATGGCCGACATGGCCAGCCGCGCCGGCTGTCTGGTCAGCGTCGACGCCAACCTGCGCCACAACCTCTGGGCCGGCGGCAGCGCCGACATCGCCCTGGTCACTCAACTGATCGATCGCGCCGGCTTGGTCAAGCTCTCGACGGACGAGCTCGACTACCTGCGCGCCGATCATCCCACCGAGGCCTGGCTGGCCGAGCGGCTCGCCGCCGGCGTCCGGCTGCTGGTGATCACCGACGGCCCCGGCGAAGTACGCGCCATCGGCGTAGGCAGGGAGCTGCGCCATGCGCCGCCCAGGGTCGAGGCCGTGGACACCACCGCCGGCGGCGATGCCTTCATCGGCGGTCTGCTGGCCGAGCTGGCCGACTATCTGGGCGCCACGGCCGTCGACGGCGACTGGCACAAGGACGACGACCTCCTGCGTCGCGCCCTGCGCACCGCCGCCAACTGCGGTGCTCATGCGGTGACCCGCCCCGGCGCCTATGCCGCCCTGCCCAGCCGGGGCGACCTGGCTCGGCTGCGCAGCGAGAGCTAAGGAAGCGCTGAACAAATCGACGAGCGAGATGAAGCGGCTAGGTTCGTTCCCGACGAACCAACGCACTTCCCACATCCCTGTGGGTCGCAAGGCGCACGGAGCACAGTACCGAGCGAAGCGACAAACAGCCGTAGGCTGGCCCCGAAGGGGCGAGAAGCCGCAGGCTGCGAGTCAACCGGAGCATATGGGGTATATGTGAGGATCCGCCGGTCCGACGCTTCGGCACCGCGCAACGCAGCGATTCACTCGCGCAGGCATTTGTGCAGTGTTTCCCTAAGCGATACCTGCCACTCAGCCATTCCGCCCCGGCCCTGTCATAGCGGCACTCGCGCCGGCAGCCGCCAGCGCAGCGTTCGCGCCACCACCTGCTGCCCCGGGCGATAATCGCCCCGGGCGGCAGCCAGGGCAGCGGCCAGGGCAGCGTCGGCAATCCGCTCGTGATCCTGCACCGCCGAATTGACCGGCAGCGGCAGGAAGTCGAGCAGGCGGTTGTCGCCGAAAGTGGCCAGGCGCAGCGTCTGCGGCAGCCCACCCTGCTCCAGCAGCACGTCGAAGACCCCATCGAGCAGCGTGTAGGAAGCCGTGACCAGGGCATCGGGCAAGCCGTGCTCGGCGAGCAGCTCGCGCATCAGGCGTGCGCCCTCGTCTCGCTCGTAGCGCTCGGCCCCGTACATTAAGACCGCTACGTCGCTGCCGGCCAGCGCCTGCCGGAACCCGCTGCGCCGCTCGTGACTGATGGAGAGTCCCGGCACGGCATCCAGCCACGCCACGCTTTTCACGCCTTCACCCAGCACCGAGCGCGTCAGCCGCTCAGCAGCTTCTCTGTCGTTGCTCACCACGCAGGCGAAATGCCGGGGATCGAAGCCGCGATCCACCGCGATCACCGGCAGGCCATCGGCCATCAGCTCGACATAGAAGGGGTCGTCAAGGGGCAGACAGCTGGCGGTGATCAGCACCTCGCAGCGCTGGGCGCGCAGGGCCAGGGCTAGCTCACGCTCGCTCTCCGGCCGGTCGTCGGAACCGACGATCAGCAGCTGGTAGCCCTGCTCCCGCGCGCCGCGCTCGAGCCGCTTTGCCAGCCGCGCATAGCTGGCGTTCTCCAGATCCGGCACGATCAAGCCGAGAATGCGACTCGAGCCCCGCCGCAGCGCGGCGGCCTGAGCATCCACTCGATAGCGGTGCTGGCGTACCACCGCCATGACCTTGTCGACGGTTTCCTGACTGATGCGCCGCTCGGCGGCCTGACCATTGATCACGTAACTGGCCGTGGTGCGCGAGACACCAGCCAGGCGTGCGATTTCAGCAAGTGTCATCGCTTCTCCCCGTTAGCGGCCTGCCATTCTACGCCAGTGGCTGAGCCCCACCCCCTGCCAAAGTCTAACATCCTGAGCTTGCGAAAGAGGATGAATCGATCCAGCATGAAGAATAGACTTGGTGACACGATTCAGCAAAACGTAAGACCAACCGTGATTTGATCCTCGCTGTCGATTGGGTCACCGCCAACAGGAGATTGCCCATGCTCACGCTTCGCCCCGAGGACATCCTCCTCGACTGTCAGGCGCCTGACTGGCGCGACGCGCTGGAGCAGGCCGCCGAATCGCTGCACCGGGCGGGGCTGACCGCACCCGCTTACCGCGACGGTCTGTTCCAGCGCGAGACCCAGTCCTCCACCTATCTCGGCAACGCCATCGCCATACCCCACGGTACGCCGGAGAGCCGTGAGCACGTGCTCGCCACCGGCGTACGCGTACTGCAGTTTCCCGCCGGGGTCGAGTGGCACGACGGTCAGCGCGTCCACGTGCTGGTCGCCATTGCCGCCCAGAGCGACGAACATCTGGATATCCTGCGCCAGCTCACCCACGTACTCGACGACGACCGCGTCGGCGAGCGGCTGGCCGGTGCCGGTTCGGCGGCGGCCGTGGCCGCCCTGCTGTCGAAGGCGCAGGTGGAAGCGCGTCTCGACGCCGATACCCTGTGCCTCGGCTTTCCTGCCCGCGACACGCGCGAACTGGCCCTGGCCGGCGCCGCCCGGCTGCGTCAGCTCGGCTGCGTGGGCAGCGGTTTCGTCGCCGAAGTCGCCGAATGCGAGCTGGCGCCGCTGGGCCAGGGGCTGTGGCTCAGCCTCGGCGAACGCAGCGTCACGGTGCCGGCGCTGGCCCTGGCCACGCCGGATGAGCGCCTGGAGAGCGGCGGCGAAGCGGTGAAGGGGGTGTTCTGCCTGGCCGCCCAGGGGGACGCCCACCGCGGCCTGCTGGAGAGCGTTCTCACCCTGCTCGACAGCGGTGCCGCCGCCGAGCTGCCCAGTGCCGATGCCGCCACCGTACTGGCCCGCCTGGCCGGCGAATCCGCCGCGGCCCATACCCGGCTGGCACGGGTACTCAACGCCCACGGACTGCATGCCCGCCCGGCCAAGCAGCTGGTGCAGGCGGCCCGGGAACAGGGCCTGCCGATCCAGGTGCGACTGGCCGAGGGCGGTGGCGCCGCGGTGTCCGCTTCCAGCCTGACCAAGGTGATCAACCTCGGGGCCCGCCGCGGCCAGCAACTGCTCTTCTCCGCCGAAGGCGAGGGAGCCCAGCAGGCGCTCGACGCCGTGTCTCGCGCCGTGGCGGACGGCCTGGGCGAGCACGTGCTGCCCTTCGACGAGAGCCGTGAGCGCAGCATGCCGCAGGCGGATGCCGCCCCCGTCGAGCCGCTGCCCGACGACACGCCTCACGCGGGAGTGGCAGCCTCCCCGGGGCTGGCCATTGCACCGGTCTTCGTGCTGCAGACCCCGCGCTTCGACTATCCCGAGCGCGCCGCCGACCCCGCCGAGCAGCAGCGGCGCCTGCGTCAGGCCCTCGCCGAGGGCGCGGCCCAGCTCGAGGCGCTGGTACGGCAGGCCCGCGGCGGCGAAGTGGCACAGATCCTGTCCATGCACGAAGAGATGCTCACCGACCCCGAGCTGTTCGAGGCCGCCCGTGAAGGCATTCAGGAGGGCCGCTCGGCCGAGGCTGCCTGGTGGGAAGCCATCGAGACTGCCGCCCATGCCCAGGAGATGCTCGCCGATCGCCTGCTGGCCGAGCGCGCCGCCGACCTGCGCGACGTCGGTCGCCGCGTACTCGGCGTGCTGTGCGAGGTGCAGCTGCCCGAACCGCCGGATACGCCCTACATCCTGGTGACCGACGACATCGGTCCCTCCGACGTGGCGCGGCTCGACACCCAGCGGGTGCGCGGCCTGCTCACCGCCCGCGGCGGCGCCACTGCGCACAGCGCGATTCTCGCCCGCGCCCTGGGCATTCCCGCCGTGGTGGGCGCCGGCGAACGGGTGCTGACGCTGGCAGGCGGCCAGGAGCTGATTCTCGATGGCGAACGCGGCCGGGTGATTCCGGCGCCCTCCGCCGAACGCCGCGCCAGTGCCGAGCAGCGCCTGGCCGAACGCGAGCGGCGCGAGGCCGAGGCGTGGCAGGCGCGCTTCGACCCGGCCCAAACCCGTGACGGCCATCGCGTGGAGGTGGCCGCCAACCTGGGCAACACCGCCCACGCCGCCGACGCCGTGGAGCGTGGCGCCGAGGGCATCGGCCTGCTGCGCACCGAGTTCCTGTTCATGGCCCACGCCCGGGAGCCGGATCTCGCCACGCAGATCGAGGAGTACCGCGAGGCCCTGGACGCCCTGGAGGGCCGCCCGCTGGTGGCCCGTACCCTCGACGTGGGCGGCGACAAGCCGCTGCCCTACTGGCCGGTGCCCAAGGAGGACAACCCCTTCCTCGGCCTGCGCGGCATCCGCCTCAGCCTGACCCGGCCCGAGGTGCTCGAAACCCAGTTGCGGGCATTGCTGATGGCAGCAGCCCCCGCCACCAGCGAGGCGGCTGACAAGCCGCGGCCGCTGCGTATCATGCTGCCGATGGTCAAGGACGTGGGCGAATTCCGCGCCGCACGCGCCATCTTCGCGCGCCTGCTCGACGAGATTCCCGCCGCCGAGCGCGCCACCGACATGCAGCTCGGCGTCATGATCGAGGTGCCGTCGGCCGCCCTGCTGGCACCCGCCCTGGCCGCCGAGGTCGACTTCTTCTCGGTGGGCACCAACGACCTGACCCAGTACACCCTGGCCATCGACCGCGACCACCCCGAGCTATCGGCCCACGCCGACGGCCTGCACCCGGCGGTGCTGCGCCTGATCGAGATGACCGTGGCGGCGGCCCACGCTCACGGCAAGTGGGTCGGGGTATGCGGCGAGCTGGCCAGCGACACCCTGGCGGTGCCGGTCCTGGTCGGGCTCGGCGTCGATGAGCTCTCGGTGAGCGCGCGTCAGGTACCGCTGGTCAAGGCCAGGCTGCGCGAGTTCGATCTGGCCGAGGCCCGCGCCCAGGCACAACTGGCCTTGGCCCAGGCCACCAGCGAGGCGGTACGCGACGCCCTGGAGGTACGCTAATGGCCCGCCTGCTCACCCTCACCCTGAATCCGGCGCTGGATCTCTCCGTGAGCCTGGAGCGGCTGGAGCCGGGCACGGTCAATCGCACCCATGAGACCCACCTGACGGCGGCCGGCAAGGGCGTCAACGTGGCGCGGGTACTGGCCGAGCTCGGTCACGACGTGACGGTGTCGGGTTTTCTCGGCGCCGACAACGATGGCCCCTTCCTGCGCGCCTTCGAAGCCATGCAAGTGGAGGACGCCTTCCTGCGCGTGCCCGGCGAGACCCGCATCAATGCCAAACTCGCCGAGGCCGACGGCCGCATCACCGACATCAACGGCCCCGGCGCGGCCATCGACGAAGCGGCCTGGCAGCGCCTGCTAGACGGCCTCGACACGCGCATCGGCGATCCACGGCGGCGCCCCGACGCCGTGGTGGTCGCCGGCAGCCTGCCGCCCGGTGTGACACCGGCCAGTCTGGCCGAACTGGTCACCCGGCTGCGCGAGGCGGGCCTGCCGGTGTGGGTCGATACCAGCGGCACCGCGCTGGATCAAGCCATCGCGGCTCGCCCCACCGCGGTCAAGCCCAACGAACTCGAGCTGGCCTCCTGGGCCGGCAACGCCCTCGACACACCGGAAGCACGCCTGGCCGCGGCGCTGCGGCTGTACGCCGCCGGTATCGAAGAGGCCGTGGTCTCCGCCGGGGCTGCCGGGGTGCTGTGGGTAAGCCATCGCGGCGCCTGGCAGGCCATGCCGCCCCAGGTCAGCGTCGCCAGCACCGTAGGCGCCGGCGACACCCTGCTGGCCGCCCTGCTGCATGGGGTGGTGTGCGGCCATCCGCCCGATCAGGCCCTGCGCCTGGCCACCGCACTCTCCGCTGAATCGGTTCGTCACCTGGGCGTGGGCAACCTCCACGCCGACGATTTCCCGCAACTCCAACAACAGACCCGCGTGCGTCGCCTCAACGACGTAGACGCAGGGGGAGCCCTCGCATGAACGTGATCATCGTCACCGCCTGCCCCAGCGGCATGGCCACCACCTTCCTCGCTGCCCGTCGCCTGGAGCAGGCCGCCCGGCGCCTGGGCTGGCAAGCCAGCGTCGAGATGCACAGCCAGCTCGAGGCCGTCGAGCCCGTCTCGGCCAACGCCATTGCCGCAGCCGAACTGGTCGTGGTCGCCGCCGACCAGATTCCTGCCGCCGAGCGCTTTGCCGGCAAGCGGCTGTTCCGCGCCGCCATCGGCGAAGCCCTGCCCGACCCCGAGGCGTTCCTGCAGCGTGCCCGGCGCGAGGCCGAGAGCTTCACTCCGCCCGCCCAGAGCGCAGCGGCCACCCAGCATAAAGCGCCCGGTGGCAGCAAGATCGTCGCCGTGACCGCCTGTCCCACCGGCGTGGCCCACACCTTCATGGCCGCCGAAGCGCTGAGCGAAGCGGGCAAGAGCCTGGGCCACGCGATTCGCGTCGAGACCCAGGGCTCGGTGGGGGCGCAGAACAAGCTCACCGACGAGGAGATCGCCGCGGCGGACGTGGTGATTCTCGCCTGCGACATCGAGGTCGACCCGACCCGCTTCGCCGGCAAGCGCATCTACCGCACCTCCACCGGCAACGCGCTGAAGAAGCCGCGCCCCACCATCGAGGCGGCCCTCGATCAGGCCGAGGTGGAAGATAGCGGCACCGCTCGCCGCAGCGATGCGAGCCGCAGCATCAAGGAGAAAGGGGTCTACAAGCACCTGCTCACCGGGGTCTCCTTCATGCTGCCCATGGTGGTGGCCGGCGGCCTGCTGATCGCACTCTCCTTCGTCTTCGGCATCGAGGCCTTCCAGGAAGAGGGCACGCTGGCCGCGGCGCTGATGCAGATCGGCGGCGGTACCGCTTTCGCTCTGATGATCCCGGTGCTGGCCGGCTACATCGCCTACTCCATCGCCGACCGGCCGGGCATCGCCCCGGGCATGATCGGCGGCATGCTGGCAGCCAATATCGAGGCCGGTTTCATCGGCGGCATCATCGCCGGTTTCCTGGCCGGCTACGTGGCGCTGGCGGTGGCCCGTCACGTCAAGCTGCCCGCCAGCGTCGAGTCGCTCAAGCCGATCCTGATCATCCCGCTGGTGTCGAGCCTGGTCACCGGCCTGACCATGATCTACATCATCGGCGAACCGGTGGCGGCAATCCTCGCCGGCCTCACCGGTTTCCTCGCCGGCATGGACGCCACCAACGCGGTACTGCTGGGGATCCTGCTCGGCGCCATGATGTGCTTCGACCTGGGCGGGCCGGTCAACAAGGCCGCCTACACCTTCGGCGTCGGCCTGCTGGCCTCGCAGACCTACGCGCCGATGGCGGCGATCATGGCCGCCGGCATGGTGCCGGCCATCGGCATGGGCATCGCCAGCTTCGTCGCCCGCCACAAGTTCTCCGAACCGGAGCGCGAGGCAGGCAAGGCATCGTTCGTGCTGGGACTGTGCTTCATCAGCGAAGGCGCCATTCCCTTCGCCGCCAAGGATCCGCTGCGGGTGATCCCTGCCTGCATCGCCGGCGGCGCGTTGACCGGTGCCCTCTCGATGCTGGTCGGCGCCCAGTTGATGGCACCCCACGGCGGCATCTTCGTGCTGCTGATTCCCAACGCCATCACCCCGGTGCTGCTCTACCTCGGCGCCATCGTCATCGGCTCGCTGGTCACCGGCCTGGGTTACGCCGCGCTCAAGCGCGGCGCCGCCCCGGTAGCCGTCGCCGCCAACGCCTGACACAGCACGCCAACCAAGGAGCCGGTGGCCTGCCCATGGCGGCATGCACCGGCTCTTGCCGATTGGCCCACCGCTCTGGCACGAGCCAAGTCGACCACCTCGCGAGTCTTCACTTCATCGAAGGAATAAAAAAGCCCGGCCAAATGGCCGGGCAAATGACAGCACCTGGCTGCCGAGAGAGCACAACAAAAGGGTTGGTGAGCCGCTCAGTGATGGAAACGCTGGGCGGCTTCCTTGGCGAGCTGGCGAATGCCATTCCAGTCCTCGGCATCGACCAGGGACTTCGGCGTCAGCCACGAGCCGCCTACGCACATCACGTTCTTCAACGCCAGATAGTCTTCGGCATTTTCCAGGGTGATGCCGCCAGTGGGGCAGAAACGCGCCTCGGGGATCGGGCCGGCGAAGGCCTTCAGTGCCTTGACGCCACCGCTGGCCTCGGCGGGGAAGAACTTGAAGCGGCGATAGCCGTACTGCCAGCCGGTCATCAGCTCGGACACCGTGGCCACGCCGGGCAGCATCGGCACCGGGCTGGTGACGCCGTAGCGGTAGAGCGCTTCGGTAGTGCCGGGGGTGACGACGAAGTCGGCGCCCACCTGCTCGCTCTGGCGATACTGAGCCGGCGTGAGCACCGTTCCCACGCCGATGCTGGCCTGTGGCAGCGCCTCCTTGAGGCGCTTCACCGCTTCCAGGGCGCAGTCGGTGCGCAGGGTCACTTCCAGCACCGTGAGTCCGCCTTCGACCAGGGCGCGGCCGAGCGGCACGGCGTCCTCGATGCGCTCGATGGCCAGCACCGGAATGACCTCGGCCTTGAGGCAGATGCTGTCGAGCTCGGTAGTTCGCGTGGACGGCAGCTGTTTGTCGATGGTCATGAGCAAGACTCCAAGTTCAGGGGGCCCAGTAGACGGCCAGCGGGCAAGAAAGGAAGGCACGGATCGGCAGTTCGCGCGAGTCGTCGCCGGACATGGCCCGGGCCAGTACGCTGCGCTTGTCGTCACCGGTGATGTGCAATACGTGGCGTCGCGCCTGATGCAGGCGGTCGGCGCTCAGAGTGATACGCGGCTGGGGCTGGCTGGGTGTACGCGTGGCCAGCACCGGTGCATCGGTGGTCAGCCCCAGCTCCAGTTCGCGGCTGTCGGGGAACAGCGAGGCGGTATGACCGTCGCCGCCCATGCCCAGCACCACCAGACTGGCGGGCCAGGTCAGCGCCTCGATGCGCTGGGTGACGGCCTCGACGCCCTGCTCAGGCGTCTCGTCGTCGGTGGTCAGCACAACGAAGCTGGCCGCGGCGGCCTTGCCCTGCAGCAAGTGGCGACGCACCAGACGCGCATTGCTCGCCTCGTCGCTCTCGTTCACCCAACGCTCGTCGGCCAGGGTCACCTCGACTCGCTCCCAGGGCAGCTCCTGTTTGGCCAGGGCCTGGAAGAACGGCACCGGCGTCGAACCGCCGGAGAGCACCAGCAGCGCACGCTCCTGCTGCGCCAGGTCCCGGCGCAGCGCCTCGGCGGCGGCTTCAGCGAGCTGCTCGGCAAGCTGCTCGCGGGGTGTGGCGTTCATCATCTCAGTAGTCCTCGTACCAGCTGCGCCCGTCCTGGGTGATCATGGCGATGGAGGCAACCGGCCCCCAGGAGCCGGCCGGATAGCGCCGCGGCGGCTCGCCCATCTCCTCCCAGGCGGCAATCAGACTGTCGCACCAGTGCCAGGCGTGCTCCACCTCGTCACGGCGCACGAACAGGTATTGGCGCCCCTTCATCACCTCGAGCAGCAGACGCTCGTAGGCATCGGGAATACGCTCCTGAGGGAAGGCGCTGCCGAAATCCAGGTGCAGCGGGCCACGACGCAGGCGCATGCCGCGGTCGAGGCCACTGTCCTTGGTCAGCACCTCCAGAGCGATGCCTTCATCCGGCTGCAGGCGAATGACCAGCTTGTTGGCGGCCAGATTGCGCTGATCGGGGTCGAAGATGTAGTGCGCCTGCTGGCGGAAGTGGATCACGATCTGCGACAGCTTCTCGGGCATGCGCTTGCCGGTGCGCAGGTAGAACGGCACCCCGGCCCAGCGCCAGTTGGAGACGCCGGTCTTCATGGCAACGAAAGTCTCGGTGCCGCTCTCGCGGTTGGCGCCCTCTTCCTCGAGATAGCCGGGCACGCCCTTGCCGTTGATGGTACCGGCGATGTACTGGCCGCGGACCACATCGCGATTGAGTCTGGCCTCGCTGAAGGGCTGCAGCGCCTTGAGCACCTTGACCTTCTCGTCACGGATGGCGTCGGCATCCAGGTTGGCCGGCGGGTCCATGGCGATCAGACAGACCAGCTGCAGCAGGTGATTCTGCACCATATCGCGCAGCTGGCCGGCACGGTCGAAGTAGCCCCAGCGCCCTTCGATGCCGACCTGCTCGGACACGGTGATCTCCACGTGGGAGATATGGTTCTGATTCCACTGGGTGCCGAACAAGGGGTTGGCAAAGCGCAGCGCGATCAGGTTCTGGACGGTCTCCTTGCCGAGATAGTGATCGATGCGGTAGACCCGGGACTCCGGGAACACCTCACCGATGGCATCGTTGATCTCGCAGGAGGATTCAAAGTCGTAGCCGATCGGTTTCTCGACTACCACCCGGGAGAGTTCGTCGAGACATTCACCGGCCTGCAGGTTGCGGCAGATATCGCCATACAGGCTGGCCGGCACGGCCAGATAGACGACCAGCGGGCAGACCACGGTGTCGTGACGCACGGCCTTGCGCCACTCAGCGATGGCGCCATAGCCCTCGGCGGTGCCGAAATCGAGCTGCAGGAAGTCGAGACGCGCGGTGAAACGCTTGACGGTCGCACGGTCCAGCTCGGCGGGCTTGACGTAGGTCTGCAGGGTTTCGGCCACACGCTTGCGGAAGGCGTCGGTCTGCATCTCCTGGCGCGCCAGCCCGAGGATGCGCGTGTCGTCGTGCAGCAGCCCCTCGCGGTCGAGATGGTACAGCGCGGGGTAGAGCTTGCGCAGCGACAGGTCGCCCAGGGCGCCGAACAGCGCCAGATCGATGACCGGCCGATCCTCGTCCTCAGACCGCCTGGTTGCCTTCATGTTTGCCCCCAATCTGGTTAACTTACATAAAAAATACGTCAGCACTGCCGCTAGCGCAACGAAATCTTTGTAATATTACACTAATTTCCTGGCATCAAGCAGGCCCCATTCGCGGCCGGGACGACACCGCGATAGGATAGCCCATCATTTTGTTGTTAAATCACTACATCATCTGTTTCGGAGAGTCGCAACCGCCATGGCCCATGATCTGCTGCAACGCATTCGACAACGCCTCGATGAGCTCAACCGCTCAGAGCGCAAGGTAGCAGACGTCATCCTGGCCGACCCGTCCCGAGCCACCGGCTTGAGTATTGCCAGCCTGGCCCAGGCGGCCTCGGTCAGCGAGCCCACCGTCAACCGGTTCTGCCGCAGCTTCGATGCCAAGGGCTACCCCGATTTCAAGATCAAGCTGGCCCAGAGTCTGGCCGGCGGCACGCCCTATGTCAGCCAGTCGGTGGAGCCCGGCGACGCGGCGGCGGATTACACGGGCAAGATCTTCGGTGCCACCATTGCCGCTCTAGATGAAGCCAGCCGCACGCTGGACCCGGCCCGCATCGAGCGGGTGGTGGACTACCTGATCCAAGCCAAGCAGATCCACTTCTTCGGCCTGGGCGCCTCCGGCGCGGTGGCCCAGGATGCCCAGCACAAGTTCTTCCGCTTCAACCTGCCGGTCACGGCCTACGTCGACGTACTGATGCAGCGCATGGTGGCATCGGCCTGCCATACCGGCGACGTGGTGGTGGTCATCTCCTGGACCGGGCGCACCCGCGAGCTGGTCGACATCGCCCGCCTGGCGCGGGAGAGCGGCGCCGTGGTACTGGGCATCACCGCCCCCGCCTCGCCGCTGGCCATGGAGTGCACCGAAACCCTGGAGGTCGCCACCCCCGAAGACACCGACGTCTACATGCCAATGACCTCGCGCATGATCCAGCTCACCCTGATCGACGTGCTGGCCACCGGGGTGACTCTGCGTCGCGGCGAGGACTTCCTGCCACACCTGAAGAAGATCAAGGACAGCCTGCAGGAGACCCGCTACCCGGCCACGCGCCAGGATTGAGGAAGGGTTGTCAGGTGGGGTCGGGAGTACAACAATAGCGGCTCCCATTCGCTCGCCTCGAGGCCCCGATGCAACGGATCGCACGTTCAGCCATCTCCCTCTCCGCCCTCGCCTTCGCCCTGTTCGCGCAGGGCGCCGCCGCCGAGACCTTCCGCTTCACCGCCATTCCCGACGAGGATCAGGCGCGCCTGGTCGAGCGCTTCGGCAAGGTGGCCGACTACCTCGAGGAGCGCCTCGGGGTCGAGGTGGAGTACGTGCCGGTGAAGTCCTACAGCGCTGCGGTCACCGCCTTTCGCAACGATCAGGTCCAGCTGGCCTGGTTCGGCGGACTCTCCGGCGTGCAGGCGCGGCGCCTGGTACCGGGCTCCCAGGCACTGGCTCAGGGCAGCGAGGACGATGCCTTCATGAGCTACTTCATCGCTCACGCATCCACCGGTCTCGAGCGTGCCGACGAGCTGCCCGACGAGCTGGAAGGCATGAGTCTGACCTTCGGCTCGCGCACTTCGACCTCCGGGCGCCTGATGCCGGAACACTTCTTCCGTGAGCGCTTCGACGACGTCGACCCGGAGCGCTTCTTCTCTCGCGTCGGCTATTCTGGCGATCATTCGCGCACCATTGCCCTGGTCGAGGCCGGCACCTACGACATCGGTGCGGTCAACTACACGGTGTGGGAAGCCGCCGTCGAGGATGGCCGGGTCGATACCGATCGGGTCCGGGTGATCTGGGCCACGCCGCCCTACCCGGACTACAACTGGACCCTGCGCGGCGACGCCGACGAGCGCTTCGGCGAAGGCTTCACAGAGAAGGTGCGGGCCGCCTTCCTCGAGATGGACGACCCGGAGCTGCTCGCCTCCTTCCCCCGTGAGGCGTTCATTCCCGCCGACAACGACCTCTACGCCCCCATCGAGGAGGTGGCCGAAGCGCTCGGCCTGCTGCGCTGATGGAGAGCGAGCAACGGCACCTGCTGGTTCGCTTCGAGGGCGAGGATCTCGGTCACGGCGCGCATGTCGTGCTGCCGCGCCTGAGCCTTGCCCTGCACCAGGGCGAGCGGGTCGCCCTGCTCGGCCAGAGCGGCGCCGGCAAGTCGACGCTGCTCGCCGAGCTGCGCCGCCGGCTGGGCGAAGAAGCGGCCTGGTGCCCCCAGCACCACGGCCTGGTGCCGCAGCTCGCCGTCTATCACAACGTCTTCATGGGACGCCTGCCGGAGCATTCGGCGCTGGCCAATCTGTGGAACCTGGTGCGCCCGTTGCGCGGGCCATGGCGGGAAGTGGCCGTGCTGTGCGACGAACTGGGACTGACCGGCCTGATGCGCCGCCCGGTGGGCGAGCTTTCCGGCGGCCAGCGCCAGCGGGTGGCCATCGCCCGCGCCCTGTATCAGGCCCGCCCGCTGTTCCTGGGTGACGAGCCGGTGGCCAGCGTCGACCCGCACCAGGCGCTGCGGCTGCTGGACCTGATCGACTCCCGCCACACCACCTCGGTAGTGGCGCTGCACCAGCGCGAGCTGGCGCTCTCCCACTTCGACCGGGTGTGGGGGCTGCGCGACGGCCGCCTGGCGATCGATGCCCGCGCCGACGAGCTCAGCCTGACCGAGCTCGATGCGCTCTATCCCGATGCCGCGGAACCGGCCGGCAGCCCACCGCCCGGCAACGACGACGTGCCGCTGCCCAGCCCCGAGGCGCTGCCCTGCGCCCGAGGGCGGCCATGAGCGACGCCCTGGTCGACAGCCGTCCGCCCTCGGCACGCAGCTGGTGGCGTGGCGGCTCCCCCGGCCTGCGCCTGGCCCGCCATAGCCTGGGCCTGGTGGCGCTTGCCGTGCTGCTGGTGCCCTTCGCCGACCTGGCCATCCACACCCGCGACCCCTGGGGCGAACTCGGGCGCATGGTCGCCGGGCTGGCCTGGCCCGCCTGGGGCGCGCTGGAATCGCCCTTCACGGCCCTGGGCCTGACCGTGGCGGTGGCCTTGTGGGGCACCCTGGCCGGCGTGGTGCTGGGCTTTCCCCTGGCGCTGCTGTTCGCCCACTCGCGCCTGGTGCGCGCCGGCTGCGCCTTCGTGCGCTCCATTCACGAACTGTTCTGGGCGCTGCTGTTCCTGCAGGTGTTCGGCCTCTCGGCGCTCACCGCCCTGGCGGCGCTGGCGATTCCCTATGCCGGTATCTTCGCCAAGGTCTACGCCGAGATCCTCGAGCAGACACCGCGCGCCCCGCGCGACGCCCTGCCACCCGGCAGCGGACGGCTGGCACGCTTCGTCTATGCCGAGCTGCCGCTGGCCTGGGCCCAGCTCGCCGCCTATACCCGCTACCGCTTCGAGTGCGGCCTGCGCGCCAGCGTGCTGCTCGGCTTCGTCGGCCTGCCGACCCTGGGCTTCCATCTCGAGACGGCGTTTCGCGAGGGACGCTACCATGAGGCGGGTGCACTGCTGTGGCTGTTCTATCTGCTGATCGCCAGCCTGCCGTGGTGGGGCCACAAGCGGTTGATCCCGCTGCTGCTGGTGGGCGGCGTCTGGCTGCTGGGGCCGTGGCCCAACGTGGACGGCGCGCTGCTGTGGCGCTTCGTCTCCGAGGATATCTGGCCGGCGGCGCTGCTGGCCGGCGACTGGGCGGGAGTACTCGAGTGGCTGGTGCGGATACCGGCGCTGGGACCGGCCATCGGCAACACCCTGCTGCTGGGTCTGCTCGGCAGCGTGGGGGCGCTACTGGTAGCGCTCGTGCTATGGCCGCTGGCCAGCCGCCATTTCGGCAACCGTGCCACCCGCCTGGCCGGGCACGGCGTGCTGATCTTCCTGCGCTCGACGCCGGAGCTGATGCTGGCGTTCGTCTTCCTGCTGCTGCTCGGCCCCTCGCTGCTGCCCGCCTGGCTGGCCCTGGCGCTGCACAACGGCGCCCTGATCGCCTTTCTGGTGGCACGCCACGCCGATGCCATCACCCCCGGCATGCCGGGGCTTACCGCCAGCGGACGCCTGGCCTACGAGCTGCTGCCGCGGGTCTATCCGGGGCTGCTGGCGCTGCTCTACTACCGCGCCGAGGTGATCCTGCGCGAAACGGCGATCCTCGGCATGCTGGGGGTGGCCACGCTGGGCTTCTATATCGAAGAGGGCTTCGACTACCTGATGTTCGACGTGGCCTTCTTCCTGCTGCTGATCACCGCCGCGCTCAACATCGCCGTGGACGCCCTCTCGCGACGGCTGCGGCCGCGAGAGGCGCCATTGGACGATCCCTGCATTCGTTAGGAAACCACCGAAGTTCTGCTGCGCTCGCCAAGAACCTCGACGGCTACCTCAGTAGGAATAGTCGCCGCCGACGACTGCCGCCGTGACGGTGATCTCCACCTTGAGCTCGTCGGCAGGCATCGGCGCACAGACGCAGGTACGTGCCGGGGCATGGCCGGTGGGTACCCAAGCGTCCCACACCGCGTTCATGGCGGCGAAGTCATGACCGTCCTTGAGGTAGATGGTGGCCGTCAGCAGGTGCTCGCGGTCGGAACCGATCTCGGCCAGCAGCGCATCCACCCGCGCCAGCATGCTTTCGGTCTGCTCGGTGATGTCGCCGTGGCTCGCCTCGGGGCCGGCCACCTGGCCGCACAGGTAGGCGATACCGCCGTGGATCACGGCGCGGCTCATGCGGGCCTTGGTGTCGTGACGGACGATGGTCATGTCTTTCTCCTCGGAAGTAAAAAGCCCGTCGATTCTACCGCATCCCCAGCGCTCAGCGTCGATGCCTTCGCCGGTATCCGCAGGGATACCTCCTGTGCGGTATATCCAGGTAACGTTATGCATGGCAGTATACGACGGATCGTTATATCCGCCGGGATATGACGATGACTCGCCCTCGCCGGACGAACACAGAAGAACCCAACGGGGAAACCATCGATGAGCCGTGTTTTTCGTCTGCTGGCCGGCGTGGCCGCCCTCGGCCTGAGCCTCACCATCGCCACGGCCATGGCCGACCCGCAGCCGACCCGGATCGCCGCCGCTTCGGACCTGCGCTTCGCCATGGACGAGATCCTGGAGAACTTCGCCAGCGACCATCCGGAACACCCCATCGAGGTGCTCTACGGCTCCTCGGGGCGTTTTCGCAGCCAGATCGAGCACGGCGCCCCCTTCGATCTGTTCTTCTCGGCGGACATCGCCTACCCTCGGGCACTGGAACAGGCCGGCCATGCCGCCGGCGAGGTGATCCCCTACGCCGAAGGGCGCATCGTGATCTGGAGCGACGGACTCGACGCCTCGGCGCTGACACTGAGTGACCTCGCCGACGAGCGCTTCCGCCGCATCGCCATCGCCAACCCCCGCCACGCACCCTATGGCGACCGGGCCCGGGAGGCCCTGCGCGCCAGCGGCCTGTGGGAGACGCTGGAGCGACGCCTGGTGTTCGGCGAGAACATCGCCCACACCCTGCAGCTGGTGCAGAGCGGTGCCGCCGAGGTGGGCATCATCGCCCTGTCGCTGGTCCGCCACCCGTCGATACTCGACCAGGGCGGCTACCACTTGATCGACGACGCGCTCCACGCGCCGCTCACCCAGGGCTTCATCATTACCCGCCGCGCCGCCGACAACCCTACCGCGCGGCTGTTCGCCGACTACATGAGCGCAGCGGAAACCCGCAGCATCATGCGCGCCTATGGCTTCCAGCTACCCGATGAGTAAGGCGAGATGACCTGGCTCGGGATCGGCGAGGCCGACTGGATCGCCCTGCAGCTCACCTTCCGTCTGGCGCTGATCAGCACCGCCCTGCTGCTGGTGCTGTGCCTGCCGCTGGCCTGGTGGCTGGCCCATACCCAGCGCCGTATCAAGGTGGTGATCGAGGCGCTGGTCGCGCTGCCGCTGGTGCTGCCGCCCACGGTGATCGGCTTCTACCTGTTGATCCTGCTCGGCCCCCGCGGCGCCGTGGGCGGCACCCTGGAGCGCCTGGGCGCGAGCCACCTGGCCTTCACCTTCACCGGGCTGGTGATCGGCTCGATGATCTATTCGCTGCCCTTCGTGGTGCAGCCGCTGCAGAACGCCTTCCAGGCCATGGGGCGCCGCCCGCTGGAAGTGGCCGCCACCCTGCGCGCGGGCCCTTGGGACCGCCTGGTGTCGGTGGTGCTGCCGCTGTCGCGCCAGGGGCTGCTCACCGCGGCGGTGCTCTCCTTCGCCCACACCCTGGGCGAGTTCGGCGTGCTGCTGATGATCGGCGGCGGCATCCCCGGCCAGACCCAGGTCGCCTCCATCGCCATCTACAGCCACGTCGAGGGCATGGACTACGCCTCCGCCCACCGCCTGTCGCTGTTCCTGATCGTGACGGCCTTCGTGATGCTGGTGTGCATCTATGCGCTCAACAAGCGCTTCAAGATCGTGGGAGTGGCGCCATGAGCCTGGCGTGCGAGTTTCGGCTGGCGCGCGGCGACTTCGCGCTGGACGCCCGGATGACCCTGCCCGAGCGCGGCGTCACCGCGCTGTTCGGCCGCTCCGGCTCGGGCAAGACCACGCTGCTGCGCTGCCTGGCCGGCCTCGAGAGAGCCGAGGGATGGCTGACGGTGAACGGCTGCCGCTGGCAGGACGACGAACGCTTCCTGCCGGTGCATCGCCGCCCGCTGGGCTACGTGTTTCAGGAAGCGAGCCTGTTTCCCCACCTGCGGGTACGCGACAACCTGCGCTACGGCTACCGGCGGGTGCCGGTGGCGCGGCGCCGGGTGGACTTCGACGAGACGGTGCGACTGCTCGGCGTCGAGGCGCTGCTCGAGCGCTACCCACAAGCGCTCTCCGGCGGCCAGCGCCAGCGGGTGGCCATCGCCCGGGCGCTGCTGGCCAGCCCCCGGCTGCTGCTGATGGACGAACCCATGGCATCGCTGGACGCCACCAGCAAGGCGGAGATCCTGCCCTACCTGGAGCGGCTGCACGACCATCTGGAGATTCCGGTGGTCTATGTCAGTCATGCCCTGGACGAAGTGGCCCGACTGGCAGATCACATGGTGCTGCTGGAAGCGGGCCGGGTGCTGGCCACCGGACCCTTGCACGAGTTGCTGACCCGCAGCGACCTGCCGCTGGCCCATGCCGACAATGCCGCCGCGGTGCTGGAGGCGCAGGTGCTGGATTACGACGCCGGGCGGCAGCTGGTCACGCTCGGCTGCGGCGACGTGCGACTGCGGGTCTCGCGGGAGCAGGCACCGTCGAGCCAACGCCTCAGACTCAGCATCAGGGCCAGTGACGTGGCGATCAGCCTGAGCCAAGCGCGGGATTCCAGCGTGCTCAACTGCCTGCCGGTGCGGATTGCCGAGATCGACGACGACCCCCATCCCGGCCATCGGCTGGTGCGTCTGGCCCTCGGCGATCAGGCCCTGCTCGCGCGCATTCCCCGCGAGGCCGTGGAGCGCCTGGCTCTCGTCCCCGGCATGGCCGTGCATGCCCAGGTGCGGGCACGGGCGCTGACATGAGACTTGAGATCGGCAAGGCGATCAGTTGGATGGCGGCGAATCGGCAAACAGCGCAGTGAAGGCTTCCATCTCCTCGGCCACCGCCTCGCTGGCGATGCGCTGCATGCGCCGGTAGCGCTCCAGCACCTCCTCGCCGAAGGGCGTGACTTGCGCACCGCCGCCTCGTTTGCCGCCGGTGGCGGTGGTCACCAGCGGCTCCCTGAAGCACTGGTTCATGGTGTCCACCAGCATCCAGGCGCGCCGATAGCTCATGCCCATGTCGCGTGCGGCGGCACTGATCGACCCGGTGGCGGCAATCGCCTCGAGCAGTTGCGCCTTGCCCGGCCCGATGGCGATGGCAGGGCCCAGCTGAATGCGCAGGCGGGGAATGGTCGGATCATGGGCGGCCACGCTGTGCCTCCTTGGACAAGTCAGCAGGATGCTACCACTCCTCATCTAGTCTGACATGTCGCCAAGGGAAGCCCTCTCAGCGAAGCAGCAGTACCGGCACCCTGGCCCGCCGCAACATGGCGGTGGTGGTGCTGCCCACCAGCAGGTGGCGAATGCGCGAGTGGCCGTAGGCGCCCATCACCAGCAGATCGATGGCGTTCTGCTCCTGGTAGACGCGCAGGGTCTCCTCCACCTCGCCGGCACGGATCGCCCCTTCGGCCTCGTGGCCGGCCTCGCGCAGCGTGGCCAACGCCCACTCCAACTGCGAGCGGTTGTCGCCGGTCTCGGCCCCGACGATCACCACGTGCACCGGAATGCCGTTGAACAGCGGGCTCTTGGCCAGCATCTCGACGCCCTTGCGGGTGGTCTTGCTGCCGTCGAAGGCGAGCATCACCCGCCGGGGCTGGGTGAAGCTCTCCGGCACCATCAGGATCGGCCGGTGCAGCGTACGCACCACCCGCTCCAGGTTGGAGCCCAGATGCTCGCTGGCCTGATGGGCGGTCTCGCCGCGCTTGCCCAGCACCAGCAGGCGGATCTCGCCCTGCAGCTCGTCGAGGGTTTCCACCAAGGTGCCGTTGCGCTGGCGGGTGGCGGGCTCGGCCACGCCATCCTCGATGGCACGCTCCTTGGCCGCCTTGAGCATCAGTCGGCCCTGCTCCTGTGCCACCTTGGCGCGCTGCTCGTCGAGCTGAGCGAGTTCCTCGAGCAGATGCTCGCGGGAACCCAATCCAATATGGCCGGAGAGGTCCGCTTCGGCGGTCTGAGGATGGTTGTCCACCACGTGCAGGAAGGTCAGCGGCGCGCCGAGCGCCTGGCTGGCCCAGGCGGCGTAGTCGCAAACCCCGGTGGAGAACTGCGAGCCGTCGATAGCGGCCATTACCTGTTCGGTCATGTCTTGCTCCTCGTTTCCTTAGTGTCCGCCCATCAACTTTTCCACGGCCGCCGGGTCATCGTGGATGGCATGGCGGTCGACGATGGTGGCACTGGCCTCGTTGAGCCCGATCAGCTCCACCTCAGTGCCCTCACGACGAAACTTGATCACCACCCTGTCCAATGCCTGCACCGCCGTGATGTCCCAGAAGTGAGCGCGAGAGAGGTCGATGGTGACCTTCTCCACTGTCTCCTTGAAGTCGAAGGCACTGCCGAAGCGCTCGGAGGAGGCGAAGAACACCTGGCCCACTACATGATAGATTCGACGGCTGCCGGCGTCGGCCTCTTCGGAGCCGATGTAGAGAATGTTGCCCACCTTGTTGGCAAAGAACATCGCCGCCAGCAGCACGCCGACGAACACGCCGATGGCCAGATTGTGGGTTCCCACGGTAACCGCCACGGTGGTCAGCATGACGACGTTGGTGCTCAGCGGATGCTTTTTCAGATCGCGAATCGAGGCCCAACTGAAGGTACCGATGGAGACCATGATCATCACCGCCACCAGCGCGGCCATGGGGATCAACGACACCCAGTCGGAAAGGAACACCACCAGGATCAGCAGGAGCACACCGGCCACCAGGGTGGAGAGCCGCCCGCGTCCGCCCGACTTCACGTTGATCACCGACTGGCCGATCATCGCGCAGCCGGCCATGCCGCCCAGCAGGCCGGAGCCGATATTGGCGATACCCTGTCCCTTGCACTCACGGTTCTTGTCGCTCGGGGTGTCGGTCAGATCGTCGACGATGGTGGCGGTCATCATCGACTCCAGCAGACCCACCACGGCGAGCATCACCGAGTAAGGCAGAATGATCCACAGCGTGTCGAGAGTCAGCGGCACGTCGGGCCACAGGAACACCGGCAGGGTATCGGGAAGCTCGCCCATGTCGCCAACGGTACGAATCTCCATGCCGGAGAGCAGGTAAACGGCGGTCAGCACCACGATGCACACCAGCGGCGAAGGAATCGACTTGCCCACCCTGGGCAGGTAGGGAAAGAGGTAGATGATCGCCAGGCCGGCCATGGTCATGGCGTAGACGTGCCAGGTCACCCCGGTCAGCTCAGGCAGCTGCGCCATGAAGATCAGGATGGCCAGGGCGTTGACGAAGCCGGTAACCACCGAGCGCGAGACGAAGCGCATCAACTCGGCCAGTTTCAGGTAGCCGGCCACGATCTGCAGCACCCCGGTGAGCAGGGTCGCGGCCAGCAGGTATTCGAGACCGTGTTCGCGCACCAGCGTGACCATCAGCAGCGCCATGGCGCCGGTGGCCGCGGAGATCATTCCCGGCCGGCCGCCGGTGAAGGCGATGATCACGGCGATACAGAAGGAGGCATAGAGGCCGACCTTGGGGTCGACACCGGCGATGATGGAGAAGGCGATGGCCTCGGGAATCAGGGCCAATGCGACCACGATGCCGGCGAGGGTATCGCCCTTGATGTTGGAGAACCATTCTTGCTTGGTGGATCGGAACATGCTTCGGTCCAGTCTGTGAGTCGTCATGCCAACCGGCACATATCGGATGGCGTCAGGTGCGATGACACATGTTTCCCACGGCGCGTCGGGTAGCGACCTGAAGGAGCACTGCGAATCGATGAGGTATGGGCAAGCGGCCCGGGACATCGGCAGATGTCGAGCGATGGCGTGCCGATGGCGGCATCACCGAGAGAAGGGAAGCGCTAGGGCGGCGTGACCAGCCCTGTCGAAGGTTTCAGCACGTTGCGTTGCGTCCGTGGTCG
Source organism: Billgrantia ethanolica (assembly GCF_021404305.1). GTDB lineage: Bacteria > Pseudomonadota > Gammaproteobacteria > Pseudomonadales > Halomonadaceae > Halomonas > Halomonas ethanolica. The sequence goes on along the minus strand of NZ_JABFTX010000002.1, from coordinate 622,030 downwards.
GTTGAGCGGGCAAAGACGACATGCCCCGAAACGAGCGGCGCATTCTATCAGTTCCGCTGCAATGCCGCACCCTGAGCCCTTAGTCGCCGCTCGATGCGGCGCTCGTAGAGCCCTTTGGCCACTAGCGTGCCCAGCACCAGGCCGCCGCCCAGCAGGGCAATGGGCGCCGGTCGTTCGGCCAGCAGCCACCATACCCATAGCGTGCCCACCACCACTTCCATCAGCATCAGCAGCCCCACCTCGGCGGCGGGCAGGTAGAGCGGCCCCCGCTGAATCAGGGTGAAGCCCAGCGGCAGCAGCACCAGGCACAGCAGTATCAGCAACAGCAGGCTATCGGCCGGCGGCAACGCGATGCCGCCGCCGGCCAGCCCGAGCAGCCCCGCGGTGGCGGCCACGATCAGCCCCGACAGTGTGAGCATCGGGCTCATGTCGACCCCGGGGCGGGTACGGCACAGGGTGAAGTTGGCCGCCAGCGCCGTGGCCGCCAGCAGGGCGAAGGCGTTGCCGATCCACGACCCCGCCCCGGCATCGTCGAGCACGATCAGCGAGGTGCCGAACAGACAGATCCAGATGGCGAGCCAGGTGCGCCGGGGCAGCCGCTCGCCGAGGAACAAGCGTGACAGCAGTGCCGCAATCAGCGGCGCCCCGGCCAGGATCATCAGCACATTGCCGCCCTTGGTGTACTGATTGCCGAGCACGAAGCCGTAGGTGGAAAGGCTGAACAGCACGGCCACGCCGATGCCGGTCCAGCCGCAGCGGCGATAGGCAGCCACGGTGCCGGCACCGTGGCGGGCCAGCATGATGAGGAGGAAACCCAGTGCGGTGAGCAGCCCGCGCCAGACCAGAATCTCGCTGTCGGGCAGAGCGATCAGCTTGATCAGCAGGGCGTCGGGGGAAATGATCAGCGCACCGCCGCCGGTCAGCAGCAGCCCCTGCTGGCGGTGCGAAAGAGAGTGGATCAAGGCGACCTCGAATTCCGTCGGATCGCCTCAGCATGCCACGTCCGGGGGGACGTGGCACGCTTCGCTCAGCCTTCGCCCAGGTCGCTTGGCCGCGTGGCGTTGGTCTTCGCCTGGGCGGTGGACGCCTGCATGTGCCGGAACGCCTCCATGATGTCCATCGGCAGCGGGAAGACGATGGTCGAGGCGTTCTTGTTGCTCATGTCGCTCATGGTCTGCAGATAGCGCAGCTGCAGGGCGGCGGAGTTCTCGGCCATGACGTTGGCCGCTTCGACCAGCTTCTTCGAGGCCTGCAGCTCACCCTCGGCGTGGATCACCTTGGCACGACGCTCACGCTCGGCCTCGGCCTGCCGGGCGATGGCGCGGATCATGCTCTCGTTGAGGTCGACATGCTTGATCTCGACGTTGGCCACCTTGATGCCCCACTCCTCGGTCTGGGCGTCGATGATCTCCTGGATGTCGTCGTTGAGCTTGTCGCGCTCGGAGAGCATCTCGTCGAGGTCGTGCTTGCCGAGCACCGAACGCAGCGTGGTCTGGGCCAGCTGGCTGGTGGCCACGGCAAAGTTCTCGACCTGGATGATCGCCTTCTCCGGATCGACCACACGGAAGTAGAGCACCGCGTTGACCTTTACCGTGACGTTGTCCTGGGAGATGACGTCCTGCTCCGGCACGTCCATGGTGATCACACGCAGGTCCACCACGCTCATCTGCTGGATGCCGGGAATGACGATGATCAACCCCGGCCCCTTGACCGACTGAAAGCGACCGAGGAAGAAGATCACGCCGCGTTTGTACTCCGGCAGAATGCGGATCGACGCGGCGATCAGCATGAACAGCAGGACGACCGGAATGAGATATTCGAGCATCATGAGAACTCTCCTTGATGTGTGTTGCGCTTGGACTCGATGAATTCCGTTACATTACCGAGGGGTTCGTTGCACGGGTTCGACGTGTAGCGTCAGGCCGTCGACCGCCACCACCCTAACCGCCTCTCCACGCCTCACGGCAACGGGGCTGTGCGCATTCCAGCGCTCCCCCCGCATGCGCACATGGCCTTCCTGCCGGAAGTCCTCCAGGGCCATGCCATGACAGCCTATCAGCTGCTCCTGGCCGGTGCGGGCCGGGCGCCGGCGCAGGCCGGTGAAGCGAATCATCACCCACAGCATGAGCCCCGCCGCCACCAGGGCGACGCCGCCGATCATCGGCAGCGAGACGGCGAGCTGGTCGGTATCCATCAGCATCACCGAGCCGATCACGAAGGCCGCGATCCCGCCCATGCCGAGGATGCCGAAGCTCGGCATCAGCGCCTCGCTCACGATCAAGCCCAGCCCCACCAGGATCAGCGCCAGGCCGGCGTAGTTGATCGGCAGCAGCTGAAAGGCGAACAGCGCGAGCAGCAGCGAGATGACGCCGATGGTGCCCGGCACCAGGGCCCCCGGATTGGAGAGTTCGAAGATCAGCCCGTAGAAGCCGATGATCATCAGGAAGTAGGCCACGTTGGGGTTGGTGATCACCTGCAGGAACTGGGTGCGCCAGTCGGGATCGAAGCGCTCGACGGTGATGTCGGCGGTACTGAGAGTAAGCTCGCCACGCTCCATGACCACCTCGCGACCGTCGATCTGCTCCAGCAGGTCGTCGATGTCACGCGCCACCACGTCGATGACGTTGATTTCGAGCGCTTCGCGGGAGGTCAGGTTGACCGCTTCGCGTACCGCCTCCTCGGCCCAGTCGGCGTTGCGGCCATGGCGCTCGGCCAGCCCGCGAATGTAATAGACGGCGTCCTCCAGCACCTTGCGCTCCATGGCGGTCTCGCCGCGCCGACGCGTATCGGCAGGCTCGGCGGGAGCGTCGCCTTCGGCCTCCGCGGCCTCGGCATCGGCGGCCTCATTGGCCTCGTCGGCTTCCTGCTCCGCCTCGTCGTTCTCCCGTGCGTTGCGCTCCTCGGTCTCTTCCTCTTCGTCGCGCTCGTCCAGGCCGGGAAAGCCACCGCCCATCTGTACTGGCGTGGCCGAGCCGAGATGGGTCGAGGGCGCCATGGCGGCAACGTGGCTGCCGTAGAGCAGATAGGTGCCGGCGCTGGCGGCCCGGGCGCCGCTGGGCGAGACGTAGATGGCCACGGGCACCGGCGAGGTGAGCATGGAACGGATCATGCTGCGCATGGTGGCATCGAGCCCGCCCGGGGTGTCCATCTGCACGATGACGAGTTCGGCATTGCGCTCGGCCGCCTTGCGCAGCCCGCGCTCGAAGTAGTCGCCGGTGGCCGGCCCGATGGCACCCTCCACCGTCATCACCAGGGCGATGCGTTCGTTCTCCTGAGCCTGGCTCTGCCAGGCCAGCAGACCACCTCCGACAGCCAGGCACAGGAAGCTGAACCACAGCACAAGACGGTGAAGCCGGGCGACACGGCGCACGCTCATGACAGACTTACCTCGCGTCGTGATATGGGTATGCTTGTAGGACCCTACTGTTGGTGATTCAGTTTCTCCTTAAATCAGGTTAGCAGGCGAAGCCGAGAAAGCCGAACCCGCCACGAAGCCAAGCCAGGAGCACGACGATGCGCCCTCTTGTCACTGCCATAGCCCTCTCGTTGATCCTGGTACCGCCGGCGGCGGCCGACTCATGGTCGCAGGTGCTCGACGAAGCCCGCGGCCAGAGCGTCTACTGGCACGCCTGGGCCGGCGATACGCGGGTCAACGACTATCTCGAATGGGTCAAGCGGCAAGTGCGGGACCAGCACGATATCGAGCTGGTGCATGTCAAGATCGACGATACCGGTGCCGCCGTCTCCCGGGTGCTGGCCGAGCGCAGCGCCGGCAATCACGACGACGGCAGCATCGATCTGATCTGGCTCAACGGCGAGAACTTCGCCGCCATGAAAGAGAACGACCTGCTGTTCGGCCCCTTCGCCGAGCGACTGCCCAACTTCGCGCTGACCTTTCCCGAGCACAATCCCGAGGTGGTCACCGACTTCACCCTGCCCACGGAAGGCTACGAGTCGCCCTGGGGCAAGGCACAGATCACCTTCTATTACGACGCCGACGAAGTCGGGGACGAGCCGCCGCGCAGCATGACACAGCTGCTCACCTGGGCCGAGGCCAATCCCGGACGCTTCACCTACCCCCGCCTGCCCGACTTCCTCGGCAGCACCTTCCTCAAGCAGGCCCTCATTGCCCTGGTCGACGATAGCGATGCCCTCTATGAACCGGTGGCGCAGAGCGACTTCGAAGACGTCACGGCACCGCTGTGGGAGTATCTCGACGCCCTTCACCCTCACCTATGGCGCAGCGGGCGGCAGTTTCCCGCCAATGGCCCCGAGCTGCGGCGGCTGATGGCCGACGGCGAAGTCGCACTGGCCTTCACCTTCAATCCGGCGGAGCCGGCCGCCGCGGTGGCCGACTTCGAGCTGCCCGAAACGACCCGCAGCTACGTACTCGACGGCGGCACCCTGGGTAACGTGCATTTCGTTGCCATTCCGTTCAACTCACCGCGCCGTGCCGCCGCCATGGTGGTGGCCGATTTCCTGCTCTCGCCCGAGGCCCAGGCGCGCAAGCAGGACATCTCGGTGTGGGGCGACCCCACCGTGCTCGACGTGACGCGCCTCGATGCCGAGACCCGCGCACTCTTCGAACAGGCGCGCGACAATCCCGCCCTGCTGGCACCGGAGGCGCTGACCGAGACCCTGCCGGAGCCGCACCCGAGCTGGATGACGGCGCTGCAGGACGCCTGGCAGGCGCGCTACGTCGGCCGCTAGGGACAGCCGCTGCCGATGCTGCGCCTTGCTCCGTGGCTGATCGTCATCCTGCTGGTCGGCCCGATACTGGCCGGCCTGACCATGGCGGTACTGCCTGCGTTCGGCTATTTGCCGGCGCTGGGCGGCCATGCCTTCAGCCTGGAGCCCTGGCGGCTGCTCCTGGCCCAACCGGGCCTGGCCCGCTCGGTGGGCGTGAGTTTCGCCAGCGGTCTGATTACCACGGCCATCTCGCTCACCGTGGTGCTGCTGTTTCTGGCCGGCGTATCGGGCAGCCGGCTGGACCGATGGATCCGACGCCTGGTCGCGCCGCTGCTGTCGATCCCCCATGCCGCCGCGGCCTTCGGCCTGGCCTTCCTGATCGCACCATCCGGCCTGCTGTCACGACTGGTCTCGCCGGGGCTGACCGGCTGGGAGCGTCCGCCGGACGTGCTGATCGTTCAGGACCCCTGGGGGCTCTCGCTGATGGCCGGGTTGATCATCAAGGAGATCCCCTTCCTGCTGCTGATGTGCCTTGCCGCCCTGCCCCAGCTCGACCCGGAGCGGCGCGTGGCCATGGCCCGCTCGCTCGGCTATCGCCCGACCACCGCCTGGCTCAAGGTGGTGACCCCTTCGCTCTATCCGCTGATCCGACTGCCGGTCTTTGCCGTCATCGCCTATGCCACGTCGGTGGTGGACGTGGCGCTGATTCTCGGCCCGACCCTGCCGCCGACGCTGGCGGTCTCGATTCTCGCCTGGTTCAACGACCCCGATCTGAGCCGGCGCTTCATGGCCTCGGCCGGCGCCGTGCTGCAGCTCGGCGTCACGGCCGCGGCGCTCATCGCCTGGTGGTGCCTGGAACGCCTGGTCGCCCGGCTGGGGCGGCACTGGCTCGCGCGTGGCGGACGCGGCAGCGGCGATTCGCCGCTGCGTCTGGCCGGCAAAGGGCTGATCGGGCTGGCCACGTTCACCGCCTTCGCCGGCATCGCCGGCCTGGCGCTATATTCCATTGCCGGCTTCTGGCGCTTTCCCGATGCCCTGCCGCAAGGCCTCACCGCGGCGCACTGGCTGCGCGCCCTGCCCGCCCTTGCGGGGCCGGTCGCCACCACGGCGCTGATCGCCATCGGCGCTACGCTGATCGCTCTGGCGCTGACCCTGGCAGCGCTGGAGAACGAGCAGCGAACGGGTCGGCAGCCGGCCCAGGGACGGCTGCTCTCGGCACTGACGCTGCTCTACCTGCCGCTGATCGTGCCGCAGATCGCCTTCCTGTTTGGGCTGGTGGTGGTGATGGAGTCGCTGGGCACGCGCCCTACCCATGCGCTGGTGATCTTCGGCCACCTGCTGTTCGTGTTGCCCTACGTGTTCCTCTCCCTCGCGGAGAGCTACCGCCGCTTCGACCCGCGCTGGTCGCAGTTGGCGGTAAGTCTCGGCGCCTCGCGCAACGGCGCCTTCTGGCGGGTGCGGCTGCCGCTGCTGCTGGCGCCGCTGCTCACCGCCGCCGCCGTGGGCCTGGCCGTCAGTATCGGCCAGTACCTGCCCACCCTGCTGCTGGGTGCCGGCCGTGTGCCTACCGTGACCACCGAGGCGGTGTCGCTGGCCGCCGGTGGCAATCGTCGGGTGATCGGCGTGTGGGCGATGGTTCAGTCCAGCCTGCCGCTGGTAGGCTTCATCATCGCCGTGGGCTTGCCGCGGCTGCTGTGGCGCAATCGACGCGACATGAGGGGTTCACCATGAGCACAGGTCACCGCCTGGTGCTGGACGAGGTCCGCATCACCCTGGCCGGCAGCACGCTGCTCGAACTCGATGCCGAGATCGGTCCCGGCGAGGTGTTTACTGTGATGGGGCCGTCGGGCTCGGGCAAGTCGACCCTGCTGGGCTATTTGGCCGGCTTCCTGTCACCGGCCTTCCAGGCCAGCGGCCGGATACTGCTCGACGGGCACGACATCGCCAGCCTGCCGGCGGAGCGCCGCGGTATCGGCCTGCTGTTCCAGGACCCGCTGCTGTTCCCACACCTCTCGGTGGCCGGCAACCTTCGCTTCGGCATGCCCCGCGCCATGCCGGACAAAGCGGCAAGGGGCGAGACGGCGCTGGCGCAGGTCGGCCTGGCCGGCTTCGGGCCACGCGACCCGGCCACCCTCTCCGGCGGCCAGAAGGCCCGCGTGGCGCTGATGCGCCTGCTGCTTTCCGAACCGCGTGCCGTACTGCTCGACGAACCCTTCTCGAAGCTCGACCGGCAGCTGCGCCACGACATGCGCCGACTGGTCTTCGACCGGCTGCGCGAGGCGGGGCTGCCCAGCCTGCTGGTGACCCACGACCGCGAGGATGCCGAGGACGCCGGCGGCAGGGTGATCGAGCTGGGCCAATGAGATTGGGGCCATTCAGGTTGAGTCAAAATACGCCTGCCTTGCCAAAGTGCGCTTGTCGATACCACGCTAAGGTGAGCGGTATGAAGGAACACCGGGGCGTCAGGTAGCAGCGCTGCGCCAGCCGTGTTCCGACACCATGTTCGGATGCAAGGAGTGCCAGGATGGCTGACGAGAAACGTATACGAGAAGTCGCGCGAGAATTGTGGGAAGCCGATGGGCGACCCGAAGACCAACAGCAGCGGTATTGGGAGATGGCCGTGGAGATCGTGGGCACGGAAGAGTCGGATGTGCTCGATACCAATCTTGAGCACGTGGGCGAAATAGTCCCCGATGAACCGCCCATCATCGAAGAGGGGCTGCCCCTTGACGAGGATGAAAGCATCATTGAGGAAAACCGGCTGCCGCTGGAGCCACGGGATGGTGAGCCCGACTTCGATGAGTTGCCCTACCGCGACGACCGAGACGTAGCTCAGAACATACCGGGTTCAGGATCGCGCCAGACAGGCTCCGGACGAGCCTGAACCGACGACAGCCCCGACCACTTCGAGGCGCCATAAGGATGGGGGCCGCAGCTGACACAGGAGAGCCTTCAGCTCAGGCTGTCGAAAAGCCTTCAGCTCAAGCTGTCGAAGAGCCTTCAGCCCAGGCGGTCGGAAAGCGCGTCCAGATCGGTGACGGTCAGGTCCGGCTCGATGCCCCAGGGGTCGAAGGGTGCATCGAGGCTGCGCCGCACCCAGGCGGCATGCAGTCCGGCATGCCGCGCGCCGATCACGTCGAAGGGGTTGCTCGAGATCAGCCAGGTATCGCCGGGAGCGACGTCGAGGCGGTTGCGTAGGTGGGCGTAGACGGCAGGGTCGGGCTTGAAGCGCTTGACCTCATCGACGCTGACCACCGCCTCGAAGCATTCGCCTATCCCGGCCTGTTCCAGCAGGCCGCTGACCGCCTCGAGGGTGCCGTTGGAAAAGGCCACGCAGCGCATGCCGCTCGCCGCCAGCCGCTTCAGCGCACCGGCGGCCTCGGCAAAGGCCGGCAGACGTCCGTAGACCGACATCAGGTGGTCCTTGTCGACGTCCGACAGCTGCGTCTGCAGGGCGCGGTCGGTGAAATCCAGAGCTTCCCGAGTGCACTGCCCGAAGGTCACGTAGGCCCCCATCAGGCCGCGGCGAAAGCTGTACTCCAGCTGCTTGTCGCGCCAGCGCCGCGAGAACTCCGCGGCCCGCTCCGCCCTGCCGCCCCTGCCGAGCCGCTCTTCCAGTTCGGCGACCACGCCATGGGTATCGATCAGGGTACCGTAGACATCGAAGGCGAGTACCGTTGCCATCTGCGCTGCTCCTCGTTTCGCTCGATCAACCACAGCATGGGGGCTGCCTCGCCCCGGCTCAAGGCGTACCAGCGGAGATACCCTGCCGCTTACCCCGCCAACCGAGACAGGGCGAAGTTGGCGATGGCGGTGTCCTGCACGCCGGTACCGGTAAGATCGCATACTGTGATCGCCGCCTCGGAGTTCCGCAGCCGCTCACCCCGCGCGATCACCCGGCCCAGCTCGTGCACGGCAAACGGCGTCTCACGGCCTGTCCCGGAGAACACCTTGAGCTCGCCATTGTGCTCGCTCTGCGCCCGGCTGTCGCAGACGAAGGCGTCGGCCCGGGTCAGTACCGATTCGTCCAGCTCGCGCTTGTCGGGGCTGTCCGAGCCCATGGCGGTGACGTGCACGCCCTCGGGCAGGTCGCTGGCGTTCAGCAGCGGCTCCCGCGACGGCGTGGCGGTGACGATGATGTCGGCCTGCTGGCAGGCGGTGTGCACGCTGTCGCGCACGGTGACGGTGAGGCCCTGGCTGCGCATCTCCTCGGCGTAGGCCTCGGCCGCTTCGCGGCGGCGCGCCCAGACGTCCAGGGTATCGACGTTGCGCACCAGGCGCAGGGCTTCCACCTGCCGCCTTGCCTGCTCGCCGGTGCCGATCACCCCGACCCGGCGGCTGTCCTCACGGGACAGATGCTTGGCGGCAATGGCCCCGGCCAGGGCGGTACGCACCATGGTCAGATAGCCCTCGTCGAACAGCACCGCCTCGACCTGGCCGGTCTCGGCGGAGAACAGCATCATCAGGCCGCTCAGGCTCGGCAGGCCGCGCTTGGGATTGTCGAAGGCGCCGCTGCTGACCTTGATGGCGTAGCGCTGCCAGCCCTTGATGTGGGCGGTCTTGACGTCGACTTCGCTGTTGAACTCCTCCATGGCCATCGACAGAATCGGCGGCTGCACCACCTCGCCGCGCCCCAGGGCGGCGAAGCCTGCCTCCACCTGACGCAGCGCCGCGTCGTCGATGCCTACTACCGCTTCGATTTCATCACGTCGATAGAGCTTCATGTTTCCTCCTTGAACATGTGCAAAGGCCTCAGCGATTGGCAAGCTGGCGCGCTTTGTCCAGCGTCTCCAGCGCCAAGCCGTTGCCGGAAATAATCAGCGCCACCCGCTGGCCGCGCACCTCGAGCCCATGCTCCGCAAGCGCCGCCAGCCCCACCGCAGCGGCCCCTTCCACCAGCAGCTTCTCGTGCTCGAGGATGTCGACCATGGCCTGGGCGATGGCGACTTCCGAGACCTGATAGTGCTCGTCCATCACCTCGCGCACCAGGCTGAACGTGCAGCGATTGTCGAGGCCGATACCGCCGCCCAGCGAGTCGGCCAGACTCCCCACCTCTTCGACCGCCACGGGACGCCCCGCCTGCAGGCTCTGCCACATGGCCGCGCCGCAGGAGAGGCTGACGCCGGTGATGCGGGTCTCGGGGCGGATGGCCTTCACCGCCGCGCCGATGCCCCCCAGCAGCCCACCGCCGGAGAGACCGACGATCACCCGGTCGAGATCCGGCGCATCCTCCATCAGCTCCAGGCCGATGGTGCCCTGGCCGGCTGCGATCAGCGCGTCGTCGAAGGGCGGAATCAGCGTCATGCCGCGTTCGCGGATCAGCCGCTCGACCTCGCCGAAGGCCTCGTCCTGACTCTCGCCCACGCGCCTGACCTCGGCACCCAGCGCCTCGATGGCGGCCACCTTGTTGGCCGGTACCAGGCGCGACAGGCAGATCGTCACCGGCACGCCGAGCCGCGCCGCCGCGTACGCCACCGCGCGGCCGTGGTTACCGGTCGAGGCCGTGACCACCCCGGCCTCCAGGGCATCGCAACCGTGACGCTCGATCAGCGCGGCGATCATGTTGGCGGCACCGCGCAGCTTGAACGCCCCGCTGGGCTGAAGGGTTTCCAGCTTGAGCAGGATATCGGCGTCGAAACGCTCGGAAAGTGCGTGGGAGCGGACCAGCGGCGTGCGCAGCGCCTGACCGGCAATGCGGCGTCGCGCCTGGTAGACGGAAGCGAGGGTAACCCCGTGAGCAGAGGTCGACATTGGCAGATCCGGTTGCTTGGCTCGTGGCGAGAGGCTTGGCGCTTTCAGCCTAGAAGAGAAGAACGGGCCCAGCCAAACGAAGCGCCGCGGGCATTACCCGCGGCGCTCGTGGCCAGACATACTGGGCGCTTGCCGATTCGACTCGGCAATACGGCTCAGCTCACTGACATGGCGGCCTTGACCACCCCTTCGCGCACTAGTTGGTCGGTGACCTTGTTCACCGCACGCTCGGCGCGGGCGACGATCTCGTCGACCTCGGCGCGGGTCGCCACCAGCGGCGGCGCGAAGCCGAGGATGTCGCCCTGGGGCATGGCGCGGGCGATCAGGTTCTCGTCCAGCGCCGCCGCGGCGATGCGCGCACCGACCTTGTGTGCGGCATCGAAGTGCGCCCGCCGGGCAGGGTCGACCGAGAACTCCAGCGCCGCCAGCATGCCCACGCCGCGCACGTTGCCGACGATGGGATGCTCGCCGAAGGCGGCCTGCATCTGCTGCTGCAGGTAGGCGCCGGTTTCGGCGGCGTTCTGCGTCAGCCCCTCGCGCTCGATGATCGCCAGGTTGGCCAGCGCCGCGGCGCAGCCCAGGGCGTGGCCAGAGTAGGTCCAGCCGTGGCCGATGGGGCCGTACTGACCGGTGCCCTGCTCCAGCACGCTCCATACGCGGTCGCCGACGATCACCCCCGAGAGCGGCTGGTAAGCGCTGGTCAGGCCCTTGGCGACGGTGATCAGGTCGGGCTTGATACCATAGTAGTGGCTGCCGAAGTCGGCGCCGATGCGACCGAAACCGCACACCACTTCGTCGGCGATCAGCAGCACGTCGTACTTGGCCAGCACGGCCTGGATCGCCTCCCAGTAGCCTTCCGGCGGTGGCACGATGCCGCCGGTGCCGAGCACCGGCTCGCCGATGAAGGCGGCCACGGTGTCGGGGCCTTCGGCCAGGATCATCTCTTCCAGCTTCTGCGCGCAGTACTGGGAGAACTCGCGCTCACTCATGCCTTCCTGCTCGGCGGCGCGGTGGTAGTAGTACGGCGCCTCGGTGTGCAGGATGCCGGCCAGCGGCAGGTCGAACTGGTCGTGGAACGCCTTGAGACCGGTCAGCGAGCCGGTGGCCAGGCCGGAGCCGTGGTAGCCGCGCTGACGCGAGATGACCTTCTTCTTCTGCGGGCGACCGAGCACATTGTTGTAGTAGCGCACGATCTTGAGCTGGGTCTCGTTGGCGTCGGAGCCGCCCAGGCCGTAGTAGACCTTGGACATGCCGGGGCCGGCGAGCGCGATGATCTTCTCGGAGAGTGCGATCTGCGGCTCGTTGGAGTGGCCCACATAGGTATGGTAGTAGGAGAGCTCCAGCGCCTGCTGATAGATCGCCTCGGCCACCTCGGTGCGGCCGTAGCCGATGTTGACGCAGTACAGCCCGGCGAAGCCGTCGATGAACTCGCGGCCGTCCTTGTCGACGATGTGGATGCCCTTGCCGCCGGTGATCACCCGGCCCGGCGCGTCGCCGTGGGCGAAATCGCGCAGGTGGGTGGAAGCGTGGAAGGTGACCTTGCGGTCGCGCTCGATCAGATCGCGGTGCTGCTGGTTCATTATGCTCTCTCTAATATCAAAGGCCCCGCCGCAGCGGGGAGGTGTTCAATTCGTTATGACGTCGCTGGCCCAGCGCCAGGGCAAGCCAGCGAGCGATATCTACCCAAGGGCGCTGGCGCAAGTGCAGCGGCGCGCGGCGATCGACAGGGATGTCGATCGAGGACCGGCAAGAGGGACCTTGATCCGGTCCGACGCGCAAGCCGCAAACGCAGCGTCAGGGTTTCGCCCTTGGGCATCGCGAGATGGGATGCGCTGGCGCTTCCTCTCGCTTCAGCTCCCAGAAACAGACCCCAAAGCCCCCAGGCAGTAATACTTGGTTTCGAGATACTCATCGATCCCGGTAATGCCGCCCTCGCGGCCCAGCCCCGACTGCTTGACGCCGCCGAAGGGCACGGGCGGGCCGGTCATCTTCACCGAGTTGACGCTGACCATGCCGTACTCCAGCGCCCGCAGCAGCTTCCAGATGCGGCGGATGTCGTGGGTGTAGACATAGGCCGCCAGGCCGTACTCGGTGTCGTTGGCCATCTCGATCACTTCATCGTCGTCGCGGTAGGCGGTCACACCGGCCACCGGGGCGAAGTTCTCCTCGCGCCATACCTTCATCTGCGGCGTCACGCCGGTGAGCAGCACAGGCATGAAGAAGTTCTCTCCCGGCGCCCGGGTCTGATCGCCGGCCACCAGGGTTGCGCCGCGGGAGATGGCGTCGTCGACGATGGCCGCCGCCTTGTCCACCGCCTGACGATGGATCAGCGGCCCCAGGTCGACCTCGCTCTCCATGCCGTTGCCCACGGTCAATGCCGCCATGCGCTCGGCGAAGTGTTCGACGAACTCGTCGTGGATCGACTCGTGCACCAGGATGCGGTTGGCCGCCAGGCAGTCCTGACCGGCGGTCTGGAACTTGGCCGCCACCGCGGCGAAGGCCGCCTCCTTGGGGTCCATGTCGGGGCCGACGATGAACGGGGCGTTGCCGCCGAGCTCCAGCGACACGCGCTTCACCGTCTGGGCGCTCTGTTCGAGCAGCAGCCGACCGACCCGAGTAGAACCGGTGAAGGATAGCGCCTTGACCCGCTCTTCGGCACACAGAATTTTCGATACCTCGGCGGGCTCGCCCAATACCACGTTGAACACGCCCGCCGGAATGCCGGCGCGCTCGGCCAGCTCGGCCAGCGCCAGCGCCGAGAACGGCGTCTCGCCGGCCGGCTTGACCACCACCGTGCAGCCGGCGGCCAGGGCGGCGGCGGCCTTGCGGGTGATCATCGCCAGCGGGAAGTTCCACGGCGTGATCAGCGTGGCGATGCCCACCGGCTCCTTGAGCGTGCCCAGGGCGGCGTTGGGGATATGGCTGGGAATGGTCTCGCCGAAGGTGCGCTTACCCTCTTCGGCGAACCAACGCACGAAGCTGGCGCCGTACTCCACCTCGCCGCGGGCATCGGGCAGCGGCTTGCCCTGCTCCAGGGTCATGATGATGGCGAGGTCCTCGCGGTGGGCCTGCAGCAGGTCGTGCCAGGCCATGAGCCGCTCGGCGCGCTCGTCGGCACGCAGCGCACGCCAGTGCACGAAGGCGGCATCGGCGGCGTCCACCGCTTCACGGATCTGATGCGCCTCGAGCCAGGGGATGTAGCCGATGACCTCGCCGGTAGCGGGGTCGAACACCGTCTCCTCACGGCCGCCATCGCCGTGGGTCCACTTGCCGTTCACATAGGCGTGCTGACGAAACAGACGCGGATCATCCAGCATGGTGGACAGTGTATTGGTCAGCTTCATGTTCATGGTCACCTCCCCTGACACCGGCCCTTCGCTCACGGGCCGGCTGTGGCAAAAACGACAGAGCAGCCGGCGGCTGCTCGATGGGTACAGGGTAAGGGCAAACCTGGGGCGGGACTTTTCGTTAACCAGCAGGGCAAGTGCGTTTTTTTTTGTCCTCCAGGGCTAAGTTGCGTTTTTTTCTGCGCGCGCCGCTCAGGTCTCCGGCGGTGCAGCCAGCGCCTCTTCGGTGAACACGATCAGGCCCAGCTCCGGCCGGTAGCCGTGAATCTCCTTGACGTCGAGTGCCTGCAGAAAATGGAGGATCTCCTCGCTGACCACCTGCCCCGGTACTAGCACCGGGAAGCCCGGCGGGTAGGGAATCACGAAGCTGGCCGAGACCACGTCACGGCCGGCGCGCATCTCGGCCTGGAGCTCGCCGTTGTCGAAGCGCAGGTACTCGGTGTTCTCCTCGTCGTAGCTGAGGAAGTAGGCACGTCGAATGTCGCCCTCGGGAGTCTCGCTGCACTGACGGAAAGCGTCGTGGAAGCGGCTGAAGTCGGGCAGCGGCGGCAGCTCCCGGGTCAGCGAATGCACCCGGCGTTCGATGATCTTGCGCTCGGGCCGGCTGCTCTCCTCCCAGCGGTACTCGAACTCCTTGGCCAGCTTGATCAGTACGTCGAGCAGGTAGGCGATGGAGCCGCGAGTCGTGCCGATGTTGGTCATGAACAGCACGGTGTTGCGCGAAGTCTTGTTGATCTGAATGCCGTACTTGTTCATCAGGTATTCATTCTTGAAGGCGTCGCCGTCGACCCCGGTGTTGCCGATGGCGATAGTCACCCGGGTAGGATCGACCACGAACTCGTCCCGCGCCCACGCCTCCTCCATCTGGTTCCAGCCGGTCACCGGATCGTAGTAGGACTCGACCCCCGACTCACGATACTCGGCGGGCACCATGTCGCTGTTCTTGAGTACCCGGAAGTACTTCTGCAGCAGCGGATGGGTGTAGAGCTGCTCGCGCAGCGACAGTGCCGCCTCCACCTGGGCATGAACCAGCTCGAAGCCCTCCATCTCGGCCTGCATGCGCCCAACGTCCAGCGACGCCACAATCTGATAGTTGGGCGAGGTGGAGGTATGCGTCATGTAGGCCTCGTGGAACGGCGCCTCGACCTTCTGGCGGAAGTCCTGGTCCCAGACATGGATCATCGAACCCTGGCGCAGCGAGGTCAGGGTCTTGTGGGTGGAGTGGGTGGCGTAGGCACGGATACGCACCGCCTCCGGGTCGGGCAGCAGCCGACGCTCGAGCCAGGTGGCATCGTCGTCGGGGTCGAGGGCGTCGAATTCGGCCTTCCACGCCGCGTACTCCTCGCGGTAGGCCTCGCTGCGGTAGCGGTCGCGCAGGGTCCGCGCGGCGTGCATGGCGGTGCGCGGGCGGTAGGTGGGGTTGAAGGTGGCGAAGGCGAACCACGCCTCGTCCCACAGGAACACCAGGTCGGGCTTGATCGCCAGGCACTCCTCCATCACCCGGCGCACGTTGTACACCACACCGTCGAAGGTGCAGTTGGTCAGCAGCAGCATCTTGACCCGGTGGAGCTGGCCGGCGCGCTTGTACTCCAGCAGCGTCTTCTTGATCTCGCGCAGCGGCACCGCGCCGTACATCGAGTAGTCGTTGAGCGGATAGGAGTCCAGATAGCTGACGTGGGCGCCCGCCAGCACCATGCCGTAGTGGTGCGACTTGTGGCAGTCGCGGTCGATCAGCACGATGTCGCGCGGCTTGACCAGCGCCTGCACCACGATCTTGTTGGCCGTCGAGGTGCCGTTGGTGACGAAGAAGCTCTGCCGCGCACCAAAAGCCCGGGCGGCGTACTCCTGGGCCTTCTTGATCGGACCGTAGGGCTGCAGCAGCGAATCGAGGCCGCCCGAGGTGGCCGAGGTCTCGGCGAGGAAAATGTTGATGCCGTAGAAGTCGATCATGTGCCCCGCCCAGTGCGAGCGGGTCACCGACTTGCCCCGCGAAATGGGCATGGCGTGGAACACCCCGGTGGGCTTCTTGCTGTATTCGCGCAGGGCGTCGAAGAATGGCGTGCGATAGCGGCTGTCGATGGCACGCAGGATGGTGTGATGCTGCTCGATGTAGTCAGTCTCGCGATAGAAGATGCGGTTGAAGTGGCGGATGTCGCGGCTCGCCGTGGCCTCGACGTCACCGCTGGTGACCAGGAACTGGTCGATCTCGGGGCGCAGCTCGTGGATCATCGAGCTGAGCAGGATGCTGCGTTCCGCCTCCGACTGGTGCTCCAGTTCCTGCTCGGAGAGGCCTTCGAGGTAGTTGCGCAGGGCACTGAGGTTGTACTTGGACTTGTAGGGAAACTCATAGCGGATCAGGCAGGCCTGGATGTTGGGGTTGACCAGCACCGCGATCAGCGCGTCCTCGAAGCTTCGCACCGTGACCACGTCGTAGACGAAGCGGTCCTCCGGCCGGCGCAGGCTGTGGAACGCCTCGCGCACCACTTCCTCTTCCTGGGACGAGAGGTTGTCGACGATCAGCAGCTCGAAATAGGGCTGGGCCGAGCTGTTGGAGGCCGGATGCCCATGGCGCAGCTGCGCCAGGGCATCAAGGGTCTCAAGATCCTCGGCGTCGGCATCGGTCTCGGAGAGATCGACGTGGCGGCGACGGTAGGATTCGCTGATCAGCGCCCGCACCAGCCGCTTGACCACCTTCTCCAGCAGCACGTACTCCTCACGGTCGAACAGCGCCCAGAGGTGACGGAAGTCCTCCTTGGAGGGAAAGGCGTGGTAGTCCTCGATGATCTCGAGGCGCGTCAGCTTGACGTCGATCGCCTTGATCAGGTTACGTGCCCGGCTCTCGTCGTTGAGCCGCACCAACTGTCCCAGATCGCGCTTGAGCGCGTTCCAAGTGTCGGCGCGCAGCTGGGAGATCTTGTGATAGAAGCCCAGCGCGGTATACGGCGTTTCGGTATGGCTGCTTTCGTTCATGGCGACACCCATCCCTCTTTGTCGTTATTGTTCCCGCGGCGCCTGCGCAATACCGCGGCTACGCTACCTGGGGCCGTAACGGACCCTCAGCTGCTGCTCGGGAAAATGATCGAAGGCCAGCTCCAGGCGCTGCTGCGGCCAGCGATAGCTGACCCGCCCCGACTGCGGCCAATAGGCCGCGGTATAGATGGTGCCGAGCCCGCGCGCGTAGTCGCGGCGAAACAGCGGCGGCGAGGTGAAGGCGTCGAGCAGGCGCGCCTCGGTGGTGGCCGGGTCGTCCACCAGGATCGATAGCTGGCGCTCGCGGATCAGGGTCTCCGACGCCAGCGCATGGGCGTACCACTCGATCTTCTTCTGATGGTTGGTGGCCACCGCCACCCGGCGGATGCTGGCCCGGCGATCAGGGGCGATCATCGCCGTGACGTAACGTCCCGCGGCATCGGTCAGGGTGACGTTGTAGGCCATGTGGGTCGGCACTCGGGCCAGCACCTCGGCGGCCTGGGGCACGCTGTCGCAGAACTCCAGCAGGTAGCGCAAGATGATGGGAGCGCCGAAGCCCTCGCCCACCGCCTTGCGCCCACCAAAGGCCAACGACACGGCCAGGCCTGCCTCGTTCATACCATCCAGCACGCCCCACAGGCAGTCGGTCATGGCGATCACGCCGCGCCCGTTCCAGCGGGTGTACAGCACGGTGCCCTCGCACAGCTCCGGCGGGTAGTCGTAGTTGCGCGCCAGCAGGCTCGAACCGTGCTGAGTCAGCACCGCCTGGGAGCAGCCGGTGATGTACGGCGGCGGCTGGAAGAGACTGAGAAAGCGCGCCGCCAGATCGCCACCGCCGGCCAGCTCGCACAGCGTCCGGTAGATTTCCAGCAGCTCCGGCATGTGCCGGCGCAGGGCGTTGTAGCAGCTCAGGTAGCCCGGCCGCTCGCGCTCCCCTTCGGCCAGATACCACGCCTCGTAGGCCGGCCAGTGGTAGTCGAACAGCGACCGCCACTTGGTGCCGGGCATCTCCTCCTGCAGGGTACGAAAGACCAGTGCTCTCTCCATCTCCCCCCGCCGCGTATGATGATGCCGCTCGACTTCGCCGTTCATAGGATCTTGAAGTTGCCGCCGCCGATGGCATGACTCACGGCGACCTCTTCCACCAGCGGATCCTGTAGCGGCTGACCGGCGTACTCGCCGCGAATGCCTTCGATCCAGGCCTTGGCCCGCTCGGTGAGCTGGAAGTCGTCGTCCATCAGGCGGCCTCGTGTAATCAGAATTCCCAGGTCGGCACCCTCGTAGCGGAAGTCCCCCGGCCCGCTGATGCGCAGGAAGAAGGCCTCGCGCTCGTTCTCGGCGGCATGGGGATGGTAGCTGTAGTGGTCATAGGCCATGCGCCCGTCCTCGCCCAGGGTCCACACCCCGGTGCGCGGCGCCCGTGTCAGCAGGTCGACGCTCTCGTCGGTGTGCTTGATCACCAGTTGGCTCCAGCTGTCGACGCTGTCGGGGTGCGACCAGCGCTCGTTGATCTCCTCGATGTCGAGATCGAACTCGACGTCGGAGAACTCCAGCAGATGGAACAGGAACAGCGGGATGTCGGAGTGGGCGAAGGCCGCCACGTTGGTCAGCGAGCTGGCGCCGGTGACCCGCGGGTTGAGTTCGCCCAGGTAGACCTCGCCGTTATCCATGTCGATCAGGAAGTCGAGTTCGAAATAGCCACGGTAGCCCTCTTCGCGCAGGGCCTCGCCGAACTTGAAGGTGTACTCGCGGGCCTTGTCGCGGATCTCCTGGCTGAAGGCGCCGGCGAACATCTCGTTGCCGCACCAGCCGCCCTTGTAGGGGGTCAACGACTTGAAGCCTACCAGCTCGGTCATCAGCGGCCCCACCACGGTACCGCAGCGGGTGGCGCAGGCCTCGATGGCCGAACCGCGACAGTTGATGCGCTTCATGATCTTGACCTCGGGCTCGGCCTCGATCTCCTCGGCATGCTTGTAGTAGTCGTCTTCACTGGCGATGAAGAAGGTGGTGTGGCCGGAGTCGCCGTAGGCGGTCTGCACCACCAGGTCGTCGCCCAGCTCACGGCTGACCTCGAGCAGTTCCTGATAGCTGCCGACCCGTGCCAGCACGTTGGGCACGCTGGGCACCCCGGCCTTGTTGCCGATCCGCACCGTCTCGATCTTGTTGTCCATGCGCGAGCGCAGCTCCGCCGGCGGGAAGGCGACCCGCAGACCGAGCTGCCGGCAGATCTCCTCGGTGTGCTCGTCGAACATCAGGAAGGCGGCAACACCCGCATCGTCGCCGCTGGCACGCGACTGGATGAAGTCGATCACCTCCTTGTGTTCGAGCAGGTAGTTGTTGATGTCCTCGATGCTCTCGAAGTCGCGCGGGAATTTCTCCTTGGGCACGAAGACGTTGCGCTGCTGGCCGTCGAAGCAGTCGATGTAGTTGATGTGCCGGAAGTTGCCCACCCAGTCACCGATACCGAGCAGGTTGAAGTTGGTCGCAGAGATGAAGTAGACCGGCTCCTTGTTGTTGCGAAAATGGCGGCGAACGTCGGCAATGTTATTGATCTTGTTCATTGTTCTCGCTCCATCGATGACGGTAGGGATGGCATCGGCGGGTCTCGGCCGGGCCGTTGCCGGAAGGGAGTTCCAGGGCCGAAAGAAACGTTGTCTCAGGCGAATCAGGAACTCCCACATGACGATCTCCTTGAGCTATCGATACTCTTCGATATCGGTGCGCTGCGGCTTGGCCAACGGCCCCAGGCTGGCAAGAAACGGCGAGGGGCCATGCTCGAAGCGGTAGATGGAGAAATCCACCTGGCGGTCGCGGAAGCTCTTCAGCGGCTGCCCCAGGCCACGCAGGCCCGTTTCGCGCTCGCGCCGCACCCGACTGAAGTCGACCTCGATGGGCATGACTTCCTCACCGGAACCGGCCTGATGAATCACGTCACCTGAAGGCCCCACCACGATGGAGCGGCCGTTGCCGAGGGCGCCGGCGCCGTTGATGTCGAAGAAGTAGCACTGGTTGACCGCGGCATTGGCACGGGCGATGGAAAGCTCGATATCGCGGTCGATGGTATCTGTCATGGTGGGGTGGAGGATCACCTCGGCGCCCATGGCGGCCAGGGTTCGGGTGGTCTCGGGGAACCACATGTCGTAGCAGATCGACACGCCGAAACGACCGACGTTGGGCACATCGAAGACGACGAACTCCGTGCCGCTCTCCACGTTGGCCTCGTAGGGGCGGAAGGGGAACATCTTACGGTAACGCGCCACCACCTGACCGCTCGGATCGATCACCGACAAGGTGTTGTAGATGCCGCTCTCGGTGCGTTCGAACATGGATCCGGGAATCAGCCAGATACGGTATCGCTCGGCGAGCTGGCAGAAGAACTGCTCGACATGACTGGGTAACGGGTGGGCGTGATGTGGCGAGGCGCCAAGCGGCATCAACTCACTGAACAGAACCATCTGCACCTGGGGGAAGCGGCTCATCAGCGCGTCGACCCGGTGGCGCATGGCCTCGGTGTTGTCACCGTGATGCAGGGCCTGCATCTGCACCCCGGCAATGGTGAAGTAGGACATGGGCATCTCTCTACGTCAGGCGATCTTGTCTCAGGGCGCTAACCAACTCATCCGGCACCGCGATGACATGCCGGAAGATCGCCCGGCTGAGTGAGCCATCGGCTCACTCTCGCTTTAAGCTTATGCCATGATTCTACTCAAGGTATCAACGTTGAGTTCGCGTTGGATGCCGCGCCGCCAGCGGCCCCAGCCTAAATCAACTGAGAAAGTCGCCCCGCTCCAGGCCCGGCGCAGGACGTTTGACCGCCTTGGTCACAATGTAGGTGAAATAGCGCTCGATGCCGACATCCGAGGTGAGCCAGGCGTCGATCAGACGCTGGTAGGCATCGACGGAGTCGGCCTCGACCTTCATCAGGTAATCGACCCCACCGCCTACCGCCACGCACTCGGTGACCTCGGGGGTTTCGTGAACCAGCGCCTCGAAGCGGGCGAAGCTCTCGGCATTGTGCTGCTTGAGCTCGATCTGCACCCACACCGGGGTGCGCTTGACCAGCGCACCGGGATTGATGCGTGCACCATAACCCTCGATGATGCCGGCCTTCTCCAGCCGCCGCACCCGCTCCCAGCACGGGCTGACCGAGAGATTGATGGCCTCGGCCAGCTTCGACTTGGTGATGCGCCCGTCGCGGGACAGAATCTCGAGAATCTTCAGGTCGTATCGATCGAGCTTCATCGTTTTCTCTTGTTATGCCTCTTTTGTCATGGCGGTTCGAATCAGCCGAGGGTGTCGACGACGTCGGCGATCACGGCGATGGTGTCGCCCATGTTGACCAACGCGGGGAAGCGCCGAGCCGCCAGGATGCCGTCACGCCCGGCGTGGTACTCGACCGGCGCCACGCCACTGCGGGTCATATCGTAGACGCGAGCGATCACCTGGCCCTTCTCCACTTTGTCGCCCAACGCCAGGGTCAGCTCGAGCAGCCCCGTGTGCTCGCTCTGCACGTAGCAGCTGGCGTCGGGCATATCGAGATAGACCTGCGGCTCGGCGGGCATCTCCACCTCGCCCTGGAGCAGGCCGAAGTGGATCAGGAAATTGCGCACGCCGCGCTCGGTGAGGGCCAGGCTCTCGGGGGTAGAGGTACCGCCGCCACCCAGCTCGGTGGCGACGAAAACCTTGCCCTGGCTCTCCACCGCGGTGTCGAACAGCGCCGCGGCATCGAGTTCGAACATCATCATGGCGTAGGGGGCGCCGAATGCCTTGGCGCCCTCCAGCGCCTGGCGCTGCTGTTCGGGGTCGTCGAGTATGTGGGAGGCGCCGAAGGGAATGATGTCCAGGGTGCGCCCACCGGAGTGCAGGTCGAGCACCACGTCGCACATCGGCGTCATGACCCGGGTGAAGTAGTCGGCGATCTTCTCGGTCACCGTGCCGTCGGGGTCGCCCGGAAAGCTGCGGTTGAGGTTGCCACCATCCATCGGCGAGGTGCGCTTGCCGGCCATGGCCGCGGGCATGTTCATCATCGGCACGATGATCACGCGACCGCTCACGTCCTCAGCACGCAGCGAGCTCGACAGCTTCATCAGCGCGGTGATGCCCTCGTACTCGTCGCCGTGATTGCCGCCGGTCAGTAGCGCCGTGGGGCCCTCGCCGTTCTTGACCACGCTCACCGGGATCATCACCGCGCCCCAGGCCGACTCGTCGGTGGAGATCGGCAGCTTGAGGAAGCCGTGCTGGACGCCATCGGCGTCGAAGTCCACGGTGGCGCTGATTGGGCTGGGTCGCTTGCTCATCTTGCTCTCCTTGACTTGACGAACGCTGGCCTTACTTGACGAAAAGCTGGCGCGGGAAGTTGGCCAGCGCTTCGCAGCCGGTCTCGGTGATCAGAATGCTCTCGGTTATCTCGAGCCCCCAGTCGTCCTGCCACAGGCCCGGCATGAAGTGGAAGGTCATGCCCGGTTCGAGAATGGTCTCGTCCGAAGGGCGCAGGCTCATGGTGCGCTCGCCCCAGTCCGGCGGGTAGCTGATACCGATGGGGTAGCCGCAGCGGGCGCCGCCGCGGTCGAAGCCGTACTTGTCCATCGCCGCGCCCAGGGCCATGGCGATGTCGGCGGTGCGATTGCCGGGCTTGGCCACCGCCAGGCCGTTCTCGATGCCCTCGAGCAGGGCAGACTCGGCGCGCACGAAGTCCTGCGGCGGCCGGCCCAGGAACACCGTACGCGACAGCGGCGCATGGTAGCGCTTGAACACCCCGGCAATTTCGAAGAAGGTCCCCTCCCCCTTGCGGAACGGCGTGTCGTCCCAGGTCAGGTGAGGCGCCGCCGCATCCTTGCCGGTGGGCAGCATGGGCACGATGGCGGGGTAGTCGCCGCCATAAACCTTGCCGTTCTCGTCGACCCAGCCCTCGATACCGACACGGTAGATCTCCGAGACCAGCTTGCTCTTGGGCAGGCCGGGCTCGATCACCTCGAGAATGCGCGAATGCATGCCCTCGACGATCTTGCCCGCCACCCGCATGTAGGCGATCTCCTGGGGCGACTTGATCGCGCGGCACCAGTTGACCAGCGAGTTGGCATCCATGAAGCGCGCATGGGGCAGTTCGCGCAGCAGGCTCTGGTAGGCCTTGGCCGAAAAGTAGTAGTTGTCCATCTCAAGCCCCACCACGCCCTGATGCCAGCCGCGATCGGGCATGATCGACTGGGCCAGGTAGTCCATGGGGTGCATGTCCGGGTTCTGGACGTAGTAGTCGGGGTAGTAGGTGATGTTGTCCGGGTCGATCCAGCAGGTGCGCAGCGCCCCATTGGCGTCCATGCGCCGGCCGTACCACACCGGTTCGCCCTCCAGCCCCACCAGCACGCACTGGTGAACGTAGAAGGACCAGCCATCATAGCCCGTCAGCCAGGCCATGTTGGACGGGTCACTGATCACCAGCACGTCGATCCCTCGACTGGCCATTTCAGCCCGCACCTTCCATAGCCGGCTGGCATATTCCTCACGAGTGAAGGACAGGGATACCTGAGTCATGGGCCACTCGCCATAAAATCACCAAGAACCGGCCCTCTTCGCTGCAGAAGAAGGCCGGGCCATCGGATAGTCGGTCATCGCGGTCAGGGATGAAAGGACCGGCCCAAAATTGTCATGATCGATTTTGGCGGAAAACATGACAATCCCAGTTCAATGCCGCTAAGCTGATAGTAGCATCCCCCCTTGGCTGGCGGTCAAAGGCTTTATTGCATCATGACGATTGATCTAACCCCGTACCTGACGGATACGGGCCCCAAGTATTTGGCCATCGCTCGTGCTCTCTCGGAAGCGGTGCGCCAGGGTGAACTCGTGCCCGGCACCCGGTTGCCGCCCCATCGCCAACTGGCCGAGA
This sequence comes from Billgrantia ethanolica, assembly GCF_021404305.1. Lineage (GTDB taxonomy): Bacteria > Pseudomonadota > Gammaproteobacteria > Pseudomonadales > Halomonadaceae > Halomonas > Halomonas ethanolica. The sequence continues at coordinate 598,393 of NZ_JABFTX010000002.1, read as the reverse complement.
ACCTGGGGGTCAGCGTCCAGACCGTGTCACGAGCCTATGCCCAGGCCGAGCGAATGGGTCTGGTGCAGGCCCGGGTGGGCAGCGGCACCTGGATCAATGCGCTGGACGACGCCAAGGAATCGGCCTATCTGCGTGGCCACGAAGCACGCCAGGAGAACCCGCTGATCGATCTGTCGATCGCCCACCCGGTATGTCCACCGAGCCATCATCTACGTTTTCGCCACACCCTGTCCGAGCTGGCCGAACTGGCCAGCCCCGACGTGATCGGCGCCTGCCGCCCCATCGCCGGCCTCGCTCACCAGCGCGAGCGCGCCAGCGCCTGGCTGCAGTCACGCCTGCACGTACCCGGCGAGATGGACGACCGCATTCTCTGCAACGGCGCCGCCCACGGCCTGATGCTGGCGATTTCCAGCGTGGTGCAGCACGGCGACCTGGTGCTGACCGAGGCGCTCACCGATCACGGCCTGATCGCCCTCTCGCGCACGCTGGGGTTCCAACTGCGCGGCATCGCCATCGACGCCGAGGGCATCGTGCCGGAAGCGCTGGAACTGGCCTGCCAGCGCTTCAAGCCGCGCGCGCTCTACCTGACCCCGACCCAGCTCAATCCCACCGGAGCGACCATGAGCGAGGCGCGCCGCGACGCCGTGGCCGAGGTGCTGGCGCGGCACCGGGTATGGCTGATCGAAGACGACGTGCATGCGCTGCTGGAAGCCCCGGGATTCACCCCCGTTGCATCGCGTATCCCGCAGCTGAGCTTTCATGTCACCAGCCTGACCAAGGTCACCGTACCGGGGCTGCGTGCCGGCTACCTCACCGTACCGCGAGGCCAGCTGCACCATGTGCTGCCGCGCATGCGTGCGACCACCTGGATGGCAACGCCGCTGATCTTCGAGATCGCCGACCGCTGGCTGGCCGACGGCACCGTCGAGGCCCTGGCCGGCGAACAGCGCAGCCTGCTGGGCGAGCGCCAGCAGCTTGCCCAGCGCCTGCTCGGTCATCATGCGCTGGAGTCGCGCCCCACCAGCCTGCACGTGTGGATTTCCCTGCCCGACGCCTGGCGCGCCGAGGAGCTGCAGCAGCAGGCGGAACAGGAGGGGCTGGCCATCACCACGGCGGTGCCGTTCATGGTGGAACAGACCCCGCCGCCCAGGCGCATCCGGGTGAGCCTGGGCGCCGAGCAGGACATTGCCCGCGTGGAAGAGGGACTCAAGCGTCTGGCCGTGCTGCTCGACGAAGCCCCCCCGCCCATGATGCAGATCGTCTATTGAGAGCCATCGTCTACCGAGAAAGGAGCCGTCATGCGCATATTGCTTCACATCGACGACATCGAGGCCTGGCGCGATGCGCTGGCCGAGCGCCTGCCCGGTGCCGAGATCGTCACCGCCGACGACCCTGCCGACAAGCGCCGCGATGCCGACTACCTGGCGGTGTGGAAGCCCCCCGAGGCACTGCTCGCCGAACAGACTCGCGCCCGCGGCATCGTCAACCTGGGAGCGGGCGTGGATGCCCTGCTCAACAATCCGGCGCTGCCCGCAGGGGTACCCATCGTCAAGCTGCGCGATGCCGGCATGGCCGAGCTGATCGGCGATTACGTGCGCTACGGGGTGCTGCACTTTCAGCGCGACTTCGACCGCTACCGCCGCCAGCAGGCGCAAAGGAAGTGGCAAGAGCATGCCGTTGCCGACAAGCGCGACTGGCCGGTGGGCGTGCTCGGCCTCGGTGCCATCGGCGCCAGGGTGGCCGCCATGATCGCCGCCGACGGTTTTCCCGTGCACGGCTGGAGTCGCTCGCCCAAATCGCTCGAGGGCATCACCTGCCACCACGGCGACGAGGGCCTGGTCGAGCTGCTCGGCCAGGTTCGCACCCTGGTGCTGCTGCTGCCCGGCACCAACTCGACCCGCCACATCATCAATGCTGCGGCACTCGCCGCCCTGCCCGAAGGCGCCAGCCTGATCAACCCTGGCCGCGGCAGCCTGATCGACGAGGCGGCGCTGCTCGCAGCGCTGGGTGAAGGCGAACGGGAAGGCCGGCTGCGTGGCGCCATCCTCGACGCCTTCCCCGAGGAGCCGCTGCCCGAATCGAGCCCGCTGTGGTGGCATCCGCGCATCTGGGTGACGCCGCACATGGCCGGGCCGACCCCGCTGGACGAGGCCGTCGATCAGGTGGCCGAAGCGATCCGCGCCTTCGAGGCCGGCGAGGAGGTCGAGTCCATCGACCCCGAAGCGGGTTATTGATATCGACGCCGGCCTGCGTCAGCAGTAACTGAAACGGCGGGCCCTTGGCCCGCCGCTGCTATCGTCGCTGCCGGTTCAAGCCGGCTGGGGCAAGCGCTCCATGCCGCGATACTCGAGCCGCGCCACATCCGAAACCTCCATCACCGACGTGGGCTGCCCCAGGCCATCGCTGACGCGGAAGCGGGAGATCAGCCTGGCCATCTCTCCGGCCTGGTCGTCCAGCGAACGGCTCGCGGTGGCGACCTGCTCGACCAGCGCCGCGTTCTGCTGGGTGGTAGCCTCGAGCTGAGCCACGGCCTGGTTGATCTGCTCGATACCCGCCGACTGCTCGCCGCTGGCCGAGGAGATCTCCATCACCAGGTCGGAGACCCGGCGTACGTCCCCGGAAATGGCGGTCAGTGCTTCGGAGGTGCGCCCCACCAGGGCATTACCGGCCTCCACCCGCAGGGTGGTGTTGCCGATCAGCTGACGAATGCGTTCGGCCTCCTCGGCACTGCGGCTGGCCAGCTTGCGTACCTCACCTGCGACCACGGCGAAGCCGCGACCGTGCTCACCGGCACGGGCAGCCTCCACCGAAGCATTGAGCGCCAACAGGTTGGTCTGAAAGGCAATACCGTCGATGGCCTCGACGATGGCGGTGACCTGGCGGTTGGCCTCGAAGATCTGCTGCATGGCCTGGCGCGCCTCCTCGGCCACCCGGCTGGCCTGCTCGGCCTGGGTCACCGCCTGCTCCGTCATGCTGCTGGCCTGGCGCGCGTTGTCGGCGGACTGACGCACGGTGGAGGTCATCTGCTCCATGCTGGTGGCGGTTTCCACCAGCGAGGCGGACTGCTCCTCGGTACGACTGGCCAGATCCTCGTTGCCCTGGGCGATCTCGCCGCTGGCCGAGCCTACGCCGCGGGCCCCCTGCTGAATCGAAGCCACCAGCGCTTCCATGCTGTCCGTGGAGTGATTGAAGGCAGCATAGAGCCGCGACAGCTCGTCGCTGCCGGGTACTGCCAGGCGCTGAGTCAGATCGCCACCGCGCGACTCGATCAGGGCAAGCGCCTGACGCAGGGGCACGACCATGCTGCGCACCAGCAGGATGGAAAGCACGACGGAGACCAGAATGGCCGCCAGGGCCAGACCGGCGAACGCCCATAGTCCGAAGCGGGCATCCCCGGCCAGGGCATGGGCCCGCAGCTGTACGTCCTCGGCCAACGCCAGCTCCACTGCGCGCAGCCGCTCCAGCTTGCCGGTCTGGGCGTCAAACCAGCGCTCCGCGCGAATGCCATAGCCGCCGTCGATACCCTGACGCATGGCGATCTGGCGCATCATGGTCAGCTCGCCATTGGCCTCGTGTTCGGTGGTGGCGGCACGATACCGAGCCCACATCTCGGCGTCGGCCTGGATGAGGAAGCTCTCCTCGAACGCTTCCTCTTCGCCGAGCAGGCGGAGAAAGCGGAAATAGACATCCTGTGACATGCGGTTGGCGGCGAAAGCGCTGGCCAACAGCGCCCGCTCTATACCCGCCGTCTCCTTGAGCTCGAGCAGGGAGTAATAGGCACCCAAGCCACGGGAGAGCTCGCCAGCATTGCTCAGCGAACTCAGCCGCCCCACGATCTCGGTCAGGTATGCGTTGATGTCGGTGTAGTAATCAAGGGCATCGAGCCCGCCAATCTCGAGGGCATCTACCTGGCGGCGCTTATCGGCCACCTCAGCCAGCAGCGCATCGATCTCCTGCTGTCGCTGGGTAATACCGACGTCGCCACCCACATCGATGCCGGCCCAGGCGCTGCGATAGTCGGCCAGTCGCTCGTCGACCCGGCTGCGCTGAGCGGCCAGCCGCGTGCCGAAGACCTCGCCACTGCTACCGATGAAGCCGACCGACAGGCCGCGCTCCACCTGCAGCTCGTGTATCAGACCACCGAGCTGCACCGACAGACCGGTGAAGCGGTCGACCTGCTGCATGTTGTTGGCAACTTGTTGTCTGTCCATGATGCCACTCGCGGCCAGCCAGACGATGATGCAAAGGGGCAGTGCCAGCACAAGCATGAACTTGCGTGACACTGGAATGCGGTGAAGGAAGTTTTTCATGTGTTGGAACCCTGCCAAGCTCGATGATATCGGGAGTCGGGACGTGGCTGGCGTAGCGTGCCGTTGTAGTTGTGATATCCGTCGGCCATCGTGGCGCTGCCTGTCGGTGCGCGAAGTCTTCTTCGGCCTCACGGCGGGAATCTTGAGCTCGACACCTCGCAACCGGCGTCGGGTTTGATCGACGTCATTCTTATCGCCGAATCGACACCACGCCGATCGACACCGTTTGCCCAGGACAGGGGAATCTGCTTGGTCCTCCTACAACGAAGCGCGTTCAAGACATACTCTGTCAGTTACCATTTGCCGATATCGCTGGAGGTAGCTCATGGCCCAGTTGGATTACCGACCCGATACCGCGCTGCTGATCGTGGACATGCAGAACGACTTCTGCGAGGGCGGAGCTCTTGCCGTGAAGGGAGGCAGCGCGCTGGTACCAGGCATCAATGCCGAGATCGACGCCGCCAGGCGTGCCGGCGCCTTGGTACTGGCCTCGCGCGACTGGCATCCCATCGACCATATGAGCTTCGTGCATCGCGGTGGCCATTGGCCGGTACACTGCGTGCAGGACACACCGGGGGCTGGCTTCCACTCCCAGTTGACCCTAGCCGACGACGTCATTCGGCTGAGCAAGGCCACTGCCTTCGACACTGACGCCTACTCCGCCTTCGAGGGCACCGGCCTGGCCGGCTACCTGCGCGAGCGCGGCATCGCACGCGTCGCCGTGTGCGGGCTGGCGATGGACGTCTGCGTTAGGGCCACCGCGCTGGACGCACGTCGTGAGGGTTTTTCCGTGGTAGTACTCGATGCCCTCACTGCCCCCGTCGCACCGGATGCACGCGGCAACTGCCAGCGCGAGTTCGAGGCAGCCGGCGTCGAGGTGCATCGATGAGCGAGACTTGTCCGGTACAGATCGCAGACCACGAGCTGGCACTGCTGACCGACCTGTACCAGTTGACCATGCTCGAGGCCTACTGGAAGGAATCGATGAGGGAGAGGGCCACCTTCAGTCTGTTCTTTCGCAAGATGCCTCCCACGCGCCGTTTCATGCTTGCCTGTGGTCAACAGCACGCCGCAGCAACGATCAGCCGCCTGCGGTTCACTCCGGCCATGCTGGAGCGACTCTCGGCGACCGGCCGTTTCCACCGGGACTTTCTTGCCTGGCTCGGCGAATGGCGCTTCAGCGGCGATATCTGGACCCTGCCGGAGGGCACGCCGGTTTTCCCCAACGAACCGCTGCTGGAGGTGGACGCCCCTATTGCGGAAGCGCAGTTGATCGAGAGTCTACTCATGAATCTGGTGCAGCTCGAGACGGTACTGGCCTCCAAGGCCGTGCGCATCGTGCTGGCAGCCCGTGGCCGCCCGGTGATCGACTTTGGCTTGCGCCGCATGCACGGTGTCGATGCCGCCGTGCGTGGCGTACGCGCCTACCGCACGGCGGGTCTGTCCGGGACCAGCAACGTGCTTGGCGGCCTGCGGCATGACCTGCCACTGAGCGGCACCATGGCACACAGCTATATCCTCGCTCACGACAGCGAAACTGACGCGTTTCGTGCCTTCGCCCGCCACTTTCCCGGCACCACGCTGCTGGTGGATACCCACGACACCCTCGAAGGTGTGCGTCAGGTCATCGAACTGCTTCAGGAGGAGCCGGATCTTCGCATCGAGGCCATCCGCCTCGACTCCGGCGATCTCGGCGAACTCGCCCGACGCTCCCGCACGCTGCTCGACGCAGCCGGCCTCGAGCAGGTTCGCATCATCGCCAGCAGCGGCCTGGACGAATACGAGATCGCCACTCTGCTCGATGCCGACGCGCCGATCGATGCCTTCGGTGTCGGCACCGCCATGGGCGTCTCTGCCGATGCACCGGTGATCGATCTGTCTTACAAGCTGACGGAGTACGCCGGCATACCGCGGGTCAAGCACTCCTCCGGCAAGGTCAACCTGCCCGGGCGCAAACAGTTGTTCCGGCGACAAAACTCAGAGGGCACCTTCACTGGCGACGTGATCGCCAGGCGCGACGAGGTCATCGATGACGCCGAGCCGCTGCTGGTACCTCTGGTTCGGAACGGCAGCGTCGACCCTGACTATCTACGCGCTGCCGAACAGGCACGACAGCGCGTCGAGGGTATGCTCTCTTGCCTGCCCGCGCCGCTGCGACGCCTTGAACGTCGTGCGAGCGACGAGACGGAGTATCCGGTCGTACTGAGCCTTGGGCTGCAGAGTCTGGCAGCGTCCCGCTAGGCAAGCCATGGAAGGATCGTGGAATAACCGTGCATCACGGAACCCGACGGGCTGGTGAGGTTCACAGCTACTGTCGCCCAACAGCCAAGCGGTCCTGCCATGAATCGACCCTCACGAGCCCTGGCTCGTCTGACTCTCTCCTTACTGCTGCTGGCCTGGCTTCCGGCCAAGGCCGTGGCGGCCGCGGCCCAGCACGACGCGCAACTGCAGCCGTTCAGCGCCAGTTACCGCCTGGAAGTGAGAGGCTGGCCCAACGCCACCATCGAACACCATCTGACCCAGGAGAGCGGCCATTGGCAGAGCCGCATGCAGGCCGCCATCGCCGTGGCCCGAGGCAACGAGCGCAGCCGTTTCATCGTCACGCCCGAGGGCGTACATTCGGTGAACTACGCCAGCGGCTACTCGCTGTTCGGCGTGGGCGGCAACTATCGCCTGGGCAGCAGCGAACTGGCCGAGCTGCCGGATCGCCAGGCCGCTCTGATCGAACTCTCGCGGCGCGCCCTGAACGGCGGCTGCGAAAACGAGACCTGCCGCCTGGTCTATCAGAATCACCGCGGACGCGAGGAGTCCCTCGATTACCGCCTGCTGGGCACCGACGAGCTGAAGCTGCCCGCCGGCGAGTTTCAGGCGCTCAAGGTTGAGGTCAGCGAGCCGGACACGCCAGAGCGCAGAATGGTGTTCCACTTCCACCCCGAGTATCCCGGCCTGCTGCTGGCGGTGGACTACCAGCGCGACGGCGAGCGCCGCAGCCGGCTCACCCTGACCTCACTCAGGACCGACTGAGCACGCGACCCGGCGCCGGGCGCAAAAGCCTGGTAGAGTTGGCGGTTTTCGCCGCTGTGAGCGGCCAGGCTGAAGGAAATCGTCATGCTGTCGGGGCTTTTGATCGTGCTGCTGCCGCTGGTGCTGGGCTATCTGGTGCCGGTGCGAAGCCCCGACGTTCTGGCCGTCATCAATCGCGGCGTCAGCGCCTCGGTCTACGTCATCCTGCTGTTGATGGGTATCAGCCTGGCGGGACTCGATGAGCTGGGCCGCGAGCTGTCTCGCATGGGCGGACAGGCACTGACGCTGTTCACGGTTATCACCGCCTGCAACCTGCTGGCGCTGGGGTGGCTGTCGCGTCGTCTGGCTCTGCGCATGGGGCCGTCGCCGGTGGTGGCCGATGCGCCCACCACCAAACTGGCAGCACTGGCCGGCTCCCTGGCCCTGGTGGCGGTGGTGGCGGGCGGCGTGCTGATCGGCCTGGCACTTGCCTGGCTGGGCGGCGATGCCATCTTCCGGCATGCCGAGCTGCTGGCCGAATGGGTGCTCTATGTGCTGCTGGCGTTGATCGGCTGCCAGTTGCGCAACTCCGGCATGCCGCTGCGCCAGATTCTGCTCAACCGCCATGGCCTGGCCATCGCCATGACCCTGGCCGTGAGCTCCCTCATCGGCGGCTTGCTCGCCGCTCCCCTGCTGTCGCTTAGCTGGAATGAGGGCCTGGCGCTGGCATCGGGTTTCGGCTGGTATTCGCTCTCGGCGATACTGGTCGGCGATCAGCTCGGCCCCGTGTTCGGCGGGGTGGCCTTCTTCAACGACCTCAGCCGCGAGCTGCTGGCCTTCATCCTCATTCCGCTGTTCATCAAACGCCACGCTCCCCTCGCCATCGGCTACGGCGGTGCTACCTCCATGGACTTCACCCTACCGGTGATCCAGCAGCACGGCGGCGTGGCCTGCGTGCCCATCGCCGTGGTCAGCGGCTTCATCCTCTCGCTGCTGTCACCGCCGCTGATTCTGTTCTTCCTCTCGCTGTAAGTCGCGGAAGCTATGCTCAGGAAGCAATGGCAAGCGCCAGGCCAGCTCTTAGCCCAAAGTCTAGGTTGAACTCTCCAGGCAGAAACGGCTAACTGAGCGCCGAACGATCTTAATCGTTTAAGACCATTCAGCCGCCATCGATAACAACAAGCCGACAAGGACACCTTCATGCACAAGAAGACGTTGCTCTCCACCCTCGTCGTCGCCGGAGCCGCCAGCCTCAGCCACGCCCAGGCCGCCGATCTGACCATCTCATGCGGTGCCGTGGGCGCCGAACTGCAGCTCTGCCAGCAGGGCGTACGGGCCTGGGAAGAGAAGACCGGTCACAGCGTCGACGTGGTCTCGACGCCCAACTCCTCCACCGAACGCCTGTCGCTCTATCAGCAGATCCTCTCCGCCAACTCCACCGACATCGACATCATGCAGATCGATGTCGTATGGCCGGGCCTGCTCGCCAACCACCTGCTCGACCTGCGCGAAGTGCTGGGCGACGATGCCGGCGAAGGGCACTTCTCCGCCATCGTCGAGAACAACACCATCGACGACCGCCTGGTGGCGATGCCCTGGTTCACCGATGCTGGCGTGCTCTACTACCGCGCCGATCTGCTCGAGCAGTACGGCTTCGAGGCGCCGGAAACCTGGGAAGAACTGACCGAGATCGCCCGCGAGATCCAGAACGCCGAGCGTGAGGCAGGCAACGGCCGCATGCACGGCTTCGTCTTTCAGGGCCGCGCCTACGAGGGGCTGACCTGCAACGCCCTGGAGTGGGTGGCAAGCCACGGTGGCGGCACCATCGTCGACCAGGACGGCGAGATCACCATCAACAACCCGCAAGCCGCCGCGGCACTGGATCTTGCCGCCTCCTGGATCGGCGACATCTCGCCCAACGGCGTCCTCAACTACACCGAGGAAGAGGCTCGCGGCGTGTTCCAGGGCGGCAATGCCGTGTTCATGCGCAACTGGCCCTATGCCTGGGCGCTGGCCCAGAGCGAGGGCAGCGAAGTACGTGGCAAGGTGGGCGTGACCCAACTGCCCTACAGCGGCGAGGGCAGCACCGCCGCCACCCTGGGCGGCTGGAACCTGGCGGTATCGCGCTACAGCGAGAACCCCGAGCTCGCCGCCGAGCTGGTGGCCTTCCTGGCCGGTAACGAGGAGCAGAAGCGCCGTGCCATCGAGGGGGCCTACAACCCTACGCTGGAGTCGCTGTATCAGGATGACGAAGTGCTCGAGGCAGTGCCCTTCTTCGGCGAGCTCTACGAGACCTTCGTCAACGCCGTGGCGCGCCCGTCGGCCCCCACCGGCGACGCCTATGGCCGCGTCAGCAACGCCTTCTTCAGTGCCACTCACGACGTACTCTCCGGTAACCGCAGCGGCGAGCAGGCGATGAGCGACCTGGATCACGAGCTGGCCCGTCTCAAGCGCCGCAACTGGTAACCCCCTTCAGGAGCCCGCCATGTCGACTCCCGTGACCGAAAGCGCGCCGATCCCGGCGCGCCCCCTACCGGCAAGCTATCGCAGTACCAAGGTGAGGCGGCAGCGTGTGCGCGCCGCCTGGCTGTTCCTGGCGCCGATGCTGGTGACCCTGGCCATGGTGGCCGGCTGGCCGCTGCTGCGCACCTTCTACTTCAGCTTCACCGACGCCTCGCTGTCGGACATGAGCGATACCCTGTTCATCGGGCTGGAGAATTACCTGGTCTACGATGACGGCCGCTGGTTCGGTGTGCTCGCCGATCCCATCTGGTGGCGGGCGGTATGGAACACCGTCTACTTCTCGGTGGTTTCGGTGTCGCTGGAGGTGGTGTTCGGCGTCATCGTCGCCCTGGTGCTCAACGCCGAGTTCAAGGGCCGCACCCTGGTGCGCGCCGCGGTGCTGATCCCCTGGGCGATTCCCACCATCGTCTCGGCACAGATGTGGGCGTGGATGCTCAATGACCAGTTCGGCATCATCAATCACCTGCTGATGGCGTTCGGCATCATCGCCAGCCCCATCGCCTGGACCGCCGACGCCAACTACTCCATGTGGGCGGTGATCATGGTCGACGTGTGGAAGACCACGCCCTTCGTCGCCCTGCTGGTGCTGGCGGCACTGCAGATGCTGCCCAAGGACTGCTACGAAGCCGCCGAAGTCGACGGCATCCACCCGGTCAAGGTGTTCTTCCGCGTCACCCTGCCGCTGATCACCCCGGCGCTGATGGTAGCGGTGATCTTCCGCCTGCTCGACGCGCTGCGCGTGTTCGACGTGATCTACGTGCTCACCTCCAACTCCACCAGCACCATGTCGATGTCGATCTATGCCCGTCAGCAACTGGTGGAGTTCCAGGACGTAGGCTACGGCAGTGCCGCTTCCACCCTGCTGTTCCTGATCATCGCCCTGGCGACCATCGCCTATCTCTATCTGGGCCGCAAGCAACTGCAACTGGGAGGTGACTAATGACCTCACGCCAGCTTTCAAAATTCGCAGCGCGTGCCGGCTTCTGGCTGCTGGTGGCCTTGATCGTGGTGATCGCAGTATTCCCGTTCTACTACGCCATCAAGACCTCCTTCACGCCCTCCAGCGACCTGTTCCGGGTCGAGCTGTGGCCGACCCGGGCAACGCTTGCCAACTACGTGCAGATCTTCTCGCAGCGCAGCTTCCTGCAGGCGATCTTCAACTCGGTGCTGGTCGCCACCAGCGTGGTATTCATCGCCCTGCTGCTGGGTATCACCGCCTCCTACGCCCTGGGGCGGGTACGCTTTCGCGGCCGCACCTCGGTACTGCTGATCATCCTCGGCGTGTCGATGTTCCCGCAGGTGGCGGTGCTCTCGGGCCTGTTCGAGGTGATCCGCGCACTCAACCTCTACAACAACCCGGGCGGGCTGATCCTGAGCTACACCATCTTCACCCTGCCCTTCACCGTGTGGGTGCTGACGACATTCATGCGCCAGCTGCCCCTGGAACTCGAGGAGGCCGCGATCATGGACGGCGCCACGCCCTGGGTGACCATCACCAAGGTGTTCCTGCCGCTGATGTGGCCGGCCATGGCGACCACCGGGCTGCTCGCCTTCATTGCCGCCTGGAACGAATTCCTGTTCGCCCTGACCTTCACCCTGACCGACAGCCAGCGCACGGTGCCGGTGGCCATCGCCCTGCTCTCCGGCGGCAGCGCCTACGAGCTGCCCTGGGCGCCGATCATGGCCGCTTCGGTGGTGGTGACGGTACCGCTGGTGGTGCTGGTGATCATCTTCCAGCGGCGCATCGTCTCGGGACTGACGGCCGGTGCGGTGAAAGGGTAAACCCATGCATCAAGGAAACCCCATGCAAGACAACACCTTCTGGTGGCGCGGCGGCGTCATCTACCAGATCTACCCGCGCAGCTTCATGGACAGCAACGGCGACGGCGTCGGCGACCTGCCCGGCATCACCGAGCGGCTCGACTACGTCGCCTCGCTGGGCGTGGACGGCATCTGGCTGTCGCCCTTCTTCACCTCGCCGATGCGCGACTTCGGCTACGACATCAGCGACTACCGCGACGTCGACCCGCTGTTCGGCACCCTGGCGGACTTCAAGGCCCTGCTGGAGCGCGCCCATGCCCTCGGCCTCAAGCTGATCATCGACCAGGTGATCAGCCACACCTCGGACCAGCACCCCTGGTTCCAGGAGAGCCGCATGAATCGCGACAACCCGCGTGCCGACTGGTACGTGTGGGCCGACCCCAATCCGGACGGCACCGCGCCCAACAACTGGCTGTCGATCTTCGGCGGGCCGGCCTGGACCTTCGACAGCCGGCGTCAGCAGTACTACCTGCATAACTTCCTGTCGAGCCAGCCGGACCTCAACTTCCACAACCCCGAGGTGCGCGCCGCCCAGCTCGACAACATGCGCTTCTGGCTGGAGCTGGGGGTCGACGGCTTCCGCCTCGATACGGTCAACTTCTACTTCCACGACCAGCATCTGCGCAGCAATCCGGCGCTGACCATCGACGCCACCCGTACGCTGGGCGCGCCCAAGGAGAATCCCTATACCTGGCAGCGTCACATCTACGACATCAGCCGCCCCGAGAACGTCGAGTTCCTGCGCGAGCTGCGGGCGCTGATGGACGAGTACCCCGGCACCACCACGGTGGGCGAGATCGGTGACGACACGCCGCTGGAGCGCATGGCCGAGTACACCTCGGGCGGCGACAAGCTGCACATGGCCTATACCTTCGACCTGCTCAACGCACCGCGCTCGCCGGACTACATTCGCGGCGTGCTCGAGCGCTTCCAGCAGTTCGCCGGCGATGCCTGGCCGTGCTGGGCACTGTCCAATCACGACGTGGTGCGCAGCGCCACCCGCTGGGGCAGTGCGGAGTGCGCCATCGCCTACCCCCGCGTGGCGCTGGCCCTGCTCTTCTCGCTGCGCGGCAGCGTCTGCCTGTACCAGGGCGAGGAGCTCGGCCTGCCCGAGGCCGAGGTGCCCTTCGAGCGCATTCAGGACCCCTACGGCCTGCCGCTGTGGCCCGACTTCAAGGGCCGCGACGGCTGCCGCACGCCGATGCCCTGGGACGATACCCCGCTGGCCGGTTTCTCTGACGTGGAGCCGTGGCTGCCGGTGGCCGAGCCGCACCTGGCCATGTCGGTGGCGCGCCAGCAGGACGAGCCGGACTCGATGCTCAACGCCACCCGTCGCCTGCTGCGCTTCCGCCATCAGCATCCGGCCCTGTTCGACGGCGACATGGAGCTGCTCGACCTGGGCGAAGCGCTGGTCGCCTTCACCCGTCAGCGCGGTGGTGACAGGCTGCTGTGCGTCTTCAACCTCACCGGCCAGCCCCACAGCGCGACGCTGCCCGAGGTGCGCGAGGCGCTGCAGGAGCACGGCTTCCAGTACGAGGTGAGCGGCGGCAAGTTGCATTTGCCACCGTACCAAGCCGCCTACTTCCGGCTCTAGATGGTTCTGAAAACAACGACCGGCCGTATAGCGGCCGAGGATGGATCGAATGGCAAGCGTCACCCTCGATAAAATCAACAAGGTCTTCGGCAGCACGCACATCATCAAGGATGTGGACCTGGCGATCGGTGAAGGCGAATTCGTGGTCTTCGTCGGCCCCTCGGGCTGCGGCAAGTCCACCCTGCTGCGCCTGATCGCCGGGCTGGAGTCGATCACCGACGGCGAGCTCTCCATCGGCAATCAGGTGGTCAACGAGCTGCCGCCGCGGGAGCGCGGCGTGGGCATGGTGTTCCAGTCCTACGCGCTCTACCCGCACATGACCGTATACGAGAACATGGCCTTTGGCCTCAAGCTGGCCAAGACCGCCAAGGAAACCGTACACGAGCGGGTGATGGCGACGGCGCGCATCCTGCAGCTCGAGGAGCTGCTCGAGCGCAAGCCCAAGGCGCTCTCCGGCGGCCAGCGCCAGCGCGTGGCCATGGGCCGCGCCATGGCCCGGGAGCCGCGCATCCTGCTGTTCGACGAGCCGCTCTCGAACCTTGACGCCTCGCTGCGGGTACAAATGCGCAACGAGATCGCCCGCCTGCACAAGCGCCTCGGCTCAACCATGGTCTACGTCACTCACGACCAGGTCGAGGCGATGACCCTGGCAGACAAGATCGTGGTGCTCAATGGCGGTCGCGTGGAGCAGGTGGGCAGCCCTCAGGAGCTCTATCAGCGCCCGGCGACCAAGTTCGTGGCTGGCTTCATCGGCTCACCGACGATGAACTTCCTGCCCGCGCGACTGATCGGCGCCGATGCCACCGGCTGCCGGGTCGGCGCCACCGGGCTGAGCGAGCTTACGCTGCCCCAGGATGCCTCGGGCCATGCCCAGGGAGAGGAATTGACGCTGGGCATTCGCCCCGAACACCTGCGCCTGACCCAGGCCCAGGGCAGCGAGGGCTTCGAGATCGTCAACGTCGAATACCTGGGCAACGAGGTCTACGTCTATCTCGAGCCCAAGGAGGGCGAGACCCTGCTGATCCAGCGCGGCGAAGCCCCCACGGCGTGGCGGGTCGGACAGCGCGTTACGCTGGTCCCCGACCCCGAGCACGTTCACCTGTTCGACGCCGGTGGCCAGGCACTCTCGGTCACGGCCGCACGCGCCGTGGCCTGAGACCATGGTAGCGCTCCAAAAATCAACGGCGAGACTGTCCCGGCCACGGCCGGGGCGGTATGCTGGGCGCCGTACTCATTAGCAGGAAAATAATCGTGTCGCCACCGGCCCGACGCATCACTCTCAAGGATCTGGCCCGCGAGCTCGGCGTCTCCACCGCCACCATATCCAATGCCTTCAACCGACCCGATCAGCTCTCGCCCAGTCTGCGCGAGCGTATCCTCGCCGAGGCCAAGCGGCTGGGTTATCGCGGCCCCGACGCCAAGGCGCGCAGCCTGCGCACCGGGCGTTCACGCATCATTGCGGTGATTCTGGCCGAGAGTCTAACCTACAGCCTCAACGATGCCGTCTCCAGCGAGTTTCTTTCCGGTGTGGCAGAGGTGCTCGACAGCCAGGGGCATACCCTGCTGCTGCTCTCCGCTCGGCAGGTCAATTGCCAGCTGACTGACTCGGCGAGCATGGCCGACGGCTTCATCGTCTACGGCCTGATGCCCTCCGACGAGCTGTTCGACTCGCTGCCCCTCCACGCTGCCCTGGTGGCGGTCGACTTCAACGTGGCGGGACATCCCTCGGTGCACGTGGACAATGAGCCAGCCTGCTTCGAGATCGTCGATCACGCGCTGACGGTCGCCCCTCGCAAGCGACCGGCCATCGTCAACTTGCGCCTCACCCGTGAACCCTGCAACGGCCGCATCACTGCCGGGCATACCCTGCTGCCGGCCGATCTCACCATCACCCGCTCACGACTGGCCGGCTTTCGTGGCGCCCTGGAAAAACACGGCTTCGATCCCGAGCGGATCCCGATGTGGAACGTGGAGGAGAATACCTTCGAGGTGTGCGCTCCGGTGATCGAGGAGATTCTCGATCTGCCCGATGCCGAGCGTCCCGACCTTCTGCTGTGCATGTCGGACCGTATCGCCCTGACCGCCCTGACCCTGGCCGAGCAGCGCGGCCTGCGCATTCCCGACGACCTGTGTCTGACCGGCTTCGACGGTATCGCCGAAGGCCAGTACCGGGCGCCACGGCTGACCACGGTGCGCCAGGAGAGCAGCGAGAAGGGACGCCTGGCGGCGCGCATGATCCTGGGCCTGGAGCCGAGCCACTCACGCCTGCTGACGACCGAAATGATACTCGGCGAGACCTGCCCCTAAGGGAACCACTGCACAAATGCCTGCGCGAGCGAATCGCTGCGTTGCGCGGTGCCGAAGCGTCGGACCGTCGGAATCCTCACATATACCCCATATGCTCCGGTTGACTCGAAACCTTCGGTTTCTCGCCCCTTCGGGGCCAGCCTACGGCTGTTTGTCGCTTCGCTCGGTACTGCGCTCCGTGCGCCTTGCGACCCACAGGGATGTGGGAAGTGCGTTGGTTCGTCGGGAACGAACCTAGCCGCTTCATCTCGCTCGCCGACTTGTTCAGCGCTTCCTAGGAGCTGGTCATTAAATAGCGGGCTCGCTTGCACGTTGCTTGCACACTTCATGACCATTGGCTGCATCGCCTTGCGAGATGCTGCATGGGCCCACCCTTCGCCGCGAGCCCACGATGCCAGCCTCCCCTCTGCTCTCCCTGTCTACTCCCGGTCGCGCCTGCCACCGTCAACGGGGGCGCCTGTCCTTGGGCGCTCTGCTGGCCGTGCTGGTGCTGGCGACAGGCGCGGCCGGGGCCTGGTGGCTGGTCTCGCAGCCGCCCCGCATCGAGCGTCGGGCACCGGTCGAGGCGCCAGCCCCGCTGGTGGATACCGTGCTGGCACAGCGTCAGGCGGCGGCACCGTCGCTGCACGGCTTCGGCCGGGTGATCGCCGAGCGCGAGGCGCACCTGGCCAGCCGCGTGAGCGGCGAGCTGCTCGAATTCACTGACGAAGCGCTGCCGGGCCGGGTGGTAGAGGCCGGCAGCGTGCTGGCACGACTCGACGACGCCGACTTGCGGCTGGCTCTGCGCGAGGCCGAGGCCGCGGTGGCCCAGGCCGAGGCGGCACTGGCCATGGAGCGCGGCGAGCAGCAGCGCGCCGAGACGGAGTATCGCAGCTTCGGTCGCGAGCTTTCCGCCGAGCGCCGCGCGCTGGTGCTGCGCCAGCCGCAGCTGCGTCAGGCCGAGGCCGAAGTGGAGCGCGCCCGTGCCGCCCGCGACCGGGCACGGCTGGAGTTGGAGCGGGCCACCCTCACCGCCCCCTGGCGCGGGATGGTGCAATCCCGCCTGCTGGGCAGCGGCAGCATGGTGAACAACGGCACCGAGCTGCTGCATCTGGTCGACGTCTCACGCTTCTGGATTCGCGTTTCGCTGCCCGGCGAAGCGCTGGACTGGCTGTACGCCGCCGACGCCAACGGGCCGGGCAGCGCCGTGACGCTCTCGACACGGACCTGGTCCGACGGCGAGACCCGCCACGGCAAGGTGATCGCGATTCTGCCGGCGCTGGAAGAACAGGGCCTGCAGGCCCAGCTGCTGGTGGCGGTCGACGACCCGCTGGGCCTCGATAGCGGTGCGGCGGCCCTGCGCCTGGGCGACGTGGTGCGCCTGGAGTTCGAGGCGCGCCCGCAGGACGACCTGTTCGTGCTGCCTGCCGCCGCTCTGCGCCCGGGCGACGAGCTGTGGCTGCTCGACGAGGAGGAGCGTCTGCGTCGGCGCACGGTGAGCGTGATCCATCGCGGTGAGACGCGAGTACTGATCGCCGATGGCCTCGAGGATGGCGAACGCGTGGTCACCTCGCAGTTGGGCCAGCCACGCACGGGCATGCGCCTGCGCTCGCGAATCGCCGACAGCGAACGCCCTGCCGGTGAGCGTCGGGAGTCCCGCTCATGATGCGCAGTGGTCCCATCGCCTGGATGGTCAATCACGGCGTCGCTCCCAACCTGCTGATGGTGCTGCTGATCGTCGGTGGCCTGCTGGCGTCGATGACGATCAAGAAGGAAGTGTTCCCCGAGTTCGAGCTGGAGATCGTCCACGTGGCGATCGGCTACCCCGGCGCCACTCCAGAGGAAGTGGAGCGCAGCCTGCTGCTGCCCATGGAGGCAGCCCTGGCCGACGTCGACGGCATCGACGAGATGACCGCCACCGCCAACGAGGGCGCCGGGCGTGTCTCCCTGTCCCTGATCGACGGGGTCGACGTGATGCGCGCCTATCAGGACATCCAGCAGGCGATCAATGCCATCACCAACCTGCCCGCCGCCGCCGACCCGCCGCGCTTCAGCCTTGCCGGTCGTGCGCGCAGCGTGATGAGCCTGCAGGTGCATGGCTGGGTCGACGACCGGCTGCTGCACGACGTGGCCGAGGATCTGCGCGCCGAGCTGCAAGCCGCCTCCGGTGTCTCGCGGGTGGAGCTGGCGGGCAATCGCGAGCGCGAGGTGCAGATCCTGCTCGACGAAGAAGCGATGCGCCGGCATGGCCTCGACCATCGCGGACTGGCCTCGCGCATCGCCGACGAGGCGCTGGATCTCGCCAGCGGCCGGCTGGCCACCGCCGAGGGCGAATGGCTGATCCGCTACCAGGGACGCCGCGACGAGGCCCGCGAGTTCGCCGAGCTGCCGCTGATCGGCACCACCGACGGCGGCCAGCTGCGCCTGGGGGATATCGCCCGAGTGGTGGACGGCTTTGCCGAAACCGACCGCGAGGTGCTTTACAACGGCGCTCCTGCGCTAAGCCTCGACGTCTACCAGATCGGCAACCAGACCCCCATCGGCATTTCTGACGCCGTGCACGCCCAGCTCGAGCGACTGCGCGCCGGCCTGCCAGAAGGGGTCTATCTGAGCGTGTCCCAGGACACTTCGGAGATCTACCGCGACCGCCTCGACCTGCTGCTGAAGAACGCCTGGCTGGGCCTGGCCCTGGTGCTGGTACTGATGGCGCTGTTCCTCGAGGCGCGCCTGGCGTTCTGGGTCACCCTGGGCATTCCCACCGCCTTCCTCGGCGCCATGCTGTTCCTACCGTGGCTGGGCGTGTCGATCAATATGATGTCGATGTTTGCCTTCATCATCGCACTGGGCATCGTCGTCGACGACGCCATCATGGTGGGCGAAAACATCCACAGCTATCGCGAGCAGGGCCACTCGCTGCGCGAAGCCGCCGTGCGTGGCGCCCGCGAGATGGCGGTGCCGATCTCCTTCGCCATCCTCTCCAACATCGTCGCCTTCATGCCGCTGCTGTTCCTGCCGGGCTTCCTGGGCATGATCTTCGCCGTCATCCCGGTGGTGGTGGTCACGGTGTTCCTGGTGTCGTGGCTGGAAGCGCTGTTCATCCTGCCCGCGCACCTGGCCCATCGCGCCGGGGGCCGCGAGCCAGCGCCCTGGCTCAGGCCGCTGGACCGCCTGCGCCGTACCCTGCAGAACGGCCTGACGCATTTCACCCAGCAGCGCTTCGAGCCGTTCCTGCAGCAGGCCCTGAATCAGCGCCTGCTCACCGTGAGCCTGGCCGTCGCCGTGCTGGCCCTGGCCATCGCCTGGAGCATGAGCGGTCGCATGGGCTTCTCGCTGATGCCGCGGGTAGAGTCCGACCGGGTTCAGGCCACGGTGACCCTGCCGGTGGGCAGCCCCATGGCCGACGATCGCCGCATTCGCGATCAGCTGCTCGATGCCGCCATGGCGCTGAGCGAACGCGACGATGGACCGCGCTTCGCCGCCAGCCGCGCCCAGATCGATGGCGACCGTCTGAACGTGCGCCTGACCATCGAGCGCGACACCCTCGACGCCTGGCCGCCGTCGCGAGTCGCGCGGGAGTGGCGCGAAGAGGCCGGCGACATCATGGGCGCCCAGGCGGTGCGCTTCGAGTCGGATTTCGGCGGCCCGGGCGCCGGCGCCGGCCTCACCCTGCGCCTCTCCCACCCCGACAGCCGCGCGCTGGAAGCCGCCACCACCCGGCTGGCCGACGAACTGGCTGAATTCGAAAGCCTGACCGACATCGACAGCGGTCTGGCCGACGGCAAGCCGCAGCTCGAACTGCGCCTGGCGCCGGAAGGCCGGGCGCTGGGTCTCACCGGCGCCGACCTGGCCGCGCAGCTGCGCGGCCCGCTGCAGGGCGTCACCGCCATCGAGCAGTTCGTCGGGCGCCACGAGATCAGCGTGGCGGTGCGCCTGCCGAGCGAGGAGCGCGACAGTCTGGGCCACCTCCACCAGTTGCCGATTCGCACGCCGGATGGCCAGGTGGTGCCGCTTGCGCGCATTGCCGAGATCCACCTCGGCCGTGCGGCGACTACCCTTCAGCGCGTCGACGGCAGGCGCCAGATCAGCGTCACCGCCGATACCGAAAGCGACGCGCAGATCAACCAGGTGGTGGCTACACTGCAGACGGACGTGTTTCCCGCTCTGCAGGCGGCCTGGCCGGGGCTCGAGCTGACGTTGGGCGGCCGCCAGCAGGAGACCGCCGAGAACGTCTCGGCTCTCACCCAGGCCACCTGGCTGACACTGATCGCGCTTTATGCGCTGCTGGCGATCCCGTTTCGCAGCTACCTGCAGCCGCTGCTGGTACTGGCAGCGATCCCCTTCGGCGTGATCGGCGCCATGGCCGGCCATGCCATCATGGGCTTCGGCCTCTCGGTGATCAGCCTGATGGGCATGCTGGCGCTCTCGGGCGTCGTGATCAACGACGCCCTGGTGCTGATCGACTACGCCAACCGGCGCCGGCGCGAAGGCTTCGGCGCCCGCGAGGCGATCGTCGCCGCGGCGACCCGGCGCCTGCGTCCGATCATGATGACCACCCTGACCACCTTCCTGGGGCTTGCCCCGATGATCTTCGAGACCTCACGCCAGGCCCGCTTCATGATTCCCATGGCCATCTCGCTGGGCTTCGGCATGCTGTTCGCCACCGTGATCCTGCTGGTACTGGTACCCTGTCTCTATCTGATGCTGGAGGGATTGCGCGAGCGATGGGGACGCCTGACCACTACCGTGACCACTCAGGAGACGACCCGATGAGGCCGCGCCTGTTCCGCGCCCCGTTCTCGCATCTGGGCGTCAAGCTGTTCGTCATCATTCTGTCGGTCAACGTGGCGATCGCCGGGCTGGTGTTCCTGTCAGTGTCGCGCAGCCTCGACCGGGGTTTTCTCGAGTATCTCGAGACCACCCAGACCCAGCGTGCCGAAACCCTGGCCGAGGGGCTGGGTCAGGAGTGGGCGCGCCGTGGCGGCTGGCAGTGGCTGCGCGACTCGCCGCCGGCCTGGGAGCGGCTGGTGCGCCAGCAACTGTGGCCGGGCGAGCGCCAGCCGCCCCACGGCATCGAGCGCCGCCTGGGCGATGCGCGCGACTTCGTGCTGCACGATGCCGAGGGCCTGCCGGTGATCGGCCTGCCCCCGGACGACCAGGAAATGGCTTCGGAACTCCACTGGCTACCGATCGAGTACCGCGGCCAGCGGGTCGGCACCCTGGGCTATCGCCCGCCGCAGCAGCTAATGGCGCGCATGGACCGCATCTTCCTTTCCCGCCAGCAGCGCAACCTGGGCATCATCGTCGCCTCCCTCGGCCTGGCCTCGCTGCTGCTGGCCGGCGGGCTGGCCTGGTGGCTGGGCCGGCGCACTCGCAGCATGGCGCTGGCCACACGCAGCCTGATCGAAGGCGACTACAGCGCCCGCCTGCCGGAGCGTGGCCGCGACGAACTCTCGCGGCTGGCCCGCGACTTCAACATGCTGGCCGCCACCCTGGAGGCCAGCCGCGAGGCGCGCACGCGCTGGGTGTCGGACATCGCCCACGAACTGCGCACGCCGCTGGCGGTGCTGCGTGGCGAGATCGAGGCCATGCAGGACGGCATCCGTCCCTTCAATGAAGACAACCTTCACTCGCTGTCTCAGGAGGTAGGCCAGCTCGAGCGCCTGGTGGCCGACCTGCGCCTGCTCTCCCAGAGCGATGCCGGCGCCCTCGAGGTGCAGCTGGCACCGCTCGACCTGGCAGCCAGCCTGGCCTCGCGCCTCGAGGAAGCCGGCGGCTGGCTCGGGGATTGCGGCATGACGCTCACCACCTCGATCCAGGGCCCGGCCTGGATCCGCGGCGACACCCGGCGCCTGCGCCAGCTGTGGACCAACCTGCTCGACAACAGCTGTGCCTACACCACCTCGCCGGGCCGGTTGGACGTCAGCCTGACCCAGGATAGCGAGCGAGTGCGGGTGATCTGGCAGGACAGCCCGCCCGGCGTACCCGAGGCATCGCTGGAGCGACTCACCGAACGCCTCTACCGGGTCGAGGGCTCGCGCAGTCGCGCCAGCGGTGGCAGCGGGCTGGGACTCTCCATCGCCAGCGCGCTGGTCAAGAGCCACGGCGGCACCATGCAGGCCTCGCCCTCACCACTGGGTGGGTTATGCTGGACCCTCGAATTTCCCGCTCTGGTGGCCGATGAGCGAACCCCATGAGGAATAGCGCCCATGCATGACTTCGACGCCCCGCGCGACACTCTGCTGATCGTCGAGGACGAACCCAAGATCGCCCGTCTGGTAGCCGACTACCTGGAGGGCAGCGGCTTTGCCACCCGCCACATCGACCATGGCGACCAGGTGCTGCCATGGCTGAATGAGCAAGCCGGCGAGGAACGGCTGCCCGCTCTGGTACTGCTCGATCTGATGCTGCCTGGCACCGACGGCCTCACCCTGTGCCGCGAGATTCGCCAGCGCTGGCCCGGCATTGCCATCATCATGCTCACGGCGCGGGTCGAGGAGGTCGATCGCCTGCTGGGCCTGGAGCTCGGCGCCGACGACTACATCTGCAAGCCCTTCAGCCCGCGGGAGGTGGTGGCCCGGGTCAAGGCGGTGCTGCGGCGCAGCCAGGCGCTTCGCGACCCCGCTGCGGCCGGCGGCAGTCAGCTCTTGCTCGACGACGAAGGCTGGCGCGCGCTGGCCGATGGCCAGGACCTGGGGCTCACCGCGGTGGAGTATCAACTGCTCAAGGTGATGATGCAGGCCCCCGGGCGCATCTTCACCCGCGACCAGCTGATGGATCGCATGTACCGCGATCATCGCATCGTCTCCGAGCGCACCGTGGACAGTCACGTCAAGAAGCTCAGGCGCAAGATCGCCGACATCTGGCCCGAGCGCGAGATCATCCGCTCGGTCTATGGAGTGGGCTACAAATACCAACCCGAGGAGTAAAGAGGCTCATTTGTCCCGTATCGGCATCCGAACCCATACTCATTGCACGTTTTGTGCAACTTGGTTGCACAGGGCCGTACGACACTGCAAGCATCCACTCAACGTGAAGGAGTCACTCGCATGCGCCGTACCATTACCCGAAACATGCTGATGCCCGCCCTGCTCGCCGTCGCCATCGCCCCCATGTCGCTGGCCGCGGTGGCCGCTCCCGGACAGGGCGAAGGCGGCTGGCACGAGCAGCGCCACGAGCGCTTCCAGGAGCGCCGTCAGGCCCTGTTCGAGCGCGCCGGGCTCGACGAGGAGACCCGCAGCGCCCTGGAAGAGGCTCACAATGAGCACATGCAGGCGCTGCGCGAGCTGCACGAGCAGCACCGCGAGCGCATGGACGAGCTCCTCGACGAGGAGCAGCGTGAAGCCTTGCGCGAGGCTAAGCGCGAGATGCGCCAGGAGCACCGCGCCGAGCGTGGCGGTGAGCGTCGTCAGAGCATGCAGCAGCGCCTGACCACCCTGGTCGACAGCTGGGAGCTTTCCGACGAAGAGCGCGAGCGGCTGACCGAACTGCGCGAATCCCTGTATGCCGATATGCAGGAACTGCGCGATCAGGAGTTCGACTCCCGCGAGGAGCGTCGCGAGGCGTGGCAGGAACTGCGCGATGAGCATCACGAGGCCCTCTCGGAAGTGCTCACCGAAGAGCAGATCGACGCCCTCAAGGCCTTCATGCAGCAGGGCAAGCACAAAGGCCACAAACATCACGGCCGCGGCTGATCGCCAGGCTGCGATATGGTGTGTGACACGAGCGGGCCCGGCATTTTGCCGGGCCCGCTGCGTTGCGCCCTCGTCACGCTCAGTTGTAGAGCACCCCCGGCAGCCAGAACACGATGCTCGGTACCATGTAGAGAATGAACATGGCCACGAACACCAGCAGCAGGAACGGTGCGATGCCGATGAAGATGTCGTTGAGTTCGATGCCCTTGGGCGAGATGCCCTTCAGGTAGAAGGCCGACATCGCCATGGGTGGCGTCAGGAACGAGGTCTGGATGTTGAGCGCCACTAGCACGCCGAAGAACAGCGGATCTATACCGAACAGGTGCAGCAGCGGCAGGAAGATCGGCACGAAGATGATGATGATCTCGGTCCATTCCAGCGGCCAGCCGAGGATGAAGATCATCAGCTGGGCGAGCAGCAGGAACTGCAGCGGCGTCAGCGATAGCCCGCTGATCCAGTGTTCGATCAGCGAGTGTCCGTCGAGCAGCGAGAACACCGAGGAGAAGATCCACGAACCGACGAACAGCCAGCACACCATGGCGCTGGTGCGCGCAGTGAGAAACACTGCCTCGCGCAGTCGTGCCAGGGTCAGCTGGCGGTAGGCCGCCGCCAGCAGAATGGCACCCAGCGCGCCGATACCGGCGGCTTCGTGGGGCGTGGCCAGACCGAAGAGGATGGCCCCCAGCACCGACATGATCAGCACGAACAGCGGCACGAATGAGGTCAGCAGCCCCCAGTAGACCTCACCCAGGGGCACGTCGAGCTTCTCCGCCGACAGCTTCGGCGCCACCTTGGGGTTGATCATCGCCCGTCCCATCACGTAGACGATATAGAGCCCCGCCAGCAGCAGCCCGGGAATCAGCGCCGCGGCATACAGGCGTACCACCGAGACGCCCGCCATTGCCCCGTAGAGGATCAGCATGATGCTCGGCGGGATCAGGATACCGAGGCAGCCCCCGGCACAGATCACCCCGCTCGACATGCGCTTGTCGTAGCCCGCATTGAGCATGGCAGGCAGCGCCAGCAGCCCCATCAGCGTCACCACGGCCCCGACGATGCCGGTGGCGGTGGCGAACAGCGCACAGGTGATCAGGCTGGCCACCGCCAGCGAGGCGGGCATGCCGCGAGCGGCAAGCTGCAGGCTGGCGAACAGCCGGTCTAGAATGTTGGCCCGCTCCACCATATAGCCCATGAACAGGAATAGCGGCACGGCGATCAGCACGTCGTTGGACATGACCCCGTAGGCGCGTTGCACCAGCAGCGAGAAGATGATGTCACCGATGGCAAAGTAGCCGAAGCCGATGCCCATGGCGATCAACGTGAAGGCGATGGGAAAGCCGAGCATGATCAGCACGATCAGCATGCCCAGCATCAGGATACCGATTTCCGGCTCGCTCATTGGCGGGGCTCCCCTGACTGTTCCTGGGCGGCCTTGATCTCCGCCTCCTTGTTGATGGGAATGGCGATCTCCTCCACGTCACCCAGCCGACGCGGCCACTTGCCATGCATGAGGCACATCACGCAGCGGGTCACTTCCGCCACCCCCTGCAGGGCCAGCAGCGCCGCGCAGGCGGGAATCACGAACTTGTAGGGCCAGATGGGCGGGCCACCGGGCGTATAGGAGCTGTGCTCGTTCTGACGGTAGGAGATGGCGAAGAAGTCCCAGCCGTAGAACAGCAGCGCGAAGATGCCGGGGTAGAAGAACAGCAGGTAGAGCGCGAGTTCCAGCCCGGCCTGGACGCGGATGGGGAAGTAGCGCGACACCACGTCGGCACGCACGTGGGCGTTATGGGCCAGCGCATAGGCGCCGCTCATCATGAACAGGGTGCCGTAGAGCATGTAGCTGGTGTCGTAGGCCCAGGTGGTCGGCGCCCCCATGGCATAGCGCATGAAGACCTCGTAGCTCACCACCAGCGTGAGGATCAGGATCGCCCAGGCGAAGGTCTTGCCCACCCAGGTACTGAGATGGTCGATGAAGAACACGAAACGCATGGTCACCTCTCACCATCCTGCGCCGCCCATCGGGGCGGCGCAGGGCGGAACATGAACCCGGTGACGTCCTGCACCGGGCAACTGACACCCGAGCCCGCAGGCCCGGCAGCTCACAGGATGGTTGAGGTATCGGTTGGCGACTTGCCGAAGAAGTGCACGTAGGCCGGCTCCTTGGGCGTGGTGTGCTCGAGGTGGTAACCCACGACGCGATCACAGTATTCCCGCTGATGATCGACCACTTTCTTGAAGAACTCGTCGCGTGACTCGTTCTCGATCACCTTGTCCCACGCCTCGAGCTGGGCCTGCAGCACCGAGTTGGGCGTGATGTAGGTCTGCACCCCCTGCTGTTCGCGCATACCGTTGAGATCGCGCGGATAGCGCTCCATGGCCTTCCAGTACATCTCGGAAGAGGCCGCCTTGGCGGCATACTGCAGAATGGCCTGGAACTCCTCGGGCAGGCTGTCGTGCTTGGTCTTGTTGAAGATGATCTCGAACGCCTCGCAGTCCTGGTGATAGCTGCGCAGCATCCAGGTCTTGCTGACGTCGGGGAAGCCGAGCAATCGATCCGACGAGGGGTTGTTGAACTCGGCGCCGTCGAGCAGGCCACGGTCCATGGCCGGCACGATGTCGCCACCGCCCATGATGGTCACGGCTGCGCCGAACTCGCGCATCAGATCGGCCGCCAGGCCCACGGTGCGGTACTTCAGCCCGCGCAGGTCGTCGGCACTGCGAATCGGTTCCTTGAACCAGCCCAGCGCCTGGGTCGGCATGGGGCCGGTCTGGTAGCCCACCAGCGGCAGCTCGAGCATATCCAGCAGCTCGCCGTAGAGTTCCATGCCGCCGCCGGTCCAGTACCAGGCAAGGAACTGATGGGCATCCCAACCGAAGGGTGGTGGCGTGCCGAACAGCGAAAAGGCCTTGTGCTTGCCGTACCAATAGGCCGTCACGCCGTGGCCGCCGTCGAGCGCGCCGGAGATCACCGCATCCTGCAACTGCAGCGCCCCCACCACGGCACCGGCCGGCAGCAGGTTGAGCCGCAGACGACCGCCGGACATCTCATTGACGATGCGCACGTAGTCGGCGGCGAACTCATGGAAGATATCCTGGTTGGGCCAGGTACTCTGGAAACGCAGCGTGGTGGTCTGGGCCACGGCGATGCTGGGGAAACCCACCGCGGCGGCTGCCCCGGCCCCCACGGCCGCTGCCGATCCCGTGAGAAAACGACGACGTGAGGTGTCGGTGGTGGATTTGCTCTCGCTGGTGCTCTGCCCGCCGGCCTGGGCCGCGGGCGCTTTCTTTTTATGAGCCATCAGATACTCCGGAAACAATCGTTATCGTTGTACTGCTTACCCGCTCGAGCCGGCATCGGTCCGAGCGGTCTTCCCGAAAGCATCCATGCCGATACTGGCATAGCGTGCATGTTCCCTGACTTGCAGTCGGTTACATCAGGTATAGCTGGGGTAAGTAAGCCTGCAAGCGAACTTTACGTAGGCTCAGTTAACGTTTCGCCTGAATCTGTTAACGCAGGGTTGAAGGGCACAGGCAAAGCGCGTATTTTATTTGAACGTTCATTCAAAAATAAGAGCGGCCTTCCGCCATGAAGTTGTCAGCCCTGACGCCATCATTCCAATCCCGCCACAGCGGCGTACGAACGATCACTTTCGGCTTCGGTAGTCGCCGACGGTCCCGTCAGGTCTGAAACATTGAGTGGTCCTCAGGCGTGCTTTCGATTGTGAGGAACAATCCAGAGCACGTCTCGACAGGGAATGGCGGAAGGGTTCATTCACTTCGGAAAGGAGTTCGCCTACATGGCGCAGAACCTATCCAGCGAGCGTCGCGATCGGCTCAACCCCGTGGTCTTCCACGGCTCGATGGCCGGCATACTGGTCTTTCTCGTCCTCACCATGACCTTCACCGACCAGGCCGGTGCCTTCTTCGATGCCGGCCTGGCCTGGGTCAGCGAAACCTTCGGCTGGTACTACATGCTGGCGGTGCTGGCCTACCTGGTCTTCGTGATCGCCATCGGCATGTCGCGCTTCGGCCGCATACGCCTCGGTCCCGATCACTCGCGGCCGGAGTTCTCGACGCTCTCCTGGGCGGCCATGCTGTTCGCCGCCGGCATCGGCATCGACCTGCTGTTCTTCAGCGTCGCCGAGCCGGTGGCTCACTATCTGGCCCCGCCCGACCTGGCGCCCGAAAGCCAGGAGGCCATGCGCGCCGCCGTGGTCCAGACCTTCATGCACTGGGGGCTTTCCGGCTGGGGGCTCTACGTGCTGATGGGCATGGCGCTGGCCTACTTCAGCTATCGCCACCGCCTGCCGCTGGCCATCCGCAGCGCACTCTACCCGCTGCTGGGCAAGCGCATCCACGGCCCCATCGGCAACGCCGTGGACATCACCGCGGTGATCTCCACCGTGTTCGGTATCGCCACCAGCCTCGGCATCGGTGTGATGCAGCTCAACTACGGCCTGGCCTATATGTTCGACGTGCCCGAGAGCCTCTCGGTGCAGGTGATCCTGATCGCACTGGTGGTGGTACTCGCCACCATCTCGGTGGTCAGCGGGGTGGAGAAGGGCATCCGCCGGCTGTCGGAGTTCAACATGCTGCTGGCGCTCGCGCTGCTGCTGTTCGTGCTGTTCCAGGGCCACACCCTGCAGCTGCTCGACATGGCGGTGAACAACGCCGGCGACTACCTCTCCAGCTTCGTGGCCATGAGCTTCAACACCTACGCCTTCGCCGGCGACGAGGCCAACGAGTGGAAGATGTGGTGGACGATCTTCTTCTGGGGCTGGTGGATCGCCTGGACGCCCTTCGTCGGCCTGTTCCTGGCACGCATCTCGCGCGGTCGCACCATCCGCCAGTTCGTCGCCGGGGCACTGGGCATTCCGCTGGCGTTCATGATGGTGTGGATGTCGGTGTTCGGTAACAGCGGCATTGAACTGGTGGCCAACCAGGGCGTCGTCGAGCTCGGCGAACAGGCCCTGAACACTCCGCAGACCACCATGTACACGCTGCTCGAATACTACCCCTGGGTCGGCATCACCGCCGCGGTAGTGACCGTGCTCGGCATCGTTTTCTTCATCACCTCGGCCGACTCCGGCGCGCTGGTAC
This sequence comes from Billgrantia ethanolica, assembly GCF_021404305.1. Classification (GTDB taxonomy): domain Bacteria; phylum Pseudomonadota; class Gammaproteobacteria; order Pseudomonadales; family Halomonadaceae; genus Halomonas; species Halomonas ethanolica. The sequence continues at coordinate 570,062 of NZ_JABFTX010000002.1, read as the reverse complement.
TGGCGAACTTCACCTCGATCCTGTCCGACGTGAACCACGACGCCCCGATCAGGCTGCGCATCTTCTGGTCGGCGGTGATCGGTCTTGTAACGGTGGCACTGCTCATGGCGGGTGGCCTGGCGGCGCTGCAGAGCGCGGTGGTGATCACCGCCCTGCCCTTCTCGCTGGTGATATTCGCCATCATGCTCGGCATGTACAAGGCGCTGAAGCTGGAGGGCAACAAGGCCGAAGCGCGCCGCCGCATCGCCGGCACCGCCCCGGGCGGCGACTGGCGCGAGCGTCTCGACCGCGCCCTGGACACCTCTACCCGCGCCGGCGCCGCTGCCACCATCGAGCACGCCATTCGCCCGGCGCTGACGCAGTTCGCCCAGGAACTCGAAAGCCGCGGCCAGGAGGCCAACGTGAGCGAGGAGCAGCTCGAAGGCGAGGCGCTGCCCTGCCTGACCCTGCAGGTGGACCTGGAGAATGCTGCCAGCTTCGTCTATCAAGTATGTCCGCACCGCATGCGTACACCGAGCTTCCTGCCGGCGGACGACGACTACTATGTGCGGCTCGACGTCTATCTGGCCGAGGGCGGCCAGGAGAAGGATCTCAACGGCTTCACCCGCGGCCAGGTGATCGCCGACGTGCTCTCGGAGTACGAGCGCCATCTGCATTTCCTGGCCCTGGCCGACCAGGGCGGTGGCGTGCAGGCCATGCCGGGGGCGGTAGGCGAGCCGCCGGCGGACGCCAGCCCGGCCTGACCGGCTCGCTTGACCTAGCGCGGCGACACCTTAGGGTGTCGCCGTTCTCTTTTGGGGAATAGACGTTTGCCGCCTTGTGGCGTCGCAATATGCAGGAGTAACGTTATCGTTACCTTGCACCTCTCTCGGTATCGCCATGGCCCGCTCCCGCCTCCCATCCGGTTTTCGATTCCCCCTGCCCGGCAGCGCGCTGCTCGCCGCCTGGCGGGCGGGCTACGGCCTGGCCGAGCTCAAGCGCGACCTGCTGGCCGGTCTGACCATCGGTATCGTCGCGGTGCCGCTCTCCATGGCCCTGGCCATCGCCACCGGTGTGCCGCCACAACACGGCCTGTATACCGCCATCGTGGCCGGCGCCATCATCGCCCTCACCGGCGGCTCGCGGTTCAACATCTCCGGACCCACCGCCGCCTTCGTGGTCATCCTGTTCCCCATCGTCGCCAGTCATGGGCTCGGCGGGCTGCTGATCGCCACGCTGATGGCAGGGCTGATCCTGGTGGCGCTGGGGCTGGCGCGATTGGGCAACCTGATTCAGTTCGTGCCCTATCCGGTGGTGCTCGGATTCACCGCCGGCATCGCCGTGGTGATCGCGCTGCTGCAACTGCCCGACTTTCTCGGGCTCGACGGCGTCGAACTCGGCGACAGCACGCTGCACAATCTCGCCGCCATCGTACGCGCCGCGCCGGGGGTGGCGCCGGCCGATCTGGGTATTGGGCTGATCACGCTGGCCACGCTGATCCTGTGGCCGCGCTTGAAGCTGCCGGTGCCGGCGCCGCTGGTGGGCCTGGCGGTGGGCACATTGGTTGCCCTGGCCGCCACCTGGTGGGGCATGGAAGTCGAGACCATCGCGTCGCGTTTCAGCTGGGAATACCAGGGCCAGAGCGGCAGCGGCATTCCGCCCTTCGCCCCCGGGCTGGTGCTGCCCTGGCGCCTGCCGGGGCCGGACGGTCTGCCGCTCACGGTGGATTTCGCGCTGATCCGCGAGCTGCTCGGCCCGGCCTTGGCCATCGCCATGCTGGCGGCCATCGAGTCGCTGCTCTGCGCGGTGGTGGCCGACGGCCTGACGCGCACCCGCCACGACCCCAATGCCGAACTGATCGGCCAGGGGCTGGGTAACATTGCCGCCCCCTTCTTCGGCGGCATCACCGCCACCGCGGCGCTGGCGCGGACGGCCACCAACGTGCGCAGCGGCGCCTTCTCGCCGCTGGCCGCGGTGATCCATGCGCTGGTCGTGCTGCTGGCGGTGGTGGCGCTGGCGGGCGTGCTGGCCCTGGTGCCGATGGCGGCGCTGGCAGCGCTGCTGTTCATCATCGCCTGGAACATGAGCGAGGCGCGCCACTTCATGCACACCTTGAAGAGCGCGCCGGGCAGCGACGTCGCCATTCTGGTGATCTGCTTCCTGCTCACGGTGGTGTTCGACATGGTGCTGGCGGTGGCGGTCGGCATCGGCCTTGCCGCGGCGCTGTTCATTCGCCGCATGGCTCACCTGACCCATGCGCGCCGCCTGGAACCGGGCCTGGACGAGGAGAGCCGCGACCTGCCGCGCCAGGTGGCGCTCTACGACATCAACGGGCCGCTGTTCTTCGGTGCCGCGGAGAAGGCCGTATCGTCGCTGCGCGTGGTGGACCCCGACGTACGGGTGGTGATGCTCGACATGCGCGACGTACCGAGCCTGGATGCCACGGCCATCGTCGCCCTGCAGTCGCTGGTCGAGGAGCTGAGTGCGCGCCAGGTGGGGCTGATCTTCATCGGCATGCCGGCACGCATGGTGCTCAAACTCAAGCGTGCCGGCGTCAAGCGTCAGGCCGGGCACCTGGCCGCCGTGCGCCAGCCCGCCCAGGCCCGGCGACTGGCGGAGCAGTGGCTGGCCGCACCGGCCGCTTGAAGCTCGCTACTCGCCCTGCAACGTGGCGATCAGCCGCCGCGCGCCGCCGTGGTCACGGTGCTCGCCGAGCCAGATGCCCTGCCAGGTGCCCAGCGCCAGGCGGCCGTCGCGCACCGCCAGGGTCAACTGGGTGCCGAGCAGGCTGGCGCAGACGTGGGCGGGCATGTCGTCCGGTCCCTCCAGGGTGTGGCGGAAATAGGGCAGATCCCCCGGGATGCGCTCGCGCAGGAAAGCGTCGAGGTCGTGACGCACGTCCGGGTCCGCGTTCTCGTTGAGGGTCAGCGAGGCCGAGGTGTGCAGCAGCTGCAGATGCAGCAGGCCGACCTTCACCTCGCGCAATTCGGCCAGCGCTGTGGCGATCTCGTCGGTGATCAGATGAAAGCCGCGCGAGCGCGGCGCCAGGCGCAGTTCCTGCTGATGCCACATGATGGCGTTCCTCGTGCGGGGTTTCCGCCATGCTAGCGCGCTATCTCACGACTGCAACAGCACCGCCCCGACAGGCACCACCCTGCACGTTACCATCCAGTGCAGTTGTCGCGGGGTCGCCTCCCCCGCGACAACTGCCACAGCGGTCACTCGCCGGCCACCGTGGTGGGCTGCCCCTCCGCTGCGGCGAACACCACCAGAATCCTGGCATCGCTGTCGCTCACGTTGAAGAGCTGGTGATCGCGATTGAGCGCTTCGACATAGGCCTCTCCCGTGCCGTACACATGAGGATCGCCACCCTCGGTGCGCAGCTCCACCTCACCTTCGAGCACGAAGACATAGACGGGCACCGGGTGTTGATGCAGTGGCGTCCTGCCGCCCGGCTCGATGGTACCGATCACGGAGACGATCTCGGGCGTCCCCTCCGGCCAAGCGATGGTATCGCCATCGCGGGTCACGGTCGTCTTCAACACCGGTGAGGTCGCGAATCCCTCCGGCAAGGCGTTGTCCTGGGCGAGTGCCCAGAGAGGAAGGACCGCAGCCAATCCAAAGGCCAGTGCGATGGGCGTGATGATCGGTTTCATGGTTTCACTCCTCTTCGATATGAAGATCCCGCTACTCAGCGCTTGATCGCCAGCAGCGAGATGCTCTTGACCCCGTAGGTAGCGCAGGCCGCCCGGGCCGACGCGGTCAGGAAGCGGTACTCGGGATGCTCGCGCCAGACCTCGATCTGCAGCCCGGCCGCCTCGATGGCTGCACGATAGGCATCCTGCTGCAGGGCGCCACCGATGCAGGCGGCCCAGAGCGTGGCATTGCAGGAGACGCTCTGGGGTAGCGCCGTTTCGGTGACGATGTCGGCCAGCGCCAGGCGTCCACCGGGGCGCAGCACCCGCGCCGCCTCGGCAAACACCTTGGCCTTGTCGGCGGAGAGGTTGATCACGCCATTGCTGATCACCACATCGACGCTGGCATCGGCGAAGGGCGGCGACTCGATGTAGCCGGCATGAAAGGTGACCTGCTCGAAGCCGGCTTCGCGCGCCAGCCGCTCGGCCTTTCCGCGTTGGGCCTCGGTCATGTCGAGCCCCAGCACCTGTCCGCCCGGCCCCGTGGCCAGTGCCGCCAGCAGGCTGTCCATGCCGGAGCCGCTACCGAGGTCGAGTATCGTCTCGCCGGGCTGTATGGCAGCCAGATCGTGAAAATGGCCCACCCCTGCAAAGGAGGCGATAGCCGCCGCCGGGATCCGGTCCAGGCCTAGCGGATCGTATCCGAGCCGCTCGGCCAGAGGGCGCCCCATCTCGAAATGGAACTCTCCTGCGGGCGCTTCGGCCACCTCGCGATACATCGCCTTGACGCGCTCCTCCAGCTCCCGGCGGTCCACGCTGGCGGCCGCTGTATTAGTCGTGTCGCTCATGACGCTTGCTCCTGTTCGGCTGATATGGACGGCACCGCCTGGTGCCGTACGGCCAGGACGCAGCGCACGGAAAAAGGGTTCCCATGGGAACCGAACGTGGGGATGACGCGTCCTGGCGATGTGCGCTTGCCCAGCAGGGGCGAGCGAGCCAAGCTTCAAGAGGTATCGCCATGACAATGGCCGGTTCCTTGCCCTGCCAGCCGGGGGCTTCGCCCATCGCCGGAAGCCCGCTTGCCACGGGAACGATCATGCGCTTCGACGATGTCGCCAGTCGGCGGAAGTGGTTCGAGCGGCGCCTGGCGCCGCTGTTGGACCGCCTATACGGCACGGCGCTGCGACTGACCCGCAACCCCGTCGATGCCGAGGATGTCGTTGCCGAGGCCGTGGCCAAGGCCTGGACCCAGCTCGGCCGGCTGCAAGACCCCCAGCGCTTCGAAGGCTGGCTGTTTCATATTCTCACCAACACCTTCATCAGCGAGTGGCGACGGCGTCGCTGCCGCCCGCAGAGTGCCAGTGCCGACATCACCGAACCCAGCGAACTCGACAGCGCCAGCTTCACGCTTTTCCAGCAGCTGCATCAGCCCTTTCTGCTGTGGTGGGGAAGCCTCGAAGAGCAGTTCTTCAACGGCCTGCTACAGGAGGACCTCGAGCGGGCCCTCGATGCGCTGCCCGATGCCTATCGGGTGACGATTGTGCTGGTCGAGGTGCAGGGCTATACGTATGAAGAAGTCGCGAGACTGCTCGGCATTCCGGTAGGCACCGTGCGCTCGCGATTGAGCCGGGCACGCTCCCGTTTGCAGAAGATGCTTTGGGACCAGGCCAGGGAAGCAGGCGTTGTGCTCGGCAAAAATGAGGGAGGGACACGAGAATGAATCCCAGGGCAATGAGCTGCGAAGAGGTCATCGAACGACTCTTCGACTACCTCGACCGGGAGCTCGATTCGCAGGAAGCGACCGATATCGAATGGCATCTGGCACGCTGCCGCGATTGTTTCACGCGGGCCGAGTTCGAACGTCGACTGCGTGACCGGGTGGCAGCCACCGCCACGGCGAAAGCCCCGCCTCGGCTACACCAGCGCATCAGGACCCTGCTCGACGGCTACGACGAGTCCGACACCGGCATGGACCCGTGAGGAGAACGCAGCATGGTGGCCATACTCGGTTACTCCCGCCCCCAGATCCTGACCGCGGTGCAGCAGATGTATACCGCCGTGGCAGATCGACCCGCCTCACCTTTTCACTTTCCGGTCGGTGCCGACGCCAGCCGCCGGCTGGGATATGCCCCCGAGCGGCTGGCCACCCTGCCCACCGAGGTCAGCGATGCCTTTGCCGGCGTCGGCTGCCCGTTTCGCGCCGAAGCCATCCGCCGCGGCGACCGGGTGTTGGACATCGGCGCCGGGGCGGGCGGTGACGCCCTGATCGCGCGCCAACTGACCGGCCCCCAGGGACATGTCATCGCCCTCGACCTGACGGTCGCCATGACCCGCCGGCTTCAGCAAGCCGCCGAGCGCCACGCCATCGATCACCTGGCCGTGGTTCAAGGCTCCGCCGAACAGCTGCCGCTACCGGACGCCAGCATCGACAGTATCACCAGCAACGGCGCGCTCAACCTGGTGCCGGACAAGCGCCTTGCCATTGCCGAGATGTTTCGCGTACTCAAACCCCACGGTCGCGTACAGCTTGCCGACGTGGTGATCCATCGCCCGGTGTCGGTGGACTGCCATGAAGACCCACGCCTGTGGGTGGAGTGCGTGGTGGGCGCCACGGTGAAGGAGGAACTGCTGGCACTGTTCGAGGAAGCCGGCTTCGAGGACGTCACCATCGTCGGCAGTCATGACTACTTTGCGCTGAGCCCCAGCGCCCAGACCCGTGAGATCGCCGCCGGCTTCGGCGCGCACTCCGTCGAAATCGGCATGCGCCGTGGTGCTCACAGACCCGCCTGGCTTCAGCGCTGGTGGCGTCGTCTCGATCCGCGACGCTGGCTGCGACTGTGGTATCGCCGGGGCTTGCTTGGAATGCTGGCCTGGCTGCTGGCCCTGTTGAGCTGCTACGGCACCCTGGCACTGGTGGCCCTGCTGCCGCTGCTGGGCGTTCACCTGACCCTCGACGAAGGCCTGTGGGCCGGTACCATTGCCGCCCTGGTCGTGCTGACCCTGGCGGTCGTGGCCGGCGGCATCCGACGGCATCACGCTGTCGGCCCCGTTCTGGCGGGCAGCATCGGTGCCGGGCTCGTGCTGTATGCTCTGTTCGTCGATTACGCCATGGCGCTGGAGCTGAGCGGTTTCCTGCTGCTGGCAATCGCCGTGGGATGGGACGTGCTCTTGCGTCGTCGAAGTGAAGCCGAGCTGCTAGGGGTGGGAAAAAAAAGGCGCGACCGGAGTCGCGCCTGAACGCCGCCAGCTCAGGCGACGAGAGAGCAATCTTTCAGCTGGCCAAATCGAGCACCACTCGGCCTTCGATCTTGCCTTCGTGAAGACGCTGGAAGACGGCGTTGATGTTCTCCAGTCGGTCGGTACTCACCGTGGCCTTGACCTTGCCCTCGCAGGCGAAGTCGAGCGACTCCTGAAGGTCCTGACGGGTGCCGACGATGGAGCCACGTACGGTGATACCGTTGAGCACGGTCTCGAAGATCGGCAGCGGGAAGTCGCCGGGCGGCAGGCCGTTGAGCGAGATCGTGCCGCCGCGGCGCACCATGCCCTGGGCCTGCTCGAAGGCCTTGGGCGACACCGCCGTGACCAATACGCCATGGGCGCCACCGATGGCCTTCTTGAGATAGGCCACCGGGTCGGCCTTGGCGGCGTTGACGGTGACGCTGGCCCCCAGACGCTCGGCCAGCGCCAGCTTGGCGTCGTCGATGTCCACGGCGGCCACGTTGAGCCCCATGGCCTTGGCGTACTGCACTGCCATGTGACCCAGGCCGCCGATGCCCGAGATGACCACCCACTGGCCAGGGCGGGTGTCGGTGACCTTGAGCCCCTTGTAGACGGTGACGCCGGCGCACAGCACCGGGGCGATTTCGACGAAGCCGACGTTGTCCGGCAGGTGACCGGCATAGTCCGCCACCGCCAGGGTATAGTCGGCGAAGCCGCCATTCACCGAATAGCCGGTGTTCTGCTGCGACTCGCACAGGGTTTCCCAGCCGCCCAGGCAGTGCTCGCAGTGGCCACAGGCGGAGTGCAGCCAGGGCACGCCGATACGGTCGCCCTCCTTGAGGTGCTTGACCCCGGCACCGACGGCGGCGACGTGGCCCACGCCTTCGTGGCCGGGAATGAAAGGCGGGTTGGGTTTGACCGGCCAGTCGCCGTGGGCGGCGTGCAGGTCGGTATGGCACACGCCGGAAGCAGCGATCTTGACCAGCACCTCGCCGGGGCCGGGACGTGGCACCTCGACCTCCTCGATGGCCAGCGGTTCGCCGAACTTGCGCACCACGGCGGCTCTCATCGTCTTGTCCATAGCCTTGCTCTCCTTATCTCCTGTCGTGTCGGACGGCAGTTGCCGAGCGACGGAATCAACGCAATCGCCAGGGCCTGGAGTGGTGGGCCACTCTCGAAAAGAGGAAGGACGCCGCCCGGCGGGGCCGGGCGACGTGGTTCACGACATGCCGGCTCAGAAGAAGCCGAGCGGGTTGATGTCGTAGCTCACCAGCAGGTTCTTGGTCTGCTGGTAGTGCTCGAGCGCTACCTTGTGGGTCTCGCGGCCGACGCCGGATTTCTTGTAGCCACCGAAGGCGGCGTGAGCCGGGTACTGGTGGTAGCAGTTGGTCCACACGCGGCCAGCCTGGATGCCGCGGCCCATGCGGAAGGCGACGTTGATGTCGCGGCTCCACACGCCGGCGCCGAGACCGAACTCGGTGTCGTTGGCGATGGCCAGGGCCTCGGCCTCGTCCTTGAAGGTGGTCACCGCCACCACCGGGCCGAAGATCTCCTCCTGGAACACGCGCATCTTGTTATTGCCCTTGAGCAGGGTCGGCTGGATGTAGTAGCCCTTGTCGTAGGCCGGATCGAAGCTCTCCTTGTCGCCGCCGGTGAGGAACTCGGCGCCCTCTTCACGGGCGATGTCCATGTAGGACATGATCTTGTCGAACTGCTCCTGGGAGGCCTGAGCACCGACCTGCACGTCGGTGTCCAGCGGGTTGCCGCGCTTGATCTTGCCCACACGTTCCATGACCTTGGCCATGAAGGCGTCGTAGATGTCTTCCTGGATCAGCGCCCGCGACGGGCAGGTACATACCTCGCCCTGGTTGAAGAACGCCAGCACCAGGCCCTCGGCGGCCTTCTCGATGAACGCCGGCTCGGCATCCATGATGTCGGCGAAGTAGATGTTGGGCGACTTGCCGCCCAGCTCCACGGTGGATGGAATGATGTTGTCGGCGGCGCACTTGAGGATGTGTGCACCCACCGGGGTGGAGCCGGTGAAGGCAATCTTGGCGATGCGCTTGCTGGTGGCCAGCGCCTGGCCCGCTTCTGCGCCGTAGCCGTTGACCACGTTGACCACGCCCGGCGGCAGCAGATCGCCGACCAGCTTCATCAGCTCGAGCACCGAGGCCGGGGTCTGTTCGGCGGGTTTGAGCACCACGCAGTTGCCGGCGGCCAGGGCCGGGGCCAGCTTCCACACCGCCATCAGCAGCGGGAAGTTCCACGGGATGATCTGCCCCACCACGCCCAGCGGCTCGTGGAAGTGGTAGGAGACGGTGTTGGCGTCGATGTCGGCGGCGGTGCCCTCCTGAGCGCGGATACAGCCGGCAAAGTAGCGGAAGTGGTCGATGGCCAATGGCAGGTCGGCGTTGAGGGTCTCACGCACCGCCTTGCCGTTGTCCCAGGTCTCGGCGACGGCGAGCTTCTCCAGGTTCTGCTCGATACGGTCGGCCATCTTGAGCAGGATGTTGCTGCGCTCGGCGGCGGAGGTCCGGCCCCAGGCGGGAGCGGCGGCATGGGCGGCATCCAGCGCCTTGTCGATGTCCTCGGCGGTGGAGCGCGGAATCTGGCAGAACACCTCGCCGTTGACCGGGCTGACGTTGTCGAAGTACTGGCCCTTGACGGGCGGAACGAACTCGCCGCCGATGTAGTTGCCGTAGCGCTGTTCGAAGGTGATGACGGAACCGGACTGACCGGGATTGGCGTAGATCATGATGCTAGCTCCTGATTGAGTTGTTCTTGCTCGGCAATGCAGAGAAAGGCTGCTTGCTTTCGGGTCATCGGTATCGCCGCCGGGTACTGCCACCTCTGCCCCGACTCGCTTCACCGGCCCGCCAGGAAGCGAGTCTTGTAGCCAGTGTAGATACCCTTTGAAGGCCTGCCCCATACTTCATTTGAAGGAGGATGGGGTGGCCTTTGGTAGTAGCCTGCCGGGCCCGGTTTCGGCCCGGCGAGCAACGTTTTCCCGCCCCTATTACTGCGCGTACTCACTCGGCAGCTTGAAGGTCCACAGCATGCCCCCCTGGTTGAAGTTCTTGATCACCTCGGCCACCTCGCCGCCCCATAGGGGCACCGCACCGCCCCAGCCGGACACCACCGAGACGTACTGTTCGCCATCCATCTCCCAGGTGATGGGCGTACCGACCACGCCGGAGCCGGTGTTGAAGCCCCACAGCTCCTCGCCGGTGACGGCGTCGAACGCCTTGAGATAGCCCTCCGGCGTACCGGTGAAGACCAGGTTGCCGGCAGTAGTCATCACACCGCCCCACAGCGGAGCGCGATTCTCGTGGCGCCAGACTTCTTCGCCGGTGCGCGGATCGACAGCCCGCAGCACACCGATGTAGTCGTCGTTGGCGGGCCGGATGGTGAACCCCGCGCCCAGGTAGGCCGCCCCCTTGCGGTAGGAGACTGGCTCGTTCCAGATATCCATCATCCACTCGTTGGAGGGGATGTAGAAAAGGCCGGTGTCCTGGCTGTAGGCCATGGGGTTCCAGTTCTTGGCGCCCAGGAAGGCCGGGTAGGCCTGCACCGACTCGCCTCGCTCATCCGCCACATCCGCTGGATTGCCCGGTCGCCCTGCGGGGTTGAAGATCGGCCGGCCGTTCTCGTCCAGGCCTTCCGCCCAGGTGATCTTGTCGGCGAAGGGGAAGCCGCGAATGAACTCGCCGTTCTCACGGTTCAGCACGTAGAAGAAGCCGTTGCGATCCGCCGTGGCCGCCGCCTTGATCACGCTGCCGTTATCCTCGTAGTCGAACGAGATCACCTCGTTGACGCCGTCGTAGTCCCAGCCGTCGTTGGGCGTGGCCTGGAAGTGCCACTTGATGCTGCCGTCGTCGGGAACGATGGCCAGCCGTGAGGAGCTGTAGAGGTTGTCGCCGGGGCGCAGGTGAGAGTTCCACGGCGCCGGGTTGCCTGTGCCGATCAGCAGGGTATGGGTGTCGGCGTCGTAGAAGCCGCCCAGCCAGGGGGCGCCGCCGCCCTGCTGCCACATGTCGCCCGGCCAGGTCTGCCCGGCCTCGCCGCCGGTGATGCCGTGCTCCACCGCTTCGCCGTTCTCGTAGACGTAGCCCATGTGGCCCTCGATCACCGGCCGGGTCCACAGTTCGTCGCCGGTCTCGGCATCGAAGGCGAAGATCGTGCCCACCACGCCGAATTCACCTCCGGCCACCCCGGTGATCAGCTTGCCGTCGATCACGATGGGCGCCGCCGTGATAGAGTGCCCCGCCTGATAGTCGGCCACGCGCTTGATCCACTGCACCCGGCCGGTTTCGCGGTCCAGCGCCACCAGACGCGCGTCCAGGGTGCCGAAATAGACCTTGTCGCCATAGATGGCGGCACCTCGGTTGATCACGTCGCAGCAGGGCATGATCCCATCCGGCAGACGCGCCTCGTACTGCCAGATCTGTTCACCGGTATAGGCATCCACCGCCCAGATACGCGAGTAGGAGCCGGTCACGTACATCACGCCGTCCTTGACCAGCGGCTGGGACTCCTGGCCCCGCTGCTTCTCGCCACCGAAGGAGAAGGCCCACACCGGCCTGAGTTGATGAACGTTGTCGGTATTGAGTGTCGTCAGCGGGCTGTAGCGCTGGCCGTGCAGGCCCATGCCATTGGTGACCACCTGATCGGTGGCGAGGTGGTCGTTGAGCATGTCGTCGAAGGTGACGGCCTGGGCCTGGGCGGAAATGGCCAGGGCAAGGGCCGTCAGGGCAAACGGTCGAGACAGCTTGCCGATGGGAAATGACTGAGTCATGACGCTCTCCGGAGGGGCAGTAGGTCAACAGGATTGTTATTCGCTCCAGCGCCGCTCCTGCCAGGCGCTTCACGACTCAATGTGTGTCAAGTGTTACTGGCCAACCATGGCCAACAGGGACGACATGTTCTCCTCTCTTGGTCGTAAGACTCTTATTGAAAAGATCGCTGCGATACTGTCGCATAGCCAATGTCGTCGCCTTTTTGTCAGCCATTACTTACACGCTGATCAGAGAAAAACGACAGAAGCCTCCGGGAGGGGGTGGTATTTTTCTCATTCGATAAAGCAACCACTAATGCAGCATCGGGCGTACTTGCGCGCCCGGCAACACGGACGTAGGGAGGCGTCATGGCGCACGCAACTGGACTGCAGTTCACCCTGACCCTGCCCGGTGTCGATGACGTGGCGGTGGTGGACTTCATCCACCGCGAGGCGCTTTCCAAGCCGTTCGAACTGATCCTCAATCTGGCCAGCCGCCACGGTGACCTGGACGCCGCTGCTCTGCTCGACCGCGAGGCTTGCCTGACGATTTGGCAGGACGGCGAGCCGCTGCGCCGGGTGCATGGGGTGATCAGCGAGTTCGGCCGCGGCGACCGCGGCCATCGCCGTACCTTCTATTCGCTGGTGCTGCGTCCCGCCCTGTGGCGTCTCTCGTTGCGCCAGAACTCGCGCATCTTCCAGCAGCTCTCGCCGCTGGCGATCATCGAGACCCTGTGCGGGGAGCGCGGTCTGCACGACATCGCTTTTGCCGTGACACGCGAACCCCAGGTTCGGGAGTTCTGCGTGCAATATCGCGAATCCGACCTGGCCTTCATCGAGCGCCTGGCCGCCGAAGAGGGGCTGTGCTACTTCCACGAGTTCAGCGACAGCGGTCATCGCCTGGTGTTCGCCGATGCGCCCCACGTGCTCAGCGCTCTCGGACCGCGCCGTTACCACAGCCGCGCCGGTGGCACGGCCCCTGAGCGTCACGTGCGCCAACTGCGCCAGCTCGCCCGGGTGGCACCCTCCTCGGTGACCCTCAAGGATTACTCCTTCAAGCAGCCCGCCTATGATCAGCTGCATGAACACGTCGGTCAGGACGTGGAAGCACTCGGTCAACGTGGCGTCGCCGATCAGGGGTACGAGCACTACGACTATCCCGGCCGCTACAAGCAGGATGCCTCCGGCCAGCCCTTCACCCGCGTGCGCCTCGAGTCGCTGCGCCACGAGGCCCTCACGGCCGAAGCGGTCAGCGACCTGCCCGAGTTCGCCCCCGGCGCTCGCTTTGAGCTGACCGACCACGATGCCGCCAGCCTCAACCGCGACTGGCAGCTGATCGCGGTCACCCATTACGGCAAGCAGCCCCAGGCCCTGGAAGAGGACGGCATCGTCCTGAACGGTGAGCAGGGGGCGGCCGATGATGCGGGTGGCATGACGCGCTACCACAACGAACTGTTGCTGACCCCCGGCGACATCGCCTGGCGCCCCAGGCCCAATCCCAAGCCGCGGGTCGACGGCCCCCAGATCGCCTTCGTGGTGGGACCGGCGGGGGAAGAGATCTACTGCGACGAATACGGCCGGGTCAAGGTGCAGTTCCCCTGGGACCGCGACGCCGCGCCTGACGAAACCGCCAGCGCCTGGATCCGGGTCGCCCAGGGCTGGGCCGGTGGCGGCTACGGCAGTATCGCGATTCCCAGGATCGGCCATGAGGTGGTCGTCAGCTTCCTCGAGGGCGATCCAGATCAGCCACTGATCACCGGGCGCACCTACCACGCGACCAACACGCCGCCTTACCCGCTGCCCGTCCACAAGACTCGCACCACGATCAAGACCCAGACCCACCAGGGCGAGGGCAGTAACGAGCTGACCTTCGAAGACCTGGCCGGCGAAGAGTTCATCTACGTGCATGCCCAGAAGAATCTGGAGCTGCACGTCAAGAACTCGCGCCAGAAGCGCGTGGAGTACGACGACAGCGCCACCATCGGCCACGACTCCACTCTCGCCGTGGCCAACGACCGTATCGAAACCATCGAGGGCAACCGCGACGTCACCGTCGGCGCCAACCTCAGTGAAAAGATCGACGGCGAGCGCGGCCTGCGCGTCGGCAGCAGCTTCCAGACCCACGCCGGGGGTGACATCACCCTCAAGGCCGATGGCGAGATTGTCCTCGACGCGTCCAAGATCACCCTCGTGGCGGGCGCCGCCGCGTTGGTCGTCGCGGGCGGTCGTGTCGACGTCACCCCGCATCTCAACGTCGGCTCCGCCTCACCGGGGGCCGCCGCCCTGCCACCCATTCCCGCCGTGCTGGAAGCGGCCGCCGGAGAAGGCAGCCCCTTCGTCTCCCACTGCCCGCTGCAGGGCTAAGCCCCATGTCGTCCCACGACTACTGGACCGGACGCTGCCACCTGCGTGCCGGCTCGCCGGCGGCGAGACGCTGGCAGGCCGACACCGACGACGCCATGGTCACCGTGGTGGTACGGGCCGAGTCGGAAGAGGACATGCGTACCCAACTGCAGGCGACGCTCGACGGCGAAGGGCTCCGACTCGTCCGGCTCGACGCGGTACAAACCCTGCTGCAGCGCTTTCGCCGCGAAGGCATGTCGAAAACGCTGCTCGACCTGGCGGAGGCGCTCTCATCGCGTACCCCGGTGGCCTTCGGCGAGATGCTCCCGCTACTGCCGGAGGCGACAGCGCCGGCCGAGGCAGTCCCCCCGACACAGCCCCCGGTCCGCTACGACGAGATCGCCTGGGCAGACCTCTTCACCCCCACCTCGCCACCGCTGTGGGCGGTGATCGACGGCGTCAACTGTCGCGAGGCCATGCAACGGCTCGCTGCTGCCGAGGTCCAGAGCGCCTGCCTCTACGCCACCACCGATGCCGCCACCCGCGCCATCGCCCCCTGGCTGGTACGGCTTGAACCCGACAGTGAGATCCGCCACTGGCTGGCAGGCCTGCCCCAGGAGCAGCACTGGGGCCTGCTGCTGCAGTCCCACGCCACCCTGAAGCAACTACGCAGCCACCTGCGCAAATTCACCATGCTGTGGACCCCGGCCAACGATCAGGCGCCGGTCTACTTCCGCTTCTACGACCCGCGCGTGGCGCTGGACATGGCCCAGGCGCTGGCCCCCTGGAAACTGGCCGCCCTCATGGCCCCGCTGGACACGCTTATCGTTGGGCTCTCGCCCCTGATGAACGTGCCCGACATGGCCAACCTCAGCGACCCGCCCCATTTCGCCGCCACGTCTCAGGAAGTGCAAGGGCGGCTGCTACGGCTGACGCTGAACGACAGCGAAACCGAGCGCCACGGCGAGGCCACTCCCATCACCCCTGGGCGCAGCTTCGCCATCGACCCAACCGAGTTCACCCGTTTCGGCGCCCTGCAGGCCACCCGGGCGCAGCGCAAGCTGGCCAGGGAACTCATGGAACCCTACGCCAAGACCCCGCTGGCAGAACTCCTGGCCGCGGTCGAGGCTGCCGGCAGGCTGGGGCAACGCTATGGAATGACCTCGGGGAAGCAGGTGGCGACGTTAGCCAAGTGCGTGCTCGAGTTCGGCCAGGATTTTCTCCATGAATACCAGGATGCCAAGAGCATCCTGAACCATCCTGGCAAGCTTGCATGGCAGAAGCGCAAGCTCATCGAAGAGTGGATTCCGCGTGGCCGTATTCGGCGTGACTTCCTGAAACAGCAAGCACAGATCAGCGTGATACATGGCGCCTGGATCGAGTCGCCATAGCAGGCAGAGGAAAATCGGAATGAGCTATAACCCAACCGCAGAAGATCTCGCCTATATCCTCGCCTCGGATGGAGAGCGCTTCAACGCCCATGACCGCCGCTTGCTGGAGAACGAGATCGGCAAGGCCTTCCAGCGCAGGAGCGACAACGGCGCAAGTAACCTGGAAAACCCCGTCATGAGAAATTGGGCCAATAGGTGGGTCGAGCAGGGTGGTAATGGCGGGCAACCGCTTGCCAGAAGCCCCATCCCACCGGAGCCGGGTAGCGATCCCACCCTCGATCCGGATTTCGCAGCGGCCTGCGTCGAATGCCAGTCCAACGAGCCTTGCTGTCTAATCTCGGGAAGCATATCCGACAGCACCGATAGCACTCGCAAGGTTACCTGGCCACCGGCAATGGCCGAGTCGGACGAGCAATGTGTCGCGGCCACTACACTCTTGGTCGTTGCCAAGGAGGTAGAAGGCATGCATCTGCTCTCCAAAGTGCAAGTCGAATGGGAAGGACAGCGCTGCCAGGCCGGGCACTATGATCGGCCCAGAATGGATACAACGGGCCTGACCAATGGGCGAAGTCGCATCGAAGAGCAGCAGGTGGAAGTGGCCACAGGTTACGAGCAAATGCTCAACGTTAGCCTGGCGCTGCGAAACTACGTACCAGAAAATGTACTGTATGCGCTATTTGCCATGGATGCCGTACTAGCCATTGCCTCGGCTGTGAGGGGAAGACAGGGAGCCAGTTTCACACCCTTCCAGTGCCTTTCGGATGCCTCGATGGGAGTGCCTTGTCGAGTCATTCCGCTGCCCTATGCCAAGCTGGATGGAAAACTGGAGTTGGCCACTCGCATCAGCTTCACAACGGCTGGGGTTTCCGCCTCCGCGGAGGCCAAGGGATCGCTCACCGGGCAGTACGGTGCCTACGAGTTGACGGCCGAGGGCAGCGCCGGTGGCTCCGCCAACACCGGCCAGGCAGTCGATAGCGGCAGCGAGGCCCCGGGGCTCGTGGGCACCATGGCCAACATCATTGGCAAGATGGATCACTATGTTGCCGTAGGCAACCGGCAGCGACAGGAACTGAATCGCACTCAGTTCGCTTCCGGCATACAGCTCAGCAAATCGTTGACCTTCGAGCCGAAGGGCTTCGAACTGACCGCCGTTACGGGGGCGCCTGACCTGCAACTTGCCATCTCCAGCCTTGAATCGACGCTCAGCATCGGAGTATCGGGTAAGCTCGATTTCATCGATGCCCTGGCTATGACCTTTAGTGGCCCTGGAGCAAATGCCATCAGCGAAGCTCGGGCACGTATGGCGGCAGGTGAGCATATCACCGGGAAATTGGACGCTTACCTGGAAATGGCCGCCACGGGCAGCCTGCGGCATACGATCGATAGCGGAGCGAGTATTACGATCCCGGCCAATGGCAATCTGGAAGCGGCCTACGCTGGTATTCAGCAACAGTTTGGCGGTGAGCTAAAGATCAACGGTAAAGCCGAGATCGCCATCGAAATCGAAGCTCAAGTGTGGGTCTTCAGCGCCAAGGCCGGGGCCAGCGGTTCGCTGCATACTGCCTGGATCTGGGCCATGCGTATGCATGAAGGTGAGCGGCAGTGCCGCTATGAGTTCGAAGGCGTCGTGTTGACTCTCACGGCTTATACGGAAGTAAGAGTGCGCAATGATGAAGACAATGCTAAGCAAACGGGATTCAATGTCGGCAGAGAGAACACCTCCGAGGTGCAAGTAGGGGATCTTTTCGAACAGGTAGGACAGCATATCGGCTCATCACAAACGGCGGCTGAGAGGATGGCCCAGGAACGACCGGATGCTCCCGTTAGCGGCACGAATTATTCCATATGGAGCCCCGAGGTAATCGAATGGCAAGCATATTGAGACTGTTGAGTATCGCACTTCTGACAATGATAGTTTGGCAAGGATCGGCAATGGCTAACAATTTCGAGTATCGATACAACGCTTATATTCACACCGAGGGATCCGCTTGGTCCCTTCGGGTCAATGATATTTATGTGCGTGACAATGTCGATGTTCCCTATGCAGATTATTCACCAAATATCGGCTTGAACCTCCGTCCTGGAAAAAACACCCTTTCTCTACTTTTCTCTCCTATTACCGGGCAGGACCCGAGTACCGAAGAGTATCTCTATTCCCTACATGATGGAGTGGCGATCGACATTGCGGTCGAGCGTTATCAATGGACGACCCAGGAGCGGGAGCGCATTCACCCTATTCGCATCCGCTACAACGAGGCGGAAGGCAGGTTCGAACATCTCGAACTCACTGCCAGTGGCGAGGAGCGTGTGCTAGAACAGCCGCACCTGCGTAGCAATGGTCGCATGCAACTCTCCGAATTTGATGACATCATTTTTGGTGGTGGTCAGACGATTGATGGCTATCGTCTGGACATCACTTTTACCGTCGATGATCCCATCCCGGCCTTTCACTGGGAGCGGGAAGCCGTCGTGCTGGAGGATACTCCTGAACTGCGCCGTGAGCTACGCGATGCCTATCGGCATATTCATGGTTTGATTTCAAGAAATGATACAGAGGCGATCTTTCAAGAGGTTGAGCCAGTCTGGGAGCGTACGGCATATATGCTGACGGAGAGAAACTCCGCTCGTGATTTCATCGAAAACACTCAACATGGTTTGGCTGGATACGAGCGGGTGGGTCCAGGAGGTGAGGTATTGCAGCCTCTCTACTGGGGTGATAACCCGCAGGAAGATCAGTTGGAGTTTCTGGATAACGGTCGTCTAGTTCGGATCCGTCCCAATCCCATTCTCTGGGAGCATCCCCCTGCTGGCAGCGAGCGTTTTGCCAGCTTCCCGGTGGTCTTCTACAAAACCCGCAATGGCGAATGGCGGGTGGCGGATGTAGCGACCGGCATATGAAACCCATTGCACGAAAAGGCGATCTGCATCGCTGTCCTATCCCCGGCCACGGCGTAACGGAAATCGTCTCGGGCTCGCCCTCTCAAGTCGAGGGCCAGCCCGTGGCCCGGGTGGGCGACAAGACCGGCTGCGGCGCCACCATCATCGAAGGGGCGAGCAGCTCCACCACCGATGGAAGGCCTACGGCTTACCTTGGCTGCAAAACGGACCACGGTGGTGAGATTATCACCGCCTCGGGCAAGGCAAAGGTGCAGCCGTAGTCGTCTCTGCCCAACGACTGCGTGAGACGAGCAACAAAGGTGTCCAGAAGAGAGGAAGCACGAATGCGGCAACGTAATCGAGGCGCCTCACGCGAATGGACGCAGGGTGAACTAGCTCTGCTTGAGAGCCATTACCTGGACATGACGTGGTGGGAGCTGCAGGTACGCCACTTTCCTCATCGTACCCCCGCGGCGATCAAGCGCATGGCCCACAAACAGGGGTTGAAAAAGCGGGCGGTCCCGATCACGGAGAAGCAGCCTTGGACCGAGGAAGAGCTGCTCGTGGTGGTTCAACACTTTCCCACACTCACGGCACCGGAGATTCGGCGTCGCTTTCTGCCGCACCGTACCGTCATCGCCATCCGCCACGTGGCCAAGAAATTCGACCTGAAGGCCTTTTCGGCAGAGCGCTGGACCGAACGAGATCTGGCGATTCTACGACGCGGCTTTCCTCAAGGCGGCGCTTCGCAGGTAAGAAGGGAACTGCCACATCGCACCGAGGAGGCGATCAAATTTAGGGCTCGGGCAGAAGGCCTGCGCTATGTGCCCCAAGGTGATGGCGATACAGGTGATAGATGGAGTGCCGAGGAGCTTCAGCGTCTCGAGGAGCACCGACACTTGCCTGCCGAGGAGCTGGCCAAGCTATTTCCACACCGGCCCAAGCGAGCAGTTATCAACAAGCGCTACAAGCTACGGTGGGCACCGACCCAACGATGGTCAAAGGCCGAGCTGCAGCACTTGCAAGAGAACCTGAACGCTCCTTTGGAAGTCTTGTGTCAGCTGTTTCCCCACCGCCCCCGAGATGGCGTCCGGATCAAGCGGGACCGTTTTCGGAGGCGTGAAAAAAGCCACCCAAATCTCACCTGATAGTATGAGGAGGATGGCAAGAGCCATGCGCGACAAGAAACGGCAATGAATCGGGGTCGGTGTGGTGTCATCCTCCTTCGGAAATCAGTTCGAGAGCCTCCAGCTCATAGCGCCCGTAGAGGTGCACCACGCTGCGCATCAGCTCGTGGCGAGCCACGGCAATTTCATCGAATCGTTCGGGAATCGGCAGTGCCATGACCTCGCTTGCGGTCATGCCGGCGCCGGCGGCACTGCGCAGGGTGTCGTCCAGCCAGGCGAGATAGTCGTGCATCTGCTCGAAGGGGGCCGTTCCCTCCACCACCGGCCCGTGACCGGGCACCAGATAGCGGAAATCGAGCGCTTCCAGCGTACGCAGCTCCTCACGCCAGACGTCGATCCCCGGTGTGTGCGGCGTGGTCGGGGCGCGTTGGTAAAACACCATGTCGGCGGCCAACAGCACACCGGCCGTATGATCCAACAGCACCATATCGGCGCCCGAATGCCCGCTCATGGCGATCAGTTCGATCTCCCGGCTGCCGATCATCACACGTCCGGGTGTCACCGCTTGCGTGGGCAGCACGACCTCGGTACCACGCATCCAGTCGCCCAGTGCGCGGTAGAGATTGTCCGCGAAGTCGTCGCCCTGCTCGGCAAGACGCCGAGTCGTTCCCTCCAGGGCGTGGAGGTTGTCGGCATCGAAGGCCTGGTTGCCGAACACATGGTCGGGATGGTGATGCGAGAGAAACACATGGGTGATGGGCAGCGCGGTCACCGCCTCTATCGCTTCGCGCATCTGCTCGCCATAGCGACGCGATGGCCCGGTGTCGAACACGATCACCCCTTCCTCGGTGATGAGGAAGGCGGCATTGACGATATTGCCGCCATTGGTGCGGGCAAAATCCTCCCTGGCGCCTTCGAAGACCCACACACCCGGAGCGATCTCCAGCGGCTCGAGATGGTAGCGATAGGCATCGGCCAGGGCGGGGAAATGCCCCATCAGCAGACAGCCCAGCAACAGCAATAGCTGGCGCATGCTCATCCCCCCAAATGGCTTTCGATGAGGTTGCCGCCATTGTCGCGCAGCAGCAGGACGATGCCGGCCGGCTCGTTGTCGTGCTCCAGGTCGAAGACGAACAGCGGGTTCTCCGAGGCCGACTCCGACAGCGTCATGCTGGCCAGGCGCTGCCGGCTCGCTGCGTGCCGAAGCTCCACGCTCTCGATATTGAAGCGGGGAATATTGGCCACCATGCCGGAGTCCATGGGATGCATGACCTGGGCCTTGAGCCGGCTGCCGGCCATGCCCCCGGCCGGCGAGAACAGGGCGCCGCGCACCTGGCCGAAGCTGTTCGCCCAGTCGGGGTTGCTGGCGGTGACGCTGGGCGCCGTGCACCCGCCACCAGCGGCCTCGACGTGAATGCTGCCGATGTGCCAGATGCCCTGGTCGTCACGCACTGCGGCACGCACGGTGGACGCCTGCTGAATGCGGAAATTGAGCGCCACCGTGCGGATGTCGGCCGCCTCTGGGCGCAGGGTGAAGAGGTGCGGCACCGGATTGAGATCCACCCAAGTAATCACCTCCTGGACGGCATGGGGAAACGCCGACAGATCGACGGTCAGCGGCACCTGGGTGGCATCCTCGGCAAAGGGCGGCACCTTGAGCACCACCGTGTCGCTGTGGCGGATCTCGGCCCCCTCGCCCAGGTAGCGGGCCAGGTTGTAGTCCCACATCGGTGAGCGGAAGGGATCCTCCGGCACCTCGGCTGCCACAGGCGTGACCGTCAGCCAGGCCAGGGCCAGCAGCCAGACGCAGCGGCGCGATTCGGGTAGCAAGCGGGGCATCGCCGTCACTCCGTCTGGCCGAGTATCTCGGCGTAGAAGTCGGGCATGCGGTAGACCAGTGCATGGGCCTGGAAGATGTCGCCCAGGCGGCCCTCGCGCAGCGCGCGGTCGACGATCGCCTCGACGGCATAGCCCAGTTGGCGGTGGCTTTCGCGCACCGCCATGCCGATGTCCCATTGCTGGCGGGAGATGCCCGGGAACACCGCCTCGGCGAGGTGGAAATCATGCTGCGGATACTGCGCCAGATAATGTTCGAGCTCGCCGCGCATGGCCATGACCCCGGCCACCTCGCCGCGGGCCATGGCGGCGAAGGCATCTCCCACATCGCGGTAATGGCGTACGCCATCGCGCAGCTGGCCGCCCATGGTGGCCGTTAGATAAGTGGCCGGCAGGGTGTCGTACTCCGCGCCGATGCGCTGTTGGCGGAAGCTGCCCAGGGTGACCTCGCCCTCGAGCCGGCCGGCATCGTAGGCGATGTCCCACTGCTCACGCTGATAGGGGCCGAACATCACCACGCTCTTGTTGATGTACTCGCCGGTGGAGTCGCGCATGTAGGAGAAGTCGCGGTCGTAGGGCACCCGCATCATCACGTCGGCCACCTGAGTGGGGCGCAGATAGTGGCCGCGGGAGACACTGTTGCCAAGATCCCGCCCCAGGCTGCTGCCTGGCTTGATCCAGAAAGGCCGGAACTCCACGCCCAGCCCGGCGGCAATGGCCCGACCGATCTCGGCATCGATACCGCGCGCCTCTCCCTGCTCGTCGCGATAGGCGTAAGGGGGAAAGTCCTGGTAGAGCCCGATGTTGATGTGCCCCGATGCCAGGACCTCATCCAGATCGCGCAGCGCAGGGCGCCGCAGCAGCTCGGCGCTGGCTTGGCTTCGCGTCACCTCGTGGGCGGTTTCGAGTGCTGCCGCCGAGAGTTCGCCCGCACCGCTTGGCGGTGCCAGCAGCAGCCAGCCGGACGCCGCCAGGACGCTGATCCAGTTGCGCTTGCCCATGATGCGCTCCTCCTTCCCGGGAAATCGGTCGGCGGGCGCCCCTCAGGGGGTCACCGATTCGATATAGGTCTTGATCGCCCAGATGGCGGTCTGATCGAGGTTGGACTTGAACGACGGCATCCCCCGCTCGGTGCCGTTGACCACGCGCTGCAGATAGAACTCGTCGTCCCACTCCTCGAGGTTGCGCAGATCGGGGGTCAGGCCGCCCGACATGGCCTGGATGCCGTGACAGACGGCGCAGTTGCCGGCGTAACCGCGCTCGCCGACCGCAACCGCCTCGTCGTGTAGGTCAGCGTGCTGGTTGCCAGGCCGGAAGGGGTTTTCCATCAGCGGCGCCTCGCCCAGGTCGGGCAATCCCTTGGTGTCGACCTCCTGGGGCGTGACGTCGCCATGGCCCAGGGCAGCGCTGGCGGCGCCCAGCGACAGCGCCAGCAGCGCCACGCCGGCAAGGCGTCGGGTAGAAAACGCGGCGGAAGAGAGAGCGGAAAAAGGCATGCGGTTCATGGGGGCACCTGTTGTTGTGGAGACAGACCGGTGTGGTGACTGGCTGGTGATGACTAGCTGAGTCGAGTCTGGTCACAACGCAGCGCAGCCGCATCGCCACTTTCTGCCCCTTACCCCTCCTTCCTTGGTCGTAGTTCGCTTTTCCCGCCCTGCTCCCGTCTTACGCCCTTGGGAGGAGCGCAAGGGCCCCATGGTGTCATGGGCCGATACCGGGCGAAGTGCTGAACTGCTTCTCACCCCTCACGTCACGCAAACGCACATCACGACAGCGCTCATCACGACAACTCTTCATGACAACAAGGACAACGAACATGACTGACGCCACTCTCACCTTACCGGTCGCACGCCCCACCCACCGTCACGCCGGCCTGGCTCTACTCGCTGCGGCCCTGGGCCTCTCCTCGACCCTGGCCCTGGCGGCCGGGGATCTCGCCAACCGCCCCGAACGCCTGGAGCGCCTGGTGATCGGCACCGGCGAGAGCATGCTCGGCGTATCGGTACGCGAACATCACATGGAGACCGGGCAGTCCTACCGCCTGGTGATCGAAGCCACCGGCATGCAGGAGTGCGCCTGGGTGGCGCCCGGCTTCTTCAAGAACGCCTGGCTGCGCAAGATCGAGGTGGGCAACGTCGAGATCAAGGCGCCCACCCTCACCGAGCTGGAGTTCGAGCGGGAGGGCGAGGCGGAGCTGTTCTTCGTACCCATTCGCCCTGGCACCTACGAATGGGCCTGTGCCGGCCTGGAAGAGCGCGGTGTGACCGGCACCTTCATCGTGCAGTGACCTGACCTTCCACTGCCCCTCAGGAGCCGATCATGAAGCCGATTATGAAAGAGTCCCCGCTTAGCCGTTGCCTGGCCGGCGGCGTATTCCTCGCCACCTGCCTGCTCGCCCCCCTGGCCCAGGCCGATACGCTCGAGGTGCGTTTCGGCTACCTGCAGTGGCAGCCCGACCGCGGCCCAGCGCTGGCCCGGCTGACCCCCGAGCCCGAAGACGCCGGCCTGCAGGGGGCGCAGCTGGCGATCAGCGACAACCTGAGTACCGGCCGCTTTCTCGGCCAGCACTATCAACTCGAGAGCGCCATCCTGGGCAGTGAGGACGCCCTGCTGGAAGCGCTGGCCGCCATGCTCGACGCCGACATCGAGTTGATCGTGCTGAACGTGCCGGCGACGACCCTGCGCAAGGCGAGCGAGATCGGCGGTGAGCGCGCCCTGCTGTTCAATGCCGGCGCGCGTGACGTCTCGCTGCGCCTCGACGAGTGCTCCCCCTATCTGCTGCACACCGTCCCCAGCCACGCCATGCTCACCGATGCCCTGGCCCAGTGGTTGAACGTGCGCCGCTGGCGCTCGGTGTTTCTGATCAGCGGAACGACCGACGACGACCGGGCCTGGGCCGAGGCCTTCCGCCGCTCGGCGCAGAAGTTCGCCTTGAACGTGGTCACCGACAAGGAGTGGACCTTCGAGGCCGACATGCGCCGCAACGCCTCCGCCGAGCTGCCGCTGTTCACCCAGGGGCCCGACTACGACGTGGTGGTGGTGGCCGACGAGCGCAACGACTTCGGCGACTTCGTGCCCTTCAACACCTGGCTGCCCAGGCCGGTGGTAGGCACCCAGGGCATGGCGCCGGATGCCTGGCACCCGGCCATCGAGGCGTGGGGGGCCGCCCAGCTGCAGAACCGCTTTGCCAAACAGGCCGAACGTGACATGACCAGTACCGACTATGCCGCCTGGGCGGCGATACGCGCCGTGGGGGAAGCCGTGACGCGCACCGGCAGCGACGACATGCAGACCCTGCGCGACTACCTGCTCGGCGACGACTTCGAGCTGGCCGCCTTCAAGGGCCGGCCGCTGAGCTTCCGCGACTGGAACGGTCAACTGCGCCAGCCGGTGCCGCTGGCCCACCCCAACAGCCTGGTGGCCATGGCTCCGTTCGAGGGCTTTCTTCACCAGCATACCGAGCTCGACACCCTGGGCTATGACCGTCCGGAAAGTCGCTGTCGCCTGACCGACTGAGCCCCCTCCCTGACCGCACCGAGGAATCGACATGAAAATCGCCACTCGCCTAGCCGCCTTCTGCCTGACCCTGGGGCTCTCCACACCGCTGTGGGCCCAGAGCCTGGCCTACGTCTCCAACGAGCGCGATCACACCATCTCGGTGATCGACATGGCCACTCTGGAGGTGGTGGACACCTTCCCCGTCGGCCAGCGCCCGCGCGGCATTCTGCTCTCCCCCGACGAGAGCCTGCTCTACGTCTGTGCCAGCGATGACGATACCGTCCAGGTGGTCGATCTGGCCACGCGCAAGGTAATCGACACCCTGCCCTCCGGCGAGGATCCGGAGCAGTTCGCCCTGCACCCCAACGGCCGCCACCTCTACATCGCCAACGAGGATGATGCCCTGGTCACCGTGCTCGACGTGGAAACCAAGCGCGTGCTGGCTCAGATCGAGGTCGGTATCGAGCCCGAGGGCATGGGGGTGAGCCACGACGGCCGCTGGGCGGTGAACACCAGCGAGACCTCCAACATGCTGCACTGGATCAACACCGAGACCTTCGAGATCGAGAAGAACATCGTGATCGGCTCCCGCCCGCGCCACGTGGAGTTCACCCGCGACGACGCCCTGCTGTGGGCCTCGGCGGAAATCGGCGGTACCGTGCACATCATCGACGTGGAGAGTCTCGAGGAGATCCACACCATCGACTTCCGCATTCCCGGGGTGAATCAGGACCGGGTCCAGCCGGTGGGCATCCAGCTCACCTCCGACGGCCGCTACGCCTTCGTCGCCCTGGGTCCGGCCAATCATATCGCCGTGGTGGATGCTCAGACCTTCGAGGTGCTCGACTACCTGCTGGTAGGCGCCCGGGTGTGGCAGGTAGCGCTCAGCCCCGACGAGAAGACACTGCTGACCACCAACGGGGTGAGCGGCGACGTCTCGGTGATCGATGTGGACAAGCTGGAAGTGATCAAGAGCATCGACGTGGGCCGCTTCCCCTGGGGAGTGAAGATCACCTCGGGAACCCAGTCATGAACGTGCAAGCCCTCGGTATCGGCTATCGCTATCGGCACGATCCCGTCCTGCAGGAGGTCAGCTTCACGCTGGCCTCCGGCCGTTTCCACGCCCTGCTGGGTCCCAACGGCGCCGGCAAGTCGACCCTGTTCGGCCTGCTCACGCGCCTGCTCGCCCTGCAGCAGGGCGATCTGCTGCTGGGCGGCCGCTCGCTCCGGCGCCAACCCGCCGCCGTGATGCGCCACATGGGCGTGGTGTTCCAGCAGAACGCCCTGGACCTGGATCTCAGCGTGATGCAGAACCTGCTCTATCACGCCGCCCTGCACGGCATGTCGCCACGCGAGGCCCGCCGGCGCTGCGCGGAGGAGCTCGAGCGCCAGCGGCTGGACGCCCATGCCCGCACGCCGGTGCGCCGACTCAATGGCGGTCACCGCCGCCGCGTGGAGATCGCCCGCGCTCTGTTGCACCGCCCCGCCCTGCTGCTGCTCGACGAGGCCACCGCCGGGCTCGACCTCGACAGCCGGGCAAAGCTCAACGCCCACGTACACGAGCTGTGTCGCGAACGGGGCCTCACCGTGCTGTGGGCCACCCATCTCATCGAGGAGATCGGCGACAACGATCGGGTACTGGTGCTGCACCGCGGCCGGCTGCTGGCCGACGAGACCGGCGAGGCGCTGTGCCGCCGCCATGGCGGTACCAGCCTGACCGAGACCTTTCACAGCCTGACCCGGGAGGCCGTGGCATGACTCCGCGCGACTGCTGGTACTGCTTTGTGGGCGTGCAGAAGCGCGAATGGCTGCGCTTCTGGCAGCAGCGCACGCGCTTCGCCAGCGCCCTGGTCCGGCCATTGCTGTGGCTGGTGGTGTTCGCCGCCGGCTTCCGCATGGTGCTGGGCGTGTCCATCATCCCGCCCTACGTGACCTACATTACCTACGAGACCTACATCGTGCCCGGGCTGTGCGGCATGATCATCCTGTTCAACTCCATGCAGGGAGCGCTCTCGATGGTCTACGACCGTGAGCTGGGCTCCATGCGGGTGCTGCTCACCAGCCCCCTGCCGCGCCCCTTCCTGCTACTGACCAAGCTGCTGGCCATGGGCAGCGTCTCGGTCGCCCAGGTGTACGTCTTCCTGCTCATCGCCCGCTGGGGCGTCGGCGTGCGTCCGCCGCTCGAGGGTTACCTGGCGGTGCTGCCCGCGCTGCTGCTGGCATCGCTGATGCTGGGGGCGCTGGGGCTGCTGATCGCCACCTGGATCAAGCAGCTGGAGAACTTCGCCGGGGTCATGAACTTCGTCATCTTCCCGATGTTCTTTCTCTCCTCGGCGCTCTACCCGCTGTGGCGCATGCAGGAAGCCAGTCCCTGGATCTATCAGCTATGCCTGCTCAACCCCTTCACCCACGCCGTCGAGACGCTGCGCTTCGCGCTTTATCTGCAGTGGAACGGCGAGGCGGCCACCATCACGCTTGCCACCACTCTGGTGCTGGCCACGCTGGCAATCGGCGGCTTTCGGCCGCAGCGGACCAGGCTACTTGGCATGCCTATCAACTAGGCTATGCCTGAAAACTGCCTGCGCTTGGCCATACAGCGTTAAAAATCAGCTCAAAGTACTCATTTACACTACGTAAACTCCGTCTTTTGACTCGCGACATCCCTGTCGCTCGCTCTTCGAGCAGCGGAGCTGCCCAAATCGGCTTCCCTGCCGATTTGTCGCTGATTTTTGCCTTGTCTGACCTTCGCTCGCCGACTTTTCAGACACAGCCTTGTGCAAAGAGCGCCTAGCTTTCGATCGAGAGAGACTCCCCGGACGCCTGACGCCCCAGCGCATCCAGGCGCCGGGCCAGCCCGGCGTGGGTCTCGGCATCGAGCCGGGCATCGTAGCGCAGGTGGGCGGGGCGCCCCGCCAGATACCAGATGCGATTGGCCAGCGCCTCGGCGTCGCGCGCCTCGTGGGTCACGCAGATCATGGCCATGGCGGGAAACTGCTTCAGCAACGTGCGGATCAAGCGTTTCAGCTCGTCGGCGCGGTGAGGGTCCAGAGAGGCGAAGGGTTCGTCCAGCAGCAGCAGATCGGGGCGCATGGCCAGGCAGCGGGCCAGGGCGGCACGCCGGGCCATGCCCAGCGACAGCTGATCGGGATAGCGGTCGGCGGCCTGCTCCAGCCCGACCCGGGCCAGCAGCGGCTCGACCTGGTCGCGGCCGACCCCGACCAGGCGCAGGTTGTCGCGCAGCGTACGCCAGGGCAGCAGGCGGTGCTCCTGAAACAGGTAGCCGATGCGTAGCGTCGGGCGCGGCTGGCCCCGCTCCAGGCCGGTCAGACGGTTGAGCAGAGTGGTCTTGCCGATGCCGGAGGGGCCGAGCAGGCAGATATGGTCGCCCGGCGCCACCTTGAGGCTCATGGGCGCCAGGATGGCGTGGCCGGCCGGCACGACGAATTCAGACTTGACGAACTCAGGCATGTTCGACTCCGGTACGGCGCCAGCGCGTGGCGCGGCGCTCCAGCGGCTGCAGCAGACCGAGCTCGATCAGCTGCACGATGGCGATGAACGCCAGGCTGTAGGCCAGCAGTCCGGCCACGTCGAAGACCTGGAACGCCAGATGCAGCTGGAAGCCGACGCCGTCGGAGCGCCCCAGCAGCTCGACCACCAGCACGATCTTCCAGATCAGCGCCAGCCCGCCGCGGGTCGCCGCCATCAGGTAGGGAAACAGCTGCGGCAGCCACACGTGCCTCAGGCGCATGAGGGGAGAAAAGCCGTAGGCACGCGCCATCTGCTCCAGCCTCGGGTCGAGACTGCGCGCCCCCTCACGCAAGGTGACGGCGACGTTGGGCACCTTGTTGATGACCACCGCCAGGATCGCCGCGGCCTCCACCAGGCCGAACCAGACATAGAGCAGGATGATCAGCACCAGCGCCGGCAGGTTGAGCAGCAGTACCAGCAGCGGGTCCAGCAGGGCGTCGAGCCAGACCAGGCGTCCCATGGCGATGCCGATCAGGGTGCCGAAGGCCATCGCCAGCAGGAAACTGAGCGCGACCCGCTGCAGGGTCACGGCCAGGTGGCGCTGCAGCTCGCCGCTGGCCGCCTCCCGTTGCAGAGTGTTCAGCACCGCTGCCGGCGAGGGCAGCAAGGAGGTGTCGAGCTGCCAGGCCAGCACGCCCCACAGCCCCACCAGTAGCGGCAGGACCACCCAGCAGGCGAGCGCCGAGCGCCTCATGGCACGCCGCCCGGATCGAGCACGAAGAGCCGGGCGGGCATCACCTCCTCCGCGGCGCTGCCGGCCATGACCAGCAGCCGTTGCAGCGCCGCCACCCGCGCCTCGTCCAGCGGTTCGGGAATGCCCTGCAGGTAGCCTTGGCGCAGCGCGGTGAAGTGGGCGTCGTCGCTTACGCGCATCAGCGGGCGCAGCGCCTCCCAGTGGTCGGGGTCGTCGCGCAACTGCCGTTTGGTGCTCGCCACGGCGCGGACGAAGCCGGCCACCAATGCCTGATGGTCGTCGGCCCAGTCGTCATGGAACACGTAGCCCAGAATGGGCAGCCCGGTGGGAATATCGAGACTCGCCAGCAGCGAGTCCATGGGCAGCGCCACGTCGGCCTCACCGGCGGCGGTCAGCTCGGCAGCGAAGTGCCAGAAGGTCACCAGCACGTCGAACTGCCCGCGGCGAAAGGCCTGGCTCAGCAGCGGCGGCGCGCCGAACTGCACCTGCGCCTCACGCTCCAGTGCCATGCCCCGGGCCTGTGCCGCTCGGGTCAGCAGCACCCAACCCTTGCTGTCGGGGCCACCGGCCACGCCGATGCGCTTGCCGCGCAGGTCCTCGATATCGTGAATGGGCGCCCCGGGGGCGGCCAGCACGTCGCCCATCTGCGAGGAATAGGGTAGATAGCGGTAGGAGTGCCCCGCCACATGCCGAGCCTGGGCCCAGGTCAGATCGACCACGGCACCATCCACATCGCCGCTGGAGACAGCGATGCGCGAGGCCGGCAGGTTGGCCACCAGGCGCACGTCGAGCACGAAGCCCTCGTCCCGATCGAGGCCGTGGCGCTGCAGATGGTCCAGCTCCCAGTGGGCGGTGCCGAACTGCAGCACGCTGAGGCGCAGCAGCGGCGGCTCGGCGCGCAGGCTGTCGGCGGCGACCAGCAGCGCGAGCAGCAGCGCAGCACGGGCCAGCGGCAGGAACTTGGCAAGGCTCGGTGTTTTCATGTCTTCAGACTAAGGAGCTGCCTGTCGCGGCAGAATAGTACTTTCGTGCTTTACGCTTCGCGACAAAGGTGCAATTCCGGCTTACGACAAAAGAGAGTCCCATAGTTCCAATGAGGCTAGCTCCATGAGGCTAGTTCCAAGAGGCCACGGGAAGCACGCCATGAGGATAGCGAAGCGGATACTGGCCGCCCTGCTGCTGGCGGCACTTTGCCCGGCCACTGCCGGTGCCGCCGCCCCGGGCGAGGATCCGCTGCTGTTCTCTGAGCGGGGCTATCGCATCGACCGCTATCGCAGCCCCACTCCCGCCACCGCACCAGGCGCGGAGACGGTGGACACCGCGGCGGTGGTCGAGCTGCTCGGCGCCAGTCCGCCGGCGCTGGCCATCGACGTGATCAACCTCACCTTCCGCCATGGCCGCTTCCTGCAGACCGAGCCGCACCGCTCCGTGCCGGGAGCGCTGTGGCTGCCCAACACCGGGCTCGGTCATCTCGACGACGACTGGTACTACAGCCGCCACGACTGGGTGGGCTACCTGCTCGACGAGGTCGGCGCGGCCAGCGGCGGCGACCTACACCACCCCATCGTGGTGCTGTGCCGTTCAGATTGCTGGCTCTCCTGGAATGCGGTGAAGCGCCTGGCAGAGGCGGGTTATCGGCGTCTTTACTGGTATCGTGACGGTATCGACAGCTGGGAGGCGGACGGTCAGCCGCTGGAGAACGCCGCCCCGCGCCTGCCGTCATTCGCCGCTACTGGACGTCAGGCCCCACGACGTACGACTACAAGGATAACGACAAGATGCACGACCACGCCCCCAGCTACCGTATCCTGATCGCCGACGATCATCCGCTGTTTCGCGAGGCCATCGCCCGGGTGGTCGGCGACGGCTTTCCCGGCAGCGAGCTGCTGGAAACGGCGGATCTCGACGCCACCCTCGCCGTGACCGCCGACGAGGAGGACCTGGACCTGATCCTGCTCGACCTCAACATGCCCGGCATGAGCGGTCTCACCGGCCTGCTGCAGCTGCGCAACGAGGCGCCCACCATTCCAGTGGCGATCATCTCCGCCGAGGAGGACAAGAACGTCATGCTGCAGGCGGTCTCCTGCGGGGCGGTCGGCTTTCTGACCAAGTCCTCGCCCAAGGAGCAGCTGATCAAGGCCATCGCCCAGATACTGGAGGGCAACATCTATCTGCCTTCGGAGATCATGCGTGCCAGTGCCGCCCGCGCCCATGAGCCCAACGAGCGCGGCATCAGCGCCGAACAGCTCGAAACCCTGACCCGCAAGCAGATCCAGGTGCTCGAGCGCATGACCCGTGGCGAATCCAACAAGATGATCGCCTACAACCTCAACATCGCCGAGACCACGGTCAAGGCCCACGTCTCGGCGATCCTACGCAAGCTCGGCGTGAGCAACCGGGTCCAGGCGATCCTCTCGGCCAGCGACATCGACTTCAGCCGCTATCTGCGCAAGCCCTGATTCGGGCTCTCGACGAATTCGAGCGGGGTCTCCGCCAGCAGCTGCTGCAGCGTGGTTCTCAGCCGCAGCGGCTTGACCGGCTTGTTGAGCAACTGGAAGCCCAGCTCGCGCACCCGCTGACGCAGCTCGCGGCTGTGGTCGGCGGTGATCACCAATACCGGCAGCGGCTCCTGACGTAGTGCGTTGATGCGCTCCGCCAGCGCCACTCCGCTGCGCTCGTAATCGAGGTGGTAGTCGACCACCAGGGCGTCGGCCTCGCCGTCGGCCAGACTCACCCGCGCGGCGAGGCGCTCCTCGCTCTCGGCGACCACCACCTGGCAGCCCCAGCGTTCCAGCAGGTGGCGCATGGCCAGGCAGATGGAAGGATCGTTGTCCACCACCCACAGCCGCCGTCCGGCGAGTTCGCGACCGGCCACGCAGCCCACGGCCTGGCGCCGCTCGCCGGCTTCGACGCGCTGGGCGTAGGGCAGCGTCACGCCGAACAGGGTGCCGCGCCCGACCTTCGACTGCACCCGCACCGGCTGTTGCAGCATGCGCGTGATCTTGTCGACGATGGAGAGGCCGAGGCCCAGGCCGCGATCCCGCGCGTTGGCCGCCGCGGGCAGGCGGCGAAACTCCTGGAAGATCAGCTCGCGTTCCTCTTCGGCGATGCCGCAGCCGGTATCGAGTACCTGGATCTCGAGCCCCTCCCGACGCCGCCGGCAGCCCAGCAGCAGGCGGCCGCGAGGGGTATAGCGCACGGCGTTGCTGAGCAGGTTGCGGATCACCCGGACGAGCAGCGAGATGTCGCTGCTGACCAGCGCCGACGACGGCACGTAGTGGAACTCCAGGCCCTCGCTGGCGGCCACCTGGCGATACTCCCGCGCCAGGCCGTCGAGCAGGTCGCGAATGGCGAAGGGTACTATCTCGGGGGTGATCACGCCGGCGTCCAGCTTGGAGATGTCGACCAGGGTGCCGAGCAGCGCCTCCACGTCCTTCAGCGAATGGCCGACCTGCTGGATCAGCTCCTGATTGGCCGGCGACATCTCCTGTTCCACCAGGGCACCGACGAACAACCGGGCCGCATTGAGCGGCTGCAGCAGGTCGTGGCTCACCGCTGCCAGGAACTTGGTCTTGGAGAGGTTGGCCGCCTCGGCCTCGGTCTTGGCCTCGCGCAGCTGGCCTTCGGCGGCCAGCCGCTCCTCGATCTCCTCGCGCAGTTGGGCGTTGACCCGGGTCAGCTCCGCGGTGCGCTCGCGCACCCGCTGTTCGAGGTTCTGATAGGCATGGTGCAGCGCCTCGGAGGTGCGCCGCTGCTCGGTGATGTCGCGGATCAGCACGAAGAACCCGATCACGCTGCCATCGCTGTCCCGGTGCGGCACGTAGGCCCGCAGCAAGACCCGCTGCTCGCCGTCGGCGTTCTGCTCGGGCAGTTCGAAGCTGATGCGCTCCCCCGCCAGCACCCGCTGCAGGTAGGGCATCAGGCGCGCGCAGTGCTCCGCCGAATGGAGATCGCCGAGCGTCGAGCCCAGCAGCAGGTCATGGGGCCAGCCGTACCACTCCTCGTAGACCCGGTTGGTGAACACGTAGCGCAGCTCGCGATCCAGGTAGGCGATCATCGCCGGCACGTGGTCGGTGATGGTACGGATCCAGCGTTCCCGCTCGGCCAGCGCCTCGGCCTGGCGAATGCGCTCGGTGATGTCGGTGTAGGTCAGCACCTGACCGCCGCCCGGCATGGGGTGGCCGCGCACCTCCACCACGCGGCCGTCGCTGAGCCGGCGCTCGCAGGCGGCCAGCACGGCCTGCCCATCGGCGGGATCGACCAGCTCGCTGGCACGGCTAAGCTCGGTCAGCGCCAACGGCAGCGCCAACCCTTCCAGCCCAGTGAGCTGCGAAAAGCGCTGGTTGTGCATCTCCAGCTGGCCCTGAGGGGTGACTACGGCAACGCCCTGGGAGAGGCTGTCCAAAGTGGCCTGCAGCAGGCGCGACTTCTGTGCCAGGGCATGCTCGCGCTCGGCGTGCTCATGGCGCTTGAGTTCGGTGATGTCGACGTAGAGAAACACCCTGCCGCCGCCGCGAATCGGCCGCTGGTTGACCTGCACCCAGCGCCCGTCGTGGAGCTGATAGACGGTGCGCCCCTGGCGCTGCTTGAGCTGCTCGCTGACCACCAGCCCCGAGCTCAGCGCCAGCCGGCGCAGCTCCTCCAGGGTCATGCCGGCGTGCACCTCGATGCCGCCAGGCCGCCAGAACTCGGCGAAGCGGCTGTTGTAGTGACGAATGCGCTGATCGGCACCGAACAGCACGAAGGCGTCGGTGATGCTCTCGATGGCATCGACCAGGTACTGGTTGGCCTGCTCGGCTCGCTCCCGCGCCTCACCCAGCAGGCGGTTGCTGGCGCGCAGCTCATGCAGGGTCTGATTGAGGGCTCGGGTTCGCTCGCGCACTTGCTCGGCCAACAGGGCAGCATGCTCAAAGGCGGCATAGGGTGCGGTGCGCGGCAGGTTGCTCGACTCGACCCGCTCGATCAGCGCCGCATTGATGCGCTGCAGCTTGGCAACCTGGCGCTCCAGCTCGCGTTCGCGCTCAGTGGTCGCCACGGGAGCGTCCTATGTAGACCCCACTGAAGGTCTGGTTGAGGTGCAGGCCGCTGTAGTGCTCGCCGTAGGTGTTGAAGCCGAGAATGCGGCGCTGGCGGTAGAGCTCCCCGGCCGCCTGCTGCCGCCCCTCCTGCTCGAGCTCCAGGCGGCGCAGGAAGCAGTCGCAGCCGAGGATGCACTCCGCCGGCCCCAGGCGCTCCTCGATGGCGGCGATTTCGCGGTCGAGATCCGTCAGCAGGTCGCTGGCCTGCATGGCCGTCAGCACGATGCCGGTCTCCACGGCGCAGTAGAAGCTCAGGCTGAGGTCGGGATTGACGCTCTGGATGGCGCGTACGTAAGTCTTGTCGTGGAGCCTCACGGCCAGCGGATGACGCGCGAACACCTCGGGGTTCAGCTCCTCCAGCGTACAGCCCACCAATCGCGCGTATTCCAGGGCCGCCGGCTCGGCGTTGAGCTCCATCACCCGGCGCTGCTCCTGATCGGCCGCCGTGACCACCAGCTTCTCGCCGCTGGGGCGCAGGTGGTGAGTCGAGAACACCTCGAAGTCCAGCGCGGTGTTGACCATCAGCACCACGGCGGCACGGTCATGGAAGGCGCCCTCACCGTACACGTGCGTGCCGGTGAGGCGGTTGTCGTCGCCAGCGCTGCCGCCGAAGTGAGGGATACCGGCCAGCACCGAGGTCAAGGTCAGCAGCACCTGCTCCTCGCAGGTCGAGAGCCCGTCGAGCAGGGTCATGGCGAAGGTGTGGCCCTTGAGCGGCGCCAGCCCCGAACGGGTACAGTGCTCCATCAGCCGGTCGGTGATGCGCTGGGCGTCGAGCAGGGTGAAACGGTCGAGATCGCGGATCAGCCGATAGTCGAGAGCAAAGGCCCGGCGGTCGAAGCCCACCGCCACGATGGAGCCCCGCGAGTAGCCGTCGCTGCCAAGTTCGCCGGCGGTGGTGCAGCCGCACAGCTTGACGCCCCCCAGGTGCGCTTCCAGGGCCGTGGCCAGGGCCGGCAGATCGTGTTCGGCGGAACAGAAGAACAGCACGCCCTCGAGATCGGGATGCAGCAGCCGGCTGGCCAGGTACTGGGCCGCCAGCTCGGGTTCCTTGGCGAAGGAGTGCGCCACGCGCAGGGGCTCATCCGGCAAAGCCTGGTCACGGTAATGCGACTTCGCTAATGGCAACATGGCACTCCTCGAGCAGGCAGGGATCCTGCTTTCAGTCTAGGGCCTGGTGCAAAGCAGCAACATAGGACTTGAGTGCCGGAGCACGCTCACGCGGCTAGGACCAAGGTTGTAGCTTCACTCATCCCTGTCTTGGCGCGCGATCAGTTGACTGAGCACGGCGCGCAGCTTGCCGGGCCGCAGCGGCTTGTGCAGCAGCGGGATGCCGCACTCCGCCAGGGTGCGGCGCCAGGCCTCGGAGCGGTCGGCGGTGATCACCACCGCCGGCAGTTGCGGCCGCTGCCAGTGCCGCCGCAGCTTCTCCACCAGCCGGTCACCGGTCTCGCCGGCATCGAGATGCAGGTCCACCAGCAGCACGTCGGGCGCCGCGAGCCGCTGCTCCAGCACTTCGTCGAAATCATGGGCGGTGTCGCACCGCATGCCCCACTGTTCGAGCAGGGCCTGCATGCCCATCAGAATGCGGCTATCGTTGTCCACCACCAGCATGCGCCGCCCCGTCAGCGGGCTGTCCGGCTGAGCAAAGGCCGGCGAGGCAGCCAGGGCAGGTGCCGGGCGGCAGATTGGTACCTGGACGGCAAAGCTCGAGCCCCGCCCCAGCGTCGAGGATACCGACACCGCCAGCCCCAACCGCTGGCAGATGCGCTCGACGATGGCCAGCCCGAGCCCCACCCCCTGACGGTTGCGCGCCCGTTCGGCGTTGAGCTGGTGGTACTCCTCGAAGATCGCCCGCAGCTGATCCGGCGGAATGCCCGGCCCGCTGTCGTGCACCTCGATGGAAACGACGTCGCCGCGGCGCCGCACTCCCAGCAGTACGCTGCCAGCGTCGGTGTAGCGGCAGGCATTGGAGAGCAGGTTGCGCAACACCCGCCCCAGCAGTCGGTGATCGCTGTCTACGTACAGGCTGCTCTCCACGCAGCGAAAGCGCAGCGCCTTGCGCTGGGCACGCGGCGCGTACTCGGCCACCAGACCGCACAGCATCTGCGAGAGCGGGAAACACTCACGCTGGGGCTGGATGCGCTCCTGGTCGAGCCGGGCGATGTCGAGCAGGTCGGTGAGCAGCTCCTCGGCCCCCTCGAGGGAGAGATGGATGCTGTCGACCAGGCGGCTCGCGTCATCGTCCAAGGCACGCTCGCGCAGGGTGGAGACCAGCAGCCGGGCCGCATTGAGCGGCTGCAACAAGTCGTGGCTGGCTGCCGCCAGGTAGCGGTCCTTGCTGCGATTGGCCTCCTGGGCCAGATCGCGGGCGGCGCGCAGCTGCTCCTCGATCAGGCGGCGCTCGGCCACCTCGCCGGCCAGATCGTCATTGAGCTGCTCGAGCCGCTGGGTGCGCTCGCGCACGCGAGCCTCGAGCCGGGCGTTGAGTGCCAGCAACTCCTGGCGGGCGCGCTCGCGCTCGGTGATGTCGGCCACGAAGCCCTCGACCAGGATCTCGCCGCCCCGGTCCGGCTTGCGCAGCAGGGTCAGGGCCACCGGCACCCGCTTGCCATCGCAGCCGGCCAGCCAGGTGGTATGCCCTTGCAGGTGGCCCTGCCTGTGCAGCAGACGAGAGACCTCGTCGAGCCCCTCGGCATCGGCGAACAGCGCTTCCAGCGACGTGCAGCGTGCCAGCGTGGCGGCCACGTCGGCATCGCCGAGCATGGCCGCCAGCGCCGGATTGGCGGCCAGCAGGCGCCCGCCCAGCGAGGCCTGGAAAATGCCGTGCAGGGCGTTTTCGAACAGCCATTTGTAGCGGTTGCGCTCCGCCTCGAGCTCGGCCATGCGCGCCGTCAGCTCGGGGTAGTAGCTCTTGCGCGCCGACTGCTGACCCAATCCCAGCAGTTGGTTGACCGAATAGCCCTCGGGGTCGCCGGCCTTCTTCATCGGCTACCTGTCGCTTGGCGCGTCACATCGCCTCCTCGTACACCACCTGAACGTCGCGGGGGCTGGAGCGGCGCGGATTGGTCAGGATGCAAGGATCCTCCAGCGCGTGGCGGGCCAGGAACGGCACATCGCTGGTATGAACGCCGAGCCTGCCCAGGCTGCCCGTCAGGCCCACGGCACGCTTCAGCTCGATCAGGTGATCGATCAACCGCGCCTTGACCTGTGTACTGCTCAACCCGCGACAGTCGATGCCCAAGGTCTCGGCGATCCGCGTGAAGCGCTCCGGCGAGGCCTCGAAGTTGTAGGCCACCACGTGCTCGAGCAGCAGCGAATTGCACAGTCCATGGGGCAGGTCGAGAAAACCGCCGAGACTGTGCGACATGGCGTGCACCGCACCGAGGATGGCATTGGAGAACGCCAGCCCCGCCTGCATGCTGCCGAGCATGACCTGGGAACGCAGCGCCAGATCGTGGGGAGCCTGCACCAGCGCCACCAGATGCCCATTGATCAGGCGTATGGCCTCCAGGGCGTGGGCATCGGTCAGCGGCCCGCTGCCGGTGGAAACGAAGGCTTCGATGGCATGCACCAGGGCATCGACGCCGGTGCATGCCGTGAGGAAGGGGCTCATGGTCAGGGTGACCTGGGGGTCGATCAGCGAGACGTCCGGCACCACCGACTTGCTGACGATGGAAAATTTCATGCGCCGCTGCTGGTCGGAGATGATCGCGAACTGGGAGATGTCCGCCGAGGTGCCCGCCGTGGTAGGTACGAAGATCAGCGGCGGGATGGGCACCCGCAGGGTGTCGACGCCCTCGAAGTCGATGATGTGGCCGTCGTGAGCGACGACGATGCCGATGCCCTTGGCGCAATCCATGGGGCTGCCGCCGCCGATGGCGACGATGGCCTGGGCGCCCATCTCGCGGTACGCCATGGCGCCCGCCATGACCTCCTCGGCCCGCGGGTTGGGCGAGACCGAGGTGAAGCGCTGGCTGAAGATGCCCTGCTCCGCCAGATCCGCCTCCACCTCCTCGACCCAGCCGGCCAGCACCACGCCGGGATCCGACACCAGCAGCACCCGCTCGGCGCCGAAGGTGCCCACGAAGTTGGCCACGGCGCGCCGGGCACCGTCGCCGAAGATGATCTCCGGAGCCACGAACTTGCGCAGCTCGTTAATATTGGATGCCATACCGGGTCTCCGCTTGGGAAACACTGCACAAATGCCTGCACGAGCGAATCACTGCGTTGCGCGGTGCGCGGAATCCTCACATATACCTCATATGCTCCGGTTCCTGTGCTCCGGGCGCCTTGTGCTTCACCTCGCTCGGCGATTTGTCCAGCGCTTCCCTTGACGCTGACCGGCAAAGAGGCACGGCCGAGATCAGCGGCTACTTGTTATGTCGTCGCCTCGCGCAGGCGCATTACCGTCATGGTACGAGCCGGCCGGCCCCCGCGCCCTTCGCCCTTGGTCGGGTACTCTCAGCCGCGCCAGAAGGTGCGCGAATGCTTCGCCTGCCGCGGCACCAGCGCCGCGATGTCGCCGGCCGATGCGGCGGCTTCGGCCACGGCCCGGTCGATCAGCTCGCGCCGGGGTGACTTGCGACACACCGGGTCGGCCGCCGCCGGGTCGCCGGTCAGCAGGAACGCCTGACAGCGGCAGCCGCCGTGGTCCTGGTGACGCTCGCTGCAGCTGCCGCAGGGCTCGGGCATCCAGGCGTCACCGCGAAAGCGGTTGAACGCTTCGCTGGCGTACCAGATCTCCTCGATCGAGCCGTCGCGCACATGGGGAAAGGCCATGGGCAGCTCGCGGGCGCTGTGACACGGCAGCACGCTGCCGTCCGGCGCCACGGTGAGAAAGATCGCCCCCCAGCCGCCCATGCACGCCTTGGGGCGCTCGGCAAAGTAGTCGGGCACCACGAACAGCAGACGCATCTCCCGCCCGCGCT
This sequence comes from Billgrantia ethanolica, assembly GCF_021404305.1. GTDB lineage: Bacteria > Pseudomonadota > Gammaproteobacteria > Pseudomonadales > Halomonadaceae > Halomonas > Halomonas ethanolica. The sequence goes on along the minus strand of NZ_JABFTX010000002.1, from coordinate 531,152 downwards.
CGGCGAGGCGCTCGCGCCAGCGCTGCGTCACCGCCTCAGCGCGCTCGACCTGGGCACGGCTCGGCAGCAGGCCGGCGCGGTTGAGCTTGGCCCAGCCGTAGTACTGACAGCTGGCCAGCTCCACGGCGTCGGCCCCCAGTTCATCGCACAGGGCGATCAGCCGGTCGGTGTCGTCGATGTTGTGCCGATGCAGCACCACGTTGAGCACCATGGGATAGCCGGCCGCCTTGACCGCCCGCGCCATGGCCAGCTTGGCGGCATGGGCCTTGGCCGAGCCCGCCACGGCGGCGGCCAGCTCGTCATCCGCGGCCTGCAGGCTGATCTGGATGTGATCCAGCCCCGCCTCGCGCAGCGCCGCGATCCGGGCGCCGTCCAGCCCCACCCCGGAAGTGATCAGGTTGGTGTAGAAACCGAGCCGCCGCGCCTCGGCGACCAGCACCTCCAGATCGCGCCGCACCAACGGCTCGCCCCCGGAGAAACCAAGCTGTACGGCGCCCATGGCCCGCGCCTGGCGAAGCACGTCGATCCAGGCATCGGTGTCGAGTTCGTCACGATAGCGGGCGAAGTCGAGCGGGTTGGAGCAGTAGGGACACTGCAGCGGGCAGCGATAGGTCAGCTCGGCCAGCAGCCACAGGGGCGGGGCGATCGCTTGCGGGGACGTGGCATGGCTCATGGGCCCGCCTCCAGCCAGCCCTGGCGCCCGGCCTCGGTGAGAAACGCCGCCACGTCGTCGGCGATCTCCGCGGCACCGGGGAACTGCGCCTCCAGCTCGGCCACGATGTCCTCCTCATGGCGCTGACCATCGACCAGCGCCAAGATGGCGCCGGCACTCTCGTTGAGCTGCACCATGCCCTCGGGGTAGAGCAGCACGTGGCGCTGTTGAGCAGGCTCCCACTGCAGCCGCCAGCCGCGGCGCAGCGCCGGAGCCACCTCCGGGCTCATACCAGCCCCCGATGGAACATGGCCCGCTCGGTCACGCTGTGGTAGGGCGGACGGCCGAGCTGATAGGCCAGGGTCATGGCGTCGAGCATGCTCCACAGCACGTCGAGCTTGAACTGCAGGATATCGAGGGCGCGCTGCTGGGTTTCTGCGGTGGTGCACACCGCCAGCGCCACCTCCAGGCCATGCTCGACGTCGCGGCGGGCCTCCTTCAGGCGCTTGCGGAAGTAGCCGTAGCCGGCCTCATCGATCCAGGGATAGTGACCCGGCCAGGTATCGAGGCGACTCTGGTGCGCCAGGGGGGCGAACAGCTCGGTGAGCGAGGAGATCGCCCCCTCCTGCCAGCTCGCCCGGCGCACGAAATTGACGTAGGCATCCACCGCGAAGCGCACGCCGGGCAACACGTGCTGCTGCGACCACAGCTCGTCGCGGGAGAGGCCCACCGCTTCGCCAAGGGTCAGCCAGGCCTCGATGCCGCCGGCGTCGTCATCGCGTCCGTCGTGGTCGAGCAGGCGCTGAATCCAGCGCCGCCGGGTGTCGGCATCCGGGCAATTGGCCAGCAGCGCCGCGTCCTTCTGCGGGATCATCACCTGGTAATAGAAGCGGTTGGCCACCCAGCCACGGATCTGCTCCGGCGTGGCACGCCCTTCTGCCATGTCGATCTGATAAGGATGATGGATGTGGTAGTAGGCACCCTTGGCCATCAGGGCCTCACGAAAGGCCTCGGGCGAGAGTGCGGCGGCCAACGGTGATGGTGTTTGCACGGCGTTCATGGCGAGCCCCTCTTTGTTGTTCTGTTTTGTCTTGTCGTCGTCTGTGACGCGGCGACGATACTTCCAGCGGCTACAGGGTGAGCCGCATGCCGTCGTGGGCCACCTCGATGCCACGCCGGTTCAGCACGGCGCGCTCCGGGGAGGCCTCGTCCAGCACGGGATTGGTGTTGTTGATGTGAATCAGAATGCGCCGCGTCGTCTCCGGCAGCGCATCGAGCTCGGCGATCATGCCGGCTTCGCCGGCCAGCGCCAGATGCCCCATGTCGCGCCCGGTGGCATGGCCGATGCCGAGGCGAATCATCTCGTCGTCGTGCCACAGGGTGCCATCCACCAGCACGCAGTCGGCCTGCTGCATCAACTCCCGCGCCGCCTCGCTCGGCTCGCCCAGGCCCGGCCCGTAGAACAGCGCGCCGCCCGTCAACGTGTCGCGCAGCAGCAGCCCCAGGTTGTCGCCGGTGGCCGGTGCGCCACGGCGCGGAGAATAAGGCGGCGCATTGGAGCTCAATGAGAGTGCGGTGATCTCGAGCCCGGGGCAGCTCGGCACCTGAAAGGTGCAGCGCTCGCGCTCCCCTGCCAGCGGGATCTCGCGCCAGTTGAGCCCACCGTTCCAGTGGCGCAGCATGGGGAACAGCGGAAAGCCGCTGGAGAGGTCGTCATGCACGCTGGGCGTGCACCAGACATCCAGCGGACACCCTTCACGCAACGACAGCAGCCCGCTCACGTGATCGATCTGGGCATCCACCAGCAGCACCTCGGCAATGCCGGTGTGGCGCAGGCCACGCCTGGGAAAGAGTGCCGGCGAGGCACCGAGCTGGGCGCGGATGTCGGGTGAGGCGTTGCACAGCAGCCAGCGCTCGCCGTCCATGCTTACCGCGATGGACGACTGGGTTCGCGCCACGAAGCCGGGTTGGCCGAGACGCACGTCGCGGCAATTGCGACAGTTGCAGTTCCACTGCGGGAATCCACCGCCCGCCGCCGAGCCGAGTATCAGCACCTGCATGGCACTCTCCTGGAGCTGAAACACGGGGCCTCTCGGCCCCGTGACGTCGATCTATCAGCGATTGGCAATGTACAGGGTGACTTCGAAGCCGAGGCGCAGGTCACGGAAGCTGGGCTTGGTCCACATGGCGGTTCCTCCAGGGTTGTTGTCGTGTCGAGTGGCACCGCGCCGATGGGCGACGGCAACCTCAGTAAAGCACTGGTGAGGTCTCGCCAAGACGGTACTTTGGAGGGAGAAGCGCCCCTTCATTGGGCCCAGGTCCCAACTTGAGGAGCCCGCTGGGTTTTCCTACGCTGGCAAGGGACCGGCGCTTCACGGCGTCTCTCCCTCATCTCGCCTGCAAGGAGCACCGCGATATGCAGTTCCATGGATTCTCATCCCATCCGCGCTTTACGCGCACCCCGCTCGCCCTCGCCGTAACCGGCGGCATGGCATTCGCCGGACTCACCCACGCTGACGTCCAGGTCACCAATGAAGAGGTGGCCTCCGGCGTGGAGAGCGAAGAGGCCACCCTGACCGTGACTCAGGTGGTGGGCGGTATCGAACACCCCTGGGCCGTCGCCTGGCTGCCGGACGAGCGAATGCTGATCACCGCACGCCCGGGCAGCCTGTATCTGGTCGACGGCGACGAGGTGACCGAGGTCGGCAATCTGCCCAAGATCGACACCGACGAAGATCAGAAGCCCGCCCCCGAAGGCGGCAACCAGGGCGGCCTGCTGGATGTCGTCGTGCATCCCGATTACGAGAACAACGGCTGGATCTACTTCACCTACTCCAGCCCCGGCGACGACGACTCGGTCATGGGCGACGACGAGTACGGCACCGGCACGGCGCTGGCCCGCGCCCGCCTGAGCGACGACGGCAGCGAGCTGACCGACCTCGAGACCATCTATGCCCAGGTGCCGCGCACCGCACCCGGCCGTCACTACGGTTCGCGTATCGTCTTTCCCGGCGACGGCAGCGTGATGTTCTCCATCGGCGACCGCGGCATTCGCTATCCCTCCCAGGATCTCACCGACCCGGGTGGCTCGATCATTCGCCTGCACGAGGACGGCGGCGCCTTCGAGGGCAACCCCTTCATCGAGGCGGAGCCGGGCAACCTGCGTCCCGAGATATTCTCCTACGGCCACCGCAACAACCAGGGGCTGGCACTGCACCCCGAAACCGGCGAGCTGTGGGCCATCGACCATGGCCCTTCCGGTGGCGGCGAGCAGCTCTACGTTGCCGAGGCCGGCAGCAACCATGGCTGGCCTCAGGTCTCCTTCGGACGGGAATACGATACCGACGAGTTCATCGGCATCGGCGAGGTGGCGCCCGGCGTCAAGCCACCGGTGCACGTATGGGAAGACACCCTGGCCCCATCTGGGCTGACGTTCTACACCGGGGACGAGTTCCCGGGCTGGCAGGGCAACCTCTTCGTCGGCGCGCTCTACGCCGAACGTCTCCATCGCGTGGTGCTGGATGGCGAAGCCATCGCCCATGAAGAGATTCTGCTGGAGAACGAGCTGGGTCGTATTCGCGACGTGCGCCAGGGCCCCGACGGTCTGCTCTACGTGCTTACCGACGAGAGCGACGGCGGGCTCTATCGCATCGAGCCTGAGGCCTGACGCCCGGTATCGAAAGACGCCGCATCAGTCTTGGCAGGCACTCAGCCAGCTCTCCAACGCCTCTAGGGTGACGGGGATGCTGGCCTGCAGGACCCGAAGCTCGACGGCCGCCTCGTCATGCCGCTCATCGCGCGCGGCAAGCTCGAGGCGCCGTGCCGAGTCGGCAAGCCTGCGCCCGCCAAGACTGCCCGACTCCCCCTTGAGCCGGTGCGCACGCGCGGCAAGTGCCGATAGATCCCCCTGCTCGAATGCCTGCTCAAGACTCTGGGAATGCTGCTGCATTTGTTCGCGATGCACGACAAACAATGCTGCCAGTGCCTCAAGCCCCAGCGACTCGCGCAACTCTTCGAGCACACCCTCATCGAGCATCTCGGCGCCCACACGCTCTTCCGCACTCTCGATCTGCTCCTTCCCGGACAGACACTGGCGCAGCACCGCTGCCAGCTCGGCGCGTCGCAGCGGTTTCGCGAGGTAACCACTCATGCCGGTAAACAGACAGCGCTCACGCTCGGCTCCCGGCCCCCCTGCCGTCATCGCCACGATAGGCACTTCGGCAAGCCAGCCTCCGATCGAGCGCAGGCGGCGAGTCGTTTCCAGACCGTCCATGCCGGGCATCTGTACGTCCATGAAGATCATGTCGAAGGCCTCACGACCGACCATTTTCAGGGCCTTCTCGCCGCTGTCTGCGACACTGACCGTACAGCCGTGACGCTCCAGCATCGCCACCGCCACCTGCTGGTTGACCGGGTTGTCTTCGACCAGCAGCACCTTCCCACCTGCTGTAGGCTCCAGAATCGGTTGCAGCACCGGTGACTCAAGTTCGCTGGAAACCACCGTCTCCAGCGGCAGAACGACCCAGAAACGGCTGCCCTGGCCGGGGGCGCTGTCGAGGCCGATTCTGCCGCCCATGGCTTCCGTCAGGCGACGGCAAATGGCGAGGCCCAGCCCGGTACCGCCGTAGCGCCTGGCCGTCGAGGCATCTGCCTGTCGAAAGGGTTCGAAAAGCCAGTCCTGCTTCTCCAGCGCGATTCCGGGCCCCGTATCCTTTACGGCAAGCATCAGCTCCCCCTGCTCGCTCAACGCCGCCTCGACACGGACCTCACCGTGTTCGGTGAACTTGATGGCGTTGGAGAGCAGGTTGAGCAGCACCTGACGCAGCCGTGCCGGGTCGCCCATCACGTGCTCAGGCAACGCCGGGGAAAACGCCGTCGTCAGTTTGAGCCCCTTGGCCTCGGCATGCGGCCCGAACAGCCGGCAAGCCTCACCGATCAGCGTGGACAGGCGAATCGGGCGCCGTTCGAGCTCCAGCTTGCCCGATTCGATCTTGGAGAAGTCGAGAATGTCGTTGATCAGTTCCAGCAGCCGTGCAGCGCTGACATGCAGGGTACGGGCGTACTCTCGCGATTTTGGATCGATCGGCTGATCCATGAGCAGGTCGCTCATGCCGATGACCCCATTCAGCGGCGTGCGGATCTCGTGACTGACGGTAGCCAGGAACTCCGATTTGGCCTGACTGGCAGCCTCGGCACGGTGCGCAGTGGCCTGCAATTCGCGGCTCAGCGACTCCAGCGAACGACGAGCCTCGGCATTGTCGCGGGCCTCTCGTACCAGGAACACCACCACCATCAGCGCCGTCAGACTCATGGCCATGATCAACGCCAGCAGCAGCGCGTACAGCGATTGCAGCGCCTCCCGGTCGCGGGTTGCCGATTCGGCGAGGTGACCATTGATGGCGATGATCAACTGCTCGGTCAGTCCCCCGACCCGCTCCAGACGGTCGGACAGCACCCAGCGTTCTCCCTGCCCCAACAGGTCGATCTCATCGAGCAGGCTGTCGACATCGGTCATCAGTACCACGAGGTCCGGCAGCAGTTGTTCTACCGAGGGGATCTGCTGCAGCATTTGATTGACATCGCCGCGCTGCAGCAGATTGACGCGACTGTAAATCAGCTCGAAGCGCAGCCGCAGGGCATCAAGCGAATGGGCGCTGCCAACTTGCAGCGCCAGATCGCTGCGTAGCTGAACGATATCGCGATCGAGCTTGTAGGCATGCCAGGTAGCGTCGCCGATGACACTCTGATGCAGCTCATCCTGACGCCATGCCGCCAACCCCACGACCACCAGGGCGGCAGCGAAGAACAGCAGAGCCGCCACCGCTCCCAGCTTCAGTCGCAGCGGATAGCGCAACATGCTTCAACGCCCCGTACTGAGGCTTTGCCATGAGACCTCACTGCACATCGACGGTACCCACATGCCAGACGGAGCGATGGCGGATGGTTTCGTTGAGCAGCTCGGGATGTTCGTCGAAAGGATAGAGCACCAGCACGGGCCCCAGGTCGCGTACTGCGATGGGCTCACCATCACGCATGACGGCGAGAATCACATCGTAATCGTGCAGGTCGGAAAAGGGTATCTCGATTTCGTACTCATTCAGCGACGCCACCCGAACCCGCTCACCTTCCGCACCGGCCGCTTCCAGCACGGCGCGAAACAGCGGCCCCTCGAAGCGACCGACCCCCTCAGTCCAGGGCGTGGCCGTCTCTATCACGTGTGGAGAGAGCGTCATCAGTTGGTCCAGATCAAGCTGCAGCTCTCCGTCAACGTTCGGATGCTCGATATTGCCCATCACTCTGAGCAGTACCTCACCCTCGGGTGGCGGCAGCGGCGCAGCCTGCACAGGCAGCATGGTCGAGGAAAGTAGCAAAGCAGTTACAGCCATTGCACAGCTTGGCCATGATCGAGGCATAGTGGGCCGTCCGAGTCATTGGGATGGGCCAAGCGTACGCGAAACTGAAGAAAAGTTCAGTTAGGAAAAGCGTAATCAGAATTGGCAGGAGGCACCGGCCCCCTGCCAAGGGTGAGGTTCACGATTTCAGCTGTTCCACCGGCTCACAGCGCACCAGATCCTCATAGGCGTGCCAGCTGGCATGCCCCAATACCGGCAGGATCAGCGCCAGGCCGATGTAGAACGTCATCATTCCGATCAGCACACTGCCGGTCAGAATCACCGCCCACAGCAGCATCGGTTTGAAGTTGCGCGCGACGGTGCGCACGCTCGCTTCGATGCCCTCCATGAAGGTCAGGTCCTGGTCCATCAGCGTCGGAATGGCGACCACACTGATGGAAAAGGCGCCGAAGGCCAGCACGGCGCCCGCCGCGGTGCCTACCACGATCAGTCCGAGCCCTTCCGGCGTGGTCAGCAGCGAAGCGTAGAGCTCCGCCACCCCCGGCGCCTCGAAGCCGAAGAAGAGTGCAAAGAGCAGGGTTGCCAGACGAATCCAGGCCAGGAAGAAGATCATCATCATCACGCCCATCATCGCCAGCTGCCCGGCATGGGGGCGCCAGGCGCCGAATGCGTCACCGAGATGCGGCACACGGCCCTCTTCGAGTGCCCGGCTGATCCCGTAGGAACCTACCGCGACCAGGGGGCCGATGAACATGAAGCCGGCCACCAGCGGCAATAGCCAGTGCCAAAGGTCGAGGACGATGGCCCCGGCCGTGACGGCGATACTCAAGCCGACCCAGAACATGCCGTAGGCGAGACTGACGGCCGTGGCCCGGCGGAAATCTTCGAAGCCCGCTGCCAGCCAGGCTCGCGGTCTGTCCATGCCAATGGGGTTGATGGTGATCTTGACGTTGGGGGCTGAGCTCTGCCCTGAGGATCTGGTCGCTGCATTCATTGTCGTACCCCGTTTGTTGCCATGGTTGGGACTGGCAAGCGTCTTTCCGGCCGGGAGGTCCGGACGACGTCTTGTTGTCTTCATGATTTCCACTCTAGTTGACCGCGCACAAGAGTGCCGCGCAAAGTTGTCAACGCTGCGCGTGAAATTACAGCGATCCTTTCACGCCGCTTGGTCTCGCCGGGGCGTCATGATTTGTGCGGGATGGTCTGAGAGCTGCCAAGGATTGGCGACGGCCCATTGGCGTATATTCAGTCATAAGAGAATGCCGAAGTATTCCTTCTGAGCTTCTGCCGATGGCTTTAACATTCGGCTTACGGTCAGTTGAACAATAGATAACGCAATCAGGAGCCTGACGATGAAACGGTTCTTTCGCAGGGCGGCCGCACCGGTGCTTGGGGTGCTGCTGTTCGGGGGCATCGCCGCCAAGGGGCTCGCAGAGCCCAGCTTCTCCTCCGAGCAGATTGACCTCATGGCCGCCGCTTGCGCCAACTGCCACGGTACCGACGGTCGCCTGGTAGGCAGCGTGCCGACCATCGCCGGGCGGCCTGCCGAAGCTCTCGAGGCGCGGTTACTCGCCTTCAAGCACGAGGAACAGAGCGATACCACTATCATGGATCGTATCGCCAAAGGCTTCACCGATGAGGAGCTCGTCGCCTTGGCGGCCCATTTTGCCGCCATCGACCCGGACGGCGATGACGATTCGCAAGCAGAACCAGAACCGCAGGAGTGAGGCGCGCCATGACACAGCATTCCCAACGTTCCGGCATCAACCGCCGGCAACTGATCAAGGGCCTGGGTGCCGCCTCGCTGCTGCCCCTGGTGGGTGGCGTCACGCCCTTCGCCATCGGCGGACAGCATGCCGGCAGGGTCGTCGTCGTGGGCGGCGGCTTCGGTGGTGCCACGGCGGCCAAGTATCTCAAGCGGGCCAATCCGGCCATCGAGGTGATCCTGGTCGAGCCGGCCGAGACCTTCTACACCTGCCCGTTCAGCAACCTGCATCTGGGCGGGCTGCGCAGCATGGACGAGATCGCCCACGGCTATGACGAGCTGCAGGATCGCTACGGGGTCCGCGTGATCCACGCCATGGCCGAGGATGTCGACGCCGCCGCGCACAAGGTCCATCTCTCCACCGGCAGCGAGCTCGACTACGACCGGCTGGTGCTCTCCCCCGGGATCGACATCCGCTGGAACGCCCTCGAGGGTTATGACGAAGCGGCTGCCGAGAAGGCGCCCCACGCCTGGAAGGCCGGCCGTCAGACGGAGACGCTGCGCGCTCAGCTGGAAGCCATGGAGGATGGCGGCACCTTCGTCATGGTGGCACCGGAGAACCCCTTCCGCTGCCCGCCCGGCCCCTACGAGCGTGCCAGCCTCGTGGCCAATTATCTGGCCCAGTACAAGCCCAAGTCCAAGGTGCTGATCCTCGATGCCAAGGACAACTTCTCCAAGCAGGGGCTGTTCATGGAAGGCTGGGAGCAGCTCTACGGCGACCGTATCGAGTGGGTGGGCCTCTCCAACGACGGTCGTGTCACTCGGGTGGACGCCGAGCGTCTGGAGGTGGAAACCGAATTTGGCACCGTGCACAAGGCCGACGTGCTCAACGTCATCCCGCCGCAGAAGGCTGGCTGGATCGCCGAACGTGCCGGCGTCACCGACGACTCCGGCTGGGTGCCGGTCAAGCCCGACACCTTCGAGTCGCGGCAGGTCGAGGACATCTACGTGATCGGCGATGCCACCGTCGCCGCGCCGATGCCCAAGTCGGGCTTCTGTGCCAACGCTCAGGCCAAGGTCGTGGCAGCTGCCATCGCCGCTTCGCTCGAGTCACGCCCGGCGCCCGAGGCCTACTGGACCAACACCTGCTACAGCCTGGTGGGCCCCGAGTACGGCATCTCGGTGGCCGGGGTCTACCGTGTGGTGGACGGAGCGATCGCCGAAGTGGAAGGTTCCGGCGGCGTGAGCCCGACAGGCGCTCCCGACACGACGCGGGCGCTGGAAGCCCAGTACGCCGTCGGTTGGTACAACGCCATCTGCCAGGATACCTGGGGCACTCAGGCCTGAACTCCATCGCCGCAAGGCGCTATACTGCTCGGCCACCCAAGGTGGCGAGTCATCGAAAGGGCCGCCTGCGGGCGGCCCTTTTCATTACATTGCATTTCTCGAGGAGCTGAGCACCATGAGTCATACCGAGCTGGTCGTTTGGGCGGGGTTGGCGATCGGCCTTGTCTTCGGCACCGTCGGTCAGCTCTCCGGTTTCTGCCTGCTGCGCGGTGTGGTCAACGCCACGACGCAGGGCGACTCACGCAAGCTGCGGGCCTTCGCCGTGGCCATGGGCGTGGCCGCACTGGGCAGCCAGGGCCTGGCCGCGACCGGGCTGGTCTCGCTCGATGCCTCGCTTTACGCCGTCGACAGATTCTCCTGGCTTGCCGTACCGCTGGGCGGCCTGCTCTTCGGCTACGGCATGGCCCTGGCCAACGGCTGCGGCGCTCGCGCTCTGGTACTGCTCGGCAGCGGCAACCTGCGCAGCTTCGTGGTGCTGGTGTGCCTGGGTCTGGCAGCCTTCATGGTACTGTCGGGCGTGCTGGCCCCGCTGCGCCTGTGGCTCGAAGGCGCTACTACGCTGCGCCTGCCCGCGGCCACCCTGCCGAGGCTGATCGGCCTGCCTGGCTGGCTGCCGGCGCTGCTGGTGGGTGGCGGGCTGTGCGCCTGGGCCTTCGCCAGCCAGGCCTTTCGTAACACTCCGCGAGAGTGGGCCAGCGGCCTTGCCATCGGCGCCCTGGTGCCTGCCAGTTGGTACACCACCGGCGTACTCGGCTTCGACGACTTCGAACCGGTGCGCCTGGCCAGTCTCACCTTCGTTGCGCCCATCGGCGAGTCGCTGCAGTACCTGATGCTCTCCACCGGCACCCGCCTGGGCTTCGGCGTCAGCGTGGTGGGTGGCGTAGTGCTGGGCGCGCTGGCCACGGCACTGCTGCGACGGGACTTCCGCCTGCAGTCGTTCGACTCGCCGGCCCATATGCTGCGCAGCATGGCCGGGGGCGTTCTCATGGGCATCGGCGGCGTGATGTCCCTGGGCTGCTCCATCGGCCAGGGCCTGTCGGGCTTCTCGACGCTGTCGCTCGCCTCGTTCCTTGCCGTGGCCGGCATCGTGCTGGGTGCGCGGCTGGGAATCCGCGGGCCGCTGGCGCTGTCAAAGCATTGATCAACAGGAGGAGTCCATGCATCCGTTCCGTTACTCTCGTCACGACGCCTCTCGCCGCCGTCTGTTGCGCGGGCTGACCCTGGCCTGCGCCGGCATCGGACTGGCCGGCCTGGCCCTGCCCGGGCTCGCCAATGAGCCGTGGCAGCGCCTGGAAGCCGCTCAGAGCGTACTGGGCGAGAGCGAGCCCCGCACAGAGGGGCTGACACTCGACCTGCCGCACGTATCCGAGGACGGCTCCGCCGTGCCACTCACGGTCAGCTTCGACGGTGAACTCGCCGAGGGCGATTACATCGAGCGCATCGATCTGTTCGCCAACGGCAATCCTTATCCCGAGGTGGCCACCTTTCGCCTGACCCAGCTGAGCGCCAAGCCGGAGATCTCCACCCGGGTACGGCTGAACGAGACCCAGCAGGTCATTGCCATCGCCACCAGCCATCAGGGCGAGCGTTTCGCCACCTCTCGCGAGGTGCGCATCACCGTGAGCGGCTGTCTGATGCGTAACGGCAACGACGCCAACGACGCGCTCTCCAATCCGCGCGTCAGCGTTTCCTCGGGGCTGTCCGCCGGAGAACCCGCCGAGGTGCGCACCCTGATCAACCACCCCATGGAAACCGGACTGCGCGAAGGGGAGGACGGTGAAACCCTGCCCCGCCACATCGTCGAGCGTTTCAGCGTCTCCATCGAGGGCGAGGTGGTATTCGAAGCCGACCTGCATCAGGCGGTTTCCGCCAACCCCTACCTGCGCTTCTTCCTCACTCCCGAGGAGAGCGCAGAGGCCGAGTTCACCTGGCAGGACGACACGGGCGAAACGGCCCGCCACGTCGCCGAGCTGGATCTGTCCTGACCTCATTCGACGGGTACGTCTGAACGCAGAAGACCCGGCCTTGGCCGGGTCTTCTGCGTTTCCTGCATGACCACTCAACGCACTCAGCGCACGATCATCACCGACATCTTGGTGTGATGGACCACGTGCTCGGCGTTGGGGCCCAGCACGTAGTCGGCGAACTTGCGCTTGTTGTGCGACGCCATGACGATCAGGTCGACCTCGAGCTTCTTGGCCGACTTGACTATCGCCTCCCAGGGCGAGCCGTCGACGATCACGGACTGTACCTTGATGTCGTCGGGCACGTGCTCCTCGATGAAACGGTGCTGAGCCTGGGAAATGGCCTCATGGGCCTTCTTGGCGAAATCGCGTGGAAAGTAGGAGCCCACCAGCGGCATGTGGTAATCCGGTAGCACCGTGACCACGTGCAGCGAGGCACCGAAGGTCCGGCACAGGGTCACCGCCGTGGGCAACGCCTTGGCCCACGACGATTCCTCATTGAGATCCACAGCCAGCAGTATCTTGTCGTACATCTCTGCACCCTCCTCAGGCGTGAGCAGTCGACGACGGCTGCTGAAGCTTGCGCCGACGCTGCAACAGCACCACCAGGCCGAACAACAGGAACCCGGGGATCCACATCCACTCCTTGGCCCAGCGATCCACCGGCGCCAGTACCTCGATGATCTCCTGATCGAAGTCGAAGCCGATGTCCGCCGCCAGGCTACCGAACTCGACGAAGTCGACCGTAGCCTGATCACCATCGACCCACAGCTCCATGCCCAGCCGCTCCATGCGCTCCTCGGCGCTGTCGCCGCGTGGCACCGGCACCAGCAGATAGGTGGTCATGGGGTCGCCGAAGGCATCCTCGCCAGCGATCTGCACACGCAGCTGGCTGCCATCCTCGACCTGGCCCATCGCCTGGGCAAACTCGGCCGGCGGGATCGACTGATAGGGATCGTGGATGCGATCCATCCAGTAAGCGGGGCGAAACAGGGTGAAGGCCACCAGCAGCAGCAGAACCGATTCGTACCAGCGGCTGCGCACCAGCAGATAGCCTTGAGTCCCGGCCGCGAAGATCAGCATGGCGATGGTCGCTATGATGAATATCACGATTCCCTGAAGCCAACCGACGTCGATCAGCAGCAGATCGGTGTTGAAAATGAACAGGAACGGCAGCGCCGCGGTACGCAGGCTGTAGTAGAACGCCTGAAAACCGGTACGCAGCGGATCGCCACCCGATACCGCGGCCGCGGCGAACGAGGCCAGCCCCACCGGCGGCGTCACGTCGGCCATGATGCCGAAGTAGAACACGAACAGGTGCACCGCGATCAGCGGCACGATCAGACCATTCTGCTGCCCCAGCATCACGATGACCGGCGCCATCAGCGCCGATACCACGATGTAGTTGGCGGTGGTGGGCAGCCCCATGCCGAGGATCAGGCTGAGCACCGCGGTGAGCAGCAGGATCAGCATCAGATTGCCCATGGCCAGGATCTCGACCACGTCGGCCAGCACCAGGCCGACACCGGTCTGCGAGACCGCGCCCACCACGATGCCTGCGGTAGCCGTGGCGATACCGATACCGATCATGTTGCGGGCACCGGCGACCAGACCGTCCCACAGATCGAGAAAGCCCTCCTTGATGTCGGCAGCGAGACGGCTGCGGCCGCGGAAGAAGGCGGTGATGGGACGCTGAGTGATCATGATGAAGATCATGAACACCGTGGCCCAGAAGGCCGACAGACCGGGCGAGAGACGCTCCACCATCAGGCACCACACCAGCACGATCACCGGCAGGATGTAGTGCAGCCCCACCATCACCGTGGGCTTGGTACGGGGCAGCGTGACGACCTTGGAAGTCGGGTCGTCGAGCTCGAGCTCGGGATAGTACGAACCGAGCTTGAGCAGACCCACGTAGATGATGGCCAGTCCCACACCGACGACCCAGGGAGTGGCATCGCCCAGCACCGGTTTGAGCCACCCCAGGCCGTAGTAGACGGCAAACGAGAGCGCCATCAGCAGGATCAGACCGGTCAGGAAGCCCAACACCTTGTTGAGGAGCGGCCGTACCGGGTTGCTGGAAGGCAACCCCTTCATGTCGGCCTTGAGCGCTTCCAGATGCACGATGTAGATCAGCGCGATATAGGAGATCACCGCCGGCAGGAAGGCGTGCTTGATCACCTCCACGTAGGGTATGCCGACGTATTCGACCATCAGGAAGGCCGCAGCCCCCATGACCGGTGGCATGATCTGCCCGTTCACCGACGAGGAGACCTCGACCGCACCGGCCTTTTCTGCCGAGAAGCCCACTCGCTTCATCATGGGAATGGTGAAGGTGCCGGTGGTCACGGTATTGGCGATGGAGGAGCCGGAGATCAGGCCGGTCATCCCGGAAGCCACCACGGCGGCCTTGGCCGGCCCGCCCTTGTAGTGTCCCAGCAGCGAGAAGGCGACCTTGATGAAATAGTTGCCGGCACCGGCCTTGTCGAGCAGGGCGCCGAACAGAACGAAGAGGAAGACGAAGCTGGTCGATACCCCAAGGGCGATACCGAACACGCCTTGGGCAGTGAGCCACTGGTGGTTGACCAGGCCGTACAGGCTGACCCCACGGTGGGCCAGGATGCCCGGCATGTGGGGGCCGAAAAGCGAGTAGAGAATGAATATCGATGCGACGATGGCCAGCGGCGGACCGAGGGCGCGCCGGGTCGCCTCGAGCAGTACCACGATACCCACCACACCGACGATCACGTCGCGCAGAATGGGCGACCCGGGCCGGTCGGAGAGCTCCGCATAGAAGAGAAAGATGTAGGCGGCGCAGAAGGCACCCACCAACGCCAGCAGCCAGTCCTGCAGCGGTATGCGGTCGCGCGGCGAACGCTTCAGCGCCGGATAGGCCATGAAGGCCAGAAACATGGCAAACGCCAGGTGGATGGAGCGCGCCTCGGTGGCATTGAACACCCCGATGCGGAAGATATAGGGCAGCGGTGAGGCAATCCAGAGCTGGAACAGCGACCAGGCGGCAGCCACTCCGACCAGCAGCTTGCCGGGTGCCCCCAGCGGCTTGCGCGCTCCGGTATCACTGGAGGCGACCATGTCCTCCAGGTCGGCCTCGGGGTTTCGTGGATTCGTCTTTTCGTCAGTCATTACCGTCGTGCCCCATTGGCTTGACACCTGGGTACAGTCGCTGCGGGTAACGTCTCAGCAACTGACCCAAACAGATGCGCGGACCCCGAGGGTCCGCGCATTTTACCGAAGGGAGTGGCTCCCCCCTGCCTCTCACTCGATCCAGCCACGCTCACGATAGTAGCGAGCGGCGCCGTCATGCAGCGGTGCGGTCAGACCCTCGGAGATCATGTCCTCTTCATTGAGGTTCTCGAAGGCCGGATGCAGACGCTTGAAGCGATCGAAGTTCTCGAACACCGCCTTGACGGTTTCATAGACGACTTCTTCATCCACGGCAGTAGAGGCCACGAAGGTAGCCGCGACGCCGAAGGTTTCGACGTCTTCGTCGTTGCCGCGATAGAGCCCGCCGGGGATCACCGAGCGGGTGTAGTAGGGATATTCCTCGATCAGGGCGTCGATCTCATCGCCGGTCACCGGAATGATGCGAGCATCGATGGTGGTGGTAGCTTCCTGGATGGAACCGTTGGGGTGACCGACCACATAGACCATGGCGTCAATGTTGTTATCGGACAGAGCCGCGGCCTGCTCGGCGGCATCCAGCTGCGACGCCAGCGAGAAGGTGCTGGTATCCCAGCCCATGGCCTCCATCACCACGTTCATGGTGTTACGCTGGCCGGAGCCCGGGTTGCCGATATTGACGCGCTTGCCGGGAAAATCGGTGAAGTGCTCGATACCGGAGTCGGCACGTGCGACCACGGTCAGCGGCTCGCCGTGCATGGTGAAGATGGCACGCATCTCTTCCCAAGGGCCGTCGGACTCGAAGTTGGCCTCACCGTGATAGGCGCGGTACTGCACGTCGGACTGCACCACGCCCATGTCGAGCTCGCCGCTCTTCATGCCGTTGACGTTGGCCACGGAGCCGCCGGTAGAGGGGGCGTTACAGCGAACGTTGTGCTCGTCGCTGCCGCGATTCACCATACGACATACCGACTGGCCCACCACGTAGTAGACACCGGTCTGACCGCCGGTGCCGATGGTGATGAAACGGTCCTGCGCCACGGCCGGGGCAGAGAACATGGCAGCGCCCAACAGGGCTCCCGAGAAGGCGGCTGCGGAAAAAGCATGGCGTTTCATTAACACACCTCTTTTAGACGTTATCGGCTAGCAGGTTTTTCACCAGCTGCTTTGGCTGAAGCAAGATCCCTGGTGACCAAGGCGCATGAACCTTGGCCAGCGGTTTCCACCGCTCTCATCTACTTTAGCGAAAAAAACGCCGTCATGATGGTCTTTTTCAACTGACCTAATTCTAGTCGGGATTTACGTTAACTGTACGTTAATTCCTAAATTGCATGACCCATGTAAGGGAGCACGGCTGCTCCTCACCGATAGCGACAAGGACAGGAAAGACTGACTCCTCAAGGCTTCTTGATCAGGCGACCAACGAGGCGCTGCAGGCGTGGCGCACCCAGCAAGATTAGTGCAAAGGCGATCGGCCAAGCGATATAGAACGCACGCCACCAGCGCCAGGCAAAGCCATCACCGAGGCCGGTGTTGACCCAGGTGATGACGAAGGTCATCAAAGTGACCATGTAGACGGACATCAGCACGGCGAAGGCCAGCGGCGCAAAGCGGGGAGAAATCATGAAATGATCACTATGGAATAAGGTAATAACCAAATTATATCAACACCGGTACTGCACTGCCTACTCGAAGCATTCGCCTTTTGCTGGTTCTCACTCTGACTGCCAGGCTACTGACAAACCCCAAGGAGCCCCGCCATGACAGCCCGAATCGAATGCCTGCAGGGAGACATTGCCGATCAGCCCGATATCGACGTCGTGGTCAACGCCGCCAACGCCCAGCTGCGAACCGGCGGTGGCGTGGCCGGTGCACTGCACCGGGCTGCCGGCCCTGAGCTCGAGCGTGCCTGTCGGCCACTGGCGCCGATCGCACCCGGCCAGGCGGTGATCACCGAAGCCTTCGGCCTGCCCAACCGGCATGTGATTCACTGCCTGGGGCCGGTCTACGGTCGCGACAGGCCGGAAGCGGAACTGCTGGCGGACTGCTATCGCAACGCCCTGGAGCTGGCCGAGCGGAACGGCCTTTCCAGCATCGCCTTCCCTGCCCTTTCGGCCGGCGCCTTCGGCTATCCCCTCGAAGAGGCCGCCCGGGTCGCCCTTGCCACGGTGCGCGAGACGCTGCCTCGCTGCCCCGGCATCGAACGGGTGCGCTTCGTGCTGTTCGATGCCGGCAGCGCCAAGCTCTTCCAAGACACCCTGGCAAAGCTCGATCAGACGTTGTAGCCGAGAGTGCGCGGCAACCACAGGGCAATTTCCGGGAAGATCGCCACCAGCGCCAGGGCGCTGGCCATGGCCAGCACGAACAGCAGCGCCCAGCCCACGGTCTGCTCCAGGCGTATCCTGGCGATGTTGGTGGTCACCATCAGATTGACCGCCACCGGTGGCGTGAACTGGCCGATGGCGATGTTCATCGCCAGCAGGATGCCGAACCACACTGGGTTCCAGCCGAAGTGCTGCATCACCGGGAGCAGGATCGGCATCATGATCAGATAGATCGAGATGGCGTCGAGCAGCATGCCCGCCAGCAACACCGCCAGCATGATCAGGATCAACAACAGCACGCCGTTGTCGGTGAGCCCGATGATCCACTCCGCCAGATGGCGGAAGGTACCGAGCATGGTGCCGGCCCAGGCGAAGATACCGGCCAGGGCGATGATCAGCATCACCACACCGGAGATCACCGCCGCCTCGCCGAGCAGGCTCCACAGATCGCGCCAGCCGATCTCGCGAGTCAGGAACAGCCCGACCAGGGCGCCGTAGGCCACCGCCACCACGGCCGCCTCGGTAGGCGTGAACAGACCCGAACGCAGCCCGCCCAGGATCAGCACCGGTGCGAACAGCGCCGGCAGCGCCTGCTTGAAGGTCTCGCCCACCTTGAGCCGTTCCGCCCCCTCCACCGGCGTGCCGCCCTCCCAACCATAGCGCTTCGAGACGAGCAGCGCCGGCACCAGCAGCGCCAGGCCGGCCAGGATGCCGGGGAACAGCCCGGCCGCGAACAGCGCCCGCAGGTCGACCCCGGGCACCACGATGGAGTAGAGGATCAGCGCCACCGAGGGCGGGATCAGAATGGCCGTGGAGGCGGACGCAGCGATCAGCGTGGCAGAGAAGGGCTTGGGGTAGCCGGCCTTGGTCATGCTCGGCAGCATCACCATGGCCACCGCCGCGGCGTCTGCCGGGCCGGAGCCGCTCATGCCGCCCATGATCATGCACACCAGCACCGCCACCAGCGCCAGGCCGCCATGACGAGGGCCGATCAGCGCCTGGGCGAAGCGCACCAGGCGCAGCGCGACCCCGGCGCGCTCGAAGATCAAGCCGGTCATGATGAACAGCGGAATGGCGATCAGCGGGTACTTGGCGATGCTGTTATAGGTGTTGGTACCGAGGGTGGCCAGCATTTCCGGGGTGAGGCCGACGAGGATGCCCACCGCCCCGGCCAGTGCCAGGGAGAAGGCCACCGGCACACCGGCGATCAACAGACCGGCGAAGGCCAGGATCATCCACAGGTCAGGACTCATCGTCGAGCCTCCCGCGCAGACGATCGACGGTCTGCTGCACCAGGCGCACCAGCATCGCCGCCGACAGCAGCGGCAACCACAGCAGGTACCACCACTGCGGCAGGCCGAGCCCCGGCGACAGCGACTCCCACTGATACTCCTCCCAGGTAAGCTTGGCACCAAACCAGGTGATCAGCCCCAGCACGATGGCACCGCACACGCCCTGAAACAGGATCAGCGCACGCCGCGGCGCAGCCGGCAAGGCCCGCTCGAGCAGGCCGATACGAATGTGTCCATTGCGCCGCAGCGCCACCGAGGCACCGGCGAAGGTGAGCACCACCAGCAGGAACACCGAGAACTCTTCGGTGAAGGCCAGCGAGCCACCGGTCACGTAGCGCGTGATGACGTTGCCCAGGCTGATCAGCGAAATGATCGCCAGCGCCAGCGAGCCCAGCCAACGCTCGGGACTGGCATCGGGAGAGAACTTCATGGATGCCTCGCAATATAAGGCCCGGCTCGAAGCCGGGCCTAGGCGTTGAAGCGGCTCAGCGAGCCTCGATGGCCTGACGCGCAGCTTCGACCAGCTCCGGGCCGATCCGCGGAATCCACTTGTCGTGCACGCTGCGCGTAGCATTGACGAAGGCGGCATGCTGCTCTTCGGTCAACTCGGTGACCTGCACGCCGCGTTCCTGGATGTCAGCCAGCCGCTCGCTCTCCTGCTCGCGGGTCATGGCGATCTCCCACTCGCCGGCCTCGACGGCGGTCTCACGCAGGATCTCGCGATGCTCTTCCGAGAGGGAATCCCATACGCGCTGGTTGACGGCGAATATCAGTGGGTCGTTCATGTAGTTCCACAGGGTCAGGTGCTCCTGACCCACCTGGTCGATGCGCGCCACGTCGAACACCGACAACGGGTTCTCCTGGCCATCTACGGCGCCGGTGGTCAGCGCCGGCTGGGCATCGGTCCAGCTCATCTGGGTGGGGTCGGCACCCAGAGCGGTGAAGGTGTCCTGGAACAGCGGCGAGCCGACCACACGAATCTTCAAGCCGTTGAGGTCGCCAGGCTCGCTGATCGGACCGCGGGAGTTGGAGAGCTGGCGGAAGCCGTTCTCGCCCCAGGCCAGCGGAATCACGCCGCGGGATTCGATGGCCTCGAAGACCATCTCGCCGGCCTCGCCGCCGGTTACCGCATCGACCGCCGCCTCGTCGGGCATGAAGAAGGGCAGCGAGAAGAGGTTGAGCTCCGGCACCTGGGGCGACCAGTTGATGGTCGAGCCCACGGCCATGTCGATCAGGCCGGAACGCATGGCGGAGAACTCACGGGTCTGGTCGCCAGCCACCAGCTGCGAGTTGGGGTAGACGCGCAGGGTCAACTCGCCCCCCGTACGCTCCTCCACCAGTTCGGCCCACTTCTCCGCCGCCTGGCCCCAGGGGAAGGCGTCGGAGAGCACGGTGGAAACGGAAAGCTCCCGCGCCTGCGTCGAGAGCGAGGCCGTGAGCACGGCGGCACCGGCCAGGGCCGCGGCGATACGGGTGATACGACGTGGTGAATTCATGACGTGTCCTTGCAGCAGGGGCCGGCTCCGACAGGGCCGGCCGTGATTATCGTTCTGGCGGGCATCGACAATTTCGCCTCGCCTCGACATTCTACGATGTCGGGCGTTGAATGGTAGTCCGTTAACGATATCGGCGACGCACGGCATCGGGCTGCCATCCTCGCCGGGGCGAATACGACAAGGAGCCTGCCGTGCCACTGCGCGACCTGCTGTTGGGCCTCTCGATCGTGATGATCTGGGCCTTGAACATCATCGTCATCAAATGGGGGGTAACGGAGCTGCCACCGCTGCTGCTCACCACCCTGCGCTTCATTCTGGTGGCGGCGCTGCTGGTGCCCTTCCATCCGGTGGCGCGTCGTCATCTGCCCTTCCTGCTGCTGCTCTCGGCGACCTTCGGCACCCTGCACTTCGCCCTGCTGTTCATCGGTCTGGGGCAGGCGGAGGCCGGCACCGGCGCCCTGCTGGTGCAGATGGGCACGCCCTTCGCCACGCTGCTGGCGGTGCTGTTCCTGGGCGAGCGCCTGAGCGTCAAGCGCGTGGTTGGCCTCGCGCTGTCGTTTGGCGGGGTGGTAGTACTGGCCGGCGGCCCCAGCCTGCCCTCGGCGCTACCCATGACGCTGCTGCTGCTCAGCGCCTTCGGCTGGGCCGTGTCGCAGCTGCTGATCAAGATGGGGCCCAATATCCCACCGCTGGCACTGGCCGGCTGGACGGCCCTGCTCGCCGTGCCCCAGGTGGCCATCGGCTCCTGGTGGTTCGAAAGCGGCCAGGTCAGCGCCATGGCCACCGCCGGCTGGTTCGGCTGGGGCGCGGTGTTCTATACCGCGGTGATGTCATCGATCGTCGCCTACGGCATGTGGTACGGCCTGCTGCGGCGCCACCCGGTAAGCCGACTGGCCCCGCTGAGTCTGATGGTGCCGATGGGCGCGGTCGTGCTGGGCATCGTGCTGTTGGGTGAGAGCCTAAACGTCCATGTACTGATCGGCGGCGTCATGGTCATCGCCGGCGTGGCACTGATCGTGATTCGCTTCCGCGCCCTGCTTGGTCGCTAGTTGCAGCCGTCCGGCCGGCCCGGCCAGATGACGCAGTCGCCGACCTCGATGTCGTGCGCGTCGAAGTAGCCAGCGTTGACTTCAAGCGCCGCATGATAGGTCACGCCCGCCAGGGTGACCGGGCAGTCGTAGGGATTCTGCGAAGGGCAAGGCTGCATGGTGGC
Source organism: Billgrantia ethanolica (assembly GCF_021404305.1). Taxonomy (GTDB): domain Bacteria; phylum Pseudomonadota; class Gammaproteobacteria; order Pseudomonadales; family Halomonadaceae; genus Halomonas; species Halomonas ethanolica. The sequence continues at coordinate 509,665 of NZ_JABFTX010000002.1, read as the reverse complement.
CTTGGCTGCGATACGCCCTTCGGCGTCGATGAAGGCGATGTCCAGCGGGATGCGGGTGCGGTACATCCAGAAGCCGCCCTGGGGCGACTGGGGCTCCGTGTAGAGAAACAGCATGCCGGCGTCCGCGGGGAGATGGTCGCGATCCATCAGCCCTTTCTGGCGCTCGGCCGAGCTGCGAGCCAGCTCCACCTCGAGCCGATGGCGCTCGCCCTCGGTCACGACCTCCAGCGGTGCACGTTCGAGTGTGGACGGCTCCCCGGCCCCGGCCGGCCACTGCCAGACGAGCAGCAGACCGCCGAGCAAGGCCAGAGCGGCAGCCTGGTACCTGCGGGTGCCGAGTGTCAGGTCTGCCGAGCGTTTCAAGACATCGCACCCTCACGCTGACCGAGAATCGCCATCAGGTCGATGCGAGTCTCGCGTGTGCTGAGATCCAGCAGCCCTTCCAGCGCCTGAAGATGCTCGTGGATGCAGCGCCGTGCCGCCTCACCGTCGCCGCCACGCAGGTGGCCAAGCAGCGCCGGGTGATCCTCGGCCAGGTAGCAGCTCGCCAGGCCGGCCCGCTTGTACAGGGCGATGACAATGGAGGTGCGCAAGATCAGGTCGGTGAGCATGGCGCCGAGCACCCGGTTGGGCGAATGCTCGGCGAGCAGGTGGTGGATTGCCAGAGAGTTTTCGATGCGGGCCGCCTCGTCGCCGCGGGCATGGGCCTCAGCCTCTCGCTCGACCCGCGAGGCGATCTCCTCCAGCAGCTCGGCGTCGAGCCGGCCCGCCAGCAGGGCCGCCACCTCGCCCTCCACCAGACGCCGTGCAGCGAAAGTCTCGCGGGTCTCTTCGATGCTAGGTGCGCGCACCCGGGCCACCTGGTTGGGCTGTTGGCTGACGACGTGATCGGCAGCCAGCCGAGTCAGCGCCTTGCGGACCACCGAGCGGCTGACGCCGAAGATCTCGCCCAGCGCCACCTCGGGCAGGCGCGTACCTGGCGGCAGACGCTGGGTCAGCACCGCCGCGCGCACCTTGTCGACGATGAAACGATCGCTGATCCTGCCGCCTGCCCGGGTTTCAGCGGCAACCTCGTCCTGCCAGGTGGTGCTCATGGCTTGCCCTCTCGCCTTGTCATGAGCTTACCTTCGCACGTTTCCTCCATTCTGGCCACAGGAAAGCAGGCTTCCTGTATACAAAACCAAGCCGTATAACATCAAGCCTGGTGCTTCTCGGAAACGTCGAGAATCTTCAGGGTATTGGTTCCACCGTGGGCGTTCATGTGATCGCCTCGGGTCAGAATGACATGATCCCCCGGTTCGGCAATCCCCTGTTGCACCAGCAGCGCCAGCGCCCGGTCGTTGAGCTCGCTGGCCGCCATCGCGCTGGTGTCGAACGGCAGCGAGACCACCCCGCGGTAGAGCGCCATGCGGCGCTGGGCGATGGGGCTGTGGGCCAGCCCGACGATGGGCAGCCCCGAACGGATGCGCGAGGCGATCAGCGGGGTGTAGCCGGTCGAGGTCATGCAGGCGATGGCGGCCACCCCGGTAAGGTGGTTGGCGGCGTACATGGCGGAGAGCGCGATGGTCTCGTCGATACGCGAGAAGCCCTCGTGAATGCGGTGCCCCGACTCCTGAGCCACACGCTCGCGCTCGGCGCCCAGACACACCCGACGTATCGCTTCGAGGGTCTCCACCGGGTAGTCGCCGGCGGCGGTCTCGGCGGAGAGCATTACCGCGTCGGTGCCGTCGAGCACGGCGTTGGCGACGTCGAATACCTCGGCGCGGGTGGGCAGCGGTGAGGAGATCATCGACTCCATCATCTGCGTCGCGGTGATCACCGCGCGGTTGAGGGTGCGGGCACGCTTGATGATGCGTTTCTGCATGCCGATCAGCTTCTCGTCGCCGATCTCCACGCCGAGATCGCCACGCGCCACCATCACCGCCTCGCTGGCCTCGATGATGCCGTTGAGGGTGTCGTCGTCGGCCACCGCCTCGGCGCGCTCGAGCTTGGCCACCAGGCCGATCTCCTTGCCCGCTTCGCCGAGCAGGCGACGCGCTTCGCGCATGTCCTCGGCGTGGCGCGGGAAGGAGACGGCGAGATAGTCGACGCCGATCTCGATGGCGGTCTCGAGGTCGGCCTTGTCCTTGTCGGTGAGCGCCGGAGCCGAGAGTCCGCCGCCCTGCTTGTTGATGCCCTTGTTGTTGGAGAGTTTGCCGCCGGTGACCACGACGGTATGGACCTGCTGCCCCTCGATGCGCTCGACGTCGAGCACCAGGCGGCCGTCGTCGAGCAGCAGGCGGTCGCCGGGAGCGACGTCGTCGATCAGCTGCTTGTAGTCGCAGCCGACGCGGCTGGCGTCGCCGGCATCGCTGTCCAGCGCCATGTCGAGGACGAAGGGCTGGCCCTCGGCAAGCGTCACGGCGCCGTCGCGAAAGCGGGCGATACGGATCTTGGGCCCCTGCAGGTCGCCGAGGGCGGCCACGCTCCTGCCCAGGCGGTCGGCGATCTGACGCACGGCGATCAGCCGGCGGCGATGGTCGGCGGCGCTGCCATGGGAGAAGTTGAGGCGCACCACGTCGACGCCGGTGCGGATCATCGCCTCCAGCACGCCCTCACGGTCGCTGGCCGGGCCCAGGGTGGCGACGATCTTGGTGCGGCGGATGGGGGCATGAATGGGAGCGTGTGGCGGAAGCGTCATGGTGTCCTCGGCAAGACCAGGATGGCACGGAAGTCGTTGACATTGGTGCGGGTCGGACCGGTGACGATCAGTCGATCCAATGCCTGGAAGAAAGTATACGCGTCGTTGCGTGACAGGTAATCGGCAGGCTGTAGCCCCTGCTCACGAGCGCGGGCCCAGTCGTCGGGCGAGAACAGCGCGCCGGCGTTGTCTTCGGAGCCGTCGATGCCATCGGTGTCGATGGCCAGGGCATGAATGCCCTCGGCACCGGCCAGGGCCTCGAACAGCCCCAGCAAGTACTCCACGTTGCGCCCACCGCGCCCATCGCCGCGCACGGTGACGCTGGTCTCGCCACCGGAGAGAATCAGCAGCGGCGCTTCGATCTCGTCGCGCGCCGCCAGCGCCAGGCGCGCCTGGGTGCGGCCCAGCTCGCGGGCCTCGCCCTCCAGGTCGTCGCCCAGGACTTCAACCTTCACCCCGGCCGCTTCCGCTGCGGCCCGAGCGGCTTCCAGCGCATCATGAGCGCGGGCCAGAGTCACGCTGTCATCACGCGTGAAAGTCTCGTCGTCGGGGGATGGCGCTCCCCGGGCCTGCTCCAGATGGCGGCGCACGTGGTCGGGTATCTCGATGGCGTAGCGCTCGAGCACCGCCAGCGCATCGGCCGGGGTCGACCGATCCGGCAGGGTCGGCCCCGAAGCGATCTGCGTGGCCACGTCGCCGGGAATATCGGAGATCAGCCAGGTCACCACCTGGGCGGGGTGTGCCGCCGCCGCCAGGCGCCCGCCCTTGATCGCGGAAAGGTGGCGGCGCACGGTGTTCATCTGGCCGATCGGCGCGCCGCAACGCAAAAGCTCGCGATTGATCGCCTGCTTGTCGGCAAGCGAGATGCCCTCGGCGGGCAGCGTCATCAGCGCCGAGCCGCCGCCGGAGATCAAGGCGATCACGCGGTCGTCCTGGCCCAGCTCCGCGACCGCCTCAAGCATGCGCCGGGCCGCCTTCTCGCCCAGGTCGTCGGGCATCGGGTGGGAGGCTTCGAGCACCTCGATCACCTCGCACTCCTCAGCGTGACCGTAGCGGGTCACCACCAGGCCGGTGAGCGGCGCATCGGGGCAGCGTGCCTGCCAGGCGCGCTCCAGCGCCGCAGCCATGGCAGCCGCCGCCTTGCCGGCACCGACCACCACGGTGCGCCCGGGCGGAGGGTCGGGCAGCAGGTCGGCGACCAGGGAATCCGGATGCACGGCGGTCACGGCCACGTCGGCAAGCCGGCGCAGCCATGTCGCGATGTCTGTCGTGTGGTCCAGGGAAGGAAGTTGTTGTGACATGGGCACACCTCGAGCGGATGACAGCAACGACGGTAACAGCAGGGTAGGCAGGAAAAAAGCCCGGCGGCGGGCGGGTTCCACTGGGGATCCCGCCGCCGGACGCAAGGGCCGCTGACGCGGCCGGTTGGCAGGCGACGGCCTGACGCCTGCCAGGAGGGAACACTGACTCACCGTCTGCGCGACTGGCTGGCAGGGTGCTGCCTCCTCAGATGGGACGGATCAGCTGCCCACCTCGTGATCGGCCAGGGCCTCCAGGGCGCGCAGGATGCCAGCGTGATCCCAGTTCTCACCGCCATGCGCAACACAGGCCTGGAACAGCTGCTGGGCATTGGCGGTGCCGGGCAGCGCCAGGTTGAGGCTGCGGGCGCCTTCCAGGGCCAGGTTGAGGTCCTTCTGGTGCAGCTTGATCTTGAAGCCCGGGTCGAAGGTACGCTTGATCATGCGCTCGCCGTGCACGTCGAGGATCTTCGACTGGGCCAGGCCGCCGAGCAGCGACTCGCGCACCTTGGCTACGTCGGCGCCCGCCTTAGAGGCGAACAGCAGGCCTTCGGCCACCGCCTCGATGGTGAGTGCCACCACGATCTGGTTGGCCACCTTGCAGGTCTGCCCGGCACCGTGGCCGCCGATGTGGGTGATGGTCTTGCCCATCACCTCGAGGATCGGCCGGGCGCGCTCGAAGCCCTCCTGGGTGGCACCGACCATGATGGTCAGGGCCGCGTTGATGGCACCGCCCTCGCCGCCGGAAACCGGCGCATCGACGTACTCACCGCCGGCCTCATGGATGCGCTTGGCAAAGCCTTGGGTGGCGATGGGGGCGATGGAGCTCATGTCGATCACCAGGGTGCCCGGTTTGAGTCCTTCGACGACACCATGCTCACCGAACAGCACCAGCTCCACGTCGGGGGTGTCCGGCACCATGGTGATGACGACCTCGGCCTGCTCGGCCACCGCCTTGGGATTGGCCGCCACCCGGGCGCCCTTGTCGGCCAGCTCGCGGGGAATGGCGCTGCCGTGCTCGACTGTGATGATCTCGTAGCCGGCGTCCAGCAGATGCCCCGCCATGGGACGACCCATGATGCCGAGGCCAATGAAACCGATCTTGCTCATGATGATTCTCCTTTCAGCTTGTCTTTGTGTTTTCTATGTCAGGACACGCCTTGCAATGACTGAAGGGGCTTGCCGCCGGATCAGCTCATCGGGGCAGGATGCTTGCTACCCCATCAGCGGACGCTATCGAGCCAGCCCAGACCTTCACGGGTCGTCGTCTTGGGCTTGTACTCGCAGCCGATCCAGCCGTCGTAGCCCAACCGGTCGAGATGGGCGAACAGGAACGGGTAGTGGATCTCGCCGGTGCCCGGCTCGTGGCGACCAGGGTTGTCAGCCAGCTGCACGTGGGCGATGCGAGCCAGGTGCTTCTCGATGGTCGGTGCCAGGTCACCCTCCATGATCTGCATGTGGTAGATGTCGTACTGCAGCTTGAGGTTGGGGCTGCCCACCTCGTCGAAGATCGCCAGGGCCTGCTCGGTGCGATTGAGGAAGAAGCCCGGAATGTCGCGGGTGTTGATTGGCTCGGCCAGCAACAGGATGCCGGCGGCTTCGAGCTTCTCCGCAGCGTAGCGCAGGTTCTCCACCAGGGTGCGCCGCGCCTGCTCCAGGCTCACGCCCTGAGGCTGGATGCCAGCCAGGCAGTTGACCTGCTTGCAGCCGAGCACCGTGGCGTAGTCGATGGCCTTCTCCACGCCGGCACGGAACTCCTCGACCCGATCCGGGTGGCAGGCGATGCCACGCTCACCGGCGCCCCAGTCACCGGCCGGCAGGTTGTGCAGCACCTGGGTCAGGCCGTGCTCATCGAGCCGCGCCTTGAGCTCGACGGCGGAATAGTCATAGGGAAAGAGGTACTCGACGCCCTTGAAGCCGGCCTCGGCGGCGGCCTTGAAGCGGTCGAGGAAATCCTCCTCGGTGAACAGCATGCTGAGGTTGGCGGCAAACTTGGGCATGGTTGTCTCCTTGGGACGGTTTCCTAGGTGAGTTGGGCGATCGAGGTCGGCGCATCCGCGCCCTCATCGGCCAGCGCCTCGAACTCGTTGATGGCGTCGAGATCGGTGCCCATGGCGATGTTGGTCACCCGTTCGAGGATCACCTCCACCACCACCGGCACCCGATATTGAGCCATCAGCTCGCGGGCCTCCTTCAGGGCAGGCACGATCTCGTCCGGCCGGGTGACGCGCAGGGCCTTGCAGCCGAGCCCCTCCACCACCGAGACGTGATCCACGCCGTACTCGTTGATCTCCGGGCAGTTGACGTTTTCGAACGAGAGCTGCACGCAGTAGTCCATGTCGAAGCCGCGCTGGGCCTGGCGAATCAGCCCCAGATAGGAGTTGTTCACCAGCACGTGGATGTAGGGCAGGTTGAACTGCGCGCCCACGGCCAGCTCCTCGATCATGAACTGGAAGTCGTAGTCGCCGGAGAGCGCCACCACTTCCGCGCTGGGGTCGGCCTTGCACACGCCGAGCGCAGCGGGAATGGTCCAGCCCAGCGGGCCGGCCTGGCCGCAGTTGATCCAGTGACGCGGCTTGTAAACGTGCAGGAACTGGGCGCCGGCGATCTGCGACAGGCCGATGGTGCTGATATAGCGGGTGTTCCTGCCGAAGACCTTGTTCATCTCCTCGTAGACCCGCTGCGGCTTCACCGGCACGTCATCGAAGTGGGTCTTGCGCAGCAGGGTGCGCTTGCGCTCCTGGCACGACTCGGCCCAGGCGCTGCGATCCTTGAGCGTACCCGCTGCCTTCCTCTCGCGAGCCAGTTCGACGAACAGTTCGAGCGCCGCCTTGGCGTCGGAAACGATGCCGTAGTCGGGGCCGAAGATGCGCCCGATCTGGGTCGGCTCGATGTCGACGTGGACGAATTTCCGCCCCTTGGTGTAGGTCTCGAGGTTGCCGGTGTGGCGGTTGGCCCAGCGGTTGCCGATGCCCATCACGAAGTCGGACTCGAGCAGCGTGGCGTTGCCATAGCGATGTGAGGTCTGCAGCCCGACCATGCCGGCCATCAGCGGGTGGTCATCGGCAATGCTGCCCCAGCCCATCAGGGTGGGAATGACCGGCACACCGGTGAGCTCGGCGAACTCCTGGAGCAGCGCGCTGGCGTCGGCGTTGATGATGCCGCCGCCGGCGACGATCAACGGCCGCTCGGCCTCGTCGAGCATGGCCATGGCCTTCTCCGCCTGAGTGCGGGAAGCACGCGGCTTGTAGGCCGGCAGCGGCTCGTAGGTGTCCGGATCGAACTCGATCTCGCTCATCTGCACGTCGATGGGCAGGTCGATCAGCACCGGGCCCGGCCGCGACGAACGCATCAGTTGGAAGGCCTGCTGGAACGCACGCGGCACCTGAGCCGGCTCCAGCACGGTAACCGCCCACTTGGTCACCGGCCCGGCAATAGCCTGGATGTCGACGGCCTGGAAGTCCTCCTTGTGCAGCCTGGAACGCGGCGCTTGGCCGGTGATGCACAGGATCGGGATGGAGTCCGCGCTGGCCGAATAGAGCCCGGTGATCATGTCGGTGCCGGCGGGGCCGGAGGTGCCGATGCACACGCCGATGTTGCCGGCTTGGGTGCGGGTGTAGCCCTCGGCCATGTGCGAGGCGCCCTCGACGTGGCGCGCCAGCACGTGATCGATACCGCCGACCTTGCGCAGGGCAGCGTAGAACGGGTTGATGGCGGCACCCGGCACGCCGAAAGCGACATCGACACCTTCCTTCCTGAGAACGTGAACGGCGGCTTCTGCTGCGGTCATTCGAGCCATGACGGTTCCTCCCGTGGGTGGCTTTGTTCTTGTGGAGAGTTGTTTTTGGAAAATATTTCTGTATTTCGAGATTAGAAGCCACGACCCGCCTCGTCAACACATACTGGAAAATATTTTCATAAATTCACTCAAGCACAAAAAACCCAGGCCAAAACAGCAGCCTGGGTCATTCTTTCCCCGTGAGCTCAGAGCGTGATGCGCAGCGCCAGCGGATGCTCGTCGCAGTTGTTGCCCTCACCGCCGCGATCCACCACCAGAAACTCCCCTTCGCGATCGAGCACCGACTGGATGGCGTGCCAGGTGCCGGCGCGATAGTTCACCCCCTGGCGGCCATCGGTGACGAAGGCGCGCACCTCGGCCGGGTCGATGCTGTCGCCCGGCGGCGCCACCACAATCACGAAGCGCTCCTCGTGCAGCGGCATGAAGGCCTGGCTGCCCTGGGGGTGACGTTCGAGGAAGTCGAGTTCCAGCGGGATCGACACCGGCTGGCTGACGAAGATACTGATCAGCGCCCTCGCCTGCTCGCCCAAGGTCTCGACCTTGGCCAGGTCATGGTAGCGCCGGGTGCGCCCGGCATTGATGTGAAAGTAGTCCGCCGTGCGGGTGTCGATGACGTCACCGAAGGGCACGAAGGCCTTAGTCGTCAGCGGCTCGGCTTTGAGTTCCAGCATGTTAGCCCCTCGATTCATTCGGCAATCAGTCTTTATCACCGGGGCTGATCCGGCGGCAGGCCTGCGAGGAGGCGCTGTGAACCCATCCCTGGGCGCTACTTTTGCCATCCCTGGCAAAAGACCTCCTCTCCGGCCTGCCCCCGGCGCCCCTAACGTCGCTGAGATCGGAAAACTCGGCGACGTTACTGCAAGCCCCCTGTGTCTCAGCGAGTACCCAGCCGCAGCGCCGCGTGACGGTTCACGTCCTTGTACAGCAGGTAGCGGAACGGCCCCGGCCCCCCGGCGTAGCACGCCTGCGGGCAGAAGGCGCGCAGCCACATGAAATCGCCCGCCTCGACCTCGACCCAGTCCTGGTTGAGATGGTAGACCGCCTTGCCCTCGAGCACGTAGAGGCCGTGCTCCATGACGTGGGTCTCGTCGAAAGGGATCACTGCCCCGGGCTGGAAGGTGACGATGTTGACGTGCATGTCGTGACGTATGTCATTGGGGTCGACGAAGCGAGTGGTGGCCCAGCGCCCTTCGGTGCCCGGCATCGGGTTGGGCTCGAGGTCGTTCTCGTTGACCACGAAGGCCTGCGGCACCTCGATGCCCTCGACGAATTCGTAGGCCTTGCGCACCCAGTGGAAGCGCACCGGCGCATCCGATTCGTTGCGCAGCTGCCAGTGGCAGCCCGGCGGCAGGAAGGCGTAGCCGCCCGGCGCCATCTCGTGGCGCTCGCCGGCAATGGTCAGGGTCATCTCGCCCTCGACCACGAACAGGACACCCTCGGCACCAGGGTCGAGCTCGGGCTTCTCGCTGCCGCCACCCGGCCCCACCTCCATGATGTACTGAGAGAAGGTCTCGGCGAAACCGGAGAGCGGACGCGCCAGCACCCACAGCCGGGTCTGCTCCCAGAACGGCAGGTTGCTGGTCACGATGTCGCCCATCACGCCCTTGGGAATGAAGGCGTAGGCCTCGGTGAACACCGCCCGGTCGGAGAGCAACTGGGTCTGGGGCGGGTGTCCGCCGTGGGGGGCGTAATAGGTGCGGTTGGTCATGAGCGGCTCCTCATAGGCGGAATCGGCCTTGGCACAGGCCAAAAAATCATTTCATAACTTGTGAAACTAACGTCTCACAAGTAACGTGTCTAGCAACTTTCGTTTCATACATCGACGGCACAAGAGGCTACCGGCATGCCCTTCTCCCATGCCCACCCGCCGAAGGTTGTAAGCGGTCGCAGCGTCTATCCTTCCCTATCAGGAAGAGAGTTCGTCAAGCCCCTGATAAAGTTCGGTGACGGCATCGATGCGGGCCCGCCCCTGGGCCAGCCGCTGGTGCAGCAAACCGTTGGCCAGCAGACTGACAAGACTCATGGCGCTGGCGTAGCTGTCGAAGGCCGAAATACTGTCCAGCGGACACTCCAGCCACCAGTCGGTTCGCTCGGCATGGCTCGCCGCAGTGCCATCCCCGATCAGCAGCACCCGACAGGGCAGGGCCGCGAGGGTCTCCACCAGTTCCTCGAACAATCGCGGACGCCGACGGAAGCCGAACAGAATCACCAGATCCTCCGCCCCCAGACCGACCAGCTCCTCGGCCAGGGACTGATTGGGCTGGGGCGCGAGGCTCACCTCGTCACGAGCCTGAATCAGCTGCTGACGAAAGTGCATGGCCAGGGGATAGCTGTTGCGAAACCCTACCAGCAGCAGCCGTCGCGCCTGATCCATTGCCTGCAGGATCGCCTCGAAGGTATGCGGCTCGATGGCACCGAGGGTTCTGCGCAGGTTCTCCTGCTCCCGTGCCAGATGACGCTTGAAACGTTCGCCATCTCCGCTCGCCGCCTGGGCATCGGTGACCAGGGGCATACCCAAGTTGCGCAGCTGGCGAGCATGGTGCTTCACCGCCTGGAAGCTTTCGAAGCCAAGGCGCTTGAACAACCGGCTGACCGTCGATTTCGACACCCCGGTAACGCGTGCCAGATCGGTCGCGCTATATACCGCCAAGTCGTCGAAATGCTCGAGAATGAAGGCCGCGACACGCTGCTCCTGAGCGCTCAGCTCGGCATATTGGGCCGATATTCGCTGACCGATGTGAGGCGTCATGGCCGTCTGATGCGTCCGCAAAAAAGCTCTCCTCTAACCCGGCCACAGCGCCGGGCGCGCGCCCCTAGGCGTCATTATTCTGTACCCACAATGAGCGGAAGGAATCGCCACCGATACCCGGCCTTACCGTCTCCGCCATCTCCCCGCGACGCTCGCTTCTCGAAGCGAAACAGCGCCGCATCACTATAGCGAGATCATCAACAACAACGCGAGGTGCCCCATGACGAAACCCACTCCCTCAAACAGCCCAACAGGAGCCCAAGACTCCAAGCGGTCTCATTGGCAGATTCCGCATATCTACGTCATCCTCTTCGTATTCATCGCCATGGCGGCCGTGGCGACCTATTTCGTGCCCGCTGGCCAGTACGAGAGAGTGCCCGGGCCCGAAGGCCGCACCACCATCGACGCAGAGTCGTTCCAATACGTCGAGCAGAACCCGACGAGCCTCGTCGACTTCATGCTGGCGATACCCAATGGCTTGATGAGTGCCGGTGAAGTCGTGTTCTTCACCTTCATGATCGGCGGCATGTTCATGGTGCTGCGCCGTACCGGCATCATCGAAATCGGTGTCGACAAGCTGAGCCGACGCTTCGCCAATCGAAGCCTGCTGATGATTCCAGTCTTGATGACGGTCTTTGCCCTGGTCGCGACGATCATCGGCACCCAGGAGCTGGCCCTGGTTTACGTGCCGGTCATTCTGCCGTTGATGATTGCCCTGCGCTTCGACTCGGTAACCGCTGCGGCCGTGGCGCTGTGCGCCACCACCGCCGGTTTCGCTTCGGGTGTACTCAATCCGATCAATACCGGGCTCGGTCAGCAGCTCTCCGACCTGCCGCTCTACTCCGGTTTCGGCCTGCGAGCAGCCGCCTTTGCCATCATCCTGGGTGCTGCCATCTACTTCGTCATGCGCTATGCGCGCCAGGTTCGCGACAACCCCGAATTGAGCCTGATGGCGGGCGACGAAACGGAAGAGGAAAAGCGCTCGCTCTACCAGCACGCCACCGATGAGGGAGCCCTGACCGCCAACGGCCGCCAGAAACTGGCAGCGGTCGCCACCTTCGCCTTCTTCGGCCTGCTGGTCTATGGCGTGCTGCGCCAGGGCTGGTTCATGATGGAGATGGCCGGGCTGTTCATCATCATGGGCATCGTCGTCGGTCTCATCGCCGGCTTGAGCACCACGGCCATCAGCGAAGCCTTCAACAAGGGCTTCCGCGACGTGCTGGTGGGCGCCATGATCGCTGGCGTGGCCCGTGGCGTAGCCGTCGTGCTGGAAGATGGCCAGATCATGGATACCCTGGTCATGGGACTCGGCAGCCTGGTTGGCGAACTGCCGACCATGCTGTCGGCCATCGGCATGTACTTCGCGCAGCTGGCCTTCAACTTCGTGGTGCCCTCGGGCAGCGGGCAGGCCCTGGTGACCATGCCGATCATGGCCCCGCTCTCCGACCTGATCGGCGTGACCCGCCAGACCGCCGTGCTGGCCTTCCAGCTCGGCGACGGCATGGGCAACATCCTCTACCCCACTTCTGGCTATTTCATGGCGACTCTCGCCATTGCCGGCGTGCCTTGGCAGAAGTGGGTAAAGTTCTTCTTCCCGCTGTTCTGTCTCTGGGTAGCGATCGCCATCGGCTTCCTGGCTTTTGCACAAGCCACCCAGTGGGCCGGCTGAGCTTCTTCGCTCTAGCCATCCACTACCCTGCCAGGCCCTGCCCGGCATCGCCGGACAGGGTCTTGTCAGGGTGGCCGGCACCCTCACCGGAACCTCCGCGTTCATCAGGGTCTCAGCGCTCGCCAGATGCTCAGCGCGCCGGCGCCGGATGGTGCTCCACCCAATGCCGCGCGATGTCCACCCGCCGGGCGACCCACACCCGGTCATGGGCCTCGATGTGATCGAGGAAGCGCTGCAGGGCGCGGAAACGCCCGGGGCGGCCGAGCAGCCGGCAGTGCATGCCCACCGAAAGCATCTTGGGCGACTCCTCGCCTTCCGCGTAGAGCACGTCGAAGGCGTCGCGCAGGTAGGTGAAGAAGTGGTCGGCGGTGTTGAAGCCCTGGGGCGCGGCGAAGCGCATGTCGTTGCTGTCCAGGGTATAGGGCACGATCAGATGGTCGTGCTCGACGCCTTGGCTGTCGGCCTCCCGGGTCCAGAACGGCAGGTCGTCGCCGTAGTAGTCGCTGTCGTAGAGGAAGCCGCCCTCGTCGAGGACCAGCCGCCGGGTGTTGGGGCTGTCGCGGCCGGTATACCAGCCTTGGGGCTTCTCGCCGTAGAGGCGCTGAAAGATCTCCATGGCGCGCTGCAGATGCTCGCGCTCGACGTGCTCGGGCACTTCCTGGTAGTGAATCCAGCGGTAGCCATGACAGGCGATCTCGTGGCCCAGCTCCTTGAACGCCTGAGCCACCTCCGGGTGGCGCTCCAGGGCCATGGCCACACCGAACACGGTGAGCGGCAGGCCGCGCCGTTCGAACTCCCGCAGGATGCGCCACACGCCGGCCCGTGAGCCGTACTCGTAGATCGATTCCATGCTCAGGTGGCGATCGGGATAGGCGGCCGCGCCGATGATCTCGGAGAGAAACTGCTCGGAGCCGGCATCGCCATGCAGCACGCAGTTCTCGCCGCCCTCTTCGTAGTTGAGCACGAACTGCACGGCGATCTTCGCCCGCCCCGGCCAGTTGGCGTGGGGTGGGTTACGGCCGTAGCCGATCAGGTCACGGGGGTAATCAATGCTCATCTAGCACCTTCCTCTTTGTTCTGTGTTGCGCAGTTCTGTTTTGCGCAATCTATGTCGCGCAGTTCTGTGCCGCTGTACGAATAACGGGCCAGGCGGCGTCGCGAGCAAAATGTATACAGGATAGAAAATAGACTGTATCCAGCAGTGTTGCAACCAGGCATACCGGCCCTCGCAGGCTAGCGCGATGCCCTCGAGTCCAGGGCCGGCAGCGACGGCGCTTCGCGCCAGCAGGCATTGTTCGGGGGTTGGCTTGGTCGGACGCCACCACCATATTTTTGTATACAAAAATCATTCGACTGACAAGTCCACATCATGCGCTTCGAGCCCCACGGCTATCCGCTTGCTCGATACCGAGACAAACCGCAGGCGAAGCTGGAAAAATTCATCATGTATACAATACAAGTCACATTCGGTACCCAAATTCTCAGGGCTCTTCTCTCTCTTAGACCTATGTATAACAGTCAAGCCATCCGGCACTCCTGCTCGATTGACCGCCAAACCATTGAGATAAAACAAAAAATCCTCGCAGCCCCTGAGGGTAACAAATTTCTTGCGCTGAAGAGTCGCAGCACCTATTTTGTGTACAAAGACATTTTTTATTGTTCACAAAGAGAGAGACTACATGCGACTGCGCGTCATCAACCCCAACACCACGGCTGCCATGACCCGCAAGATCGGCGAAGCGGCACAGCGGATCGCCGCCCCCGGCACGACCGTCGTCACCACTCAGCCCGCTGACGGGCCGGTATCCATCGAGAGTCATTTCGATGAAGCGATCAGCGCCGTGGGCGTGCTGGAAGAGGTGCTGGCGGGAGAGAAGGAAGGCACCGATGCCTATGTGATTGCCTGCTTCGGTGACCCGGGCCTGCTGGCGGCTCGCGAGCTGACCCGCGCCCCGGTGATCGGCATCGCCGAGGCGGCCTTCCATGCCGCCAGCCTGATCAGCACCCGGTTCTCGGTGGTCACCACCCTGTCGCGTACCGGCATCATCGCCGAGCACCTGCTGGAGCAGTACGGCTTTCGCCACCACTGCCGCCGGGTGCGTGCCGCCGAGATCCCTGTGCTCGATCTGGAGGAGGATGGCTCGGCAGCGCTCTCGCGCATCATCGACGAGTGCCGCCGCGCCCGCGACGAGGATGGCATCGGTGCCATCGTGCTGGGCTGCGGCGGCATGGCCGACCTGACCCAGCGCATTTCCCAGGAAGTCGGGCTGCCGGTGGTCGAGGGCGTCACGGCTGCCGTGAAGCTGGCCGAGGCGCTCGTTGGGCTGGGCCTCGGCACCAGCAAGCACGGCGACCTGGCCTTCCCGCGCCCCAAACCCTTCACCGGCCGCTTCGAAAGGTATTCGCAGCTTTCCAACGAGCGCTGAAACGCATCACGACTACGCATCACGCTACGCATCAGGACTACGAATCACCGCAACGCAACGCACCTTGAGCACGTCACGCCAAGCCCGCTGGCAGCATTGGGCACAAACACAACAGAGCCATGACCTGCGAGGATAGACACATGCAGAACAACAACCCGCACAGCACGGCGGCCGCTCCCGCCACTGCCCCGGCATCGCCCACTGCCGGAACGACCGCTGGGGCCACCAAGGCCCCGGGGGCCGAATCGCTCGCTCCTCAGCAAACCCGCATCATGGGGCGGACCTCCTACTTTCTGGCCTGGTTCGGCGGCTGTGTCTCCATCGGCACCTTCGCCATGGGCTCCAGCGTGGTCGGCACGCTGAACTTGATTCAGGCGACTCTGGCCATCGCCATCGGCTGCTTCGTGATCGGTATCGCGCTGGCCATCAATGGCGCCGCCGGCTACAAGTACGGCATTCCCTTCATGGTTCAGGCCCGTAGTGCGTTCGGCTTCGCCGGCACGCGCATTCCCGGCCTGGTGCGCGCGGTGCCGGCGGTGGTGTGGTACGGCTTCCAGAGCTGGATCGGCGCCGGCGCCCTGAACATGGTGTCGGCCACCCTGTTCGGCTTCGACAACCTGATCTTCTACTTCATCGCCTTCCAGTTCCTGCAGATCGGCCTGTCGGTGATGGGCTTCCAGGGCATCAAGTGGCTGGAGAACATCGGCAGCGTGTTCATTCTCGCCTCGCTGACCTACATGTTCTACGCCACGGTGCAGCGCTACGGCGACGAGCTCTCGGCCAACC
The DNA here is from genome assembly GCF_021404305.1 of Billgrantia ethanolica. Taxonomy (GTDB): domain Bacteria; phylum Pseudomonadota; class Gammaproteobacteria; order Pseudomonadales; family Halomonadaceae; genus Halomonas; species Halomonas ethanolica. Next base: position 494,258 of record NZ_JABFTX010000002.1, on the reverse strand, counting down.
TGCTGACCATGGAAGGCTCGTGGGGCATGCCGTTCTGGGGTGCCACCATGCTGTTCCTCGGCATCTACAGCACCATGATGCTCAACGTCAGCGACTATTCGCGGGAGCACAAGCACGGTACCCGCCCCAGCATCCTGACCACCATCTATGCCATGTCGATCCTGCCCTGCACCCTGTTCATGGGCCTGATCGGCTACATGGTCTCCGAGGCCACCGGCACCGCCGACCCCATCCAGGTGTTTGCCAACGCGGTGGACAACACCCCGCTGCTGATGACCACGCTGCTGTTCATCGCCTTCGCCCAGGTCACCACCAACGTGCTCAACAACGTGGTGCCGCCGACCTACGTGCTGATGGATGTGTTCAAGCTCAAGTTCGCCACCTCCACGGTGATCGTCGGCCTGCTGGCCTTTGCCACCTTCCCCTGGAAGCTGGTGCAGCCCGAATCCGCCGCCGGCCTGCAGCTCTTCGTGCAGACCTACTCCGCCTTCCTCGGCCCGATCTTCGCCATCCTGGTGGTGGACTACTACCTGATCCGCCGCCGCACGCTGGACCTCGGCAAGCTCTATGACGAGACCGGCCCCTATCAGGGCGTCAACTACGCCGCGCTCATCGCCACCCTGGTGGGTATCGCCGCCGCCCTCACCTTCTCCGCCGTCTCCTGGTACGCCAGCCTGATCCCGGCCGGCCTGACCTACTACCTGCTGATGAAGCACTGGGCACCCTGCCAGCGCTTCCGCCAGTGAAGCATCGGCAAGATAGCTGGCCGGCAAGGTAATGGCCCACTACCAGAAAAAAGTGGGATCGACCCGGCCAGCGGTCTCACGCTGGCCACAACGCAAGCCGCCGGACGCCCTTGGGCGTCCGGCGGCTTGGTTATCCGGCATGTGTCGCGTCGATATCAGCGTCGGCCGAAAAGGTTACGCTGCACCTCCAGCAAGTGCTCTTCCAGCAAGCCCCTCGCCGTGTCTTCGTCGCGGTCGCGCAGCGCGGCCACGATGGCGCGATGCTGCATCTCGTAGCGCTCACGCCGCTCCGGCGTCAGCGAGATCCGCTTGAGCCGCCCCCACTCCCCCTCTTCGCGCACCACGTTGGTCAGCTCCAGGATACGCAGGAAGAAGTTGTTGTGCGTGGCTTCGGCAAAGGCCTGGTGCAGGGCGCCATCCCAGTGCTCGAACTCCTCGATGCTGCCGGCCGCCTCGGATCTCACCAGACACTCTTGCATGCGCTCGAAATCGTCGGCCGTGGCGAAGCGCACGATGAGGGAAACCATCTGCGGCTCGATCAGCAGGCGGGCATCCATCAACTGGGCCGGGCTGACCTGCCCCGCCATGCCGCTCGACTCGGCCATGCCAGTGGCTTTCGTCGCTGGGCCGAGCGGCGCGCCCCCTTCCGCCACGAAGGTACCGCTCCCCACCACCTGAGTGATCAAGCCCAGGGACTTGAAGTGGCCCAGCACCCTGCGTACCGCGCCACGTGACGCGCCGAAGCGCTCGCTCAGTTCACGCTCGGTAGGCAAGCGGTGACCGGGGGGGAAACGTCCGCTGGCAATCTCCGCCTGGATGTATCGCGCCAGGGCTCGTGCACCATCGGAGCGGATCCCGCTCTCGGCCAAGGACTCCTGGAAATCGCTGTCATCGGCGGTACGCACTGGCCTATCGGTCACTTGGCTTCCTTTTCACATCAACCATTACGGGTCCAATCCCTGCTGAATCTAGTCCATTTGGTACATCAAGGCAAAATTTTGGGCTGAATTAGTACTTGAAAGAGTACCAATCGCCTTCTAGGCTCGTTCATTACGGAACCAAACCAGAACCAAGGAGAGCCAATTCACATGAAATTCGCCACTCTGCGGCCGGCGCCCGACCAGCCCACTCTCGTCGCCCTGATCGACGCCACGGGCCAGCGTTACTGGCCGTTGAGCACCCTGCTTCCCGACTTTCAGGGCGACATGCAGCAGCTGATTCGCGACTGGTCCGAGCTGGGCGGTCGTATCGCCCCCAAGGGCGAAGGCCAGCCTCTCGAAGGTACACGCCTCGAAGCTCCGCTTCACCCGCATCGCAACATGTTCTGTGTCGGCAAGAACTATTTCGAGCATGCCGCCGAGTTCAGCAGCTCCGGCTACGACAGCAGTACCAGCGCCGACGACGTGGTACCCAAGCACCCCATCGTCTTCACCAAGGCCTGGAACACCCTGATTGCCCATGGCGATGAGATTCCACGCCATGCCGGGGTCACCGAGCAGCTCGACTACGAAGCGGAGTTCGCCGTCATCATCGGCAAGGGCGGCCGCGGCATCAAGAAGGCCGATGCTTACGATCACGTCTGGGGTTACACCATCGCCAACGACGTCACCGCCCGCGACCTGCAGCAGCGCCACAAGCAGTGGCATCTCGGCAAGTCGCTCGACGGCCTCTGCCCCATGGGGCCGTGGCTCGTCACAGCCGACGAGATTGATCGCGACACTGCCACGATCAAGTGCTGGGTCAATGGCGAACTGCGTCAGGACGCTCGCCTCGACCAGCTGATCTTCGACGTGCCGACGCTGATCGAGACCCTTTCGGCCGGCATCGCGCTCGAGCCCGGCGACGTGATCCTGACCGGCACGCCGGTGGGCGTCGGCATCGGCTTCACCCCGCCCAGATTCCTGCAGACCGGCGACATCGTGCGTATCGAGGTCGCTGGCCTGGGCACACTGGAAAACCGGGTCGGCCGCTGACCGACCTGAACGCGTCGAGCCCAGGTTCATCGTGCGCACCGCGCGCCACAACAATACCAGGAGCACGCCATGATCCTTCCCGATACTCCACTCAAGTCCCTCTCCGCCGCCGTGCTGGTCGCTGCCGGGGGGCTCGCCGCGGCTCCCGCCATGGCCGATGACTTCTACAGCGGCAAGACCATCGAGATGGTGGTGCCGTTCGGCGAGGGCGGCGCCACCTACGTGGCGGCCAAGTTCCTCGAACCCTTCCTCGAGAAGCATCTGCCGGGCAACCCGCAGGTCAACGTACGCACCCGCCCGGGCGGCGGTTCGATCCTCGGGGCCAACTGGTTCCAGCAGAATGCCGAGCCCGACGGCGAGACGATCCTGTTCACCACCTCTTCCACCTCGAACCCCTACGTGCTGGGCATGGAAGAGGTGGAGTACGACCTGGCCGCGATGAGACCGGCCTACAGCCTGCCCTTCGGCGCTGTGATCTACGTCTCGCCGCGCACCGGCATCGAGACACCGACCGACCTGCACTCACCGGACATGCCGCTGATCTACGGCGGTATCGCCGCTGCCGCCAGCGACCTGCCCGTGCTGCTGGCCTTCGAGTTGCTCGACCTCGACCTGCGCGCGGTGCTCGGCTTCGACGGCCGCGGTCCGGCCCGCCTGGCCTTCGAGCGCGGGGAAACCAACATCGACTTCCAGTTCACCCCGGCCTACATGTCGCAGGTGGTGGACATGGTCGAAGCGGGCTCCGCGGTGCCGATCATGACCGGCGGCTCGGTGGGTGACGACGGCGTGCTGAGCGCCCGCGATCTGGCCTTCCCCGACTACCCCTCGGTCTACGAGGTCTACGAGGAGCTCCACGGCGAGCCGCCTTCCGGCGTGGAGTGGGACGCCTTCCAGGCCATCGGCGCCACTACCTTCAACTTCGGCCTCACCGCCTACCTGCCGGAGGGCACGCCGGACGAGGTCATCGAGATCTTCGAGCAGACCATCGCCGCCATCAACGACGATCCCGACTACCAGGAGCAGAGCCAGGACGCCATCGGCGGCTACGACCTGCTGCCGGCTTCGGCGGTCACCGACTCGTTGAGTGAGGCCCTGCAGCCCTCCGACGCGGTGCGCGACTACCTGCGCACCCTGCTCAGCGAGAAGTACGACGTCGAGCTGTAGGCTCGCAACCGATACGGCCGGCCTCTCGGGGCTGGCCGTACTCGACGCTCCCGCATAGGAATCGCAACGTGCTCGAGAATATCGTTTCGGCCCTGGACATCCTGTTCCAGCCCGCGCGGCTGCTGGCGCTCTTTGTCGGCATGCTGGCCGGGATGGTGTTCGGCATGCTGCCGGGGCTGGGTGGCGTGGCCGCCGTTTCCATCCTGTTGCCGTTCATCTATCTGATGGACGGCTACGCCGGCCTGGCCATGCTGCTCGGCGCCATTTCGGTGATTTACACCTCGGATACCATCACCTCGGTGCTGCTCGGTGCACCCGGCTCCCCGGCCTCGGCGCCCACTGCCATCGAGGGCCACGCCTTGGCCAAGCAGGGCAAGGCAGCGCTGGCGCTCGGTGTCGGCTTCCTGGCCTCCATGGTGGGCGGGCTGTTCGGCGCACTGATTCTGTCCGTCGCCATTCCCATAGCCGGCCCGCTGGTGCTGGCCCTGGGCACGCCGGAGCTGTTCATGTTCGCCCTGGTGGGGCTGTGCTTCGCCGCCAGCATGGTCAGCAGGGATATCGCCCTGGGGCTGGCTGCCGCCTGTTTCGGCATTCTGCTGGGCGTGGTCGGCGCCGCACCGGCCGCCGCCAACTACCGCTTCATCTTCGGTCAGTCCTACCTGATGGATGGCCTGTCGCTGCCTATCGTGGCGCTGGGGCTGTTCGCCGTGGCCGAGTTGATCAGCATGGTCGCCTCGGGTGGCGGCATCGCCGGCAAGCCCATGGCCCTGGGCAAGTGGGGCGAGAGCTTTCGCGAATTCTGGCGCAGCCGCTGGCTGGTCTGTCGTGCTTCGGTGATCGGCATTTTCGGTGGCTTCGTCCCGGCGGTAGGCGCCAGCGCCTCCACCTGGATCGCCTACGGTCACGCCATGAGCACCTCCAAGGACAAGCGTCGCTTCGGCAAGGGCGAGATCCGCGGTGTGGCAAGCGCCGAGGGGGCCAACAACGCCACGGTGATCTCCGATCTGGTGCCCACCATGCTGTTCAGCGTGCCGGGCGGCCCCGCCGCGGCCATCTTCCTCGGCGCACTGTTCTCGTTCGGCTTCTATCCCGGCCCACGGATGGTCAGCGAATCGCCGGACCTGATGTACATGATCGTGTGGAGCGTGGCGCTGGCCTCGGTGCTGGGTGCCGCCATCTGCTTCGCCGTGACGCCCTACATCGCCCGACTGACCCGGGTGAACTTCGCCCTGATCGCCGCCCCGCTGCTGCTGATCATGGTGGCCGGCGCCTATCAGGGCACCCAGACCTTCGGCGACATCCTCGCCCTGCTGGTGCTCGGCATCGTCGGCTGGCTGATGAAGAATGCCGGCATTCCCCGGGCGCCGGTGCTGGTCGGCTTCGTGCTGGCCACGCCCATGGAGCAGTACTTCTGGCTGACCACCCAGATCCACGGCTTCACCTGGCTGACTCGCCCCGGCGTATTGATCATCGCCTCGCTGATCGCCATTCCCCTGGTGCTGAACGCGGTGCGCTGGCTACGTCGGCGTCGCACCGCCGTGCCCCAGACGGAGACCGCCGTACCCGGCGAGGAGCCACCGGGCCACGACAGCGGCATCGTGCTGTTCACCGCACTGCTGATGGTGGCGGCCTTCGGCTATGCACTGGTGGAGATGCTGGGCTTTCGCCCCAACGCCCGGCTGATGCCGAGCCTGGGCATCGTGCCCGGTCTGCTGCTGAGCCTCTACGTACTGGGGCGCCAGCTGTTCCGCCTTCATCGTCAGGGGCGCGTTGCCAACCTGGCCAGCCGCCGCGAGCTGCCCATCCTGGGCGGCATCCTGAGCTATGGCCTGGCCATGTGGCTGATCGGCTTCAACCTGGCCACGCCGCTGCTGCTGGGCTGGCTGCTGCTCGGCTGCGCGCGGATGCGCTGGCACACCGCCCTGCTCTACGGGCTGGCGGTGTACGCCGTCGCCCAGGGCATGTTCACGCTGATGCGCCTGACGCCACCGCGAGGCACGCTGCTGGACCTGCCCATGCCGTGGTGAACGTGAACAAGACTCGCTCGATGAGCAGCATCAGCAACAGACTCAGACGCCGAAGATCTCATGCAGGTCGGGTGCCTCCTGCTCCTCCTCGACGATAGACAGCGAGGCCTCGATGGCCTTCAGGTGGCGGCCCATGAACGCAGTTGCCCGCTCGCCGTCGCCCGCTTCGAGAAAGCCGATGAGATCATCGTGGTCGTGGGACTCGCAGCCCAGGTGGCCCGAGCTGCCGTAGACGGCGAGAATCAGGGAAGAGCGCGAGCATAGCTGGCCGACGAAGGCCGCCAGGGTGGCATTGCCCGAGAGCTGGGCCAGACGCTCGTGGAAGGCGGCGGAGAGCTTGATCGCGCGGCTCTGCTCGCCCGACTTGAGCGCCTCGCGCTCACGCCGGGCCATGTCGCGCAGTTCGCGCACGTCGTCGGGCTTGATGTGGCGGGCGACCTCCGGCATCAGGCCGCACTCCACCATCTGGCGGGCGTCGAACACGTCCTTGGCTTCCTCGGCGGTGGGTCGGGTCACGCTGGCACCGCGCCGTGGCGTGAGGGTCACCAGTTGCTCCAGGGCCAGGCGCTGGAGAATCTTGCGCACACCGGTACGGCTGGTGCCGAACACCTCGGCCAGGGCATCCTCGCGCAGGCGCGCGCCGGGCTTCAGGCGGTGCTCGATGATGGCATCGCTGATGGTGCGATAGATCGCCTCGTGGCGCTCCGCCCCGTCGCCGTTCTTGCCCAGGCGCCGAGGCTTTGCCCCGCCCGACTCGCCGGCATCGGTCATGCTCTGCCGCTGATTCATGATCCCCTCCTCGCAGCCCATTCCTGGCTGCCATTGTATACGTATCTTCCTGGAAGTATCGAACCGACGGCAACGCCCCCGGTACCGCAGCGAGCGGCCCGGGGGCGTACCAGCGTGAAGCGGTCAGGGCTATTCCGACCAGGCGGCGATCACCTCGCGCTCCTCGTCGGTCATCCCGGTCATGTTGCCGAGCGGCATGTACTTGCTGCCCACCACCTGCTGGATCTGATTCTTCTGGCGCAGGATCTGGTCCCAGTTGTCGTAGGCCACGCCGGCCGGGGGTGAGGCAAAGCCGGGCTGGGTCGGCTCCCGCGAATGGCAGGCGACACAGTGCTGGTCGATCATGGCATGCACCTCCTCCTGGCTGGGCGCCTCGGCCGTGCCGTTGGCGGCGGGGGTCGCCCCGCCCGGCATCGCCAGCCAGAACGCCACCAGGATCAGCGCCGCCCCGGCCACAGGATAGGCCGGCTGGATCTTGCCTGCGTGCATCAGCACGAAGAACTGGCGAATCAGCGCGCCGGCGAAGATGAACAGCGCCATGAGCACCCAGGCGTATTCGTGGTTGTACACGAAGGAGTAGTGGTTGCTGATCATCAGCAGCACCACCGGCAGGGTGAAGTAGGTGTTGTGTACCGAACGCTGCTTACCGCGCTTGCCATCGAGCGGATTGGGCTGCTCGCCGGCCTTCATCGCGTTGACCATTCGCCGCTGGCCAGGAATGATCCAGAAGAAGACGTTGGCGGACATGGCCGTGGCCATCACCGCCCCGGTCAGCAGGAAGGCCGCGCGGCCCGAGAACATCTGTACGCTGAGATAGGCCACCACGATCATCAGCACGGCGACCGCCAGGCTGAGGATGCCGTCGCGCTCCATGTTGGGACTGATGCGCTTGCACATCTCGTTGTAGACCACCCAACCCGCCAGCAGGAACGCCAGCGCCAGCACGTTGGCCTGCCAGCCGCTCATGTTGGCGGCCCACTCCCAGCTGCTTTCGGGGTTGACCAGATAGAACCCGGGGTTGGTCATGTACATCAGCACGAACAGGGCGAAGCCCGACAGCCAGGTGGTATAGGACTTCCAGAACGACCAGTGCAGGTCCTCGGGCAGCTTGGCGGGAGCCGTGGCATATTTCTGGTTGTGGTAGAAGCCGCCGCCGTGCACGGCCCACATCTCGCCGAAGACGCCCTTCTCACGGTCCTCGGCGGCCTTGGGCTTGCGCAGGCCGTTGTCCAGCATGACGAAATAGATCGACTCGCCGATCCAGGCGATGGCCGCGATGACGTGCAGCCAGCGCAGCATGAAATTGACGAATTCGAGTAGGTAAGCTTGCATCTGAGGGATCTCGGTCGGTGTTGTTGTTCAGTGGCCCGGGGCCAGCGCAGCCAGTTTGAGCCAAACAAGGGATGTGCTGATCAATTGGCGAGCGGGATGAAGAACAAGGCGCACAGCGCACAGAAACCGGAGCCTATGGGGTATAGGTGAGGATTTCGAGCACTGCGCAACGCAGTGATTCGCCCGCGCAGCCATTGGCTCAGTGCTTCCCTAGCTGCCGCGGTAAGTGGAATAACCGTAGGGCGACAACAGCAGCGGCACATGATAGTGCTGGCTGGCATCGGCCACGCCGAAGCGCAGCGGGATGACATCCAGGAAGCGCGGCTCGTCGGCCTGAATGCCCTGCTGACGCAGGTAGTCGCCGGCGTGGAAGACCAGCTCGTATTCGCCCGGCTGGAAGTCGTCGCCCTCGAGAATGGGCGCATCGCAGCGGCCGTCGTCATTGGTGGTAACCGTCTTGAGCGGCGTGCGTCCGCTGCCCGAGAGCCGAAAGACCTCGATTCGGATGCCCTCGCCGGGGCGGCCCTGGGCGGTGTCCAGAACATGGGTGGTGAGTCGTCCCATTGCATTACTCCCTTTTCGTTGGCCCGAGAGTCGTGGAGCGGGTCCGGGCTGGTCAGTGCTGGGCGGGCGCAAGGACCGCCATCGTCATGAAGACAGTTTTAGCGCTTTTGGTAGTACATTTCAAAATTTTTTTGTATACACTTTCACAAGGCACGGCCCGACAAGCATCCTGACTATGGAGACCACCATGACAGACCCCATTCTGGAACCACGCCCCAGCACGCTGACACGCGACGAGTTCGTCTCCCGCTTCGGCGACATCTACGAGCACTCGCCCTGGGTGGCGGAGCTGACCTGGGAGCGCGGGCTTACCTCGGACCAGGACACGCCAGCCGGGCTGGCGGAAGCCATGGGGCAAACGCTGCGAGAGGCTTCCGTAGAGCGCCAATTGGAGGTGATCCGCGCCCACCCCGACCTGGCGGGCAAGGCCGCTATTGCCGGAGAGCTGACGGACGACTCGACCCGTGAGCAGGCCGGGGCCGGGCTGGACCAGTGCACGCCCGAAGAGATGGCACGCTTCGAGCGGTTCAACGGCGCCTACAAGGAGAAGTTCGGCTTTCCCTTCATCATGGCCGTGAAGGGCAGCAACCGGCATGCCATTCTCGCTGCCTTCGAGACCCGCTTGGAGAACACGCCCGCCGAGGAGCGGCGCACCGCCGTCGAACAGATCAACCGCATCGCCCTCTTCCGCCTGGACGACCGCGCGTCACGGTCTTGATCCTCACGACAGCGCCGGCCCGCTCGGCGCTGTCCCTCTTCTCTCACCTGACCCTGCATGTCCCGCCCGTTTTTTCCTTTCTTTTCTTCTCCTGCCCGCTCCTCCTCTCTCTAGCGTGCCCCTTGTTTCCCAGCCAAGAAAATATGACCAAACGGTCAAAACATTGAGCACAAACCATTGTTCTAAATACATATTAGACACTCGTAGACAAAAATAACTTCAAATTGTCTTTCAAAAGATGATCTATTGTGTACATTAATTTTGGAATGTGGTGCACAGATAAGCACTACCAAGACAACAACAACCGAGAGCCTGATCATGACCTACGCTGGACCCGCTCCTCAGCCAACCAAGCCCTCACGTACCGTCAATCAGAACCCGGACGCCATGCCCCCGCTGAGCAAGGCGATTCCGCTGGGCATCCAACACATCATGGCGATGTTCGCCGGCAACGTGACGCCGCCGATCATCATTGCCGGCGTCATCGGCGCCACCACCGGCGAGCAGATCTTTCTCATTCAGGTCGCTCTGTTCGTGGCGGGCATCGCCACCCTGATCCAGACCATCGGCGTGGGCCCCATCGGCGCCCGCCTGCCCATCGTGCAGGGCACCAGTTTCGGTTTCCTGCCGGTGGCGCTGCCCCTGGCCGGCACTTTCGGCCTGCCCGCCGTGCTGGGCGCCTCCCTGGTGGCCGGCCTGCTGCAGGTAGGGTTGGGGGCCTTTCTGAAGAAGATTCGCCACTGGTTCTCGCCGGTGGTGACCGGCATCGTGGTGCTGCTGATCGGCATCACCCTGATGCCGGTGGGACTCAACTACGCCGCCGGCGGTGTCGGCGCCGATGACTTCGCCTCACCCACCAACCTGGGTCTGGCGCTGTTCGTGCTGGTGGTGACCATCATCGTCCACCAGTTCGGCCGCGGCTTCCTCAAGGCCGCTTCCATCCTGGTGGGCCTGGTGAGCGGCTACCTGGTAGCCATTGCGCTGGGCATGGTCGACTTCTCCAGCGTCGCCAATGCCGCCTGGTTCTCCATCCCCAGGCCTTTGCAGTACGGCATGGAGTTCCAGCTGACCGCCATCATCGGCATGACCCTGATCATGTTCGTAGTGGGCCTGGAAACCATCGGCAACATCTCCGCCATCACCATCGGCGGCGCCGGTCGTCAGGCTAAGGACCGCGAACTCTCCGGCGGCGTGATGGCAGACGGCGTGGCTACCTCTTTCGCCGCGGTGTTCAACACGCTGCCCAATACCGCCTATGCCCAGAACGTGGGCTTGATCACCCTGACCGGCGTGGTCAGTCGCCACGTGGTGACCATCGGCGGCATCCTGCTGATCTGCATGGGCCTGTTCCCCAAGCTGGGCGGTCTGGTCGCCGCCATGCCCCATGCCGTTCTGGGCGGTGCCGGCGTGGTGATGTTCGGCATGATCGCCTCGGCCGGCCTCAAGATCATCCAGGAGTGCGAGCTGAACCAGCGCGCCATGCTGATCATTGCCGTGGCCATGAGCCTGGGCATCGGCCTGCCGGCGGTGGAAGCCATCGCCGAGACCATGCCCGGTCAGGCCGGCCTGCTGCTGAAGTCGGGCCTGGTGCCGGCGGCACTCGCCGCGCTGCTGCTGGACGCCGTTCTGCCGGGCAAGCCACAGCGGAAAGCGCCTGAGGAAGCCACGGCCAAAGGCGAAGAAGTCAGCCCCACGCCCTGAACGAAGGGGCCGGTCAGACAGGATCCGACCGGCCCTACCCTGCCCTCGCCCCACCGTACTTTTTCTGCCGCTGCTCGCGAGCCACGCGCATGCGCCATCTACACTGGTGACATGCCTACCCACCCGGAGGATGCGACATGTTTCGTGACCGCCTGGACGCCGCCGAGCATCTCGCCGAACGACTCTCCCATCTCAAGGGTTCCAACCCTCTCGTGCTGGCCATTCCTCGCGGCGGAGTGCCCATGGGGCGCTACCTGGCCGACGCCCTGGAAGGCGAGCTCGACGTGGTGCTGGTGCGCAAGCTGCGCGCCCCCGGCAATCCCGAGTTCGCCATTGGGGCCATCAGCGAGGACGGCACCATGAAGCTCGACGAGGCGGCGTCGCACTATCCGCAAGCGGCGATCGAGCGCGAAGCCGAACAGCAGCGCAAGCTGTTGCAACAGCGGCGCCAGCGATACGCCCCGGTGCGTCCGCCGATTGCGCCGGAAGGTCGAACGGTGGTGATCGTGGATGATGGTAGCGCCACGGGCGCCACCATGGAGGCGGCACTGAAGACCTTGCAAGGCCGTGCCGAACGCCTGATTGCCGCGCTCGGTGTCGCTTCCACCAGCGCCTTCGACAGGCTGGCGGCGGTCGCCGACGAAGTGGTGTGCCTGGAAGTCCCGACACGCTTCATGGCGGTCGGCCAGTTCTATCTCGACTTTGGGCAGGTCGAGGAAGAGGAAGTGATGGAGCTGCTCGTGGAGTGAGGCCAGCGTAAAAAAAAGGCCGCCGCCCAGATGGGCGGCGGCCTCGTGCGATGCCGGCGGCGACTTACTTGGTCGCGGCGCTGGCGGCCTTGACGTTCTGCTCGGCCAGCTGCTGACCTTTCTGCAGGAACTCCTGGCTCAGGTCGACCACCTTCTTGGTGTCGCCCTGCAGACGCTCGCCCAACTCCTTGGCAGCCTTCTGCTGAGTTTCGAGTACCTGCTTGAGGCCATCGGAGTCCTTGACGTCGACCCAGGCACGGGCCTGGGCCAGGGTCAGATCGGAGTAGCTGCGGAAGGCTTCCATCTGGGCCGACAGCAGCTTCTCGTAGTATTCCAGCGTCAGCGAGCCATAGGCACGCGCCGGGGCGATGAACAGGCTTTCGAACTGCTGGGTCGCCTTGTCTTGGGTCTTGCTCATGAGACACCTCCTACGTTGCGTTGCCAAGGCAGGAATGAGCCTTGTTGCAGTGCAACATAGCAGTTCGTTTTGTGCAGTGCAACATTTTCTTTCTCGGCGACGACTCCTCGGGCGGCCTCACCGGTAGGCGCCTTCGATGTCGGTGATTCTCATGGCCTGCCGCCCCAGGCCGTCGTGCAGGTCCAGCATTCGCTCGATCCAGCCGTAGACCGGATCGGCATTCGACACCAGGTCGGCGGTCGACACCACCCGCGCCCACATGAAGGCCCCGAACACCAGGTAGTCGGCAGCGGCCGGCGCCCGGCCATCGATGAAGTCGGCGTCCTTCAAGCAGCCACGCAGCGGCTCGAGCGCCGCATCCAGCTGAGACAGGCCCTTGGCCGGTGAGTGGAACTCCTCCAACGTGCGGCCGAAACGCTTTTCCCGCGTCTCGCGAAAATAGTCGCGATCCCGGGGATCGATGGCATTGAGCAGGTCCATGACGATGGTGCGCATCATGGCCGGCTGCAGGGCACGTTCGGTGTAGTGCTTGAAGAAGCGCGCCCGCGCCTCGGCAACGCCCTCTCCCAGCAGCGGTGCCGCCGGGTAGGTGTCATCGAGATAGCGCAGGATCGCATAGCTGTCGGTGACCGTGGTCTCGCCATCGACGAGCACCGGCACCTTGTCGTAGTCGGCAAAGGCCAGGGCCCCCTTGTCGGTGAAGTGCCATGGCCGCGTCTCGACATTGAGCTGCTTGTGCGCCAGCGCATAGCGTACGCGCCAGCAGTATGGGGAGAAGCGAAGTCCTTCATCGATACCGCAGAGATCGTAGAGAACCCGTGTCATGCCGCCTCCGATGGATGTCGTTTTGCCGTTCTCGGATATTTCGCCGTTCTCGGATGTTTCGCTGCTCTTGGATAGTGCCAGCCTTACTCATGGGATGCCAACCGAGCCGGGCTCGACTACGCTGGAAGCGGAAGCCTGTCCATTAGTCTAATAACGAATTCCTTGCCGGCCGCTATCGGCATCCGCTATTCAAGCACATGCGATTGTTTTCTTTGCGAAAAAATCCCTGACTTCAATTGCCGCACCGCATCATGGATTGGTAAGACCAATGATCCACGGATGGCAACTTGCGCTTTCTCTTCGTATCGTTGCCTTCCTTGCCGGCGAAGGCTCGGCAGTGGCCCTTGTCGGGTGGCTTTCACCCGCCAGCTCTAAGGAAACACTGCACAAATGCCTGCGCGAGCGAATCACTGCGTTGCGCGGTGCGCGGAATCCTCACATATACCCCATATGCTCCGGTTCCTGTGCTCCGTGCGCCTTGTGCTTCATCCCGCTCGCCGATTTGTTCAGCGCTTCCCTAACAAGGAGAAAACCGAGGAAACGTCATGACCGATACGACCCTAGCGCTACTAGCCTTCACGCCGCTGATACTCGCCGGCGTGCTGCTCATCGGCTTTCGCATGGCGGCCAAGACGGCCATGCCGATCGTCTACCTGGTCACGGCCGTCATCGCCCTGTTCGCCTGGGAGATGAGCTTCAACCGCGTCCTGGCCTCGACCTTTCAGGGCCTGATACTCACCGCCTCGATCCTGTGGATCATCTTCGGCGCCATCTTGCTGCTCAATACCCTGAAGCACTCGGGCGGCATCACGGCGATCCGTAACGGCTTCTCCGGGATCAGCCCCGACCGCCGCGTCCAGGCAATCATCGTCGCCTGGCTGTTCGGCTGCTTCATCGAAGGCGCCTCGGGCTTCGGCACCCCCGCGGCGGTGGCCGCACCGCTGATGGTGGCACTCGGCTTCCCCGCCCTGGCCGCCGTCGTGGTCGGCATGATGATCCAGTCCACTCCGGTCTCCTTCGGTGCCGTGGGCACGCCCATCGTGGTGGGGGTAACCGGCGGCATCAACCAGAGCGCCATCACCGAGCAGCTGGAAGCCGGTGGCTACACCTGGCTCGAATACTTCCGCCTGATCGCGGCGGAAGTGGCCATCGTGCACGGCATCATCGGCATCCTGATGCCGCTGATCATGATCGTGATCATGGTCAAGTTCTTCGGCGCCAACAAATCGTGGAAAGAGGGGCTCTCGATCACCCCCTTCGCCCTCTTCGCCGGGGTTGCCTTCGTGGTGCCCTACATGCTGGCAGGCGTGCTGCTGGGGCCGGAATTCCCGTCGATGATCGGCGCCATGGTCGGTCTGGCCATCGTGGTTCCCGCCGCCCGTCGCGGCTTCCTGATCCCGAAGGACACCTGGGACTTCCCCGAACGCAGCAGTTGGCCGGACAACTGGATCGGCAAGATCGAGATCAAGATCGACGACATCGCCGGCAAGACCCCGCTCTCCACCTGGATGGGCTGGCTGCCCTACGTGCTGCTGGCCGTGTTCCTGGTCGCTTCGCGCACCATCGACCCGCTGCGTGAGGCTCTCAACGCCTGGACCTTCGGCTGGAGCAACATCCTGGGTGAAGCCGGCGTCTCGGGCAGCCTCGCGCCGCTCTACCTGCCCGGCGGCATCCTGCTGATGGTGGTGCTGGTCACCGCCGTGCTCCACCGTATGCGTGCCGGTGAGCTGAAGGCGGCCTTCGGCGAGTCCTCGCGCACCATCTTCGGCGCCGGCTTCGTGCTGATCTTCACCATCCCGATGGTGCGTATCCTGATCAACTCCGGGGTCAATGCCGGCGATCTGGTCTCCATGCCGGTGGCGATGGCGCAATTCGTGGCCGACGGGGTGGGCGACGTCTATCCCTTCTTCGCCCCCGCCGTGGGCGGTCTGGGTGCCTTCATTGCCGGTTCCAACACCGCGGCGAACCTGATGCTGGCCGAATTCCAGTTCAACGTCGCCCAGCAGCTCGGCCTCTCCACGGCCTTCATGGTGGCGCTGCAGGCCGTGGGTGCCGCGGCGGGCAACATGATCGCCATCCACAACGTAGTGGCGGCATCGGCCACTGTCGGCCTGCTCGGCCGTGAAGGCGAGACCATCCGCAAGACCATCCTGCCGACGATCTACTACCTGGTGTTCGCCGGGGCGATCGCCATGATCGGCTTCTACGTGCTCAACGTCAGCGACCCGCTGATGGAAGTGGGCGCCACGGAGCCTGCCATCGTCGAGCAGATGGAGCAGGAGCCTGCGGAAGCGGCTGAACCTGACGAGGAAGCGGAGCAGGAGGCGCAGACAGAGCCTGAACCCGAGCCCTTCGAAGAGGCGGAGCAGGAAGACTGAGTCTGAGCTGACCGCCCTGTAACGGACCGCGCCCCCACGGCATCTGCCATGGGGGCGCTCTCTTATGCGGTGCCTTGGCCAGTCTCGCCGCCTAGTCGATTCGCTCGAGTCCTTCCTTGTGCTGACGTGCCTTCTCCACGTAGACCGCGGCATTGAGGCGCAAGCCCTCGAGGGCGCTGTCATCGAGTTCTCGTACTACCCTGGCAGGGGCGCCGACGATCAGCGAGTTGGGTGGAAACTCGGCCCCCTCCTTGACCACGGCGCCGGCCGCCACCAGGCAGTTATCCCCTATCACCGCACCATTGAGAATGACCGCCTGGATGCCGACCAGACTGCCGTCGCCTATGGTGCAACCGTGCAGCATCGCCTGGTGACCAACCGTGACTCCCCTGCCCACCTTGAGCGGAAAACCGGGGTCGGCGTGTAATACCGCGCCGTCCTGGATATTGCTCTGCGCTCCGATCTCGAGATGGTCGGAGTCACCGCGTAGCACTGCCTGATACCAGACGCTGACGTCCGCGTTGAGCGTTACCTGGCCGATCACCTCGGCGCTTTCGGCCACATAGACGCTTTCATGGACTTCGGGGCGGTGTTCGCCCAAGCGGTAGGTCGCCATGATGATTCCTCACTGGTTGTCAGATCGCCGAGACCGGGTGCTCACTGCCAGCCTCGGAAAAAAAGTCGTTCACGGCCGAGATCACCCGTTCGATGGCATCGGCACTCACGTCCATGTGGGTCACCAATCGCGTGACTGGCCCCACTGCGGCCAGGATGCCCCGTGCCTCCAGGCGGGCCTGAAGCGCGCGACAGCGGGCCTCTGGAAAGGCCACGAAGACCATGTTGGTATCGCAGGCGCGAACTTCCACCCCCGGCACGGTCCCCAGGCCCTCGGCCAGACGTCGGGCGTTATCGTGGTCCTCGGCCAGACGCTCGACGTGATGTTCGAAGGCATGGTGGCACGCCGCTGCCAGCACCCCCGCCTGTCGCATGCCGCCGCCGAGGGTCTTGCGCCAGCGCCTTGCCCTGGCAATGAAGTCGGCCTCACCCAGCAGCAGCGAGCCCACCGGTGCACCGAGCCCTTTGGAGAAGCAGAGCGACACCGAATCGAAGCCCTCACAGAGCTCGGCCAACGACAGCCCCGTGGCCACCGAGGCATTGAACAGACGCGCCCCATCCAGATGAGTGGCCAGACTCTGGGCGTGGGCCTGGGCCGTGGCGGCAAGGGTGTAGTCACGAGGCAGCACCTTGCCGCGGAAGGTGTTCTCCAGCGCCAGCAGGCACGAGCGAGCGTGGTGGATATCGTCGCCCTTCACCGCAGCGTGCAGGGCCTCGAGCGCCAAGCTGCCATCGGCTTCGTGGGGCAGTGGCTGCACCGTGACACTGCCGAGCGCCGCCGCCCCGCCCCCCTCGTCGCGGAAGATATGGGAGAACTGCCCGGCGATCACCTCCTCGCCGCGCTGACAATGTGTCAGCAAGGCGCAGAGATTGCTCTGGGTTCCCGAGGGGAGGAACACTGCAGCGGCCTTGTTGGCGCGCTCGGCCACGGCCTGCTCGAAGGCGTTGACGGTGGGATCGTCGCCCCACACGTCGTCGCCCACCTCGGCGCGGGCCATGGCCTCGCGCATGGCCGCGGTGGGTCGGGTCACGGTGTCACTGCGTAGATCGATCATGAAAGGCCTTGTCTCCTTGTCATTGGGCCGGCAGCGGCAAGGGGCGACATCCGTCGCCCCTTTCGCTGACCATGATGATGACTCACCCGCGCTCACGCCAACGCCTGTACAAGAAGTCGCGCCACGTGGATCGCCTCGCGCCCGCTGCCGTCGCGGATCTGGTGGCGACAGCTGGTGCCGTCGGCCACCAGCACAGCGCCCTCCTCGGCTTCGCGAATCGCCGGCAGCAGAGAAAGCTCGGCCATCTTGAGCGACGCCTCGTAGTGTTCCGCCTCGTAGCCGAAGCTGCCCGCCATGCCGCAGCAGGAGGATTGGATGGTTTCCACCTCGAGCTGCGGGATCCAGCCCAGTACCTGCTCCACCGGGCGCAGGGCGTCGAAGGCCTTCTGGTGACAGTGGCCATGCAGCAGGGCCCGTCCCGGCAGCGGTTTGAGTTCGAGGGGCAGCTCGCCTACCTCACGGGCCCGGACCAGAAATTCCTCGAAGAGGAAGGCCGACTCGGCCAGCGCCCGGGCTTCGTCGCCGAAGCCGTACTGCAGGAATTCGTCACGCAGGGAAAGCAGGCAGGAAGGCTCGAGGCCGACGATGGCCACGCCGCGCTCGACGAACGGCATCAGCGCCTCCAGGGAGCGTTTCGCCTCGGCCCTGGCCTTGTCGAACTGGCCCGAGGAGAGATAGGTACGGCCGCAGCAGAGCGGCCGCTCCCCCGGTTTGACGTTGAGGTGAACGCGATAGCCGGCCGCCTCCAGCACCTGCTTGGCGGCCCGGGCGTTGTCGCTCTCCATATAGTTGTTGAAGGTGTCGACAAAGAGCACCACCTCGCGGGTGGCCTGATCGGCAGGCCCCTGGGCAGACGAGGTCGCCGAAGGGTGTGACTCCCCGAGGAAGTCGCCGGTGAAGGCCGGAAAGCGGCGCTCGGGGGCCAGGCCCAGCGTCTTCTTGAGAGGACGGGACAGAAACTCCAGGCGCTCTACTGCATCCAGCAACCTGGCGAACTTTCGCGCCCATGGGGCATAGCGCGGCATCTCGCCGACCAGGCGGTCACGCAAGGCGAGCCCCTTGACCTTGGCACGCGCGGCACGGGCCTCGATCTTGAACTTGGCCATGTCCACGCCGGTGGGGCAATCGCGCTTGCACCCCTTGCAGGAGACGCAGAGATCCAGCGCCTCCTTGACCTCGTCGCCGGCCAGGCCCGCCTCGCCCAACTGGCCCGAGAGCACCAGGCGCAGGGTGTTGGCCCGCCCCCGGGTGAGGTGCTGCTCGTCCTTGGTGATACGGTAGCTGGGGCACATGGTACCGGCGTCGAACTTGCGACAGTGGCCGTTGTTGTTGCACATCTCCACCGCCATCGCCAAGCCGTGAGTGGCATCGCCGGCGCTGCCAGGCTCGCCCAGCGCGCCGGTCAGCGGATCGCGGGTGACGTTCCAGGCCGACCAGTCAAACAGCGGCGTCAGCGGGATTCGCTGATAGCGAGAGGGAAAACGAAAGAAACGCTCATCGTCCATCTTCGGTGTATCGACGATCTTGCCTGGGTTGAGCAGATAGCTCGGATCGAAGGCGCTCTTGACCGCACGGAAGGCATCGTTGAGCGTCTCGCCGAACTGCCAGGCCACCCATTCGCCGCGGCACAAGCCGTCGCCGTGCTCGCCGGAGTAGGCTCCCTTGTACTCGCGCACCAGGACCGACGCCTGCTCGGCGATCTCGCGCATCTTCTCGGCCCCGCCTCGGCGCATGTCGAGAATCGGCCGCACATGCAGGGTGCCAACGCTGGCATGGGCGTACCAGGTACCCTCGGTGCCGTGGCGGTGGAACACCTCGGTGAGCTTGTCGGTGTACTCCGCCAGGTGCTCCAGGGGCACCGCGCAGTCCTCGATGAAGGAGACCGGTTTACCGTCACCCTTCATGCTCATCATGATGTTGAGGCCGGCCTTGCGCACGTTCCACAGCGCCGCCTGCTCGGCGGGCTCGGGCATCTCCACCACGCTGCCGGGCAGGCCCAGATCGGCCATCAGCTCGGTGAGGCGCTTGAGCGAGGCGAGCTGGGTCGCCCGATCCTGTCCGGCGAACTCCACCAGCAGCACGGCCTGGGGTTGGCCGATCAGGGCCTTCTCGATCACCGGGCGGAAGGCCGGATTTTCCAGCGACAGATCGATCATGGTGCGGTCGACCAGCTCCACTGCCGTAGGATCGAGGGTGACGATATGCTGGGTGAACTCCATCGCCTGGTAGAAAGTGGGGAAATTGATCACGCCGAGCACCTTGTGCTCAGGCAGCGGCGAGAGGCGTAGCGTGATGCGCCGGCTCACCCCTAGCGTCCCCTCGGAGCCCACCAGCAGATGGGCGAGATTGACACGGCCATCCGGATCGTAGGGCTTGGGATTCTGGCAATCGAAGAGATCCAGGTTATAGCCGCCGACCCGACGCAGCACCTTGGGAAAATGCTCGCGAATCTCCGGGGCGACCCCGCTGGCGATTGCCTTGACTCGCTCGGCCAGTGCCCGCAGGGGACCACGCTCCGGCAGCTCGTCGACAAAGCCGAAGTGGCCTTCGCTGCCGTCGGCCAGCCAGGCGTCCACTCCCAGCACGTTGTGCACCATGTTGCCGTAGCGAATCGAGCGCGAGCCGCAGGAGTTGTTGCCGGTCATGCCGCCAATGGTGCACTGGGCACTGGTGGAAACATCCACGGGGTACCAAAGCCCATGGGGCTTGAGCCAGGCATTGAGATGATCCAGCACGATGCCAGGCTCCACCACCACGGTGCGCGCTTCGGCGTCGAAGTCCACCACCTGATTGAGCCAACGTGTGGTGTCGATCACCAGCGCCTCGCCCACCGTCTGGCCGCACTGGCTGGTGCCGGCCCCCCGCGCCAGGATCGCCACCCGAGCGTCCCGGGCAGCTTCCAGCACCGTGGTCATGTCGCGCTGGTGGCGCGGGATCACCACGCCCACCGGCATCACCTGATAAATGGAAGCATCCGTCGAGTAGCGACCACGCGAGGCGCGGTCGAACAGCACCTGGCCCTCAATCTCCCGGGACAGACGAGCCGCCAGCTCGGTCTCTGGCTTGACCCGCGCATCCGAGGAGACGTTCTTGCCCGTCAGTGACGTCATCGTGTCTTCCTCATGCAACCTGTCGGGAGATTACCGCTCATCCAGCGCGTGCTCGGCAAAGTACTCCAAGCCTGCGGTCACGCCACTGCCGGAGAGAGGCACCCCGGCAAGCTTCATGCCTGCCTCGCAGCCGCCCAAGGTGGCAATCAGTGTGAGGTCGTTGCAGTCACCCAAGTGGCCGATGCGGAACATCTTGCCCTTGGCCTTGCCGAGCCCCATGCCCAGAGACAGATCGAAGCGCTCGTAGATGATCTTGCGCACGACGTCGGCATCGACTCCCTCCGGCATCACCACCCCGGTCAGCACCGGCGAGTAAACGTCTGGGTCCAGACACTGCACTTCCAGCCCCCATGCCTGCACCGCCGTGCGCACGCCGGCAGCCCAGCGCTGATGGCGGGCAAAGACGTGCTCCAGGCCCTCGTCGAGCAACATGTCGAGGGCCTCGTTGAGGCCGTAGAGCAGGTTGGTGCTCGGCGTGTAGGGCCAGTAGCCGTTCTGGTTGGCCTCGAGGATCTCGTCCCAGGCCCAGAAGCTCTTGGGCATACGGTTGTGACGGCTCGCCGCGATGGCCTTGTCGGAAAGGGCGTTGAAGCTGATGCCGGGGGGCAGCATCAATCCCTTCTGAGAGCCGGAAATGGTGACGTCCACCCCCCATTCGTCGTGGCGGTAGTCGGCACTACAAAGCCCCGAGATGGTATCCACCAGCAGCAGCGCCGGGTGGTTGGCCGCATCGATGGCGCGACGCACCGCGGCGATGTCGCTGGTGACCCCGGTGGAGGTCTCATTGTGCACTACGCAGACCGCCTTGATCTCATGCGCACTGTCCTCCCGCAGGCGCGCCTCGATCATGTCGGCCTGGACGCCCCGGCGCCATCCCTCGTAGCCCGGCAACCCGATGAACTCGGGTTCGAGCTGCAGGCGGCGCGCCATCTTGTGCCACAGGGTGGCGAAATGGCCGGTCTCGAACATCAATACCCGGTCGCCCGGCGAAAGGGTGTTGGAGAGAGCTGCCTCCCAGGCGCCGGTGCCGGAGGCTGGATAGACCATCACCGGCCCCTCGGTCTTGAAGACCTGCTTGAGCTTGGCCAGCAACTCGAGGCCGAGTGCACCGAACTCCGGTCCGCGGTGGTCGATGGTGGGCAGGCTCATGGCGCGCAGGATGCGATCCGGCACCGGCGATGGCCCTGGGATCTGCAGGAAGTGGCGGCCGGACGGGTGGAAGTCGAGGTTCAGCATCGCAAATGCTCCATCGTTGATCGTTGTCATAGGCCGCAGGCAGCGCGGCCATTGGATGCCACCCGGCTAGCGGTAAAAGAATTCCACCAAGGCCATCGGAATGGCGGGAATGTAGGTCACCAGCAGCAGGATGAAGAGCAGCACGGTGATGAAACCGAGGTTCGAACGGGTCACCGACCAGACATCCGTCTTGGCGATCGAGCAAGCTGTGATCAGCACGCTCGCCACCGGCGGGGTCTGCTGGCCGATGGCCAGGTTGAGGCATACCACTAGGCCGAAGTGAACCGGATCGATGCCGGCCGCCCCGACCAGCGGCATGACGATGGGCACCACCAGGATGATCGCTGCCGCCGAGTGCAGGAAGAGCCCGATCAACAGGAAGAAGACGTTCAGCATCATCAGGATGGCGTACTTGTTGTCGGTCAGGCTGAGCACCGCCTGGGCCAGCTGCTGAGGCATGCGCATCTCGGTCAGGAACACCCCGATCAGCGCCGAAGCCGCCACCAGCAGCATCACCACGGCGGTCTGCTGACCGCCATCGATGATGGCCTTGTACAGAGTGCGCAAATCCAGCTCGCGGTAGATCACGGCGCTGATGAAGATCGCCGCCGCCACCGCCAGGCCGGCCCCTTCAGTGGCCGTCACGAAGCCGCCGAAGATGGAACCAAGGATGATGATCGGCAGGGTCAGCGCCCAGCCGGCCTCCCTGGCAGTCTGCCTGACGCGCTTGAACTGGAAGACCTCTTCTACCGGCCAGTTGTACTTGCGCGCATAGTAGTAGCTCAGCGCCATCAGGCCCGCCGCGCCCAGCAGCCCGGGTACGATGCCGGCGACGAACAGCTGGACGATGGAGGCGCCCGACATCACCCCGTAGAGGATCATCGGAATCGAGGGGGGGATGATTATCGCCAGGGATGCCGACGACGAGGTCACGGCCGCGGCGAAGGAACTGGGATAGCCGCGCTTCTTCATGGCCGGGATCAGCACCGAGCCGGTAGCGGCCACGTCGGCCACCGCCGAGCCGGAGATCTCGGCGAAGAACAGCGACACGCCGATGTTGATCATCGCCAGCCCGCCGCGGATGAAGCCGAACAGCGCCGAGGCAAAAGCGATCAAGCGCTTGGAAATGCCACCGGTGTTCATGATGGCCCCGGCCAGCACGAACATCGGAATGGCCAGCAGGGGAAAACTGCTCGCCCCCTCGAACATGGTCAACCCGATGTTGGGCAGCATCTCCACACCTTGGAAAACCACGATGGCTACCGTCGCCACGATCGCCAACGCCACGGCGATGGGCAGTCCCATCAGGATCAGCCCGAGCAGGCCAACGATCATCAGGGGAAGTGTCATGGCAGATCCCTCTTGGTCAGCGCATCCGCCGTGAAGCCGGCCCGTGCATTGTCGCGCTCCGCCTCGGCGATGGCGTGGCGGATCTCCTCCTCTTCCTGGGTCCGGCCGGAGCGCACCTTGGCCAGGTGCGCCGGCATGCTGAGCAGCTGGGCGATGATGAACAGTGCCGCCCCGATGGGAATGACCGACTGGGTGAAGCTGAGCGGCACCCAGCGCAGGGTGATGAGCGCCATGCCCTGCATCACATCGATCACCACCAGGCCGGCCCAGCAGAGGACGGCGAAGAAGCCGATGACCAGCGCCTCGGACAAGTAGGCAATCGGCATGCGGAACTTGATCGGCATCGCGGCCAGTACTCCGTCGACGCCGATATGTCCCCGCTTCAGCGCTGCCAGCGCTCCGGCATAGTAGGTCAGCCACACCAGCATGATGGCGGCCACCTCGTCATACCAGGAGGGGGTGCGCCAGGCGTAGCGGGTCACCACTGCGTAGAGCACCACCAGCGTCAGAGAAACCATCAGCACTACCGTGATGATCTCGAGCAGGCGCTCCAGAAGGCGGGAGATTCGATTCAAGGTACCCATGGCTCTCGACTCGTTCAGGAAGAGGGGCGGGCGTCCCACGCCCCGCGGAAGGGGCGTGGGCAGGAGCCTTGCCGTCGATGCAAGGCGGGTCAGGAGCCTTCACCAAGCTCCAGCACCCTGTCGATCAGCTCCTGAGAGCCGGGTACCTCACGGGAGAAGGCTTCGTATATCGCCTCTGAGGCTTCGATGAAGGCCGACGTATCGACCTCGTTCACCTCCGTGTTCGCCTGGCGAATCACATCGATGAGGTCCTCGTCGAGCTGAGCGGCGTGCTCGTAGACGAACGCCTGGGTCTCCTTGGCCGCTTCGAGGATGATCTCCTGCACCTCATCGGGGAGATTGTTGAAGCGACGGCCGGCAGTGAGGTAGGCCGGGGTGTAGACGTGCCCAGTGAGGGAGAGGTAGTCCTGCACCTCCTGGAAACGCTGCCCGGCAATCTGGGCCAGCGGGTTTTCCTGGCCATCCATGACGCCGGTCTGCAGGGCCATGAACACTTCGGAGAGCGACATCGGCGAAGGCTCGGCGCCGTACTCCTCGAACATCCGCACACGCCATACGCCCTGAGGCACCCGCAGCTTGATGCCGCGCAGATCCTCCGGGGTGTTGATCGGACGGCGGTTGTTGGTGATGTGGCGGAAGCCGTTCTCCCATACGGCCAGAATGCGGTAACCGTTCTGCTCGGCCAGAGGCGCAAGGTGCGGCCAGAACACCTCTTCCTCCACCCGCTTCATGTGCTCGCGATCCTGGATCAGATAAGGCAGTTCGAAAAGACCGAACTCGTCCGCCACCGAGGACATGATGGTCGAGGGCAAGGCAAGGTCGACGGTGCCAAGCCGCATGCGCTGGAGCAGCTCCGAGTCGGTGCCCAGTTGGCTGGAGCCGAACACCACCACCTCGTAAGGCTCCGGCAGGCGCTCGTTGACCAGCTCGGCGAAATGATCGGCGGAATCGGCAAACAGCGAGTCGGGGCCGCCGACATGACCGAAGGTTATCTCGCGGGCCTGGAGGGGAGCGGAGACGAGGGCGACAGCTGCAGCAACCGCCGTGAGACGTAGCAGATACATGGCGTGTTTCCTCTTGTTCTAATGTTGGCTTTGCACTATCAGTCTTGCCATGAAACACTTACATAATGAATTCTTTATTCTAAATTCCTTATGACATTAGTCCTGCCATTCAACCGATGTCAAGCAGCGCACCGCTCCTTAATGGCTTCAGCCGGGCTCGAGCCCCGCGGCCAGGCCGGCCGCCCTGATACCCGCGAGAGCAGCGCTTTCATCCTCGTCGGAAGAGGCACCGCTGACCCCCACGGCGCCGATGATGTGCGCCTCCTCATCGAGGATAAGCACACCGCCGGCGACCGGAATGAAGTTCCCGTCGGCAGCGGCAGCCACACTGGCAAGAAAGGCAGGACGCTCGGCATTACGGCTGCCCACCACGCCGCTGGCGGCACCGTTACCGAGTGCGGCGAACGCCTTGCCACGGGCCACCGGGAAACGCAGCGGTGCACAGCCGTCCTCACGCTCGGCGGCCACCACGTGACCGCCCCCATCCAGCACCACGACGGTGATGGGCGACAGGTTCGCGCTGCGCCCATAGCCGAAGGCGCCGTCGAGGATCATTCGCGCCTGCTGCCGCCCGAGCTGCACGCTGCTGTGGAATACCTTGCCCGCCATAAGGCCTCCTCATGCGGTTATCGTCGTTCCGGCTGCCTCGCCTTGCTTCACTTGATCACCCCCTTGCGCCGCAGCTCCTCGCAGCGCGCCTCGTCGAGGCCCAGTTCGGCCATGATCTCGTCGGTGTGCTGGGCATAGAGCGGTGCAGGACGGCGAATCTGCGGCGGCGTGCCGGAGAGCTTGCTGGCAAAGCCGATGGTCTTCATCCGGCCGATGACCGGGTGTTCCATCTCCTGGACCATGCCGCGGGCCTGATAGTGCGGATCGTCCAGCGCCTGGGCGAAGTCATTGATCGGGCCGGCGGGCACGCCCGCCTGATCGCACTTGGCCAGCCAGGCCTCGCGCGTGCCATGCACGAAGATCTCCTCCAGCACCGCCTCGAGCGCTTCCACGTTCTGCCCCCTCAAGTGGTTGCTGATGAAGCGCGGATCCTGCAGCAGATCGGGGCGATCGATTACCTCGTGGCAAAGCCGCTCCCAATTACGCTGATTGGCGCAGCCCAGCATGATGTAACCGTCGCTGACCTTGATCGCCTGGTAGGGTGCCGATACGCGGTGGCGCCAACCGGTGGGCTCAGGCACGGTGCCTTCGGCGAAGAATGCCGCCGCCTCCCAGGTGAACCAGGGCAGGCCGCACTCGGCGATGGCCACGTCGACGTGTTGCCCTTCCCCGGTGCTCAGCTTGTGGATGTAGGCGGCCAGGATCGAATAGACGGCGGTGATACCCGCCCCGATGTCGTAGACGGCAATGCCGGTCTTCAGCGGACGCCGCCCCGGCTCCCCGGTCATCGACATCAGCCCCGTCATGCCCTGGGCCACCAGGTCGAAGCCCCCCTTGTGGCTGTAGGGGCCGGTCTGTCCATAGCCGGAGATGGAGCAGTAGATGATGCCGGGGTTGATGGCCTTGATGGTCTCGTAATCCACCTTCAGCTTCTTGGCCACGCCGGTGCGGTAGTTCTCGACGATGACGTCGGCTTCCTTGGCCAGGCGATAGAAGATCTCGCGTCCCTCCTCCTCCTTGAGGTTCAGCGAAATGCTCTTCTTGTTGCGGTTGATCTGGGCAAAACAGGTCGACTCCTCGTTGACGTAAGGTCCCATCTGACGGCTGTCGTCGCCGCCGTTCTTCTCCACCTTGATGACGTCCGCTCCCAGGTCGCCGAGCACCATGGTGCAATACGGGCCGGCCATGATCTGGGAAATGTCGAGAACCTTCATTTTCATTAAGGGGAGCATGCTTGCCACCTCGTTGTCATTGGGGGTGCTGAGGAAAAACTCGTGAAGCCGGCGCTACTCGCCGCGCCAGGCATGGGGGGTCTTGTCGACGAAGGCCTTGACGGCGCTCTTGAAGTCGCGACTGGTGTAACAGAGCGCGATCAGGTCCTCCTCGCTGCCAGCCGGAGGCCGCCGTGCCGCCAGCACACGGCTGACCCCCTCCTTGGAGGCGCGCAGCGTCAAGGGCGCAAAGCCACCCAGCCTCTCGGCCACCTGCCTGACTTCCGCCTCGATCTTCTCGGCGGCGACGACCTCGGTGACCAAACCCGCCTGCTTCGCCTCATCGGCACCGAACAGCTTGGCCAGCATCAGCACCTCCTTGGCCCTGGCGGCACCGACCAGATCGACCAGGCGCGACACGTTGGTAATGGAGACGCAGTTGCCGAGGGTCTTGGCGATGGGCACGCCGAAACGCAGATCGGGCGTGCAGTAGCGAAAATCGCAGGCCATGGCGATGGCCGCACCGCCGCCGACGCAGAACCCCTCCAGCAACGCGATGGTGGGTTTGCCGAGCGACTCCAGGGCGCCGATGACCTCGTCGATGCGGTGCTCGTAGTCCAGCGCGTGCTGTGCCGTTTCAAAGCCGATGAACTGCTTGATGTCGGTGCCGGCCACAAAGGCTTCTCCGCCGCTGCCGCGCAGCACCACCACGTCCACCTCCGGGTCGTCGCTCAGGGCCTGGCAGTGCCGCTCGAGCGCGTCGTACATGCCCCAGGTCATGGCATTGCGCACCTTGGGGCGATTGAAGATCAGCCAAGCGATGCGTCCATCCTTGATGAGTTCCAGCTCGGCCGTCGATTTCGGCTCCATTTGACCTCCTGCTTCATCAGCGGCTGGCAGCAGCCGTTAGGCCTCACCTGCCTTCTCAGCCGGCGCCAGAGTCGAGCTGGCGCCTCTTTTTCATAATTATGAACTCATAATTCATTTCATCAAGTTAGACCTTTGGCTATCATCGACATGTGGAGACGAAGAACTGACTAGTAAAAACAATGAGATGAACGAGATCAGAGGAACAGTATGAAATTCGTTTTGAATTCTGAATTATTGACGTCTCGGGCTTGGCTCCCTAAGTTGGAGCCATCCCTTGCATGAGCCACACCTCGGTGGCCCCACCGGCGGCAGCCCGAACGCACGACGACAAGGAGCTAGCGCATGACGACATATGCACTCGGAGAGACCCGCCCCCGCCACGACGACAGCGTGTTCATCGCCCGCGAAGCGGCCGTGATCGGCGACGTCAGAATGGGCAAGGACGTCAGCATCTGGCCGGGCGCCGTGCTGCGCGGCGACAACGAGCCCATCAGCATCGGTGACAACAGCAACATTCAGGAGAATTGCGTGCTGCACACCGACCCGGGGTTCCCGCTGAGCATCGGTACCGACGTCACCGTCGGCCATCTGGTGATGCTGCACGGCTGCAGCATCGGCAACGGCACCCTGATCGGCATGCAATCCACCGTCCTCAACGGGGCGCGTATCGGTGAGAACTGCCTTATCGGTGCCGGATCGCTGATCACCTCCAATAAGGAATTTCCGCCCAACTCGCTGATCATGGGCACGCCGGCCAAGGTGGTGCGCACGCTGAGCCCGGAAGAGGTAGCCGGTCTGACCGCCAGCAGCCAGAGCTACGTGGAACGCAAGGCGCGCTTCCTGGCCGAGCTGACACCGTTGGACTGACCCGCGGGCCAGCCGGACCGCTCAGTCCGCTCACCCTGGCCGCTAACTCCTTGCCGCTAGCTCTGGCCGGGGCTCCGTCACGACGAGGAGCGTTCGCTCGCCGGCTGGATGCGCCCTGCCCCCATCAGATCGTCGGGATCGAACACCGCCTTGATGCCCGCCAGCAGGCGGCGCTCGGTGACCGTGAGGCGGTCGAGAAAGGCCGCCTGCTTGCTGCGGCCGATGCCGTGCTCGGCGCTGATGCTGCCATCGAAGCCATCCACCACCGTGAAGATCGCTCTCTCCAGGCGCTCGAACAGGGCCGGCAGCGCCTCTGCCGGCGTCTCGGCGGGTGGCAGCACGTTGATATGCAGATTGCCGTCGCCGATATGGCCGTAGGCAATGACCTGCGAGGTGGGCGACAGCGCCGCGACCTCCGCCGTGGCCTGCTCCACGCACTCAGCAATCGATGAGATCGGCACCGAGACGTCGGTGCGCAGGTGCTCACCGCGCAGCAACTGACCCTCCACCATGCTCTCGCGAATCGCCCACAGCTGACCGGCCTGGGCGACGCTGGAGGCCAGCACGCCGTCCAGTACCACCTCGTGCTCCATGCCCGCTTCCAGCAGCCCTTCGAGCAGCCCGGACAGATCCACCGGCCCGGTGGCCGTCAGCTCGAGCAGTACATGGTAGGGATACGCCTCATCGAAAGGGTCGGCGAGCTGCGGTGCGGCCTCGAAGGCCAGCTCCAGGCACAGGCGCGGCATCAGCTCGAAGGCGGAGAGCAGGTCGCTGCAGCGCCGCCTGGTCAGGGCATAGAGCCGCACCGCGGCCTCCACCGAAGGCACCGCCAGCAGTGCGGTCTGCGACTGTTCGGGGCGCGGCGTCAGCTTGAGTACCGCCCCGGTGACGATGCCCAGCGTGCCTTCGCTGCCCAAAAAGAGCTGCTTCAGGTCGTAGCCGCGGTTGTCCTTGTGCAGCGCCTTCATGCCGCTCCAGATCTCGCCGTCGGGCAACACCACCTCGAGACCCAGCACTAGCTCGCGCATCATGCCGTAGCGCAGCACGTTGACCCCGCCGGCATTGGTGGCGATGTTGCCGCCGATCTGACAGCTGCCCTGGGCGCCCAACGAGAGCGGAAAGAAACAGTCCGCCTCCTCGGCGGCGCGCTTGACCTCCTCGAGAATGCAGCCGCCGTCCACCGCCATGCTGAAGTTGAGCGGATCGAGCCCACGGATGCGCGTCATGCGCTCGAGGCTGATGACCACCTCGGGCGTCCGGCTATCCGGCAACGCCCCCTTCACCAGGCCGGTATGCCCGCCCTGGGCGACCATGCAGATCCCGTTACGGTGGCAGTAACCCACCACTGCCGCCACCTCCTCGGTGGTCCGGGGACGCACCACGGCCAGCGGCATGCCCAGGCGGGCGCCGGCCCAGTCGCGCACGTAGCGCTCCTGGTCGGCGGCCGCGGTGATTACCCCGTTGGCTCCCAGCAGTTGGGTGAAGGCGGCGACGGCATCGTCGTGGTGCGTCATGTCGGTATCTCTTTTCAGAAAACGATTCGATGTGCTGAGCGGGCTGGCTCGGCCTCATTCGGCCGTTGCCTTGTGACCGCGCCGGCGTACCGTCATGAACAGCCGCTTGGCGAGCGGATAGAGCACGAACAGCAGGATCAGCGTCAGCAGTGTGGCCGCAATCGGGCTTCGCAGAAAGATCATCGGATCGCCGCGGGAGATGTCGAGCGCCTGGCGCAAGCTCGTCTCGAGGCGAGGCGTGAGCACGAAGGCCAGCAGCAGCGGCGCGATCGGGTAGCGGGCGGCGGTCATGAAGAAGGCCACCACCCCGGCGCCGAGCATGAACCAGACGTCGAACATGCTGTTGTTGACGCTGTAAGACCCCACCACGCACACCACGGCGATCACCGGGATCATGATCGCGGCCGGGATCAGCAGCAGCTTGACCAGGAACGGAATGATCGCCAGCGCCGCCAGTACCGCCATGACGTTGCCCAGGTACATGGACGAGATCAGCCCCCAGACGAAGTCGGGATTGTTCTGGAACAGCAGCGGCCCGGGCTGCAGGCCCCACATCATCAGCCCGCCCAGCAGCACCGCCGCGGTGCCCGAGCCGGGAATGCCCAGCGACAGCAGCGGGGCGAACGAACCGGCGGCGGCGGCGTTGTTGCCCGCCTCCGAGGCCGCCACCCCCTGGATGCGCCCTTTGCCCAGCTCGTCGCCGTTGCGGCCGACCTTCTTCTCCAGCACATAGGAGAGAAAGGAGCCGGTGGTGGCCCCGGCGCCCGGCAGAATGCCCACCAGGTTGCCGAGCACCCCGGAGCGTAGCGAAACCGGCAGGATGCTGAGCGCCTCCTTGCGATCGAGCAGGCTCTCCTTCAGCCCCAGCCGGCCGCTCAGCCCCTTGGCCGAGGGATCGACCCGGTTGACCATCATCACCAGCACCTGACTGAAACCGAACATGCCGATCACCAGCGGAATGAAGGAGATGCCGTTGAGCAGATACATGGAGTCGAACGTAAAGCGCGGCTGGCCGAAGGCCGTACCGATGCCGATCGTCGCCAGCATCACGCCGATGAAGGTCGAGATCAGGCCCTTGAGCGGGTTGTCCCCCAGCAGCCAGCCGATGGAGCAGAGCGCCAGCAGGATCAGCGCCGCCACCTCCGCCGGCCCGAACATGAGGCCCACGTGGGCCAGTATCGGCCCCATGAAGGTGAGCATGATGATGCCCACGGTACCGCCGATGAACGAGGAGATGTTGGCGGTGAACAGGGCCTTGCCGCCATGCCCCTGCTGCGACAGCGGATAGCCGTCCAGCGAGGTCACCACGGCCGGCGCATCGCCGGGAATGTTGAGTAGAATGGCACTGTACGAGCCGCCGTACATGCAGCCGTAGTAGAGCGCCCCGAGCATGATGATGCCGGTGATGGGGTCCATCTGGAAGGTGAGCGGCAGCAGCAGGGCGATGCCGGTGACCGAACCCAGGCCGGGAATGGCCCCGACGATGATGCCGAGACCGGCGCCGACCAGGGCCGCCAGGATGTTGCTGAACGTCAGCGAGGTGGCGAACCCCTGCATCAGGGACTGTAGGATATCCATACGCGACTCTTCGCTCGGTTAGGTGAACGGCGCCATGAGCGCGCCTTCGGGGAAAGCCACCATCAGCCACATGCCGAACAGCAGATAGATCGCACCGCCCGCACAGGCGCCGATCGCCACGGACTTGAGCCACGACTGCCGCTCGATCAGCGCCATCCACAGCACGATGAACAGCGTCATCGCCAGCACCATGCCGAACAGCGGTATGCTGGCGATGGCCAGCCCCATGGCCACGGCGGGCCATAGATTGCGCCAGCTCACGCGATCCGTCTCGAACCTGCGGCGCAGCAGCTCGTAGCCACCGAGCAGAGCTGCCCCCAACCCCATCACCACGGGGAAGAAGCCGGCCCCGGGGCCGTTGTGCATCCATATCCCATACTTCCACCAACCAAAGCCGGCCCAGGCGAGCCCCATCACGATGATGCCCAGTGTGACCAGCGGGGAGAGCCAGGAGCGGCCCTCGTGAACCGGCTCTTGATTCACGCTTGACATAGTGTGCGCCTCTTGCGGTAGCGGCCGACCGGAAACGAACGAGGTGGCCGCAGCAACGACCGGGGCGCAGCCACCCGTCGGCGGCCGCGCCCCGCGAGCCTCAGTCGATCATGCCGGCTTCCTGGAACAGCGCCCGGTAGCGCTCCTGCTCGCGCTGGTAGTACTCGGCGCTCTCCTCGGCCCCCATGAATGTCGGGATCAGGCCATTGTTCTCGACGTACTCCTGGGACCACTTGTCGGTTTCCGCAGCGGCACGGAAGACGTTCTCCCAGAACTCGACGGCCTCCTCGGGCATGTCGGGCGGGCCGGCATAGCCGCGGAAGATCATCAGCTCGAGGCCTTCATAGCCCAGCTCGTCGAAGGTCGGTACCTCGTCGAAGGGAGCGTCGAGGCGCTCCTCCGAATAGGTGGCCAGGAAGCGCACCATGCTCTGGTCGACCCGCGAGCCCAGCTTGAAGATGGCGGCATCGATATGGCCGCCCAGCAAGGCGGAGGTGACGTCACCGGTGCCATCGAAGGGCACGTACTGAAAGTCGACGCCCAGGTTGTCGTCGAGCATCGCGAAGGCCAGGTGGTCCTCGCCGCCGCGGCCGGCCCCACCGACGGTGATGCCGCCGGGATCCTGCTCGGCACGCTCGATCAGACCGTCGAGATCCTCGATGTCACTCTCGGCCCTGACCCCCACGAACAGCGTATCCAGCGACAGCGTGGCGAGCGGCGTGAGGTCGTCGAGCTGCACCGAGGCGTCGTTGACCACCATGCTCATCATCTGACCGCCGTTGAAGGTCATGATGGTATGGCCATCGCCGCGCTTGCTGTAGGTGTAGCTGTTGCCGACCGCGCCGGAGCCGCCGGGCCGGTTGTTGATCAGGATGTTGCGGTTGACCATGTCGGTCTCGCGAATCGCCTCGACCAGCATGCGGGCGTTGATGTCGCTGCCGCCACCGGCACTGTATGGCACCACGAACTCCACGTTGCGCTGCGGCTCCCAGGCGTGGGCGCCGCCAACCAGCGCCAGGCAGAGCACTCCGCAGAGTGCGGTCTTGCCGACCATCACTGTTTTCGTCATCTCTCGATCACCCTGTTTGTCGTTGTCGGTTCAGAAGCCGTCGCCAAGGCATGGGCGGCAACCGGCGTGTTCACGGGCGCGGGTCGGATGGGCGTCTCCCCCGCCATATGTAATTATGAACTCATAATTCATTTCATCAATGTCGACTTTGGTCTAGCCGCTGCGAATGCCCGACCGTCAGGAGGAGTGCTCCACACGCGGTCTGGCGGATGCCACCTGCCGACGCAGCTCCGCGACCAGCTCGGCGGCGGCGCTGGAGAGCGGTTCGCGCTTGCGGGTGATGATGCCGTAATAGTCCAGCGGCTTGCCGATGGTCAGCGGCAGCACGGCGTACTGGCCGCTGGCCAGGGGACGCTTGAGCACCGACCAAGGCAGCACCGCCAGCATCGGCGCGCTCAGCAACAGTTGCAGGGTGGTCTGAGTCGAGGTGGTCTCGATGGTGTCGTCGGGCGAGGCGATGCCGGCATCGGCGAGCGCGGCCTCGATGACCTGACGCATGGGGCTGGTGGGCGGATGCAGGACCCACGGCCAGTGGCGCAGCGCCGCGAGCTCGACCCGCTGCTGGCCGGCCAGAGGATGATCGTGCGCCACCACCACGCGCAGCGGCTCCTCGAGCAGCGGCTCGAAGTCGAACAGGTTGTGCTGGTTCACCGCCGTGAGCCGACCGATCACCAGATCTAGCTGCTTGTATTCGAGGGCCTGCAGCAGACGATCGCTGCTCTGCTCGTCGATGCTGACCGACAGCCGCGGCCGCTGTCGCTTGAGCGCGGCAATGGCTGCCGGCAGGATTTCGGGGGCGGCGGCCGGGATGGCACCGATCAGCAGCCGCCCGTAGCCACCCTCGCGCATGCGCTGGACGTCCTCGACCATGCGCTCGATATCATTGAGCAGGATCTCGGCATGTCTCACCAGTTGAGCCCCCAGCTCGGTCGGCACCATCGCTCGCGGCTGACGTTCGAAGATGGCGAAGCCGAAATGGGTCTCCAGGTCGCGCAGCATCTTGCTGGCCGCCGGCTGGCTCAGATGCATCTGCCGGGCGGCGGCGCGCATGTTGCGGCGCTTGTCGAGGTGGATCAGCAGCAGCAGGTGCTTGAAACGCATCCAGCCGCACAGGCCAGTCGATGACAGTTTGTCCACGTTTTCCGGCCCTCTGATAACCTATGTCGATCAGCCAACATAGGCGCCGCTGCCAGCGGGAGCAACCACGCCTTAGCCGCCGTCAGGCGTCGTGACTGCCGAGCAGACCGATCAGTTCGGGGAGCGTGGCCTGGGCATGCCCCGCCGCCTCGGCCTGCCCCAGCACCTCGTCGATACCCGCCGCGGCCACCTTCGCCGCCCCCAGGTCGCCGGCCATGGCCAGGTAGTAGCCGAGATCCTTGTGGGCGTTGGCGATGCTGAAACGGAAGCCCGAGGTATCGCGCTCCTGAATGTAGGGCCGCAGCCGCTCGAGCACGGTGCCCGCCCCGCCGCCCTTGGCCAGCACGTCGACGAAGACCTCCGGGTCGATGCCGCCCCGCTCGGCGCATGCCGCCGCCTCGGCCAGCACGGTGGAGAACCCCACCGAGACGAAGTTGTGCAGCAGCTTGAGCTGATGGCCGGCACCCACCGGGCCGGCATGGGTGATGTTCTCGGCGAAGCTCTCGAGCAGCGGCCGCTGCGCCGCGAACAGCTCGGCATCGCCCCCCACCAGCAGATTGAGCCGCCCCTCGGCGGCCTCCTTGGGCGTGCGCGTCATGGGGGCGTCGAGAAAGCGTCCGCCCGCCTCCGCCACCGCCTCGGCAATGCGCAGCGTCGAGCTGGGAATCGCCGTGGAGCAGTCGATGATCACGTTACCGGGCCTGAGCCCCTGCAGCACACCATCCTCGCGCAGCAGCACCTCCTCGACCTGGGGCGAGCCGGTCACGCAGAGAATGATGACGTCGGCATGCCGGGCCAGCTCCGCCCCCGTGGCGAATGCCTGCGCCCCGTTCTCGAGCAATGCAGCAACTGGCTGGTTGCCGGGGTGCTCGAGAAAGGCCAGCGGCCAGCCGGCGCGCTGGACGTTGGTGGCGATGCCGTGGCCCATCAGGCCGATGCCGATCATGCCCACTCGCTGTTTCGACTGCGTGTCGCTCATGTCACAACCCACCCATGCAGAGATACTTGATTTCGATGTAGTCCTCGATGCCGTACTTGGAGCCCTCCCGCCCGATACCGGACTCCTTGACGCCGCCGAACGGGGCCAGCTCGCTGGAGATGATGCCTTCGTTGATGCCCACGATGCCGCACTCCAGGGCCTCGGCCACCCGCCACACCCGGCCTACGTCGCGGGTATAGAAGTAGCTGGCCAGGCCGTAGGGGGTATCGTTGGCCAGGCGCACCACCTCCTGCTCGTCGCTGAAGCGCAGCAGCGGCGCCACGGGACCGAAGGTCTCCTCGTTCATCAGCCGCGCATCGCTGGTGACGTCGGTGAGAATCGTCGGCTCGAAGAAGTTGCCGCCCAGCGCATGTCGCTGCCCGCCCAGGTAGACGCTGGCCCCGCGCTCGCGGGCATCGGCGATGTGCTCCTCGACCTTGGTCACCGCGGCCGGGTCGATCAGCGGCCCCAGGGTCACCCCCTCCTCGAGGCCATTGCCGACCCGCTGCGCCGCCACCGCCTGGGCGAGGCGCTCGGCGAAGGCATCGTAGATCCGCTCGTGGACGAAGATGCGGTTGGCGCACACGCAGGTCTGGCCGGTGTTGCGGAACTTGGACGCCATCACCCCGGCCACCGCCTGATCGAGATCGGCGTCATCGAAGATGATGAAGGGCGCGTTGCCACCCAGCTCCATGGAGACCTTCTTGACCGTCTGGGCACAGGCGGCAAGCAGCACCTTGCCCACCTCGGTGGAACCGGTGAAGGAGAGCTTGCGTACCAGCGGGTTGGCGGTCAGCTCGTCGCCCACCGTACGGGCACTGCCGGTCACCACGTTGAGCACGCCCCGGGGCACGCCGGCACGCTCGGCCAGCTCGGCCAGGGCCAGCGCCGAGAAAGGCGTGCTGGATGCCGGCTTGACCACCACCGTGCAGCCGGCCGCCATGGCGGCGGCGGCCTTGCGGGTGATCATCGCGTTGGGGAAGTTCCAGGGCGTGATGGCGGCCACCACGCCGACCGGCTCCTTGGTGACCACGATGCGGCGATCTCCGGCATGGGCCGGGATGACGTCGCCGTAGATCCGCTTGGCCTCCTCCGCGAACCACTCGATGAAGGCGGCGCCGTAGGCGATCTCGCCCCGGGCTTCGGCCAGCGGCTTGCCCTGCTCCAGGGTCAGGATACGGGCCAGATCCTCCTGATGGGCCATGCACAGCTCGTACCAGCGCCGCAGGATGGCGGCTCGCTCCTTGGCGGTCCTGGCCTTCCATTGCGGCAGGGCGCGGTCGGCCGCCTCGATGGCCTCTCGCACCTGGGCCTGGGTCAGGCGGGGTACGCTGCCCAGCCGCGTGTCGCTGGCCGGATCGACCACCTCGATGATCGCCTCGTCGCTGGCATCGACCCAGCTTCCGTCGATGTAGGCGTGCTGCCTGAACAGCGCCGGGTCCTGCAGCTGCGGCTGCCGACCGCCGGTCGCGCTGCGCTTTTCTCCAATGTCTTCGTCTCCCCTATTCTCGCTTCCCATGTCCTCGCGCATCTTCTCCTGCCTCCTCTCACATCGCGGGCTGTCTGACCACGGACTGTTTAATCACGGACTGTCTGACGTAGAATGATCCTGAACTTTGAATTATGAATCCAAAATTAAGAATCATACTTTCGTCGACAGGAACCTGGACGCGCCGCATCCTCGAGGGCCATGGCAGGCCCTGTAGCGCGAATCGATAACCTCTGGTTAACGTAGATACGAAAAAAACGATTGGCAGGTTATTGAATTGGCCGCCAGGCTGGGTTGGACAACAAATCTTTACTTCTCTTAGACCTTGCTGGAATTGTCGCCATGACCACCATCACCCGCCTCGAGGTTCAGGACATCCGCTTTCCTACCTCGCGCTCGCTGGACGGCTCCGATGCCATGAACGCGGCACCGGACTACTCTGCCACCTACGTCACCCTGCACACCGATGCCGGAAACGGGCTCAGCGGCCACGGCCTGACCTTCACCATCGGCCGCGGTAACGAAATCTGCGTCAAGGCCGTCGAGTCGCTGGCCTATCTGATCGAGGGTCGCCGGCTCGACGACATCACCACCGAGATGGGCCGCTTCTGGCGCGAGCTGACCAGCGGCGACAGCCAGCTGCGCTGGATCGGGCCGGAAAAGGGCGCGATCCACCTGGCCACGGCGGCCATCGTCAACGCCGTCTGGGATCTGTGGGCCAAGACGGAAGGCAAGCCGGTGTGGAAGCTGCTGGTCGACATGCCCCCCGAGCAGCTGATCCGCTGCCTAGACTTCCGCTTCGTCACCGACGCCCTGACGCCCGAGGAAGCGCTAGGGTTGCTCCGGCGCAATGCCGCCGGCCGCGCCGACCGTGAGCGGGAGATGCGCGAGCAGGGCTACCCGGCCTATACCACCTCGGCCGGCTGGCTCGGCTACGACGACGACAAGGTGCGGCGCCTGGCGCGCGAGGCGCTGGCCGAAGGCTGGACGCACTTCAAGCAGAAGGTGGGCGGCAACCTGGAGGAGGACCGCCGCCGCGCCCAGATCCTGCGCGAGGAGATCGGCTGGGAACGCGCCCTGATGATGGATGCCAACCAGATGTGGGACGTCGACGAGGCGATCGCCAACATGCGCCGGCTGGCCGAATTCGATCCGCTGTGGATCGAGGAGCCGACCAGCCCCGACGACATCCTCGGCCACGCCGAGATCCGCCGCCGGCTGGGCTCGATCGGGGTGGCCACCGGCGAGCACTGTCACAACCGGGTGATGTTCAAGCAGCTGCTGCAGGCCGGCGCCCTCGACTACTGCCAGGTCGACGCCGCCCGTCTTGGCGGGCTGAACGAGGTCATCGTGGTGCTGCTGCTGGCCGCCAAGCATGGCGTGCCGGTCTGCCCCCACGCCGGCGGCGTCGGGCTCTGCGAGTACGTGCAGCACGTCTCGCTGTTCGACTATATCGCCGTTTCGGGCTCCCTCGAGGGGCGCATCCTCGAGTACGTCGATCATCTGCATGAGCACTTCTTGCACCCCGTGACGATCCGCAACGGCCGCTATCAGGTGCCGACCGCGCCCGGCTACAGCATCAGCCTCCACCCCGAGTCGCTGTCGCGACACCTCTACCCGGACGGCGCCGCCTGGCAGGACGGCTGACCCACTGCGAAGGAGACCCAAGATGACCCACGCAAGACCCTGCATCGCCGTACCTCTGGGCGACCCGGCGGGCATCGGCCCCGAGCTGGTCGCCAAGCTGCTGGCCGAGCGTCAGGCAATCGATGGAGCCGACGTCGTGGTAGTGGGCGACCCCTGGCTGTGGCAGGAAGGCCAGCGGGTGGCCGGCACCGCGCTCACGCTGCCCGAGATCGCCTCCTGGGAGCAGGCCCGCGGCCAGGCCGGCCCCGTACTGCTGCCGCTGGACACCATCCGGCCAGAGGTGGTCGAGTTCGGCCGGGTCGATGCCGCCTGCGGCGCCTCGGTGCTGAAGGTGCTGGCCCACTGCCTGGACGCCGCCCAGGCGGGACGCATCGATGCCATCTGCTTCGCGCCGCTCAACAAGCTGGCCATGAAGCAGGGCGGACTGCGCCATGAGGATGAGCTGCACTTCTTCGCCGAATACCTCAAGGTGTCCGGCGAGGTGTGCGAGTTCAACACCCTCGGCAGCCTCTGGACCTCACGCATCTCCTCCCATGTGCCGCTCAGCGAGGCCGCCCGCTACGTCACGCCGGAGCGCATCCTGAACGCCACCCGCCTGATCCACGACGCCCTGATGGCAGCGGGTGTGGCGCAGCCACGCATCGCCGTGGCGGCGATCAACCCCCACGCCGGCGAGGGCGGCACCTGCGGTCGCGAGGAGATCGACGTCATCGCGCCGGCCGTCG
Organism: Billgrantia ethanolica; assembly: GCF_021404305.1. Classification (GTDB taxonomy): domain Bacteria; phylum Pseudomonadota; class Gammaproteobacteria; order Pseudomonadales; family Halomonadaceae; genus Halomonas; species Halomonas ethanolica. The sequence goes on along the minus strand of NZ_JABFTX010000002.1, from coordinate 455,673 downwards.
AGGCCTGCGTCGCCGCCGGCTATCCGGCCCAGGGCCCCTTCCCCGCCGATACCCTCTTTCGCCGCGCCCGCGACGGCGAGTTCGACGCCGTCGTCACCATGTACCACGACCAGGGACAGATTGCCCTCAAGCTGCTGGGCTTCGAGCGCGGCGTCACCGTCCAGGGCGGGTTGCCGATTCCCATCACCACCCCGGCCCATGGCACCGCCTTCGACATCGTCGGCCAGGGCAAGGCCAGCGTCGAGGCCATGCGCCACGCCTTCGCCATCGCCTGCCGCATGGGGAAGCACCATGCGCACAACCGCGGCACCTAGCCCAATCGACAGATAGGAGTAGACGAAAGTATATGTAAAAATAATGAATTATGAGTTCATAATAACATCAGCACCTTGAAGGCACGCCCGCGTCCTGGGCCAGGCCCAGGCCACGGCACCCGTCCTACAACAACAACGAGGTCCACCATGACGCTCAAACACCGGTTCCCACTCACCCTTGCGGCAGTCTTTGTCCTTGGGCTTGCCTCCGCCTCCGTCTCCGCCACCACGCTGCGTTACGCCCACGTCGGCGCGGAAGGCGATGCACAAACCCGCTTCGCCTCGGAAGCCTCCGCCGCCATCGAGGAAGCCACCAACGGCGGTGTCAGCATCACCATCTTCCCTGCCAGCCAGCTGGGCGGCGTAGCGGAGATGGTGGATGGCGTCTCGCTGGGTTCCATTTCCATGGCCCATCACGAGTTCGCCTCCCTGGCGCAATCCGTACCGGACATCGCCGTGTTCAACGCGCCCTTCATCTATCGCGATGCGGAGCATGCGCTCAGGGCCACGGACCCCACCTCACCGGTCATCAGCGAAATGAACGAGCAGCTGATCGAAGAGGCCGGCATGCGCATCATCGGCAGGATGTACCGCGGCGCTCGCCACATCACGGCCAACTTCCCCGTGGAGTCTCCCGACGATCTGGCGGGCAAGCCGTTTCGTGCCGTACCGCTCGACATCTGGATCTCCATGGTTCGGGGCTTTGGCGCCGACCCCACCCCGGTAGAAGTCTCGGAGCTTCCCACCTCCCTGATGACAGGACTGGTCGTGGGTCAGGAAAACCCCTTGACCATGATCCGCTCCGACAACCTGCACGAAGTGCAGTCGCATGTTTCCATGACCGGCCACATGCACTCCATCCTCGCCGTCTTCATCAACGAGAACGTATGGCAGTCCCTGGACGAGGAATACCAGGAGGCCATCACCAACGTGCTGACGGAAAAGGCGGAAGAGTCGCTGCGCTGGGCGCAGGAGACCGAAGAGGAACTCATCGAGGAGCTGACGCAGCGCGGCATGACCATCATCACCGAAGAGGATGGCTTGGATATCGATGCCTTCCGCGAGCAGGTGCTGGCACAGATCAACCGCGACTATCCCAATTTCGAGCCCTACATCGAGATGATCGGGGAAGTGGAGTAACGGTCCAGCTAGAGCATCTACCCAGCTACCCATACACCGGCGAGGGGCAATGGCCTCTCGCCGGAACATGACCAGACGGGTGAAAAATGAGATACGGACAAAAATGGCTCGAGATCTTCTGCGCCTTGCTTCTCGCCGGCATGATCCTGGTCCCGTTCCTGCAAGTGCTTTCTCGTGACCTGCTCGGTACCTCGATCCCCGGCTCCGGCGAGCTGACGCGCTTTCTCTTGATTTGCCTCGTCTTTTCATCCTACCCGCTGGTCATCGCCAGCGGCGAGAACATACAGATGGCGGAGCTGCGCGACTCCCTTCCGGTAATGCCGAGACGATGGCTGAACCGGCTGATCATGGTGGCCTCCATCATCATCTGCCTGTTCGTTGCCTACTCCGCCGCCACCACCGTACAGACAAATTTCAACAGGGCGACCCCGGTACTGAAAATCCCTTACTGGATCTTTTTCGGCACCACCGTTCTTGGCCTCCTGGGCGCAGCCCTGGTGCATCTTGTGCAAGGCACGAGCACGACCGATAACAAATCCGACTCCGGCGTATAAGGCACCTCCATGGGCTTGATCATCCTCGGCATCTTTCTCGTTCTCTTTCTGCTCGGCTTTCCGGTCGTCTATGCGATCCTGATTCCTTCTGCGATCTACGTGCTACTCGAGGGCCTTCCACTGGGCCTGATGGGGCAGCGAGTCACCTATGCCCTGGACAGCTTCCCCCTGGTAGCCGTACCCATCTTCATCTTCGTCGGCAACCTGATGAACCAGTCGGGCATCACCGACCGGATCTTTCATTTTGCCAATACCCTGGTGGGCCGGGCGCCGGGCGGGCTGGCTCAGGTCAACATCTTCTCCAGTCTGATCTTTTCCGGCATGTCGGGCGCCGCGCTTGCCGACGTCGGCGGGCTGGGCAAGATCGAGATAGAAGCAATGAAGAAGCGCGGCTACGGAGCGCCCTTCTCCGCCGCCGTCACGGCCTCTTCCGCGGTGGTCGGCCCCATCTTTCCGCCCAGCATCCCGCTGATCGTCTACGGCTCGGTCACCAGCGTCTCGATCGTTCAGCTGCTGCTTGCCGGTATCGTGCCGGCGCTGATCTGCATCGTGCTGCTGATGATCACTGCGGCCCTGCTGGCGCTGCGCCACGACATGCCGAGAGCCGAGCGCTGGCCGACGCTGATCGAACTCAATCGTGCCCTGATCCCCGCCCTGCCCGCCCTGCTGGCCCCGGTACTGATGATCTCCGGCATGCTCATGGGCCTGTTCACCCCCACGGAGGCGGCCGCGGTAACGGCAGCCTACGTCGTCTTCATCAGCGCCGTTCTCTATCGGGAGCTCACTTGGTCGCACCTCATGTTCTCGCTGCTGGCCACGCTCAGGACGACGAGTGCCATACTGATCATCGTGGCGGCGGCAGCCATGTTCGGCTGGATACTCTCCGTGGAGCAGATCCCCCAGCGCTTCGCCACCTTCATTCTGCAGATCTCCCACGAGCCGCTGGTCCTGCTGCTGATCGCCAACCTCATCTTCCTGGTGGCAGGGATCTTCCTGGATTCCACCACCGCGACCCTGCTGATCGTCCCGATCGTGGCACCCCCCATGGTGCTCGCCGGCGTCGATCCCGTGCACCTGGGTATCGTGTGCATCTTCAACCTGATGATCGGCCTGCTGACGCCGCCGATGGGCCTCTCGTTGTTCCTCGTCTCATCCATCGCCAAGGTATCGCTGCGACAGCTGTTGAAAGCGCTGATCCCCTTCTACATCCCGCTCGTCGCCACCTTGGCCATCATCACCTTCGCCGCCGACCTGGTGCTGTGGCTGCCAAGCTTCATGCGCTGAGAATGCAAGGAGTTCACCATGACGATTTCCACCGTAGGATTCATTGGACTGGGCAAGATGGGTAGCGGCTTCGTGTCGCGGCTGATCGACGAAGGCTATGCCGTGGTCGGCTACGACATCGAAGCGGCTCACTGCGAAGCGGCAAAAGCCCGCGGCGCCGAGATCGCCGACTCGCCGGCCGCCGTGGCCGCACGTGCCGATCTCATCCAGATCTGCGTGACCACCAGCGCCGCCGTGGAGGCGGTGGTACTCGGGGAGAACGGCATCGCCGAGGTCGCTCAGGACGGCGGCAAGGTCGTGGTCGATCACTCCACCACGGAGCTGGAAACCACCCGGCACCTGGCAGCGGAGCTCGAGCGGCGCAACGGCATGGCGTTCGTGGATGCCCCGGTGTCCGGTGGGCCCGGCGCCGCCGCGGAAGGTCGCCTGGCCATCATGGCAGGCGGCACGACAGAGGCCATCGCAGCCGTAACGCCGATCATGGAGCGGCTCGGCCAGTTCACTCATATGGGCGAGGTGGGGGCGGGCCAGGCCACCAAGCTGATCAACCAGGCGCTGGTGCTCTCGAACTACTGCGTGATCGCCGAAGCCTGCAACCTCGGCAACCGCTTCGGCATCGACGTGAGCAAGATCCCCGAGGCGCTCTCCTCGGGCTATGCCGGCAGCAATCTGCTCAACGACCTGCTGCCACGCATGGTGGAGAACGACTTCGAGCCGCGCGGCTATGCGCGCCAGATCCTCAAGGACCTGCACATGCTGCAGGACGCGGCCAATGCGTTGAACGTCGCCATGCCCATGGCCGGCATGGCCAACTCGCTCTACAGCATGCTGATCGCCCAGGGCAAGGGCGAACTCGATGGCGCCGCCATCGTGACACTGCTGGAAGACCAAGCGCGACAGGGCAATGCATGAGAGGCCATAGCATGAACGACTTTCCGATCATCGATGCCCATCAGCACTTCTGGGATCTCGAGCGCAACTATCTGCCCTGGCTGTGCGACAAGACGCCTATTCCCTTTCGCTACGGCGACTACAGCGCCATTCGCCGCAACTACATGCCCGCGGATTATCGCCAGGATACTCGGGGCTTCAACGTGGTCGGCAGCGTGTTCGTGGAAACGGAGTGGGACCCGCGCACGCCGGTAGCGGAAACCCGCTGGGTGCATGAGCTGGCCGAACGTGAAGGGCTACCGACGGTAATGGTCGCCCAGGCCCGGCTCGACCGGCCCAATGTGGCAGAGGTACTGGCCGCCCACTGCGACCATCCGCGCGTGCGCGGCATTCGCCACAAGCCCGCCGCCGCAAGCTCGCCCGACAAGGTGTTCCCCGGCGCCCCCGGCTCGATGGGCGACCCGGCCTGGAGGCGGGGTTTCGCCCAGCTTGCGGCCCATGACCTCTCCTTCGACCTGCAGACGCCCTGGTGGCACTTCGAGGAGGCCGCCGAGCTGGCGGCGTCTTATCCCGAAACCCAGATCGTCATCAACCACACCGGCCTGCCGGCGGACCGCAGCGAAGCCGGGCTCGCCGGCTGGCGCCGGGCGATGGAGCGAGTGGCCGCCCAGCCCAACGTGGCGGTGAAGATCTCCGGCATCGGCGTGCCGGGACAGCCCTGGAGCGTCGAGGCCAATCGCCGCGTCGTGCTCGACACCATCGAGGTCTTCGGCGTCGAGCGCTGCATGTTCGCCAGCAACTTCCCCGTCGACAGCCTGGTGGCGAGCTTCGAGACGATCTTCTCGGGCTTCCTGCACATCACCGAAGGCTTCACGCCCCAGGAGCGTCGCCGGCTGTTTCACGACAACGCGGTGCGTTTCTATCGCATGTCGCTGGGGCAATGAGCACCAAACGCAGATGCCACCCTTGGGGGTGGCATCTGCGTACTGCGTGGAACGGATGTGGGGCCATCTGGCGCTACTCGGCCATCTCCTCCAGCGCCGAGACCTCGACCTTGTTGCGCAGGTGGCAGCTCAGGATGCTGCCCAGTTCCTTGCCGTCACGCTTTCTCAGCGCCTCGATCATCGCTTCGTGCTCGCTCACGGCCTGAGACCAGTAGTCGCTGCTGAGCTCGGCAGTGAACCGCACCCGGCGCACGCGATGGTTGAGGTTCTTGTAGACGTCGATGAGCACGTCGTTCTGCGAGGCGACCACGATGGCTTCGTGAATCTGCTGATTGGTCAGCAGGTACTCCTGCATGTTGCCGCTCTTGTAGTGCGCCAGCATCTGATAGTGCAGCGCCTCGATGTTGGCCAGCTCCGGGTCGGAGATCCGCGCTCCGGCCAGCTCGCCCGCCAGGGCCTCGAGGCTCTGCATCACTTCGAAGGTGTTCTTCAACGTGGTGCGGGTCAGCTTGGCGACCCGCGCGCCCCGATTGGGCAGCAGCTCGACGAAGCCTTCGTGAGCCAGCACCTTGAGTGCCTCGCGCAAAGGGGTACGGGAGACGCCGAACTGTTCGCACAGCTGTTTTTCGGGAACCCGACTGCCGGGGGCCAATACGCCCTGCGCAATCAGATCGCGAACCCTTTCCGCCACTTCACCGTGAAGCGTACTTTGCCTGATCTTGTCCATTGGCTTCACTTCTAAAACGAATAAATCTAATTATGCATTCAAAAAAAAGGAGCGTCAATTTCGTTGCGGTGCTTGCGGCGCGCCACTCAGCCCTCTTGTCACCCCCACTCATCGAGACGCATGGCCGAGCGCTCCAGGCGCTGATCCTCGGCCTCGATCTCGCGCAGCTGCGACTCGATGCCGTGGAGATGATCGAGCGCCGCTCTCCGGGCTGCCTGAGGCTTGCCCTCCATCACGGCCCGATAGAGCCGCGCATGCTGACGATTGATCATGGTCCGCGGCCTCTCACGATGATAGAGGTTCTTTACCGAGGCGAACACGGAGCTGAGCAGCAGATCGGTAAGCGACTGCAGCGTATGCACCAGCACCGGGTTGTGCGAGGCCTGACAGATTGCCAGGTGAAAGGCGTGGTCGAGGAGGGCCAACCGCTCCACGTCTATCGCCTGGCCCGCCTCGACGTATTCCGCCATCGCCTCGTAGCGGCGCTGGATCAGCACCCGGTCGGCCGGCGTGGCCCGCTCGGCCGCCAGCCGGGCCGACTCCCCTTCCAGCAGCGAGCGCACCTCCAGCAGATCGTAAAGGGTCCGCGGATGGTCGCGGAAGAGATGCATCAGCGGGCTGTCGTCGCGACCTGCCACCAGCTCGGCCACCTCCGAGCCCCGCCCCTGGCGAGTGACGATGATGCCCTTGCTGCGCAGCACGCGCAGCCCTTCGCGAAGCGAGGTGCGCGACACGCCGAGGCGTTCGCACAGGCGTCGCTCCGAAGGCAGCAGTTGCCCGGGGCGGAACACGCCGTCGAGAATCATCCGCTCCAGGCGTTCCGCCACCGCATCGGGCGTCAGCGTCGCTGAGACGCGCTCATGTTCCTGCTGCATTGGTTCTCCCAGGGTCCACAGGCATGCTTGCTAACCTGGCGCTTAAGCGCCGTAGCTGCCATGCTGTATCATGAAAATAATTTCCAATATAGCGCCGAACAACTGGTCATACCAGTAGACCGCAGGCTGGACAGAGGGCGCACCAGAGCGCACATTGGGGGCCTTGGCGTACGAACCCCCTGCCGCATGACTCGCAGAGAGGCACTCATGAACATCCTCTATGACGAACGGCTCGACGGCCCGGCCCCCGAGATGGACAGGGCCGGCATCCGCGACGCGCTGCTGAAGGCCATCCCGGGCATGACCCTGCTGCACCGCGAGGAGGACATGCGTCCCTTCGAGTGCGACGGCCTCTCCGTCTACCGCACCCTGCCGCTGCTGGTGGCGCTGCCCGACTCCCTCGATCAGGTCCAGCGCCTGCTGGTGGAATGCCATCGCCTCGGCGTACCGGTGGTCACCCGCGGCGCCGGCACGGGGCTCTCCGCCGGCGCGCTGCCGCTCACCCACGGCGTGCTGCTGGTGATGTCGCGCTTCTCGCGCATTCTCGAGATCGACCCCGAGGCGCGCATTGCCCGGGTCGAACCCGGCGTGCGCAACCTGGCCATCTCCGAGGCGGCCTCGCCCTACGGCCTCTACTACGCCCCGGACCCCTCATCGCAGATCGCCTGCTCCATCGGCGGCAACGTGGCCGAGAACGCCGGCGGCGTGCACTGCCTCAAGTACGGCCTCACCGTACACAACGTGATCAAGGTCGAGGTGCTCACCATCGAGGGCGAGCGCATGACCCTGGGCAGCGATGCGCTGGACGCCCCCGGCTTCGACCTGCTGGCGCTGTTCAACGGCTCCGAGGGCATGCTCGGCGTGGTCACCGAGATCACCGTCAAGCTGCTGCCCAAGCCCGAGGTGGCCAAGGTGCTGATGGCCAGCTTCGACGACGTGGAGAAGGCCGGCAATTCGGTCGGCGCCATTATCGCCGCCGGAATCATCCCCGGCGGCCTGGAGATGATGGACAAGCTGGCCATCATCGCCGCCGAGGACTTCATCGGCGCCGGCTACCCGGTGGACGCCGAGGCGATCCTGCTGTGCGAACTCGATGGCGTCGAGGCCGACGTCGACGACGACTGCGAAACCGTGCGCCAGGTGCTGGAGAAGGCCGGCGCCACCGGCATCCGCCAGGCCCGCGACGACGCCGAGCGGGCCAAGTTCTGGGCCGGGCGCAAGAACGCCTTTCCCGCAGTGGGCCGCATGTCGCCGGACTACTACTGCATGGACGGCACCATCCCGCGGCGCGAGCTGGCGCGGGTGCTCAAGGGCATCAGCGACCTCTCCGAGCGCTACGGCCTGAAAGTGGCCAACGTCTTCCACGCCGGCGACGGCAACATGCATCCGCTGATCCTGTTCGACGCCAACCGCGAGGGCGAGCTGGCCGTGGCCGAGGCGCTGGGCGGCGAGATCCTCGAACTGTGCGTCGAGGTGGGCGGCACCATCACCGGCGAACACGGCGTCGGTCGCGAGAAGATCAACCAAATGTGCGCCCAGTTCCGCCCCGACGAACTGGCCACCTTCCGCGCCGCCAAGGCCGCCTTCGACCCGCACGACCTGCTCAACCCGGGCAAGAACATTCCCACCCCGGCACGCTGTTCGGAGTTCCGCACCATCAAGAGCGCGGCGGCCGACACCACCCCCGGCGTTCAGCAGGGCGGACAGGAGTGACCATGACCAACGCCACGACTCACAAGGATCACGACGCCAGCGCGGCCCTGGCCGAACGCATTCGCCAGGCCAATGCTGAGGGTACGCCGCTGCGGATCGTCGGCGGCGACACCCGCTACTTCTACGGTCGCGAGGTTCAGGGCAGCGAACTCTTCACCCACGAGCATCGCGGCATCAGCTTCTACGATCCGGTGGAACTGGTAGTCTCGGTGCGCGCCGGCACCCCGCTGGCCGAGCTCGAGGCGGCCCTGGCCGAGCAGGGCCAGATGCTGCCCTTCGAACCGCCCCGCTACGGCATCGCCAGCACCGTGGGCGGCATGGTCGCCACCGGCCTCTCCGGTCCGCGCCGCCCCTGGGCCGGCAGCGTGCGCGACTTCGTGCTCGGTGCGCGGGTGATCAACCACGCAGGCATCGAACAGCGCTTCGGCGGCGAGGTGATGAAGAACGTCGCCGGCTACGACATGTCGCGGCTGATGGTGGGTGCCCAGGGCGGCCTGGGGCTGATCACCGAGGTCTCGTTCAAGGTGCTGCCGATTCCCGGCGCCACCCAAAGCCTGCACCTGGAGCTCTCTCTCGACGAGGCCCGCCTGCGCCTGGCCGAGTGGGGTCGCGAACCGCTGCCGATCAGCGCCGCCGCCTGGCTCGACGGCGCCCTGCACCTGCGCCTGGAGGGCGGGCCGAGTTCGGTGGCCGCCACTCGCGCACGCATCGGCGGCGACGATCTCGACAACGGCTTCTGGACCGCCCTGCGCGACCAGCGCCTGTCCTTCTTCAGCGAAGGTCGGGCGCCTCTGTGGCGACTCTCGCTGCCCCACCGCACGCCGGCGCTGGAACTGCCCGGCGTCGACGAGCGGCTGATGCTTCACGACTGGGCCGGCGCCCAGCGCTGGCTGCGCGCCGAGCTCGATGCCGACACCCTGCGCCGCGCCTGCCAGGCCGCCGGCGGCCACGCCACCTGCTATGGCCCGCGCCCGGCCGACGTGGAGCCCTTCACGCCGCTGCCCGAGGTGCTGATGAAATACCACCGCAACCTCAAGGCTCAGCTCGACCCCAAGGGCATCTTCAATCCCGGCCGGCTCTACGCGGCGCTCTGAGACGCACAGGATTTTCGACATGCAGACGCATTTCACCGAGGAAGCCCTCAAGCAGCCGCACATCCAGGAGGCCGACCGCGTCCTGCGCAGCTGCGTGCACTGCGGCTTCTGCAACGCCACCTGCCCCACCTACCAGTTGCTGGGCGACGAGCGCGACGGGCCGCGCGGGCGCATCTACCTGATGAAGCAGATGCTGGAAAACCCGGACGACAGCGAAAACGTCACCGAGCAGACCCGCCTGCACCTGGACCGCTGCCTGACCTGTCGCAACTGCGAGACCACCTGCCCCTCGGGCGTGGAGTACCACAAGCTGCTCGACATCGGCCGCGCCGAGATCGAGCGTCGGGTGCCGCGCAGCACCGCCGAGCGCGCCCAGCGCTACGCCCTGCGCAAGGCCCTGGTGGAGCCCAAGCGCTTCCAGGCGCTGCTCAAGCTGGGCCAGACCTTCAAGCCGCTGGTGCCTGGCAAGCTCAAGGACAAGCTACCGCCCAAGCCGGTGGATGCCGGCACGCGCCCCGACCACAAGCGCCACGCACGGCAGATGCTGATCCTCGAAGGCTGCGTGCAGCCGGGGCTCTCGCCCAACACCAATGCCGCCACGGCGCGGGTGCTCGACCGTCTGGGAATCGGCCTCACGCCGGTGGCCGAAGCGGGCTGCTGCGGCGCCGTCGACTTCCACCTCAACGCCCAGGACGACGGCCGCGCCCGCGCGCGGGCCAACATCGACGCCTGGTGGCCGCATATCGAGAAAGAGGGCGAGGCAGGGGTGGAAGCAATAGTGCAGACCGCCAGCGGCTGCGGCGCCTTCGTCAAGGAGTACCGCGACATCCTCAAGGATGATCCCGCCTACGCCGACAAAGCCAAGCGTGTGAGCGAACTGGCCAAGGATCTGGTCGAGGTGTTGCGTGACGAGGAGCTGACGAGCCTCGAGGTCAGCGCAGGCCGCCGGCTGGCGTTCCACTGCCCCTGCACCCTGCAGCACGCCCAGAAGCTCGGCGGCGCGGTGGAGGGCGTGCTGGTCAAGCTCGGCTTCACCCTCACTCCGGTCCAGGATGCCCACCTCTGCTGCGGCTCGGCGGGCACCTACTCGATCACCCAGCCGGAGCTGGCAACCCAGCTGCGCGACAACAAGCTCAACGCCCTTGAGGCCGGCAGCCCGGAAACCATCGTGACCGCCAACATCGGCTGCCAGACGCACCTCAACGGCGCAGGGCGCACGCCGGTCAGGCATTGGATCGAGATCGTCGATGAATCGTTGCCTCCCTCGGCGGGCAGCGCTTAGAGAGTATCCAGCAACGCAACAGATGAGCGCCGGGGACAAGCCAAAGCGAGGGTCTTTTGCCAGGGATGGCAAAAGTAGCGCCCAGGGACGGGTTCACAGCGCCCTCGCGTGGCTTTGTCGCCGGGAAGCTCATCACCGACAACATTGCGACTCAAGGAGAACCCCATGAAGACCAAACCCGTACTCACCCTGTCCGACGTCAACGCCATCCTCGATGCCGCTCAGAAAGAAGCGGAAGCCAACGACTGGAAGGTAACCATTGCCGTGGCCGACGACGGCGGCCACCTGCTCGGCCTGCGCCGCCTCGACGGCGCCCCGGCCATGACCCCCGACATCGCCACCCAGAAGGCCCGCAGCTCAGCGCTAGGCGCCCGCGAAACCCAGGCCTTCGAGGACATGATCAACGGCGGCCGTAACGCCTTCCTCTCCGCGCCGATGCAGGGCCTGCTCGCCGGCGGCGTGCCGGTGATGGTCGAGGGCCAGATGGCCGGCACCGTGGGCGTTTCCGGCGTCAAGCCCGACCAGGACGTACAGGTCGCCAAGGCCGGCATCGCCGCCGTCGCCTGAGGCGAAGCCGAACGGGCCGGCCGCGGCACCCCTGGATCGACAGGGAGCCGCGGCCGGCCTTTTTCATGGGCAACCGTAGCGCTCGATCACGCCTTGCCGGGACGCCGGGGGCGCAGCTCCCCGTTCAGCGCCTTGATGATGGTGTAACACATCAGCAGCATCACGATGGAGAACGGAATCGCCGTGGCCGTCACCCCCGCCTGCAGCGCGGCAAGACCGCCGCCGAGCAGGAGTACGATGGCGACCAGGCCCTCCACCACGGCCCAGAACATCCGCTGCGGCCGCGGCGCATCGATCTTGCCGCCGGCGGTGATGGTGTCGATCACCAGCGAACCGGAATCCGACGAGGTGACGAAGAAGATCAAGGCCAGCACGATGCCGACGGTCGACATCAGCGCGGTCAGCGGCAGCTCGTTGAGCATGCCGAACAGCGACAGCTCAGGGCGGTAGCTGTCGATCACGTACTCCTTGACCAGGCTGGTCTCCGGTGCGGCATAGAGCTGATCGAGAGCGACGCTGCCGAACACCCCCATCCAGATGAAGATGAACAGGCTGGGGATCAGCAGCACGCAGATCACGAACTCGCGTACCGTGCGCCCTCGCGACACCCGGGCGATGAACATGCCCACGAACGGCGCCCAGCTCACCCACCAGGCCCAGTAGAAGATCGTCCAGTCCTGACGGTAGGCATCGTCCTCGCGGCCGAAGGGAGCCGACAGCGGCACGAACTCCGTCACGTAGGTCGCAAGGCCCGTCCAGAAACCGCTCAGCGCCACCAGCGTCGGGCCAGCCAGCAGCACGAAGAAGAAAAACAGCACCGCCATGGCCATGTTGAACTCGGAGAGCTTCTTCACCCCGCCCTCCAGCCCCCGCCACACCGACACCAGGGCCACCGCCGTGACCAGCAGGATGATGATCACCTGGGCCGTGGCGCTGACCTCGAGGCCGAAGACGAAGTTCATCCCCGCATTGGCCTGCTGCGCGCCCAGACCCAGCGAGGTGGCCAGCCCGAACAGCGTGGAGAACACCGCCAGGATGTCGATCACGTGCCCCCACCAGCCCCACACCCGCTCGCCCAGGATCGGAAAGAAGGCCGAACGGATGGAGAACGGCAAGCCCTTGTTGTAGGTGAAGATGGCCAGTGCCAGCGCCATCACCACGTAGACCGCCCAGCCGTGAATGCCCCAATGCAGGTAGGTGCCGGCCAGACCCAGGGCTGTCGCCTCACCGATGGCCGTGGGGTCTAGCTCGCCGTCGGCGCCGAACGGCGAAGGGATGCCCAGCGGCAGGGAGACGTTGGCGTGATAGACCGGCTCCAGCACGCCGAAGAACAGCAGGCCGATGCCGATGCCGGCGGAAAACAGCATCGCGAACCAGGAGAGATAGCCGTAATCCGGACGGGCATCGGGACCGCCCAGGCGCACCGAGCCGTAGGGCAGCAGGACGAGGGCGATACAGAACAGGATGAAGAAATCCACCACCAGCATGAAGTACCAGTCAAGGGTGCCGGTGGCGAAGCCGACGATGGCCTGGAAGATGGCGCCCGCTCTTTCCGGGAACAGCAGGGTGAGAATGATGAAGACGACGGAGGCGAGCGCCGAGACGGCGAATACCCGGTTGTGGATGTCGAAGCCGATAGGTCCCAGCCGCCCCTCGATATTGTCCTGACCCACGGTGTAATCCGTGTGCATGTCGCTGATCGATGCTGGATCGCCTGGACTACCCATAACGATATTCTTCCCTTTTATCCACAATGAATAATAATTAATTATACACCCTATGAGTTAACCCCTCCTGTCGCTAGCTCCCGTCGATTGCGTCATAGCTACCATTTCATCGTTTCGGTAGGAAGCGCAGCGGCCATCTATACTGACAGCGCCAGACCGGAACACGGTGCGTCACCGGCTTGAGTGGCGCCCGGACGGTAGCGGGATATCGACAAATTGCAGGGCCGGCCAAGTGGCAACGACGGGGCTGCGCCCGACGGGAGGAACCCACAATGATCAAGAAGCTCTTTGCCGCAATGGTGCTGATGGCCTTCATGGCGCCCGCCTGGGCCGGCCAGTGCCCCATGCTCATGTCAGAGATCGACGAGGCGCTGGCGGATGACGCCAAGGTTGCCCAGCTCAGCGAGGACGAACTCGCACGGGTGCGCGAGCTGCGTGAACAGGGCGAGCAGTACCACAACGATGGCGACCACGCCCAGTCCGAAGAGGCGCTGAACGAGGCCAAGGAGATTCTCGGTATCTGAGCTGCGAGCTAGCACTAGGTACTAGCCAGTATAAATGCAGCAGATAGCAGCGAGCCCCACCTCGGTGGGGCTCGCTGCGTTCAAGTTCGCACATGCGTGGGTGTCGCTCACTCGCCGGGCCCGGGGCAGCGCATCAGGGTTATCTCGAGGTCCTCGCGGTCGAGGTAGGTCAGCGTCAGCACGTCATCTTCCGCCTCGTCTCCCGCTTCGAGCGACATGCGAATCCGTTCGTCCGTGGCCATGTCATCGGCCGGGCAATCGAGCTGGGCCTCCCAGAGGTTGTCTCCCTCTTCCGTGACCTCCATGTCACACGTGGCCTCGCCGCCCTCAATACGTGACGGGCCAAGTGTAATGGCTTGATCCTCCTCGTCTCGCGCACACAGGGCTGGCTCGGTCGCCCAGCGGCCCGCATAGGCGACGGCGTCCTCGAGGGCGGGGTCGTCGCCGTGCGATTCGGCCTGCACGTGGCCGGCGAAGACGATCAGCCCCAGTGCGGTACACAGTGCCATCCATCCGTAGTGTCGATGCTCCATGGTTCACCTCGACGTTAGCGTTGTGTGTGTTGGCATAACTCGCCCTTATTAGGGTAGACCAAGCCCAGCGAACGCCAGCCCGACGCCCGGCAACCGGTTAGCTTCCTCATGATTTGCACCCAGGCACCAGACCGATATCATGTGGCTTTCGCGAGCCCCGGCACAGCGGGGCCACACCATGTCGAGAGGCACCATGCCGCTGCTCTATTTCCTGCCCCCGCTGGGTGCCGTGCTGATCTGGTCGGGCAACATGACCATCAATCAGCTCACCGTAGGCGCCATCGCCCCCAGCAGCATCGCCTTCCTGCGCTGGGTGCTGGCGCTGCTGGTGCTCACGCCCTTCCTGCTGCCGGCCGCCTGGCATCATCGCCAAACCATCCGCCGCGAATGGGCCAAGCTCGCCACTCTGGGCCTGCTCGGCATGGGGCTGTGGCAGGGGCTCGCCTACGTGGCCGCCGAGACCACCTCGGCCACCAACATGGGCATCCTGGCCGCCATGGTGCCGCTGCTGACGGTGTTGCTCAGTGCACTGATCCTGCGCGAAGCACCCAGCCTCGGCGGCACCGTCGGCGGGCTCGTCGCCCTGTTCGGCGTGCTGGTGCTGCTCGGTCGCGGCGACCCGCTCTCGCTGCTGGAACTGGAAGTGGCGCTCGGCGACCTGCTGATGGTGGTGGCGGCGACCTGCTACGCGCTCTACGGGGTGATGCTCAAGCGCTGGCCGCTGGACCTGCCGCCCTGGGTGCTGCTCTACGCCCAGGTGGTGTTCGCCGTGCTGTTCCTGCTGCCGCCCTACCTGATGGGGCCGATGACCCCGGTGGAGAGCCATAACGTCTGGCTGATCCTGTATGCCGGCATACCCGCCTCCATCGTCACCACCTATCTGTGGATGCGCGCCATCCGCCAGATCGGCGCCAGTCAGGCCAGCATCTTCATCAACCTCATGCCGCTGTTCAGCGCGCTGATCGCCATGGCCTACCTCGGCGAACGCATTGCCCTGTTCCATCTGGTCGGTGGCGTGCTGGTGCTGGCCGGGGTACTCATGGCCCAGACGCTGACCCAACCGCTCATACGCAGAACCACACGCAACATATGACCGTCGATACCACGTCACTCAATCGACAAAGAAACTTCTTCGCGACCGACCAGACCCTGTGGCTGTTCGGCTATGGCTCGCTGATCTGGAAGGCGGAGTTCCCCTTCCACGAGCGCCGCCCCGCCCATATCCAAGGCTGGGCGCGACGCTTCTGGCAGGGCTCCCACGATCATCGCGGCACGCCGGGGGCGCCGGGGCGCGTGGCAACGCTGATCGAATCTCCCGGCGCGCTCTGCCAAGGCATGGCCTATCGTATTGACGCCGAGGTGCTTGGCCCGCTCGACGTGCGCGAGAAGAACGGTTACCTGCGCGAGCGGGTGACGCTGCATTTCGCCGAGGGCGACCATGCCGAGGGGCTGATCTATCTGGCCACGGCGGACAATGCCGCCTTTCTCGGCGCCGCCCCGCTCGACGAAATGGCCCACCAGATCGCCGTCGCTCACGGCCCCAGCGGCGCCAACCGCGACTACCTTCTGCATCTGGCCGATGCTCTGGCAGAACTCGGCGCCGAGGACCGGCACGTCTTCGGGCTGGCAGCGCGGGTAAGAGGCATAACAGAGGCATAAAAAAGTTAAGTTAGGTAATGAGCGGCCGATATCCCTTCCAGAGCACCATGATCGAGAACGGTGCCAGCGATGGGGGACCGGCCGTGAAAGACACCTTATTGAGCGCCGTAGAGGCCGACCTGCTCAGGCCCTGGTATCGCCTGCGCTTCAGCCCTGCGGTAGAGGCCCGCTTCGAGGCCGACACCTCCGCCCGGCGTAGCCATCTCTTGGTGATCGCCGGCCTATTGGCGCTGGTCATCTACAATCTGTACATCTTCAATGACTATGTGATCAGGCCCGAATCCCTGCTGACCGCGGCCTGGCTGCGTTTCGGCCTGATGACGCCCTTGGGCCTGGCGGCCCTCTACGCCATCTACCGCGGACTCTCGCCGATCCTGCGCGAGGCGACCATGGCGGCCACCATCGTCATCGCCATGCTGCTCTCCAACGTGAACTTCTACCTCTCGGATTCCCCCTACTCGTTTCTCGATACCTTCTCGTTCGGCTTGATCCTGCTGGTGGGCAATATCGTCTTCTCGTTGCGCTTCGGCTTCGCCCTGCTCTCCTCGCTGCTCTGCGCCATCATCATGACGAGCTTCGTGATTCCTTATGGGCACACCGACAATGCCGTGAAGATCAACACGTTGGTTGTCTTTACCTCGAGTGCCGTCTTCACGCTGCTGGCCAACTACCGACTGGAGTTCAGCGAGCGCCAGGCCTATCTGCTGCTGCTGCGTGAACGACTCGGCAACGAAGCCACGCTGCAGGACAACCAGACCCTGGCCAGGATCTCGACCACCGACCCCTTGACCGGGGTGGCCAATCGTCGCCATTTTGACGAGGTGTTGGCGCAGCGCTGGAACGAGGCCATCGCCGAGCGAACGAGGCTCGGCATGCTGGTTCTCGATATCGACTGCTTCAAGAACTACAACGACCGCTACGGTCATCTCGAGGGCGACGTCTGCCTGCGCCAGGTTGCGCAGGAGATACAGCACCATGTGCGCCACGAGCTCGACCTGGTGGTGCGCTATGGCGGCGAGGAGTTCGTCGTGCTGATGCCCAACGCCTCAGCCTCTTCGGCGTTCCAGGCCGCCGAGCGTATTCGCCAGGGCATCGAAGCCCTGGCCATACCCAACGCAGGCGTACCCCACTCAGCGGTGGTCACGATCAGCATCGGTGTTGCCGTGGCCCGCCCCACCTCAGCCATGCCGCCCTCGACGCTGCTGTCGCTAGCCGACGAAGCGCTCTATCAGGCCAAGCGCGAAGGGCGTAACCGCTGCGTACTGGCGCAGCTACAGGAAGGTGGCCCCTCGACACAGGCGCAGCGGAACATGCCTCATGCCGAGCCACTGCCGGCACGCGATGCCGAGACGAAACGCTGAGGCTATAGGAGGTACATGCGCAGCGGCATCCATAGCCCCATGGCGATCATGATCAAATTCTCGGTGAGCGACACGAAGCCCAGCGGCACCTTGCTGTCGCCACCCACGCAGGCGCACTTGAGTTCTCGCTTGTCGATGTAGACCGCCTTGAACACCGAGACGGCGCCCACCGTGCCGATGAACAGCGCCACGGGAGCGGCCAGCCATACCAGCGCCCCGGCCAGCATCAGAATGCCTGCCAGCGTCTCGGCATAGGGATAGACGTAGCCATAGCGCACCTGGCGCTGAGCCAGCAGGTCGTAATTGAGAAACATGGTGCTGAAGCTCTCCACGTCCTTGAGCTTCTGCAGCCCCAGCAGGGTCATGGCAATGGCCACGAAGTACTCCGGCATTCTCGCGCTCACCAGCGAGCCGGTTGCGGTCCAGCTCACGGCGAAGCCCATCAGCAGCGCCGTGGCGAACAGCGCGATCACCGGCTGGTAGGTGGTCTCATCCTCGCCCGGCGAATCCAGCCCGAAATGCTCGCGCAGCTCGTCGTAGCCGCCGATACGCTGGCCATCGATGAAGGCCTGGGGCGTAGTATCGACGCCCTGCTCTTCCTTGAACGCCTCCGTCTCCTCCCGCGTGGACAAATGGTGATCCTCCACCTCGAAGCCCTTGCGCTCCAGCAGGTCCTTGCTCTTGAGGCCGAAGGGGCACAGGTGCTCCTTCATGACCATGCGGTATAGCTTGGCCTGCTTGCCCTGCCCCACTGGCTGTCCTTGAGCCATGACATCTCTCCTTGGGTGCATTCACCCCCAAGGGTAGTCAATGAGAACGTCAGCGAATCCCCGCCCTGAGGAACGACTGCACGAACTGGCGCTGGAACAGCAGGAAGGCGACCAGCAGCGGCGCGATGCTGAGCAGCGTGGCGGCGCTGACGGTGGCCCAGTTGACGCCGGTTTCCGGCGCCGAGAAGATGCCGAGCCCCACGGTGAGCGGGCGGCTCTCCACCGAGTTGGTGACCACCAGCGGCCACAGGAAGTTGTTCCAGTGGTGGCTGATCGAGACCAGGCCGTAGGCCAGGTAGGTGGGCTTGGCCAGGGGCACATAGACCTTGAGCAGGATCGCCATCCAACCGCAGCCCTCCACCCGGGCGGCCTCCTCCAGCTCGCGGGGGATGGTCTTGAAGGTCTGGCGCAGCAGGAAGATGCCGAAGGCGCTGGCCACGTAAGGCAGGCCGATGCCGGTGATGGTGTCGACCAGCCCCAGCCCACTGGCGATACGGTAGTTCTCCACGATCAGCACCTCGGGGAACACGAACAGCTGGATCAGCACCAGCATGAACAGCACGTCGCGCCCGGGAATGGGAAAGCGGGCGAAGGCGAAGGCTGCCAGGGTGCAGACCACGAACTGCGCCAGCACCACCCCGGTGACCAGCAGGAAGGTGTTGAGGTAATAGCGGGCAAACGGCGCCTGGGCCCAGGCGTTGGCGAAGTTGTCCAGCGTGATCGGAGCGAACAGATCGAAGCGCACCATGTAGGCCGGCGGATGGAAGGCGGCCCAGATGGCGTAGAGCAGCGGAAAGATCCAGATGATGGCCAGCAGCCAGGCGGCCGTGGTCTCGAGACTCGGCACGCGCAGGGCGAAGCGGCTGGCGGCGGGGCTGATGGCTCGGTTCATTGATAGTGCGTCCTGCGGTCGATCACGGTGAACTTGAGCGTGGCCACCACCGCCAGCACCAGCAGGATCACCACGGTGATGGTGGCGGCATAGGTGCGGTCGAAGAACGAGAAGGCATTCTCGTAGACGTAGTAGAGCAGCAGGTTGGTGGCGTTGTTGGGCCCGCCCTTGGTCAGGATGAACAGGTGATCGACCACCCGCACGGCGTTGATCAGGGCATTGATCAGCACGAACAGCGTGGTCGGCATCAAGAGTGGGAAGGTCACCCGCCAGAAGAAGCTCCAGCGGCTGGTGCCCTCCAGATCCGAGGCCTCCTTCAGCTCCGGCGGGATGCTCTGCAGCGCCGCCAGGTAGAAGATCATGAAGAAACCGGCCTCCTTCCATACCGTCATCACGATCACCGAGGTCAGCGCCACGCTGGGGTCGCCCAGCCAGTTGACCCCGGAGAGCCCCAGCGCGCCAAGCAACTTGTTGAACAGGCCGATCTGCGGCGCATAGAAGAACATCCAGATGTTGGCCGCGGCGATCATCGGCAGGATGGTCGGGGTGAAATAGGCCATGCGCACGAAGCCGCGCCCCGGCAGGCGGGCGTTGACGAACAGCGCCATGCCCAGCGCCAGGGCGATGGAGGTGGGGATGGTGCCGAGGGCATAGATCAGGTTGTTGCGCGCCACCCGCCAGAAGGTGCGGTCCTCCACCAGCATGGCGTAGTTCTCCAGCCCGACGAACTCCGGCGGCGCGCCGCGAAAGCCGGGCAGGAAGAAGCTGTTGATCAACGTCGCCACGGTGGGCAGGTAGGCGAAGGTGCCGAGCAGCACCGCCGCCGGCAGCAGCAACAGCGCACCGTAGATCTGCATACGACGGTCGGCGTTTCGTATCACTCGGGTTGGCCTCCTGCGCCATGGCGGCACCGGCGGCAAAGCCTAGGAGGAGACGCTGTGCATCCTTCCCTGAACGCTACATTTGCCCTGCGGCGCTCTCGCATCCTTCTCCGCTTGCAGGGCCGGTGCTGGCCATCCATGGCCAGCCCGTTCGGAGCAATGCTCCTCACCCCCAGCAAATGACCTCCTCTTCGACCTTGCCCCCAGCGCCCTATCTGTGTCGGTTCGATTTTTCGACGTTATGCCCTTCGAAGCCTCAGCGAGAGCGCGCGTAGCGGCGCAACGCCGCGTCCGCCTCCGCCTGGGCCTGCTTGAGCGCCTCCTCCGGCGACATCTGGCCGGTCAATGCCGCCTGCACGGCGTTGTCCAGCGCCCGGCGCACCCGTCCGCCCTGGTAGGTGGCCAGCTCCGCGGTGGCGTGCTCGAGCTGGTCGCGGGCCACCGCCGCCGGCGCGAACTCCTCGACGTAGTTGCGCAGCGCCTCGGTCTCGTAGGAGGCCGGACTCACGCCCATGTAGCCGGTCTCGATCGACCAGGCCGCGGCGCGCTCGGGGTCGGTCATCCAGCGAATGAAGGTCATCGCCGCGCGCTGCTCCTCCTCGGTGCTGTCCTTGAACAGGTAGAAGTTGCCGCCTCCGGTGGGGCTGCCACGCTGGGTGTTCATGGGCAACATCGCCACGCCGAAGTCGAAGCCGGCCTCGTTACGCACCGCGGTGAGGTTGCCGGTGGTGTGCCACATCATGGCCGTGGCCTGCTCGATGAAGTTCTGACGCAGCGTGCCCCACTCGATGGTGCCGTCGGGCATGGCCTGATGCTCCTGGGAGAGGGAGACCCAGTACTCCAGCGCCTCGATGGCGGCGGGGTCGTCGAAGTAGACCTCGGTGCCCTCTTCGTTCATCAGCCGGTGACCGTTCTGGAAGGCGAAGGCCTGGAACATCCAGTAGGGATAGCCGGTGGACGGCACCATCACGCCCCACTGCTGGCCGTTGCTGGCCTCGCGCACCGCGGCGGCCATCTCCGCCATCTCCTCCCAGTTCTCGGGCGGCGTCTCGGGGTCGAGCCCGGCGGCCTCGAAGGCGTCCTTGTTCCAGTAGAGCACGATGGTGGAGCGCTGGAAGGGAATGCCATAGGTCTCACCGTCGATCTGGCCGTTCTCCATCAGACCGGGGTAGAAGCCGTCGAGCCATTCGCGCTCCTCGTCGGTTTCGATCACCGAGTCGAAGGAGACGATGGCGTCCTGCTCCAGCAGGTCGAACAGGTCGATGGAGAACAGTACCGAGAGCTGCGGCGCATTGCCTGCCTCGATGGCCGACATTGCCCGTACTCGGGTGTCGTCGTAGTTGCCGGCGTAGATGGCATTCACCGAAATATCCGGATGCTCGTTCTCGAACTCGGCCACCAGACCGTCGATCACGTCGGTCAGGGCACCGCCCACGGCCACCGGGTAGTACATGGTCAGCTCGGTCTGGGCCTGGGCGCTCAGCGAACCGGCGGCCAACAGCCCGGCCACCGCCGCGGCACCCAGCCTGCCGCCCTTGACGAGACTGCCACCTGCTGAACAGCCACCTGATAGAGAGAAGCGTGCGTTCATCGTTTCACTCCTGAAGAGTCGTTCCCTGCGGGATGGGACGAGGCTCGCGCCTCGCGTTCTTGGGTCGAAGCGCCGGCAAGGCCCGGCTCGAAGCGATGGCGGCCAGGCGGTGCGGCCAGGTCGTGCCCCGCTATCGCCAGCCGCTGTCCATCGCCTGCATCGAAGAAGTGCGCCGATTCACGGCGCCACTGCAGCCGACAGGGCGAGCCGGCAGCGAGCGACGGCCTGCCCTCGAGACGGGCGCGCAGTTGCTGGTCACCCACCTTGAGCCGTACGATGCTGTCGGCGCCGAGGTATTCGGCATCGATCACCTCGGCGGGCACGCCGGGAGCGTCGGGCGGCAGCAGGCGGATATCCTCCGGGCGAACGCCCAGCCAGTGCCCCTTGGCCTCGTGGGGCGCCACGCTGCAGCGAGGCTCGCCGTCGATCACGGCGCCGTCCGCCGCCACCGCGAGCGTGACCAGGTTCATCGCCGGGCTGCCGATGAAGCCGGCGGCGAAGGCGCTGGCCGGGCGCTCGTAGAGCTCGCTCGGGGTGGCGTCCTGCACGATCCGGCCGCCCTGCATCAGGATCACCCGGTCGCCCATGCTCATCGCCTCGACCTGGTCGTGGGTGACGTAGATAACCGTCATTCCGAGCCGCTGCTGCAGCGCCTTGATCTCGCGACGCATCTCGCCGCGCAGGCGGGCGTCGAGGTTGGACAGCGGCTCGTCCATCAGGCAGATGGGGTGTTCGGAGATGATTGCCCGGGCCAGCGCGACCCGCTGACGCTGGCCGCCGGAGAGCTGGGCCGGCTTGCGCTCGAGATAGGCTTCGAGATCGACCAGTTGGGCCACCCGCGCCAGCCGCTCGCGGCGCTCGGCCTTGGGCACCTTGCGGCTACGCAGGCCGAAGACGATGTTGTCGGCCACGCTCAGGTGGGGAAACAGCGCGTAGGACTGGAACACCATGCTGATGCCGCGGTCGCCCGGCGGCAGATGGGTGACGTCGCGCCCCCCGATCTCGATGCGACCGGCAGTGGCCTGTTCGAGCCCGGCGATCATGCGCAGCGTGGTCGACTTGCCGCAGCCCGAGGGGCCGAGCAGGATGACGAACTCCCCCGGCGCCACGTCGAAGCCGATGGCGTCGACGGCAGCGGTATCGCCCCAGCGCTTGCTCACGGCCTCGAGCCGGATGCGCTGGTGATCTCGCATGGGGACGTGCGAGCCGGATGGCTGGCGCTGCGGGCTCTGATCCTGCCCCTGATTATTGTTGTCTGGGTTCATACTGCTTCCGCGTTGCCCGTGAAGGCGTGGCATGGCTGTCATCGACTCTCCCGAAACTCAGCGTAGCCGCTAATTCGACGAAGTGCGGCCATGCTGACGACTTTCGATGACAGCGCCATGACACGATGACGACTCGGCCATGTTACGGAGGCAGCGAGCCCGGCATGCTAGACTGCTGGCTTTCCCCTGATCAGGAACCGAGCGCAATGTCCCTTGAAGACCTGCACCTCAATCTCCGCAACCTGACGCAGGACGATTACCCTCAGCTCAAGCAGCTGATGGATGCCGTCTACGACGACATCGGCGGCGCCTGGCCGCAGCACTCCATCGACCGGCTGATCCAGGAGTTCCCCGACGGCCAGATCGCCATCGAGGACGACGAACGGCTGGTGGGCGTGGCGCTCACCGTGCGGGTCGACTACGACGAGTTCTCCAACCCGCACAAGTACGACGACCTGGTGGGCAACCGCGAGATCATCTTGAACGACCCCGAAGGCGACGCCATGTACGGGCTCGACGTGCTGATCCACCCCGACTATCGCGGCTACCGCCTGGGCCGGCGCCTCTACGAGGCACGCAAGGAGCTGTGCCGCTCGCTCAACCTGCGCGCGATCCTGGCCGGTGGTCGCATCCCCCAGTATCACGAGCACGCTGGCGAGCTTTCGCCCACCGCGTACATCGAGCGGGTAGCGCGCAAGGAGATCTACGACCCGATTCTCTCCTTCCAGTTGGCCAACGACTTCCAGGTCAAACGGTTGCTGCGCAAGTACCTGCCCGAGGACGAAAAGTCCCAGGGCTACGCCACTCTGCTCGAGTGGAACAACATTCTCTACGAGCCCGCCGAGCGGGTGCTGGAGAACCGCCCCACTCAGGTACGCGTGGGCGCCGTGCAGTGGCAGATGCGCGAGTGCGCATCAATGGAGTCAGTGCTGCAGCAGGTGGAGTATTTCGTCGATGCCATCTCCAGCTACCAGAGCGATTTCGCCGTCTTCCCGGAGCTGTTCAATGCGCCGCTGATGGGCCTGCAGGATCGCGCCACCCAGCAGGACCAGCTCGCCGCCATCCGCTACCTGGCCGGCTTCACGGAGCAGTTCAAGACCGAAATCTCGCGCATGGCGGTCTCCTACAACATCAACATCGTCGCCGGCTCGATGATCGAGGTGGGCGAGGACGACCGGCTCTACAACGTCAGCTACCTGTGCCATCGCGACGGCGACGTCGAGAAGCAATCCAAGCTGCACATCACGCCCCAGGAGCGCCGCGAGTGGGTGATCGAGGGCGGCGACGAGCTGCGCGTGTTCGAGACCGATGCCGGTCGTGTCGGCATCCTGATCTGCTATGACGTGGAGTTCCCCGAACTCGGCCGGCTGCTGGCCGATCAGGACATGGACATCCTGTTCGTGCCGTTCTGGACCGACACCAAGAACGGCTACCTGCGGGTGCGCCACTGCGCCCAGGCGCGGGCCATCGAGAACGAGTGCTACGTGGTGCTGTGCGGCAGCGTGGGCAACGTGCCGTCGATCCGCAACCTCGACATCCAGTACGCCCAGTCGTCGGTGTTCACGCCCTCGGACTTCGCCTTTCCCCACGACGCGGTGCTCTCCGAGACCACGCCCAATACCGAGATGGTGATCTTCTCCGACCTCGACCTCACCCGGCTCACCGTGGTGCGCGCCGAGGGCTCGGTGACCAATCTCAAGGACCGGCGCAAGGATCTGTTCGACCTGCGCTGGCGCGACTGGTCGTGGAAGTCCGGCTCACGCCAGGAAGAGAGCTGACGCCATGTTTCGCCGCCTGCGCCGCTGGCGGGCCGAGCGCTTCGAGGCCCGCCATCCGTTTCCCCAGGCAGCCTGGGCCGAGGCCCGCTCGCGCCTGCCGCTGTTGACCTTTCTCGGCGACGAGGAGGCCGAGCGCCTGGGTCGGCGCGCCTGGTACTTCCTGCATGCCAAGCGCACCAGCATGCATCCCGATCTGACCGCCCACACCACTTTCGACGAGCCCGCCCAGTTGGCCCTGGCGGCCCAGGCCTGCCTGCTGACGCTGGGCTGGTCGGACGACGACCACGACGAGGCGTTCAGCGGCTTCCACGAGCTCCTGATCCTGCCGGAAGCCTTTCACCGTCAGGTGGAAGAGATGGACGAGTTCGGCGTGATGCACGCCTACGAGGACGAGCGCGCCGGCGAGACCTCGGCCCAGGGGCCGGTGGTGCTGGCCTTCCCCGACCTGATGGAGAGCGGCGACTTCAGCGGCTTCAACGTGGTGATCCACGAGCTCGCCCACAAGCTCGACATGGGCAATGCGCTCGACGTCGACGGCTTCCCGCCGCTGCCCCGGGACATCGACCCCAAGGAGTGGCACCGCGTCTTCACCGCGGTGTGGGACGACCTGCAGGCGCACCTGGAGCGCGGCGAAGAGCCGCCCATCGACGACTACGCCGCCACCCATCCCGGCGAGTGCTTCGCCGTTTGCTGCGAGGCCTTCTTCTCAGCCCCGGACGTGCTCAGCGGCGCCTACCCTGAGCTCTATGACCTGCTCACCCGCTACTTCCGTCAGGACCCGTTGAAGCGTCTCCCACCGCTCGAGCTCGAAGAAGACTAGTCTCTGCCCCGCTCCAGCAACCCGACCAGCTCCGGCACCGACTTGTCCGCATGGCCGGCGTCGCTGGCCTGGCGATAGAGCGCCAGCACCGCTTCGGCCACCCCGCCCTCGGCGGTGAGGTCCTCGGTCATGGTGCGGTAGTAGCCGATATCCTTGAGCGCGTTGGCCACGCTGAAGCGAAATCCCGAAGGGTCGCCGGCTTCGATGTAGGGGCGCAGTCGCTCCAGCACCACGCCACCACCGCCGCCCTTGCCGAGCACGTCGAGCAGCGCCGCATCGTCGATGCCGGCCCGGCGCGACGCCGCTGCGGCTTCGGCCAGCACCGCGGTGAAGCCCAGCGAGACGAAGTTGTGCAGCAGCTTCAGAGTATGCCCCGCCCCCACCGGCCCGGCGTGGGCGATGTTCTCGGCGAAGCATTCGAGCAGCGGGCGCACCTCGGCGAACAGCGCCTCGGGCGCGCCGACGATCAGGTTCAGCCGCCCCTCCTCGGCTTCCTTGGGCGTGCGGGTCATGGCGGCGTCCATGAAACGCCCGCCCGCCGCTTCCACCCGGGCGGCAACTCGCTCGGTGGAGCTCGGCAACGCCGTGGAGCAGTCGATCACCAGCGTGCCGGGGGCCAGCCCCTCGAGCACCCCGCCCGGTTCGAACAGCACCGCTTCCACCTGGGGCGAGCCGGTGACGCACAGGATCACCACTTCGGCGGCCTCGGCCACCTCGCGTCCGCTACCCTTGGCCACCCCACCGGCGCCGAGCAGGTCTTCCACCGGTTGGTTGCCCGGATGATCCAGAAAGCAGAGCGCATGACCGCCGCGCAGAATGTTGGCGGCAATGCCGTGCCCCATCAGGCCGACCCCGATCAGGCCGACCCTGCGTGATGCCTTCATGTCTCTCTCCTCTCGCTGTGAATCGTTCGTCTCAACCATGCCGGATCGCCACGGTCTTCAACCGCGTATAACTGCGCAGCCCCTCGAAGCCTTTCTCGCGGCCGTGCCCGGAGCGCCCCACGCCACCGAACGGCAGCTCGATGCCACCCCCGGCGCCGTAGTTGTTGATGAACACCTGACCGCTGCGGATGCCCTTGGCCAGACGCAGCTGACGGCCGCCATCGCGGGTCCACACACCGGCACAGAGGCCGAAGTCGGTGGCGTTGGCCAGGCGCAGCGCCTCGGCCTCGTCGCGGAAGATCTGTACCGCCAGCACCGGGCCGAACAACTCCTCGCGCAGCACGGCATGGCCAGCGGGGATGTCGGTGAGCAGGTGGGGCACCACGAAATAGCCGCCCTCGGGGGCTCCGGCGGCCAATGCCCCCTTCGCCGCCACGCGCACACCGTCGGCCTGGGCGGCTTCCAGGCGTGCCTCCAGGCCGGCCTTCTGGCGCGCATTGATCAAGGGGCCGCAGTCGGCGTTGGCTTCGCCCGCATCGCAGCGCAGCGCCGAGAAGCGCTCGACCAGCTCGCCCAGCACCTCCTCGGCGCAGCTCGCCTCCACCAGCAGGCGACTGCCGGCCGAGCAGGTCTGGCCGGCGTTCTGGATGATGGCGCGCACCACGGCATCCAGCGCGACTTCCATGTCGGCGTCGGCGAAGACGATCTGCGGCGACTTGCCGCCCAGCTCCAGGGTCACCGGCACATGGTGCGCCGCGGCGGCCTGGGCCACCTGAGTGCCGGTCTCGGGCGAACCGGTGAAGGAGAGGTGATCGATGGCCGGGTGCGCAGCCAGCGCCGCGCCCGCTTCGCGCCCCAGCCCCGGCACCACGTTGAGCACGCCGGCCGGCAGGCCCGCCTCGCAGGCCAGCTCGGCCAGGCGCAGCACGCTCAGGCAGGCGTCTTCGGCGGGCTTGAGCACCACGCTGTTGCCGGTAGCCAGCGCCGCCGCCACGCAGCGCCCGAAGATCTGCGCCGGATAGTTCCAGGGGATGATCTGCGCGCACACCCCATAGGGCTCGCGCAGGGTGAGCACGGTGAAGCCTTCATCGAAGGGCAGCGTCTCACCGTGCAGCTTGTCGGCACCGCCGCCGTAGAAGCGGAAGTAGCGCGCGCAGGCGCGAATGTCGGCCTCGGCCTGGGTCATCGGCTTGCCGGTGTCGGCGCACTCCAGTGCCGCCAGGTTGGCGTGGTCGGCGTCGATGGCGTCGGCGAACTGCAGCAGCCACTCGCCGCGGCGCTTCGCGCTCCAGCGTGCCCACTCGCCAAGGCTGCCGGCGAAGGCGCGGCGCGCGGCGTCGACGGCCACCATCACCTCCTCGGCCTGGCAGCGGGCGATCTGGGCGATGGTCTGACCGCTGGAGGGCGTCTGCACGTCGAGCAGCGCCTGGGTCGGCACCCATTCGCCGCCGATCAGGGCATCGCTGCGGGGGGTTACGGGTAGCGCCTTCATACATTCTCCTTGTGCATTTGTTGTTATTGCTCCCTTGCCGCTAGTACACCAGCCTCACCAGACCCAGCGAGATCCACGGCATGTAAGTGATTGCCACCAGGCAGGCCAGCACCACCAGCACGAAGCGCACCAGCCAGGGCAGCATCTGATCGATGGAGATCTTGGCTACCGCACAGGCGGCGAACAGGTTCACTCCCAGCGGCGGCGTGATCATGCCCAGCGCCAGGTTGACCACCATGATCAAGCCGAAGTGCACCGGATGGACGCCGAACTGGATGGCGATCGGCGTCAGTATCGGCGCCAGCACCAGGATGGCGGCCGAGGTCTCGATGAACATGCCGACGATCAGCAGCAGCACGTTGACCGCCAGCAGGAAGGCCATGGGGCTGTCGAACACGCCGGTCACCCAGCCGGCGATATGCCCCGGCAGGCCCGTCCGGCTGATCAGGAAGCTGAACAGCGACGCCGCGGCGATGATCAGCATCACCGCGGCGGTGGAGATCACGCTCTGACGCAGGATCGGCCACAGATCGGCCATCTTGAGTTCGCGGTAGTAGAGCCCGCCCACCAGCAGGGCGTAGAACACCGCCACCGCCGAAGCCTCGGTGGGGGTGAATACGCCGCCGTAGATCCCGCCGATCACCACCACCGGCATCAGCAGCGCCGCCCAGGCGCGCTTGAACGAGATCACGAAGCTGGTGCTGTCCTTGTGGTCCTCCAGACCGAAGCCACGCACCTTGCAGAACAAATAGAGGAACAGAATCAGTGCGGTGCCGATCAGCAGGCCAGGCCCCACTCCGGCCAGGAACAGCTGGCCGATGGAGGTATCGGTGCTGACACCGAACAGGATCAGCGGAATCGACGGCGGAATCAGCACCCCGAGCTCCGCCGACGAGGCTTGGATCGAAGCCGCCAGCGGCTTGGGGTAGCCATGGCGCACCATGGCCGGAATCAGGATGGCGCCGATTGCGAAGGTGGTCGCCACGCTGGAGCCGGACACCGCGGCGAACATCATGCAGGTCAGCACGCAGGTCATCGCCAGGCCGCCCTGCACCCCACCGACGATGGACTTGGCCAGGTCCACCAGACGCTGGGAGATACCGCCGGCGGCCATCAGATTGCCGGCGAGGATGAAAAACGGGATCGCCATCAGCGGGAACTTGTCGATGCCTATGAACATCTGCTGGGGTACCAGCAGCAGCGGCAGCCGGGTGAAGAACTCGATACCGATGATCGAGGCCAGCATGATCGACACGGCGATCGGCACGCCGAAGGCGAACAGGATGATCAGCGACAGACCGATGACCAGGTTCATGAGCGCGGCCCTCCGCGCTCGACGTCCTCGGCGGTCTCGGGCATGGTCTGGCGCAGGTCGTGCATCTCCACCTCGGCCTCACCCAGGTCGGGACCCACCGCCTCGCGGCCGGTCAACTGGGCCAGCAGCCGGGCAACGACAGAGACGATGGCGAAGCCGGCGCCGATGGGAATGGCGGCATAGGCGTAGGCCATGGAGATGTTCATCCCCGACATGGTCTGGTTGGCGACGCGCCGGGTCATGAGGAT
This sequence comes from Billgrantia ethanolica, assembly GCF_021404305.1. Classification (GTDB taxonomy): domain Bacteria; phylum Pseudomonadota; class Gammaproteobacteria; order Pseudomonadales; family Halomonadaceae; genus Halomonas; species Halomonas ethanolica. The sequence continues at coordinate 426,548 of NZ_JABFTX010000002.1, read as the reverse complement.
GCCGTAGTGGACCAGCACCGCCAGCACCAGCAGGCAGCACAGCACGATGGCGATTTCGAGCACCAGCAGCAGACGCTGTGGTACCACCTTGTAGATCGCCTCCACGGCCATCATGTAGCCGCCACGGAAGGTCGCGGCGGCGGCCATGAACACGCACCAGATCATCGCTGTGCGCGCCGCCACCTCGGTCCAGGTGGAGGGCGCATTGAAGACGAAGCGGGTCAGCACCTGATAGAAACTGAACGACACCGACACCACCAGCATGATGACGGCGACGACCATGGCCAGACGCGTCAGCTGACGTTCGAAACGAAGAAAGAGATCCACCATGGGCTCACGATTCCTGCCGACGCGCTCCCGGCATGCACCGGGAGCGCAGTTGGGTAACTCAGCGTAGACAAGTGCCCGCGCGCCGCAGTGACGTCATGCGGGCATTCACGCTCTTCTCAGCAGCTGGCCGCCTTCTCCTGGATCCTCTCCAGCATCTCGCTGCCGTGCTGGCGGGTGAAGATCTCGTAGGCCGGCTCGACCGCCTGCTGGAAGGGGCCGATGTCGATCTCGGTGTTGACCGTCATGCCGTTGTCGCGCAGCAGGGCCACGCCCTCCTCCTCGAGCCGCGACACCTCGCCGCGGGTCGCCTCGGCCGAGGCACGCGCGGCTTCGTGGAACCACTCGCGCTCCTCGTCGCTGAGCCCGTCGAGCAGCAGCGGCGAACCCAGCACGGCGGCGGGGGAATAGACGTGACCGGTGAGCGAGAGATGGTCCTGCACTTCCCAGAAGTTGGTGGCGACGATCACCGTGATGGGATTCTCCTGGCCATCCACCACACCCTGCTGCAGCGCCGTGAAGAGCTCCGGGAAAGCCATCGGGGTGGGCCGTGCGCCCAGCTGACGGAAGGCCTCCTGATGCACCTCGTTCTCCATGGTGCGCACCCGCAGCCCTTCGGCATCGCCAGGGCTGGTCACTTCGCGACGGCTGTTGGTGAGGTGGCGGAAGCCGTTCTCCGACCAGGCCAGGCCGACCAGGTCGTGCTGGCCCATCTTCTCCAGCAGCTCGTCGCCGAGCTCGCTGTCGAGCACGCAGCGGGCCTGGTCGTAGCTCTCGAACAGGAACGGCAGGTCGAGCACGTAGGTCTCCGGCACGAAGTTGCCGAGCGGGCCGGTGGAGGTGATGACCACGTCCACGGTGCCGATCTGCAGGCCTTCGATCATCTCGCGCTCGCCGCCCAGCGCGCCGGAGGCGTATTCGGTCACCGTGAAGGCGCCGTCGCTGAGTTCCTCCAGAGTCTCCTTGAAGGCCCGGGCACCCACCGCATAGTGGGAGGTGGAAGAGAGAGTGTGACCCAGGCTGACCTCCTGGGCGGCCTGGGCATTGGCGACCAGCGCGGCGGCGGTGATGCCGCCGATGGCGGCGGTGAGGGCGTGGCGTACGAACTGCGTTTTCATTGTTGTGACCTCTTCGTCGTAAAACACCTCGGTGGTTGTCGGCGGCCTGTCGGCCGCGGCTGTGTGCTCGCTATCGGCTGCGCTCCTCGAGGAACGCCATGACGATATCGTGCAGGCTGCGGTCGCCGGCGAAGCCCAGCGCCCGCGCCCGGCGGGTCTCGAAGCGTGCCGGCCAGCTGGCGACGATCGCCTCGATACGCGGATCGGGTTCGTGGCGCACCCGCGCCAGCGCCTCGTCACCCGCCACCTGACGCAGGGTATCGAGCATCTCGGCCACGCTGACCGTGATGCCCGGCAGCATGAAGGCGCGAAACGGCGCCAGCGCCTCACCCGGCACCTCGGCGCCGTGCACCAGCGCCTCGATCACCTTGGCCGGCGACATCACGAACAGTTCCAGGGACTGAGCCACGGGACAGATGGCCTCCTCGTCGTTGAGCGGCTCGCGCAGGATGCTGGAAGCGAAGCTCGAGGCGGCGGCGTTGGGTCGCCCTGGACGCACGATGATGGTCGGCAGGCGCAGCACGCAGCCGTCGACCAGACCGCGCCGGCTGTAGTCGTTGATCAACAGCTCGCACATCGCCTTCTGGGTGCCGTAGGAGTTCTGCGGCTGCAGCGCGGTCATGTCGTCGAGCACCGCGGGCAACTCGCCACCGTAGGCGGCCACCGAGCTGGCCATGATCAGACGGGTCGTGGCCAGCCCCCGCTCGCGGCAGCCCTCCAGCAGTGCCCGGGTGGCATCGAAGTTGACCTCCATGCCGAGATCCAGATCGGCCTCGGCGGCGCTGCTGACCACCGCGGCCAGGTGATAGACGACGTGCGGGCGCGCATCGAGCACCGAGTCCAGCGCGCCGAGCTCGGTGATGTCCAGCGCCAGCCCTTCGACGTCGACCGTGTCGCTGGGCGGGCACGGCGGCTCGAGCTGATCGACCAGCGTCAGGCGCTGAACGGCCTCACCTCTCAGCTCGCCCCGCGCCAGCAGGCGCGCGGCAAGTCGCTGGCCGAGGAAACCGGCGCCGCCGGTAATGACGATGTGCATGTCTGGCATCCTGTTGTTGTCGTTTTGTCGTTGTCGCTGTGTTTTGTCGTTGCGGCTTGTTCTTGTCGTTGCGCTCAGACCGTGAGCCCGTAGTCGCGCCCCCAGCTCAACCCTTCCCGGGTGCCCGCCGCCGGGCGGTACTCGCAGCCGACCCAACCCCGATAGCCGAGCCGCTCCAGCCGCTCGAACAGGGCGGGATAGTGCACCTCGCCGACATCCGGTTCGTGGCGCTCCGGTACGCCGGCGATCTGGACATGGGCGATGGCGGTGAACTGCCGCTCCAGATGGCGGATCAGGTCGCCCTCCATGATCTGGCAGTGATAGAGGTCGAACTGCAGACGCAGGCTGCCGTTGGCCCCGACCTGCTCGAGCACCGCCATGGCCTGGGCCTGGCGTGAGAGGAAGTAGCCCGGCATGTCGCGGGTGTTGATCGGCTCGATCAGCACCTGGCATCCCACCTTGGCCGCCTCGGCGGCAGCGAAGCGCAGATTGCTTACGTAGGTGGCGTGATAGCGCGCCAACGTTTCGGCATCGGCGCCGACCGGCAGCAGCCCAGCCATGGCGTGCACCCGGGGGCAGTCGAGGGCTTCGGCGTAGCGCAACGCCTCGACCACACCGTCGCGAAACTCCGCCTCACGCCCTGGCAGGCTGGCCAGACCGCGCTCGCCGGCCTCCCAGTCGCCCGGCGGCATGTTGAACAGCACCTGTTCGACGCCGGCCTCCCTCAGCGCAGCGGCCAGCTCCTCGGGTGCGTAGGCATAGGGAAACAGGTACTCCACGCCGCGAAAGCCCGCCGCCGACGCTGCTCGGAAGCGGTCGAGGAAGTCGTGTTCGGTGAACAGCATGCTGAGGTTGGCGGCCAGTCGAATCATGTTTCGCGTCTCGTGTTCTTGGGTCGTGTGGCGGCATCAGTCACGTGGAAAGCGCGCTTCGAGTTCGGCGACCTGCTCGGGCGTCAGCCCGCGTGGATTGTGGCCGCGCAGCAGCAGGTAGAGCTTGGCGGTTTCTTCCAGCTCCTCGGTAGCATAGACCGCCGCCTCCAGGTTCTTGCCCGCCACCACCGGGCCATGGTTGGCCAGCAGCACGGCGCTGTGCTTGCCGGCCAAGCCGCGCACGGCGTCGCCCAGCGCCGGATCTCCCGGCACGTGGTAGGGCACCAGGGGCAGGCGCCCCACCCGCATCACGTAGTAGGCGGTGAGCGGCGGGATGCAGTCGCAGGGATCGACGTCGGGCAGGCAGGAGACTGCCACCGAATGGGTCGAGTGCAGATGCACGATGGCGCCGGCGCGGGGACGCTCGGCGTACATCGCCATGTGCAGAAACTGCTCCTTGGTCGGGGCGTCGCCGTCGAGCAGGTGGCCGTCGCGGTCGAGGCGCGAGATCCGCGCCGGATCGAGCCGGCCCAGGCAGGCGTTGGTCGGCGTCATCAGCCAGCCGCCGTCGTCCAGGCGCACGCTGATGTTGCCGCTCGAGCCCATGGTCAGGCCGCGATCGAACAGCGACTTGCCGAGCGTGGCGATCTGCTCGCGCAGGCAGTTTGTGTCCTGGAGGCTCATGGCAGCACCTCGAAGGCGCGCAGGAAGAAATCCTCGCCGCCGAAGTTGCCCGACTTCAGCGCCAGCGTCAGCGGCGCCTGGCGGCCGGCCAGCATGGCCTGGGTCCAGGGTACGCCGGGGTCGATCTGCTCGCCGATGCGCAGGGCGCAGACGCCCAGCGCCGACACCACGGCCCCGGAGCTTTCGCCGCCCGCCACCACCAGGCGTCCCACGCCCTCGTCGACCAGCCGTCGGGCGAGCTCTCCCAGCGCCTTCTCCACTAGTTCGCCGGCCCGCTCGCGTCCCAGCCTCTGCTGCACCCGGTGCACCCGCTCGGCATCGGCCGAGGCGTAGATCAGCACCGGGCGGCCACCGGTCAGGTGTCGACGAGCAAAGGCCAGCGCCCGCTCCAGATGGTCGGGCCCTTCAGCCAACGAGGCCGGATCGAGGGGAAAGCCGGGAAAGCGCGTGAGAAAGGCGTCGACCTGGGCCAGGGTGGCCCGCGAGCAGCTACCCGACAGCACCACAGCATTGCCCGACGCCGGCTGCAGCGCCCCCGGCGCCGCGACCTCGCCCAGCCAGCCGCGTCGGCGGTACGCGGCGGGCAGCGTCTGGCCCAGCCCCGAGCCGCCGGTCACCAGCGGCAGGTCGGCCGTCGCCTCGGCCAGCACGGCCAGGTCGCGCTCGTCGAGGGTGTCGCAGATCACCTGCCGCACGCCCTGGTCGGCCAGTTCGTCGAGCCGTGCCCTGGCGGCCTGGGCACCCTGGGCCAGCGTCGGCCACGGCAGCAGCCCTACCGGGTGTCGGCTCTGACGCGCCAGCACGCGGACCAGATCGGCATCGTGCATCGGATTGAGCGGATGGTGCTGCATGCCGCTTTCGTTGAGCAGCTGGTCGCCGACGAACAGATGGCCCTGATAGACAGTGCGACCGTTGGCCGGGAAGGCCGGCACCATGACGCTCAGCGGCGCGCCGAGACGCCCCAGCAGCGCCTCGCCGACCGGGCCGATGTTGCCGGCCTCGGTGGAGTCGAAGGTGGAGCAGTACTTGAAGAAGAGTTGGCGGGCGCCCTCGCCGCGCAGCCACTCCAGTGCCGCCAGCGAATCGCGTATGGCCTCGTCAGTCGGACAGGAGCGCGATTTCAGCGCCACCACCACCGCATCGATCTGCTCCGCGTCCTCGACCAGCTCTGCCAGGGGGCGCTGGGGCACGCCGATCAGCTGCACGCAGCGCATGCCGCCGCGCACCAGATTGTTGGCCAGGTCGGTGGCCCCGGTGAAGTCGTCGGCAATGGCGCCCAGCACGATCGCCATGCTCACGCCCCCTCGTCGTTGGCCGCCTCGGGCAGGGCAATGCCCGAGAGGCGCTGGTAGACCTTGATCACCGCCGAGTCGTCCTCGCGGCCGAATCCGGCGCCCTTGGCGGCGGTGAACTGCTGCAGCGCGCTGGCGGCGATGGGCGTGGCCATGGCCAGCTCGCGGCCGGTCTCGTGGACGATGTTGAGATCCTTGACGAAGATGTCCACTGCCGAGAGCGGGGTATAATCGCCCTCGAGAATGTGCGGCACACGGTTCTCGAACATCCAGGAGTTGCCGGCGGATTGGGTGATCACCTCGTACACGCGGCGCGGTTCCAGCCCCATGCGAACGCCCAGCGCCACCGCTTCGGCAGCAGCGGCGATATGCACGCCGGCCAGCAGCTGGTTGACCAGCTTCATGCTGGAGCCGATGCCCGGGGCATCGCCCAGGCGATGCACGATCTCGGCCATGGCATCGAGCACCGGGCCGGCCTTGTCGAAGGCCTCGGCGCTGCCGGATGCCATCACCGAGAGCCGCCCTGCCCGCGCCTTGGCCGCCCCGCCGCTGATCGGTGCGTCGAGCATCAGCAGGCCGCGCTCGGCCAGCCGGGCGCCCAGCCCCTCGGCCAGACTCGGCGCTACGGTGGCACACTGGATCACCAGCGCGCCAGGCGCCAGAGCGTGGGCGAGCCCGCTCTCGCCGAACAGCACCTGCTCGACCTGAACGGCATTGACCACCACGATCAGCACCACGTCGCACTGCGCGGCAAGCTCGGCGGGCGTCGTCACGCAGCGTCCGCCGGAGTTCTCGAAGGCGCGGCAGGCCGATTCGGCCACGTCGCAGCCGACCACCGTCAGGCCACGCTCGTGCAGCGCCGTCGCCGTACCCAGGCCCATGGCGCCCAGGCCGATGACGCCCACTCTTGGAGTACCGTCGCTCACCGCCGCTCTCCTGTTTATTTGTTCGCTTTTGCGCCAGCCGTTCTATTCGTGCTGCCCATTCTGTCCGCTCTAGCCGCTCGACGTCCTTTGCTTCCGGTGGCGTTTTTGAGCTGGTTGGATTCGCCATGTTAGCGCTATCATGTTAGCGCTAACATCGTTGTAGTAGATTCACCGACTCGCAGCAAGGGGCGGTCAGGAGGACACGACCATTGTCTAACGATGCGCACAACTCGCGTCGACGACGCAGCACCGAGCAGCCCACGCTCAAGCAGGTAGCCGATGCCGCCGGCGTCTCGGCCATCACCGCTTCGCGCGCACTGAATCGCCCCGATCAGGTCAACGAACTCACCCGTGCGCGGGTTCTCGAGGCCGTGGAGCGCCTGGGCTACGTGCCCAACCTGGTGGCCGGCAGCCTGGCATCGGCCCGCTCGCGCTTCATTGCCGTCATCGTGCCTTCGCTGGCCAACAGCGTGTTCATCGAGGTGATCCAGGGGCTGCAGGAAACCTTCGAGGCCCAGGGCTACCAGATCCTGCTGGGCAATACCGAGTATGACCTGGAGCGGGAATACCAGCTGATTCGCACCTTCCTCGGCTGGTCCTGCTCGGCGCTGGTCACCGCGGGGCTGCGCCACAACGAGGCCTGCCGCACCCTGCTCGCCAACTGCGACAAGCCGATCATGGAGGTCATGGAGCTGGGCGAGGCGCGGGATCTCAACGTGGGGTTGGACCATACCGAAGCCGGCCGCTGCATGGCGCGCCACCTGCTCGAGCGGGGCCATCGCCAGACGCTCTTCATCGGCGCACGGCTGGCCGGCGACTATCGCGCCGGGATGCGCTACGAGGGCCATCGCGAGATATTCGAGCAGGCCGGCCTCACCGCACCGCTGCTCGAACTCGAACGGGGCGGGCTCGACGCCGGCGCCGCCGGGCTGGAACGGGCGCTCGCCGAGCATCCCGACATCGGGGCGATCCACTTCGCCAACGACGACCTGGCCACCGGCGCCCTGCTCCACGCCCAGCGCCTGGGCCTGGCGGTACCGCAAAGGATAGCCATTGCCGGCTTCAACGGGCTGCCCATTGGCCAGCACGTCACCCCGCGCCTGACCACCATCCGCTCCCCGCGCCACGCCATGGGCGAACTCGCCGCCACGGCAGTGATACGCCGCCTCGAGGGCCAGCGCGTAGCGCGCCGACAACACGACGTGGGCTTCGAGCTGCTGGTGGGCGATAGCACCTGAGATCACACCGCGTCGCCACTTGGTCAATGCAGTAGGGGCGGCCTATGCTGAAGCCACGTTCCCGTGCAGGCCATCCGCATGTCCCGCAAGGTGCTTCTCGTCCTCGCCGCTCTGGTGACACTCGCCCTGCTGGGCTTCCTCTGGGGCTGGCTGGCCGCGCACGACCTGTTCGACGCCAACACTCTCCTCGCAATGCTGCAAGGTTCGCTGGCCTGGCGCGATGCGCCCTGGGCCGGCGTGGTGGTGGTGGTGGCCTTTCTCGCCGCCTCGCTGACCCTGTTTCCGCTGAGTGTGCTGGTGGTGCTGGCGGGCCTGCTGTTCGGCCCGTGGTGGGGATTCTTCTACTCGCTGATCGGCACGCTGGTCGGCTCGATAGCGACCTACTGGCTGGGCCGAAGGCTCGGGCGCGATGCCCTGCTGTACTATGGCGGCACGCGCCTGATCAACATGTCGCGCTATCTGGCCGGGCACGGCGTACGTACCATGACCGTGCTCAACCTGCTGCCCCTGGCCCCCTTCACCCTCACCAACCTGCTGGCCGGCGCCTTCCACATCCGCTTTCGCGACTACATGCTCGGCACCTTCATCGGCGCCACGCCGGGGCTGGCCGGTATCATCCTGCTCAGCAGCCAGCTCGGCACCCTGCTGACCGCCGAAGACCGCCGCGAGCTGGCCTGGGCGGCCGCCGGCATCGTGCTCGCCCTAGTGCTGCTCTATGGGCTCAAGCGCTATGCGGATGCGCGTCAGCGACGCCGCCGCCGCGCCTGACCCCCGGCTGCCCGGCGCCGGGCAGCGGCGGTACCCGCTCGGGCATCCGCTCCTCGAGAAACGCCACGAAGGCACGCAGGCGTGCCGGCACGTGCCGGCGCTGCTGATAGACGGCGTGAAAGTCGGCCGAGATGCCCCGCCACTGCGGCAGCAGTTCGACCAGCGTGCCGCTGGCCAGGTGTTCATGCACGTCCCACCAGGAGCGCAGCGCCACACCGTGGCCATCGAGCGCTAGCTGCACGATCACTTCGCCGTCGTTGCTGGCCAGGGGCCCCGCGATCTTGACCGCCTGCTCGCGCAGCGGGTCGTCGCGGTGCTGAAAGCGCCACACGGCGTAGTCGCTGTCGTTCTCGCGCAGTATCAGGCAGGGATGTGCGGCAAGGTCCGCCGGTGTCGTCAGCGCTGCCATGCGTGCCACGTAGTCAGGGGCGGCACACAGCACCCGTCGATTGGTCAGGATGCGTCGCGCCACCAGGCGCGAATCGGGCGGCTCACCGACGCGAATGCCGACGTCAAAGCCCTGCTCACCGAGGCTCAGGGGATAGTTGGTGAGCTCCAGCACGCCTTCGACGCCGGGATTGAGGGTACAGAATGCCGACAGCAGCGGCGCCACGTGGCGGCGGCCGAAGCCGAAGGTAGCGTTCACCTTGAGCGGCCCCGAGAGTGACGCCTGCTGTTCGCCCAGCGCCTCTTCCAGCTCGGAGAGCTCTTCGAGGATCACCGAGCCGCGGGTGAGATAGCGCTCCCCTTCGGCAGTCAGCGTCAGGCGCCGCGTCGTGCGGCTGGCCAGCTCGACGCCCAGGCGCGCCTCGAGCTGCTTGAGACGCTTGCTCACCGCCGACAGCGACAGGCCCAGCTCCCGCGCCGTGGCCGTCAGGCTGCCCGCCAGGGCCAGTTGGCGGAAGAAAACCAGGTCGTCGAGCTGAGCCATGTGACTCTCCACTTTCAGTCAATAATACATTTCCATATAGCCTGATTATTCTCACCTAGCCAAGGGCTAGACTGGGGACAGCCAAAGATTCGGAGGAAGCACTCATGTTCGAGGGATTCCGCACGTTCGACATCGCTTGCGGCGACATCAACATCCATGGCCGCATCGGCGGCTCGGGACCGCCGCTGCTGCTGCTCCACGGTCACCCCCAGAGCCATGTGATCTGGCACCGTCTGGCCGAACCGCTGGCGAGCCGCTTCACGGTGGTGGCCACTGATCTACGTGGCTATGGCGATTCGTCCAAGCCACCCGGCGAGCCGGACCACGCCAACTACAGCAAGCGCGCCATGGCCGAGGATCAGGTCGCAGTGATGCGTGAGCTGGGCTTCGAGCGCTTCTTGCTGTGCGGCCACGACCGCGGTGGACGTGTCGCCCACCGCCTGGTCATGGATCATCCGGACAGGGTAGACAAGCTGATGCTGCTCGATATTGCCCCTACGCTTGCCATGTACGAGCAAACCGACCGCACCTTCGCCACCGCCTACTTCCACTGGTTCTTTCTGATCCAGCCCTCGCCGCTGCCGGAAACCCTGATCGAGGCTTCACCCAACGACTACATCACCCGCACCATGGGTGGGCGACACGCCAGCCTCGACGCCTTCGATCCGGCAGCCATCGCCGAGTACCAGCGCTGCCTGGCCCAGCCCGGCGCCGCCCATGCCCTGTGCGAGGACTATCGCGCCAGCAACGCCATCGACCTGGAACACGACCGCGCCGACCGTGAAGCGGGACGCCGTATCGCCTGCCCGGTCAGCGTGCTGTGGGGCAAGCACGGCATCATCGAGCGCTGCTTCGACCCACTGGCGGAATGGCGCGCCGTGGCCGAACGGGTCGAAGGCGAGGCACTGCCCTGCGGCCACTACATCCCCGAGGAGGCGCCAGAGGGCCTGCTCGACCGTATCACCCATTTCATGACCCGCGATTGATCCACCACCATCCGAGGAGTCCACCATGACCCATCGTATCGCTGTCATTCCCGGCGACGGCATCGGCAACGAAGTGATGCCGGAAGGCCTGCGCGTGCTCGAAGCCGTTGCCAAGCGCTTCGACATCGACCTGGCCTTCGAGCACTTCGACTTCGCCTGCTGCGACTACTACGCCAAGCACGGCAAGATGATGCCCGACGACTGGTTCGAGCAGCTCAAGGACTTCGACGCCATCTTCTACGGCGCGGTGGGCTGGCCCGACACGGTGCCGGACCACGTCTCGCTGTGGGGCTCGCTGCTGCAGTTCCGCCGCCAGTTCGACCAGTACATCAACCTGCGCCCGTGCAAGCTGCTGCCGGGCATCAAGAGCCCGCTGGCCGACCGCAAGCCCGGCGACATCGACTTCTACGTGGTGCGCGAGAACACCGAAGGCGAATACTCCAGCGTCGGCGGCAAGATGTTCGAGGGCACCGAGCGCGAGGTGGTGATCCAGGAAACGGTGATGACCCGCCACGGCACCGACCGGGTGCTCAAGTTCGCCTTCGAGCTGGCCCAGAGCCGGCCGCGGAAGAAGCTCACCTCGGCCACCAAGTCCAACGGCATCGCCATCACCATGCCGTGGTGGGACGAGCGGGTCGTGGCCATGTCGGGCAACTACCCCGAGGTCAGCGTCGACAAGTTTCACATCGACATCCTCACTGCCAACTTCGTCATGCACCCCGACTGGTTCGACGTGGTGGTGGCCAGCAACCTGTTCGGCGACATCCTCTCCGACCTGGGCCCGGCCTGCACCGGCACCATCGGCGTGGCGCCCTCGGCCAACATCAACCCCGAGGGCAAGTTCCCCAGCCTGTTCGAGCCGGTCCACGGCAGCGCTCCGGACATCGCCGGCAAGGGCATCGCCAACCCCATCGGCCAGATCTGGTCCGGCGCTATGATGCTCGAGCACCTGGGCCATAAGGAGGCCGCCGACGCCATCATCGCCGCCTTCGAAGCGGTGCTGACGGAAGCCGATCCGGCAGTGCTGACGCCGGACATTCGCGGCCAGGGCACCACCCAGACCCTGGGCAAGGCCATAGCCGAGCGTGTTGCCCAATAAGCACCGCGGCTCTCCCTGCCCCAGCCGGACATCGTCCGGCTGGGGCCATCGAAACGAAAACCCTCCCGCGTAACTTCTCGCTTTGTTTTAGTTACTTCCCGGTAAGCCCTGGCCTTGGTTGCCAATCCCTCGTCTAGCCTGATGTGTGCAAGCTCGAAAGGGCAACGCGCAACGAAAGGAGGAAGGGCATGAAAAGGACAGCAATTGCCATTGCAGTAGGCGCCCTGAGCACCGGGCTCAGCCACGGCGTCCTTGCTCAGGACGTCCAGGACGAGGATCCTCAGCATCATTTGGGCGAACCGCAGCAGATGACCGATGAGGACGCCCAGAATCAGGAGCAGTTCGACGAAGAGCAGGCGGGCGAACCGGGCGAGACCGGCTTCGATCCACATGGCCAGGGCCAGCAGCCATACGCTGACGACAACGAATTCGAGAATGACGAGTTCGACAACGAAGAGTTCGAGGACGAGGAAGAAGAGATTGGCATTGCCGACGATGCCGATGATGACAACGGCCTGGATGGGGATACCCAGGTAGAGGCCAGTCCGGGCGAGACCGACGTCGAGGTCGACCAGGAGCCGGCCGAGATCGAGGTCGAGCAGGAGCCGCCTGAAGTCACCGTAGAGCAGCAATCGCCCGACGTGACCATCGAGCAGCCCGAGCCCGACGTCGAAGTCGATCAGGACGGCATGTTCGATGACGACCAGAATGGTCAGGATCAGGCCGCACAGGATCAGGTCGGCCAGCAGATGGACATGCAGGTAAGCGATCTCGAAGGCCGCGACATCGTCACCCAGGACGGCGACGAAGTGGGTGACGTCGAGAGAGTGGTGCGCGACACCCAGACCGACCAGACCTACGTCATCGTCAGCGAGGGCGGCTTCCTCGGCTTCGGCGGCGACGAGGCGGCCTACCCGATCGACAACCTGGAGATTCGCTCCGAAGGAGAGATAATCCTGCAATCGCAGAGCGGTGAGCGCTCCGTCGATGATTTCGACCAGGACAACCTCGAGGAGTTGGACGGTGACGACAATCTGGGCGAAGGCGAGCAGAACCTGAACTGATACGACCGCCCGGCATCAGCCACCAACGGCACATGAAAAAGGCGCGGCCCATGCCGCGCCTTTTTCTTTACGTCGCCTCTCAGCGGTCGCTCTCATGCGGCCAGCTTTGGCCGCCTCAATCTTACGCGCCCAGCTTGGCCGCTACCTGGGCAACGCTGCGCCCCTGCAGTCTGGCCAGCTCGAGCTCATGCTCGGTGGGCTGACGCGAACCGTCCGCCCCGGCCAGCGTCGAGGCGCCGTAGGGCGAGCCGCCCTGGACGCTGGAGATGTCGAACTGCGACTCGAGCCCGTAGCCCACCGGCAGGATCAGCATGCCCTGGTGGGCCAGGGTGGTCCAGGACGTGAGGATGGTGGTTTCGTTGCCGCCGCCGGTGCCGGTCGAGGTGAACACGCTGCCCACCTTGCCGCGCAGCGCCCCCTTGGCCCACAGGCCGCCGGTCTGGTCGAGAAAGTTGCGCATCTGCCCGGTCATGTTGCCGAAGCGCGTCGGGGTACCGAAGATCACCGCATCGTAATCGGCCAGCTCCTGGGGCGAGGCTTCCGGCGTGTCGAAGGTCTTGCCGCCCGCCTTGGCAAAGGTTTCAGGGTCCATGGTCTCGGGTACGCGCTTGACGTCGACCTCCACGCCATCGACCTGCCTGGCTCCCTCGGCGACGGCTTGGGCCATGGTGTGGATATGGCCATACATCGAATGGTAGAGCACGAGCACCTTGGTCATCGTTCACCTCCTGTAGAAAAGACGACATCAGCACTGATGACACTCGTCAGCGTAGAAGGCAGGGCGGTGAAGAAAAGCAAAGCTTTTAGCACGTCTGGTTCGATTTCATCGACCGGTGCGCTGCCAGACGCCGGCCAGCACTTTGACTTTTCCGGTCGCCAGGTTGTCGCGCAGGTTGCGCCCCATCAGAGCAAAATCATCGCCGAAGATCAGCGCCGGCCCCGGCAGCGCCCGGGCCGCCTGCTGGGCGCCGCTTTCGCGTTTTGCCCGGGTCTCACGCCAGCTCAGGGCGGCCTCCGTCACGTCCTCGATGGCGAGCGGCTCGAAGCCCGCCAGGGCCAGGGCGCGCTCCAGTTGCTCTCGGCAGCGTAGATGGCTGTTGGCTGGGGTGCGCGCCCAGGGGACGGGCAGCGCCAGCGGCTCGGGATTGTCGCCGGCCACCACCTCGTGCAGCAGCACGCGACCGCCGGGCACGAGCAAGCGCCGCCACTCGGCCAGCACCCGCGGCACCTGGGGCATGTTCATCAGCGCATGCTGGCACCACACCGCCTCGATGCTGCTTGTCGTCAGCGGCACGCTGGCAGCATCGCCACACACGAAGCGGGTGCGCCCGGCCAGGCCGGTCGCCCTGCTCAGCCAGCGTGCCACCTCGACGAAGGCGGCAGTGATATCGATTCCCATCACATCGCAGTCGTACTCGGCGGCCAGCAGACGGCTGGCACCGCCGGTACCGCAGCCGACGTCGAGCACTCGCTCGCCCCCCGTCAGCTTGCCCATATCCGCCAGCACGCGACTGGCGCTGCGCCCACCGAGATGCAGCTGGTCGATGCCGGCGATGTCGTCGACACTCAGGTTCTCCGGGTCCCGCCCAGCAGCCCGAAAAGCCTCGCGCAGGCGTACCTGTAGGGGGTGGCCTTGGCTGGCGCTGGCCGCATCGTAGTGATCGTCGAGACGGCCACCATGGCCGAGCGAAGCGTTACCTTGGGCAGTTGGCATGGCGGGCTCCTCGCCGCAAAAAAGTTTCAGGCAGCTTAGTCGCTGCCCGCCCGCGCCCCCATTGGGCAAAGGTCGGCACGCAGGAGTCGTTTTCAATATCGCACCCGGGCTTTCACCAGCCCGACGCCCGCGCTTGAGATAATGCCCTGTCCGCAGGAAGGTGAGCGAGGACCCACAGCCCCCGGACGAAGCATGTTGTCGGAATGGATCGAACTCAGCCTCGAAGAGACCCGCCCCGCGGCACACAGCGGCCGCCTGCGCGGCGGTAGCTACCGGCTTCACGCCCCGGGCATTCTCGAGCTGACGCCTACCGAGTGCCGCGCGACGGCGCGCGCCTGCGTGTTTTCGGTGGGCATCCACGGCAACGAGACGGCGCCCATCGAGCTGCTCGGCAGCTGCCTGGCCCGCATCGAAGCCGGCCTGCTGCCACTGGGGGCTCCGGCGCTGATCATCCTGGGCAATCTCGAGGCCATTAGCCGCGCCGAGCGCTACGTGAACACCAATCTCAACCGCCTGTTTCGTCGCGACCTGGACGAGACCGGCATGGAGCCGGATCGCGCCCGACAGCTGATGAGCGCCGTGGACGATTTCTACGCCCGGCATGCCGGGCGCGAGCGACTGCACTATGACCTGCACACGGCGATCCGCGACAGCCGCTTCCCGCGCTTCGTGGTCGAACCCTTCGCCGAAACGATCACCCGGCCCGAACAGTGGCGTTGGCTGGCCGAGGCCGGCATCCAGGCGGTGCTGCACCAGCATCGGCACAGTTGGACCTTTTCCCACTACTCCAAGCACTATCATCAGGCCCAGGCCTTCACCCTGGAGCTGGGGCGCGCCCTGCCCTTCGGCCACAACGACCTGACTGCCCTGGCCCCCATGACACGTCTTCTCAAAGCCCTGCTGGAAGGGCGCGAGCCGCGAGGGGCCGACCCGGCACGTATGGCGTTCTTCCGCGTCGCCCACGAGCTGATGCGGCAATCACAGGACTTCCACTTGTGCTTTCCCGACGATACGCCGAACTTTACCGAATTCGCGCCCGGTACTCGGCTTGCCGAAGACGCCAGCGCCGGCCCTTGCATCGTTCAGGACGAACCGCTGAGCGTGGTCTTTCCCAATGCGGCGGTGGAGCTTGGCGCCCGCGCCGTCCTGCTGGCTCGCCCTGCAACGCCGCCCGGCTAGCGACAGGGAAAACGACCCCGAGCCCCAATCGCTTCAGCAATATTTTTTGTGATACAACAATAACTAGGAGCCTTTTGATGCTTTTCTCGCCTCACTTCCTCGACCATCGTCGCATGACACGGGCTTTACCTCCCTCTGCCCAAAGCCCTCAGGCCTGTTAGAATCGCCCCTTTTTCGTGCCTGCCCGATTGAACCGGCCCGTCGCCACAGGCGACCCGTCCCGACCTGGAGCCCGTCCCATGGCCGATACCCCGATTCCACTCGAAGTGCGCAACATCAAGAAGCGCTTCGGTGACACCGAAGTCCTCAAGGGACTCTCCCTCGAGGCCAGAAAGGGCGACGTGATCACCCTGATAGGAGCCTCCGGCTCCGGCAAGAGCACCTTCCTACGCTGCATGAACCTGCTGGAGCAGCCCGACGAAGGCGACCTGATCGTGCATGGCGAGGAAATTCGCTTCAAGCACACCAAGCACGGTCGCGAGCCCGCCGACTGGAAGCAGGTGGTGCGCATGCGCGCCCGGCTTTCCATGGTGTTCCAGAGCTTCAATCTGTGGTCGCACATGACCCTGCTGGAGAACATCATCGAGGCCCCCATCCATGTCCTCGGCAAGTCGAAGAAGGAGGCTATCGAGCATGCCCGCGCCCTGCTCGAGCGGGTCGGCCTGACCGCCCGGGCGGACGCCTATCCGGCGCAGATGTCGGGCGGCCAGCAGCAGCGTGGCGCCATTGCCCGGGCGCTGGCCATGGATCCTGAGGTAATGCTGTTCGACGAGCCCACCTCGGCGCTGGATCCGGAGCTGGTCGGCGACGTGCTCAAGGTCATGCGTGACCTGGCCGAGGAAGGCCGCACGATGGTGGTGGTGACCCATGAGATGGGCTTCGCCCGCGACGTCTCCAGCCAGGTCATCTACCTGCACCAGGGCCTCGTCGAAGAAGCCGGCCCGCCCCAGGAGGTACTGGTCAATCCCACCTCACCCCGGCTCAAGCAGTTCCTGGCGCCGAAGTATTGAGGGTTCCCGCATGATCGATCTACATGGCTACGGGCCGCGACTGCTGGAGGGTGCCGGCGTCACCCTCCAGCTCGCCGTGCTGTCGCTGATTTTCGCCCTGATCCTGGGGCTGCTCACCGCCAGCGCCAAGATGTCGCGCAACTGGCTGCTGCACAAGGTGGCCACGCTCTACACCACAGTGATTCGTGGCGTGCCCGACCTGGTGCTGATGCTGCTGCTGTTCTTCGGCGGCCAGATGGCGCTCAACGTCGCCACCGATGCCATCTACGACCGGTTCGGGGTGGACTGGTACATCAACCTCAACGCCTTCGCCGCCGGGGTGCTCACCATCGGCTTCATCTTCGGTGCCTACATGGGCGAGACCTTCCGTGGCGCCTTCATGGCCGTGGAGCACGGCCAGATCGAGGCCGGCAAGGCCTACGGCATGAGCCCCTGGCTGGTGTTCCGGCGCATCCGCTTTCCGCAGATGATGCGCCATGCCCTGCCGGGCATCTCCAACAACTGGATGGTATTGCTCAAGACCACCGCGCTGGTTTCGGTGATCGGGCTCTCGGACATGGTACGCGTGGCCGCCGAGGCGTCGCGCGCCACCCACGAGCCGTTCACCTTCCTGCTCCCGGTGGCCGCCGTCTATCTGCTGATCGCCAGCGTGTCGGAGTGGATGTTCGCCCGGCTGCAGAAGCGCTACAACGTCGGCTTCGGAGGGCACTGAGATGACAGAATTGACCTGGCTCAACGAGCTGCTCGCCGGCAACCGCATCTTCACCCCGCAGACCATCGGCTATTACTGGGACGGGCTGGTGCTCACCACCCAACTGGTGTTCCTGTCGCTGGTCGCCGGCCTGGTGCTGGCGATACCGCTGGCCATCGGGCGCAGCTCGGGGCGTCGCTGGATCAGCCTGCCGATCTATGCCTACACCTACGTGTTCCGCGGCACGCCGCTGCTGATCCAGCTCTACATCATCTACTACGGCGTGGTGTTCTTCGACGGCATTCAGCAGACCTTCCTCTGGCCAATCCTGCGCGAGGCCTTCTACCCGGCGCTGATCGCCTTCACCCTCAACACGGCGGCTTACACCACCGAGATATTCCGCGGGGCGATCAAGGCCACGCCACAGGGTGAAATCGAAGCGGCCAAGGCCTACGGCATGTCGCAGGGGCTGATGATGCGGCGCATCGTGCTGCCCAGCGCCTTCCGCCGCGCCCTGCCGGCCTACGGCAACGAGGTGATCTTCATGCTGCATGCCAGCGCCATCGCCAGCGTGGTCACGCTGATGGACATCACCGGCGCAGCACGCTTCGTCTATGCGCGTTTCTATGCGCCGTTCGAGGCCTTCCTGTTCGCGGCGGCGATCTACCTCTGCCTGACCTTCGCCATCCTCTACTTCTTCCGCTACCTGGAGAAAAGGCTGCTGGCTCACCTCAAGCCCCAGAGCGGCAATTGAACAACGTCAAACAGGCGTTGGAAAAAGCTCGCGCCAGGGCTTTCGACCCCGGCGTGGCTGCGCTAAATTCAGGCGCGACGTCACCGAAACGGTGCCGAACGAAAACAAAGGGAAACGAAACATGAAAAAACTGCTGACAGTATCCCTGCTGGGCGTGGCCCTCGCAGCCGGTACCGCCCAGGCCCGCGATTACGATCACGTGCGCTTCGGCGTCGACGTTCCCTACGAGCCGATGGAATACCGCACGCCGGACGGTGAGCTGACCGGCTTCGACATCGACCTGGGCAACGCCCTGTGTGCCGAGATGGGCATCACCTGCGAGTGGATCGAGCAGGAGTGGGACGGCATCATCCCCGGCCTGCTGGCGCGCAACTACGACGCCATCATGTCCTCGATGACCATCAACGACGAACGCCGCCAGACCCTGCTCTTCTCCGATCCCTACATCACCATCCCCGGTGCCTGGTTCGCCCCGGCCGGTAGCGATGTCGAAGAGATCAACGAAGAGACCCTGGCCGGCAAGAGCATTGGCGTGCAGCGCGGTACCACTTTCGACAGCTACGTCACCGACAACTACGGCCGCGTAGCCAACGTCAGCCGCTACTCCACCGCCGACGACATGGTGCTCGACCTTCAGGCCCAGCGTCTGGACCTCGTCTTCCTGGAGTTCATCGTCGGCCAGGCCACCCTGCTCGACAATCACAGCGGTGAGTTCGAGGTGGTAGGCGAGATGGTCACCGAGCCGGAAGAGTACTTCGGCGAAGGCTTCGGCATCGCCTTCCGTCCGCGTGACGAGGCTCTGGCCCAGCGCTTCAACGAGGCCCTGGCCACGCTGAAGGAAGACGGCACCTACGACGAGATCTACCAGCGCTATTTCGGCGAAGAGTAAATCGGCATCTTGCCCACCCGGCCTGTGGCCGGGTGGGCTTGACAAGCGCACCACCTTTGCGGAAAGTCGAACTGCAAGTCACGCAACGCCTCATCGGACACCGTCCCATGATCGATCGCTTCCCACAAACCATCTCTGAGGTCTACTGCTGTTTCTTCGACAGCTTCTACCTCAGCGAGTGGTTCGACGAATAAGCCCCCTTCCCGCGGCCTTCCCGGTCGCATCGGCACGCCCGTGCCATCGACACGTCCTTGCCTGAACGGCAACGCTCGTGTGCCTTGTCGCGCCTGAAGCGCGACGATCCTGCCGACTTCGGCAATTGAAACTCGTGAAAAACAACACCTTCCCAGGAGGAAGTCTCATGCGTGCTCTCAACATGATTCTGGCTGCCACTCTGGCGGCCGGCCTGACCGCTGGTACCGCTCAGGCCCGCGACTATTCCGAAATCCGTCTGGGTGTCGACATTCCCTACGAGCCCTTCATGTACCGTCAGCCGGACGGTGAACTGACCGGCTTCGAGATCGAGCTGGGCAACGCCGTATGCGAGTACCTGGAGGTCACCTGCACCTGGGTGGAGCAGGATTGGGACGGCATCATCCCCGGGCTCATGGCCCGCAACTACGATGCCATCATGTCGTCCATGGCGATCACCGAGGAGCGTGCCGAGCGCGTGCTGTTCTCCGAGCCCTACTACACCACCCCGAGCGCCTGGATCACCACGCGTGACCGCGACATCGACATCGAGGATCGCGACAGCCTCGCGGGGCTGGTGGTCGGTGTACAACGCGCCACGCTGCAGGACAACTACGTCAGCGAGCTCTACGGCGACCTGGTGGAGATCCGTCGCTACACCAGCGCCGACGACGTCGTGACCGACATGCGCGCCGGCCGTCTCGATCTCACCTTCATGGACTACCCGGTGGCCGAAAACACCATGGGTATCGACACCTCGGGTAGCCATTTCAAGCGCATCAGCGGCTTCATCAAGGAGCCCGAGCACATCTTCGGCAAGGGCGTGGGCGTGGCCTTCCGTCAGCGCGACGAGGCCTTGGCCGAGCGCTTCAACGAGGCGCTGGCCGCGCTCAAGGAAGACGGCACCTATGATGAGATCATGGAGCGCTACTTCAACTACGACATCAAGCTGTAACCCATAGCGTCATTCTCCGCGAACGCCGGCAGCAGCCGGCGTTCGCCTTCACGAGGAGCCGGAATGCTGACCCTGCTGAAGAATGCCCAGCTGCATGCGCCACGCCACCTGGGGCTGTGCCATCTGCTGATCGCCGACACCCGCATCGCCGCCGTGGTGCCGGCCGACCAGCCCCTGCCCGCTGCCGGCCCCGCCATCGATGAGATCGACCTCAAGGGTCGCCGGGTCATCCCCGGTCTGGTCGACCCGCTGGTGCATTTCATCGGCGGCGGCGGCGAGGGCGGCTTCGGTACGCGCACCGCCGAGCTGACCCTCGACGACGCTCTGGCCTCGGGAGTCACCACCCTGATCGGCGCGCTGGGCACCGACGCCCTGACCCGCACGCCGGCCAACCTGCTGGGCAAGGCCCGCGAGCTGGCCGCCGGCGGTCTCACCACCTACTGCTATACCGGCTCCTATCAGTTGCCGCCGGTAACGCTGACCGGCTCGGTAGGCAGCGACATCCTGTTCATTCCCGAATTCATCGGCGTGGGCGAAGTGGCGATCAGCGATCACCGCGGCTCACAGCCCACCGCCTTCGAGCTGGCGCGCCTGGCCTCCGAAGCCCGCACCGCCGGCATGCTGGCGGGCAAGTCGGGCATCGTCTTCATCCATACCGGCGATGCCCCCACCCATCTGGAGCCGCTGCGCGAGGCAGCCCGGGGCAGCGCCATTCCGCTCGCGCAGTTCCTGCCCACCCACATCAACCGCACCCCGGCGCTGTTCGAGGACGGCCTGCGCTTCGCCCGTGAGGGCGGCCGCATCGACTTCACCACCAGCACCACCGCGGAGCTGCTGGCCGGTGGCGAAGTGCCCGCCGCCGAGGCCGTGGCCCGCGCTCTGGAGGCCCGCGTCGAGCCGTCACGCATCACGCTCTCCTCCGATGCCAATGCCTCGCTGCCGCGCTTCGACGCCGAACGCCGCTTCGTCGGGCTCGAACCCGGCCGCCTCGCCAGCCTGTTCGAAGTCGTCGGCGAGTGCATCGAGAAGCACGGCGTCCCGCTGGAACATGCCATCGGCACCGCCAGCACCCACGCCGCCGACGCCCTCAAGCTCACCGCCAAGGGGCGCCTCGAGCCCGGCCGTGACGCCGATCTGCTGGTACTGAGCGATGGTGAATGGGCCATCGACGAGGTATGGGCCTTGGGCCGACAGGTGTATCGACGCGGCTAGCCGCGCCGTATCAGGATGCCGCGCCCGGCGAAGAAGCGCTCGAACACCGAAGGCGCGAGGCGGGCGTCCGCCTGATTCGCTCCGGGCAGCCCGGAAGGGTTGTGAAAGCGCAGGCGCCCGCTCTCGTCGCGCCCGAAGAGATAAACCAGATGCCCGCCCCGCTGCGGCGGGTCCTGCTCGGGCGTGCGAATCGAAGGGTGCACCGAGGCGATGACGCGATGCCCCTCGTCCAACCATTCGGCAATCCGCACGGCCTCGACGTGCTCCACGATGTCGGCCTCTAGCGCGTGACGCTCCCTCAGCAGTTGCACCAGAGGCCGATAGTAGAGGCCCTTGATACCGGCCTCCGAAACCACATAGCCGCCGACTTCCCGGCACCTTTCGAGCAGCTCGAACAGGGTCGCCCGCTCGCCGCGCAACTCCTCGAGCAGCATCTTGGTGCAGGCCATGCCGCAGATATGCGAGGCCCAGCGCGCGTACGCCTCGGCGCTGGGTGCACCGGACTCGACCCAGCGGGGATCGTCGGCGGCGTGCAGGCGTCCGGCGAGCAGATCGGGAATACGCTCACTGGAAACCCATTGAGAGTAATAGGCAGGAACGTCCCTGTTCGACATCGGTGTCTCTCGATCAATGGCCCTTGTGAGGACCCGGCACGTGGCTTGGCTCCCGCGGCTCCACGAGCCGTTCCGCCACCGGCTGGGCCAGTTCCTGGAGAATACCGCAGTGGCTGGAGTCGGTCTCGCCGTTGCAGCGCGAGCGCAGGGTGACGAGGGCCTGGCGCAATGCCTGAAGCTGCTCGATACGCGCCTCGACGTGGGCCAGGTGGTCGTCGATCAAGCCGTTCACCACGTTGCAGGGCTGACGCGGCCGGTCGTGATAATCGAGCAGGGTACGGATCTCCTCCAGCGTCATGTCCAGCGTGCGGCAGTGACGGATGAAGCGCAGCCGCTCGGCATGGGGCTCCGCATAGAGGCGATAGTTGCCGCTGGAGCGGGCAGGCTCGGGCAGCAGCCCCTCGCGCTCGTAGTAGCGGATGGTTTCCACCGCGCAGCCGGTGCGGGTGGCCAGCTCACCGATTTTCATGTGGGGCCTCGCATGGACTTGGGGAACGCTCTAGAAATTGGCGAGCAAGATGAAGCGCAAGGCGCCCGCAGCGCAGTAACCGGAGCCTATGCGGTATAGGTGAGGATTACGAGCAGCGCGTAACGCAGCGATTCGCTTGCGCAGCCATTTATAGCGCGTTTCCAGCTTGACTCTATAGTGGCTACAGGGTGTCTCATCAGCCTATACGATGACACGGAGTCCTGCCATGACCGAACGCACCTGCTGCTCGAGCTGCACCGCGCCTGCCGCGCCCGCCGCACGGAAGCGCGACCGGCTGCCGCCCGGCACGCAGTCGCTGCGCCTGCATATCGAGGCGATGGACTGCCCCACCGAAGAGGCGCTGCTGCGCCGGGCGCTGGGCGACACGCCAGGCATCGAGCGGCTCGACTTCGATCTGGTCAACCGCGTGCTGACGGTGCACCACCGCAACGCGGTGGAGGAGGCGATCGAGCGCCGCATCGCCTCCACCGGCATGAGCGCACGGCGCCACGATCCGGCCCAGCGTACCCCCGCGGCGAGCAGTACGGAGAACTGGTGGAAGCTGGGCGCCGCCGCACTGCTGGCACTGGCCGCCGAAGCCAGCGACTGGCTGGCACTGGCCGAGCCGTGGCTGGCCGCCGCGCTGGCGCTGACGGCCATCGCCCTGGTCGGCCTGCCGACCTGGAAGAAGGGCTTCATCGCCCTGCGCCACCGCACGCTGAACATCAATGCGCTGATGAGCGTGGCGGTGACCGGCGCGCTGCTGATCGGCCAATGGGCCGAGGCGGCCATGGTGCTGGTGCTGTTCACCCTGGCCGAGCGCATCGAGGCGCGTTCGCTGGGTCGCGCGCGCAACGCCATCCGCGAGCTGCTCTCGCTGGCGCCGGAAAGCGCCAGCGTGCGCCAGGCCGATGGCGCCTTTCGCAGCATGCCGGCCAGCGAAGTCGCCATCGGCAGCCTGGTGCGGGTGCGGGCAGGCGAGCGCCTGGCGCTGGACGGCAGCGTGGCCGAGGGCCATCCGGCGCTGGACGAATCGCCCATCACCGGCGAGAGCCTGCCGGTGGACAAGGCCCCCGGCGCGGCCGTGTTCGCCGGCAGCGTCAACCAGGGCAGCGAATTCCTCTACCGCACCACCCGAGCGGCAAGCGACACCACCCTGGCACGCATCATCCATACCGTGGAGCAGGCCCAGGCCAGTCGCGCGCCCACCCAGCGCTTCATCGACCGCTTCGCCGCCGTCTACACGCCGGTGGTATTCGGCATCGCCCTGCTGGTAGGGCTCACCTGGCCATGGCTGTTCGGCGTCAGCTGGCTGGAGGGCATCTACCGCGCCCTGGTACTGCTGGTGATCGCCTGCCCCTGTGCGCTGGTGATCTCCACCCCGGTCACCGTGGTCAGCGGGCTGGCCGCCGCCGCCCGTGCGGGCATTCTGATCAAGGGCGGCAACGTGCTCGAACAGGGCCATCGCCTGGTCACCCTCGCCTTCGACAAGACCGGTACCCTGACCCAGGGGCGCCCCTCGCAGCGGACCTGGCATCCCCTCGACAGCACGCTGGACGCGGCCGGCCGCGAGCGCCTGCGCGCCCTGGCGGCGGGGCTCGCCGGGCGCTCGTCGCACCCGGTGTCGGCAGCGCTGGCGCGCGCTGCCGAGGCCAATGGCGTCGACCCACTGGAAGTGAGCGAGGTGCGCGAGCTGCCCGGCCGCGGCGTGGTGGCAAGTCATGCCGGTCGCACGCTGTGGCTCGGCAACCGGCGGCTGATGCAGCAGTTCGCACCGTTGGACGCGACCCTCGACGCCCACCTGGCCGAGCACGAGGCGCGCGGCGAGACGCTGGTGATCCTGGGGGAAGAGGCTCGCCCGCTGGCGCTGTTCGCCGTCGGCGACCCGCTGCGCGAAGAGAGCCGCGAGGCCATCGAGGCGCTGCACCGGCTGGGCGTGACCACGCTGATGCTCAGCGGCGATACCCCGGCCAGCGTGGCCGCGGTGGCGGCCCAGGCCGGCATCGACGAGGCCCACGGTGCCCTGCTGCCGGAGGACAAGCTGGCGATGATCGAGGCGCGTGCTCAGCACGGTCCGGTGGGCATGGTGGGCGACGGCATCAACGACGCCCCAGCGCTGGCCCGCGCCGACATCGGCTTCGCCATGGGCGCGCTGGGCAGCGACGCCGCCATCGAGACCGCCGACGTGGCGCTGATGGACGACGACCCGCGCCGCCTGGCCGATTTCCTGCGCCTCTCGCGTGGTACGCGCCGGGTGCTGATGCAGAACATCGCCATCGCCCTTGGCCTCAAGGCGGTGTTCATGGCGCTCGCCTTCACCGGCCACGCCACCCTGTGGATGGCGGTGTTCGCCGACATGGGCGCCAGCCTGATCGTGGTGGCCAACGGCCTGCGCCTGCTGCGCCATGGCAGGCGGCCAGGCGTTGAAAAGCCGCGGTGCGATCTCGGGCATGATAGGGCCTTCGTGGAAAACAGGGTGCAGTAAGGGCTGCCATGAGGGAGACACCACAACACGCCGAGGTGCTGGTCGTCGGCGCCGGTATCGTCGGCCTGGCCTGCGCCTGGCACCTGCAGCGGCGAGGCTTCGAGGTCACCCTGCTGGACCCCGAGCCGCCGGGCTCTGCCGCCTCCTCGGGCAACGCCGGCGTGCTGGCCAACTACGCCATCGAGCCCTTGGCCCAGCCCGCCATCTGGCGGCAGGCGCCGGGGCTGCTGCTGTCGCCGCACTCGCCCTTCCACCTGCGCTGGCAGCACCTGCCCGGGCTCGCCCCGTGGCTGTGGCGCTTCATGCGGCGCGCCAATCGTCGCAGTGCCGCCCAGGCGACCCAGACTCTGAGCGAATTGCTGTCACCGGCGGTCGACGACTGGCGCCACATCCTCGATGACCTGGAAGAGAGCGGCAGCCTCGTGCAGCAGCGTGGCAGCCTGTGCTTCTATCTCAGCGCCAGGGGCTGGCGCGAGGCCCAGGCCGAGCTCGCCGAGCGCGAGCGCTTCGACGTCAATCAGCAACGCCTCGACGCCAAGGCACTGGCGGAGCTGGAACCGGCCCTCGAAGGCCTGGCCCAGGGCGGCATCCTGTTTCCCGAGGCCTGCCACGTCAACGACCCGCTTACGCTGGCCCGGCGGCTGGCCGAGCGCGTGCAAGGCCGCGGCGCCGCGCTGGTGCCTGCCAGGGTCCAGGGGCTTGCCCGCAACAAGGGCGGCGTGCGTATCGCTACCGACCAGGGGGCCTGGCAGGCTGAAAAGGTGCTGATCGCCGCGGGCACCTGGTCGCGACCGCTGGCGCTGGCCTGCGGCGACCGCATTCCACTGATCTCCGAGCGTGGCTATCACCTGGAGTTTCCCGCCGCCAGCGAGCTGGTCAGTCGCCCCTGCAGCCCCGGGGAGTACGCCTTCTACTTCACGCCGATGCAGGGTCGACTGCGTATCGCCGGCACCGTAGAGCTGGGTCACAACGACGACCCGATCAATCCCCGGCGGCTCGACTACATTCGCCGTCACGCCGAGAGCCTGTTCGGCTCTCTCGGCGAGCCGAGCCACACCTGGCTGGGCCTGCGCCCCTCGCTGCCCGACTCGCTGCCGGTGATCGGCCCCGCGTCGGCCCTGCCCGGCGTGAGCTATGCCTTCGGCCACGGGCACCTGGGGTTGACCCTGGCCGCCACCACCGGACGCCTGCTGGCCGAGAGCCTGGCGGGCGAAGCGCCCGGCTGGTTGACCGCCTGCGGCGCCGGTCGTTTCCGCTGAATCGGGGCCTCGAACTCAAGCGCGTGCCGCTATCGCACGCCGCAGGAAATTGAGAATCCAGCGCGCCATCAGGGTGTCGTCGACCGGGGCGGCCAATGACGTTTCTCCCTCGCTCACCCGCTCGTCGCCCACCAGTTCCCGACGCAGCGCCATCAGGTCGCGGGAGTAGGCCTTGGTGAATTCCGGATGGCCCTGCACGCCGAGGAAGTGCTCGCCGATCTGCATCAGGTAGTGGGGGCAGAAGTCGCTGCCGCCCACGATGGTGGCC
Source organism: Billgrantia ethanolica (assembly GCF_021404305.1). Taxonomy (GTDB): domain Bacteria; phylum Pseudomonadota; class Gammaproteobacteria; order Pseudomonadales; family Halomonadaceae; genus Halomonas; species Halomonas ethanolica. The sequence continues at coordinate 400,516 of NZ_JABFTX010000002.1, read as the reverse complement.
TCGGGGGGCAGGACCTCGACCTGGTCCTGGTGGCTGACCAGCAGATCGATGCCCGGCTGCCACGGCTCCATCCATGCCGCCCGTGCCGTGACACGGTTGAACGACATGCCCACGCCCCAACCGCGCTCGCTCTTGACCACCTCGCCGCCCAGCGCCTTGGCCATCAGCTGATGGCCGAAGCAGATGCCCACCAGCGGCTTGCCGGCCCGCCACAGCTCGCGCACGAAGTCGCACAGCTGGTCGACCCAGGCCAGCCCGTCGTTGACGCCATGCTTGGAACCGGTGGTCATCCAGGCATCGACGGCGTCGATGTCGTCGGGGATCTCGCCGTCCAGGCAGCGCCAGACGCGAAATTCGAGCGTCGGGTCGACCCGTTGGAACAGGGCCGCGAACATCTCCGGATAGTTGCCGTGGGCCTCGCGCAGCTCCGGCGCCACGTCATCGCACTGCAGTAGCCCGATACGCATCGATCACTCTCCTGTCATGTCACCGTCCCTGGCGTCCCGGCCTGCGGCCGCGCACTGCCAGACGAATCTCCTGGGCTTCGCCCGCAGGCGTTCAGGACGCAGCCTACAGGCGGCCCTCCACGGCGGCAACGAAGATGCCGCGATACTCGTCGGCATCGAAGGCGACCGGGTTGGTACCCGACGAGGGGTCCGCCACCGCCATGCGCCCGACCTTGTCGGCCTGACGAGTATCGATGCCGAGCTCCGCCAGGCTGTGCGGAATGCCGAGCCGCTCGCGCAGGCCGAGCACCCACTCGATCACCGCCGCCGTACCCGGCTGATCTAGGTTGAGATAGCGCCCCAGGCGCACCATGGGCTCGCCGATGGCACGCTCGTTGGCGCGCAGCACGTAGGGCATCAGCACCGCGTTCAAGGTGCCATGGTGAGCGTCGTAGAGCGCGCCGAGCGGGTGCGCCAGGGCGTGCATGGCGCCCAGGCCGCGCTGGAAGGCGGTGGCGCCCATGCTCGAGGCGACCAGCATGTTCATGCGCGCTTCGAGGTCCGCGCCGTCGCTGTAGGCGCGCTGCAGGTAGAGGTCGATACGACGCATGCCCTCCACCGCGATGCCCTCGGCCATGGGGTGGTAGAGCGGCGAGCACCACGCCTCCATGCAGTGCGACAGCGCATCCATGCCGGTAGCGGCGGTGACCGTCGGCGGCAGCCCCACAGTGAGCTCGGGGTCGAGGATCACCGTGGCCGGTACCATGCCGGGGTGGAAGATGATGCGCTTGACGTGCTCCGCCTCGTCGGTGATCACCGAGGCGCGCCCCACCTCGGAGCCGGTGCCGGCAGTAGTGGGCACGGCGACGACGGGGGCAATGGCCCGGGCGTCGGCGTTCTTCCAGTTGTCGCCGATGTCTTCCAGCGACCACAGCGACAGCCCCTCGCGCTGATTGGCCATCAGCGCCACCGCCTTGGCAGCATCGAGCCCTGAGCCGCCGCCGAAGGCGATCACGCCGTCGTGGCTGCCGCCGCGGAAGGCGGCGATGCCGTCGAGCACGTTGCGCCCGGTGGGGTTGCCCTTGATCTGGCTGAACACGGCGGTGCGCAGGCCGGCATCCTGGCACGCCTGCACGCAGGCCTGCACCATCGGCAGCGCCGCCAGGCCGGGGTCGGTGACCAGCAGCGGCGCGCCCATGCCCAGAGCCTTGCAGGCTTCAGGCAGGTCGCGAATCCGCCCCGCTCCGGTCAGGATGTTCGAGGGGTAGTTCCAGCCCATGGTGTAATGATTCATGTCGTAGCTCATGGCGCTCTCCTGGGCCGGCTCAGGCGTGTTTGAGGTGGAACGACTTGGGGCGGGTCAGCGTCTCGTAGCCGACACGGGACAGCGAACAGCCGCGCCCCGACTGCTTGACACCGGTCCAGGCCAGCTCCGGATCGAGATAATCGCAGCGATTGGTAAACACGGTGCCAGCTTCCAGGCGCCGAGCGATGGCCTCGCCTGTCGCCAGGTCGCGGGTATAGACCGCCGCGGTGAGGCCGAAGTCGCTGTCGTTCATCAGCCGCACGGCCTCGTCGTCGTCCGCCACCGGCATGATGCCGACCACCGGGCCGAAGCTCTCCTCGTGCATCACCCGCATCGAATGATCGACCTCGGTCAGCACCTGCGGCGCCAGGTAGGCGCTGCCCGGCCGCGACAACGGATAGTCGCCGGGGTCGATCCAGGCCCTGGCGCCGGCGGCCACCGCCTCCTCGATCTGGCCGCGCACGAAGTCCGCCGCCGACGGGCGCACCAGCGGCCCCAAGGTGGTCGCGGGGTCGGTGGGATTGCCGAGCTTGAGCTGGCGCACCCAGGCTACCGCGCGCTCGACGAAGTCGTCGAAGATCGACTCGTGAACGTAGATGCGCTCGATGCCGCAGCAGCTCTGGCCCGAGTTGAAGAAGGCGCCATCCATCACCCCGGGCACCGCCTCGTCCAGATTGACGTCGGCACGGATGTAGGCCGGGTCCTTGCCGCCCAGCTCCAGGCCAGTGGCGATGAAGCGCCCGGCGGCGTTGCGCTCGACCATCGCCCCGCCGGCCACCGAGCCGGTGAAGGAGACGTGGGCGATACGGGCGTCGCGTACCACGGCCTCGGCGGCATCGTGGGAAAGGTGCAGGTGCTGAAACACGCCCTCGGGCAGCCCGACCTCGTCGAAGGCCTGCTGGAAGCGCTCGGCGCACAGCGGAGTCTGGGCGGAGTGCTTGAGGATCACCGCATTGCCGGCCATGATCGCCGGCACCACGGCGTTTACCGCGGTCATGAAAGGGAAGTTCCAGGGGGCGACGATGAACGATACGCCCAGCGGTTCGCGGGTGATGTAGCGGGTGAAACCCGGCTTGTCGGCCAGGCGAATCGGCGCCAGGGCCGCCTCGGCCATGGCGATCATGGTGCGCGCCCGGTCTTCGAAGCCGCCGATCTCGCCGCCGGCCACGGCGATCGGACGGCCCATCTGCCAGGTCAGCTCCAGTGCCAGCTCGTCGCGCCGGGCGACGAAGGCATCGACCATCCTCGAACACAGCCGCGCGCGCTCGGCCAGGCTCGTCTCGCGCCAGGTTCGCTGCGCCGTCACCGCCCTTTCCAGCGCCGCCTCGACCCGCGCCGGGTCGGCCAGCTCCCGCTCGACGTAGACGGAGCCGTCGACCGGAGAAATCGTTTTCTGTATGGCCACTTGGCGTTCTCCTGCTAATTCATTGCCTCAAGTACAAGGTGAGCGCTGAGCGAGCGGTTCGCAGGCAAGGCGGAGCGAAAAGGAGCGAGCGGAGTTGACTGTAGTCAATGAGCATCGCGAGTTTTCGCTCCAACACAGCCTGCGGATCGCGCAGCCAGTGCGGATCAAATAATCTCGAAGTAGCGATCGAGCTCCCAATCGGTGATGTGCCTGCGGAACTGGCGCTCCTCCCATTCCCGGGTGGCCGCGAAGTGCTCGACGAAGGCGTCGCCGAACAGGCTGCGCGCCGCGTCGGAAGCTTTCAACCGCTGGGCGGCCTCCCACAGCGTGCGTGCCAGTGCCTGGTGCTCGGGGTGGGCCAGCTCGTAGGCATTGCCGGTCACCATCTCGTCGGGCTCGAGCTGGTGCTCGATGCCGTAGAGACCCGAGCCGATCGCCGCGGCCAGCGCCAGGTAGGGGTTGGCGTCGGCGCTGCCCAGGCGGTACTCGACCCGCTGCGACTTGGCGCTGCCGGGAATCACCCGCAGCGCGGTGGTGCGATTCTCCACCCCCCAGGTGGCATCGGTGGGCGCCCAGAAGCCGGGAATCAGGCGGGTGTAGCTGTTCACCGTGGGGGCGAACATGGCCAGGAACTCCGGCATCAGCTGTTGCTGGCCGGCGACGAAGTGACGCTGGATGTCGCTCATGCCGTGAGGCTTGTCGACATCGAAGAAGGCCGACTCGCCGCTGTCGGCACGATTCAGCGAGAGGTGGATATGGCCGCTCTGGCCGGGGTAGTCCGGCGACCACTTGGCCATGAAGGTGGCCATCAGCCCGCGGCGCTGCGCCCACACCTTGGTGAAGGTCTTGAACAGCGCGCCCTTGTCGCCGGCGGCCAGCGCTTCGTCGACGCGGATCGCCGCCTCCAGCACGCCGGGGCCGGTCTCGGTGTGTAGCCCCTCGATGGGGAAGTCCATCGACTCGGCCATGGCCAGCAGCTCGTGGTAGAGCTCGCCGTGCACCGAGCTTCGCAGCATCGAGTAGCCCATCATGTCCGGCGTGAAGGGCTTGAGGTTGCGAAAGCCTTTCTCGCGCACCGACTCCGGGGTTTCCTGGAACAGGAAGAACTCGTACTCCAGCGCCCCGCAGGCGGTGAAGCCCATCGCCTCGGCCTTGGCCAGAACGCGGCGCAGCAGCCCGCGCGGGCAGATCTCCCCGGCCGGGCCGGTGAACTCGGCCAGGAACAGCAGCATGTCGCCCTCGCAGGGCAGCTCGCGGCAGCTCTCCGGAATCAGCCGCAGCGCGGCATCCGGATAGCCGGTATGCCAGCCGGTGAACTTCACGTTGTCGTAGAGTTCGTCCTTGCTGTCCCAGCCCAGCACCACATCGCAGAAGGCGAAGCCCTCGCTCAGGGCGTGGAAGAACTTGTCGCGGCGCATGTACTTGCCGACCATCACGCCGTCGATGTCGAACATGCCCACCTTGACGTGACTCAGCCCGCGCTGCTCGACGATACGCCGGGCGTCGTCGGCGTTTCTTACGTCTCTTGCCTGGAGTCGGCTCATCTTGGCTTCCTCACGCCTCTTGTCGTTGTCGTTATCGCTCGTTGCTTCGGCACTTCAGCTAGGGCGGGCACCAGGGCGCCCGCCCCTTACCCTCAACCATAGCGGTAAGGTGGGCCCGCCTGCTGCATGGTCTGACGATAGTCCTTGAGGATCTGCACCACCCGGGCGCTGCGCTCGCTCTCGGCGGCGATCTCGTCCCAGAAGGCCAGCGCCTCGTCCTCCAGCTGCTGCCACTCCGACTCCGGTATCGAGGTCAGCTCCAGCTTGCCGCCGGTGGTGCGGTAGTGGGCCTCGCCCCACCAGTACCAGTGCTGGCGATAGTAGTGGGAGCTGTCCATGCACAGCTTGAACAGCACCTGCAGGTGTTCGGGCACCTCGTTCCAGCGGTCGGTATTGGCGAAGTAGGAGCCGGCCCAGGCGCCGGAGATGTTGTTGGTCAGGTAGTAGTTGCTGACGTCGGCCCAGCCCACGGTGTAGGCCTCGGTGATGCCGGCCCAGGCGATGCCGTCGAGTTCGCGGGTCTGCATGGCGACCTCGATGTCCTCCCACGGCAGAGTCACCGGCACCACGCCGAAGCGGCTGAGGAAGCGCCCCGCGGTAGGGAAGGTGAACACGCGCTTGCCGCGCAGGTCCTCGAGGCTCCTGATCGGGTCGCGGGTGACGAAGTTGCACGGGTCCCAGGCGCCGGAGCCGAGCCAGGTGACGCCATCGATCTCGCCGTAGGCCTCCTCCCAGATCTCCTTGAGCCCGTAGTGGTGGAACAGCGCCGGCACGTCCAGGCTGTAGCGCGAGGCGAAGGGGAAGTAGCCGCCGAACACCGAGACGTCCACCGGGGCGTTGATCGAGTCGTCGTCGCTCTGCACGGCGTCGATGGTGCCGCGCTGCATGGCGCGGAACAGCTCGCCGGTGGGTACCAGCTGGTCGGCGTAGTAGAGCTCGATCTCCATCTCGCCGTTGGCGGCCTTGTTGAAGGCGTCGATGGAGGGCTTGATGACGTGGGCGGCCAGCGCCGGCCCGGCGTAGGTCTGCAGGCGCCAGCGGATCGGTCGGCGCTGGGCATGCACGTAGGGCGCCGCAAGGGTCGTGGCCCCCACGGTGGCGGCGGTGGCCAGGCCCGCCTTCTTGAGGAAATCGCGACGGTTGGTCATTGCTCTTCTCCTGCTTCTTTTGCTTGTTGTCGGAAGAAACGCGCTGCTCGTGGGTCGTACCGGGGTCACCTCCTGGGTCAGTAGCCGCGATAAAGATGCGGCAGCCACAGCGCCAGCTGCGGGAAGATGGTGATCAGCGCCAGCCCGATCAGCATGATGCCGACGAAGGGCCAGACGCTGCGGTAGATATCGCCCAGCGACACCTCCGGCGGCGCCATGGCGCGCATGAGAAACAGGTTGTAGCCGAACGGCGGGGTCATGTAGGCGATCTGCACGGTGATGGTGTAGAGCACGCCGTACCAGATCGGGTCGAAGCCCAGGCTGATCACCAGCGGCACGTAGAGGGGTGCCACGATCACCAGCATGGCGGTGTCGTCGAGGAACATGCCGAGCAGGATGTAGGAGAGCTGCATCATCACGAGAATCTGCCACGGGCTCATGCCGATGCGGTCGAGGAACACGTTCTCGATGGCGCGCACTGCGCCGAGGCCGTCGAACACCGCGCCGAAACAGAGCGCCGCCAGGATGATCCACATGAACATGCAGCTGATGCCGAGCGTCTTGTGCACGGTGCTCTCGATCACCTTCCAGGTCAGGCGTCGCTTGAACAGCGCCGCCAGGGTCGCGGCCAGGGCCCCCACCGCTGAGCTCTCCACCAGGCTGGTCACCCCCATCAGGAACAGCCCGGTCATGAAGAAGAAGATCATCAGTGGCAGCAGGCCGGCGCGTAGCAGCTTGAGCTTTTCGGCCAGGCTCATCTGGCGTTCCTCGGCGGGCAGTGCCGGGCCGAGGTGCGGCTGCAGGCGGCAGCGAATGACGATATAGAGCACGAACAGGCCGGCCAGGATCAGTCCTGGGATGGCCCCGGCCAGCCACAGCTGGCTGACCGGCTGGCGCGCGATCATGCCGTAGAGCACCAGCACCACGCTGGGCGGCACCAGGATGCCGAGCGAGCTGCCGGCCTGGATCACCCCGGTGACCATCACCTTGTCGTAGCCGCGACGCAGCAGCTCCGGCAGTGCGATGGTGGCGCCGATGGCCATGCCCGCCACGCTCAGCCCGTTCATCGCCGAGACCACCACCATCAGGCCGATGGTGCCCACCGCCAGGCCGCCCTTGAGCGAGCCCATCCAGACGTGGAACATCTCGTAGAGTTCGCCGGCGATACCCGATTCTGAGAGCATGTAGCCCATGTAGATGAACAGCGGCAGGGTCAGCAGCGGGTACCAGTTCATCAGCTGAATGGCGGCGCTGAACGGCATCTCCACCCCACCCTGGCCCCACAGCAACAGCGCCGCGGTGGCGCCGACGAAACCGATCACGCCGAACACCCGCTGCCCGGTGAGCAGCAGCAGCATCATGGTGGAGAACATCAGCAGGGCGATCATCTGGTAGCTCATTCGCCCGCCCCCTTATCCACGACACCATGCGTTCGCTCCAGGGGAACGCCGCGCGCACGGGCGATATCCTTGAACAGCGTCGAGAAGCTCTGCAGCAGCATGAGGAACACGCCGAAGGTCATCACGATCTTGATCGGCGCCAGCCGCGGGGCCCAGGCGCTATAGCTCTTCTCGCCGTAGCGCAGGGCGTATTCGGTACTGGAGATACCCCCGAACAGCAGCGCGGCGAGGAATACGATCAGCAGCAGGATGGTGAAGGCATCGACCCAGGCTCGGGTGCGGTCGGACCAGCGCGAGTAGAACAGGTCCATGCGCACGTGGGAGCCCATCTGCATGGCGTAAGCGCCGCCCAGCAGGTAGTAGGAGGACATCAGGAACTGCGAGACCTCGATGCTCCAGATCAGCGGGCTGTTGAAGGCGGTACGTGCCACTGAGGCGTAGAGCAGCACGCCGATCATCACGAAGATCATGAACATGACGATGCGTCCCACCACCCGGTTGAACGCATCCACCCAGCGCACGTAGAGGATTATTGTTCTTGGCATCGTCCGGCACCGATCCTGGTTTCATCCCGTCTCGATGCAGTCTTTGCGCATGTAACGCAACGGCGCAAAGAGCATCGGCAATCGGGACGACGGCACTATGGGCAAAATCGATAGTGCCCCGTCAGGCGGCGTGCGCAACGCCCGATGCACTCGCTCGGCGCAAGAGAGTGACGGAAAAGCGCAGCTAGAGGGTGAGAAAACCCTAGGAAGTCTCAGGGCTGGACGGATACCTCGGCCGCCAGCCACGGCAGCACCCGCTCCAACTGGGCGCGAAAGCGCTGTTCCAGCAAACGACGGCTGTCTCGGGCCAGCAGCGCCGGCAGCTCACCCAGTTCGTCGCGCCGCGCCACCAGGGTCAGCTCCCGGGTCAGCGCTGCCAGCGGCAGCGGCGCCACGGTGACCTGCAGGCTGTCGAGTCCGGCCTGATAGAGGCATAGCGGCGTGGTGATGGTCCAGCCGGCGCCGGCACTGACCAGGCGCAGCACGGCGAAGGTGTTGTCGAGATGCAGCCGGGCCGGCAGTTCCAGTTGGTTCAGGCGCAGATGACGCTCGATGGCCTGACCGATCAGCGACTGTGGCGTGTAGCGCACGAAATCCAGGTGGCGGGCCAGCCAGCGCAGGTTGTCCAGCGGACCGTTCCAACTGAGCGGCACCACCAGCACGAAGGGCTCGCGCAGCAGGGCGTGGCGCTCCAGGCCGTCGTAGTTCTCCAGGCGGTCATCGGAAATGATGATATCCACGTGACGCGTGAGCAGGGAGTGGCCGTGCATGTGCGACAGCCCCGTGGTCAGGGTATAGTCGCGGGTGTAGCGCCGGATCAGCTCGATCAGGGGCTGGCCCACGGCGGTGGCCAGCGAATCGACCAGCGCCAGACGCACCTGATGCAGCTGACCGAAGCCACCGCTGACCAGTTCGCGCCGCGTGCTGCGCGCCTCGTCGAGCAGGCGCTTGGCGCGGTCGTAGAAGAAGCGCCCTGCGCTAGTCGGCTCGAGGGGGCGGGTGTGGCGCTTGAACAGCGACACGCCCATGCTCTCCTCCAGATTGGCCAGACTCTGCGACACCGAGGACTGCTTGAGCCCCAGCCGCCGAGCCGCCGCACTCTGGCTGCCCTGCTCCAGGGTCTCGACGAAGATCTCCATGCTGCGAAGATCGAAACCGAAGCCGCTGCGCATTGCCGTGATTCTCCGTGCACTGCCCTGTTTCCAGTGGAACTCTACCGGTGCGACTCGGTCACAGGGGATTGTTATCTTTACCGTTTCTTCATCACCGACTTATTCACCATCGACTCACTCATCATCGACAAGGAGGTCAGGATGACCGTACAGGCCGCTTCCGGCGCGGCGCCGGATCGCCCCGTATCCACCTGGACAGGCTGGGGGCAGTGGCTGGCTCTCGCCACCATGACCGTCGATCACCTGACCCGCTATGTCTTCCCCAGCGCCTGGGAACTCGGCTGGGCCGGCTCTTCGATCGGCCGTATCGCCTTCCCGCTGTTCGCCGCCATGGTCGCCTGGCATGGTCTGTTCAATACCCGCAACCCGCTGCGCTACGCACGGCGCATCCTGATCATCGGCATCGCCGCCCAGCTGCCCTACATGATGATGCCGCGGGCCTCGGACGCCTTCATTCTCAATGTCTGCTTCACCCTGGCGCTGGGGCTGGCCTGGGGCGCCTGGCTGCGCGATCTCCTCGAACGCCACCGCAGCGGCAGCCTGGGCAGCATCTGGCTGGGGACGGCAATAGCCGCCAGTCTGGTCATCTGGTACCTGCTCGGTGACTGGGTCGAATACGGCCACCGCGGCCTGCTGCTGATCCCCTTGTTCATGCTCGCCATGCATCACCTGCACGGTGCCGGAGAAAGCTTGGTCGAACGCCTGCAGGCGGTATCGCTGGCGGCTCCCGTGCTGATCGTGGCAGGCCTGATGAACAGTTCCGACATGGCCAAGTCGTTTACCGTGGCCACCTGCCTCGCCGTGCTGTGGCTGGCCGCCGGCGCCCACCGCCTGACACCCGGCGTGCCCCTGGCCATGCCCCGTCGGCTGTGGCTGACCTGGTATCCGGGACATTTCGCCCTGATCGCACTGTTGCTCTGGGCCAGCGGCGCGCTGGGCTGAGCCGGCCATTCAGAGCCTAGCCCTCGCCGACCTCGGTCTCGACTTCACTGCCGGTAAGCAGCGCTTCGAACGCTTCGACGCTCATGGGGCGGTGGAAATGGTAGCCCTGGAAGAGCCGGCAGCCCCGTGCCAGCAGGTACTCCTGCTGCGCCCGATTCTCTACCCCTTCCGCCACCACGTCGATGCCCAGGTGCTGGGCCATGGCCAATACCGTTTCCACGATGGCGGCATCGCTGCCATCGGTATCTAGGTTGCTGACGAAGCTGCGGTCGATCTTGAGTTCATCCAGCGGCAGCGACTTCAGGTAGGAGAGCGACGAGAAACCGGTCCCGAAGTCGTCCAGCGCCAGATGCACGCCCAGCCGCTTGAGCGCCTGCATGCGCTCGACGGCGTCCTCCAAGCCATCGATCATGATGCTCTCGGTCAGCTCGACCACCAAACGGGACGGATCGATACCGTGGGTGCCGGTTACCCAGGTGACTCCCTCGACGAAGCCGGGCTGGCTGAAGTGGCGCACGCTGATGTTGACCGACAGGCGCGGGAGAGACTCCACCGGCAGGCGTGCCAACAGCTTGCAGCAGCGATCCAGCATCCAGGTCTCCAGCTCGACGATCAGATCGCTCTCCTCGGCGATGGCAATGAATACCTCAGGCGAGACCCAACCGTGCCGAGGGTGCTGCCAGCGCATTAGCGCCTCCCCGCCGATGACCCGCTCGTGCTCATCGAGCTGAGGCTGGATAGCGATACTCAGGCGGTCCTCGGCCAGCGCACGACGCAGTGCCTGTTCCATCTCCAGGCGCCAGCTGAGCTGCGTCTGCATGGAGGGCTCATAGCCGCAGATCTGGGCACGCCCCTTGAGCTTGGCCTGATACATGGCGGTGTCGGCATGGCGCAGAACATCGCCGACGTCTTCATCCCCCAACGGAAAGAGGGTGTAGCCGATACTGGGCGTCACGCTGATCCGCTGTCCCCCCAGGTCGTAGGTGCGGCGAAGGGTCGACAGTAGGCGCTCGGCCCGGTGCTCGGCTCGCCCGAGTTCGGCATCGCGATCGGTACTCAGGGCCGGCATCAGCACGACGAACTCATCGCCGCTGAGCCTCGCCGCCATGGCGTCGTTATCGAGGCTCAGCAGCAGGCGCTTGCTGACCTGGCGCAGCAGTTCGTCGCCCACCGCATGGCCCAGCGTATCGTTGATGATCTTGAAGCGATCCAGGTCGAGAAACATCACCAGCCCCACGCGTCCATCGTCGCGACGATCGCGAATGGTCGAGGCCAGTGTCTCGATCAGCAGGCGACGATTGGGGAGCTCGGTCAGAGGGTCGAAGTAAGCCTGGCGATGAATGGTCTCTTCCGCCAGCTTGCGTTCGGTGAAATCCTCGATGATGCCGACGCCGCCCACCACCTCGTCCGATTCGTTACGCAGCGCACTGTAGAAGGCCCGCAGCGGTGTCTGCTTGCTGCTGAACATGTTGCGATAGGTACCCTCGAAGTACCCGGTCCCGCTCTCCAGGGCATCGCGTATCGCCCTGGTCACTCGTCCATCCTCGAGCTGGGTCAGCAGGTTCATGCCCAGCAGACGCGTTCGACTTGTCCCTAGGATGTCGAGGCACATCTCGTTACAGTCGACCACCCGACCGTCGCGGTCAAAGTGCATGACGCCAAGAGGCGTATGGCGAAAGATGGCGCGATAGCGCGCCTCGCTGACACGCAGCTGCTGTTCGCGGGAAGTGACGACCAGGCGCAGGGAGATGTTGTCGGTGATATTGCGATGCAACCGGCGGCTGGTCACCAGCACCAGGCCAAGGAGCAGAACGACCATGGCCGAGAGCAATAGCGCCAGAGAACCTCCATGCGCCAGCAGCTGGCCCAACAGAGGCACCAGGACGACCAGCACGTATGCCGGTGCAATCCACGCCACCGAGGAGAGCGTGGTGACTCCTCCTGCTGCAATACCCGTCAACACGATGGCAAGCGCCGCCAACTGGCCGTGATGCTCCATGGTGAACATTATCAGGCCGGCCGCACCCCACAGCAGGCCGGCGAGGGTGGCACCCCAGGCAAAGCGGTAGAGCCAACGCCGTCGACGGCGTTCCTCCTCCGGCTGGCGGTGATACCGCCAGGCCAGCCACAAGCGTCCGCCGGAGACGAGCGTCATCGCCGCCAGCCAGCCGAGCAGCTGGCCGTGCGGCATGACCGGCCACATGGCCGCCACCAGCAGGCACGCCGCCAGTACACTGGTCAATAACGGCTGCCACAAACGCTCATAGAGCAGACGCACCTGCTCATGAGCCAACTGGCGGCGATGAGAGAGATCCAGCCCGACCTTAAGTTCGGGTGGCTTGTCCTGAAGCGGGAGGGGCATGCCTGCGTCCGAGTCTATTTTTATTTCTCTTTGCTATCTTTACTTGATACCGCCGTATTAAGCGAGCCGTCTCCTCAACGCAATCCCTTGCGACTTTAGTTCGCGCCGGCTCGCAGATTACGCTGACGTCCCTCCCCCACGGGCCTAGGGCCAGGCGTACACGCCCCGGTTCAAGGCATCGCGAATGGCCGAGATCACCTTGGCACCGCGCAACGTCGCACCGCTGTAGCCATCGATGTCATCCACCAGCGACGCGGGTTCGTAGAGCGCGAATATGCGGGTGATCGGAGCCCCCTCCAGACGCTCGGCGATCTGGCGGTGCTGCAGCATCACCGGATAGAGCTCATCGCCCTCTTCCAGGGCCAGATAGTCCACGCCGCGATATGCCAGATAGCGATAGGCCAGCGACTCGATGTGTCCATCCCGCAAATCGAAGGTGATGTTGACCTGGATGCTGCCGCGGTCGATGAAGACACCGCGATAGTGTCCGTCGAGCGGCAGTCCCAGCAAGGCACGCGCCAGACGCTCGTCCTGGGCCGGCGACGTCGCCTCCTCGGCCTGCCTCTCCGGCATGGCCCCGGTGGGCTCGCCCGGCCCGGGCTCGAGCGGCTCACCGGTGTCATCCACCAGCCGCCCGATCAGGTAACGCTCGAGCATCGCCTCGGCCCTGGGGCTGTGAGGAACGCCGGGACGCTTGTTGTCCCAGCCCTCGGTAGACTCCCGACCGCACCATTCGAGCAGGACCTCTTCTTCGGTGGGATGATCGGGCACATAGTCGGTGATGTCGTAGACCCGGCCGTGAATGGCCTTCCAGCAGCTCTCGGCACTGTCGTGCTCGGCCAGCTCCGCCAGGGTGATGGACTCCAGGCCGGCATCGTCCCTGTCTTCGCGTTCGCTTTCGGAAAGCGCATTGACGGAGACCAGAGTGAGCAGGCTGGCCACGAAGGCGATGAAAGCCGAATAAGCGATCTTGTTCATAGGAAATCGAAGACCTCGCTGTGAATGCGTGATACGGGAATGCCCTGCTCGATCAATAGCCGCTGTAGGTAGGCGTTCATGCCGGGCGGGCCACAGAGATAGATCTCTCGTTCGACGAAGTCGGGGCAGTGTTCACGCAGGAACGCCTCGGTGAGAGGCCCCCGATCGCGATAGTAGTGCTGTGTATAATCGAACCCCTCGATGCGCTCGGCTATTTCGCAGAACTCCTCGCGGTAGTAGGCGCGGTCCGGGCTGTTGGCCAGATAGAACAGATGTACGTGCCCGTCGGGAACGGATCCGGCGCCCAGATTACGGGCACCGGCAGCGAACGGCGTGATGCCGATCCCACCGCCGAGCCACAGCATGTCGCGCTGCGGGAAGCGCCGCTCGAAGAACTCTCCGTAGGGGCCTTCGATCAATACCCGCGTTTCCGGTGTCACCGTCTGCAGGGCGCGGCTGGCATCGCCCAGATCCTTGATGCCGATGCGCAGCCGCGAATCCGAGGGCGCCGAAGCGATGGTGTAGGGGTGCTCCTCACCGCGTCCGGCAGCGAGCCGCTCGTCCAGCGGGGTGAGATAGACGAACTGCCCCACCTCATGGCGAATACCACTCTCCTCGGGGCGCAGCACCAGCTCGACCACGCCGCGGGCCAGCGGTACCACCTGCTCGATGCGGTAGGGATGGCGCCGCTGCGGCGCCACGCCCTTGCGCCAGGCAATGGCGCCCAGCCCGGCAATGCCGAGCAGCCACCACGGCCAGGCCTCTCCGGCCAGCAGCAAGGCATGCCACAGCCCCAGCAGCAGCGCCACCGCCGAAACCAGATGCAGGCGCTTCCAGCGCTGATAATGGGGCTTGCCGAAGAAGTCGAAGGTTGGCGCCAGAAACACCACCATCGCCACCCAGGCCAGCCAACCGAGCCATATCGCGGCCTGGGAAGGTGGCGGGAACAGCGTGGCCACCGCAGCATCCAGAGATGCCGGAACCGCCGCCAGACCCAGGGCCAGTATGTGGACCATCACCAGGATGAAAGCGGCGAAGCCCAGCCAGTGATGCAGGCGCCAGAGCCGTGCCAGCCCGCCGAAAGGTCTGTCGAAGCCCGGCACCCGGCAGCTCACCAGCCCGGCCAGCAGCATCATGGCCAGCCCCAGGATGCCCGTGGCACGACCGACCCAGGTCAACCACAGCTCGGGCGGCCCACCAGGCCCACCCAGGCGCGGCAGCGCCACTGCCAACGGCAGCAACAGTGCCGCGATCAGGCCGATGTCGCCCGGCCTCGGCAGTCGTCGCATCGCCTCCCCCCCCCCCAGATTGCTGATATCAGTGTCGCCTAATGGCCCCAAGCTTCAAGAGCGGTGGCCGTTTGTTCGCACTAGATTGATCCATGTCAGGCTGTGAGTCTGCGCGTCATCGAAGCGCCACCAACCGGTCATGCCGCTGTAACGCCCAGTCGCCACTCTCTTCGGGCGAAGACCCACTAGCTTCGGGCGAAGACCCACTAGCCTTTGGCAAGCGCCATGCAGCCTGCCCCCAGGAGAGACAAATTCATGACTAAGCCCCATCTCCCCGGTCACGTCGACCCCATTCTGGCCGCCGGCGACGAGCCGACGAGCAACGCCTCCGGCAACGCCTATTTCGGCGATATCCTGGAAGCCCGCATGAGCCGCCGCACGCTGCTGCGCGGAAGCCTGGCTGCCGCCATCGCCGGCGCCATGGCCACCAGCCTGCCCTTCGGTCGCGCCCTGGCCGCCGGGAGCTCGTCGCCAAGCATCGGCTTCAAGGCGATCCCCATCGGCACCGGTGACAGCGTGGTAGTGCCGGAAGGCTACCGGGTGCAGACCTTCATTCCCTGGGGCACGCCGATCAGCGGCAACATGCCGGCCTTCTCGCTGGACGCCAGCGGCGAGGATCAGGCTCACCAGATCGGCAGTCACCATGACGGCATGCACTTCTTCGCCATCGACGGCAGTTCCCGCGACGGCCTGCTGGTGCTCAACCACGAATACGTCGAGCCACGCTTCCTGCACGGTGCGGCGGCCGGGCTGGCGCTGGACGCCGACGGCTTCCCGCAGCACGAGGACGGTTCCCGCGATGCCGACCAGGTGCGCAAGGAGCTCAACGCCCACGGCGTCTCGGTGGTACGGGTGCGCCAGGGCGACGACGGCCAGTGGCAGGTGGTGGAGGATCGCCTCAACCGCCGGGTCACCGGCCTCACACCGATGCAACTGGCCGGGCCGGTGGCAGGCACCGAGCACGTGGTAACGAAGTACAGCCCCGACGGCAGCATGACCCGCGGCACCCTGAACAACTGCGCCCACGGCGTCACGCCGTGGAACACCTATCTGGCTGCCGAGGAGAACTGGGCCGGCTACTTCGCCAACGAAGATGTCGAGATCGACCGTCGCCAGAGCCGCTACGGCATCGAGACACGCGCCGAAGGCCGCTATCAATGGCACCGTGCCCAGGGCGGTGCCGACGAATTCGTGCGCTTCGATGCCACTTCCCGTGGCGCCTCGCCCAGCGAGGACTACCGCAACGAGCCCCATGCCTTCGGCTACATGGTGGAGATCGACCCCTTCGATCCGGAGAGCACGCCGGTCAAGCGCACCCACCTGGGCCGCTTCGCCCACGAGGGGGTGATCTTCGCCCCGGCAGTGGAAGGTCAGCCGGTGGTGGCCTACTCCGGCGACGACGCCCGCTTCGAGTACATCTACAAGTTCGTCTCGGCTCGCCCCTATCAGGCCGCCAGCGCCGATGGCTCGCTGCTCGACGAGGGCACCCTCTACGTCGCCAGGTTCAACGACGACGGCAGCGGCGAGTGGCTGGCCCTGGCCCCGGGCCAGAACGGTCTGACGCCGGAGAACGGCTTCGCCGACCTGGCCGACATCCTGGTCAACACCCGCAGTGCCGCCGACCACGTCGGCGCGACCAAGATGGACCGCCCCGAGTGGGGCGCCGTCGACCCCGCCAACGGCCAGGTCTACTTCACCCTGACAAACAACACTCGCCGCAGCGAGGAGCAGGTCGACGCCGCCAACCCGCGCGCCGAGAACCACTTCGGTCATATTATTCGCTGGCAGGAGGACGGCACCCACGCCGCCGAGCGCTTCGAGTGGGATATCTTCGTTCTTGCCGGGGATCAGGAGAGCGGTCGCGACATGGCCGGTGAGCCGCTGGGCCAGGAGGCGATCTTCGCCAGCCCCGACGGGCTGTGGATCGATCCGGATCGCCGCGTGTGGATCCAGACCGACATCAGCGAGTCGGTGATGAACACCGGTATCCACGAGGTGTTCGGCAACAACCAGATGCTGGTCGCCAACCCCGAGACCGGCGAGATCCGTCGCTTCCTCACCGGCCCCATCGGTCAGGAGATCACCGGGGTGATCACCACTCCCGACCAGCGCACCATGTTCGTCAACGTGCAGCACCCCGGCGCCACCACCAGCACCGAGGCGTTCGCCGCAGGCGAGTCGGTCAGCCACTGGCCGGACGGCGGTAGCGCCATTCCGCGTTCGGCGACGCTGGTCATTACCCGAGAGGACGGCGGTATCATCGGCGCCTAGGACAAATACCTGCGCGAGCGAATCGCTGCGTTGCGCGGTGCCGAAGCGTCGGACCGGCGAATCCTCACATATACCCCATATGCTCCGGTTGACTCGCAGCCTTCGGCTTCTCGCCCCTTCGGGGCCAGCCTACGGCTGTTTGTCGCTTCGCTCGGTACTGTGCTCCGTGCGCCTTACGCTTCATCTCGCTCGGTGATTTGTATGGCCTACCGGCAAAAAACAGCGGGCCCCGCCAATGGCGGGGCCCGCTGCGTTGTGTCTTGCCGTGTTACAGGTTGCCCTGGCGGAACGCGTCCTCGAAGCTGAAGTGCGCCTCCGGCGCCTCCGGCAGCAGCCAGGCGCAGGCGTGCACTTTCTCCAGCAGTTCGCCGTGGGTCGGTGCCAGCAGGTTGACGTGGGCGAGCTTGCGCCCGGGGCGCTCGCTCTTGTCGTAGCGGTGCAGATGGGCATCACTGATGGCGAGTATCGCTGCCGGGTCGCCCTCCTGGCCGATCACGTTGACCATGCAGGTCGGCATGCGGGCCGAGGTGTCGCCCAGGGGCAGGCCCTGGATCGCGCGCAGATGGTTCTCGAACTGGCTGGTCACCGCGCCATCCATGGTCCAGTGGCCGGAGTTGTGCACGCGGGGCGCCATCTCGTTGGCCAGCAGCTTGCCGTCACGGGTCTGGAACAGCTCCAGGGTCAGCACACCGACGTAGTCGAGCTCGTCGAGCAGCGCGCGAATGTAGCCATCGGCGGTCTGCTGTACTGCCTCGTCGAGGTCCGGCATCGGCGCCAGCGAGTAACGCAGGATGCCGTCCACGTGCAGGTTCTCGGCCATGGGGTAGAAGGCCATCTCGCCCTGGCGGCCGCGTACGGCGATGATCGACACCTCGCGCACGAAGTCGACGAAGGCCTCGACGATCAGCTTGGGGTGATTGATCGAACGCCAGGCCTCGGCCGCCTCGGCCGGGTCACGCAGCACCGCCTGGCCCTTGCCGTCGTAGCCTTCGGTGACCGACTTGGCCACCACCGGGGTGCCCAGCTCGCGGGCCGCCGCTTCCAGTGCCTCGGCGCTCTCGACGATGCGGTAGGCTGGAGTGGGAATGCCCAAGCGGTCGAACAGCACCTTCTCCTCGGCGCGGTTCTGGCAGATGCGGATCGCCTCGCTCGAGGGATAGACCGGCTTGACCTCCTCGATGGCCTGCACCAGCGCCACGGGCAGGTGCTCGAACTCGTAGGTCACCAGGTCGACCTTGGCCAGGAAGTCGTCGAGCAGGTGATGCTGATCGGTGTAGATCATGACATCACCGATCCCGGCGCTGGGGTGACCGGTAGTGTCGAGGAAGGTGAAGCGGTTGGCCAGCGGGTAGCCGGCCAGAGCCAGCATGCGGCCGAGCTGGCCGGCACCGAGTACGCCGATATTCATGTCGCTCTCTCCTCTCGCTGGCTCATGCGGGTTCGCCGACTCATTCGTCTGCGGGCCGGGGATCGGGGTTGTCGAGCACCGTCTGGGTCTGCTCGGCTCGAAACGCCTCCACGGCGGCACGCACCTTGGCATCCTGCAGACCGACGATCTGCGCTGCCAGCAGGCCGGCGTTGGTCGCCCCGGCCTTGCCGATGGCCAGCGTGCCCACGGCGATACCGCCCGGCATCTGCACGATGGAGAGCAGCGAGTCGAGGCCCTTGAGCGTCTTGGACTCTACCGGCACGCCCAGCACCGGGAGCGCCGTCTGTGAGGCCACCATGCCCGGCAGATGGGCGGCCCCACCGGCACCGGCGACGATCACCTGCAGACCGCGCTCGGTGGCACTCTTGGCATAGTCGAACAGCAGATCCGGAGTGCGATGCGCCGAGACCACGCGGGTCTCGTAGGCCACGCCCAGGCGTTCGAGCATCGCCACGGCGTGCTCCATGACCGGCCAGTCGGATTTCGACCCCATGATCACGCCTACGCGTGGCTGCTCGCTGGATGACATTTTGCGGTTCCCCGTGATGCGGCTGGTTGGCGAAGGGCAGGTATTCTAACGGCGCCCGCAGGCGCCGTCATCTTGACCAATCGGGCAAGCGACCGCCCGCTCGCGCAGGCGGACCCCACCGTCACGTCGTCCCGGCTCCGGCCGAGTGAATTTCACGCCGGCTGGCCAGCCAGTTGGCGCCGATGGCCACTATCATCACCACCACCCCCACGGCCTCCATCAGGAAGTTGGGATAGAACACCGCCACGATGGCCCCCGAAATGGCGATACGCGGCAGCCACGACATGCGCGTGAAGAGATAGCCCTCCAGCGCCGCGGCAAAGGCACCAAGCGCCAGTATCGCGATCAGCCCGTTCCAGGCCAGGATGTGCAGCGGGCCGCCCATGATGATCTCCGGGTTGAAGACCATGAACATCGGGATCAGATAGAGCCCCTTGGCGAACTTCCACGCCTGCACGCCGGTCGCCATCGGCTTGGAGCCGGCAATGGCCGCCCCGGCGAAGCCGGCCAAGGCTATCGGTGGCGTGACGTTGGAATCCTGGGAGTACCAGAACACCACCAGGTGAGCGATCAGCAGCGGGATACCGAACTCGGCGGTCAGGGCCGGGCCCACCAGCACGATCAGCACGATGTAGCTGGCGGTGACCGGCAGCCCCATGCCCAAGATCAAGCTGGCCAGCAGCACCATCAGCAGCGCCAGCACGATGTTGCCGCCGGAGAAGGCCATCATCATGGCGGAGAACTTGAGCCCCAGGCCGGTGAGACCCACCACGCCGACGATGATGCCGGCCACGGCACAGGCCAGGGAAACCGACACGGCGTTGCGCGCCCCCAACTCCAGCCCCTCGATCAGCTTGACGAAACCGGCCCAGATCACACGTCCGGTGCTGGCCAGGGTGACGGGCTGACCTTGCCTCGGCGCGACGAACAGGAACCAGATCGCATAGCGCAGCGCGGCCACGGCAACCATGGTCACCACCGCGTAGAAGCCCACTCGCATTGGCGACATGTGCATCGCCAATAGCCACACCAGTACCGCCAGTGGCAGCAGGAAGTGCCAGCCCTCGCGCAGCACGTCGCGCATCTGCGGCAGCTCGCTCCTGGGCAGACCCTGCATGCCCTGCTTGAGAGCGATGATGTGCACGAACAGATAGACGGTGGCGAAATACATGATCGCCGGCAGGATGCTCACCTTGACCACATCTAGATAAGGCGTGTTGGTGTACTCGGCGATCAGGAAGGCACCGGCCCCCATCAAGGGCGGCATGATCTGACCGCCGGTGGAAGCCGCGGCCTCGATGCCGCC
This sequence comes from Billgrantia ethanolica, assembly GCF_021404305.1. Classification (GTDB taxonomy): domain Bacteria; phylum Pseudomonadota; class Gammaproteobacteria; order Pseudomonadales; family Halomonadaceae; genus Halomonas; species Halomonas ethanolica. Next base: position 380,444 of record NZ_JABFTX010000002.1, on the reverse strand, counting down.
GGCCTGATGCGGCTTGTAGCCCAGACGCTTCATCAAGGGGATGGTGAAGGCGCCGGTGGTCACCACGTTGGCGATGGCGCTGCCGGAGATCGAGCCCATGCCCGCGGAGGCGATGACCGCGGCCTTGGCCGGGCCGCCGCGCTGGCGGCCGGTGGCAGCGTAGGCCATGTCGATGAAGAACTTGCCGGCGCCGGTACTCTCGAGGAAGGCGCCGAACAGCACGAAGACGAAGATGAAGGTGGCCGCCACCCCCAGCGGCAGGCCGAAGATGCCCTCCTGCCCCAGGTAAAGCTGCCCCACCACCCGGTCGAGGTTGTAGCCGCGGTGCTCGAGAATGCCGGGCATGAACTGGCCCAACCACGGCAGCTCGCCGCGCGGGCCGGCAAAGGCGTAGAGAATGGCGATCACACCGATGATGGTCATGCCCAGGCCTACCGCACGGCGGCTGGCCTCGAGCACCGTAACCACGGCAATGCAGCCGACGATGATGTCGGTCTGGCTCCAGAACCCGGCGCGGCGGATGATTTCATCCAGGTAGAGCACCATGTAACCACCGGTGATCAGGGCCCCGGCGAAGAAGGCCGCATCGATCAGCCAGCCCAGCACGCCGCGTTTGCGGTGGGGGCCGAACACCGGAAAGATCAAAAACGCCAGCATCATGATCAGCATCAGGTGGACGCTGCGCTGGTAGAACAGCCCCAGCGGCTGAATGCCGGCGGAGTATAACTGGAACAGCGAAAGCCCCACGGCGACCAGGGTGATCAACCACAGGATCGGTCGGGGCTGAATGGCATTGCCACCGGGTACGGTGACGGGCGGGTTGGCAGATTCGCTCATGCGCGCCTCTCAGGGGGTGGTGTCAGGGGTGCGCAGGTGGATCGTCACCCGCTCGCCGGCCGCCAATTCGCTCAGGCTGATCCGACGTCCCTCATGCAGCAGTCTATGGTCGACTCTGGCAGAGCCGACCCTCAATCGATAGCGGTTGCCGGGCACCGGTTCGTCGATGTCCTCGATCCAGTAGCCGCCCTGGCCGTCGGAGACCTGACGGCCCCGACCCGGCACATGGCCCAGCCCGGCGGCAAAGTCGGGCTGGTGGCTACGCTCGAGTACCATGTTCCCTTGGTGATGGCGATAGCAGTCCTGCACGCGAATACCGGTCACGGAGTGATTCCACTCCATGCACCAGCGCTCGCCTTCCGGCATCGGCAGCGAGACCAGTGCCTGGCCGTGATCGTCGAGCACTTCCAGATGCGAGGCATCGGCCCAGACCGCCGTGCTCGCGGCACATAGTGTCAGCACGCAGAAAGTCGCCGGCCCGAGGGCTCGGCGACTCCTGCGCAGGTTCGCAGCAAGCATCATGGATGCCTGACTGAACGAGCCTTACGGACGCTGGTGGTCGGCCACTTCGGCGCCCACTTCCTCATAATAACGCAGCGCGCCATCGTGGAACGGGACCGGAGTGGAGTCGATGCTGAACTCGACGGTGGTATCGTTGGCCGCCGGGTGCACGGCGATCAGCTCGTCGGTGTTCTCGAACAGCAGCTTGGTCAGCTCATAGGCCAGCTCTTCGTCCATGTCGGCGTTGACGACCAGCACGTTGGGGATGCTGATGGTCTGCACCGCCTCGTCCATGCCGTCGTACATACCGGCGCGCAGTTCGTAGGCGGCGAAGGTAGGCTCGACTTCACGGGCGTTTTCGATCTCCTCGTCGCTGAAGCCGACCAGACGGATACTACGGGTCGCCGCCAGGTTGAGGATCGAGCTGGTGGGCGGACCCACGCTCCAGAAGCCGGCATCGATGTCACCGTCGCGGATGGCGTCGGCGGTCTCGTTGAAGTTCAAGCGCTGGGGACGGAAATCGTCATAAGTGATGCCGTTGGCTTCCAGCAGGGCACGGGCGTTGAGCTCGGTGCCGCTGCCCGGTGCGCCGACGGAAACGCGTTTGCCGCGCAGATCTTCCAGCGACTGGATGTCGGAGTCAGCGAGAGTGACCAGTTGCACGGCGTTGGGGTAGACGGACGCCAGCGCACGAGTGTTCTCAATCTGGCGACCCTCGAAGTCGCCGGTGCCGTTGTAGGCCTGGTAGGCGGTATCGGCCAGCACCAATGCCAGATCGGCATCGCCGCGCATGATCAGGCCCATGTTCTCCACCGAAGCGCCTGTCACTTCCGCCGTGGCGCTGGCCCCTTCGATGTGGTTGTTGATCATCTCGGCGAAGCCGCCACCGATCGGATAGTACACGCCGCCGGTACCGCCGGTGGCGATGGAAAGCTGCTGAGCGGCAGCTAGCGGAGCCGTGGCCATCAGCGAAGCGGCCGCGACATATTTGAGAGCGCGCATGAATCTCCTCCGTCCTGAAACCGGATCGTTTATGGTTGTTTCGGGAGCGTACCGGGCGAGCCCGACCGCTTACCTGACAAAAGCTAGCATGCCCCTGCGTAAAGAGGCTAATCAACAGTTTCTACGTTATTGAGAATTTTCGGCAATTCCACCAAGGTCGGCTTAGCCAAGGCGCCTCTTGCCACGGTCTCGCTGCCGCTGTCTCGGCATCACGAAAAAGTCGCCAAACGGGGCTGGCAAAATTGACGAATTGCCTCCATGATGTGGTTGTCGCAATCGCCCACTGGAGCATCATGAGTACGGCACGACATTTTTCCAACGCGGATCTTATCGACCCCCCGCGAAGTTGCCCTGACCTCGATGTCAGGGATCTGGAAAAGCGCACACGTCTGATGCGCATCGTTACACGGCTCATCGCCGTATCCGACCTCGGTTGCCGCGAGATCGCTCGCCGCGCCGGACTACCGGCACAGAAGATCAGCGATCTGCTGGCCGGCCGCCTCGAACACCTCTCGCTCGATGAGCTACGCCTCGTCTATCACACCATTGATCCGGAAGGCGCCTTGAACTATTAGCGCCAGAAGCTCCGCGTTTTTGATCGACCTGATAGGGATCGCCCGGATACCGCGACGCCTCGTCCCAGGACGAGGCGTCGTTTTGCTGTGAGCGGAAATTGTCGGCCGTCACTCCTCCGGTGGCAGATCCGTCAGCGCCCCGGTGGAGGCCGAGCTGACTGAGCGCGCGTACTTGGCCAGCACGCCACGGGTATAGCGCGGCTCGGGCTGGCGCCAGGCAGCACGACGCCGGGTCAGCTCGGCGTCATCGACATGCAGCTCGATGGTGTCGGCCTCGGCGTCGATGGTGATGGGGTCGCCATCTTCGACCAGCGCCAGCGGACCGCCGTCGAAAGCCTCGGGCGAGACATGCCCCACCACGAAGCCGTGGCTGCCGCCGGAGAAGCGGCCGTCGGTGATCAAGGCCACGGAATCGCCCAACCCGCGCCCCATGATCGCCGAGGTAGGCGTCAGCATCTCGCGCATGCCTGGGCCACCCTTGGGGCCTTCGTAGCGGATCACCACCACGTCGCCGGCCGTCACCGTGCCGTCGTTGATGCGCGCCTGGGCCTCCTCCTCGGAGCCGAACACCCGCGCACTGCCGGAGAAACGCGTGCCCTCCTTGCCGGTGATCTTGGCCACCGCACCTTCGGGCGCCAGATTGCCGTAGAGGATGCGCAGATGGCTCTCCTTCTTCAGCGGGGCGTTCAGCGGCGCGATGATCTGCTGTCCTTCCGGGTAGGGAGCGACATCGGCCAGGTTTTCGGCCAGCGTACGCCCCGTCACCGTCAGGCAGTCACCGCGGAGCATGCCGGCCTCGAGCAGGGTCTTCATCAGCGGCTGGATGCCGCCGATCTCGACCAGCTCGCTCATCATGTAACGCCCGCTGGGGCGCAGGTCGGCCAACACCGGCACACGCCGACCGATCTCGGTGAAGTCGGCCAGCGACAGCGGCACACCTACGGTGTTGGCCATGGCGATCAGATGCAGCACCGCGTTGGTGGAGCCCCCCAGGGCGATCACCACGGTAATGGCGTTCTCGAAGGCCTGACGGGTCATGATGTCGGAAGGCTTGATGTCGCGCTCGAGCAGTTCCAGCACCGCCGCGCCGGCCGCCTCGCAATCGGCGCGCTTGGCCTGGGACACGGCGTTCTGCGCCGAGCTACCCGGCAGGCTCATGCCCAGTGCCTCGATGGCCGAAGCCATGGTGTTGGCGGTGTACATGCCACCGCAGGAGCCGGGACCGGGTATCGCCGTCTCCTCGATCTGCTTGAGTTCGATCAGCTCCAGGTCGCCGCGGCTGTGGGCGCCCATGGCCTCGAACACCGAGACGATATCGGTATGGTTCTTACCGGGCTGGATAGTGCCGCCATAGACGAACACGCTGGGCCGGTTCAGGCGTGCCATACCCATCAGGCAGCCCGGCATGTTCTTGTCGCAGCCACCGATGGTCACCAGACCGTCGAAGCCCTCGCAACCGGCTACTGTCTCGATGGAGTCGGCGATCACCTCCCGCGAGACCAGCGAGTACTTCATACCCTCGGTGCCATTGGCGATACCGTCGGAGATGGTGACGGTGTTGAAGATCACCCCCTTGCCGCCGGCCGAGTCGGCACCGTCACGCGCCCGCTCGGCCAGCTCATGGATGTGGCTATTGCACGGGGTGACCATGCTCCAGGTAGAGGCGATACCTACCTGGGGCTTGGTGAAATCCTCGTCGGTAAAACCCACCGCACGCAGCATGGCACGGCTGGCCGACTTGCCGACGCCGTCCACCACCGAGGCGGAGTGGCGACGACGCGGGTCCGGGGAATCGCTCATGAGGGTGGCTCCTTCGTTTCGCTTATCGACCTACGAAGGGTGGTTGGCCAAAAGCTTCCTGGCAAATTCCAGCCTGACTACCGCCGGACCGAGGGGCTAAAGCCCGAAGCCGACTGGCCGATATGACCTGGAGCTCATGCAGTGTTATAACAGCGAAAAAGCCAGTACGACTTCTCCCCCGCAGGGAACCGCCATGCCTTTCAGTGAAGCCAAGGAACACGCCCCCGGGCATCTGCACCATATCTTTGCCGACCCCTATTCCGCCTTCGACAACCTGAGCGTCGAACGCCAGTTGCATCTGCGGGTCGCCCTGCAGACGCTGGTGTGCGAGCCGATGGCCAGCGCAGCGTTGACGCTGCGAGTCATTCACGGCTGGGAGAATGGCGGCTTCGAGCCCGGCGATCTCGCCCACAGCGACCACCCCATCGCCACGCTCGACGCTCTGAATCAAGTGCGAGCCACCTATCAGCAGGCCATCGAGAGCGCCGCACCACTGCCCCGCGACACCGCTTCGCTGCTGGCCGGCCCGCTGGCAGAAGCCATCGAAGCCGCCGAGGCAGAGGGGCAGACACTCGACGAGGAGACCCGCACCATCCCTGCACGCTGGCCCGCCTTCGACGACGGCCTTTCGCTCTATACCTTCTTCAAGGTCTATCACCGGCTGACATACAGCGAGGACGACAGCTACCGCTCGATCCAGTGCCAGACGCCGCAGGGCCCCAGGGAAATCCACGAGTTTCATCTGGAAGAGGGCGAGTTCGCCGTGATCCGCCCCGCTGAAGGGACAAGCGGCGACAGCGTGCTGGTGCTGCATGTCAGCCAGTTGGAGCCGGTAATGATGCTGCTGCAAGCCTGCCGCACCTGAACGAAGCAGTGCGCTAGCCGTTAGCGGCCTTCTCCCTGGGCACCCGTCCCATCAGGTAGAACTCCGGGTTGGGCGGGGTGCCGGTAAGAGTGACCAGTCGGTTAGAGAGGCCGAAGAAAGCGGCGATGGCGCCGATGTCCCAGATATCGTCGTGAGTGAAGCCCGCCTCGGTGAGACGAACCTGCCACTCATCGGTGAGCTCCCCCACTTCCAGCCCGCAGTGCAGGGCGAAATCGAGCATCACCCGATGGCGCTCGCTGATCGGTGCGGTGCGGTGGTTGATGGCTACCTGATCAGCCAGCAGCGGGTCCTTGCTGTAGATGCGCACTAGCGCGCCATGGGCTACCACGCAGTAGAGACAGCGATTGCGGGCGCTGGTGGCCACCACGATCATCTCCTTCTCCGCCTTGGTCAGGGTGTCGGACTCACGCTCCATCAAGGCGTCATGGTAGGCAAAGAACGCCCGAAACTCATCGGGGCGGTGTGCCAGCATCAGAAATACGTTGGGCACGAAGCCGGCCTTCTTCTGCACCGCGAGGATGCTGTCGCGGATGTCTTCGGGTAACTCCTCGATCGACTCGGGGATGGGAAAGCGGCTGATCGGTGTTGTCATGGCAGGACCTCTTGCGTCGTTGTTATGCTGGCTAATGCCAGTTAACGTCAACGTAAACGATAAGTCCATGCGGCATCCGCTCACACCTCTGCCATTACCGAGCGCGCCACCACCCGATTACGACTGATCTGCTTGGCCTCGTACATGGCCTGATCGGCGTGACGATAGACGGCCATGGCCGCCGGCAACTGATCGTAATCGCTGCAGCACACCAGCCCGAAAGAGCCTGTCACCACGCCATGCTGCGAAGCTTGGTGGGGGATCTGCAACTGCTGCAAGGAGTGGCGAAAGCGCTCCAGCGCGAAGCGGCCTGCCTCGAACGAATCGGCCTCGAGCAGGATGCCGAACTCCTCGCCGCCCAGCCGGAACAGCCTATCGCCGGCGCGGCGGAAGTGGGCCTTCAGGAGAGCGGCCACCTCCACGAGCACTTCGTCGCCTGCCTGGTGTCCGTAGGTGTCGTTGAAGAGCTTGAAGTCATCGACATCCATCATGGCGAACAGCAGCGGCTTGCCGTCACGATGTCGGCGCTGGATCTCCTCGTTGATCAGGGTTTCGAACTGACGTCGATTGAGCAATCCTGTCAGTGGATCGGTGCGCACCATGGCCGCCAGCTTGCGATTAGCCTGCTCCAGCTCCTGGGTACGCTGCAGCACCTGGGTCTCGAGCTGGTGATTGAGAGTACGCTGCAGCTCATAGGTCTCGCGCTCTGCGTCGAGCTTGGCACGCTTGAGGCGATTGATCTTGCAGGCCAGACCGAAGGCCATCAGCAGGAAGCCGAAGCCCGCCCCCGCCTCCAGCGCATACTCAGTGGCCAGCCCATAGGGCACGAAGCCCCCCAGGCGCAGTGCATAGAGTGCGCCCCCCGCCAGTAGGCCACCCCAACCCAACAGGAAGATTCTCGCCAGCCGATCGCCCTGGAAACTGAGCCAAGCAGCAGTGCCGAGCAGGAGCAGCGCATACCCTATGCTGAGCGGTACCAGCGCGCGCAGTGTCCAGGCGAAGCGATCGGCCAGGCTCGGCAGTATGCTGAGCACCAGCAGCCCCGTAAGCACCACGAGCCCCTTGGCCAGCCGCGGGGCCTGCCGCTTGAGCGTCAGATAGTCGAGGCTGAACAGGGTGAGCGCGACGTAAAGCAGCCCCGCGCTGAGCAACAGAATCTGCTGGTTGAAGCGCGGCCACTCCGGCCACAGGAACTGGTAGCCGAACCCTCGCAGCGAGAGGTTGAACAGCAGGAAAGCGCCCAGATAGAACACGGAATGCAGAAAGGCTTTCTCGCGGGTGGCCAGAAAGGTCAGCAGATTGTAAAGCAGCAGCGCCAACAGCCCGCCATACAGCACGCTGTAGGACATCAGCTCGCTTTGCGTACGCTCTAGGAATCTGACGTCGTCCATCAGCCGCAGGGGCGTGGCGGGCACCAAGCCGTCGTGGCTCGCCATCCGCACGTATACCTGCCGCGTTTCATTCGCCCCCACGAGTACCGGCAGCACGAAGGCGTGATGCCGCACTGGGCGGGTGGCGAATGGGCGTCGGCTACCGGTGCTCCACTGTTGCACCACCCTGCCCTCGGCGTCGACCGCATAGGCATCGATGAAATCGGGCAGCGGCGAGGCCAGCTCGAGCAAGCGCCGCAAGGGAGCAGCGGAGTCGTTCGCGAGCTCCAGCCTCAGCCACCAGGCTGAATGAGTGAAACCGAAGTTGGGTACTTCCTGCTGCAACTGCTGCCAAGGCAGTGGCTCGGCCGGCTCCAGGATCTGCTCGATGGCAAGCTGAGCAGTTTCGTCTTCCAGCACCGCGACTTGAGGTGCCGGGTTGATGGCGAGCGGTGAAGAGCTGATATCGACGACGGCCTGGGCCTGCCATGAGAGCAGCCACAAAAGGGGCAAGAGAAGAGCGGCCGTCCATTTGGCCAAGCCGGCAGAACCACCGGCAAGCGCGCAGCGCATCGGCAAACTGCCTCCATATCGTGTCCTTACGATTCTTCAACTCTAGCAGGTTTGTTTCGTTGAGATACTTCTAATAAAAAGTCCCGCCCATTAGGGCGGGACCGGATACTGAGCCGGGGTTGGGTCAGCTGAGCGAAATGGTGCTGTTGATGCCGCTGGAGACATTCTCGGGCTCGAACCAGCGTGCGGTAACGGTCTTGGTCTGGGTCCAGAACTGGATCGCCTGCTTGCCGTTGGGGCCTAGGTCGCCGAGCTTAGAGGCTCGCGAGCCGGTGAAGCTGAAGTAGGCTACCGGCACCGGGATCGGCACGTTGATGCCCACCTGGCCGACGTCGATGTCGGTCTCGAAGCGGCGTGCCACCCAGCCGGAGTTGGTGAAGATCGAGGTACCGTTGCCGTTGGGGTTGGCATTGATGAAGGCGATCGCCTCGTCCAGCGTATCGACGCTGACCACGCACAACACCGGTCCGAAGATCTCCTCACGGTAGATGGACATCTCGGGTTTGACGTCGGCGAAGACGGTGGCGCCAACGAAGTTGCCGTTAGGATAGCCTTCCACCTGATAGCCGCGACCATCGACCAGCAGCCTGGCACCCTCTTTCTCGCCGGCCGCGATCAGACGCTCCACGCGCTCCTTGGCCGCCGGGGAAACCAACGGACCGAGATCGGCATCGCGCTGGGTACCCGGCCCCACCTTCATGCTGCGCGCACCCTCGACGATGTCGTCGAGCCACTGGTTGGCTTCGCCCACCAGCACCACTACCGAGTTGGCCATGCAGCGTTGCCCGGCGGCACCGAAGGCGGAGCCCAGCAGGTTGTTGATGGCCTGGCTGCGGTTGGCATCTGGCATCACGACACAGTGGTTCTTGGCGCCCATCATCGACTGCACCCGCTTGCCCGCCTCGGAAGCGCGGCGGTAGATGTGGGTGCCCACGTTGGTGGAGCCGATGAAGGAGAGCGCCTTGATGTCCGGGTGGTCGCAGATCTGGTTGGCCACGTCGGGGCCGCCGTGCACCACGTTGAGCACGCCGGCCGGCACGCCCGCCTCATGGGCCAGCTCGACCAGACGCATGGTGGAGCTGGGGTCCTGCTCGGAGGGCTTGAGCACGAAGGTGTTACCGGTGGCGATAGCCAGCGGGAACATGAAGCACGGCAGCATGATCGGGAAGTTGAAGGCGGTGATGCCCGCGCCCACCCCCAGCGGCTGATTGAGGGTATAGACGTCGACCTCGTTGGCCGCGTTCTCGGCCAGCTCGCCAAGCTGCAGCGAGGTGATGGAACAGGCATGCTCCACCACCTCCAGGCCACGGCCCACCTCGCCGGCGGCGTCGGGCAGTGTCTTGCCGTGCTCCTCGGTGATCAGCGCGGCGAGCTCCTCGGTATGCTCGCGGATCAGCGCCTGAAGCGTAAGCATGATGCGCATGCGCTTGGCCAGCGGTGTCTTACGCCAGGTCTTGAATGCCTCCTTGGCGCTGGCCACGGCGCGGTCGACCTCCTCGGCGGTGCAGAACGGTACACGCGCCACCACTTCCTGAGTGGCGGGGTTGATCACGTCGCGCCACTCCTGGCTCTGGGACGGGACGGCTTGGCCGTCGATATACATGGGAATTTCACGAATGGACATGGCGAACTCCTGTTGTGCTTGTAGTCGTCGCACGGCTGAAGCCGTGATGTAGACTTTGTGTGTAGAAACACACGAAGCGTGATGAATTCGAGTCTATATACCCACGAGCCGGCGTGACAACGGGCACTTCTTCACATGCCTTGTGCAATAATGCACAAACGAACTCCATGAGGTGCGAGCCATGCTCGACTGGCAAGACATCCAGATCTTTCTCGAAGTGGCGCGCAGCCAGCGGCTCACCGATGCCGCCCGGCGCTTGGGCCTGGACCACTCCACGCTGTCGCGGCGCACCCGACGCTTCGAGCAGAAACTCAATACCCAACTCTTTGAGCGTAGCACTCATGGCTACCACCTGACCGAGGCCGGCCAGCAGCTGCTGGCCCACGCCGAGGAGATGGCCCGCCATGCCTTCGAGGCAGGCGAGAGCCTGGCCGACAAGAACCGCCAGCTCGGCGGTCAGATTCGCCTGGGTGTGACCGAAGGCTTCGGCACCTGGGTGATCGCCCCGCTGCTCTCGGCCTTCTGCGAGCGCCATCCGGGCATCACCCTGGACCTGCTGGCCCTGCCGCGGGTGGTCAACCTGAGCCGCCACGAGGCGGACCTGGCGATCACCGTCGAGCGCCCGGCAAGCCAGGGTCTGGTGATCTCTCGGCTGTGCGACTACCGGCTGCGGCTCTACGCCAGCCAGGCCTACTTCCAGCGCCACGGCCGCCCGGCGCGGATTGCCGATCTGGGCGGGCACCGCCTGATCGGCTACGTCGACGACCTGATCTTCAGCGAGCAGCTCAGCTACCTCGACCCCCTGCTCGACCCCGCGGTGGTCGGAACGGCGCCGCACTTCTCGATCCGCAGCACCAGCGTGACCACCCAGCACGCCGCCGCCCTGCAGGGGGCGGGGCTCGCCGTGCTGCCCTGCTTCATGGCCGAAACCGGCGACAGGCTCGAGAGCGTGCTTAATGATGAGGTGGAGATCGTGCGCCAGTTCTGGATCACCGCGCGCCAGGAGCAGCGCCGCCTGGCGCGGGTGAGGCTGCTGTGGGACTTCCTGCGCGAGGCGCTCGAAGCCAACCGGGCGCTGCTGATGGGCGAGGCGCGGGAGCTGACGCTGCCGTAGCCCTCGCCAGAACGCAGGCAATTCGAGCGGCTGAGTCAGGGAGAAGCCAAACTAGTAGTTTTACGCCTCCCATAATCGCTTATCGTGATGCGTCTTACGACCCAGTGACATCTGGTGTTCATAGGTATCGGGACGATAAAACCCTTCGATGTATTCAACGGGGCGGTCGTCTTCAGCAAACACCTTGCGCCGAATGCAAAGCAGAGCGTCCCCCGGCTCGACATTGAGTAGCTCGGCTTGGCTAGGCGTGGCCAGCTTAGCGGTAATGGCCTGCTCTGCACTGGTCACTTTGGCGCCAGCACGCTCCAGCAGCAGCAATAGCGGCTGACACGCCAAATCCGCCACGGTAAAGGTACGCCCAATCGATTCCGGTACGTATGTGATCAGCAGAGAGAAGGGGGAGCCACGGTGGCTACGAATGCGTGTCGCCTTCTGTACCAGCGCGCCAGGCTCGACTTCAAGTGCCTTGGACACCTCCGCCGAGGCCGCTACATAGCTGAAATCAATAACTTTCACGTCCGTTTTGAGCCCCATTTCAATGAGGTTCTCAATTACCCCGGAGATGCTCGCCTGTACCGGTGACGACTCGTTGGAAGCGATTGGAAAGGTCCCCTTGCCACGGTAGCGAACAATCAACCCTTCCCGATCCAGACGCTCCATCGCCTTGCGGATGGTAATTCGCGACACTTGGAACTGCTCGGTCAAGGCTATCTCGTTGGGTAAGGGTTTATCTGGCGTGTAGTGACCCTCTAGGATTGCCTGACGCAGAACCAGATAAACACGATGGTGTTTCGGCCACGGATCACCGGCATTCCGGTTGGGCTGGCGTTTCGAGAGGTCTGTCACTGCGCCTCCTGTGCCTGAAGCATGGGAGCTTCTGGCTTTGGTTGCTTTTTTATTCCATGTCTTGTTGACATAACAAAACGTACCATGCCTCCACGTCACACGCCAACGGATTCGCTCTTGCGCCAGTAGCGGCTCCGGCACCGGTTAGTTCACCAGCACCGTCAGCATGACAGTGCTGCTCGGATGCCTCTGCGCCCTTCGGGGCAATGTCCAACGGCTCCCCCTTGCCCCTGGCCCGGGGGGTGACCGCCCTCAATTGTCCTATTGACATTACAATAAAACCATACCTAGAGTGATTGTCACGACGTACCCAAGCCTATTGATGACCACACCCGCGCTCGTCACGGCTTCACCTAAATCAACAAGAAGGAGTTTCCGATGCGCTTGAACAGCCCTTGCCTACTGCTTGTCGCAGCCGCCCCCCTAAGCCTGATGCTGGGCAGCATGGCCGTCGCCGATGACTATCCCAGTAAGCCGATCACCTTCATCGTCGGCGCCTCTGCCGGCGGCACCACCGATGCCCTGGCGCGCGAAGTGGCCGAGGGCCTGGCCCAGAAGTACGACGTACCCACCGTGGTTGACAACCGCCCGGGCGCCGGAGCCAACATCGCCGCAGAGGCGGTTGCCAACGCCGCCCCGGACGGCTATACGCTGCTGGTGGCCTATACCAGCCATACGTTGAACGCATCTCTGTTCCACCAGTTGCCCTACGATCCGGTCGAAGACTTCTCGCCGATCTCTCTGCTCGGCGAGGTTTCCAGCATCCTGCTGTCGCGCCCAGACCTCGAGGTCGACAGCCTGCAGGGCCTGCTCGACTACGCCACCGAACAGCCCGACGGCATCACCTTCGGGGTCGGTGGACTGGGTTCCTCACTGCACATGGAGACCCTGAAGTTCATGCAGGAGTCCGACGTGCTTGGCTACGAAATCCCCTACAACGGCACCGCCCCGGCCATGGCCGATCTCATCGGTAGCCATGTCGACGTAATGTTTGCCCCTTTCGCCGCTGCCATGCCACTGGTCGAGTCGGGCGATGCCAATGCGATTGCCGTCACCTCGCCGGAGCGGATGCCCAACCTCGACGATATCCCCTCCATCAATGAGACCCTGGGTGACTACCCCACCACCTATGGCTGGTTCGGCCTGCTCGGCCCGGCTGGCATGGATTCCAGCATCGTCGAGCGGCTCAATGCCGACGTGACCGAGATCATGCAGGGAGAGTCAGGGGCCAATCTGCTTGAGCGCGAGGGCGCAGAGCCGATCGACATCTCCGCCGAGGAGTTTGCCGCCTTCATCATCGAAGACATCGAGCGCTGGCAGGCCATTGCCGAGGCCGGCAGCATCGAGAAGCAGTGATCGCCGCACCCAATGACTAAGTTGACGCTCAAGGTCAATCACGACCTCTTCGGTGGGCTGCTGCTCGTAGGAATAGGCGCTTACGCTTTCTACCACGGCCAGCAGTATGCTCTCGGCAGCCTGGCCCGGATGGGGCCCGGCTTCTTGCCCACCCTGCTCTCGGCCATGCTGTGTGTGATGGGCGCGACTCTCGCCGTGTCCTCACAGTGGAGGCCGAGCAGCCGGGTGCAGATTCAGCTCGGCCAGCTTCTGATCGTGGCTGCCAGCCTGTCGCTATTCGCCCTGTTGCTAAGGCCCGCGGGATTGCTGACCGCCACTTTTGTCAGCGTACTGGTCTCTTCCTGGGCCGACCGTCAGATCACCTGGCCAGGCAGACTTTTGCTGGCCGGCGTCGTTGCCGGCCTGGCTTCGCTGATCTTCATTTTCGGGCTCGGTATGACCATGCCGCTGTGGTGGGGATAACTGCCGTGGAGACACTCGCATGGACGTAATTGCCAACCTGGGGATCGGGCTCCAAGCCGCTCTGACCCCGACGATGCTGTGGTACTGCTTTATCGGGGTACTGCTTGGCACCTTCATCGGGGTGCTACCGGGCATCGGCCCGCTGGCCGCCATCTCCCTGCTGCTCCCGATCACTTATTACATCGGTGCCGACGTCGCCATCGTGATGCTGGCAGGGGTCTATTATGGCGCCCAGTATGGCGGCTCGACCGCTGCCATATTGCTCAGACTGCCGGGCACGGCCTCCTCCGCCGTGGCCTGTCTCGATGGCAATCCCATGGCCCGTAATGGGCGCGCCGGGGTGGCGCTGTTCATCACCACCATCGCCTCGTTCGCCGGCGCCATAACCGGTCTGATCATCCTGATCTTCTTTTCGCCCTATATCGCCAAGCTGGGACTCAAGTTTGGCTCCGCCGAGTACTTCGCATTGATGCTCCTCGGGCTGGTGGCCGCCTGCACCTTTTCCGACTCGCCACTGAAAGGTGGGGCCATGGTGGTGCTGGGGTTACTGCTGAGCATGGTCGGCACGGACGTCAATACCGGCGTGATCCGCTATACCTTCGGCTTCTCCGAGCTTTCCAGCGGCCTGAGCCTGGTCGCACTGGCAATGGGCATCTTCGGGGTCGCCGATATCATCCGCAACATCAACACCATCGACACCTCCCAACTAAGCCAGCGCTTCACACTGCGCTCGATGTTGCCCAATCGCGAGGAGTGGCGACGGTCGCTTCCCTCCATGGCGCGAGGCTCGGCAATCGGCAGCTTTTTTGGCACCCTGCCCGGCACAGGCGCCTCGATCTCCTCGTTCATGTCCTATGCCACCGAGAAAAAACTCTCCAGGCACCCCGAGCGCTTCGGCCATGGCGCCATTGAAGGGGTAGCCGCCCCCGAGGCCGCCAACAACGCCTCCGCCCAGACGGCCTTCGTGCCCACTCTGACGCTCGGCATTCCCGGTGACATCACCATGGCCCTGATCCTGGGCGCTCTGATCATCCACGGCATCACCCCAGGGCCACAGCTGATCACCGCACAGCCTGAGCTGTTCTGGGGCCTGATCGTCAGTTTCATCATCGGCAACATCCTGCTGGTGGTGTTCAACATTCCGATGATCGGACTGTGGGTCAGCATGCTCAAGATCCCCTACCGATTGCTCTACCCCACCATCCTGGTCTTCATCAGTGTGGGCGTGTTCAGCGTCAGCAACAGCACCTTCGACATCTATACCGTGGTCGCCATCGGCGTTCTCGGCTACCTGCTCAGCACGCTGCGCTTCGACCCGGCACCGCTGCTGCTCGGCTTCATTCTCGGGCCGCTGATGGAAGAGCACTTCCGGCGTGCCATGCTGCTCTCCCGCGGCAACCTCGGCACCTTCATCGACCGTCCGATCAGCTTCAGCATCCTCATAATCACGGCATTGGCCATCGGCTTCATCATGACCAGCAGCGTGCGCAGACGGCTCAAGGCCAACAAAACAGACAAGGCATCCCATGCAAACTGACACCCTTACGCCTCAACGCACTGCGTTGATCATCGTCGACCTGCAAAACGACTTTCTGCACCCCGAAGGCGCCTACGCCCGAGGTGGCGCCAACAACCCCGAGGCTGTCGCTTTGCCCGAGCGAATCGCACCACTCGCCCGGTACTTGAAACAGACCGGTGGCTTGGTGGCGGCTACCCGTTTCACCTTGTGGCCGGATGCCCAGGGCGAGCCCATGATCTCGCCACATCTCAAATCACTAAGGCCATTCCTGAGGCGTGGCGACTTCGCGCCGGACAGTCACGGACAGGCCAATGTCGAGGTGATCCGTCACTTCGTCGACGTGTCGGTGAATAAGGTCGCCTATTCCGGATTTTTCAATACCCAACTCGACTGGGTTCTCAAGAAAGCCGGCATCACCACAGTCGCGGTGTGCGGAATCGTCACTAACGGTGGCGTTGCCAGCACCGTGCGCGATGCCCATATGCGCGACTACCACACCTTGGTCATCGAGGACGGCTGCGCCGCGTTCAAGCGCACCACTCACGACACTGCTATTGCCGACATGGCCAGCATCGCCACTATCACCGACTGTCAGTCACTGCTGGAACAGCTGGGCAGCTGACCGCCCTTTGCCGCGGAGGGCATACCATGCGACTCGACTTTCTCATCACGGTGAAGACAATCGTCGAGAAAGGCAGCTTTGCCCTGGCGGCGAAGGCCATGAACATTACGCCAAGCGCCGTCAGCATGCAGGTGAAGACCGTCGAACAGTACTTTGAAAAGGCCATGTTCAATCGAGCCGGACAGTCGGTCACGCCAACGCCCTTTGCCCACGAGCTAAGCGCTAGAGTCGGCCCACTACTCGAGGAAATCGAACGGCTGCGCGGTGGTCACCAGGCGTCGGTCACTGGCCGTCTCCAGCTGGGAACCATCAGCATCATGCAGCCGGTCGTGCTGCCCCCACTATTTAATAGACTCAAGGAGCTGGCTCCACAGCTGGAGGTGAGCTGCACTCCGGGACGCTCCCAGGATCTCATCGAAGCCGTGAAGCTGGGTGAGCTGGATGCCGCGATAGTAGCAGAGCCCGCCACCGCCAGCCGTCGGCAGCTCGACTGGCAGCTCCTGCAGGAGGTGCCGTTCCGCTTGATCACACCCAAGCAAATGCCACCGGGAAGCGATGAAGATGGACTAGGTGCATTTCCCTGGATCGCTTACGACAGGTCCACCTCACTTGGAAAGATCTCACGCTGCTTGTCGCTGTCGATCTTCGGAGCCAGGCCGCCTGCACTGGAGCTGCAGTCCCTCGAGGGCGTGATCTCGATGGTTGCTTCCGGGTATGGAGCAGCTGTTGTCATCCTTCCCGACCCCCGCCTGAAGCACTATGACATCGACATCACTTCACTTGGTGATGATGCACCTACCCTTCGCTTTTCGCTTGTAAGTAGAAAGATTGAGCACAACGACAGGCCAATAAAAATCATCAGAAACATATTGAAACGCCATTACGACAGCGATTAAAACTGAGACCAAAATCATCAATAATCCTCACCTTTAAATCAAGAAAATATCACTAGCCATCATCTTGGCTTTTGGTAGCCTTGTAGAAAGGCAAAGAAAAATAAAAACAATACAAAGACAAATCCACCCTGACAACAAAGACAAACATCATGAAAAAAATCAAACCACCTCAGACTTTCCCAGCTTTTTTCTTCTCCCTTTTCTCCTATTACATGAAGAATAAATAGCGCTGCATCTTTTTGGCGCCCACTGCCTTAAAAGCATCACACCTGACCTAATCCATTTCATGCTGCACAGCTTGCTTCGCTAGCGAAGCCGTACTTTCCCGGCAAGCATGACCAGGAGATCCTAAATGACTTCCACCGTTACGCGGCGTCCAGGCTATCCGCTTGGGCTCGCTCCGGCCCAGGGCCGAAATGCGCGACTCAGAACACTGATCGAACGCGACGTACTGACCATGGCACCGGGCTGCTTTGACTGCCTCAGCGCGCGGCTGGTCGCAAAAGCTGGCTTCCCGGCCGCCTACATCACCGGTTCCGGTGTCTCGATGAGCGCCCTGGGGGCGCCGGATATCGGCGTGATCTCCTTCGCCGAGATCGCCGAACGAGCAAGGCGCATCGCCGACGTTGTCGACATTCCCGTCATCTGCGATGTCGACACCGGCTATGGCGGCCCGCTCAACGTGGTGAGAACCGTTCGAGAACTTGAACGTGCCGGCGTCAGTGCCATGCAGATCGAAGACCAGGCCTGGCCCAAAAAATGCGGACATGAACTCGGGCGCAAGCTAGTCGACATCAACGAAATGCAAGGCCGCATCAAAGCCGCCGTGGACGCCCGCGATGACGACGACGTCATCATCATTGCCCGCACCGATGCCCGTACCGGCCACGGCCTGGCAGAGGCACTGGACCGCGCCATGGCCTATCGAGAGGCGGGCGCCGACATCATTTTCGTCGAGTCTCCCGAAAGCGAGGAGGAGATGCGGCAGATCAATCAGCGGCTCTCTTGTCCCACGTTGGCCAACATGGTGGAAGGCGGTCGTACCCCTTTCCTCGACGCCGATACTCTCGCCCACCTTGGCTATCGCCTGGCCATCTATCCCAACTCACTGACGCGGCTGTTCGGGTTCCAAGGGGCGCGCATGCTCGAAAGCCTGGCACAGCATGGCAGTACGGCTCCGATGCACGAGCAGATGCTCGATCACCAAGGCCTCTGGTCACTCTTTGACTATCCCGAATGGACCACGCTCGAATCGCACTTTACCGACCGCGGCTAGCATGCCGGCAACAGGCGTCAACACGACAACAGCGCTCCATCGCCCATGAGCGATAACAACAAGAGGCAATCCCATGACAACCCCTGCAACTCATCTTTCACGCAAGACACCCCTGGCAGCCGGTATTGGTGCCGCTCTGCTGCTCTCGCTTCCCCTCGGGGCGCAGGCACAGACCCAGCTATCGGTGGGCACAACCAGCCAGGCATCGTCGCTGTATGCGTATTTCGTCGCCGTCTCCCAGCTGCTCAATTCAGAGCTCGACGACGTCAACCACTCGGTGCTCGAAACCGGCGGTGGACTCGACAACTCGCGCCGGCTACGTGACGGACAAGTCGACTGGGCGATGATGGCCGAGCCTGACCTCTTCGAATACTACAAGGGGCTTGGGCCCTTTGAAGGCGACCCCAGCCCCAACTTCCGCACCTTCTGGGTCACCACGCCGCTGGCCTATCTGACCGTGGTCGACGCCAACTCCGATGTGACCTCCTACTCCGATCTCGACGGCGTGGCATTCAACGGTGGCGGCCGCGGATCCGGCACCGAGCGCGCTACCTTCGAGGCCATGGAGGCAATGGGTGTCGAGCCCAACTGGTTCCGCACCGGCATGAGTGACGCCATTACTGCTTTCCAGGACCGTCGCGTAGTCGGCTTTACCAAGGCCGGGCCACCCAACGCCCCCGATAGCGCCATCATGGACGCCGAGACCACCCGCGATATCCGTATCCTGGGCTGGTCGGACGAGGAAATCGAACAGGTTCAAGCCGAGTACCCGCACTTCGATTTCATGCACGTGGATGACACGCCCTATGACACCGGCCCGATGAATCTGCGCGTGGTCTTCATCACCGTCGGCACCACTACCGACCTGCCCGAGGATACCGCCTACGATATCTTCAAGACCGTGGTCGAGAACGTCGATACCGTCGCCGAATCCTATTCGGCCATCCAGGGGCTCGACATAATCGAGCAGACGCTCGAGCGTGGACAGACCCCGCTGCATGCCGGCGTGGCCCGCTACATCCTCGAACAGGGCTACGAGATCCCCGAGCACCTGATGCCAGACGAGCTTGAGGAGGGTTGAACGTGGCCACACAACCCACCGTGTCGGCGCCCGAGGAGGGCGCCGTACGCTCGCCCATGACGCGGTTCCGCGGACACCTGATTGCAGTACTCAGCACCACCATGGTGCTGTTTCATCTCTATACCGGTGCCTTCGGCTCCTTTCCCGACTTGATACAGCGCTCGCTGCACGTCGGCGGCACCCTGATTCTGGCGTTCTGCCTCTATGACATGCGACGCGGCAATGCTCGCGACAGCCCTCTGGGCCTCATCGACATCGCCTTCATTCTTGGCACCGTGACCGTCATCGGGCACTTGATCCTGAGCTACGACCGCATCATGGGTTTCACCTTCAGGATGAGCCAACTGGACTTCATCTTTGCGATCGTCGCCACCCTGCTGGTACTCGAGGGATGTCGGCGGGTGATCGGCTGGACCATTCCCGCACTGGGTGTCGCCGGTCTGACCTATGCTCTGGCGGGCCCCAACCTGCCCGGCCCCCTGGCCCATGGTGGCCTCGATGCGCGCTTCGCCGCTGAGGTGCTGTATCTCTCTACTCGTGGGCTGTTTGGCATGGTGACCGGCATCTCGGCCACGGTCATCGCCATGTTCGTGATCTTTGGCGCGGTCCTGCTGCGTACCGGCGGCGGCCAGACCTTCATGGACCTCGCCATGGTGATCGGCGGCCGAACCACCGGCGGCGGTGCCAAGGTAGCGACAATTTCCAGCGCCATGTTCGGCAGCGTCTCTGGCTCTGCTGCCGCCAACGTGGCCACGACCGGCGCCTTCACTATCCCGCTGATGAAGAAGCTCGGCTACCGGCCCACTTTTGCCGGTGCCGTCGAGTCGGTTGCCTCGACCGGTGGGCAGATCATGCCGCCTATCATGGGGGCAGGGGCCTTCATCATGGCCGAGCTGATCGGCATCTCGTACATCACCATCATGATTGCCGCCATCATCCCGGCGGTGCTCTACTTCGTTGGCTGCCTGGCCGGCATCCATTTCGAATCCAAGCGCCTCGGCTACAAGCCGATGACCCGTGACCAGCTACCGCGCGCCAGGGAGGTACTCACCCTGCGCCGAGCCGGGCCGGTGTTTCTCTCGCTGGGGACCCTCATCACCCTACTCGTGCGCGGCTACTCTCCGGCCATGGCGGCCTTCACCGCCACCGCCATTCTCGTCGCGCTGTTCCTGCTCGGCACGCGCAGTTGGCCGGACCTCAAGGCACGCCTGAACAGCCTGCGTGAAGGATGTATTGATGCCGGCATCGGCCTGGTCGCCATCGCCGTGCTGATTGCCGGCGCACAGATCCTGCTGGCCATGATCTCGACCACCGGCATGGGGGTGACCTTCACCTCCGCCATAATCGGCC
This sequence comes from Billgrantia ethanolica, assembly GCF_021404305.1. Lineage (GTDB taxonomy): Bacteria > Pseudomonadota > Gammaproteobacteria > Pseudomonadales > Halomonadaceae > Halomonas > Halomonas ethanolica. Next base: position 360,162 of record NZ_JABFTX010000002.1, on the reverse strand, counting down.
TGGGCGAGAATCACCTGTTCATCTCGCTGCTGCTGGCCATGATCGTCGCCATGCTGCTGGGCACCGGGCTACCCACCGCCGCCGCCTACATGCTGGCCGCCGCCGTTGTGGCTCCGGCACTGGTGCGGCTCGGTGTCGAACCCATAGCCGCCCACATGTTCATTTTCTACTTCAGCATCATTGCCGGCCTAACCCCCCCGCTGTGCGCCACGGTTTTCATCAGCGCCAGTATGGCGAAGGCCAACTGGCTGCCCACCAGCATCACCGCCATCCGACTCTCGTTGGTGGCGTTCATCATTCCGTTCGTGTTCGTCTTTCACCCCGAGATATTGATGATCGGTGACGGCCTGACCATCGCCGCCTATGCGATCACCGGGCTGATCGGGGTGACGTTGGTCGGTGCGGCCATGTCGGGCTATCTGTTCTATCCGCTGGCGTACTGGGAACGTCTGCTGTTCTCGCTGGCCGCGTTCGGCCTCATCGCACCCGGGCTAGCCCTGCCGCTGGCCGGCGGGACCCTGTTGCTGCTAGGGCTGACCCTTCACTTGTTGCGCGGCAAGGCCGCCTACCCCCTTGGCGAGGAGACCTCATGATCACGCTGCACGGGAAGACCGTACGCCAGAGCCTGGAGGAGATACTCCTTCCCGCATCGACGGCGCTGCTGGTCATCGATATACAGAACGACTTCTTCGACGAGGAAGGCGTCTTCGCCGGCGCTGGTCGAGACATGGCCCTGGCTCAGGCGCACCTTCCCAACATGCGCCAGCTGATAGCCGAGTGGCAGGCCTTGGACCTGTTCACGATTTTCGTGCGCCAGATCACGCTTCCCGACGGCCGCGGCGATAGCCCTGCCTGGCTGCGGCTCAAGGTGCGTGACGGCAAGAGTCCGAGCTATACCCTGAAAGGCTCATGGGGTGCCGACTTCTGCGATGGCATCACGCCTCGCGAGCAGGATCCCATCGTCGAAAAACTGCGACCAGACGCCTTCCTGGGCACCAGCCTCGACATGCTGCTCAAGGCAAATGGTATCGACACCACCGTGGTGGTCGGCGCCAATACCGAAGGGTGTGTAGAATCCACCGTGCGCAGCAGCGCGCATCACGACTATTACACTGTCGTGGCCGAAGACGCCGTGGCCAGCAGCAATGTGCAGTTTCATGATGCTTCGCTGGCCCTGATGAAAGAGCGCTTTCTTGTCGCTTCCTCAAGACGAATTCTCGATACCCTGAAGAATAACCGGCACTGAACCCATCTCCTTTCTGCATTAAGCCAGTAGGATAACCACTGGCTTTTTCACCATTTTTTCTTTAGCCAACCTTTCATATATATCGTTTCCATCAAGTTATTCACGTTGATAATCTGGAAGCCACCGAAGACAAAAAGTGAGAATATACCGTGAGCAATCTTACAAAGTTCCGCCCTTGGCTCAGCCAGAATGTCGAAAGCGATACCAGCTGGATTCGCCATCTTTCACAAGCGGCCATCGACGATATCGACTGCGCCCTTCGCTATGCCATCGCCACGAGGAAATCCCTGATCGCACTAACTCCCGACGACTTTCCGCTTGGCAATACTGCACTCGAAGAAATGACCTCTGCCTACGCCAGCACTCAGAAAGATTGGGGATTTTGCCTGATCAAGGGCCTTCCCGTCGAACGATACAGCGTCGAAGAGATAAAGACCCTTTACTGGGGTCTTGGCTTGCATGTCGGCGTGGCCAGGACACAGAATAAGCACAGCGACATCATGACTTCGGTCAAGGACACTGGAGGCCAATACAAGGTCAACGGCGGGCGCGGCTACAACACCAATGCAGGCCTGGATTTTCATGTCGACTTCTGCGACGTGGTGTCACTGCTGTGCATTCATCCCGCCAAGGCCGGCGGTACCAGCTTGATCACCAGCTCGCTGGCGATCCACGAGGAGCTCAAGAGAACACGACCAGATCTGGAGGCCGCCTTGCGCAAGCCGTTTTATTTCAGCCTGCAGGGCGCTGGGTCGGATGACGAGCCCAACGTCTATCCCTGTCCGCTGTTTGGTGAAGCCCAGGGTTACCCGGCATTTCGTACCAACCGCAAGAACATCACCGCAGCGCAGGAATATTTCGACGATGTGCCACGCCTGGACCAGGACCAGATCGAGGCCCTCGACTGGCTGGATGAGAAGCTCAAGGACCCCAGGTACTGCTTTTCCATGAATATCGAGAAAGGCGATATTCAGTTGCTTAACAACTTCACTGTGGTGCACTCACGCACCGACTTCGAGGACCACGAGGACGAAGCACGCAAACGTCACCTGCTGCGCCTGTGGATGAGCATACCTGGCTCTCAGCCGCTTCCAGAGAGTTGGAAAGCGGCCTTCAAGGACATTCGCGCCGGTGCCGTTCGAGGCGGCAACCGAGGCAAGCATATCACCGACGACTTCCTCGCCTACGAACGTCGCCAGGCGCGCTACCACGAGATGCACAACGTCTTCAGTGGCTGAAGGGCGCACTAAACTATGTGCTGCTGAGGGAAGAGGCGCGGGAGCTGACGCTGCCCGACGCCTCGCAGTAACACAGGCGAGGTTTACGCGGCCGAGTCGCAGCTGAGCTGACGGGCGGCCTCGCGCCCGGCGATGGCGCCCAGCACCACGGCGCTGAGCAGGCCGTTGCCGGAGAGATAACCGCTGTCGCCCGAGCCGGACACCCCGCGCGCCGCACCACCGGCGGCGAACAGATTGACGAAGGCGCCGCCATCCTGGCGCATCACCCGCGCCTGGGTGTTCACCTCGAGCCCGCCCTGGGTGTGGAACAGCGCACCGGTGACCTTGATCGCGTGATAGGGCGCCGTCAGCAGATCCTCGCTGCTGAAGGTGCGGCCGAAGGCATCGGCTCTGCCGCTTTCGGCCAGGGCTTGCATCTCGGCGAAGGTCTCGCGCAGCGCCTCAAGCGGCAGCTCCAGCCCCGCCGCCATGGCCTCCAGGCTATCGAAGGTGCGTACCGCCCCGGCGATATGGGCGTTGCGGTAGTCCTCGAACTCCAGCGCCGCCTGATGGATACGCCGGTCGAACAGGTTCCAGGCCATGCCGCCCGGCTGGGCCAGCACCTTGGCCGCCTGCTCCGAGTAGCCGCCGTGCTCGTTGGAGAAGCGCCGACCCTCGCGGTTGAGCTGCACCCCGCCGCGCATCATCACCGCCCAGGTGATCAGGGTCTGATGCGGCATCGCCAGCGAACCGTGGCCCTGGCAGGCGCCAAGGTCCTTGAGGCTCGCGCCCATCGCCTCACCCCACAGCAGGGCGTCGCCCTGATTGCCCTCGTGGCCGAAGTAGAGCGCATCCTTCAGTGCTGGCAGATGGCGCGCCACCAGTTCGGGATTGCCGCCATAGCCGTTGCAGGCAAGGATCAAGGCATCGCAACCGATGGCTTCGCGGCTGCCGTCGGGGCGTTCGAGGGTCACGCCCTGCACCCGGCCGCCATCGTCCACATGCAGGTCGACCACGCGGGCCTCGGTGAGCAGGTCGATGCCCGCCACCTCCACGGCGTTGAGCAGGCTGCCCATCAGCTCCTCCCCGGTGCGCCGTGGGGTGGCGTGCATGCGCATTCGGCTATGCCCGGGATAGAGGAAGCCCTCCACTAGGTCGAAGGGTACGCCATGGGCGTCGGCCAGCCACTCGACCACCCCGGCCGAGGCCTCGGTCAGCGCACGCACGATGGCCGGATCCGCCTGGTGGCCGTTCTTGCGCTGGATGTCCTCGGCCATCAGCGCCGGGGTGTCCGTCACCCCGCGCCGCTCCTGAAAGCGCGTGCCCGCCGCCGGGATGAACCCCTGGGACATGGAGGTGCTGCCCCGCGGCAAGGCATCGCGCTCCAGCACCACCGAATCCATGCCGTACTCCTTGGCGGCCAGCGCCGCCACCAGCCCGCAGGCGCCCGCCCCGACGATCACCAGCGGCACGTGCGCCTCGAACGCTTCTCCGCTGCCAAAGGCGACGATAGGCATGACGTTTCTCCTCAGTGGTTGCCGCCGGCCTGGGCCCGGTAGGCATCGAGAATCTTGCCCGCCGGTGCCTGCCACACCTCGGCATGGCCGGCGATATGGTCAAGCACCGCCTCCAGGCAGCCGATGCGATGCGGCTGGCCGACGAGCCAGGGGTGAAGGTTGAGTGCCAGCAGCCGTCCGCCCTGCTCCCGCCCCTCCTGCAGCAGGAAGTCGAAGGCGTCCGTCACCTGGGTCGCCCAGCTGTCCTCCGAGTGCAGGTTCTGGCACATCACGAACTGGTCCTCGATCTCGGTGGAGAGCGGCAGCATGGTCAGCTCGCCCCGCTCGGTGGCGAAGGCGTAGGGCAGATCGTCGTTGACCCAGTCGGCGCAGTACTCGATGCCGTTCTCGGCCAGCAGCTCCGGGGTGTTCCAGCTCTGGTGCTTGGCCGGACTCAACCAGCCGCGAACGGGTTGCCCGGTCAGCTCGCGCAGCGTCGTCACCGAGCGGCGCACGATCTCAGCCTCCTCGTCGCGCTCCTGGCCACCGTAGTGCAGGTGATCCATGTTCCAGCCGTGGCACAGGAACTCGCCGCCGTAGGCTTTCAAGCGATTCAACAGGTAGGGCTGCTGCTCGGCGAGCTGGGCGTTGATCGCCCAGGTGGGGCGAATGCCGCGCTGCTCGAAGGCGGCGAGGATGCGGTAGATACCCACCCGATTGCCGTAGTCGCGCAGCGAGTAGTGGCGCAGGTCCGGATAGGGCATGGTCATGCCGTTGGGCACCTTGAACGGCACGCCGCGCTGATCGAGCGGGTAGAACTGCAGCGAGACGTTGATCCACACCGCCAGCGGCTTGCCACCCGGCCACTGGAGCGGCGGGCGCTCGCCCAGCATCGACCAGGCGTAGCGCTCATGATCGTAGCCGTGGCGCCGCCAGGGGTAGCGCAGGTATTCCGGTTCAAGAGACATCTCTCAGCTCCTCCCGGCCGTGGCGGCCTTGGCATCGATGTCGCGCAGGGCGTCGTCGTAGTGGTGGGCGAGATAGTGCCGGGCGATCTCACGGCCGGTGGCGACCCACACGTCGCTGTGGCCGGTGATGTACTCCAGCGCCTCCTCGAAGGCCTTGATGCGGTGCGGACAGCTGATCTGGTAGTTGTGGGTGGGGATGCACATCACCGTGCCCGACTCGGCGCCCTCGGCGTAGAGCCGGTCGAAGTGGCGCTTGAGCATGGTCAGGTAGTGGCGCGGCTCCACCTTGTTCACCGCGTAGACGATGGTGTCGTTCATCTCCAGGGAGTAGGGCATGGAGATGAAGCGCCGCCCCGAGCGCAGCCGAATCGGCGTGGGCTGGTCGTCGTGGAACAGATCGCAGGTGTAGATGCCGCCCTCCTCGCCGAACAGCCCCTGGCCCACCTCGGCGAACAGGTCGAGGGTATGCTCCGAGTGGGACAGTGCCGGCGCCAGGTAGCCGGCGCATTTCTGCCCGGTGTGGCGATGGATCGTCTCGATGCCGTCGCGGATCATCTCCCGCTCCTGCTCCTCGCTCAGGCCGTAGGTGTAGCGGGTGTTGTAGATGCCGTGGCTGAAGAACTCCCAGTCGCGCTCGCGGCACATCTCGATGATCTCGGGATGGTGCTCGCACAGCGCCACCGACAGCGATACCGAACCACGAATGCCGTACTTGTCGAGCAGCGCCATCTGGCGCTCGTGTCCCACCCGGTTGCCGTAGTCGCGAATGCTGAAGCCCGGCACCGAAGGGTGCGGCGTGGGCCACGGCTTGCGCTGCGGGTTGGCCGGCGGGTCGAGCTCGTAGTACTCGATGTTGGGCGCCACCCAGAAGGCCACCCGCGCCCCGTTCGGCCAGGCGATCTTGGGCCGGTTCTCGTAGGGCCAGTAGTCGTAGGCATCCAGCGTCTCTTTCATCACCGCCTCCTCGCCGCTCAGGCCTTGTCGCTCGCGCGCGCCTCGAGCCAGGCCAGCACGTCGGCCACGTTCATCACGTCGGCGTACTTCAGGTGCAGGTCGGTGAGGTTGGCGTAGTGGTAGCTCTCGTGCTTGTCGGCCACGCACTCCATCGGCACGATGGTGCGATAGCCCCGCGACAGGCTGTCCACCCCGGTGGCGCGAATGCAGCCCGAGGTGGAACCGCCGGTGACGATCACGGTGTCGACCTGGTGCCACACCAGCAGCGACTGCAGCGGGGTCTCGAAGAAGGCCGAGGGCATACGCTTGGTATAGACCACATCGCCCTGCTCGATCTCGACCCGCTCGTCGAAGGCGGCGCGGTCGGAGCCGTACTTGATGTTCTGCAACGAATCCGGGGTGTCGGTACGCGTGCCCCATACGCCGGCATCCTCGGCGGAGTCGAGAAAGGCGACATGGGTCCACACCACCGGCCAGCCGAGCTTACGGAAGCCGCGTGCCAGTTGGTTCACGTAGTCGAGCTGATTGGGGTCGGTCTCGTAGGCGGTGTTGTAGAGATCGGTGCGGGTGTAGGCCTTCTGCGGGTCGACGTTGATCAGCACCGCCTTGTTGCCGAAGCCGAACGGCACGCGCTGTGGATTGGCCATTACCTCGAAGAAGATCTCCTTGGCGGTCTTGTCGGTCGTGATCATGCGCTCTACTCCTGTGTCTTTGTCCTTGTGGTCAGTGGGCGTCGTACTTCTCGCCCAGCTCGAGCATCTTGCGGGTGCCGAGCACCTCGTTGAGCTGACTGAAGTCGAGCATACGCTCACGGAAGGCGTCGGTGGTGCCGTCGCGGCGCAGGGTGCCGAAGAACTGGCTCGCCATATGGGTGAAGGCGCGCACCAGAGCACCGGGGAAGATCACCAGCGAGAAACCCAGCGCCTGCAGCGCCTGGGCATTCTGCAGCGGCGTATCGCCCCCCTCCACCATGTTGGCCATGATCGGGATCTTGCCGCGGAACTCGGCCATGATGCTGGCGATGTCGTCGTCGCTGCGAATGCCTTCGATGAACAGCACGTCGACCCCGGCCTCGCGGTAGGCATGGGCACGCTCGATGGCCCGGGCCGTACCCTCCACCGCTACTGCATCGGTGCGCCCGATGATCAGGGTCGCATCGCTCGCGCGAGCGTCCAGTGCGGCCTTGAGCTTGCCCACCATCTCGCCTTGGGACACCAGGGTCTTGCCGCGCAGGTGGCCGCAGCGCTTGGGGTAGGTCTGATCCTCGAGTTGGATGGCGTTGGCCCCGGCGCGCTCCAGCATGCGCACGCTGCGCATGACGTTCATGGCGTTGCCGAAGCCGGTGTCGCAATCCACCACCACGGAGAGCTCGGTGCGCTCGCGGATGTGCGCCATCACATCATTGACCTCGCTGACGCTGACCAGGCCGATGTCGGGGCGGCCGAGCTGGGTGTAGGCGATGCTGGCCCCCGAGAGGTAGACGGTATCGAAGCCCGCCTCGGCGGCGAGCGAAGCGCTCAGGGCGTCATAAACGCCAGGTGCTACGACGATGTCGGGAGCGTGCAGCCTGGCCTTGAGGTCGCTAGCATCAACAGTCATGACGGGTGAATTCCTCATGTTCGGAAAGTCGGTAAGTGGTACGTCGCCCCTGTTCAGGGACGTGCCAGCGCCAGGTCGTTCCAGACCTGCTGTCGCACTATCCGGCCGTGGCGCAGCTCGAAGCGGTCGATGAAACGCACCCCGGCAAAGGGGGTGCCGTCGGGCCACTCGCCGTCGAGCTCGCCATGGCAGAACACCGCTGTGACGCCATTGCCATCACAGGCTTCCACCGCGGCGATGCGCTTGCGCACGAAGCGGTAGCGGTCGGCGGCCCAGGCCACCAGCTCTTCGAGGCGATGCATCTCGCCACTGCCCGGAAAGACCATGCTGAACTCCTCGTCGAGCAGGGCACCGGCACGCTCGAGCTCGCGCGCCTCCATTGCCGCCAGGAAGTCGCGCACGACCTCTTCGGGGGCAGCAGCAGGCTTGTTGGCAGGCATAGGGGTCTCCTGGGAAGAAGCCTTTGTCGTTGTTTGGCGCTATTCTTCGAATTGCATGGCACACAAAGCTGTCCTATGCATAATACATTTCTATGTCCACCCCGACCCTTCCGTCAAGCGCTTCATCGCAACCGACAACTATGCACAAGGATCGAACCATGAACGATACGCATGCGAATTCCGTTGGGGGCACCAAGTCCCATCGCATCTATCTGCTGCTCAAGGACGCCATTCTCAGCGGCCGGCTGGCGCCGGGGCGCAAGCTGCCCGGCGAGCTGAAACTGGCCGAGCAGTACGGTGTGTCGCGGGTCACGGTCAGGCGCGCCATGCAGGCGCTCAACGAAGCGGGACTGGTGGCACGCAAGCCCGGACTCGGCACCGTGGTGCTGGAGCAGCCGCTGGATGCCACGGTGATGACTGCCAGCGTCGCCAACCTGCTACCCAACATGGTCAAGATGAGCAAGGCCTCACGGGTACGACTGCTGGAGTTCTGCTACGCCAAGCCGCCGGAGCCGGTACGCGAGAGCCTGGGGCTGCGTGAGGGCGACAAGGTGCAGCGCTCGATTCGCGTGCGCATGGCGGATGGCAAGCCGTTCTCCTACCTGGTGACCCACGTGCCGGAGTACATCGCCCTGCACTACAACGAAGCCGACCTGTCGCAGACACCGCTGTTCGCACTGCTCGAGCGCGGCGGCGTGAAGGTCGACCACGCCGCCCAGACCATCTCGGCCACCCTGGCCACCCACGAGGTGGCCGAGGCGCTGGAGGTCTCGGTGGGCTCGCCGCTGATCTCGCTGACCCGGGTGGTGTACGACGAAGAGGGCCGCGGCGTGGAGCATCTCGACGCGCTCTACCGCCCCGACCGCTACCGCATTCAGATCGATCTCAACCGCACCGGTGACGAAGCGGCACGCTACTGGGAACCGATGGCGCCGGAACCCCGGCAGGCGGAAGCGGAGCAGCAGGCATGAGCGTAACGCAAACCAAATGTGCCATTTTTAATACATTTACATCACAACAAAAAATACATTTGACCTGTGATATCGGTCTGGGATAGATGTATTTGGACGAGAATGACACAACACCGTTGAAGCGACCGACATGACAATGCCAACGACCCTGTTCGACAAGGTGTGGGACGCCCACGAGATTCTGCGCGGCGAAAGCGGCCAGAGCCTGCTGTGGATCGACCGCCATTTCGTGCACGAGGGCTCCTTCCATGCCTTCAACAAGCTGCACGAACGCGAGCTGTCGGTGGCGCGCCCCGACCTCACCTTCGGTATCGCCGACCACTACGTGCCGACCCTGACCCGCCGGCTCGATGCCATCGGCGACGCCAAGGTGCGCGGCATGATCGAGCAGCTGACCGACAATACCCGCCGCCATGGCATCACCCTGTTCGGTCTCGACGACCCGCGCCAGGGCATCGTGCACGTGCTGGGCCCCGAGCAGGGCCTGACCCAGCCGGGACTGCTGATGGTGTGCGGCGACAGCCACACCTCCACTCACGGCGCCTTCGGCAGCATCGCCTTCGGTATCGGCGCCTCAGAGGTGGCCCACGTGCTGGCGACCCAGACCCTGTGGCAGAGCCGCCCCAAGAAGATGCGCCTCACCGTCGAGGGCGAACTGCCGCCGGGCATCAGCGCCAAGGACATCGCCCTGACCTGGATCGCCCGCCTGGGCGCCGACGGCGCCCGGGGCTACGCCATCGAATACGCCGGCAGCGCCATCCGCAGCCTGTCGATGGAAGCGCGCCTGACGCTGTGCAACCTCTCCATCGAAGGCGGCGCCCGCTGCGGCATGATCGCCCCCGACGCGACCACCTTCGACTACCTGCGCGGGCGTCCCTTCGCCCCCCGGGGAGCGCGATGGGAGCAGGCTTTGGCCTACTGGCAGATGCTGAAGAGCGACGACGGCGCCCACTTCGACCGCGAAGAGAGACTCGCCGCCGCCGATATCGCCCCCACCGTGACCTGGGGCGTCTCGCCGGAAGAAGCACTACCCATCGACGCCCGCGTACCCGACCCAGCCGACCAGCGCGATGCCGGCAAGGCGCGTCAGCTGCGCGACAGCCTCTACTACATGGGCCTCGCAGCCGGCCAGAAGCTGACCGACATCGTCATCGACCGCGTCTTCATCGGCTCCTGCACCAACGCACGCATGGAGGATCTGCGCGCCGCGGCCTCGGTATTGCGTGGGCGGCGCAGCAAGGTACCGGGCATCGTCTCGCCCGGCTCCACCCAGGTGAAGCGCCAGGCCGAGGCCGAAGGCCTGGATACTGTGTTCCGTGAGGCGGGACTGGAGTGGCGCGAGTCCGGCTGCTCCATGTGCGTGGGCATGAACGGCGATCTGGTGCCGCCCGGCGAGCGCTGCGCCTCTACCACCAACCGCAACTTCAAGGGCCGCCAGGGGCCGGGAGCCAGAACCCACCTGATGTCCCCGGCCATGGTCGCCGCGGCGGCCGTAGCCGGCCGCCTGGCCGACGTGCGCGAGCTGTGACAGGAGCCGAATGATGGAACCGATCAAGATCATCGACGCCCCGGCCTGCCCGCTGCCGCTGGCCAACGTGGACACCGACCAGCTGATTCCGGCGCGCTTCATGAAGGAGCCGCGCAGCGTCGGCTACGGACTCTTCCTGCTGCATGACCTGCGCCACGACGAAAACGGCCGGCCGGTGGCGGGTTTCATCCTCAACCACCCGCAGGCGGATGAGGCGAAGACCCTGGTGGCACGGCGCAATTTCGGTGCCGGCTCGTCGCGGGAGGCCGCCGTCTACGCGCTGGTGGACTTCGGCTTTCGCTGCGTGATCGCGCCCAGCTTCGGCGACATCTTCGCCTCCAATGCGGTCAACAACGGGCTGCTGCCGGCCACGGTCAGCGAGGCAGACGCCGAGGCACTGCTCGCCGCACTCGGCGAGTCACCCGCCCCACTGCGCGTCGACCTGGAGGCTCAGCGCATCGTCATCGGCGAGCTGAGCGTCGCCTTTACCATCGCACCGACCTGGCGCACCAAGCTGCTCAACGGCTGGGACGACATCGACATGACTCGTCAGCACGCCGCAACCATCGCCCGCTTCGCCACTCGCTATGCCAGCCAACGGCCCTGGCTCGATGCCGGACCGCCACCGCTGATCACACGGGGCTGACGCTGAATACCGGCCCAAGGGCCAATGACAAGACCACCAACGCTGCAGATGATCAAAGGAGAACAACTATGAACAAGCCTCTCATCGCCTCCCTGGGCCTCGCCGCCCTGATCGCTTCCGGCCAGGCCCTGGCCGTGGAGCGCATCACCGCCGTCCACGCTTTTCCGCCGTCGCTGATCTACACCCAGAGCTTCCTCGAGTTCGTCGACAAGGTGAACGAGCGCGGCGAAGGCGTGGTGCAGATCACTGTACGCGGTGGCCCCGAGGTGATCGGTCTCTCCGAGCAGCCCGACGCGGTACGCAACGGGGTGGTCGACATGGCCTACACCGCGGCCAGCTTCTATGCCGGCACCGTGCCCGAGCGCGACGCCATGGTGGCCTCCAACACCAACGCCATCTATGCCCGTGAGAACGGCGGCATCGACCTGCTCAACCAGATCCACCAGGAGAAGATGGGGGTCTACTATCTGGGCTGGTTCGACAGCGGGGTGAGCTACAACCTCTACACCATCAACGAGCCACGCCTGGACAGCGAGGGCAACCTCAGCGTCTCCGGCATGACCCTGCGCAGCAACCCGGTGTACGACGCCTTCTTCCAGGACTACCTGGGCGCCCAGCCGATCAGCCTGCCCACCACCGACGTCTACTCGGCGCTGGAGCGCAACGTGGTCAACGCCACCGGCTGGACCCAGATCGGCCTCAAGGACCTCAACTGGGACCGTTTCCTCAACTACCGCATCGATCCCGATTTCTTCTCCACCGACATGGGCGTGATCGTCAACCTGGATAGCTGGAACGGCCTGAGCGAGGAAGCCCGCGAGATCCTGCAGGAAGTGGCCATCGAGCACGAGCGTGCCAGTGCCGAACGCTTCGAGGTGCTGGCCGAGGAGCAGCAGGCCGAGCTGGAGGCCGACGGCATGCAGGTCTTCCGTCTGGAAGGCGAGGCTGGCGAGCGCTTCTCCCAGGCCGCCCGCGAAGCCACCTGGGAGCGTATGCGCCGCCAGATGGAGCGTCACCCCATGGGGCTCGAGCACTACGACGAGCTGATCGAGAAGTTCAACGACCTGTAAGCGCGGGGGCCGGTCGCCAGCGGCCGGCCCACTGCTGCTCGTCGTCGGTTCGTTCGGCCCTTTTCATCGCGCCCGGAGAGGCTTATGCGTTACGCCAGTCGTGCTTACCTGCTGCTGCTCAACGGCATGGCCCTCGCTGCCGCCATCATGCTGGTATGGCTGATGGTCGCCATCGTGCTCTCGGTGGTGATCCGCAACCTGGGGCTGCAGCCCTCGGCGTGGTTCTTCCTCTCCACCGAATACGCCATGTTCTACCTGACCCTGCTGGGCGCGCCCTGGCTGGTGCGCCACAAGGGCCACGTGCATATCGAGCTGCTCACCTCGATCCTGCCGCCGCTGGCGCTGCAGATGCTGAGTCGCCTGGTGGCTCTGCTGTGCGTGGCGGTATGCGTGGTGCTGGCGTGGAAGGGCTACGACCTGGTGTCGATGAACATTGCGCGCAACGACTATGACGTGCGCGCCTTCTTCGTGCCGAAATGGATCCTCACCGTGGCCTACCCGGTGTGCTTCACCATGATGGCCATCGAATTCGCCCGCTTCGTGGTCGGGCGGGACATCCTTCACAGCGGCGAAGCGGGGATCAAGGAATAATGGAATGGTATCTGGCCCTGGCCTTTCTGCTGACGCTGATTCTCGGCTTCATGGCCATCGGCACGCCGATCGCCCTGGCCTTCCTCGCCGCCAACGTCATCGGCGCCTGGCACTTCATGGGCGGCCAGAACGGCCTCATCCAGCTGCTCAACAACGGCTTCGGCGCCCTCTCCAGCTTCAACCTGGTGCCCATTCCACTGTTCCTGCTGATGGGTGAGCTGTTCTTCCGCACCGGCCTGGGCATGCGCATGTTCAACGCCATCGACCAGCTGATGGGCAAAGTGCCCGGCCGGCTCTCCTACGTCACCGTGGTGGGCGGCACCGGCTTCTCGACCTTGAGCGGCTCATCGATGGGCTCCACCGCGCTGATGGGCTCGCTGCTGGTGCCGGAGATGGAGCGCCGCGGCTACCAGAAGCGCATGGCCATCGGCCCGATCCTGGGCACCGGGGGGCTGGCCATCATCATTCCGCCCTCGGCGCTGGCCGTGCTGCTGGCCACCCTGGCCAAGGTCGACATCGGCGCGCTGCTGATCGCCGGCATCCTGCCCGGCCTGGTGCTAGCAGGATTCTATATCGGTACCATCTGGATCCAGACCCGGCTCGACCCGAGCGCAGCCCCCAACTACGAGCTGGAGCCGGTGCCGCTGGGGCAAAAGCTCAAGCTGGTGATCACCGACATCCTGCCGATGATCAGCGTGATGATCTTCATTGTCGCGCTGATGCTGCTGGGCTTCGCCACCCCCTCCGAGGCGGCGGCCTTCGGCGCCCTGGGCGCCATCGTGCTGGCGCTGATCTTCCGCTGCATGACCTGGGAGGCGTTCAAGCTCTCGGTCATCGGCGCGCTCAAGGTCACCCTGATGGCCTACCTGATCGTATTCGGCTCGGCCACCTTCAGCCAGCTGCTGGCGTTCTCCGGCGCCTCCAGCGGGCTGATCCAGTGGGCCACCAGCTTCGACCTGGCGCCGATCCTGATGCTGCTGGCGATGTTCGCCGTGCTACTGGTGCTCGGCACCTTCATGGAGCAGATCTCGATCATGATGCTCACGGTGCCATTCTTCTTCCCGCTGGCCCAGGTGCTCGGCTTCGACCCCATCTGGTTCGGCATCATCATGCTGCTGGCGCTGGAGATCAGCTTCTCCACGCCGCCGCTGGGACTGCTGCTGTTCGTGATGAAGGGCGTGGCGCCCAAGGGCACCACCATGCGCGAGATCTACTCCGCGGCGATCCCTTACATTCTCTGCTCAATGCTATTGGTCGCGCTGCTGATCGTGTTCCCCGGCATCGCCACCTGGTTGCCCGGGATGATCAACTGAGCCCTTCTCAAGTCACCGCCCCGCGCTGCTGAAAGCGCGGGGCGAGATGCTCGCCTGCGCCCAGCACCTCACGCAGATGCTGCGCCGCTTGCCAGACGTCCTCATGGCTCAGATAGAGCGGCGCGAAGCCGAAGCGCATCAGCCCCGGTTCGCGGTAGTCGCCGATCACACCGCGCTCGATCAGCGCCTGGACGATGGCGTAGCCGTGCTCTCTTTCCACCAACCCCACCTGGCTGCCGCGCTGTGCCTCGTCCGGGGTGATGTCACGGATGCCGTACTCCTCCAGACAGTCGCTCAACGACTCGCGAAACAGCTCGATCAAGCGCTGGCTCTTGCGCCGCAGTTGGGCGAGGTCCACCTCCTGCCACAGCGCCAGGGATGCCTCCAGCGCCGCAAAGGCCAGCGGCGAGTGGGTGCCGGTACGAAAGCGCGAGATTCCCGGCGCGGGGGCATAATCGGCCTCGAAGGCAAACGGCGCCGCGTGGCCCAGCCAGCCCGACAGCGGCTGCCATGCCTGCGCCTGGCAGTCGCGCCGCACGTAGAGAAAGGCCGGCGCCCCGGGGCCGCCGTTGAGGTACTTGTAGGTGCAGCCCACCGCGTAACGCACGCCACAGGCGGCGAGGTCGACGAGCAGCGCGCCGGCCGAGTGGGCCAGGTCCCAGACCACCTCGGCGCCGCTGGCATGCACCTGGCGGGTGATCGCCGCCATGTCGCGCAGGCGCCCGGTGCGGTAGTGCACATGGCTGAGCACCACCGCCGCCACCCGCTCGTCGAGATAGGCATCCAGCGCCTCGCCCTCCGGCACCACCCGATGCTCGAAGCCACCGAAGCGGCAGAAGCCCTGGGCGATGTAGCCGTCGGTGGGAAAGTTGCCGCCTTCGCTGAGGATCACCGGCCGCGCCCGGCCCTGCCATTCAGTGCCCTTTTGCCCTTCGGTGCCCTTTTGCCCTTCGGTGATATAGCCCAGCAGCTTGAAGATATTGTGGGTGATGGTATCGGTTACCAGCACCTCTCCCGGCTCGGCTCCCAGCAGCGGCGCCAGCCGGTCGCCGAGCCGCTCCGGCGCATCGAACCAGCCCTGGTTCCAGCCCTGGATCAGCGAGTCGCGCCACTGGCTCATCAGGCCGTCGACGGAAGCCACGGCAGCGCGGGACTGAGCCCCCAAGGAGTTGCCGTCGAGGTAGATCGTGCCTTCCGGCAGCGCGAAGCGGTTTCTGAAGGTGGCCAGCGGGTCCTGGCGGTCCAGCTCACGGACGTCATCGAGAGTCAGGGGCATGCTCGGCTCCGGCAAGGAGATGGTGGTAGGGATGAGTCGGGATCGGGTCAGCTCGCGCCGTCAGCGGGCCAGTTCGCGCAGCTATCCAGCCAACTCGCGAAGCAGGGCCCGCACCGGCGAGGCGTCGGCCCCAGCCAGCTTCAGCGGCAGGGCAATCAGCTCGTAGTGGCCCGGCGGCACCGCGTCCAGCACCAGCCCTTCGAGAATCGCCATGCCGTGATGCCGCACCCGATGGTGTGCCAGCAGACGGCTATCCACCTCGGGATCGAGCGAAGGAGTGTCCACGCCGATCAGCCGCGCGCCGCGCTCGGCCAGCAGGTCGATGCTCTCCGGCGCGATGGTGGTGAAGTCGCTGCGCCAGCGCTCATGGGGAAAGTGCTCCCAGGTGCGCAGCAGCACCCGCTCGACGTGCGACGGCAGCACGGGCAACAGATGTTCGGGCTCGACCCTCGGCCCGGCATGGCGCATGTCCAGCACCACGCAGGGGCCCAAATAGGGGGTGAGTTCCACCTCGTCGATGGCTTGGCCATCGGCCGCGTAGTGGCTCGGCGCATCGGCATGGGTGCCGGTGTGGGTGGAGAGCGTGAGGCGCGAGACGTTGACCGGGCACTGCCCGTCGAGCACCCAGGTCGGCTCATGGGCAAACGGGGTATCGCCGGGCCACACCGGCATGTCGGCGCGCAGCGGCTGGGAAATGTCATGGAGCCGGCTCATGAGGCGCCCTCCTCCAGCGTGGTACGCACCGACCACAGCTCGGGGAAGAACTGCAGATCCAGCGCCTTGGCGAGATACGAAGCCCCGCCGGTGCCACCGGTGCCGGGCTTCTGTCCGATGATGCGCTCCACCGTCTTGAGGTGGCTGAAGCGCCACTGGTGGAAGTGGTACTCGGTATCGACGAGCTTTTCGGCCAGCTCGTAGAGCTCCCAGTAGCGGCCGGTATCGCGGTAGATGTCCGCCCAGGCCTGCTCCACCTCGTCGCAGGGCCGATAGGGCTCGGACCAGTCCCGCGCGACGACCGAATCGGGCAGTGCGAAGCCGCGCCGCGCCAGCAGCTGCAGGCTGATGTCGTACAGGCTCGGGGCGTGGAGCACCTCGCTGAGGCGCCGGTAGCGCTCGGGATGGCGACGGTGAACCTCGATCATCGCCGCATTCTTGTTGCCGAGCAGGAACTCCAGCTCGCGATACTGGAACGACTGGAAGCCCGAACTCTGGCCGAGGCTGTCACGAAAGCGCGCGTAGTCGGCGGGAGTCATGGTCACCAGCACCTCCCAGGCATTGATCATCTGCGCCTGGATTCGCGCCACCCGGGTGAGCATCTTGAACGCCGGGCGCAATTTGTCCGCTGCGATGTGCGCCGCGGCGGCGTGGGCCTCGTGCAGGCACTGCTTGAGCCACAGCTCCGAGACCTGATGGATGACGATGAACAGCATCTCGTCATGCTCCGCGGTACCCGGTCGCTGGGCCGACAGCAGCGGCGCCAGCTGCAGGTAGTCGCCATAGCTCATCGGCTGGTCCCAGTGCACCCCCTCCTGCGAGAGGTCCACGCTGGCGCTGCGTGCGCGCCCTTCCTTCCGCTTGGCCATGGTCGCCCTCCCTCTTCGTCTTTCCGTCAGTTTACGAAGTTACAACCACAGCCACTGACCAAACAGGGGCTCCCTGAACTGGTATCGGGTCATGCGCCAGGGCGAAGCCGAGGGCTCGGCGGCAGGGGCCCTGGCGCATACGCTGCAGGCCGTCATTACAGGTCGCCGAGAGTGCGAGTAAGGCACCGCCTCAGGTCCCGCAGAAGGTGCGGAACACCCGCTCGGTGGGCTCGGCCGGCCGCATGTACTCCTCGCGCCCGGGCTGGTCGTCGAACGGGTGGGTGATGATATCGAGCAGGGTCTCGAAGGGGCCGTAGTCGTTTTCGTCCATGGCCGCGGTCAATGCCTGCTGCACGCGGTGGTTGCGCGGGATGAAGGCCGGGTTGGCCAACCGCATGCGCTGCACCCGTTCGCTCTCGCCCGGCTCTTCCTGAGCAAGGCGCTCGCGCCACTCCTCCAGCCAGCCGGCAATCTCCTCGGGGCGTTCGAACAGCTCGACCAGCGACGCTTCCGCCGCGGCGCTCTCGGCAACATCCGCCAGCCGGCGGAAGGTCAGGGTGAAGTCGGCGCGGCCACGGTGCATGGCCGCCAACAGTGTCTCGACCAGCGCCTTGTCGCCGGGCTTCTCGCTGGCCAGGCCGAGCTTGGCGCGCATGACCGCAAGCCACTCCTGCTCGTACTGCTCCGGGAAGCGCTGCAACAGCTCGGTGGCCCGCTCCACCGCGCGGTCGCTGTCGTCATCAATCAGCGGCAGCAGGGTCTCGGCCAGCCGCGCCAGATTCCACTGGGCAATCCACGGCTGGTTGGAGTAGGCGTAGCGCCCGCCTTCGTCGATGGAGCTGAACACCATCTTCGGATCGTACTGCTCCATGAAGGCGCAGGGGCCGAAGTCGATGGTCTCGCCGGAAATCGAGGTGTTGTCGGTGTTCATCACGCCATGGATGAAGCCCACGCCCATCCACTTGGCGATCAGCGCCGCCTGGCGCGCCTGTACCGCTTCCAGCAGGCCCAGATAGCGCTCGCCGTCCTGGCGTGACTCAAGCGCCGGATAGTGACGCTCGATGACGTGCCCGGCCAGCTCACGTACACCGTCGATATCGCCGCGGGCGGCAAAGTATTGGAAGGTGCCGACGCGGATATGGCTGGCGGCGACCCGGGTGAGAATGGCCCCGGGCTCGGGAATACCGCGCATGACCCGCTCGCCGGTGGTCACCGCGGCCAGCGCCCGGGTAGAAGGGATGCCCATGGCGTGCATCGCCTCGCTGACCAGATACTCGCGCAGCACCGGCCCCAGGGGTGAGCGGCCGTCACCGCCGCGGGAGAACGGCGTGCGCCCCGCCCCCTTGAGCTGGATGTCGCGCAGTCGGCCGTCGCGGTCGGTCACCTCGCCCAGCAGCACCGCACGGCCATCGCCCAACTGCGGCACGAAGCCGCCGAACTGATGCCCGGCATAGGCCTGGGCCAGCGGCTCGGCGCCGTGGGGCACCACATTGCCGGAGAACCACACCGCCGCCTCTTCGGCATCGAAGGCGGCAAGGTCGAAGCCCAGCGCCTCAGCCAGCGGCCGATTGAAGGCCACCAGGTGCGGCTCACGCACGGGCACCGGCTCGAAGTGGGCGTAGAAGCGTTCCGGCAGGCGGGCATAACGCAGAGTGAACGGGGGAAACATGGCAACTCCAGCAGTCTTCCTGCCGCTCACTGTAGGCGTGAGGGTGGCGAAAATCGAGCGCCTTTGCACCCCCTTACAAGGGGCTGGTCACAAGCGACTCGTGACAAGCGACTAGCCGGTAGCGCATCAACTGGCTCGGCGACATCTCGCCCAAGGGCTTGAAGCAGGCCGCCGGGCTCATGGTCAACTACCTCTACGTACTCGACGACATCGAGCGCAACCACGAAAACTACACCGCCAACGCCACGGTGTATGTTCCAATGCAGTTCGCGATCTCAATCGCCGTGCCATAAAGATGGCCAAAGGAGAGCCTGCCAAATGAGTCACAACCTCTTCGAAACTTTCGCCGCCCGCATGCACGACCGTAGCGACGCCGACTTCATCACCACCCGTGAAGGTCGGCGCTACTCCTACCGCGATGCTCTGGACGCCAGCGCCCGCCTGGCCGGTGCGTTGAAAGCGCTGGGCGTGGCCCCCGGCGACCGCGTTGCGGTGCAGGTCGACAAGAGCCCAGAGGCGATCCTGCTCTACCTCGCCTGCCTGCGCATGGGCGGCGTTTATCTGCCGCTCAACACCGGCTATACCGCCGATGAGATCCGCTACTTCCTCGACGACGCCGAACCGGCGCTGTTCGTCTGCCGCCCCGCCGCCCTCACCGAGGCGCGCACGGTGGTCAGCGAGACCGGCTGCCCCGCGGTGGAGACCCTCGGTACCGATGCCGACGGCAGCCTGCTGACGCTGGCCGAGCGGGCCGAAGCGTACACCGGCATCGAGCCGCGCGAGCACGACGACCTCGCCGCCATCCTCTACACCTCGGGCACCACCGGCCGCTCCAAGGGCGCCATGCTGACCCACCGCAACCTCGGCTCCAACGCCGCCACCCTGGTGGAAGCCTGGCGCTTCACCGCCGCGGACCGGCTGATCCATGCCCTGCCCATCTTCCACACCCATGGCCTGTTCGTCGGCTGCAACGTGACCCTGATGGCGGGCTCGAGCATGCTGTTCCTGCCCAAGTTCGATGCTGACGTGATCTTCGAGGAGCTGCCCCACGGCAGCGTCATGATGGGCGTGCCCACCTTCTACACCCGGCTGGTAGCCGATGAGCGCCTCACCCCCGAAGCGACCGCCAACATGCGCCTGTTCGTCTCCGGCTCGGCACCGCTCACCGCCGAAACCCACCAGGCTTTCGAGGCCAAGACGGGACACGCCATCCTCGAACGTTACGGCATGACCGAGACCAACATGAACATCTCCAACCCCTACGACGGAGAGCGCCGCGCCGGCACCGTGGGCATGCCGCTGCCGGGGGTGGAGTACCGCATCACCGACCGCGAGACCCATGCGCCGGTGCCCCAGGGCGAGATCGGTATGCTCGAGATTCGCGGCCCCAACGTCTTCATCGGCTACTGGCGCATGCCCGAGAAGACCCGCGAGGAGCTGCTGGAGGACGGATTCTTCATCACCGGCGACCTGGCCATGGCCGACGAACAGGGCTATGTGCACATCGTCGGCCGCGACAAGGACCTGGTGATCTCGGGCGGCTACAACGTCTATCCCAAGGAGGTCGAGCAGGTGATCGACGAGCTGGAAGGCGTGGTGGAATCGGCGGTGATCGGCCTGCCCCACCCGGACTTCGGCGAGGGGGTCACCGCCGTGGTGGTGCCGCAGCCGGGCGTCACGCTGGGGGAACGCCAGGTGCTCGACCATCTCGAAGGACGACTGGCGAAATACAAACAGCCCAAGCGGGTGTTCTTCGTCGATACCCTGCCGCGCAACACCATGGGCAAGGTGCAGAAGAACGAGCTGCGCAAGCAGTATCAGGACACCTACCGCTGATAGCCGCACCAGGCGTGGCCGGCCGGTGGATACCGGCCGGCCACGGTTCGGTTGCCTGGTAAGCTGCAAGCAGCCAATCAGAACAGCAGAGGCGTCGGTAGGGTAACGCCGATCATCCTGACGAACAGCAGCCATACCGCCGCCCCCACCAGCAGCGGGACGATCAGCAGGCTCTTGTAGGTGGCGTTGGGCGCCAGCATGGCCACCAGCACGCCATTGAACGCCACGGTGGCAACCACCAGCCCCACGTTGAGCACCAGCCAGAAGTAGACCACGGCGCCACCGAGCATCAAGGCCACGGCGACCCCGACACCGACCAGATCCTGACTCTCGGCGCCGGACCGCTCCAGCGCGCTGAGCCGGCCCTTCAGGGCGAACAAGCCCAGGGCGGCCAGCACCCAGACGCCGGCGGCGAGCAGGAAGTAGTACGCCGTCTGCGGCATGATGTAGGAAGGCACCAGCGGTGCGGGTCGCCAGGCACCGTACTGGATATGTAACAAGCCAGCGATGCCCAACGTCAGCATCAGGGCTGCCGAAAGCAGCTCTTTCACCATCGTGCGGTTCATTTCCCGGCCCTCGTTCATTTCCTGGCCCTCAGGGCGAAGGTGAATAGCATGATCAGCGCAAAGGCGGCGATGTAGAAGCCGATGGCGATGGGGCTCTTGACCAGCACCCACCAGTCGCCTCCGCCCATGATCATCGATTGACGCAGCGCCCGTTCGGCCCCGGGCCCGATGATGAAGCCAAGCACCAGCGGCGCCAGCGGGAAGCCCATCAGCCGCAGCGTCACACCGAGCAAGCCGGCGAACAGCAGCACCCACACGTCCATCACCGAATTGTTCGCGGCATAGGTACCGACGATCGCCAGAATGAAGACCGCCGGGATCATGAAGCCGGGCTGGATCATGGCGATCCGGGAGTAATAGGGCAGCAGGATCTTGCCCAGCAGCAGGTTCACCAGGTTGGCGAAGATCAGCGTGAAGAACAGCGCATAGATGATTGCCGTGTGGTCGGTGAGCAGGCTCGGCCCCGGCGTCATGCCCATCAGGATGAACGCCGCACCGAACAGTGCCGCGGTGGCACTGCCGGGAATGCCGAAGGCGAACAGCGGGATGAAGGTGGAGCCGCAGGTCGCGCTGTTGCCGGACTCGGCGCTGGCGATGCCCTCCAGCGAGCCCTTGCCGAACTCCTCGGAGCGGCGTGAAAAACGCTGGGCCAGGCCGTAGCTCATGAAAGCCGCCAGCGACTGCCCTGCCCCCGGCAGCGCGCCGATGAAGGTACCCACCGCGGCCCCGATGTAGGTGGCCTTGAGGGTCGACTTGAACTCGGCCCAGGTCAGCTTGTCCTTGCTGATGTCGTAGCCCTGCAGCAGGCTGGCCTGCTCGGCCACGTCGTCCATCAGCTTGTCGACCTTGCGCCGCCACAGCTTGGCGCCCTGGAACACCACCTCCGAAATCGCGAATATCCCGATCAGCACCGGAATCAGACTCAGCCCTCCGGAGAGACCGGGCATGCCGAAGGTGAGACGAGAGGCCCCGGTAATGGGATCACGCCCGATCATCGCCAGCAGCACGCCAATGGCGGCCACCGCCAGGCCCTTGGCCACCATGCCCTGGCTCAAGGCAGCGATCAGAATCAGCGAGAAGGCATAGAGGGCAAAAAACTCGATAGGCCCGAAGGTCAACGCCACCGCCGCCAGCGGTACGGCGATGAAGATCAGCACCAGATCGCTGGTGGTATCGCCGATGACCGAGGAGTAGAGGGCGGTGTGCAAGGCCTTGCTCGGTTTGCCCTGGAGCTTGGCCTGGTAGCCGTCGATGCTGGTCGCCGCGGCCCCGGGCGTGCCCGGCACGCCAAAGGAGATGGCAGAGATGGAACCGCCGAACAGTCCGCCCTTGTAGATGCCTACCAGCAGGCCCATGGCCAGCGCGGGTTCGAGAAAGAACACGAAGGGCAACAGCAGGGCAATGGCCATGTCCCCCGACAAGCCGGGTATTGCCCCCAGGGTAATGCCAAGCAGAACCCCGAGGAAAACGTACATCATGACATAGGGATGGAAGGCCAGCGCACTGGCTTCGATGACGATATCCAACATCCGCACTCTCCCACGAGGCTGGAACGTTCACGACGCCACGACGGGGCCGGTGAGCCGGCCCCGCTCATGGAGCGTCAACCTGAGAGGTTCAGCCTTCGCCGATGGCGGCGAGCACTTCCCTGACGCGTTCGGTGGTGTCGCGATAGACGGCCTGGGCGCTCTCGAGTCCCTGGACATTCTCCAGCCCTGCCGAGGCCTGACGTCCCATGGCCTGAGCGGTATCGCTTTCGAGCCCAGTCATGATGCACTCGGAGAGCTGTTGCTGAATCGACTCCGGTACCGACGAGAAGGTGTAGACCAGCAGCGGCGCCTCGAACGACACGTCGTAACCGGCCTCCTTGAAGGTAGGCACGTCCGGCAGCACGTCCGAGCGCTCGTCGGCAAAGACCCCGATGGCGGTGACCTCACCGTCGTTGACGTTGGAGACGATGGAAGGCGGCAGCGTCATCCCCAGGTCGATATGGCCACCCAGGATCATGGTGCGGGTCTCGCCGCCGCCGGTGGTCGGTAGATGTATGTTCTGGATGCCGGTTTCCTGCTCGAGCAGCACCAGCGGCAGGTGCACCAGGCTGAGCGGATCCGCGTGGCCGAATACCAGGGTATTGGGCTCGGCCTCGGCCAGCTCGATCCAATCCTCGATGGACTGGATATCGTGGTCGGCCTTGGCGTAGACGGTGGGTTTCCAATCGGTGAGGTGCACGATGGGCACCCAGTCCTCGACCTCCCAGGGGGTGTCCTCGGTGAGTGTCTGGGTGATGGTGGCGGAGTAGTCCGCCATGAGAATGGTATGGCCGTTGGGGTTGGCATCGGCCACGAACTGCAGCCCTTCCATGCCTCCCGCCCCGGGCATGCTGACCACATCGATCCGACTGCCGCAGTGCTCGGCGGCGTTGGCCGCAATGATGCGAGCCGTGATGTCGGTGCTGCCGCCGGCGCCATAGGGCATCACGATACGGATGGGATCGTCGCCCAGACTGGGCTCCGCGGCCAGGGAATTTCCTGCTGAAAACGTGAGAATGGCCGCACTGACGGCGACCGCCATTTTTGTCATCTTGAAGGACATGTCGAAGCTCCATCGTTATTGTTGCTTATGGAAATACCACCGCTCATGAGTCAGAGCGACAGTCCTCCCTTTAACCCTATGCAACAAGCGACGATCGGACTTGTCCGTTTCAAGGATTGTATTGTCGATTCCGCGGAAAAACCCGCAAATAACCTTAACGCTCTAAAGATGTTTTTCCTAAAAGTCGCAAAAAACCGAAGAAGGATTCGGAAAAATTCGCATTGCGCGATCAGGCTGACATGTGCAGACAACGGTGCCACCACCATGCTGGCAGTGGCACCCGTATGAGCGAATCACACCACCAGCGGCGTGACGAAGAAAGCGATCAGGAAGGCGGTACCCAGGCGCATGACGATGCCCAGCACCGCAGCGCCCATGGCCTCACGCTCGGAAAGGTCGGAACTCTCCGCCCATACCACCGGCACCTGGCCGAACACGGCGGAGAGCGGCAGGCCAGAGGAAGCCAGCACGAACGACCCTACCACCAGCGAGGGATCGAGATCGGCAGCGATGCTCTGCAACTGGCCCATGGCCAGCGTCGGGCTCACCAGCACCGACAGCACGCCGGTTTCCGGATGGATGTTGAACAGCAGCATGACCTTGCCCAGGCCCGTCTCGATCGGCGCCCAGACGCCGATGTAGTCGAGCACACCGATCACCGCGAAGACCAGCGCCACGGCGGGAATCAGGATCAGCAGCAGCAGCTCCACGCCTTCCCGCGCGGCGCTGAACAGCGTGGGCATGAAGTCGCGCTCGGGCGTGAAGGTCGGCAGATGACCGATCTCGACCCGCTTGACGTCACGATAGAGCGTTTTCGACAGGATCAGCGGCACGATCACCAGCGGCAGGAACACCGCCAGCAGCACCACGGCAAAGACGTTGACCCCGGCAAAGGTCAGCGCCATCAGCCCCAGCATGAAGGTGGAGAACGACTGCTGCGACTGCACCATGGTGGCCACGGCCAGCTTCTGCTCGTCCTTGGTGGCCCCCGCCCTCTTGAGGATCGGGCCGGAGATCTTACCCGCCGCGTTGATGTCGCCGAAGATGTTGTAGACGCTCGGGATGATCACCGCCGGGTTGACGCCCAGCAGCTTCATGGCGGGCACGAAGATGCGCACCAGAGCATCGGTGAAGCCCAGTCGCTCCAGCAGTCGGCCGATGATCACACTGACGATGATGGCCGTGCCGACCACGCCGGTGAGGAAGACGTCTACCACCACCGGTCGCACGGAGTTGAGAATGGCGTTGAACAGCCCCGAGAGGCTGGTGGGCGAGAGCAGCAGCATCAACAGGCAGATGCACAGCAGCACGATGCCGACCACTTCGATGCGTTTCCACGCCCGCTTGTTGGCCGGTAGCCCGAGTTCCTTCTTGTCCGGGCTGGAGTCTTCAGGGGTAGTCACGGTGGTTTTCATGACAGTGCCTCTATTGTTATTGAATGACTGTTATTGAATGGGCGCTTGGGGAGAGCATAACGGCAAGTGGCGCCGTCATGTCTCGCTCAATGCATGCTTGCCCAGCAGGTGACTCGCCGACATCTCCCGGGCGTAGGCCTGCATCGCCTCGTTGCCCACCCGGCGCACCGGCGTCGAAGTGACCCGGTCGCGGAACAGCACCACTTCCACGCCTTCGAGCAGCTCGTCGAGGGCGTAGGCCAGGGGCAGGCCGTTCTCGAGGATCTCCATCACGTGGCAGTTGCCGACCAGGAAGTTGAGGCCCAGCTCCCGGGCCGTCTCGATCAGCGCGTGGCCGGCATAGACGCGGCTGATCGAGGCCAGCACGGTATCCACGCCGGGGTTCTCGGCCACCGCCTGACGCAGGTTCTCCGGCGAGAAGCCGGTGTGCGGAAAGATGTGCAGGATGTGCTCGACCGGACTGTCACGCTCGCCCAGATGGATGAAGCCGCGGGTCTCCACGCTGGTTTCGCGGATCTCGTCGATACCGCGCACCAGCCGCTCCTCCGCCAGCAGCGCGCGATCCTGATCCAGCGCCATGTAGCCGTCCAGGCGGTCGAGGATGTCGCCCAGGGTGGCTACGCCCGGCAGCGCACGCCCCACGAACATGATGTTGCCGTGAACGCCACCGTAGGAGATGCTGCCCTTCTCCACCTTGTGCCCGTGCAGGAAGGGGATGCCCGGGTGCAGGCCGTGAAACGCCTCGTGACACTCCAGCCCCGCCACGTCGTAGAGATCGAGATAGTTCTTCAGCGTCACCCCGCCGCAGCTGGCGGCATCGGCAATGGGGTGATGCGCCACCACGGCATCCACCCCGGTGGCCCCGGCCAGCTCGATCACCAGCTCCGTCATGGTCATGCACACGGCGACCTTCTTCACTTCCTTGTTGGGGTCGCCGTAGATCAGCCCCGGGATCTCCAGCACCTCCTTGCCGTAGATTCCCGACGATTTCATGATCACGAAGGGGTGCTTGCCGCTCTTCACCTCCTCCATGGACGACACCGTCCTGCCGCCCGTGATCACGCTCATCGCATTGACGATATCCGCTACCTTGGCCATCGTTGTTCTCCTCGCATCAGCCATAAAAAAAGACCGCCAGCACAGCGAGAGGCGTAATGCCTCAAACTGCGCTGACGGTCTCGAGCACTCGCCTTCTCAGGGCGAGTTCACATCACCAGTCAGTCTTGCCTGCGGAGTTGCGGACCATGCCCGACGCTGAGCGTCAGAGGTAGTCGCGCACATCCTTCTTCAGTACCACCACCGTGGCGGAAAGCTCGGCTTCGGCGTCGTAGTCCTTGAAGATGGACAGGACCTCGAAGCCATACTTCGCCACCAGAAGCTGCTTGAACTCGTGCTTGAATCCCTTGATGAGATAGTGGTCGGCCAGCTCGCTCACGTTGCTGTTGAGCACATTGAGGTAACCAAGCGCCGGTACCCGTTTGTGCAAGGCGATGACGAGAATCCTGTCGCCCGCGATGTCCACCTTCTGACGCACCACGCCGATGCCGAAGATGCGATGGTTGACCTCGTTGTAGTCCTTGATCAGTTCCTGCTTGAGCTGGCCCAGCGAACCGATACCCGAGGTATCGGCATGTGTGGAACCTATGCTCGAGAAGTCGCTGCTCAAGGCGCTCATGGGGTCGACCTCATCTCGATCCGGCTGGCTTCCAGAGGACATCTGGTATACCACTCTCATGCAAGGTCCAGCCTAGCCAAGCGGTAAAAATCTGTCAACAGGGAATAATCGATTATTCTACATCATCCTATTCCCTTGCGTTACGCCATGATCGATGTATTGGCGACAGCGCAATGCGGCCGGCCACAAGCATCAATGGCCCCGGCCAACGCGACCCTTCGGTATACCAACCTTACGATCACGATGCATCTGCCGCTCCCGCCGAGGCCCCTTTAGCACGACGAATATGGTTGATGACCCCGCCACAGGCCAGCAGCTCACGCTGACGCGGAGTCAGGCCATGGTGCAGACGAAACGCGCCCTTGCCCACCACCTCGGCGGTGAGTTCGGCCCCGGCGGCAAGCTGGGCATGCAGATCGTGAATCACCAGGCTGTCGCCCTGCTCGAGGCGGTCGTAATCCTGTGCATCGATGAAGCTCAGCGGCAGCGCGCCGAAGCAGATCAGGTTCTGCCAGTGAATACGCGCGAAGCTCTTGGCCAGTACCGCCTGCAGGCCGAGGTACCGGGGTACCAGGGCAGCGTTCTCGCGGCTCGAGCCCTGGCCGTAGTTGTGCCCCCCAACGATGGCGTGGCCGCCCAGCGTGCGCGTGTTCTCGGCGCGGCGCGCGTAGTCGGCATCCACCGCCTCGAAGGTGAACGGCGCCGAGGCGTAGACGCTGCTCCAGTAGGGCATGACCCGCTGCCCGGCCGGCATGATGTCGTCGGTGGAAATGTTGTCGCCGGTTACCAGCAGCACCGGCACCTCGAGGGTGTCGGGCAGCGCGGCGAGCTCCGGCAGGGCCGGGGTGTTGTCGGTCTTCTGCAGCGGCTTGAGGCGCGCCTCGGCCAACGGCAGCGGCGCCACGAACACATCGCGGTTGACCACCATCTGCGCGGGCTCGGCGATGCGCGGATAGGGCATGTCGAGGCTGCGCGGGTCGGCGA
This sequence comes from Billgrantia ethanolica, assembly GCF_021404305.1. Taxonomy (GTDB): domain Bacteria; phylum Pseudomonadota; class Gammaproteobacteria; order Pseudomonadales; family Halomonadaceae; genus Halomonas; species Halomonas ethanolica. Next base: position 332,527 of record NZ_JABFTX010000002.1, on the reverse strand, counting down.
TGGTGCCGGCCAGCGCCGAGGCGGTGGCGGTCTCCGGGCTGCACAAAAACACGCTGTCCTCACGGGTGCCGGAGCGCCCCGGAAAGTTGCGCGGCACGGTGCGCAGGCTGTTGCGCCCCACCGCCGGGGCCTGGCCCATGCCGATACAGCCGTTGCAGCCGGTCTGGTGCAATCGCGCCCCGCTGGCTACCAGATCGGCGAGATAGTCGTCGCGGATCAGCGTTGCCAGCACCTGGCGCGAGGATGGATTGATATCCAGCGAGACGCCATCGGCCACGGTGCGCCCGCGGACCATCTCGGCCACCACCGCAAAGTCGCGATAGCCGGGATTGCCCGAGGAGCCGATATAGGCCTGGTGCAGCGGCTCACCGACCACCTCGCGCACCGGCACCACCTTGTCGGGGCTGGAGGGTAGCGCGATCAACGGCTCGAGAGACGACAGGTCGAGCACCTCTTCACGGTCGTAGCTGCAACCGGACTCGGCCGCCAGCGGCTTCCAGTCCGCCTCGCGGCCGCGGGACGCGAGGAAGCGCCGGGTCTCCTCGTCGCAGGGAAAAACCGTGGCGGTGGCTCCCATCTCGGTGCCCATGTTGGCCAGTACGTGGCGATCCATGGCGGAGAGGTTCGCCAGGCCCGGACCGTAGTATTCGATGATGGTGTTCTTGCCGCCAGCTACGCCGTGACGCCGCAGCAGTTCGAGAACCGCATCCTTGGCCGAGACCCAGTCGGGCAGGCTGCCCTCCAAGCGAATGCCCCAGATCTCGGGCATGGTCAGGTAGAGCGGCTCCCCGGCCATGGCCATGGCGACTTCGATGCCACCGGCGCCGATGGCCAGCATGCCCAGCGAGCCGGCCGCGGTGGTGTGGCTGTCGCAGCCGACGATGGACTGGCCGGGAATGCCGAAGTGCTCCATGTGCACCGGATGGCTGATGCCGTTGCCCGGCCCGGAGTACCACACGCCGAAGCGCTCGCAGGCACTCTTGAGAAATAGGTAGGTTTCGGCGTTGAGGTTGTCGGCCTGGACCAGGCCATGGTCGATGTACTGCACGCTGGGCTGGGTCTTCACCCGGTCGAGCCCCATGGCTTCGAGCTCGAGCATCACCAGGGTGCCGAGCACGTCTTGCAGCAGAGCCTGATCGATGCGCAGAGCGATCTCGCTGCCCGGCGTCATCTCGCCGTCGACGAGATGGTCGCGGATCAGCTGCTGGGCCAGGTTGAGGGGCGTGGATGGTGCCGTCATTGTTGTTGGTCTCCTGTCACGGTGAGTCTGGGGCGTCAGCCTCGGCGGACCGGCATGGCGCCGGTATCAGCGGGCCGGCATTGCGCCGGTGTCAGCGGGCCGGCATCGAATAGCGCCGATCCGACTTGCCGGCCTTCACCACCTGCCCGGGGGTATCGTGACCCACCAGCCCCGGCAGCATGGCGGAGGCCGCCAGCAGCGCGTCCAGATCGACGCCGGTCGAGACGCCCATCTGCTCGAACATGTGCACCAGATCTTCGGTACAAACATTGCCGGTGGCACCGGGGGCGTAGGGGCAGCCCCCCAGCCCGCCCAGCGAGGCATCGAAGCGCACGATGCCCGCCTGCCAGGCGGCCAGGGCATTGGCCAGCCCCATGCCGCGGGTATTGTGGAAGTGCAGGGTGAAGGGAACGTCGGGGAAGCGCGCCTGCGCCGCCTCGCAGAGTCGCGCCACCTGGGCCGGGTTGGCCATGCCGGTGGTGTCGCACAGCGTCACCCCCTGCACGCCCAGCGCCAGCTGGCGCTCCACCAGTTCGAGCACACGCGCCTCGGCCACCTCGCCCTCGAACGGGCAGCCGAAGCTGGTCGAGAGCGAGGCGTTGACGAAGACATTGCTGCCGCGGGAATCGCCACGCAGCCCCTTGACGATGGCGGCGAACTGCTCGAGGGACTGCTCCGGCGTCATGCGCAGGTTGGCCTGGCCATGGGAATCGCTCGCCGACATCACCAGGTTGACCTCATCCACCCGGCACTCCAGCGCCCGCTCCAGCCCTTTGACGTTGGGCACCAGTACGGTGATGCCCACGTCGTCACGGCGCTGGATGCCGCTCACGACCTCGGCCGCATCGCGCAGGTTGGGGATCGCCTTGGGCGAGACGAAGGAGGTGGCCTCGATGCGCGCCAGCCCGGTGGCGGAGAGCGCGTCGATCAGACGAATCTTGTCCGCGGTGGGCACGAAGGTGGCCTCGATCTGGAAGCCGTCTCTTGGCGCCACCTCATTGATCTGCAGTTGGGTCATGATGGGTCCGGTTTCGGTCGGGGGTCAGATGATGCCCGCAGCGCGCAGTTTGGCGCGGGTCTCGCTGTCGATGCCCAGCTCGTCGAGCACCTCCTCGGTGTGCTGCCCCAGCGCCGGGCCGCCATTGCCCAGACGCCCGGGGGTGGCGCTGAGCCGCGGCAGCACGCCGGGCACCTTGAGCGGCTTGCCGTTGGGCCGGGTGATGGTCTGAAGCATCTCCCGCGCCAGATAGTGCGGGTCGCTGGCGATATCGGCGGCGGTATAGGGATAGCCACAAGGCACCCGGGCGTCGTCCAGGGCGGCCAGGATGGCGTCGCGGTCGCGCTGGCAGGTCCAGGCCTCGATGGCGGCATCGATCTCCTCGGCGCGCCGCGCCCGACCGTCGTTGTGGGCCAGCCCGGGGTCCTCGGCCAGGTCGCGGCGGCCGATCACGCCCATCAGGCGCTTGAAGATGCTGTCGCCGTTGCCGGCAATCAAGACGAAGTCGCCGTGGCGGGTACGGTAGGCGTTGGAGGGCGTGATGCCCGGCAAGGCGCTGCCGCTGGGCTCGCGTATCTCGCCGATAGCGTCGTATTCGGGCAGCAGGCTCTCCATCATGGCGAACACGGACTCGTACAGCGCTACGTCGATCTCCTGGCCGAGGCCGCTGCGGGCGCGCTCCTGCAGCGCCAGCAGGGTGCCGATCACCGCATAGAGCGCCGACAGCGAATCGCCGATGCTCACGCCGACCCGAACCGAGGGCTCACCGGGCTGGCCGGTGAGATAGCGCAGCCCGCCCATGGCCTCGCCGATCACCCCGAAGCCGGGCTTGTCGCGGTAGGGGCCGCTCTGGCCGAAGCCGGAGACGCGCACCATGATCAGCCCGGGGTTGTGCTCGGCCAGCGCCTCGTAGCCGAGCCCCCAGCCCTCGAGCGTGCCGGGGCGGAAATTTTCCACCACCACGTCGGCTTCGGTGGCCAACCGGCGCACCATGTCCTGGCCCTCCTGGCTGCGCAGGTCCAGCGTCATGGAGCGCTTGGTGCGGCTCTGAACATGCCACCACAGCGAGGTACCGTCCTCGATGATTCGCCACTTGCGAAGGGGGTCACCCGTGCCCGGCGGCTCGATCTTGATCACGTCGGCGCCGAACTCGCCCAGCAGTTTGGTGGCGAAGGGGCCGGCGATCAGCTGACCGAGTTCGAGAACCTTGAGACCGGCCAGTGGGAGCTGGCGAGACGCGGGGCTGGGCATGAAGTGCCTCCTGGCAGAACCCTGTGAATTCCAGTGAGGATGTGCCAGTGCAACCGCTCCTACAATTAGAGAATGGGTAACTCTGGTTTCGCTTAACACGAAACCGGGGGTAGGATGATCGATACTGCACCGGGAGCCTGACTCATGCGCCGCTTCGATTTCGTCACCCTTCGTCTGTTCGTCGCCATCGCCGATGAGGGGCAGTTGACGGCAGCCGCGCAGCGCGAGCACATGGCGCTCGCCGCCGTGAGCAAGCGGGTCAGCGATCTCGAAGCCATGGTCGGCAGCGAGCTGCTCTATCGCCGTTCCCGCGGCGTCGAGCTCACCCCCGCCGGCCAGGCCTTCCTGCACCACGCGCGCCGCATCCTCGAAGACGTCGCCCGCCTCGAGGCGGAGCTCAGCGAATACGGTGAAGGGGTGCGGGGCCATGTGCGCATCCATTCCAATACCTCGGCGATAATCGCCTTCCTACCCCAGGACCTGAGCGCCTTCTCGCGGGAATACCCGCAGATCAAGCTCGACCTGCAGGAGCGCAACAGCGCCGAAGCGATCAGCGCCGTGCAGGACGGCATCGCCGATGTGGGTATCTTTGCCGGACACGTGGCAGCCGACGGCCTCGAGGTTTGTCCCTACCGGCACGACCAACTGGTGCTGGTGACGCCCCAGGATCATCCGCTCTCTCAGCGTGAGCGACTGTTCCTGCACGAGGCCACCGAGTACGACTTCGTCGGGCTGCAGCAGGACACCTCGCTGCAGTCGCTGCTGCACGAACAGGCCAACCAGGCCGGTCGCACCCTGCGCATGCGTATCCAGGTACGCAGCTTCGATGCCATCTGCCGCATGATCCACCACGGCATGGGCATCGGCGTGCTGCCCCAGCGCACGCTCTATCAGGACCTGCGCGACCTGCGCCTGCGCCTGATTCCGCTGGCCGATGACTGGGCGCGCCGAGAAATCGTGATCGGGATGCGCCACTACGAGACGCTGCCGGTGGTGGCCCGACATCTCGTCGACCACCTGCTGCAGCCTCGCCAGGCACACGGCGCCTCTTTCTTCGACAAAAGTTGAGCAAAACTTAAACCAGTCTGATCAGACCCACGGCCAGTCCAGCTTGCCTGCCATGAATGGCACCAGCCTCCCTCTTCCTGGCTCCTACTTGAGTCTGAAAAAACAAGCGGATAACTCGAAATTACAAGGGCTGATCACCGAGCCGGGGGATTGCTCAAGCAGGTCGTCACGATGCAGATCAAACGTTTGGTTTCGCCTGCTACGAAGGCAGGTTAATGATTCGTCAATATACACACCGTCGCCCAAGCATTATGAATTCAATGTCGCCAGGACATATTCTGGCCCGCGACATGACGTCTGCGTCACGACCGCAGAACAACACGACTACAGAAGAGCACTCCTAACAAGAACAACAAGCCAAACACCGAGAGGACATAACAATGACTTCGTTTACCCGCAAGGCACGCCTGCTGATCCCTGCCTCACTCCTGGCCATCGGAAGCCTCGGCGCCACCAGCGCCCAGGCCAATACTTCCCTTAACATCGGTGCCGTCCCCACCGGTACCGGCTGGTTCTTCGGCATTTCCGAGGGTGCTCGCGTGATCAGCGCCAACAGCGATTACGAAATCACCGTGCGCGAGACCGGCGGCACCCGCGAGAACGCCATCCGCCTGACCCGCGGCGAGCTCGACCTGGCCTTCACCGAGGCCCTGGTGGGCTACGAGATGTACAACGGCACCGGCCGCTTCGAAGACACCCCCAATCCTGATGCCCGCCTGATCTACTGGATCGCCCCTTCCACCATGCACTGGGCGGTACGCGAGGACTCCGGCATCGAGGACTTCGAAGGGCTCAACGGCCAGCGCTTCAATCCCAGCAGCATCGGCGGCGGCGGTGAATACATCACCGAGCTGGTGTTCGACATCCTCGGGGTAGCCCCCGACTTCCAGCGCATGCGCATCGACGACGCCGCCGAAGGCGTGATCGACGGACGCCTGGTGGGCTTCAGCTACAACGGCGTGCCGCCGATTCCAGCCTTCACCGAAGTCCACTCGTCGCGCACGCTGCGACTGCTGTCACTGACCGACGAGCAGGTCGAACAGGTAACGGAAGAGCTGCCCTTCCTGGCCGGCACCGTGATTCCCGAAGGCACCTATCGCGACATGCAGGAAGCGACCTCGCTGGGCATCTATATGGGCGTGGCGGCCAATGCCGATCTCAGTGACGACACCGTCTACGAGATCACCAAGGCCTACTGGGAGAACCACGAGCAGGTGGCCAACTCCTTCAAGCCGGCCGAAGGCGTGACGCCGCAGACCGTGATCGACAACGCCACCTTCCCGCTGCATGCCGGCGCCCTGCGCTACTACCAGGAACTGGGCCTCGACATTCCCGAGGAGGTCATTCCCCCCGAAGCGCAGTGATCCACGCGCCTCCGCGGGCCTGGTGCCCGCGGGGGTTCTCGTCGTCCTTTTCCTGACGCACCGCCCTGGCTCGATGCCGCGGTGCGGGAGTCATCCGAATGATGGACACCCCAGCCAATTCCAAAGTCGTTGAGAAATACTCGGAGGACTCGGGCAAGCGTCAGCTCGCCGGCTTCTGGTTCATGGTGACGCGCCTCGCTGCCGCCTCCATGGCGCTGTTTCACCTCTACACGGCCGTTACCGGTCCGGTGAACACGCAGAACGCCGTGCACCTGCTATTCGCTCTGCCGTTGATCTTCCTGGCCTACAGCTGCCGGGGGCGCGATGCCAAGCGCGTGCCTTGGTACGACATCGTGCCGATCGCCCTGGGCGTGGCGGTCAGCGCCTACTACGTGATGCACTTCGACCGCATCATCTATCAGTTGGGCTATCTGATGCCCACCACCCTGGACCTCTTCTTCGGCGTGGCGGCCATCCTGCTGCTACTGGAGGCGTGCCGCCGCGCCATCGGCCTGGCCTTTCCCATTCTGGTGCTGATCGCCCTCGCCTACGCCGCCTTCGGCAACCATCTGCCCGGGGTGTGGGGGCACGGCGGCTATCGCTGGGATGACCTGGTGGCCACCTTCTACATGAGCCCGACCGGGGTCTACGGTAGTTTGATGCGCACCTCCTCCACGGTGATCGTCATCTTCATCATGTTCGGCGCCCTGCTGGTCACCACCGGCGGCGGCGACAGCTTCATGCGCCTCTCCAACGCCGCCACCGGGCGCATGTCGGGGGGGCCGGCCAAGGCCGCCACCCTGTGCAGCGCCATGTTCGGCAGCATCAGCGGCAGCACCGCCGCCAACGTCGCCACCACCGGGGTGTTCACCATCCCGCTGATGAAGAAGAACGGCTACAGCCCGCGCTTCGCCGCCGCCACCGAGGCCTCGGCCTCCACCGGCGGGCAGATCCTGCCGCCGATCATGGGCGCCGCCGCCTTCGTCATGGCCGACGTCATCTCGACCAGCTATCTCAACATCATCAGCGCCGCGCTGATCCCGGCATTGCTGTTCTATCTCGCCATATGGATGAGCGTGCACTTCGAGGCCAAGCGTCTGGGCCTCAACCCGATCCCCAAGTCCGAGCGGCCCACCCTGCGCCAGGGCCTCTACAACATCGAGACCCTGGTGATCCCGCTGATCGTGCTGATCACCCTGCTGGTGATGCGCTACACCCCGACCACCGCCGCCGTGGCGGCCTACTTCACCGCCATGGCGCTCTACCTGTTCTCCTGGCGCAGCCCGGGCACCTTCGTCGAGCGCATGAAATCGCTGCCCGCCGCCCTGGAGGCCGGCGCCATGACCGCTGCCATGATCGCGGTGATCATCGGCAGCGTGGCGATCATCGCCTCGGTCATCAGCCTCACCGGCCTTGGCCTCAAGGTCTCCTCGGTGATCCTCATCGTCAGCGGCGGCGACGTGCTGATCACCCTGCTGCTGGCCATGGTGGTGGCGATCATCCTCGGCATGGGCCTGCCCACCGTGGCCGCCTACATGCTGGCCGCCTCGGTGGTGGCAGCGGCCTTCGTCGAGGCCGGACTGCCGAGCCTCTCGGCGCACCTGTTCATTCTCTACTTCGCCATTCTCTCCGGGGTCACCCCGCCGGTGGCGCTGGCCGCCTACATCGGCGGCGCCATCGCCGGCTCGCACTGGTTCCGCACCGCCCTCACCGCGACCAAGATCTCGCTGGGCGGCTTCCTGATCCCCTTCATGTTCATCTACCACCCGCCGCTGCTGGGCGACGGCACCGGGCTGCAGATCGCCCTGGCCGTGGGCAGCGGCGTGCTCGGCATCACGGCGCTGGCGGCCTCCACCATCGGCTACTTCCTGCGCCCCTGCTCGTGGCTGGAGCGCGGCCTGCTGCTGGCGGCGGCACTGATGCTGATCAGCGGCCAACTGGTTACCGATGCGCTGGGCATCGCTCTGATCGGCGGCGTGTGGGCCTGGCAATATCGCCTCAACCGCAGCACATTAGGAACCTCTTCTACTCCCCTGGCCAGCAAGGAGCCTGCCCCATGAAGATCGTGATTCCCGACGACTACCAGGACTGCGTGCGCCACCTGGATGCATTCGCCAAGCTCGAGGGGCATGAGGTCACCATCTACGACGACAGCGTGACCGACCAGGACGCCCTGGTGGAACGCTTCCGGGACGCCGACGCCCTGGTGCTGATCCGCGAGCGCACACCGATCACCGAGTCGCTGCTGGCCCGGCTGCCCCGGCTCAAGGCCATCAGTCAGACCGGCGGCGGCGCGGCCCACGTCGACATGGCCGCCTGCAAGCGCCACGGCGTCACGGTGATGGCCGGCACCGGCTCGCCCTACGCTGCCGCCGAGCTCACCTGGGGCCTGGTGCTGGCCGCCATGCGCCACATTCCCGAGGAGTTCGAGAACCTCAAGGCCGGCCGCTGGCAGCGCACCCTGGGCACCGGGCTCAAGGGCCGTACCCTGGGCATCTTCGGCTACGGCAAGATCGGCAAGCTGATCGCCCGCTATGGCCAGGCCTTCGAAATGAACGTGCTGGTGTGGGGCCGCGAGGGCACCCGTGCCCGCGCCGCCGAAGCCGGTCTCGACGTGGCAGCGAGCCAGGCCGAGCTGTTCGAGCGCAGCGACGTGCTCAGCCTGCACCTGCGCCTGAACGACGACACCCGCGGCATCGTCAGCGCCGAGGATCTGGCCCGCATGAAGCCCACGGCGCTGCTCGTCAACACCAGCCGCGCGCCGCTGATCGAGGCAGGTGCACTGGAAGCCGCGCTGCGCGAAGGCCGCCCGGGCCGTGCCGCGGTGGACGTGTTCGACGAGGAGCCGGTGACCAGCCATCCGCTGCTCGCGCTGCCCAACTTCCTCGCCACGCCCCACCTGGGCTACGTGGAGAAGGACAGCTACGAGCTCTACTTCGGCGACGCCTTCGACAACCTGCTGGCATTCGACGCGGGCCGGCCGGTGAAGAACCTGGTCGAGTGAACGGGCAACGCAAGGAGAGACACCCCATGACCTCACGCCAAGACAAGCCCTCACGTCAGGCCAATACCTCACGTCAAGAGAGTCTCGATCAGGCAGGGCTCGCCACTCGCCGCGAAGTGCTGGGCAATGACTACGTGGATGCCGCCCTCTCCCAGGTGGATGACTTCAGCTGGCCGATGCAGGAGCTGGTCACGCGCAACTGCTGGAACGACATCTGGAACCGCCCGGGGCTCGCCCGCCCCACCCGCAGCCTGATCAACATCGGCATGCTGGTGGCGCTCAACCGGCCTCATGAGCTCAAGGTGCACCTGCGCGGGGCGCTCAACAACGGCTGCAGCGAGGAGGAGATCCGCGAGGTGCTGCTGCAGTGCGTGCCCTACTGCGGCTTTCCCGCCGCCATCGACGGTCTGCGCGTGGCCCGCGAGGTGATCGCCGCCTATCGCGAAGAGCAGGGCCGATAACTACCCCGAAAAGCGATGACCACCACGACAAGCGATAACCACAATCACAACACAACACAATGACAAGCAAGGAGGTACACGCCATGAAAATGTTCCGCTCACTCCAGCCTGCCCTCAAGCCGCTTGCCGCGGCGGCGCTCGCCGTCGGCCTGGCTGCGCCGGCAACGGCCCAGGAGGCCGTCAGCATCGGCGTGGCCCCGGCGGCTTCCGGTTGGTACTTCGGTTTCTCGGAGCTCTCGCGGCTGGTCAGCGCCGATTCGCCCCTCGAGATTTCGGTGCGCGAGACCGGCGGTTCGCGGGAGAACGCCATTCGCCTCGGTCGCGGCGAGATCGACCTGGGTCTGATCGATGCACCGGGTGCCTATGAGGCCTACACCGGCACTGGGCGCTACGAGAACGATGCCATCGACCAGATGCGCATGGTGCTGTGGGTGGCACCTTCGACCATGCACTGGGCGGTGCGCCAGGACAGCGGCATCGAAACCTTCGAGGATCTGGACGGGGCGCGCTTCAACCCCAGCAGCATCGGCGGCGGCGGCGAGTACATCACCGAGCTGGTGTTCGATGCCCTGGGCATCGCGCCGGACTTCCAGCGCATGAGCATGTCGGACGCCGCCGACGCCGTGGTCGACGGGCGCATCGTCGGCTTCAGCTACAACGGCATTCCGCCGATTCCGGCCTTCACCGAGGTGCACTCCTCGCGTCCGCTGCGAGTGCTCTCGCTGACCGACGAGCAGGTCGCCACCGCCACCGAGGCGCTGCCGTTCCTCTCCGCCACCGAGATTCCCGAGGGCACCTACCGCGACATGCCGGCGGCCACCACCCTGGGCACCTACATCGGCATCGCCGCCACCAGCGACCTCTCCGAGGATGCCGCCTACGAGTTCACCCGCGCCTATTGGGAAAACATCGAGCGACTGGGCCAGACCTTCGCCCCGGCCCAGGGCATGACGCCGGAAATCTCGGCGGAGAACACCGCCACGCCGCTGCATGCGGGCGCGCTGCGCTACTACCGCGAGATCGGCATCGAAGTGCCGGAGGAGCTGGTGCCGCCGGAAGCGGAGTAAGCGAATGCACCCACGTGCAAGCGCCGCCGGGGGACAGCCACCGGCGGCATTCGCTCGGTCCGCCCACTCGCCGGGGCATGCTGGTCTAGTCTTCGTGAACCCCTTGAGCAACCCATGAGGCAACACCCCATGCCCAAGCACATCACCTACTACCTGAGCCTGGTATCACCTTGGACTTACCTCGGTCATGCCCGGCTCGGCGAGATGGCCGCCCGCCACGGCGCCACCATCGACTACGTGCCGATCACGCTAAGCCAGGTATTCCCCAATACCGGTGGTCTACCGCTGGCCAAGCGCGCCCCTGAACGTCAGGCCTACCGTCTGGTGGAACTGAGGCGCTGGAAGCAAGTGCTTGGCGTACCGCTCAATGTGGAACCCAAGCACTTCCCCACCGACGACCGACCGGCAGCGCGTCTGGCACTGACCGCCAAGGCTCGGGGGCACGATATCGCCGAACTCTCGCTTGCCATACTGCGAGCCTGCTGGACCGAGGAGCGCGATATTGCCGACCTCGCCACCCTGCGTGAGATCGCCGATGCCTGCGGCCTGGATGGCCAGGCGCTATTGGATGAGTCGGAGAGTCAAGGGCAGCAGCGCCTCGACGCGGCCTGCGAGCAAGCCATCGCCGCCGGCTGCTTCGGCGTTCCATGGTATGACGTGGAAGGCGAGCCTTTCTGGGGGCAGGACCGCCTGGAGCTGGTGGAGAAGAAGCTCAGCGGCGGGCTTTGATCGCGGCGGCTAAGCCTGGCACTCAGGCATGACAACGTTCATCGCTTGGCACAGCAGAAACGTGCCAAACGCAGCCAGTCCGGGCAAGCCTGGGCGGTCACATGGCGCCATGCTCTAGGCGACGAGTTCAGCTCGTCGGTTCGATCATCCGCTTCGAACATGACAGGAGGTCGTCATGAGACTGTCCATTATTGCACTTTGCCTTGCCTTGGCGGCGGTGCCGGGCGCCGCGCTGGCGGAGCGTCCCTCTCCGGAGGACAACCTCTTCCAGACCGCACAAGCCGGCACCAGCGCGCGCCCTAACGTGGTGAGCAGTTTCGATGAAATCGATACTGACCATAACGGATATATCACGGTTGCCGAGGCCTCCCGAGCCGCCATGGCAGCCAGCTTCGGCTCCCTGGACCGCAACTTCGATGGATTGCTGTCCCGTGAGGAGTATGAAGATCACTATAAGGATCACTGAGCCAACCCTATCGACTCGAATGCTTCGGCATTCGTGTCGATAGGAGATCTTTCACTTTCCTCACGCGAGGAGATTGATGTCGGGTGGTCGCTGGCACAGGCCTATACTGTTAATCGGACTCTAACCCAGGCCAAGCCGCCGAGCGGCATCCACATCAGTCGCCGCCGGGACTTCCGAATCGCTCGGGAGCAAAACGATGATTCCGCTTACGAGCAGGCCCGATCCACCTACCGCCTTGGTAGATCTGCGGGATCAGTTGATAAGGCTTCTGGATGATGCCGAAGCCGCCCTGCCAAGAAATCAGCAAGCAGCACGTGCCAGCCTGGTGCTGGCCATGAACCTGCTCACCCAGCCCCCATCGGAAGCCGGGCCGAAGCCGCCCGTGCACGGTGGCCTGGTCAGTTGGCAGGTCAAGCGCGTGGTTGCCTTCGTCGAACAGCATCTGGGCTCGACGATCCGTGTCACCGACATGGCCTGCGAGGCCCGTCTCAGCCTCAGCCATTTCTCACACGCCTTCACGCACACCTTTGGCGAGTCGCCGCTGGCCTATGTGACGAGACATCGCCTGCTGAAGGCCTGCGAGATGATGCGCTCCAGTGCCGAGCCGCTTTCGAGCATCGCGCACGAATGCGGCTTCTACGACCAGTCGCACTTCACCCGCCACTTTCACCGACGGCTGGGCATGACCCCGCAGCGCTGGCGCCGACTGCACGCAGACGACTGAGGCGGGCATGGGCAAGATCCTGTCGCCGTGGAACCGGCATCTCACGTCGGCCGCTCCAGCCCGAACAGGTCGGTCGTACGGGCATAGTCGCTGCCCGCCATCCTCCCGATGGGCTTGAGTGCCTCGACGCTCACGTGACGGCCGTTCCAGATGGCATCGTCGATGTGAATCGACACCACCTCCGCCAGCACCAGACAGCCCGCCATGGGCTGGTCGCCGAAGCGCACGATCTCGCGCAGCCGACAGCCGAAGGCCACCGGCGCCGCCGCTACTCGCGGCACCGAGAGTCCCGGCATGGTCACCTTCTCCAGCCCCGCCAGGGCGAACTCATCCTCTCCTGCCGGCAAGCTGGCGCTGGTGGCGTTCATCTCGTTGACCAGTGCCTCACCACTGATGTGCACCACACACTCCGGCACCTGCTCCAGGTTGCGAATGGTGTCCTTGGGCTGACCCTCGCCGTTGAGCAGCGGCGAGAAGCCCAGCACCGGCGGCGCCACGCTCACCACGTTGAAGAAGGAGAACGGCGCCAGGTTGGTGTTACCGTCGCGATCATGCGTCGAGACCCAGGCGATGGGGCGCGGGCAGATGGTACCGCAGAGCAGACGATAGATGGCCCCGCTGCTCAGCGGTGACTCTTCCAACAGATAGTCACTCATGAAGGATCCCCTTCCGGCGATGGATGACCTGACCGAACGGCACCTGCCTCACTCACGCCCAAGCCTTGATTGAGCTGGCCGAACGGCACATGTACCGACGGCAGAATATCGCTGGTGGCCGAGAGATGGGATGCCTGGTCGTCGAAGAAGATATGCGGCTTGATGATGCCGAGAACGTGCTCCTTGGCGATGCCGCCGAGGAAATAGGCCTCGTTGACGGTCACGCCCCAGCTACGCATGGTATGGATGACCCGCTCATGGGCCGGCGCGTTGCGGGCGGTGACGATGGAGACCCTGACCTTGGGTCGATAGGCTCCCTGCGTTTCCTCTTCGCGCTGCTTCTCCAGCATCTGGATATGTGCCAGCTTGCGCAGGAAAACAGCCAGCAAGCCCGCCTCGGGCGGCACCTGGGCATTGGCCCGCTCATACGCGTGAAAGGCATCGATCCCCTGCTGCTGGTAGATGGTTTCGGACTCGTCGGTGACCAGCACGCCATCGAAGTCGAAGGCTATGCGCAGCTCCTCCTCGTCGGTCAGGTCGAGGTCGCCCGACGACAGCACCTGCCCCGCCGGATGCCCGGCCAGGATCGCCTGGTCGACGTCCTGGCGATTGGCGGACAGAAAGAGGCTGATGTTCAACGCCGGAATGAAGCGATGGGGGTAACGCCCTTGCAGGAAGATGGCCCGTGTGATGCCCAGCTCATGGTGCTCGATCGACTTCATGACCCGCAGCCCGGTTTCCGGATCGTTGCGCGAGAGCAGCACCACCTCGATGGGCGGGTTGTCCGGGCTCAGCTCGTTCAACGACAGCAGACGCTTGATAAACGGGAAGGCAACGCCAGTGCTTAACGGTTTGTTCTCGTTGTCACGCTGATAGATGCGATAGGACGCCTCGCCCTGCTCGCGAAAGACCCGATCGGATTCCTCGAGATCGAACAAGGCGCTGGATGCCAGCCCGATTACCAAGCGTTCGCTGAGATCGTAGGCCATGGCCGTCTCTGATGAAGAAGTGCAATGCACGATCTCCAGACCATGCCTCAGCGCTCCCTGCCAGACAAGCGCCTATCCGTAGAGGCGTCTCGGCTTGGAAGCGCATGACGGTAAAAGCGTAAACCTGTAAAACTGCAAAACTGTATTCAAGTTTGCAGCAAGGACCCGCCATGCCGTTCGCAGCTTCCCAGGAGAATACGCTCCCCCCCGGCTTCATGGTCGTTCACGGCAATCGCCTGGAGGATCTGCGCGGCGTGGCGGTGGAGTGGATGAAGCGCCACCCGCTGGCACCGCTGGAGAACGAGACGATCCTGGTGCAGAGCAACGGCATCGGCCAATGGATGAAGCTGGCGCTGGCCGCCGACGAGGCCGACGGCGGCAGCGGCATCGCCGCCGCGCTCGACGTCACCCTGCCGGCGCGCTTCCTGTGGCAGGCCTACCGCGCCGTGCTCAACCACGTGGAAGACGACCCCAACGCGGTGCCGGCCACCTCGCCCTTCGACAAGTCACGGCTGCTGTGGCGGCTGCTGCGCCTGCTGCCGGAACTGATGCCGCGCGACGAGTTCGCTCCGCTGCGCCGCTTCCTCGAAGGCGACAGCGACCTGCGCAAGCATCACCAGCTCGCCGAGCGCCTGGCCGACCTGCTCGACCAGTACCAGGTGTACCGCGCCGACTGGCTCGAGGCCTGGGCTCGCGGCGAGGACGTGCTGATCTCCGCCCGCGGCGAGGCCCGCCCTATCGACGACACCCAGCGCTGGCAGCCGGCCCTGTGGCGGGCCGTGGTGAAAAGCGTTGCCGAGGACGTAGGCGACGACGGCGTGGCCTCCAGCCGCGCCATGGTGCACCGGCGCTTCCTCGAGGCGGCGCGCTCGCTCGATTGCAACAACCGCCCCCCCGGCCTGCCGCGGCGGGTGATGGTGTTCGGCATCTCGTCGCTGCCCCAGCAGGCGCTGGAAGCCCTGGCCGCCATCGCCCGCTGCTGCCAGGTGGTGCTGTGCGTGCACAACCCCTGCCAGCACTACTGGGCCGACATCATCGAACACAAGGACCTGCTCCGCGCCCAGCGCTACCGCCAACGGCGCAAGGCCGGCATGCCCGAGCGACTCGATGTGCTCGGCGATGGAGACGGCGAGAGCGCCTTGCACCTGCACGCCCAGCCGCTGCTGGCCGCCTGGGGCAAGCAGGGCCGCGACTACCTGCGCCTGCTCGACGAGCACGACGACGCCCAGCAGTACGAGGCCTTGTTCCGGGCCGACTCGTTGCGCATCGACCTGTTCGAGCCCTTCGTGCGCAAAAGCGAAGGCCGGTTGCTGCAGCAGTTGCAGGACGACATTCGCGAGCTGCGCCCGCTGCACGAGACCCGCGAGACCTGGCCGGCGGTGGACCCGAGCCGCGACGACTCCCTCGTTTTCCACGCCGCACACAGCCCCCAGCGCGAAGTGGAAATTCTCCACGACCAGCTGCTCGCCGCCTTCAGCGCCGACCCGAACCTCAAGCCCCGCGACGTGATCGTGATGGTGCCGGACATCGACCACTACGCGCCCCACGTACAAGCCGTCTTTGGGCAGCTGGAGCGCGACGACCCGCGCTACATCCCCTTCACCCTCTCCGACCAGGGCAGCCGCCACCGCCTTCCGCTGCTGATCGCGCTGGAAAAGCTGCTGCGCCTGCCGGAGCTGCGCCTCTCGGTGAGCGACCTGCTCGACCTGCTCGACGTGCCCGCCCTGCGCGCCCGCTTCGGCATCGACGAGCAGGACGTGCCCGCCCTGCGCCGCTGGATCGAGGGCGCCGGCATCCGCTGGGGGCTGGACGCCGGCCAGCGCGGCAGCCTCGACCTGCCCGCGGGCATGGAGCAGAACACCTGGGCCTTCGGCCTGCGCCGGCTGCTGCTGGGCTACGCCGTGGGCGAAGCCGCCAGCGGCCCGTGGCAGGGCATCGAACCCTTCGACGACATCGGCGGGCTGGAAGCGGCGCTGGCCGGCCCATTGGCCGCGCTACTGGAAACCCTGGAACAGCAGTGGCGCCGCCTGCGCGAGCCCACCGACGTGGCCGGCTGGGTAGCGCGCCTGCGCACCCTGCTGGAAGCGAGCTTTCTGGCGGAAGCGCCGGAAGACAGCCTGATGCTGGCCCAGCTCGAACAGAAGCTACAGGAATGGCAGGAGAGCGCCGAAGAGGCTGGGCTGACCCGCGACCTGCCGCTCTCGGTAGTGCGCGAGCACTGGCTGGCCCAGATCGACGAGCCGAGCCTGTCGCAGCGCTTCCTGGCCGGCGCGGTCAATTTCGCCACCCTGATGCCGATGCGCGCCATTCCCTTCAAGCGGGTGTGCCTGCTGGGCATGAACGACGGCGACTATCCGCGCAGCCACCCGCCGATGGACTTCGACCTGATGAACGGCGACTACCGCCCCGGCGACCGCTCGCGCCGCGAGGACGACCGCTACCTGTTCCTGGAAGCGCTGCTCTCCGCCCGGGAGCAGCTCTACGTGAGCTGGGTGGGTCGCAGCATCGTCGACAACAGCGAAAAGCCACCCTCGGTGCTGGTCGGCCAGCTGCGCGATCATCTACAGGCCGGCTGGCGCACAAGCGATGGCAGCGACCTGCTCGCCGCCCTCACCACCGAGCACCCGCTGCAGCCGTTCAGCCGCACCTACTTCCCCAGCGCGGCACAACAGACCGAGCGCAGCGTCGCCGCCAGGCGGCTGTTCACCTTCGCCCACGAGTGGCGCGAGGTGCATGGTGAAGCGGCCCCGGCAACAGCGCCCCTCGAGCTGACGCCATACACGCAGGACACCCCGCTGACTATCACTCAGCTAGGGAGCTTTTTGAGAGACCCGGCCCGCGCCTTCTTCACCACGCGCCTCAAGGTCTTCCTGGAACGCGAGGACATCGTCAGCCTCGATCATGAGCCCTTCGACCTGGACGGTCTCGCCAACTGGCAGCTACAGGACCTGCTGATCCGCGAGCAGCGCCGTGCCGTGGACGAAGGCCGCGAGCGCCTGCCCGTGCTGCTCGACACCCTCGACCGTTTGCAGGGCCAAGGCGTACTGGCCATGGGCGCCTTTGGCGAACGCATGCGCGAACAGCTCAGCGAACCGATGGACGCACTGTTCGAAGCCTACGAGGAAGCGCTGGAAGCCTGGCCCCGCGCCATCGAGGAGCCCGAGCCGGTGCAGCTCGACGCGCCCGGCGCCCCGCCCATCGAAGACTGGCTCGACGAACTGCGCGAGAGCGCCACCGGCGAGCGCTGCCGGCTGGTGCTCGCCAGCAGCAGCCTGGTCAAAAAGGGCAAGTACCGCTGGTCGCACATCCTGCGCCACTGGGTCGCGCACCTAGCCGGGCATTTGAACGACAGGCCCATGACCAGCCTGCTGCTCTCCAAGGCCGGCCACGTCACCCTGCCACCCCTCGACCCGGAAGCGGCCCGCCAGCAGCTGCGCGAGATCGTTCGCACCTGGCAGGCCGGTATGCAGATGCCGCTGCCGCTGGCCTGCGACACCGCCTTCGTGTGGCTGAGCAAATTGGGAACGCCCGATACCGAGCGCGATAGCGACGCCTGGCGCGCCGCCACCAGCGCCTACAACGGCGACGACTTCAACGCCGGCGAGGCGGGCCGCAACGCCTACCTCGCCCACCGCTGGCCCAGCTTCACCGCGCTATATGAAGCCCGCCAGGACAGGCTCGGCTTCGCCGAACTCACCGAACGGCTGCTCGCCCCGGTGCATCTGGCGGTGAAAGGCGACAAGAAAGAGGGTGACAAGAAACAGAGCGGGAAGAAGGCAACGGGGAGCCAGGCATGAGCGAGGTCACTCAGTTAGATCCTTTGGCGTTTCCGCTCCACGGCAGCCGCCTGATCGAAGCCAGCGCGGGAACGGGCAAGACCTTCACCATCGCCCTGCTCTACGTGCGCCTGGTACTCGGCGCCCGCTCGGCCGACGATACCGCCGCCTTCGAGCGCCCGCTCACGCCGCCCGAGATCCTCGTCGTCACCTTCACCAACGCCGCCACCCAGGAGCTGCGCGAGCGGATTCGCGCAAGGCTGGTCGAGGCAGCGAGTGTTTTTCTGCAACCGATGGAAGGTGCCGAGGGCGACGCCCTACTTCTTCAATTACGCGATCAATACGATCCCTCCACCTGGCCCGCCTGCGCCCGACGCCTGCAGCTCGCCGCCGAATGGATGGACGAGGCCGCCGTCTCTACCATCCACAGCTGGTGCTATCGCATGCTGCGCGAGCACGCCTTCGACAGCGGCAGCCTGTTCTCGCTCAACCTGGAAAACGACCAGACCGAGCTGGAACTCGAGGTGGTGCGCGACTACTGGCGCAGTTTCTACTACCCGCTCAACCTCGACGAGCTGGCCACCGTGGTGCGCCACTGGAGCACGCCCGAGCAGTTGCATCAGGCGGTGCGCGGCCTGATGCCCGAAGCCGAGGCACTGAACAAGCACGCCCCGCCCCCAGCCGAGACCATCGCCAACGCCAGCCGCGAAACCGCCGAGCGCCTGGCCCAGCTCAAGGCGCCTTGGCCCAAGTGGGTGGACGAGTGCGAGGCGCTGTTCGAAGAGGCCGCCCAGCAGAAAGCCTTCAAGGGCCAGAGCTTCAACGCCAAGAGCCGCGCCAACTGGCTCGGCGCCCTGCGTGAATGGTGCCAAGGGGAGGCCACCTGGCCCGGCCTGACCGACGCCGCCTGGAAGCGCCTCACGCCCCAAGGCATGGCCGATATTTGGCTCAAGGGCGAGCCGCCGGATCATCCGGCGCTGGCTGCGCTGGAAGCCTTGCAGGACGAACTCAACGCCCTGCCCGATCCCTACGCCGACCTGCTCACCCACGCCGTGCACTGGTGCCGGGCGCGGCTCGACCGCGAGCAGGAGCGCCGCGCCGAGATGGGCCCCAACGAGCTGCTCACCCATCTCGATAGGGCGCTCACCGGCCCCAACCGCGAGGCGCTGGGCGCACAGATCCGCCGCCAGTTCCCGGTCGCCCTGGTCGACGAGTTCCAGGACACCGACCCGGTGCAGTACCGCATCTTTGACTGCGTGTACCGCATCCGCGAGAACCGGCCGGAGTGCGGAGTATTTCTGATCGGCGATCCCAAGCAGGCGATCTACGCCTTCCGCGGCGCCGACATTCATACCTATCTGCGCGCCCGCCGCGATACCCAAGGCCGCCATGTCACCCTGGGCACCAACTTCCGCTCCAGCAGCGAGATGGTCGAAGCCGTGAACCGCTGCTTCGAATTCGCCGAGGCGCATCCGCCCGGCGCCTTTCTGTTCAATTCGCCCGAGGGGAATCCCGTTCCCTTCCTGCCCGTGGGAGCGAAAGGACGCAAGGACTCACTTACCCGTCAGGGCCAGCCGCTGCCGGCCATGACCCTGTGGCAGCTCGAATGCGACGAACCGCTCTCCAAGACCGCCTACCAGCAGGAGATGGCCGAGCGCTGCGCCTCCACCATGGTGGAGCTGCTCAACGAGGGGCTAAACGACCGCACCGGGTTTCAAGAAGAGGGAACGCTCAAGCCGCTCAAGCCTTCCGACATGGCGGTGCTGGTCAACGGCTTGGGCGAGGCGCGCTCGATCCGTCAGGCGCTGGCCCGACGCGGGGTGAAGAGCGTCTACCTCTCCGACAAGGACAAGGTCTTCGCCTCACCGGTCGCCCCGCAGCTCGACGCCTGGCTGCGCGCCTGCGCGGCACCCGATGACGACCGGCTGCTGCGTACCGCCCTGGCCACCTCGGTGCTGGGACTCGATATCACCACGCTGGATAAGTTGAACGAGGATGAACTGGCCTGGGAAGGCCGCGTGCTGCAGTTCCGCGACTACCACCGGCTGTGGCAGCGCCAGGGCGTGCTGCCGCTAGTGCGCAAGATCATCCACGACTTCGACGTGGCGCAGCGGCTGCTCGCCTGGGGGCCTGCCAGCGACGGTGAGAGAGTACTTACCGACCTGCTGCACTTAGGGGAATTATTGCAACACGCCAGCCAGGAGCTCGACGGCGAACACGCGCTGATCCGCTTTCTCGCCGAGGCCATCGCCAACCCCGAAGGCCACGGCGACACCCACAAGCTGCGCCTGGAGAGTGACGCCGACCTGGTGCAGGTCATCACCATTCACAAGTCCAAGGGGCTGGAGTACCCGCTGGTGTTCCTGCCCTTCATCTGCAACCACCGCGCCACCAAGAAGGACGACTCGCCGCTGCGCTGGCACGACGCCGAGGGCCGCCTGCGCATCAGCCTGGAAGCCGACGACGAGACCCTGGCCACCGTCGATCGCGAACGCCTGGGAGAAGACCTACGCAAGCTCTACGTGGCGCTGACCCGCGCCCGCCACGCCACCTGGCTCGGCATGGCCCCGCTCAAGGGCGGCGAAGGCAGCGCCATCGGTCAGCTGCTGGCCAACGGCGACCTGCTCGGCCCCACTGGATTCAGCGAAGCGCTCACCAGGCTCAAGGGCAACTGCGCCGCCATCGAGATCGCCCTGGCGCCGCCGGCCCACGCCGAGATCGTCCGCCAAACCGAGCGCGACGATGCCCTGGGCGAAGCACGTACCCCCGCACGCCCCGCTCGGGAGCACTGGTGGATCGCCAGCTACTCGGCGCTGCGCCTCTCCGGCG
Source organism: Billgrantia ethanolica (assembly GCF_021404305.1). Classification (GTDB taxonomy): domain Bacteria; phylum Pseudomonadota; class Gammaproteobacteria; order Pseudomonadales; family Halomonadaceae; genus Halomonas; species Halomonas ethanolica. The sequence continues at coordinate 311,906 of NZ_JABFTX010000002.1, read as the reverse complement.
AGATCGTCACAGTAGAATCAGCCAGCGCCCCAGTAAGGACTGACTCACCTGTTAAGCCCCATGACAGCGAAGCGCAGCGTAGCGGCATCCTGCCGGAACCCGCCACCGCCATGGAAGCCACCGCACTGGAAGTATTGGAGGAGCCCCGCGACAAGTCACCACTCGTCGATGAACGCAATCGAGCGACGGCCAGACAAGGCACTCTTGAGCGAGAGAGCGGAGTTTACGTGTCTGTAAATGAGCATCTCGAACGAGAGAGTAACGACGTATGGCCGAGCGCAGATCGTTCCTTACATCGATTTCCCAGGGGGCCCGGGCCCGGTACTTTCTTACACGGCATTCTCGAATGGGCCGGGGAGCACGGCTTCGCCCGCGTGGCCCGCGACCCCGCCCTGCGCGAGGACACCCTCGCCCGGCGTTGTCAGGTGCGCGGCTGGCAGCCGTGGCTTAACACCCTGAACGCCTGGTTCGGCACCCTGCTCGCCGCCCCGCTGCCGCTGCCCAATGGCGCGGGCAGCCTCAGGCTCGAAGCGCTGACGAGCTATCAGGTGGAGATGGAGTTCTGGTTCGCCTCGCGCCAGGTCGACACCCGTCGGCTGGACGCCCTCGTAAGTGCTTACACACTTCCTAGCCCCGATCTAAGCGCAGATCGCAGCACAGGTGCCGGCTTGCCTCGCCCCGCGCTGGACGCCGACACCCTCAACGGCATGCTCAAGGGCTTTATCGATCTGGTGTTCGAGCATGAGGGGCGCTACTACGTGGTCGACTGGAAATCGAACCATCTGGGGCCGGACGACAGCGCCTACAGCCAGGAGGCCATGCGTCAGGCGGTGGCCGCCAAACGCTACGACCTGCAGTACGCGCTCTACCTGCTGGCCCTGCACCGGCTGCTCAAGGCGCGCCTGCCGGGCTACGATTACGACCGGCATATCGGCGGCTCGCTCACCGTCTTTCTCAGGGGCGCCAATGCGGAGAGCCGCGGCGTACATGCCGAGCGCCCCCCGCGGGAGCTGATCGAAGCGCTGGATGCACTGTTCCAAGGCGACGCCCGAGCGGCAGGCACCCGCACCACCACGGAGGCGCCGGCATGAGCAAGCGCAGCAAGCACCACGACGACGCTACCCCGGACCTGTTCGCCGATCTCGGTGAGGAATCAGCAGGCAGCCACCAAGCAGCCGACGAGGGCGCCGAACCTGAACCGCCCCAAGCCGAGCCGGAACCGCACCAAGCCACGCAGGGCAACGCCCAAGCCGCGCTTCACGACACCCAGGCGCTGTTCGCCTTGCTCGACCGCTGGGTGGAGCGCGGCTGGCTGCGCGCGCTGGATCGGGCGCTGGCGAGCTTCTTCCAGCGCGAGGTGAACGACGCCCCGCCCCTGCTGCTGCTCGCCACGGCGCTGGCCAGCCATCAGCTTGGCCGCGGCCACGTGTGCCTCGATCTCGCCCAGACTCTCGCCGCTCCCGACCTGGCGCTCTCGCTGCCGCCGGAAGGCGACGACCTCAGCGACCCGCCGCCGCTGCCCAGCGATCTGCTGGCCGAGCTGGATCTCGCCACCTGGCGCGACGCCCTGCACCACCCTGCCCTGGCGGCGGACGGCAACGCACCCCCGGGCAACACCCCACTGGTGCGCAGCGAACGCGACGGCAACGTGCGGCTCTATCTGCGCCGCTACTGGCAGTACGAGCAGGACATTCGCGACCTGATCGGCAGCCGACTTACTGCCACCACCGACGCAGAAGCCGATACCGTCACCCTGGCCCGGGCGCTGGCGGCGCTCTTCACCCCAGGGCATGAACTCGACTGGCAGCAGGCCGCCTGTGCGCTGGCCAGCCGCTCGCGCTTCGCCGTGATCACCGGCGGCCCCGGCACCGGCAAGACCACCACCGTGGTCAAGCTGCTCGCCTTGCTGCAGGCTCTGGCCCTGGGTGAAACCGCACCCGCCGGCACCGCCCCACGCCCGCTACGCATTCGCCTGGCCGCTCCCACCGGCAAGGCCGCCGCACGGCTCAACGAATCCATCGCCAAGCAGGTGCAGGGGCTTTCGCTGGTGGAACTGGCCGCCGCCGTGGGCCAACAGGGTGTGGATATCTCAACCCTGCGCGACAGCATTCCCACCGAAGTCACCACGCTGCATAGATTGCTGGGCTCTCGGCCGGATACCCGCCACTTCCGTCACCACGCCGGCAACCCGCTGGCGTTGGACGCCCTGGTGATCGACGAAGCCTCGATGGTGGATATCGAGATGATGGCCGCCGTGCTCACCGCCCTGCCGCCCAGGGCGCGGCTAATCCTGCTCGGCGACAAGGACCAGCTCGCCTCGGTGGAGGCCGGCGCCGTGCTCGGCGACCTGTGCCAACGCGCCGAAGGCGGCCACTACACCCCGGCCACCTGCGACTGGCTGCAACGGGTGACCGGCACGCCAATTCCCGAACGCTACCACGACGAAGGCGGCCAGCCGCTGGACCAGGCCATCGCCATGCTGCGGGTGAGCCACCGCTTCGATGCCAAGAGCGGCATCGGCCAGCTCGCCGAAGCGGTCAACCGCCCGCTCGCACCCGAGCAGAACGAGAAAGAGGCACAGAAGGAAAAGAAACGCGCGGTACGCGAGATCTTCGGCACTGATGGCACTGATGAAGAGTCACGCTACGCCGACATCGCCCGTCTCGCCCTGGCGGACGCCGACGACCCGGCGCTGGATCGCCTGGTGGTAAACGGCAACCCGGCCGGTTTCATCAACAGCGGCGAAGGCCGCCACGACCGCCGCGGCGAGCCCATCGCCCCGCCCCGCGGCTACGCTCACTACCTGGACGTGATGCAGCAACAGCGCCCCGCCCAGCCCTTCTTCGGCGAAGGCGACGAACGCCAGCCCTACGACGACTGGGCCCGCCAGGTACTCGCCGCCCACGGCCACTTCCAGTTGTTGTGCGCACTCAGGAAAGGCCCCTGGGGCATCGAAGGGCTGAACCCGCGCATCGGCCGCGCCCTGCGCCGCGCCGGCTGGCTCAAGGCCAGCGACCTGGAGCTGGAACAGGGCTGGTTCGAAGGCCGCCCGGTGCTCGTCACCCGCAACGACTACGGCCTGGGGCTGATGAACGGCGATATCGGCATCACCCTCGCCGTGCCCGAAGCCCGCAGCGCCAGTGAAACGGCCGGCCGCACCCTGCTGCGCGTCGCCTTCCCTGCCAGCGACGGTAGCGGCGATATCAAGTGGGTACTGCCCAGCCGCCTGCAAGCGGTGGAAACCGTATTCGCCATGACCGTACACAAATCCCAGGGCTCGGAATTCACCCACACCGCCCTGCTGCTCCCCGACGCTCCCAACCCCATCCTCACCCGGGAGCTGGCCTACACCGGCATCACCCGGGCGCGCGACTGGCTGACTCTGGTGGAGACGGGACGTGGCATGCTCGATGAGGCAGTGACGAGGGAGGTGGTCAGGGTGAGTGGGTTGGGGAGGTTGCGGTAGTGCAACCTCTCTAACCGAGATGCAAGCTGTAAATACAGCTTGGTCTAAATAAGTGATTCCTGACACTTCGCTCAGCTAATTACACTGGTGGTAGTCCAAGCTCCTTCAGGTATTGGTTATGCTTTCTGGCTGCCTCGGTAATGCGTTCTTCAATACCAACCAGCTGCCTATGGACAACCGACAAATCAATATCCGGTTCAGCCTCGGCGGTACTGACATAACGAGAGATATTAAGGTTGTAATCGTTCTTCTCAATCTCCCCCATTCCCACCCGGCGGGCGTAGCGTTCTTCCTCCCGGCGGTGTTGGTAGGTCTCGACAATTTTGTCGATATGCTCGGGCAATAGCTGGTTCTGACGTTTACCCTTTTCGAAATGCTCGGCGGCGTTAATGAAGAGCACATCATCGGGCTTTTTGCACTTTTTCAGTACCAAGACGCATACCGGGATGCCGGTGGAGAAGAAGAGGTTGCTCGGCAGGCCAATGACCGTGTCGATATGGCCGTCCTTGAGCAGCTTAGTACGGATACGGCTCTCCACGCCGCCCCGGAACAGCACGCCGTGGGGTAGAATGATGGCCATGGTGCCTTCGTCGCCCAAGAAGTGAAATCCGTGCAGCAGAAAGGCGAAATCCGCAGCTGACTTGGGCGCCAGGCCATAGTTCTTGAAACGAAAGTCCTCGCCCAGCGCTTCGTTGGGCTGCCAGCGATAACTAAAGGGTGGGTTGGCCACCACGGCATCGCACTGGAGTTTTTTGGCCGGGTTCATCTCGTTGAGCAGCTCCCAATCATTGGTCAGGGAGTCGCCGTGGTGAATCTCGAACTCACTATCCTTGACCCCGTGCAGCAGCATGTTCATGCGCGCTAGGTTGTAGGTAGTGATGTTCTTTTCCTGGCCGTAGATCTTGCCGATGCCGTGCGGCCCTATCTGATTGCGCACATTTAGCAGCAGGGAGCCGGAGCCGCAGGCGAAGTCCAGCACATTGTTGAGCTTTTTCTTCTTGCCGGTGGCGGGCTCCTGACTGTCCAGCGTGACGATGCGCGACAGGATGGTGGAGACGGTCTGCGGGGTATAGAACTCCCCGGCCTTCTTGCCGGAGCCGGCAGCAAACTGGCCAATCAGGTACTCGTAGGCATCGCCCAGAATGTCGCTGTCGGTGGAGAACTGTGCGATTCCCTCAGCGATCTTGGTGATGATGGCGCAAAGCTTATCGTTGCGCGCCTTGTGTGTCCGGCCTAGCTTTTCCGAGTTGAGGTTGATCTCGGAAAACAGCCCTTGGAAGGTGCTGGCGAAAGACTCGTTCTCGATGTAATCGAATCCCCGCTCCAAGATTTGCAGCAACTCGGCGTCCTGGGTACGGGCGCGTTCGTAAATGCTGCTCCACAGGTAATCCGGGTGAATCACATAGTGCATCTTGCGCCGCATCTGCTTCTCAAAAGCAGGCACATCCCCGGCGTTATCCGAGTACCAGACCGCGAGTGGCGGGCGGCGGTCGTCCGCGTCTAGCTTGGGATAGTCCGGCCCCAGCTCCTTTTTTGCCGCCGCTTCGAAGTTATCGGAGAGGTAGCGCAAAAATAGGAACGACAGCATATAGTCGCGGAAGTCGTCGGCGTTCATCGCCCCGCGCAGGTCGTCGGCGATGGCCCAGAGGGTCTTGCCCAGCTGGCTGAGTTGCTCTTTGGTCATGCGTTGGCGCTCTCTTGCGTCGGTTCCGGGAATAGTTCCGGGTTAAAACGGTAGTTGTTCATAAAGTCCCGAAGGATCTTACGGAAATACTCTTTGTTCTCCGGCAACATTTCCTGTGGCTCATACAGGGAGTAGTTACCATGACTGAGGACATTCACAAGCCGGGCGTGGAGGATGCCGTCAGGGTCGTCGCTATCCTGCTTGATGCAAGCGGAGAAATTGCGGAACCCGTGGAAGGTGGCCGTCTTTTCCAGAATGTTGCGCAGAATATTGAAGTGGTAGGTATAAATCTCACCCGACTCTGCCACCTTGTGTAGCTGTTCCAGCAGGGCTACATGATGAAAAAATGGCGTTTCGTTGGTATATTTAATTGAATAGGTGCCATTATCACTCTTATAGCTCAGAAATAGAGGCAGAAGCGGGTTAGACTTTCCTCGCTCGTTCAGCTCATTCCAGAGGACGTTAAAGAACAACGCGTGGTGTGTCGAAATCACCGCCTTAATCTGCCCATTGGCATTCTTCAGCAGTTGTGCCAAGTGGCTAGCCACAGCGATGGCGTTGTTGTCGTCCAGCGATGAGATTGGGTCGTCGATATACAGGTACTTCACCCAGGCATAGGGCGAGCCTTCTTCCTGATCCACTGCCAACTCGGCGACGGCAAGGAAAAAACACCAGACAAAGAGATTCTCCTCGCCACGCGAGACCTTGATGGGGATGGGTGCGCCGTCGGCGTCTTTGTTCCGGAAAAAGGTAATTTCCCAGGTTTCATAGTCGATCAGGAAGTCGAAGTCCGCATAGCGGGCCAGCAGCGGGCCAATGCGGTTTTCCATCTCCAGCTCTTGCAAGCCGTCGAAGAAGTGGGAATCTCGATTCAGACGCAACACCCGCTTGGCATCATTCTCCAGATCGTTATCCCAGTAGAAGAGATCCTCGGTGAAGGCATTGAAGTAGAGGGTGTCGCGTGTTTCTTCATCGTCATCGCCTTGCTTGCCCAGCTCCTTGAAGGTCATGGACAGGCGCGTCTTGCCGGTGCCGTTGAAGGCAAACAGCAGGATGTACTTCTTCTGCTCCAGCCGTTCACGCAAGTTCATCGCAAGTTCGGAGAGGTTTTCGAATGAGCGATTGGCTGTCATTACTCTACCCCATCCATGATTTGCCATACCCTCCGGTAGGCGTTCCCATCAGGGCCAAGTGCTGCAGCCCAGTCTTGCTGTGATAATGCGGCGAGTCGCTGCCGGATTGCTGGCAGGGATTCTCCTGCTCTGAGGTTCAAAGTCCGGGCAAGTGGAGTCGCCGCTCGACGAGGGACTCCGAGCAAGCGCAAGGTGATAGCCTCGTCAGTGGATACTCCATAGAAAACCTGTGAAGGAAGGTTGGCCAGCCGGTTGCGCTCTTCCTCCGGCAGGTTGGATGCAGTAATCGCCATCAAGGCATTCAATCCCCAGGAAGAGGTTTGCGCTAGCTTGCCAAAAAGGTTCTGTCCACACTTGGTTAAGGCTGTAACCTCATTTCTTTCGCCTTTACGGAAATGGCGGTCAGAAATGGTGGTGATTTCTTCGCCATTCACCCAGTCTTTCAGGATAAGAGCAAGCTTGTCTCCCTCTAGCGACCTCTCCCCCAAGACTTCCTGCAGATTCCCTCTCAGCTCTGGAACCCTTAGAAGAACTCCCATCATATCCTGAAGCGTACGGTCACCCTGGCTGAATAGGCGCTCTCGATCCCAGGAATCTGGCCCGATATTGCCGCGATGAGACATCACTGTGCGAATACTTTGCAGTGAAAAGCCAGTGCTATCTACCAGCTTCAGGGGCTGCCCAGGGTCAGCAATATAAGAGACATAGCTTCGAATACCACCCAGCAACTGACTGGCAATTCGACTGTTCGATGCTCGCAGCTTTTCAAAGCCCAGCGTCCCTCGCAAAACCTGCTCAACCTGGTCGGCAAAGTTAGCCGGTGCACCTAACTGTCGATAGGTGTGCACGAGGTATTGAAGAAAGCTTGACCACTCCGGGTGGCGGTAAACGATCATACCCAGATCGGAAAGCTCATCAGCAGTCGCCTGCGCAAGCTTAATCAGCGCAGAATTCAGATCTCCTGTGGCACGGCCAATAAACTCGCGACGTTGCGCGACTTCGCTTTCATTTTTTGCTACGAGTGCCACTACACCTAACTGCCCTTGCGAGACACGGCCAGCTCGGCCAGCAATATTCCAGAAGTCCTCTGGCGGCATCGGTTGGCCATATGGATAACTTGTCGCAGCCATGACAACGCCACTCACGGGGAAGTTAACGCCCTGAGCAATGGTTGTCGTCGCCACGAGCACGTCAAGCCGTTCTTTCTCAAACAGCCATTCCATCAGCATGCGTATTTCTTCAGGCAAACCACCATGGTGCACTCCTACACCATGAGAAAGCAGGTCCACCAGAGGAAACTGCGCGCCCAACTCAGCAGCAACATAGTTCTGAACAAACCGAACATCATCGGACAAGTTCGGCAACCGATCAGATTTGATCTTTTCGGCCAGTGACCAAACAAAATCCGGTCGACTGTGCATGGCAATTACGGGACCACGCCCCTTAAGTTTGCGTGCCGCGATGGCAGCCAAAGTACCTACGTCCTGTGACTTCGAGAGCGTCGTTGCAAGCGCATCATCTTTACCCAGCGAGAAGGTGTCATCTAGGTCAATGGTGTGACGTGAGGTGTGCACCGTCTGGAAGTCCAGTCGGTAATTGCGACTACGGCCGTTAATGGCACCATCGTCTACCGGACTAATGATACCAATGGCCCGATCATTGGGCTGCCAGTCCACCCCGAGGCTGATATCTTCCGCATTCTGGCCGCCCAGCCAACGGGCAACTTCTCGGGCATTCTGAATGAAGGGTGTCAACAGCAGAAACTGTGCTTCTCGGCATTCGCGGTTGATTGTGGCCAATAACAGCTCCAGCCGCAGGCCCCGCTCACCCTCCTGAATAGTATGTGCTTCATCGACTACTACCAGCGATAAGGGGCGGCCAATTTTCTCCTCCCATCCCTGACGCAGCATTAGGTCGAATTTCTCTGGGGTGGCCACCAGAATACGGAATTGTGTCTCATTTTGAGACTCTTTCAGCATGTCTGCTTCAACACCGTCGATCTCCATGGCCGGGCTGACCCGTTCAACCTGAAGCCCCAAAGGCTCGAAATCTCGGCGCAACTGACGCGTCACCTGATTAACCAAGGCTCTTGTAGGTGCTAGATAGGTCACCCAACCTTTACGGTCCTCAAATTGATTGAGTGCCTGAAGCATGCGAAACTGGGCAATCAGTGTCTTGCCACTGGAAGTGGGCAGGCTGACCACCACCGCCCGGCGGCTGGAACCTAATAGGCCTTGCTCAGCCAAAGTACGACGCTGCGGCGGCAGCACATCGAACAAAGCTCGGTCTCCCCGGCCACGTTTGACCAGTTCGCGCACAAACTCGGTGACACGGGAATTTACGGCGCGCGTCACCGTCCAAAGAGCGTTGTCCGCCATTTGCTGAGCGGCACGCGCCAGCAGCCGCGTCAGGGGCCCCAGCTCTATCAACTGCGCGGTATCGCAGGCATCAATGGCTCGGTCGAAGTGAGAGTCAAGCACTGGCTGGATTTGGTGGCTGCCGTCCACCACACCATCGGTGATGTAATGGGCCAACACATCCGCCGCTTTTGCCAGATGGTAGATCGCAATCAGTTCCAGCGCGGATCGTTTCGCGTCCAAGGGCTCAAAAGTGTGGAGATATTCCCGTTCAAATGTTTGCTGGGTGCTTCGCAGTGCGGCAACTCGCTCCAGAACGGCATCGCGGTCAGACCAGCCCTTTTTGCGCACTAACCGCAGCCAGACATCCGTAAGGGTGGCACGACAGCGCTCCCCCCAATCGGGGGTCTCCAGCGGTAAATCGGGCCATTGTTGTGACTCATCCAAACTGCGCAACCATCTTGCGGCATCCGCACCGCGATCACCCAGTACAGCCAGTACCGAAGCGCGCAACAAATGAGTGCCTGCATCCATGGGGTTGATGGGCATCGGTAGCATTCGAAGCAGGCGGAAGGCATCTCCGGCAGCTTGACGCGACAGTGCACGCTGTTCTGGATCGTCGGCCAACCGATCCACCTCCAAGTCAAGCACAGCAATCTCTAGCGCAGCAGCCGATTCCCGCAAAACTTCCCCGTCGAAGTCCGGCAGATCCCGCCCCATTTCCCGGTAGAACTGCAGGCGGTCAGCCTCTCGCAACGCCACGCGACGTTTCTCAGCCATGGTATCCAGCAGCCAGTGGCTCATGCTGCGCCTCCTTGGCCGATGGCTTGTGGAAGTTGCGTGATGGGCCAGGGCAAATAAAGCGCAATAAGACAGCAATGGGTTGGAGTAGTCAGGCTGCTCGCCAACTTGCCACCACGCACCTTCAAGTCGGCTTCCCGAGGTTCTTGGTCGCGAACTAGAATACCGAACAGCGCCAAGTCACGCCGCCCAGAATTGAGATAGCGAGTACAGGCTGCGTTAAAGACCACTTCATATTCGGTGCCCTTGACGCGAGGCAAGAGCCAACAGAGCAGCTGATGGATGGTTCCAAGATTCGTGGCCAAATTGTCGATCTGATGGCCAAGGCCTCCACTTCGACCGCTCATCACTTGTGGCGGCCATTGGGCTTCGGACGAACATTTGACTTCACCCAGGGCCAGTCGATGGGAGCCACCAACACGCTGGAAGCCGACGATATCCGCTCCCGGCAGCGAGGCGAAGGGGTTGCGCTTGTCGCGCTCATTGTTCCACGGCAGTTCCACCTCGTGATGGGCCTCCAGCACGGCTTCGGCAAGTGCCTCGCCCGCTGCCCAGTCACGACTTTCCGGCACTTCGGCGGCAAGTACAGCTTCCAGCGTCTCTAGCCCCATGCCGGTGAGGCTAAGCCCCTGGAGCTGCTCATGTAGCGCTTCACTGCCCTCTGTATCGTGCAGGCGAGCAGCCACCGGCCCCCGCATAAAAGCCGTCAGCTCGGTGCCCTCATTGGTGCATTCGCCCCGCCAAACCACGCAACCCTGGGTTGAGCCATAGGCGGTTTTGGATGGAAATGGCAAGGGCGTCTCTTGGCTCATACGCCAACCACCTCCGAGCTAGGGAAGAGCTGCTGCATCAGGCCTTTTTTATGCGCCTTAAGAGCGTCGAGTTTTTCCGTGTGTGCAGCGATCATCGCATCGAGGGACGATAGGCAGTCGGCGATGCGTTGCTGCTCTGTCTGCTTAGGAATACAAGTTTTAATGTCTTCTATCTGCTGAGCTGATAAGTTTGGCGGCTCTGTGCCTGAAATACTTTTCTCAATATCGCTAATCAATCTACAAGATTGTAGCAAAAAATATACAAATGAACTCTCTTGGGTTGTTACCAACTTACCGACCCGTTGATTTAGCAATGCACCATCAAAAACCCGATCAACTTTTGCCATTTTAAGCTGCCCGTTTAATATTGGGCGTGTCAAAGCAATGACATATTCGCCCTTCGCTACGGAAAACTTTCTGAATCGTTCCTTGTATTCGACTGGAAGATAAGACGGGCTGTGATGATTCATTTGTTGAATGCTCACATCCGCAATTTTAAGCCACCTTACCCCAGCATCAACACTATCATTACCTGAAAAGGCAAACCCTTGGAAAATCGAGAATACCTCTTTCAGCGAGCGTTCCTCCCACTCCCCTTTATCCCGAAACTCGGGGAAGCGCAGGCGGGGGACGGTTTCGCCTTCGCGGGGGAAGAGCTGCTGCATCAGCCCTTTTTTATGGGTTTTGAGGGCGTCGATCTTGTCCGCCTGCGCGGCGATCAGCGCATCAAGGGACGAGAGGCAATCGGCGATTTTTTGTTGCTCGGCGACAGATCTTTTACCAGCCGGAAGTGGGATAGGAAGCGCCATCAGATCATTGTCATTAATGCTAAGCGACCCGTGCGCACGGGCACCAACCTGAATAAACTTCCGCAACCACCGGCCATGCAGATTACCCAGAAAAAGGTAATTCAAGAATCTCGGATCAGGTGACTCACCCTTAACCCTGAAGCATGTAAATATACTGTTCGGGACAGCAGCTAGCTCGCTGCCGGAGTAGAGCGTGAGAAAGCCCTCTGGATATTCTTTGGTGGCACTTTTATTGTAAGCAAAATCGTTGGGCTTCAGAATCAAGTAATTCTTGTATGAGTCTCCAGCTATGATACGCCCGAACTTTTCCTCTTGACTCACTAGCCCGACGCCCGACGTAATGCTCATAGGGATACAAGTCTTGTCCCCCACTTTCTCGATGCTAATTGTGGTTAACGAACCCAATTTCGCTGTCGTCCACTCCTCCGCACCCTGAAATTCGGGGAAGCGCAACCGGGGCACCAATGCCTGCTTGTCGTTCTTCATCGTCTTACTCATACGCCGCCAACCCCGATATCTCGCGTCCGCTGGCCTGCTTCTTCAAAAACGGCACCAGTTCTTCCATCAATGCCAGCTCGGCCTTGCTGCGCGCCTTCCAGCCCAGTTCCAGCGGCTCAAACAGGTCGCTGAGCTGTTCGCCGTCGAAGATCATGCGGTCGAGGATACCGTCCACGAAAGTTTGCAGGGCTTCGCGGTCCAGCCCGTGGCGGTCGGCCAGGGCGGTGATTTCCTTGTGGGCCTTTTGCGCCTTGAAGGCTTGGTAGCCGTTTTTGATGTCCTCCGTGCTGCGACCTTGCCCGGCTTCCAGGGTATTGATGTAGGCGGTGATGTCCTCGCGCTCACCCATCAGGTTACTGCTGGCGCTGAGCATATTCACCAACTGTTCGCGGCTCATGGTTTGTTTGCCTGGCTTTTCCTGACTGAAGCGAGCGGCTAGGCCCATGATGTAGTCGTAGTCGATCAGTGCCGAGGAGAAGAGCACGAATTCGAAATCCAATTGCTCAATGATGTCCTGCTCTGACGAGGCCTGCTCGCCGGTTTTGCCCTGCTGCTCCTTGAGGCGCTGGGCGGTCTCCAGGTAGGCGCCGCGCAAGGAACGCAGATCGTCCTCGGGCAGCACACTGTTGATGCGTGCTTTCTGTTCCTCGTTCAGGTCGGTGTACTGATCAAGCTGGGTCTTGAGGCGCTGTACTTCCTTGAAGCGATTGATGAACTCGATGCGCGCAGTATCGCCCTTGAGGTTGTAGACGCCCTTGGGTTCGGCCACCACATCTTTTTCGGTGAGGAAATGTCCGATGGCGGCGACGGCCTGCTCGTATTTTTCGATCACCGTAGGGGCCGGGTCCACCAGCCAGATTTCGCGGGAGCGGTTGATGTCCTCACCGGAGAAGAGCGCGATGGCATCGTCCACGGCTTGCTCCTGACCACGAAAGTCGAGAATGTTGCCATAGGGCTTGGTGTCGTTGAGTACCCGGTTGGTGCGCGAGAAGGCCTGAATCAGGCCGTGGTGCTTGAGGTTCTTGTCCACGTACAGGGTGTTGAGGTACTTGGCGTCGAAGCCAGTGAGCAGCATGTCCACCACGATGGTGATGTCGATCTTGTGTTTATGCGGCAGGTCGCTGTTGGGGTATTGCTGGTCCTTGATGCGCTGCTGCACGTCCTGGTAGTAGCGGTCGAACTCGCTGACACTATGGCCGGTGCCGTACTGAGCGTTGTAATCGGCAATGATCTCTTGCAGGGCAGCTTTTTTCTGCTCCGGCTCCTGCTGGTTGTCGGCCTTCTCCTGGGGCAGGTCTTCCTGGAGCTGCTTCACATCCTTATCGCCGTTGGCCGGAGGCGAGAAGACACAAGCAATGTTGAGCGGTGTGTAATCCGAGTCTTCTGCCTGGCGCTCGGCTTGAACGTCCTTGAACAGCCGGTAATAGGCGATGGCCTCGTTGATGGAGGCGGTGGCCAGCAGGGCGTTGAATCGGCGATGGTTGGTGGCGGCTTCATGCTTGGTGAGGATGGCGTTTACCACCGCCCGCTGGGCCAGCGCCTGATCGGGCTTGGCCTTTGATTTGCACTTTGCCAGCTCGCCAATATCTCTTGCCTTTGCGGCCTCCGGCTTGCTTTCGTGCTTGAAGTAATCGATATGAAAGCGCAACACATTGCGGTCATCAATGGCATGGGTGATGGTGTAGGCGTGCAGCCGCTTTTCAAAAATGTCCTGGGTAGTGCGATAGCTGCCTACGGTGCCGTCGATCTGCTTGTAGCTGGCGTTGTCGTCAAAGATGGGCGTTCCAGTAAAGCCGAAAAGTTGCGCTTTGGGGAAAAAGGCCTTGATGGCCTGATGGTTATCACCAAACTGAGAGCGGTGGCACTCGTCGAAGATGATGACGACGCGCTTGTCACGCAGCGGGGCCAGGCGTTCCTTGTAGGTCTGCCTACCCTTGTCCTTGTGCTGCTGGGCTTTCTTGCTGGTTTCATCCAGCGCCAGGCCGAGCTTCTGGATGGTGGTGACAATCACCTTGTCAGCGTAGTCTTCGGAGAGCAGGCGGCGCACCAGGGTTTCAGTATTGGTGTTTTCCTCCACGCAGCCTTCCTGAAAGCGGTTGAATTCCTCACGGGTCTGGCGATCCAGATCCTTGCGGTCCACCACGAACAGGCATTTTTCGATATCCGGGTTGTCCTTGAGCAGGGTGGACGCCTTGAAGGAGGTGAGCGTCTTGCCGCTGCCGGTGGTGTGCCAGATGTAGCCGTTGCCCCGGTTCTGGTGAATGCAATCGACAATGGCCTTGACCGCATAGATTTGGTATGGCCGCATGATCATCAGCTTCTGCTCGCTGGCCACCAGTACCATGTAGCGGCTGATCATCCGGCCCAGGGTACATTTGGCCAGGAAGGCGTCGGAGAAGTCGTCCAGGTGGATAATCTTGCGGTTGTCTTCATCAGCCCACTGGTAGATGGGCAAAAAGCGCTCATCGGCATTGAAGGCGAAATGCTGACTCTGGTTGTTGGCGAAGTACCAAGTGTGGTCGCGATTGCTGACGATAAACAGCTGCATGAAGCACAGCAGCGTGTTGGTGTAGCCGTTGCCGGGCTCATTGCGGTACTCGACGATCTGCTCCATCGCCCGGCGCGGGTTGATGCCCAGTGTCTTAAGCTCGATTTGCACTAGCGGCAAGCCGTTGATGAGCAAAATCACATCGTAGCGGTGGTGGCTGTTGTCGGTGTTGATGCGTAGCTGGCTGATGACTTCGAAGTCGTTTTTGCACCAGTCCTTGAGGTTGACCAGCATGTAGTGCAGCGGGGTGCCGTCTTCGCGCTGGAAATAGCCGTACTCGCGAAGGGTTTTGGCGGCCTGGAAGACATCGGCGTTGATGATTTCATCGCGCAGGCGGGCAAACTCGGCATCGGTGAGACGGACGCGGTTCAGCGCCTCGAACTTGTCGCGGAAGTTCCGCTCCAGCGCGGCCTTGTCGCGAATGTCAGAACGATAGGTATATTTAAGCTCTTCGAGCTTTTTGATGAGACGTTGTTCAATATCGCTTTCTTTTGCGGTCATCCTAGCAATTCTTCCAGTCAATCAATGACTTCCCTGATGTCCCGCAAGATGTGACAAGGTGTTGCCAACTGTCACCTGCGAGCGACGTTGATGTGGTTGCAGGGTAATGCAGGGCGGGGCGCGTCGCAATCCATTGCCCTATGCTCCCCCCTTGCGCATGAGCCGTTTCGTTGTGCTCGTCAGAGCAGCCCAGCACCGAAGGTAATTTGCCCATGCACAGCATCAACGCTGTGGTTGGAACCATGAAGCCCTCTATCGAAGCTGCCTAGATCGCCGCTTCGAAGGAGGTGACATTGAGCAATATAGCCATTTGGTCGATAATTGTAAAAAACCGCCATTTGGCGAAGGAGGTCATCATGGCCCTACCTCAACTACCCGCCGAAAAGCGCCAGCACATGAGCGCCGCGGCGATGCGTACCTACCCCAACATCGCCAATGACTGGGGGCTGAAAGAGCAGGAAGCCGCCTTGCTGCTTGGCGTGCCGGAGTCGACCTATCGGCGCTGGCGCAAACAGCCCACGGCGGCCCGGCTCGACGTCAATCAGCTTGAGCGCATGTCGCTGATCCTGGGGATTTACAAGGCTCTGCAGATCTTGCTGCCGCGGGCCGATGCCGCGGATTCCTGGTTGCGCCGGCCCAATCACAACCCCCTGTTTGCAGGCCAGTCGCCTCTTGATCGGCTGCGCAGCGGCCTGGTGCAGGATCTTTATGTGGTCCGCCAGCACCTCGATACGGCCCGAGGCGGGGGCCATGCGTGACGTTTCCGCTCTCCCCCGTCAGCTGGCGCCCCTGCTACCGAATCATTCCCTCGCGTTTCCCGCCTATCGACTTGTTCGAGCGCGTCGCGGCACCTGACGACTGGGACCTGCTTCAGGAACTCGAGGGAGAAACCTCGGCACGCCTGCGCGAGCAGGCCGGGGCGATCCACCTGGTACGCGATGAAGACCGCCGATACGGCCCCGGCTGGACGCCGGTGATGGCGGCGTTCTGTCATTTCAGCGAACACGGTTCCCGCTTCACCGATGGCACCTTTGGCGCCTATTACTGTGCCTTGACCGAGGCCACGGCCATCGCGGAAACCCGCTATCGTGCCGAGCGCTTCATGCAGGAATCCAATGAGCCGCCCATGCAGCTCCAGCAGCGGGTCTACCTGGCAGACCTACAGGGCGAACTCTTCGACTTGCGCGGCAACCCACCCGGGGCCGTCCCTCTGCTGGATCCGGATGACTGGAGTGCGGGCCAGGCGTTTGGCCGCAAGGCCTGGGAGTCCCATGCCGATGGAATCGTCTACCCAAGCGTGCGTGATCCGGACGGTGAGTGTGCCGCGGTGTTACGCCCACCGGTATTGTCGGCTACATGGCAGGGCCGACACCTCGGCTATGAGTGGGACGGCGAGCGAATTCGCCATGTCCTCGAGCTGCGATTGGTGGAGTGAGGCTGGGGCCTCGCTACGGCACCACAAACCGCACCTCTCCAACCCTCACCCGAAAGAAAGGAAAGTACGCCTCGATGCCGAAGTGATTGCCCGCCTCGACCTGGGTGGGCAGGGTGAAGCCTTCGAAGTTCTGGAAATCGTCCAGGTAGCCGCCGAAGGGCTGGAGCCGCCACTCCTTCTCGGGGTTGGCGTTGCTCCAGCGCTGGAACTGTACCCAGCGCGGTTGGCAATTCTCGTCCACGGCGATTTCGATGGCTTGTTCCAGCGTGCCGCGGGTGATGATCGCACGCGCCAGATTGGGCTCGCCGGTCTCTTCCCAGTGCACTCCGTGCTGGGGCAGCAGCGCTGCCGGGGCCCAGAAGGCGGCTTCCGCTACGGCTCGGCCGAACGAGGCACGCAGGTGGTTGTCGTCGCCCCCTGCCCTGGCGACGGGCAACGTGCCGTTGAGCCAGAAGCGCGTCCAGGAGCGGCCGTTCGCCATTCCGTCCGAGCCACCCATTTGCATCAGGCCGGCGCCGGCTCGTTCGAGTCGCCAGATGAAGCCGTGCGGCGGGGCGAGTATCTGGCGGGCCCGCATGGGGCGATAGCCGGGTGCTTCCTTGCTACCGAGACCGATTTCCCCCGTCATATGGATTTCACTAACGACGTGAAGCGGCGAACCCGGGGCGATGGTGTAGAGGAAGTAGCGCCGGGCGGCGTCGGGAAGGCCTTCCACCATGGCGGGGTCGAACGTTTCGACGGTGGCGGGCGCCTGGGATTGCAGCCATGCCCAGGCCTGCTCCATCGCACGGTTGTCGGCCAGGCGCCAGGCTTGCATGGCGAGCACGCCGGTGAGTAGCAGCGCCAGCAGCAGGGTTACGGCCGTTGCCAGGTATGCCATTCGCCTGCTCCTTCGCTCCGCTGGCGTTCCCGTTTCAGCCTTCAGAGGCAGTCACCTTCACGTGGAAGCGTTTAGCCGGACACTTTTCGATGATACTCCCGCTTGGCTGCGAGTAACCGCTGGTCAGCGCGTGCGGCGAGGCTTTCCAGGCTGTCATCGCGGCGCAGGGTGGCAATCCCCACGCTGATCGAGATGGCAGCCAGCTCAAGTGTGTACTGCTGCAGGCGCTCGGCGGTGGCGCAGGCGTCTTCGCTGTTGCTCTCGGGTAGCAGGATCAAGAATTCATCGCCGCCGAAGCGGCCCAGCAGATCGTTTGTTCGCAAGGCGCCCTGCAGGCTCGCGGCAACGCGTTTGAGCGTGGCATCCCCAGCGCCATGGCCTTGGGTGTCGTTGACCTGCTTGAAGGCGTCGAGATCAATCATCAACACGCTGAGCGGAGTGCCATAGCGCCATGCACGTTCAATTTCGCGCTGACCCAGGGTCTCGATATGTCGTCGGTTGTAGCAGCCGGTCAGGAAGTCGCGGGTGGCCATCTCCTCGAGCTGGCCGTTGAGCAGCCTGAGCTCGCGATTGGCGTGCTGCAATTCAGCGGTACGTTGCTCCACGCGCGCTTCCAGCACCTGGTTGTGCCGCTCCAGCGCATTCCGGGCCTGGTGCAGCTCGGTCACGTCCTGAGAGATGCCGAAGAGATGAGTGACGCGCTGCGGGTCGTCGTCAGCATTGTGCAGCGGCACGATCAGCGTCAGCCAGTAGCCGTACTGTTCGTTGCCATGCTCATCGAAGAAGGCGGCATGCTCTTGATAACGCATCGGCTTGTTCCGCGCCACGCATTCACGGTAGCGCGCATAGATCGACTCAGCCGTAGCAGCGGGCAGAAATGCTGGCAGCGGCTGGCCCAGGCACTCACGGCCGATGGTGTCGATCTGCGCCGGGTTGGCTGCCTCGACCGTGAAGTGGCCATCTTCCTCTACACGTACCAGGAACATGTTCTCGGGGAAGTGATTCCACAGCTCACGAATCAGCGGATGCCCCATGAGGGCATCGTGAAAGGATTGCTGCGTCTGCTGAGGTGGTTCGACTGTCATGCAATCACCCACGACGAGGTTTACATTACCTTTACAGTAACCGCTAAACATGGCAAGTGTCGCCAGCCTGTCCGGTGGGTGCTCCGTGACTGCCAATATCGTCCTAAGCACCAGCCGCGTAATATTTCTTAAAGTAATTCTGGCAGCTGCCGACCTAAGGTAGCTGGGGTAGCGTCGAGCAACCGCTTCATGCTCGGCGTCGGATTCATAGGCACAAGCGAGTTCCCCACGGCGGGCTTTTCCTGCTTGTGCTCCGGCAGCGACTTTGCCTAGCCTAACCACCTCCTACGGTATTCGCTGCTCTTGAATGGCAGCCTCTTGAAGCCAGGGAGCGAGGTACATGGAGACATACGCGTGACGGACGAACTTGCCTTGCTGGAAGTTCAGCAAGATATACATGAATTGATCGCCCAGCAGGCGCCGTTGGAGACGACACTGGATGCGATTGCCCACTGGATCGGTATCCAGCTTCCCGGTGCCGTAGTGGCCTTCATGCGCTTCGATCCGGCACGTAGCTCGCTCAGTCTGATGCCCAGCCAGCGCTTCTCTCGAGCCTATTGGGAACGGCTCCAGCATGTTCCTGTAGACACCTCGTCTGCCTCGTTCGGTGCGGCTGCCTACCTGCGGCGCCAGGTCATCACTGAAGACATCCAGGCGGATCCACGCTGGGTGGCCTTCCGTGATGCCGCCCTTGCCGAAGGATTTCGCTCCTGCTGGTCGAGCCCAGTGATTACCACTCAGGGCGAGTTGCTGGGGACGTTCGGCACCTATTACCCAGAGGCCAGGGCTCCCAGCGAACTCAGCAAACGACGGCTCATCCAGGCTGCCGCCCTGATCGCCCTGGCGGTTATCAGGGACCGTGACAGCCGCCATCACCGTACCCTGGCCGAGTGGCACCGTTCTTTGTTCGTGAATCATCCAGACGGGGTCTATGAGTTCGATCTCGAGGGCCGCTTCCAGCGCGGCAACGCCGCCCTGGAACGGATCACGGGTTACCCGGCGGGGGCCCTGATCGGCCGCCACTTCAACGAGTTCGTCGCACCCGACTATCGCGAGCTGACCCAAACGGCCTTCGATGCCGCCAAGGCAGGTGCCTCGCGTCACTATGAGACCATGGGTGTCCATGCCGACGGCCATACCTACTATGTGGAAGTCACCAACTTTCCAGTAACTGTCGAAGGCGACATCATTGGCGTCTACGGCATCTGTCATGACATTACGGCGCGCAAGCGTCAGGAAGCCGAGCTGAGACTGTTGCAGCGAGGCATCCAGTCCAGTCCCAACGGGATCCTCATGGCCGATGCCACCCGGCACGACCTGCCGCTCGTCTATGCCAATGAGGCGTTCTACCGTATTACGGGCTATACCCCGGACGATGTGCTGGGCAGAAATTGTCGTTTCCTGCAAGGTAATGAAACCGACCCCGCGGCCATCGGCAAGATCCGCCAGAGCGTGGTGGATCGTACCGAGGTGCAGGTTACGCTGCTGAATTACCGCAAGGACGGCACACCTTTCTGGAATCGACTGGCCATCAATCCCGTCTTTGACGAGGCTGGCCGCTGCACCCACTTCATCGGCATCCTGGAGGACATCACCGAGCAGAAGAACCAAGAGGCCCAGATTGCTCATCAGGCCACACACGACCTGCTCACTGACTTGCCCAACCGACCCGCGCTTGAGAATCGCCTCGAGCATGTTTTCCGAGTGAGTCGGGAGAACCAGAAACTGCTAGCGGTGATGCACCTCGATCTCGATGGATTCAAGGCAATCAACGATGGGCTGGGTTATACCGTCGGCAATCAACTGCTGATGGCCGTCGCCGACCGCCTACGGCAGCTGCTTCGCCACACTGACACCCTAGCCCGCCTCACCGGAGATGAGTTCGTCTTTCTGATGCCTGGCTTCAGGGCCCGAGAAGAAGTGATAGATGCCGCTGAGCGCATTCTCAATGCTTTGGAACACCCGTTCGAGATCGACGGCCGCGCGTTACACATCAGTACCAGCATTGGCATCGCTTGCAGCGACGAAGACGTTCACCAGGCTCAAGAATTGTTACAGCATGCCGACCTGGCCGTAGAGGCGGCTAAAAAGCAGGGACGCAACACCTGGCAGTGGTACCAGGGAGAAGGGGTTGGGCACACCAGCGAGCACGTAATGCTGCGCCATGACCTCCATACCGCGCTGCGTGAAAACCAGTTCGAGCTCTACTACCAGCCGGTGGTCGATGCCGTCAGTGGCCAGATTCGCAGCGTCGAGGCCCTGGTCAGGTGGCACCATCCCACACATGGCATGGTATCTCCTGGAATCTTCATTCCTATCGCCGAACAAACCGGCCAGATCATTCCCCTGGGCCGCTGGGTTCTGAGACAGGCATGCCAGAGCCTGGCCGAGCAGCTCGCAAAGGGGGAGCGTATATTTCCGGTGGCGATCAACATCTCGTCGCTGCAGTTCCACCGCGATGGTTTCCTCAATGAAATACAAGACATCCTGGACGAAACGGGCCTGCCGCCCGAACTCCTCGAGCTGGAGATGACCGAAAGCATCTTGATGGTGGGCGCTGAACTGGCTATCGAGATGATCCGCAGGCTGCGTGGAATGCGGATCACGGTCGCTATTGACGATTTTGGTACCGGCTTCTCAAGCCTTAGCTACCTGCGCGACCTGCCCATCCATAAGATCAAACTGGACCGCGCCTTTATCCAGAACATCCTCACCAGCCGTAGTAATGCCGCCATCGTCCAGGGCATCATCACCATGGCCCATCATATGGATCTGGTGGTGGTCGCCGAAGGCGTTGAGGAGCGTGAACAGCAGCAGGACCTGATCCGTCGCAACTGCAACCTGTTACAGGGCTTCCTGTTCGCCCGCCCCATGCCCCTGGCGGACCTCATGGCCTTACCGGATCGACTCCCGCTGATGAATGACGACACCATCATTGATTGACACCTTGAATTAGGCATACCATAGTTTACTTAGCGAGCCTTATTTTTCTCAGCCGAAATTTTTCCGTTTAATAACAATAATTAAATCCCTCCGACGCCATACGCAGGATACGCCATGGCTATTGCTCCCCGTCCCGGCAACCCCGCAGCACAAGTCATTCGCTCGTTACTTCAACACAAGCACGAGTTTTCGCTGTACTCCAAGGCCATGCCCTATGCCTTGGCCGTTGAGGTCACCGAGCTCGACCTGGATAGTGGCCATCTGGTGCTGGAAGCCGAATACAGTGATGGAAATCTGGAGCACTACTTCACCAAAGGAAGCTTGAGCTTCGACCTGGAAGCTCTGAAGGGCCCACAAACCAGCGAGCGCGAGACCTACAGCCTCACCAACGTAGCCGCCAAGCTGCTTAAGACGGACAGTACATCGTATCGTCTGGAGTGCCAGCTACCCGAATCGGTGTTTGTGCATGAGAATCGGGGAGCGGTACGCATTCCCTTCATCCTCGGTATGCAGACCCGCGTCAGCCTCGAAGTCTACTTGCATGAACTCAACATACCAGGCCGACTACGCAACCTGTCGGTGGGCGGCTGCATGGTCGACATTGATCTGGCAGATAGCATCGCACTTGGTGTGGACCAGGA
Source organism: Billgrantia ethanolica (assembly GCF_021404305.1). Taxonomy (GTDB): domain Bacteria; phylum Pseudomonadota; class Gammaproteobacteria; order Pseudomonadales; family Halomonadaceae; genus Halomonas; species Halomonas ethanolica. Next base: position 290,313 of record NZ_JABFTX010000002.1, on the reverse strand, counting down.
CATTCCGGGGGTCACATTGGAATTCCCCAACGGTGAGAGCTTCTTCGCTGAAGGCTCGATCCGGCATATCCGCCCCTTCGGTAACCATGGATATGCCGCGGTCGGCGTTCAGTTCATACACATGTCAACGGCCCAGACAGAAGCCCTGTTCCGGTACGTGAATGAGTCGGAGCGAGAGGCCGCCTACCGCACCGGGTCCAACGAAAAGATGACCCAACACTCGCCGCTGTTCATACCAGGCGCCAAGGAGAAGAAGATACTTCAACGAGAAGCCCAGGAGCAGGAGAAGCACACTCGCCAGTCGCCCATGGAGCGCGGCGTGATGAACGTGGCCCATCAGCTCCAGGTGGGGTTGATGTACATGAAGACGCGTAACCTGTTCCCCAGTGAAATTTTCTATGATTGCGTCGACACGCTGCGCTACCTGGTGGAACAGGACCGCAAGGCCTTACTGTATGCCCTGGCGTTCCTGCGCGACGAACCCGACTGGGTCAGGCATGCAGTCCAGGTCGCTGGCCAGTTGGCGGATTTCATGATGCTGCGCGACCCACATGATCCCCAGGTGCGTGAGGCAATACTGGGCGCCTTGATGCACACCATGGGCAAGCCACTGCTGGTCAGTGCACAGCTACCGTCACTCAAGGTGAACATGAACCCGGCACAGAAGGCGATACTCAGGGGTCATGTGACTGTGTTACGCGACAAGCAGCACGAACTTGGGTGGGAGCCAAGCCCAACCTGCCGCGATGTGATCGAGAATGCCAACGAACGTCCGGACGGCTCCGGCTATCCGATGGGCAAGCGCGGCGAGCAGCTCTCTGAGCTGATTCGTTTGGTCGCGGTGATCAAAGCGATCAACAAGCTGATGCATGCGCGTAACGGCGTACCACCACGTTCACCACTCGATGCCTACCGAAAGATCCATGAAGCAGATACTGCCTACGACAAGACGGTGCTTGTGGAATACATTCAAGTGTATGGGCTGTATCCGATCGGTAGCCTGGCCAAGTTCTCGGGTGGCTTTCTCGCCTGGGTAATGGATATCGACGGCAAAGGTATGCCAATCCAAGTCCACGTCGTCAAGAACCTGCGCTTTCCTGAGACCAACATCAGTAGTGTGCTTACAAAAAGCGACTTTTCTCAGATCGGTAAGCTCGAGGACATTGTCAATCCCGCTGATTACGGATTGAAGGTCGTGAAGGTGTAGAACCACTGTTCTCCACGGTCACCCTGCCAATGTGATTGGTGCCAGTCTGGTGGATCAGCAGGGCTTCGCCGTCGAGGGTGGTGCGCATGTGGCGCAAGATGCCGGCATGTACCGGGCCTGAGGGGATCGGCCAGCTCTGGAAGGATTCCGCCTCGGGATCGAAGCGCACCAGCATGTCCGGCCGCACGCCGCTTTCGTTGTACCAGACCGCTCCGTCGAACACGGCGATGGCATAGGGGTGGGAGTCCGGACCGCTGGGCGAGTCCCACTCCTGGATATCGCCGCTGTCGGGGTCGTAACGCCCCAGCCGGCCCAGCCCGGAATTGACCCACCAGATGATGCCGTCTTCGTCGATATCGAGCCGGCGCACCGTGGTGCCAGCCTCGGGCAAGGCGATCTCGCTCACTTCCATCGATTCGGGGTCGACGCGCAGCAAGCAGTTCGCCCCGTTGCAGGAGGCCCACACGGTGCCATCCGCAGCGATCTTCAGCCCATAGGGTCGCGAGCCTTCACGCGGGCTGGTGGCCAGCTGCACCTCGCCGGTTTCCGGGTCCAACCGGCCAATCATGTTGCTCTGCTGCAGGGTGAACCAGAGGATACCGTTCTCGGCGAACTCGGCGGTGTGCGGATCGCGCGCGGCCTCGTCGGGCATGGGGTATTCGGTGATCTCGCCGGTTTGCGGGTCGAATCGCCCCATGGTGGCGTTGCGGTTGCCGGTGTACCAGGCTGCTCCGTCGGGGCCGATGTTGACCGAGTGGGGCCTTGCGCCCGGGGGCAGCTCGAACTCCTCCATCTCGCCCGTTTCGGGATCGATCCGGCCGAGGATGTCCAGCCACTGCCCTACCCACCAGATACTGCCGTCCGGCGCTTCGACCGGATCGCGAGAGCGCTGCCCCAGCGTGGGCACCTTCCACTCTTCGAACTGGACGCTCAGCGGGCCATCGGCCGGCGTTGCGGCCCGATTATCGCTGGGTGGGAAGTGCTCGGCGAGATAGCCGAGGATCTCGTCCTGCCGCGCGGGGGCGTCCGACAGTTCGATCATGGTGGAGATGAGAAAGTCCCACTCCTCGTGAGTGTACCCTGAGCTGCGCTCGATCAGGTTGACGCCGTGGCAGGCAGCGCAGACGGCTTCGAACGTCTCCCGGCCCTCCCCTTCCGGCAGCGCGAGGGCGGCGTAGGGGTGGTACAGCACTGCTGCCAGGAAAACGGTACCAAGCGTTCTGCGAGCCATGTCGTTGTTCTCGATGTTGGCGAAGTCCTCTGAGCGTAGCCAATAACCCGGGGCAACCCAACAGACGACGCCAGGCTATCGGTGAGAGTCAGCGCTTCAACGCAGCTTGCGGGAACCTGGGCAGCTCGTCGGCAAGCTCGAACCACTCGGCCTTGGACGAAACCCAGGCGTGGTAGAGTTTGCTGGGCGATACCGGGGTATCCAGGGTGCCGAGGCGCAGCCGCTTGGCCTCGGGCAGGTCGTCGCGGGCGCTGTAGAGCGGGCTACCGCACTCGCTGCAGAACACCCGCACCTTGCCGGGCGTGGCGCGATACTCCTTGAGATACTCCGCGCCTCGGGTGATGCGAAACTCGGCGGAACGGATGGGCGCCACGGCAACGAAGGCCGAGCCCTGGGCCTTCTGGCACTGCTTGCAGTGGCACATGGAGACTTCATCGATCTCGCCGCGGTACTCGTAATCGACCTTGCCGCATAGGCAGCTTCCCTTGTGCATCGGCCTCTTCTCCCGGTGGCTTTCGCTTACCATACCCGTTTCGCTATCCCGCGCCACTTTCACAAGGTCGGCACAAGGTCGGCACAAGCTCAGATCAGCACAGGGTCAGCGCAGAGTCGGCCGATGGTCGCAGGTTCATCCCTACGCTTGCCCCCTATCGGCGTCGGTGTCATCGTAGTTCGGTGACCATCAGCCGCCTGAACCACAAGGAGCGTTATCGTGTTCATCGCCATGAACCGTTTTCGGGTCAACCCCGAGCGAGTAAAGGAGTTCGAGCAGATCTGGCTGGAGCGGGAGACCCACCTGCAGGGCCTGCCCGGCTTCGTCGAGTTCCATATGCTGCGCGGCCCCGAGAAGGAGGACCACGTGCTCTACGCTTCACACACCATCTGGCGCTCGCGGGAGGACTTCGAGGCCTGGACGCACTCCGAGGCGTTCCGCAAGGCCCACGCCAACGCCGGCCAGAGCAAGCGCGAGGGGCTCTACCTGGGTCCGCCGAACTTCGAAGGGTTCGAGGTCATTCAGACGGTCGGCAACGATAGCGATGCCTGAGGCCATGAAACGAATGAGGATCGACGTATGAGCGCGACCCGGCACACGCCGCCAACGCTGACGACGCTTGGCGGCCGCCAGGTGCTCTTCGCGATGGCCGCTGAGGCCGAATACGGCCCGCATCTCAAGCAGCGTTTCGCGCCGTTCATGACCGGCGTCGGCCCGGTGGAGGCGGCGGTTGAGCTTACCGCGGCCCTGGCCGCTCTAGCTCAGCAGGGGCGCCTGCCGGACCTGGTGGTGTCGCTGGGCTCGGCGGGCAGCCGGGTGCTGGAGCAAACCGAGATCTATCAGGCGACCTCCGTCGCCTACCGCGACATGGACGCCTCGCCGCTGGGCTTCGAGAGGGGCACCACGCCCTTCCTCGACCTGCCGGCGATCGTTTCCCTGCCGCTGCGCATTCCCGGCATTCGTGAAGCCACGCTCTCCACCGGGGCCAATATCGTCTCGGGCGAAGCCTATGCCGCCATCGCTGCGGATATGGTGGACATGGAGAGCTACGCCTGCCTGCGCGCCTGCACCCGCTTCAACGTGCCGCTGATCGTGTTGCGCGGCATCTCGGACGGCAAGGCGGAGCTGCACCACGTGGATGACTGGACTGAGTACCTGCACGTCATCGACGAGAAGCTGGCCGCCGCCGTGGACCGGCTTGGCGAGGCGCTCGCCGAGGGGCTGCTGGATCGCTGACCTTATGGAGCTTCAGACCAGGAAAGGTTCGAGCCAGCGCTTGAGCTGTGAGCCCTGCATCAGCCCGGCCTGGCGGACGATTTCACGTCCCTGCTTGAACACGATCAACGTGGGAATGCTGCGAATGCCGAAGCGCCCGGCCAAGCCCGGCTCCGCCTCGGTGTCGAGCTTGGCGAAGCGGATGCGCGGCTCCAGTTCGGCAGCGCTCTGGGCGAAGACCGGCGCCATCATCTTGCACGGGCCGCACCAGCCGGCCCAGAAGTCCACTACCACCGGCAGCTCGCTGCGCTCAATCAGCGCCGCGTAGTTGGCGCTGGTGAGCTCCAGCGGCGCCCTGGTGAACATTGGCTGCTTGCACTTGCCGCAGCGCGAGGCGGCCAGGCGCGCCGTGGCCACGCGGTTGATGGCCAGGCAGTGGGGACAGGCCAGATGCAGGGAATCGGACATGGCTGGGCTCCGGGATAAGTGGGATTGACGAGGAGATGGAGGCATCCGGGCTGGAAGTAAAGCCAAGCACATTCCTGCCGGCATGCCCTGGAGAGCCGAATGGCGGACTTATTTCGCTCACCCGGCGAGCCGAATAGACGAGCGATTCGGCTCACAGGTCAAGAAGAGATCTGATTGCAGGTCATGGGACAAGGACCGCTTCCACCGGCCTGCGCAGCGAGCGGGGCATTGCCTTGCCCCGGCCGAACCGAACTACCAGGTCGGGGCGCCCGACGACGATACCCAAGGCCTCGGCGAACGCCGGACGCACGCTCGTCTCCTCGACCGGCTGGTTGATGAAGGCGTTGCAGATGCCGAGTGCCGTCGCCTGCAAGGCGAAACGCTGATAGCAGCGCCCGGCTTCCACCCAGTGCGCCTTGTCGTCGACTTCCGAGATGAACACGGCAATACCGGCGGAGCTGCGGATTTGCCGGGTGAGTTTGGTATTCTCGGTGCCTTGGCGTAGCAGCGCGCGAAACAGCCACCGGCCCAGCCACCGAGGCGTGGCCGGACTTCCCATGGCCCGCGCAAAGAGCCCATCCCCGGCCTCGAGGGCCTCGCGTTCGCCAAAGCGGATCCAGGCCTCGAGCTCCTGCCGGAAGGGGCGGCTACGAATCTGCAAGCTGTTGGCCAGAAGCACGAACCCCAGCACCTGCTCTATCGCCGGTCGCTCGGTCAGCAGGCTGATGGAGACCCCATCTCCGGTTCCGGCCCCCTGGAGCAGGTAGAGCTCCTGGTCGGTAACCGGCACGCCATCGTAGTCGGAGCGGGTGCACTGGCGTGCCGGGATGGCCTCGAACAGCGGGGAGCGCTCCGCCTGGCAGGGTGCCAGCGTCACGCGGACTTCCCCCTCCTCTTCGGCATGAAACGTGACCTCGCCCTGCATGCCGAGCGCCCGCGCCGCCAGGCTCAGGTTCTCGGCAGCGCATCCCAGCGAAACGTAGAGATGGTGGTCGTCCGGATCGACGACCGGGGTGCGCCGGGTGAGATCCGGCAGGATCGTGATGGCTTCGTCCGCGACTCTAAAGCGCCAGCACTGGGTGTTGTGCCCAGAAGGTGCCAGGGTGGCATAGCGAATGAGTTCGTTCAGCCGAGCGGCATGATCGGTCACTTGCCCATCGCCATGGCGCCACAGACTCGCCACTACCTGTTCGTAGTTCATCGCCGCCCCCCTGCTCCACCCACTCTGACGAAGCCCCCTGGTTGCCTCAGTTTAGCGGGTGCGGGTCCAGGTAGCGCTTGGTCAGTGTCCAGAAGCCAGAAGCCAGAAGCCAGAAGCCAGAAGCCAGAAGCCAGAAGCCAGAAGCGAGGATATATGGAGTGAATGAGCCTCGCTCCGCGTGGCTTCGCCACAGTCGGTCGGGTGCGCGCGGATAGCGTACATTTTTTCCATTGAGCCCACCGCCTTGCCTCAGGCAGGATGGAGAGAGGAAAGCAGGTTGGTAGAAACAAGCAACGGCATACCGCTGGAGGAGCCACATGCAACCGCTTAGCTACTACTACTACAACGTGCTGGAAGGTCTCGAAAAGCCGTGCGACGTGCCGGCGTCCCAACTGCAGGAGGGCTACGATATCCTGTATCGACACGGCGGGCGCATCGAAATGGACCTGATGCGCAAGGCCGAGGATAGCAATGCCCAGGGTAAGCCCTACCACTGGTATGAGGCCCTGGACGAAGAGCAGCAGGCGAAACTGCACAAGGCCCTGGATGACGAAAATCCCGCCAAGATTCTCAAGATCATCCAGCGCAACGGCTATGCCGGCGTACTCTATCACCATGCCTGGCATCACTTCCGGGAGTCGGGGGCTGCCTAGGGACCGACATCAAGAGATTTACCAGCAGGTCGGACAAGTATCACCGACTGCTTGATAAGCAAGTCTTGACGTGAAGGGCCGCTTTTCCAAGGAAAGCGGCCCTTCTTCTTAGCGTTTGACACTCCCCGCTCCTGTGGTTTTAGATATGGCCAACATTTAGATAGATCGGTCTATACAAACCTGGTCTATGTTGATTGAAATACAGGAGCGCCATCGAATGCCCGCCTCCAAGCGTGACCATCTGCTCGCCACGGCCGAGCGTCTGTTCTATGAGCAGGGCTTTCATGCCACCGGCATCGACCGCATCGTGGCGGCAGCCGGGGTGGTACGCATGACGCTCTACAACCACTTCGCCTCCAAGGAGGCGCTGGTCACGGCGGTGCTGCAGACGCGCCATGAGCGCTTCGTCGCCAGCCTGGATGCGGCCACCGCCACCGCCCCTCCCGGCCAAGCGACACGAGCTCTGGTCGAGGCCCATGGCCGCTGGCTTGAGCACAGCAGCCAGCAGGGCTGCATCATGGTCAAGGCGATGGGTGAGTTTGCCGAGCACAGCGCCGAGGTTCATGCGCTGGCGATCTCCGCCAAGCGTGACCTGCTGGCACGCATCGAAGCCGCTGTGGCACGCGATGGTCTGGATCATCACGCCGAGCTGGCACGACGCCTCTTCATGGTGCTGGAGGGCAGCAATACGGCGGTGGTGCTTTTGGGCATGCAGCCGGCTCTGGCTGACACTCTGGCGGTGGCCGATGCCCTGCTCACCGCAGCCCGGAGCGAGAGATCATGAGGCCTCTCTCCGCTCTCGGCATGGCGGCCCTCGGCAGCGGGATCATCGCCATCACCTACGGGCTGGCCCGTTTCGTATTCGGGCTGTTTCTACCTGCGATGCGCGACGAGTTGACGATCTCTTCGACCATGGCGGGTGTGATAGGCGCTCTGCCATTCCTGAGCTTCGTCTTCGCCATCCTCGCTGCGCCTTGGGTGACACAGCGCCTCGGGGTCCGCCGTGCCGGCGTTGCGGCGGCCGCCTTGGCCGGGGTCGGGCTGATGACGATTGCCCTGGCACCCTCCTCGCTGCTGCTGGCCGTCGGCGTGCTGATCTGCGGTATCAGTACCGGCCTTTCCTCACCGGCGATGGCGGAAGCGGTGTCTCGGGTCGTGCCACCCAGGCTGCGTGGGCGGGTCAACGCCACCATCAACGCGGGCACCAGCGTGGGCATCGCGCTAGCCATGCCCGCGGTGCTGATCTGGGCGGAGGCCTGGCGCAGCGCTTATATCGGCTTCGCCGCCTTGGCGGCCCTGGGCGCACTGGCTGCCTACCTGTTCCTGCCCCGTGACGATCGCTCCGCCCTGCCATCATTGCCATCCCTCGCGTCCCTGCCGGTGAGCCGTGAACAGTGGCACGCCATGGCCCGGCTGAGCGGCCTGGCCGCCGGCATGGGATGCGCGAGCGCGGCTTACTGGGTATTTGCTCCTGATGCGGTAATCGCCGCGGGTGGCTTGGGATCGAGCCAGACCGCCTGGATGTGGCTGGCAGTCGGCCTCGGCGGGCTGACAGGGGGCAGCGCTGGCGATCTCATCACGCGCTTCGGTTCGGTGTTCAGCCATGCCGCTGGCCTGGTGGTGCTCTCCGCCAGTCTGGTTCTGCTGGCCCTGGCCCCCGGCCATTTCCCTCTCGCCCTGGCGTCTGCAGCCCTGTTCGGCGCCGGGTACATGACTCTAACCGGGTTTTATCTGGTCAGGGGGATCGAGATCATGGAGGATGCGCCCGCCTTCGGCCCGGTGCTGCCGCTGCTTGCTACCTCGGTCGGTCAGGTCACCGGCTCACCACTGGCCGGCTGGCTGGTCGGAGCCGAAGGCCATGGCACCACCTTCCTGCTCTTCGCCGCCCTGGGGCTAGCCGTCGCCGGGCTGGGTGCGTGGCTGTTGTGGGAGCGAGTAGGCGTCGATTCGCACGCTCAGGGATAATGGCTCGTCGGATGGCTAGTCGAAGAAGCGTCTCGCCCTGCACCGGTAGCAGTTACATACAAGGCAGCGCCCTCTGGTGAGCCTAGCATGAGCATGACCCCCGCCAAGAACAACGAGGGCATGACCATGCGTAGCCTGCAGCAATTCCTTGACGACTACGGCGAGAGCCATCGCCATCCGGTGAACCAGTGGGTACACATCGTCTGTGTGCCGGCCATTCTGTTTTCCACTCTGGGACTGCTGTGGCTGGTGCCGCTTGGCCGCTGGCTGGGCCTGGAAGGCGGTGCGGCCGAGTGGGTCAATGGCGCCACCCTGGTGGGCGTGCTGGCCAGCCTGGTTTACCTGCGCCTCTCCTTGGGTGTCTTCTTGATGATGCTCGCCTGGTTTGCCCTTTCCGTGCTGGGCATCCTCGCCATCCTCAACGCGGGGTGGTCGCTGCTCTGGATTTCGTTGATCGTCTGGGTGGCGGCATGGGCGCTACAGGTATGGGGGCATAAGGTGGAAGGCAAGAAACCATCGTTCATTGAAGATGTGGTCTTTCTGCTGATCGGCCCGATCTTCGTCACCTTCGAAGTGGCGCACAAGCTGGGGCTGCGCGTGCCGCGCCCGGCCGGGCATTGAGCCTGCCGTACCGGCGCCCGCTTCTTGAATGGCGTATCCTCGGCGTTATGGATCGATAGCCATGGATCGCCTGTGACGGATATCTCGCCCCTGCGCGGCACCCTCTACCTGTGGAACGACCGCTGGATGCTGCTCGGCCGTCTGCCGGCCAACCGGGCACACCGCCACGTCAGTGCGTCGTTGCTGCTGGGGCTGGATGGCACGTTCGAGCTGGACGTGGAAGAGACGCGCCGCCAAACCCGGGCGGCGGTGGTGGCACCGGACGTAGCCCAGGCCCTGAACCCTGGGCAGACCACCATGCTGGTGGCCCAGCTCGATCCAGACAGCGATGCCTGGCGCCGCTTGGCAGGCAGCCTGGCAGGACGAGCCAGCATGGAGCTGGCGTTGGCCGAGGAACAGGCCCGAGCGCTGGCCCAGAGCGACGATTGCCATACCCTCTCGGCCAAGCTGGCGCGCTTCCTGGCCGCTACCGACGGGCCGCCGCTGCCGCTGGATCCGCGCATCGCGGCCATCTGCCACTACCTGCGTGAGGCCCTGCCGGAAAGGCTGGATGCTGCGGCGTTGGCCGAGCGCGCCGGAATCTCCACCTCGCGACTCACGCACCTGTTCCGCGAGCAAACGGGGGTGACGCTGCGGCGCTTCCTGCTGTACCTGAAGATCACCCGCGCCATGGCCCGCTGGCAGCCGGGAATGACCCTCTCCACCCTGGCCGCGGAAGCGGGCTTCTACGATCAGCCGCATCTGGTGCGCACGGCCCGCGACATGTTCGATGCCCTGCCCTCGGCCTATATCGGTACGGGGGAGTTCCACATCTGTCGCTGCAGCGAAGCTGGTTGAGCGTCTTACCCAGATGCCCCATGTCTGAATTTCACCATGCCCGTCTCTATATATGCTTCCACCAGCTGTGGCGTATTACTACGCTGCAGATCGTTCAGCAGGAAGACGGCGAGCGGCGCCTCCACGTGCTGGCGTATCGCACGACGCAGCGAGCGTGCACCAAACTTCCTGTCGAAGCCGATGCGGCCGATATACTGCTTGACGGTATGGTCCAGATAGAGAGTAACCCCGTGCTTCGCCAGGCGGCGGTTTGCCCGTTTAATCTCCATGTCGATCAGCGAATCCAGGATGTCGTTGTCCAGCCAGTTGAATACGGTGATGGTGTCGATTCGGTTGACGAACTCAGGTGTAAAGCGGCGCAGCAATGCGTGCTCTGCAAGCTTCGTGAGTACCTTCCTGTCGCGTTGCGGCGATGGTGGTAGCAGTCGTCTAGGCCACCGGATCTTGGCCCGCTCATGCGCCTGGATACGCTTGGCACCCAGGTTGCTGGTCATGAACACAAGCGAGTTGCGGAAGCTGTAGGTGCGTTCTCCCGAAGCGACCGTTAGGCGCCCATTGTCGAATACATTGAGCAGGGTCTGGACCACTTCGTCAGAGGCTTTTTCAAGCTCATCGAAGAGCACGATGCCGGGCTTGCCAATGGTGCCCTCGATTAGGCTCTGGTCGAACAGGGTGGTACCCTCCTTGCTGCCGACATAGCCCGGGGGAGCGCCCGTCAGGGCGGCGGCATAGTGCTCCTGCGCCAGGGTATTCATGTCGATGCGACAGAAGGCGTCGGCGTCACCGTGCAGGGCCCGAGCCAGGGCACGTACCATCTCGGTCTTGCCCACCCCCGTAGGGCCGAGGAACAAGGCGGTATGCAGCGGGCGTCGAGGATCGGCAATATCCGCACGCACGATCTGCAGGGCACGCTCGAGTGCCGCCAAGGCCTCATCCTGCCCGAGTATCTCGCTGCGGACGGCAGCCATGATGCCGTCTACGTCGAAGCGATAGCGGCTTTCGATTGCCGCGGCATCCAGCGATTGCACCGGTACCGCAGCCCCCTGGTTTTCCGCCGCGAGACGCTCCAGCTCCATCCGCTTGCGGCTGCTTTCATCCAGCATTTCATTCAGAAAAGGCATATCGCTCCCCCTGCATGGGTCCGGTCCGGCCGTATCGGCCAGACCGGGTCAGTACAACGGCAGGTCAGCCGCCGTGTTCCTCTTCCTTGGCATCGTACGGCAGCGTTCCGACCGGAGCGCACGCGACACCTACCTTGGAGCGGGTGAAGCTCTCGACCTGCTCGCGGGTCTTCTCCGCGTCGTTCACCCAGTTGCGATAGAACTCGAACGGGCAGTCCGCCACGCCCTTGTCTCCATCGCCTGCGGCATGCAGTGCGGTATAGCCGCGGTGTAGGATCTTGAACAGGTGGTTCTGCGACTGGTCGTTGGCGCGCGCATCGCGGATGGTGCTCACCGACAGCTGGGCATACTGGATGCCGTTCTCCTCGGTGCCACACTCGCCCAGGGTGCGTCCGTCGAAGCCGATGATCGAAGAGTGGCCGAAGTAGCTGTAGACGCCATCGAAGCCGGCGGCGTTGGCTACCGCGACGTAGCAGTTGTTGGCCCAGGCCATGCATTTGGCCATGTTGATCTGCTGCTCCTTAGCGGGATACATATAGCCCTGGCAGCGAACGATCAGCTCAGCACCTCGCATGGCACAGTCGCGCCAGATCTCCGGATAATTGCCGTCATCGCAAATGATCAGGCTGATCTTCATGCCCTTGGGCCCCTCACTGACGAAGGTCTGGTTGCCGGGGTACCAGCCTTCGATCGGACACCAGGGGATGATCTTCCGATAGGTCTGCACAATTTCACCCTGGTTGTTCATGAGGATCAGGGTGTTGTAGGGATTGCGCTTGGGATGATCCTCGTGGCGCTCGCCGGTGAGGGAAAAGACCCCCCAGGTATTGGCCTTGCGGCAGGCACGAGCGAGAATCTCGGTTTCCTCTCCCGGAATGGTGACTGCGGTCTCCATCATCTCGTCGGGGTCGTACATGATCCCCTGCAGGCTGTACTCCGGGAAGATCACAAGGTCCAGCCCGGGCAGACCCTGTTTCATGCCGACGATCATGTCGGCAATCTTCTGGGCGTTTTCCAGGACCTCCTGACGAGTATGTAAGCGCGGCATCTTGTAGTTGACGACGGCCACGCCTACCGTATCGTTGCTGCTCGAAATATCACCATGTCTCATGATTCGACTCCTGTTGTTGTTACGTCTCAAGATCGCCGCTTCTGGGCGACAAACACTGCTGACGCGAGGCCAGCCCTAGAACGCGAGGAACTCATGGGCGACGTCGTCGGTGAGGTCCTCGGCACTGCCCGCCACCGCTACCCGGCCTTTGTCGAGCACGATGAACTTGTCGGAAACCCGGCGTGCGAACGGGATGTTCTGCTCCACTAGCAAGATGGTTATTCCCATTTTCTTGTTGAGATGGACGATCACCTCCTCGATCTGCTGAACGATATTGGGCTGGATGCCTTCAGTGGGCTCGTCCAGCAACAGCACCTCAGGGCCAAGCGCCAGGGCGCGTGCAATGGCCAGTTGTTGCTGCTGTCCACCGGACAGGTCGCCACCGCGGCGGTTCATGAATTCCTTGAGAATGGGAAAGAGCTCCAGAACCCCTTCCGGCATCTCACGCCGGCCGTCTTCACGGCCGAAGGCGCCCATGAGAATGTTCTCCTTGACGGTGAAGCGAGGGATGATGGCCCGGCCCTGGGGGATGTAGCCGATTCGACGGCGGGCGCGTTCCGGGGTCGGCAGGTCTCCGATGCTTTCTTCCTTGAGCCGCAGTGTGCCCTTGATGCCATCTGTCAGCCCCATGATGCTTTTCAGCAACGTGGTTTTGCCGACGCCGTTGCGGCCCAGGATGCTGAAGAGCTCGCCTTTTCCCGCTTTGAAGTTGACGCCCTGGAGAACCGGGCTCTTGCCGTAGAAAGAATAAAGGTCGCGTGCTTCAAGCATGGTTGGCCACCTCGTTGCCCAGATAAGCCGCCCGCACCTTGGGGTCGTTCTCTATCTCCTCGATCGAGCCTTGCGCCAGCAGGGCTCCCAGCTCCATCACCGTTACCGTCTCGGCAATCTGTCGCACGAAGGTCATGTCGTGCTCGACCACGATCATGGTGTGATGCCCCTTCAGCGAATTGAAAATCTCGCCGGTTCGCCGGGTCTCCTGGATCGTCATGCCTGCCGTCGGCTCGTCCATCAGGATCAGCTTGGCGTCCTGAATGAGCAGCATGGCGATTTCGAGCCACTGGGTCTGACCGTGGGAGAGGTTGCCCGCCTTGGTGTGGACGTGATCTTTCAGCTCCACCAGCTCCAGGACCTCTTTCAACCTGCCTCGAATGTGGGTGCGAAAGACGAAGCCCGACGCCAGGATCCCGGGGTTCTGTGAGCGCGCGATTTCCATGTTTTCCAGTACCGTCAGCTCCTTGAACACCGAGGGTGTCTGGAACTTGCGTCCGATTCCCAGACGCGCCCGCCTATGCTCGCTCAAGCCGGTAATGTCACGCCCTTCGAACAGGATCTGGCCCGAGGTAGCGGCGGTCTTGCCGCAGATGAGATCCAGCGTGGTCGACTTGCCCGCGCCGTTGGGGCCGAGCAGGCAGCGCAGCTCGCCTTGCGCCACGCTCAGGTCGAGATTGTTGACCGCCTTCAAGCCACCGAACTGGACCGACAGGTTCTTGAGTTCCAAATGCCCCATGTCAGCGTCCTCCATTGTCGATACGTCGCGCGCCCATGCCGGTGGCCAGCCACCTGGCGCGTGCGCCGCCCCGCTCCGAACGAATTGTCTTGCCGGCATGACGAACGGCGCTCTGCACCAAGCCGAACAGGCCCCTGGGAGCAACCAGAACCACGACGATGAAGAGCGCACCGAGGAAGAAGGTCCAGCCGTCGACGAACATGTCGGACAGCCTGCCCTCCAGCAGGTTGACGATGATCCCGCCCAAGGCGGCGGCCACTAGCGACTCTCGACCGCCCACCGCGCACCAGATCACGATGGCCAGGCTGAAGGCGACGCCCATGTAGGTAGGAGAGGCGAACTCGAGGACCAGGACGTAGAGCATGCCCGCCCAGCCTGCAATCGCCGCGGAGGTGCAAAACGCCAGGGTTTCGTAGCGAGCGACGTCGTAGCCGAAGAAGCGCACCCGGCTTGCGTCCTCACGAATGGCCTTGAGCACCAGGCCCACCTTGCTGCGTACCAGGGCGAGCCCGATCGCCAGGGACGTCATGAGGCAAACGGCTACCAGGTAGTAGAACTGGGTGCTGTAGTTGTCCACGCGCCAGCCGAGCAGTTGCAGCGGGGCCAGTCCCGTCAGTCCGTTCTGGCCTCCGGTATAGCGCTGCTCCTCGATAAACACCAGTTGGACGGCCACCAGGAACGCCAGCGTGATAATGGCGACAAATACCCCGGTGATGCGCCCGCGGAACATGAACACTGCTAGCAGAGCCGCCAGGGCGACAGGTACCGCGATGCCGGCGATCAAGGTGACCGGCAGCGAGTGGAACGGCTGCCAGAACCAGGGCAACGCCTCGACGTTGGTCCAGCCCATGAAGTCCGGCAGGCCGCCGGGCATGTGGGCGCTGGCCTGCAGCTTCAGGTGCATCGCCATGATGTAGGCGCCCAGGGCAAACGGTACGGCCTGACCGAGATTGAGGATGCCCGCATAACCCCAGGACAGCGCCAGCGCCATCGCCACCATGCCCAGTGCAAGGTAACGAGCGTAAGTGTTCAGGGCGAAGCCATCGAAGCTCACGGCCCAGGGGATGACGACGAGCAGCAGTATCGCGAACAGGGCGTAGCCGATGCAGTCGGTCTTGAAGGTTCTGTTCATGGGGGACTCCTCAGCGGCGTACCTTGTCCGGGAACAGGCCCATGGGCTTGAACCGAATCAGGAAGATGATGGCGAGCAGGACCGCGATACGCCCGATGGTGTCGTTCATCAACATCGAGAACATGGCCGTTGCCTCACCCACCATGCCGGCGGCGGCAACGGTGCCCAGCAGGCTGCCGACTCCACCGACGATCACCACCAGAAAAGCGTCGACGACGAGGTAGGTACCCATGCTGGGCGTGACACTAACCAGCGGCGTGATCAGCGCGCCGGCCATGCCGGCAAGCCCCGCGCCATAGGCGAACGCCAGGGCGTAGACTCGGTCCGCGCGGATGCCATAGCACTCCGAGATCTCCTTGTTCTGGATCACCGCCCTCAGCTTGGTACCGAACTCGCTGCGCTTGAGCAGAAACCAGGTGGCGGCAACTACCGCCAAGGAGAAGAAAATCAGGAAAATTCTATAGTTGGACATGACCACGCCACCCAGGACGAGGTTGCCGTCTAGAATGGTAGGACCTGCGACATAGCGCGACTCCGAGCCGATGACGCTGCGGACCAACTGCTGCAGGAGAATCGCCACGCCCCAGGTCGCCAGGATCGTGTCCAGAGGGCGGTGATACAGCCAGCGAACGACGCCTCGCTCTACCAGTAGGCCCACCAGAGCGACCATCAGGAATACGATAGGCAACGCCACAAGGATGCCCAGCCCAAGGGAGGTCTGCAGCAGCCAGGCACTATAGGCACCGAGCATGACGAATTCGCCATGGGCCAGGTTGATTACCCCCATGGCGCCATAGATGATGGCCAGGCCGAGTGCCACCATGAGCAGGATCGATGCCATGCTGAGCCCGGCGAAGGCCTGATTTAGGAAAGCATCCATTGAGACACCTCAGATTTGGCTGGTGCACCCGACATCCATTGCATGCGCGGGCGCACCGTTGTTTTCACGACGTGACAAGGCCTTCGCCGGTACACCGCTGCCCTTCGTAGGCCCAGTAGGGCTCCGGAGCGATACGCTGTTGCGACTCCAGAACGACTTTCGCCTGGCCGCTGCGATCCCACTGGGCGACTTTTGGCCATAGGTGGGTATGCAGATTCTCGTCGATAAGGATCTCGCCTTGAGGTGCCATAAAGGTTTGCCCCACCGCGGCTGCCCGAATGTTCGTCGCCGTGATATCGCTGGGAGCCAACTGCTCTACCGCTGCCTTGAACTGGTAAATCTGGAAGTAAGCGGCTTCGCTGACAAAATGAGTGACCTGATCAGATCCGTATTTGCGCTGATAGGCTTCTACGAAGCGAGCGTTCTCGGGAGAGTCGTGTGCCATGAAGTAAGGAGCGGAGCTGAAGTGCCCTGCAGCGGCCTCACCACCCATTGCCTTAACCTCAACTTCAGAACGTGTCAGGCTGGCCACAGGTAGTTGCTCCGGGTCGAAGCCTGCGGCATGGAACTGTCGCTGGAAGGCCACGTCGGAATCGCCCACCAAGGTACAGAAAATGACGTCCGGGTTGGCCTGGCGAATTCGGTTGATCACCGAGCTGAAATCTGAGTGACCCATAGGGACGTACTCTTCGTGTACCGCCTCGCCGCCGATCTGATTCAAGATCATCTTGCAGACGTTGTTCTCTTCCCTGGGATAGACATAGTTATTGCCAATCAGGTAGAAGCGACCACCGAAATTTTCAGCCAGCCAGGGTACGAACTCCTGTTGCTGCTGGTTTGGTACCGCCCCGCCGTACATGACATTGCGCGAACACTCGCGACCCTCGTACAGGGTGGGATACCAGTAAAGATTGTCCCTGCCCTCCACCACCGGCAGGACCGCCTGGCGACTCGCCGAGGTGTAGGACCCGAATACGCTGATGCAGTTGTCGCGCAAGACCAGGCGGCGAGCACGATCCGCATAGGTCGCCGGATCCGAGGCCGGGTCTTCGATGTAGGGACGCAGGCGCATACCATGTATACCGCCGTTGTCGTTGATCTCCTCGATCGCCATCAGGGCCGCGTCGTGCAAGGTACGCTCCACGACCGCCACGGCACCGGTGAGCGAAAAAAGTATACCGACCGGGATTTCCCCATTCGCTGCCCAGGCGGCTTTTCGCTGAGTCCAGATACCGGGGAAGCCGACCACGCCGGCCGCACCCGCCACCGCCACGCCTTTCAAGAAATCACGTCTTTTCATTTGTAGAGTCTCCTTCTGTGCCCGCTGCACCAGCCAGGCGCTTTTTATTCTTGGAAAACAAAAAAGCCCCTCAGCTGCGACTGATGATCGCGAACCAAGGGGCTTCTCTGCCTGTTGTAGACCCTGTGACATTGTCGGCACCGGGTCTTGCTTAACTTTAAGAACAACTCCAACACTCTTGCAAGTATTATTTGCGGATCTCTAACCGACAAATTAAAACACTGAACGAAACATATTACCCCGCTCTGTAAAGCAGGTATGATTTATATCCAACAGGCAACACAAACCCAGCTTCTTAAACTAACTTAGCCTGCAAAACGCCTATCAAACGGCACCATTGCCGCATGCTCCAGGCGAAAAGATTCGCGCCGAGCAAAACGTCAGCAAGCGCAATACAGAAGCGCGGACACCTGAAGTTAGACGTACAATTCAATGGGTTTTCGTAACATAAGCTCTCCTCGCCAGGAAATATCTACGAGTCTACTTCGTCATAGCCAGTAGCTTTATTGGCGTTATCGTTATTTTCGTAGATGATCTTTTTTGTGCTTATATTTCCGAGTATGCCATCGGCGTTGATGATCGCCTGGGCAATTTCGGCGGTGGTGGTTCGCTTGGCCATTGCCTGCGACCGTATGATCTTGTATGCCTCCTCTTCCGTTATCTGGTGCAGTCGCATGAGGATGAACTTTGCCTGGCTCACCTTCTGGATGTTCTGCACCTTGTCCTTCAACTGCGCTATCTGCTTGTCGACCGCGCGAAACTCCTGCCAGATCCGTCGAGCCATGACGATGCTGCTCAATACCCCGTACGGCCGCAGGGGCTTGGTCACTACGGCATCGACCTTGAGTTCAAGCAGGTTTTGCAACACCGATGGATTCTCGTAGCCGGCCACCCCGATCAGCGTAGGGCGATCCTGGGTTTCACCACCGAACAGGGTATCGAGCCCCTTCGGCATGGTTTCCTTGACCTCCACGAACACCACGTCCACGCCCGCCGGCAAGCTGCCTGGCAGCGGCCAGCTTGCCTCAGCCCTGCAGCCGATACGCCTGATCTGCTGCAGCAGCTCTTCAGCGTGGGTGTCCTGAGGATGCAGTACCAGCACCCTCAGGGCACGCACGTCACGGATGATGTTGCTCGTTGCCATCCAGTCTCCCTGTCAGTTGCCCAAGCCCTGCTTCATTGGCGTGAGCCTGAAGTTCCAGTCGTTGAGCGCTGGTACCACCAGATAAGGGTCAGGCTTGATCGGGCGCCTGACCTCCAGCTCAACGACGAATTCTCCTTGCTCATCCAGCTTCGCGATGCGCGAATGCAGGTAGGTATGGTTGTTGTCAGGATCGATCTTCACTCGTCCCTGCGGGGCATCGAACTCTGCGCCGCGCAGGGCTTCACGCAGGTGGTCGGTATCCATGCAGCCGGTCAGGCGCAGCGCATTGGCAAACAGATGCACCTGGAAGTAGGCCGCTTCGCAGCAGCTGGTCACTGTATCGACGGTGCCGAACCGCTTGTGGTAGCGCTCGAGGAATCGACTGTTGGCCGCCGACTTGATATTCCGGAAATAGGGCGCGGCGGTGATGTGTCCGGCTGCTGCCTCTGCCCCCATTTCCGCCACCTCAGCCTCGTTGGTAGTAAGGCTTGCGATGGGAGCCCGTTTGTGGACATTGGTCGCCTTCAGGTAAGCCCGATAGAAGTTTACGGTGCCGGTGCCGACCACAGTGGAGAAGATGGCGTCGGGTGCCAGGGCCTCGATCTCCCCCAGCACGCTGGCAAACTCCTCCGCTCCGGCTTCCAGCGAGACATAGCGTTCGCCCACAACCTCGCCCCCCCCCTGACGCAGGATATTGCGCATGACGCGATTGGATTCGCGGGGGTAGATGTAATCCGAGCCAACGAAATAGAACCGGCCCCCGTAGTTCTCCAGCAGGTAGCTGGCCAGGGGGACGCTGTTCTGATTGGGTACGGCGCCGCTGTAGATGACGTTGGCGGAATACTCGAACCCTTCATATAGGGTGGGGTAAAAGAATAGAGCATTGCGCCTCTCGATAATCGGCAGCACTTCTTTGCGCGTGGAAGACATATAACAGCCGAAAATGACGTTGACGCCATCTTCAGCAAGAAGACGCTCTGCCAGCTCTCCATAGCGACTCACTACCGAAGCGGGGTCGTAGCAGATCGGCTCGATCGGACGCCCGTGTATTCCCCCGGCTTCGTTGATCTCCTCTATCGCCAGCAGGGCTCCGTTGAACTGGGAGTTCTCGATGACGGATGTCACGCCAGTTCGAGAGAATAAGATACCCACGGCCCATGCATCGGCGGAACGCAATCGTCCCATGAAAAAAGCGCCTCCAAAAAAAAAGCCCCCCGCCTCCGGCTCAGCAAGTGAGCCGCCAGTCAGGGAGCCTCTATGGTCCTGTGATCGAGGACTCAGCATTGAGTCCTGGGGCTTGGACTGACGTCCTCACCCATAGTAAGTGGTTTAGCCTGTATTCATCGGCCAGTCAACACTTCGCAACATTCGGTAGCAACGAAGCCTCTCACACAGCAGACCCTGTTACTTCATCTCGAAACCACGCTCGGTGAGGAACTCGCGCATGTGAGCGCGCAGTTTACTGTCGAACAGCGGGGTAAGGTTCTTCGACCAATTGCTCTCCTTGTTGCCGCCGCGGCGCTGGCCGTAGTAGCTCTGCATGGCGTCGTCGAAGGCGGCGACCAGCTCGCTGTCGTCGCTGTAGTAGTCCTCCTTGAGGATCGCCTCCACCGGCAGGCGCGGTTTGACGTCCGGGTCGGCGTCCGGGTAGCCGAGGCACATGCCGAAAACCGGGTAGACGTGCTCGGGCAAGTGCAGCAGGTCGCTGATGGCCTGGGGGTTATTGCGAATGCCGCCGATATAGCAGATGCCCAGCCCCTCGGATTCGGCGGCAATGGCCACGTTCTGGGCCATCAGCGCGGTGTCCACGCTGGCCACCAGAAGCTGTTCGGTCATGCCGCGCACGACGTTGGCGCCGGTGCGTTCGGAGGCCTCGGTGGGTCGCTTCATGTCGGCGCAGAACACCAGGAAGTCGGAAGCGGAAGCCACGTAGGCTTGGCCGCCGGCCAGCTCGGCGATCTTCTCGCGGTTGGCCGGGTTCTTCACGTGAATGACGGTATAGGCCTGGACGTGGCTGGAGGTCGCGGCGGCCTGACCGGCGCGAATCAGCTCGATCAGCAGCTCGTGGGGAATCTTTTGGTCGGTGAATTTGCGAATCGATCGATGGGATTTCAGCAGTTCGATGGTGGAATTCATGTCGCCTCGCGGGTGCCTGTCATTCGTTAACCTGCTTATTGTCTTTCATTCCGGCGCGCTTTGCATTTTTACAGGTGTGTTTTCAGCAGCCGTGGGGGCGTAGATGACAAACCCACTTCGTGGAGCGGGCGGTTGCGAGCCAGAGGAAACGGGGGTAGGTTAGAAAAAAACAACAATCAGATGGTCCCCAATGCCGGATTCTCGCTCAACCGTGCAACTTGTCTCGTCCAGCCCCATCCATCAGGGCTGGACCAATGCCGTGTTGCGCACCGGCAGCTACGCCCTCACCCGCACCGCTCTCAGCGAGTGGTACAACGAATAGCCTGATCGATTTCACCGTCACAAACACCTTACCTGGCCTGCCTCTTGCGGGCGGGTCGCGACGTATCGACCAGGAACTCGACATGCTGCATACACTTGCCCATACCCCTCGTACGCTTCGACGCTACCTGTTGGCGCTAACACTCGGTACCACCCTGCTTGGCGGCCAGGCGGCAATGGCCGATGGCCCACTGGTGATGGCCGGTGGCTTCCTGCAGGAGAGCCACCAGGATGTATTCCGCGCGGTGATCGATCCGATCGACAAGCCGTCCTCCGAGATCCGGCTGGGGGTGGTGCCTGCCGCCACCGGCAATATCTCCGGCAACTACGCCAAGATCGTCGATGCCTTCACCGCCATCGGCCTTACCGAGGCAAACATACGCCTCCTGCCCCTGGCAGTAGCGGATGACCGCCGCACCGAGGACGTTGACGAATCCCAGTGGGCCGAGAACGGCCGCGACTCGGAGCTGGCGAATTCGATTGCAGAACTGGATGCCATCTGGTTCCTGGGTGGGGACCAGACTCGTATCACCGCCGTGCTGCTGGAAGAGGATGGCAGCGATACCCCCGTACTAACCGCCATGCGCGAAATGAACGCTCGGGGCGGCGTGCTGGCGGGAACCAGCGCCGGCGCTGCCATCATGTCGCCCGCCATGCTGGCGGGGGGCGATAGCCGGGGAGCGTTGTTTCATGGCTTCCGCGACGACTACGAGAGCATGAACGACCAGGAGCACGGCCCTGCCATCGTGCGCCAGGGTCTAGGCT
The DNA here is from genome assembly GCF_021404305.1 of Billgrantia ethanolica. GTDB lineage: Bacteria > Pseudomonadota > Gammaproteobacteria > Pseudomonadales > Halomonadaceae > Halomonas > Halomonas ethanolica. The sequence goes on along the minus strand of NZ_JABFTX010000002.1, from coordinate 269,002 downwards.
TCTTCGAAGCGGGCCTGATCGACCAGCACTTCGACCGCAAGGCTCGTCTGGGCCGGCTGCTGGCCGTGATGCTGGAGCACGAAGGCGGCATGCCGCTGGGGATAGGTATCGACGAGGGCACCGCTCTGGTCGTGGAGAGCGGCGAGTGGCGGGTTGCCGGCGGTGGCGGCGTCACGCTGGTCGATCTCAGCGCAGCGACACGTCCAGGCGAAGGCTTTCCCATCAGTGTGGCCAACGTGCGGCTGAGCTATCTTCTGCCCGGCGATCTCTACCTGCCGGAAAGCGGAGAATATCGGGTACGGGATGGCGCGAGCGAGACGGTGGGAAGCGAGTACTTCGAAGTACCGGTGAGCCTTCAGAGCGGTCTGTTCAGTGCCAACCGCAACCTGCAAGAGCTGATCGGCTTCGACCTGCTGGACAACTCGGCGACCGAGCGAGTGGAGTCCCTGCTGATCGGCGACGAGGGGCAGGCGCTGCGTCTTGTCTTCACCCAGGATGACCAGACCAAGGGCTACTGGAGTCAGGACATGACTCTCGACCTCTACAGCTTCGAAAACGTTCGCCTGGACCTCGAGCGGCTGCGGGTGGAATTGCATACTCCATGAGCCACTGCGCTCTGCACCGGGCCTTGCCGGCCCGGTGCACTTCCTGTCAGGCCAGCATGAGCAATACGGTCAGGTTGTCGTGTCAGTCATCGCTGTAGCAGAATCGAAAGCCGAACCGCACCCTCTGGTGGCCCGAATGGACTTGCTGACCCTGCTGCTCTTCGTGCCGGCCTGCTTCGCTCTGAACATGGCACCGGGCCCCAATAACCTGCTCTCCATGAGCAACGCCAAACGCTATGGCGTGCGCATGGCTTGCCTGGCCGGTATCGGGCGCCTGGCGGCTTTCGTGGTGATGATCGCCCTCGCCGCCTCGGGCCTGGCTACCGTGCTCTACACCTCCGAGAAGCTGTTCCTGCTCATCAAGGTACTCGGCGCCGGCTACCTGTTCTGGCTGGCCTTCCAGCTATGGGGCGCCGAGAGTGGCGACGAGGGCATGGTCACCGCCCCGATGGGGCTCTGGGGCCTGAGCCGTCAGGAGTTCCTGCTCGCCGCCGGCAACCCCAAGGCGATCCTGATCTTCACGGCGTTCCTTCCGCAGTTCGTTACGCCAAGCGGTAACGTCGCCTTCCAGTTCCTGATTCTGGGCGCCCTGTTTCTGGCACTCGAGTGGGTGGCCATCATCGGCTATGCCTGCTTCGGCGCCTTTCTACGCCACTGGTTCTCGCGCCCCGCCATGCGCCGGCTGTTCAACCGCACCTGCGCCAGCCTGTTGGCAAGCGCCGGCATCGGCCTGCTGGTGGCAAGGAGAGAGTAGGCCCGCCCTCTTCTCGATAGACACCGAACGCTACCGATAAGCCCCCTGCTGTATTGGGCATTGCCTTCAAAGCGGCAGATGCAGGATGGCGCCCCGCAGGCCACGCTCGTCGGCCCACAGCTTGCCCAGGGTGATGGGCAGGCGGAAGCGGCGTTTGCCGGCCGCGCCGGGATTGAACAGCAGCCGGCCATCCTGCCACTCGTTGCGCGGCTTGTGGGAGTGGCCGTGAAGAACCGCATCGCAGGGCGTGGCCGGGTCGAACTCCTGCAGGATATGTATGAGATGCAGGTGCCAGCCGTTGACGCTGAGATCCAGCGTCGTCGGCAGCGCCTCGGCCCAGGCGGCGGTGTCGATGTTGCCGCGCACCGCGAAGGTCGGCGCCAGCTCGGCCAGGCGTTCGAGAAGAGCGGCATCCTCGTCGCCCCCGCCCACGTCGCCGAGATGCACGATCAGCTCGCAGCCCTCGAGCAGGGTGAGCGCCTCGGGGCGCAGCAGGCCGTGGGTATCGCTGATGACGCCTACCGGCTTGTCGCTGGTATAGACCTGCATCGTACTCTCCTCTATTAGCCGCAAGGATGACCAGCCGCGCCCTCCGCCAGTATTACTCTTGAGGATACTCGTCTCAACGGCCAGGCCAAATGCGAATCGCACACGAAAGCAATATCAAATTACTGAAATACAAGGAAAATTGACCAACCATACGTTTCATCCTAGGATGGATGCACTCGCACGACTCGCGCCAAGGGAAGGACACGCATGAAAGGCAACCAAGAGATTATCGACGCCCTGAACGGCCTGCTGGCAGCGGAGCTCGCCGCCATGGATCAGTACTTTCTCCACTCGGAGATGTACGCCGACTGGGGCCTCACCAAGCTCTACGAACGCATCGCCCATGAGTTCGACGACGAGAAGGGCCATGCCAAGCAGCTGATCGAGCGCATCCTGTTCCTGGAAGGCAAGCCCGACATCCACACCCGCACCCCGGTGCGTATCGGCAGCGACGTCGAAGAGATGATCGCCAACGATCTGCAGCTCGAATACGAAGTAGGCGACGCCCTCAAGGAGGCCATGGCCCTGTGCGAGCGGGAGCGCGACTTCCAGACCCGCGACGTGCTCCTTGGCCTGCTGGCCGACACCGAAGAGGATCACGCCCACTGGCTGGAGCAGCAGCTGCGGCTGATCAAGATGCTGGGCAAGCCGAACTACCTGCTCTCGCAGATGTAAAACGAGCTAAGGCGCCCACGGGCGCCGTTGCCGCTTCCCAACCCGTTGCCGTCGCGGCTTTGCTCCACCAGGGTCGGACAGGCTTTTGGTCTGGACTTAACGGAAGCCCCATGGACGAGATCGGCCTCAGATGGCTGCTGGGGCAAGGCGTCAGCCTCATCGCCTTGGCGCTCTGCCTCCTGGCGTTTGCCAACAAGCGCGACGACCGGCTGTTCGTCCTGCTGCTGTTTGCCAACGTCGCCTTCGCCGCTCAGTTCGCCCTGTTCGAGAGCTGGGTGGCAGCGGGCATCTCGGCGTTGATTGTGCTGCGTATCGCCCTGGTACGCCGCTTTCGAGGGAACCGTGCCGTCATGCTCGGCATGTTGCTCGCCACTCTGGCGGTGGCCCTGCTGACCTGGAGCGGCCCAAGAGACATTCCGGCCCTGACCGCCGGCCTGCTGGGCACCTACGGCATGTTCATGCTGAGCGGTATTCCCATGCGCATTACCCTAGCCGCCGCAGCGCTGTGCTGGGTAGCCAGTAATCTGCTGGCAGGTTCCATCGGTGGCACCATCGCCGAAAGCCTGATCTTCCTCACCAACGTGTTCACCATGCTGCGAATGAGGCGTGAGGCCCGGTTGTCGAAACCGCCCTGCCCCATCCGATAGTGAGAAGCACCCTTCTCTCTACCCGATGGAGCTTTGCCATGTCGCGCATGATTTTCGTGAACCTGCCCGTCGCCGATCTCGAAAAATCGATGGCGTTCTACCAGGCGCTAGGCTTTACCAACAACCCGCACTTCACCGATGAAACGGCGGCATGCATGGTGCTGAGCGAGACGATCCACGTAATGTTGCTCACCCACGCCAAGTGGCGCACCTTCACCGACCGCCCGATTCCACCGACCGACGCCAGCGAGGTCATGCTGGCTCTCTCCTGCGAGAGCCGCGCGGCGGTGGATGTAATGAACGAGACGGCCGGCGCCAATGGCGGCACGGCCGATATCAATCCGCGCCAGGATCACGGCTTCATGTACAGCTGCGCCTTGGCGGACCCCGACGGGCACGTCTGGGAGTCGTTCTGGATGGACCCGGCGGCCATACCTTCAGACACGCCATGAGCCCGGGTTGAGCACGAACACCCCTGCGATCTCCACCGGTTGCTCCGGGCGTCCCATCAGGGAGTCATCACCAAAGCGAGCCACCTCTTCCTGGGGTTGACCGCCGCTGGGCTGCAGTGCGGTAGCGCTTGTGGCTTCCCTGATGAAGCTAGCCCGGCTCCACGGCAATACAATGCCAGTCCGGTAAGCGTATGTTGCGTTCGGCAAACCACCCGCTTGCCCCGCGGCGCCTTTGCTGGTGGGATATCCCGCAGCGCAACGACAGGAGATGGACGTGCAGCCAGAAGATCTGGAAAAGCTGGTCACCCGCAAGATGCCATTCGGCAAGTACGAAGGCTGGTTGATCGCCGACCTGCCGGGCCCCTACCTCAACTGGTTCGCTCGCGAGGGCTTTCCTCCCGGCGAGATCGGGGAATTGCTGCACCTGATGCACGAGATCGATCACAACGGGCTGGGCGCCCTGCTCGACCCGCTGCGCCGCTCGTGAGCAGGTTTCGTCATGCTCAGGGTGGGCGTTCGGCAAGGGCTCGCCGGCACTCCTCACGATAGGCCTCGACATGTCGGGCCGGCTCCGCAGGAAAGCACCCCAAGGCCACGGCCAGTTCGAAGAAGCCCTGTGCCGGCAGGCCATCGCGCCGGCTGACCACCAGCGCGGCGATGAAGGGCCGGCCGTGCTCGGCGTCTTCGCGCATCGACGCTTCGAGCGCCTGGGCCACACGCTGGATGGTCCTCGGCGGAATGAGCCCCAGGGCTTCGGCGAGCTGCTGGTAGGTCATCGGCAGCGTGGCCGCCGGTGCCGCTTCGAGCAGGCGGCGGACCTGGGTGGCGAGTAACTGAGCGTCGGTGGAGGAAGCCATCGGTCAGCGCTTGATGTCGCGATAGAAATTTTCGTGGGTGCCCAGTGCCATCAGGGTCAGCACGATCGAGTCGCCATCGTAATGGTAGCCAAGCAGCGCCAGTTGCTTGGCCATCTTGAATTTGTAAAGGCGCAGAAAACTCAGATCGCCTCGTTTCAGTTCACCGATCAGCGGGTTGTCGACCAGAGTACGCACGGCCTTGTCGAGATCGCGTTTCTGATTGGCATGAAGCTTCTTGACAGCCTTGGTGAAGGTGGGCGTCTGCAGCACCTGCATGGCCTTAGTCGAACTCGTAGGGTTCGAGCTTGCCGGCTTCGCGCTCGGCCTTGGCAATGATGGCCTGGCGCACGAATTCGTAAGGCAGATCGGGATTGTCTTCCATCATCTCGCCGATCTTGGCCCAGTGCTCGATCTGCTTGGGCGTGGAGCGATTCATCGCTTTGGCCATGATACTGGCTTTTTCGACCAGCTCATGATCCAGACGAACGCTTGAAGTACTCATCGTCGAGCTCTCCCTTAATATCCTCAACCAAGCGAGGCAAATAGCATCATTTGTGGCATTTTACCACAAATGATCTCTTCATGAGAGAGCCCTTCATGAGAGAGCCACACGTTCACCGCACCGGCGAGCTGGTCGTCAGTAGTACGGCTGCAACCAATACGATCATGGCCATCAGGCTGGCTTCCACGGCGATACTGCATCTCAGTTGGAGCGACGCGTCGGGCTTGTCGCGCGCCACGGCAGGTACCAGCCACCAGCGGTTGGCCGCTCCCAGCAGCAGCAGCCCCGCCACCAGCGTCAGTTTGACCGAGAGCAGCTGACCGTAAGCTGTGTCCAACAGCGCCCCCGGGCGGCCACCCATCAGCCACATGGCCAGGCTGCCACCAGCGAGTAGCAACAGCGGCACCAGCAGCAGGCCGAAGCGTCCGAAGCGCAGCAATTGCTCTGCCGATGCGCCCGACGAAGCGCTGCCGGCCATGCGGTAGAGGGGTGACAGCGCCGCCGCCCAGAAGGAGGCAAGCCCCAGGTGCAGCATCAGCAGCACGCTCTGCCAAGGCGAGCCACGAGTGTGGCCGACGCGGGAAAAGGCCAGCAGGATCAGCACGACGCCAAGCGCGCCGACAGCGTAGCGGACGCCGCGAGGCGCCCCCTGCCAAAGCGCAACCGGCAGCAGTAACAACCCTACCAGAGCCAGGCGCAGCCGTTCGCCCTGAGCACTCTCGCCGACGATACCCAGCAGCACCGGGTTGAAAGCCGATTCCCAGCTACCGCCCCCCAGGTAGGCGGCCTGAAGCAGCCACAGCAACAGCAGCATGACGATGCCGGAGCACGCGGCAATGCCGGTGCAGCGGTCTAGAACGACGACTTCGCGGGACGGCAGGCCGGGAAAGGCAGCGCGAAACAGCAGGCCTCCTACCGCCAGCAGTGCAGAGGCGTAGAAGCCCGCCAACGCCAGCACTCGGCCGGCCGTCCAAGGGTCCAGGCCGAACGATGCCACCACTTACTCCTGAATCGCGAAGCGATAGCCGCCCGACATGGTATGGCCATCCTCGGCAATGCCGCGCCATACGACCTCGTACTCACCGGGCGCCAGGGTATCGGCGGGCACGGCACCATGGGTCTCCGCCAGGGGACCGAGCGGGTCTTCACTGAGCTCCACCGTCCCTTCCGGCCCCGTGACCTCGAACTGGGTGATGCGGATGGGCGAGTCGAAGCGCAGCTCCAGCTGCTCCGGGGCCTGCTCCAGGATCGCCCCGGCCTCGGGCTCGGTCGCGGCGATATGGGCATGCGCCCACAGCAGCGGACTCGCCAGCATCAGGACACACCCGGCGGCGAGTGCCAATCGCTTGGCGTTACGCCGGGGCTGGCCGGGCGACTGGGCAAGGGTCGCGACACGCTTCATGCATTTCTCCTTTGCCATCATGGAATGCCTTCGAATCATGTAGCACCTGGTCTGGCGGCTTCAAGAGTGCCGACGCCCCGTCAGGACGGATGCTTCTGTTGGTGGCCTCGATCCTGGCGCTTGTCGCCTTCATTTCCCTCGGGCTTGGCCGAACCCTGGTGCGTCAGTCGCTGAGCTTCATCGAGCCGCGGGTGGTTGTCGACGAATTCGCGATGGGGATCCGGCAGGGCATCCAGCGCGTGCAGCGTGCGGCTCAGCACGTGGATGGCGGCCAGCACGTCCTGGGTATTACCGGTCTCGGAGATGGTATGCATGTTGCGGATAGGAAAGCCGATTGAGGTGGCGGCACAGTCGATGGCGGCCAGCACACCGGCCATGCCGTCGGTGCCGGTATCGGCGCCGACGATGTCACGCTGCATGGGGATGCCGTGCTCCCGGGCAGTGGTCTCGATGATGCGATTGAGCTGTTCACTGGCAATCGCGCCCACCGACATGGTGAACCCCTTGCCCATCTCCAACGGCTGCATGCGTCGATCGCCGATGCCGGGGGCAGCCACGTAGTCGTGATTGACGTCGACCCCGATGACCACGTCGGGCTCGAGCGCCCCTGCCAGCACGCGACTGCCGAAGCGGCCGATCTCTTCATAGCTGGCGATGGCGAACAGCACACGTACCTTTTCCGTACCGCCGGCCTCGGCGATCAACCGCGCCACCTCGGCGGTGACGAAGCAGCCCAGGCCATTGTCCAGGTAGGCGCCGTAGAAGGTGTCGGGGCTGAAGCCGTGACGAATGGGACGGTCGAAGATGATCGAGTCGCCAGGGCGCACGCCGAGATTGAGCACCTGCTGCTTCTTGTTCTCGCCGTGGATCTGCAGGTCGAGATAGATCTGTTCCTTCTTGATGCCCTTGCGCCCTTCGCGCTGGGCCGGGTCGGAGAAGTGGATAGCGCCCAACGCCTCGACCGTTCCCCCCTGGATGATGCGGTAGCGACCCGGTGCCTCGGGGTCCTCGCTGAACAGTTTGACCTCGTGGCCGATCAACACGTTGGGCAGGAAGGAGTCGGTGTTGATCCAGACCTTGCCGTCATCGCCGATGCTGCGCACCTGCATGCGGATCTTGTCGGCGTGGCCGATGATCATCACCTTGAACAGCTCGTCGCGACCCGGATGGGTGTCCCACACCACCCCGGCATGGCCCTTGAACTGATGAAGGTGCCAGCTCTTTGGGGCGAAGCTTTCGAAGTGAGGCTCGAGCACGCCGTAGGTCATGGCGGCTTCCAGCCCCACGGGGCTTGGCGCATCCAGGATGCGCCGCATCAGGTCGAACTGCGCTTCCGGCATGGGAGCGGCCCAGGGCTTTTCGGTTTCGCTCATCTCGTCTCATTCCCGATAGATGGATCTCTTCAGGGTAGTCTGCCAAAAGCAGCGCAAATAAAAAGGCAAGGCGCGAGGCCTTGCCTTCTTCGAGTCGTAACGCCAGGCGTACCAGCTGGAGCGCTGGCCGTGCCGGCTCACTGCCCCCAGGCGTCGCCCAAGGTCATGTCGCCGTCCACTTCGCTGTAGCGATCCTCATCGTACTCCTGTGCGGACTCCTCGAGTTCGTCCTCGTCGTAGGGCTGACGGGTGACGAGCTGATCGTCCTGCAGCTCCATTTCCGCCAGCGGCAGGGTAATGTCGGTACCGCCCATGCCCCACAGGCCGCCCACGGTGATGACCACATGCAGATCGCCGGTGTCGTCATCGCGAACCACGCTCTGAACGTCGCCGATCTCCTCGTCCTGCTGGTTCACCACGGTCATGCCTTCGATCTCGCTGACCTGCATGTCGCGCAGGGCATCGTCCAACTGGTCGTCGGCCCCCATGGGGTCGAGATCATCGCCTTGAGCCGTATCGAGGTCGTCGCCGGTGTCCATCTCGTCCGGCTCGGCCATCTCATCCATGTCGTCCTGCTCGTCCATCAGAGCGTCATCGTTCTGGTTGTCCATGGTGGCCTGCTCTTCACCCACCGCGGCATCGCCGTTCAAACCGTTGTCGTCATCGGCGTTGTCCTGGGCCAGAGCGCCGCCTGCCAAGCCTGCTGAAATAGCGCCGATTGCAATTGCCAGTAATGTCCTTTTCATCTCACTCCCTCCTAGAGTCGACAAAGATAACCACCTCTTGAACATAGTCGCTACGCCAGCCAACCCCCATAAATCTTCAGCAAAATTTGGTAACTGCGAGTTGCCGCTTCGTTTCGCTCCGCCCATTTACTGGACATGCCACGCAGCACAAGGCAAGACCTTGATGGGTCTTGCCTTTTTCCTGATAGCCACGTCAGCTGCAGGGCTAGCGCTGCTCCATGGCGTCCGCCAGGGTCATGTCGTCATCCACCTCGCTGTAGCGATCTTCGTCATAGTCGGTGGCAATGTCATCGAGTTCGTCCTGGCCGATGATGTCCTGCAGCACCAGTTGCTCGCCTTCCAGCCGCATGTCTGCCAGCGGCAGGGCGACGTCGGAGCCGCCGAAGATCCAGAAGCCACCCACCGAGAGCACGGCGTGTAGATCGCCGGCATCGTCGTGACGCAGCACGTTTTCGACCTGACCCAGGGTCTCGCCCTCCATGTTGACCACGGTCATGCCTTCCACCTCACCTGCTTGCAGCGACGCGATGGATGGATCCAGGTCGACGTCACCCGGCCCCATCTCTTCGAAGCCCGCTTCCGGATCCTGCTGAGCGGCCTGCCCGGCCTGTGCCGCTTGCCCGTCTTCGGTCGCCTGTTCGTCCTGTGCCGTGTCCGGCTCGGCGGTAGTGGCCTGGTCACCGGGATCGGCCTGGGTCTCGTCGTCAGTCACGTCCAGCTCAAGGTCACCGTCCTGGTCCGTGACGGTCTCGTCGCCGTTGGCTTCCTCGTCATCCGCTGCCTCGTCGTCGGCGGGCGCGTCGTCGTACAGCTCCTCGTAGTCCTCGGCATCGTCGCCTTCCTCAGGCAGATCGTCGTCATCCACCGTGACATCCGTCTCGGCGTCATTATCGTCCTGTGCATTCCGGGGCTCGGCGGCCTGCTCCTCGCCCACGTTGCCGTTGTCATCGAGATCGATGTCGTTTTCCTGCGCCAAGGTACCGCCGGCCAGTCCGGCGGAAATAGCGCCGATGGCGATTGCCAGTAATGTCCTTTTCATCTCACGTCCTCCTTGGTAGGCCCCGCAGATTCAAGATAAGTAGCGAGATCCATTTGGCTCCAGAAACGCAGCGCAACGAAACGTTGGGATTCGGCAACTTGCGTACGCTTCGAGCAATTTTCACGGTGAGCAGCCCCGTTACTCCATGATTTCGAACCGATAACCGCCTGCCGAGACCGTGCCGCCGGCGGCAGTGCCACGCCAGACGATACGATATTCACCCGGCACCATGCGGCCCGCCGGCACGACACGGTGACGCTCAGCCAAGGTATCCTTGGTGGAGTCACCCAGCTCGACCATGCCTTCGGGTCCGGAAACCGCAAACAGCGTCAGGCGCAGTGGTTCGCCGAGCCGTAACGTCAACTCCTCGGGTGCCCGCTCGAGACTTGCGCCATCTTCGGGAAACGACGCCTCCATCTCGGCCTGAGCCCAGAGCGGCGGCGCTCCGCCGAGCAGGATGGCAAGAGCGATGAATCGGCAGGGCTTCCCGAAGCGCCGGGAGCTTCCGACGCGATAGGCCAGGCCTCTCATGACTGCGGGTACACATAGCCGCTCCAGCCCTGCCCGGTGCCGAGATGCGTGGCCACGCCGACCACGTCGGGTCGATGCGTCGAGACGCGGCTGCGCCCCTGCTGGGTGCCCAGGTGCGTGGCCACCATGCGCTGTGGCGCTTCCTGACGAGTTGGGATCTTCGCACCAGCCGCTGACGACTCGGCCCGGCGCTGCCCACGTGATCCGGAGCGCAGCTGAGAAACGACCAACCAGCCGAGGCCGACACCGGTAACCAGCACCGGCAGGGGATTTTCGCGGATCGAATGCCCGAGGTTACGCAGAAAGCCCGCTCCGGCCCCATCCCTGCGAGGCAGGTGGCGCTTGACGCTCTGCTTGATACGAGGCGGAGATAGGCGACTCTCAAGCTCGTGCAGAGTGTCGTCGAGATGCGCACGGGAACGACGAATCTCCTCTTCCAGTTCGTCAGCCCGATGTCGATGATAACGGCTCATGGCATGCCTCCTTGGCGTCACCGTTTCGCAGAATTCCCTTGTCCTTCAAGCTGGCTCCGATGCGAGCAGGCGTCAAGTCGTGCTTGACGCCTGCCCATCCTTGCCGTTCTCGTTGCGTCGCAGTCCCAGGTAGAGCCCGGCACACATCAGCAGCAGGATCACCACGAAAGGCAGCCCCGAGATGGTCGCCACCGCCTGCAGCGCCTCCAGTCCGCCTGCGGTGAGCAGCACGGCCGCCACCACGCCTTCCAGGATGGCCCAGAACACCCGTGTGGCCCGGGGTGGATGGGGATCGCCGCCGGAGGTGATGATGTCGATGATCAGCGAGCCGGAATCCGACGAGGTGATGAAGAAGATCGCCACCGTGGCAATCATCAGCGTCATGCTGGTGGAGACGACCCACTCGGGCAGCTGGAAGTGGTCGAGGAACAGGAAGAACGCCAGCTCGGGCTGGTCCTCGACGATGTCGACCAGCCCAGCCGCCTCGAACAGCTCGCGATAGATCGCCGAGCCGCCCATCACCGTTAGCCAAAGCACCGAGGTGAGTGTGGGTACCAGCAGCACGCCCAGCAGGTACTGACGCAGGGTCCTGCCACGCGAAACGCGGGCGATAAACAGACCGACGAAGGGTGACCAGGAGATCCACCAGGCGAAGTAGAACAGGGTCCAGTCGTTCTGCCAGCTCTCGGCATCGGGCGGACTGAAGGCCTCGGTAAAGGTCCCCCGACTGGGAATCTCGTTGATGTAATTGCCAAGGCTCTGCAACATCGAGTTGAAGATGAACTGGGTGGGGCCGAACAGCAACACATAGAGCACCAGGGCGGCGCCGAAGATCATCGCTAGCTTCGACAGCTGTTGAATGCCCTTGGCCAGGCCGGAGAGCACCGATATCAGCGCCACCGTGGTGATGCCGGCGATCAGTGCGATCTGTACGCCGATGTTGTCGGGTATGCCATAGGCGTGCTCCAGCCCGGTGTTGATCTGGCGCACGCCCAGGCCCAGCGACACGGCAACGCCGATCAGCGTGCCGGTGGCGGCCATGGCATCGATACCGTTGCCGACGGGGCCCTCCACCCGCTTGCTGCCCAGCAGTGGCATGAACGCCGAGCGAATGGTCAACGGCAGGCCGCGATTGAAGCAGAAGTAGCACAGCGACAGGCCCACCAGGCCGTACATCGACCAGCCATGCAGCCCCCAGTGGAAATAGCTGTGCACCAGCGCGTCGCTCGCCGCCTGCTCGGTTTCGGCCTCGCCGAAGGGTGGGTCGGCAAAGAAGGAGACCGGCTCGGCCACGCCGTAGAACAGCAGGCCCACGCCGGTACCGGCAGCGAACAGCATCGAGAACCAGCCCCATGTGGAGAACTCGGGGCGTTCGTCCTCACCGCCGAGCCTGACGCTGCCGTAGCGGCTGAAGATCAGATAGAGCGCCAGGATCAGAAAGGCGTTCATCGCCAGCAAGTAGAACCAGCCGAGATTGTCGGAGATGGCGTCCTGTACCGCCCCTGCGCCGGCTTCGAGACGTTCTGGCATGGCGACCCCGAAGGCCACCAGAGTCAGGATGAGCGTGGCAGAGGTGAGAAAGACGGCGCGATGCACGGGCACGCCGAGCAGGTTGTGATGCTTGGAACTTCCGTAGCGGTCGGAATCGGAGCGAGTCGGCATATCCCTTGCCTCCTGCGAAGCGCGCTTGCACGCGCCAATACATGGCTTCCATGCGCTGCTTGTCATGAACCTAGTGCGAACGGCATGAACTTAGTGCGAACGGCATGAACCTTATGCAAACGATAGCAGCCGTGAGCGGCAGGTGGGGGCGAAATGCAAATCGACTTACGGCAACCCCCGGCCCGAGAGGATATGCTGAAGGTATCGATTCCTGGCTAGACGAGCATCGTCATGTCCGCCCTGAACTCACGACGCCGCCCGCGAGGCGGCCGATGGCTGTCCCGCCTTGCCTGGTTCAGCCTGTTGGTGCTGCTGCTGGGCGCGCTGCTGCTGGCCGGCGCCGGACCGGCCTATCGCCTGGAGCTGCTGCCCCTGGGCAGCGCCTTCGACATGCTGCGCCGTGGCGTCTATCTATCCGCCGGCGCCGCGACTCTGGGGCTGCTGGCGCTGATCGCCGCGACTTTCTGCCGACGCCTGCAGCCGGCCCTGATCGGCGGACTGGTGGTGGTCGCGACCGCCGCCATGCTCACCGTACCCTGGCTGCACTGGCAGCGTGCCCAGACGGCCCCGCCGATACATGACATCAGCACCGATACCGAGAACCCACCCGCCTTCGAAACCTTGGCGGCAGCCCGCGAGGCCTCTCCCAATGCGGTGGAGTACCCCGGCGAGACCGTAGCCCGCCAGCAGCGCGAGGCCTACCCCGACATTCAGCCAATGATCCTCGACGTGCCACTGAACCTGGCCCGCGACGTCGCCGAGGCAGCCGCGCTGGACATGGGCTGGCAGTTGGCGCACAACTCCCTGACCCGCATCGAGGCCACCGACACCACCACCTGGTTCGGCTTCAAGGACGACATCGTCATTCGCCTCGATCAGACCGACGATGGCGTTCGCCTCGACGTTCGCTCGGCCTCACGCATGGGGCGCAGCGACGTCGGCGCCAACGCGGCACGCATTCGCGCCTACTTCGAAGCGGTCGAGCGTCGCCTCGATTGAGCCTGGAAGCCGCCCCGCAACGAGCGCGGGGCGGCCCCTGGGCAAGCGTGATCAGTTCGCCGGTGGCAGCGCCTCGATGGTACGCAACGCCTCGTCGACGATACCCTGACGCTTGGGCAGGTCGGCCATGCGGTTGGGGGTTTCCATGTTGAGCGCAAAGAACACCGGGCCGTTGGGGCGCTCCACCCAGCCCACCCACCAGCCGAGCTGGCCGCTCCAGCCAGTCTTGCCGCGTACTATCCAGTCGCTGCCGGCAGCGGTGATCATCAGATCCTTGACCAGGCGCTGGTCGGCCTCGTCGAACGGCAGCTCATTGCGGTAGAGACGCTCGAGGAATGCGATCTGCTCCTCGGCGGAGATTTCCAACAGATCTTCCTCCAACCAGAAGTGCTCCAACTGGTCGCCGATCTCGGCGTTGCCGTAGCCGATCGCTTCCAGATAGCGGCGTTCGCTCTCCTCGCCCAGCTCGCGGGCGAACTGCTGGTAGAGCCACACTACCGAGCTGCGCATGCCAGAGCGCAGGTCATGGTCGGCGTTCCACTGGGGAATGCTGCGCTCGATGCCGTCCCAGGCAAAGACCTGGAACTCATCCTCCACCACGCCGGCATCCAGAGCGAACAGGGTGTGGGGAATCTTGAAGGTGGAAGCCGACACGAAGCGCTCCCGGGCTCGCTCGCCGTCGTGTACCAGCGTTGTTGTGCCACCGTCGCGCTTGTCGACCACCAACAGGGTGCCGCTGGCTTCGTTGGCACGGAAGATCTCGCTCCAGTCACTGCGCTGCTGCCACGCATCGGCCATGGCGCCGGCCGGCACCAGCGCAAGGGCTAGCGCGCCTGCCATGAATGTTTTGAGGGCTTTTTTCTTGATGATCATGGTTCCGTCCGCTTGTCGTAGGGTTCTCTTGGGGAAGTCGACGCGTCGCAACGCAGAGTAGCGGCCGGCTGGCGAGAGGTTCAAACCATGATATCTTGCACGAGCCATAAACTGAGCTTGGGCATATGACGAGACCTTATCTGCCACTCAACGCCTTGCGCGCCTTCGAGGCGGCGGCACGCCATCTGAGCTTTACCCACGCCGCCGACGAACTGAACGTGACCCAAGCGGCCGTGAGTCATCAGGTCAAGCTGCTGGAAGAACGCCTGGGAGTGGCACTCTTCAAGCGCTTGCCGCGGGGATTGATGATCACCGCCGAGGGCGAGGCGCTGCTGCCGGTCATGCGGGAGTCCTTCGACCGCATGGCGGACATGCTGGAGCGGCTCGAAGGCGGCAGGGTACGCGACGTTCTCCATGTCGGTGCAGTGGGTACCTTTGCGGTGGGCTGGCTGCTGCCACGCCTGGCGCGCTTTCAGGCCCGGCATCCGCTGATCGAAGTCAGAATTTCGACCCATAACAATCGGGTGGACATGACCAGCGAAGGACTGGACTACGCCATTCGCTTCGGCGATGGAGCCTGGCACGGGCTCGAGGCGCAGCGGCTCTTCGATGCGCCGCACTCCCCCCTGTGCACGCCGCGCCTGGCGGAAGCGCTCAAGGCGCCATCGGACCTCTTCCGCCAGACCCTGCTGCGCTCCTATCGCGAGAGCGAGTGGAGCCACTGGTTCGCCGCCGCTGGCATCGCCCGCCCCCCCGCGCGACCCAGTGGCATCACCTTCGACTCTTCGCTGGCCATGATGGAAGCCGCTGTGCAGGGGGCAGGGGTAGCCCTCGCGCCACCGCGCATGTTTGCGCGCCAGCTGGATAGCAGCCAGGTCGTGCAGCCCTTCGACATTCACGCCGCGCTGGGCAGCTATTGGCTGACGCGGCTCAAGTCACGCAAGCCCAGCGCGGCCATGGCGACTTTCGCCAACTGGCTGTTCGAAGAGGTAAGCTTGGCTTACGGCAGCAAGGCCTAGCCTACGTTGCAGCTCTCCCACCAACCATCGTCAGGAGGCCGACATGCTGCGACTCTCCAATAGCGTGGAACTGGCCGACCACGAGATCGAGATCAGCCAGATACGTGCCCAGGGCGCGGGCGGCCAGAACGTCAACAAGGTGGCCTCCGCGGTGCACCTGCGCTTCGACATTCGCGCTTCGAGCCTGCCGCCCTTCTACCAGGAGCGACTGCTGGCACTCTCCGACAGCCGCATCACCAAGGAGGGCGTGGTGGTGATCAAGGCGCAGAGCTTTCGCACCTTCGAGCAGAACCGCGAAGACGCCCTGGAGCGGCTCAAGGCGCTGATTCAGGAAGCGGTGAAGACGCGCAAGGCACGCAAACCGACAAAGCCGAGCCGCGCCTCGAAGCAGAAGCGCATGGACAAGAAGACGAAGAAGGGGCAAGCCAAGGCGCTGCGCGGCAAGATCAAGTTGTAGGCGGGGAATGGCTGCTAACCTTTAGCCTAAACGCCGTGCAAGGAGCCTCCATGCCGTCGAGAAGAGTCTCGCGCCCGCTGAGCCCCGGGCTGGAACGCCTGCACTTGGTCTGGGATCTGCTGATCATCGTGCTGGTGGTGGTCAATCTGGCGCTGTTGCTGTTCGATGCGTTGTTCCTGCTCGGTCCGCTCAACGCGGCCTTCGCCGCCGTCGCCCCAGGGCTGCACGGCATCTACGACCGGCATATCCACGAGAATTTCGTCGAGATCGACCTGCTCTTCGTCGCCCTCTTCGTGCTCGACGTGCTGCTGGGCTGGGCGGTGGCCATCGCCGAGCGACGCTACCACCGTTGGTTCTTCTACCCGTTCGTGCACTGGTACGACGTGCTGGGCTGCATCCCGGTGGGGGGGTTCCGCCTGCTGCGTATTCTGCGCGTGATCTCGCTGCTGGGCCGTCTACAGCGGCTGGGGCTGATCGACGTGCGCCGCTGGCGGCTCTACGCCGTTTACACCAAGTACTACGACATCTTCTTCGAAGAGCTCTCCGATCGCGTGGCGATTCGCCTGCTGGGCAACATGCAGGAGCAGATCCGCTCCAACGATTCGTTCTCCACGCGGGTCGTCGACCAAGTGGTAATGCCGCGCAAGCAGCAGCTGATTCACGAACTCACACGCCGGCTGGAGGAGATGACCGGCAATGCCTATGCGCGCAACCGCGACGATACGATGCGCTACGTCAGCTCGCTAGTGAGCCGTACGGTGGCGGAGAGTCAGGAAATGAAGCGCCTGCGACGCCTGCCGATGGGCGATACGCTCGCCCGCAGCATGGAGGCGAGCATGAGCGACCTGGCCTGTCGTCTGGTGCATGAGGCCATGGTGGGGCTGCGCTCGCCGGAGTTCACCGCCCTGGTGGAACGCCTGGCCGACAGCGGCTTCGACACCTGGCTGCAGGTCGACGAGCACACCGATCGGGTGACCGAACAGGTGCTCGTCGACATGCTCGAACTGGTCAAGGAGCAGATCGCCGTGAAACAGTGGCGACGTCGCTACGACTGATGCCGGCTTGCCAGGATATGGTGCAGCCCGCCACAGTCGACCATCGGATCTTCGCAGTTGACCACGATCTCCGAGCGCGCCAGCACATAGCTCTTGCCGGTGATGGTGTTCTCCACCACCTGGTGCTTGCCGCCGGCCTCACGCGCTTCGATGAACTGACCGATGAAACCGGTTTCGCGCAGCGAGACGGTTTCCAGGCGGTCGCCGGGCTTGATGGTGCCCTCGTAGTGCATCAGCGCCAGCCGCGCCGAGGTGCCGGTACCGGTGGTGCTACGACAGATCACGCCGGGGTGCACGTAGGTCGTCGAGCGTGAGCGGTAGAAGTCGTCGGCGATCTGCTCCACCGGCCCCATGAAGTGCAGAAACGGCAATGGACCGACGTCGCCCAGGGTGTAGTGGGAGAAGCCGCTGCGCGCCTGGATCGCCTCGACGATGCGGTGCGCGCACTCGGCCAGGGCGCGCTCCTCCTCGCGCTTG
Source organism: Billgrantia ethanolica (assembly GCF_021404305.1). Taxonomy (GTDB): domain Bacteria; phylum Pseudomonadota; class Gammaproteobacteria; order Pseudomonadales; family Halomonadaceae; genus Halomonas; species Halomonas ethanolica. Next base: position 251,855 of record NZ_JABFTX010000002.1, on the reverse strand, counting down.
AGCGAGAAGCCGAGCTCGGCCGCATCCACCAGGGCGTAGAAGCCGCCGCTGTAGGCGATGCTGTAGGTCACGTCGCCCACCTCGGGCACGTGGATGGTGGCCCGATGGGTGTCGATGTAGCTCGGCAGACCGCCACAGGTGATCGCCTCCACTACGCCGTTCTCGACCCGCGCTTCGATCTTCACCAGCCCGGCGGGGGATTCCAGCGTGAAGTGCTGGATACCTTCGCGCTTGGGGATCAGCCCGGTTTCGAGCAGCGCCGTGGCGGTACAGATGGTGTTGGAACCGGAATAGATGGGGTAGCCCATCACCTCCATGATGATGTAGCCCATCTGCGCCCTGGCATCGCAGGCGGGCACGATCAGATCCACCGACATCTCGGGAATGCCGTAGGGCTCGCCCAGTAGCAGCTTGCGCAGGCCGTCGGCGTCGTTCTCCAGGTACTCCATCTGCTGGCGCACGGTGTCGCCGGGCAGCGGGTCGATACCGCCGATCACGATCCGGCTGACGTCGCCGCCGGCATGGGTGTCGAGCAGTTGCAGGGTCAGTTCGTGGCTCATGCGTTGTCCTTGAAAACGGTGCCCTTGAAAAGATTGCCCTCGAGCGCAAAGGGAGCACCGTGCTCGGCCCATTGGGAATCGGGCACGACGACGATCTTGCCCAGGTAGTTGCTGCCGCGGTTGACGAAGTAGCGCTCGGCCTCGTGCAGCTCGGAGAGCTTGAACGCAGCGTGCAGCACCGGCTTGAGCTGGCCGGAACGAATCCACTCGATGAGCTGCTCGGCCTCCTCGCGGGTGCCGTGGGAAACGCCGAAGATCTGCACCTGGTAGAGATAGATGCGGGTCCACATGATCTCGCTGAGGTTACCGCCGCTGGCCCCGGCGATGGAGAGCCGCGGGTAGGTGGTGCGCGCCTTCATGTCGCCGATCATGGTGTCGATGAACAGATCGGTCATCTCGCCGCCGACCAGGTCCATCACCGCATCGATGGGCGCCCCACCGGTGGCCTTGAGCACGCGCTCGACGAAGGTGGAGAGATCGCCGCGGTCGATCACCGCCTCGGCGCCCAGCGCCAGCAGCGCCTCGGCCTTGTCGGGCTGACTCACCGCATAGGGAATCGCACCGACGATGCGGCACATCTGGATCAGCGCCGCGCCCACGCCGCCGCTGGCCCCGCTGACCAACACCCGCTCCCCCGCCGCGACCCTGGCCGAGGTCATCATGTGGTAGCCGGTCTGATAAGAGCACATGCCCATCGCCGCCAGCTCGGCGTCGGCGAGCTCCGGGTTGGGCACGTGATGGAACTGGTCCGACGGCACGGCGATGTACTCGGCGTAGCCGCCATCGGCACCGTGGCCGTAGTAGTCCGGCGTCAGGTTGATGTCGCGCCGCGCGTCGGCATAGAGATTGAAGTCGAGCAGACCGCGCTCACCGATGCGCGAAGCAGCGACACCCTCGCCCACCGCCACCACGCGGCCAGCCACGTCGGCGCCCTGGATGCGCGGGAAGGTCAGGGTCGGCTCGCCGCCCATGGCGAAGGAGGTCACCTCGCCCTTGTCCTTGGTCGGATAGAGCCCTTCACGGGCCTTGCGGTCGGTGTTGTTCTTGGCCGTGGCAGTGACCTGTACCAGCACCTCCCCCGGCCCGGGACGCGGCGTGGCAACGTCGCTTCGATACACCAGCTTGTCGATGTCGCCGTGGCCGGTCAGGACCATGGCGTGCATGGTGGCTGGAATGGTCGAGAGGTTCTCCATGGGCACAGGGGGCCTCCTATCAGGGTGATGAGAGCGTTCGGTCTCGACACCTGGTGGCCCCCTTTTCCTCGCATTTTCCCGATTCAGGGCAATGACATGCCGAACAGCCAGCGCACAAAGCGCCGACCGCATGTCATTGACTTGGGAAAACGAATGAGGTGGGGGCAGCCTGTTCGGCGTGTCGATATGGGCAGATTGAATCATGCCCTGCCCCGCACTGCATACCGCTGAACCCGTGGAATTTTTTCTGTTTTGAGCGGTACCGAGTGGGTGTTCTTTCTTCACCTGGATAACGAACCCAAGCGACTCCACCTATGCTAAGGCGAGCGGAACAATAGCTCGCTATCCTAGTTCTTATTCTTATGTTCAAGGAATGTACCAAGGTGAAGGAGACACCGATGAACTACTGGCTGATCGTCAACAAGGCGGCGGGCGATGGCAGCCACGGCGAGTCGTACTGGCGGGGCTATCTTCAGACGGCGGGTATCGAGGAGCTGCGCGTCCGCGGGCTCAACGAGACCGAGTGGGAGCAGGAGGTGGCACCCGACGATCGTGTGCTGGTGGCCGGGGGCGATGGCTCGGTGAACCGGGTCGCATCGGTCTGCATCGAGCGAGGTGCCACTTTGGGCGTGCTGCCCTCCGGCACGGCCAACGACTTCGCCCGCAACCTGGGATTGCCTGACGACCCGCTGGAGCTGTGCAGGCTGATGGCCTCACAGCAAAGCCTGGAGGTCGATGTCGCCTGGCTCAACGGCACGGCCTTCCTCAATGTCGCGCACATCGGCCTTGGCACGCTGCCTTCCCGCCAAGCCTCCCGGGAGCAGAAGCGCCACCTGGGCAGATTCAGCTATCTGCTGACGCTGGCGCAGCGGCTCGGCATGCAGCGCGGTATCCATGGCCGTATCGAGTGCGACGACCGCTCGGTCGAGGGCCCATGGCTCACCATCGCCATTGCCTCGGGTGCCTATTTCGGCGGCGGGCATGAGATCCCTGAGGCCAGCATCGACGACGGCATGCTCAACGTGGTGGCGGTACGGCATCACTCATGGCTACGCGTGCTGATGGCTTTCGTTGCCACCAAGCTGCTGAGGCAGACACCCCGTTCCAACGAAACCGTGGTGCATTTCCAATCGCCCCAGTGCCATATTCAGCTGCGTCATGGCCACACGGTCACGGCCGACGGTGAAAGCCTGGGGCGCATGGCCAACATTTCGGCCTTTACGCGACGGGGTGTACTCAAGGTGATGGGCAACCGCCTGGTCTCGGGCCGGCCGGAAGCTACTCCCGCCGTTCATTACACACCCAACGATGCCTCGCCCATGGCACGCCCGAGCCCCAAGTCGTTCTGACGCAGGCGGAAGAGCAGGCACCATGAGATAAAGCCCCCTTGTATGGATAGTCATTCAGAGACATGCCCCGGCTGGATCCTGCTGCGCGGTCTGGTACGCGAGGCACGCCACTGGGAAGGCTTTCCTGAGCGGCTGGCCCAGGTGCTGCAACAACCGGCCAGGGCAGTGGATCTTCCCGGCAACGGGGTGCTCTGGCGCGAGGCCAGCCCGACTCACATCGACGGCATGGTCGATGCACTGCGCCGTGAGTTGAACGCTGCCGGCAACCGTGGCCCGCACCGGGTACTGGCGATCTCGCTGGGCGGCATGGTGGCGCTGCGCTGGGCACAGCGTTTTCCCGATGAGGTGGCGTGTCTGGTGCTGATCAACTCGAGCCTGCGTGGCACGGCCCCCTTCTACCAGCGCTTGCGTCCACGGCAATATCCACGCCTGCTGATGGCCCTGCTGCTGCCGCTCAGTCATGAACGACGCGAGCTCGCGATTCTGCGTATGACCACCCGGTTGCAAAGCGACCTGCACGGCGTGGCGCAGCGATACGCCCGCTGGCAACGCGAAGCGCCGGTGAGCAAGGCCAACCTGGTGCGCCAGTTGCTGGCCGCCGCCAGAGGGTTCCCCGTGCCTCAGGAACTGCCCGGCTTGCCGGCCTTGGTGCTGACCTCGAAAACCGACCGAATGGTGTCGTGGCACTGCTCGCGACGTATTGCCGAGCGCTGGGGCTGGCCACTGCTGTGCCACCCCAACGGCGGTCACGATCTGCCGGTCGACGATCCGGAGTGGATCATCGCAGCCATACGCCAATGGCTCTCCTCGTCAGGCCTGACGAGGAGCGCGCAGCAACCAGGCAGCGAGCGCCACCAGGGGCAGGCCGATGAGCGCACCGGGAAGAGCCCCCAGCCCAAGACTGATGCTCAAGCCAAGGAATAGCGCTACGCCCCCGGAAACGATGCGTCTCATCTGGGTGGCAGGGGCGACATGCTGCTTGCGGTAGCGCTCGAAGAGCACCACCACGATCATCACCGGCACCACCATCAGTGCACACAGCCCGATCCACTCCAGGCGACCGATCCAGAACCCAGGCTCGCCAGGCATGCCGGCGTCGATGGGCCAACCCAGGCGCTGTCCCAGCCAGGCGGCCGGCAGCTCGGCCAGCTTGTGCCACAGATAAAGCTGCAGCCCGAACGCGCCGATCATCGCCATCCAGCGCCCCAGGTGCTGACGCTTGAGAAAGCGCCGCACCGGCGTCTCGAAGAACACCACCAGCCCCACCTGAAACCACATGACGCCAAGCAGCGCCAGGGTCGGCGGCAGCAGGTTGGTATCGCCGCCCGCATCGCCGTTGACCATCGAAGGCGGATAGCCAAGGGCGACGGCGGCCAGCAGCCAGGCCAGCCCGAACAGCATCAGCGCGGCGCCGATACGCCAACCGCTGAATCGGCCATTCCACCAGGCGATGCCGAGCTGCTGGGGCAATAGCCAGAAGAACAGCGTGTTGATCCAGGCGAAGTAGTCATGCTCCGCAGTCACCAGGCGCCCCAGAATCAGCCACTCCTCGAAGACAGCGGGGCGCGCACGCAGCAGATCCACCAAGGCGATGGCTGCAATCAGCACCGCCGCCGACCACAAGCCGAAGCGACGGTCGGCCCAGACGGAGAGCGGCAGCACCAGTTGAACGCTCAGCAGGATCAGCAGGAACCACAGATGCACGGTCAGCGAATGGTTGAGCGGACCCAGCACGCCATCCCGAGTGAAGAAGGAGATGCCCACGAAGACGGACAGCACCACCAGATAGGTCACGGTGGGGCGGGCCAACCCCAGCGCTCGGGCAGACCACCAGCGGGCATGAGACTCGCCGGCGCGATAGCGCTCCCATACCCCTTCCGAACTCACCGCTGCTGCAACGAGGATGAACAGCGGCACCACCTGCACGACCCAGGTGAAGTAGCCCGCAGGCGGCCAGGCATCGAGGATGTGGCCGGTCTCCACCAGCATGCCATGCTCGATTCGCGGCAGTGTGGCAACCCAGTGCCCGAGCACCACGATCAGCAGCGCAACGGCACGCAATGCATCGGGATATGGATCGCGTGCGTCACTCATGCCCCCTCCTTCCCTGAACGGTTGGCGAAACGCGCGCTTTCGGGCGAAAGCCTAGCGCAGGGCCTTGCATCAGACCAAACCGATCGATTCGTATTCGAAGTTGACTATGATCGTTGCTACGGTGTGGAAGCATGGCATCGGCATTAAGGACAGGTTCGACAATGCATGGACTCCGCGCCCTCCGTACGCCCCTATGCACCACGGTGCGCCGTTTATCCCTGTTGACGGTGATGAGCGGCTTGCTGGCAAGTTTGCCAGCCGCCGTCCAGGCTCAGTCGGGGCAGGTCGGCCTGCCGCGCTTTCCCTCCGTCAGTCCCGACGGCTCCGAGATCCTCTTCAGCTGGCGCGGCGACCTGTGGCGCGCCTCCACGGACGGCGGCACGGCGGTACGCCTGACGCGTCACAACTACGACGATCTGCACTCCAGTTGGAGCCCTGACGGTGAGTGGGTCGTGTTCGCATCGATGCGCGACGGCTACCTCAACCTGTGGCGCATGAATCGCGACGGCAGCCTGCTCTCGCAGCTCACCTACGGCGACCAGCATCTGCGTAACCCGACCGTCGGCCTCGACGAGAGCGGCGAGCCGGTGATCACCTTTTCGGGCATGCTCGAGGCCGACGTGTACCGCGACCAGCGCCCCTATCGACTCTCGCCGGAGGGTGGGGAATATACCCGACTGCACGACGCCTTCGGCTCCGAGCCGCAGCTCTCCCCGGATGGCCGACACGTGGTGTTCACCCGTGGCGGGGCCTACCACGACTGGAACCGACGCCACTACCGCGGCCCCGATGCCATGAACGTCTGGCTGCACGAACTCGGCAGCGATGACTTCGAACCGCTGACCGAGCGCGACGGCGACGACGGCATGGCACGCTGGGTCGATGAAAGTACGCTGCTGTTCATGTCCGACCGCGAGGACCAGACCGTCAATCTCTACCGCATGGAGCTGGATGCCGAGCGCACCATCGAGAGACTCACGCAATTCGATGAACGCGATCTGGAATACTTCGACGTCTCCCGCGACGGCAGTACCGCGGTGCTGCAGGTATGGGACACTCTGCTGAAGCTGGACCTGGAACAGCCGGATGCCGAGCCCGAACCCATTGCCCTGCGCGCCCCGGACGACGGGCGCGATACCCATAGCCTGCGGCGCATCGACCGTGACGTCAGCGAGGCGGCCCTGAGCCCGGACGGTCAGACCATGGCCTACATCGCCTATGGTCGCGTCTACGTGCGCCATGTGGACGAACAGAGCCCGACGCTGCTGGTCACCCCCGGCACCCATGCCCGCAATCACAGCCTCGCCTGGTCTCCCGACGGCCTGAGGCTCTACTTCGTCAATGACGCCGACGGCAGCGAGTCGATCTATCGAGCGCGGGTGACGCTGACTCGGGACGAAGTGCGGCGCACCCACGAACGACAGCAAGCGAGAGGTCGCCCATCGGCTCGCCACTGGGATGGGTCCCCTAACGTCTCGCTCGCTTCGGAAGGTCCCGGTGCAGACCCCGACCAGCCCGATGAGCCGGAGCGTGAGAACGACTACGACCCCGACCTGACCCTTCGCGGCGAGGAACCCGAGGACCCCTTCGCCCCGCAGGACCCCGGCTTCATTCTGGACCCGGTGCCGAGTACGCAGCCGGGCGGCCCCACCGACGTGCCGCCACCGCCCCAGGAACCTGCCGTGGAAGTGGAGAGCATCCCCGAGGAGGATCTGGAGGAAGAACTGCCCGACGACCTGCCGGCGGATCGCGACCCGACCCGCTGGCACGACGCCATTCAGTTCGACGTGAGTCCGGTGGTGACCGAGGAGACCAACGACCGCGACGTCTCGCCCTCACCCGACGGCCGATCCCTGGCCTTCCGCCGCGGGCGCGGCGACTTGGTGATTCTCGACCTGGAGAGCGGCGAGGAGCGCACCCTGATCGAGGGTTGGGACAGCTTCATGCAGTGGCGCTGGTCGCCCGACAGCCGCTATATCGCCTATTCGCAGAACGATCTCGACTACAGCGCCAACATCTTCGTGGTGCCGGCGGATGGCTCGGCGGAACCGGTAAACATCACCCGCCATCCGCGCAACGACCTGAACCCGCGCTGGTCGGCGGACAGCCGCAAGCTGACCTTCATCTCCAACCGCTCCGGCGAGAATTATGATCTCTACCGGGTCTATCTGGACCGCGAGATCGAGACCTACACCCCGCGTGAACTCACCAGCTACTACCGCAGTGCCCGGGAGGCAGCGCAGGCGTTATCGCCACTACCGGTGACGGACGATGGCGCCAACAACAGCGACACCGAGGCGGTGGCCCAGAACGTCCCGGAGCTCGAGCTGGACGACGCCTGGCGGCGCATCGAACGGGTGACGGCCTCACCGGCGCACCAGACCGCCAACGAGATGACCCCGGGCGGTGACCGCTACGTGTTCAATGCCGGCGGCGAAGGGCTGGTGGCCATGAACTGGGACGGCAGTCAGCGCACCCGCATCGGACCGCAGGCCAACGTTCAGCAGCTCAACATCACCGGCGAGCAGGTGGTCTACATCGTCAACGGCCGGGTTGGCGTGGCCAACCTTTCCGGCAGCGGCTCACCCCGCTACCTGGACATCTCTGACCGGCTGCGCATCGACCTGCGCCAGCAATCGCTGCAGAAGTTCCATGAGGCGGCGCGGGTCATCGGCGAGAACTTCTACCGCACCGACCTGAAAGGGCTGGAGTGGCCCCAGGTGGTGGAAGACTATGCCGCGCTGATTCGCCGGGCGCGCACCCCCAGCGAGTTCAGCGACATCACCAATCGCCTGATGGGAGAGCTGGCAGCGTCTCACATGGGCGTATCCAACCCGGGACCGGTGTCGGCGCTGCGTGAGCCCTCGGGCCGGCTGGGTATCGAGTACGATAGAATCGTCTCGCAGCAGGACGGTCGCATCGGCTTTCGCGTCACCGAGGTGATTCCCGAAGGACCCGCCAGTCGCGGCCCCATGCCCTTGGCGCCGGGCGACGTGATCACCGAGCTCGGCCTGCGACCCATCGAGGAGAATGAAACGCTGCTGCAGCACCTGCGCGGCCAGGTGGACCAGGAGGTCATCGTCACCTTCGACCGCCCGGGTGAAGATGGCTACACCGAATATCGCACCATGCTGCAGACGGTGGGCCTGACGGAGCTGGCCCGGCTCAAGTACGACGCTTTCCGCGAAGCGAGTCGTAGCCGTGTCGAGGAGCTCTCTGACGGGCGGCTCGGCTACCTGCACATTCAGGCCATGAATCAGACCTCACTGGAGGGCTTCCAGGGCGACCTCTATGCGGCGGCAGAAGGCAAGGACGGCCTGATCATCGACGTGCGCAACAACGGCGGCGGCAACACCACCGACCGCATCCTCACCTCGATCATGGCCGGCGAGCACGCCTATACGATACCGGCCGGTGCCGACCGCGACGCGACCGGCCACTATCCCCAGGATCGGCTGGACGCCCCGCGCTATACGCTGCCGATCAATATGCTGGCCAACGAGAAGAGCTACTCCAATGCCGAGATCCTGGCCCACGCCTTCACCACGCTGGGGCGCGGCAGGCTGGTGGGTCAACAGACCTACGGGGGGGTGATCTCCACCAACAGCCACACGTTGATCGACGGCGCCACCGTGCGGCGTCCCTTCCGCGGCTGGTACCTTCCAGATGGCACCGACATGGAGCACAACGGCGCCATGCCGGACCTGCTGGTGGAGCAGACACCCCAGGACGAAGTGGCCGAACGCGACCGACAGCTCGAACAGGCCGTGGCAGACCTGCTCGAACGCATCGACGGAGAGGAGTAACGACCGCCCCGGCGCCGAGGGGCGCCGGGGCGGTCCGCTATGAGTCGCCGAAGGAATACTCCCTCTCTACTTTGGCAATACGCACCTTGTAGGCGGCGTACCACTCGCTGCGCCCGAGCCGCTGGGCTTCGCGATGTTCGACCTGCTGCTTCCAGCGCTGGATCGATTCCAGATCCTGCCAGTAGGAAACGGTCACACCGAGCTCGTCCCGCGCCGACTCGATGCCCAGAAAGCCCGGCTGCTGGGCGGCCAGTTCGACCATACGCTCGGCCATGAGGCCGTAACCGTTGTCTTCCTCGGTACGGATGGAGGTGAAGATCACGGCATAGTAGGGTGGCGGCGGAGTGTTGGCTGGCAAGCTGCTCATGCAAATCTTCTCCCTGGGTTTTACAACCCGACTATACTCGACCGCTCGTGAGTCAACGAGGCGGCTTGCACTGCCTCGCCCAGGGAAGGACATTCAGCGGAGTTCTCATGCACATCTTGCCGACCTCTCCCCAGGTTCGGGTCACGCTGTCTTATTTCGTCACCTTCATCGCCATTGGCATGTGTACCGGCCTGCTGGGCCCGGCGCTGCCGCACCTGGCCGAGATGACAGGGTCGAGCATGGGGCAGATCGGCATCCTGTTCACCGCCCGCGCCCTTGGCACCATGCTGGGCTCGGTGCTCTCCGGCGCGCTGATCGACCGCTTCGACGGCCACCGTGTGCTGGTGGCCATGCTGCTGCTGATGGCGGCAGGCCTGTTCGCCGTTCCGTTCTCCCCGGCCTTGATGCTGCTCACGGCCGTGATGTTCCTGCTGGGCATGGCCGAGGTCTCGGTCAATGCCGGTGGCAACACCCTGCTGCTGTGGAATCACGGCCCCGCCTCGCCCCCTTGGGTCAGCGCCCTGCACTTCTGCTTCGGCCTGGGCAACATGCTCGCCCCCCTGGTCGTGGTGGCGGTGCTCTACCTGCAGCTCTCCTTCGCCTGGGCCTTCTGGTTAGTCGCGCTCTATGCGGTAGTTCTCAGCGTGCCGCTGCTGCGTCATTCGAGCCCGCGCCCACCGGATGACACGGCAAGCGACCGCCCCGACCCACCGCCCCATGACGGCGTGCGACTGGCAATCTTTCTGGCGATGTTCGGTCTTTACGTGGGCCTCGAGATCACCTTTGCCGGCTGGATCACCGCCTATGGCATGCTCAACGGCCTGGCACCGGGCGATGCGGCGCTGATGGTGACGCTGTTCTGGCTGACCCTGTCGGCGGGTCGACTGCTGGCAATCCCGCTGTTGCGGCGCCTGTCGCCGTGGAAGGTGCTGCGCGGCTGCCTGGCGCTGGGCCTGTTCAGTGCGCTGGCGCTGCACTTCCTGTGGCTGCCGCTACCGCTGGTGGCGCTGCTGTTCGGCCTGGCCTGTTCGGCCATATTTCCCATCCTGTTCGGGCTGAGCCATCAGCTGATGACCCTCAATGGGCGTACCACCGGCTGGATCTTCCTGGCCAGCGGTACCGGCGGCATGACCCTGCCCTCGCTGACCGGCCCGCTGCTGGAGCGGGCCGGTACCGGCGCCTTCCCCTTGCTGCTGGCCGCCCTGGTCGGCCTGCTGAGCCTGGGCCTCGTCGCACTGCGTGCGCGTGTCAGGCGCAGCGGCCACTGACACCGCCTCAGTGGCGCTTGACCCGCCAGATCCGCCACGCCAGCAACCCGATGATCAACCCGCCCAGCGGAGTGAGCACGGCCGCCGCCAGGTACGGCTGCACCTCGACACCGAGCCCCTTGAGGCTCTCGAGACCCAGCTTGAACAGGCTGAAGATGTAATAGCTGATGACGATGATCGAGAGCCCCTCCACCGCCTTCTGGATCTTGAGCTGGATACTGGCCCGTTCGTTCAGGCTGTTGAGAATGCTGGTGTTCTGCTCTTCGATCTCGACCTGGGCACGGGTGCGCAGCAGGTCGTTCAGGCGGGCAGCGCTCTCGGCCAGACGCTGCTGGCGCTGATGGATGGCCGCGCAGTAATGCACCGTGGGTCGAAACCGGCGCAGGATGAAGGTGCCGAGGCGCGGGCAGTCGCCGACCCTCGCCTCTCGCAGTTCCTCGATGCGGGAAAAGACGATACGCGCATAGGCTTCGGTGGCGCTGAAGCGCTGGCGCGAACGGCTGCCGCTGCGCTCCAGCCGGGCCGAGAGCTGCGACAGCGCCGTCAGCAGCGGGCGCGGGTTGGCCTCCGCCTGCTCGGCATTACGGTCGGAAAGCTCGCCCAGCTCCACCTCGTAGGCCTGCAGCTCCAGCGCCAGCTCCTTGGCCAGGGGCAGCGAGAGCGAGGCCATCATGCGATAGGTCTCGATTTCCAGCAGGCGGCGCACCATGCGCCCCAGACGAAAGGCGTTGAGGCCCGCATTGAGCAACAGCAGGCGATTGACGCCATTGTCATCCAGGCGAAAGTCGCCCCACACCGTGGCATCGCCGCCGCCCACCTGCGAACCGGCGGGGTCGGCGAAACCGTAGGCCTCGGCGCTGCCCCGCCAGGTATCGCTGCCTTCCGCCAATACCAGGGTGGCATTGATCAGGGTCGCGCTGCAGGCATCCACGACCTGCGCCAGCCAGGCCGGCGGCGCCGGCCAGGGCTCGCTATCCGGCACCTTCGGCACCATCAGGGTGAGGGTGGAGAACTCGGTGTGCCGCTCCCACTTCAGCACCGCCTCATCCAGGGTGACGATCTGCTGAACCCGCTCGGTATCGAAGGCAAGACCGGTGGTCTCGCTCAGGCTCGCCAGCAGGCCGGCGTGCTCCTCGGCGTCGGCGAGGAAGGCGTAATGGTGGACATGAGCCGGTTCCGCGAAGTAGATCGACGGGCGGGCGTGCAGCTCATTGTGAAGATGTTGGCGCTGTGGGTGCATTGAGGGAGAGCCTGAAAGGGAGCGAGCCTTGAGACTAAAGTCTGCAGGGCGCTTCGCCAACCCCGCTTTCGGCCCTCACCCACCCTCACTTGGGAGGGCGGCTCAAGGAGCTTCGGCGACCTTCTCCTCCGCCACGCGGCTTTCGGCCAGCGTCTCGAGCGGCACCGGCCCCTGCAGGAAGCGCCCCACCCAGGTCAGGGCATTGGGCAGGCTGGCACGCCAAACGCGCCAGGTATGTCCGCCGTTGAGCACTTCCATGGTCACCAGCTCGGGCTGGTACGGGAGCAATGCCTGACGCACGACTCGGGCGTGATGCTCGGCGTTGTAGGGGTCGCGATGCCCGGCACTCAGGTAGAGCGGCACGACCTCCTCCCGCTCCAGGTAGTCGGTCAGGTAGGCGGTGTAGTTGCTGCGCTGCCAGAGTGCTTCGTCGAACCGTCCCGCCGCATCGAGAAAGGCCGGGTGCCGCCACGCCGTGGAACGCCGGGGCGGCAACGGGTGATAGCTCGCCGGGCTCAGCGCCGCGGCCGCGGCGAACAGCTCGGGACGTTCGAGGATGAAGTTGAGGGTGCCGTAACCACCGGCGGAGAGCCCGCCGATGGCGCGCCACTCACGCTGCGGTACGACGCGCCAGGCCTGTTCGATGTAGGGCATGAGTTCGTCGAGAAAGGCCGTGCGGGCCGCTTCGTTGTGGCCGTCGATCCACCAGCTCTCGCTGCCGGGCATGACGATGACCATGGGCGGCATACGCCCTTCGCGAATCAGGCGGTCGGCGGTCTGCCTGAGCCCGCCGCTCTCGACCCAGTCCCGCTCGCTGCCGAAGGAGCCATGCAACAGATACAGGACGGGGTAGGCCTGCTCGCTCTCGTGATAGCCTTCCGGCAGGTAGAGGGCGTAGGGATAGTCGCGCCCCAGAACCTCCGAAGCGAAACGATGGTAGGTGACCTCGCCGGCCTGCAGCTTGCCCATCCAGAGCAGAGCCAGGCTCAGCAGAGCGGCAAGGGTATGTCTGATCGTCATGGCACTCCTGCTCCTTGTGCCGCAGCGCGAACATTCGCTAGCGTGATAATGGAATCTTTCCGTCTCGACATGGTCCGACATTGAGTCGACGGCCGATGTTCCTCGCACGGGTTTTCTAGACCAAGGAAGGCAAGAGATACATGAAGCGGATCGAAGAAATCTACTGGCTGCGCTTCTATGGCTGCCTGGCGGTCTTCGGCTTCCATTTTCTCGATCGGCTCAATCAGCATATCGATAACGTCTATGTCGATCTGGCCCGCATCCCGACCGTGCTCGGCACGCCCATCTTCATCTTCATCTCGATCTTTCTGTTCTCGATGCGCTACGGCAATCAGCCTCCGTCCGGCTTTCTGCTCAAGCGCCTGCAGTACGTCATGGTGCCCTACTTCGTCTACGGCTTGATCTATTCGATGACGAAGTACATCAACCTGCATCGCCAGGGTGAGCCGGTCGGCCTGGTCGAAAACCTGACCGAGTACCTCGTCTTCGCCGGCTGGCACGGCTATTTCCTGATCATCGCCATGCAGTTCTACGCCTTCTACTGGCTCTACTGCCGCTATGACCTCGCACGCTGGCTGCCGTCCGGTCCGTGGTTACTGATCGGCAGCGCCATCGGCATCGCCTACTGGGGGCTGACCCGCTGGCTCGGCATCGAACCGCCGGGCTACCTGCTGTGGATCGCACCGCTCGGTTGGATCTACCTGTTCTTCCTGGCCATGCTGGTGGTGAAGTACTACCCGCAGCTCGCTCCCGAGCGACTGAAGGAAGTGCCCTGGCTCAAGTGGCTGTCCCGGCCGGAGCTGCTGCTGGCCTACATTGCCGTCATCGTCCTGCTCACGCTGCCGGGCTGGCTGGAGTACTCCTCCAAGGAAACCTGGGTGGTACCGCTCTTCATTCTGTTCACGCTGTTCGCCGTGACCCGTCTGCGCAATCTGCACGCCACGCCCATGGTGAAGGCCGTCAACCGCTACTCTTTCGGCATCTACCTGGCGCATCCGATGTTCTTCGCCATCGTCGATTTCGCCGGTGAGTTCGTGGCGCTGTCCTTACCCGCCTATGCCCTGCTGCTGATCGTGGTCGGCATGACCGGCTCGATCGCTTTGAGCCGGATCGCCAACGAGTTGCCTTGGGGCGGCATGCTGTTCGGCAAGACCCTGCACGTGCCGAGCGAGCAGCAGACGCCCGCCCCTCAAGTGCGCTAGGCTAAGCCAAGGCGAGGGTCAATGGGCCGTTCAGCCATACCACTCATTGGACTTCAGGGGGAATTCGCATGCATGAGCCTCTTTCGCTCGTGATCGTACCGGTGGACGGCTCGCCTGCGGCAGATGCCGCCACGCAACATGCCGCCCTGCTCACCGAGCTGCTGAAGGCGCGGCTGCAGCTGGTGCATGTCATGCCCCTCAATCCGGCCGAGCTCAGCGACGTGCCGGCCAACCGCCTCGCCGAAGCGGATCGCGACCGCTCACAGCGACTGGAAGCAGCACAGGCGGCCTTCGCGCATGCCAGAAGGCTTGTTCCCGAGGCCCTCCAACCTTCGTTGAAGGAAGTAACCTTGGAAGAAGAGAGCTTCGTGCGTCACCCCGCCCGTACCATCATCGAGCATGCTCGCAGCCAGCCGGGCTGTCTGCTGGTGATCGGGGCGCGCCACCTCAGCGATTTCGCCAAGTTCATGGAGGGCAGCGTGAGCAACGAGGTGGTGCACAAGGTGGGCTGTCCGATCACCATCGTTCACCCCGAAGCCACCGCAAGCGGCGAACTCATGGACAGCGTGCTGCTGCCGATCGATGGCTCCCGGCACAGCAACCGCGCCGCCGCCTTGGCCGGAGAGCTGGCGCGACGTGCCGGCGCCACGGTGGAGCTGTTGTACTGCCGTCCGGCAGATACGCCACAGCCCAGCTCAGAGGAGCGAGACGAGTCCGAGCAGATCTTCGAGCAGGCACGCCAGCACCTCGGGGAAGTCCCGGCCGGTATCGCCACGCGCATGCTGGTGGGTGAGGACTATGCGGTAGCGATCACCGACTTCGCTCACGGTCTTCCCGGCAATCCCGTCATCGTCATGGGCCGCCGCGGGCTAGGTGCTCTGCACGAAAAACTGGTCGGCAGCGTGAGCCATCGCGTGATCGATCTGGCCCACTGCCCGGTAACCGTCATGGTGTAGCACTGCATGGTGCGGCGCTCAGTGCCCTCGATACTTCAGGCTTCCTGCGCGCTCTCGTAAGCTGCCTTGAGCCGGTAGAACTCGGCGACGATTGCCTCCATGGCCGCCGGGTCGTACTCGCTGAGTCCGCTTACGACCAGCTTCTTCGAACCGCTGCCCACCACCTCTCCGCGATCGACGATGCGGAACTCGAGCTTCACGTCGCCCCGCTTACCGTTGACCTCCAGGCGGGAATCGACCAGTTCGAGAGTCGGGCCGGTCAGATCGGTGCGCTCGAGCGAGAAGCCCATGCTGTCGTAGATCACCAGCGGGCGCTTGGGATTGAACATCACGCCCTGGTCTTCGAGCAGAGGCTTGAGCACGTGGGGAAAGTTCTTCCCGGAAAAGGCCACGTAGCAGCGCGTGAAGGCTTCGATGGCGACGGCATCATGATTCTCAGCGCCGGAGCGCCCGACCGCCAGATACTGCTTGCCCTCGTCATCCTTGACCTCGACCTGGCCCGAGTCGCTCTCCTCGAGGCTCAGCGGCGTGCCGTCTCCCACCATACTGCGAAAATGGAAATCCATCCGCTGCGAGAGTCCGAAACGGCTCAGCACCAGAGCAAAGAGTAAGTCCCCAGGAACGCAGAAGCGCCGGGCATCGGCATCGTGTATCGGGTTGAAGTCGCCGGCAATGCGCTTGGCGAAGTCACTTGCCTGCTGGGCCGAGATACGCACGCGTGAGCCCGTCTGGGTATGGTAAGGATCGAGAAACATGAGAGTTCTGGCCTGTCCTTGGTTGGAATGCCTCAAAGATAGCGATGATGATGCCATATTTTTTCCTCGCCGAGGTCCCTTCGAGCCGAGCTGGGCACACCGGGAACACCTGCCGGCCAGCCGGGCGCTGCTGCGCCTCGCCCGGCCACACATAACCCGTTGAATCTATGTTACTGTGCCGAGAGGGTGTTGGTGGCATCATGAGTGCCATGGCCCGGGGTAGTCTCGTCACGGCGGTGAAATGCCTATATTGTGCAACGACACCCAGAGGCTAAAGTACGATACATAATCAACAGGGAGCATGACTTGCCGGGGCGGGGGTGAAACTCGGCAAGGGGGATCGGGGGATATCATTATCGATACGCTCATGAAGTCCTGGCTTTCCGCCGCTGACAATGGGCCAGGCATGAGAGTCGTCTTGTCCGACGGCATCGTGTCGCAGCCGTTCGCACTCGCCACTCCGCATCGACCCAATCTTCGGGAAGGTGGCGCGTGGCCGGGGTGATCCGTTTGATGCTTCTGCCACTGTTGGTGGCACTTCTGCCTCTGTCGGCCCACGCCGCGGAGCGTCAGGTCGTGCTCATTGCCCATCCTCAGGTGGCCAACACCTCCCTGACCCGCGATACCACTCGAGCCATCTTTGCCATGCGGCAGCGCAGCTGGCCGGATGGGCAAGCCGTTCGCGTCTTCGTTCTGCCCAACAACCATCCCGTTCATGCCCGCTTCGCCAAGGAGCGGCTCACGGTATATCCACACCAGCTTCAGCTGGCCTGGGACCGCATGGTCTTCTCGGGTACAGGGCAGGCACCCAGTCAGGTCGGCAGTCAGATCGAGATGCTGGAACGCGTCGCCACCACGCCTGGCGCCCTTGGGTATCTGGAAAGGGAGTATCTGGATGATCGAGTCCAAGTCGTTACCATGGAGTAGTCGTCGCTCGCGCTCGCTGCTGCTGATGCTGGCCTTGGGTTGGGCGCCGGCCGCGATGGCGGAGGGCGTCATGGATACCCTGCAGTTGCACGGGTTCCTGAGCCAGGCGTACGTGGTCTCCGACCATAATGACTTCTTCGGCCCCAGCAGCAGTGGCGGCAGCCTCAAGTACACCGAGATCGGCGCCAATGCTTCGATCCGGCCGCACAAAGACGTTCTGCTCGCCGCACAGGTGCTCAGCCGCCGAGCCGGCGGCGATGGCAGCGATGCCAGGCCGGCGCTCGACTACGGCGTCATCGACTACCAGCCCTTTTCCAACCAGCAAAGGACCCTGGGCATCCAGATCGGGCGCTTCAAGAATCCGCTCGGGTTCTACAATCAGACCCGAGATGTCGCTTTTACCCGACCCAGCATCCTGCTCCCGCAGTCGATCTATTTCGATCGTACCCGCTCGCTCGGCCTCGCTGCGGACGGTATGACCGTCTATCACGAGGAGCGTCTGCCTACCGGCATCATTCGTACCCAGGTCGGGGTGGGTGACATCCAGGCCGGGGACGACCTCAGGCGCACCATGCGCCTCGAAGATACTCCCGGCTCACTCGAGCCTCGCCGCTCGGCAATAGGCCAGGTACGCTACGAGCATGACGGCGGGCGCATCGTTGCAGCCCTCAGTGCCGCCAACGCCCGTGCACGCTTCGTCTCCGACGCCCCGGGGATGAGCGATGGCACTTTCGACTTCCAGCCCTGGATCCTGTCGTTGCAGTACAACGCAGAACTTTGGAGCCTGACCGGCGAGTATGCACTGCGACACTCGACGCTGGACGGCTTCGCCAACCCCTTCCTCAATTTCGATGTCACCGGGGAAAGCTGGTACTTGCAGTATACGCGCCGTTTTCATGAGAACTGGCAGTGGCTGGTTCGCTACGACAGCTTGGTCAGCAACAGAGACGACCGCTCCGGAAGCACGTTCGAAGCCATGGGGGGAGGGCCGGCCCACACTCAATATGCCAAGGACATTACACTGGGGCTGCAATGGCGTGTGACACCCCGCGTTCTGCTCGCTGCCGAGTATCACCATATCGATGGTACCGCCTGGCTGCCGCTGCAGGACGAGCCCGACCCCAGCGAGACGCGACGGCGCTGGAATATGCTGCTTTTCCAGCTCTCGCTGCGCTTCTGAAACCATCGTTTCCCATCGAACCGGTCAGGGATTGTCCGCATGAGCCGCTCCGACTTCCAAGCACGCCGGCCCCGTCTCAGCCTGACCTGGCGGGTGCTGGCGCTGAGCAGCTTGCTGCTGCTGGTGCTGGCTGGGCTGTTCACGTGGCTCGGGCATGCCAACCTGACCCGCCAGTTCGAGGAAAGCCGCAGGGAGAGCAACGAACGGGAGGTGCGTGAGATACAGCTGGCTCTGCAGCGCTCAGAGGTGAGCCTGCAACAGATTGCCGCACTGACAGCTGCGTCTCCCGACCTGGGGCCGGCTCTGGACGGGAACGACCGGACAGCGCTGATAAACTCCCTGACGTCCCAGTGGCCAACGCTGCAACTCGAAGCCGGTGTCGACGAAATCCTGGTGTTCGACGCCCAGGGCCGCCAACTGGCCGACTGGGGAGCCGGACAGGCCGACAAGGAGCGTCCCGTTCAGGACTGGGTACGCCAGGTGATGGAAACCGAATTTCCGCTTTCGGCCCTGCGCTGTGCCAACGACTGTCGCCAGTACGCAGCGGTGCCCATTCTGGTCGGGGGTGAAAGCGTCGGCATGGTGATACTGTCTCGCTCCCTGGCCGACGTGACTCGTCAGGCCCAGCAGGTATCCGGCAGTGACGTCGCCCTGTTGATCACCGGGGGGCGCGAGGTGGAGATCATGCCCGATCGCCACTTGACGAACTGGAATGGCCATCTGGTCGCCATGACTCACCCGGAGCACTACCTGCCGCTGCTTGGCCAGGCCTCGCAGACAGCCATGCTCAGCGACATTCTCGAAACACCGCTGCGCCTGCAATACCGGGGCCGCGATTATGAGCTATCCGCCGTACGCATGGAGGCCGACGAGGCTCGTCGCAGTAGCGGCTTCTTTCTGCTGGCCGCCGATATCACCTATCAGATACGCGCCATTCAGGAGAACACGCGTAACCTGCTACTGGTAGGCATCGGTGGCTGGCTGGCGGCCGAGCTGCTGCTGCTGGCGATCCTGCTGCAGCCCATGGCCAGGCTGCGCCGATTGGCGGGGGTGCTGCCCGCTCTGGCTCACGGCGGCTTTGCCGAAGCCCGCAGGGCCATTCCGCCACCGAGCCAGCGCCTGGAAGATGAGATCGATGTCCTGGAAGGCACGACACTGGCCCTCTCCGACCAGTTGGAGGCGCTGGAACATGAGGTCACCGCACGTGGTCAGCAATTGGCCGAACGGGTCGAGGAGCTGGCCCGGGAGCGCGATTTCGTCGGCAGCCTGCTGGATACGGCGCGGGTCTTCATCGTGACTCAGGACGACCAGGATCGCATCACTCTCGTCAATGACTATGCGCTCTCCACGCTATCGATGCAGGAAGAGCGACTCCTGGGCCGCCGCTTCGACGACGTATTCACCCCTCGCCCAAGCGGCAGCCCGGAAGACCTGTCATCCCAGGAAGAGCGCAGCCTGGTGACGGCGGATGGACGTCAGCGCACCATTGCCTGGTATCACGCGCCGCTGGCAACCCGCGGCGACGACCGTGCGGCACGCATCTCGGTCGGGCTCGACATCACCGAACGCAAGCTGGCCGAGGCACGGCTCACGTGGCTGGC
The DNA here is from genome assembly GCF_021404305.1 of Billgrantia ethanolica. GTDB lineage: Bacteria > Pseudomonadota > Gammaproteobacteria > Pseudomonadales > Halomonadaceae > Halomonas > Halomonas ethanolica. The sequence continues at coordinate 232,337 of NZ_JABFTX010000002.1, read as the reverse complement.
CGAGCGCGACCCGTTGACCGAGCTCTACAATCGGCGCTACTTCCAAGAGGCGCTCGGCACGGTCATGCAGCGAGGCCGCAGCGGCGCGGTACTACTGCTCGATATCGACCACTTCAAGGACGTCAACGAGCTAAGCGGCCATCACACAGGGGACCGGCTGTTACGCATGGTGGCCGATACCCTGTTCCAGGAGTTCGGCCATTACGGCATCATCGCACGGCTGGGCGGCGACGAGTTCGCACTGCTGCTGGAGGGCGCCGATACCCGCAAGGCCATCAGCATCGCCAAGCAGATAACACCGCTGCTGGACGGCACCGGCCTGGACGCAGGTGGCCAGCGTCACCGGGCAACGGCCAGCCTCGGTATCGCGCTGTTCCCGATCCATGGCGACAACCCCGCTGATTTGATGGCCAACGCCGACCTGGCCATGTACAAGGCCAAGGAGAGCAGCGCCCAGCGTTGGCACCTGCTCTCGACACTTGAGCGGGCCAAGGATGAGTTGCAGGAACGCGTCTACTGGGTAGAGCGTATTCGTCAGGCCATCGACGAGGAAGGCTTCGAACTCATGGCACAGCCGATCATGCGCCTGAGTGACGGCGACGTCCGCCATTACGAAGTGCTGCTGCGCATGTTGGGCCCCAAGGGTTCTCTCATCTCACCGGCCTATTTCATTCCCGTGGCCGAGCGCAGCGGTCAGATCGTACAGATCGACCGCTGGGTGCTCCGCCACAGCCTGCGCGCGCTGAGCCGCGTGCAAGCCCAGGGCATCAGTCTTTCCGTCAACCTGTCGGGCCAGTCTTTGCACGACGAAGGACTCAAGCAGTTTCTCGTCGAGGAACTTGCCGTCAGCGGCGCAGATCCGCATTACTTGATTCTTGAGATTACCGAGACCGCCGCCGTGACCGATTTTTCCAGTGCACGGGGCGTTCTGCAGGCACTGCGCGACCTTGGCTGTCGCACGGCTCTGGACGACTTCGGTGTCGGCTTCAGCAGTTTCCACTATCTGGGCGAGCTACCCGTCGATTTCATCAAGATCGACGGCGCCTTCATTCGCACCCTGCTGACCAACACGGAGAGTCAGGTCATCGTCAAGGCCATAGCCGATATCGCCACTGGCTTTGGCAAGAAAGCCATTGCCGAATTCGTCGACCAGGAAGCATTGATACCGCTGCTGTCTTCCTATGGCATCGAGTATGGACAAGGCTATCACCTGGGCAAGCCGGCGCTGCTCAATGACACCTTTCGAACCATTCTCGAGCGCTGAACTGTCTTAACCAACGATTTGAAGCTGAACTCTACTAACCAACGATTTGAAGAAGAGGCAATGTCATCAGGTCATAATTAAAGCAAGGAGCGCAACATGCGACGCAGCAAGCGCCAACAGCAGGGGGCGGGCAACCGCAGCGAGGCTTTCAGGCAGCTCGACAAGGATTTCGCTTTCAAGCTCGCCTGTGACGACAAGGACCGACACCGCGTCTATCGGCTGAGATACCGGGTCTATTGCCAGGAGATCGGCTATAGCCCACCCAACGATGACGACAGGGCTCTGGAACAGGATGCCTATGATGCCAATGCCCTGCATTGTCTGCTTGAACACAGAGCGTCAGGTATTGCGGCAGGCTGCTTTCGACTGGTACTGCCCGCTTCTGACGATACGCAAGCGAAGATAAAACTGCCTCTTCAGGAGTACGGCGGCAGAAGCCTGACCCACTCCTTGCTTCACCCCGATCGCCTCCCCATCAAGGAAATCTGCGAGATATCACGCTTCGCCACGGCCCGAGAGTTCCGTAATCGGCCGATCAAGCACGAGACGCTGGGCGAAAACAGCATCGCTTACGAGTTCTCGCCCGAGGAGCGACGCGTCTTTCCGCTGTTGACCATTGCGCTGTTCCTCGCGACGCATAGCCTGGTCGACCTGGTCGGTAGACGTCATATCTTCGCCATGATGGCTTCGCGTCTGCCCCGGCTGCTGGCCATGTCGGGTTTTCGCTTCACGCGGGTCGGTGATGCCATCGAGCTGCATGGCCGTCGCCACGCCTTCTATATCGACAACCATGTGGCGCAGCGGGACATGAACCGCGAGCTGGCGGAGCCCTACCGGCAGATACATCGACAGCTCGCTCCTCAGTTGGCTCTTGCCCTGGCTGGCAGAGATCTCATGAGCTTGGTGGAGCCTTCGTGACAGGTTGGGGCCGGGATACAGGTACCCCGGCCAGCCGAGCACCATGATCGCCAGCACGTTGCGGTGCTCACCGCGTTCCAGGTCGGTATCGCCGTCCGGCGACGGGATGATGCCCGCTCGAGGATCGACGGCTTGCATCAGGTGGCGGCGTAGCCGTGCCACCGCCGGGTCATTCTCCAGCCCCGCCAGCAGAAAGCTGAGCGCGACTTCGGCCATGATGTCCTCCGTGGCTTCGTCCAGAATGCGCTCGATCTCGGCACGGAAGGCGGCAAGGATCCAGGCATGCTGCTCAACCGACACCCTGCGCTGATAGTATCGGCTGTCGGCGATCACCATGTGCGTCATGCCATAGAGCCGATTACGGTAATCGTTCTTGCCCAGGGCCGGCACGGCATCGGCGGGATAGACGGAATGAAACGCCGCCTCCATGTCGTCCCGCAGGTCGACGATGCCGAGCTGCTGAAGGAAATGAGCCTGATTCGCCACCTGGGCGGCATAGATCTTCATCACATCTGGGTCGGTCAGAAAGCGCTGCCATTCCAGGCTGGCCAGGTAGTCGAGCGCACGTTCATGCTCGGGCAATGTGTCCAGCAGTCCGTAGTAGTCTGCCTGAATCAGGCGGAAGAGCAGCTGCCGGCCGAAGGCGATCTCGCCCCATTCGGCCAGCATGGCCCCACGGGCACGCTGTCTGGCGGTACGCTGCGGGTAGTTCGCCATCACCTCCCGAGTACGAGCCGCCGCGAAGCCGGGCGTCTCGAGGCCGGCAATGTCGCGTCCGAGCTGCTTCAACAGCAGGCGCCCATGCCTCTCGAGGGGCTCGAGGTAGCGCGAATCGCCACTGATGCGGTAGAGCCGCTGGGCATAATGACGCTGCTTGTCGAGGGGCATGGTCGGCAGAGCATCGTCGTAGACCCCCCGGAGCGCCTGAGCGGCCGACTGCTCCTCGCGTGTCGGTCCATCGCGCGCCGGTCCATCATGCAAGGGCTCGATGGCGCAGGCTGTGAGCGCGACCAGCAGAAGCACCACGAGCCAGCCCATGGGCTTGGAGAAAGCTGCGTGAAGGGCTCGCCTCGACTTCGCTTCAGTCACTGTCTTTGTCTCGCTGTCTGCGCTGCTGACTGGGTGAGATCATGCGCACCCTGACCTTGGTGCGGGGCTTGGGCTGCTCCGACGGACCGCCTTGGGCCCCCTCTTGCTCAGGGTCCGATGCAACCGGTGCCTGAACCTCTTGCGGCGGACGGATCACAACCCAGGCGAAAACCGGCAGCGTGAGCTGCCAGTGGATGGCCGCCAGGCGCAACCCCAGGGTCACCGCCAGCGCCAGGCCGATGGCAACTCCGGCCGGCACGCCCAGCGCCCCCAGCCCCACGTAGGTGATACCACCGGCAATCGAGGCCGTGGCGTACACCTCCTGGCGCAGTACCATCGGTACGCGCCGGGCCAGCACGTCACGCACCATGCCGCCGGCCACCCCCGTCAACAGTCCCATCAACACCGCCACTACGCCAGGCGCCTCGAGCTGTAACGCCTTGTGGGCGCCGATCACCGTGAACAGCGCCAGGCCGAAGGCATCGGCAATCGGCAGGAAGCTCCGGGAGAGGCGATGGATGTAATGAAAGCCGACGATGGAAAGGCCGACGGTAGCGAGAATCACCCACAGATAGGTAGGGTCGGCGACCCAGAACACCGGCCGTACGCCCAGTACCAGGTCGCGCAGCGTGCCGCCACCAATGCCGGTGACCGCCGCCAGCACCAGCATGCCGAAGGGGTCCATGCGTGAGCGGCAGGCCAGTATTACGCCCGAGAGAGCGAAGACCACCACCCCTGCCATATCCAGCCAATACACCAGAGCCGCCAAGTCGTTCTCCTGCAATACGGACAGCAAATGCTGGGCAGACTACTGCGCTTTCACTGATAGGTCACGACGAGAAAACTCACCAGCTCCACTTCACCGCAGTTCTCGATGACGTGCTCGAGGTCGGCATGGTAATGCGCCGAGTCGCCAGGGCTCAGCTCACAGCGATTCTCCCCCGCCACGACTCGCGCCTGCCCCTGAGTGACGGTCAGCAGCTCTCGCGTGCCCTCGAAGTGAGCCGCGCTCTGCAGGCGCGCACCGGGCGCCAGTCGCACCTCGTAGAACTCCACGTTCTTCTCCATGTGCAGCGGCGAAAGGGTGCGGATACGGCAGTCCTGATCGTCACGGAACAGCTGGCTGGCGTCGTCGCCGCGCACTACTTCGATGCGCGACGCCGTCCAGGGCTGGTCGACCAGATCACCGATGTTCATGCCGAAGGCCTGGGCGATACGCAGCGTTACCGCCAGGGTCGGATTGGCCTTGCCGCGCTCGATCTGACTGAGCATCGAGCGACTGACGCCAGAAGCCGCTGCCAACTGCTCCAGGGTGAGCCCGCGCCTCTTGCGCAGCTCGATGACCCGGCTCGGGAGGCTACCCGCTTCCGTTTGCCCTTCGTCTGCCGTCGTGGTGTCACTCACTTCACTTTTCCCCTATACCCAAGAGATGCCCGCCAACAACTGAATTCCACTATGCGAGAAAAAAATCTTGCAAGAGGGAATTATTCTGCAATACTGGAATTCATTCCCTCATACTAAACCTCATGCGGGGAATTGCCAGTACCTATCGCTCCTCAACCGCCTGAACCCTCCAACCACAAGTCAGGAAGGTAGACATGAAAGCACTGATCAAGAAAGAGGCGTCACCCGGCCTCTGGCTGGAAGAGGTGCCGGACCCACAGGTCGGCATCAACGACGTGCTGATCAAGGTGAAGCGCACCGCCATTTGCGGCACCGACGTACATATCTACAACTGGGACAGCTGGGCCCAGAAGACCATCCCGGTGCCCATGGTGGTGGGCCATGAGTTCGTCGGAGAGATCGTCGAGGTGGGCTCCAACGTCAATGATTTCCACCCGGGGCAGATCGTCTCCGGAGAGGGTCATGTAGTGTGCGGGCGCTGCCGCAACTGTCTGGCCGGGCGCCGCCACCTGTGTGCCCACACCAGCGGTGTGGGGGTCAACCGGCCGGGGGCCTTCGCCGAGTACGTGGCCCTGCCCATGTCCAACGTGTGGGAACACAAGCCTGGCATCGACCTCGACGTGGCCGCCATTTTCGACCCGCTGGGCAACGCCGTACATACCGCACTGCAGTTCGACCTGCTCGGCGAGGACGTGCTGATCACCGGGGCCGGACCGATCGGCGCCATGGCCGCGGCGGTGTGTCGCCACGCCGGGGCTCGTCACGTGGTGGTCACCGATCTCAACCCGGGGCGGCTCGAGCTGGCCAAGCGCCTGGGCGCCACCCGCACCGTGGACGTGCGCCGCGAGACGCTGCCCGAGGTTCAGCGCGAGCTGGGATTGACCGAAGGCTTCGACGTGGGCCTGGAGATGTCCGGCAGCCCCGCCGCCTTCCGCGACATGCTGGCCAACATGTGCCACGGCGGCAAGATCTCCATGCTCGGCATCCCCACCGAGGAGATCGCCATCGACTGGAACACGGTGATCTTCAACATGCTGACGCTCAAGGGCATCTACGGCCGCGAGATGTACGAGACCTGGTACAAGATGTCGGTGATGATCGACTCCGGCCTCGACATCTCACCGGTTATCACCCATCGCCTGCCCTACACCGAGTTCCAGCAAGGTTTCGATGCCATGCTGAACGGTGAAGCGAGCAAGGTCGTTCTCAACTGGGAGTCATGACATGTACGGAGCCTTCAAGCAGCACCTGCAGGGCGAGCTCGACGCCATTCGCCAGGCCGGGCTGTACAAGCACGAGCGCCAGCTGACCACGCCCCAAGGTGCCCATGTCGGCATCAATGCCGGCCAGGAAGTGCTCAACCTGTGCGCCAACAATTACCTGGGGCTGGCTCAGCACCCCGAGGTCAACGCGGCTGCCAAGGCGGGCCTGGAAGAGTGGGGCTACGGCCTGGCCTCGGTGCGCTTCATCTGCGGCACCCAGAGCCTGCACAAGCAGCTGGAACAGCGCCTGACCGATTTCCTCGGCACCGAGGACACCATCCTCTACCCCTCCTGCTTCGACGCCAACGGCGGGCTGTTCGAGACCCTGCTCGGCGCCGAGGACGCGGTGATCTCCGATGAACTCAACCACGCCAGCATCATCGACGGCGTGCGGCTCTGCAAGGCCCGGCGCTACCGCTACCGCAACAACGACATGGCCGACCTCGAAGAGCAGCTCAAGGCCGCCGACCGCGACGGGGCACGCTTCAAGCTGATCACCACCGACGGCGTGTTCTCGATGGACGGCTACATCGCCCGCCTCGACGAGATCTGCGACCTGGCCGAACGCTACGGTGCCCTGGTGCACTTCGACGACTGCCACGCCACCGGCTTTCTCGGCGAGGGTGGCCGCGGCACCCATGAGTATCGCGGCTGCATGGACCGCATCGACATCACCACCGGCACCCTGGGCAAGGCACTGGGCGGCGCCAGTGGCGGCTACACCAGCGGCAAGCGCGAGGTGATCGAGCTGCTGCGCCAGCGCTCGCGACCCTACCTGTTCTCCAACACCGTGGCGCCACCGGTGGTCGCCGGCGCGCTGAAGGCCATCGAGCTGGCCGCGGAGTCCGGCGAACTGCGCCGCCGACTCAGCGAGAACACCGCCTTCTTCCGCGCGGGACTCGAGCGGCTGGGCTTCGAGCTGCTGCCCGGCGAGCATCCCATCGTGCCCGTCATGCTGCATGATGCGGGGCTCGCCGCCCGCTTCGCCGAGGAGATGCTCAAGGAGGGCGTCTACGTGATCGCCTTCTCCTACCCGGTGGTGCCCCAGGGCCGCGCCCGTATCCGTACCCAGATGTCCGCCGCGCTGACCCGCGACGACCTGGAGTTCGCCCTGGCTGCCTTCGGCCGGGTCAAGGAGCGCCTGGGGCTGTAGCGAACAGGCGTTGCTATCGGCTGACCGGGTCTGAGCCCGGTCAGCCTTGCGTACGACCTTGGTCGCATAGAGCCCAAAGGCGACGAGCCAACCGTCATACTGAAAAACTGAAACGGTTCAGCGACGGTTTTCGATGACCATTCTTCTGGAAAAGCTCCGCCCGCCTGCACTGCCTGACATCGTCGTGGCCCGGGAAAGGCTGAACGATTGCTTCGCGCTCAGCGAGCGTGTGCGCCTGTTGATGGTCCAGGCACCTCCCGGCTACGGCAAGAGCACGCTGCTAGCCGAGTGTCTGACCCGACTTGAGCAGCCCTCGGCCTGGCTGTGCCTGGATGCCCGCGACGACGAGCCGGAGCGGTTCGCCGTCTATTTCCGCGAAGCCCTGATCCGCCTATGCGGTGAACTCGATGTCGCACTCGAACTGCCCGTGGCCGGTAATCTGGCCGAAGCCGTCGAAACCTGGCTGGCCCTGCTGCCGGCTCAAGCCCCACCGGGCCGGCTGGTGCTGGATAACGCTCAGCACCTGTGCCACCCTGCGATCCTCGAAAGCCTGCGCCATTGGCTGTGCCACCAGCCACCCTGGCTGACGCTGACCCTCGCTTCACGCACGCGCCCTTCTCTGGGCCTGCCGGAACTCAGGCTGCGCGGCGAACTGGAGGAGATCGGTCTGAGCGAGCTGGCCTTCGATGCGGAAGAGGCGCAGACCCTGTGCGCCGAACAGCTCAGCCTGCCCCCTACCCGGGTCAGCCTGGAGCGCGCCCTGCGCCGCACCGAAGGATGGCCGCTGGCGCTCGCCTGGCTGATCGAGCGCACCACGACCCTGGCCTCCTTCGATACGCTGCTGGAGCGGCTCGACGGCAGCCATCCGGACTTCGTCGCCTGGTTTGACGAGCTGCTGGCACGCTGTATCGACGAACAGGACCATCAGTTGCTGCTGCAGCTCGGCGTGCTGGAGCGCTTCTCACCCAATCTGGTCGCCAGGCTGCTGGAGGGCGAGCGGCTCTCTCAGCGGCTGGAGGCGCTGGAGCGAGCCGGCCTATTCCTTGAACGCGTCGAACCTCATTCGCAGTGGTTTCGCTTCCATCGGCTGTTTGCCGGCTACCTGCACCATCGTCGCCACGAGCTCAGCCTGACTTCACAGCACGAGCTGCATCAGCGCGCCAGCAACGCCTGGCTGCGCCTGGGCAACCCCGCCCTGGCCCTGGCCCAGGCCATCGAGGCCGAAGCCCCCGAGCCGCTGGCCGAGCTGCTCGAACGCGAGGGTCCCGACCTGCTGGCCAACGGCCACTTCTCGCTGTTGGCACGCGGTCTTGCCGCACTCGGTGATACCCGGCTGGTCGACTCCCCCCGGCTCACCCTGCTGCACGGCTGGGCCTCGCATGCCCAGTACCATTTCGATCGCACCCGCCAGGCCATCAGTTGGATCGAGGCGCAGCTCGAGCTGCCCGAATGGGCCGAGCTGGCCGCCGAGTTCGCCACTCTGCGGGCGCAACTGGCGATCAACGAAGGCGACGCCGAACGGGCAGCACCGCTGGCCGAGCAGGCCCTGACCCTGCCGCCGCGCTATCTGGCCACGACGCCGCTGACTGCCGCAGCGATACTGGCCGAGGCTCGCTTCGTGCTGGGCCACCTGGAGGAGTCGCTGCAGCGCATTCACAGCGTGGAGCGTGAAGCCAATCGTGTCGGCGATGCCCAAATGCTGCTGTGGGCCCTGTGCCATCAGTCCGAAACGCTGGTAGCTCAGGGTCGCCTGCAGGCCGCCTTCGACGTCCAGGAGCGTGCCATCGCTCACGTCGAGCACGCCGGCCTCGACCGCCTGCCGGTATGCGAATTCCTTTACCGCATCCGCAGTCAGGTGCTGTGGGAGTGGCAGCGTCTGGAAGAAGCGGAGCAGGCAGCGCTGAAGGGTATCGAGGTGCTCGACACCCAGGGCGAGCGCTGGACCCTGCAATGTCACATCGGTCTGGCCAAGGTAGCGCTGTCGCGGGGCGACCAGGCCCAGTGCGCCGATCATATCCGCCGCCTGCGCAAGATTCTGGTGCAGGGCAACTATCACATCGACTGGCAGGCCAACGCCCATGCCACCCTGCTGGCCTGGTGGCAGGCCAACGGCGATCTCGACGCCGTGGCACGCTGGCTGCAGGAGGCGCCGCCCGGCGACCCGGCACAGGCCAGCAACCACTTCGCCCAGTGCAACCTTCGCAATCACGCACGCGCCATGATCCTGCTCGACCGCTTCGACGAGGCCGAGGCGCTGCTGGTCGCGCTGGAACGCCAGACCGCCCAGTTGGGACTCACCACCGACGCCAATCGCAACCGTATCTGCCTGGCCGGGCTGGAGTGGCACCGCGGCCGGCCAGATGCGGCCCTGGCGCATCTGGCCCAGGCGCTTACGCTCGCCACCCGCACGGCGCTGGCAGGCAGCTTCCTGCGCCTGGGCCGGGCGCTGCCGGAAATGCTCGAACGTCTGCTGGCCGAGCATGAACTGGAGCCTCTGGCCCGAGGTCATGCCGAACGGCTGCTCGACCTCTCCCGTCGTCAGCGCGAGTTCGGCCGCGCCGTGCGTCTGATGCTCGACGACTCGGTCATCGACGACATCGTCTCGCGCCCCGACGTGCCAGAGCTGATCCGCACCTCGCCCCTGACCCGCCGAGAGTGGCAGATTCTCGGCCTGATCCATGCCGGGCTCTCCAACGAACAGATCGCCGAGCAGCTCTCGGTCGCCCCCACCACGGTCAAGACCCACATCCGCAGCCTCTACCAGAAACAGAACATCCGCCGCCGCGAAGAGGCCATCGCCCTGGCCGGCGAGCTGCTGTCGCGTATCCAGGGGGAGTAGGCCGAGCGAGCGGACTCCGCCCCCCGCCTACGCCTCCCCTCTACCGGGGCGTAGAGGATTCCCTGCACTGCCCATGGCGTCACCATCGACCCTACGTTTCTCCGTATGGCAAGACGACAAGGACAAGGCATGAACACACAGCACATCTTCGGCAGACAGGGACAGGACTGGTGGCGCGGTGCGGTGATCTACCAGATCTACCCGCGCAGCTTCATGGACAGCAACGGCGACGGCATCGGCGACCTGCCGGGCATCATCGACAAGCTAGACTACATCGCATCGCTCAACGTCGATGCGATCTGGATCTCGCCCTTCTTCACCTCGCCGATGAAGGACTTCGGCTACGACGTGGCCGACTACCGTGGCGTCGACCCCATCTTCGGCACGTTGGATGATTTCGACCGCCTGGTGGAGGCGGCTCACGCCCGCGGGCTCAAGGTCACCATCGACCAGGTGCTGTCGCACACCTCCGACCTTCACCCCTGGTTCGCCGAGAGCCGCACCAACCGCGACAACCCCAAGGCCGACTGGTACGTGTGGGCCGATGCCAAGGCCGACGGCTCGCCGCCCACCAACTGGCAGTCGGTGTTCGGCGGCAGCGCCTGGCAGTGGGACACCCGGCGCTGCCAGTACTATCTGCACAACTTCCTGGTCAGCCAGCCGGACCTCAACTTCCGCAACCCGCAGGTCGTCGATGCCATTCTCGACGAGGTGCGCTTCTGGCTCGACCGCGGCGTCGACGGCTTCCGCCTCGATGCGATCAACTTCTGCACCCATGGCGAACTCGTCGACAATCCGCCCCGCAGCAGCTCGGCGGAAGGCTTTCTGGGCGTGCGCCCCGACAACCCCTACGGCTACCAACTGCACCTGCACGACAAGACCCAGCCGGAGAACCTGGCCTTCCTCGAGAAGCTGCGTGCCCTGCTCGACGAGTATCCCGGCTCCACCAGCGTCGGCGAGGTCGGCGACGACGATTCGCTCAACGTGATGGCCGCCTACACCCAAGGTGGCAAGCGCCTGCACATGGCTTACTCCTTCGATCTACTGGGCGAGCGCCACGATCCTGAATTCCTGCATCACACGCTGACCGCGATGGAAGCGAAGATCGGCGACGGCTGGCCGTGCTGGGCACTGGGTAACCACGACGTACCGCGCCTGGCGACGCGTTGGAAGGCCCAGGACGACCCGACCAGACTGCGTCTCTACCTCGCCTTCCTGCTGACCCAGCGCGGCAGCGTCTGCCTCTACCAGGGCGAGGAGCTGGGCCTGCCCGAGGCCGAGCTGACCCTGGAGCAGCTCGTCGACCCGGCCGGCATCACCTTCTGGCCGGCCTACAAGGGGCGCGATGGCTGCCGTACGCCCCACCCTTGGTGCGCCGATACCCGCCACGGCGATTTCTCCCAGGGCGAGCCCTGGCTGCCGGTGCCCGAGACCCATCTGGGGCTGGCCATGGGGCACCAGGACTTAGCCCCCGATTCGCTGCTCAATGCCTACCGCGCCTTCCTTGCCTTCCGCCGTGAGCATGTGGCATTGAAGAAGGGCGAGGTGCGCTACCACCCGGTGCGCGACGAGGTGCTGTGTCTGGAGCGCCACCACCCTGCACGCGAGCCCAACGAGCGCCTGTTGGTCGCGCTGAACTTCAGCGACGCGCCGCGCACCCTGCCCGCCCCGCGGCAAGCGCGCCCGCTCGACGACGCCCCGGCGCTGGTCAACGGCGTCTGGGCCGATGGCAAGGTCCGGCTGCCGCCCTGCGGCATCGCCATCGCCTGCTGCCCGGCACAGGAGGAGATCACATGGGACGTCTGACGCTTGCCGGCATCGGCAAGGATTACGCGGGGATCGAGGTCTCCCGCGATATCGACCTGACCATCGAGGATGGTGAGTTCATCGTCTTCGTCGGCCCCTCCGGCTGCGGCAAGTCCACCCTGCTGCGCATGATCGCCGGGCTCGAGGACATCAGCCACGGCGAGATGCGCCTCGATGGCGAGCGCATCAACGAGGTCCCGCCCCAGGAGCGCGACATCGGCATGGTGTTCCAGTCCTACGCGCTCTACCCGCACATGACGGTGGCCGAGAACATGGCCTTCGGCCTCAAGCTCGCCCGCACCGACAAGACCGAGATCCGCCGTCGGGTGGAACATGCCGCCGAGATGCTGCACCTGGGCGAGCTGCTCGAACGCAAGCCCAAGGAGCTCTCCGGCGGCCAGCGCCAGCGGGTGGCCATCGGCCGCACCCTGGTCAAGGAGCCGGCGGTGTTCCTGTTCGACGAGCCGCTTTCCAACCTCGACGCCGCCCTGAGGGTCGACATGCGGGTGCAGATCGCCGAGCTGCACCGACGCCTGGGCGCCACCATGATCTACGTTACCCACGATCAGGTGGAAGCGATGACCCTGGCCGACCGCATCGTGCTGCTGGCCGGGGGTCGCATCGCCCAGGTCGGCGCTCCGCTGTCGCTCTACCACTACCCAGCCACTCTGGAGGTGGCGCGCTTCATCGGCTCGCCGCGCATCAACGTGGTGCCGGTCGAAGTGCTCGATCCGGGCCGCCAGCACACCTCGGTGCGCCTGCCCGGCGGCGAGACGCTGGCCGTGGCGGTCGACGGCGCCCGACTGCATGCCGGCGACAAGGCCACCCTCGCCGTGCGCGCCGAGGACTTCATCGCCCCGAGCGATGCCGACGCCCGCCTCTCGGCCAGGCTCATGGTGGCCGAAAGGCTCGGCTACGAAACGCTGGCTCATCTGCGGGTAGAGGGCGTCAGCGAGACCCTGACCCAGCGACTCGACGGCTTGACCCACCTGGAGGACGGCCAGCCGCTCGAACTGGGGCTCTCCGGCGAGCGCTGTCACCTGTTCGCCGCCGACGGCAAAGCCTGCTCCAGGCAGGTACGGATACCCGGCGTCACTCATTGAGCACGGGCAAGAAGTTGCCCAGCGGGCAACTTCTTGCCCGCCTCAGGCAATGGATTGCCTGAGTCCACTTAGCCTTTTGGACCTGCTCTCTGCTATTTCCTTGTTTTTACTTTAATTAGCCAAAACCTGGCACACCATCTGCTGCAACTCGGCCATGTACGCCTCCAGGAGGAAGCATGGCCTCTGAAAACGGACTTCACTTCACCCTTCAGCTCGCCGATGCCAGCTCGCCCGATACCGAAGGCCTGGCGGTCATCGAGTTCACTCACCGGGAACGGCTCTCCGCCCCCTTCGAGCTCACGGTGCGCTTCGCCAGCCGTAACGGTAGCCTCTCCGCTCGCGACATCCTCGACCGCGAGGCCACCCTGACGATCTGGCAGGACGACGAGAGGCTGCGCCAGGTGAACGGCATCGTCAGCGATTTCGCCCGTGGCGACCGCGGCCACCGCCACACCTTCTACCGGGTCGAGATCCGGCCCGCCCTGTGGCGCCTTGGCCTGCGCCAGAACTCGCGCATTTTCCAGGAGGTTTCGCCGCTCACGGTGCTCAACACCCTGTGCGACGAGCACGGGCTGACCGATCTCGCCTTCGCCGCCACCCGCGAACCCGAGCCTCGGGAGTACCTCACGCAGTATCGGGAAGATGATCTTGCCTTCGTCGAGCGCCTGGCCGCCGAAGAGGGGCTGTTCTACTTTCACGAATTCTTCGAGACCGGTGGCGAGACACCCTGCGCCGCCCACCGCCTGGTGTTCGCCGACGCGCCTCAGGTGCTGAGCCACCTGGGCGAGCGTACCTACCACGGCTGCGCCGGGGGCACGCCACCGGCGCGTCACGTGCGCAAGCTGCAGCAGCATGCCCGGGTCGCGCCGGCCTCGGCCACGCTCAAGGACTACTCGTTCAAGAAACCTGGCTATTCGCAGCTACATCAGGCCCAACTGCACGGCCACGCCGCACGCGATCTTGAGGCGCACGGCCAGCGTGGCGTCGTTGATACAGGGTACGAGCACTACGACTACCCCGGGCGCTACAAGGCCGACGCCTCCGGCCAGGCCTTCACTCGCATTCGTCTCGAAGCGCTACGCCGTGGCGCCAACACCGCCGATGCCGAGAGCGACCTGCCCGAACTCGCCCCGGGCACCCGCTTCACGCTCACCGACCACGACCTCGACGAGCTCAACCGCGACTGGCAGGTGCTCGGCGTGGTGCACCACGGCAAGCAGCCCCAGGCGCTGGAAGAGGACGGCTTCGTTCAGGGCAGCGAGCAAACCGATCAAAGTGATGGCCTGCGGGGTCGGGCAGGCTCGGAAGCCATGACCAAGTACCACAACGAACTGGTGCTGATGCCCGCCGACCAGGCCTGGCGCCCCGAGCCCAATCCCCGCCCTCGGGTCGACGGCCCCCAGATCGCCTTCGTCGTCGGGCCCGAAGGCGAAGAGATCTATTGCGACGAGTACGGCCGGGTCAAAGTGCAGTTCCCCTGGGATCGCTATGCCGAGCCCAATACCGCCGGGGCTGAAGGCGAAGCCGCGGAAAGAGCGCCGAGCGCCTGGATTCGTGTCAGCCAGGATTGGGCCGGTGGCGGCTACGGCAGCATGGCGATTCCGAGGATCGGCCATGAGGTCCTCATCAGCTACCTGGAGGGCGACCCAGATCAACCGCTGATCACCGGACGGATCTACAACGCCGTCAGCACACCGCCCTACGAACTGCCGGCGCACAAGACCCGCACCGTCATCCGCACCCAGAGTCACCAAGGCGAAGGCTTCAACGAACTGCGCCTGGAGGACGAAGCCGGTCAGGAGCAGATCTGGCTCCACGCCCAGAAAGACCTGGAGCTGCTGACCCACAACGACCGCACCGAAGAGATCGGCCACGACAGCCACCTCACCGTGCACCGCCAACGCATCAGCGAGATCCACGCCGACGACCACCTCACCGTGCGTGGCCAGCGCCACCTCAAGGTCGACGGCGACGACCACCTCATCGTTGGCGCCACGCGCCACGAAAAGACCACCCGCGCCCAGCTCGTCGAAGCCGGCCAGGAGATCCACCACCAGGCCGGCAGCAAGACAGTGATCGACGCCGGTGCCGAGATCACCCTCAAGGCCGGCGGCAGCTTCCTCAAGCTCGACCCCAGCGGCATCACCATCGTCGGCGCCCAGGTCAAGATCAACTCCGGAGGCAGCCCCGGCTCGGGGAGTGGGCAGGGGGCGGCGGCGGCGCTGCTGCCGGGTGCCGCCACGCCGGAAGCGAGCGAGGACATGACGCTCAAATCCGGCGCTATGCCGCTCATGGGTGGCTTCATGGCGGCGGCCATGGCCGTCGCCGCTGCGGGACAAGGCGAGGTCGAGCTTGAAGATAGCGACGATACGGCAGACTCGAGCCTAGACGACCTGGAGGAGGCCAGACGCCAGAAGGCGGCACGCTGGCAGTGTCGTCAAGGCCAGATCACCGCCGCCCGGACCCGGCTCGACACCATGCCTCCGGGCGGCCCCCGCGACACCCTGGCCGCCACTACCGAACGCTTCGCGCGCAACAACGTCGCCGTGGAACACGCCCGGCTGGCCCAGCATGTCTACGACCCCAGCCAGCCCGTGCCGGTGGGCTGGGGGGATAGCAGCCTGGATGCTGACTACCTAGCGGCAATGGATTTAAAGCCAAGCCAATTGAAGCCCTCAAATAGTGGTTTTAGAGCAGGTTTTTATGTCCCGGACCAAGAAGTTTTTGGTGATAAACTTGGTCCAACGCTCGCATTTAAAGGCACCCAAAATAGAGAAGATTGGCTGAACAACCTTGCGCAAGGTTTTAATCAACCTTCAGATTATTATCAAAGAGCCGTTCATATTGGCAACAGCCTTAAAGACTCCGGTGCTCACGTGCACTTGGTGGGACATTCGCTAGGTGGAGGATTAGTTTCTGCCGCCTCACGGGCAAGCGGGCTGCCTGCGACCACACTTAACTCCGCAGGCCTGCATCCCAATACTGTGGAACGCTATGGCGGCACGCTGCATCAGCCCAGGCCCGAGAATATCCAGGCGTTTCGCGTCGTGGGGGAAATACTCACGCTGCTGCAGGAGCGGCGGCTGAGTTCCACGCTCGCCGCGGCCGGGGTGGGCGCGGCACTGGGCGGTGGCACCGGCGCTCTTGCCGGAGCCGCCGGCAGCGCCCTGCTGGCCACGCTGATGCCGGATGCGGTGGGCACACCCTATCGGCTGCCCGGCCGGGGCATCAATCCGATCGAGCGTCACAGCATGGTGCAAGTCATCGAGGGGCTGGAGGCCCAGAAGTCGATGGATCAGGGTATCCTGGCCAAAGCCACGGGACATCACTGCACGTAGGGAGACATCATGCAGACCAAGCCACAGCGCCCTTTTCACTCGCGCTATCACTCACTGCTGTTGCTGGTACTGTTCTTCCTAGCCAGCGGCTGCCAGCCAACTCAGGGATTGACCATGTCACGTACTCACACTGCCGACGAGTTCTTCAGCGGCCCGCATCTCGAATTGGCCCGAGCCATCGAACGCAACGATATGGCAGCGCTGCGCCGTGGGGCCGAGGGCATCGACCTTACCGCCCGGGGCGAGCAGCAGATGACCCTGATGTGGTTCGCCCTGCTTCAGCAGAATCCGGATGCCGTACGCACCTTGGTCGAGCTGGGCGTACATCCCGGTGATAGTGCTATCGAAGCAGCCGAAGCACGTACGCCCCTCGGTGCAGCGTTAATGAGCAGGGACACAAAAATTCTAGAAGCAATGCTGGATGGTGGCCTATCGCCTAATGATGGAAGCGATACACCACTACTGGAGCAAGCTGTTATTAGCAGTACTCTCGAGCATGTAAGGCTGCTAGTAGAGCGAGGCGCAGACATAAATGCAGCCCCTGGCCCTGTGGGAAGAACTGCATTGGATATAAGCACTTCCGGTACAAAACCTGAAATTTCGATTTATTTGTTGGAGCAAGGTGCTGAGGCAGACATTCGCACCTCAACGGGCGTCACAACTGCTTGGCGCGTTCATAATCGCATCGAAGATACCCCACCAAGCCCTCTGCGAGACGACTTCATTCGCTTGCGCGATATGATGATCGAGCGCGGCGTCGAATTTCCCCCGCCCTCGCCCGTCGAGGTGCGCGAGCAGATGCGCGCCGAGGGGCTGACACCCCGCGTGCCGCCCGGTCACGACCGCTAGGAATCGGCGGCGAAGCATCGCCCGCCGGCAGAGCCGAGCGGGCGTTCGAGCCCTGGCGCAATGCCGCGGCTAGCCCTTCACTCCCCCCGCCGTCAGCCCGCCGATGATCCAGCGCTGGCAGATCAGGAAGGCCACGGTGATGGGCAGGCCTGAGAGCACCGCCGCCGCGGCGAAGTTGCCCCAGCGCTGGTTGTGGTCGGCCAGGTACTGCTGGGCGCCTACCGCCAACGTCAGCTTGTGCTCGTCGACGAGCAAAACGGATGCCATGGGGTACTCCATGATGCTCATGACGAAGGCGAGGATGAACACCACCATCAGGATCGGCAGCGACAGCGGTAGCAGGATGTAGCGAAACGCCTGCCAGGTGCTGGCGCCGTCGACCATGGCGGCCTCCTCCAGCGAGCCGTCGATCGACTCGAAGTAGCCCTTGATGGTCCAGATGTGCAGCGCCACCGCCCCCAGCGAGGCGACGATCAGTGCGCCGTGGGTGTTGATGCCGAGCCAGCCGACGAACTGCCCCAGGCGGTCGAACAGGGCGTACAGCGCCACCAGCGAGAGCACCGCCGGGAACATCTGGAAGATCAGCATGCTCTTGAGGATCGGTCCCTTGCCGGCGAAACGCATGCGGGCGAAGGCGTAGGCGCTGGTAGTGGAGAGCAGCACGATCAGCAGCGACGACACCAGCGCCACCTTGACCGAGTTCCACAGCCACAGCAGCACCGGAAACGGTGGCTGCACCACCGTGCCGTCGGCACGCTCCCAGGGAATACCCAGGGCCAACGACCAGTGCTCCAGGGAGAAGCGCTCCGGAATCAGGCTGCCGGTGGCGAAGTTGCCCTCGCGAAAGGAGATCGAGATCACCAGCAGCAGCGGGAACAGGATCAGCACCAGAAAGCCGATCAGGGCGAGATGGGCCGCCAGCTTGCGCCAGCGAAGGGAACGCGGTTGTACCATGGCCATGAGAGTTCTCCTGTGACCTTGCGAATCAGACCCTGACCTTGGCCAGGCGCAGGTTGAGCAGCGCCAGCCCCGCCACCAGCAGGAAGATCAGCGTGGCGATGGCGGCGGCCAGACCGAAGTTCTGCCCGGCGTCCTGGAAGGCGATGCGGTAGGTGTAGCTCACCAGCAGATCGGTGGTGCCCGCCGGGGTACTGGCGCCAAGGATGTCGGGGTTGCCGCCGGTAAGCAGCGCGATCAGCACGAAATTGTTGAAGTTGAAGGCGAAGCAGGCGATCAGCAGCGGTGTGAGGGGCTTGATGATCAGCGGCAGAGTGATCTGGAACAGGTTGGTGAGCGGGCCGCCGCCATCCACCGCCGAGGCCTCGTAGAGGTCCCTGGGGATCGACTGGATCAGCCCCATGCACAGCAGCAACATGTAGGGGTAGCCGAGCCAGGTGTTGACGATCAGCAGCATGCTGCGGGCGAGCCAGGGATCGGTGAACCAGTTGGGACGCACGCCGAACAGGGCGTCGAGGATCAGGTTTATCTCGCCGAAGTGCTGGTTGAACATGCCCTTGAAGATCAGGATCGAGATGAACGCCGGCACCGCGTAGGGCAGGATCAGCAGGGTGCGGTAGAGCGCCTTGCCACGCAGTTGGTCCCACTGCAGCAGCGAGGCGAGCACGAAGCCGACGATCAGGGTGAACAGCACGGTGAGCCCGGCGAAGGCGAAGGTCCAGACGAAGATCTGGATGAAGGGGCCGCGGATATCGGGGTCGAGGAAGATCCGTGCGTAGTTGTCCAGGCCCACCGCCACCGGCCAGCCCGGGGTGATGCGCTCCCCAACCTCGGTGACGAAGAAGCCCGTCTCTCCATCGGCGGTCAACAGGAGATCGTCGCGCCGGTCGTACAGGCTGCCGTCGTCGCGGGCTTCATAGCGGTCGAGCATGGGCGCATAGTGGCGCAGCCCGGCCATGCGCAGTTCCAACCCTTCCGGCGTCGCCAGTACCAGATTCTGCAACGCCGTGCGATAGGCGATCACCTCGCGCATGGCCAACGGCACGCCCACCGGCTCTCCCTCGGCGGGCTGAATGGCGACATGGCGACGCTCGCTGTCCTGCAGCGACATCGGCCCGGTGACGAAGCGCGAGACGCCCTCGAGCGCCTCTTCGAGCTCGGCTTCCGCTTCACCAGTCGTGGACGGAGCCCCCTCCCGCTCCAGATAGAGCCGCACGCCTTCGTCACTCGAGTAGAGCTGGAAGCCGAAGGTGGCGCTCTCCTCCTGATAGGTACGCGACAGCAGTTGAGCGCGCACCCGCTCCTCGCTGAGCAGGTTGCTGGAGCTGTAGTTGCTGAAGCTGATGCCGACGGTGTAGAGCAGCGGAAAGATGACGAACAGCGCCATGCTGGCCACGGCGGGAAAGATGTAGCGGTGACTCATCAGCGTGCGGCGGGTGAAGACCACCCCCAGCGCGGCGCCGAGCACCAGGAACAGCAGGGCAAAGATCGGCTGGCCGTTGAGATGGAAGGCCAGCACCAGCCACAGCAAGGCCAAGACCAGCGCTGCCACCAGGCCGCGCAGTGCCCAGCGAGTGTAGCGCTCGGCGGGATAGCGGGAGCGATGACGCGGCAGCCCCCGGGAAGCATTGGTGGTGTACATGGGTAGCGTCCTGGGCCGGGCCGGCGGCGCCTGCCGCCGGCCGAGGCATCGAGCGGGTTCGTTACTGGCGCATGCGGCGGGCCGCGGCATCCAGGGCTTCGCGAGGCGACTGGCGACCGCTGCCGATGTTCTGCAGCGCCGGCTCCATGGCGGCCCAGAAGGCACCCATCTCGGGAATGTTGGGCATCGGCATGCCGAGCTCGGCGTTCTCGAGAGTGGCGGCGATGTTGGGGTCGCGCTCCAGCTCCTGTTGATAGGCAATGTGCGCCACCGCCCCCAGCGTGCCGTCGCTGTTGAAGGTGCGCATGCCCTCCTCACTGAGCAGGTAGTTCTCGAGGAATTCCACGGCCAGGAAGTCGTTGGGCGAGGCGGTGTTGATCATCGCCGCCATCACGCCGAACATCGGCTTGGCGCGCTCCTCGCCCACCTTGGGCAGCAGCGCCACGCCATAGTCGATGCCGCTCTGCTCCAGGTTGCTCCAGGCCCAGGGGCCGCTGATCATGGCGGCCACCTCGCCGCGATTGAAGCGTGTGTCCATGATGCTGTAGTCGGTGCCGCGCGGCAGTACGCCGCTCTCGATCAGCTCCACCAGCAGCTCGGCGCCCTGCAGGGCTCCTTCGTTGTTGACGCCGATGTCGTCGACGTCGAAGCCCTCCTCGGTCTGGCGGAAGGGGTAGCCGCCGTTGGCGGCGAGCAGGGTCCAGCCGTAGTAGGGCTCGCCGTAGTCGAACAGGATCGCCTTCCTGCCCTGCTCGGCCAGCTCGGCATCGAGTTGCGCAAGCTCGGCGAAGCTCTCTGGCGGCGTTTCGACCAGCGCCTTGTTGTAGATCAGCCCCAGCGCCTCCACCGAGATCGGGTAGCCATAGTGCTCGCCGCTCCACAGGGTGGCGTCCCAGGTGAAGTCGAAGTAGCGCTCGCGGAAGTCGCTGGAGGGCGAAACGGGTGCCAGCAGGCCGCTCTGCGCCCATTCGCCGATGCGGTCGTGGGCCCAGATCACGATGTCCGGACCCTGGCCGCTGCCGGCGGCCTGCTGGAAGCGGTCGGTGAGGTTGTCGGGGTTGACGATTCGCACCTCGATGCCGGTGTCGTCGGCGAACTGGCGCGCCACCTCGCGGATGCCGTCGTAGCCCTTGTTGTCGCCCATCCAGATCGTCAGCCGATCGCCGTCGAAGGCATGGGTGGAGAAAGCCAGGCCGCTGCCGAGCGCGACCAGCACGGGAAGAAGCACTCCATGGCGTGTCCGATGCATGAGTTGAAACCTCCGGGTTGTTGTTATCGGCGCCGGTGCCCTTGCGGCACGGCGATAGCGAACACATGCAGCCTCGCCAATCGCGGCGGCGGCGTCCTCCTCCCCGGGGGGCGTAGCGGTGGCGTATGGGTGGGGCGTAGCGGGAAGCGCAGCGGGCGTATCGCGAAGGTCAGCGCGGGCGGCATGGGGAATGCCGCCCGCTGAAAGGCATTCGATGTTGCCTATTCGGCCTCGAAGCCGTGCTGGGCCAGCCAGTCGCGCAGGAAGGCGATCTCCTCTTCCTGGGCCTCGATGATCTCGCGAGCGAGGTCGCGAATCGCCTCGTCCTCGCCGTGCATCAGCACGACATTGGCCATGTCGATGGCCCCCTGGTGATGCGGGATCATGCCGCGGGCGAAATCGGCATCGGGGTTGCCGGTGAACTCGACTGCCATGTCCTCGTGCATGCGCCGATTGACCTCGCGGTAGGCCTGCACGGCCTCGTTGTCGGCGTGCTCGTCGGGCTCATGAACGTGGGCGTGGTCCTCCTCGGTTGCCTCCTCCTCGTCGCCATTGGCCTCGTCGCCATTGGCCTCGTCACCGTTGGCCTCGTCGTCATCGGTGGCCTCGTTCTCGTCGTCGATCTCAGCGTCCTGCTGCGGCTCGGCCTGCTCGATCTGCTCCTGGGCCTGAGCCTCCTCTTCCGCCGCCAGGGCCGGTGCGGCCAGCAGGGCACTGCCGGCCAGAACGACGGCCAGCGCCGACCAGGTACGTATCGTGAGGATGTGCGACATGCTGCTCTCCTTTACCATGTGAGTCGTACGACTACGATAGAACCAAGCGCCGCGCAGTGCGTTGCAGCGGCGCATCGGGAAACAATTCATTACCGAGACTACCATGGACTGGAACCCCGCCCTGATCTGGCTGGCCATTGCCCTGCTGCTGGGCCTGGCCGAACTCTCCTCCGGCGGCCTGGTGCTGCTGTCGCTGGGGGTGGCCGCCGCCCTGACCTCGGCGCTGGCGGCACTCGGCCTTACGCTGCCCTGGCAATTGCTTGCCATGGGCGTGTTCTCGGGCATTCTCATCCCGCTCGCGGTCAAGGTGATCCGCCCGTGGTTCTCGCCCGCCGGGGTGGCCTACGGCACCACCGGCACGGGCGTGGAGAAAGGCCACACCTATACCACCCTGAAACGCGACTTCGACGGCGCCAGCGGCGTCAAGATCAACGGCGACTTCTATCGCCTGCGCGTGGCCGAAACCGGCGAAACCGTGCTGCCAGAAGGCTCGCTGGTGATCTTCCATCACTTTGACGGTACTACGGCCGTCGTCAGCCACGTTCAGACATAGCGCCATCGTATTACCTTTGCGGAGCCCCTTTCGGCCCCGTCTCTACGCAACTGCAAGGAGTGAAAGTGAATATGGATCTTCCCATCAACCCGGGGCTGTTGATCGCCCTCATCGTCGTCATCATCGGCATCCTGATCATCGCCAAGGGGTTGGTGATCGTGCGCCAGTCGGAAGTCATGGTGATCGAGCGCCTCGGCTCGTTCAATCGCCTGCTGGAGAGCGGTATCAACATCATCATTCCGTTCATCGAGCAGCCTCGTGCCATCACCATGATCCGCTACCAGAAGCGTGGCGAGGAGTACTTTCCCATCACCACCAACGAGGCAAGGATCGACCGCCGGGAGACGGTGATGGACTTCCCCGGCCAGCCGGTGGTGACCACCGACAACGTCACGGTGCGCATCAATGGGGCGCTCTATTATCAGATCATCGACCCACGCCGTGCCGTCTATGAGATAGAGAACATGAGCCAGGCGGTGGAAGTGCTGGCCAAGACCACCCTGCGCTCGGTGGTGGGCAAGATGGAGCTCGACAAGCTGTTCGAGTCCCGCGCAGAGGTCAACAACGAAATCCAGGCCGCCATGGAGGAGCCCGCGTCAAAGTGGGGGGTGAAGATCTCACGGGTCGAGGTGCAGGACATCGCCATGCCTGAAGAGGTCGAAACCGCCATGCGCCTGCAGATGGCCGCCGAACGCAAGCGCCGCGCCACCGTGACCGAAGCCGAGGGCGAGAAGGCCGCCGCCATCGCCAAGGCCCAGGGTCAGCGCGAATCGGCGATCCTCAATGCCCAGGGCGACAAGGAGTCGGCCATTCTGCGCGCCCAGGGCGAGCAGGAGTCGATCAAGCTGGTGCTGAGCGCCATCGGCGACAGCGACGAGCACAAGCGCACCGTGGTGGGCTATCTGCTCGGCCAGAGCTACATCAAGGCGCTGCCGACCATGGCCCAGGACGGCGAGCGGGTGTTCGTGCCCTACGAATCCTCCGCCCTGCTCGGTTCCATGGGCATGTTCCGTGAAATGGCCGGCTCGCCGGAAGACACCGTGGCGAAGCACCTGCGTGACAGCGAGCGCCAGAGCGGCTTTCGTAGCGGCATCGTCGGCGGAGCGGCCAGTAGCTAGAGGCCAAGCCGGGACATCGGCTGTCAGGCCGATGTCCCGGCACCTTTCCACGACAGTGACGGTCCACGACAGCGACTGGCGATCGGGCAGGAAGCATCGTGGACCGATATGCGTTAAAATACGGACATCGGCAAATTCGAGGCAGCCCCCATGACCAAGGTATCCCTCAAGACCAAGCAGGACTATTTTGCCAAGGTCAAGCAGCATAACTATGCGGCTAGCCTGCGCCTGGAAGGGTTCAGCGCTCCCGATGTGCCGTATGCGCTGCCCAGCAAGTCCGCCACGCTGGAAAAATATCGCCAGCGTTGAGCATGGCCACCAGCCGCTGTCATGGACAAGTACGGCGTCGGCCAGGATCCCTACTGTTACGACGGTACCAACGTTTTCAGGAATCTCCTCGAGATTCGTGACGATGCAATCCTGCAGGAAGCCGAACGCGAGCTGACGACCATCGCTGCCGACGGGATTCCTTTCTCTCTCCCGCCCTACGATTTTGACTATCTCAAGTCGCTGCACAGGCAACTCTTCCGTGACCTTTATCCTTGGGCCGGCGAGATCCGTGCCATCGACATTTCCAAAGGCGATACGCGCTTTTGTCCTTGCGACCGCATCGAGCCGGAAGCCAAAAAACTGTTCGCCCAGTTAGTACGCGCCGACTGGTACACAGGCCTTGAACGTGACGAATTGATAGTGGCCGCCGCCGAGTTCTACGGCGATCTCAATGTCCTGCACCCCTTTCGAGATGGCAACGGCAGGGCGCAGCGTATTCTCTTCGAGCACCTGATCATCAATTGCGGCTATGAGATTTCATGGGCCGGGCTGGATCGGGACGAGTGGATTCGAGCCAACATCGCGGCTTACTACTGCGATTACGACCTCATGGTCGCGGTTTTCAGGCAGTGTATCGGGGCACCGCTTGCCGAATGAAGAAGCCGGTTCATTCGTTTGCAGGTAGCGCACCAAACCTCGCCAGCTGCATTTCCTGCAGCCGGCTGAGGGTGCGCCGGAAGGCGAAGGCCAGGTAGCCATCGGCATAGAGTTCGTCCATGGCGACCTCGGCTTCGATGTGGAGCGGCACGCGGCGGTCGTAGCACTCGTCGACCAGGGCGATGAAGCGGCGCACGCCATCGTCGCGTCGCGACAGCGGCGGCAACTCCCGCTCCCCGGTTTCGATGCGCTCGGCGCCATCCTCGGTGCCACGGGCGATACGCCCCGCTGCGGCGACGTCGCTCAGCCGCGGCACTTCGCTAAGCAGGACGTGATCGAACTCGTCGGCCAGGGCGATGAAGTCGAGCGCGGCCAGCGGCTGCTCGCACAGCTCGGCGTAGCGACACCACACCACTCGCTGACTGCGCCGTTCCACTGCGATGCGGCGGCGGCCCAGCTCGATGGGCTCGCGGCTCGTCGGCTGCCCCTCGCTCAGGCGCGCGAAAACGCTGGTAAGGGCGCTCGGCCGGCCGGGCTCCGCCACCCAATAGCGCTGGCACGCCCGACCGGGGTGCGAGCGGTGATCGAAGCCGCCGTCCAGCTCCACCACCTCTAGGCAACGTTCGATGGCGGCAATGGCCGGCAACAAGCGCTCGCGGTTGAAGCCTTCTGCGTAGAGCTGGCTCGGCGCCTGATTCGAGGTACACACCAGCACCACACCGTGCTCGAAGATCGCCTGCAACAGGCGACCGAGCAGCATGGCGTCGGCGATGTCGCTGACGAACAGTTCGTCGAGGCAGAGCACGCGCACTTCGGACGCCAGCTCCCGCGCCAGCGCGGAGAGAGGGTCGGCGGTGCCGCTGAGCTGGAACTGGCGCTGATGCACCCAGCGCATGAAGTGGTGAAAATGCTGGCGCCGGGAAGGCACCCGCAGGTGGCGGTGGAAGCCGTCCATCAGCCAGGTCTTGCCGCGCCCCACCGGCCCCCATAGATAGACGCCGGGCACGCTCTTTGGCTGCCCTCCTTCCTCACCATGCAACGCCTGGAAGCAGGCATCGAGCCGTGCCGCCGCACTCTGCTGGGCCGTATCCGGGGCGAAGCCGTGGCGCTCCACCGCCTCGCGATAGAGCGCCAGCGGCGAGGCGGCGGTCATGCCTCGAGATGGCGCAGCATGATGGTGACCGCCTCGCCCCGGTAGCTCAGCTCCTCGAGGTCCTGCCAGCCGAGGCGGCGATAGAGCCCCTGCTGATCAGGAGTATAGAGGTAGAACAGGCTGAAACCGCTGTCCACGGCTTCCTCTTCTACACGGCGAATCAGGCGGGCGGCGATGCCCTGACCGCGCCACTCCGGCAGCACGAACACCGAGGCCAGCCAAGGCGAGAGTTCGCGGCGGCTGTCCATGTCCTCGGCCATTAGCGCCGCCGTGCCCACCGGCCGATTGCCATGCATGGCGACGAACACCGAGGGCACGCCACCCTCTCCGCACTCCCGACGAAAGGCCTCGCGCCAGGTCTCGGCGGTACTGCCCGGGTGAAGGTGGCCCCACTCGGCGAAGGTCCAGCTCGCTACCGTATCAACGTGGTCCGAGTCGGGGATCAAACGGACGAGGGTGATGTCGCGCATGACGATTTCCTTATCCATTGCAAAAGCGCAGGCCTTGGCTAACCCAGTTGAAAGGGCTAACCCAACTGAAAGGGATAGACAGATCCAATTTGCAGGATGCGGGTCAACTCGTCCAGCGCAGTGAGGGTCTCGTCGGCCAGCTGCG
Organism: Billgrantia ethanolica; assembly: GCF_021404305.1. Lineage (GTDB taxonomy): Bacteria > Pseudomonadota > Gammaproteobacteria > Pseudomonadales > Halomonadaceae > Halomonas > Halomonas ethanolica. Next base: position 206,325 of record NZ_JABFTX010000002.1, on the reverse strand, counting down.
GGTCGGCCAGGTCATCCGGCGCCAGGCGGTCGCGGTAGTGACGCTCGACCCAAGCGGTGAGTTCGCCGTACAGCGCCTCGCTGAGCAGCACGCGGCCGGTCAGCGCGGCGCGCTCTTCGGCGGAGAGCACCACCCGCAGGCGCAGGCAGGCAGGGCCGCCGCCGTTGCGCATGCTCTGCTTGACGTCCTTGACGATCACCTCGCCGATGGGGTTGTGGCCGGCCAGCAGCAGGTCCTGGATGGTGCGCCACACCGCCTCGCGCTCCTGACACTCGCCGGGCACCACCAGGGTCATGCTGCCGTCGGGGTTGCTCAGCAGCTGCGAATTGAACAGATACGACGCCACGGCATCCTCCATGCTCACCGCCTCGCTGGGCACGCGCACCGGTATCAGCGGTGTGGCCATCTTGGCGCGCAGCTCGTCGAGCGTGGCCTGCTCGTCGAGGAACGCCATCTCGTGGTAGAGCAGTACCGGCCCGTTGCCCACCGCGATCACGTCGTTGTGGAACACGCCGGCATCGATGGCCTCGGGGTGCTGCTGGGCGAATACCGTCTGCGCCGCAGCCAGACCATGCTGACGCGCCACCGCCTGGCTCGCTTCCAGGGTCTGGCGCGCGGGGAAGCGCTTGGGCTCGCGACTTTCACTAGACCCGCCGGCAAAGGACTGGCGACCGTAGACGTAGAGATGCACACCGGCCTCGCCATGTTCGCCGCACAACCGCGTATGGTTGGCCGCCCCCTCGTCGGAGAAGGCCGGTGTGGCTGGCAGCGCCGGGTGATGGGCGAAGTGCGCCTCGTGGCGGAAGATCGCCGCCAGCACGCGACCGGTGGTCTCCGGCTCCAGATAGCGATGGAAACTCGACTGCAGGTTGGCCGGGGTGAAGTGCACACGGCCGTCCGCGGCGTCGCGGCTCGGGGTGACCGTGGCGGCGTTGGCCGTCCACATGCTCGAGGCCGAACACACCGCGCGCAGCACTTGGGGCGCTTCTTCGGCCGCCCGCGATAGCACCTCGCGATTGCTGCCGGTGAAGCCGAGCGAGCGCAGCGCGCCAAGGTCGGGGCGCTGCTGGGGCGGCAGCACGCCCTGAGCGTAGCCGGCGTCCATCAGCGCCTTCATCTTTGCCAGACCCTGCAGTGCCGCCTCGCGGGGGTTGGAGACCAGCCCGCCGTGGCGCATCGAAGCCACGTTACCGTGGGCCAGCCCCGAGTAGTTGTGGGTGGGGCCCACCAGGCCGTCGAAGTTGACTTCCCGGTAGTCGGCGTTCGTCGTTTGGCTCATAACACCACTCCGGGCGGCAGGTTGTCGGGCAGGGTCAGGGTTTCGGCTTCCATGGAGGCCACCGGATAGGCGCAGTAGTCGGCGGCGTAATAGGCACTGGGGCGATGGTTGCCGCTGATGCCCACGCCGCCGAAGGGTGCGTCGCCGGAGGCACCGGTGGTCTGGCGGTTCCAGTTGACGATGCCGGCGCGGATACGCAACAGGAAGTCGTCCCAGTCGGCGCGCTCGCCGCCGATCAGGCCGGCGGCCAGGCCGTAGCGGGTATCGTTGGCCAGTCGCAGGGCCTCGTCCCAGTCGCGATAGCGGTAGACCTTGAGCAGCGGACCGAAGTGCTCCTCGTCGGGCACCTCGAGCCCGGTGACGTCGATCAGCGCCGGCGACAGCAAGCTGGTGCCCTCCTCCAGGCACTCCATGCGCGCCAGCACCACGCCACCCAGTGTTTCCAAGTCGTCCTGGGCCTTGAGCAGCCCCTGTGCCGCCTCCTGGCTGACCAGGCCACCGTAGAACGGCGCCGGCTCATCGAACTGTCCCGCCACCCGCAGGCGGGCGATGGCGTCGACCAGGGCGTCGAGCAGGTGATCGCCGACCTGACCCTCGGGCACGATCAGGCGCCGCGCACAGGTGCAGCGCTGGCCGCCGGAGAGGAACGCCGACTGCAGGATGGTCAGCACCGTGGCGTCCTGGTCGTGGACGTCCTTGACCACCAGCGGGTTGTTGCCGCCGAGCTCCAGCGCCAGGATCTTCTCCATCTGGTCGGCGAACTGGCGGTTGAGCAGGCCGCCGACCCGGGCGCTGCCGGTGAACAGCAGGCCGTCGATGCCCGGGTGCGAGGAGAGCGCCTGCCCCACCGGTGCGGCCCCCTGCACCAGGTTGATCACCCCGGCGGGCAGGCCCGCCTCCTGCCAGCACTGCAGGGTGAGATCGGCAGTCAGCGGGGTCTGCTCGCTGGGCTTGAACACCACGGTATTGCCGGCCAGCAGCGCCGGCACCATGTGCCCGTTGGGCAGATGGCCGGGGAAGTTGTAGGGGCCGAACACGGCCATCACGCCATGCGGCCGATGGCGCAGCACGGCGGTGGTGTCACCGACGTCGCGGCTGCGCTCGCCGGTGCGCTCCTGATAGGCACGCGCGGAGATCGCCACCTTGCCGATCATGGCGCCTACCTCGGTACGCGCCTCCCACAGCGGCTTGCCGGTCTCGCCGGCAATGGCCCGAGCCAGATCCTCGCGGTGGCTTTCCAGGGTCTCGCGGAAGCGCTCCACCACGCTCAGGCGCTCGGCGAAGCCGAGCCGCGCCCAGCCCGGAAAGGCGCCGCGTGCGGCTTCCACCGCTGCCGCCACCTGGCTGTCGCTGGCCGCCGCGCCCTGCCACAGGGGCTCGCCGGAGACCGGATCGCGCTTGGTGAAGCTCATGGCATCGCCCGGCTGCCAGCGCCCGCCGATCATCAGCTGTTGCATTGCGTTCATGATGTCTCCTCGGTATCCAAAACGCGCAGGGAGTCGCCAGCCGCCACGCCCAGCCGCTGCGCCTCCGTCTCGCTAAGGGTGAGGGTGCCCTCCTCGTCGGGGCCGCAGGCCACCCAGGCGGCGCGGAAGTCGGCCATGGTCGTGCTGGCCGCCAGCCAGCGTGGCCGGGCGGAGGGCGTGTCGCTGCCGCCGCGGATCTCCACCCGGCAGCAGTGCGACTTGCGCACCGCGCGTACGTCGTCGATGTAGGCCTCCACCGTCGGCCCACCGTCGAAGATGTCGATGTAGCCTTCCCAGCGCAGCCCCTCCTTCTTGAGCATGGCCAGCGCCGGACGCGTGTCGCGGTGCACCTGGCCGATGCAGGCCCGCGCCTCGTCGGAGAGAAACGGCGTGTAGATCGGGAACTTGGGCATCAGCTCGCCGATGAAGCTCTTCTGCCCCAGCCCGGTGAGGCGGTCGGCTTCGTCGAAATCGAGGGGGAAGAAATGGCTGCCCAGGCACTCCCAGAACGGGCTCTTGCCGCGCTCGTCGAATACCCCGCGCATCTCGGCCAGCACCTTGTCGGGGAACTGGTCGCGGAACTCGGCCATGAACAGCCAGCGCATCATCGACAGCAGCGCGCCGTTGCGCTGGTGCGCGCGCTCCTTGCCGCGAAAGCCCGGGCGCAGGAATAGCGAAGCCACCTCGGCGTCGCCGGTGTGGTCGGAGCTGAGGAACAGGGTGTCGATGGTACGGTGCAGGTCGAGCTGCACTGAAGAGTGGGCCAGCGTGCCCAGACGGTAGTGATAAAACGGCACCTCGCGGCCCACCTGGCCCTCGATGGCACAGCAGCCCGCCAGCTCGCCGCTCTCCTCGTCTTCCAGCACGAAGAAGTAGTTGCGCCGGTCGGCCGGGGTGCGCTGCTCGAAGGCGGCCACTGCGGCGGCGATCTTGGCCGCCAGAAACTCGCGGTTGTCGGGCAGCGAAGTGAAGCCGATCCCGGTCTCGCGGGCAATCTTCTGCAGTTCGTCCAGGTCGCCCTCGGCAATCGGTCGAATACGCATCAAAGCTCTCCCTCGTCGAAGCCCGCATCCTCTTCGCCGTTGGACGGCAGCGTCAGCGGCGCGGCCAGCACCGCCCGCCCCTCCTCCACACCGAGCAGCTCGGCGTGCTCCGGCGAGAGCATCAGCTGACCGGTGGGCGACAGCGCATAGCGCGCCACCACGCAGCGGAAGTCGGCCAGGCGCTGGTTGGCGACCATCGCCGGCTCGGCGTCCGGAAGAGCGTGGGCCGGGCGCACCCGCACCGGGTGCCAGGCGGCGCGGCGGAAGGTGTGCAGGCGGTCGCGCTCTCCCTTGATCACCGGGCCGGCGTCGAACAGATCGACGTGGCGCGAGCGCATGAAGCCCTCGGCCAGCATCTCTGCCATGGCCGCCTCGTGGGCAGGGTGCTCACGCCCGATGGCAGCCCGCGCCTGGGGCGTGAGCAGCGCCAGGTAGAGCGGGAACTGCGGCATCACCTCAGCGATGAAGCTCTTCGAGCGCACGCCGGCGAGATAATTGATGTCGTGGTAGTCGCGCACGAAGAAGTGGCGCCCCACGCTGTTCCAGAACGGCGATTCGCCCTGTTCGTCGAGATAGCCCGGAAAGGCCATCGCCAGCACCTCGGCGAAACGCTCCGGATACTGGGCGATAAACATCAGCCGCGCGCGGCGCAACAGGCTCTCGGCGCTGGTGGCGCGATAGCGCGGATCCAGCGACAGCGCGCACAGCTGAGTGGTCTCGGACACCTCGTGGGAAAGCGACAGGGTCTGCACCTCGCGGCGCACGTTGAGCTGCTGCGAGGCGTGGATCAAGGTTTCCTGGCGATAGGTGTAGTAGGCCTCCCGCGCGCCGGCCTCGGCACGCAGGGTGGCGGTACCTACGACCTCATCGCGTTCGAGATCCTCGAGCACGAAGGTGTAGTGTTCGTCGCCGGGAAAATCCACCTCGCGCCCGAACGACTGCCGCGAGCGGGCGATGCGCTCCTCGAGGCGGTCGCGATGGGCTGGCAGGTTGGTCAGGCTCGGCGTGGCCAAGCCCGCCAGCCGCTCCAGGGCCGGCAGGTCGGCCGGCCGAACGGGGCGTACGACCATCATGGCGGGATCTCCTGGTCGATTGGCGGTGTCGCGCATGGCTCGGCCAGCCTTCACCCGGCCGTCACCAGCCGCTCGATGGCACGCTCCAACCGCGCCATGCCCTCGGCGATGTCGGCCTCGGGAATCACCAACGACGGCGCCATGCGCAGCACGTTGGGCCCGGCGATCAGCGCCATCAGCCCCTCTTCGATGGCCAGCGGCAGGATGTCCTTGGCCCGGTCCTTGTACTCGGGTGTCATCTCCGCGCCGATCAACAGCCCCATGCCGCGGATCTCCTTGAATACCCTATGCTTGCGGTTGATCGCCTCGAGATGCTCACGGAACAGGTCATGACGCTGCTTGACGCCGCCGAGCACTTCCGGCGTGTCGATGTGCTCCACCGCGGCCAGGGCCACGGCCGAGGCCAGGGCGTTGCCGCCGTAGGTGGAACCGTGGGTGCCGATGGCCAGCGCCGGGGCGACCCGGTCGGTGGTGAGCATGGCGCCGATGGGGAAGCCGCCGCCCAGGGCCTTGGCACTGGTGAGGATGTCCGGCTCGATGCCGTACTCCATGTAGGCGTAGAGCGAGCCGGTACGGCCCACGCCGGTCTGCACTTCGTCGAAGATCAACAGCGCATCGTGGGCGTCGCACAGGTCGCGCAGGCCCTGCAGGAACTCCTGAGTGGCCGGCATGATGCCGCCCTCGCCCTGCATCGGCTCGACCATCACTGCGCAGGTGTCGTCGTTGATCAGATCGCGCACGCTGTCGAGATTGTTGAACTCGCCGTGGACGATGCCGCCCGGCACCGGACCGAAGCCCTGGGAGTACTTGGGCTGACCGCCGACGCTGACGGTGAAGAAGGTGCGTCCGTGGAACGACTGGTAGAACGAGACGATGCGATGCTTGTGCTCGCCGAAGTTGTCATGCGCCCAGCGCCGCGCCAGCTTCAGCGCCGCCTCGTTGGCCTCGCCGCCGGAGGAGCAGAAGTAGGCCTTGTCGGCGAAGGTACGCTCCACCAGGGTCTTGGCCAGCTTGAGCGAGGGCTCGTTGGTGTAGACGTTGGAGAGGTGCCAAAGCTTGTTACCCTGCTCGGTGAGGGCCTTGACCAGCACCGGATGGCAGTGACCCAGGGAGTTCACGGCGATGCCGCCGGCAAAATCGATGTACTCGCGCCCTTCCTGGTCCCACAGGCGGCTGCCCTCGCCGCGCACCGGGATGACCTTCTGGGGGGAGTAGTTGGGTACCATGTACTGGTCGAAGTCGGCGCGGGTCGGGGTATGGCTCATCTCGGTCTCCATTCCTGCAAAAAGAGTGATAGCAACGCAGCGATGTCATCCGAGTATAAGGAGCGACGCGCCGGCCGGCTTTCAGCAATGGGACCCCGACTTGTAGATAAAGACTTAAAGACGCTCCTCACGGGGCGTCACACCGAAATGGTTGCGATAGGCGGTGGAGAAATGAGCGGGCGAGGAGAAGCCCGTCTTCATGGCGATCTCGCCGGCGGGAAGGTCGCTCTCGCGCAGCAGGCGCCGCGCCTCCTTCAGGCGCAGATCGAGGTAGTAGCGGCCGGGCACCGCTTGCAGGTACTTCTTGAACAGCCGCTCGAGCTGACGCCGCGAAATGCCCAGGTGCTCGGCCAGCTCGTGGGTGGTGAGCGGCTCTTCGATGTTGGCCTCCATCAGCATCACGGCATCCACCAGCGGCGCCGGCGCGTGCCCCAGCCGGGCACGCAGCGGCACCTGCTGCGGCTCGTCGGCCATGCGTACGCGCTCAAGCACGAAGTACTCGGAGACTCGCTCGGCCAGCTCGCTGCCGTGGTGGGTGGCGATCAAGGTCATCATCATGTCCATCGCCGCCGTGCCGCCGCCGCAGGTGAGGCGATCGCGGTCGATCTCGAACAGCTGCTGGGTCAGCCGCACGCGGGGATAGTCGCGGGTGAAGGCGGCGAAGCGCTGCCAGGGCAGCGTGGCGCGGTAACCGTCCAGCACGCCGGCGCGAGCCAGCAGTTCGGTGCCGCCGCCTACCCCCACCAGCACCACCCCGCTGCGCCCCAACAAACGCAGCCGACCCGGCAACGCACTGTCATGCATGGCCGGCAATGGGCTTGGCGCGCAGACGATCAGCATATCCAGCTCGGTCGAAGCGAGTTCAAAAGGAGTACAGGCCGCCTGACTGAGGTCGGCCATGCTGGCGACCTCGCCACCGCCCGGGGAGAATGCCTGCAGGCGATAGAGGCGCTGGCCGGCCAGCTGGTTGACCACCACCAGCGGCTCCAGCGCGCAGGCTTGCGCGAGCAGCGAGAACCCCGGCAGCGTCAGCACGCCGACCCAGCGGGCGGCGTTCATGCCGAAGGTAGAGGTGGGGGTGTCGGGCATTGCGCAGCGCCGTGTGCCGAAACGAAGGAGAAATGGTACTCCATCGGCGGCGTTGGCAATACCGAACGGTTAACGCACGTTGACGAAGGCCACCGCGGCAGCGCCGCGGGGCCTTCGGTTCACATCGGCAACCGGGTCAGAGCCAGAACGCCGACAACAGCCGATAGATCAGGAACAGCGCCGTGGCCACGGCCACGCCCAGCAACAGCCAGTGCCAGCCCTTGGCCGGCTGCTTGGCTTCGGGCTGTTCTTCATCAGGCTCGAGATGCTCGAAGTCCTCGGGCATCCTCACTTCCTTGAGATGCTCGTACTCTTCCTGCGCTGTCTTGCTCTCCCGAGTGTCCATGGGCACCTCCTTTTACGCTGGGTTCACCCGCAGGTTTGCGCTCCTTTGCAGCGGGCCTATAAGGAAACGACATCGAACTGAACGTCCGGGTTCACGTCGGCGTCGTAATCGACATCATCGCGCTCGAACCCGAACAGCTTCAGGAAGTCGTGCTTGTAACCAGCATAGTCGGTGATCTGGAACAAGTTCTCGGTAGTCACCTGAGGCCACAGGTCCTTGCACGCCTGCTGCACGTCGTCGCGCAGCTCCCAGTCGTCCAGTCGCAGGCGACCGGCCTCGTCGGTGGCGAGCTCACCACCCTGCCCTTGAGATGAATAGAGTCGCTCGCCGAACAGGCGGTTGAGCTGCTCGATGGTGCCCTCGTGCAGGCCCTTCTCCTTCATCACCTTGTAGACCATGGCGATGTAGAGCGGCATGACCGGAATCGCGGCGCTGGCCTGGGTCACTACCGACTTGAGTACCGCCACGTTGGCGCCACCGCCGGTGGCCTTGAGCCTGGCGTCGATCTCACCGGCGGCGCGGTCGAGATCCTCCTTGGCCTTGCCCAGGGCGCCGTGCCAGTAGATCGGCCAGGTGATCTCGGTGCCGATGTAGCTGAACGCCACACTGCGGGCACCGGGGGCCAACACGCCGGCCTTGTCCAGGGCATCGATCCACAGCTCCCAGTCTTCACCGCCCATCACCGCCTTGGTGTCCTCGATCTCCTGCTCGGTGGCAGGCTCGACCTCGGCCTCGATGATGGTGTCCTTGTTGGTATCGATGGCGGTGGCGCGGTAGGTCTCACCGATCGGCTTGAGGCTGGAGCGCTTCAGCTCGCCCGAGTCGGGCAGCTTGCGCACCGGCGAGGCCAGCGAATAGACCACCAGATCGATCTGGCCCAGGTCCTGCTTGATCAGCTCGATGGCCTTCTCGCGCGCCTCATGGGAGAAGGCATCGCCGTTGATCGACTTGCTGTAGAGCCCTTCAGCCTTGGCGAACTTGTCGAAGGCCGCGGCGTTGTACCAGCCGGCGGTACCGGGTTTCTTCTCGCTGCCGGGCTTCTCGAAGAACACGCCCAGGGTGTCGGCGCCGTAGCCGAATGCCGCGGTGATGCGCGCCGCCAGGCCATAGCCGCTGGAGGCCCCCACCACCAGCACCTTCTTCGGCCCGTTGGCCTTGTCGAACTGGCGCGAGCGGGTGGCCTCGATCTGCTCGAGCACGTTCTTCTCGCAGCCGACCGGATGGGTGGTGGTACAGATGAAACCGCGAACCTTGGGTTTGATGATCACGACAGACCTCGTTATTGGTGTTACGACGCCACTCGGGACGCCGATTCGATACGAATGGACAGTGGCGACATTCTAGCGGCCACGCATGCGTCTGTCCGCACTTGAGCGCCGAGGAGTCCTGGGGCACGATGCAACCCGGTGCCATGACATGGCAGGAGGTAGAGATGAACGCACAAGCACTGGTGGATGAGCGCGGGGAGCTATGGCTGGCGCTGGCTCCGCTGTGGCTGGATCGCGAGCCCAGCGAACGCGAGTTCGCCCGTATGGTGGCGGTGATAGAGCGCCACGAGCTGACGCTGCACGAGCTGGAATGGATCTTTCGCCTGGAGCTGGCACCGGTGATGTCGCGCAACCAGATGTCGATTGCCGGGCGCTGGCGCGATTTCGACGACTATCAGCTGATGCAGCAGCTGGTTGCCCACAACCTCAAGCTCAAGGGGTGGCGACGCAAGAGCTGGGCGCTGTTCTCGGGGCTGACCACCATGATGACTCGCCACCGCTGGAACGAGCTGATTGCCCGGGTGATGATGGAACGCGGCGAAGCACCGCACTCCTGAAGTAGAGGCACATGAGTTAGAGGCGGAAGTCCTCATCCAGCGCCTGCTCCAGCGCGCGTTCGAGCTCCGGCCCGCTGTCGCGGGGCGAAAAACGCCGCAACACCCTGCCGTCCCGCGCCACCAGGAACTTGGTGAAGTTCCACTTGACCATGCCGGTCCCCATCACGCCGGGCGCCTGACGCTTGAGCTCGACGAACAGTGGATGCGCGTCGCGCCCGTTGACCTTAACCTTCTCCATCACCGGAAAGGTCACCCCATACTGGCTGGAACTGAAGGCGCAGAAGTCCAGCGCCGTTTCCGGCGACTGGCGCGCGAACTGATTGCAGGGAAAGGCCAGAACGGTAAAGCCACGCTCGCGGTGACTGCGATAGAGGCGCTCCAGCTCGCCGAGCTGGGGCGTGTAACCGCAGCGGCTGGCCACGTTCACGATCAGCAGCACCTGCCCTTGCAGGGCACGCAGGTTGAAGGGCTCGCCGCGGAAGGTACGGCACTCGTGTTCGTGGATGGCCATGTCTGCCTGCCTCGCTGTCACCTTTCCCACGCCACGTTTTACACGTAGCACCTCTCAGCGTATCGCGGCAACCTTTCGATGGGGTTTGCCCAGCGAGGCTTCGTTCGCGCGCCGGCCACAAGCCTACCGGGAAGCGGCAGTCAGGTCACGCCTGCGGCGCGTTGACCGACCCGGAGCGACTGACCATGCTGCAAGGACGAGGAACGACGGCGCCGAAGGAGAACCTGCATGCGCGACAACGCCCCTCGCAGCCGACTGGCTACCCATGAGGTGGTCAACCAACCCGACACGCCCGGCGACAGCGACCTGCTGGCCAGCGATCTGCCGCTGCGTGAGGCGCTGGAGCGCGAAGCCCCCGCCTGGGTCAGCGAGCGTCTGGCAGCGCTGGGACGCGAAGCGGGCAGCCTGCGCGTACAAATACTGGGTGAGCAGGCCAACCGCCACCCACCGGAGCTGGTTCTGTTCGACCGCCACGGCCGGCGGCTGGACGAAGTGCGCTATCACCCCGCCTACCACGAGCTGATGCACCTGGCCATCGACAACGGCTGGCACGCCGTGGCCTGGCAGGAAGAGAGCCGCGGCGGGCATCAGGCCCATATCGCCGCGCTCTACCTGCTGACCCAGGCCGAGCCCGGCTTCTGCTGTCCGGTGACCATGACCCACGCCGCCATGCCGGTGCTGCGCCGCAGCCCCGACATCGAAGCGGCATGGGCGCCGGGGCTGCTGGCCAACGCCTACGACCCGCGTCCGCTTCCCGCTGGCCAAAAGCGCGGGCTCACCTTCGGCATGGCCATGACCGAGAAACAGGGCGGCAGCGACGTGCGCCGCAATACCACCCGCGCCGAGCGCGACGGCGAGGGCTGGCGGCTCACCGGCCACAAGTGGTTCTGCAGCGCGCCGATGTCCGATGCCTTCCTCACCCTGGCCCAGACCGACGCAGGACTGACCTGCTTCCTGGTGCCGCGCTTCACGCCGGACGGCGAGCGCAACGCCATCGAGCTCCAGCGCCTCAAGGAGAAGTGCGGCAACCGCGCCAACGCCTCCGCCGAGATCGAGTATCGCAGCGCCTGGGCAAGCCTGGTCGGCGAACCCGGACGTGGGGTGGCCACCATCATCGACATGGTGCAGCAGACCCGGCTCGATGCCGCCACCGCCCCGGTCGGCATGATGCGCCAGGCCTTGGCCGAGGCGTGGCGCCACGTGCGCGATCGCCACGCCTTCGGCCGCCTGCTGGCCGAACAGCCGCTGATGCAGGTAGTGATTGCCGACCTGGCATTGGAGGTGGAAGCCGGCGTGGCGCTGGTCATGCGCGCCGCTCGCGCCTTCGACGGTAACGCTCGCGGCGACGCACACGAAACGGCCCTGGCCCGAGTGCTGCCCACCCTGGCCAAGTACTGGCACAACAAGCGCGGGCCCGGCTTCATGGCCGAGGCCATGGAGTGCCTGGGCGGCATCGGCTATGTCGAGGAGGCGCCGCTGGCCAGGCTCTATCGCGAGGCGCCGGTGAATTCGATCTGGGAAGGCTCGGGCAACGTGATCTGCCTGGATCTGCTGCGGGTGCTGGCGCGCCACCCCGAATCGGTCGCCGCCCTGCGGGTGGAGCTGCGCGCCGCCCAGGGCCTGCAACAGGACCTCGATCTGGCTCTGGCAGCGCTCGAGCACGACCTGACGCTACCCGGCGAGACGCTGGAGCCTCGCGCCCGCTGGCTGACTCAGCGTCTGGCGCAGAGCCTGCAAGCTGCGTTACTTCTGCGTCATGCACCGGCCGAGGTGGCCAAAACCTTCTGTCGCTCGCGCCTCGGCGTGGAAGCCAGCCCCGCCTATGGCGTACTGCCGCCCGATTCGCCGCTGGCGGCGATTCTGGCGCGAATCGGCGACTGATCGGACGCCAGCCGCGGAATTTCCTCGGCCGGTACCGGCCGAGCCAGGCCGAAACCCTGCACGTGGGTGCAGCCGAAGCGGGCCAGAGTTGGCAGGCAGTCGAGCTCCTCGACCCCTTCCGCCACCACGCGGATACCGAGGCGCCGCCCGAGCAGGGCGATGGCCTCGACGATGGCCGCATCCTGACTGTCCTGCTGCACGTGCCGGACGAAACTGCGGTCGATCTTCAGCTCGCTGATGGGCAACATCTGTAAGCGAGAGAGCGAGGAGAAACCGACGCCGAAGTCGTCCACCGCCACCTCCATACCGCTGAGGTGCAGCCGCGCGGCGACCTCCGAGCCCAGCAGCTCATCGTCCATAGCCGCCGTCTCGGTGATCTCGAGTACCACCAACGGCGAATCTTCCGGAGTCAACTGACGCGTCAGCGCCGGCAGTTGGGCCTCCATCAGATCGTCGGCGGTGACGTTGACCGAAATCGACAGCAGCACGCCCTGCTCACGCCAGCGCCGAGCGTCGAGCAAGGCCCGCTCGAGTACGTGACAGGTGAGCCGGCGGCTCTGGCCGGCCGTGAGCATGGGCAGAAAGCTGGCTGGGCCGATCAGCCCGATCTCGGGATGCGCCCAGCGCACCAGCGCCTCGACCCCGCTGAGGCGACCGGTCGCCAGCTCGAACTGCGGCTGATAGTGCACGGTGAGCTCGTGGCGCTGCAGCGCCGACTCCAGCTCATCGGCGGAAAAGAAGGGACTGTCGTCGGGCACGATGGTCGGCTTGCAGCCGGGGCGCAGCCGATCCAGGCGCTGCCGGAGTTCGGCCAGGCGCATCGGCTTGTCCAGCGAGCCGAGCATCTGCAGCCCCAGGGTCTGGCCGACCCGCTCGGCAATGCGCGAGATCTTGCGTTCGACACCGCCCAGCAGCAGCACCCAGCCGGCGAATTGCTGCCGCGCCAGCAGGCGCAGCAGCTCGATGCCGTCCGGATCGCCGAACTCGAGCCCCATGATCACCAACTGTGGGGCACACTCGTCGAGCTCGGCCAGCAGCGCATCGGCGCGCCGATAGCAACGACTCTCGAGGCCCAGGACATGCAACTGGAGGGAGAGGACCGCGACCACATCCGGGTCCTCGTCGAGCACCATGGCCAGCGCCCGCTCTTCTTCCACCTCGGAGAAAACGTTCATCAGGGGGAACTCGTTCTCGAATTATTCTGAGACTACCATCATCCCTGATGAACAGCCGGTTCACTTCTCAACGCAATCCAGCCAACCGAGCGCACCCGCTCAGCCGAGGGGGCCCGCCACCACTCGCAGCGCGAGCGCCAGCAGCATGACGCCGGTGATGCGATGGATCCAGTGCGCCCGAGCCTGCAGCCAGGGCAGCACGCGTGAATGGGTCAACGACACCGCCACCAGCACGTACCAACCGCCATCGATGATCATCGCCGTGAGCACGATGACCGCCTTGGCGGTCACGGACATGTCCGGCGTGACGAACTGGCTGAGCAGGGCAACGAAGAACAGGATCAACTTGGGATTGCCCAGCGCGACCAGCATGCCTTCGCGCGCCGCCTGCCGGCGGGTGGTCGCCACGCCGGCGGCTTCAAGCGCCGCCGCCCTGCCGGCGCGCAGCGCCTTGATGCCGAGCCAGGCCAGATAGGCCGCGCCGGCCCAGGTGATGGCCTGGAACAGGGTGGGAAAGCGCACGATCAGCGCACCCAGCCCCAGCACCGTGAGCAGGGCATAGAAGCCCACGCCCATGGCATGGGACAGCGCCGCCACGATACCTGGCGCCCGCCCGCCACCGAGGGTGTGGCGCAGCACCAACGCCAGGCTCGGACCCGGCGACATCGCCCCCATGGCGCACACGGCTACCAGCGACATCCATAAGGAAAGCGGCACTCCCCTGCTCCTCTGCGACTATACGTTAGCGACGCTGATGCCACCTCAACGGTGGAACTGCCCCTCGCGCTCGGGTTGCCACAGAATCGCGTCGATGCGCAGCTGCGCCTTGCCGCCACCGGGCAGCGGCCAATCGATCTCGTCGCCGATACGCAAACCGATGAGCCCGGCACCAATGGGCGCCATCACCGAGATGCCGTCTTCTGTGGTGGCCAGCGCATGAGGATAGACCAGCGTGCGTATCATCTGACGGTTACGTGTCAGATCGGTGAACTGCACCTGGCTGTTCATACTGACCACATCTTCCGGAATGTCTTCCGGGTCGATCACCTCGCCGCGCTCGAGCTCCTCTTCGAGGCAGTCGGCCACGAAGCGGTCCTTGTCGTCGGCCTGATCGATCAGGCGCTGCAGCCGCTCTGCGTCCAGGCGGTTGATGATGATGGGGGGACGAGATGACATACAACCTCCTTGGCACCGGCAGCGCCGTTCATGACGATAGTGGCTGCCGGCCATGCAACGAAAACAGCCCTTCGCCCGATGGGAGAAGGACTGTGACTCTAACTATGGTAAGCCTAAGCCCGATGAAAGTCAGGCCCGGACGAGACCTACGCGAGGGCTCAACCGCCCGGTCGGCGCCCCGACGTGGCCAGGACCGCGACACCCACCGCGGCCAGCGCAATGCCCACGAACGCCGCCGGGTTCCGCACCTGCCAACCGTACAGCGCCATTGCCAGCCCGAGTGCCAACAGCACCCAGGCAAAAGTCTTCACACCCATTCCGCAGTCCTCAGCTCCGAGTATAGGCCTCAGCATGCAGCGGATAGGGAGGTACATCAAGGAAAGTGCAAATATCGGGATTTAGCTGCTGGCCTGCTGCTCGCTGGCTCAGATGACTCTTCTCCAAACTCAAATCGAAAGGCCCAAAACGCAAAACAGCCGCCCATAAGCGACTGTTTCAATGACCATTCTTTCGATGGTACCGGCGGTCGGACTCGAACCGACAAGGGCTTGCACCCGGCGGATTTTGAATCCGCTGCGTCTACCAATTCCGCCACGCCGGCAGCGCCGAGCATTATACGTGGCCGGTGCGGCAGGTCAATCGCCAGGCCTGACGTGAGGGCCATTTTTCGGTATCCTTGCCGGCTATTTGCGGCTGCCCGGCAGCCGCTCGTTTCGATCATTTGCGGACCTACCTGCATGCAGCGCGCCGACTTCCATTACGAACTCCCCGAGGAGCTGATCGCCCGCTACCCCTCCGAGCGGCGCAGCGACTGTCGCCTGCTGTGCGTGGACGGCCAGAGCGGCGGGCTGGCCCACCGCCGCTTCACCGACCTGCTGGAGCTGCTCGAGCCCGGCGACCTGCTGGTGTTCAACGACACCCGCGTGATCCCGGCGCGGCTGCACGGCCACAAGGCCAGCGGCGGCAAGGTGGAGATGCTGCTCGAGCGACCGCTCGACGCCCACCGCGGGCTGGCCCACATCCGCTCCAGCAAGTCGCCCAAGCCCGGCACCGAGCTGATCTTTGAGGGCGACGTGCGCGCCGTGGTCGAGGGCCGCCGCGAGGCGCTGTTCGAACTGCGCTTTCTCGGTGAGACGCCGCTGATCGAACTGCTGGAGCGCCACGGCCACATGCCGCTGCCGCCCTACATCGACCGCGCCGACGAGCTCGCCGACCGCGACCGCTACCAGACCGTCTACGCCCGTCGCGACGGCGCCGTGGCCGCCCCCACCGCCGGGCTGCACTTCGACGAACCGCTGCTGGAACGCCTGGCGGCAAAGGGAGTCGAAAGTGCCTTCGTCACCCTGCACGTAGGCGCCGGCACCTTTCAGCCGGTGCGCGCCGATGACATCCGCGAGCACAAGATGCACAGCGAGTGGATCGAGGTGAACGAAGCGGCCTGCGCCAAGGTACGCGCCGCCCAGGCCGCCGGACGCCGGGTGATCGCGGTGGGCACCACCAGCGTGCGCTGCCTGGAGAGCGCCTGCGCCAAGAGCGCCGATGGCGTCATCGCACCCTACAGCGGCGAGACCGACATCTATATCTATCCCGGCTACGAGTGGCGCTGCGTGGACAACCTGATCACCAACTTCCACCTGCCCGAGTCGACCCTGCTGATGCTGGTCTCCTCGTTCGCCGGCTACGAGACGATCATGGCGGCCTATCGCGAAGCCGTGGCCGAGCGCTATGCCTTCTTCAGCTATGGCGACGCCATGCTGTTGAGCCGCAAGCGCTCCTGAGCCGAATCGTTCCGAACCCAAAGAATGGCTGATCCGCAGGGCGTCCACGGTTTCAGCGCCTTGCAGTAGAGAAGAGAACTCCATGCGCAACGAATGCTTCATGTCCTTCGAGCGGCTGGCCAGCGACGGCCGGGCGCGTCGCGGGCGCCTCACCTTCCCCCGCGGTACCGTGGAGACGCCGGCCTTCATGCCGGTGGGCACCTACGGCACGGTCAAGGGCATGACGCCCAAATCGGTCGAAGAGATCGGCGCCGAGATCATCCTCGGCAACACCTTCCACCTGTGGCTGCGCCCGGGCACCGAGGTGATCGAGGCCCACGGCGACCTGCACGACTTCGCCCAGTGGCACAAGCCGATTCTCACCGACTCCGGCGGCTTTCAGGTCTTCTCGCTGGGCGAGATGCGCAAGATAACCGAGGAGGGCGTGCACTTCCGCTCGCCGGTGGATGGCGCCAAGGTCTTCATGGGCCCCGAGGAGTCGATGGCGGTGCAGCGCTCGCTGGGCTCCGACGTGGTGATGATCTTCGACGAGTGCACCCCCTACCCGGCCACCGAGAAGGAAGCCGAGGTTTCCATGGAGCGCTCGCTGCGCTGGGCCAAGCGCTCACGCGATGCCCATGGCAGCTCGCCCTCGGCGCTGTTCGGCATCATCCAGGGCGGCATGTACCCGGAGCTGCGCCGGCGTTCGTTGGAGGGGTTGATGGAGATCGGCTTCGACGGTCTGGCCATCGGTGGTCTCTCCGTGGGCGAGCCCAAGGAAGAGATGATCGGGGTGCTGAACTATTTGCCCGAGTGGATGCCTGAGGATTACCCGCGCTACCTGATGGGCGTGGGTAAGCCAGAGGACCTGGTGGAGGGCGTACGCCGAGGGGTCGACATGTTCGACTGCGTGATGCCCACTCGCAACGCGCGCAACGGCCACCTGTTCACCGCAGAGGGCACGATCAAGATCCGCAACGCCAAGCACCGCCATGACACTCGTCCGTTGGAAGACGACTGCGACTGCTATACCTGCCAGAACTTCTCCCGCAGCTACCTGCATCACCTGGACCGCTGCGGCGAAATGCTCGGCTCGATGCTCAATACCATCCACAACTTGCGCTATTATCAGCGCCTGATGGCCGGTTTGCGCGGTGCCATCGAAGCGGGTACATTGGCTGACTTCGTGGCAGGCTACTATGCGCAGCGGGGGCTGCCGGTACCTGACGCACCGGATTGAACGATCGGTCGCTGGCACCAGCTCGACGACGCCAGCGGCCGGCAGCAATACTTTCTCACTCGCGACTTAACTTACCTCAGGAGATACGCTTCTCATGCTGGATTTCTTCATCTCTCCGGCCATGGCTCAGGATGCCGGCGGCGCAGGCGGCGGCATGGCCCAGATCATCATGCTGGTCGGTTTCGTGCTGATCTTCTACTTCCTGCTGTGGCGCCCCCAGGCCAAGCGGGCCAAGCAGCATCGCGAGCTGGTCGGTGGCCTGTCCAAGGGCGACGAGGTGGTGATCGGTGGCGGTCTGGTAGGACGCATCACCAAGGTGAGCGACGAGTTCATCACCCTGGAAGTGGCCGAGAACACCGAAGTCAACGTACAGAAAAATGCCGTGGCCAACGTGCTGCCCAAGGGCACCATCAAGTCCATCTGACGTCGACGCTCCTCGCCCTTGCCGTCGGCTCTTCCCGAGCCGGGTAACGGCGGGGGTCGCCTGGCGGCCGGGTGTTCCCTTCTCGACCGGAAGCGGACATGCGGCCGCGCTGCCGTCCCGTAGCCTTCTATACGCAACCTAGGCAGGGCTCCCATGCTCAACCGTTATCCCTTGTGGAAGTATCTGCTGATACTCATCGTGCTCATTGGCGGCGTCGTCTACTCGCTGCCTAATCTGTACCCCGAAGATCCGGCCGTGCAGATCAGCAGCGTTCAGGGCGACACCACCCTGGATGAGGCACAGCTCGAGCGCGTCCAGCAGACCCTTCGCGATGCCGGCATCGGCATCAAGGCCGTGGAGCGCGACGACACCAGCGTGCTGATCCGCCTCGACGATGCCGACCACCAGCTGCGCACCCGCGACCTGTTGACCGATCAGCTCGGCGACGACTTCGTGGTGGCGTTGAATCTGGCCGAATCCACCCCCGGCTGGCTGCAGAACCTTGCCGCTTCGCCCATGACCCTCGGCCTCGACCTGCGCGGCGGCGTGCACTTCCTGCTCGAGGTCGACATGGACGCCGCCGTGACCCAACGCCTCGAGGTCAACGCCAGCGCCATGCGCGAGCAGCTGCGCAGCGAACGTATCCGCTACCGCGGCACCGACATCGACGGCCGCACGCTGACCATCACCTTCACCAACGACGAAGATCGCGATACGGCACGCCGGCTGATCAGCCGCGAGTTCCGCGATTTCGACTTCGCCAGCGAGCAGGACGGCCGCGCTTCGCTGCTGGTGATGACGCTGACCGATCAGGCGGTGAACGAGATCCAGGACTATGCCATCAACCAGAACCTCACCACCCTGCGCAACCGGGTGGACGAGCTGGGTGTGGCGGAGCCGCTGGTACAGCGCCAGGGCCCGGACCGGATCGTGGTCGAGCTGCCCGGCGTGCAGGACACCGTGGCCGCCAAGCGCGTGGTGGGCGCCACCGCCAACCTGGAGTTCCGCCTCGAGGCGCGCCCGGACACGCCGGACGCCGAGACCGAGACCTTCGCCTTCCGCAACAACCCGAACCGCACCGCCGACCTGATGCGTGACGTGATCATCACCGGCGACAGCGTCTCCAGTGCCAACCGTAGTTTCGACGAGAACGGTCGCCCCCAGGTCAACATCAACCTCGACGGCACCGGCGGCACGCTGATGAATCGCGCCACCCGTACCAACATCGGGCGCAACATGGCGGTGCTGTTCATCGAGCACAAGACGCGTGACCGGGTGGTGATGGAGGATGGCGAAGAGGTCACCGTGCGCGAGCCCTATACCGAGCGCGGCCTGATCAGCCTGGCCACCATCCAGAGCGCGCTGGGCAACAGCTTCCGCATCACCGGGCTCGACTCGCCCACCGAGGCGGCCGAGCTGGCCCTGCTGCTGCGCTCCGGCTCGCTGGCGGCACCGATCTACTTCGTTCAGGAACGGACCATTGGTCCGAGCCTGGGTGCGGAGAACATCGCCCGCGGCGTGATGTCGGTGCAGATCGGCCTGCTACTGGTCGTGCTGTTCATGCTGATCCGCTACAAGGTGTTCGGCATCTTCGCCAACGTGGCACTGGCACTGAACCTGACCCTGCTGATCGCCGCCATGTCGTTGCTCGGGGCCACCCTGACCCTGCCGGGCATCGCCGGTATCGTGCTGACGCTGGGCATGGCGGTGGATGCCAACGTGCTGATTTTCGAGCGAATACGCGAAGAGCTGCGCAACGGGCTGTCGATACAGCAGGCGATCCATGCCGGCTACGAGCGCGCCTTCAGCTCGATCGTCGACGCCAACATCACCACCCTGCTGGTGGCGGTCATTCTGTTCTCGATCGGCACCGGCCCGGTCAAGGGCTTCGCCGTGACCCTGTCGCTGGGGATCATCACCTCGCTGTTCACCGCTCTGCTGGTGACCCGTGCGATGGTGAACCTCACTTACGGCGGTAAACCGGTCAAGAAGCTCTGGATCTAAGGCTCACCAACTTGAGGTGGTTATGAAAACCCTCGTCAATCGACAGTTCGACTTCATGGGCAAGCGCCGGATCGCCTTTGCGATCTCCGGTCTGCTGATACTGGCGTCGATCGTCTCGCTGCTGTTCCAGCAGCTCAACCTGGGGCTGGACTTCACCGGCGGCACGCTGATAGAGGTGCGCTACGCGGTGGCACCCTCGCTGGACGCTATCCGTCAAGTGCTCGAACAGGCCGGCTTCCGCGATGTTTCGGTGCAGACCTTCGGCGCCTCCACCGAGGTGCTGATCCGTCTGCAGCAGGCCTTCGAGCCCGATGTCGGCGAGCAGGTCGTCGCCCTGCTGCGCGCCGATGGCGACACCGTCGAGCTGGTACGCGCCGAGTTCGTCGGCGCTCAGGTGGGCGAGCAGCTACGCGACCAGAGCGGCCTGGGGCTGCTATTGGCCATGGCCGTAGTAATGGTCTACGTGGCCTTCCGCTTCCAGTACAAGTTCGCCATCGGCGCCGTGCTGGCCCTGTTCCACGACGTCATCATCGTGGTCGGCATCTTCTCACTGTTCCAGTTCGACTTCGACCTCACGGTGATGGCAGCCCTGCTGGCGGTGATCGGCTACTCGCTCAACGACACCATCGTCGTCTACGACCGTATCCGCGAGACGATCCGCACCTCGCGCATCGACGACATGCCGGCGATCTTCAACGAAGCGATCAACCTCACCCTGTCACGTACGCTGGCGACGTCTGGCACCACCTTGCTGGTGCTGATGGCGCTGCTGCTGCTGGGCGGCGACATGATCCACCACTTCTCCATCGCCCTGATCCTCGGCGTGGTCGTGGGTACCTTCTCCTCCATCTACGTGGCGGCCGCCCTGCTGCTCGCCGTGAAGCTGGAGCGCAAGGACCTGATTCCGCCGAAGAAGGAGGAGCATGAGACGGAGGAGGAACTGCCCTAGCCACAAAGGATAACGACCCGGACGACCCTACCCCCACAGCCTGGCTGCGGGGGCATTTTTCATCCGGTTTGAAGCTACTGCGAGAGGAGTGCAGTGATCTTCTCTGCCGCTCTCGATCAATAAAACCTTATGCCAACGCTTTTAATTTTATCGCCCTCTACCTCCCTGACGACCCAGTGCATGCCGTGCCAGCTAACGTCATCACCCACCACGGGATGGCCTCCCACCCGCTGGGAGATGAAGTCCCCCAGGGTCATCTCTCCTTCACCGGGCGTGATCGCAAGGCCATAGGCTTTGGCAATTTCCTCCATCCGAGCGTCGGCTTCGACCGTGAAGGGGCCGAAGAACTCCTGAGTTTTCTTGAGACGCTCCTCCCCGCTGAAGAGCTTGTTGAGGGCGGGAAGGTCATGTTCCCTGCCGATCACACAGACCACGTCTCCCAGCTGCAGCCGCGTGCTGCCCTTGGGGTGCAGCATGCTGCTGTCACGAAACAGAGCCGAAATGAGCGCTCCCGAGGGGAAGCGCAGCATGCGAATGGGCACGTCGTCCAGTGTCTCGTTCTCGACCCGATAGACGAACATCTCGTAGTCGTTCTCGGGCAGCACACCCAGCAGACCTCGCTGGTCAGGTTCCACGCTCGGCGGCACCTCCACCTTCATCCAGCGCGCCATCAGGGGAATGGTGCCCCCCTGGATGAGCAGCGACATCAGCACCACGGCAAAGGCAGCGTTGAAGTAGAGCGAGGCGTTCTCGACCCCGCCGATCACGGGGAAGATCGCTAGCACGATGGGCACTGCCCCGCGCAGCCCTACCCAGGAGATGAAGCCGATCTCGTGCCAGCGGAACTTGAAGAACGGCTTGACGGTGAGCACCACGGCCAGGGGCCGGGCCACGAAGATCAGTACCAGCCCCAGCAGCGCAGCCGGCAGCGCGAGCTCCAACAGCTCGCTGGGGTTGACCAGCAGCCCCAGCATCAGGAAAAGGCCGATCTGGCTCAGCCAGGCCAGGCCGTCGTTGACGGGTAGGATATAGGTCAGGTGCTTGCCCGGCTGGTTGCCGATCATCAGGCCTGCCAGGTAGATCGCCAGAAAGCCGCTGCCACCCAGCACGCTGGTGACGCCAAACACGCAAAGGCCCAGCGCCAGGGCGAGCAGGGCGTAGAGCCCCGGCTCGATGTCGACCCAGCGCATCAGGCGGGCAATCAGCCAGCCACCCCCGGCGCCGATGATGATCCCCAGCCCAAACTGCTGGACAAAGAAAAGCGCGGTCTCGACAATGCCGCCGATATCCCCGACCAGCAGCTCGATCAGCATAATGGTCAGGAAGATCGCCATGGGATCATTGGTCCCCGACTCGATCTCCAGGGTCGCCCCTACCCGCTCGTTGAGATTGACCCCCTTGCCGCTGAGCATCGAGAATACCGCCGCCGCATCCGTAGAGCCCACGATGGCGCCGATCAGCAGCCCTTCGATCAGGCTAAGATCGAAGATCCACATGGCGATCAGCCCGGTGATGCCGCTGGTCAGGAAGACCCCGACGGTGGCCAGGGCCATCGCCGGCTTGAAGGCGGCACGGAAAGTAGTCAACCGCGTGCGTAGGCCGCCGTCGAGCAGAATCATCGCCAGCGCCAGGTGAGCGATCATGAACGCCAGGGGATAGTCGTCGAAGCGAATGCCCAGGACGCCCTGCTCGCCGGCCAGCATGCCGAGCCCCAGGAAGAGCACCAGCAGCGGCAGGCCGAACTGGCGGGAAAGCCGGCTGGCGAGAATGCTGAGGGCGAGAAGAAACCCGGAGAGAAGAAACAGGGTATTGATAGCGTCCATCTCTCAGCCTTAGGAAGTTGTGTGGATCGTGCTAGCTTTTTCCAGCGACTCGGCCCGGCTGTGCCGTTGGGCCCCCCGCGGCCAGGCATAGACCAGCGCCTTGAGCAGACTCGCCAGCGGAATGGCGAAGAAGATCCCCCAGAAGCCCCAGATCCCGCCGAAGAAGAGCACCGAGACGATAATCGAGACCGGATGGATATTATTGGTTTCCGAGAAGAGGATCGGAGCCAGCACATTGCCGTCCAGCGCCTGGATGATGCCATAGGCGATCAGCACGTAGAGGAACTCATTGCTTATGCCGAAGTGGAAGCCCGCCACCGCCGCCACTGGCAGGGTCGCCACCGCCGCGCCGATGTAGGGCACCAATACCGAAAAGCCGACCAGCACCGCCAGCAGCGCCGAATAGGGCAGCCCGAAGTAGGCGAAGGTGAGAAAGGAAACGGTGCCGACGATGATGATCTCGATGAACTTGCCGCGCACGTAGTTGGCGATCTGGTCGTCCATCTCGTTCCAGATGCGGGTCATCAGGGCACGTTTCTGGGGCAGCAGCGAGAGGGTGAAGTGAACTAGCCGCTCGCGGTCCTTGAGCAGAAAGAAGACCAGGATCGGCACCAGCACCAGATAGATGATCAACGACAGCACGTTGCCGAGGGACGCCAGCGACAGGGTCAGGGCGCGCTGGCCTAACTGGGTCATCTCCCGCCCGGCCACACCGATCCAGCTCTGGATTTGATCGGGCGTGACCAGGTGCGGATAGCGCCCCTGGAGATCGTCGAGCAGCTGCTGGCCGCTGGCGAACATGCGCGGTGTCTCCTGCACCAGCCCCACCAGCTGGTTCCAGATCAGCGGCATCAGGATGAAAGCCAGGGCCAGCAGCATGCCGATGAACCCCAGGAACACCAGGCTCACCGCCAACAGATGGGGCATGTGGCGCCGCTCCAGCCAGCCCACCGCGCCCTGCAGCAGGAAGGCGATCACCAGAGCGGTGAGGAAGGGGGCAAGCATGCGCCCGAGGAGGATCACCACGGCGAAGCCGAGCACCAGCAGCACCAGCAGGATCACCGCTTCCTCGTCGGAGAAGTAGTGGTCGATCCAGCTCTTGAAGACGGAACGCAGCGTCATGTCGTACCCCAAGGCATACCTTTAACGCAGTTATGGCAGTCAGCCCCTGTCGGCCTACTGGCGTTTAAAGAACGAGCGAGCCCACTCCATGGCCTATGAACAGGCGCAAACAGCGCCGTACCAGTCTGCCACCTGGTATCAAAGGTAGAGCCAGCTTGCCCTTGTAGCTTGTAGCTTGTAGTGAGTGGCCACCGGATTTCACACACGCAATATCAAAACACTTATTATTCAACAAGATCAATAACTCTAGCATGTCGACTCCACGGAGACCCGCGCAATAAAAAACCCCGAAGGTCGGATTTAGTGTCCAACCTTCGGGGTGCCGTTCAGAGCTCCCTGAGGGGGAGTGGGGGGCCGTGCCGTTACTCTTTCTACCGAGACCTAGAAATGCGGCTTGAGCTGCTGCACCAGGGCCTTGTACAGGCGCGGACCGGCGGCCATCAGCTGGCCTTCCGCCTCGACGCTGGGCTGGCCGTCGGGAGTGCCCATCAGCGCACCGGCCTCCTTGAGCAGCAGGGTGCCGACCAGGCGGTCCTGCTCCTCCAGGCCGAGCACGAAGGCGGCATCGACGCGGCCTGCGGCCAGCTCGGCCATGTCGAGCAGGCCGCTGCCAGTGGCCAAGTGCGCCTCGACCTGGGGGCCGAGCTGCTGAATCAGGGTCAGGTAAGCGGGTAAATGGCGTGAGCGCTGCCAGCTCTCGGGCAGACTCATGGCCACCCGAGTGCCGAGAATGGCGCTGGACTTGGGCACACGTATGCGCTTGCCGTTGTGCTGGGCACCACGACCACGACTGGCCAGGTACTCGTCGTCACTATAGGGGCAGATCACCACCGCATGCTCCGGGCGGCCCTTCACCAGGCACACCACCGACAGGGCAAAGCCGCTGCCGGCCACGCCCAGGCTGGAGTAGCCATGGAAGGGCTCGATGCGCCATTCGATGTCCCGTCCTTCGCCTTCGCCGGCGCGGTGGGGGGTGAAACGACCGCTGACCCCGTGCTGGGGATAGCCGCGGTTGAGCTGACGAACGATCAGCGTCTCGGCGTTGCGGGCCGTGTCCTCGAGCAGGCGCTCGAGATTGTGTTCCTCGTGAGCGTTCTCGATGCGCTCACGAATGCGCAAGAACTGTTCAGCGGCGCTGCGCGTGGCGCGCAGGGCGAATTGGACCATCGGATGCATGATCGGGCCTTGGAGCGTCGGTGATGTTAAAGAACAGGCTAGTTCGAACGTTGATCCCGAGTCGAACGGGGAGCTCGGTCGAACGCGTGGCGCGCATCCTAGCAGAATCGCCCGGCATGCGCCATTGCCACCGGCAGGCGTGGTAGACTCGGCGGTTCGCAGTTTCTCTCGTACGGCAAAGGCAGCCCCGCATGCTAGAGCGCATTCGTATCGTGCTGATCGGCACCAGTCATCCCGGTAATATCGGTGCCACCGCCCGCGCCATGCACAACATGGGGCTTGGCGACCTGGCCCTTGTCTCACCGCGCTGCGAGCCGCTGACCAGCGAGAGCATCTCGCGCGCCTCGGGAGCCGACCATATCGTGCATGCTGCCAGGGTGGTCGAGACCCTGGAGGAAGCCGTCGCCGACTGCACCCTGGCGGTGGGCGCCAGCGCCCGCTCGCGCACCCTGCCGTGGCCGATGATCACCCCGCGCGCGCTGGGCGAGCGGCTGCCGACCGAACTCGCCGGCCCCGAGTCGCGGGTGGCGCTGGTCTTCGGCCGCGAGGACAGCGGGCTCTCCAACGCCGAGCTGCAGCGCTGCCATGCCCACGTACACATCCCCACCAACCCGGACTTCAGCTCGCTCAACCTGGCTGCCGCCGTGCAGGTGCTGGCCTACGAGTGCCGCCTGGCCTGGCTCGCCGCCGCTGGAGCCGAGGCGGAGCAGGAAGAGGAGCCGCACCAGCCGCTGGCCAGCCACCAGGAACTGGAGCACTACTTCGCTCACTTGGAGCGTACCCTGATCGCCATCGGCTTTCACGACCCGGCACTGCCACGCCAGCTGATGGCTCGACTGAGGCGCTTCACCCTGCGCGCGCGCCCCGAGCGCATGGAGCTGAACATCCTGCGCGGTATGCTCACGGCCACCGAGAAGTGTGCCGCCGGGCGCCCGAGTGCCGACGAGGGGGCCGCGTCACCCCCGGATGAGAAAGGCAACGACGACAAAGCGTAGCCTGGCGCCTGCACCGCCACTGAAAATCCTTGAACGCTGCCCGGCGCGCCCCCATATGATGAGTCTGTTACCGATTCCCGCCGCCAGGCCGCTTCACCGCCACCAAGGACCGCTGCATGTTTCAACGACTGCGCGAGGACATCAACAGCGTTTTTGACCGCGATCCGGCGGCACGCAACTTCCTGGAAGTGCTCACCAACTATCCGGGACTGCATGCGCTGCTGCTTCACCGCCTGGCCCATTGGCTGTGGCACAAGCGCCTCAAGTGGCTGGCCCGCACCCTGTCGACCTTCTCGCGCTGGCTCACCGGCATCGAGATCCACCCCGGCGCGAAGATCGGCCGGCGCTTCTTCATCGACCACGGCATGGGCGTGGTTATCGGCGAGACCGCCGAGGTGGGCGACGACGTCACCCTCTATCAGGGCGTCACTCTGGGCGGCACCAGCTGGCACAAGGGCAAGCGTCATCCAACCCTTGAAGACGGCGTCATCGTCGGTGCCGGCGCCAAGATTCTCGGCCCCTTCAGCGTCGGTACCGGTGCCAAGATCGGCTCCAACGCGGTGGTGACCAAGGAGGTACCGGCCGGCGCCACGGTGGTGGGCATCCCCGGCAAGATCGTCAAGCGTGCCGATCCGGATGCCGCCGAGGTGCTGGAGGTCGACCCGGAGCGCCGCGAAGCGATGCGCCGTAAGTTCGGCTTCGACGCCTACGGCGTGAGCGAAGACATGCCCGACCCGGTGGCGCGCTCGATCCAGGCCATGCTCGACCACATGCATGCCGTGGACGAACGCATCGAGCGCATGTGCAGCACGCTGCGCAAGCTCGACGCCAGCTACCGCGAGGGCAAGCTGCCGGAGCTGCGCGACGAGGACTTCGCCGACATCCTTTCCGATGTCGACGCCTGCTGCGGCCCCACCGCCGGTTCCAGAGCCGAGCATGATGGAGATCAAGGCAGCGGCGAGCCCCCCCGCGGCAATGGTTGACCTTGGTAGTCGGGCTTTACCATAATGGCCTTTCATCCTTGCTCGCCGCTGGCGGCGGGCCGTTTCGCCCCGCCCGACCCAAGGGCCGAGGTACGCTATCCGATGCGTCTGAAGAGCCTGCCATGCGTTTGACTACCAAGGGACGCTACGCCGTCACCGCCATGCTCGACCTGGCCCTGAACGCAGACAAGGGCGCCGCCATCTCGCTGGCCGATATCGCACGGCGCCAGGAGATCTCCCTGCCCTATCTGGAGCAGCTCTTCGCGCGCCTGCGACGTGCCGGGCTGGTCAACAGCGTGCGCGGCCCCGGCGGCGGCTACCTGCTGGCGATTCCCGCCGCCCAGATCTCGGTGGCACGGGTCATCGACGCCGTCGACGAGTCGGTCGACGCCACTCGCTGCCAGGGGCTGTCGGACTGCCAGCAGGGCGACACCTGCCTGACCCACCATCTATGGTGCGAACTCTCCGGCCAGATCCGCGGCTTTCTCGACGGCATCAACCTCGGTCAACTGGTCGAGCACGGTGACGTGCGCCGCATCGCGGCTCGCCAGAGCGCCCGTCACGACGCCAACACCATCCTGACCTCCTCGCCCTGATCGCCCTGATCACCCGGCCAGAGGAACAGACCGGAGAATACCGCCAGACAATGAGCGCACTCGTGTATCTCGACTATGCCGCCACCACCCCGGTCGACCCTCGCGTCGCCGAGGTCATGCAGCGCCACCTGACCCTGGACGGCATCTTCGCCAACCCCGCTTCGCGCAGCCATATGCTGGGCTGGCAGGCGGAACAGGCGGTGGAGAATGCCCGCCGTCAGGTCGCCGACCTGATCGCTGCCGACCCGCGCGAGATCGTCTGGACCAGCGGCGCCACCGAGGCCGACAACCTGGCGCTGATCGGCTTCATGCGTGCCAATCGCGAACGCGGCCGTCATCTGGTGACATCGGTCATCGAGCACAAGGCAGTGGTGGACACCGCCGCGGCGCTGGAACGGGAGGGCTTCGAGGTCACCTGGCTGACGCCGGGGCACGATGGCCGCATCCAACCCGAGCAGCTGCGCGCGGCAATGCGCCCCGACACCGTGCTGGTCTCGCTGATGGCGGTCAACAACGAACTGGGCTGCATTCATGACCTCGCAGCGCTGGCCGAAGTGGCCCATGCCGGCGGCGCGACGTTTCATGTCGATGCCGCTCAGGGCGTGGGCCGCATCGACCTCGATGTCGGCCGGCTGGGCATCGATCTGATGTCCCTCTCCGGCCACAAGGCCTACGGCCCCAAGGGCATCGGCGCGCTCTACGTGCGGCGCAGCCCCGATCTCCGCATCGAACCGCTGATCCATGGCGGCGGCCACGAGCGCGGCATGCGCTCCGGCACCCTGGCCACCCATCAGATCGTCGGCATGGGCGAAGCCTTCCAACTGGCCGCCGCCGAGGGCGAAGCCGACCAGGCGCGCATCCTGGCCCTGCGGAACCGACTGCTCGCAGGACTGTCCGAGCTGGACGGCATCCATTGCAACACCGCCATCGACGTGGCTGTGCCCAACATTCTCAACTTGGCGTTCGAGGGCGTGGACGGTGAGTCGCTGCTGATGGCCCTGCGCAGCATTGCGCTGTCGACCGGTTCGGCATGCAACTCCGCCAGCGTCGAGCCATCCTATGTATTGAAGGGCATCGGCGTGCCACGCGCGCTGGCACTGGCCTCGCTGCGTTTCAGCTTCGGCCGCTTCACCGACGAGGCCGACATCGAGGCCGCGCTCGAGGCCCTGCGTCACGCCCTACCGGGCCTGAGACGCTGATCGCCACTCAGCCACTTTGTTGCAGGAGTACCAACATGGCGCATCTTTCGATCACCTCCTCTGCCGCCGAACAGATCCAGCGGGCACTGGCGGAGCGTGGGCACGGCCTGGGCCTGCGGGTCTCGGTCAAGCCCAGCGGCTGCTCCGGCTACAGCTACGTGCTCGACTTCGCCGACCAGGCGGCCAATGACGATGCAGTGTTCGAGGAGCACGGCGTGACCGTCTTCGTCACCCCCGAGGCATTGCCGATGCTCGACGGCAGCGAGGTAGACTATGTCTCGGAGGGGCTCAACCGCTTCTTCCGCTTCAACAACCCGAACGTGAAGGATCAGTGTGGGTGCGGTGAGAGCTTCACCGTCTGACCCCTTGGTGGGTCGACGATTGTTCAACGCCTGCCGGCAGCGGTATACTCTGCGCCCATCGATGGCGCCGCCTGGGCGATGACCGGGCGACACCGAACGCATTGGATCTCTATTGGCGCCGCGCCGTACCGACACCACTCCGGTGGGCGGGTACGGCGTGGCGCCGCACCATTGGATCTTCAACTCCATCACTCAGCAACGAAGAGGCCACCATGGCAACCGAACGTACCCTGTCCATCATCAAGCCCGACGCCGTCGCCAAGAATGCCATCGGCGACATCATCTCCCGCTTCGAGAAGGCCGGTCTCAAGGTCGTTGCCGCCAAGATGCTGCAGCTGTCCGAAGAGAAGGCCGGCGGCTTCTACGCCGAGCACAAGGAGCGTCCCTTCTTCAAGGATCTGGTGGGCTTCATGACCTCCGGTCCGGTGGTAGTGCAGGTGCTGGAAGGTGAAGATGCCATCGCCAAGAACCGCGAGCTGATGGGCGCCACCAATCCCAAGGAAGCCGCACCGGGCACCATCCGCGCCGACTTCGCCGAGACCATCGACGCCAATGCCGTACACGGCTCCGACTCACCGGCCTCCGCCGAGCGTGAAGTGGCCTACTTCTTCAGCGCCGACGAGATCTGCCCCCGCTAAGCCACCCAGGCCAGGCACTATTCGCGGGGGCACTCACGCCCCCGCTCTCGCCCTGCCCCGATCTACGTGATGCCATGACCGCCACCACCGCCCAACGTACCAATCTGCTCGGCCTGACTCGCGAGGAAATGGAAGCCTTCTTCCTCTCCATCGGCGAGAAGAAGTTCCGCGCCGCCCAGGTGATGAAGTGGATTCATCACGACGGCTGCGACGACTTCGAGGCCATGACCAATCTGTCCAAGGCGCTGCGTCAGCGGCTCGCCGAGGTGGCCGAGATTCGCGGCCCCGGCGTGGTCTATGAAGGTACTTCCAGCGACGGAACCCGCAAGTGGGTGCTGGAGGTGGAGGACGGCAGCTACGTGGAAACGGTGCTGATCCCGGCCGACAACGGCA
The DNA here is from genome assembly GCF_021404305.1 of Billgrantia ethanolica. Classification (GTDB taxonomy): domain Bacteria; phylum Pseudomonadota; class Gammaproteobacteria; order Pseudomonadales; family Halomonadaceae; genus Halomonas; species Halomonas ethanolica. Next base: position 176,535 of record NZ_JABFTX010000002.1, on the reverse strand, counting down.
AGCGCCGCACCCTGTGCGTGTCGTCCCAGGTGGGCTGCTCGCTCGACTGTAGCTTCTGCTCCACCGGCAAGCAGGGCTTCCAGCGCAACCTCACCGCCGCCGAGATCATCGGTCAGGTGTGGGTCGCCCAGCGCAGCGTGGGGCCGCGCAAGGATACCGCCAATCGCCCGGTCACCAACGTGGTGATGATGGGCATGGGCGAGCCGCTGATGAATTACGACAACGTCGTGCCGGCCATGAAGCTGATGCTCGACGACAACGGTTACGGACTCTCCAAGCGCCGCGTGACGCTGTCGACCTCGGGCGTGGTACCGATGCTCGACCGGCTCGGCGACGAACTCGACGTGAGCCTGGCCATCTCGCTGCATGCCGCCACCGACGAGCTGCGCAACGAGCTGGTGCCGCTCAACCGCAAGTACAACATTCGCACGCTGCTCGACGCTTGCCACCGCTACCTGGCCAAGTGCGACGACACCCGCATGGTCACCATCGAATACACCGTGATCAAGGACGTCAACGACCAGCAGGAGCACGCCCAGCAGCTGGCCGAACTGCTGCGCGAGCTGCCGTGCAAGATCAACTTGATTCCGTTCAACCCGTTTCCCCATTCGGGCTACGAAAAACCGTCGCGAAATCAGGTGATGCGCTTCCAGCAGTGGCTCTACGAGCTGGGCTACACGGCACCGATCCGCACCACCCGCGGCGACGACATCGATGCCGCCTGTGGACAGCTGGTGGGACGCGTCAAGGATCGCACCCGGCGTCATGAGCGCTACATCCGCTCGATCCAGATCGACGCCGATTGAAGCAATGGGCCGCCTTGACTTCAACTCGTCACGGCGCTTTGATGAACAGGCTTTTTCGTCCCTGGCCAGCGCCGCTCGGGTGCCAGGCAAGCGAAACACCCACAGCCCGACAGGCCCGACCATGAGGATGCCATGACGCGCTTCCCCAACCTGCCAAGCCGATGCCTCCCGCTGGTTGCGATGGCGGTCGTCTCGTTGTGGCTAACCGGCTGCGCCAGCCAACCCGAGCAGCAGACCGAAGCGGATCCGACAGCGGCTTTCACACAGCTGGGCATGGCCTATCTCGAGCGCGACAACCTGCCGCGCGCCATGTCCGCGCTCAACCGCGCATTGGAACGCTCGCCCAACGACCCCGAGGCACTGCAGGCCATGGCCATCGTCTATCAGCGCCAGGGCGAGCGGGCGCAAGCCGACGAAACGTTCCAGCGGGCCATCGCCGCGGCACCGAGCAACAGCCGCGCCCGCAACAACTATGCTGTCTTTCTTTATGAACAGGGTCAGGTGCGGCGCGCCTGCGAGCAGCTCGAGGCGGCTTCGCGGGATACCCGCTATGCCAACCGAGCCCAGTTGTTCACCAACCTGGGCCAGTGCCAGTGGGAGCTGGGCGAAATCGACCAGGCACGCCACAGCCTGGAGCGCGCCCGCAGCCTCGAACCGCGCAATCCCTGGAGTTACTTCACCCTGGCTGAACTGGAGCTGGATCAGGGCAACCCCGACCGCGCCAGGCAACAGCTGGAGATTTTCGTGGGGCTTGCCGGCATGACGCCGGAGGCCCAGGCGCTGGCCCGGCAGATCGCCGCCAATGCACCGGACATGACCGTCACCCCCGGCTCTGACAACCAGCGTGACGCACATTGATCAACGATTCCAAGACGAAGGATGCTCAGCCATGAGCGATAACCAAGATATCGATGCCGTCGGCCTCGGAACCCAGGCCTCTCCCGGGGAGATGCTGCGCCGAGAGCGCGAAACGCAAGGCCTGTCGCGGGAAGAGGTCGCCACGGCACTCAACCTTCGCCCTGCCGTGGTGAGCGGCATGGAAGAGGACAACTACGAGCAGGTGCCGGTGGCCGCCTATCGCCGCGGCTATTTGCGCGCCTATGCCCGCTTGCTGGGCATCGACGACCGCCCCGTGCTGCAGGCCTATACGGACCGCTTCGGCTCCCAGGAGAGCGAGCAGCGGGTCACCCCAGTACAGGTCACCAAGCCGCCATCGCGCATCGGCGCCTGGCTGTTCAAGCTCGTTACGCTGTTGGTGATTGCCGGTCTGATCGGTCTGACCCTGGTGTGGTGGCAGAGCCGCGACGGCAACCAACCGCCCGCCGTCGACGATGGCGAACCGGTATCGGTCGAGACCCTCGACGGCACCACCACCATCGAGGAAGAGCCGCGCCCCGAGGTCGAGGAAGCGCTGCCGCCGGTGCCGCTCGAAGGCGTCGACCCGATGAACGAAGAGGTCGCACGACCCTTCGGCGAAGTCGACCCCAGCGGCGCCCAGGCCCTGCTGGCCCAGACCGGCGAAGCGACGGCCGACGAGGAAGAGGCCATCGTCGAGGAGGCTACCGCCCAGGATATCGTCGTCGAGGAGGAGCCCGAAGCGACCGACGTGGCGGCGCCTGCCGACCGCACCGTGCTGCAGCTGACCTTCAACGAGCAGTCCTGGACCGAGATCTTCGACGCCACCAACAGCCGTGTTTTCGTCGGCCTTCAGGAACCCGGCACCACCGCGACCGTCGAAGGAGAGCCACCGTTCCGCCTGACCATCGGCAATGCCACCGGCGTCGAACTGAGCTGGGCCGGCGAGCGCATCGACCTGCGCGCTCGCGCCGGCGCCAACAACGTCGCCCGTTTCACCTTGGGAGAGTGACATGCATTCCCCATCGCCCATCGTGCGTCGCAAGTCGCGCCAGATCCATGTCGGCAAGGTGCCGGTCGGGGGCGACGCCCCCATCTCGGTGCAGAGCATGACCAACACCGACACCCTGGACGTGGCCGCCACCGTGGCCCAGATTCAACGCCTCGAGGATGCCGGCGCCGATATCGTACGCGTCTCGGTACCGTGCATGGACGCGGCCGAAGCCTTCGGCCGCATCAAGCAACAAGTCAACGTGCCGCTGGTCGCCGACATCCACTTCGACTACAAGATCGCCCTGCGCGTGGCCGAGCTTGGCGTCGACTGCCTGCGCATCAATCCCGGCAACATCGGCAAGGAAGAGCGCGTGCGTGCCGTGGTGGCCGCCGCCCGCGACAACGGCATCCCGATTCGCATCGGGGTCAACGCCGGCTCGCTGGAGAAGGAGCTGCAGCGCAAGTACGGCGAGCCCACGCCGGAGGCGCTGGTGGAATCGGCCATGCGCCACATCGACCACCTCGACCGCCTCGACTTCCAGGAGTACAAGGTCAGCGTCAAGGCCAGCGACGTGTTCATGGCCGTGGCCGCCTATCGCCAACTGGCCAAGCTGATCGAACAGCCGCTGCACCTGGGCATCACCGAGGCCGGCGGCCTGCGCTCGGGCACGGTCAAGTCGTCGATCGGCCTCGGCATGCTGCTGATGGACGGCATCGGCGATACCATTCGCGTCTCCCTGGCCGCCGACCCGGTGGAGGAGATCAAGGTCGGTTACGACATGCTCAAGAGCCTGCGCCTGCGCAGCAAGGGCATCAACTTCATCGCCTGCCCCAGCTGCTCGCGCCAGAACTTCGATGTCATCGGCACCATGAACGCCCTCGAAGAGCGCCTGGAAGACATCATGACGCCGCTCGACGTCTCGGTGATCGGCTGTGTGGTGAACGGCCCCGGCGAAGCCAAGGAGAGCGACATCGGGCTGACCGGCGGCACGCCCAACAATCTGATCTACATCGACGGCAAGCCCGCCACCAAACTGACCAACGACCATCTGGTCGACGACCTGGAGCGCCTGATTCGCGAGAAGGTGCGCGAGAAGGAACAGGCCGAAAAGGATCTGATCGCCCGCGGGGCCTGATCCGCCGTTGACCATCAAGGAGCCATCGTTGAGCAAGTCCGACAGCAGCAAGAAGAAGATCCAGGCCATCCGCGGCATGAACGACCTATTGCCGGACCGGTCCGCCCTGTGGCAGTACTTCGAAGGCAAGGTACAGGCGCTGACGCAGCGCTACGGCTACGCCGAGATCCGCACTCCCATCGTCGAGCAGACAGCACTGTTCGCCCGCTCCATCGGCGAGGACACCGATATCGTCGAGAAGGAGATGTACACCTTCGAAGATCGTAACGGCGACAGCCTGACCCTGCGTCCCGAAGGCACGGCCAGCTGCGTGCGCGCCGCCATGGAGCACGGTCTGCTGCACAACCAGACCCAGCGGCTGTGGTACCAGGGCCCGATGTTCCGTCACGAGCGCCCGCAGAAGGGCCGCTATCGCCAGTTCCATCAGGTCGGCGTGGAAGCCTTCGGCCTGGAAGGGCCGGACATCGATGCCGAGGTGATCCTGCTCTCCGCCCGCCTGTGGCGGGAGCTGGGCCTCATCGATCACGTCACCCTGGAGCTCAACTCACTGGGCTCCAGCGAGGCGCGCGCCGCCTATCGCGACAAGCTGGTGGCCTATTTCGAGCAGCACCGCGACCAGCTCGACGAGGATTCCCTGCGCCGCCTGACCAGCAACCCGCTGCGCATCCTCGACTCCAAGAACCCGGACATGGCGCCGATGCTGGCCGATGCGCCCAAGCTGATGGATCATCTCGACGACGCCTCGCGGGAGCACTTCGAGGGCCTCACTGCCCTGCTCCAGGCTGCCGGCATCGCCTACGTGATCAATCCACGCCTGGTACGCGGCCTCGACTACTATGGCCGCACCGTGTTCGAGTGGACCACCACCGCGCTCGGCAGCCAGGGCACCGTGTGTGCCGGCGGCCGCTACGACGGGCTGGTCGAGCAGCTCGGCGGCAAGCCGACCCCCGCGGTAGGCTTCGCCATGGGTATCGAACGGCTGGTGCTGCTGCTCGAGACCCTGGAGCTGGTGCCCGACTCCGCCCTCGGCGAACTGGACCTCTACGTGCTGCCCATGGATGATGTCGCCACCACCCAGGCCATGTTGCTTGCGGAAAGAATCAGAAGCGAGCTGCCCGAGCTTCGCCTGCAGCTGCACTGCGGCGGAGGCAGCTTCAAGAGCCGGATCAAGAAGGCCGACAGGAGCGGTGCCCGCCTGGCCCTGCTGCTGGGTGAAGACGAACTGGATGCAGGCCGCGCCACGCTGAAATTCCTGCGCGAGGAGCGCGAGCAGATGAGCCTGGATCAGGGCGCTCTGATCGACACCCTCGCCAGCATGACGGCGAGCGACGAGCGCGCCTGATCGAACCGCATATTGCAGTGAAAGGAGACCGCCCGTGGCGGAGCTGAGAACCGAAGAAGAGCAGCTGGAAGCCATCAAGCGCTGGTGGAAGGAGAACGGCACGGCGCTGATCGCCGGTGTCGCCATCGCCATTGCCGGCGTGGTCGGCTGGAACGCCTGGCAGAACTACCAGGAGAACCAGTCGGCATCGGCCTCCATGCGTTACCAGCACCTGGTCAACCTGACCGACAGCGGCGAGATCGACGAAGCCCGCAGCCTGGTCACCGAGATCACCGACAACCACGGTCGCACCCTGTATGCTGACCTGGCGCGCCTGATCGACGCCCGCCTGGCCGTGGAGACGGGTGACCTCGACGCCGCCCGTGGGGTGCTCGAAGGCGTGATCGAATCCAGCAACCGTGACTACGTGCAGGGCCTGGCGCGGCTGCGCCTGGCCAGACTGCAGGTGGCCGCCGGCGATGCCGAGGCCGCCCTGGACACGCTGGCACGGGACATCCCGGCAGCCCTCGCTGCCCAGCAGGCCGACGTGCGCGGCGATGCCCTGCACAACCTGGGACGCACCGACGAGGCCCGTCAGGCCTGGCAGGAAGCGCTTGCCGTCGCCGAACAACGCAATCAGCCGATCTATGGCGTCCAGCTCAAGCTCGACGACCTGGGTGCCGAAGAGGCCACGCTATGAAGACGACTCTCGCTCGCAAGACCACGCTCGCCTTGGTCGCCACGCTGACCCTCGGCCTGCTCGCCGGCTGCGCCAACCGCGCGGAACCACGCTACACCCCCAAGGAGCTGCAACGCTTCGAGGCCCGCGCCGAGCTACGCAGCGACTGGCGCCAGCGCGTGGGACAAGGCCTCGGCCGCGCCGTCTACCCCATTTCGCCCACCCTCGACGGCGGGGTGATCTATGCCGCCGACGAACGCGGCCGACTCATGGCCGTAGCGGCCGACAGCGGTGAGCGACGCTGGCAGACCGACCTCGAGGTCGGCGTATCCAGCGGCCTGACGGCGGCGGCCGGGCAGATCTATCTGGGCACCCGCAACGGCGAAGTGCTCGCGGTGAGTCAGGCTGACGGCGAGGTCATCTGGCGCTCGCGTGTCGCCAGCGAAGTACTGGCCGCGCCCCAGCCCAACCAGCAGCTGCTGGTGGTGCAGAGCGTGGACGGCACCGTCACCGCGCTGGATCGGCGTACCGGCCAGGAGCGCTGGGTGTACAACACTACCGAACCGGCCCTTACCCTGCGCGGCACCGGCACCCCGTCGGTGATCGACCCGGTCACCTTCGTCGGCTTTGCCAGCGGCCGCCTGGCCACGCTGGACAACCGCAGCGGGCAGCCGCTGTGGGAGCGTCGTATCGCTGTACCCCGCGGACGCAGCGAGATCGACCGCATGGTCGATCTCGGCGGCCAGCCCGTGCTGACCCCCGACGGCCGACTGTTCGTGTCCAGCTACAATGGACGCCTGACCGCTCTCGACGCGACCAGCGGCGAAACGCTATGGGAGCGCGATCACTCCAGCTATCAGACTCCCGTGCTGGTGGGCGACCGCCTGTTCACCGTCAGCGAGGCCAGCCATGTGACGGCCTTCGACGCCCGCACCGGCGAGGAGGTATGGCGCAACCGCGACCTCGAGGGCCGCTGGCTGACCTCCCCTGCCTTTGCCGACGGCAACCTGGTGGTGGGCGACTTCGAGGGCTACGTCCATCTGCTCGACATTCAGAACGGTCGCTTCACCGCGCGTACCCGGGTCGACAGCTCCGGTATCAGCGTGCGTCCCATTACCGACTTCCGGCGCCTCTACGTGCTGACCAATAACGGCCGCCTGGAGGCCCTGGAAATTACCCGATGACCCCTGTGATCGCTCTGGTTGGCCGCCCCAATGTGGGCAAGTCGACGCTGTTCAACCGCCTGACCCGCAGCCGGGATGCCCTGGTGGCCGACTTCCCGGGGCTAACCCGCGACCGCAAGTACGGTAACGGCATGCTGGGCGACAAGGCCTATACGGTGATCGACACCGGCGGCATCAGCGGCGACGAGGAGGGTATCGATGCGGCCATGGCCGAGCAGTCGCTGGCCGCCATCGACGAAGCCGACATCGTGCTGTTCCTGGTCGATGCCCGCGCCGGCCTGAATGTCGCCGACGAAGCGATTGCCAACCACCTGCGGGTCAACCAGAAAAAGACCTGGCTGGTGGTGAACAAGACCGACGGCCTGGAAGAGCACTCGGCCATGGCCGATTTCTGGCAGCTGGGCCTGGGCGACCCCCGTCCCATCGCCGCCGCCCACGGCCGCAACGTCACCAGCCTGATCGAGGAAGTGCTGGCGCCCTTCCCCGAGCGCGACCTGAGCATCCCGGCAGATACCGGCACCAAGGGCATCCGCATCGGCGTGATCGGCCGGCCCAACGTGGGCAAGTCGACCCTGGTCAACCGCCTGCTCGGCGAAGAGCGTGTGGTGGTGTTCGATGAGGCCGGCACCACCCGCGACGCCATCGAGATCCCCTTCGAGCGGCGCGGCAAGCCCTACGTGCTGATCGATACCGCCGGCGTGCGGCGACGCAAGAACGTCAGCGAGATCGCCGAGAAATTCTCGATCATCAAGACGCTGGAGGCGATCAAGGAGTGCCATGTCGCGATCATGGTGCTCGACGCCCGCTCGGGCCTGGTGGAGCAGGATCTGCATCTGCTCGACTACGTGCTCACCACCGGGCGTGCCCTGGTGCTGGCGGTCAACAAGTGGGACGGCCTCGAGCACGAGGCCAAGGAGAAGATGCGCGCCGACATCAAGCGTCGGCTGGGCTTCGCCGACTACGCCGATCTGCACTTCATCTCGGCGTTGCACGGCACCGCCGTGGGCGACCTCTACCCGTCCATCGAGCGCGCCTTTGCCTCGGCCAACAGCCACTGGTCGACCAACCGTCTCACCACCCTGCTGCAGGATGCCGTCAGCCAGCATCCGCCGCCGCTGGTGCATGGGCGACGGATCAAGCTGCGCATGGCCCACCAGGGTGGCAGCAACCCGCCGATCATCGTGGTTCACGGCAACCAGACCGAAGCGCTGCCCGAGTCCTACAAACGCTTCCTGACCAATACGTTCCGCAAGGTGCTCAAGGTTCGCGGCACCCCGATTCGCTTCGAGTTTCGCTCTGGCAACAACCCCTTCGACCCGCTGGCCGGTGCCAGCGACCGGGAGAAAGCCAAGCAGCGCGAGCTGGGACGCACTCGGGCCGCACGCAACAAACGCCGCTGATACCTGTCAAAACGCCCGATCGCCAGATCGGGCGTCACCCTGGCCATCCCCGCTACCACCCCTTAGCTTGAGTCGTTCATCCAACAGGAGGAACCGATGTTCCTGAGTCGAGTGTCGTCGTTCTTGCTGCCGCGTCGCCGTTGGCGCCTGCTGGCACCGTTGAGCCTGTCCCTGCTGCTTGCCGGCTGCCTGGCCCTGCCCCAGACCGGCCTGTTCGCTTTCCGCCTGGCGGTGACCTCGCTGGGTGTGGAAGACGTGCGCATCGGCCCCTATTCGATCCAGGCCGGCCTCGACACCAGCGACATCGCCTCGCTGATCGCCTCCAGCCTCGGTGCGGGCAGCCTGCCGGTGCAGGCCACCCTGGCCATGGGACTGGCGCTGCCCGTCGGCATGCCGGCAGTGGAGATGTCGGGGTTCCGCTGGACCCTGGACGTGCCCGGCGCCGAGCCGGTCAGCGGCAACTATCAGCAGGACGTGACGCTGACCTCGGGTGACGACACCCGCCTGCGTCTGCCGGTGGAATTCGACGTGCTGGCCACCGACCAACGTCGCCTGGCCCCGATGGTGGAGCTGGCCACGCAGCTGGCAAGCCGGGGCGAGCTGCCGGCAGGCAGTGAGCTCGCCATTACCCCGGGCAGCCTGCGCGGCCTGGGCGTAACCCTGCCCGCCGGGCTCTTTACGCCAACTCTGCGCTTCGCCGTGGGACAGGATGGAGAGCTGACGCCGCAGCGCTGATCACTCGCCCCGCCGACGCCCTGCTTCATGCAGCCGACGGCGCCCGACCCACTGACAGGCGAACTGCCAGGCCCCTCTGCCGCTGCGCCCACCGCGCAGCGTGGCGTAGCGGATCGCCTCGGCGCGAGCCTCGGCGTCCCAGTCCTTGGCGCTGCCAAGGTGCGTGACCCAGTGGCAGCAGGCCTCCAGATAAGTGTCCTGGCTGAAGGGGTAGAAGCCCAGCCACAGGCCGAAGCGGTCGGAGAGCGAGATCTTCTCCTCCACCGCATCACCGTGGTGAAGCTCCTCCCCCACCAGCCTCGAGCCTTCGTTGTCAGCCATGGACTCCGGCAGCAGGTGACGGCGGTTCGACGTGGCGTAGAGCAGCACGTTTTCGGGCGGGCCGGTGAGGGCACCGTCGAGCACGCTCTTTAGCGCCTTGTAGGCGTCGTCGTGGCCCTCGAAGGAGAGGTCGTCGCAATAAACCACGAAGCGCTGCGGCTGATGGCGCAGTTGCTCGACCAGCATGGGCAGGCCAGCCAGATCGTGGCGGTCGACCTGCACCAGACGCAGCCCCTCCGGGGCCAGACTGTTGAGCAGCGCACGAATCAGCGACGACTTGCCGCTGCCGCGCGAGCCCCACAGCAGCGCATGGTTGGCCGGCAAGCCCTGCAGAAAGGCGCGGGTGTTGTCGACCAGCGCCAGCTTCTGGCGCTCGATGCCCAACAGGTCGTCGAGGGCGAGGCTGTCTCGTGGCGGTACCGGCAACAAGCGGCCACCCAGCACATGGCGTTGCCACAGTGCGGCCACGTCCCGCGTCCAGTCGACCTCCTGCGGGGCGGGCGGCAGCCAGTGCTCCACGTGATCCAGCAGGCGGCCAAGGCGTCTGCTCAGCTCGGCATCCATCGGCATCTCCTTGGAAGTTCCATGCTTCGTGGTTGACGTTGCGTCGTTACGGGGTATCTTGTGGCGAACCGTCACCGACGTCCAGGGTCTCAAGGGATCTGAAGAACGAGGAATCGAACATGCGCTGGATTCGTTATGTTGCTGTGGCCACCCTGGCCCTGACCCTTACTGCCTGTACCACCTCGCCCACCGGCCGCCAGCAGCTCACGCTGATGTCGGATTCGCAGCTCAACCAGATGGGCCGTGAGGCCTTCGATCAGTACCAGCAGGACCTGCCCCCCGCCGGTCAGGCCGAGCAGCGCTATGCCCAGTGCATCGCCAATGCGCTGATCGTCGTGCTGCCGGAGCGCGAACGCGACCAGGACTGGCAGATTCGCGTGTTCGAATCGGAACAGGCCAACGCCTTCGCCCTGCCCGGCGGCTACATGGGCATCAACACCGGCCTGCTGCGGGTAGCCCGCAATCAGGACCAGGTCGCTGCCGTGGTGGGCCACGAGATCGGCCACGTGCTGGCCCGTCACGCCAACGAGCGCGTCTCGACCCAGACCTCCACCCAGCTGGCGCTGTCGGTACTGGGATCCGCAGCAGGTATGCAGGGTCCTGGCGGCGAGCAGCTGATGGGCGCCCTGGGCCTCGGCGCCCAGTATGGCATCATGCTGCCCTTTTCGCGGCGCCATGAAACCGAAGCCGACATCATCGGCGTACAGCTGATGGCGGACGCCGGCTTCGACCCGCGTGCCAGCCTCGACCTGTGGGACAACATGGGCGCCGAGGGCGGCGCCCGTCCGCCGGCCTGGATGTCCACTCACCCCAGCCACGGCCAGCGCACTCAGGTGCTGCAGCAGGAGATGGAAGGCGCCATCGCCCGCTATGAACAGGCGCGCCAGGCGGGAAGGCAGCCCAACTGCCAGCGCCCCTAGGGCAACACCGATGCATTGCTGCGCTCGACAAGACTGGTAGACGACTGGAAAACGAATGCTGAGACTAGGACTGCTGCTGTTGACCCTGCCCATCCTCGTGTTGATGGGCCTCTACTTCTGGGAACTCAGCAGCGTGCGTGAATGCACCCTGATCCAGGGCGGCTACTGGGACTACCTCGATGGCGTGTGCCGCTCCACCCCGCAGCCCTTCGTGCCCTGGGTGGAACGTCAGCCCTGGCTGGTCAACGGCGGCATGCTGCTGTCGGTGGCCGGCGTGGTGCTGTGCATGGCGGGGCTCTACGTCAAGCGACGCTGACTCACGACCGCGCAGGGCATGGCCCTGCGCGGTACTCACCTGCCGAGTCTCTACTCATAGAGATAGCACGCCACCGAATGCTGATCGGCGACCTGCCGTCGCTGAGGCGAAGCCTGCGCCTGGAAGCGCACGCTAAGGGCTCCCTCTCCGCCACGCTCGATGCGACCGGCTTCGGCCAGCGCCGGATGCTTGGCCCGCATCACCTCGATCAGCTCGCGCTCCGCGGCCTCGACACTCCCCCCACGCACTTGCAGGTGCACGTCTAGCCCTGCCACCTCGGCGCTACCCAGATGCTCGATTTCGCGCCCGGCGATGCGCCACTCGCTCAGGGCGGTCATGACGTCGCGCCCCTCCCAGCCGCAGTGGGCCATGGCCCTGGGGCAGCGGGTGTGGAAGTGGCAGCCGTTGGGCGGCTCCACCGCGCTGGGGATCTCTCCGGCACTCTCCAAGGGCGGCTTGACCACGCTGGGGTCCGGCTCGGGACTCGCCTCCAGCAATAGCTGGGTATAGGGGTGCTTGCGCTCGCGCACCACCTGCTCGGTAGGCCCCACCTCGACGATCTCGCCCAGGTACATGATCGCCGTGCGATCCGCCACGTAACGGATGGTCGGCAGGTCATGGCTGACGTAGACGAAGGAGATGCCCAGCTCGTTGCGAAAGCGATGCATCAGATTGAGCACGCCGGCGCGGATCGAGACGTCGAGCATGGAGACCGGCTCGTCGGCGACGATGAAGCGCGGCTCGAGCACGATGGCCCGGGCGATGGCGACCCGTTGGCGCTGGCCGCCGGAGAGCTCGTGGGGAAAGCGCTCGGCATACACCTCGGCCGGCTTGAGCCCGGCCCGCTCCAGCGCCTCCACCACCTTCTGGCGCAGCGCCTCACCCTCGGCCAGGCGATGGATGATCAGCGGTTCGGCGACGATGTCGAAGATGGTGAAGCGCGGATTGAGGGTCTGGTAGGGGTCCTGGAAGATCATCTGCGCCCGGCGCCGGAACGTCTTCAGTTCGCGGCCGGTGAGCTGGGCGATATCGGCGCCCTCGAAGCGAATCTCCCCCTCGGTGACGTCGAGCAGGCGCACCAGCATCTCGCCGGTGGTGGTCTTGCCCGAGCCCGACTCACCGGCCAGGCCCAGGATCTCGCCCTCGCGCAGGTCGAAGGAGATGCCGTCGACGGCATGCACCTTGCGGTCCTTGTTACGCCCGCGCAGGCCGTCGAGGAAGCCCTGCTCCACCGGGAAGTGCTTCTTGAGCTCCTCTACTTCCAGCAGCAGCGGTGAATCGGCATCTTGGTGCTCGATGGAGCCGGCGCCCTGTACCGGCTCGTTCAAGCGCTCCCCCACTATCGCCCAGGTCTCGTTGAGCGCCGCCTTCATGCGGAAGGCTTCGGCCTGGTCCGGATAGTGGCAGGCCGCCTGGCGCTCCTCGCCCACCGAATGCAGCGGTGGCGTTTCGCGCACGCAGCGCTCGGTGGCGAAGGGGCAACGCTCGGCGAAACGACAGCCCGCTGGCGGATTGAGCAGGTCCGGCGGGCTGCCGGGAATCGAGATCAGCTCGCGCTGAGCGCCCTCGAGGGTCGGGAAGGCGTTGGTCAGGCCCATGGTGTAGGGATGGAAGGGCGTGCCGAACACCTCCCGCACCGGCCCGGTCTCCATGATGTGGCCGCCATACATCACCGCCACCCGGTCGCAGGTCTGCACCACCACGGAGATGTCATGGGTGATGAACAGCAGCCCCATGCCGCGTTCACGGCGCAGCTTGGAGAGCCGCGCCAGGATCTGCGCCTGGGTCACCACGTCGAGTGCAGTGGTCGGCTCGTCGGCGATGATCAGCTTCGGGTCCAGCGCCAGGGCCATGGCGATCACCGCGCGCTGCTTCATGCCGCCGCTCATCTCGTGGGGATAGGCGGAGAGCCGGCCCGGGTCGATGCCTACCGCACGAAACAGCTCCTCGGCGTGGGACCAGGCGGCTTTGCGGTCGATCTTGATATGGGCGCTCATCGCCTCGAGGATCTGGCCGCCCACGGTGTAGACCGGGTCCAGCGCGTTCATTGCCGACTGTGAGATCCAGGCGATCTCCTTCCAGCGCACCTTGCGCATGCTCTCGCCGTCGAGCCCCACCAGGTTACGCCCGTCGAAGTCGATGCGCCCGCGCGGCACCTCGCCGTTGGGCGGCAGCAGCCGCAGCATCGCCTTGGCCGCGGTGGTCTTTCCGCAGCCAGATTCGCCCACCAGCCCCAGCGCCTCGCCGGGACGCAGGTCGAAGTGGATACCGTCGACGGCCTGAACCGGGCCCGCACCGGTGCGGTAGTGAATGGCCAGGTCCTCGACCTTCAGCAGTCGTTGATCGGTCATCGGCGTGCCCTCAGACGTGGGTTGGCGACCAGCTCCAGCGAGCGGGAGATGAAGAACACGGAGAGTACCGTGATCATGATGAACAGCCCCGGCGGCAGGTTCCACCACCAGGCGTCGCGCCAGGCGCCGGAGAGCCGCGCGTTGTGCAGAATGCCACCCCAGGAGATCGACTGGGGCGGCCCCAGGCCGAGGAAGGAGAGCGTGGCCTCGGCGATGATCGACACCCCGACGATGATGGCAAGCTCGAGGAACACCAGCGGCATCACGTTGGGGAAGATGTGCAGATACATGATGCGCAGGTCCGAGGCACCGGCCACCCGTGCCGCCTTGACGAAGGGCCGCTCGCGCAGGCTGAGCACCTGGGAGCGAATCAGCCGCGCCACGGTACGCCAGGTGAGCAGCGACACGGCAAGGATGACGATCAGCAGGCTCGGCTCGAACAGCAGCACCAGGATCAGCGCGAAGGGCTCGAAGGGGATGCCGTACATCACGTCGACGGTACGCATCAGCACGGTCTCGGTGCGGCCGCGGAAGTAGCCGGCGATTAGCCCCACGTTGGCACCGATCAGCACCACCAGGGCGGCACCGATGAAGCCCACCAGCAGAGCGATGCGCGAGCCGTGCACGTTCTGGCTGTAGAGGTCACGACCGAGGTGATCGGTGCCGAACCAGTGCTCGCTGGAAGGCGGTGCCAGGCGATTGACGAAGCGGTCCGAGCCCAAGGCGAAGTAGCCTTCCCCGGTGACCATCAAGGTCCGCAGGTGACGCTCCTCCTCGCTGGGCACCAGTTGCCACTCGTCCGCCTCGCGCTCGAACACGATACCGCTGCGGCCCACGGCGAAGGCTTGGCCCTCGTCGGTGACCCAGCCGGCGCGCATGGCGCGGGAGTCCGGCGAGTCCTGGCTCTGCCAGCGCTCGCCCACGGCGCTGCGCGCCAGCAGCGTGCCGCGTTCGCCGACGATCAGGCCGTGGCCGCTCTCGGCCAGGTGGATGTGGTTGAGGTCGCGGTTGGTGGGCAGACGTTCAAGCGACAGGCTGTCGTCGTCCGGGTCGAGACGCAGGGTCAGGCCGCGTTCGCCCACCATCCAGGCGCTGCCGTCCGCATCCAGCGCCACCGAGTTGAGTCTCATGCCGCGTCCCAGCGGGCTTTCCAGCGCCTCGAACTCGCCGCTGGCAACATTCAGGCGCAGGATCGTCTCGTCGACGCCCACCAGCAGCGCCGTGCTATCGTCGAGCCAGGCCACACCGGTCAAGGCCACTGACACCGGTGCCTCGATAGCCAGCCACTCGCTGCCCGCGGCGGCATCGTCGAGCAGGGCGATGTTGCCACCCACGCCCACCGCCAGCGCGGCACCGTCGGGGCCGATGGCGACGTCGATCAGCGTAGCGGCCAATGGCGTCTCGAGTTCGGCCCATTCGCCATCGCGATAGCGCCAGGTGGCGCCGTCGCGCCCTACGGCCAGCCCCACGCCGTCGCGATAGTCCGCCGCGTTGAGGGTGCGCTCGCCGAGCGCGGGCAGCTGCACCCAGCGCGTGCGCTCGCCGTCGACACTGCGCCCCAGCAGCGAGCCCTCTTCGCGCTCGTTTATCGCCAGCGGTTCATGTGTGGAGAGGAACGGCGCGAACAGCGCCATGCAGATGATCGACAACAGCACCACGACGCCCACCAGGGAGAGGCGATCGCCGATCATCGCGCGCAGCGGTTCCTGCGCGCTCTTGAGTATGCGGGATCCGATCATTTGAAGCTCACCCTCGGGTCAAGCAAGGTGTAGAGAATGTCCACCAGCAGGTTGAGCGTGACCACGAAGGCGGCCATCACCAGGAAGCTGGCCTGAGCCAGGGGGAAGTCCGAGGTGCGCACCGAATTGAGTATCTCGCGCCCCAGCCCCGGCCAGGAGAACACCACCTCCACCACCACCTGTCCGCCGGCGGCCAGGCCCACGGTCACCGCCAGTTGGGTCACCACCGGCAGAAGTGCGTTGCGCGCAGCGTGGGCGTAGAGGATGCGACGCTCCGGCAGCCCCTTGGCGCGGGCCATCTCGATGAAGTCCTCGCCGTACACCTCGAGCATGGTGTTGCGCATGATCAGCAGCGGCGAGCCCAGGTAATAGAGTGCGACCACCAGCGCCGGCAGGATCAGGTGGTGCAGGAAGTCGAGGGTGAATATCTTGTCGAAGAAGCCCGTGGCCTCGTAGGGCAAGGTACGCATGCCGCTGGTGGGCAGCCAGCCCAGGGCGATGCCGAATACCAGAATGGCGATCATGCCGGTCCAGAACATCGGCGCCGAACGGAACATCAGACCGACGAAGATGCCGGTGGTGTCGGTACGGCTGCCGCGACGCCAGGAGAGCCAGGCCCCCAGCGGCACGCCCACGGCGTAGGCCAGCAGGATCGCCGGCAGCATCAGCACCATGGTGTTGCCGAGCCGTTCCCAGATGATGTCGGCCACTGGTGCGCGGTAGTGGAAGGAGTAGCCGAAATCGCCTTGCAGGATGTTGGCCAGGTAGATGAAGTACTGCTCCCAGATCGGCCGGTCGAGACCGAAGCTGGCGCGAATGCGCTCACGCTCCTCGGGGCTCAGGCCCTCTGTGATCAGAGCGGCGGTGGGGTCGGGCAGCCCCAGGCGGAACAGGAAGAACAGCATGGTGGCGATGATGAACAGCGCCATCAGGCCGTGCAGCACACGGCGTATCAGGTAGCTTCTGCGTGACGACATGGAAGACTCGCTCTTGACGACTGGCACTCCCTCTCACCGCCTTGTGAGCGGTGAGAGGGAAACCTACGCGGCTCGGAAAAGGCTTACCTGACCAGGCGGCCTTCGTCGTCCCAGGAGTAGCCGGCTTCCTCGAGCTCGGCCCGGGCAGCCTCCATATCGAAGTCGAAACGCTCGACGAAGGGGTCGTGCCAGAAGGTGTTGACCGGCGCGATCACGCTGGAGCCCACCTCGCCACGACCGTCGAGCAGCACGTTGACCATGCGATCGCGGTCGGTGGCCATGGTCAGGGCACGGCGCACGGCACGGTCGTCGAACGGCTCGCGACGCAGGTTGTAGGTCATGTGGAAGTAGCCGAAGTCGGGCACGTTGACCACGGTGAGGTGATCCTCGCTCTCGGCCAGGCCGATCTGGCCGGGCTCCATGCGCCAGGCGGTGACGTCGATCTGACCGGTCTGCAGACCGGTATAGACGCCCTCCATGTCGGCATAGATGATGAACTCGACGCCGTCCACGGCGATCTCGTCGGCGTGGAAGTGATCCTCGAACTTGCTCAGCGCCATGAATTCACCGCGGTCGAAGCGCTCGTGCACGAAGGGCCCGGAGCCGACGGTGGGAATCTGCGAGGGCGACAGCGTGGAAGCGTCTTCGATTTCCTCCCACAGATGCTTGGGCAGGATCGGGATCTGCGACAGCGAGATGCTGGCGAAGGAGGCCGAAGGCTCACTCAGGTGAAAGTGCACGGTGTATTCGTCGACCTGCTCGGCCCGCTCCAGCGCGGCCAGGTAGGAGTTGAAGTAGCTGTAGTCCTGGTCGAGATAGTAGTTCCAGGTGAAGGCGACGTCATCGGCAGTGACCGGCTCGCCGTCATGGAAGGTCATGCCCTGGCGCAGGGTGACGGCCACGGTGTTGTCGTCGACCTGAGCCACCGACTCGGCGGCCCAGGGTAGCGGCTCCACGTCGGCGGAGAGACGTACCAGGCGGTCGTAGTAGAGGCGCATCCACTTCCAGCCCCATACCGAGGTGGACGCCAGCGGATTGAGGTTGTCCGGCTCCTGCGGGCCGCCGATGCGCAGGGTGGCGCGATCGCCCACCGGGCGCGCCTCCATCGGTCCCCACTCGCTGTAGAGCCCCTCGCCGGCCATGGGATTGATGCCTTCGAAGGCGTCGTGATTGAAGGCCACTACCTCGTCGCGATGGAACAGCACCACCAACGGCGCGTCGGGCTTGTAGAACTCCTGCATCTCCTGAACGATGCGCTGGCGCTCGTCCAGATCGAAGGCCTGGGACTGCTGGTCGAAGAGCGCATCGAACTCCGGGTTCTCGTAGCCTCCCGGGTTGTTGCCGCCGAGGTTGGACTGGCGTGAATCGAGAGTGCTGAGGAAGAACTGCGGATCGAGACGGTCGGTGCGCCCACTCCAACCGAGAATGGTCGCGTCGAAGTCCTGCTGATCGTAGAAGCGTTCCAGCGCGGTGCTGAACTCGGTGGGCTGGACGTTGACCTCGAAGCCCAGTTCGCGCCAGCGCTCGGCGATGATGAAAGCGGCTTCGTAGCGGATGGGATCGTAGGACTCGGTGGTGGTCATCAGATCGATGGAAGCGACACGCTCCTGAGCCAGGACCTGGCCTGTCAGCGTCATCAATCCCAGACTCACCGCTGCGGTAATTAGCTTGCCGGGCACTCCGGCCCTGATCTTGTTATTCACTAATTTTTCCTCGGATTGTAGTTGTTATTCGCGCCGAAAACGCGGTCCGGCACGAATATCTCCAATCCAACCTAGGGAGCAGCGTTGAAGGTGTCAACCCTGTGCTTCAACGCTTGTCCTGCAGCCACTGCCTGAGCATTTCACGCACCGGCCCCGTCTCCGGACGCTTGTTACGCCACAGGAAAAACGACTCCGCGGCCTGCTCCACCAGCATGCCCAGCCCGTCGATACCCCGCGCCCCACGGGTCTCGGCCCAGCGCAGGAAGACGGTGAGCTCGGCGCCATACATCATGTCGTAGGCGCTGGCTCCAGGAGCAAAAAGCGCATCGGGCAACGGCGGCAGCTCGCCGGAAAGACTGGCACTGGTACCGTTGACCACCAGGTCAAACGGCCCCACGACCGCGTCGAAACCGCCGCCATGGATCTCGCCCAGATCGGCGAAATCCGCCGCCAGCGCCGCGGCCTTGGCCGCCGTGCGATTGGCCACCAGCACACGTGCCGGTCGCATCGCCAGCAGCGGCTCCAGCACCCCACGCACCGCACCACCCGCGCCGAGCACCAGGATGCGGGCCCCTTCCAGCGCCACGCCATGGTGCTGAAGGTCGCGCACCAGGCCGATGCCGTCAGTGGTGTCCCCATAAGTGAGGCCGTTCTTGCCCAGCACCAGCGTATTGACCGCCCCGGCCCGCTGAGCGCGACGGCTCAGGGTATCGCAGAGCCGAAAGGCCTCTTCCTTGAACGGCACGGTGACGTTGGCGCCGCGTCCGCCCTGGGCCACGAAGCGCTGCCAGGCGCCGGCGAAGTCGTTCAGCGGCGCCTCGATGGCGGTGTAGTCGATATCCTCGCCAGTCTGCGCGGCAAAGGCGGCATGGATCTGTGGCGACTTCGAATGCGAGATGGGGTTACCGAAGACGCAGTAGCGGTCAGTCATGAAGAAATTCCTCATACATGGGGAAGCGTCTGAATAGCTATCGAGCGACATGAAGCGCAAGGCGCCCGGAGCGCAGCAACCGGAGCCTATGGGTTATAGGTGAGGATTGCGAGCACCGCGTAACGCAGCGATTCGGTCGCGCAGATGCTTAGTCAGCGCTTTCACTCAGCCAGTCGCGGGGACGTAGATAATCCCGATACAACACCTCTTCGGCGCTGCCCGGCTCGGGCGTCCAGCCATACTCCCAGCGCGCCAGCGGTGGCATCGACATCAGGATCGATTCGGTACGCCCACCGCTCTGCAGCCCGAACAGGGTGCCGCGGTCCCACACCAGGTTGAACTCCACGTAGCGGCCGCGACGGTAGAGCTGGAACTCGCGTTCGCGCTGGCTCCAGGGGGTGTCGCGCCGGCGCCGGACGATGGGCAGGTAGGCGTCGAGGAAGGCATCCCCCACCGCGCGCTGGAAGGCGAAGCAGTCGTCGAAGTCCCACTCGTTGAAGTCGTCGAAGAACAGCCCGCCCACGCCGCGGGTCTCCTCGCGGTGCTTTAGATAGAAGTACTCGTCGCACCAGGCCTTGAAGCGCGGGTAGATCTCGGCGCCGAAGGGGGCGCAGGCGTCGCGGGCCACCCGGTGCCAGTGCACCACATCCTCGTGCACCGGATAGTAGGGGGTGAGATCGAAGCCGCCGCCGAACCACCACACCGGCGCCTCGCCCTCCTTCTCGGCAATGAAGAAGCGCACGTTGCCGTGACTGGTCGGCACGTGGGGGTTCTCGGGGTGCAGCACCCAGGAGACGCCCACCGCATGGAAGCCGCGACCGGCAAGCTGAGGCCTGGCCGCGGTGGCCGAGGGCGGCAGCCGGTCGCCGTAAACGTGGGAGAAATTGACCCCGCCCTTCTCGAACACGCGACCGCTCTCCATCACCCGGGAACGCCCACCACCACCGGCTTCGCGCTGCCAGCTCTCCTCGCGGAAGCCGGCGCCACCGTCCTCGGCGGCCAGCCCGTCGCACAGCCGGTCCTGCAGGTCGAGCAGGTAGTTCTTCACCGGTTCGAGATTGGCTCGCACCTTGTCTCTCCTCGTCGCTGACTGGTCTATGCCTAGGCCCGCAGCACCCGACCGCTGCGCAGATCGCGAATGGTGCTGGGCCGGTCGAGCCCACCCAGCTCGCCTTCGACGATGGCATCCAGCTCGTCGCCGAAGATCTCGCGCACCTCGGCGGCACTCATGGCCGAGGGTTCGCTGGCCTTGTTGGCCGAGGTCGAGACGATCGGCCCGCCGAAGGCCTGACACAGCGCGACGACGCCCTGATGATCGCTGACGCGCAGCGCCACGCACTCATGGGCACCGCGCACCAGCGCATGGGTACGGCCGTTGTGCGGCACCAGCCAGGTATTGGGCCCCGGCCAACTGGCGACTAGTGGCGCATGCAGCTCCGGCGGCAGCCCTTCGAGCCAGGGGGCGAACTGCGCGATGGAAGCGGCGATAAGAATCAGCCCCTTGGCCGGGTCGCGCTCCTTGAGCCGCAGCAGGTGCGCCACGGCCTCGTCGTTGTCGGGGTCACAGCCCAGCCCCCACACACCTTCGGTGGGGTAGGCAATCACGCCGCCATCACGCAGCGCGGCAACGGCGGCATCCAGGGTATCGGCCACGATCATGGGGTCTCCTGCGGGCAATGCAACCGCCGCAGCCAGGTGACCGCAGCGATCAAGACGGTCGATATGCTAGCACGCTCAGGCGGTCTCCGGCAGGCGCACCCAGCCGCCCGGGGCCTGGGCGGCACGGCCTTCGAGCTCGAGCTCCAGCAGACGGCGCTGACAATCGGGCACGCTCAGGCCGGTCAGGTTCACCAGGGCGTCGAGGGGAGACGGCGAGTCGCTCAGCCAGCGCAACAGCGGATCGGCCACGCTGCCCGTCTCGATGCCAGACGCGCGTGATGCAACCACGGGAGCCACCACGGCCGCCCAGTGGCTGAGCTCCTCGAGGATGTCGTCGATATGACGTACCAGCACCGCGCCTTGACGAATCAGCTGCAGGCAGCCGCGGGCCTGGGGATTGTTGATCGAGCCAGGCAGCGCGAAGACTTCTCGATTCTGCTCCATGGCCAGCCGGGCGCTGACCAGCGAACCGCTCTTCTCGGCGGCCTCCACCACCAGTACGCCCAGTGACATGCCGGTGACGATACGGTTGCGGCGGGGAAAGAAGCCGGAGCGGGCCGGTGTGCCGGGAGAGTATTCGGAGAGCACCAGTCCGCCGTGTTCGAGCAGCTGATGATAGAGCCGTCCATGACGCGGCGGATAGATGACATCGACACCGCAACCTAGCACCGCCACGCTGCGTCCGCCGGCTTCGATGGCGGCCTGCTGGGCCGCCCCGTCGATGCCCAGCGCCAGCCCGCTGACCACACACCAGTCGCGGCTGGCCAGCTCGCGCCCGAAGAGTGCGGCATTGGTGAGCCCGTCTCGGGTAGGCCGGCGAGTACCGACGATGGCAAGTCCGGGGGGCTCCAGTGCGGCCAGATCGCCGACTCCCCAGAGCAACGGCGGCGGGTCGCCGATCTGCTCCAGAAGCGCCGGCCAGGCCGGGTGCCCCGGATGCAGCAGATGCCGCCCGGGTGCGGCCGCAAGCCAGGCCAGATCGGCCTCCAGCGCCTCGGTCAGCGGGCTGCGCCCCGGGTGGTCGAGCCAGAGCCGCAGCATGGTGGCCGCCTGATGCGGCAGCCGGGCCAGCCAGCCGGCGGGCCAGTCGGGGGCGGCCGTGGCGATCTCGGCCAGCCGCGCCGACCCCACGCCCGGCAGCTTCGTCAGTATCAGCCACTCCTGTTGGCCAAGCACGCGCTCTCCAGCTTTCACCGCTGCGCCACCCCCACCCCGCGCCGGGGGTTGTGCACGTGATCGCCGACTTCCAGGGTACGTGTCGCCTGCAGCACCAGGCCGTAGCTCACCTTCTCGTAGGGCCGGAAGATCATGATCAGGCCGGCGTCGGTGCCGGGCAGGCGCAGCGACTCGCCAGTGCGCGGGTCGATGACGCGCTCGCCCTGCTGCTCGACCTGCAGCACGTGCCCGATCTCAAGCCCGTCGCGGCGCCCTCGGTCCAGCGTCACTACCTGCAGCCGACCGATGAAGCGCACGCCACCGGGCACCGCCAGAATGGTGCCTTGCACGTCGTGGTCGGGAGCACGCGGCACGAACTCGCTGACCAGCTCACGCTCTTCCAGCGGCAGCACGATGTCGTCGTTGCGCACCTCCTGGCTGGCGGAGACGACCTGCATGATCGCAATGTCGTCTTCACTGCGCTCGGCCCGCGCCCGGCCGATGCTGACCAGCTCCAGGCCCAGCAGTTCGCCGCTGGCGGCATCCTGGTAGCGGTCGCCCACGCGATAGATGCCGTAGCGCAACCCGCGCTGCAGCTCGCCGCGAGCATAGATCCGATCGCCCGCGCCGCTGATGATGCGCCGGTCGTTGCCGGCCACCACGTAGGCCAGTTCGTTCAAGGCTTCGGGGTCGTCGACGACCCGATGATCGCGCAGGAAATGCCGCACCGCATCGAGGGGGATCGGCTCGATCGCCTCGCGCACGGGCACGCGGCGCACCTCAGGGGAGAGCCGCACCTCGCCCTGGCCGCGTTCCAGCCCCAGGCAAGGGCGCCCGTTGCAGTCGTAGAGATAGACCACGTCGCCGGGATAGATCAGATGCGGGTTACGAATCTGCGGATTGACCTGCCATACCTCCGGCCACTGCCAGGGATGGCGCAGGAAACGTCCCGAGATGTCCCACAGGGTATCGCCACGCACCACCGTATAGCGATCCGGCGCATCGCTGCGCAGGCCCTGCTCCCAGCCAAGTCCCTGGGCTTGAGCCAGCGCCGTGCCGAGCAGCAGCGCCATGCCGCCGCTCAAGCTCAGTCCTCGCCGAATCAGCTTTTTCTTCATCAGAATTTTCTTCAGCAGCCCGCCTGGCTTCCGCTTCGTACTCTTCTTCTGCATCCCGTCCACTCCCCCCGCCCTTCACCCCGGCTGCCCTGCGCCAAGCATCCACACCCGGAACTGCGGTGTCATGCTATAGTCCAACACTATTGAAACGATATGCGGCCGGCGGTTTCACCCCGGCGCGCCACCCCCTAGAATAGGGGCAATCCCCGAATGACAGCATAACGGTGGTTCCAACGCCATGGCCAAATTGACTATCCTCGAATTTCCCGACGAGCGGCTGCGCACCAGGGCGGCGCCGGTCGAAGCGGTCGATGACGAGGTACGCCGACTGGTCGATGACATGCTCGAAACCATGTACGACGCCTCCGGCATCGGCCTTGCCGCCACCCAGGTGGACGTACATCGCCGCGTGATCGTGATGGACGTCAGCGAAGAGCGGTCTCATCCTCTGGTACTGATCAACCCCGAATACACGCCCATCGGTGAAGAGCGCGAGCTGATGTCAGAGGGCTGTCTGTCGATCCCCGAGTACTACGCCGAGGTACCGCGCGCGCTGAAGGTCCTTCTCAAGGCGCTGGACCGCGATGGCAAGCCCTACGAGCTCGAGGCGGACGGCCTGCTGGCCCACTGCATTCAGCATGAGTACGACCACCTCGAAGGCGTGCTTTTCGTCGACTATCTTTCGCCGCTCAAGCGCGACCGCGTGCTCAAGAAGATGCAGAAGCGCCACAAGCAGATGCAGTCTGCCTGATCCGCAACGACGATGAACGAGGGCCGGCGCCGATGCGCCGGCCTTCGTCGTTTATGGCCGCCTCCGTTATGATGAGGGCAACCGTTCACTGGCAAGGCTCGACTCATGTCCCGACCTCTGCGCATCATCTTCGCCGGCACCCCCGACTTCGCTGCCGCCAGCCTGGCGGCCCTGCTGCAAAGTCAGCATCAGGTGATCGCCGTCTACACCCAGCCCGACCGCCCGGCCGGCCGCGGCCGCAAGCTCACCGCCAGTCCGGTCAAGTCGCTCGCCATTGAGCACGGGCTGCCGGTACTGCAGCCCGAGACGCTCAAGAGCGCCGAGGTGCAGGGCGAGCTGGCCGCCTTCGAGGCCGACCTCATGGTGGTGGTGGCCTACGGCCTGATCCTGCCCCAGGCAGTGCTCGACACCCCCCGCCTGGGCTGCCTCAACGTGCACGCCTCGCTGCTGCCACGCTGGCGCGGGGCGGCACCGATCCAGCGCGCCATCGAGGCCGGCGACAGCGAGAGCGGCGTGACCATCATGCAGATGGATGCCGGGCTCGATACCGGCGACATGCTGCTGGTGAAGCGCACCCCCATCACCGCGACCACCACCGGCGGCGAACTGCACGACACGCTTGCCCAGCTGGGCGGCGAGGCGATCGTCGAGGCGCTGGATGTCCTGGCAGGCAAAGGGCTCGCCGCCACGCCACAGCCCGAGGAGGGCGTCACCTATGCCGCCAAGCTCTCCAAGGCCGAGGCCGAGCTGGACTTCAGCCGCCCCGCCGCCGAGCTTGCCGCCAAGGTACGCGCCTTCAACCCCTGGCCGGTCACCTGGTGCCACCTGGGCAGCGAGCGCCTGCGCCTGTTGATGGCCGAGGTCGGCATCGCACGCGATGACGACCCCGCCAGCGTGTCGGGCACCCTGCTGGCGCCCGATTCGGATGCACTGCGTATTGCCTGCGGCCAGCAGGGTAGCGAGGTACTGCGGGTCACTCAGGCGCAGTTGCCGGGCGGCAAGCCGCTGGCGGCCCGCGACCTGCTCAACGCCCGCCACGAGCGACTCCATCCCGGACACGTTCTCGGGCAAGCCAACGAGGAGAGCGTCTGATGCACCGTTCCACGCCATCCACCCGCGCCGGCAAGTCGGTGCAGGACGGCGGCCAGGCGGTTCGCGCCAGCGCCGCTCGCGCCCTGGTGCCCGTGATCACCGCCAAGGGCTCGCTCAGCGACCTCGACGACCATCAGGTGGTGACTCGCGACCGCGCGCTGTTCAAGGCGATGTGCTACGGCGTATGCCGCACCCTGCCGCGGCTCGAGGCGCTGGCGGCACTGCTCTTGAAGACCCCGTTCAAGGCCCGCGACGCCGACGTTCAGGCGCTGCTGCTGCTGGGCATCTATCAATTGCTCTACCTGCGCATTCCGGCCCACGCCGCCGTGGGCGAGACCGCCGGCGCCGCACGCCAGCTGGGCAAGGAGTGGGCGACCAAGGTGCTCAACGGCTGCCTGCGCCGACTCACCCGCGAATCCGCCGCGCTGCAGGCCGAGGTCGACCAGGACCCGGCGGTGGCGCTGTTGCATCCGCGCTGGCTGCTCAAGGCCCTGCGCCAGGCCTGGCCCGACGACTGGCGCGCCATTGCCGAGGCCAACAATCAGCCCGGCCCCATGGCTCTGCGTATCAATCGCCGTCGCGGTGACCGCGAAGCCTACCTGGCCAGGCTGGTCGAAAGCGGCATCGAAGCGCGGCTGTGCACCCATTCTCCCGACGGTCTGGTACTGGAGAAGCCTTGCGACGTCCAGGCGCTACCCGGCTTCGTCGAGGGCGACGTCAGCGTGCAGGACGAAGCGGCCCAGCTCGCCGCCGAACTGCTGGGGCCGGCACTGGCGCCGCGCCCCGGCGGCCGCGTGCTGGACGCCTGCTGCGCGCCGGGCGGCAAGACGGCACACCTGCTGGAACTGTTCGACATCGAGCTGCTGGCGCTGGACAGCGACGCCGTACGCCTGGCCCGGGTCGAGGATACCCTGGAGCGCCTCGGCCTTTCGGCCACGCTGGTGCACGCCGATGCCACCGGGCGCGACTGGTGGGACGGCACGCCCTTCGACGCCATCCTGCTCGATGCCCCCTGCTCCGGCACCGGCGTGATCCGTCGCCATCCCGACATCAAGCGCCTGCGGCGCGCCACCGACATAGCCAAACTGGCCGAGCTGCAGGCACGCCTGCTCGACAATCTGTGGCCCCTGCTACGCTCCGGCGGCTCGCTGCTCTACGCCACCTGCTCGGTGCTGCGCGAGGAGAACGACGAACAGATCCAGGCCTTCCTCGAGCGCACTCCGGATGCCGTCGTCACCACTCCCGGGGAGGTGAGCTGGGGCCGGGCGGTGGGCGCCGGGCGCCAGCTGCTGCCCGAGCCCGACAGTCACGACGGCTTCTTTTATGCCAGACTGAGGAAGCAGGGCTGACGCGCCCTGCCACCGATCACTTGAGCAAGGAGCACCCATGAGCGATCACGTCTACAAGCACATCGAGCTGACCGGTTCCTCGGAGAAGGGCATCGAGGACGCCATCCAACGCGCCCTGGAAAAGGCATCCCAGAGCCTGCACGGCATGCGCTGGTTCGAAGTGGTGGATACCCGCGGCCATATCGAGAACGGCCGGGTCGGCCACTGGCAGGTCACCATCAAGGTGGGCTTCACCCTCGACTGACGGTGGCCTCACCACACGCACCTGTTACATCCCCTGCGGCTGGTTTATGCTAGCCGCGGATGCTGCGGCGCCATATCGGCGTCGCAGAGTCGTTTGATGGGCCTGACAGCATATGAAGATCATCATCCTGGGGGCCGGCCAGGTCGGCGGCACGCTGGCCGAACACCTGGCCCGCGAGGAGAACGACATCACCGTGGTGGACACCGACGGCGAACGGCTGCGCGAGCTGCACACCCGGCTCGACATCCGCACCGTGGTGGGCCCCGGCTCCTACCCCGTGGTGCTGCGCCAGGCCGGCTGCGAAGACGCCGACATGTTGATCGCGGTGACCAGCCAGGACGAGGTCAACATGATCGCCTGCCAGGTCGCCCATACCCTGTTTCGCACCCCCACCAAGATCGCCCGGGTGCGTGCCACCGCCTATCTCACCCGCAAGGGGCTGTTCGCCCACGAGGCGGTACCCATCGACGTGCTGATCAGCCCCGAGCAGGTGGTCACCGACCACATCCGCCGGTTGATCGAGCATCCCGGTGCACTGCAGGTGCTCGAGTTCGCCGGCGGCCTGGTGCAGCTGGTGGCGGTCAAGGCCTACTACGGCGGCCCGCTGGTGGGTCAGGACCTCGGCTTCCTGCGCCGCCACATGCCCAGCGTCGACACCCGGGTGGCGGCCATCTACCGCCGCAACCGGCCGATCATCCCGCGTGGCGACACCGTGATCGAGGCCGACGACGAGGTCTTCTTCATCGCCGCCCGGCGCGACATCCGCGCGGTGATGAGCGAGCTGCGCCGGGTCGACCGCGACTTCCGCCGGGTGGTGATCGCCGGCGGCGGCAACATCGGCGAGCGTCTCGCCGAACACCTCGAGCACAGCCACCAGGTCAAGATCATCGAGCATGGCCTGGAGCGCTGCACGGTGCTCTCCGAACGCCTCAACCGCACCGTGGTGCTGCACGGCAGCGCCACCAACAAGCGCCTGCTGGAAGAGGAGAACATCGAGGAGTGCGACATCTTCTGCGCGCTGACCAACGACGACGAGGTCAACATCATGTCGTCGATGCTGGCCAAGCGCATGGGCGCCAAGAAGGTCCTCACGCTGATCAACAACGCCGCCTACGTCGACCTGGTGCAGGGCGGTGAGATCGATATCGCCATCTCGCCGCAGCAGGCCACCATCGGCAGCCTGCTGACCCACGTGCGCCGCGGCGACATCGTCAACGTGCACTCGCTGCGTCGCGGCGCCGCCGAGGCCATCGAGGCCATCGCCCACGGCGACACCCAGTCGTCGAAGGTAGTGGGCCGCGCCATCGGCGAGATCGACCTGCCCCGCGGCACCACCATCGGTGCCATCGTGCGCGGCAAGGAGGTGCTGATCGCCCACGACGATGTGGTGGTGGAGTCCGGCGACCACCTGATCCTGTTCGTGATCGACAAGCGCCGCATCCGCGACGTCGAGCGGCTGTTCCAGGTCGGGCTGACGTTCTTCTGATGGCTGGCCCGATGACACCCCGCGACGCAGGGAACGCCGCCCGATGAGCCTGCGAGTCATTCTCCGCATCCTCGGCCTGCTGCTGATGATGTTCAGCCTGACCATGATGCCGCCGATCCTGATCTCGCTGCTGTTCGGCGACGGCCAGTGGGACGCCTTCATCATCGCCATTCTGATCACGGTGGTGACCGGCCTGGTGATGTACCTGCCCAACCGCCGCGCACGCAAGGAGCTGCGCATTCGCGACGGCTTCCTGATCGCGGCGCTGTTCTGGAGCGTACTGGGGCTGTTCGGCTCGCTGCCGCTGATGCTCACCGGCGACGCTGCTCTCGCCCCCACCGACGCCGTGTTCGAATCCTTCTCGGGGCTGACCACCACCGGCGCCACGGTGATCACCGGCATCGAGTTCCTGCCCGAGTCGGTGCTCTACTACCGCCAGCAGCTGCAGTGGCTGGGCGGCATGGGGATCGTGGTTCTCGCGGTGGCGATCCTGCCGACGCTGGGGGTCGGCGGCATGGCGCTCTACCGCACCGAGATCCCGGGGCCGCTGAAGGACTCCAAGCTGACCCCGCGCATCACCGAAACCGCCAAGGCGCTTTGGTACATCTACGCCGCGCTGACGCTGACCTGCTTCCTGGCTTATCTGACCGCCGGCATGAACTGGTTCGATGCCCTGGGTCACAGCTTCTCCACCGTGGCCATCGGCGGTTTCTCCACCTACGACGCCAGCATCGGTCACTTCGACAGCGCCGTGATCGAACTGATCTGCGCCTTCTTCCTGATCGTCTCGGCGATGAGCTTCAGCCTGCATTTCCTGGCTTGGCGGGGCAGGCAGCTCAGCCACTATCTGCACGATCCCGAGGCACGCTTCCTGCTGCTGTTCCTGTCCGGGCTGATCGTCATCGCCGTGGTGTCGCTGTGGCTGACCGGCACCTACGACACCGAGCGCGGCCTGCGTCACGGCCTGTTCCAGTCGGTCGCCATCGCCACCACCGCCGGTTTCAGTGTCGCCGACTTCTCGGCCTGGCCGGGAGCGCTACCCTTTCTGCTGTTCATGGCCGCCTTCGTCGGCGGCTGCTCCGGCTCCACCGGCGGCGGCATGAAGGTGATCCGTATCATCCTGATCCTGAAGCAGGGCATGCGCGAGGTGATGCGCCTGATCCACCCCAGCGCGGTGATCGCGGTGAAGGTGGGCAAGGTAAGCGTGCCGGACGGCATCGCCCAGGCGGTGTGGGGTTTCTTCTCGGCCTACCTGATGCTGTTCTTCCTGATGCTGGTGGGGGTGATGGCCACCGGCGTCGACCAGGTTACCGCCTGGTCCTCGGTGGCCTCGGCACTCAACAACCTGGGACCGGCGCTGGGCGAGGCTTCCGACAACTACGGCGAGCTACCGTTACTGGCCAAGTGGATCCTGGTAGTGGCGATGCTGCTCGGCCGCTTGGAGATCTTCACCGTGCTGGTGCTCTTCACGCCCGCCTTCTGGCGCAGGTAAACCCGGCGCCGGGTTTGGTTCGGGGCTCGGCTTCGTGGATAATCGAGGCTTCACTCCCTGCAACCCGAGCGTTCATGACCGACTCCCAGGATTCCGTGACCGACCCCCGCCAGGAAGGCGCCTTCAGCGGTCCCCATCGCGTCGTCGAGGTGGGGGGCACCCGCTATACCCTGCTGGGGACTGCGCACGTCTCCGCCGAGAGCGCCGAAGACGTGCGGCGCATGATTCGCTCCGGCGAGTTCGACGCCGTGGCCATCGAACTGTGCGACGCCCGCCACCATAACCTCAGCAATCCGGATGCGCTGGCCCAACAGGACCTGTTCGAGATCTTCCGTCAGGGCAAGGCGGGCATGGTGGCTGCCAATCTGGCGCTGGGCGCCTTCCAGCAGCGCGTGGCCGAGCAGTCCGGCATCGAGCCGGGCGCCGAGATGCGCGCCGCCCTGGATGAGGCCCGCGCTCTCGACCTGCCGCTGCTGCTGGTCGACCGCGACGTGGGCGTGACGCTCAAGCGCATCTATCACAACGTCCCCTGGTGGCAGCGCATGTCGCTGCTCACGGGCCTGCTCGGCAGCGTGATGTCGCGTCAGGAGGTCAAGCCGGAAGAGATCGAGAGGCTCAAGGAAGGCGACGTACTGGAGTCCACCTTCAGCGAGTTCGCCACCGAATCGGAAGCGCTCTACACACCGCTGATCACCGAGCGCGACCGCTACATGGTGCTGCGCCTGGCCGAGCAGGCCCCGCCCGGACGCTACCGCAACGTGCTGGTGGTGATCGGCGCCGGGCACATGAAGGGCATGGTCGAACATCTCGAGGCCCCGCTGCCCGAGGCACCGCAGGCGGAACGCGAAAGCCTGGAAGTCACCCCACCGCCGTCGAAGATCTGGCGCGCCCTGCCCTGGCTGATCACGGCGCTGGTGCTGACCGGCTTCGCCATCGGCTTCTCGCGCAACACCGAGCTCGGCTGGCAACTGGTCGGTGAATGGTTCCTGATCAACGGCGTGCTCTCGGGGCTCGCCACACTGATCGCCCTGGCCCACCCGGTCACGGTGGTGGCCACCATGTTCGCCGCCCCGCTGACCTCGCTCAACCCCACCATTGGCGCCGGCTTCGTCGCCGCCGGGGTCGAGCTGTGGCTGCGCAAGCCCAAGGTGCAGGACTTCTCGACCCTGCGCCACGACGTCACCGAGCTCAAGGGCTGGTGGCGCAACCGCGTTTCGCGCACCCTGCTGGTGTTCCTCTTCGCCACGCTGGGCTCCGCTGCCGGCACCTGGGTGGCGGGCTTCCGCATCGCCGGCGCGCTGATGGGCGGGCCGGCCTAGCCGGCGTCGCCTTCGCCGGGCTTTCGCTCCCGCCCTCTCTCAGTCCCCTCTTCGCCCGAGCCGGCTTCGTCGGCACGGGCGAAAGCCTCGATGACCTGAGCCACCACCTTGCGCTGCTCCACCGGCAGCGCCAGGTAGCGCTGCAGCACACGACGCTCTTCGGCGCCGACCGACGCCTCCCAGGCGCCGCGGGGCTCGCTCACCTGATAGCCGCCACGCTCGCCGAAGCGCAGCGTCTGCGGTTCGACCCCCAGCCACTCGGCCAGCACCTGCAGCTTTTCCTGCTGAGGCAGGGTTTCGCCGCACAGCCAACGCCGCACGCCTTGTAGCGTGACGGGCTTGCCCCAGTAGCGCAGATTGAACTCTCGTTCGAGCACGGCTGGGCGCGGTTCGTAGCCGGCGGCGCGCATGGCAGCGGCCAGACGCTCGGCAAAGGCGGTCTTTTCATTCATCGGGGGAATGTGCCGCGCTCATCGGGTCCGCAGTTGAACCAATGGTTGATGCACTTCAACAACAAATGGTTTACTTTCTTCATGTCAGAGGCCCTCGTACGCCTGCCAACCATCCCGGATGGACTGGCGCACCGCAGGGAGGACGGCAGCCATCCGCTGCCGGCGATACCACAGGGAACCTTCATGCCGGACTCGCTTGATAGGGAACTCGATGCGAGCATCTGCCCATCCGCACCCGTCGTCGGGGAGGCGGTTCAACCGCATGGTTGTCTCATCGCTTTCGACAGCGATTGGCAGCGCGTGCACCTGGTGAGTGCCAACCTCTCGCGCTTCTTCGGCTCGTCGCCCAGCGAAGCGCTCGGCCGACGGCCGGAACAGGTGCTGGGGGCCGATACCGCGACGGTCCTGGCACGAACCTTGGCCAAGGGAGCCCCCGGCATGGCGATCCCTTCGGGCCAAGCGGATGTGGCCTCGCGGCATCTCTATGTCTCCACACGTCTGGCCGGACGGTATGTCGTCCTGGAAGTGGAGCCCCTGGCGGCAGATAGCCACGAGCTACCGGGGCTCGGTCATGCCTGGAGCACCCGCCTCGCCCGCGCCGGCAGCCTTCATGAGCTGCATGCCCACTTGCTGCGGGCACTCCAGACCCTGACCGGCTTCGAATCCTGCACGCTGCATAGTCATGAGTATGGCGGAGGTAGCGCGCAGCAGGGCCGGGAAGGCATGCGTCTGGAGCCTTTTCCCAGCGCCGTGGAGCATCGCATCGACACCCCCTTGATGCTGGTCGACAATCAGGCGCAACCGGTCGAGCTGCTGGCGTCACCGACACCGCTGCCCGTTGCGCTGCCCTGCTCGCTGCGCCTGCCGCCGCCGAAGCTGGCAGGCTGGCTGCAAGGCCGGCAAGCGCGTGCGGCACTCATCCTCGCTCTGCATGGAGTGTCACCGGGCCAGAGTCTGGTGGTCTGCCGCGACCGGCGCCCCCGTCATCTCGCTCCGCCCCTGCGCCACCTGCTGCTGCAGCTGATCCAACTGGCCGCGCTACGTGGAGCGCTGCTGCATGAGAAGCGCGAAACCAAGTACCGATACCGGCTGCTGCACGAGCGCAATACCAGGCTCCAGTGGCTGGCCTATACCGACCCGTTGACCCAGGTGGCGAACCGTCATCGCATCGAGCAGGTGCTCGAGGCCGAGCTGACCCTGGCCAGTCGCGGCGACAGCTCCCTGGCCCTGCTGCTGTTCGATGTCGACCACTTCAAATCGATCAACGACACCTATGGGCATGAAGTGGGCGACCGCGTGCTGCACCAGGTGGCACGGGAGGCCCAGACGCAGCTGCGCAACGGCGACCACTTGGGCCGCTGGGGCGGCGAGGAGTTCATTGTCGTGGTGCCCGGCTGCGACCTGGCCCAGGCACAGGAACTGGCCTGGCGCCTGTGCCAGACACTTGCTCGGTCCGTCATCGAGCCGGTTGGCCAGGTCACGGCCAGCTTCGGCGTCGCCGTCAGCCAGCCGGGCGATACCTCGCGCAAGCTGGTTCAGCGCGCCGACCGCGCCATGTATCGCGCCAAACGGGCGGGGCGTGCCTGTGTCAGGACCCAGCAGCTCGAAGAATGATGCGCCTCACTCACCCCGGCACGCCAGCAGCCGCCGCATGGCCGGAGTCGGCTGTTCGAGTTTCTCGTAGCGCCGGCTGGCGTCGTAGCTGACATTGAAAGCGTCGAAATAGTCGTCCAGCACCTGGGCTGCGCGCTCATCGCCACTCTGCCGCAACAGCTCGGCGGCCACCTCGGCGGTGCACAGGTGAGCCTGGGAAGCGGGCTTGCGCAAACGGTAGCGCGTCAGCCGCGTCGTCGCCAGGGGCAGCACCGGCAGGCGATCGAGATAGGGGCTCTTGCGGAAGATCCGTCGCGCCTGACGCCAGGTGCCGTCCAGCAGGATGAAAACCGGCGTTTTGCCGCCGGCCTTGACCTCGCCGACTGCCTCCATGTCCACCACGCGATCGGCGTAGTCCGGCTGGTCGTCGGGGAAGATCACGAAGGGCGCGAAGCGCGGATCGTCGAGCAGCGTCAGCAGGCGCTCGTTCGGCGCCGTGCGATACCAGGTGAAGACCTCGGTATCCGGCAGTACGTCGCCGATCAGACGCCCGGTATTGGTCGGCTTGAGATGCTCCAGCGGATGCGTGATCAGCCAGACCCGCGCCTCGCTCTCGGCGCTGACCCGGTAAGGACAGAGACAGTTGAGCACCGGCAGGTTGCAGCCGGGGCAGCGCTCGGTGAAGCTGCCGCGCGCCTTGAACTCACGCCGCGGCGGGCGGGGATGACCGGTTGCGGGGTCATGCGCCAGCCCGATGTCGGGGGCTTGAGCAAGCCCGGTATCGGGGTCGGCAAGAGTGGCCTGGCCAGTCTCATCCAGCATCATCACGTATCCAGGGGCAGCGGGTGCGGCATTCTAGCATCACTGCGCTCACCCCAGCAGGGTTTCCGGCACCCATAATCGCCCCTCGCGCCGCCAGTGACGTACCAGTTCCGGCACCCCCTTGCCGGCGGGCTGGCTGATGCGAAACACACCCGGTGGCGCCAGCGCCGCGGCCTCGGGGTCGACCAGCACGCTGGGCGCGTCGAGCGGCGCATGTTCGAGCAGCGAGGCCGCCGGCATCACCGCCAGCGAGGTGCCCACCACCAGCAACATGTCCGCCTCGGCGACGATCTCGCAGGCCTCGCCGAAGTGCGGCACGCTCTCGCCGAACCACACCACGTCGGGGCGCAGCTGGCTACCCTTGTCGCAGATGTCGCCCAGCTCGATCCCGCCGCGAGGCAGCGGATACTGCATGCGCGCATCCACCGTGGAGCGCGCCTTGAGGATCTCGCCGTGCAGGTGCAGCACGTTGCGCGAACCGGCGCGCTCGTGCAGGTCGTCGATGTTCTGGGTGATGATGCTGACGCGAAAGCCCTGGCGCTCCAGCTCCGCCAGCGCCTTGTGCGCGGCGTTGGGACGCGCCCGACGCACCTGCTCGCGGCGCAGGTTGTAGAAGTTCAGCACGCGTGCCGGATCTCGCCGCCAGGCCTGGGGCGTGGCGACCTCCTCGATGGGGTGTTCGGCCCACAGGCCATCGCCGGCGCGAAAGGTCTGGATGCCGCTCTCGGCACTGATGCCCGAGCCGGTGAAGACCACCAGGTGGGGCCGCCTTGGGTCTGACATGTCTCTCCTCGGTTCAAGGGGCCGCCGGAGCACGTTCAATAAACCAGACCGTTCTCCTCGCTGGCGCTGAAGCGCTGCTTGTTGCGATAGGGATAGACGTCGATCACCCGCCCATCGAGGATCGCCTGCTGCAGGCTCTTCCAGTAGTCGGCATCGAACAGCTCGGGGTGGAGCTGGTAGAAGAGCTTGCGCAGCTTGAGGTCGGCAA
Organism: Billgrantia ethanolica; assembly: GCF_021404305.1. Lineage (GTDB taxonomy): Bacteria > Pseudomonadota > Gammaproteobacteria > Pseudomonadales > Halomonadaceae > Halomonas > Halomonas ethanolica. The sequence continues at coordinate 142,081 of NZ_JABFTX010000002.1, read as the reverse complement.
ACAGGAACGGTCCGAACTCCTCGGGGAAAATATCATTCGGCCCCACCGAGTACCAAGGTTCGCTGGAGAGCTCCTGCTCCGGATACATCGGCTCGGGAATGTGGCGGAAGTGGCATTCGGTGAGATAGCACACCTCGTCGTAGTCGTAGAAGATCACCCGGCCATGGCGGGTCACGCCGAAGTTCTTCAGCAGCATGTCGCCGGGGAAGATATTGGCCGCCGCCATCTGCTTGATGGCGTTGCCGTAGTCCTTGAGCACCGCGTGGGTCTCCGCTTCGCTGCACTGCTCCAGATAGAGGTTGAGCGGCGTCATCATGCGCTCGGTGTAGCAGTGCTTGATGATCACCTTGTCGCCCCTGAGCTGCACGGTGGAAGGCGCCACCTCGAGCAGATGCTCGAGGCACTCCGGGGAAAAGTGATCCTTGCGCGCGATGAAGTTGGAGAACTCCTGGGTGTCGGCCATGCGCCCGACCCGGTCGTGGCGCTTTACCAGCCGGTACTTCTCGCGCACGGTGTCGCGGCTCATCTCCTTGGAGGGGTCGAAGCGGTCCTTGATGATCTTGAACACGGTGCGAAACGAAGGCAGCACGAATACCGCCATGACCATGCCGCGCACGCCCGGTGCGATGATGAACTTGTCCTCGCGCCGGGCCACCTGGCGGTTCAGGGCGCGGAAGAACTCTGTCTTGCCGTGCTTGAAGAAGCCGATGGCGGAATAGAGCTCGCCCGCCGGCTTGTCGGGCATCAGCTGCTGCAGGTAGTCGACGAACTCCCCCGGTACCCGCACCTTCACCTGAAAGTAGGCGCGGGTGAAGGAGAAGATGATCGAGACTTCGTCCGACTCGATCAGCACGGTATCGAGATGCAGCCCTTCCCCCTGCTCGTGCAGGATCGGCAGCACCAGCGGCACCTGGGCGCCGTCGCCGTGAATCCGCCCCACCAGATAGGCGCCCTTGTTGCGATAGAACACACTCTTGAGCAGCTCGATCTCGGCGTCCGGCGCGTCGAGAAGGACCTGGGGCAGATGTCCGCTCAGGAACTCGCCTCCCAGGCGCACGTCACGCTCCAGGTCCTCGAAGGGGGTCTCGAACGGTGCATCGGCGAGCGCCCAACGGATTGCCGCCGCCCAGTCGCCGTTCACCCGCAGGCGACGACACGGCTCCAGCCCCGAGTGGTGGGCCGCCGCATCCCGCGAGCTGTAGACGAACATCCAGTCGTTGCGGATGTGGCGGTGATGGAAGATCGAGCAGAACAGCGAATTGAAGTAGGTCTCGGCCAGCTCGTAGTCGAGCCGCTCGCTGATCATCTCGGCGTAGTGGGTGCGCGCCTCGCGCCAGCACTCGCAGTGGGTCAGGTCGTCCTCGTCCAGCGCGCGCTTCAGCCGCCCCAGGGTCTCGCCGACCTTCTCCTCGTAGAGGTTGATACGCTCGGCCGAGGCCTGCTGAGCCTCACGCCAGGCGGCATCGCGAAAGCGCCGACTGGCATCGGCGGTGATCTCCTTGAAGCGGGTACGGTACTCGTCGAAGCCGTGCAGGATGGTCGCGGCGAGGCGATAGGCGGGGGAATGCTTCATGGCAGACTCCGGGCGACGTTACTCGACAGCTTCGCCAATTCTCGTCCGGGATGCGAGCCGACCATGGTCACACTTTCATCACCGTGCTGTCGTCCGGTCGTCATCCTTGGTTGCCATCCTCGCTGTCATGCTCACGGCTACGAGGATGCCATGCGAATCTGTCTTGTCAGCGAGACCTGGGCACCGGAGATCAACGGCGTCGCCCACACCCTGATGCAGCTGAGCCGCGAGCTGCGGGAGCGCGGCATGGCGCTGCAGCTCATCCGCCCGCAGCCGGCAAACGGTAGCGCTTCAGAGCCCACCCCGGGGATGCAGGCCGAGCTGCAGGTGCGTGGCATGGCGATCCCCGGCTACCGCGCCGTGCGTATCGGCCTACCGGCCGGCCGCCGTATGCGGTGCCTGTGGCAGGCACAGCGCCCCGACGTGGTGTACCTGGCCACGCAAGGGCCGCTGGGCTGGTCGGCGCGGCGTGCGGCCAAACGCCTGGGCATCCCGCTGGTGGCCGGCTGGCATACGAACTTCGACCATTATTGCGGCGATTACGGCGTGCCCTGGCTAGCTCCGCTGCTGATGCGAGGGCTGCGCCACTTCCACAACGGCTGCCAGGCCACCCTGGTACCCACCCGACAGCAGGCTAATGACTTGGCCGGCCATGGCTTCGAGCGTCTGGAAGTGATGGGGCGCGGCATCGACCAGGAGCGCTTCTCACCAGGGCTACGCTGCGCCGAGCTGCGTCGCAGTTGGGGGGTCGACGAGCACAGCCCGGTGGCGCTACATGTCGGTCGGCTGGCGGCCGAGAAGAATCTCACCCTGCTGCGCGAGACGCTGCACGTCATGCGCAGCGCCCGCCCCGACATGGCGCAGGTAATCGTCGGCGACGGCCCGGCACGGCGCTCCCTGGAGAAGGCGTTGCCGGAGGCGCATTTCACCGGCTTCATCTCACCCGAAGCCCTGGCTCGTCACTACGCCAGCGCCGACATGTTCCTGTTCCCCTCGCTCTCCGAGACCTGGGGCAACGTGGTACCGGAAGCCATGGCCAGCGGCCTGGCCGTGGTGGCCTATCGCCACGCTGCCGCCGCCGAGCTGATCGACAGCGGCGTTAATGGCGTGACGGTGACCGCCGGCGACGCCGAGGCGTTTCGCGACGCTGCTGTGGCGCTGTGCCAGCAACCCGCCCGCTACGCTCAGATGGGCCGTGCTGCGCAATTGCGCAGCCAGACCTGCCGCTGGCCCGCCATTGCCGACAAGTTCTTGTCCGTCTTACAACAGGCCCGGGAGATAGACCATGAGACCACGCGCCCCTGCCGTATTTGATCGCCTCGACCTGTTGGAGTGGCGGCTGTGCCAGCGCTTCGCCAACCTCAGCCTGTACACGCCTTGGCTGGCCACCCTGCGCCTGGCCAGCCGCCTGGGCGACTGGCCACTGTGGGTGGCATTGATCGCCGCCCAGCCGTGGCTCCAGCCCGAGGCGGGGCTCGCCTTCTTCCTGCAGTACGCCGTGACCGGGCTCGTCGCCATCCTGATCTATCGCCTGATCAAGACGCGCCTCTGCCGGGAGCGCCCCTTCATCACCTTCGTCAACCTGATCCAGTGCGGCGAACCGGCCCGCGACCGCTACAGCTTTCCCAGCGGGCACACCATGCACGCGGTGATGTTCTGCGTGATGACGGCGGCCCATGCGCCCTGGCTGCTGCCATTGCTGGTACCGCTGGCGGCACTGATCGCCCTCTCGCGGGTCGGCCTGGGCCTGCACTACTTCAGCGATGTCGCCGCCGGCGCTGCCATTGGCTATGCCTTCGGCCTGACGAGTCTCTATCTGGCGGGTTGAGCCGCATTCATGAGGACGTCACCCAACCGTAACGCGATGGACCGCAAGTCGTAATGCCAAGACAGCAGGATGGCAGCCGTAACAGTTCGCTACCTTTCCGCAAAACAGGTGATCGACAATGCTGTCCCAACGTTTCTCCCCTCTGCTGCTGCGTACCGCCGTTGCCGGCGTCCTGACCACCATGGCGTTTCAGGCCAGCGCCGACCTCTCCTCGCGCTACACCGATGCCGATGGCGACATGGTCGCCGATATCCCCAGCGATGAGTCCCGCTGGGTCGACCCCAGCACGCTGGTGTTCGCCTACACCCCGGTGGAAGACCCGGCTGTCTATGCCGACGTCTGGGCCGACTTCCTCGACCACCTGGGTGAAGCGACCGGCAAGCGGGTGCAGTTCTTCCCGGTGCAGTCCAATGCCGCCCAGCAGGAGGCACTGCGTGCCGGCCGTCTACACGTGGCCGGCTTCAACACCGGCGGCGTGCCGGTGGCGGTGAACTGCGGCGGCTTCCGTCCCTTCGCCATCATGGCCGCCGAGGACGGTAGCTACGGCTACGAGATGGAGATCATCACCCACCCGGACAGCGGCATCGAAAGCATGCAGGACCTGGCCGGTCGTCAGTTGGCGTTCACCTCGCCCACCTCAAACTCTGGTTTCCGGGCCCCCTCGGCACTGCTGCGCAGCGAGTACGGCATGGAGGCCGACGAAGACTTCGAAACCGCCTTCTCCGGCTCGCATGACAACTCCATCCTCGGCGTGATCAACCGTGACTACGACGCCGCCGCCATTGCCAACTCGGTCGCCCACCGCATGCTGGCTCGCGGTGTGATCAACGAAGGCGACTACGAGGTCATCTACACCTCCGAGACCTTCCCCACCACCGCCTACGGCATTGCCCACAACCTGAAACCGGAACTCCAGGAGCAGATCCAGGAGGCCTTCTTCAGCTACGACTGGTCCGGCACGCCGCTGGAAGCCGAGTTCGCCAACTCCGGGGAAGCTCAGTTCATTCCCATCACCTATGAAGAGCACTGGTCGGTGATCCGCACAATCGCCGACGCCAATGGCGTCACCTACGACTGCGACTGATGCGGGAGCGGCTGCGCACCGCAGCCTGACACCACAAGAGCGGCCGGGGAAACGCCCCGGCTGCTCCGTGCATGAAAGAAGGGAGCTGCACCATGCTGACTCTATCCCAGGTCACCAAGCGCTACCCCACAGGGGACCGCGCTCTGACCGACATCGACCTGACCCTGCCACGCGGCCAGGTCATGGCGCTGATCGGCCCCTCCGGAGCCGGCAAGAGCACGCTGATTCGCTGCGTCAATCGTCTGGTGGAACCCACCAGCGGCAGCATCCGCCTGGAGGACACCGAGCTGACCCGACTCTCCGGCGCGGCGCTGCGCCGGGCACGCCGCTCCATGGCCATGATCTTCCAGGAGTACGCTCTGGTGGATCGCCTCACGGTGATGGAGAACGTACTCTCGGGACGGCTCGGCTACGTCGGCTTCTGGCGCAGCTTCACGCGTCGCTACCCACAGGAAGACATTGCCGAAGCCTTCCGCCTGCTCGACCGGGTCGGCCTGCCGCACGCCATGGACAAGCGTGCCGACGCACTCTCCGGTGGCCAGCGCCAGCGGGTGGGTATCGCCCGGGCCCTGATCCAGAGCCCGCGCCTGCTGCTGGTGGACGAGCCCACTGCGAGCCTCGACCCCAAGACCTCGCGTCAGATCATGCGCCTGATCCGCGAGCTGTGTGCCGAGCGCAATCTGGCCGCCATCATCAACATTCACGATGTGGCTCTCGCCCAGCAGTTCGCCGATCGCATCGTTGGCCTGCGTGCCGGCGAGATCGTCTTCGACGGTAAGCCCAATGAGCTGGACGCGGAGACCCTCACGACCATCTATGGCGAGGAGGAGTGGGATACCCGAGTTCAGGACGACATCGGCGAGAGCACACCGCCGCGTGAGGTACCGGCTTCCCGACTCACGCTGGCCAGTGGTGGCGCCTCATGAGCCGCCAGGCAAAGGCCCAGGCAGGCCAGTGGCGACGGCTGCCGCTGATCGAGAACCCCAAGTTGCGTTGGGGATTGGTCGTGGGCCTTGCCGTCTATCTGGTACTGGCACTGGCCTCGGTGGAGGTCAACTGGACTCGGGTCGCCGAGGGCGCCGGTCGCGGGCTGAACTTCCTGGCCGCTTTCACCCAGCCTGATTTCGTCAGCCGCCGCGGCGACATCATCAATGGCATTCTCGAAAGCCTGACCATGACCGTCACCTCGACGGTGATCGGCGTGGCCCTATCGATCCCGGTGGGACTTGGCGCTGCGCGCAACATCGCACCCTGGCCCATCTACTACCTGTGCCGCGGCATCATCACCGTGTCGCGTACCTTCCAGGAGATCATCATCGCCATTCTGTTCGTGGTGATGTTCGGCTTCGGCCCCCTGGCCGGCATGATCACGCTGGCCTTCGCCACCATCGGTTTCATGGCCAAGCTGCTGGCCGAGGATATCGAGGATCTGGACTGGCGTCAGGTCGAGGCGGTTCGCGCCACCGGGGCCAACTGGTGGCAGACCATGAACCACGCCGTACAACCCCAGGTGATGCCGCGCCTGATCGGGCTCTCGATGTACCGCCTGGACATCAACTTTCGCGAATCGGCGGTGATCGGCATCGTCGGGGCGGGCGGCATCGGCGCCACCCTCAATACCTCGATCAGCCGCTACGAGTACGACACCTCGGCGGCAATACTCTTGATCATCATCGCCATCGTGCTGTTGTGTGAGTACAGCTCGAGCTACATCCGCCGCTGGACCCAATGATGCGATGGCGGTGTGCGCGCCGCCCATTGTCTTTGTCTGAAAGGATTGACACATGCCCGTCTCAACGACTCCGCAGGGCACGCCCATCTGGCACCTGCGCACCACCCGCGCCCAGTGGCTGGGCTATCTTGGCTGGCTGGCCGGCGCCTGCCTATTCTTGCTGTGCTGGAAGGTGATCTCCGACAATACCATGTGGGTCTTCGTCGAGGACGCCGGCCGCCAGGGCAGCGATCTCATCAGCCGCATGCTGCCGCCACAGTGGAGCTACGCCCACCGGCTGTGGAAGCCGATGTGGGATACCCTAAACATCGCCACTCTGGGTACGCTGCTGGGCATCGCCATGGCCTTCCCGGTGGCCTTCCTGGCGGCCCGTAACACCTCACCGCACCCGCTGGTGCGCAGCGCCGCCTTGCTGATCATCGTCTCGTCGCGCTCCATCAACTCGCTGATCTGGGCCATGCTGCTGGTGACCATTCTCGGTCCTGGGGTGCTGGCCGGCATCATCGCCATCGCCCTGCGCTCCATCGGTTTCATCGGCAAGCTGCTTTACGAGGCCATCGAGGAGATCCACCCCACCCCGGTCGAGGCGATCAGCGCCACCGGCGCCGGACGCATGCAGGTGATGAGCTACGGCGTGCTGCCTCAGGTCATGCCTGCCTTTGCCGGCATCAGCGTCTATCGTTGGGACATCAACATCCGGGAATCCACGGTGCTGGGCCTGGTGGGCGCCGGCGGCATCGGGCTACAGCTCAACGCCGCCATCAACAGCCTGGCCTGGAATCAGGTCAGCGTCATCTTCGTGATGATCTTCGTCACCGTACTCGCCTCGGAGTGGATCTCCGCCCGGGTGCGCCACGCCATCATCTGACCGCCGCGACAGGAAACCGACCATGCGCTTTACCAATGCCGAGGTGATCACTCTCGACCTGATTCGTCACGGTGAGCCGGTGGGCGGCCGCATGCTGCGCGGCACCACCGACCATCCCTTGAGCGAACGGGGCTGGCAGCAGATGCAGACTGCCATCAACGACCTGCTGATCGATGGAAATCCGCCGTGGGACGCCATCGTTACCTCACCGCTCTCCCGCTGTCGTGAGTTCTCCCTATGGCTGGGTGAGCAATACGACCTGCCGGTGACGATAGAGCCGGCTCTCGCCGAGATGGACCTTGGAGACTGGGAGGGCAAGACCCACGCCGAAGTGCGCGCCCTTGAAAAGGAGACGGATCGCCAGGCCGCCCTGTGGGCCGACCCCAGCCAGACGTCGCCACCTGGTGGAGAAAGCGTCGAGGCTTTCGACAAGCGAGTGGGCGTGGCCTGGCAGGGGCTGCTGGAAACGCCAACTGGCAGCCACTTGCTGGTGGTATGCCATCTGTTCGTGACCAATGCCGTACTGCGCCAGGTACTCGAGCAGCCGCTCTCGCGCATCCTGGCCTTCGACCTACCCTATGCCGCTAGCTGCCGTATTCGCCATGAGCGCCATGCGCTGGGCGAGACCAGCCTGGTGGAGTGGATCGGGCGGTAACGCCCTTCAGCCATCGACGTCCACCGCCCTGCTGCTGCGCGCACAGCGCAGCAGGCAGAACACCGCCAGCGCGCCTGTCGCCGTCGGCAGCAGGAACCCGACGGCGTAGCTATCGCTCTGCCACACGATCAGGCTGAACAGTGCCGGCCCCACCAGCACCCCCATATAGGTCAGCACTAGCACGGCGGCGGTAGCCTCACCTACTTCCCCCGGCTCGCAGCGCCGCGCCACCTCGGCCAGGTAGACGCCGTTCCAGCCCACGGCCGTGGCGCCGGCGACCACCATGAGAGCGATGGTCAGCCAGATGGGAAGCGAGCCGCTCAGTAGCGCCAGCAGCAGGAACACCAGGGTGATGCCGGCTGCCAGGCCGAAAAGCACCGGCAGACTGGCCCTCAAGCGATCCGCCAGGGCGCCCCAGAGCAGGCGCCCGGTTACCCCCGCCACGTGCACCATAGATATGACGGCACCTGCTGCCACCAGAGTCAGCAACAGCTCCTCCACCATGTAAGCCACCGCAAAGCTGAGCAGCGAAAGCTGTGCCGCCGACAGGCAGAAGCCGGCGGCACCCAGCCATAGCATGGCCCGGGAGCGGTGAAGCACGGTCAGGCTTCCGCCGCCCTGCATGCGCACGCTGGCATCCCGCGTCGCATCCCAGAAAGCGCGTCGCAGCTGAAGCAGCAGCAAGGTGAAAAGGCAGGCGGTGCCGACCGCCAGGAAGGCCGCCTGCCAGTTCCAGATGGCTGCCAGCGGCGGTGCCATCAGGCCGGCCAGCACACCGCCCAAGGGCACGCCGGTCTGCTTGATGGAGTAGACCAGATTTCGCCGCTCGGCGGTGGTAAAGCGGGTCAACAGCTCCGCCGCCGCGGGACTGGTCAGGCCATAGGCCAGGCCCAGCAGCAGCGTCGTGGCCAGCAGCGCTAACGGCGTGCCGAGCAGCGCCATCAGGCAGCCCGCCATCACCAGCGCCATCGCCAGTTGGCTGGCCCGGCAGCCGCCCAGGCGCCGCGCCACCACCGCCGACTGCAGCGAGGCCAGCATCGCCACGCCATACAGCAGGCTGACCTGAAGGCCGACCAGATTAGTGGCTACCCCAAAGGCCGCCGCGATCTGGGGTGCCAAGGTAGGCACCAGCAGCATGCCGCCACTGCATAACACCTGCACCCAGGTCGTCGCCGCCAATACCCACCAACCTTCCCTGGGGCCGGGTGGCGATGTAGCGGCGGAAGATAAGGCAGGCATGGCAGGCTCCGATGATGACAGGCAAAACCGTTAGCCTACACACAAATTTTCGACTTTAGCCAACGTTATTGACGAAGACTGCCTTCGTCGTGCCAACCGCTCGACGCCTGACTACCAGGGCAGCGCCTCGCCGTTGCTGTGCCAGAACCCCCCGCTGTTCTCCAGGGTCAACGCCTCGATGCGCGCGGCGATACCGGCTGCCGCTTCCTCGGGGGTTATCAGCCCGCCGAAATTGACCATGCGGGTCTGCACGTACCCCGGATGCAGCTGGGCCACCGCAATGCCGCGGGGCTTGAGATCCATGGCCAACGACTTGCCGAAGGCGTTGAGCGCCGCCTTGGAAGCCCGGTAGCCGTAGCGGCCGCCGGAGTCGTTATCGGCGATCGACCCCATGCGACTGGTGATGTTGGCTACCTTGCTGCCCGCCCCGAGATTGTCGAGCAGCGCCTCGGTCACCCGCAGCGGAGCGTAGGCGTTGACCTCCATCTGTTCGCGAATGGTGTCGAAATCGAGCGAGCCCAGCGACTCATCGCGCAGCAGGCCGGCGTTGTTGATCAGCAAGTCCAGACGCTGCCCCGCCAGCGCCTCGGCCAGCCGTGCGACGTCCTTGGTGCGGGTCACGTCGACCCCATCGATGACCTGATCGGCCAGCTCGTCGAGCTCCTGCGAGGTGCTGCGGCAGACACCGTACACGCGCCAGCCCGCCTTCTTGTAATGGCGCGCCAGCGCCAGGCCGATGCCGCGATTGGCACCGGTAATCAGAACCGTGGAAGACATCCCGACTCCCCTTCGTTGCGTGTTGTGATGACGCCACCAGTGTGGTCGCCGCCTGGCGAAGTGCAAGCGCCGATTCAGCACATATCCCTCAACGCAGACCCGGCATATAATGGTTACGCAATGTAACCCCTCGCGGGCCCTCTTACCGATGCTTGCCATCGAACAAGGACGCTTTCATGGCCAATCGCGCCTCCACCACTACCCTTGCCGCCCTAGGCGGCGCCGCCATCGGTTTGATCGTTGGCTGGCAAGTACCGAGCAACTCGACCGCTCCCGTCCCGACTGTCGATCAGGCCGTAGCGGACGACACCGTCTCAACACCGGCCTTGCAACTTGGCGAACGACTGCGCAGCGAACTCACCTCGTCCAGCGAGCTCAACGGCAAGGATGGCAGCCGCTTCGAGCGTTTCCATCTACCGGTCGAAGAGGGAACCCTGATCGAGATCGAGCTCGGCGGCCCTCTGCACGGCACGCTTTCGCTCTACGATCCCGAGCTGCAGCTGCTCGCCACCAGCGCGAGCCCCATGTATTACGACGTCTCGGCGGCAACCTCTCTGCGTCGCCGGATCGACGAGGGCGGCGACTACGTGGTGGTAGTCAGCGGTCAGGACATGCACAGCTACGGCCCCTTCACCCTCACCACCCGGGAGATGGAGCTGACGACCAGCGATACGCTGGCCATGCCCTCCAGCGCCGACGGCTGGCTGCAGGACGGTGGCGACACCTTTAGCGTGACCATCGAGGAGAGCGGCCTCTATCAGTTCGAGATGCGCTCCAGCGACGTAGACGCCTACCTGGTGCTCGAAGGCCCCAATGGCTATCGCCGTGAGGACGACGACAGCGCCGGAAACCTGGACGCCCGCATCGCCGATTTCCTCGAACCCGGGGAGTATCGTCTCACCGCGCGCAGCGCCTACGGCCAGGACAGCGGCCTCTATACTCTGGAGCTGGCTCCCCATGAGCTGGCCAGCGATGAGACGCTGCGCAACAGCGGTGAGCTGGCAATCGACGAGCCGCTGTTCGGCTGGTTCAGCGGCAATGGCCTGGAGTATCAGCTCACTCTCGAGGCGCCGGCGATGGTGACGCTGGATATGCTCTCGGCCGACTTCGATGCTTTTCTGGAGCTGCATGGCGATGGCGTCTTTGCCAGCGATGACGATGGTGGCGAAGGGCTGAACGCGCGGCTGATCCGCTCGCTGGAAGCCGGCGAGTACACCGTGCTGGCTCGCAGCCACAGCGGCCAGGGCAGCGGCCTGTTCGAGCTGCGTGCGGCCGCCATCGCCCTCGACGAACTCGCCAGTGAAGGGCAACTGGAGAGCGGACGCGCGCTGCAGGCGTGGCTGGAGCCGGGTGCACGCAACGTCTATGAGATCGTGATCGAGGAGGCCGGCGACTATCGTCTGGACCTGCATTCCGACGATTTCGACGCCTATCTCGAACTCGAGGGCGAAGGGCTCTTTCTGAGCGACGATGACGGTGGCGATGGGATGAACTCGCGCATCGCCACTCACCTGGAGGCGGGCACCTACCGCGCCACTGCCCGGGCCTACGGCAACAGCGAGAGCGGAAGCTTCACGCTCTCGCTCAGCGCCGAATAACGCAACAGCCGGCCGACCGGCCTCGCTCGCTCCGCGAGGCCGGTACACGCCCGCCGTCAGTGCCGGCAGCGCCGCTCGATGAACAGACTGTTGCCAGCTTGTCGCTTGGCTTGTTGCTTGAGTTCCGAAAGATCTTCGGATATTGCCAGGACGTCACAGCCGCGACCATCACTTACCGGCCTTGCCGCCAGCGACAGACTGACGAAGGGATAGAACGTCACGCGGCCCTGCCGACTCTCGACCCGTACCCCGCCGGCTCGGCGATCCTCCGCATCGTAGAAGTCCGGCGCCATGGCGCCGAATGCTGTCAGAATACGGTGACAGCGCGCCTCCCAACCGGCATCGTCCAGTAGCAGCATGAAGTCATCACCGCCGATGTGACCGATGAACCCCGTCTTGCCGACCTGCTCATCGAGCAGCTGAGCCAGCGCCAGAATCACCCGGTCGCCCCGCGCATAGCCGTAGGCGTCGTTATAGGCCTTGAAGTTGTCGAGATCGCAGTAGACGGCAGTGAAGACCTTGCCATGCTCCAGCCATTCGCTCAGCGTCTCGTTGATCATCAGGTTCCCGGGTAGACCGGTGAGCGGATTGGCATGGCGCGCCTGACGCACCTGAATGGCAGTGATCTCGCGCAACAGGTCAACGATATTACCCATGCCGCGATAGCGGCCCTCGCCGTCGACGATGACGAAATCCTCCTGGGGCACATCCGCACTGTCGGTGAGCTGCTGGCTGAGCAGGGTCAGCGGCGTTTCATCGACGGCCACGGCGAAGCGTGAATCGCACATGTCCCGCACCAGACGCTTGGCGAACAGGGCATGACTGTAGGGGTTGGTGAACAGGGTAAGAAACTCGCTGCGCCGCACCACACCGACCGGCCTGTCGTTTTCCACCACCGCCACACAGCGCAGGCCCGGCTCGCCACGAAACCGTCCGCTCAACTCCAGTACAGGCATCTGCGGTTCGATCGGTGCCAGCGACTTCATGATGGTGTGAGCGCTGCGTACCAGTCCGTGACGGGCCGAGGCTCCGACCGGCAGTGAGCGGCCGATATCTCGCGACGGGGTCTGGCTGGGACGGGCAAAGTAGTAGCCTTGCAGCAGCGACAGGCTGCGATCCAGCTCCCACAGCGAGCGGTACTCCTCGGCGGTTTCCACGCCTTCCGCTATCAGCTGGCAGCCGAGGCTGCGCGATACATCGAGAATCGAGCGCAGGAACTGCCGCTTGTCGGGGTCCTGATCGATGCCGGAGATGAAGTGGCGGTCGAGCTTGACGAAGTCGGGGCGCAGCTCGGCCCAGTGGCGCAGACTCGAATGGCCGGCCCCTAGGTCGTCCAGCGCAACCTGAAAACCCATGTCGCGATAGTGCTCCACCGCTTGGCGCATCAGCACGTAATCGGTGATCGGCAGATGTTCGGTGAGTTCGATGACGACACGATTGGGAGCCAGCCCATGGTCGCGCAGATAGCCCAGGGTCAACCCCTCGCTAAAGTCTCGCTCGACGATGGTCAACGGCATCACGTTGAGGAACAGCCTACCGGGCAAGCCTAGCCGCACGAAGGCGGCAATCGCCAGCCGGCGGCACAGCAGATCGAGCTCTACCAGCAGGCCCGACTGAATGGCCACCTCGAACAGGACCAACGGAGAGTGCAGCCTGGAGCCTTCGGGGCCGCGAATCAGCGCCTCGTAGCCGTGCACGCACTGCCTGGCGACATCGACAATGGGTTGGAAGCATGGCGTGAGCCGCTCGCCCTCTATGATCGCTCTGAGCTCGCTCTCCTCGATGTCGGAGGTCGTCATGGTCAGCCCTGAAATGGTGTCAGGGCGAGATTGCAACGTTTAGATGACAGCACCATGACAGCGGTGCGTGGCGCTTCGCCTTCTCGAGCCTCCACTGTCACCATGGCGTCACTCGGACGACGCAGGATGGTGAGGCATCCTGCCATGCAGAGCCGAACCATGAACATATTGATGCTTTCCGACGTCTACTTTCCCCGCATCAACGGTGTCGCCACCTCGATTGCCAGCTTCCGCGATGCGCTACAAAGGCTCGGCCATTCCGTCACCCTGGTCTGCCCCGGCTATCCCGTGGGGCAAGTGGATGAACCGGACGTACTGAGGATCTCCTCGCGCGGCGTTCCTGGCTCCCCCGAAGATCGCATGATGCACTATCGCGAGGTGATGAGACTGGCGCCGCGGCTCGCCGCAGAGCACTTCGATCTGGTACACATTCACACACCCTTCGTCGCCCACTATGCCGGCGTGGCGCTGGCAAGGCGGCTGGGCATTCCGGCCCTGGCCACCTACCACACGCTGTTCGAGGAGTATCTCCCCCTCTATGTTCGCGGCGTACCCAGCCGTTGGCTGCGCTTCCTCGCCCGGCGCCTCTCGGTGTGGCAGTGCCGCCAGCTGGCAGCGCTGGTGGCACCGTCGCATGCCATGCACGACACACTCCTGCGCTATGGCGTCAAAACGCCCGTGGCAGTCATCCCCACCGGATTGGCGCTGGAGCGCTTCCGTCATTCCGTCGAGGACGATGACTTCCGCGACCGCTACCATCTGCCGAAAAACGCCCGGCTGCTGTTGTTCGTCGGACGCCTCGCCTTCGAGAAAAACATCGCCTTTCTGATCGACCTGCTGCCCCGGGTGCTGGCCGAGCATCCCGATACGCGCCTGATCATTACTGGCGAAGGACCGGCCCGAGCGGCCTTGGCACGCCGGGCTCGGCAGATCGGCATGGAGTACGCCGTGCACTTTCTTGGCTACCTGGGGCGCAACGGCCCGCTGCAGACCGCCTACCGTGCGGCAGATGCCTTCATCTTCGCCTCACGCACCGAAACCCAGGGGTTGGTGCTGCTGGAGGCCATGGCGCTGGGTACCCCAGTCGTCTCCACCGCCATGATGGGCACCCGCGACGTGCTGGTGGACGGTGCGGGTTGCCTGATTGCCGACGAGGATCTCGACGACTTCGCCGCCAAGGTGAACCGACTGCTCGACGATGACGCGCTGCGCGGCGAACTGGCGCAGCGTGCCATGACCCATGCGGGCGGCTGGCACGAGGACGCCAAGGCCGCCGAACTGGCCGGGCTTTATGCTCGAATAGCAGGGATGCAAATAGCAGGGAGCGGTAACGCCAGAGCGGTGCCACTCACCACGCTGACGGCATCCAGTACCCAACAGACGGTATCGTCTGCGATAGAGGCATCAATCTGCAAAGCCATAGAAAAAGAGGCAGACGCCGAAGTCATGCTGAAGGAAGTCCGATAGCTTCGGCAAACTTCACATCTTGCCCGTCCTGGGGGCGTCACCACTCTGTCACCATACGTCGTTAGCGTCGGGGAGACCTAGCGCTTCGACAGGAGAAGCCCTATGCCACGGCGCCAGCGCGAACCGCTCAGTGACGAGGAGATCGATTTCCTGGTCCAACTGGCAAATGGCAATGCCCTGGCCCACCACCGCCGCCGTGAGCGCGAGCGGCGGCGCCGGACTGGAGCCCCACCCCCGGACCGAACCGCCGTATGACCGCTGTTCGGAACGGCAGCTGCTATGCTTTGGCTAGGCTCTTTCGATGGAATGAGACGCTGGTGGAAACTGATCCAATCAACACGGAAGTGAATGCCAAGCGGCGGCTGCGACTGCGCCCCGCGACACCCGAGGATCGTCCCTTGCTCGAGCGCTGGGACACCGAGCCCCATGTCGTTGCGGCCAACCCCAACGACAAATGGGAGTGGCAGACCGAGCTGGCCCATCCGGCCGAAGGCTGCCAACAGTTCATCGCCGAGCGCGAAGGACGCGCCATCGGCTTCATCCAGATACTCGATCCCGCCCGTGACGAGAGCGGCTACTGGGGCGAGGTGGGCGACGGCTTGCGTGCCATCGATATCTGGATTGGCGAGCCCGAGGAGCTGGGCAAGGGCTACGGCACCACCATGATGCAGTTGGCCCTGGCGCACTGCTTCGCCGACCCCCGGGTTTCCGCCGTGCTGATCGATCCGCTCGCCGACAATCGTCGGGCCCAGCGCTTCTACGAGCGGCTGGGCTTTCGCTTCGTCGAAAAGCGCCGCCTGGGCAACGACCTCTGCTGTATCTACCGTCTGGAACGCAGCGACTGGTTGGCCTGAGGTCGTCGGTACGCCGCGACGCAGCCCTCGAGACGCTTAGCCCTTGGCCACCAGGAAAGCGCCTGCCGCCACCATCAGCGCCCCCGCGGAGCGGTTAGCCCCCTTCATGGCACGCTCGCTCTGCAGCCACCGGCGCGCGCTGGCGGCCCCCACGGCGACCAGCATCAGTCCCAGCATGAGCCCGACGAACGTCAGCAACACAGTCAACAGCATGTCGCCGGAGGCCAGCGCCACCAGGTCGACGAAGGTCGGCAAGAAGGCGATGTAGAACAGGATCACCTTAGGGTTGGAAGCGGAGATGAGAAAGCCCTGCAGAAACCCCTTCACGAGGTCGACGCGCCGGGAACCTGCCGACAGGTCGGCCTCACCGACGGGCGAGGTCCACAGTTTCCAGGCCAAGTAGAAGAGATAGGCGGCACCGACATAGCGAATCATGGTGAACGCCTCGCCCCAGTGCTCGGCCAGCACCGCCAGCCCGTGAAAGGCCAGCATGAGGTAGAGCAGGTCGCTGACCGTCATGCCCAGCGCCAGTGGCCAGCAGGCCCGCGCCCCGGAGGACATGCCGCGGGCCAGGATGGCGAAGATTCCGGGGCCGGGGGTAACGGCGAAGACGAAGATGGCGAGGAAGTAGAGCAAGGCGCTCTCGGGGGACATGGGGGCCTCACGGTCAGGGCGAAAATTCGATCATGCCCGAGTGCAATGCCTCATGACCAGCCCCCATCGCCGGGCGCCAGGCACATCTCATCAGCTCATTCCATCAGAGCCGGTCCATCAGATCCGGCCTGCCAACCATAGCGCCAGCAGCACCACGATCAGCAACAACAGTCCGCTGGCCACGCTGCCGGCCCACTTGGCGATGACGTGCAGCATGCTCCTCTCCTAAACGATGTCGAAACGATCGGAATAGATCCGCGTGGTCGCCGCCCCCTGGGCGAGCAGGGCTTTCTCCACGGCATTCATCAGCGGTTCGGGGCCGCAGATGAAATACTCGCGGCGGCCGTCGTCCGGGGGCAGGCGGCGCCTCACCAACGCTTCGTCGATCTTGCCGCGCTCCCCTTTCCATTCGGGTTCGGGATCGCTGATGACATGAATTACGTCGAGATCGAGAACCTGCTCCAGTTCGGCCAGTTCGTCGCGAAAGGTGGCGTCCTCCCAGGTCTTGTTGGCATAGAGCAGCCACAGCGGCCGAGTGTCGCCCTGGTCACGCAGCGAGCGCAGGATGCTCATGATCGGCGTGACGCCGATGCCTCCGGCAATGAGTACCGCACCGGAAACATTGTCCGGTTCGGGTATGAAGGCGCCATAGGGGCCTTCGACGAAGGCGTGCGTGCCCGGCGGTACCTCGGGGAGCGTATTGGTGAAGTCACCCAGGCGCTTGGCCGTGAACGCGAAGCGCTTGCCATCTTCACTGGACGAGGCCACCGAGAACGGATGCTGCTGCAGCGAGAACGGCGTCTCGCCCAAGGTGATCCAGAAGAACTGTCCGGGAGCGAAGTCGAGACGGTGATCGCCTTCGGCTTCAAGGGTCAGGGTTGCCGCATCGCCACGCTCCTGCTGATTGTCCACCACCTTCCAGGGCTGATTGCGCAGACGCCAAGGCCTCAGCAGCCGCGTCTCGACCACCAGCAGCAGCGCAAGCCCCACCACCACGCCTAGCAGCAGCGTCGTGAAGATGCCTTCCGTGTAGTGCTGCACCATGACCGCATGGCCCAGGCCACCGGCGACGACGAAAAGCGACAGCCCGCCGTGCAGAGCCCGCCACCACTCGTAGGAGAGCCCGAAGCGCGTACGCCACAGCGAGCTTGCCACCAGCATCAGCGTGGCCAGCACCAGCAGTATGAGGGTGATCGCGCGCAGGGTATCCTCGCGGGGATCGAGATACTCGATCCAGCCGGGGCGGGTGGCGATCATCACCAGCGGATGAGCCAGCACCAGCAGCAGCGCGAAGATGCCGGTCTGGCGATGGAACTGCAGAATGTTGTCGTGACCGACCGATTCGGCGAACCAGCGATGCCGCCCCGAGATCACCGCCTGACAGGCAAGAACGCCAAGCGCCAGCAGCCCCAGCAGGGCACCGAGTTCGGCACCGAACTCCCGCGTTTCGTCAGGCTGGCGGATAACGGCGATGCCGAGGGGCAACAGAGCCAACAAAAGATAGCCACCACACCAAAGCAGTGCGCTTCGGGCCAATCGACTCACAACGACCTCCTTGTCCAAGTCTCCTGCTCAAGATAGTGCTTCGGCATGTAACAGTTTGAAGCTTTATGTTCTTGCGCCTTTGGCTCACATACCACCCGATGCTGCTACGCTGAATCAGGCAACGACAGGCCACATCATCAGGAGGAAACCGATGTCTGGGCAAACGGATCATGCCAACCTGTTCGACGACGCACGCTCGCGCCTCGAGGAAGTGTGCCAAGCCATCGACATCCAGGGCGATGCCAGGGAGCGACTGATGCAGCCCAGCCTCTCGCTGCAGGTCAGCGTGCCGGTGCGCATGGACGATGGCAGCCTCAAGGTCTTTCCCGGCTGGCGGGTGCAGTACAACACGACGCTGGGGCCGGCCAAGGGCGGCATTCGCTTTCATCCCGACGTCAATCAGGAGGAAGTGACCACCCTCAGCTTCTGGATGGCGGTGAAGTGCGCCGTGGTCGACCTGCCCTACGGCGGCGGCAAGGGCGGCGTGAAGGTGGACCCCAAGCAGCTGTCGAAGCTGGAGCTGGAACGACTGGCCCGGGGCTACGTTCGCGCCATCGCCGACATCATGGGACCCGACCGCGACATTCCCGCACCGGACGTAAACACCAACGCCACGGTGATGGGCTGGATGGCCGACGAGTTCGATCATTTGGCCCGCGGCAAGGTGCCCGCCGCGATTACCGGCAAGCCTCCCGAGCTGGGCGGGTCGCTGGGTCGTGTGGCCGCCACCGGACGTGGCGCCCTGCACGTGCTCGACCTGTGGGCAGCGCGCGAGAAGCGCAAGCCAGAGGAGACAACAGTGGCTATCCAGGGCTTCGGTAATGCTGCCTATCACTTTGCCCGGCTAGCCCACGATCAGGGCTATCGCATCGTTGCGGTGTCCGACTCAAAGGGCGCCATCTACAGCGAGGAAGGCCTCGATCCTGACGCCATCATGGAGCAGAAGCAGCGTAATATGCGGCTGCACGAGATGGTTTACTGCGACGATTCTGTGTGCATCGCCGAGGACGTTGAGAAGCTCGATCGCGACGAGCTGCTCACCCTGGAGGTAGACGTCCTGGCGCTGGCGGCACTGGAGAATCAGGTGCATGAAGACAACGTCGATCAGGTCAAGGCCGGCGCGCTGCTCGAGATCGCCAACGGGCCGGTCAGTAGCCGTGCCGACGAACGGCTCGAGGAGCGCGGCGTGCCGGTACTGCCCGACGTGCTGGCCAACACTGGCGGCGTCATCGTCAGCTACTACGAGTGGGTGCAGAATCGTAGCGGCGAGCGCTGGCCGGAGGAGGAGATCAATCGGCGGCTGGCCGAGCACCTCGAACGCCAGAGCGAACTGGTCTTCGAGCGCGCCGAACAGGAGGAGATCTCCTATCGCCGGGCGGCGTATCGCCAAGGCATCGAGCGCATCGCCCACGCCATCGAGCTGCGCGGCAACTGTCAGGACAGCGAGTGAGCGAGGCAGCCAGCCGCAACTCGGGGTGACAAGGGCATTGGCCAAGGCGACAATAGCGGCCTTTCGTTGCCGAACCGGGCCGTCATGACGAACCCTCTGAGCCTTCTCTACCGGGACGAGCACCTGGTCGCGGTGCACAAGCCGGCGGGCCTGCTGGTGCACCGCTCCAAGCTGGCGGGCGGCGAGCGCGAGTTCCTGCTGCAACGCCTGCGCGATCAGCTCGGCCAGCGCGTCTATCCGGTACATCGACTGGATCGCCCCACCTCGGGTGTCATGGTGTTCGCTCTGAATTCGGACATCGCTGCACGCCTGGGCGAGATCTTCACCGAACGCCGGGCCGCCAAGCGCTATCTGGCGGTGGTGCGCGGCGTCGGCCCCGCACAAGAGTGGCTCGATTACGCCCTGCGCGAGGAGGATGGCAGCCGGCCCAAGGCGGAGATGCCGGCGCTCGAAGCCCTCACCGAAGTGAAGCGGCTCGACAGCGTCGAACTGCCGGTACAGGTGGACCGCTATCCCAGCAGCCGCTATTCCCTGATGGTGGTACGCCCGCTGACCGGCCGTCGCCACCAGATTCGCCGCCACCTGTCACGGCGCGGCTATCCGATCATCGGCGACGCCAAGCACGGCAAGGGCAATCATAACCGCTTCTTCGCCGAGCGCCTGGGCTGCCCGCGGCTGTTGCTGGCCGCCGTGGGCCTGAGCTTCGAGCATCCTGTCACGGGGCGCTGTCTGACCTTGAGCTGTAGCCTGGATGCCGCCATGACGACCCTGTTCCAGCATTTCGGCTGGGCCGGTCATCTGCCCAGCGACCGGGCAGATTGCGCCGAAGCCCCACTCTCCCTAGCCTGACACCACCGCCACCAACCGGAGTTTCAAGACGCCGACATGACCGCCCCATTGCCACCGCAGGAAGCCGCCCCGGCCCAGGACGACTACGATTTCCGCTTCGGTGGAATTCGGCGACTCTACGGCGCCCGTGCGCTTGATCACTTCCGCCAGGCCCACGTCGTGGTGGTCGGTGTGGGCGGCGTCGGCAGTTGGACGGTAGAGGCGCTGGCGCGCTCGGGCATCGGCCGGCTGACCCTGATCGATCTCGACGACGTCTGTGTCTCCAACGTCAACCGCCAGCTGCCCGCTCTGGATGGCAACATCGGCCGACCCAAGGTGGACGTGCTGGCCGAACGCTGCCGGGCGATCCAGCCGGGCATCCAGGTCGTTGCCGACACCGCCTTCGTCACCCCGACCAACCTGGCCCAGCGCATTCCCGAGGATGCCGACTACGTGGTCGACGCCATCGACAGCGTGGTGGCCAAGGCCGCGCTGATCGCCTGGTGCAAGCGGCGCAAGCTGCCCATCGTCGTGGCCGGTGCCGCCGGCGGGCAGCAAGACCCCACCCGCATCAAGGTGGCGGACCTGGCGCGCACCGAGCACGACCCGCTGCTGGCCAAGGTGCGCGCCCGGCTGCGCCGGGATTACGGCTTCTCACGCAACCCCAAGCGTCGCTTCTCGGTGGAATGCGTCTATTCTGACGAACAGCTGATCTATCCCGGCGCCGATGGCGAGGTCTGTCTGCAGAAGCCCGGCGCCGGGGAATCGACCCGCCTCGACTGCGCCTCCGGCGTGGGTGCGGCCACCTTCGTCACCGGCGGCTTCGGCTTCGTGGCCGCCTCACGGGTGCTGGCCCGCCTGGCAAAGCGCGCTGCCGAAAGCGGCGACCGATAACGATAACGACCCTGAACTGGAGCCCTGCGCGATGACCCACCCCCTCCCCGTCCCCGGCATCTACAGCCACTACAAGGGCAACCGCTACGAGGTGATCGGCGTCGCTCATCACAGCGAAACCGAAGAGCCCCTGGTAGTGTATCGCGCGCTGTACGGCGACTACGGCCTGTGGGTCCGTCCGCTCGCCATGTTCACCGAGACCGTCGAGGTGCGCGGCGAACCGGTGCCGCGCTTCGACCTGGAGAAGGCGTTCTAGCGCTGGCCTCGATGCGCCCATCCGGTCATCCGCTTCTCCAGTAACGCAAACAGCTCGTACATGACCATGGCCATGGCGCTGATCACGATCAGGCCGGCAAACACCAGCGCCATGCGCATCTGCGAGCCGGCGCTCATCATCAGGTAGCCGATGCCCTGGTTCGACGCCACCGTCTCGGAGACCACGGTGCCGACGAAGGCCAGAGTGATGGCGATCTTCAGCGAGGCGAAGAAATAGGGCAACGAGCGCGGCAGTCCCACCTTGAGCAGCACGTCGATGCGTCTTGCGCCGAGTACCCGCAGCACGTCCTCCATTTCCGGCTCCAGGGTGGCGAGCCCGGTGGCCACGTTGACCACGATGGGAAAGAAGCAGATCAGAAAGGCGGTGAGGATCGCCGGCACCGAGCCGATGCCGAACCACACCACCAGGATCGGCACGAAGGCCACCTTGGGAATGGCATTGAAGCCCACCAGCAGCGGATAGCAGGCGTGGTAGAGAAAGCGCGAGGAGCCGATGACGAAGCCCAGCGCCAGCCCCACCGCCACACCCAGGGCGAACCCCGCCAGGGTGGTCCACAGGGTCTGCCAGGAGTGCATGCCGATGGGCCCGGCAAAGGTCACCAAGGCCTGGGCGGTGGCCGAGGCGCTGGGAAAGATGAACTCCGGCACCTGCAGCAGGCGCACGCTGACCTCCCAGATCGCCACCAGCGCCAGCACCGCGACCCAGGGCGCCAGCCGCTCGCGCAGCTTGTCGTTCTTGTTCATGCTCGCTCCTCAGGCACTGCGGATGTCGCCGATCAGGTTGCGCAGCTGCTGCACCAGATCGATGAAGGGCTTCTCGTAGGTGACCGCCAGCTCGCGGGGGCGCGGCAGATCGATCTCGCGGCGTTCGATGATGCGCCCCGGGCGCCGGCTCATGACGTAGACGGTGTCGGCCAGGAACGCCGCCTCGCGCAGGTCGTGGGTCACCAGCACCACGGTGAAGCGCTGGGCCTCCCACAGATCGCGCAGCACGCACCACAGCTCCTCGCGGGTGAAGGCGTCCAGCGCGCCGAAGGGCTCGTCGAGCATCAGCAGGCGTGGACGGTGGATCAGCGCGCGGCAGATCGAGGCGCGCTGCTGCATGCCACCGGAGAGCTGCCAGGGGTACTGGTCCTCGTAGCCCTCGAGCCCCACCGTGCGCAGCAGGTCGCGGGCCCAGCCGACGAATTCCGCGCGTCGCTTGCGAAACTGCGAGCGGTAAGGTTTGACGATCTCCAGCGGCAGCAGCACATTGTCCAGCGTGGTGCGCCAGGGCAGCAGATTGGCGCTCTGGAACGCCATGCCGCAGTTCTTCAGCGGCCCGCCCACCGCGGCGCCGTCCACCTGCACGCTGCCGGCGGTGGGCGCATGCAGCCCGGTACACAGCTTCATGAAGGTCGACTTGCCGCAGCCGGAGGGGCCGACGAAGGCAACGAACTCGCCCTCCCGGATGGAGAGCGAGATGTCCTCGATGGCATTGCCGGAGTCGTCGTAAGCCAGGCTGACCCGGTCGAAGTCGACGAAGGGCGTGGAGTCTGCCAAAGCCGTCACTCCGCGCGTTCGGGGAAGATCATGCGCTCCTCCTGCGGCGGCAGGAAGCGCGAGGTGAAGACCCGCTCGGGCTCGGGCACCGAAGGCAGATCGTAGGCATCCGCCACCAGTTGGATGGCCTCGCGCAGGCGCTGCTCGTCCACGTCGCCGGCGCCGTTGGCGCGTGCCTCTTCGGTGTCGATGACGCTGTCGATGGCGAGCTTGAGCCGGCGCGTCTCCATCTCCACGTCGATCAGCGCGTCGCGGTTACGCACGTACTCGATGGCCCCCTCGGGATCGGCCAGGGTCTCCGCCAGGGCGCGATTGAAGGCGCGCAGGAAGCCCTCCACCGCCTCGGGGTTGGCCTCGGAGAACGCTTCGCTGGCAATGATGGCGTTACCGTAGAGCGGCACGCCGTAGTCCGGGAACGGCATGATGGTGAGCTGCTCCTCGCTCATGCCACGGCCTTCCAGATTGAGCAGGCTGGTGAAGTAGAAGCCGGTGATGGCATCCACGTCGCCACGCACCAGCAGCGTCTCGCGCAGAGCGGGGTCGACGTTCTGCCATTCGACGGCCCCGGCCTCGAGGTCGTTGGCGGCGGCGAAGATGCCCCAGGCCCGGTAGCCGGTGTCGAAGGCCGGGGCGGCGAGCGCCTTGCCGGCCAGGTCCGCCGGCGACTCGATGCCGCGATCCTTGCGCGCCAGCACCGAGGCCGGCGTGCCGTCGTAGACCACGTAGACCCCCTGGATGCCCGGGCCGTCTGGGTTCTCGGCGAGAAATTCCACCAGCGCATTGAGATCGCCGAAGCCCATCTCGTAAGCCCCCGAGGCGACCCGGTTGATGGCCCCGGCAGAGCCGCTGCCGGAGTCGATCTGCACGTTGAGCCCCTCTTCGGCGAAATAGCCGCGCTCCACCGCCATCAAAAAGGGCGCCGAAGGTCCCTCGAAGCGCCAGTCGAGCTGGAAGCGAATACGGGTTTCATCCGCCTGCGCCACGGCGGTGCCGAGCAGGGACAGGCCCAGTGCACCGGCCAACAGGCCGGCGGTAAGTTGACGACTCATGAATGCCACCCTCGCGATGCGTTTTTGGTTGTGCTTGTTCTATGCAATCGGCCTGCCAAAGCTATCCATTTCACTTCGGCTTTGGGGTCAGCGAGCCATGACGGGGCATGGTCCGCTGCACTTGGCATCTGAAAGGTGCAAAGCCAGCGCCAAAGCGGGCCGCTTGCACCAGCTTAGTTCATCAGTGACGAACAGCACACGCCAGGTAACTCAGCGTAAACGAACAAAAACTGGAGGGTGCATGCGGGTGCACCAATAGAAAACGGCACCGATGAGGGTCGGTGCCGCTGGTTGGAGGCTTGCGGAGTCGCCGTTACTCGTCGCCGGCTTCCTGCATCTGCTTCAGCAGGTAGTTCTCGATGCCGACCTTGTCGATCAGGCCGAGCTCTGTCTCGATATGGTCGATATGCTCTTCTTCGTCGGCCAGGATCTCGCGGAACAGGTCTCGAGAGACGTAGTCCTTGACCTGCTCGCAGTAAGCGATGGCATCGATATAGTCGTTGCGGCCTTCATGCTCGATCTTGAGATCGCTTTCGAGCATCTCGCGCACGTTCTCGCCGATATGCAGCTTGCCGAGGTCCTGCAGATTGGGCACGCCTTCGAGGAACAGGATGCGCTCGATCAGCTTGTCGGCATGCTTCATTTCGTCGATGGATTCGTCGTACTCCCATTTGGCCAGCGCCTTGAGGCCCCAGTCCTTGTACATCTTGGCATGCAGGAAGTACTGGTTGATCGCCACCAGCTCGTTGCCGAGAGCCTTGTTCAGGTGCTCGATGACCTTGGCATCGCCTTTCATTGCCTTTCTCCCTTCTCCGATCGGTCGTGGGGCCTTGCCTTGTCGTCACGTGACGCTCATCCATTCATGATAGGCAGTATCCGACCAACCACGCAAAAAATCCAACCAGTGCAGCAGGTTGGATCAATGACAACAAGAATGAGAAGGATTGACGTCACTCGCAGGACGGCTGCCTGCGATTGAAGAAGAGAGAGCCGTTATACGGCGTAAGCCAGGTCGTTGGCGGAAGCCATGACTTCAGCGGTGATGGCGTCGCGGGTAATGGTCTTGCCTACACAGGCACACTTGCCGCACTGGGTGCCGCAGCCCGTTTCGCGCTGAACCTCGCGCCAGCTGCGCGCGCCGTCCGCCACGGTCTCGCGGATCTTGTGGTCTGATACGCCCTTGCAGAGACATACGTACATCGACATCACCTCGCTGTGCTTACAAGGATTAATGTAAATGATTCGCATAGACTATCGCAAGGGCAAATCGAACATTTTTTGATCGGCGTCACATCATCGTCGCGCCGCCTTGGGCAGTACCACCACCTGGGTCCCGGAGACGATGTCCGGCCAGCTGCGGCGCTGGCGATCGAACAGCACCCACAGATAGCCCAGGCCGAAAGCCGCCAGGGAGAGCCAGGCCACCACATAGCGCAACAGGCTCTGCATCAGTGTGATCGAGCGGCCATCGAGGGTCTGCACGCGCAGGCGCCAGGCCTGCATGCCGAGCGTCATGCCGCCGCGCATCCAGGAGAAAGCGAAGAAGACGAAGGCGCCGATCAGCAGCAGCAGTTGCAGCGTCAGGCGCTGGGGCTCCCCTGCTCCGACATCCTCCGGGCCCAGGCCCAGCGCGTAGCGAACGAATGCCACGTGCACCACGGCGAGGGCGATCCAGATCGCCGCCACCAGAAAGGCATCGTAGAGCATGGCGCCCAGGCGCCGGCCGAGGCCGGCCGCCCATACATCGTCGAGCTGATCGAAACGTCGTTGCATTGCGGTCTCTTCTTTAGCGTTTTTCTGGGCTCTACCATCCCAGGCAGTCGCAGACAGCGCCCCTCAGCCGGAACGGCGCAGCAGGTACAGCCCCAGCCCGGCACTAAACAGAATCGGCGTCAGCACCGCCCATACCGGAGAAAAGCCGAACACCGTCGAGGCCGGTGCCAGCAGGTCCTGCAGGTACTTGAACGTCAACCCGACGATGACCCCATAGAATACCCGCGTACCGGCCGCCACGGTGCGCAGCGGACCGAACACGAACGAGGCCGCTACCAGCACCAGCGAGCCCATCATCAGCGGCATCAGCATCTTCTGCCAGAAGTAGAGCAACGGCTGGGTCGCCTGCAGACCCTGATCCCGCAGGAAGCGGGAGTAGGCCCATAGCTCGCTGGGCGCCTGGCTGTTGATCGGCAGCAGCAGTCGATTGAGCTGGGCCGGCGTCAGGTTGGTCTGCCAAGGATGCTGAGCGTGATGCTCCGCCTCGGTGCGGTCGTCGAAGAAGCGCGTGATGCCCACTTCCTCGAGCTGCCAGCTGCCGTCGCGCCAAACCGCACGTTCGGCCACCACGGCCTCGCGCAGTTCGCGCCCCTCGAAGCGATAGCGGGTCAGGTCGAGCACGGTGTCGTCGGCACGTATGGCGCCGAAGCGGTAGACGCTGTCGCCCTCACGCTGCCAGCCGCCGCGCTGGACCAGTACCGCCCCTTCGCCCTGCATCTGTTCCAGACGCCAGGCGCTGGCGAACTGCTCGGTACGCGGACTGACGTACTCGGCGGTCAGCAGCACCACGACCACCACCAGAATGATGGGCTTCATCACCCCCCACAGAATGCGCGCCAGGGAGCGTCCTGCGGCCCGCATCACCGTCAGCTCATTGCTCGACGCCATGCTGCCCAGGCCGATCAGCGCACCGATCAGCACCGCCACCGGGGCGTATTGATAGAAGCGCCATGGCACCCGCATCAGCAGATAGAGCAGCACCTGGAAGGCGCCGTAGTTGCCCTCCACGTCGTCCAGGTCGTTGATGTAGGAGATCACCAGGTCGAGGCCCAGCAGCACGACCTGGACGACGAGGATCGCCCCCAGCACGTTGCGGGCGATATAGCGATCGAGACGATCCGTCAGCATCAACGCATCCCCCTGCGCTGGTGGTGCATCATCAGGCCCAGGCCAAGCGCCAGGAACACGAGGTGAATCGGCCACATGCCGATCGCCGCCGGCAGAGAGCCGCGGCCGATGGCATCCAGCGCTGCCAGCAGCAGGCTCAGATAGCAGACATGCAGGAATATCGCCGGCAGCAGCTTGGCAAAGCGTCCCTGGCGCGGATTGACCCTCGAGAGCGGCATCGCCATCAGCGTCAGGATGAAGACCATCAGCGGCAATGACATGCGCCACTGCAACTGGGCCTGCGCGCGGCTGGAGTCGTCGCGCAGCAGCGCAGCCGTGGTGGCGTACTCCGACGACTCCAGCTCGCGCCGCTCACCGCCGAGCGAGAGGCGTACAGCATAGGTCTCGAACTCCAGTCGCTCGGCCTCGAAGCGCCCGGGGTCGACGCTGTAGCGCTCGCCATCGGCCAGTACCAGGAAGCGGCTACCGGTATCGGGGTCGACGGTCTGGTAGCCGCTGCCGGCTCGGGTCACCGCGGTTTCCGGCGTGCCGTCGCGGCGGCGCTGCCGCTCGCTGATAAACACCTCGATCATGCGGCTGCCATCGTCGCTGAATGACTCGGTGTAGGCGGTTCGGCCGCCACCGAAGTCCTGGAAACGCCCCGGCGCCAGGGCGGAGAAGTCGAGACGGCTACGCTGCTCCTCCAGCATTACGGCGTTATGCAGGGCCCCGGCGGGAGTCAGCCACAGGCTGCACAGCCCGACCAATATCGCCACCAGGGTGGCCGGCACCAGGCTGATCTGGAACAGCCGAATGGGGCTGGTACCGCAGGCCACCAGCACGGTGATCTCGCTGTTGAGATAGAGCTGCCCATAGGCCAGCAGAATGCCGAGAAAGAAGGCCAGCGGTAGAATGAGCTCGAGAAAGCCCGGCAGGTGGTACAGCATCAGATTGCCGAGGATGGCGGCAGGAATGTCGCCTTCCGCCGCATCGGTGAAGTAGCGGATGAACCGGCTGCCCATGATGACCAGCAACAGCACGCCGGCAACGGCGGCCATGGTGAGCAGGATCTCGCGGGTCAGGTATCGAAAAATGATCATGCAGCGGTCTTCCATGCAATGGCGCCATGCCTTGAGTACACTGGGGTGATTCGGCAGGCCCCGGAGCCGTGCCGGCATTATCCAGAATCCCCCATCGCTTGTCTTGTGGAGTCACCATGGAATTCCCCGTTCAGACGGCCAATCCCGCCAAGGCCGAATCGGCCTGCCTCGTGGTCCCGGTTTTCAAGGATGGCGCTCTGCTGCCTGCCGCCGCCAAGCTCGACGACGCCAGCGAGCGGCTGATCGGCCAGTTGATCGAGCGCGGCGACTTCGATGCCAAGCTGGGCAACGTGCAACTGCTCCCCTTCGCCCCCGGCCTCAGCGCCGACCGTCTGATGCTGGTGGGACTGGGTGAGCGCGGCAAATGCCAGGAGCGGGCCTTCATCAAGGCGCTTGACGCTGCCTTCACCGCCGTCGCCGCCCTGCCGGTGGAGGACATCGCCGTAGCCTTCACCGACGTCCCCGTGCCTGAGCGTAGCATTGCCTGGAAGGCGCGCATGACCGCCGAGGCGGCGCAGCGCGCGGTCTACCGCTTCGACGAGTTCAAATCGGAGAAGGCCCCGCGTCCCCGGCTCGACAAGGTCGCCCTGCTGCTCAGTGACAGCGAGGCTGCCAACGAAGCCCGCGAAGGCGCCCGCATCGGCAATGCCGTGGGCCAGGGCGTGGCCTACACTCGCACCCTGGGCAACCTGCCGGGCAACGTCTGCACGCCGAGCTACCTGGCCGACCAGGCCGAGCAGCTCGGGCGCGAATCGGGCGGCGTCCTAGAGGTCGAGATCCTCGACGAGGCGGCGCTGGAGGAGCTCGGTGCTCACAGCCTGCTCTCGGTGGGTCGCGGCAGCGAACAGCCCTCGCGTCTGATCGTGATGAAGTACCAGGGTGCCGACAGCGCCGACGAGGCCCCCCACGTGCTGGTCGGCAAGGGCATCACCTTCGATACGGGCGGCATCTCGCTCAAGCCTGGCGAGGCCATGGACGAGATGAAGTTCGACATGTGCGGCGCGGCCAGCGTGTTCGGCACCGCCAAGGCGATACTCGGCATTCGCCCCAAGCTCAACCTGGTATTCATCGTCGCCGCCGCCGAGAACATGCCCGACGGCCGCGCCACCAAGCCAGGCGACATCATCAAGACGCTCAAGGGTCTCACCGTGGAAGTGCTCAACACCGACGCCGAAGGGCGCCTGGTGCTGTGCGACGCCCTGACCTACGCCGAGCGCTTCGAGCCTGCCAGCGTGGTCGACATCGCCACCCTCACCGGCGCGGCGATCATCGCCCTGGGCCACCACGCCACCGGCCTGCTCTCCAATGACGACGATCTGGCGCTGGACCTGCTCGATGCCGGCGAAGCGGCCTGGGACCGCGCCTGGCACCTGCCGCTGTGGGACGAGTACAAGGAGCAGCTCGACTCCAACTTCGCCGACATGGCCAACATCGGCGGTCGCCCGGCCGGTACCATCACTGCGGCCTGCTTCCTCTCGCGCTTCGCCGACCAGTTCCCCTGGGCGCACCTGGACATTGCCGGCACCGCCTGGACCTCGGGCAAGCAGAAAGGCGCCAGCGGCCGTCCGGTGGGGCTGCTGACCCAATACCTGCTCGACCGTGAGGAAGAGGCGCGCCAGGTCGAGAACGAGAGCTGACGCCGCCAAGGTTGCCATCCCGGGCGTCAACCGTTACATCTGTCGCATCAGGCGCTCCGGACGCATCCCACCGGAGCGCCGAAAAGCTCAATAAATCGCCGGAATCCCGGCATAGCGGAGACCCATTTGCCGTGCCCAACGCCACTTTCGACATGCTGCCCACCGCCACGCCCACGGCAGCCAACATTCGTGCCGACATTCTCGCCAACCCCGGTTTCGGCCTGCACTTCAGCGACCACATGGCCCATGTTCGCTGGACGGCCGACGCCGGCTGGCACGGTCACGAAGTGCGCCCCTACGGTCCGCTGACACTCGACCCGGCGGCCGCCGTGCTGCACTACGGCCAGGAGATCTTCGAGGGCATCAAGGCCTACCGCCACCCGGACGGCTCGGTATGGTCGTTCCGCCCGGAGAAGAACGCCGAGCGCTTTCGCCGCAGCGCGCGCCGCCTGGCGCTGCCGGAGCTCGACGACGAAACCTTCGTCGAGTCGCTGCGCGCACTGATGCAGCTCGACCAGGGCTGGGTGCCCACGCCCAAGAACGCGGGCGACGAATCGAGCCTCTACCTGCGCCCGTTCATGATCGCCAGCGAGAAATTCCTCGGCGTACGCCCGGCCAGGGAAGTCGACTACTACGTGATCGCCTCCCCCGCCGGCGCCTACTTCAAGGGCGGCATCGCCCCGGTGTCGATCTGGCTCTCCTCGCACTACAAGCGCGCTGCCCCCGGCGGCACCGGCTTCGCCAAGTGCGGCGGCAACTACGCGGCCTCGCTGGCGGCCCAGAAGGAAGCCGAGAAGTACGGCTGCAGCCAGGTCGCCTTCCTCGACGCCGCCGAGAACAAGTGGATCGAGGAGCTGGGCGGCATGAACCTGTTCTTCGTCTACAAGGACGGCCGCCTGGTCACCCCGCGCCTGACCGACACCATTCTCGAGGGCGTGACTCGCGACTCGGTGCTGACCCTCGGTCGCGACGAGGGCCTGACCCCGGAAGAGCGCGCCATCAGCATCGACGAGTGGCGCGACGGCGTGGCCTCCGGTGAGATCGCCGAAGTCTTCGCCTGCGGTACCGCCGCGGTGATTACCCCTGTGGGCCAGCTGGTCACCGAGGACGGCACCGTGCAGATGCCCGACGCCGGCAACGAGATCGCCAAGCGCCTGCGCGGCAAGCTGCTCGATCTGCAGTACGGCCGGGCCGAAGACAAGCATGGCTGGTTGACCAAGCTGGTCTGACAAAAGGATTCCCTGCTGCATTCACGACGGGAATCCATTCTTCGCTAGTAACGCCATTAGAAGAGGGGCGTCGGGGACAGGGTGAAGAGGAGGTCTTTTGCCATGGATGGCAAAAGTAGCGCCCAGGGATGGGTTCACAGCGCCTCCTCGTAACCCTGTCGCCGACAAAGCCCCTCTGCCACCGAGGTCAGAGAGTCCACATGACCCAGGTCGACTTCTACATTTTGCCTGATACAACCCTCGAGGCACGGCTCGACTTCGCCTGCCGGCTGGCCGAGACCATCGCCGGCAAGGGCTACCGGCTGCACCTGCACGCCGAGGACGAGGCCATGGCCAGTGATCTCGACGAGCGGCTGTGGACCTTCCGCCCCGAGGCCTACCTGCCCCACGCCCTGCTCGGCAGCGAGATGGCCGAGAGCGTGGCGGTGACCATCGGCTGGGAACAGCCGCCCGAGCCGAGCGCCGAAGCGCCCATGGCGCTGCTCAACCTCGACCCGGGCATCCCCGAGTGGTTCTCGCGCTTCGAGCGGGTCGCCGAGATCATCAACCAGCACCAGCAGGTGCTCGTCGCCAAGCGCGAGTGCTGGCAGACCTACAAGCAGCGCGGCTATCCCGTCAAAGCGCATCAGCTACGCGGCTAATACCGCCAAGCCAGGGGCGCCGGGGGCAGGCCGAAGAGGAGGTCTTTTGCCATGGATGGCAAAAGTAGCGCCCAGGGATGGGTTCACAGCGCCTCCTCGTAGGCCTGCCCCCGGATCAGCCCCGTTGACACCCCCGGCGCCCCCTGCCCTATTGCCGGATCAGCCCCGAGCGGCAAGGCTGACGTCAAGCGCCCCATCGCGCTATAATCGAGCCCATTTTTCGCACGCTTTCGACGACTTCCCGCCGCCCGGCCCCACGACCCGGCGGCGATCATTTCTGGACCCGGAACGCCCCATGGACAAGACCTACCAACCCGAGCAGATCGAATCCCGCTGGTACGAGCGCTGGGAGGCCGACGGCCGCTTCGCCCCCTCGGGCGAGGGCGAACCCTACTCGATCATGATCCCGCCGCCCAACGTCACCGGCAGCCTGCACATGGGCCACGCGTTCCAGGACACCATCATGGACACGCTGATCCGCTGGCGCCGCATGCAGGGTAACAACACCCTGTGGCAGGTGGGCACCGACCACGCCGGCATCGCCACCCAGATGCTGGTCGAGCGCAAGGTCGCCGCCGAAGAGGGCAAGAGCCGACACGACCTGGGCCGCGAGGCGTTCATCGACAGGGTGTGGGAGTGGAAGCACGAATCCGGCGGCCACATCACTCGCCAACTGCGCCGTATGGGCGCCAGCGTCGACTGGAGCCGTGAGCGCTTCACCATGGACGATGGCTTCTACAAGGCGGTGCAGGAAGTCTTCGTGCGGCTCTATGAAGAGGACCTGATCTATCGCGGCAAGCGCCTGGTCAACTGGGACCCCACCCTGCATACCGCCATCTCCGACCTCGAGGTCGAGAACCGCGAGCAGCAGGGCCAGTTCTGGCACTTCCGCTATCCGCTGGCCGACGGCGTGACGACCGATGCCGGCCTCGGCTACCTGGTGGTCGCCACCACCCGCCCCGAGACCCTGCTCGGCGATACCGGCGTGGCGGTCAACCCCGAAGATCCGCGCTACGCCTCGCTGATCGGCAAGTTCGTCGAGCTGCCCTTGGTCGGCCGCCGCATTCCCATCGTCGCCGACGAACACGCCGACATGGAGAAGGGCTCCGGCTGCGTGAAGATCACCCCGGCCCACGACTTCAACGACTACGAAGTGGGTCGCCGCCACGGCCTGCCGCTGATCAACGTCTTCACCCAGGACGCGGCGATCCTGCCCCAGGCCGAGGCCTTCGACATCCAGGGCCGCCCACTACCCGAGATCGACCCCAGCCTGCCCCAGGCCTACGCCGGCCTCGACCGCTTCGAGGCGCGCAAGCGCATCGTCGCCGACATGGAAGCCGCCGGGCTGCTCGAGCAGATCGAGACGGTCAACAACACCCTGCCCTACGGCGACCGCTCCGGCGACGTCATCGAACCGCTGCTCACGGACCAGTGGTTCGTCGCCGTGGAGAGCCTGGCCAAGCCCGCCATTGCCGCGGTGGAGAACGGCGACATCCAGTTCGTGCCCAAGAACTACGAGAACATGTACTTCTCGTGGATGCGCGACCTGCAGGACTGGTGCATCTCGCGCCAGCTGTGGTGGGGCCACCGCATTCCCGCCTGGTACGACGCCGATGGCAACGTCTATGTCGCCCGCACCGAGGCCGAGGCGCGCGAGAAGCACGGCCTTCCTGCCGACGTCGCCCTGACCCAGGACGAAGACGTGCTCGACACCTGGTTCAGCTCGGGCCTGTGGACCTTCGGCACCCTGGGCTGGCCGGAGCAGACCCCGGAGCTCGAGACCTTCCACCCCTCCAGCGTGCTGGTCACCGGCTTCGACATCATCTTCTTCTGGGTCGCGCGGATGATCATGCTGACCCTCAAGTTCACCGGCGAGGTGCCGTTCAAGACCGTCTACGTGCACGGCCTGGTGCGCGACGGCCAGGGCCAGAAGATG
Source organism: Billgrantia ethanolica (assembly GCF_021404305.1). Taxonomy (GTDB): domain Bacteria; phylum Pseudomonadota; class Gammaproteobacteria; order Pseudomonadales; family Halomonadaceae; genus Halomonas; species Halomonas ethanolica. The sequence continues at coordinate 108,946 of NZ_JABFTX010000002.1, read as the reverse complement.
TCCAAGTCGAAGGGGAATGTGCTCGACCCCATCGACCTGATCGACGGCATCACTCTGGACGAGCTGCTCGAGAAGCGTACCGGCAACATGATGCAGCCGCAGAAGGCCAAGGCCATCGCCAAGGCCACCCGCGACGAGTTCCCCGAGGGCATCGAGCCCCACGGTACCGACGCGCTGCGCTTCACCTTCCTCTCCCAGGCCACCACCGGACGCGACATCAAGTTCGACATGGGCCGCCTCGACGGCTACCGCAACTTCTGCAACAAGTTGTGGAACGCTTCGCGCTACGTGCTGATGAACGCCGAGGGCCAGGATTGCGGAGCCTCTCTCGAAGGTCAGGGCGGCGAGGTCGAGCTGTCGCTGGCCGATCGCTGGATCGTCTCGCGGCTGCAGCAGACTGAGGCCCAGGTGACCAAGGCGATGGAGGAGTTCCGCTTCGACCACGCCTCCCAGGCGCTTTACGAGTTCGTCTGGAACGAATACTGCGACTGGTACCTGGAGCTCTCCAAGCCGGTACTGTGGGACGATAACGCCAGCGAAGCGGCCAAGCGCGGCACCCGCCGCACCCTGGTGCGGGTGCTGGAGGCGATCCTGCGCCTGGCCCACCCGATGATGCCCTACATCTCCGAGGAGATCTGGCAGCGCGTGGCGCCGCTGGCAGGCAAGGTCACCGAAAACGGCAGCGAGTCGATCATGGCGCAGCCTTGGCCGATGGCCGAGCAGGAGAAGATCGACGAGCAGGCGACCCGCGACATCGAGTGGCTCAAGGGTGTGATCGTGGCGGTGCGCAACGTGCGCGCCGAGATGAACATCGCCCCGGGCAAGCCGCTCGAGGTACTGCTGACCAAGGGCTCGCAGGCGGATCGCGAGCGCCTCGAGGCCAACCGCCTGTTCCTTGCCAAACTGGCCAAGCTGGCCAGCGCCACCTGGCTCGACGACCCGAGCGAGGCGCCGCTTTCGGCCACGCAGCTGGTCGGCGACATGGAAGTGCTGGTACCCATGGCTGACCTGATCGACAAGGACGCCGAGCTCACCCGCCTGGCCAAGGAGATCGACAAGCAGGATGCGCTGATCGGCGGCATCGAGAAGAAGCTGGGCAACGAGAGCTTCGTCGCCAAGGCGCCGGAAGCGGTGGTCGAGAAGGAGCGCGGCAAGCTCAAGGAGTACCAGGCGGCCCGTGCCGTGCTGCTCGAACAGCGCGACAAGATCGCCGCGCTGTGACTTTTCAGCGGCCCGAAACCGCCGCGCGGTGACTTTTCAGCGGCCCGGAGATGACACGAATGCCTCGGGAGGACAACAGCATGGCCAGCCAGAGCCAAGGCTTGACCCTCGAGGCGATACGTCCGCTGTTTCCGCTGCTCGAGCGCAACAGCGCCGGGGCGATTCTGGTCGACGAGGCGAGCCGCCTCATCTGGATCAACGACTGCTACTGCAGGCTGCTGGGCATCGACGACCCGGCCAGCGTGATCGGCCGTCCCGTGGGCGAGGTGATCCCGCACACCCGCATGCCCGAGGTGGTACGCAGCGGTCGGCCCATCCTGCTCGATATCATGGAGTACCAGGCGCGTCAGTTGGTGGTCACTCGGTTGCCGCTGCACGACCCGGTCAGTGGCCGGGTCAACGGTGCGGTGGCCTTCATCGTGTTCGACGACCTGGAGCCGCTGACCCCACTGATCGGCAAGTACCGTCGCCTGCAGCATGACCTGGCGGTGGCACGCCGCGCCCTGGCACGCCGTGGTTCGCGCTATGCCCTGGCTGATTTCGTCGGCGCCAGCCCTGCGGTGCTCGAGGTCAAGCGTCGTGCCCGCCTGGCCGCCGCACGAGCCACACCGGTGCTGCTGCTGGGCGAGACCGGCACCGGCAAGGAGGTGCTTGCCCAAGCCATCCACGGCGATTCACCGCGGGGGGCCAGTCCCTTCGTTGCCGTCAATGTCGCCGCAGTGCCCGAGAACCTGCTCGAGGCAGAGTTCTTCGGCGTCGCGCCGGGCGCCTACACCGGCGCCGACAAACGCACCCGCCAGGGCAAGTTCCAGCTCGCCGACGGCGGGACCCTGTTCCTCGACGAAGTCGGCGACATGCCCTTGGCGCTGCAGGCCAAGCTGCTGCGCGCCCTGCAGGAGGGAGAAGTGGAGCCGCTGGGCTCCAACGAGATCAAGCGTGTCGACGTACGCGTGATTGCCGCCACCAGCCGCGACCTGGAAGCCATGGTCGAAGAGGGCAGCTTCCGCTCCGACCTTTATTATCGCCTCAACGTGCTGCGCATTCTGGTGCCGCCACTGCGCGAGCGCCTTGCCGATCTCGGCATCCTGTGCGAGACCCTGCTCGGCCGCATCGCCGCGGAAAGCGGCGAGCCGCGCGCCGAGATCACCTCGGAGGCGGTGGCACTGCTGCAGCGCCACATCTGGCCCGGCAACATTCGTGAGCTGCGCAACGTGCTGGAACAGACCCTGGCGCTGAACGAGGCCTGCAGCGTGATCGACGTGCCGGAGCTGCGCGCCGCCCTGCCCCACACCACCATGACAAACCCTCAGCTCCCGCCTATCTCCGCGGTACGCCCGCTTGCCGAAGTGGTGCTCGCCGCCGAGCGGGATGCCCTGCACAACGCCTTGGCCGCCTGCGCTGGCAACAAGTCACGGGCGGCGCGAATGCTGGGCATTCCACGCTCAGTGCTGTACGACAAGCTCTCGCGAATGTCCGAAAAAACGGACACCTGACCGGATTTCCAGACAGAATCACTTTGCACCAAGGTCTAATATTGTCCGGTCATCCGGACATCCTCGCCATTCCACCTCCTCCGGACAACACCTAATCCATTGAAATTAAATGTTTTATCCGAAGTGGCATGAAGCGTGCAATGACGTCGTCACGCGTCATACCTTGACGCGACGTCGCGGCCAGCCGCGACACATCGAGTCACATGGCTGCAACGACAGCGCCAATCTAAAGCGCTGCGCCGACAACAAAGCACAAGGAGCCAACATGTCGTTCACGTCTCTCGCCACTCGCCTTCGCCCGCTCACTCTCGGCGTTGCCACCGCCAGCCTGATGATCGGTGCCACCGCCGCCAGCACAGCCGAAGCCCAGGAGCGGGTGCGCTGGCAAGTCCCCCTTGCCTTCCCCTCGCACCTGGTTGGCCTTAGTACCCCGATGCGCTTCCTCAGCGAATCGCTGGAGCAGGCTTCCGGAGGCAACATCAACCTGCGTTACTACGAGCCGGGCGAGCTGATCCCGCCATTCGAGATCCTCGATGCCGTCTCCGAGGGCCGCTACGACGCCGGCTTCACCTGGGTAGGCTACGACCAGGGCAGCATACCCGCCCTGCCGCTGTTTGCCGGCGCTCCTTTCGGTATGGAGCCGCCCGCCTATCTGGCATGGCACTACTTCGGTGGCGGAGCCGAGCTGCTCGAGGAGATCTACGAGGAGTACAACGTCAAGCCGCTGCTGTGCAGCATGATCGGTCCGGAAGCGGCTGGCTGGTTCGCCGAGCCGCTGGAGGATCTCGATCAGATCGACGGTCTGCGTATCCGCTTCGCCGGTATCGGTGGACGCGTACTGGAACGCCTGGGCGCTTCCGTGACCATGATCCCAGGCGGCGAACTCTACCAGGCCATGGAGCGCGGCACTATCGACGCCATGGAGTTCTCCGCGCCGGCGGTGGACCGCATCCTGGGCATGCAGGAAATCGTGCAGAACTACGTGCTGCCGGGCTGGCACCAGACCTTCACCACCGCTCACCTGCTGGTCAACAATGACAGCTGGGACGCACTCGAGCCGCAGACCCAGGCACTGATCGACATGGGTTGCCGCGCCGCCACGCTCTACGGCTACTCCGAGAGCGAAATCGAAAACCCCAAGGCGCTGCGTGACTTCGAGGAAGAAGGCGTCAACGCCCAGGTGCTTCCCGACGAGATCCTTGGCGAACTTCGCCGCGTAACCAACGAGGTGCAGGCCGAGATTGCCGGGGAGAACGAGATGTTCGCTCGCGTGCTCGAGAGCCAGCAGGAGTTCATGAAGCTGCACGGCAACTGGCACGTCAAGGGCCACCTGCCGCGCTCCTACTACGCGCCGGAAAATATCGAGGACTGAGAGCAGACCAATCGAAGCGGTGAGCCTGCCGCTCACCGCTTCGGGCGGTTCTCGATGCCTCCTGGCACCCCAGCACCGGTCGCCGCCAGCAAGCGGCGGCCGTCTGACTTCCTGACCCCCGGAGTTACCCATGAGCATCCATGACTCGGCGACCCCGGCGCCGGAGGGCCACTCCACGCCGTCGGAGCTACCCACCAACCGTCTCAGCTATCGCCTTGACATGGCCATCCTGCTGTTCGGCCGGGCCATCTCCTGGCTGTGGCTGGCCACCCTGGCGGTGGTGCTGACCAACGTGGTCAACCGTTTCATCCTCGGCCGCGGCTCCATCGCCGTCGAAGAGCTCTCCTGGCACCTGTTCGGCGCCACCATGATCCTGACCCTGGCCTATGCCGTGGTCAGCGACGATCACGTGCGGGTCGACGTGATCCGTGAAAAATTCTCGCTGCGAACCCAGGCCTGGATCGAACTGCTGGCCATCGTGCTGCTGGCCCTGCCGGTCCTCTATCTGATGGTGGAGCAGCTGTACCAGTACGGTTACCGCTCCTGGCTGCGTGGAGAGCGCTCCCAGGCCCCCAGCGGCCTGCCCTATCGCTTCATCATCAAGACCCTGATTCCCATCGGCCTGACGCTGGTGGCGGTGGCGCTGTTCTCGCGCGTGTTGCGCTGCAGCACACTGCTGTTCGGCTTCCCCCGGCGCATCCACAAGACGACTCCGCGGCAATAGCCGCCGCGCCGAGCTGAAAGACGCCACGTTCACCAGAAGAGATCGACTATGGGACTGGAACAACTTCTCGTGCTGGCGATGTTCGCCAGCTTCATGAGCCTGCTGCTGCTGGGCTTCCCGGTGGCCTGGTCACTGGCCGGCGTGGGCTTCGCCTTTGCCGTGATCGGTCATGTGCTGGTGGAGCACGTGGCCGCCGACCTGTGGTTCTCCTGGGGCGGCACCATCGGTGTACTCGACCGTCGCATCTACGGCATCGTCGCCAACGAGCTGATGGTGGCACTACCGCTGTTCATCTTCATGGGCATCATGCTCGACCGCTCGGGCATTGCCGAGCGACTGATGAACTCGCTGGTGAGGGTCCTCGGCGGGCTGCGCGGCGGCTATGCCGTCACGGTGGTCATCGTCGGTGTATTGCTGGCCGCCTCCACCGGTATCGTCGGGGCCTCGGTAGTGCTGCTGGGCATGCTCTCACTGGGGCCGATGATGCGCGCCCAGTACAACAAGTCGTTGGCGGTAGGCACCGCCTGCTCGGTGGGCACCCTCGGTATCCTGGTGCCTCCCAGCATCATGCTGGTGCTGATGGCCGACCGCATGGGCACCTCCGACGCCTCAGTAGGGCGCCTGTTCATGGCCGCACTGGTTCCCGGCGTGATGCTGGGGGTGATGTACATCGCCTTCATCCTGATCGCCGCCTACCTGAAGAAGGACCTGGCGCCCGCGCCCAAGGATCGCCAGCCGCTCGATGCCCGGGCGTTCCTGCAGGTGTTCATCGCCGTGCTACCGCCACTGGGGCTGATACTCGCCGTACTCGGTTCGATCTTCACCGGCTTCGCCACCACCACCGAGGCCTCGGCGGTGGGCGCGCTGGGCGCCATGCTGCTGGCGCTGTTCAATCGCAGGCTGAATCTGGCAACCCTGCGTCATGCGCTCTACCAGACCAGCCGCACAACCGCCTTCATCTTCGCCATCTTCATCGGTGCCACGGTGTTTGCCGCCGTACTGCGGGGCCTGGGTGGCGACGACGTGGTGCGCCTGGCTCTCACCGGGCTGCCTTTCAGCGAAACCGGCATCGTGCTGACCATCCTGCTGGTGGTGTTCCTGCTGGGCTTCTTCCTCGACTGGGTGGAGATCACACTGATCATCCTGCCGCTGGTCGCTCCGGTGGTGTTCAGCCTGGGGGTCGACCCGCTGTGGTTCGCCATGCTGTTCGCCATCTGCCTACAGACCTCGTTCCTGACGCCGCCGGTGGGCTTCGCGCTGTTCTACATCAAGGGGGTCTGTCCGCCAGGCATCACCACCCGTGACATCTACCTGGGCGTGGCGCCTTTCGTGGCCATCCAGTTGATCGGGCTATTACTGGTGTTCTTCTTCGCCCCGCTGGCAACCTGGCTGCCCAACGAGATCTATGGCGGTCGCTGACATTTCGACAAGGAGAAAGACATGCAACTGACCGACAAGACGGCCCTGATCACCGGGGCGGCAGGCGGCATAGGACGCGCCATTGCCGAACGCTATGCCGGCGAAGGGGCGAGAGTGGCAGTGGCCGATCTCGACCTGGCCGCCGCCGAAGCCACGGTGGCAGAGATCCGCGCCAGCGGCGGTCAGGCAATGGCGCTGACCATGGACGTGACCGACGAGGCAGCGGTCAATGCCGGCGTCGAGCGAATCGTCGCCGAGTGGGGTGGCCTGGACATCGTCATTGCCAACGCCGGCATCCAGCATATCGCCCCGCTGCATAGCCTGACCTTCGCCGACTGGCGCAAGGTGCTGGCGGTGCATCTGGACGGCGCCTTCCTGGTCACCAGCGCGGCCCTGCGTCAGATGTACCGCCAGGAGCGCGGCGGCTGCCTGATCTACATGGGCTCGGTGCACAGCAAGCTCGCCTCGCCGCTGAAGGCGCCCTACGTGGCGGCCAAGCATGGCTTGCTGGGGCTTTGCCGCACCGTGGCCAAGGAAGGGGCGAAACATCGGGTACGGGCCAACATGATTTGCCCCGGCTTCGTGCGCACGCCCTTGGTGGAGCGACAGATTCCCGAGCAGGCGGAAGCACTGGGCATTTCCGAAGAGGCGGTGATACGCGACGTGATGCTCAAGGACACCGTCGACGGAGAATTCACCACCCTGGAGGATATCGCCGAGCTGGCGCTGCACCTGGCGGCCTTCCCCAGTGCGGCGCTGACCGGGCAGTCGGTGGTGGCCAGCCACGGCTGGTACATGCAATAGGGAAACACAGCACAAATACCTGCGCGAGCGAATCGCTGCGTTGCGCGGTGCCGAAGCGTCGGACCGTCGGAATCCTCACATATACCCCATATGCTCCGGTTCCTGTGCTCCGTGCGCCTTGCGCTTCATCTCGCTCGTCAATTTGTGCAGCATTTCCTCAAATACCGTGAGCATTAGGGAACGCTGTTCTGCAACGCAGCTTTCCCCTAGAATGGGGGCATCGACCATCAACCGTGCCGATGCCCTCATGCCTCATACCGAACCGACCTTCGCGCCTGGCCGCATTCTCGTCTTCAACTTGCTGGGCGCCCTGCTGGTGTGGTCCTGGCTGTCCCCCGGCCTGATGTTCTGGACCGAGCTGGACGATGCAGTATTCTTCGCTACCAACGCCTGGCTGACCGAGGACAACGAGACCTGGGTGCTGTTCGTGGCGGCGGTGAACAACCGTCTGTTCGACGTGGTCAGCTTGATGATCCTGCTGGCAATTTACCTGTGGGCCATCAGCCGCGACCCCGACCCCACCCATCGCATGCTGCGCTGGGGCGGCATCGGTATCACCATGCTGTTGACCGCGGTGTTCATCGCCCAGGGCTTCCGCATGGTGGTGCCCTACACGCACCCCAGCCCCACGGTGGTTTACGATAACGTGAACCTGATCACGGAGATGGTCGACTTCTCGACCAAGGACAGCTCGGGCAGCAGCTTTCCCGGCGACCATGGCGTGAACCTGTTCCTCTTCACCGCCTTCATGTGGCGCTTCGCCGGCCTCAGGGTGATGCTGGTCAGCGCCGTTTTTGCCGTGCTGCTCAGCGCCCCGCGCATTCTCAGCGGCGCCCACTGGTTCAGCGACGTCTTCTTCGCGGCGCTGATGATCAACCTGATCGTCGCGCCCTGGATACTGCTGACGCCGGTTGCACCTGGGCTTTCCCGTGCCATCACCGCCGGACTGGTGAAGGCCCGCAACGCTCTCCCAAGCCGTTAACCAATCTGTGTTCGACCCACGAAAAAGCGCGGCCTTGGCCGCGCTTTTTCATTGCCTCAGTTCGCCTTGCGCCAGCCACCCAGTACCCGCTGGTCGCGACCGAAGAACACCAGCCGGTCGTGGTCGATGAGGAAGCGGTAGGCGCTCTCCATCATCTCGGTGACGCGCTGGGCGTCGTCGAGCTGAGGGCAGCCGCGACGCGTCGTGCCCAGCTCAGCGAACTGGATGCGGTTGCCCCCGTCTAGATTCACCCGCCCATTGATCTGGTTGCAGCCATCGCTGCCGGTGACGCGGCCGTCGGGCGAAACGACGAAATAGGGCGTCTCGGGCATGGAGAGGCGTTCGTTGGTACCGATCAGCAGCAGGTTCCAGCGCTGCCCCACCACCGGATGGTCACTGGAGACGCGGGGCTGGTCTTGTCGAGCGGGCTCGGTGGGCTTGCCGCCGCACGCGGCCAGGGACATGGCCACGAGCGCCAGCAGCAGCGCTCGGCCAGGCAGAGTCTTGATCATCGAAAAATTCGTTCCTTATTGCTTTAACAATCTTGGGAAGCGCTGCACAAATAGACGAGCGAGATGAAGCGCAAGGCGCACGGAGCACAGGAACCGGAGCATATGGGGTATATGTGAGGATTCCGACGGTCCGACGCTTCGGCACCGAGCAACGCAGCGATTCGCTCGCGCAGGCATTTGGGGAGTGTTTCCCCTTACCAGGAGCCGGTATTCGGCATCGAGGCCCAGGGCTCCTTGGCCGGCAGCGCATCGCCCTTCTGCAGCAGCTCGATGGAGATGCCGTCGGGGCTGCGCACGAATGCCATGTGGCCGTCGCGGGGCGGACGATTGATGGTCACGCCGGCATTCTGCAACCGCTCGCACAGGGCGTAGATATCGTCGACCCGATAGGCCAGATGACCGAAGTTGCGCCCGCCGCCGTACTCTTCCGGGTCCCAGTTGTAGGTTAGCTCCAGCTCCGGCGCCTTGAGTTCGGCGGAGCGCGACTCGTCCTCGGGAGCCGCCAGGAACACTAGCGTGAAGCGCCCCTTCTCGTTCTCCTTGCGCCGCACCTCCTTCAACCCCAGCAGGTCGCAGTAGAAGCGTAACGACGCATCCAGGTCGCTGACTCGAACCATGGTGTGCAGGTACTGCATGAGCCCTCCTACGCTTTGCCTGAAAACTGTCTGCGCTCGGTCATACGGCGTTAAAACTCGGCTCAAAGTACTCATTTACACCGCGTAAACTCCGTCTTTTCGCCGATTTTTGCCTTGTCTGACCGTCGCTCGACGACTTTTCGGACAAAGCTTAGCCAACGTTCAGCAAAGAAATCAGGAAATACTGAACGAGTCGGTATTTCCTGCTCAGTGAGTATACTCGCTGAAGATGGCTGGCGTCCGGTCCTCGTGGCGCCAGGTCAGCACGGCATAGTCGTCGTAGCGGCCGGTTTCCATGCCGGGGGAGCCGTGGGGCATGCCGGGCACCGTCAGCCCTACTACGTCAGGGCGCTCCTCGAGCAGCCGCTTGATGTCGGCGGCCGGTACGTGGCCTTCGATCACGTAGCCGTCGATCAGCGCCGTGTGGCAGGAGGCCAGCTCAGGCGTGACGCCATGCTCTATCTTGATCGAGCGCATGTCGCGGGTCTTGTGCTGACGCACCTCGAAACCCTCTTCTCTGAGGTGATCGGCCCAGTCGGTGCAGCAGCCGCAGTTGGGATCCTGATACATCTCCACCACCGAGCCGGCCTGGGTGCTGGTGCCGGGAGTGAAGGCCAGGTAGAGGGCCAGGGCACCGCCGCCCAGCAGGGAGAGCGCGGTCACCTTTTTCGTCTTGCGGTTCATGGGTAGGCTTTTCATGCTGGGTGGCTCCTGAAGCGTTGACGCCGGATAATCGAATCGTGACAAGCCCCCGATGGCTTGCCAATACCCACTAAGGGAAAGAGAGCGGAAATGTCGCACTATTGTGATCTGGCACCGGGTCATCCATGGCATGGCCCCTACCACGAGAAGGAGTATGGCTTTCCCGTCAGCGACGACACGGCGCTGTTCGAACGCCTGGTACTGGAGATCAACCAGGCCGGCCTGTCGTGGCTGACGGTACTCAAGAAGCGCGAAGCGTTTCGTCATGCCTTCGACAACTTCGACATTGCCAAGGTTGCCGCCTACGGCAGCGGTGAACGCGAACGCCTGCTCGGCGACGCCGGCATCATTCGCAATCGACTCAAGGTGGAGGCGGCGATACACAACGCCGGCGTCATCCTGGCGCTGCGCGATGCCCACGGCAGCTTTGCGGCATGGCTCGACCATCACCATCCGCTGACGAAAGCGGAGTGGGTCAAGCTGTTCCGCCGCACCTTTCGCTTCACCGGCCCCGAGATCGTCGGCGAGTTCCTGATGAGCACCGGCTACCTGCCGGGAGCCCATCATGACGAGTGCCCGGTGCATCGCCGCATCCTGGCCTGCGGCCCGGCTTGGTACACGCGCCAACAGCCAGGCCTAGGCTAGATTCAAGGAAAGACGAGGAGTCCAAGCGGATGGATACCCTGACGCAGGCCGCACTGGGCGCGGCCGTAGGCGGCGCCGTACTGGGACGCCGGTTGGGTCGCAAGGCAGTACTGATCGGCGCGGCGCTGGGCACCCTGCCAGATTTCGATGTGTTCCTGGACTATGGCGATGCCGTGCTCAACGTCACCGAGCACCGTGGCTTCACCCACTCCCTGTTCGTGTTGACGGGCTTCGGCACCCTGTTGGCACTGCTTGCCCGGCGTTTCGCTCCGGCCCGCGACATCACGCTCGGACGCTGGTGGGCTTTCTTCGTGCTGTGCCTGGTCACCCATCCGCTGCTCGACGCGCTGACCACCTACGGCACGCAGCTGTGGTGGCCACTCGACATGCGCCCCAGCGCCTGGCCGGTGGTCTTCATCATCGACCCGCTCTACACCCTGCCGCTGCTGGTGGGCATCGGTTTCGCCATGGCCACCGGCAACGGTTTTCGGGGCCCCGCCTGGGGGTTGTCCCTTTCCTGTGCCTACCTGGCCTTTGCCATGCTCGCCAAGGGGGTCGTGGAGCACCGGCTCGAGCCGCTACTCGCCGAATACGGGATCGAGGATGCGCCGCGGCTGGTGCAGCCTACCCCGTTCAACACCCTGCTGTGGCGGGCAACGATCATCGACGGCGACGACCACTACGAAACCCTGGTGGGACTGTTCGACGGTACCGAGCCACCTCTACTTGAGGTCTTTCACCGGGGTGCCGAGCTGGAGGCGGACGCCCTGGCCCTGGAGAAGGGAGCGCGTCTGGACTGGTTCGCCGGCCCCTACCTGCGCTATGAGGTGCGCCGGCGCGACGGCCGGGAAACCCTGGTGGCTACCGACGTACGCCTGGGTTTCCCGGGATTCTATGCCTTCAGCTACGCCCTGGCGACGCGCGAGGGCGAGGCGTGGCAACCGCTGGAACCGACCGAGATGGTGACCCCCGATACCCGGGCTGACAGGGACGCGCTGGGTCAGCTGGCCGCGCGTGTTTTCTCTCCCGAGGCCAGGCTCTGCACCAGCGATTTCGTCACCGACCGCTGGGTGGCGGACGTGCCCGAGGCGTGCTGAGCGTTACAGTCTCTCGACCAGCGAGTCGATGGCCTGACGGGCCTCCTTGAGCGCGGCATTGCGCAGACCGTCGCCCATGGCGAGGCCTTCGGCATAGATCGTCGAGACGTCGGTGATACCGATCATGCCCAGCATCGCCTTGAGATGCGGTGTCTGGGTATCGTTCTCGGTGCCGGCGTACTGCCCGCCGCGGGCGGCCAGGATCACGGCGCGCTTGCCTTTCACCAGGCCCACCGGCCCCTGCTCGGTATAGCGGAAGGTGGTGCCGGCGCGCATCACCCGGTCGAACCAGGCCTTGAGCTGGGACGGAATGCCGAAGTTGTACATCGGCACGGCCAGCACCAGCACGTCGTGGGCCTGCAGCTCATCGATCAGGCCATCGGAACGCTGGGCCAGCACCTGCTGCTCGGCAGAGCGCTCGTCGGCCGCCACCTGCCAGCTGGAGAGTTCCTCGAACCCCAGATGAGGCAGCGAGTCGACGGCCAGATCGCGATGGGTGATGGCGAGTTCGTCGCGCCCAGCGGCGCGCTCACGAAGGTAGGCGGCCAAAGCATTGGACTGGCCGTGCTCACCGAGGATAGATGAAGTAACGAGAAGAATACGGGTAGCCATGACGATCTCCCAGGTTGGGGTGGTGTTGACCGTCATGTTACGTGCAATTTTTGCCATTAAAAGCGCATAGTTTTGCGCTTATCATTCGATAAAAACGAAAATTTATTGCAGCAAAAGGCCCTGCCTATCGGCAGGGCCATACTCAGCTCACACTCAGCCCAAATGAATCGTCGAGCGGGAGCTTATTCCGATTCCACGCTCAGGAGCTGAAGTTCTGGGCAACGAAGTCCCAATTCAGCACGTTCCACACGTTCTCGAGATACTTCGGACGCGCGTTGCGGTAATCGATGTAGTAGGCATGCTCCCACACGTCGATGGTCATCAGCGGGGTCTGACCGTGAGCGATGGGAGTGTCGGCATTGCTGGTGTTGACGATGTCGACGCCGCCGTCAGCGGTCTTGATCAGCCAGGTCCAGCCGGAGCCGAAGTTGGCCACGGCGTTGGCGTTGAAGGTTTCCTTGAACTTGGCGAAGGAGCCGAACTTGGCGTTGATCGCCTCGGCCAGCGCGCCGCTCGGCTCGCCGCCGCCGTTGGGCGAGAGGCAGTGCCAGTAGAAGGTGTGGTTCCACACCTGGGCTGCCTGGTTGAACAGACCGCCGGAAGAGGACTTGATGATCTCCTCGAGAGACTTGTTGGCGTCGTCGGTGCCGTCGGTCAGCTCGTTGAGCTTGGTGACGTAGGCCTGGTGGTGCTTGCCGTAGTGATACTCCAGGGTCTCGGCGGAGATGTGCGGCTCGAGGGCGTTCTTCTCGTAGGGCAGTGCCGGCAGTTCGAATGCCATTATTGTGGCTCCTTGCTTTTCACGGTGGGATGGCGAAGCGATGCCAAGACAGGTACCTCTGGCTCCCGACTTGCCTTGTGCGGGCTCCGCCGCTATTTTCCAAGAAAGTACTAGATTAATTCCAGCTGCCCTTATGTCAAGCAACCACGCAGGAAAAGCCGCAAGCACGGCGGCGGATACCGCCGAGCGACTGCTGCTGTTACTCAAGACCCGCGGCCCCCACTCCGCGGCGGCTCTGGGCGAGATGCTCGGTACCAGCGGCGAAAACGCCCGTCAGCAGCTCGGCAAGCTGGCCCGTCAGGGCCTGGTGGCCCAGCGTCCGCTGCCCGGCGGCGTCGGCCGGCCGACGATCGAGTGGCGGCTCAGCGAGGCCGGGCATGCGCGCTTTGCCGACGGCCATGCCGAGCTGGCCTCGCGACTGATCGTCAGCGTGCGCGACACCCTGGGCGATGCCGCGCTGACACGGCTGATCGAAGCGCGTCAGGCCGAAACCCTGGCGCAGTACCGTCAGGCCCTGGCCGACAGCGACAGCCTGGAAGCGCGGGTGCAGCGGCTGGCCGAGATTCGCTCACGGGAAGGCTACATGGCGGAGTGGCAGCGCGAAGCGGACGGCAGCCTGCTGTTGATCGAGAACCACTGTCCGATCTGCCAGGCCGCCAGCACCTGCCCGGACTTCTGCCGCTCCGAGCTGGCGGTGTTCCGCGCCGCGCTGGGGGAAGGCGCCAGCGTCGAGCGCACCGAACACGTGCTGGCCGGTGCGCGACGCTGCGTCTATCGCATTCAGGAGAGTTAAGGCGCTATTCCTTGCCCGCAGCCTTGGTAGGTCTGCCCTTCGAAGGTCAGCGTGACCCGGGCCGGAAACGGCTCGCCGCTCATGTCGTCGAAGCAGGCCCGCGCTTCCAGGCGCAGCTCGAAGGGCTGATCGGTCAGGCCGCTGGAGAGCAATACCCTGCCGCCGCCGTTGTCCATGGCGACGACCCGATAGGGCAGTGTCATTTCCCTTGTTCCATAGTCCATCGTCAGCGTCAGTTCAGGGACGTCGTGGGCCAGATTGACGTGCCAGCCCGGCTCGTTGCCGCGACCGTGGAACATAACCCCGGGTCGCTGCTCGCGGGTCAGCGCCGAACGCGCCATGGCGGCAGTGCAGTCGAGCCTGCCGTTGGCGCTCTCCACCACGGCTTCTCCCCCCTTGTTCCAGAAGCTCAGATCACCCTGCTGGTAGCGCGCTCCGCTGGCCACCACGGCCGGCGCCAGGCGATAGCCGCCGTGGGCCGACCACAGCCGCAGTTCGCGCTCGCCGAAAGCGGTCACCAGATCCTGCTGCGGCGTGCAGCGCCAGGCTTCGAAGTGCTCGGCGCCGCCGGGAAACAGCAGCGAGGGCAGCAACGGTGCCGTGCTGGCCACCTTTGCGCTAGCGGAGCGAGGCCCATCTACGGGAGCGGCGGCACAGCCGGCCAGCAGCAGCGAAGCGGCAGCCAGCAACGCGGGGCGGAAGGAGAGAGATAAACGAGAGATCATGACGATTCCTTGGGCATAGCGAACCGGCACAGCATAACAGGCACCGGGCCGTGACGGCCCGGTGCCGGTTTCACGCACTGCGAACGCAGCGCAGCGGCACCTTTCAGCCGTGGCGGCGGCGCAGCTCGCGAGCCGCCTCGACCATGTTGGCCAGGGCCGGCTCCACCTCGGCCCAGCCACGGGTCTTGAGGCCGCAGTCGGGATTGACCCACAGCCGCTCGACGGGAATCCGCTCGGCCGCCTTCTCCATCAACTGCACCATCCACGCCACGTCGGGAACGTTGGGCGAGTGGATGTCGTACACGCCTGGGCCGATCTCGTTGGGGTAGGCGAAGTCCTGGAAGGCGTCGAGCAGCTCCATGTTCGAGCGCGAGGTCTCGATGGTGATGACGTCGGCATCCAGCGCGGCAATGGCCGCGATGATGTCGTTGAACTCCGAATAGCACATGTGGGTGTGGATCTGGGTGGCGTCGCGTGCCACCGAGGCGGTCAGGCGAAAGCACTCCACAGCCCAGTCGAGGTAGTCCTGCCACTCGCTATGGCGCAGCGGCAGCCCCTCACGCAGCGCCGGCTCGTCGATCTGGATCGCCGGAATGCCGGCGGCTTCGAGATCGGCCACCTCGTCGCGCAGCGCCAGAGCGATCTGCCGGCAGGTCACCTCGCGCGGCTGGTCGTCACGCACGAAAGCCCACTGCAGCATGGTCACCGGACCGGTGAGCATGCCCTTCATCGGCCGTTTTGTGAGCGACTGGGCATAGCGGCTCCAGGCCACCGTCATCGCCGCCGGGCGGGTCACGTCACCGACGATGATCGGCGGTTTGACGCAGCGCGAGCCATAGCTCTGCACCCAGCCGTTGCGGGTGAAGGCGTAGCCGTCGAGCTGCTCGCCGAAGTACTCGACCATGTCGTTGCGCTCGGCTTCGCCGTGAACCAGCATGTCGATTCCATAGGCTTCCTGACGCCGTACGGCATCGGCGATCTCGTCGCGCATCTGCGCTTCGTAGGCGTCATGCCCCAGTTCGCCGTTCTTGAAGGCGCGCCGGGCGGCGCGGATCTCCGCGGTCTGCGGAAACGAGCCGATGGTGGTGGTGGGAAATAGCGGCAGGTCCAGCGCGCGACGCTGGGCTAGGGCCCTGACCGGATAGGGGTTGTCGCGGGAAAGCTCGGCATCACCGACGCCGGCCAGACGCTGGGCGACCTCGGGCCGGTGCAGCCTTGGCGAGGCGCGCCGGGCATCCAGTGCCGCCGTGGCAGCGGTAACCCGGGCACGATCCTCGTCAGTGCCACGGTTGCCGAGCAGGCGCGCCAGGGTCACGGTTTCGTCGAGCTTCTGGCGAGCGAAGGCGAGCCAGCTCTTGAGCTCCTCGTCGAGCGTCGCCTCTGCCGCCAGATCCACCGGCACGTGCAGCAGCGAACAGGAGGGCGCCAGCCACAGCCGCTCGCCGAGGCGCATGCGGGCATTGGCCAGACGCTCGTGCAGCATCGCCAGGTCGGCGCGCCAGACGTTGCGACCGTCGATGGCACCCACCGACAGCACCTTGTAGCCCGACAGGTTGTCGAGCACCGCCGTGAGCTGCTCGGGAGCACGCACCGTATCGATGTGCAGACCATCCACCGGCAGGCTCGCGGCCAGGCGCAGGTTGTCGCCGAGGCCACCGAAGTAGGTAGCCAACAGCAGCTTGACCGGGGCGGCGCGCAGGCTGCTGTAGGCGAATTCGTAGGCATTGCGCCACTCGAGCGGTAGGTCCTGCACCAGCGCCGGCTCGTCGAGCTGCACCCACTCCACGCCCTGTTCGGCCAGGCGCGCGAGGATCTCGCCGTAGACTGGCAGCAATGCTGGCAGCAGACTCAGGCGATCGAAGCCGGCATCACGCCCCTTGCCCAGCCACAGCCATGTCAGTGGCCCGGTGAGCGCCACCTTGACCGGGTGGCCCGCGCCACGCGCCTCGTCCACCTCGTCGAACAGTCGCGTGCTGGCAAGCCGGAACTGCTGACCGGCATGCAGCTCGGGGACCAGATAGTGGTAGTTGGTATCGAAGTACTTGGTCATCTCGCAGGCGGCGGCCGGCGCGCCGGTGGGCGCCCGGCCACGGGCCATGCGGAACTGGGTGTCGAGATCGACCTCGCCGCGTGGGTCCTCCTCCTCGGCGGCGAAGCGCGCCGGCACGGCCCCCACCATGGCGCTGACGTTGAGCACCTGGTCGTAGAAGGCGAAATCGCCCACCGTGACCAGATCGAGGCCGGCATCGCGCTGCGCCTGCCAGTGGCGCGCCCGCAGCTCCCAACCCACGGCCTCGAGAGCGTCCCGATCCAGCTCGCCATGCCAGTAGGCCTCGACGGCCCGCTTGAGCTCGCGATCGGCGCCGATTCGCGGATAGCCAAGTACATGAGCTAATGTCATGATGAATCCCTCTACGCATGAATGTTGCGGTAGAGTCTCGCTGGCACCACAAAGTGAATCAAACTAAATATATTAACTCATAACATGAAAGAAGCTCATGATTGAACTTCGTCATCTGCGCACGCTGATCGCGCTACGCGATGCCGGCTCACTGGTCGAGGCGGCCGAGCGGGTCCACCTGACCCAATCCGCCCTCTCCCACCAGATCAAGGACCTCGAAGAGCGACTGGGTACCGCCCTGTTCGTGCGCAAGACACGGCCCGTCGAGTTCACCCGCGCCGGGCAGCGGCTGCTGGTCCTGGCCGAGCAGGTGCTGCCGCTGGTACGTATGGCTGAGCGCGACGTGGCGCGCTTGATTGGCCATGAACCGGGCCGCCTGCACATGGCCATCGAGTGCCACAGCTGTTTCCAGTGGCTGATGCCGACCATCGACCGCTTCCGTGACCACTGGCCGGAAGTGGAGATCGACATTCCCGGCGGGCACCACTTCGATCCGCTGCCCGCCCTGGCCCGCGAGCAGCTCGATCTGGTGATCACCGCCGACCCGCAGCCGCTGACCGGGGTTTATTACGAGCCGCTGTTCCGCTACGAAGGGCTGCTGGCCGTGGCGCGTCAGCATCGTTTCGCCGAGCGCTCCTTCGTGACTCCTGCGAACCTGGCCGAGGAGACCCTGATCACCTATCCCGTGGAGCATGCCCGGCTGGATGTCTTCACCCAGTTCCTCGACCCCGCCGGCGTGCGCCCTCGCGAGATCCGCACCGCCGAACTCACGGTCATGATGATGCAGTTGGTGGCCAGCGGACGCGGTGTCTGTGCGCTGCCCAACTGGGCGCTGACCGAGTATCTGGAGCGGGACTATGTGAAGGCCGTGGGTCTCGGCGAGGCAGGCATGTGGAGCACGCTCTACGCCGCCATTCGCGACGAGAGCCGCGATCAGCCGTGGATGGAAGACTTCCTGCGCACGGCTCGCGAAACCTCCTTCGCCGTGCTCGAAGGCATCAAACCGGCTTGACCGGCGGCAGCCTGTCCTTGCCGGCCGGCACGCGCGGCAGCAGCAGCGAGAAGCGTGCGCCGCCCAACTCCTGGCTGTCGTCGACCACTACGCTGCCGCCGTGCCAGGCCATGATCTTCTGCACGATGGAGAGCCCCAGCCCATAGCCACCGCTGCGCCGGGTGCGGCTGTCGTCGAGGCGAGCGAAGGGTTTGAAGATCGACTGACGCTCACCGGGCGGCACGCCGGGGCCGTCGTCCTCGATGTCGAGCCGCACCAGACGCGACTCCAGCGAGAGCCGCACCAGCACCCGCGACTGGGCGTGACGACAGGCGTTGGCCACCAGGTTCTGCAGGGCCCGCTGCAGATAGCGCGGATCGGCCTGAACCTCCACCTCGGCCCCCGGGGCCAGCGCGAGACGCAGATGGGCATGCAGCGGCGCCAGGGTCTCGATCACCCGCTCGGCGACGGCCCGACAGTCGACCCGGGTACGCTCCAGCGCGGTGCCGTTGACCAGGCCGCTGTCGAGGCGGGCATAGGTGAGAATCTCATCGATCAGCTGATCGAGCTCCTCGATATCGCTGTCGATGCCATGCAGTTGGCGATGGATGGCCGGGTCGTCGGTCATGTCCTCGACCATCTGCATGGCGAAACGGATCCGCGCCACCGGCGTACGCAGCTCGTGGGAAACCGCCCGAATCATCTCCTGCTGCGAACGCAGCAGCGACTGCACCTGAGCCGCCATGGCGTTGAAGGCCATGCCGACCCGGCCGATGAAGCCGCCGCCATCGACCTTGACCCGGGTGTCGAGTCGGCCGCTGGCGATACGCCCCGCGGCCAGCTCGAGCCGTGCCAGGCGCGCCTCCACGCCGCGCACGATCAAGTAGATGATTGCCGCCAGCACGCCGAGCATGATCACCAGCACCAGCAGCAGCAGCGAAATAGGGGTGGGTTCCAGCGCCGAGACGGGACCGATCGACAGCCACTGCCGCGAGCCGTCGGCGGCAGGCACCGCCAGGTGCACCGTCAGCGCCCAGTGGCCGGGCAGCAGACGAATCACCAGTTCACCTTCGCGCAGGCGGCTAAGCTGGTGGCTATCGAGGCCTTCGGGCGCCAGATCGCGAAGCTGCACCGGCAAGGCATGGCTGGTCACGCCTTCGAGACGCCGCTGGCGCGCCTCGCCGTCGACCTCGGCAAGCCAGTCGCCGAGCAGCTGAGCCAGGCCGCGCAGTTGGCGCTCGTTGAGCCCCGACAGGCGAGCCTCGAGGATGCGCTCCTCATGCGGCAGCTGGCGGTAGAGCCGCCAGCTGTCCTCGTCGTATATCTTCACCAGCGCACGGCCCCGATCCAGCCGTCGCCGCTCGAACCAGCTCAGGTCGGTGTCGTCGGGCTCGCGCAGTGAGAGCCGCATGTTGAGGAGATCGGACTGCTGGGTCAGCCAGTTGCCGCGCTCGTGGGGTGGCAGCGCAGCCACGCGCCAGGAGAGAAGCTGCAGCGGAGCTTCGGCCAACTGCTCGCGGTATTGTTCGACTCGCACCCGCTCGACCAGGGCCAGGCCCATCAGGGCCAGGCCGAAGGTCAGCAGCAGCGCCAACGCCAAGGCCAGATAGACACGCAGGAAGGAGCCATCGGCCAGGAACCGCTGCATCGATCAGGCGTCCTTGACGAACAGGTAGCCCTTGCTGCGTACTGTCTTGATCCGGTGCGGATGGTTGGGGTCGTCGCCGATCTTGGGCCTTATCCGCGATACCCGCACGTCGATGGAACGATCCTGACCATCGTACTTGATGCCACGCAGATCGCTGAAGATCTCTTCCCGCGTGAGCACTCGCCCGGCGTTACTGGCCAGCAGCCACAGCAGGTCGAACTCGGCGCTGGTGAGGTCGATACGCTCGCCCTCGAGCCAGGCTTCGCGGGTGGCGCTGTCGACTTCGAGATTGCCGAAGGTGAGCCGCGCATCGCCGGACTGGTCGGTATTCTCGGCACGGCGCAGCAGCGCCCGCATACGTGCCAGCAACACACGCGGCTGCACCGGTTTGGGCACGTAATCGTCGGCCCCCATCTCCAGCCCCAGGACCTGATCCATGTCGTCGGTACGCGCGGTCAACATCAGAATCGGCCCGGCATAATCCGGCCTGGCCCGGCGACAGATCGACAATCCATCCTCACCGGGCAGCATCAGATCGAGAATCACCAGATCCGGCTGCAATGCCTGGATCTGTTCAACGCCTCGCGAGCCCTCGGCCTCCACCGTTACCTTGAAGCCATTCGACTCCAGATAGTCCCGGGTGAGCTCCGCCAGGCGCACGTCATCCTCGATAATCAGCACGTGTTCCATGTCGCTGCTTTCCAGGTTGTCATCCATCCTAGTCATCCCCGTGCTGGGCCTCGTTGTCATTGGGACACCCTGTCCCGCCAATCACTCATCAAGGATACCCGAAATAGGCGCTTTCGCCTGCCTTTGGCGACATTTCGCGTCCTTGCAGCTTGCCAGCGAAGCATAGCCCGGACTGGACAATATCCCAAAGGATGCCCCCTGAACAGTCACAGCTCACCCACAGGTTATCCACTTGAAGGTGGCGAAAAAGCACACTATCTTGTGCTCTCAAGATGGAACAACACAAGATGATGTGCATCTAGCAAGTCCACCCCTGACTGTCAATGCCTTCGTCGCCCCCTGTCTCATCCCCAGCAAAAGGGATCATCGGCTCATGGAACTTCAGACCCCCGACCCGACCGACCTGTCGCTCACGGCTCCGCACACCCTACGCGTGATCAAGCGCAACGGCGACGTGGTGCCCTTCGATGCCGGCAAGATCGCCGTGGCCATGCGCAAGGCCTTCATCGCCGTGGAGGGCGACAACGTCAGCGCCTCCTCGCGGGTACGCGACTTCGTCGACCAGGCCAGCCAGAGCATCGCCGGTGCCTTCCTGCGCCGCATGCCCGACGGCGGCACGGTGCACATCGAGGACATTCAGGACCAGGTCGAGCTGGCACTGATGCGGGCCGGTGAGCAGAAGGTGGCCCGCGCCTACGTGCTCTATCGCGAGGAGCACGCCCGCGCCCGCGCCGCTGCCGGCGGCGACATCGCAAAGCCGCACCCCACGCTCAATGTCACACTGGACGACGGCAGCCGCCGCCCGCTCGACCTCGGCCGCATCGAGACGCTGGTGTTCGATGCCTGCGCCGAACTCGAGAACGTCGATCCCAACCGCATCGTCGAGGCATCGCTGAAGAACCTCTACGACGGCGTTTCAGTGGACGGCGTATCCCAGGCGCTGATGATGACCGCGCGCACCCTGGTGGAAAAGGAGCCCAACTACACCTACGTCACCGCGCGGCTGCTGCAGGACAGCCTGCGCCGCGAGGCGCTCTCCTTCCTCGGCGTGGCCGAAGAAGCGACCTTCGGCGAGATGGCCGAGCTCTACAAGCCGGCATTCATCGAGTACGTGGCCCGCGGCATCGAGTACGAGCAGCTCGACCCCAAGCTCGCCGAGTTCGATCTCGAGCGGCTCGGCGACGCGCTGGACCACACCCGCGACAACGCCTTTACCTACCTGGGGCTGCAGACGCTTTACGATCGCTACTTCATTCATCGCGACGACGTGCGCTACGAACTGCCGCAGGTGATGTTCATGCGCGTGGCCATGGGCCTGGCGCTGAACGAGGATGACCGCGAAGCGCGCGCCATCGAGTTCTACGAGCTGCTCTCCAGCTTCGATTACATGGCCTCCACGCCAACCCTGTTCAACTCAGGCACCGTGCGCAGCCAGCTCTCCAGCTGCTACCTGACCACCGTGCCCGACGATCTCGACGGCATCTACAGCGCCATCCGCGACAACGCCCTGCTCTCCAAGTGGGCCGGCGGCCTGGGCAACGATTGGACCCCGGTACGCGCACTGGGCTCCTACATCAAAGGCACCAATGGCAAGAGTCAGGGCGTGGTGCCGTTCCTCAAGGTGGTCAACGACACCGCCGTGGCGGTAAACCAGGGTGGCAAGCGCAAGGGCGCAGTGTGCGCCTACCTGGAGACCTGGCACCTGGACGTCGAGGAGTTCCTCGAGCTGCGCAAGAACACCGGCGACGACCGCCGCCGTACCCACGACATGAACACCGCCAACTGGGTGCCCGACCTGTTCATGAAGCGGGTCTTCGACGACAAGGAGTGGACGCTGTTCTCGCCTGCCACCTGTCCCGACCTGCACGACCTCTACGGCGCCGCCTTCGAACAGCGCTACGAGGAGTACGAGGCGATGACCCGCTCCGGCCAGCTCAAGCTGTTCAAGCGCGTGCGCGCCAAGGACCTGTGGCGCAAGATGCTCTCGATGCTGTTCGAGACCGGCCACCCGTGGATTACCTTCAAGGACCCCTGCAACCTGCGTAGCCCGCAGCAGCACGCCGGCGTGGTGCACTCATCCAACCTGTGCACCGAGATCACCCTGAACACCAGCGTCGACGAGATTGCGGTGTGTAACCTGGGCTCGATCAACCTGGCCCGTCACGTGGTCGACGGCAAGCTCGACGACGCCAAGCTGAAGAAGAGCGTACGTACCGCCGTACGCATGCTCGATAACGTCATCGACATCAACTACTACGCGGTGCCCCAGGCGAGGGACTCCAACCTCAAGCATCGCCCGGTGGGGCTCGGCATCATGGGCTTCCAGGATGCCCTCTACGCCCAGGACATCGCCTACGCCTCGGAAGCAGCGGTAGAGTTCGCCGACCGCTCCATGGAGCTGGTCAGCTATCACGCCATCGAGGCGTCGAGCGACCTGGCCGCCGAGCGCGGCCACTACGAGAGCTTCGAGGGCTCGCTGTGGAGCCAGGGCATTCTGCCTATCGACTCCATCGACAAGCTGGTGGCGGAGCGCGGCGAAAAGTACATCGAGGTGGATACCGGCGCGACCCAGGACTGGGACCGCATTCGCAAGAAGATCGCCGAGCAGGGCATGCGCAACTCCAACGTGATGGCCATCGCCCCCACCGCGACGATCTCCAACATCTGCGGCGTGTCGCAGTCGATCGAGCCCACGTACCAGAACCTCTACGTGAAGTCGAACCTCTCCGGCGAGTTCACCGTGGTCAACGCCTACCTGGTGCACGACCTCAAGGCACGCGGCCTGTGGGACGAGGTGATGATCAACGACCTCAAGTACTACGACGGCTCGGCCCAGCCCATCGAGCGCATTCCGGACGACCTCAAGGCCAAGTACGCCACCGCTTTCGAGGTGGAGCCGAAGTGGCTGGTGGAGGCCGCCTCACGGCGCCAGAAGTGGATCGACCAGGCCCAGTCGCTGAACCTCTACATCAAAGGCGTTTCCGGCAAGAAGCTCGACGTGACCTACCGCATGGCGTGGTTCCGTGGCCTCAAGACCACCTACTACCTGCGCGCCCTGGGCGCCACCTCGGTGGAGAAGTCCACCGTGGACCGCGGCAACCTCAACGCCGTGAGCAACCAGGCACCTGCCGGCAGCGCTCCACAGGCACAGCCGACACGGGAGCCCTCGGTGCAGAAAGAGCCGCGCGGGGTGGAGGACTTCCTCACCGGCAAGGCGGGCAGTGGTTCGCGCGCGCCCAGCGCAGCAGAAATAGATGATCTGGGTTGCGAGGCCTGCCAGTAGATTAACAAGCTGGCTGCGCTCGGCCATACGGCGTTGGAAATTGGTTCGGAATGCTCATTTACAAACACGTAAACTCCGCTTCCTTACCAATTTCCGCCTTGTTTGGCCATCGCTCGCTCAGCTTCATCCGCAACGAGATTACTCCTGATCCGAACGATATCGGATCGAGCCAAATAAAGGTGAAGCCATGCTGAACTGGGACGAGTTCCACGAGGACGAAACCACCGTCGCCGAGCAGCCGGCCAAGGCCGCGCCGGCGCCTGCCGCCAAGCCACAGCCCGCACCGGCCGACGAGGTCAAGGAATCCGGCGGCAATTACCGGGTGGCCGACAGCGACCGCCTGGCGCGGGCGCGCAAGTCGCTGGAGGAGCTTGACGTAGCCGCCGGTCTCGAGGAGCTGGAGATGGGCGCGGCGCGCATTCAGGTCGACGACAAGCAGATGATCAACGCCCGCGCCGACCTCAACCAGCTCGTCCCCTTCAAGTACGAATGGGCCTGGCAGAAATACCTGGACGGCAGCGCCAACCACTGGATGCCCCAGGAAGTGAACATGAACGCCGATATCGCCCTGTGGAAGAGCCAGGATGGCCTGACCCCGGACGAGCGGCGCATCGTCGAGCGCAGCCTGGGCTACTTCTCCACCGCCGACTCGCTGGTGGCCAATAACCTGGTGCTGGCTCTCTATCGCCTGATCACAAACCCCGAGTGCCGCCAGTACCTGCTGCGCCAGGCCTTCGAGGAGGCGATCCACACCCACGCCTACCAGTACTGCGTGGAGTCGCTGGGGATGGACGAAGGCGAGGTCTTCAACATGTACCGCGAAGTGCCATCGGTGGCCGCCAAGTCGGCCTGGAGCCTCAAGCACACCCAGTCCCTGGCGCGCTCCGACTTCAATACCGGTACCCCCGAGACCGACCAGGAACTGCTGCGCAACCTGGTGGCCTTCTACTGCGTCACCGAAGGCATCTTCTTCTACTGCGGCTTCAGCCAGATCCTCTCAATGGGTCGGCGCAACAAGATGACCGGGGTGGCCGAGCAGTTCCAGTACATCCTGCGCGACGAGTCGATGCATCTGAACTTCGGGGTCGACATGATCAACCAGATCAAGATCGAGAACCCGCACCTGTGGACGCCTGCGTTCCAGGACGAAGTGACCCAGATGATCCTCGAGGGCACCGAGCTTGAGATCGCCTATGCCCGCGACACCATGCCCCGCGGCGTGCTGGGCATGAACGCGGCGATCATGGAGGAGTACCTGCACTTCATCTGCAACCGCCGCCTGGCCCAGATCGGCCTCAAGGAGCAGTTCCCCGGGGCGCAGAACCCCTTCCCGTGGATGAG
This sequence comes from Billgrantia ethanolica, assembly GCF_021404305.1. Classification (GTDB taxonomy): domain Bacteria; phylum Pseudomonadota; class Gammaproteobacteria; order Pseudomonadales; family Halomonadaceae; genus Halomonas; species Halomonas ethanolica. The sequence continues at coordinate 84,075 of NZ_JABFTX010000002.1, read as the reverse complement.
CGAGATCATCGACCTGCGCAAGGAGAAGAACTTCTTCGAGACCCGGGTCACCGAGTACCAGGTCGGCGGCGCGCTGAGCTGGGATTGATCACATTTTCTCGCCCCACTCGTGACGAGTGGGGCGCTAACCAAGCAGGACCAAGGAGTCACCGGCCCTCATGTAGCCAACCTGGACCCACTATCGCTCCCAAGTGAGGTATACGTCATGGCAAGTCTCCCTTCGCAAGACCATGCACTGCCCACCGCAGCTCAACGCCCGCTCGACGCCACGGCCTGGCAATCGGCCCTCGACCAGGCACTGACCGCCCATGGCGGCCCCAACGCTCTGGCCCTCTATCCCCATGTGGCCTTCGCCTTTCCCTCGTCATCGCCCAATCCCTATACCCGTGAGTATCCGCTGCTCGACTATCGCGAGCTCAAGGAGTGGGCGAGCTCCAGGGGTTGGCGGGTGCGCCCGGCTCCCGAGCAGGCGCCCGCCGGGGAGAAGTACAGCCCACCGGTACGCTTCACGCGCCTGCCCAGTCGTTATCATTGAGGCGCCGCGGCCCATGGGCCAGGCTGGCGATCCGGCCTGGCCTCTGCTGCAAGACGCTCCTGCCGTTGTGATGACCGTCGTATCCCCCTACCCTCGGGGCAAGGAGATTGGCAATGGCAAGGAGTGCCGCAATGGAACCCAGTTGGAAACATGGCAACCGCATTACCCTGATACCCGACAGCGAGCGCTTCATCCCCGAGCTGCTCGAGGCCATCGACATGGCCGAGGAGTCGGTGTGGTTCGAGCAGTACCTGATCGAATCGGGGCGCATGACCCGCCGCTTCTTCGATGCCATGGAGCGCGCCGCGCAGCGTGGCGTTGCGGTGCACGTGGTGCTGGACAGTTTCGGTGCCGTGAGCCTCGGCCAGCGCGACCGTGAGCGGCTCTCCGCGGCGGGCGTGGCGCTGCGCCACTACAACCCGTTCATGATGCGGCGGCTGCGGCGCAATCTGAATCGTAACCACCGCAAGCTACTGCTGGTCGATCGCCGCGTGGCCTATACCGGCGGTTACTGCCTCACTGACGACTACCTGGGCGACTGGTTCGACGTGGTGGTGCGCGCCGAAGGGCCGGTGGTGGAAGATTGGATCCGGCTCTTCGCCGACCTCTGGGAATCCTCCCGCACCCGCGGTGACAGGGCGCCCATCGATAGGCAGCGCCACGCCGCATCCGCCACTTCTCGGGAATGGGAGATGCCGGCCCGCCTGGTGCACAACGAGGGGCCGAGCGACATGTCGATTCGGCATTCGCTGCATAAGCGCATGGCCACGGCCAGACAGCGCCTGTGGATGTACACGCCTTACTTTTTGCCTTCACGACAGCTGCGCAAGTTGATCGGCGACACCGCCCAGCGCGGCGTGGACGTGCGCCTGCTGGTGGCCGGCAAGGGCCACGATCATCCCAGCGTGCGCTATGCCGGTCAGCGCCACTTCGGTGAGCTACTGGACGCCGGCATTCACATCTACGAGTATCAACCTCGCTTCACCCACGCCAAGTTCTGCATCGTCGACGACTGGGTCACCGTGGGCTCGTGCAATTTCGATCACTGGAGTCTGCACTGGAATCTCGAAGCCAACGTGGAAGTGGAGCATACCGGCTTCGCCGCCGAACTGGCCGAACTGTTCGAGAGCCACATGGGCGACAGCAAGCCGGTACGCCTGGCAGAGTGGTCCCGGCGCTCCAGCGCGCAGCGCTATCGCGAACGATTCGCTGCCCTCGTCAGCACCTGGTTGGCCGGGATACGTTAACATTCGACAGCTCGCCCCAGGTGAGAGCCATTTTTCTCTCAGGTTCGATGACGTCACATGCACCGCAGAGTTCGTAGCGCCCTCAAACACTTTTCCACGGCTGGCCTTCTACTCGGCACGCTGCTGTTCGCCTTTTCGCTCACCCCCAGCCTGCTCCCACGGCCCACATACGCCCAGGGTATCGTCTCGGGGCTCTCCTTCTCCGCCGGCTATGCGCTGGGCTTCATCGCTCACTGGCTTTGGGACTACCTGCAGCTGCCGCGCCCCCGCACGCACATCGAGCGAATCATCAAATTGTCGGCGGCCGGCATCTGTACGCTTATCGCCGCGGTTTTCCTGTGGCAGGCCTCGGCCTGGCAGAACCGCATCCGCGACCTGATGGGGCTGGAGGAGGTCAGTGGCATACGCGCCATCAGCATCGGCCTGATCGCCCTGACACTGTTCGCCCTGCTGTGGTTGCTGGTCAAGCTGTTCCGGCTGACGTTTCGCTTTCTCGCCCGCAAGATGCGTCGCTTCGTGCCGCATCGAATCTCGAATCTGCTTGGCGTGATCGCTGCCGCGGCGCTGTTCTGGTCGGTCATCGACGGGGTCATCTTCACCCTGGCCTTGCGCGCCGCCGACAACTCCTTCCAGCAGATCGATGCACTGATACTGGATGACCTGCCGCCGCCCACCGATCCGATGAAGACCGGCAGCGAGCACTCGCTGATCAGTTGGGAAGCGCTCGGCGGTCGCGGCAGGCGTTTCGTCAGCCAAGGCCCCTCCGCCGCCGACATAGGCGCCTTCATGGATACAGAGGACGTGGCCATGGATCCGGTACGCGTCTATATAGGCCTGGGTGCGGCGGATACACCCGCGGAGCGCGCCCAGTTGGCTCTAGAGGAACTGCAGCGGGTCGGTGCCTTCGAGCGCTCGGTGATGGTGCTGGCCACGCCCACCGGAAGAGGCTGGGTCGACCCGGCGGCACTGAACACCGTGGAGTATCTGCACCGCGGTGACATCGCCACGGCCACCGTGCAGTACTCCTACTTGCCCAGCCATCTGGCGCTGCTCGTCGAAGGGGAATATGGCGCCGAGAACGCCCGCGCCCTGTTCACCACCGTCTATGAATACTGGAGCGGGCTGCCCGAGAACGAGCGTCCTCGGCTCTATTTGCATGGCCTCAGCCTCGGCTCGCTCAACTCGGACCTGTCGTTCGACTTCTACGATATCATCGACGATCCCTTCCACGGGGCTCTGTGGAGCGGCCCGCCCTTTCGCAGCGACACCTGGCGCACAGTCACCCAGGAGCGCGATGCCGGCTCGCCCTCGTGGCTGCCCACCTTCCGCGACGGTGCCGTGGTGCGCTTCATGAATCAGTACCAGGGGCTGGACGCCACGTATGGCGACTGGGGCGATTTCCGCATCGCCTACCTGCAGTACGGCAGCGATCCCATCACCTTCTTCGAGCCGCGTATTCTCTATCGCGAGCCGGAGTGGATGCGAGAGCCGCGTGCTCCCGACGTGCTGCCCGAGCTGCGCTGGTACCCGGTGGTGACCATGCTGCAGCTACTAGGCGATCTGGCCGTGGGTCGCGCGCCGCCCGGCTACGGACATACCATCGCCGCCGAGCACTACTTCGATGCCTGGGTGACGCTTACCGAACCGAACGGGTGGAGCGAAGAGGAGCTGGCGCGGCTGAGGGAGTACTTCCGCCAGGCACGTTAACCCTTATCCCGCCGCCAGCGCCCGTAGCGATAGGCCAACGGCGCCGCGGTCATGCCGTGGGCGAGCATGGATGCCACCACGATCAGGGTGCCCGCCGTCCAGGCTAGGTCGTAGCCGGTTCGGCTCGATATGAAGGTGGCGTAGTAGAGGGCCGATACCCCGATGGGGCCGAACCAGCCCATGACCAGCGTGATCGGCAGGTCACGCATCGCAGGCAGCCAGGGGCGGAGCAGCAGTATCGCCGGCAGGCGGCGCAGCAGCAGCACCAACAGCGCCAACAGCACCCCCTGCGGCCCAAGCGCCCGCCACTCGGCCCAGGGCGCGATCAAGCCGAACAGCACGAAGATCGGCATGGTCAGCAGGATATTGACCGCTTCCTGCACGTTGTCCTCTTCGCTGCGCTCCTTGCCCCCCACTTCCTGATCGAAGGCCAGGCCCGCGGCAAAGACCCCTAGAATGCTGTTGGTATTCAGCAGCGAACCCAAGCCCAGCACCAGCAGCGTCAAGGCCAGGGTGATCGAGAGAAAGGAAGGCTGATCGAGATAGCCACGCTCCTCGGACCACTGCAGTGCCCGCCCTGACGCCCAACCGAGAGCTACCCCGATCAACACTCCACCGCCGACCTCCCACAGCCAGATCGTGACGAGCCAGTCGAACCACGCATCGCCTGCGGGTAGGGTCAGCAGCAGCACCGGCAACAGTACCAGCGGATAAGCCAGGCCATCGTTGGCGCCGGATTCGCTGGAAAGCAGGTGTCGGAAGCCTTCGGGCAGGTTCTCCTTGGCCACGCTGCCGGTGACGATCGAAGATGCCACCACCGGATCCGTGGCGCAGATGGCGCCACCCACCAGCAGCGCCATGAGCAACGGCCAGCCCATGACCCAATGGGTGAGCAGCGAACTAATCAGAAACATGGCCGGCATGCCCACGGCCAGGAGCACCAGCAGCGAACGCCAGTGGACGAAGGGATAGCTGGGCGGCAGGCGCAGCGCGATGCCCATCAGGCTGATGCCAAGGGTCAGGCGAGCCGTCTGTTCGAGCATCTGCTTGCCATCGCCCCACGCCATCGGATCGAGCACGCTCAACCCACGGGGGCCCAGCGCCACACCGAACAGGAAGGCCAACAGCGGGGCGGAAAGCCAGGAGCGGTCCAGCGGGCTCGACAGCAGGCCCACGACCAGTACCAGCCCTCCCACTACGGCGAGAGCGACGTTCAGCTGCTCCATGCCAACTCCTTCGGCTCCTTGCCCTACTCTTAACCTAGGCAAGAGCGCCGCAGGCGTAAACCGAACGGCCCACATCCACGGTATTGCGCAGCGCCTCGACCTGCCCTAAAGTAGTTTCATATTCAACTAAGTTGGGAGGCAGCAGTATGGACGCCAAGTCACGCAAGAGCGTCATCAGACGTATCTACGTTCCTACTCACGTGCGTCGTCTTCCCAGCGGCGAAAAGGTGACCGTGCCGGGTCACTACCGCAAGCCCAGCGGGCAATGATCTCCAGGGCCGCTCGACGAGGCCCTCTCACTGCCAGGCGACGATCCGCGGCTCCGCCTCGATGAAGGCATCCCGGTTAGTGACATTGTTGATGCTGGTGAAGTCGATGCCGCCGCTGCTCTGAATGAAGCTCCCCGCCACGATAGAACCATAGAGCCGCGAAGTCCCGCTCTGGCGCACGTGACCACCGGCCCAGAAGACCCCGTAGTTGTCGGTCCGGCCCGAAAACTCGATATTGCCCCCCGCAACCACGAACAAGCCAATCTCCGCCCGGTCTGGCGGTGAAGTGGTGGTCGAACCGCTCATGGAAACGCTGCCGGTCGCCACCAGGGTAATCTGCCGGCCTTCCACGCTGCCGCTGCCCACGGAGAGGTTGCCCTGACAGAACACCGTGGTGCCACTGGCCAGCGCATTGAGATTGACGTTGCAGCTATGAATAGCGCCGGGGCGGTCGCGATAATCGTCAAATACGTTAGGATCATAACGCTTATAGCAGTAGGCTGGCGGCGTGGTCCGAGTGCACTGGGACATGTCCTCGCCATCGGGGCGCTGACCGGGCAGCGGCACCTCCACCATTCTGTCCGCTCCCGAGGTAATGTAAGCCCTCTGCTCATCGGGCACGCTGATACTGACGATACTGTTGGCATGCACCACGTTGGGGTCGATGCTGCCATCGGCGCGACGGGCCGGCGTGAGCGAGGAGTTGCCGGTCACCGTGATATATCCTGCACTCAGCAGGCCCCTTGTGAAGGCCGGGTCGGGAATTTCTCTGAACTCCACTCGCGCCACCACGGGCATGCTGCTGGCTACGGTGTGGTCGCCTTCACGTATTGCCCCCATGGCGACGATGAAGTACTGACCGCCGACTCGCACGAAGCGAAAGGGGCAGCGCAGGTTGCCACGGCAAGGCCCGGCGCGGCTGCCGGGGTAGAACGACGCCCAGTTCTGGGCCGTCAGCGGCTGCAGAGAGGTGGTGGGTACGAAATCGGCCGAGGTGAGGTGCTCGCCCCCCTCGCCCCAGGCGTAGGAAACGGCCTCCTCGGCGCCCATCTGAGCCAGACTGGCCGCACGATGGTTACCGGCAAGACGCTCGTTAACGAGGGCCGAGTGGTAGCCCGACAGTCCCAGCATCAAGGTGATGGAGAGTAACGACAGAACGATGATAAGCGCGGCACCTTGCTGATGGTGCATGCGTGCCTCCCTGGCAAGAACCTCATGCAAAACCGCCAAGTCAGCAGACGAGCCTCCTCAGGGCAGTGCTTCCATGTTCTTTCAGGGTAGAGCAAGCCAAGCGGCAATGCGAAGCAAGTGTGCCTGGGCCCGGCCCTTACACTACATGGTTATGTCACGCCAGCCGTGGGCAAGATAGGTAAAGATCCCACCAGGATTGTTTCCCTGAAGCCACTGCCTTGCCGCTTCAGGTGATATGCTTCCCAAAATATCCCAGGCTGCATCAAGGTAGGTCATATTATGTAGATAATCGTTACCGCCGCCCCCGGATATCTCGATGTTCATCTTGTCGAAATGGCAATCGCCTCCAGGCCGGCAACTGTAAGGAGCCGCGATGATGGCACCCTCCATATCGCCACCACCACCACCCTTGACCGTATAGCTTCCCAGCACGATGATCAGCCCTTTAAACTCCGGATTGCCGTTAAAGGTCACGTCCCCGTCTATTATCAACACACCATCCCCAGCAGCGTTCCCGCTGCCGGTAAACTCTTGACGAGTTGGGTAACACACATCGCTCTGACAGGTCCCGCCTCCGGGCAATTCTTCACCGTCCAGATACCTGGAGGGGCGGTAGTTATCATTTTGATCGAAATGCGCGCCAGTAGAGATGACATTGAAACCTGACATTCCATTGCTTAAAGCCCCGGAACCATTTGACCCATAAGCATCATCAAAAATAGCAGAAATGAAGTTATGGAAAAGGTTGGCATCCGTCAAAATGCTATCTTTAGGCCGGGTGGCGATCCCGCCCATGTAATTACAAAGGCGATTATTTCCACTATTGCAAGAGGAGTAGTTTCCTGTGTACTCACCATCGACTATGGTAGGCGCGGCATAAAACACCCCGTTCCCGGACCCATCACCATCTGGCACAAACACATATTTATCCGCACCATTGCTCCCAACAATGTCATTGACTATTTTTTGCGCCTCTTCTTTGCTGGCTGCCGTGATGGCAGGATTTCGCGTTCCATCTACGATATCCTCACCGGTGACGCCTGCTTGAGACTTTATCCCCTCATAATTATCCAAGGTCGCTGGCACATTGAGCGGCGAGAGGTTTCCGCCCCCCAATCCATTGAGACGAGCAAATATTTCCATCTCACGGAAAGAAATCAACACTGCTTGACTACCGCCCTCGTATACTTCACCGCGCACCCTGACAGGCGTATCTAGCCCCGGACTGGGATCGACATTGATACGGTAGTATACATTCGTCAGATTCGAATCCGGCAGGCCATGAAGTAACCCAAGACCAACCTCATCGTCCAGAGCATTGATAAAAGTACTTTCCGAGGCATTTCCTACTTCAATATCCAATATGGCAGCCCAGGCCGCCGATGCTCCATACTCTGCCGCCATCGCAGCCAAGGTGCCACTACGGTAATTCCCTGCCAGGCGCTCATCGATCTGCGACGACTGCATACCGGAAATTCCCAGCATGAGCGACATCGCCAGCAGCGAGAGAACTACCACCAGTGCCGCACCTCGTTGCTTCTTCATACTTTCCCCCGCGCCCGTGCAGGCATTTTTTATTCTATGGCCTGGTTTCGATTGACGGCGTTGAACGTGAACGAATCCGTCTCGCCATTCCGCCCCGCCATCAGTTGGAAGCTGATCTCCCAGACGCCATCATCGACCTCTTCGGCAAAGAAGCCGTCTTCGTTGAAGGCGGTCACCAACGGCTCGAATGCAGCATTGGACGGGGCGCTCTCGCAATCCTGCCCCATATTGAGAGACCAGCCTTCGTTGGCACTGATTGCCGCCTGACTGAGGCGGTAGACGCGAACCACCGTTCCCGAACAGCCGCTCATGTCACTGTTATTGGTGAATGCCACTGTCAGCGCTCCGTTGTCGAAGTCGACGTCGGTGGCGCGGCGAATGTCGCGAATCAGCGTTTCCGTGGCAAAGGTCAGCGCTGCCTGCTTGTTGCTCAGTAGCTCGATCTGACGAAAGGTCTGGAATCCCATGAGAAACAGCTGACCGGCGCCCAGGATGATGATCAGCCCGATTACCAGTGCCACCATCAGCTCGACCAAGGTGAAGCCCGCCTGACGACGCGACGCCCCTGGTCCGGGGACAGAGGGCAACCTGGAACGGATGTCGTTCATGTCTCTGGTCATAGCTCTGGCAACCGGAACTGGTAAACGAAGGCGTCCCCGGTTTCGCCGATGGAGAAGCGCGTCTCCTGCCATTCTATCGATACGGTGTATTCACAGTCGGAGGAAGCGAAGCTACTCCCGGCATTGGTCATCACCCTTCCCGTTCCGAACCACTGCCCCATCCAATCCCCCTGAATGTCGCCGGCTGCCGGACAGGCGCCGTTGCTTGCCAGTCCCGCCCATGCCTTCTCCTGGGCGTCGATGGCGGCCAGGCTCACCACCGCCCGCTGATAGCCCATATGGGCACTCTGCAATGCTCTTAGCTGCATGGCTGCAACGCCCAGCAGGCCGATGGAGAGCACCAGAACGGCAATCAATGCCTCCAGCAGAGTGAAACCCGATTGAGCGTGACGTTGCATGGCGCTCCTCAGCTCGTTGGTATGGGCTTGCCGATACGGCCGGTGGTGCTGACCTGCAGATCCCGGCTACCGGCGCCGGTGTGGTTGATCGTGATGTCGCAGCCCGAGGTACAGTTCGAACGCCGTCCCAGGGCGTTGAAAGTGATATTCGTGCTGGTGAGGCTGACCTGTCCGCCCCGCGCGGAGCGGATGGCGATGTCGCTGTTGTCCGCAGTAGTGATTCGGTATTCCCAGGGGCTTGCCTGAGTCACGCGAAAGGTTACCTCTTCTCTGCGCTTGATGGCCTCGCTGCGGGCCTGGTTGAGACCGGCCAACACCACGTTGTAGTCACCCGCCAGTTGGTTGCTGGCCATCATGCCTTGAAAGCCCGGCACGGCAATCGTTGCAATGATTGCCATCACCGCGATCGTCACCAACAGTTCGATCAACGTGAAGCCGGCGTTCTTCATGACATTCACCAGCAGCCTGTAGGGTTTCTCACCCCTTGATGGTTCAGCGTCAAGGCTCCAGTGCAGCCGTCGGGGCCGCGGCCACTGTTGAGCGTTGCCGTGAGGGTATAGGTCGAGGCCGTACTCGCCAGGGTGATACCGTAATTTCCGTCGGGGGAGTTCGTGATGACGCTGCAATTGGCATAGGAGTTGTTTACCGTGTAGCAGCGCTCCATCTGACCGGCCGCCTCCATCAACCCGGCATGGGCATCCGTGCGCGTCGCACGCTCCACATAGCCTCGATAGCTAGGCACCGCAATCGAGGCCAGGATGGCGATCACGGCCACCGCGATCATCAGCTCGATCAGGGTGAAGCCGCGCTGCGCGCTGGCCGGGGCGTGCCGGGGATACCGTCGAGCGTGGCTGGCGTAGCGGGTCACTCGGCGCTCCTCCGCATTCGGTTACACTTGGTTTCAGTATGTATCATGACAGCGCCACCTGCTAGACATGTCATGAAAAAAGCCGGGGCAGGCCCGGCCAGGTCGCCTCAAGCAGCATGAGCCAGCTCATGTGCCCGGGTTGAGATCCTTGCTTCGCGCCTGCTCAGGTCAGCGAGTCGCTGGCGATCACGCGCTCACGCAGCTCTCGCGGCATCGAGAAGGTGATGGTTTCCTCACGGCCGGCCAGTTCTTCCGGCGCTTGTGCCCCCATCCCCTGCAGCCGCTCGATCACGCCCTTGACCAGCACTTCCGGTGCGCTGGCCCCGGCGGTGATACCGACGGCGCTGACGCCCTGCAGCCAGGCCGGGTCGATCTGGCTGGCGTCGTCGATCAGATAGGCCGGCGTGCCGACCCGCTCGGCCAGCTCGCGCAGGCGGTTGGAGTTGGAGCTGTTGGGGCTGCCCACCACCAACAGCAGCTCGCAGCCGGCGGCAAGCTCGCGCACCGCATCCTGACGGTTCTGGGTGGCGTAGCAGATGTCATCCTTGCGCGGCCCCTCGATCTCGGGGAACTTGGCGCGCAGGGCGTCGATTACCCGCGCGGTGTCGTCCATGGAGAGGGTGGTCTGGGTGACGAAGGCAAGCCGCGCGGGATCCTTCACTTCCAGGCGTGCGACGTCTTCCTCGTCCTCCACCAGGTAGATGGCGCCACCGTGGGCGGCGTCGTAGCGCCCCATGGTGCCTTCGACTTCGGGATGCCCGGCATGGCCGATCAGGATGCACTCCTGACCGCGCTTGGCGTAGCGCAGCACTTCCATATGTACCTTGGTGACCAGCGGGCAGGTGGCGTCGAACACCTTGAGGCCGCGCCGCTCGGCATCCTCCTGCACCGCCCGGGAAACGCCGTGAGCCGAGAAGATCACGATCACATCGTCGGGAACCTCGTCGAGCTCCTCGACGAAGATGGCACCGCGGCTGCGCAGGGTGTCGACCACGAAGCGGTTGTGCACCACCTCGTGGCGCACGTAAATGGGCGGGCCGAAGACGTCCAGCGCACGATTGACGATCTCGATGGCGCGATCGACACCGGCACAGAAGCCGCGGGGATTGGCCAGCTTGATTCGCACGGGGTTAGCTTGCATGGTTACGTCGCCTTGATGCGTCGGAGCATCGGTAGAAACAGATAAAGCGTAGAAAGCGCTGAGTCTCGTCGTTAACAAACTCAGTGTGTCTGCGCGGGCCTGACGTCCAACACTTCCACCTCGAAAGTCAGGGTACGTCCGGCCAGCGGATGGTTGAAGTCCACTTCCACGTTACGCTCGTCGGCGGCGATGATTACGCCGGGCAATTCGCCGCCAGCAGGGTCGGCAAAGGACATCACCGTGCCCACCTCGGGCTCGATCTCCTCGAAGTCGTCGCGGCTGAGCATCTGCACGTTCTGCGGATTGCGCTGACCGAAGCCATGCTCGGGAGCAATCTCGAAGCTGCCGCTCTCGCCCCCTACCAGCCCTTTCAGCGGGCGTTCGAACCCCGGCGGCAGGTTGCCGTCGCCCACCTGGAAGGTGGCCGGCTGCTTGTCACGGGTGGAGTCGACCACGGTGCCGTCCTCCAGCTTGAGGGTGAAGTGCAGCGTCACTTCCATGCCCTCGTCGATGCGAAATTCGCTCATCGTTGCTCTCGCTCAGTCGGTCGTACGCGTTCGCTCATGCACGTTTGGTCGAGGCTTGCCAAGCAGCATAGCAGCTGGGCTCAGCCGCGCCGCCGCGCCTGCTTGCGGCCCTCGAAGACGGATTCCCAGATCAGGCCGATGGCCCCCAGGGTAATGCCGATGTCCGCCACGTTGAACGCCGGGTAGTACCAGCCAGCCACGTGGAAGGAGAGAAAATCGACCACGTAGCCGTGCACCAGACGGTCGTAGAGGTTGCCCAGGGCACCGCCGATGATCAGCGCCAGCGAGGCGCCGAGCAGCTTCTCGTCGGCCTTGAGCCGGCTCATCCAGATCGTCAGGCCGATGGTTGCGCCCACGGCGATGATGGCGAAGAACCAGCGCTGCCAGCCGGGATGGCCGGCCAGGAAGCTGAACGCCGCCCCGGTGTTGTGCAGCAGCGTGAGGTTGAAGAACGGCAGCACCTCCACCGGCTGGCCGTAGCTCAGCACGCTGGACATCAGTGCCTTGGTGCCGAGGTCCAGCACGACCACGGCGGCGGCCAGCCACAGCCAGCGCAGCGGTTGGCGCATGGGCGGCACCGAGGTGCCGCTGTCATCCTGCTTGTTACGCATAGTGGCGAGTCTCACCCGGCCCCTCCGGCAGGTTGCTGATACAGCGGCCGCACAGGTCTTCGTGCTCGACGTGGCTGCCCACGTCCTCGCGATGGTGCCAGCAGCGCTCGCACTTCTGGTGCGGGCTGGCGACCACCGCCACCTTCAGGCCCGCCAGTTCGGTGACCTCGGCATTATCGACGTTCTGGCCCTCGGCCATAGGCGCCAGCCGCACCTCGCTGGTCAGCATCACGAAGCGCAGCTCTTCGCCCAGCTTGGCCAGGGTCGAACCGAGCGTCTCGTCGACGAACAGGGTCACCTCGGCGGCCAGACTGCCCTTGATCACCTTGGCGTTACGCGCGTCCTCAAGACACTTGTTCACCGCCTGCTTGACCTCGAGTACCTGCTCCCAGAACTCGCGCCCCAGCTCGGCATCCGGCGCCAGGGTATCAAGCCCTTCGTAGTAGCTCTCGAGCAGCACGCTGTCGCCCCTGGCGCCGGGGATGTTCTCGTAGATCTCCTCGGCAGTGAAGCTGAGGATCGGCGCCACCCAGCGCGACAGCGCCTGGACCACGTGGTAGAGCGCCGTCTGACAGCTGCGCCGGGCCAGTGAGTCTGCCTGGGTGGTGTACTGGCGGTCCTTGATCACGTCGAGGTAGAAGCCACCGAGCTCCCGCGAACAGAAGGTATGAACCTGCTGGTAGACGTCGAGGAAGCGATACTCCTCATAGGCCTTCTCGATGCGCGCCTGGAGCTGGGCGGCACGGTCCACCACCCACTGGTCCAGTGCCAGCATGTCGTCGAAGGCCACGCTGTCGCGGGCCGGATCGAAGCCGTTGAGGTTGGCCAGCAGGAAGCGCGCGGTGTTGCGGATGCGCCGGTAGACGTCGGCAGTGCGCTTGAGGATCTCGTCGGAGACCGCCATCTCGCCCGAATAGTCGGTGGAGGCGACCCACAGGCGCAGGATATCGGCGCCCAGCTTGTCCATCACTTCCTGCGGCGCCACCACGTTGCCCATCGACTTGGACATCTTGCGGCCCTGGGCGTCCACGGTAAAACCATGCGTCAGCAGGCCACGATACGGCGGGTGGCCGTCGATGGCGCAGCCGGTCAGCAGCGAAGAGTGGAACCAGCCGCGGTGCTGGTCGGAGCCCTCCAGGTAGAGGTCGGCGCGGGGGCCGCTCTCGTGACCGTGGAGGTGCGAGCCGCGCAACACGTGGCGGTGGGTGGTGCCGGAGTCGAACCACACGTCGAGGGTGTCGGTGACCTTCTCGTACTGGGCCGCCTCGTCGCCCAGCAGCTCGACCGGATCGAGGCGGAACCAGGCGTCGATGCCCTCGCGCTCGACGCGCTTGGCGGCCTCTTCCATCAGCTCGACGGTGCGCGGGTGCAGCTCGCCGGTGGCCTTGTGCAGGAAGAACGGGATCGGCACGCCCCAGTTGCGCTGGCGCGAGATACACCAGTCCGGACGGTTGGCGATCATGGCGTGCAGCCGCGCCTGGCCCCAGGCCGGGGTGAACTGGGTTGCTTCGATACCTTCCAGGGCGCGCTCACGCAGGGTGCGCCCGTCCTTTCCTTTGAGATCCATGCCCACGAACCACTGCGCGGTGGCGCGGTAGATCACCGGAGTCTTGTGGCGCCAGCAGTGCATGTAGCTGTGGGTGATGACCTTGTGCGCCAGCAGTGCACCGACCTCGCGCAGCTTGTCGACGATCTGCGGATTGGCCTTCCAGATCAGCTGGCCGCCGAAGAACGGCAGGTCGTCGGCATAGACACCGTTGCCCTGCACCGGGCTCTTGATCTCTTCGAACGCCATACCATGGGCGCGGCAGGTGACGAAGTCGTCCACGCCATAGGCCGGTGCCGAGTGGACGATACCGGTACTGCCCACCTCGGACTCGACGTAGTCGGCCAGATAGACCGGCGAGAGGCGATCGTAGAACGGGTGGCGGAACTCGATCAGGTCGAGCGCCTGGCCCTTGGCGGTGGCAATCACTTCGCCCTGGAGCTCGTAGCGCTCGAGGCAGCTCTCGACCAGCTCCTCGGCCAGTACCAGCAGGCGTTCGCCGGTATCGACCAGGGCATAGGTGAACTCGGGATGCACGTTGAGCGCCTGGTTGGCCGGCACGGTCCAGGGCGTGGTGGTCCAGATCACGATAGCGGCGGGCTTGGGCAGCGATGCCAGGCCGAAGGCGGCAGCCAGCTTGGCCTCGTCGGCGGCCGGGAAGGCCACGTCGATGGCGTCGGACTTCTTGTCCTGGTACTCCACCTCGGCCTCGGCCAGCGCCGAGCCACAGTCGAAGCACCAGTTGACCGGCTTGAGCCCCTTGAACACGTAGCCGGCGGCGACCATGTCGGCCAGGGCGCGGATCTCGCCGGCCTCGTTGGCGTAATCCATGGTGCGGTAGGGGTGATCCCAGTCGCCGATCACGCCCAGACGCACGAAGTCGGTGAGCTGGGTCTGGATCTGCGAGGCGGCGTACTCGCGGCACAGGGCCCGCGCCTGCTCGGGCTCGAGGTGCTTGCCGTGGGTGGTCTCCACCTTGTGCTCGATGGGCAGGCCGTGGCAGTCCCAGCCGGGGACGTAGGGGGCGTCGAAGCCGGCCAGATTCTTCGACTTGACGATGATGTCCTTGAGGATCTTGTTGACGGCGTGACCGATGTGGATGCTGCCGTTGGCATAGGGAGGGCCGTCGTGCAGCACGAAGGTCTCGCGGCCGCGGCGCTCTTCACGCAGGCGCTGGTAGAGCTTCATGTCCTGCCACTGCGATACCCGACCGGGCTCGCGCTGAGGCAGGTTGCCGCGCATGGGGAAGTCGGTTTCGGGCAGGTTCAGTGTGTGCTTGTAGTCGCTCATATCCTGGGAGTCAGCCGTCGTCGTGGTCGGCGGAACGTCCCGCCGAGGATTCGAAATTCACGGTCTCGCGCGCCAGCGGCGCCGAAGCCAATGGAAGTGAGTCGTCTGTCAGGCCAAGCTCTCTGGCTTCCTGGTACTCATCGGTAAACTGACACTCATCGGCAAAATAGCGCCGGGCGCGCGCCTGGTCGGCCGCGATCTGCTGCTTGAGAGCGGCGAAGTCGTCGAACTTCACCTCGCCGCGCAGCCTGGCGCAGGGAAACACCACCAGACGCTCGCCATAGAGGTCGCCGTCGAAGTCGAACAGGTGCACCTCCAGCACCGGCCGGTCGCTGCCCACCGTGGGACGCCAGCCGATGTTGGCCACCCCGGGACAGCGGCGCCCGCCGGGCAGTTCGACCACCACCGCGTAGACGCCACGCAGCGCCAGAGGCAGCCGTGGCAGCGGCAGGTTGGCCGTGGGCACGCCGATGGTACGCCCCAACTGCTGGTCGGCGACCACCCGACCGCCGAGCCGATAGGGGCGGCCCAGCATCCGTGCCGCCTGGGCAAAGTTGCCGCTGGCCAGCAGCGTGCGCACCCGGGTACTGGAGACACGCTCGTCGTCGAGAGCGAAAGTGCGGGTGTGCTCGACGCCATAGCCTTGATGACCGCGCCGCTCGCCCTCTTCGGCCAGCAGGCTGAAATCGCCGCTGCGATCGCAGCCGAAGCGGAAGTCGTCGCCCACCACCAGATGGCGTACTCCCAACCCTTCGACCAGCACGCGGTCGATGAATTCCACCGCGGTGAGGCTGCGCAGGCGCTCGTTGAACGGCAGGCAGAGCACGTAATCGACCCCGCTTTCACCCAGCAGGCGCACCTTTTCGCGCAGACGGGTCAGGCGTGGCGGCGCTTGATCGCCGGCGAAGAACTCTCGCGGCTGGGGCTCGAACACCACCACCGTGACCGGCAGGCGCAGCTTCGAGGCCTGCTCGCGGCACTGGTCGAGAATCGCCTGGTGGCCGCGGTGTACGCCATCGAAATTGCCGATGGTGGCCACGCAGCCGCGATGCTCCTCGCGCAGATTGTGCAGTCCTCGAATGACTTCCATTCAGTCTTCACTAAGCCTTCTGGTTGAAAAACGTACAAAGGGGAAGATTATAGCGAACCCCAGTTCCCTTGACAGCCGGCGATCTGCTTCATAAGGCTTCCGGTTCCCCACACCGAGGGGCGCCCTACCCCCGCATACGAAAATGCCGCGGCCTGACCCCCAGCGCCCCCAGCCAGGCGAAGTAGATCGCCGCGCCGACCACTACCAACAAGGCCAGCCACTGCACCCGCGCCGATACACCCCACTCGAGCCACTGCTGCCACTCCGGTGCCAGCCAGGCCAGGCCCACGCTCATCACCACGCAGCCGCCCACCAGTTGCACGGCATAGCGCCCCCAGCCCGGCTGGAACACGAGCACGCCCTGCTTGTGCAGCAGCCAGCCCAGCAGGCCGGCGTTGAGGAAGGCCGACAGCGCCGTGGCCAGGGCCAGGCCGGCGTGGGCCAGCGGCCAGATCAGGATCAGGTTGAACACCATGTTGGCGACCATGGCGATGATGCCGACCTTGACCGGGGTCTTGGTGTTCTGGCGGGCGAAGAAACCCGGCGCCAGCACCTTGATCAGCATGAAGGCGACCAGGCCGAAGGCGTAGGCGCGCAGGCTCATGGCCGCCATGACGATGTCGTGCTCGGTCATGGCGCCGTAGTGGAACAGCGAGATCAGCAGCGGCTCGGCAAGGATCGCCAGGGCCAGCGCCGCCGGCAGACCCAGCAGCAGCACGGCACGCACCGCCCAGTCGAGCATGGCGGCGAAGTGCTCGCCCGATTGCTCGGCGTGACGCTTGGAGAGCGCCGGCAGGATCACCGTACCGATGGCGATGCCGAACACCCCCAGCGGCAGCTCCACCAGGCGGTCGGAGTAGTAGAGCCACGACACGCTGCCCGGAGTGAGCAGCGAGGCCAGCACGGTATCCAACAGCAGGTTGATCTGTGACACCGAGACACCGAACAGCGCCGGCGCCATCAATATCAGGATGCGCTTCACGCCGCTGTGGGCGAAGTTGGGCCAGGGTCGCGGCATCAGCCCCAGGCGCGCCAAAAACGGCACCTGGAAAGCGAGCTGGGCAAAGCCGGCAATCAGCACGCCCCAGGCCAGCGCCATGGCCGGCTCGCTCATCAAGGGCGTGAGCAGCACGGCGGCACCGATCAACGAGAGGTTGAGCAGCACCGGCGTGAAGGCCGGCACGGCGAAGCGGTTCCAGGTGTTGAGCACGCTGCCGGCAAAGGCAGTGAGCGAGACCAGCAGCAGATAGGGAAAGGTCAGCCGCAGCATGTCGGCGGTGAGCGCCAGCTTGGCCGGGTCGCGACCGAAGCCCGGGGCAAAGACCCACACCAGCCAGGGTGCGGCGAGCATGGCCAGGGCGGTGATCAGCGCCAGCACCGCGGTGAGGCTGCCGGCCACGGCGTCGAGCAGCTCGCGCACCTCGCGCTTGCTGCCGCGAGTGGCGTACTCGGAAAGCACCGGCACGAAGGCCTGGTTGAAGGCCCCTTCGGCGAACAGGCGGCGCATGAAGTTGGGAATCTTGAACGCCACGAAGAAGGCGTCGGCACCGTTGCCGGCACCGAACAGGGTCGCCACCACCACGTCACGCACCAGCCCCATGACCCGCGACAGCATGGTCATGACACCCACTACCAGGCCGGAACGCATCAGTCCGCCGGCCTTGGGCGCCACGGCACGGTCGTCATCGGCCACCAGGGGCACGCTCGACTTCGCTGAATCGGGCAACTTCTCGGGTTCCGTCACCGCTCCCATCCTCGACCATCAAGCCTTGGCTGGCATGCAGACACAAAAAAACCGGCCGCAGCCGGTTTTTCACGAGCGTTGCGAACGTGGCCCAAGGGCCGGGTTCGCGACGTCTCCAGGCGACCGGCTTTACGCAGCCAGCGCCTTAATTCGCTTGTTCAGGCGGCTCTTCAGGCGCGCAGCCTTCTTCTTGGAGAGCACGTCCTTGTCGGCGATGCGGTCGATGATCGGCTGCGCCTTCTGGAACTCGGTCATGGCGGTGGCGTGGTCGCCGCCGTTGATGGCCTTGATGACGCGCTTCACATAGGTACGCACCATGGCGCGCTGGCTCGCCTTCAGAACACGACGGCCTTCCGCCTGACGGGCACGCTTGCGGGCTTGCTTGCTGTTTGCCACTGACTATCTCCTGGAAAACTTTGACGCCGCCCGGTCTGGGGCGGCATCGATAACGATTTGTCCGGCTTGGAAATTTCGCTTTCCTGCCGGCCTGGCCATCTCGCCAACGCGAAGGTTGTCGACGGGCCGTGTCTGAGAGGATGGCGCATACTACCACAGGTGCGCGGCGTCATGCTACAGGCCGCGCAAACCCTGCTTCACAGCACCACCAGGTTGTCGCGGTGGATCAGCTCCGGCGCCTCCATGTAACCGAGGATCGCTTCTATCTGATGACTGGGCTGGCCGAGAATGCGTCGCGCCTCGTCGGCGCCGTAGTTCACTAGCCCCTTGGCGATGCGCTGCCCCTGCTCGTCGACGCACAGCACCATGTCGCCACGCACGAAGTCGCCCGACAGTGCCTTGACCCCCACCGCCAGCAGGCTCGAGCCGCTGCCGCGCAGCACCTTCACCGCCCCGGCGTCCAGCGTGAGGCTGCCGCGCACCTGCAGCTGACCGGCCAGCCAGCGCTTGCGTGCCGCCATGGGGGCCTCTTCCGGACGCAGCAGGGTGCCCAGCGACTCACCGGCGGCCAGTCGGGTCAGCACCTCGGGCTGACGCCCGCTGGCGATCACCGTGACGGCACCGGAACGGGCCGCCAGCCGAGCCGCCTGGATCTTGGTGGTCATACCGCCGCGCCCCAGCGCACCGCCGCCTCCGGCCATGGCGGCCAGCGCCGGGTCATCAGCACGCCCCTCGCTGATCAGAGAGGCTTCGGGATTGTGGCGCGGATCGGCGTCAAACAACCCCTCCTGGTCGGTGAGGATTACCAATGCCTCGGCCTCTAGCAGGTTGGCCACCAGCGCGCCCAGGGTGTCGTTGTCGCCGAAGCGGATCTCGTCGGTGACCACGGTGTCGTTCTCGTTGATCACCGGGATCACGCGCAGATCGACCAGGGTGCGCAGCGCCGAGCGCGCATTGAGGTAGCGCTTGCGGTTGGAGAGATCGTCATGGGTAAGCAGCACCTGGGCAGTAAGCAATCCATGGCGCGCAAAATGGTGCTCGTAGCACTGAGTCAGACCGTTCTGGCCCACTGCGGCGGCAGCCTGTAGCTCGTGTACCGCCGAAGGTCGGGCCTGCCAGCCCAGCCGCACCATGCCGGCCGCCACCGCGCCAGACGACACCAGCACCACTTCGAGCCCCTGACGATGCAGCGCGGCGATCTGGTCCACCCAGCCGCCAATGGCTGCCTCGTCGAGCCCACGCCCATCGTTGGTCAGCAGCGCACTGCCGATCTTCACCACCACCCGGCGAGCGCCACGCAGCGCATCGCGACCCGGAACCCGCTCGTTGCTCACCTGTTCACTCTCCAACAAGGCTGAACCTCAAACCCAGAGAAACTGAGCGCCTCACTCTACATACTCGACCTCGACGTCGTAATCATCATCGTCGAAGTCATCGTCGTCGTCCTGATCGCGACGCTTACGCCGACGACCCAGACGCGCCTCGGTGCGCGCCACCGCTTCCGCCTCCATGCGTTCACGCATCTCGCGCTCGCGCTCGGCGGCCTCCTCGTCCTCATGCTCCAGCCGGCGCTGCTCGGTGAGCCAGCGGTGGGCCGCCTGTACCAGAGCGTCAGTACCCTCGCCACTGATCGCCGAGATGCGGAATACGGGGCCAGTCCAACCCAGCCCCTCGACGATGGCGGATACCCGCGCCTCTCGTTCCTCCTCGGGCACCAGGTCGAGCTTGTTTAGCACCAGCCAGCGCGGCCGCTCGGCCAGGGTCGGCGAGAACTGCTCGAGCTCGTGGGCGATGGCCCGCGCCACCTCGACCGGATCGGACTCGTCGAAAGGTGCCACGTCGACCACGTGAAAGAGCAGGCGGGTGCGGGTCAGGTGCTTGAGGAAGCGCAGCCCCAGTCCGGCGCCGTCGGAAGCGCCTTCGATCAGCCCCGGCACGTCGGCCATCACGAAGTGCTCGTGCATGCCCAGCTTCACCACCCCGAGGTTGGGCACCAGGGTGGTGAAGGGGTAGTCGGCCACCTTGGGCTTGGCCGCGGACACCGAACGGATCAGGGTCGACTTGCCGGCATTGGGCATGCCCAGCAGGCCGACGTCGGCCATCACCTTCATCTCCAGACGCAGGTTGCGCCGCTCGCCGTCGGTGCCGGGCGTGGTCTTGCGCGGCGCCCGGTTGGTCGACGACTTGAAGTGAATGTTGCCGAGCCCGCGGCGACCGCCCTGGGCTACCAGCACCTGCTGGCCGAGCTCGGTGATGTCGGCGATCACCTCGAGGGTATCCTCGTCGATCACCGTGGTGCCCACCGGCACCTTGACCACCAGGTCGCTACCGGCGCGGCCGCTCATCTGGCGCCCCTGGCCGGGACGGCCGCTCTCGGCCTGATAGAAGCGCTGGAACTTGAAGTCGATCAGCGTGTTGAGAGCGTCGTCGCCCACCAGGTAGACGCTGCCGCCGTGCCCGCCGTCGCCGCCATCGGGACCACCCTTGGGCACGTATTTCTCGCGGCGGAAGCTCAGGCAGCCATTACCCCCTCTGCCCGCCTCCACGATGATCGAGGCTTCGTCGACGAACTGCATTGTGACTCTCCCGGCGGATGCTACCGCCATGATACAAGAAGGCCCCGCCTGAGCGGGGCCTTCCAGTTACCGGTTCGTGCGTTCTCAGGCAGAGACGACGCTGACGAACTTGCGGTTCTTCGGACCCTTGGTCTCGAACTTGATCACACCGTCGCTCAGAGCGAACAGAGTGTGGTCGCGGCCGATGCCGACGCCGGTACCGGCGTGGAAGCGGGTGCCGCGCTGACGCACGATGATGTTGCCAGCGGTGACGGCCTGGCCGCCGAACAGCTTGACACCAAGGCGTTTGGATTCTGAATCGCGGCCGTTACGCGTAGAGCCGGCTGCCTTCTTATGAGCCATTGCAAAGTCCTCGCTCGTTAAGGGGAAGCCGCTTAGGCGGAAATCCCGGTGATCTTGACTTCAGTGAACCACTGACGGTGGCCCTGACGCTTCATGTGATGCTTGCGACGACGGAACTTGATGATGCGGATCTTCTCGCCACGGCCGTGGGAAACGATCTCGGCAGCCACCTTGGCGCCCGCGACCAGCGGAGCGCCGACGGTCACGTCGTCGCCGTTGGCAACCAGCAGCACCTCATCGAACTCGATGGTTTCGCCGGTGGGGATTTCCAGCTTCTCGAGCTTGAGAGTCTGGCCTTCCTGAACGCGGTACTGCTTGCCACCGCTCTTGATAACAGCGTACATGTGTCTCTCTCCAGAACTCATCGGGGTTGGCTCTTCATCGGCCTGCTTCGAGTGGCGCCTCTTTCGGCAGCCATCTGACAGGGAGCATGATGAGTGGGCCGCGCATTATAACCGCGCGCCGCGGGCCTATCAAGCACTGCCCACACTGGTTGAGACGTCGCCGCAGACACCCGCCGCGGCGTAGCTTGACGCCCACATGGGCGGGCCATAGCATGAGCCGCAGCCCAAGGCCACTGCCATGTCCGGCATGCCGGCCCAACAGCCCGATGACACTGCCTCATGCCAGCCAACGCCTCTTCCCGTTCGACTGACAGCAACACCACCGCCTCTTCGTCGCTGCACGCGGCGGTCGCCGACGATTTTGCCGCGGTCAACCGCACCATCAAGGAGCAGTTGGCCTCGCGGGTGCCGCTGGTCGAGACCATCGGTCAGTACATCATCGCCAGCGGCGGCAAGCGACTGCGCCCGCTGTTGGTACTGCTGGCCGCCCGCGCCTTGGGCTATCAGGGCGACAAGCACATCTCGCTGGCCACGCTGATCGAGTTCATGCACACCTCGACCCTGCTGCACGATGACGTGGTCGACGAATCCCGCATGCGCCGCGGCCGCGCCACCGCCAACGACGCCTGGGGCAACGCCCCCTCCGTGCTGGTGGGCGACTACCTCTACTCGCGCTCCTTCCAGATGATGGTGGAGATCGGCTCGCTGAAGATCATGGGCATACTTTCCGGCGCCACCTGCATCATTGCCGAGGGCGAGGTGCAGCAGTTGACCAACGTGGGCAACCCCGACGTCGACGAGACCGTCTACTTCGAGACCATCCAGGGCAAGACCGCCATGCTGTTCGAGGCCGCCACCCACAGCGGCGCGGTGCTGGCCGAGGCCGACCCGCAGCAGGAAGCGGCGCTGCAGCTTTATGGCCGCTACCTGGGGCTGGCGTTCCAGCTCGTCGACGACCTGCTCGACTACCAGGGCGACGCCAAGGCGATGGGCAAGAACGTGGGCGACGATCTGGCCGAGGGCAAGCCGACCCTGCCACTGATCCAGGCCATGGCTGCCGGCACCCCGGACCAGGCCAGGACGATCCGCCAGGCCATTCGTCAGGGCGGGCTCGAACGGCTCGACGAGGTGCTGGCCATCGTGCGCGATACCGGCGCGCTGGACTACACCCGGGCACGGGCCGAAGAGATGTCGGCCAAGGCGCTGGAGCAGCTCGACTTCCTGCCGCCCAGCCGCTACCGCGACAGCATGGCCGACCTGGCTCGACTCGCGGTGGAGCGCCAGCACTGAAGGCGCCGCATCAGGGCCGCGGTGGGACTTGCAAGGCCAGGGGTTTTGCGTATAATGCCCATCCGTCGGCTCCCGGAGCCGACAGCGAGCGTCGCCCAAAAGCGGCTCGAAAAAGAAGTAACGGAGTATAGCTCAGCTTGGTAGAGCGCTGCCTTCGGGAGGCAGAGGTCGTAGGTTCGAATCCTGCTACTCCGACCAAAGAATTCAAGGGCCTCGCAAGCAATTGCGAGGCCCTTTTCGTCCCCCCCTGACATCGCTTCTTCGACTCATTGCTCGTTTAACATCTCTGAGTAGGCCAACGTCGACGTGAATGCGCCGAAAAAAGGCGCTATGCTGCGCCACCGGCGCAGCATAGCGCTGACGTCATATTTTCAAAGACAATCATTTCAAACATATCCATAAGAGACTTGCGTCAGAACAAGTCCGACTCGTACGGAGGTGCTCGTGAAGAACGGCGAGCATGAAGCAGCGCATGGCGACAGCGATGGCGCCCGCGCCATGTTCCACCCTTATTGGCCCGACGCCGATCTCGATACGCTACGGGCCAAGTTCTATCAGCTCTACATCGCCGTGGAGCAGAGCCCGGCGGCCACGGCGATCACCGATACCGAAGGGCGCATCGAGTACGTCAACCGGCGCTTTCTCGAGGTGACAGGCTACTCGCGCGAGGAGCTGATCGGCAAGACGCCGGCCATGATCCAGTCGGGCATGACACCAGACGACGTCTACCGCGAGCTGTGGCAGACCCTGCGCAGCGGCCGTGTGTGGCGCGGAGAGCTTCTTAACCGCAAGAAGAACGGCGGGCTCTATTGGGAAGCCGAGACCATCACCCCGGTACGCGACGACAGCGGCCGGATCGTACGTTTCGTGGCGGTGAAGGAAGACATCACCGAGCGCAAGCGTCAGGAGGAGGAGCTGCGGCTGCTCGCCAGCGTGTTCCAGACCGGCCAGGCCACGCTGATCACCGATCCGGAAATGCGCATCGAGCGGGTCAATCAGGCCTTCACCGACATTACCGGCTATCTGCCGGAAGAGGTGATTGGCGAGACTCCCCGACTGTTCAAGTCGGGCCGTCACGACAAGCACTTCTACGCTCAACTGTGGCAGGCGGTACTGGAAACCGGCCACTGGCAGGGCGAGATCTGGAATCGCAACAAGTACGGCGACATCTATCCGCTGTGGCAGTCGATCACGGCTGTCTACGACGACAATGGCAGGATCCGCCACTTCATTGCCGTCTTCCACAACATTACCGAGCGCAAGCGCCTGGAAGAGGAGCTGGAGCAGCAGGCCACCCGCGACCACCTGACCGGCACCCACAACCGCCGCGCCTTCGATGTCGCCATGCGCAAGGCGGTGCGTCAGGCCGAGCGCAGCGACAACACCTTCTCACTGCTGCTGTTCGATATCGACCACTTCAAGTCGATCAACGACCAGCACGGTCACGACACGGGCGACATCATCCTCAAACGTCTGGCCGCCCTGGTCAGCCAGACCCTGCGCAGCACCGACCTGCTGGCCCGCTGGGGCGGCGAGGAGTTCGCCATCCTGCTGCAGGACACCATGGCGCAAGGAGCCTCGATCTTCGCCGAGCGGCTGCGCCAGCAGGTGGCAGAGACCCGCCTGCACGGTCTGGCCGTGACCATCAGCCTGGGAATCGCGGAATATCACCGGGGCGACAACCCAGAGGCGATCCTGGCACGCGCCGACAGCGCCCTGTATCGCGCCAAGCGCTCGGGTCGCAACCGGGTGGGCATCGCCGACGCCCCAGCATGAAAACCATTATCAAGTCACGCTGATCACGGTGCACTCCGCGGCATGCGTGATCTTGTGGGAAACGCTTCCCACCAGCATTCCCTTGAGCTCGCTCATCCCACGACTACCCATGACAATGGCATCCACGCCGATGTCGACGGCCTGGCTCAGTATGGTATCGGCCGGCCGGCCCTCCCGAATCAGCACCTTCACTTCCAGGCCGGAGAGGTCGACGGCCTCTCGGGCGCTGTCGATCGCCGCCCTGGCCCGCTGTTCACTCTGCCGGGCCAGCTCCTGACGGCGCTCCTCGGTGAAAGGCTGACCGGTGGATCCGGCCAGGATGCCGATATCGTCGGGCAGCTCGGTGACATGCAACAGATAAAGTGCAGCAGAAGATGCACGCGCCAGCTGCGCGGCAATGGTCAACGCTTTCACGGCATGGCTCGAGCCATCCAGCGGAACCAGAATCGTTTGATACATGGCGTTCC
The DNA here is from genome assembly GCF_021404305.1 of Billgrantia ethanolica. Lineage (GTDB taxonomy): Bacteria > Pseudomonadota > Gammaproteobacteria > Pseudomonadales > Halomonadaceae > Halomonas > Halomonas ethanolica. Next base: position 59,329 of record NZ_JABFTX010000002.1, on the reverse strand, counting down.
CCCCCCTTTTCACGGCGTCGCTTCGGCACCCTTGATTAAGCCTAGCCGCTACTTGAGTGGGAGTCAGCCGGCCCAGCCGAAGCCGAGCACCGGCATGGCCAGGGCATGCAAAAAGAGCAGGATTGTCAGGGTCGCCACCAGGCTGATGATGGCACCGGCACGCATCATGTCGATAACGGTGAGCTTGCCGCTGGCGAAGACGACGGCATTGGGCGGTGTGGCCACCGGCAGCATGAAGGCGCAGCTCGCCGGGCGCGGGGTGTCGGTAGGGATCTCCTCGGCGGGTTGCGTCATGCCCTGCTCCTTTCAAGCCGCTCTGGTACAGGCAGAGGGAGAGCCTAGAGGAGCGACTCCAGCCAGGCAATGCGGCCCAGCACGGCCCCCCAATGGCGCCAGAAGCCGGCGGGCTCCTGCATCAGCCTTACCAGCTCGCCCTGGGCCATGGTCTGCCAGACGAGCTGCCCGGTATCGTCATATTCGACCCGATAGCTGAGTGCCGGCGACTTGCCGATCTCGGTCAGGCGCTGAAACTCGTTGGCAAGGCCCTGGCTGGTCACCAGCACGCCCACCTCGGTATTCCACCATACCGAGCGCGGGTCGGCGTTGGCCGACCCCACGAAGACACGATCGGCGTCGATACCCAGCGCCTTGATGTGCAGGGCGGAAGCCGAAGACCCCACACCAAAGCCGATCTCGGCATCCGGCTCGTGCTCGGTGCGCATCTCGTACAGCGCGACCCCACTGTCGAGCAATGTCGCCCGCCTGGCCTGGTAGGCACCGTGCACCACTGGCACATCGGTCGCTTCCAGGGCATTGGTGAATATCTCGACCTTCACGCCGGCATCGGCCAGCTCCGTCAGTAGCCGGGTTCCCTGCCTGCCGGGTACGAAGTAGGCGGACACGAGGGTCAGCCGCTCGTTCGGCTCCCCCACCTGTTCGAGCAGAGCGCCGGCCATGGTGCGCCCGAAGGCCGGACGACCCCGCCAGGCGGGCTTGCCCGGCGGGTCCCACAGCGCCACTCCCGCCCCCCAGTGCAGCTTGCCCACCAGCGGCCCCTGCTCGATGTCGGCATAGCGCTGGCGCAGATCGGCGAAATAGGGTGAGTCGACACTGCTCTCGAGCCACTCGGCGAGCGATGCCAACAACGCTTGCCAGGCGTCCTCATCAACACGGTGATAGCGACCGATGGGTTGTGCCAGGCCATGGTTCCAGTAGAGATGGAAACTCTGTGCCAGAGGCTCCACCACCGGCCCCAGGACCAGCAGATCGAGATCGGTGAAGTTGCGTGGTTCGCTGGCGCTGTAGTACTCGTCGCCCAGGTTGCGACCGCCGACGATGGCCAGGGCATCGTCGGCGATCCACAGCTTGTTGTGCATTCGTCGATGCTGACGTGCCGCCTGGGGCGCCGAGGCCAGCACGCGTCCCGTCAGCGTGCCCCGCCCGACGCTCAGGGCGTTGTAGACGCGCACCTGCACGTTGGGGTGGCTGTCGAGCGCGGCCAGCTGCCGCCCCTGACCCACCGCACCGATGTCGTCGATCAGCAGGCGCACCTCGACGCCGCGCTCGGCGGCCGCCAGCAGCCGATGCAGCAGCGCCCGAGTGGTCTGCCCGTCGCCCATCAGATAGGTCTGGATATCAAGCCTGCGGTCAGCCTGCTCGCTGAGCAGCGCGCGCAGGCTGAAGGCATCCTGGCCGCTGGAGAGCAGCGCAAAGCCACTCTTGCCCGGATGCGCTGAGCCGCTCAGAAGCGCCCACTGGCCTAGCCAGGTGGCCTCGCGTTCGCCCGGCGTCAATGGCGCTCCATGTTCGCGCACCGCCGCGCTGCCGGCACAGCCTTGCAGCAACAGGAGCAGTACCCCGCAAAGCGTCAGCAGCCTGCCGCGGGAGCGGCGCGTGGCGTCCGAATCAGGGTTCGTCATCGAGGTCTGCCAGTCGACGGGCCATGGCCTTGCGCTCTTTGTTGCGCCGATAGAGCCGCGCCACGGCCAGCGCCAGGGCAAAGGCCACCATGGCGCCCAGGGTCACCCCCTGCCAGGGCCGTGCGGCCTCGCCCCCCATGACCGTTTCCAACGTGATGATCAGAATGAAACCCAGCGCCTGGCTAGCGATGGCCAGGGCGCGCAGAGTATCGAAGGTCTTGTGTGCCATGAAGGCTCCCGCCGGTGACAGCGCCGTCCTGGGGCAGTAGGCTTGCTCTGCCTGACGCGTTACTTTATGCAAGTAAGTGATTTTACCCGGTCACGGCGCTTGCGCCGACCCTAAATGCTGGAGCCGAGCCAATGGACGCCTTTGCCCTGGGCCCCGTACTGATATCCGTACCGCGCCTCTATGCCATTGGCTGTGCCCTGCTGTTGCTGCTCGCCGCCTGGTTGCTGCTGGGGCTCTCGCCCTCGGCGCGGTCGCGCTGGTTCAACGGCCTGCTGCTGGCCTGGCTGGTGGGCGCCCGCCTGGGGCACGTGGCACTGAACTTCGACGCCTATGCCGCCGCCCCGCTGGACGTGTTGAGGCTCTGGCAGCCCGGCTATCACGGCCTGTGGGGGCTGCTCGCCGCGCTGATCTGGACCGGTTGGGCACTGCGCGACCGGCTGCTGTCGATGATAGGCGCCATGGGTCTCACCGTCGGCGCCTCGGCGCTGTGGCTGGTGCTGGTCACCCTGGCCCCCTTCGGCGGCGACATGCCGCTGCGCGAGCTGCCCGACATCACTCTGGACAACCTCGACGGCGAGCCGGTCAACCTGCAACAGCTTCAGGGCGAGCTGGTGGTGGTCAACCTGTGGGCAACCTGGTGCCCGCCCTGCCTGCGCGAGATGCCGCTGTTAGCCGAGGCCGACACTCGCGATGGCGTTACCGCGGTGGTGATCAACCAGGGTGAGGAGCTGCTCCAGGTGGCCCGCTACCTGGACGAGCAGGAGCTCGCGTTCCGCTACCCGCTGCTCGATCCGAACCAGCAGATGATCCGCACCATGGAATCGCCGGGGCTCCCCACCACGGTGCTGTTCGACCGTGAAGGCCGCGCAGTGGAGCGCCATGTGGGCGAACTCTCGCGAGCGCAGCTCGACACCTGGCTGGGACGCCACTGATTACCACCGGTAACAGCCGCTCCCTACCATTTCCCGCCTTTCTCCACCAGCCTTAAGCCAACGCGGCCTTTGCGTTAGAATCGCCCGCCCTGCCAGCCGAAGCCAGGCTTCGGCGGCAGCGTGCGCACCGTGTTCAGCATCGACCGAGGCATCATGAGCGACTTTTCACCCGGCCAGCGCTGGATCAGCGATGGCGAGGCCGATCTTGGCCTGGGCACCATCCTGAGTTGCGACCACCGAAGCGTTACCGTGCTGTTCGGCGCCAGCCAGGAAACCCGTACCTACAGCAGCCGCCAGGCGCCGCTGACCCGTGTGGCCTTCGGCAGCGGCGACCGCATCCAGTCCGCCGAAGGCTGGAACCTGACCGTCGACGACAGCAAGGAAGTCGACGGCCTGATCGTCTACATCGGCGAGGACGACCAGGGCGAGCTGCGCGAACTGCCCGAGGCGCGCCTGGCCGACAGCATGCAGTTCGACCAGGCCCGCGACCGCCTGCTCACCGGACAGGTCGACCGCAACGACTGGTTCGATCTGCGCTTCCGCACCCTGCACCACCATCATCGCATCGAGCAGAATCCGGCGCTGGGCCTGGCCGGCCCGCGCATCGACCTGATTCCCCATCAGCTCTACATTGCCGACGAGGTGGCCCGGCGCCACGCACCGCGCGTGCTGCTGGCCGACGAGGTGGGGCTGGGCAAGACCATCGAGGCAGGGCTGATCCTGCACCGCATGCTGCTCACCGGCCGCGCCGAGCGCGCCCTGATCCTGGTGCCGCCGAGCCTCATGCACCAATGGCTGGTGGAGCTGCTGCGCCGCTTCGCCCTCGAGGTGACCCTGCTCGACGAGCAACAGAGCCTGGCCCAGGCCGAAGCCAACCCCTTCGAGTCCGGCCAGCTCATCCTCGCCAGCCAGGAATGGCTGTTCGCCAACCCGCAGCGTCAGGAGCAGGCGGCCGCCTGCGACTGGGACCTGCTGATCGTCGACGAGGCGCATCATCTCGACTGGAGCGCCGAGCAGGTCGGCGCCGGCTACGCCTGCGTCGAGCGTCTGGCCAAGCGCGTGCCGGGCGTGCTGCTGCTCACCGCCACCCCGGAGCAGATGGGCCTGGAGAGCCACTTCGCCCGCCTGCGCCTGCTCGACCCGGATCGCTACCACAGCCTGGAGGCGTTTCGCGAAGAGGAGCTGCACTACGTGGAGGTGGCCCAGGCCATCGATGCCCTGGAACGCCTGCCGGCCGGCGGCGAGAACGATCGCGCCGCCGTGGCCGCGGTGATCGGGGAGCATGATAGCCTGGCCCTGCTCGATACCCTGGCCAATCCCGAGAGCAGCCCGCAGCAACAGGCAAGTGCCCGAGACCAGTTGCGCGAGCAACTGCTCGACCGCCACGGCACCGGCCGGGTGATGTTCCGTAACAGCCGCCGCCATGTGGGCGGCTTTCCCGAGCGTCACCTGCACCTGGCCGAGCTGCCTCTGCCCTCGGCCTACCGCCGCGTACTGCGCAAGCTCGAGCGCGACGAGGACCATCTCGACGAACTGCTGATCGAGACCGGGCTCGACCATCCCGACGTGCTGATCTACCCCGACGCCACCTATCGCGCACTTTTGGACGATCCGCTCAACGCCGAGCCCTGGTGGCAGATCGACACGCGGGTGAACTGGCTGCTGGAGCGCCTCGCCGATGACGGCGAACAGGGCTTCGCCAACGACAAGGTGCTGGTGATCGCGCACAGTCGCGAAACCGCTCAGGGCCTGGCCGAAGCGCTGCGGGTACTGGGCGGCATTCATGCGCCGGTGTTCCACGAGGGGCTGACGCTGGTGGAACGCGACCGTGCGGCGGCCGCCTTCGCCGACGAGGAGGAGGGCAGCCAGGTACTGGTCTGCTCCGAGATCGGCTCGGAGGGACGTAACTTTCAGTTCTGTCGCCATCTGGTGATGTTCGACCTGCCCCAGCACCCGGACCAGCTCGAGCAGCGCATCGGCCGGCTCGACCGCATCGGGCAGCGCCATGCCATCGAGATCCACGTGCCGCTGTTCGAAGCCAGCCCCGGGGCGCGTCTGTTGCGCTGGTTCCGCGAGGGGATGGATGCCTTCGACGCTCCCCACGGGGTCGGCAGCGAACTGTTCGACGCCTTCGGCGATGCCCTGGCCGAGGCGCTGCTCGACGACGAGGCGCTCGACGACCTCATCGCCGAGACCCGCGCCCTGTTCGAGAACCGCCTGGCCCAGCGCGACGCCGGGCGCAACCGTCTGCTTGAACTCAACGCCTGCCGCCCGGCGCGGGCCGAAGCGGTCGCCACGGCGATCCGCGAGCTCGATCACGATCCGGCCCTGTCGCGCTACCTCGACCAGGCACTGGACATCTTCGGCGTCGACAGCCAGGAGCTAGGCGGCGGCCTGCTGCACCTGCAGCCCAGCCCGCATATGCTCGACGGCCTGCCCGGCCTCGCCAAGGGTGAGGAGGGCTTCACCGCCACCCTGTCGCGTGAGCGCGCGCTGGCCCGCGACGACGTGCAGCGGCTCTCCTGGGAGCACCCGCTGCTGCGCGAAATGATGGCGCGCATCCTCGGCGGCACCATGGGCAATACTGCGCTAGCGTTGCTCAAGCATCCGGCGATTCCCGCCGGCCGGCTGATGGCGGAGCTAGTGTTCCGTACCTACTGTCCGGCGCCGAAGCGGCTGCACGTCAATCGTTTCCTGCCGCCTACCGCGGTACGCGTGCTGCTCGACGAGTCCGGTGCCGTGCTCAGCGACAAGGTCTCCTTCACCGGGCTTTCCAAGAACCTGAAGAAGGTCAAGAAGGCCATGGCCAGGGACCTGATTCGCAGCCGCCACGACCAGTTGCGCGAGCTGCTCACCCAGGGCGAGCAGGAGGCCGAGCGCGAGCTGCCGAGCATCGTCGAAGCGGCTCAGGTACGCATGCGCCGAGAACTGGACGGAGAGCTGGCCCGCCTGGAGGCACTGGCGCGACTCAACCCGGCGGTGCGCGAGGCGGAACTCGAGGCGCTGCGCCGCGAGCGTGGCGAACTCGACGGCGCCATCGAAGGCACACGGCTGCGACTGGACGCCGTGCGGGTGATCGTCACGGTGGGTGACGAGAGCCGCTGAGCCTCGCAGCGGTAGGCGTCAGGACTTGCCGAGGATGTCGGCAAGTGCCTGCTCGAGGGTTGGGAAGTGGAACGTGAACCCGGCCTCGAGCAGGCGTGCGGGACGCATGTCGGCGCCGGTCAACAGCAGCCGTGCCATCTCACCGAAAGCGGTCTCCAGCACCATGGCCGGCACCGGCATGACGGCCGGCCGATTCAGCTGCCTGGCCAGGGTACGGGTGAACTCGGCGTTGGTGACGGGATGCGGCGCACTGCCGTTGAACGGCCCGTCGAGATCGTCGCGCTCGAGCAAGAACAGGATGCTGCGCACCAGATCTTCTCGATGAATCCAGGGCATGAACTGGCGGCCGTTGCCGAAGCGGCCGCCCAAGCCCAGCTTGAAGGGCGGCAGCATCTTCTCCAGGCTGCCCCCGCCGGTATCCAGTACCAGGCCCGTACGCAGCAGCGCGACCCGCGTCCCGAAATCCGCCGCTTCCCTGGCGGTATCCTCCCAGCGCTTGCACAGGCGGTGAGCGAACTCATCGTGCGGTGGGGTCTGTTCGGTGACCTCGGCCTCGCCCTGATCGCCGTAATAGCCCATGGCCGACCCCGAGATCATGACGCCGGGCGCCTTGCCGTTGGCCTGCTTGAGCTGCTCGCAAAGGATCACCAGGTCGCGGGTGACGTTGACCCGTGAGTCGATCAGCCGGTTCTTCTGCTCGTCGCTCCAGCGCCGGGCGGCGATCGGCTCGCCGGCCAGGTTGACGATGGCATCCGGGGGCGACTCGACGAAGTCGAGCACCGAGCGCCTTATGTCGGCACCTTGGGGCAGCTTGCTCCTGGCCGCGTCCGGATCGCGCGACACCACCTGCAGGCGATGCCCGGCCTGCTTCAAGCGCAGGCACAGACGCTGCCCGACGAAACCGCTGCCACCCGTAATCAGTACCCGCATCGCAATCCCTCCGCACCGCTGCCTTTCGTTATACAGCCGTTGTACACCTCTGCTATGCTGGCGACAATTGCAAGAGCCCTGGTAGCGCCGGGGCGCCGACCTGCCAGCATCCTGCCTGCTTTCGGGAGACAGTCATGTCCTACAGCCTGATCCTTCTCGCCCACGGCTCCAGCGACGCCAAGTGGCGAGCCCCGTTCGAGCACCTTCATGAGGCGCTGGCCGCCCGCATGTCGGCAGATCTGAAGCTCGCCTACATGGAGCTTAGCGAACCCTCACTGGAAAGTACCGTTGCCGAACTTGCCGCTTCGGGCACTCGGCGGGCCGAGATCCTGCCACTATTCTTCGCTGCCGGGCGTCACTTGCGCAAGGACGTGCCGGCCCAGGTCGAGGCGCTACGCGCCGCGCACCCCGGCGTCGACCTGCGGCTCCTGCCCCCGGTGGGCGAACATCCGGCCTTCGTCGAGGCCCTGGCCGCCGTGATCGCTGAACAGGCGGGAGAAGCACTGCCGACTTGACCATGACCTCCATCAGTTGTACACCATTCGAGTAGTGTACAATATTCTCTGCTGCCAACCGCAACGACGGCCAGCCAGGCAGACGAATCCAGGTGATGGCAAGGTCCACACAACGAACGAGCAGAGGCGCGCATGACCGCAAAGGGGGGCCACCCGGCCGACACACCGCTCTACCCGATCCGCGAGGTGTCCCGCATCACCGGCGTCAACTCGGTGACCCTGCGCGCCTGGGAGCGCCGCTACGGCCTGATTCGCCCTCAGCGCACGCCCAAGGGCCATCGTCTTTACGCTCGTGAGGACATCGAAAGGGTCGAGCGTATCCTGCAGTGGCTGAGTCGTGGGGTTCCGGTCAGCCAGGTCAAGGAGCTCATCGACCAGCCCGCCGCCGCACCACCTCCCGAGCCGGCCTCCGGCGACTGGCCCAGCCAGCAGCGTCAGCTGGTCGCCGCCGTCGAGGCGCTCGACCGCAACCAGATGGAAGCCCTGTTCACCCAGAGTCTGGCGCTCTATCCCGTGACCACCTGTCTGACCGAGCTCTGGCAGCCGGTCACACGCGAGCTCGAGGAGCACTGGCGCGACCAGCTCGGCGCCACCCTGCAGCGACGCTGCCTGGAATCCTTTCTGCGTACACGCATCGGCATACGCCTCTACCATGCCAACCAGCTCGCCCGGGGGCCGTTACTGCTGCTCGCCCCGTTGCCCGATGACCCGGGCACGCTATGGTTGCTATTGGCCGCTCTGGCGGCCAGCGATGCCGGCTACCGCATCCAGTTGCTCGACAGTGCCTTGCCTTTCAGCGAACTTCCTCTGGCCGTCGAGCGCCTGCAGGCAGCGGCGGTGCTGCTGGTGAGCGGCCGCGCCGAACGCGCCGACGTGATCCGCCGCCAGCTGCCACGCCTGGCCGAACAGCTCGACGCCCCGCTGGGACTATGCGGGCCTGTGGCACGTATCCGTGACGGCGACCTGGCAGACAGCCTGGTAGAGCTACTGGGCGACGACCTGCCCCAGGCCATGGCGCGCCTGCGGTCGTTGATCCACGAAGCCTGACCCAGGGCGAGGCAACCGCATGACCCGCTCACTGGTGTGGTTTCGCAGCGACCTGCGCATTCATGACAACACGGCGCTGGCAGCCGCGGCCCGCCGAGGCCCGGTGGTGGCCGTGTTTCTGCGCAGCCAGCCGCACTGGCTGCGCCATGGGCACGGCGCCAACAAGCTCGACTTCTGGCATCGTGGCGTCATAGCCCTGAAGGAGTCGTTGACCGGCCTCGGTATTCCGCTGCTGCACCGAGACATCGACGACTTCGACGAAGCCCCCGGTGCACTGCTGCAGATCGCCCGCGAAATCGATGCCACCGAGCTGCACTTCAATCATGAGTACCCGCTGGATGAGCAGCGTCGTGACCAGGCCGTGGCAAAGGCCTTTGCCGACGCCGGCCTCACCGCCAGAGGCCACCACGACAGCGTGGCCTTCGCCCCAGGCGAACTGCTTACCGGCAAGGGCGATTTCTATGGCGTGTTCACTCCCTTCGCCCGGGCCTGGCAGCGCCAGCTGACGGCAGAACGTGTGGCTCTGAGGGAGACACCGGCGCCACAGCCATCCCCGCCCATCGCCAGCGAGCGCGTCGAAGAACCCACGCTGCCCGCCCCTGCCGTCGAGGCCAGTCGCTGGCCCGCAGGCGAGGCGGCAGCGGCCGACCGGCTGGAGCGCTTCCTGCGCTTTCGCGCGCGCCACTACGCCGGGCAGCGCGACTTCCCGGCTCTCGCCGGCACCAGTGAACTCTCGCCCTATCTGGCTCTGGGCATGATTTCCCATCGCCAGTGCCTACAAGCAGCGCTGAATGAAAACGACGGCAGCCTGACGGATGGCGATGCCGGCATCGCCAGTTGGGTCAACGAGCTGGTGTGGCGCGAGTTCTACCACCACGTGGCGGCGGGCTTTCCCCGCGTCTGTCGCCATCGGGCGTTCCAGCGCCACACAGAGGCGCTGGCCTGGCGTGACGACAAAGCCGGCTTTAACGCCTGGTGCGAGGGACGCACCGGCTACCCCCTCGTCGACGCCGCCATGCGCCAGCTGATAAGCACCGGCTGGATGCACAACCGCCTGCGCATGGTCACGGCAATGTTCCTGAGCAAGCATCTGCTGATCGACTGGCGACGAGGCGAAGCGTTCTTCCTGCAGCACCTGGTGGACGGCGAGTTCTGCGCCAACAACGGCGGCTGGCAGTGGGCCGCCTCCACCGGCACGGATGCGGCACCCTACTTCCGCATCTTCAACCCCACCACCCAATCGCGCCGCTTCGATGCGGACGCTCGCTTCATCGCCGACTACGTGCCCGAACTGGCGGAACTGGCGCCGCGGGATCGCCACGCCCCCAGCGCCGCGCAGTGCAGCCAGGTGGGATACCCCCGCCCCGTCGTCGATCACAAGGCGGCCCGCGCCCGCGCGCTGGATGCCTTCAAGGCACTGCCGCCCAGCGCCTGACCTCAGGCCACCCCTGCCTCAACAGGAGACACCAGCATGCACCAGGACGACACCCTGGCGACCTTTTGCGCCGCCTTCAACAAACTAGACAAAAGCTGTACAGAATTATTATACGAGTTATATACTCGAGATGTGACGTTCATTGATCCATTCCACCGAATCGAGGGACTGAAGGCGCTCGAAGCACACTTCTTGAAGCTGTACGAGAACGTGACGGAGTGCCATTTCGCCTTTCACGACAGCTTGAGGGTGGAGCAGCGGGCCTACGTCACCTGGACGATGCAGTTGAGGCATCCGCGCCTGGCCGGCGGCAACTTGATTGCCGTGGAAGGTTGCTCGCAGCTGACCTTCTCGCCCGCGGAGCCTCAGCGCGTCTGTCTGCATCGCGACTACTTCGACGCCGGCGCGATGCTTTATGAACAGCTGCCCGCCATCGGCGGCATGGTGCGCTGGCTGAAGCGACGGGTAGCGAGCTAGGCACAGGTTCCTCAGCAAGGAGCAGGCATGACATCTCCCAACGAAACACGGCGGATCTGGCTGACCGGCGCCACCTCGGGCATCGGGCGTGCCTTGGCGCTTCGCCTGCTCGACCAGGGCCACCTGGTAGCACTGAGCGGGCGCAGCGAGCCGGCGCTGATGACCCTGTGCGAGGGCCGGAGCAATGCCCTGCCACTGCCGCTCGACGTCACCGACCGCGATGCCGTCGAAGCCGCCGGTCGACACTTGAGCGACCTCTTCGGCCACCTCGACTTGGTGCTGCTCAATGCCGGTACCTGCGAGTACCTCGACGCGCCCTATATGGACAGCGCCCTGGTCGAGCGAGTCTTTGCGGTCAACTTCTTCGGCGCGGTGTATTGCATCAGCGCCGCGCTGCCACTGCTGCGCCGAGCCCGTGATGCCGGCGGGCGCCCGCAGCTGGCGGCGACCTCGAGCGCCGCGGCCTACCTAGCGCTGCCGCGGGCTGAAGCCTACGGTGCCTCGAAGGCCGCCCTGAGCCATTATCTCGAGTCGCTGAGGCTGGACCTGGCTCACGAGAGGATCGAGGTCAGCCTGATACATCCCGGTTTCGTCGCCACGCCGCTGACCGAGCGCAACGACTTCGCCATGCCCATGCGAATCTCGGCGGAAGCAGCGGCCCAGGCCATCGTCGCCGGCATTGAGAAGCGCCGATTCGACATTCACTTCCCGCGGCGCTTCACCTGCGGCATCCGCCTGCTCGGCTTGCTGCCGCCATCGCTGCGCTACCGCCTGGGCAAACGGCTGGCACGCCATCCCGCCATGGAGACCTGACGCCATGACCGCCTGTTTTCCTGCACGCTCCGAGCGCACCGCTCCCGCCCAGCGCATCGCCGTGGTGGGCAGCGGCATCAGCGGCATGGCCGCTGCCTGGTACCTCAGCGCTCGCCACCAGGTCACGTTGTTCGAAGCGGCGGGGCGGCTGGGCGGACATACCGCCACCGTGGACGTCGAACTCGACCGGCGCCACTACGCCATCGATACCGGTTTCATCGTCTTCAACGACCGTACCTACCCGCACTTCCAGCGCCTGCTCACACAGCTCGACGTGGCCGTGCAGCCCACCGAGATGAGCTTTTCCGTGCACGAGACGCAGCGGGACTTCGAATACAACGGCCATACCCTCGGTTCGCTGTTCGCGCAGCGTCGCCACCTCACCAGCCCGCGCTTTTACCGCCTGCTGGCCGACATTTTGCGCTTCAATCGCCAGGCCAGCGACGACCTCAGGTACGAGCGGCTGCCGGCGGCGCTGACCCTGGCCGAGTATCTCGACACCTGGAGCTTCGGCAGCGACTTCCAGCATCGCTACCTGCTGCCCATGGGCGCGGCCATCTGGTCGGCCAGCCTGGGGGAGATGCGCCGCATGCCGGCGCTGTTCTTCGTGCGTTTCTTCCATCATCACGGCCTGCTGTCGCTGTATCACCGCCCTCAGTGGTACACCCTGGCCGGCGGCTCGCGCGCCTACATCCCCGGCCTGACGGCGCCATACGCCGAGCGGATACGACTCGCCACGCCGGTGCGAGGTATTCGCCGCGACGTCGACGGCGTCATGCTGACCACCCCGCGCGGCCGGGAAGTATTTGACCAGGTGGTGCTGGCCTGCCACGCCGACGAGGCGCTGCGGCTGCTGGAGGATGCCAGCCCGGCCGAGCGCGAGGTGCTGGGCGCACTGCCTTATGCCGACAACGAAGTGGTACTGCATACCGACACCCGCCTGCTGCCGCGGCGCCGGCGCGCCTGGGCCAGTTGGAACTATCGCCTGGACGGTCGCGGCGACGATGCCCGGACTTCGGTGACCTACAATATGAACTTGCTGCAGCGACTCGAGGCGCCGCACACCTTCTGCGTCACCCTCAACGACGCCGATGCCATCGACCCCAGCCGGGTGCTGGGACGCTTTCGCTACGCCCACCCTCAGTTCAGCCTGGCCGGCCTGCAAGCCCAGGCCAGACATGGCGAGATCTCGGGCGGCCCCCTGCGCACCCACTACTGCGGCGCCTACTGGCGCAACGGCTTCCACGAAGACGGGGTATGGAGCGCGCTGCGAGTGGCTCACGCGCTGGGCTGCGACGAAAGCGGCACGCACGCAGTCGGCACAACGGCCTGGTCGGCGGTCAGCTCATGAAGACGTTACCGCGCTCGCGTGTCTGTCATGGCACGCTGCTGCATCGCCGCCACCTGCCCCGCAGCCACCGATTCGACTATCGGGTGTGGATGATGTGGCTCGATCTCGACGAGCTGCCCGAACTGTTCGACGGCGTGCCGGGCTTCAGCGCTCGACGCTCGGCCCTGGCCCGCTTTCGTCGCGAGGACTATCTGGCGCCCTGCTCATCGCCCTTGGCCGCCGCGGCCCGCGACGAGGTCACCCGCCAACTCGGCCGGGCACCCCAGGGGCGGGTCTGCCTACTCACCCAACTGCGTACCCTGGGCTCGGGCTTCAACCCAATCTCGCTGTATTACCTCTATCACCGCGAGGAAGAGGGTGGCGCCCTGGGCGCGGTGCTGGGGGAAGTGACCAATACGCCATGGCGAGAGCGAGCACGCTACGCCTGTGCCGTGAAGCCGGGGCGCCACGCTCACACCGCCGAATTCAGCAAAGCCCTGCATGTCTCGCCCTTTCTGCCGCTGGACATGACCTACCGCTGGCGCTTCAACACCCCGGGCGAAACGCTGGCCCTGCACATGGAGACCTGGCGCCAGGAGCAGCGCCACTTCGACGCCAGCTTAACCCTGGCGATGCGACCCGCGACACGTCCGGCGCTGCTTGCGGCCCTGGCCCGCCAGCCCTGGATGAACCTCAAGACCCTCGCCGCCATTCACTACGAGGCGCTCAAACTCTGGGCCAAGGGGATTCCCGTCCACGATCACCCTCAGCGCAAGGAGACCACGCCGTGAACATGCTCCGCACTCACCCCGAGCGGCCGTTGCCCGAATCCGCATCCACCCTGACACGCTGGCTGAGGCCGAAAATGCTGGCTCAGCTCGGCAGTCTCGCGGGGGGTACCATCACGCTGATCGAAGGCAACCAGTGTCACCGGCTCGGACAGGGTGGGCCGCTGCAGGTCACCCTGGTGGTGCGGAGGGCGAGGACATGGCGCCGGCTGGCTCTGGGCGGCAGCCTCGGCGCGGCCGAAGCCTATGTCGACGGCGATTGGGACGTCGACGATCTGGTCGGCCTGATTCGGCTGTGCGCCATCAACATGGAGCGGCTCGACGGCGATGTGGGATCCCGAGTGGCGCGGGCAGGCATCTGGCTGGGTAGCCTGGGCCAGCGGCTGCTGGGCAACACGCTCAAGCGCGCCCGGCGCAACATTGCCGCGCACTACGACATCGGCAACGAGCTCTTTGCTCTCTTCCTCGATCAGCGTCATCGGATGTATTCGAGCGCCGTCTTTCCGCATCCGGAAGCCAGCCTGGAGGAGGCCTCGACCCATAAGCTCGACCTGCTGCTGACCCAGCTCGACGTGCAGCCGCAGCATCACCTGCTGGAGATCGGCACCGGCTGGGGCGGCCTGGCCATCCATGCCGCCCTCACCCGCGGGTGTCGGGTCACCACCACGACCATATCCAGCGAGCAGTTTGAGTATACGCGGCAACGTGTGCGCGAGGCGGGGCTGGAGTCGCGGGTCGAGGTGCTGCAACGGGACTACCGCGAACTCGAAGGCCGCTACGACCGCCTGGTCTCGGTGGAGATGATCGAGGCCGTCGGCCACCAGTACCTCGACACCTATCTGGCCACCCTGGATCGACTGCTCGAGGACGACGGGCTGGCCATGCTGCAGGCCATCACCATTCGCGACCAGCGCTACGAGGCGGCCAGGCGCGAAGTGGATTTCATCAAGCGCCACGTCTTCCCAGGCGGCTTCCTGCCTTCGCACCGCGCCATCCTCGACGGCCTGACCCGGTGCACTTCCCTCAACCTGGTGGCCCTGCAGGAGATCGGCCCTCACTACGCCAGCACGCTGCGCGAGTGGCGACACCGCTTCGAGGCCAACCTGGATACCGTGCAGCGGCTGGGTTACGACGATCGCTTCATTCGCCTGTGGCGTTACTATCTGTGCTACTGCGAAGCGGGGTTCACGGAGCGCTCCATCGGTACCAGCCAGCTCCTGCTGGCCAAGCCCGGGGCCCGACCTGCCCCCCGGTTCTGACGGCGCTACGCAGTGGGCTCGGCGCGCAGCATCAGCCCTGCCGAGTCGGTCTTGAGCGCTTGCCACTGGGCCTCGATCACCTCTGCCGGCCCCGGTCGGGCGTAGAGATACCCCTGCACCAGGCGGCAGCCGGCCTGCTGCAGGAAGTCGAGCTGGCCGTGGGTTTCCACCCCCTCGGCCACCACGTCGAGCCCCAGGCCTCGCGCCATGGCCAGCACCGCGCTGACGATGGCGGCATCGGCGGGGTCGTCGGGCAGCGAGCGGATGAAGGCACGATCGAGCTTGAGCTTGTCCAGCGGCAGGTTTTTCAGATAGCTCAGCGACGAGTAGCCCATGCCGAAGTCGTCGATGGCAATGCGGTGTCCCTTGGCGCGCAGCGCTTCCAGCCGCGGCACGATGTCGCCGGCGCGTTCGTCGAGCAGCACCGACTCCGTGAGTTCCAGCCCCAACTGGGCAGGTTCGATACCATGCCGGGCCAGGCTGGAGGCGAGCGCCGCCTCCAGCTCGCCCTGGAACATCTGAATCGCCGAGATATTGATCCATACCGGCAGTTGCGGGAGCCCCATCTCGCGCCAGCGCGCCATTTGCGCCAGCGCCTCGTCGATCACCCAGTTGCCCAGCGGCCCCATCAGCCCGTGGCGTTCGGCCAGCGGAATGAAGTCGCCGGGCGAGACCATGCCGTGCTCCGGGTGACGCCAGCGCAGCAGCGCCTCCATGCCGACCACGGCGCCGTCCATCACGCGATGCTGGGTCTGGTAGTGGAGCTCGAGCTGTTCGCCGTTGGCCAGCGCGTCGCGCAGGCCGTAGACCAGCGCCATCTGCGGCGAGTCCTGCACGTCGAGGGCCGGACGAAAACGCCGACTGACGTTGCGCCCATGGCGCTTGGCCGAATAGAGCGCCGACTCCAGACGCTGAAACAGCACGCCGGACTCCTTGCCATCCTCCGGCGCCCGGCAGCTACCGATGGAGAGCCCCAGGCGCAGCGTCTTGCTGCCCACTTCGAACGGCTCGCCCAGGTGCTCGCGCAGGCCGGCGACCCACTTGTCATGATCATCGAAGGTAGTGGTACGAATGGCCAGGAATTCATCACCGCCCAGGCGCCCCACCACACCGCCCGCCATATGGTGCGCCAGGCGCTGACCGAAGCGGGCCAGCAGGCGGTCGCCCTGCTCCACGCCCAGACTGTCGTTGACCGACTTGAAACCATCGATGTCGATGATCGCCATGTCGAGACTTTCGCCGGCACGCAGATGGCGCAGGCGCGAGGTCATCAGATCGTGCAAACGCCGACGGTTGGGCAGCCCGGTGAGCGGATCCTCGAAGCCGATGCGCCGCAGGTCCTGCTCGCGCGCCTTGTGCACCGAGATGTCGGTGAAAGTGCCCACATAGTGAGTGATGCGGCCGCGACCATCGGTCACCGCCTTGACCCGCAGCCACTCCGGAAATTCATCACCCTGCTTGCGCCGATTCCAGATTTCGCCTTCCCAGCGTCCCTTGCTGTGCAGGGTTTGCCAGAAACGCTTGAAGAAGTCCGAGTCATGGCGAGACGCCGCCAGGGTGGCGGCATTGAGCCCGCGCACTTCCTGTTCGGTGAAACCGGTGATGCGGGTGAAGGCGGGGTTGACGGCGAGAATGCGATTGTCGGCATCGGTGATCTGCACGCCCTCTTCGGAGAGCATCAACGCCTGCTGCATGAGATCCGCGTGCTGACGATCGCGCTTGATCTGACGCCAGGCCATCCAGAGCCCGGTTGCCACGATGCCGACCGCCACCATCCGCAAGCCGGGATCGGGCAGCCAGATGCAGGCCGGCAGCGCTACCATGGCAGCCCAGAGCAGCGGTCGGTTGAAGGCGGAGGATGGCCGCATGTGAGATCCCGCAATGACGGTGGAGGGTGTAAAGTGCGCCCATGCTATGCATCGACTCTTCATTGAATATCGACAGTCGACGCCGACACTTTAATCCGCAGTTAAGGTCGCGTCATGCCTGACGTGCAATCGAGGGCCACGGCCAGTAGACTAGGCAGGGCCGCCCGGGCGGGTCGGCTCTGCGCCAAGCCGCCGCTGCACTGCATGCGGAAAGGCCCATTACAACTGTGACTCGGAACGACTCAGTGACCAAGCAACACTCTTTCGAACGCGAAGAACTGCTGGCATGTAGCCGCGGCGAGCTTTTCGGCCCCGGCAACGCCCAGTTGCCGGCGCCCAACATGTTGATGCTCGATCGCATCACCCGCATCTACGAGGACGGTGGTGACTTCGGCAAGGGCGAGCTGATCGCCGAGCTGGATATCCATCCGGACCTGTGGTTCTTCGACTGCCACTTCCCCGGCGACCCGGTCATGCCCGGCTGCCTGGGGCTCGATGCCATGTGGCAACTGGTCGGCTTCTACCTCGGCTGGTTGGGCCATCCCGGCCGCGGCCGCGCCTTGGGCTGTGGCGAGGTGAAGTTCACCGGCCAGATCCTGCCCGACGCCAAGAAGGTCACCTACAAGATCGACATCAAGCGCATCATCACTCGACGTCTGATTCTCGGCATCGCCGATGGCACCGTATCGGTCGATGGCCGCGATATCTACCAGGCCACCGATCTGCGCGTCGGCCTGTTCACCTCTACCGCGAATTTCTGATACAGGAGGCTTCCATGCGACGAGTGGTAGTCACCGGCCTGGGCATCGTATCCTGCCTTGGCAACGACCCGCAGGCGGTCGTCGAGGCGCTCCGGAATGGGCGCTCGGGCATTCGCTTCAAGGAGGAGTACGCTGAACTTGGCTTTCGCAGCCATGTCGCCGGGGTCGTGGACATCGATCTCGACGCCTTGATCGACCGCAAGCTGCGCCGCTTCATGGGCGATGCCGCGGCCTACGCCTATGTCAGCATGGCACAGGCCATCGAGGACGCCGGACTCACCCCCGAGCAGGTATCGAACGAGCGCACCGGTCTCATCGCCGGCTCAGGCGGCGCGTCGAGCGCCAACCAGGTCGAGGCGGCCGACGTCATGCGCGAGAAGGGCCTGCGCCGGGTCGGCCCCTACCGGGTCACCCGCACCATGGGCAGCACCGTCTCGGCGTGTCTTGCCACGCCGTTCAAGATCAAGGGGGTCAACTACTCGATCTCCTCCGCCTGCGCAACCTCGGCTCACTGCATCGGCAACGCCATGGAGCAGATCCAACTGGGCAAGCAGGACATCGTCTTCGCCGGCGGCGGGGAAGAAGAGCACTGGACCCTGTCGTGCCTGTTCGATGCCATGGGCGCGCTCTCCACCCATTACAACGAGACGCCCGAGAAGGCCTCACGCCCCTATGACAAGGCCCGCGACGGCTTCGTCATCGCCGGTGGCGGTGGCATGCTGGTGCTCGAGGAGCTCGAACACGCCAAGGCACGCGGGGCCAAGATCTATGCCGAACTGGTCGGCTACGGTGCCACCTCCGACGGTCACGACATGGTCGCCCCCTCCGGCGAGGGCGCGGTGCGCTGCATGCGTCAGGCCATGGCCACCGTCGACGGCCCCATCGACTACATCAACACCCACGGCACCTCCACGCCGGTGGGCGATGTGGCCGAACTCAAGGCCATCCGTGAGGTGTTCGGCGACTCCACGCCGCCCATGAGCTCCACCAAGTCGTTGACCGGCCACTCGCTGGGCGCCACCGGCGTGCAGGAGACCATCTACTCCCTGCTGATGATGGAGCGTGATTTCATCGCTGCCTCGGCAAACGTGGAGGAGCTCGACGACCAGGCGGCCGGCTTCGACATCGTGACCAGCCTGCGCGACGGAGTCAGCGTGGATCGCGTGCTCTCCAACAGCTTTGGCTTCGGCGGCACCAACGCCTGCCTGGTGCTGCAACGCTACCGCGACTGACCCAGACCGACGGCCAGGTCAACGCAAAAGGCGCCTCAAGGGGCGCCTTTTGCATGAATCAGGACAGCACTTAGTCGACGCTGACCCCCACGGCGGGCTTGGCATCGGCCGGGCGCGGCACTTCGGAAATCTCGGCCAGACGCGCCTCGATCCAGGCTTCGACTTCTTTCAGCACTTCGTCGGGCGTACGCCCTTCGGTCGCGATGGGCTCACCCACCACCACGTTGAGCAACCCCGGATTCTTCACCCACTGACGCCCCGGCCAGCGCTCGCCGGCATTGTGCGCCACCGGCACCACCGGCACACCGGCACGACAGGCGATGACGGCACCGCTTTTGTTGTAACGCCGACGCTGGCCCGGATCCACACGAGTGCCCTCGGGAAAGATCAACACCGACAGCCCCTCCTGCAGGCGCGCCACCCCCTGGCTCAGCACCTGGCGCATGGCCCGCGCCGGCTTCGAGCGGTCGAGCGCGATGGGATGCAACAGCCTGAGCCCCCAGCCGAATAGCGGTATACGCAGCAGCTCCTGCTTGAGTACCGTGCATACCGGGGGTTTGAGAATCTGCAGGAAAATGGTCTCCCACTCGCACTGATGATTGGCCAGGATCACGCAGGGTCCGTCGGGAAGATGTTCACGGCCGCGAACTCGATAGCGCACACCGCAGGTCCAGCGAAACCAGGCGGTCAGAAAATGGTTGTAGAGATTGAGCAGGCGATAGCGTGCCGGCAGCGCCAGCAGCGGGGCCACAGGCAGCAACAGCGCACCGAAGACCAGGATGGCGAAAAAGTAGCCAAAGTAGAACAGCAGGCTGCGCAGCACATTCATGAGGTCGTGCCGCCCTCTTCGATCCGGCTGGCACGGCGCGCCTGGCACCACTCGTCGAGCAGGCGCCCCACCTCCAGACGCCAGGGTTTCTGATGCACGCCGAACGCCTCCAGCACCCGTCGACAGTTGAGCACTCGCCGCAGCGGCTGGTCATGATGATGCTTGAGCGCCTTCACCTCACCCAGCGCGATCTGCTCCCCCAATCCCTCGAGACGGGTAGACAGCTGGGTGCGCACCATGGTGGTGAAGGTATAGGCGCTGACCGGCTCCGTGCCTGCCAGGTGGTAGGCGCCCCAGGCGTTCGAGCCACAGGCCAGCTGATGCAGCATGCCGACCAGCGCCATGGCCACGGCGTCGGCGGCAGTGGGACAAAAGATCACGTCCTGCGCAGCGCGCACCTCTTCTCCGCTGACCAGACTGTCGATCACCCCGCTGAGCCAGGCATGCCCGCCCTCCAGGGCGAACAATGGCCCCAGCCGCACGATCAGATGGCGCGGATGGCCGGCACGGATGCGATCGCCGATGGCGATCAGGCGGCGCAGGCTCTCGTCCCGTGGCGCCGGTATCACATGCTCGTCGATGGGCGTTTCGAAGCCGTCCTGATAGAGCTGGTCGGAAACGCACCAGACCAGCGGCGTATCGGTCTCGCGGCACGCTGCCAGGCAGGCGTCCACCCCCTCGCCATGCGCCACGACGGCGGCCGGCTCGATTTCCATCGGTGCCGAGAGCGGCGGAATGATCACCGCCGCCGGGGCCACCTCGCGCAGCAGGGCGGCATCGATGTTCAAACCGGGCTCGATGACGAGCTCGGTGTCGCTACGCCGATGCGCCAGCCTGGCCAGCGCCAGGTTGAGGCAGTGACCGGCATCCAATACCAACAGCTTCACGATAGCCTCCGGCAGCCTGCGACGGGCAGCGTCAGAACGGGATCTCGTCGTCGAAATCGTCGAAGCTGCCCGGGTCGGGGGCACCGTAGTTGTTCTGCTTTTGACCGCCCTGCTGAGGCTGACCACCCTGCGGAGGCTGGCCGCCCTGTGCCGGGCGCTGCTGGGGCTGGCCACCGCCGTAGCCGCCCTGCTGGGGCGCATTGTTGCCGAAGCCGCCACCTTGGGCCGGCGGGGCGCCATAGCCGCCCTGCTGCTGCATGGGCGCGCCCTGAGGCGCCCCGTAGCCGCCCTGCTGCTGTGGCATGCCGGCGCCCGGCTGACCGCCGAAGTCGCCGCTACGGGTATCGAGCATCTGCATGTCGTTACAGACGATCTCGGTGGTATAGCGGTCCTGACCGTCCTGACCCTGCCACTTGCGCGTCTGCAGGCGTCCTTCGAGATAGACCCGAGAGCCCTTCTTCAGATACTGCTGGGCAATCTCGGCCAGGCGGTTGAACAGCACCACCGAATGCCACTCGGTACGCTCCTGGCGCTGGCCGCTTTGCTTGTCGGTCCAGGTGTCGGTAGTGGCGACACGCAGGTTGGCGACGGGACTGCCGGACGGCATGAAGCGCACCTCGGGATCCTGCCCCAGGTTGCCGATGAGTATGACCTTGTTGACACCACGGGCCATGCTGGACTCCCTCTATCAAATGAATATGTGCATTGTAATGGAACGGCCTACCGGAGCTGCGCTCGAGCGACAGACTAGCCGCCCCGGTCGCGACCCGAGCGGATCAGGCGCGCCAGGGCATCCTCGTCGAGGCGGCGCCGATCCACCTTAAGATACGCCACTCGCTCCTCGGGAACGACCATGACGTCCTCAACGCCGGCCACCTCGGCAAAGCTGGCCATCAGCGTGTCGAGGGCATCTCCGTGCTCGTCGTCGTCGAGCGCCACCACCTCGCTGGACAGATGCGGCACTGCGGGCATGCCCAGCATCAGCAGCCACCAGACGCCGACCAGCGTGGCGCTACCGGCGAACACCGCCGACAGCCCCCACTGCTGAGCCAGAAAGCCCCCCAGCACGCCACCGAAGAAGGCACCCAGGAACTGACTGGTGGAGTAGACACCCATTGCCGTGCCCTTGGCCCCGGCCGGCGCCAGCTTGCTCAACATCGAAGGCAGCATCGCCTCCAGCAGGTTGAACGCGACGAAGAATAGCAGCAGCCAGGCGAACAGCGCCCAGCCACCACCGAAGACGGCCAGCCCGAGCAGGCTTGCACCGATCGCCGCGATCGCCGTCAGACTCATGCCGCGCATGCGCTGGCGCTTCTCGGCGATGACCACCAGCGGCACCATGCCGACAAAGGCCAGCGCCATGATGCCGAGATAGGTCAGACCATGACGCTCGGCCTCGATGCCTGCCTCGACCAGGCTAAACGGTACGGCAACGAATATCGCCATCAGCACCAGGTGCAGGGCGAAGATCGACAGGTCCAGCCGCCACAGATCAGCGCGGGTAAGAATGGCGCTCAGCTGGCGGCGGTCCATGCCGACGTCGCGATGGCGCAGCCGACGTGGCGCCGGCGGTACCAGCTTCCACAATACCACCAGCCCCAGCGCGGCAAGCAGGGCGGTGAACCAGAATACCGAAGACAGACCGAACGTCGCGGCCAGCCAGGGGCCCAGCACCATGGCCACGGCGAAGGCCACGCCGATGGAAAGACCGATGGTGGCCATGGCCGCGGTGCGCACCTGTTCACGGGTCTGATCGGCCAGCAGCGCCATGATTGCCGCCGCCACCGCCCCGCTGCCCTGCAGGCAGCGCCCCAGGATCACTCCGCCGATGGTATCGGCATTGGCCGCCACCACACTGCCGATCACGAACAGCAGCAGCCCGGCAGCGATCACCGGCTTGCGTCCCAGGCGGTCGGAGAGCAGGCCGAAGGGGATCTGCAACAGCGCCTGGGTCAGGCCGTACACGCCCAGTGCCAACCCCACCAGCAGGGGCGTGGCGCCGGCCAGTTCGTCGGCGTACAGCGCCAGTACCGGCAGCACCATGAACAGCCCCAGCATGCGCGTGGCATACAGACCGGCCAGGCCGGTAATGGCTCGCCGTTCGGAGGCTAGCAGCAGTCCAGAGAGCTTGCGCATAGGGAGTCAGACGATTCCATGGGTAGGCGGGCCGAGGCCCTCAAGATGAACCGACTATTCTAACGATTCCGGCCCGCACAGGAAACGTTCCGACCAGCGGCGCTTTGGCGCGTATTGCGTCGCAGGCGTATAATCGAGGTTTTGCCAGCGCGCCATGAGGTGGGAATGGACAGGATCGTGGTCAGGGGTGCACGCACCCACAACCTCAAGCAGATCGACGTCGAGCTGCCCCGCGACAGCCTGATCGTGGTCACCGGGCTATCCGGCTCGGGCAAGTCGTCGCTGGCCTTCGACACGCTTTACGCCGAGGGCCAGCGGCGCTACGTGGAGTCGCTCTCCACCTATGCTCGCCAGTTCCTGTCGATGATGGAGAAGCCTGACGTCGACCACATCGAGGGACTGTCGCCGGCGATCTCCATCGAGCAGAAGTCCACTTCCCATAATCCGCGCTCCACGGTCGGCACCATCACCGAGATCTATGACTACCTGCGCCTGCTGTTCGCCCGCGCCGGCACCCCGCGCTGCCCCGAACACGGCGAGGAGCTCGAGGCCAGCACCATCTCGCAGATGGTCGATCAGGTGCTGGCTTTGCCCGAGGGCAGCAAGCTGATGCTGCTGGCGCCGGTGGTCAAGGGCCGCAAGGGCGAGCACCTGCAGCTGCTCGCCGAGCTGCGCGCCCAGGGCTTCGTGCGCGTGATGGTCGACGGCCAGGCGCTGGAGCTCGATGACATCGCCCCGCTGGACAAGAACAAAAAGCACGACATCAGCGTGGTGGTGGATCGCATCAAGGTGCGCGAGGGGCTCCAGCAGCGCCTGGCGGAGTCGTTCGAGACGGCGCTCAACCTGGCCGACGGCATCGCCGTTGTGCACTTCATGGACGGCGAGGCCGAGGACATCACCTTCTCGGCGCGCTTCGCCTGCCCGGTGTGCGGCTATGCCATCGCCGAGCTCGAACCGCGCATGTTCTCGTTCAACAACCCGGCCGGCGCCTGCCCCACCTGCGACGGCCTGGGCGTACAGCAAGTGTTCGACCCCGACAAGCTGATCAGCCACCCGGAGCTGTCCCTGGCCGAGGGGGTAATCAAGGGCTGGGACCGGCGCAGCGTCTACTACTTCAGCCAGCTGCAGGCGGTGGCCGATCACTATCGCTTCACCCTCGAGACGCCGTGGCAGGATCTGGCCCGCCACGAGAAGGACCTGATTCTCTACGGCAGCGGCGACGACGAGATCGCCTTCAGCTACGTCAACGACCGCGGCCGCCGCGTGACCCGTGAGCACCCCTTCGAGGGCGTGCTGCCCAACATGCAGCGGCGCTACCGCGAGACCGAATCGAGCATGGTCCGCGAGGAGCTGGCGCGCTACATCGCCGACCGCCCCTGCCCCAGCTGTCAAGGCTCACGCCTGCGCAAGGAGTCCCGCCACGTCTTCATCGACGAGCACACCCTGCCGCAGATCGTGCAGCTGCCGATCGGCGAGGCCTGGGACTACTTCCAGCGCCTGACCCTGCCGGGGCGCAAGGGCGAGATTGCCCAGAAGGTGATCAACGAGATCCACGCCCGATTGGAGTTCCTGGTCAACGTTGGCCTCGACTATCTCAACCTGGAGCGCAGCGCCGAGACCCTCTCCGGCGGCGAGGCCCAGCGCATTCGCCTGGCCAGCCAGATCGGCGCCGGCCTGGTGGGCGTGATGTACATCCTCGACGAGCCCTCCATCGGCCTGCACCAGCGCGACAACGACCGCTTGCTCAAGACGCTGATTCACCTGCGCGACCTGGGCAACACGGTGATCGTGGTGGAGCACGACGAAGATGCCATCCGTGCCGCCGACCACGTGCTCGACATCGGCCCCGGCGCCGGCGTACACGGCGGACGTATCGTCGCCCAGGGCACGCCGGAAGCGGTGATGGCCAGCGACCACTCGCTCACCGGCCAATACCTGTCGGGCAAGCGCCGTATCGAGGTGCCCAAGTGGCGCATCCCCGGCAACCCGGAGAAGCAGCTGCGCCTGACCGGCGCCCACGGCAATAATCTGCGCAATGTCAGCCTGACCCTGCCGCTGGGGCTGTTCATCTGCGTCACCGGGGTCTCCGGCTCGGGCAAGTCGACGCTGATCAACTCGACCCTGATGCCGATTGCCGCCCGTGAGCTCAATCACGCCACCACCCTGACCGCTGCGCCTTATGAAGACATCGAAGGCCTCGACCAGCTCGACAAGGTGATCGACATCGATCAGAGCCCCATCGGGCGTACGCCGCGCTCCAACCCGGCCACCTATACCGGCATCTTCACGCCGATCCGCGAACTCTTCGCCGGCACCCAGGAGGCACGCTCGCGCGGCTACAAGCCGGGGCGCTTCTCGTTCAACGTCAAGGGCGGACGCTGCGAGGCGTGCCAGGGCGAAGGCATGATCAAGGTCGAGATGCACTTCCTGCCCGACATCTACGTGCCCTGCGACGTGTGCAAGGGCAAGCGCTACAACCGCGAGACGCTGGAGATCGAATACAAGGGCAAGAGCATCGACGAGGTGCTCGAGATGACCGTGGAGGAAGCGCTGGAGTTCTTCAGCCCGGTGCCGGCCATCGCCCGTCGCCTGCAGACCCTGCTCGACGTCGGGCTCTCCTACATCCGCCTGGGCCAGAGCGCCACCACGCTCTCCGGCGGCGAGGCCCAGCGCGTCAAGCTAGCCCGCGAACTGGCCAAGCGCGACACCGGCAAGACGCTCTACATCCTCGACGAGCCCACCACCGGGCTGCACTTCGAGGACATTCGCCAGTTGCTCGCCGTGCTCCACCGCCTGCGCGACCACGGCAACACCATCGTGGTGATCGAGCACAACCTCGACGTGATCAAGACCGCCGACTGGATCGTCGATCTCGGCCCCGAAGGCGGCTCCGGCGGCGGGCGCATCATCGCCGAGGGCACCCCGGAGCAGGTCGCCGAGATGGAAGTCTCCCACACCGGGCGCTTCCTCAAGCCATTGCTGGAGCGCGCCAGGAGCCAACCGGCCGAGCTGGCGACGTCCAAATAGCACCGCTGCGGCCAAAAAAAAACCCGGCTTCGTGAGAAGCCGGGTTTTTCGTTGCTAGCGCTACAGCATTGCCGGGCCAGGCCCGCCGCCGGGGATCACTCCTCGGTAGCGGCTTCCTCGACCTCCTCGACGACCGGACGGTCAACGAGTTCGACGAAGGCCATGGGGGCGTTGTCGCCGGTGCGGAAACCGCACTTGAGAATACGGACGTAACCGCCCGGACGCTCGACGTAACGCGGACCCAGCTCGTTGAAGAGCTTGCCGACCGCCTCCTTGGAGCGGGTACGGCTGAAGGCCAGACGACGGTTGGCGACGCTGTCCTGCTTGGCCAGGGTGATCAGCGGCTCGATGACGCGACGCAGCTCCTTGGCCTTGGGCAGGGTTGTCTTGATCACTTCGTGCTCGATCAGCGACACGCTCATGTTCTTGAACATGGCCTGACGATGCGAGCTGGTGCGATTCAGGTGACGACCACTCTTACGATGACGCATGGTTGCAATTCCTTACCAAACTGGGACTCGAGTCGACGCTCACGCAGAGGCCTTGTCGTCCTTCAGGCTCGCCGGCGGCCAGTTCTCCAGCCGCATGCCGAGGGAAAGACCGCGAGCAGCCAACACGTCCTTGATTTCGTTCAAAGACTTCTTGCCGAGATTCGGCGTCTTGAGCAGCTCGACTTCGGTGCGCTGAATCAAGTCGCCGATATAGTAGATGTTCTCGGCCTTCAGGCAGTTGGCACTGCGGACGGTCAACTCGAGATCGTCTACGGGGCGCAGCAGGATCGGATCGACGTGATCCTCTTCCTCCTCGATCTCCTGCTCCTTGTCGGCTTCCAGGTCGACGAACGCTGCCAGCTGCTCCTGCAGGATGGTGGCGCTGCGACGGATGGCCTCTTCCGGATCCAGGGTGCCGTCGGTTTCCAGGTCGATGATCAGCTTGTCCAGGTCGGTACGCTGCTCGACACGTGCGGCATCGACGGCGTACGAGACGCGACGCACGGGGCTGAAGGTGGCATCCAGCTGCAGGCGACCGATGGCACGCGACTCATCGTCGGCGCCGACACGAGCATCAGCCGGCTCATAGCCACGACCACGAGCGATCTTGAGCTGCATCTTGAGCTCGGCACCCTCGTTGACGTGAGCGATGACGTGCTCCGGATTGACGATCTCGACGTCGTGATCGAGGACGATGTCGCCCGCGGTCACCACGGCCGGGCCCTGCTTGTTCAGCGAGAGCACTGCCTCGTCGCGACTGTGCATGCGGATGGCCACGTCCTTGAGGTTCAGGAGAATCTCGATGACGTCTTCCTGAACACCCTCGATCGCGCTGTACTCATGCTCGACACCCGCAATCTCGACTTCTACCACGGCACAGCCGGGCATGGACGAGAGCAGAATGCGACGCAGCGCATTGCCCAGGGTATGGCCAAAGCCACGCTCGAACGGCTCGAGCACGATCTTCGCGTGATGCGCGCTGATCTCTTCGACCTTGATATCGCGCGGACGGAGAAACTCTGTCACTGAACGCTGCATAACTACACCTTTGAGGCTGCCTAACGGTTACTCGGTACTCGCTGCCGGCCCCGAAGGGCCGGCGCGACGCGGTCAGCGACGCTTACTTCGAGTACAGCTCGACGATCAGGTTTTCGTTGATGTCGGCCGACAGATCGCCGCGCTCCGGGATAGCCTTGAAGGTGCCTTCCATCTTCTTCGCGTCGACCTCGATCCAGGCGACGTCGCCACGGTTGGCAGCGATGGAGAGAGCACTCTGGATGCGCGCCTGGTTCTTCGCCTTCTCGCGAACGGAAACCACGTCACCGGGCTTGACCTGATAGGAAGCCACGTTGACGGTGCGGCCGTTGACCGCGATCGCCTTGTGGCTCACCAGCTGGCGTGCCTCGGAACGAGTGGAGCCGAAGCCCATGCGGTAGACGACGTTGTCCAGTCGGGATTCGAGCAGCTGCAGCAGGACTTCGCCGGTGGCGCCGGAGCGACGGGCGGCCTCCTTGTAGTAGCTGCGGAACTGCTTTTCGAGTACGCCGTAGATACGACGCACTTTCTGCTTCTCGCGAAGCTGCAAGCCGTAGTCGGAAAGACGCTGACGGCGCTGGCCGTGCACACCCGGAATCTGCTCGGATTTGCACTTCTTCTCGAAGGGAGTCACACCACTCTTGAGGAAGAGGTCGGTGCCTTCACGACGAGACAGTTTGCACTTCGGTCCAATATAACGAGCCATGAATCTGTCTCCTTAAACGCGGCGTTTCTTCGGCGGACGGCAGCCATTGTGGGGAATGGGCGTCGCGTCAGTGATGCTCTGCACGCGGAAGCCAGCGGCGCTCAGGGCGCGCACGGCGGATTCACGGCCAGGACCGGGGCCCTTGACCAGCACGTCGACGTTTTTCACACCATACTCGGCTGCAGCGGTCGCTGCACGTTCGCTTGCCACTTGAGCAGCGAACGGGGTGCTCTTGCGAGAACCACGAAAACCCGAACCACCGGCAGTTGCCCAGGAGAGAGCATTGCCCTGGCGGTCTGTGATCGTCACGATCGTGTTGTTAAAAGAGGCGTGGATGTGCGCAACGGCGTCCACTACCTGCTTTTTAACCTTTTTACGGTTGCTACGCGGGTTAGCCATGTTGATGTCTATTCCTGTCTTTACGCCAGAACGTGCGTGTTACTTGCGGATCGGCTTACGCGGGCCCTTACGGGTACGCGCGTTAGTCTTGGTCCGCTGACCACGCAGCGGAAGACTACGACGATGACGCAGACCACGATAGCAACCCAGGTCCATGAGACGCTTGATGTTCAGCGTCACATCACGACGAAGGTCGCCTTCCACGGTGTACTTGCCAACCTCGGCACGCAGGGCATCAACCTCCTCAGAGGAGAGCTCCTGAATCTTGGTGGTCGGCGCGATGCCGGTAGCGGCACAGATTTCCTGTGCACGCGTGCGGCCAATCCCGAAGATATAGGTCAGCGAGATCGCCGCATGCTTGTTGTCCGGGATATTGACGCCTGCAATACGGGCCATCAGCTTTCTCCGAAATTTGAGCGGCTTGCTCGATTAGTTACTACAAAAGGCGCAACAGCATACCCCTTTACCCTCCTCAGGGCAAGGGGTATGCCGGCACCACTTATTCACAAACGCCAGAATCAACCCTGGCGCTGCTTGTGCCGCGGCTCGATGCAGATGACGCGAACCGCGCCATTGCGCCGAATGATCTTGCAGTTACGGCACATCTTCTTGACGGAAGCTCGAACTTTCATCGTTCCTTCTCCAAAATCGGCGCGGCGCGCCTTGTCACCGGCAGCGCCATTCAGCGCATGATGCCGCCGCTGCCATAGCCTTTCAGGTTGGACTTCTTCATCACCGACTCGTACTGGTGCGACATGAGATGCGACTGCACCTGGGCCATGAAGTCCATGATGACCACCACGATGATCAGCAGTGCGGTACCGCCAAAGAAGAACGGCACGTTCCACGCCACGATCAGGAACTGGGGCATCAGGGAAACCGCAGTGATGTACAGGGCGCCGCACAGGGTCAGACGGGTCATGACCTTGTCGACATAGCGAGCGGTCTGCTCACCAGGACGAATCCCCGGGAGGAAGGCCCCTGACTTCTTGAGGTTGTCAGCGACATCCTTGGGATTGAAGACCAGTGCTGTGTAAAAGAAGCAGAAGAATATCACCGCCGCGCCGAAAAGCAAGATGTACAGCGGCTGTCCCGGGCCCAGGGCCTGGGAGGCACGCTGCAACCACTCCATGCCGTCGCCCGCCCCGACCCACTGGCCGATGGAGGCAGGGAACAGCAGGATACTGGAAGCGAAGATCGGCGGAATCACGCCCGCCATGTTCACCTTCAGCGGCAGATAACTGCTCTGCCCGGCATACATCTTGTTGCCGACCTGACGCCGCGGATAGTTCACCGTGATACGGCGCTGGCCGCGCTCGATGAAGACCACGAAAGCCACGGTCGCCACGCCCAGCACGGAGAGAGCCAGCAGCGGCAGCACGTTCCACGCGCCTTCGTTGCGGGCCAGCTCGAACGCCTGCCCCACCGCACCCGGCAAGCCAGCGACGATACCGGCAAAGATCAGCAGCGAAATACCGTTGCCGATACCCTTCTCGGTGATCTGCTCGCCCAGCCACATCAGGAACACTGCACCCGACACGAAGGTGACGATGGCAGTGAAATAGAAGCTGAAGTCAGCGCTGTAGGCGATGCCCTGGCTGGCCAGACCCACCGACATGCCGGTGGCCTGGACGAAGGCCAGCAGCACGGTACCGTAGCGGGTGTACTGGCTGATCTTGCGGCGACCGGCCTCGCCCTCCTTCTTCAACTGCTCGAGGTGGGGCGAGACGGCGGTCAGCAGCTGCATGATGATCGACGCGGAGATGTAGGGCATGATACCCAGCGCCATGATACTCATGCGCTCCAGGGCACCACCCGAGAACATGTTGAACATGCCCAGGATGGTGCCCTGCTGCTCCCTGAACAAGGCAGCAAGCTGGTCAGGATTGATACCGGGAACGGGAATATGGGCACCGATACGGTACACCACGATGGCGAGGAGCACGAAGCGCAGACGCGCCCACAGTTCACTCAGACCGCTGCCCATCGCCGGCATGTTTCCTGACTTGGCCATTTAGTCCTCTACCTTGCCGCCGGCAGCTTCGATCGCGGCACGGGCACCCTTGGTGACCTTGACGCCGCGAACCGTGACCGCCTTGTTGACGTCGCCGGAAAGAATGATCTTCGCGTGCAGAGTCGCGTCCTTGAGCACGTTGGCCTGCTTCAGGGTCTCCAGAGTGACTTCATCACCCTCGACCTTGGCCAGCTCGCTCAGGCGCACCTCTTCGGAGACCAGCGACTTCATGGAAGTGAAGCCGAACTTGGGCAGGCGCCGCTGCAACGGCATCTGACCGCCCTCGAAACCGGGCTTCACGGTGCCGCCGCTGCGCGACTTCTGACCCTTGTGGCCACGGCCGCCGGTCTTGCCCAGACCGGAACCGATACCACGGCCGACGCGCTTCTCGGCGGGCTTGGAGCCCGGTGCCGGGCTCAGCGTGTTGAGTTTCATGGATTACTCTCCCTCTACCCGCACAAGGTAGTTGACCTTGTGGATCATGCCGCGCACGGCAGGGGTGTCTTCCAGCTCGACCGTATGACCGATGCGGCGCAGACCCAGGCCCTTCATGGTGGCCTTGTGCTTGGGCAGCGTGCCGATGGTGCTACGGATCTGGGTTACCTTGAGTGTGGCTGCCATGGTAGTTACCCCGTGATCGCTTCGACAGACAGACCGCGCTTGGCGGCGATGTCTTCCGGCGACTGCATGGAGGCGAGACCCTTGACGGTTGCGCGCACCACGTTGACCGGATTGGTGGAGCCGTAGCACTTGGCCAGGACGTCATGGACGCCGGCCAGCTCGAGCACGGAGCGCATGGCGCCGCCGGCGATGATCCCGGTACCTTCGGAGGCCGGCTGCATGTACACCTTGGAGGCGCCGTGACGCGCCTTGACCGGGTACTGCAGGGTGTGGCCCTTGAGGCTCACCTTGACCATGTTACGGCGCGCCTGGTCCATGGCCTTCTGGATCGCGACCGGCACTTCACGCGCCTTGCCACGACCGAAGCCGACACGACCATTGCCGTCGCCAACGACGGTCAGCGCGGTGAAGCCGAAAATACGACCACCCTTGACCACCTTGGCGACACGGTTGACCTGCACGAGCTTTTCCTGCAGGTCGCCGGTGTTCTGTTCGTTCTTCGCCATCGTAAAACCCTTTAGAATTCCAGGCCGCCTTCACGTGCGGCGTCGGCCAGGGCCTTGACGCGGCCGTGGTACTTGTAACCGGCACGATCGAAGGCCACCTGGGTGATGCCAGCCTGCTTGGCGCGTTCGGCAATCAGCGCACCCACCTTGGCGGCGGCGTCGGCATTGCCGGTCGCACCCGCACGCAGGTCCTTGTCCAGCGTGGAAGCGCTGGCCAGCACCTTGCCACCATCCGGCGAGATGATCTGCGCGTAGATGTGACGCGGGGTACGGTTGACGCACAGGCGATACACGCCCAGCTCGCGCATCTTGGCACGAGCGCGGCGGGCACGACGGAGACGAGATTCTTTCTTCGCGTTCATAACCCTGCCTTACTTCTTCTTGGCTTCTTTGCGACGCACCTGCTCGTCGGCGTAGCGCACACCCTTGCCCTTGTACGGCTCGGGCGGACGGAAGGCGCGGATCTCCGCAGCCACCTGACCGAGCATCTGCTTGTCCGCGCTTTTCAGCACGATCACGGTGTTCTTCGGCGTTTCCGCCGTAACACCCTTGGGCAGGGAGTACTCGACCGGGTGAGAGAAGCCCAGTGACAGATTCAGCGTCTGGCCACTTGCCTGGGCACGATAGCCGACGCCAACGATTTCGAGGGTCTTGGTAAAGCCCTCAGAGACGCCGGTGACCAGGTTCTGGACCAGAGCTCGTGTGGTACCGACCATGGCCCAGGACTTGGCGCTCTCGCTCGGTTTGAAGGTCAGCTGACCCTCTTCCTGAGCGATGACCACGTCCGGGTGAACGGTCAGCGACAGCGTGCCCTGACCGCCCTTGGCGGTCAGCTGGTCGCCGTCGAGTTTGACGTCGACGCCGGCGGGCACTTTAACCGGATATTTGGCTACGCGGGACATTCCAGACTCCTAGAATACGGTGCAGATGACTTCGCCACCGACGCCCGCCTGACGAGCGGCACGGTCGGTCATCACGCCCTTGGAGGTGGTGACGATCGCCACACCCATGCCATCCGCCACTTTGGGCAGTTCACTCTTGCCCTTGTACTGGCGCAGGGACGGCTTGGACACCCGCTGCAGGTGCTCGATGACCGGCTTGCCCTCGAAATACTTGAGGGTCACGGTCAGCTCGGGCTTGGTACCTTCAGCGACCGCGAAGTCGTTGATGTAACCCTCTTCCTTCAATACGCGGGCCACCTCGACCTTGAGCTTGGAGGACGGCATGGTGACCGTCTCCTTGGTGGCCATCTGCGCATTGCGGATACGGGTGAACATATCCGCCAGAGTATCTTGCATGCTCATTTACGTTGCGCTCCTGATGTTTCCGTGGCGGCTTACCAGCTGGACTTCTTCAGTCCAGGGACCTCGCCACGCATGGCGGCTTCACGCAGCTTGTTACGGCCGAGGCCGAACTTGTTGTAGTAGCCGTGCGGGCGACCAGTGATACGGCAGCGGTTACGCTGACGCACCGGGCTGGAGTCGCGCGGCAACTGCTGCAGCTTCAGCGTCGCCTCGAAGCGCTCTTCGTCGGAAGAATTCACGCTCTGGATGATCGCCTTGAGCTCGGCACGGCGGGCCGCATACTTCTCGACCAGCTTGGTGCGCTTGAGCTCGCGTTCAATCATGCTCTTCTTTGCCATGATCCCACCCTTATTTCTTGAACGGGAAGTTCAGCGCGCTCAGCAGCGCACGACCTTCCTCGTCGGTGTTGGCAGTAGTGGTGATGGTGACATCCAGACCACGAATCCGGTCGATCTTATCATATTCGATCTCCGGGAAGATGATCTGCTCACGCACACCCATGGAGTAGTTGCCGCGACCGTCGAAGGACTTCGGGTTGAGACCACGGAAGTCACGTACGCGGGGGATCGCGATGTTGACCAGACGATCGAGGAATTCCCACATGCGCTCGGAGCGCAGGGTCACCTTGATGCCGATCGGCCAACCTTCGCGCACCTTGAAGCCCGCGATGGACTTGCGTGCCTTGGTCACCAGCGGCTTTTGACCGGAGAGCTTCTCCAGGTCGCCGATGGCATTCTCGATCAGCTTCTTGTCGCTGGTCGCGTCACCGATGCCCATGTTGAGGGTCACCTTGGTGATCCGCGGCACCTGCATCACGTTGGCGTAGCTGAACTGCTCTTTGAGCTGAGCCACCACCTCGTTCTGATAACGTTCTTTCAAGTTCGCCATTTTGCTACCCGACTCGCGTTAGGCGTCGATCTGCGTCTGCGTCGACTTGTAGATACGTACCTTGGTACCGTCTTCCTTAACCTGGAAGCCGACGCGATCCGCCTTACCGGTCTCCGAGTTGAAGATCGCCACGTTGGACGCGTGAATCGGAGCCTCGCGCTCGACGATACCGCCCTGATTGCCCGCCATAGGATTGGGCTTGGTGTGACGCTTGATCATGTTCACACCGGACACGACGAAGCGTTCGTCCTTGAGGACGCGCTTGACGGTGCCGCGCTTGCCCTTGTCCTTGCCGGCGATGACGATCACTTCATCGTCACGTTTGATCTTTTGCATGTCCGCTTCGCTCCTTACAGCACTTCAGGCGCCAGGGAAATGATCTTCATGAACTTCTCGGTACGAAGCTCACGAGTCACCGGCCCGAAGATACGGGTGCCGATCGGCTGTTCGTTGGTGTTGTTCAACAGAACTGCCGCATTTCCATCGAAGCGGATCAGCGAGCCGTCGGAACGACGAACACCGCTGCGGGTGCGAACCACCACCGCCTTGAGGACCTGGCCTTTCTTGACCTTGCCACGCGGAATGGCTTCCTTCACCGTGACCTTGATGATGTCACCGACCCGCGCGTAGCGGCGGTGCGAACCGCCCAGCACCTTGATGCACTGCACCCGGCGCGCTCCGCTGTTGTCGGCGACATCCAGCATTGTCTGAGTCTGAATCATCGGTTTTCTCCAAACCTAATCTGACTGCTCTCGCCGAGCTCAGCCCCTGGCCTGCTCGATCACCTCGACCAGCGTCCAGGCCTTCTTCTTGGACAGCGGACGGCATTCCTGGATGGATACCGTATCACCGGCCTTGGCCTGGTTCGCCTCGTCATGGGCGTGCAGCTTGGTGGAGCGCTTGACGTACTTGCCATAGATCGGATGCCGCTCGCGGCGCTCGATCATGACGACGATGGACTTGTCCATCTTGTCGCTCACCACCTTGCCGGTGAGCGTACGGGCTTTCTTTTCTTCGGCCATCTCAGTCACCTGCCTTCTCGTTGAGCACAGTCTTCACCCGGGCGATGTCCCGACGAACCTGCTTGAGCAGATGAGTCTGGCTGAGCTGGCCGGTGGCCTTCTGCATGCGCAGGTTGAACTGCTCGCGGAGGAGTTCGAAGAGCTGCTCCTGGAGCTGCTCGACTGACTTTTCACGAATTTCCTGGGCTTTCATCACATCACCGTCCGTTTCACAAAGGTGGTGGACACGGGCATCTTCTGAGCGGCCAGGGTGAAGGCCTCGCGGGCCAGCTCCTCGGACACGCCTTCGATTTCATACAGGACCCGACCCGGCTGGATCTGTGCGACCCAGTACTCGACGGAGCCCTTACCCTTACCCATACGGACTTCGAGTGGCTTCTTGGAAATCGGCTTGTCAGGGAAGACGCGGATCCAGATCTTGCCGCCACGCTTGACGTGACGGGTGATCGCACGACGGCCGGCTTCGATCTGGCGCGCCGTGATGCGGCCGCGACCGGTTGCCTTCAGGCCGTATTCCCCGAAGCTGATCTTGCTTCCGCGATGCGCCAGGCCACGGTTGCGGCCTTTCATCATCTTGCGGAATTTCATGCGCTTGGGCTGTAACATCGATTCGCTCTCCCCTTACCTGGAACCTTTCTTCTTGGAGGGCGCGGCCTGCGGCTGTTGCTTGGCCTTGGCGCGGACCTCTTCGATGCCCCCGAGGATTTCACCCTTGAAGACCCAAACCTTGACACCGATGATGCCGTAGGTGGTTTTTGCTTCGTAGGTGGCGTAATCGATGTCCGCACGCAGGGTGTGAAGCGGTACGCGACCTTCGCGGTACCACTCGGTACGCGCGATCTCGGCACCACCCAGGCGACCTGACAGCATCACCTTGATACCACCCGCACCCAGGCGCATGGCGTTCTGTACGGAACGCTTCATGGCGCGACGGAACATGACGCGACGCTCGAGCTGGCCGGCGATGTTCTGCGCGACGAGCTTGGCGTCCAGCTCCGGCTTGCGGACCTCTTCGATGTTGACGTGCACGGGCACGCCCATCATCGCGGTGACGTCGCGACGCAGCTTGTCGACGTCCTCACCCTTCTTGCCAATCACGATGCCCGGACGGGCAGTGTGAATGGTGATACGGGCATTGTTGGCCGGACGCTCGATAGTGATCTTGCTCACGGAAGCGTTCTTCAGACGCTCCTCGAGGAAGCGACGCACTTCGAGGTCGTTGTTCAGCTTGTCGGCATAAGCACCGCGCTCGGCATACCACACCGAGGTGTGGTCCTTGACGATACCCAGCCGAATACCTGTCGGATTGACTTTCTGACCCATCTGGTCGACTCCTACTTCTCGGCTACCTTGACGGTGATGTGGCACGTGCGCTTCAGGATGCGATCCGCGCGACCCTTGGCCCGCGGCTTGATGCGCTTGAGCGTCATGCCCTCATCGACGCAGATGGTCGAGACACGCAGCTCGTCGATATCCATGCCGTTGTTTTCTTCCGCATTCGCGATGGCGGACTGCAGCACTTTCTTGACCAGCTTGGCAGCCTTCTTCGGTGAGAAGGTCAGCAGGTCGAGCGCCTCGGCGACAGGCTTACCGCGCACCTGGTCAGCCACCAAACGGGCCTTCTGGGCGGATAAACGAGCGCCACGCAGCTTAGCTGTGACTTCCATCTCTCAATCCTCTCTGGCTTACCGTTTGGCTTTCTTGTCCGCCGCATGACCGCGATAGGTGCGGGTGGCAGCGAATTCGCCCAGCTTGTGGCCAACCATTTCCTCGGAGACGTGCACCGGGACGTGTTGGCGACCGTTATGGACAGCAATGGTGAGCCCGACCATGTTCGGCAGGATCATGGAACGACGCGACCAGGTCTTGATCGGTTTGCGGTCGTTCTTCTCCACTGCAGCCTCAACCTTCTTCAGCAGATGAAGGTCGATAAAAGGACCTTTCTTCAGTGAACGTGGCACAGCCGTTACCTCTTAGTGTCTGTTACTTGGCCTTGCGGCGGCGAACGATCAGCGCATCAGTGCGCTTGTTCTTGCGGGTCTTGTGGCCCTTGGTGGGCACACCCCACGGCGTAACCGGATGACGACCACCGCTGGTGCGGCCTTCACCGCCACCGTGCGGGTGATCCACCGGGTTCATCGCGACACCGCGAACGGTCGGACGCACGCCTCTCCAGCGCTTTGCACCGGCCTTGCCAAGTTGACGCAGGCTGTGCTCAGAATTGCTCACTTCACCCAGGGTCGCACGGCAGTCGGCCAGCACCTTGCGCATCTCGCCGGAGCGCAGACGCAGGGTGGCATAGCTGCCTTCACGAGCGACCAACTGGGCGCTGGTACCGGCACTGCGAGCGATCTGGGCGCCCTTGCCGGGCTTGAGCTCGATGCAGTGAACGGTGGAACCCAGCGGGATGTTGCGCAGCGGAAGGGTGTTGCCCTTCTTGATTGCTGCATTCACGCCGGACTCGAGCTTGTCGCCAGCACTCACGCCCTTGGGCGCGATGATGTAACGACGCTCGCCGTCCAGGTACTTCAGCAGCGCGATGTGGGCGCTACGGTTGGGATCGTACTCGAGGCGCTCGACGATGGCAGGAATGCCATCCTTGGTGCGCTTGAAGTCGACGATCCGGTAATGCTGACGGTGACCACCGCCCACGTGGCGGGTGGTGATGCGACCGTTGTTGTTACGTCCACCGCTGCGCGACTGCTTTTCCAGCAGCGGCGCGTAGGGCTTGCCCTTGTGCAGGTCTTCGCTGACGACCTTGACGACGTGGCGACGACCGGCGGATGTGGGTTTTGTCTTGACGATTGCCATGATCCGTACTCCTGCCCTTATTCGGCGCCAGTGAAGTCTTCGAGCGTTTCACCAGCTGCCAGGGTCACGTACGCCTTGCGGTAACCCTGACGGCGGCCCAGACCGTGCGCGCTGCGCTTGGTCTTGCCCTTCATGTTCAGCACCTGGACGCGGTCGACCTTCTTGCCAAACAGCACCTGAACGGCCTGCTTGATTTCGGGCTTGGTCGCGTCGCTGGCCACCTTGAACACATACTGGTTGCGCTCGGCGGCGAAAGCGGCCTTCTCGGTCACGTGCGGACCAAGCAGAACCTTGAATACGCGCTCCTGGTTCATGCCAGCTTCTCCTCGAATTTACGCAGAGCAGAGACGGTGACCAGCACCTTGTCGAAGGCGATCAGGCTCACC
Source organism: Billgrantia ethanolica (assembly GCF_021404305.1). GTDB lineage: Bacteria > Pseudomonadota > Gammaproteobacteria > Pseudomonadales > Halomonadaceae > Halomonas > Halomonas ethanolica. The sequence goes on along the minus strand of NZ_JABFTX010000002.1, from coordinate 21,627 downwards.
GGATCGGCAGCAGCCACGTCCACCACATCCACGTTGGGGATGTTGCGGGCGGCCAGATAGAGCTTCTCGTCGACTTCCTCGGTGACGATCAGCGCCTTCTCCAGACCCAGCTCGTTGAGCTTGGCCACCAGCTGCTTGGTCTTCGGTGCATCGACGGTAAACTCGTCGATGGCGATCAGACGCTCCTGGCGCACCAGCTCGGACAGGATGGAACGCATCGCGGCGCGATACATCTTGCGGTTGACCTTCTGCGAGTGATCCTGCGGACGGGCCGCGAAGGTCACACCACCGCTGCGCCACAGCGGCGAACGGATGGTACCGGCGCGAGCGCGACCGGTGCCCTTCTGACGCCACGGCTTCTTGCCACCGCCGCGAACGTCGGAACGGGTCTTCTGAGCACGGGTGCCCTGGCGACCACCGGCCAGATAGGCGGTGACGACCTGGTGAACCAGCGCCTCGTTGAATTCTTTGCCAAAGGTGGCGTCGGCGACTTCGACAGTACCCGCGCCTGCAGCAAGATTCAGATTCATCGGATCTCTCCCCTTCAGCCAGCTTTGACGGCGCTGCGAACGATGACGTCGCTGCCGGTAGCACCGGGCACGGCACCCTTGATCAACAGCAGGTTGCGCTCGGCATCGACCCGCACGACTTCGAGGCTCTGGACGGTACAGCGGACGTTGCCCATCTGACCGGCCATCTTCTTGCCCTTGAAGACGCGACCCGGAGTCTGACACATACCGATGGAACCCGGCGCACGATGCGACAGGGAGTTGCCGTGGGTGGCATCCTGGGTACGGAAATTCCAGCGCTTGACGGCGCCCTGGAAGCCCTTGCCCTTGGAGGTGCCGGTCACGTCGACCTTCTGACCAGCTTCGAAGAGGGATACGGTGAGTTCGCCGCCCACATCCGGAGCTTCCTCACCTTCAGCGAGGCGGAACTCCATCAGCGAACGACCGGCCTCGATACCTGCCTTGGCGTACTGACCTGCCTGAGCCTTGGTGAGGTGCTTGGCCTTGCGGGAGCCGGTTGTGACCTGAATCGCCGCATAGCCGTCGGACTCGATGGTCCGCACGCTGGCGACACGATTCGGCTCAACCTCGATCACGGTTACGGGCACGGAAGCGCCATCTTCGGTAAAGACACGGGTCATGCCGGCCTTTCTACCGAGCAAACCGATAGTCATTCTCAGTCTCCTTTAGTGTACGGGGCTATCACCCGCTATGGCTGCCCTTTCCAGAGCATTCCACTAGCACGTTGTATGACGCCATCACGGCGTGGCGGCTGCTGCTCTCACTCACTTGAAAGAGCGCTGGGCCGCGGGTGTCTAGTGTGGTTAGTCGAGCTTGATCTGAACGTCCACGCCGGCGGCGAGGTCGAGCTTCATCAGGGCGTCGACGGTCTTTTCGGTCGGCTCGACGATATCGAGCACACGCTTGTGAGTGCGAATCTCGTACTGGTCACGCGCGTCTTTGTTGACGTGCGGCGAGATCAGCACGGTATAGCGCTCACGATTGGTCGGCAGCGGGATCGGACCGCGCACCTGAGCACCAGTACGCTTGGCGGTATCAACGATCTCCGCGGCGGACTGGTCGATCAGGCGATGGTCGAATGCCTTCAACCGAATGCGAATCTTCTGGTTCTGCATTTGCCCTAAACTCCAATGGATGTCGACGGCGCCAGCCGCCTACCCACGCATTCAAAGGATGCGCATTATATGCACGCCGGATGCGAGAGTCAAACACTCTGCATCAGGTGCGCAGAAAGGGGGCTCCTCGCGGAGCCCCCTTCGATCAGTCAGTAGCCCAGGGCTTACTGAACGATCTTGGCCACGACGCCGGCGCCGACGGTACGGCCGCCTTCACGGATGGCGAAACGCAGACCTTCGTCCATGGCGATCGGAGCGATCAGGGTGATAACCATCTTGACGTTGTCGCCCGGCATGACCATCTCGACGCCTTCCGGCAGCTCACAGGTACCGGTGACGTCAGTGGTACGGAAGTAGAACTGCGGACGATAGCCCTTGAAGAACGGGGTGTGACGACCACCTTCTTCCTTGGACAGTACGTAGACTTCGGCTTCGAAGACGGTGTGCGGGTTGATGGAACCCGGCTTGGCCAGCACCTGACCACGCTCGACTTCGTCACGCTTGGTGCCGCGCAGCAGGGCGCCGACGTTCTCACCGGCACGACCTTCGTCGAGCAGCTTGCGGAACATCTCGACACCGGTAACGGTAGTCTTGGTGGTGTCCTTGATACCGACGATCTCGACTTCTTCGCCAGCCTTGACGATGCCGCGCTCGATACGACCGGTCACCACGGTGCCGCGACCGGAGATGGAGAACACGTCTTCGATCGGCATCAGGAACGGCTGATCGATGGCACGCTCCGGCTCCGGAATGTAGTCGTCCAGCGCCTTGATCAGGTTGGCAACGGCGGTGGTGCCCATGCCGTTCTCGTCTTCGCCGTTCAGCGCCATCAGCGCAGACCCGGTGATGATCGGAGTGTCGTCACCCGGGAAGTCGTACTCGTTCAGGAGCTCACGAACTTCCATCTCGACCAGCTCGAGCAGCTCTTCGTCGTCGACCATGTCGGCCTTGTTCAGGAACACGACGATGTACGGAACGCCAACCTGACGAGACAGCAGGATGTGCTCGCGAGTCTGCGGCATGGGGCCGTCGGCAGCGGAACAGACCAGGATGGCGCCGTCCATCTGAGCAGCACCGGTGATCATGTTCTTGACGTAGTCGGCGTGCCCCGGGCAGTCGACGTGAGCGTAGTGACGCTTCTCGGACTGGTACTCGACGTGCGAGGTAGCGATGGTGATACCACGCTCACGCTCTTCCGGAGCGTTGTCGATGGAGTCGAACTGACGCCATTCACCGCCGAAAACCTCAGCAGAAACGCGAGTCAGGGCCGCAGTCAGAGTGGTCTTGCCGTGGTCGACGTGACCGATGGTGCCGACGTTGACGTGCGGTTTGGAACGTTCGAATTTTTCCTTAGCCACTTCGATAACCTCTTTAACGTTTGCTAGCGGTTAGCCTTTCTGGTTGATGACGGCTTCAACGATGCTGGAGGGCGCCTCTTCGTACTTCGCGAACTCCATAACGTAGCTCGCACGACCCTGGGTCTGAGAACGCAGATCGGTTGCATAACCGAACATCTCGCCCAGAGGCACCATCGCGCGGATGATCTTGCCGGAGGAAGAGTCATCCATGCCTTGCACCAGACCGCGGCGACGGTTCAGGTCGCCCATGACGTCACCCATGAAATCCTCGGGGGTCACGACTTCGACCTTCATCACCGGTTCCAGCAGCACGGCCTTGGCCTTGCGGGCCCCTTCCTTGACAGCCATGGAAGAGGCGACCTTGAACGCGTTCTCGTTCGAGTCCACGTCATGGTAGGAGCCATCGTACAGCGTGACCTTGACGTCGATCATCGGGTAACCCGCGATGACACCGTTCTGCAGCTGCTCGTAGGCCCCTTTCTCGACGGCACCCACGTACTCCTTGGGTACCACACCGCCGACGATCTCGGAAGCGAACTTGAAGTGCATCTCTTCGTCTTCGCCCTTGTCCGCCTCGGTGAGCGGCTCGATGCGCAGCCAGACATGACCGTACTGGCCACGACCGCCTGACTGACGCACGAACTTGCCTTCCTGCTCGACCTTACCGCGAATGGTTTCGCGGTAAGCCACCTGCGGCTTGCCGATGTTGGCCTCGACCTTGAACTCGCGACGCATGCGGTCGACGATGATGTCGAGGTGCAGCTCGCCCATACCAGAGATGATGGTCTGACCGGTCTCTTCGTCGGTCTTGACGCGGAATGACGGATCTTCCTGGGCCAGTTTGCCCAGCGCCACGCCCATCTTCTCCTGGTCGGCCTTGGACTTCGGCTCTACGGCCACCGAGATGACCGGCTCCGGGAATTCCATGCGCTCGAGAATGATCTTGTTCTCCAGGTCGCACAGGGTGTCACCGGTGGTGACGTCCTTCAAGCCGATGCAGGCGGCGATGTCGCCGGCCAGAATTTCCTTGATCTCTTCGCGGGAGTTGGCATGCATCTGCACGATACGACCAACGCGCTCTTTCTTCTGCTTGACCGAGTTATAGACGCTGTCGCCCGACTTCAGCACGCCCGAGTAGACGCGAATGAAGGTCAGGGTACCGACGAAGGGATCGGTGGCGATCTTGAATGCCAGGGCGGCAAAAGGAGCACTGTCGTCCGCTTCACGCGTGGCGACGGTGCCATCCTTGTCGTCCAGCTCACCCTCGATGGCCTTGACCTCGGCTGGAGACGGCATGTACTCGATCACGGCGTCGAGCACCGCCTGCACGCCCTTGTTCTTGAACGCGGAGCCGCAGGTGACCAGCACGATTTCGTTGTCCAGAGTGCGACGACGCAGACCGGCCTTGATCTCCTCCTTGGTGAGCTCACCCTCTTCGAGGTACTTGTCCATCAGCTCTTCGGAGGCTTCGGCAGCGGCTTCGACCATCTGCTCGCGATACTCCTCGGCCGTCTCCTGGAGCTCGGCGGGAATGTCGACGAGCTCGTAGCTCATGCCCTGGTCGGCTTCGTTCCAAAGGATCGCCTTCATCTCGATCAGATCGATGACGCCCTTGAACTCGTCCTCGGTGCCCCAGTTGATCTGGATCGGCACGGCGTTGGCGTTCAGGCGCTCCTTGAGCTGCTTCACGACCATGAAGAAGTCGGCGCCGGTACGGTCCATCTTGTTGACGAACACCATGCGCGGCACTTCGTACTTGTTGGCCTGGCGCCAGACGGTCTCGGTCTGGGGCTGAACGCCGGAGCTGCCGCACAGCACCACGACGGCGCCATCGAGCACGCGCAGGGAGCGCTCGACTTCGATGGTGAAGTCGACGTGCCCAGGGGTGTCGATGATGTTGATGCGATGCTCGTCGAACTGCTGGTTCATGCCCTTCCAGAAGGTCGTCACAGCAGCGGAGGTAATGGTGATACCGCGCTCCTGCTCCTGCTCCATCCAGTCGGTGGTCGCCGCACCGTCATGCACCTCACCCAGCTTGTGAGACAAGCCGGTGTAGAACAGTACACGCTCGGTGGTTGTGGTCTTGCCCGCGTCGACGTGGGCACAGATCCCGATGTTGCGATAGCGGTTGAGAGGTGTCTTGCGTGCCACGGTGAAACTCCCCGTTGGTTGGCGATGCGTTGAGAGGCGCTGCGCTTAGAAACGGTAGTGCGAGAACGCCTTGTTGGCCTCGGCCATGCGATGCACGTCTTCACGCTTCTTGACCGCGGAGCCCTTGCCTTCGGCGGCATCGAGCATTTCGCCGGCAAGGCGCTGCACCATGGTCTTTTCACCGCGCTTGCGCGCCGCATCCACCAACCAGCGCATGGCCAGCGCCTGGCGACGCGAGGGACGAACTTCCACGGGCACCTGATAGGTCGCACCGCCAACGCGGCGGGACTTGACCTCGACCATCGGCTGAATGGCTTCCAGCGCGCGATCGAAGACCTCCAGCGGCTCTTCCTTACTACGCTCGGCAACCGTGTCCAGCGCACCGTAGACGATACGCTCAGCTGTGGACTTCTTGCCGCTGACCATCAGGTGGTTCATGAACTTGGCCAGGCGCTCGCTTCCGAACTTGGGATCCGGCAGGATCTCGCGCTTGGCAACAACTCTTCTTCTAGGCATGACAAGCCCTCTATCGAAGGGTCTTTCAGGCAAACCCGGAACTCCCGCACGCTCATCTCGAACCCGCGACGCCCGACCTTACTCTTATCAGACCGAAATTGATTCTGGTAACGTCTCGAGGCCGATCAGGACTTCGGACGCTTGGTGCCGTACTTGGAACGGCCCTGCTTACGGTTCTGCACGCCGGAGGTGTCGAGGGCGCCGCGCACGGTGTGGTAACGCACACCCGGCAAGTCCTTGACACGGCCGCCGCGGATCAGCACGACAGAGTGTTCCTGAAGGTTGTGACCTTCACCGCCGATGTAGGACGAAACTTCGAACCCGTTGGTCAGGCGCACACGGCAGACCTTACGCAGGGCCGAGTTCGGCTTCTTCGGGGTAGTGGTATAGACGCGGGTGCAGACACCGCGCTTCTGCGGACAGGCCTGCAGCGCCGGCACGTCGCTCTTGGCGGCGGGGCGCTTGCGCGGCTTGCGCACGAGCTGGTTGATCGTTGCCATGTTGTGTAGCTGACTCCAATGGTTGCCTTGCCTTTCAGCGGACGCGGGCGCACCCACCCCACTGTTAAAGGCTGCGCATTCTAAGGTCTAACGGGGTCAGGCGTCAAGCGACGGGGAGCTTCCCGGCACCTGACGCCCACCTCGCTTACAGCTCGTCGTCGTCCGAGTCGAGGGCGGTGAGCTGGGCACCCAGCTCCTGCTCGACGTCGAAAGCCGACGGGTGGAGCAGACGCTCGGTATCTTCCCGCTTGCGGCGACGCTCCTGATGGTGGGCCAGCCCCGTACCTGCCGGGATCAGACGACCGACCACCACGTTCTCCTTGAGGCCGCGCAGGTAGTCGCGCTTGCCGGTAACCGCCGCCTCGGTCAGCACCCGCGTGGTCTCCTGGAAGGAGGCCGCGGAGATGAACGATTCGGTGGCCAGGCTGGCCTTGGTGATACCCAGCAGCACGCGCTGGTAGCGAGCCGGGAATTTCTCGGCATGTTCAAGCAGCGTATTCTGCTCGAGCACCTTGACCAGTTCGACTTGGTCGCCCGGGATGAAATCCGAGTCGCCCGAGTCGGTGATCTCAACCTTGCGCAGCATCTGACGCACGATCACTTCGATGTGCTTGTCGTTGATGCCCACGCCCTGGAGGCGATAGACCTCCTGGATCTCAGCGGTGATGTACTTGGCCAGCTCCGCCACACCCAGCAGGCGCAGGATGTCGTGGGGGTTGCTCGGGCCATCGGAGATCACCTCGCCCTTCTCCACGGTCTCGCCTTCGAAGACCGCGATCTGGCGCCATTTCGGGATCAGCATCTCGAACGGATCGCCACCGTCGTCCGGCGTGATGGTCAGACGACGCTTGCCCTTGGTCTCCTTGCCGAAGCTGATCGTACCGCTGATCTCGGCGAGGATGGCCGGCTCCTTCGGCTTACGCGCTTCGAACAGATCGGCCACACGGGGCAGACCACCGGTGATGTCCTTGTTGCCGGACGCTTCCACCGGAATACGGGCGACGATTTCACCAATACCGATCTTGGCACCATGGTCGACCGAGACGATGGCCTTGCCGGGCAGCAAGTATTGCACCGGGGTGTTCGAGCCCGTCACGCTGATGGGCTCGCCGCTCTCGTCGGTGAGCAGGATCATCGGGCGGCTGTCGCGGCCGGCCTGCGGACGCGCCGCCGACTCGATCACCTCGATCGACGACAGGCCGGTCATCTCGTCCACGCTGCGGTGGATGGTGACGCCCTCGACCATGTCGACGTACTGCACCTTGCCCTCGACCTCGGCGATGATCGGGTGGGTGTGCGGATCCCACTTGGCGACCATCTGGCCGGCATCCACCGCGTCGCCGTCCTTGATCGACAGCTCGGCGCCGTAGGGCAGCTTGTAGTATTCGCGCTCTCGGCCGTGCTCGTCGGCCACCGCCAGGGCGCTGGAACGGGACACCACCACCAGCTTGCCGTCGGTGCGCTCGACGAACTTCATGTTGTGCAGACGGACCTTGCCGCCGTGCTTGACCTGCACGCTGTCCACCGCGGAGGCACGCGATGCCGCACCGCCGATGTGGAAGGTACGCATGGTCAACTGGGTACCCGGCTCACCGATCGACTGGGCGGCGATGACGCCGACGGCCTCACCGATATTGACCTGATGCCCGCGGGCCAGATCGCGGCCGTAGCACGACGAGCAGACCCCGTGAGTCGATTCGCAGGTGATGGCACTGCGCACCACGATCTCGTCGACGCCCATGGTGTCGAGACGCTCGCACCAGGCTTCGTCGAGCAGGGTGCCCTTCTCGATCAGCACTTCTTCGGTGCTGGGGTCGATGACGTCCTGGGCCACCACGCGACCCAGCACGCGCTGGGCCAGGGAGACGATGATGTCGCCGCCTTCGATGACCGGGTGCAGGGTCAGGCCCTGCTCGGTGCCGCAATCGGTCTCGGTGATCACCATGTCCTGCGCCACGTCGACCAGACGACGGGTCAGGTAACCGGAGTTGGCGGTCTTGAGGGCGGTATCCGCCAGACCCTTACGCGCGCCGTGGGTCGAGATGAAGTACTGCAGTACGTTCAGACCCTCGCGGAAGTTGGCCACGATGGGTGTCTCGATGATCGAGCCGTCCGGCTTGGCCATCAGACCACGCATACCCGCCAGCTGACGGATCTGAGCCGCGCTACCCCGGGCACCGGAGTCGGCCATGATGAACACGCTGTTGAACGAGTCCTGTTCCACCTCGTTGCCGTCGCGGTCGATCACGGTCTCCTTGGAGATACCCGCCATCATCGCCTTGGCCACCTTGTCGTTGGCCTTGGACCAGATATCGATGACCTTGTTGTACTTCTCACCGGCGGTGACGAGACCGGAGGAGAACTGGTCCTCGATCTCCTTGACCTCGGCCTCGGCGGCTTCGACGATCTCGCTCTTGGCGTCGGGAATGACGAAGTCGTTGACGCCGATGGAAGCGCCGGACCAGGTCGCCATACGGAAACCGGTGTACATCAACTGGTCGGCAAAGATCACCGTCGGCTTGAGGCCGGCACGACGATACACCTCGTTGAGCAGCTTGGAGATCGCCTTCTTCTTCATCGGCTGATCGACCAGCTCGAACGGCACGCCGTCGGGCAGGATACGGAACAGCAGCGCACGACCCACAGTGGTGTCGTAGAGGGTGCGGGCGGTGCTGTGCTCACCGCTCTCCTCGTCGATGATCACCTCGGTGAGACGCACCTTGACCCGGGCATGCAGCGACACGCTCTGGGTACCGAAGGCACGCTCCACCTCCTTGAGGTCGGAGAACACCATGCCCTCGCCCTTGGCGTTGATCTTCTCGCGGGTCATGTAGTACAGACCCAGCACCACGTCCTGAGACGGCACGATGATCGGGTCACCGTTGGCCGGCGACAGCACGTTGTTGGTGGCCATCATCAGCGCCCGCGCCTCGAGCTGGGCTTCCAGCGTCAGCGGCACGTGTACCGCCATCTGGTCACCGTCGAAGTCGGCGTTGTAGGCGGCACATACCAGCGGGTGCAGCTGGATCGCCTTGCCCTCGATCAGCAGCGGCTCGAAGGCCTGGATGCCGAGACGGTGCAGGGTCGGCGCACGGTTGAGCAGCACCGGGTGTTCGCGGATGACGTCGGCGAGGATGTCCCACACCTCGGGCAGCTCGCGCTCGACCATCTTCTTGGCTGCCTTGATGGTGGAAGCATGACCCAAGGTCTGCAGCTTGGAATAGATGAACGGCTTGAACAGCTCGAGCGCCATCTTCTTCGGCAGACCGCACTGGTGCAGACGCAGGGTCGGCCCCACGGTGATCACCGAACGGCCGGAGTAGTCGACGCGCTTGCCCAGCAGGTTCTGACGGAAGCGCCCCTGCTTGCCCTTGATCATGTCGGCCAGCGACTTCAGCGGACGCTTGTTGGAGCCGGTGATGGCCCGGCCACGACGACCGTTGTCGAGCAGCGCATCGACCGCTTCCTGCAGCATGCGCTTCTCGTTGCGCACGATGATGTCCGGCGCGTTAAGGTCGAGCAGCCGCTTCAAGCGGTTGTTGCGGTTGATCACCCGACGATACAGGTCGTTGAGGTCGGAGGTGGCGAAGCGACCGCCGTCCAGCGGCACCAGCGGACGCAGGTCCGGCGGCAGCACCGGCAGCACTTCCATGACCATCCACGCCGGATCGTTGCCGGAGTTGAGGAAGGCCTCCAGCAGCTTGAGCCGCTTGGAGAGCTTCTTGATCTTGGTCTCGGAGTTGGTCTGCGGGATCTCCTCGCGCAGGCGGTCGACCTCCTCGGCGAGGTCGATGTCCTTGAGCAGCGCCTGGATGGCCTCGGCGCCCATGCGGGCATCGAAGTCGTCACCGAACTCCTCGAGGGCCTCGAAGTACTGCTCGTCGTTGAGCAGTTGGCCGCGCTCCAGGGTGGTCATGCCCGGATCGATGACCACGAAGCTCTCGAAATAGAGCACCCGCTCGATGTCGCGCAGGGTCATGTCGAGGAACATGCCGATACGCGACGGCAGCGACTTGAGGAACCAGATGTGCGCCACCGGCGAGGCCAGCTCGATGTGGCCCATGCGCTCGCGGCGCACGGCGGCCTTGGTCACCTCGACGCCGCACTTCTCGCAGATGATGCCGCGGTGCTTCATGCGCTTGTACTTGCCGCACAGGCACTCGTAGTCCTTCACCGGACCGAAGATCTTGGCGCAGAACAGCCCGTCCCGCTCCGGCTTGAAGGTGCGGTAGTTGATGGTCTCGGGCTTCTTGACCTCGCCATAGGACCAGGAGCGAATCATGTCCGGCGAGGCGAGCGAGATCTTGATCGCGTCGAACTCTTCGGACTGTGATTGCGATTTGAGGACTTTCACCAAATCTTTCATGGAGTCGGCTCCTAGCTCTCTAACTCGATATCGATGCCCAGCGAACGGATTTCCTTCACCAGTACGTTGAAGGATTCCGGCATGCCGGCATGCATGGTGTGGTCGCCGTCGACGATGCTCTTGTACATCTTGGTGCGACCTTCCACGTCGTCGGACTTCACCGTGAGCATCTCCTGGAGGGTATAGGCGGCGCCGTAAGCTTCCAGCGCCCACACCTCCATCTCACCGAAACGCTGACCGCCGAACTGCGCCTTACCGCCCAGCGGCTGCTGGGTGACGAGCGAGTAGGAGCCAGTGGAACGGGCGTGCATCTTGTCGTCCACCAGGTGGTTGAGCTTGAGCATGTACATATAGCCCACCGTCACCGGGCGGTCGAAGGCGTCACCGGTACGCCCGTCGTACAGCGCCATCTGGCCGGAATCCGGCAGACCCGCCAGGCGCAGCAGGTGCTTGATCTCGCTTTCCGCCGCGCCATCGAAGACCGGCGAGGCCATCGGCACACCGCCGCGCAGGTTCTTGGCCAGGGCGATCACCTCGTCGTCGGAGAGCGACTCGATGTCCTCGATCCGGGTACCTTCGGTGGAGTTGTACACCTTGCCCAGGAACTCGCGTATCTCGCTCACCTGCTGGGTGCGTGCATCGCGCAGCAGAGCGTCGATCTTGACGCCCAGGCCCTGGGCCGCCAGGCCCAGGTGGGTCTCGAGGATCTGACCGACGTTCATCCGCGACGGTACGCCCAGCGGGTTGAGGACGATGTCCACCGGCACGCCGTTGTCGTCGAAAGGCATGTCTTCTACCGGCATGATCGCCGAGATGACACCCTTGTTACCGTGACGGCCGGCCATCTTGTCACCCGGCTGGATGCGACGCTTGACCGCCATGTAGACCTTGACGATCTTGAGCACGCCCGGCGCCAGGTCGTCGCCCTGGGTCAGCTTGCGCTTCTTGTCCTCGAAGCGCTCCTCCATCTCCTTGCGACGGTTCTCCAACTGCTCGTCGGCCTGGGCCAACAGCTCGTTGAGCGACTCGTCCTGCAGACGCAGCTTGAACCACTGCTGACGCGGCAGTTCGTCGAGGTAGCTGTCGGAGAGCACGTCGCCCTTCTTCAGCTTGGGTCCGCCATTGACCGGCTGGCCGGAGAGCGTGCGCTTGAGACGCTCGAAGGTGGCGTCCTCGGCGATGCGGTAGGTCTCCTGCAGGTCCTTGCGCACCTCGTCGAGCTGCATCTGCTCGATGGCCAGCGCCCGGGAGTCCTTCTCCACGCCGTCGCGGGTGAAGACCTGCACGTCGATCACGGTCCCGCGCATGCCGGTGGGGGCACGCAGCGAGGTGTCCTTCACGTCGGAAGCCTTCTCACCGAAGATCGCCCGCAGCAGCTTTTCTTCCGGGGTCAGCTGGGTCTCGCCCTTGGGCGTGACCTTGCCCACCAGGATGTCGCCCGGGCCGACTTCGGCACCGATGTAGACCACGCCGGCCTCATCCAGCTTGGAGAGTGCCGACTCGCCCACGTTGGGGATGTCCGAGGTGATCTCCTCCGGTCCCAGCTTGGTATCGCGGGAAACGCAGGTCAGCTCCTGGATATGGATGGTGGTGAAGCGATCCTCCTGCACCACGCGCTCCGAGAGCAGAATCGAGTCCTCGAAGTTGTAGCCGTTCCAGGGCATGAAGGCGATGCGCATGTTCTGGCCCAGCGCCAGGTCGCCCATGTCGACGGAGGGACCGTCGGCCAGGATGTCGCCACGCTCGACCACGTCGCCCGGACGCACGATGGGGCGTTGGTTCATGCAGGTGTTCTGGTTGGAACGCACGTACTTGGTGAGGTTGTAGATGTCGACGCCGGCTTCACCGCCGATGATCTCGTCCTCGTTGATACGTACCACGATGCGCTTGGCGTCGACCGAGTCGATCACCCCGCCGCGACGCGCCACGGCACATACGCCGGAGTCACGGGCGACGAAGCGCTCCATGCCGGTACCCACCAGCGGCTTTTCGGCGCGCAGGGTCGGCACCGCCTGACGCTGCATGTTCGAGCCCATCAGAGCTCGGTTGGCGTCGTCGTGCTCGAGGAACGGAATCAGCGCCGCGGCCACGGAGACCACCTGACGCGGAGACACGTCCATCAGGGTGACCTGCTCGGGGCGCATGAAGGTGGTCTCGCCCTTGTGGCGCACCTGCACCAGGTCGTCGACCAGCTTGCCGCTCTCATCGACAGTGGCCGAAGCCTGGGCGATGATGAAGTCGCCTTCCTCGATGGCCGAGAGGTGCACCACCTCGTCGGTGACCTGGCGATCCACCACCTTGCGATACGGCGTCTCGAGGAAGCCGTAGCTGTTGGTGTGGCTATAGGTGGCCAGCGAGTTGATCAGACCGATGTTCGGGCCTTCCGGGGTCTCGATCGGACACAGACGGCCATAGTGGGTGGCGTGAACGTCGCGCACCTCGAAGCCGGCCCGCTCGCGGGTCAGGCCGCCCGGACCAAGCGCGGAGACGCGGCGCTTGTGGGTGACCTCGGAGAGCGGATTGTTCTGGTCCATGAACTGCGAGAGCTGGCTGGAACCGAAGAACTCCTTGACCGCCGCCGCCACCGGCTTGGCATTGATCAGGTCCTGCGGCATCAGGCCTTCGCTCTCGGCCATGGAGAGACGTTCCTTGACCGCACGCTCGACGCGCACCAGGCCCACGCGGAACTGGTTCTCGGCCATCTCGCCGACGCAGCGGATACGACGGTTGCCCAGGTGATCGATATCGTCGACTTCGCCGAAGCCGTTACGGATGTAGATCAGCTCCTTGAGCACGTCGAGGATGTCACGATTGTCGAGCACGCCGGAGCCGACGTCGGAATCACGACGCAGGCGACGGTTGAACTTCATGCGACCGACGCCGGAAAGGTCGTAGCGGTCTTCGGTGAAGAACAGGTTGTGGAACAGCGTCTCGGCGGCTTCCTTGGTGGGCGGCTCGCCGGGGCGCATCATGCGGTAGATCTCGACCAGCGCCTCGAGCTGCGAGCTGGTGGTATCCAGACGCAGGGTCTCGGAGACGAACGGGCCGCAGTCGAGATCGTTGGTGTACAGCGTCTCGAGCTTGGTGATGCCGGCCTGGCCCAGCTTCTCGAGCAGTTCCGGGGTGATCACGCTGTTGCAGGGGCAGATCAGCTCGCCGGTATTGGCATCGACCTGATCCTTGGCCAGGGTCTTGCCGAACAGGTAGTCCATCGGCACTTCGAGGCGCTCGAGGCCTGCCTTCTCCAACTGACGGATGTGCTTCTGGGTGATACGGCGACCTTCCTCGACGATCAGGTTGCCATCCGCATCCTTGATGTCGAAGGTGGCGGTTTCGCCACGCAGGCGCGACGGCACCAGCTCCACCGAGAAACCGCTCTTCTCGATGTGGAAGACGCTGGTGTCGAAGAACTCGTCGAGGATCTCCTCGGCGCTCATACCCAGCGCGCGCAGCAGCACCGTGGCCGGCAGCTTGCGGCGACGGTCGATGCGCACGAAGACGTTGTCCTTGGGATCGAACTCGAAGTCGAGCCAGGAGCCGCGGTAAGGAATCACACGAGCGGAATAGAGCAGCTTGCCCGAGGAGTGGCTCTTGCCCTTGTCATGATCGAAGAACACGCCCGGCGAGCGATGCAGCTGGGAGACGATGACCCGCTCGGTGCCGTTGACCACGAAGGTGCCGTTCTCGGTCATCAGGGGGATCTCCCCCATGTAGACTTCCTGCTCCTTGATGTCCTTGATGGCCTTGTTGGAAGAGTCGCGATCGTAGATGATCAAGCGAACCTTGACCCGCAAGGGAGCGGAGTAGGTGACGCCACGCAGCTGGCACTCCTTGACGTCGAAGGCCGGGGTACCGAAGCGATAGCTGACGTACTCGAGCGCCGCGTTGCCGGAGAAGCTCTCGATCGGGAACACGGACTTGAACGCCGCATGCAGTCCGGTCTCGAGGCGCTCATCGGGCGCGCGGTCCTGCTGGAGGAAGTCGTAGTAGGAATCAAGCTGGATCGCCAGCAGGTAGGGCACATCCATCACTTGGGGCAGTTTGCCGAAATCCTTGCGGATGCGTTTTTTCTCAGTGTATGAGTAAGCCATCTGTATTCCCCAGCTTGTTCACCATGGGTGACCGATGCGTGGTCGGCGCCGCCCGACGAGACCGCCCCCGTCAGGCGCTGACGGCAAGCTCCACAGGGGGTAGCTCGCCGTCGGGATTCTGCTAGCGACGCTGCGTCAGCAAGGCGCTAGTGCAACAGAAAAAGGCCGGCAGCGGGAGGGCCCGCCACCAGCCGTGGAAGCTTACGCAGCGCGTGAAGCCATGGAAACCAAGGGGTTACTTGAGTTCCACGGTGGCGCCGGCTTCTTCCAGCTTCTTCTTGGCCTCATCGGCCTCTGCCTTGGGCATGGCTTCCTTGATGGTAGCCGGGGCGCCGTCGACGGCAGCCTTGGCTTCCTTCAGGCCCAGACCGGTGATCTCGCGCACAGCCTTGATCACGTTGACCTTCTTGTCGCCGGCGCTGGCCAGCACCAGGTCGAACTCGGTCTGCTCTTCGGCAGCGGCTTCACCACCAGCAGCCGGACCGGCCACAACGGCGGCAGCGGCAGAGACGCCGAACTTCTCTTCCATCGCTTCGATCAGCTCGACGACTTCCATCACGGACATGTCGGCGACGGCGTTGATGATGTCTTCTTTGGTCAGTGCCATTTCGGTATTCCTAACTTTGCGGGAGCCTCGGCGCACCGAGCGCTCTATTCAGTGTTCGATTCAGGCTACAGCAACGAGTTCGCCGATTAGGCGGCCTGTTCCTGCTTCTGGTCGCGCAGGGCGGCCAGAGTACGAACCAGCTTGCCGGCAGATGCTTCCTTCATGACGGACATCAGCTTGGCGATTGCCTCGTCATAAGTCGGCAGGGTTGCCAGACGGTCAATGTCGCTTGCCGCAATCAGCTCGCCTTCGTAGGCCAGCGCCTTGACTTCGAAGTTCTTCTCATCCTTGGCGAAATCCTTGAACAGACGGGCGGCAGCGCCCGGATGCTCGGTGGAAAACGCCAGCAGAGTCGGACCGACGAAGCTCTCGTTCAGACACTCCCACTGAGTGCCGGAAAGGGCGCGGCGTGCCAGGGTGTTGCGAACAACACGCAGCTGGACGCCATTCTCGCGGGCCTGCTTGCGCAGACCGGTCATCTTCTCGACCGTGACGCCACGAGAATCGGCAACTACGACGGAGAGTGCGCTCTTGGCAGCTTCACTGACCTCGGCAACGATCGCCTTCTTGCCTTCGAGTGCTAGTGGCACAGTGATCACTCCTTCGTGCCGGAACCGCATAAGCGGACTCCGGTGGTTACCATCTCTCCCCTCAGCGCAAGCGCCGATGGGAGTCCTGGGTGATGGTGCTCACCAGCGTTCTGGCGGCCACACCATCTGCGCAGGCACCCCTAGGGGAGATTAAGCCGCCCACTCGAAAGAGGGCGGCACCTGCGGTCTTTGACGGTGCCCCTCGCCCCTGCCAGGCAGGACCTCGGGGACCGCAAAGTTCTTGCAACTCTTCTCTACCGCGTCCTTAGACGAGGGCAGAGTGGTCGAGGGTCAGGCCCGGGCCCATGGTAGTGGACAGGGTGACCTTCTTGAAATAGATACCCTTGGACGTGCTCGGCTTGAGACGCTTGAGGTCCGCGACCAGCGCTTCCAGGTTGCCGCGGATGGCGTCGGCATCGAAGTCGACCTTGCCCAGAGTGGTGTGAATGATGCCGTTCTTGTCGGTACGGAAACGCACCTGACCGGCCTTGGCATTCTTCACCGCGGTGGCCACGTCGGGCGTCACGGTGCCGACCTTGGGGTTTGGCATCAGGCCGCGCGGACCGAGGATCTGGCCCAGCTGACCGACCACGCGCATGGCGTCCGGCGAAGCGATGACCACGTCGAAGTCGAGCTGACCTTTCTTGACCTGCTCGGCCAGGTCGTCCATGCCGACGATATCGGCACCGGCTTCCTTGGCGGCGTCTGCATTGGCACCCTGAGCGAACACGGCAACGCGCACGTCCTTGCCGGTACCGTTGGGCATGACGGTAGCGCCACGCACCACCTGGTCGGATTTACGCGGATCGACGCCCAGATTGATGGCGACGTCCAGCGACTCCTTGAATTTCACGGTAGAGAGCTCGGCAAGCAGAGCCACGGCCTCTTCCAGACTGTAAGCCTTGGAGGCGTCAACCCTCTCGCGAATCATCTGAGCGCGCTTGGAAAGCTTGGCCATGATCAGAGACCCTCCACGTTGAGGCCCATGCTGCGGGCACTACCGGCAATGGTACGCACCGCGGCGTCGAGATCGGCAGCCGTCAGATCCGGCTCCTTGGTCTTGGCAATCTCTTCGAGCTGTTCACGGGTCACGGTGCCGACCTTCTTCTTGTTCGGCTCACCGGAGCCGGACTTGATGCCAGCCGCCTTCTTCAGCAGGACGGCCGCCGGCGGCGTCTTGGTGATGAAGGTGAAGCTGCGGTCGGAATAGACGGTGATCACCACGGGAGTTGGCAGACCCGGCTCGATCTCCTGCGTCGCGGCGTTGAACGCCTTGCAGAACTCCATGATGTTCACGCCGTGCTGACCCAGCGCGGGGCCCACGGGGGGACTCGGATTGGCCTTACCAGCTGCAACCTGCAGCTTGATGTAAGCCTGTACTTTCTTGGCCATGAGTAGACTCCAGTTGGGTAGTAGCGCCTTGCGGCTCCCCGGGTTAAACGGCCGCCTAAGCGGCCACAAAGCAAATCAGAGGTCGAGAATCATTCCTTCTCGACCTGCGAGAACTCGAGTTCGACAGGCGTCGCCCGACCGAAGATCAGCACGCTGACCTGCAGGCGACTCTTGTCGTAGTTGACCTCTTCGACCACGCCATTGAAGTCGGCAAAGGGACCATCAATGACCCGCACGGACTGACCCGGCTCGAACATGGTCTTGGGCCGCGGCTTGTCGCTGCCGTCCTTCACGCGACGCAGGATGGCGTCAGCCTCTTTCTGGGTGATCGGCGCCGGCTTCTCCTTGGTACCACCGATGAACCCCATCACGCGCGGGGTCTCGTTGACCAGGTGCCAGGTCCCGTCGTCCATCTCCATCTCGACCAGCACGTAGCCGGGATAGAACTTGCGCTCGCTCTTGCGACGCTTGCCGTCACGCACCTCGACGACCTCTTCGGTCGGCACCAGGATCTCGCCAAAGCGATCCTCCATGCCATACATCTTCACGCGCTCCTTGAGGGAGCGCATGACATGCTTCTCGAAGCCGGAGTAGGCGTGAACGACGTACCAACGCTTGGACATGAAGACTCCTAACCGATGACGCCGGACATCGCCCAGCTAAGAAGGGTGTCGATCAGCCACAGCATCAGCCCGACGATCAGCACTGCGACCAGCACGATGGCGGTCGTCTGCACCGTTTCGGGACGGGTCGGCCACACCACACGCTGAATCTCTTTCTTGGCGCTCTTGGCCAGTTCGGCGAGATCGCGCCCCCTGGCGGTCGTCAGGGCAAGTCCGGCAGCACCCAGACAGAGCACCACGACACCAAGCACACGATAGAGAAGCGCCTGATCGGCGAAGTAGGTATTGCCCACCACAGCAAGCGTCACCAGCGTGACGACAACCGCCCACTTGAGCCCGTCGTGGCGCGACTCCTGCACCTCGGCGTTGTGTTTCATGAAAACGAGACTCCTCAGGGTGCGGCAATCGAGCATGTTCGTATGAAGAAGCCAACCTGGGGAAGGTTGGCAGGCCAGGAGGGAATCGAACCCCCAACCTGCGGTTTTGGAGACCGCTGCTCTGCCAATTGAGCTACTGGCCTGTACCTGTTACGCAGCACCTCTTGCAGACGCAGACGCAACAGCGGGCGCCATGATAGCGGATGCTCCGCCTCGTGGCAACCCTTCCCGACGCAACTGCGCCGTGAAGAAAAGAAAGGCGAGCCCAGGCCCGCCTTTCTGTATTGGAGCTCATGGACGGATTTGAACCGTCGACCTCACCCTTACCAAGGGTGTGCTCTACCCCTGAGCTACATGAGCAAAACCTTTCGCACCCAAGCTATCACAGCTGAACACCTGGAGCGGGCAGCGGGAATCGAACCCGCACCATCAGCTTGGAAGGCTGAGGTTCTACCATTGAACTATGCCCGCCTACCCACTCTTCCCATCCAGACTCACACCTCGATGGGACAATCTGGTGGAGGGGGAAGGATTCGAACCTTCGAAGCTTTCGCGGCAGATTTACAGTCTGCTCCCTTTGGCCACTCGGGAACCCCTCCAGATGGCGGCTCATTCTACCGCCTACCGAAGCCATGTCAAGCGCTTACTTATCAGCCACTTGCCGAAAAGCCCGCCAGTGCGGCGACCCCTTGGCCTCGGAACGCGCTGCATTGTGTCAAAGCAGCATGGAGAATGCAAGGCCTGCCCTGATTTTTTCGAGGCCTGCAGGTTCAGGCACGCGTGGCGCACCCGACATGCGCCCGGCTCGCTCGGCGGCGGTCAGCGGAAAACACGCCTCGAGCCCGCCATAGACCATGTCAGGCCATATCGCATGGGGCGAATGTACCCCTCGCGCCACCACGCGCGCATCACCGCCCGTCAGCAGCAGCGGCAAGGCGATCCCTTCACGGTCGCAGACCTCGGCATAGATTCGATTGACGGCACTGACAGCGGCCAGATAGATGCCATGATTCACGGCCTCGACGGTACGCCGCCCCGGCAGCAGCAGCTCCTCTGCCTCGCTATCGGGATCGATGGCCACATTGCGCGTGCCGAGCTGCAGGCTCTCCTTCATCAGACGCAGCCCCGGCAGGATATAGCCCCCCAGGTGACGCCCGCCCGGCAGCACGAAATCGATGGTAATGGCACTGCCGCAATCCACGGCGCAGCACCCACCGGCCAGCTGGTAGCCGGCCAGCACGCCCATCCAGCGATCGACGCCCAGACGATGAGGCTCCTGGTAGCCGTTGACCACGCCCAAGGCTTCGGGTACCGAGCGCGCCACATGGACGCTGCGCACCCGGCTCTGCAGCAGCGTGACCGTCTGCTCCAGCACCGCCTGGCGCGCAACGCTCGAGATTCGCACCGCCTCCACCACGTCAAGATCGGGAATATCGGAGCCGGGCTTCCACTCCTCGCGGGTCCAGACGGCTCCCCGTGAGCGAATCTCGCTGCTGTCGGCATCCTTCAGCCGCCACTTGGAAAGCGTATTGCCGATGTCCAGGTCAAGGATCATGTACGCCCACGCACGCTGATCTCACCACCTCCCAGGCGCTCTCGCCCACGCTCATGGCAAACCCAGAGGTTGCCAGAGGCATCGACGGTTTCGGCCGTTGCCGTGAACCGCTGCTGCCCTCTCTGCACTTCGACCTGACAACCCTGAAAGGCATGCCGTGCATTCCACTCCTCTTGCCAGGCGACAAAACCGGATGCCTCATACTCGGCCAGCAGCGGCATGAGCTCATCCAACAGCTCAGCTGCCAGGCGATTGCGTGAGAGCGACGCGGCCTGATCATGTACGGCAGCCACCCTCTGCTCGATCGTCTCTCGGAAGCTCGCCGGAAGGTCGAAGTTGATGCCCATGCCCACCACGACCTCACACGGACCCGCTGCGTCCCCGCTGATTTCGACCAAGATGCCTGCCAGCTTGCCCAGATGCCCCGCCTCATCCTCGAGTAGCACATCATTCGGCCACTTGAGCCTGGAAGATACACCGTGGCGCTCCAGTACGCGAGACAGCGCGACCCCCACCGCGAGGCTCAACCCCTCCAGCGCCACCACGCCGGTTTCGAAGCGCCACCCGACCGACAGCATCAGCGCACGCCCCCAGGGCGTCGTCCAGACCCGCCCACGCCGTCCGCGCCCCGCACTCTGCTGCTCCACCAGGCACACTTCGCCATGCCCGGCACCTTGAGCGAAGCGCTGGCGAATGAATTCGTTGCTCGAGGGAAGCGTCTCCTCGACGAAGAGCCTGGCCAGATGCTGCCGCCCCTTGCGCGACAGTTCGGCCACGATTCGCGACCCATCCAGCAGCTCCAGCGGCGCAGAGAGGCGGTACCCCTGCCCCTTGACCGCCTCGAGCGGGATCTCCATTGCCTCGAGCTTCTTGAGCTGCTTCCACACCGCGGTGCGCGATACACCCAGCCGTTCCCCCAACTGCTCGCCGGAATGGAACTCTCCGTCGCTCAGCAGCCGAATGAGATCACCGATGGTCATGCTCTATTGCCCTGGTCGGGAAAAAAGTCATTCTAGCGAACTGCCGCTGCGGCGGAAACGCATTGATCGGATAAAGAAAAACCCCGAGCTCGGCTAAGCTCGGGGTTTGGGAGAGATAAGGGCCTAAACGGCGAAACCCCGACCAGTTGGCCGGGGTTTCTGAATAAGTGCCTGACGATGTCCCGGGCGGCGCTCCGCTACTCTCGCATGGGGGGGTGAGAGCGCCCCGCCCTTCGCGGACCGGCCCCACGAAACAGAGAGCGGGCCGACCCATGCCCATGAAAAAATCCTGAGCACTTTCGTACTCGGGATTTTTGGAATAAATGCCTGACGATGTCCAGGGCGGCTCCCCGCTACTCTCCATGGGAGGCCCCTAAACGACGAAACCCCGACCAGTTGGCCGGGGTTTCTGAAGAAGTGCCTGACGATGACCTACTCTCGCATGGGGAGGCCCCACACTACCATCGGCGCTGAGCGGTTTCACTGCTGAGTTCGGCATGGGATCAGGTGGTTCCCACTCGCTATGGTCGTCAGGCGAAAACGGTTGGAATCATGCTGACGCGATCGTCTCGTCCGTGCCTTGCGGTCACGGGGCGTATCCGTCAATTGCGCGCGCAATGCGCAGACCCCTTGGGGTTATATGGTCAAGCCTCACGGGCCATTAGTACCGGTTAGCTCAACGCCTTGCAGCGCTTCCACACCCGGCCTATCAACCAGCTGGTCTCGCTGGGCCCTTCAGGAGGCTCGAGGCCTCGGGGATGTCTCATCTTGAAGGGGGCTTCCCGCTTAGATGCTTTCAGCGGTTATCCCGTCCGCACGTAGCTACCCGGCAATGCCACTGGCGTGACAACCGGAACACCAGAGGTGCGTCCACTC